>CAWASN010000008.1:0-133451 GCA_963784845.1 uncultured Actinomycetes bacterium | reverse complement strand
GATCGACGATCACGAGGTCTTCGGCCCGCTCGAGCGCGGCGTCGAAGTCGTTGCTGACCTCGGGCGGCGCGAACCGATCGAACATCTGGTCCAACTCGCGCTCGAACCCGGGCGGGTACTCGCCCGCGGCCCGGCGGGCGCGGACCTCCGCTTCGATCTCGGCGGCAAGCTTGTGGATGTCGACGTGATCGTCGGTCAAGGCGGTCCCTCCGAATGCCGGACAGTATCGCCCGTCGCAGTCGATTCCGCGCGCCCGGCCACGCCGGTCTGCGACTGCACACCGGCCTATCGCGACGCTCTTGGGGCCGGGGGACGCCGGGTCCGGCGCTCGGCGGTGACGAGGTCGATCCGACGCTCTGGACGGCGCTGCTTCAAGCGGGTCGTCAGCCTTGCCGATATCTCAGGGACACTGCTGTCGAATCGAGGCTTGTTCCCTTGCGCTCCCGCTCGCTCTTCGTGTTCCTGATCACGGCGCTCCTCGGGCCCGCCGCCGTCGCTGCCGCGCAACCCGCGGGAGCGGCGGCCGTGTCGAGCACCCCTTCGTGGACCAGCGCCACGAGCGGCTGGGATCGAAGCTCGTCACCGACGGTCGCGGACGTGAACGGTGACGGCGTCAACGACATCGTGATCGGTCACGAGAACGGCCTCCTCCATGTGATCGACGCAGCCAGTGGCCGAGACATCTCGGGTTGGCCGCAGCAAACGGGGACCGCCATCGACAGCACGCCGGCCGTCGGCGACCTGTTCAACGACGGCCGAAAGGAAATCGTCGTCGGCCTCGGCTCGACGTTCGTGCCGAATCAGCAGGGCGGCGTGAAGATCTACAACGCGAACGGATCGTTGCACTGCACGTACCGCACCGCCGACTACTTCAACATCTGGACGAACAGTCCGCATCCCGACGGCTACAGCGACGGTGTGTACTCGTCGCCGGCGATCGGCGACATCAACGGCGACGGGTTCCCCGATGTCGTGTTCGGCGGTTTCGATCTCCACATCCACGCCATAGACCGCAACTGCCACCAGATCATGAGCGACAACGTCGAGGACACCGTCTGGTCGTCGCCGGCGCTCTACGACATCAACGGTGACGGTCGTCTCGACATCCTGATCGGTGGTGACCAGACCGCGGGCGGCTCGATCAACTGGTCGGGCGGTGAGTTCCGCGCCATCGAGTACACGGGGTCGAGCACGGTCTCGTGCTCGCACTGTCGCGAGATCTGGAAGCACCAACTCAACGACACGATGTGGTCGAGTCCGGCCGTTGGTGACATCGACGGAGACGGTCGTCCCGAGGTCATCGTCGGGGGTGGCAACTACTACAACCGCAGCGACGGTCGCAAGGTGTTCGCCTGGCATCTCGACGACGGTTCGGGTCTGCACGGTTGGCCCGTCTCCACCTCGGGCTCGACGGCGTCGGCGCCGGCGCTGGGTGATCTCAACGGCAACGGGATCCCCGAGGTCGTCGCGTCGAGCGCCGACGGCTACGTGCGCGCGTTCAACGCGAACGGGAGCGTCAGGTGGGCGACCCGGCTGTGGGCCTTCACCCCCAAACAGGCGGGCGGCCCGGCCGCATCGCCGATCATCGCCGACATGAACGGCGACGGGCAACCCGACGTGGTCGTGGGCAACAACTTCGGTGTGTTCGTGCTGAACGGTGCGAACGGATCGATCATGACGACGCTCGACACCTACTCCTCGTTCGACGCATCTCCCGCGGTCGGCAACTTCGGGCGCGCCGGTTGGCGGCTGATCCTCGCGGGATTCAACACACCCAACAAGACCAGCACCCTGCAGCGCGTACACGATGCCCGCACCACGGGTGACTCCCTCGTGGCCGATGTTCCGCCGCGACGCGCTCCATCACGCGGGCCCGGTCGCCCTCCACCTGCTGCCCGCGGGTCAGTGCCGAGCCGGACAGAATCCCGTGGCCCATCCCGTGGCGAATTCGTCACACGGGTACTGGGTCCTCGGTGCGGACGGCGCGATCTACGCGTTGAAGGGCGCGCCGTTCTACGGGAGTGCGGTGGGAAAGATCCGAGGTACCGCCGTTGCGATGGCGGCGACGCACTCGGGGCACGGCTATTACGTCCTCGACAACAGCGGGGACATCTTCCCGTTCGGCGACGCGCGCTCGTTCGGTTCGATGGCGGGCCGGCATCTCAACCAACCGATCATCGCTCTCGCGCCGACCGTGTCGGGACGGGGCTACTGGTTGCTGGCGTCCGACGGCGGCGTGTTCAGTTTCGGTGACGCCCGGTTCTACGGCTCGATGGGCGGGCGGCGCTTGAACCAGCCGATCATCTCCATCGCCGCGACCAGCACGGGCCGGGGCTACTGGTTGCTGGCGTCCGACGGCGGCGTGTTCAGTTTCGGTGACGCGCACTTCCACGGATCGACCGGCAACCTGCGCCTCAACTCGCCGGTGCTCTCGATGGCGGCCGCGCCGACCGGGCGGGGGTACTGGCTCATCGCGGGTGACGGCGGCATCTTCAGCTTCGGCGTGCCGTTCTACGGCAGCGTGCCGGGTATCGGGCTGTGCCAGCCGGTGCCGGGCGTGCAGATCCGTCCATCGCTCACGAGCCGCGGCTACTTCGTGCTCGCGTCGACCGGTCGGGTCTTCGGATTCGGTGACGGCCAGGCCGGCGCGTCGGCACCCACACTCGGCGGCTTCAGCTACGGAGCCGATTTCGCGATTCGGCCGTGACCAAGCCGGATGCGGACGAGCATCCGGTTCCGGGGAACTCGCCAAGGTACATTCGGCGCGTGGCCGACGAGCAGCCTGCACCCTCGACCGACGAGAACACCCCTGATCTCGAGCAGCTGCTCCGCACGCTGCGCGAGAGGGTGGAGCAGCGCCGCAGCTCCGGGGAGTACCCGCCGGGTCTCGAGGCCGACCTCGACCGGCACTTCGAGCGTCTCATGGGCGATCGTCCCGCCTACGCCCGCGTTCGTCCTGGCCGAGCTCGACGAGGCCGTCGAGACCTCGGGCGTTTCGAGTACCGGCGTGACGCGATCAGCCTGGCGAGCCGGATTCCGGGCGGGTCGAAAGTGCACCGGGTCGTGGCCAAGGGCGTGAGCCGCCAGATCCAGGGCGTGCTCGAGCAGACTCAGGATCAGTCGCACCGAGTAGTTCGCACGATCGCATTGATGGCGCGGGCGACGAACATGCTCGCCGACGCGTACGACACGAACGTTCTCCAACAGCTCGACGACCTCCAGCTCCAGCTCGCCGAGGAGCAGGCCCGGCTGCAGATGTTGTTGGCGCGGGTCTCCGAGGTCGCGGCCCGCGTGCCCGGAGCCGGGATCGAAGCGTGGTACGCCGCCGACGCGTTCAATGCGCACTTCCGCGGCGACGCCGACGACATCACCGACCGCTACCGCGACCTCGCGGCCCGATTCGTGGGTTGCGCGCCCGTGCTCGACATCGGATTCGGGCGAGGCGAGTTCCTCGAGTTGTTGCGCGAGCTCGGCGTCGACGCACGCGGTATCGAGGTCGATCCCACGCTCGTCGACAGGGCGCGCGCTCGTGGGCTCGAGGCCGACGCCGGGCGGCGCGGTGGAATACCTTGCCGACCTCGACGACGCGAGTCTCGGCGGGCTGGTCATGATCCAGGTCATCGAGCATCTCTCACCCCAGCACGTCATCGACGTCGTGGGCTCTGACGGCTGCGAAGGTCCGCCCGGGCGGGCGGGTCGTCGTCGAGACGGTGAATCCCGACGTCGCTGTACACCTACGCGCACGCGCTTGTGGGTCGATCCCGACCACGTCCGGCCGGTGCACCCGAACTATCTCGGATTCCTGTTCGCCGAGGCCGGTTTCGCCAAGGTCGAGCGCGTCGATCGGTCGCCGGTACCGGCCGACGAGACCCTCGAGCCGATGCCCGGCGACGACGAGGTGTCCAAGCGCCTGAACGCGAACTTCGAGCGCATCAACTCGTTGCTGTTCGGACCGCAGGACTACGCCATCGTCGCGACCCGATGAAGCCGCGATGATGCCGCGATGAGCCGTGATGAACCTCGAAGCATCCGGAGTGTCGGCCGGGTCGGCGCAAGCCGGCATCCATCAAGTGCTCGTCTCGGCGTCGTCGGGCGACGCGATCACCAACCTCGCGCTCGGCACGCGGCGCCTCCTACGTCGCGGTCGGGCCGTCGGAGATCTACGCGCTACCACGTCGCGCCGGAGCTCATCGGCGACGTGCTCCTCTCGCCTCGTACCAGCGCCGCGTCACAGCCGCAACGTCTTGATCTTCCATGCGTCGATCGGTCAGCCGGCCGTGCACGATTTCCTGATCGTCGCGACCTGAGCCGCTCGTGCTCGTGTACCACAACGTCACGCCCGGCCGGTACTTCGAACCGTACGATCCCGACTTCGCCGACCTGCTCGAACTCGGTCGTCACGAGGTCGGAACGTCTGCGCTCGCGCGTGGTGTGCGCGATCGCCGATTCCGAATACAACGCGCGCGAGTTGGAGGCAATCGGGTACCACGACGTGCGGGTCGTGCCCGCCGGTCGTCGACCTCCGTCGGCTCGCGAACGTGGAGCCGCGGGAGTCGACGCATGCGGCACCTCGCAACGTTCGACGGACCGATCCTGCTCGCCGGTCGGCCAACTCATGCCGCACAAGCGTCCCGACTTCCTCGTGCAGATGATGCACATTGCCGACACCTACCTCGGGATGCGGGGATTCCTGATGCTCGTCGGTCATCAACGGCTCGAGCGCTACCGGCGTGCGATCAGGGAGCAGGTGCTCGAGCTGAATCTCGTCGGCGTCCACGTGGTGGGCGCGGTCGACGAGCCCGAGCTGGCAGCGATGTTCCGCTCGGCCGACGCCGTCGTCACCGCGAGCGAACACGAGGGATTCTGCATCCCGCTCCTCGAGGCCATGACCTTCGACAAACCCATCATCGCTCGCGGTTGCGCGGCGATACCCGAGACGGTCGGTGACGCCGCGCTCGTGTTGCCCCCCGACGAAGGCCCGACGTTCTTCGCCGAAGCAGCCACCGCGTTGCTCGCCGACCGGCCCACGCGCGAGATGCTGGTCACGAACGGGCGTCGACGTGTCGCCGATCTCGAACGGTGCCCCCCGGGCGTCGCCGTCGTCGAGACCCTGCTCGAGGTCGTGTGATGCGGCTGCTGTACGTCGTGCAGCGCTACGGCGAGACGATTGCCGGTGGCGCCGAGCAGCACTGCCGGGAGATGGCCGAACGGATGGCCGCGCGGGGTCACCACGTCGAGGTCGCCACGACGTGCGCCAAGTCGTACATCGACTGGGCCGACGAGTACGAGCCCGGGCGATCGCGTCTCGGCGGAGTGACCTTGCACCGGTTCCGGGTCGCGGCGCCGCGCGACAACGACCTCTTCGGCGAGCTGAACCGGCGCATGACGCAGGGGCGCGGGGAACGCCCCCTGTTCGCGCAGCGGGAGTGGATGCGAGAGCAGGGCCCGTGGTCGCCCGATCTGGTCGATTGGCTCGAGCACAACGCGAGACGCTTCGACTGCGTGATCTGTTTCACCTATCTCTATTGGTCGACGTGGGCCGCGCTCGACGACGCTGCGGGGACGGGTCCCACTCGTCTTGCATCCGACGGTCCACGACGAGCCGACGCTCTCCCTTTCGTTGTTCGATTCGGAGTTCCGAGCGCCCGACGCGTTCGCCCTCTCGGCGCCGGAGGAGGTGGAGCTGATCCGCCGGCGGTTCCACGTCGATCCCCCCGGCGCCGTCGTTGGCATCGGGGTCGAGGTCGGCGAGGCCGATCCCGATCGTTTCCGCGCCACCTTCGCGCTCGGTACGAGGCCGTATCTGCTGTACGTGGGTCGCATCGACGAAGGCAAGGGAGCACTCGCACTCGTCGACTTCTTCATCGCCTACCAGCGCCGCCATCCGGGCGGCGACCTCGCGCTCGTGTTGATAGGCGACGACCTGCTCGAGATCCCCGATCGCGAAGACATCATCGTCACCGGCTTCGTCGACTATCAGACGCGCGACGACGCGCTCGCGGGCGCGCTCGCCCTCGCTCAACCGTCGTTCTTCGAGAGCTTTTCGATGATCCTCACCGAGGCGTTCGCGTTCGGACGTCCCGCGCTGGTCGAAGGAAAGTGCGAGGTCCTCCGTGGTCACGCCGTCCGGAGCAACGCGGCCATTCCCTACGACGGCTTCGCGGAATTCGAGTGCGCGCTCGAGCTCCTTGTCGCCGATCCGGTGCTCGCCGACGCGATGGGCGCCGCCGGCAAGGCATACGTCGAGCGCGAGTACACCTGGGACACGGTGCTCGACCGCTACGAGCTCTTGCTCGAAGGAATCTCGAGCACGGCGAGGTCGGCGAACGACATCGCGTGACCTTCCGCGGATCCGCCGATCGGCGGCGATAACCTGCGTCACGTAGTCCGACGTGTCCAAACCAACCTGGATGCGGTCCGCTCCCTGCTTGAGGTGCTCGACCTCGGTGTTCACAGGTACCTCAGAGGACGCACCTGGATCCGACGGGGGATTCCTCGGTGGCGGGCCGCCGGGTTGGCTGCAATTCGTCGCCCTCGCCGCGGCCGGCGGTGTGCTCAGCTTCGGACTGGTCGGTCTCGTGCTCGCGATCAACGGTTGGTACCGACCCGCGCTCGCTTTCCCTCTCGGCGCGCTCGTGTGGATCGGCGTGCTGGTGCTGGCCAAGCCCGCGTTCGAGTGGGATACCCCGACCCCGCGGTCGGCCCACGTATATGCCGCGGTCGGTGTCGCCGCCGTCCTCGCGATCACGGCCTGGAACGCCACCCACGCGTCCCAGCATGTCCTCATCAACCGTGACGGCGGCTCCTACGCCAACACCGCCCGCTGGATCGCGCGCGATGGATCCCTCACCGTCCATCCGCGGCGTCGGTCCGTTCGCGCAGGCACCGACCGTAGGTTTCGATTCCTTCGCCGTCTACCGGATGCCGAACGGGACCTTGCAGTTCCAGTTCGCCCACCTGCTGCCGGTGGTGTTGGCCGAGGCATTTGCGATCAGCGGTGATGCCGGCTTGTTCCACGCGCCCGAGGTCTTGGGTGGCGTCGCCCTCCTGGTGTTCTTCGTGCTGGCGTGGCGACTGTTCCGCCGACCGCTCTTCGCGCTCTCGGCGATGCTCGCCTTGGCATTCCTCATTCCCCAGGTCTCGTTCTCGCGCGACTCGTACTCCGAGATCCCGTCACAGATCCTGTTGTTCAGCGCGCTCTGGCTCCTGGTCAGACCGGGGTTGTTGACGAACTGGAGGACTGCATTCACGGCCGGCCTGTTCCTGGGCGCGCTCGAGTCGACGCGGATCGACGCGATCGTGTTCCTCATCGGGGTTCCGATCATCTTGTCGGTCGTCTGGCTGCGCGCGAACGACCCTCGGGAACGACGGTCGGCGCGCGCGCCGATGGTCGCGTTCGTGATCGGGATCGTGCCGGGAATGGCAATCGGCCTGATCGACCTGACCCGCCACGCCGGCCTCTACTACTCCGATCTCTCCCACGACGTTCGCCTGCTCGAGTTGGCGGCCCTCGCGTCTGCAGTCGCGTGCGTGGTCTTCGTTGCCGCATGGCCGCGGATCCCAGGGGTCGCGGCGCGGTTGTCGTCGTCGCCGGTGTCGACGTCCGTCGGGGTGCTGGTCATCGTGGCCGGGTTCTTTGCGTGGATCGTGCGTCCCCGCATCGAACACCTGCACGGCAACGCCATTGGTCTCGTCGGGGGCTTGCAGGCAGCCGAGCACGTGGCGGTCGACCCGACCCGGACCTATTTCGAGCGTTCGCTCGCGTGGATGTCGTGGTACCTCGGACCCGTGACCGTTGTCGTCGCGATCGTCGCCGCGGGAGTGCTCGCCCGCGCGTTGCTGCGGGGCCGGATGAGTTGGACGATGGGTGCGCTGGCGGTGCTGGCGCCGGGTTCGTTGCTGTATCTCTACAAGGCCAACGCGGTGCCGGATCAGGTGTGGGTCGATCGACGCTTCCTCGTGAGCGTGTTCCCGCTGCTGATCCTGCTCGCCCTCGGCTTGGCCTCGGCCTGTTCCGGGCTGCGGCCCCGCCGACGCCTGGGCCCTGCCCTCGCAGCCGGCGCGGTCGTGTTCGCGATCGTCGCGGTTGCGTACCCGCTGTACACCCTGGTCGGCGTGCGTTCGATGAGCGAGCAACGCGGGTTCCTCGACGTGTACAAGGACGTGTGCCGCGATGTCGGTCCGCACGCGGCGATCGTCGTGCTCGAACAGGACAAGTTCGATCTGTACGACGACTGGATCCCGCAAGGGTTGAGGAGTTGGTGTGGCGCCGAGGTGGGCGTGACCCGCGGAGCGGCCCACGGAGCCGATCTCGAGCGTTTGGCCCGAGAGTGGAACGTGCAGGGGAAACGCCTCTACGTCGTGGCGAAGGCTCCGCTCGCGATCAAAGGGGTCCTTCCGGGCGCCGCGGTGACTCCCACCCGGACGGCGGTGAATACCAGGTTTCTCGAACAATCCTTGACTCATCGGCCCGATGCGTATGTGACACAGACCTTCTCCCTGGCTGTGGCGCCGGTCCCGATCGGATAGCGCGACGTTCCGGATGGTGCACCGGTATCGCTCCGGGACGCGCTGACGACGCGGTCCAATAGTCACCGTGTCCGAACCGGAGTCGCAGTCGCCCACCGACTCGACGCGCGAGAATCGTTCGCGGCTGCCGTCATGGTTTCTCGCGGTTCTCTGCGCCGCGGTCGTGTGGTGCGCGGCCGCGGGCATCGCCGGGATCGCACTCCTTGTCGCGGGCTGCTACCAGGCCGCGGTCGTCGGAGGTATCGCGACGTTCGCCGGCATCGCGGCCGGCGTGGTGACGACGCGCGGGCTCGGACCGCGACGTCAGGTCGACCACGTCGCGCCACTCGTCGCGGTCGCGCTGTGCTTGGCGTTCTTCGCTTTCGCGGCGGCGTTGCATTCCGAGCACCTGTTGCGCGATCGGGATCCCGCGGTCTACATCACCACCGGTCGCACCATCGCCCGCACCCACCGACTGCGGCCGAAGATCGCTGTTGGTCCATTCAAGGACCCGGTGTTCGGCAACCCGAACGCCCGGTACCGTCCGGATTTCTTCCCGATGCTCCCGGTGTTGCTCGCGCTGGGCTGGTCGGTCGGTGGCGATACCGGATTACTCCTCGTCGGTCCGGTGCTCGGGGCACTAGGACTGCTCGCGATCTACGCCTTCGCGTCACATGTTGTCGGTACCCGGGTCGCGCTGTTCGTTCCGGCGTTGCTCGCCGTCGTCCCGTTGCAGCTCTGGTTCGCTCGCGACGCCTACTCCGAGCTGGTGGTACAGGTGCTGGTCTTCGGTGGCCTCTGGATGTTTCTCGAAGCGCGTGCCTGCGCGAGTCGGCGCGCGGCACTGATCGCAGGTTGTGTCGTCGCGTCCGCGGCCCTTGCCCGTGTCGACGCGCTCGCGATATTCGCCGGCGCGTTCATGTTTCTCGGCGTGGAATGGGCACGGTGCGATTCCGACCCGGTGCCCATGCGGGCCCGGCAAACGGTCGCGACCTTCGCCGGGGCGCTCTTCGTCGCGACCGTCGTCTCGATCGTGACGACCCACCATGTTGCGACGCGCTATGTCACGTCGCTCGACGCGCAGTATCGCGAGCTCCTCGTCGCATTCTTCTTGTCCGGCGTCGCCGTCGGCGGCGCGGTCGTCGTGCATCGCGTCCGTCCGGGGCTCGGGCGCCGCATCGCCTCGCGGTCCGATCTCTTCGTGGCCGCGGTCGTGGCGGGTACGGCCGTGTTCGTGTGGTCCTACCTGTGGCGGCCCGACCCCGCTCGCGACTTCCCGGTCGTCGCGCCCGGGCAGAGCGCGAGCCCGGCCGTGCGCAACGCGATGTTCGATTGGCACTTCAGCAGATCGGTCCACTGGTTCTCGGCGTACTTCGGTGTTGTCGGGATCGGCGCGGCCTTTGTCGGGTTCGTGATTCTGGCGGTCCGGGCGAGGCGAGGCGGGCGAGCCGCCAGTTTGCTGTTCCTCGTCGCGATTCCCGTCACCGTGCTGTATCTGGCGCGTCCGAGCATCACCCCCGATCAACCGTGGGCCATGCGGCGGTACCTGCCCGTCGTCATTCCCGGCATCGCGGTCGCGGTCATCGTTGCGTTCGTGACGGCCGTTCGGGCGGCGGAACGGGCGCGACGCAACTCGACCCGCACGCTGGGCCGACTGCTCACGGCCGCGGCCGGGGTCGTCGTCGTCGTCGGGACGGTGCGGGTCGCGATACCGTTCGCGACCGCTCGCATGCAACGGGGCGCGGAAGCGGCGATACACCGGGTCTGCGCCGAAGCCGGTGACGCGGCGGTGCTCGTGTACAGCGGTAACACGCTCGATATCGAACTCCCCGACGTCCTGCGCGCCTTCTGTGGCATGCCCGTGGGAACCTCCGACTCGGCGTCCGACGCGGTCGACCTGCACCAACTCGCCCTCCAGTGGCACGCGAGTGGCCGGCGGCTCCTCGTCGCGGCTCCGGCCACTCGCATCGTCACGAGTCGTGTGCCCGCGGCCGTGCTGGTGGGGCATTTCCTCATTGCCGACGAGGACGAGCCCGAGCGGGTGTTCGATCAGGCGCCGGGGCGGCACCGGGCGAGACCCTTCGAGTTCTGGCTCTACGAGATCCCGACAGCCGTGAAGTAGTCCGTCGGGCACAGAAAGGCGCGTCCGGTGCCTCGCTTCGTGCCTGTCCCGCGCCCGTCCGAGTTGCCTGTCGTGTACCGGGTGACCTAAGAGCTTGCCTCGTGGCACTCGTGACCGCGTTGGTGGTGATCGGTATCGCGTGCGCGATCGCGGCCTGGTTCGTCGTGCGGGAGGCGGGCCGCCTGGCGGCTGAACCGCCGCCTCCGGTGTTCGACCCCGAAGAAGCGTACGAGTGGGTCGTCGAACACGTGCCCGACGATGTCGCGGCCACGCTCACCCCCGCCGATGTGCGCCGCATCCTCGACTTCCAGCTCGAGTACTTCCAGCGCCGGGGTGTGACCGGCAATGGCTCGTCGTCGCACCCGCCCGGTGATGTCGTCGTCGGCGGCGCGGAGACGGTCGACTACATCATCGAGCGAGCGAGGGTGACGGGTGAGGCGTACCTGCCGGAGCAGGTGCACGCGGTCGTGGAGACACAGCTGGCCTACCTGCGCGCGATCGGCGCGGTCGGGCCGCCCGCGCCGCCCGGCGACGACCTTCCCCGCCGGTCTGACGGGCCGCGTTCCGACGGCGCCGTAGCGCCCTGCGCCGCGGCGCCGATTGTTTCCTTGTGTGAACCAGGCCGCAAAAGTGTTCCGCGTCCCGACGCGATCTGGTAAAAAAGGCGTCACCGGAGAGAGGAGGTGGTCCAGCAGATGCACGATAGATCTGGGACTTCGGAGGTGCACGGCCGCTAGGCCGTCAGTTCTCGACTGGACCACCCTGCGGAATCCACACCGCTGCACCGCCGTCGTCGCTGCCGGCCATGGTCCCACCGGTACCAAGGCACGACGGGTCCGAATCAGTCGAACGAACGGGGGGTGCTTCGGTGCCCCCCGTTCACGTTCCGGCCGTGGGTCCGGCCGCCGCTAGATTCCGCGCCCATGAGTCGGCCTCTGGCGTTCGAGCATTACCGCTACCTCGGCGACAAGCGCACCCAGGTCGTCTACGACCTCGATCTCTACGGTGTGGATCCTTCGGTGACCGAAGCGGTCGACTCCGTGCTCGCATCGGAGTGCTTCATCGCCATCTCGCCCCAGACGCCGGCGGAGGCCCGGAACCGGGGCTATCGCCCGTACCGTTCGGCGGGGGCCGGGGGAAGCGACCACTAGCGGGCGGCGTTCGCACTATCGGGTGCGCCGCGGAGATCAGGCGGGGGGCTTCCAGCACTCCGCGCGGCAGCGCCTCACGAATACCCTTGTGCTTGGCGTCGAAGGCGACGTCGGAGAGCGCGAGCTCGCGACGCCAGCACCGCCGGGTCGTCGGGAACGCCCGCGGTAGGTGACCCACGACGTGCAACCACCGTACGCGTCGTCCCAGGCAACGGTGACGGGCTCGGCGAGCCGGTGGACTCGGAGCACGAGCACCCAGAGCGGATCGCGCGGCTTCCACGTGAACCGCGACTCGACGTAGTCGCGCGGCCCAGACCAGTTTCGAGTCGAGGGCGTCGAGGTGCTCGGGTTCGCTGATCGTCGCGACGTCGACGATGTCGGCCCATCCCTGCAGCGAGATCGGCCCGCCGACCGGCGAGGCGTCGGCGAGGTCGACCCAGTGGGCGTACGCGGGCTTCAGGAGGTCTCGCTGTTGGTGTTCGGCGGTCGGCGACAACCAGCAGCGCCGGGTCGCGACACCGAAATGGCGGCCGTCCTCTCGCAGCCCGCCCTTGCGGACGTCCACGATCTGCTCGCCCTCGAGCAGGGCGTGGACGATCGCGGCCCACTCCTTCAGCGCGGGCACTGCGGAAGCGGAAGTGCCCTGGTTCGTGGCGGAGGCGGTCACGCGCGCCAGGATAACCATCAGATGGAAGAGCTGGTCTCGGAGGGATTGCGCCTGGGTGCGCACTTTGCGCGTCCGGCGGGTATCACCCGGGTCCCTGGTCTCCTGGTGCTTCCCGGCTTTCCCCGCGGCGCCGGCGGCGCGGCCGCGGTCGGCAATACCGACCAATCCCTGTGCGACCGGATCGCGCGCGAGTCGGGTTGGGCCGGGCTCACGTTCACTTTCCGCGGTACCGGACCATCGGAAGGTGATTTCTCGATCGAAGGTTGGCTCGCCGACGTGCGCGCGCGCCGTCGATGCGCTGCACGCCCGTACCGACATCACAGGCGTGTGGATCGCGGGCTTCCGCCTGGGCGGCACGTTGGCCATCATGGTCGCCGCCGACGACGAACGCGTGCGCGGCATCGCGACCTTCGCCGCGCCCGCATCGTTGCGCACCTGGGTACACGACCCGGATTGGTTCCTCGAGTACGCGCGTCGCACCGGTGTACTGCGTACCCCCGAGTTCCCGGCCGATCCCGCCGCGTGGATCCGCGCGATCGCCAACTTGGACCCGCTCGCGGCGGCGCGGCGCATCTCACCGCGACCGTGGTTGCTCGTGCACGGCAGCGCCGACGACGTCGTGTCCGTCGATGATGCTCGTCGTCTCGCCCTCGCGGCCGGAGAGAACCGTCGACCTGCGCATCGTCGCGAACGGTCCGCACCGCCTGCGGCACGACCCTCGGGCGATTGCCGCGCTGCTCGGTTGGCTCGACCGTCAGGAGCCCTGAGCTCGCCGACGTGCGTCGGCGAGCACCCAGTCGAGGGTCTCGTCGAGTGAGAACTTCGGCGACCACCCGGTAGCGCCGACGATCTTGTCCGGATCGCCGACAAGGTAGGGCACCTCGACCGGGCGGACGAGGGCGTCGTCGACGACGATGTCGAGGTCGTCGCCCGCGCTCGCGACCAGGCGGTCGGCGATGTCCCCGATCGACACGCCCGTCCCACTGCAGACGTTGTAGACCTCGCCGGGCTCGCCGTGCTCGACGAGGAGCCGGTACCCGCGGACGATGTCGCGCACGTCGGAGAGATCGCGCACGGGTCGCGCGCCCGATCGCGATCGAACGTGCACCTTCGAGTTCGCGCGGCGACGATTCGGCGAGCGAGCGCCGGCACGACGAACCGGTCGGACTGGCCCGCGCCCGTGTGGGAGAAGGCGCGCACCCGGACGGTCTCGAGACCCGTGCCGAGCCACGCTTGTAGCGCCAAATACGACGCCGCGACCTTGCTCGCCCCGTACGGCGTTATCGGGCGCAACGGAGCGTCCTCGCGGAGGCGGGGCCCGTCGGGTTCGACCCGGCCGTACTCCTCGGAGCTCCCGACGACGAGGACGCGGCGCGCACCGGCCGCGCGCGCTCGCGTCCAGGACGTTGGCCGTCCCCTCCACGTTGACGCGCAGGCATGTAGTCGGGTCCTGCCAGGAGCTGCCGACCTCCGACCACGCCGCGAGGTGGTAGACGACCTCGGGACGTTCCGTTCGGAACACGTCGTGCACGGCGTCGCGGTCGGTGACGTCGAAGTTTCCAGCCGGGTCGCCGGGAACCACGACGTCGTCGCCCGAGTCGTGCAGGTGTGCGAGGAGGTACGGCCCGACGAAGCCCGAAGCTCCGGTGACGAGCGCTCTCATCCGGGTACCGGCGCGCCGCGCGTGCGATCGCGGATGGCCCGCTCGTACGCGTCGACATGAGCCTCGATCGAGCGCTCCCACGTGAATCGGGCCGCGCGATTCGGACCCGCGGCCCGGAGCCGATTCGCGACATCGGGCTCGTCGAGCACCGTCGAGAGAGCCCGCGCCAAAGCGTCGGCGTCCGCCGGGGGAACGAGCAGGCCCGCGTCGCCGACGACCTCCTCGAGGGATGACCCCGAGGTGGTGACGAGCGGTGTCCCGCTGGCGAGGGCTTCGAGCGCGGGCATGCCGAATCCCTCGACGAGCGAGGGGTACGCGATTGCCTCGGCGCGCCGGAACAGCGCCGCGAGTGTCGGATCGTCGACGTATCCGGGCCGCAGGATCCGGGTCGCCACGCCGCTCGCCGTGATCGCGGCACGCGCGTCGGCAACGCCCCAGCCGTCGCCTCCGGCCAGGACGAGTTGCAGATCGGGATGGGTCGCCGCGACGCGCGCGAACGCGCGCACGAGCGTGGGAACGTCCTTGCGCGGCTCGATCGTGCTCGCGAACGCGATGTAGGGCGCGCGGATCCCGTGGCGGCGCAAGGCGTCCCAGTCGGCAGCCGCCGACGAGGGCCCGTCGGTGGCGGGCGCGAACCGCGCGTGATCGACTCCGTGGTGGATCACCACGATCTCGCCCGGCGGCCGGAACCGCGACTGCAGGCCCGCAGCGGCGTCGTGGCTGCCGGTGACGATGAGATCGGCACGACGGGCGGCGGCGGCGATCATCTTGCGGAAATAGAGGACCTTGGAACGCTCGTGCCATTCGGGATGGTCGAAGAAGGTCAGGTCGTGCATGGCCACGACGGTCGGCGTGCCGGAGCGCAACGGCATCGTGTAGTGGGGTGCGTGCCACACGTCGGGGCGAAGACGTCGGGCGACGCGCGGGCCCGCCGTTTGCTCCCACGCGAGGCGCGCCGGGCGACTGTCGGGCGCGAGCGCGTGCACCTCGACCCCGGCGCGATGTCGGCCCACCGTGCGGCGTCACCGCGGCGCGTGAGCAGGTGGAGATCGACCTCGAGCCGAGTCGACAGACCACTCGCCATCGCGATCGTGTACACGCCCGCGCCCACCGGGCGGGCGGGGACAGCGGAGACATCGAGCAGGACGCGCACGAAGGGAGTCTACGAAGACCCACGCTGAGGCGCGCGAGCGTAGGCCTGACCGTGACCTTCGGCCGCCCGGCTCCAGTTGAGGCCGGAGGCGCGCTCGGCGCCGGCGCGGCGCCATCCGGTCGCGTAACGCGGGGTCATCGAGCACGTGCTCGAGCTGCGCGGCACACGCGTCGGAGTCGCCGGGATAGAACAGCGCGCCGGCGCCCTCCACGACCTCTTCCAGCGCCGATCCGCTCGTGGCGATCGTGGGCACGCCGCGCGCCATCGCCTCGACCGCGGGCAGTCCGAAGCCCTCGTAGAGCGACGCGAGGCAGAACGCGTCAGCCCGCCGGTAGAGCGCGTCGAGTACCGACCACGATTGCGCGCCGATGACCTTCACGAACGATCGGTCGATTCCTCGTACCTCACCCCAACCTCGCGGCCCGGCGACGACCAGGGTCAGATCCGGGTGCGTCCGGCGGACCCGCTCCACGGCGCGACGATGGTGGCAAGGTCCTTACGCGGTTCGACGGTGCCCACGGTGAGGATGTACGGCGGTCGCACGTCGGCGCGAGCCACCGCGCGGTCGATCTCGTCTGGATCGCGCGGGACCGGCGCGTCGACGCCGAATGGCACTACGGCGATGCGGTCGCGCCCGAAGCCTTCACGCTCGAGCTCCCGACCGGTGAACTGCGACGGCACGACGACGAGCGCGGCGTGGCGCCGGGCGAGCGCGAGCCCGCGCGAGTGGAAGCCCACACCGCGCGTCGTCGTCGCTTCCGGCAAGCGGCGAAACGCGACGTCGTGCACCGTCACCACGAGCGGACGACCCGCGAACCGGCGGTACGGCGAGGCTCGGCGCATGGACCACGTCGGCGCCGACGCGCACCTGCGGTCGCTGCAGTCGGTGCCAGAGCTCGTAGCGGATGCTGCCGCCGCGGCCATCCGAGATCGATCCAGGGCACACGCCGAGCGACCCCACGTGGCCGCGGCGCCCGCGGCGAACGCGACGGCCTCGACGCCGAAGTCGGGGAGCTGTTCGAGCAGCGCGATCTCGTAGCGACCGATGCCCGCCGGGAACCGGCTGCAGGAGTTGGCCGGCATGGACGTGCGACCTTCACGACGTGCCGCGAATCCGGCCGATCCGTCGGTAGCACGACGCCAATGCACGTGCCGTGTGATCCCACGAGAACGAGTGCACGCGATCACGCCCGCGTGCGATCAGCTCGGCGCGGGTGGCGTCGTCGGTCATGACGCGGTCCATCTCGTCGGCCAGGGCCTGCTCGTTCGTCGGCTCGACGAGCAGCGGCCGCGTCGCCCGCGACCTCGGGGATCGAACCGGCCCGAGCCGCGACCACCGGCACTCCGACCGTCATTGCCTCCAGGAGCGGGAAGCCGAAGCCCTCGTAGATCGACGGATACGCGAGCAAGCGTGGCCGTTCGAGGAGGGCGCGCCGCCCGGCGTCGGAGACCGGGCCCGCCAGCACGACCCGCTCTCGTGATTCCGGCGCCAGCCTTGCTGACTGCCGCCTCGATCTCGGGACGCGCCGGACCGTCGTGCCCGGCGATGACGAGACGGAGGTCGGCGTGCCGGGCGCCGAGTGCTCCGAATGCACCGACGAGATGCGCGAAGTTCTTGCGGGGCTCGAGCGTGCCGATCGCGACGACGAACGGTGCGTCGCCGACGGCGCCGGCGACGATCGGTGGCATCTCGGATTCCGTCGCCGAGCGCAGGGATGCCGAGCGGTATGACCACGAGGCGGCCGGCCGCCCGCAGTCCCGTGTCCGTAGATCTCCTCGATCTCGTCGGCCACGAACTCCGACCCGGTATGCAACGTTGCTCCGCGCGCGACCGCTCGCCGGATGATCGGATCGAACGCTCGGACCTCGGGCGTGCACAGCTCGGGGTACCGGACGAACGAGCAGTCGTAGACGCTGACGATCGTCGGGAGCCGGCTCGGTGGCGCGAGGTAGTTCGTTGCATGCACGACCTGAGCAGGGCGCAGCCAGCGATCGATCCGGGGTGTCTCGGCGCGCACCCAGGATCGCAAGCAGGATGCGTGCCGGGATCGGAACGAACTGCGTATCGAGTGGCACCGCGTCGCGCCGGTGTCGCGCGCGCGTGTGCTGAGGGTGTACGGGACGAGGTTCGGTGCGGGCCTCGAGCGCACGCAACGCGGCGAGATCTCCGCGACGGCGGCCCCGATACCCGAGCCGCGCGCCGAGGAGTGGAGTGACGTCGATCGCTACGGCCGGACGCGCCGTCGGAGGCACCGACGGTTGCTACCACACATCGCGCCGGTACGCTGTACCTTCGACAGCGGGCTGAGTTGCCGATGACCCTGGTCGAGCGCCTGGGGGAGGTCTGTGCAGCACGACGACAGCCACGACGAAGTCGCTCGTGCGGACTGTTCCCGCCGTGCCGCGCTGCAACTCGGTGTCGCCGCGGGCGCCGCGGCTGTCGCCGCGCCCTACGTCGCGCGATCCGGCGGCTCGCGCCAGGTCGGCATCGGCGACGCCCAGCCGCTGTTCGCGCCGATCTCCGACTGGCCGGTACCGCCGATCGTCACGCGCGCCGGTGGGGCGCCAACGAGGCTCTTCGCAAACCGGGCCAGATCTACGACTCGACCGGTTGCCAAGATCGTCGTGCACCACACCGGGACGCCGAACGACATCACCGACTACCCGGGTCTGGCCGCGGGATCTTCGCGAACGAGACGTCCGGCGAGTACATCGACATCGCCTACAACTGGCTCATCGACCCGAACGGTCGCATCTACGAGGGACGCTGGGCGAGGACTATCCGCGGGCGCGTCGCACACCGGCGAGAAGCGATGGTCGCAACGTCCAGGGCGCCCACGCGATCTACCACAACGTCGAACACCGATCGGCATCGCGCTGATGGGCGACCTACGACACGATCGACGCCGTCCGCACGCGATGCTCGACGCGCTGATCACGCTGCTTGCGTGGAAGTGCGCGCGGTGGGGTATCGACCCACTCGGCGTGGTTCCGTATCTCGGCGGCGAACGGGGTCGCCGAGAACCTCTTCAACATCTGTGGGCACCGCGACACGTCGTCGACCGACTGTCCCGGTCAGACGGTCGAGCCGATGCTGCCGGCGATCCGCGGCCAAGGTCGTCGGCGAGGATCACGCGGCGACGGGTACTGGATCGCCTCGAGCCTCGGTCAGGTCCTGACGTTCGGCGGCGCACCCGCGTCAACGCCATCGGCCGGGTTCCGCTCACGAGTCCGATCGTCGGCATCGCCGGGCACCCGTCGGGCACCGGGTACTGGCTGTTCTCGCGGCGACGGCAGCGTCTACGCGTTCGGCGAGCGCCGCGTTTCACGGCGGGATGCACGGCAACGGCGCTCGCGGCGCCGATCGTCGGCATGGCGCCGACCCCGTCGGGCGGCGGCTACTGGCTCGTCGCCGGTGACGGCGGCATCTTCACCTTCGGCGACGCGCCGTTTCTTCGGGTCGACGGGCGCGATGCGCCTGAACGCGCCGGTCCTCGGAATGACGCCGACGCAGACCGGCCACGGGTACTGGCTGTACGCGCGCGACGGCGGGATCTTCAGTTTCGGTGATGCGCGGTTCTTCGGCTCGACCGGTGCGATCCGCCTGAACCAGCCGGTGGTGTCGATGGCCGCGCGGCCGCAGGGCGACGGCTACTGGATGATTGCACGTGACGGCGGCATCTTCTCGTTCGGCCGGGCGCCGTTCCGCGGGCTCGGTTGCGGCGGCGAGGTCACCGGCGCCGTACGTCGCGATGCTTCCTCGACGTCGGCAAGGGCTACCTGATGTTGCGGGCCGACGGCCATCGTCGCGAACTTCGGTGACGCCCCCAGTGTCGGGGACGGGTTCGGCAGGGTGCTCGGCGAAGCAGTCGGCATCGCCGGGCGGCTCGGGCCGCTCTAGCCCGGAGCTTCTACGCGCAGGCCCGTTCCCGCATGTCCGACGCGGCCCCGTCGAACCCGCACCGGGTGGTGCGCGAGTGCGAGCATCTCGTCGTCGCCGCCGCTGTTGCCGTACGCCCACAGCTCGACGTCGTCGTCACCGAACAGCGCCTGCAGTCGTGTCGCCTTCTCCGCCCGCGGCAGTTCGCGCCGTGGAGCCGCCCGGTGCAGCTCCCGTCTCGTCGCGCTCGAGTGCTGGTGCAGAGCAGTTGCGTCGACGCCCAGCGCGCCGGCGACGGAGACGAGGTACACGTCGAGTGACGCCGACACGATCACGACCTCGTGGCCCTCGCGGCGATGCCACGCGATCCGGTCGCGTGCGCCGATCGTGACTGCCGAACGCGACGAGCGCGGCTCCGAAGGCGCGGCCGGCCGCCTCGACGTCGGCGTAGGGGACTGCCCGCGAGCGCTCGGGTCAACACGCGTTCCTTCGCGCGCGTCGCGATCGCCCCGACCGGCGACGCCGCGCGCGAGCCCGGCGGACTCCGCTGCCGAGCGCGCGCAACACCGTTCGGCGACCGACCACAGTCGCGAGGAACGGCACGAGGGTGTCGCGCCGGGTCATCGTGCCGTCGAAGTCGAAGGCGGCGAAGGTGCGCCGCCGCCTCACCGCAGATCGGCAGGCGGCGAAACACCGCGGTCGGGGATGTGCCGCAGGATCGATCATCGACGTAGCGCATCGCCGGCGGAACCCACACGATCTCGCGACCGCGGGCGAGTCCGCGCACGACCGCGTCGGCGACGTCGTCGGGCAGAACCGACAGCGGTGCCGACTTCATCCCGGCAGTCATCTTCGTGTGCACGAATCCGGGCCGCACGATCATGACGTGCACGCCGCTCGCCGCGAGCGACGCCGCGAGGCCCTGGTAGTACCCGTCGACGCCCGGCCTTCGACGACCCGTAGACGAAGTTCGCGCGTCGGACCCGCTCGCCCGCGACCGACGAGAGCAGCACAACGTGCCGTGCCCCTGTGCGCGCAGGCGCTCACGAGCGGCACGCTCACCGAGACCGTCCCGGTGTAGTTCGTCTGCACGATGTCGAGCGCGGCGGCCGGTCGTGCTCGGCGCGGGCCTGGTCGCCCAGCACGCCGAACGCGACGCAGCACGAGATCGAAGTCGCCGAAGCGGTCGAAGGTGGAACCGTACGAAGGTCTCGTGCGAGGCGAAGTCGGTCGCGTCGAACGCGACGCGTGCACCTCCGATGCGCCCGCGGCGCGCAGCTCGGCCGCCGCGGCTTCGCACGCCTCGGGCTTGCGGGCCGCGAGCACGACCCGGGCGCGGCCGCCGGCCGACGAGCTTGCGCGTCGTGGCGAGCGCGATGTCGGAGGTGCCGCCGAGCACGAGCACCGACTGCACGTCGCCCGAGCGCGTCCTTCACGACGCCGGTCCCTTCGCCGCTCTGCGGGCGTGCCGGCGCCGCTGAGGTCGAGCCGGCGGTCCATGTCGCTGCGCAGCAGGTTGCCGGGGTCGAGGTGGCGCGGGTCGCGCGCCAGTCGTCGAGGCGCGGGTACATCGCCGGCGAGAGTTCCGGGCGCAGTCGGGCGTCCTTGGTGAGATACACGCGTCCGCCGGCCTCCGACGACGAGCTCGTCGAGGCGCGTCGAGCAGCGTCCGACGATCCCGGCGCGGCCGGGATGTCGAGCGCGAGCGTCCAGCCCGAGATCGGGAAGCCGATCAGCGAGCGACTGTCGTGCTCGAAGCGCTTCAGCACGGCGAGGAACGTCGGCGGACCGCGAGCGGCGCTGAAGCGCTCGAGCGCGGTGCGCACGACCGCTCCGCGCCGTACGGGACGACGAACTGGTACTGCACGAAGCCCGGCGATCCGTACATGCGGTTCCAGTCGCGCACGCCGTCGAGCGGGAAGAAGAAGGGCTTGATCCTCTCGACGTGCGCCGCGGCGCTCGCGCGGCGCCTTGCGGAACCAGACCTCGTTGAAGGCGCGGGCGGATCAGCGAGGTTGAGCAGCCCGTTGGGGAGCCACGGCGGGCGCGCGCGAGCAGGGTGCGGCGGCGCGAACTCGCGCGCCGTCGCGCGGTCGGTCGGGGAGCTCGTCGAGCGTCGCGTGGTTGCCGCGGGTCAGCACCGCTCGGCCGAGGTGCCCCCCGTCGGCGAGGCAGTCGATCCAGGCGACCGAGTAGCGGTACTCGCGGTCACCATCGAGCATCCGCGCCATGCAGTCGTCGAGGTCGGCGGCGCGCTCGGTGTCGACAGACCATGCGCGACGGTCTCGACCGGCTGGAGCTGGAGCGTCGCCTCGGTGACGATGCCGGTGAGGCCCATGCCGCCGCGCGTCGCCCAGAACACGTCCGCGTCGGCGTCGGGTTCGAGCGTGCGCGCACCGCCGCGCCGGGCGTGACGAGCGCATCCGCTCGACGTAGTCGGCGAACGAGCCGTGCGCGGAACTTGCCGTGGATGTCGGAGGCGATCGCTCCACCCACGGTGACGTGGCTGGTGCCGGGAACGACCATCGGGAACCAGCCGCAGCGGCAGCAGACGCGCGCAGCAGCCGGTCGAGGCTCACGCCGCTCTCGACCGTGACCGTGCCCTTCGTCGACGTCGAGCGCGAGCACGCGGTCGAGGCTTGGCGCGGCGAGACGACGTCGCCGCCCGCGTTCTGCGCGGCGTCGCCGTACGAGCGGCCGAGCCCGCGGGCGATCACGCCGCGCGGGGCCGCGTGCGGTGACCCGGGCGACGATGTGCTCGAGCTCGTCGGGTCGGTGCACGGTGCGCGAGCGTCGGAGCCGTCCGGCCCCAGCCCGAGAGCAGCTCCTCGCGTGGTCGCCTCGGACGCGCCATGTCAGGAACCGTGGACCGCGATCCCGAACAGGATCGCCCAGGTCGCACCCATGGCGAGCAGCACCCGGTCGGCGAGGACGAGCTCCTCGGGTGCGCCGCCGCGTCCTTGCTCGAGGAGCAGCGCGTAGCGCAGCATCTCCGAGCACGAACGGCATGATCGACAGCTCGAACCAGAGCCGGCTGCCGACGTCGGACCGACTTCTCGAACGCCCACAGGCAGTACGCGAGGATCGCGACGCTCGACGACACCGCGCGCACGTAGCTCAGGAACGCGCGTCGAGTACATCGGCGAGCGTCGAGCGGTGGTCGCCGGCGTCGATCGCCGAGCTCCAGCATCTCCGCGTGCCGCTTGCCGGTGACCATGAACAGCGAGGCCGGATCCGGCGACGATCAGGAACCACGGCGAGATCGTCACGCCCACCGCGACGCCGCCGGCGATGGTGCGCAGCACGAAACCCGACGCGACCGCGCGCGAGGTCGAGCACCGGCTCGTGCTTGAGCCAGAGGCTGTAGAGCACGGTCTGCAGCGAAGTAGCCGCCGACCACGAGCGACAGCTGCCAGCGCGCGGCGAACGAGAGCGCGATCGCCGCGACGCATGAGCAGCGATGCCCCGAGTCGATCGCGGTGCCGACCGCCGACCTCGCCCGCGGCGACAGGACGGTGCCGCTTCGTCGGGTGCCGGCGATCGGCGTCGACGTCGAGCGCGTCGTTGAGGAAGTACGTGCCGCTCGCCGCCAAGCAGAAGCAGACGAACGCGATCACGGTCCGGAACAGCGCGGTGCCGTTGCCGAGGAGCACCGGCCGCACCGGGCGCGGCGACGACGAGCACGTTCTTGATCCACTGCTTCGGGCGTGCGAGCCGCACGAGCGGCGGGAGCCGGCGGGCCGGCGGCTGTTCTCGCGGGGGCATCTCCGCCCGCAGCGCGCTCATACGTGCGCTCGCCATCAGATTTCGAGCGCTTCGTGCTCGACGACTTGGACGAGCTCGGCGAGCGTTCCCGCACCGCTGCGCATACGCAGGGTCAGGAGGGCGGCCATCACGACCGCGGCGGCGGCGCCACCGATGCAGGAAGCCGAGCTCGTTGCGCAGGATGAGATCGTGCCCGACGCGCGACGGTTGCGGCGAACGCGAGCACGCCGACGATCCATGCGCAAGCGTTCTCGCTTGTACGCCTTCGAGCGCGATGAGGCCCTGAGCCAGTGTGAGGGCGAGGATGAACGCGGTTGCGGCGAGGGTGAGCAGGAACATGTCCCGGTTGCCGAGATCCCACTTGCTCGCCGAACAACTTCTCGACCGGCCCAGGGGCCGATGAGCGTCGCCGCCACCGTTCCGGTGATGCACAGCGCCGAGACGATCGCGACGAGGCGCTGCATGCCGACGCGGAAGTCGTCGTGCTTGCCTTCGCTCGCCGAGCGCGGCGAGCTTCGGGCAACAGCGCAGCCTGCACTGCCTGGAACAGGAGCAGCGGGACGCGGGCGACGAAGAGTGCCGGTGATGAAGTGCGAGCTCAGGTTCTTTTGGCTCTCGTTGGCGAGGAGCTGCACGCCGAGCACGCTCGCGTACGACAGCAGCTGTGCGAGCACGGACCCGACGAGGAGCCACACGAGCGCGCCCGAGAGCTCGGAGTAGGGCGCCTCGGGTCCGGGCGGCACGAGATCGCGTTGGCCCCGCAGGGAGATGACGACCGCGAAGATCGGCGGCGCCGCGAGGGCGAAGCCGTACGCGCCGGCCGAGGTGACGCCGGCGGCAAAGAGGGCCAGGCAGGCGACGATGCGGACCGTTCCCTCGGAACCGTGCATCAGCCCGTACGCTCCGAAACGGGCGTTGCCGGCCAGCGTGCCGCGCGTGATGTAGGCGGCGTAGTAGCAGACGATCGCCGACGAAGAGTCCCGCGAGCAACCACGCCCGACCGTTGAACAGATGGTCGACGATGGGCCGGTAGGCGATCCCGCACGCGACCGCGACGGCCAGGGCGAGCATCGCGCCGAGCAGGCGCGGCCCGTTTGACGACGGGCCCGCCGCCCACCCCTCTCACCCGGCGGGCCGCGACCGCGCGACCGACTTCTTGTTCGAGCGGTTGGAAGAGCCCGGGAGATGAACACGAACACCATCGCCCAGAGCACGTTGAGCGACGTGAAATCGCTGTCGGACAAGCGCTTCGCCGCGATGACCTGGAAGCCGTAGGCGCTCAGGCCGACCACGAGCAGACCCGCGCCGATTGCCCAGGTGCCTTCCGGTACGGGCACCTTCTTGGCCGCGACCGCCAGCCGTCGTACTCGCTCGATCACGAAGACGACACCTTACTCGCAGCTCCGGTACGGCCCTTCGGGGCATCCGGAACCGCAGTGCGCGAGGACTAGCCTGAGAATGTGCGTAAACGGCGCATTCAGACCCCGATCTCGGCTCCGCGGCCGGTCCTGCCCCCGGCGGGGCCGTGAGCACCCGTATCTACATCGTTCTCGCGGCATTGACCGGCTTGGTGATCCTGGTCGCGTTCGCGCTGCAGGTCGTTCTCGTGAACCGATGACCTGCCCGCCCCGATGAGCCCGCCCGCCCGGATGAGGATGAGGATGAGACGGAGAGGAATTCGACGAGATGGCTGACGACTTCGATCTCGTCGTTCTCGGCGGCGGTCCCGGCGGATACGCGGCCGCTCTGTACGGTGCAAGCGCCGGGCATGAGTGTCGCCATCGTCGAGGAGCAGCGCGTCGGCGGTACGTGTTTGAACCGTGGCTGCATTCCGGCCAAGGAGCTGCTGCAGACCGCCGAGGTCTTGCGGACGGTCAGCGGCGCGGCCGAATTCGGCGTGGTGAGCGTCCGACGCCGACGATCCAGCTCGGCCGACGTCCCAGATCCGCAAGCAGGCGGTGGTCGACCGGCTGATCTCGGGCCTCGAGTCGTTGCTCAAAGGTCGCAAGGTGACGGTCGTCGCCGGGACGGGAGCACTCGCCGCCCGACGCCCGCACGATCAGCGTCTCCGACGGAACCATGATCCCGGCCGCAACGTGCTGATCGCGACGGGTTCGTCGCCGCGCGGAGCTCGCCGTTCGACGGGCTTCGAGTTCGACGGCGACAAGGTGTTGTCGTCCGACGACGTACTGCAGCTGACCGGGTTCCCGCTCGGGTCGCCGTTATCGGCGGCGGCGCGATCGGATGCGAGTTCGCGTCGTTCCTCGTCGACGTCGGTGCCGAGGTCACGATCCTCGAGGCCTTGCCCCAGATTCTGCCGGCGTCGACCAGCAAGTCGCGCAGACGGTCGTCCGCGCGTTCCAGAAGCGCGGCGATCAAGGCGCACACGGGCGTGCGATCACCGGCGCCGGCCACGACGGGCCGGCGTCCGGATCCGCTACCAAGCCAAGGGCGGCGAGGAGATCCTGCCGGTCGATAAGGTCGTCGTGAGCGTCGGCCGGCGGCCGCGTTCGGAGGGACATCGGGCTCGAAGGCGCCGCCGTGAAAGTCGACGAGCGCGGGTTCGTCTCCGTCGACGGCAACATTCGCACCAGTGTCGACGGCGTCTACGCGGTCGGCGACGTCGTCGCGACGCCCCAGCTCGCGCATGTCGCATTCTCCGAGGCGATCGTCGCGATCAAGACGCATGCTCGGCGAGTCGCCGCTGCCGATCGACTACGACAAGGTGCCGTGGGGCATCTACTGCCATCCCGAGGTCGCGTTCTGCGGGCTCACGGAGGCGCAGGCGACGCGAGCGTGGTCTACGAGGTCGAGATCTCGGTGCACCGCTGGATGGGTAACGGGCGCAGCGCTCATCATCGGCGAGACCGACGGGATGGTGAAGATCGTGTCCGAGCGCGGCGGCGCGATCCTCGGCGTGCACGTCGCCGGGCCCTGGGCGACGGAGCTGATCGCCGAGGCGTATCTCTCGGTGAACTGGGAGGCCACGCCCGGCGATATCGGCCTGTTGATCCACGCACACCCGTCGTTGTCGGAACTGTTCGGCGAGTCGGTTCTCGCACTCACCGGCCGCTCCCTGCACGCTTGATCGAGGTCGAGGAGATCCATGGACGTCACGATGCCGCAACTCGGTGAGACGGTCACCGAAGGGACGATCACGAAGTGGTTCAAGCAAGTCGGTGAGCAGATCGACGCCGACGAGCCACTGTTCGAGGTCTCGACCGACAAGGTCGACTCCGAGGTACCCGCACCCCAGTCGGGGTTCCTCACCGAGATCGTCGTGCCGGAGGGCGAGACCGTTCCCGTAGGCGCGCGTCTCGCGGTGATCTCCGAACAGGCCGCCGGCGCGCCGGCCCCCGCTCCTGCCGAGTCCGCTCCACCTGCGCCGGCCCCGGCCGCCGAGACGGCCCCGGTTGCACCGGTCGCGCCCGCGCCTGCGGTTCCCGCGCCGCCGCCGGTCGTCGCGGCGCCCGCGTTGGCCGCCTCGGCTCCTGCTCCGTCCCCGGTGCCTCCGGGAACGAACGGCGGTGGCGCGGTGACTTCTCCGCTCGTACGCCGTCTCATCGCGGAACAGGGTCTCGATTCCGCTGCGATCCGAGGCACCGGCGAGGGCGGTCGCATCACGCGCAACGACGTGCTCGACGCGTCGCGCACCCGCGGCCCCGCGCCGGCGACGGCGCCGCCGGTCACGGCGCCGCCGGTCACCGCCCCGCCCGTGCCGGCAGCGGTCGTGCCCGCTCCGCAGGTGGCGCGCGGGGTCGGTGACGAGATCGTGCCGTTCGACAACATTCGGCGTCGTACCGCCGAGCACATGGTCCGTTCGCTCGCGACGAGCGCGCACGTCTACACGTCGGTACGCGTCGACTTCGAGCGGGTCGAACGCGTACGCAGCGCGCATCAGGCGCAGTGGAAGGCCGAGGAAGGCTTCGCGCTCACGTATCTCCCGTTCATCACGCGTGCGTTCTGCGACGTCGTCCACGACTACCCGCACGTCAACGCGAGCGTCGAGGGCGAGACTCTGGTCGTGCACCGCGACATCAACCTCGGGATCGCGATCGACCTGGAGTTCAAAGGCTTGATCGCACCCGTGATCCGTAGTGCCGACGGCAAACGGCTCCGGCTGATCGCCCGCGAGATCCGGGATCTGGCCTCGCGCGCGAAGTCGAAGCAGCTCGGTCCCGACGAGATCGTCGGGGGGACATTCACGATCACGAACATGGGCCCCTTCGGCACGACCCAGACGTTCGCGATCATCAACCAGCCCCAGGTCGCGATCATGGCGACCGATGCAGTCCGCAAAGAGCCCGTCGTGGTCGAAGGCCCCGACGGCGACGACGCGATCGCGGTACACCACGTCGGGTTCCTCTCGCTCGCCTGGGATCACCGTGCGTTCGACGGTGCCTACGCGGCGTCGTTCCTCAACGCGCTCCGCACGGTGCTCGAAACGCACGACTGGGAAGCCGAGTTGGCATGAGCCTGCGCGCCCGGTGGCTCGGCCTGGTGCCGTACGCCGAAGCGGAGATGCTGCAACGGGCGATGCACGAACACGCCACCGTCGACTACCTCTTGTTGCAAGAACATCCGCACGTGTACACGCTCGGGTCCAGCGCGAAATCCGAGCACGTGCTGCGCGATCCGGCGTCGGTGGGTGCCGAGCTCGTCCCCGCGGATCGCGGTGGTGACGTCACCTACCACGGTCCGGGTCAGCTCGTCGGCTACCCGATCATCTCGCTCGCGGAATGGAAGGCCGGCCAGCGCGACGTGGTCGCGTACGTCCGCAAGCTCGAAGACGTCCTGATCGCGGTGTGTGCCGACTTCGGTATCACCGCGACCCGATCCGATGGCTACACCGGGGTCTGGGTGGGTGACGAGAAGATCGCGGCGATCGGCGTGCGGGTGTCGCGGGGCCGGACCCGGCACGGGTTTGCGCTGAACGTCGATCCGGATCTCGCCATGTTCGAACACATCGTGCCGTGCGGCATCCGTGACCGCGGAGTCACCTCGATGGCGAAGCTCCTCGACCGACCGATCGAGATGAAGGCCGTCGTCGACAGTGTCGTCGCGCATTTCGCCGAGATCTTCGAGACCGGCGCGGTCGAGCGCGCCGATGTTGCGTGGGAGCGTCCGAGCCTGCGGGCCGACGCCGGCGAGACCCCCGGGGTCGCGCTGACCGGCGTGCAGATCGCGCTGACGCGCAAGCGGCCCGACTGGATGCGGGTGCGTGCCCGCTTCGACGAGGGATTCGTCGAGCTCAAGCAACTCGCCCGCGGCCTCGAACTGCACACCGTGTGCGAGGAGGCCGGCTGCCCGAACATCTACGAGTGCTGGTCCGATCGCACCGCAACCTTCATGATCAACGGCGATCGCTGCACGCGCGCGTGTGGCTTCTGCCAGGTCGACACGCGCAAGCCCCTTCCCCTCGACCTCGACGAGCCGGAGCGGGTCGCCGATGCCGTGGCCGCGCTCGGACTCGCCCACGCGGTGATCACCTGTGTCGCTCGCGACGATCTTGGCGACGGCGGCGCGTCGGGATTCGCGGCCACCGTGCACGCGATCCGGCGGGCGACGCCCGGTACGGCGGTCGAGTTGTTGATCGCCGATTGCAAGGGCAACCCCGATTCGCTGGCCACCATCTTCGGCGCCCGTCCCGACGTGCTCAACCACAACCTCGAGACCGTCGCCCGCCTGCAACGGGCGGTGCGCCCGTCGGCCGGGTACGCGCGGTCGCTCGCCGTGCTCGGCCGGGCCCGGGCCGCCGGTCTGGTCACCAAGTCGGGGCTCATACTCGGGATGGGTGAGACCGACGCGGAGGTACGGGCGGCCATGGCCGATCTCCGGAGCGTCGGAGTGGAGATCCTCACGATCGGCCAGTATCTGCGCCCGTCGGCGGCGCACCTGCCGGTCGCGAAGTGGTGGCACCCCGACGAATTCGCGGCCTTGCGGGACTTCGGCGAGACGCTCGGCTTCACCCACGTCGAGTCGGGTCCCCTCGTGCGTTCGAGCTACCACGCCCGCCAAAGCGCGGATCGGTTCGTCGACGCGCCGCACTGAGATAATGGGTCCATGTCCGACCGGTTCTCCTCGCTCCGTCCCGATCTCGCGCAGTGGTGGTGTGAACAACCCCTGTTCTTCGTCGCCACGGCGCCGAGCGGCGACACCGGGCATGTGAACCTCTCGCCCAAGGGTCACGACACGTTGCGAGTTCTGGCGGCCGATCGGGTCGCGTATCTCGACCTCACCGGCAGCGGCATCGAGACGATCGCGCACCTTCGCGACAACGCTCGTATCACGCTCATGGCCTGCGCCTTCAGCGGCAATCCGCGCATTTCCCGCATCTACGGCACCGGCACCGTGCATCCCGTCGGTACGCCGGGGTTCGACGCGCTCGCTCCCGAGTTTCCGGAACTGCCCGGCCGGCGCGCGGTCATCGAGATCGCGGTCGAGCGGGTCACGACGTCGTGTGGCTACGCGGTACCGCTCATGGATCTCGTCGAGGACCGGGAACGGCTCTTGGAGTGGGCCGAAGGCAAGGGCGAGGACGGGATCGCCGCCTACTGGGCGACGAAGAACGCCGAGAGCCTCGACGGTCTGCCCGGGATCAGCGTGTGATGTACGCGGCGCGTATCGCGCGCGTCCGCGCGCGCATGGCGGAGATCGGCATCGACGTGCTGCTCCTCTCGGTCGGCCCCGACCTGCCGTACCTCACGGGCTACGAAGCGATGCCGCTCGAGCGCCTGACCATGCTGGTGCTGCCGCGAACGGGCGACATCCAGCTCGTGATTCCCCGGCTCGAGGCGCCGCGCGTGGAGCGCCGGCCCGAGCTGTTCGAGATCGTGACGTGGGAGGAGACCGACGATCCGGTCGCGCTCGTCGCGGCGATGATCCGCCGATCCGCCCGCCGGGTCGCGATCGGGGATCACACCTGGGCCCGGTTCGTGCTCGACCTCCAACACGCGGTTCCGTCGTGCATCTTCTCGCGCGCGTCCGACGTCGTCGGTCCGGTCCGCGTGGTCAAAGATGCCGACGAGATCGCCGCGCTCACCCGCGCCGCGCACGCCGTCGACGCGGTCGCGAACGACATGCGGTCGGTGGAGTTCTCGGGACGGAGCGAGCTCGATGTGCACCATGAGCTCGTCGAGCGGATGCTCGCGGCCGGCCACGAGCGCGCGAACTTCGCGATCGTTGCTGCGGGCGCCAACGCCGCGAGTGCGCACCACGAGCCCACCGCGACGCGCACCATCGACGCGGGTGATCTCGTCTTGTGCGATTTCGGCGGGACCATGGGCGGCTACTGCTCAGACATCACGCGCATGTTCCACGTCGGTGCTCCGCCGGTCGACGTCGAGGACGTCTACGCGGTGCTGGTCGAAGCTCAAGAAGCCGGGGTGCGGGCCGCGACCGTCGGTGCCGAGTGTCTCGAGATCGACGCCGCGTCTCGCTCGATCATCGCCGCGGCCGGATTCGGCGAGTACTTCGTGCATCGCGTCGGGCACGGCATCGGCACCGAAGCCCACGAGGAGCCGTACATGGTCGCGGGCAACACCAGGCTCCTGGAGGCCGGGCACGCGTTCAGCGTCGAGCCCGGGATCTACTTCCCCGAGCGATTCGGCATGCGGCTCGAAGACATCGTCGTCGCGACCGATGCCGGACCCCTGCGGCTCAACGAAGCACCGCGCGATATCGCGATCGTTGCGTGAAGCTCGACGCGGCGACCTTCCTCCTGCAGTGGGCGACGGGAGGACTGCTGTTCGGCTGGGTCACGACGCGGCGACGCCTCGTCAGCCTCGGGTACGGCTGGCTCATTCGCATCGTGTTCGCGACGATGGCAGCCGGGAGCGTCGCGGTCTTCGTCACCGGCGACCTGACCGCGGCGCGCGTGATCGCGACCGTCGCCGCCGTCGCGTCCGTCGTCGGCGCGTTGGTGGCGCTCGTGGTGTCTGTGCAACGGCGCGCCGTCGGTGTGGAAGGACGCGAGGAGGTACGCGCGGCGCGCCGCGCCCGGGTTTCGGCGATGATCGGGCGCGACGACGACGCCGGCGACGACGGCATCGGCGAAGGTGGTCCGGAATTCCCGCCGATCCTGGACCTGGTCGCGCCCGCGGTCGGCTGCGTGGGGTTGCTCGCGGCCGCCCAGTTCGCCGGTGGCCCGTATCTCCTCGCGGTCGCGCGCCTCCTCGTCGGCGCGGTGTTCCTCGGCAGTGTGAGCGACGCGATGCTGCTCGGCCACTGGTACCTGGTGCAGCCGGGGCTGCCTCGCGGGCCGGTCAAGGAGCTCGTCGCGTGGACGGCGGCGGCATGGCCGTTCGAGATCGGGGCGTTCCTGTGGCCCACCGGGATGGTGCAGGTCCTGAACGGTGTCGTCGCCGACGGCTACCACGGGGTGCTCGGTTGGATCTGGATCGGGTGCGCGGCGCTGACGATCGGTCTCGTCGGGCTCACGTGGGCGGCGCTGCGCGAGCGCTACTACTCCGCCGTGATGGCCGCGACCGGACTCCTCTATCTCGCGATCCTCACCGCGTTCGGCACCGACCTCGTCGCGCGCGCCGTGCTCCGCCCGTAGCCCGAGCACCGCGGCGCAGACACAACGCCGCGACCACGCGAGGCGACGTGCTAGACGACGAAGTACTTCGCCTCGGGGTGGGGGACGATGATCGCGCTCGTCGACTGCTCGGGGACGAGGTGGAACTCCTCGGTGATCGAGACACCTATGCGCTCGATCTCCAACAGCTCGGCGACCTTGGTCTGGTCGTCGAGGTCGGGGCACGCGGGGTAGCCCCATGAGTAGCGCGACCCCCGGTACTGCTGCTTGAACAGCCCGGCGAGCGTGGGACCATCCTCGTCGGCATAGCCCCACTCCTCGCGTATGCGACGGTGCCAGAGCTCGGCGAGCGCTTCGGTCATCTCGACGGACAGCCCATGCAAGAGCAAGTAGTCCTGGTACTTGTCGGCCGCGAACAGCTCCTTCTCGCGGGCGCTCGCGGCGGTGCCCATCGTGACGACGTGGAAGGCCGCGAAGTCGGTCTCGCCCGAGTCGATCGGGCGGAAGAAGTCGGCGATCGACAGGAACGGCGCTTTGCGCTGGCGCGGGTAGTTGAACCGCAGCCACTCCTGGGTGCGGGTGTCGTCCTTCCACACCACGAGGTTCTCGCCGTCGCTGTTGACCGGAAAGTAGCCCCACGCGGCCGCAGGCACGAGGAGGCCTTCCTGCTTGGCGGTCGCGAGTTGGGCCCGGAACGTCGGGCGGATACGGGCCTTGAAGTCCTGGTCGTTCTCGCCCGACTCCGGGCGGAACTGCCATTGGTTGCGGTAGAGCGCGGTCTCGTTGACGTAGCCCGCGATGTCGTCGAGCGAGATGCCCTTGGCGACGCGCGAGCCGACGAACGGCGGTGTGAAGATGCGGGCGTCGGTCGCGACGTCGGAGCGAGCCGGGATCTCGACGTCGTCGACGGGCTGTTCCGACTTGCGCGGCGGGAGGTTGCGGCCTCCGGGCTCACGTCCGAACTTCTCGTCGAGCGTGCCGTCTTTGCGGCCCTGGACGAGAGTGTCCATCGTGCGCAGCCCTTCGAATGCGTCCTTGCCGTAGAACACGCGGCCGTCGTAGACCTCGCGCAGGTCGCGCTCCACGTAGGTACGTGTGAGGGCGGCGCCGCCGAGAATGACGGGTACGGTGTCGGAGAGGCCCCGCGAGTTCAGCTCCTGCAGGTTCTCGCGCATGATCAGCGTCGACTTCACGAGGAGTCCGCTCATACCGATCGCGTCCGCCTTGACCTCGAGCGCTTTCTCGATCATCTCGTTGATCGCGATCTTGATGCCGAGGTTGTAGACGATGTAGCCGTTGTTGGTCAGGATGATGTCGACGAGGTTCTTGCCGATGTCGTGGACGTCGCCTTTCACAGTGGCGAGCACGACCACACCCTTGCCTCCCGAATCGGCCTTCTCCATCAAGGGTTCGAGGTACGCGACGGCGGCCTTCATGGTCTCGGCCGACTGCAGCACGAACGGCAGCTGCATCTGACCGCTGCCGAAGAGCTCACCCACGACCTTCATGCCGTCGAGGAGTACGTCGTTGACGATCTGCAGCGGAGTCAGCTCTGTCAGCTGTTCTTGGAGGTCGGCCTCGAGCCCGTCGCGCTCGCCGTCGATGATGCGGTGCTTCAATCGCTCCGACACCGGCCAACCCGAACGGTCTTCCTTCTCGATCGCGCCGGCTTCGACGTTCTCGAAGAGGGCCATGAACTCGGTGAGCGGGTCGTAGTTCTCGCGGCGACGGTCGTAGATGAGATCGAGGGCGGCATCCTTTTGAGCGTCGTCGATGCGGTGCAGCGGCATGATGCGCGCCGCGTGCACGATCGCGGCATCCAGACCGGCTTCCCGGCACTCGTGCAGGAACACGCTGTTCAGCACGTGCCGGGCCGCGGGCTTCAGGCCGAAGGAGACGTTCGACAGCCCGAGCACCGTGTGCGCGCCGGGGAGCTCGGCCTTGATCCGCCGGATCGCCTCGATGGTCTCCATCGCGTCGCGGCGCAGGTCGTCGTCGCCGGTGGAGAGCGGGAAGGTCAAGGCGTCGAAGATCAGGTCGCTGGGCTCGAGCCCGTAGCGCTCGATCGCGATGTCGTAGATCCGCTTCGCGACCCGCATCTTCCAGTCGGCCGTGCGGGCCTGTCCTTCTTCGTCGATCGTGAGGCAGATGACGGCCGCGCCGTACTCGCCGCGCCAGTCGGAACACCCGGTCCATGCGCTTGCCCTCGTCCTCGCCCTCTTCGAGGTTCGCGGAGTTGAGCAGTGCCTTGCCGCCGTGGTGCTGCAGACCTGCTTCGAGCACCTGCGGCTCGGTGGAGTCGAAGACGAGCGGCAACGACGCCTGGGTGGCGAACCGGCCCGCGATCTGATCCATGTCGAGCGTGCCGTCGCGGCCGACGTAGTCGACACACACATCGAGGACGTGCGCCCCTTCCTTCACCTGCTCGCGCGCCATCTGCACGCAACTGTCGAAGTCGCCTTCGAGCATCGCGTCGCGGAACTTCCGGGAGCCGTTCGCGTTGGTGCGTTCGCCGATCGCGAGGTATGCAAGCTCCTGTTCGAACGGCACGTGCGAGTAGATCGAGGAGCAACCCGGCTCGAACTCGGGCGCGCGCAACACCGGGGCGCGGTGATCGAGGCGCTCGACGACGGCAGCCAGGTGCGCGGGCGTGGTGCCGCAACAACCTCCGACGACGTTGAGGCCGAACTCCGACGTAAACCGTTCGTGTGCGTCCGCGAGCAGGGGCGGTGTGAGGTCGTAATGCGTGTGACCGTCGACGACGCTCGGCAGTCCCGCGTTCGGGAGGGCCGACAAGAACGTGCGCGCGTGCTGGGCGAGGTAGCGCAGGTGCTCGGTCATCTCGGCGGGACCGGTTGCACAGTTCATGCCGATGATGTCGGGACGCATCGCTTCGAGGGCGGTCAACGCCGCGCCGATCTCGGTGCCGACGAGCATGCGCCCCGTCGTCTCCACCGTGACTTGCACCATGATCGGGATCGGATTCGACAACCCGGCGCGTCGCATCGCGGCCCGGGCTCCGTTGATCGCGGCCTTGGCCTGGAGGAGGTCGTACACGGTCTCGATCAGCAGCACGTCGACGCCGCCGGCGATGAGGCCGTCGACCTGCAGGCCGTAGTCGTCGCGCAGCGTCGTGTACTTGATCTGACCGAGCGACGGGAGCCGGGTGCCCGGTCCGATCGAACCGATGACGAAGCGGGGCCGGCCGTCGGCGGCGTGACCGGAGGCGACTTCCCGGGCGAGCTGCGCGGCCTGGCGGTTGAGCTCGAAGGTCCGATCGGCGAGGCCGTACTCGTTCAGGACCAGCGGGAAGGCGCCGAAGGTGGCCGTCTCCACACCGTCGACGCCGGCCGCGAAGAACTCGTCGTGCATCTGGGTGACGAGATCGGGGCGGGTCGCGACGAGCTGCTCGTTGCATCCTTCCAGCGCTTCGCCGCCGAAATCATCGGGCCCGAGGTCGTGCCCCTGCATCCACGTCCCGAATGCACCGTCGAGGACGAGGACACGCTCGTGGAGCGCGTCGAGGAACGGGTGCACGGCCCCGCTGCCGATAGGCGTGGCGGTTCCTCGGGGGTCGGTCATCGCACAAGGTTACGTGGCCGAATGACCGCTCCTCTACACGATTCGCCGGGGCCGGCGCCGTGAGCCGAGCTTTCGACACGACGCGTCGCAGGCTGCGCCATAGGCTTCGGTCTCGATATGGGCGCTCCGGCATGAAGGTCTATACGCGTACCGGCGACGACGGTACGACCGGGCTCCTGTACGGCGGTCGGGTCGGCAAGGACGAGGTCGGGCCCGAGGCCTACGGCGCCGTCGACGAGGCGGTGAGCGCTCTCGGCCTGGCGCGCGCGGTGATCGATCGCGGTTCGGAGCTTCATGAGCTGCTCGTCCGGCTCCAGCGGGAGCTCTTCGTCGTCGGCGCCGAGCTCGCGACCGCGCCCGACAACCGCGAGAAGCTCAAACCGGAAGTGTCGCTCGTCACGGTCGAAATGGTCACCCGGCTCGAGCCGATCATCGACGACGTCACGGGTCGCTTCGACCCTCCGAAGGAGTTCGTGCTCCCGGGTCAGAACGTCACCGCGGCGACGCTCGACTTCGCCCGTACCGTCGTCCGGCGCGCCGAACGGGTGTGTGTTGGCGCGACCCGTGTCGGCTGGCTCGGTCCCGACAGCCAGGTCGTTCCGTATCTCAATCGTCTCGCCGACCTCGTCTACACGCTCTCACGGTGGCAAGAAGGCGAATTCCGTCCGTCGCGACAAGGCTGAGGACACAGATGGCCCTTACGTTCACGATCGTTGCCGGCGCGCCCAAAGCCGACCTGTTCGTCGTACCCGTCTTCTCGGGTGCCGATCTCGGCCCGGGCGCCGACCTCGTCGACAGCGCGATCGGCGGGACGCTCACCGAATTCATGCAGGAGACGGACTTCGACGGTAAGCGCGGTGAGTTCCTCGCGGTTCCCACCGGCGGCCGCCTCGGCGCGCGGGCCGCGCTGCTCCTCGGTGTGGGCGATCGCGAAAGCTTCGACGCGGCCGCGCTGCGGCGGGCGGGCGCGGTCCTCGCTCGGCGTGCGTCGCGTGTGGCGTCGGTCGCGACGACGCTGCTCGGCGCGGTCCGACCCGATGTCGATCCCGAGTCGGCGGCCCAGTCGTTTGCCGAGGGCGTGTGCCTCGGGCGTTATCAGTTCCTGCGCTACAAGTCCGAGGGCAAGCCATCGCGGCTCGAGCGTGTGCTCGTCGTAGGTCGAGCCAACGCGAAGGTGCGGGCGGGCCTGAAGCGCGGCGCGCGGGTCGCCGAGGCTGTCGCGTGGGCGCGCGACTTGATCAACGAGCCCGCGGGCGCGAAGTCGCCCGCCGAGGTGGTCGCGCTTGCCAAGGTCGTCGCCCGCGCGTCGGGGTTGAGGACGAGGGTGTTCGCGGGGGAGCAGCTCGTGCGGGCACGCATGGGAGGCGTGCTCGGGGTCGGGAACGGGTCCGACCGTCCGCCGCGGTTCCTCCGGCTCGAGTACTCGCCGCCCCGGTCGCGCGGCACTGTCGCGTTCGTCGGCAAAGGTGTCGTGTTCGACTCTGGAGGTCTCTCTTTGAAGACGGCGGGAGGCATGGAGACGATGAAGACCGACATGTCGGGCGCGGCCGCGGTGATCGCGGCGATGTCGACGTTGCGCGACCTCGGCGTGAAGACGCGCGTGATCGGTTACGTCCCGCTCGTCGAGAACATGCCGAGCGGCGCCGCGATGCGTCCGGGTGACGTGTTGACGATGCGCAACGGCAAGACGGTCGAGGTGCTCAACACCGACGCCGAGGGCCGTCTGATCCTGGCCGACGCACTCTCGCTGGCGAGCGAGGAAGGCGCCGACGCGATCATCGATCTCGCGACGCTGACCGGCGCGGTGGTGACGGCCCTCGGCGACAAGATCGCGGGAGTCATGGGGAGTGACCAAGCGTGGGTCGCCCAGGTCCAGGAGGCCGCCGAGCGTGCGGGCGAGCGCATGTGGCACCTTCCCCTGCCCGACGAGTACCGACGCAATCTCGATTCGGAGATCGCCGATCTGCGCAATGTCTCTTCGGGAGGCGGCGCCGGCACTCTGACGGCCGGACTGTTCTTGCAGGAGTTCGCCGGCGACGCCCCGTGGGCCCACCTCGACATTGCCGGCACCGCTCGCTCGTCGTCGGACGACGCGGAGACGACCAAAGGCGGCACCGGCTACGGCGTGCGCACGCTCGTTGAGCTCGCTTCGACGTTTCGCAAACCGAGAGGGTGAAATGCTCGCGATGAGGCGTGTTCTGCTGATCGGTCTGACGGCGTCGTTGCTCGTGATCTCGGCCGCGTGCGGATCGTCGAGCACCAAGTCGACGCCGGTGGCGCCGACCAACCTGCGGGGCCGCGCGCAGGTCGACGTCGACGCCAAGAGCTACCAGTTCACCCCGAACGACATCGTGGTCGACGTGGGTACCAAGGTGACGTGGCACAACACCGATTCGGTCGCGCACAACGTCAAGAAGTCGGCCGACGCGCTCGACTTCGGCGCCCCGTTCGGGACGAACAACCTCAACCCGGGCCAGAGCTACTCGTTCACCTTCACGAAGGTGGGGACGTTCCCGTACGTCTGCACGATCCATGCCGGAATGACCGGCAAGGTCGAGGTCGTCGCCAAGTAGCCGCCCCCGGGCCCGCGCCGGGTAGTCGCCGGGTAGTCGCCCGGAGAGGGGCTCAGTGCGTGGTGGCCGTGCCGTCGGCGAGGACGGCGTGCTGCATGCACAGGTCGTCGTACTCCGCGATCACGATGTGCGCATCGTCGCCGCAGGCGGGGCAGCTCGGGTCGCGTCCGCACCTTGAAGTTGCGGAACGTCTCCTCCAACGCGTCGTAGGCGAGCAGCCGGCCCCGCAACGGTTCGCCCAGATCCAGCACGAGCTTGATGGCCTCGAGTGCCTGGATCGATCCGACGATGCCGGGCAGGACGCCGACGACGCCGGCCTCCGAGCACGACGGTGCGAGCTCCGGCGGCGGCGGCTCGGGAAGCAGGCAGCGGTAGCACGGTCCGTTGTACGGATCGAAGACCGTCACCTGGCCTTCGAAGCGGAAGATCGACCCGTGTACGACCGGGATGTTCTTCAACAGCGCGGCGTCGTTCAGGAGGTACCGGGTGGGGAAGTTGTCGGTGCCGTCGACGATGACGTCGTAGCCGTCGATGATGTCGAGGATGTTGTCGGCGCCGAGACGCACGTCGTAGGTGACGACGTTGACGTCGGGGTTCAGGGCCGTGAGGGTCTTCTTGGCCGAGTCGACCTTGCGATCGCCGATGCGCTCGAGGTTGTGCAGGATCTGACGCTGCAGGTTCGACGCGTCGACCACGTCCATGTCGACGATGCCGATGGTGCCGACACCCGCGGCGGCGAGGTAGAGCGCGGCCGGGGACCCGAGACCGCCGGCGCCGAGCAACAGGATCTTGGCGCCGAGCAGCTTCTGCTGACCCTCTTCGCCGACCTCGGGCAACAGGATGTGGCGGCCGTAGCGATCGCGCTGCTCGGGGGTCAGCGTGTTCGGCGTGACCCAGTTGCGCCCCTCGTTCTTCCAGCGCCCGAAGCCGCCCGCCATCGACGTGACGTCGGTGTAACCGAGCTCGCGGAGCGTCTTGGCCGCGAACGCGGAACGGATGCCACCCGCGCAGTAGATGACGACGGGCGCGTCGTGATCGGGGATGCGATTCTCGACCTGGCTCTCGAGATGACCGCGGGGGATGAACACCGAGCCCGGGATCATCCCCTGCTCGAACTCGTCGAGCTCACGGACGTCGAGGAAGGTCCACTCGCCCACGTGCGGCTCGGCGTCGGCCGGCGAGATCTCGGTGATCTCCGACTTCGTCTGCTTCAGCAGGTCGCGAAAACTTGCCATGACAACTCCCCGAATGCCCGACTCCCCGGAGGGAGGGCCGAAAGGGTCACCTCGGCCGATCTGACGGGGTAAATCCTACCGCGGTGGTCGGATATTCCCAACGCTCAGACCAGGGCCACCAGGGCGGGCAGCACCTCGCCGAGCCGGTCGTGTACCACCAGGTCGGCGACGGGGTCGAAGGGTGTGTCCTCGGCGTTCAGGATCACGATCCGGGCCCCGTTGCGGCGCGCGATGTCGGGGAGCCCGGCGGCGGGATAGACGGCGAGGGAGGTTCCGGCGGCGAGGAACACGTCCGCCCTGCCCGCCGCGACCTGCGCCCGCTCGAGGTCGGCGGCAACCAGGCTCTCACCGAAGCTGATCGTTGCCGATTTGAGGATCCCCCCGCAGATGGGACAACCGGGATCGACCTCGCCGGCCCGGACGCGTTCGAGCGTCTCGTGCATCGGGCCCCTCCAGTCGCACGACATGCACTTGGCCTCCCGTACGTTGCCGTGGATCTCCACCACGATCTCGTGCGACTGGCCCGCCGCGTGATGCAACCCGTCGACGTTCTGGGTGACGAGCGTGTGCAGCTTGCCCTTGCGCTCGAGGTCGACGAGCGCCCGGTGCGCGGCGTTGGGGGTGGCGGTCCACATCTCGCTGTTCACGCGGTGCTGCCAGGCCTGACGGCGGACCGCCGGATCCGACACGTAATACTCCAAGGTCGCGGTCTTCTCGGCCGCGGGGTTCTTGGTCCACACGCCGTTCGGCCCGCGGAAGTCGGCGATGCCCGACTCGGTCGAGATCCCGGCGCCCGTCAGCACGGTGACGCTGCGCGCCTCGCGCAGCCATCCGGCGATGCGCACCAGGTCACCGTGTTCCATTGTCGTTCCAGGGTAGGCGTCGTTCCAGGGTAGGCGTCGTTCCAGGGTAGGCGTCGTTCCAGGGTGGGCGTCGTTCCAGGGTGGGCGTCCGTTCGGGGATCGCGGCAGGGCGGGACGGGCTCTCGGCCCGTCCCGCCCCGGCGATGCGTCACCGGCAGGGGGCGGAGTTCACCGGCGACGACGCTTGTGCACACAGCTGGGGCAGGCTCACGACGCCTCGGGGAGGGGAGCATCGTTCGAGTCGTCGACCTGCGCGTGCGCCCAGCGGACCGCTTCGTGCGCGAGGGCGGGATGGAAGCCGCCGGCGTGCAGCGCGCGCTCGACGAGGTCGATGGGCTCGTTCTGGGCCATGAGCGTGAGGGCGAACCGGCGGGCCCGGCGGCGGGCCACGTCGACGGGTTTGGACGCCTGTTCTTCGACCCATTCCGTGTGACGGGCCTGTAACGCCGTGGGCAGGCGCCGGACATGGCGGCGGTGCACCGGCGGCAAGGTCACCCGCACTGCCATCGTGGCGTCGCCGTCGGAGCATGCGAGCTCGAACTGCTGTAGGCGTGTGAGGCTGCGGACGAGCGGCGATTGTTGGCCCTCACGGGGGCCGAGCCCCAGCGCGGCTGCGGTGTCGGCGACGGGCAGGTCCACCCCCTTGGGATTGGACTCGAAACGGTCTGCGAGGTGTCGCAACAACAGGAGCGCCGTAGGTCCGAGGGTCGGTAACCAGAACGTCTCGACGTACCAGCTCCGGGGGTCGTGCCCGATCGCGTCGAGTACCGGGTCCGGCCACGGCAGTATCCGAATCGCATTGGTCATGTCGGCCTCCCGAGGCACTGGTCGGATCGCGGAGCTGGGAACGAGATGCACTGCTGGTGTCCCCTGAGTGTCGGAGATCATCTGAAAGTGTGTAGAGATGTATAACACGGCGTTTCAGGTGGCGCAATCGTCGACGTTCGGGAAACCCGCGCCCGGTGCCGCGCTCGATGGTCGCCCGAGCGGGTGGATGCAGAGGCCACGCTCCGGTGTGAGTAGGTTGAGAGGGTGAAACTCGAACGTGCCACCTACGTCACGTGTGACCAGTGTCAGAGCTTGTTCAAGGCGGGAACGTTCAAGGACGGGTCGACGCCCACGGCGTGCCCGACGTGTCGCGTCGGCGTCGATCCGGCCGGTCAGTCCGTCACGATCGACACCGAATCGCGCTTCTAGTCCCGCTCTGAGGTTTTCCACCCCCCAACTTCTCGGGCGGGGTGGTGTGCGTGGTTCACTAAGCCACATGACCGAACCTGAGCTGACGCGCTGGCGGGAACTCGCGTCCAAGGAGTTGAAGGGCGCCGAGCCCGAGACGCTCACCTGGGACACGCCCGAGGGCATCGCGGTGAAGCCGCTCTACACGGCCGCCGACCTCGAGGCGGTCGAGACCGCAGGCGGCCTACCCGGGCTGGAGCCGTTCGGGCGCGGTCCCCGCGCCGACGATGTATGCCAACCGGCCGTGGACGATCCGCCAGTACGCGGGCTTCTCCACGGCGGAGGAGTCGAACGCCTTTTACCGCCGGAACCTCGCGGCCGGGCAGATGGGCCTGTCGGTCGCGTTCGATCTCGCGACCCACCGCGGCTACGACAGCGATCATCCGCGCGTCGTCGGCGACGTGGGCAAGGCCGGTGTCGCGATCGATTCGGTCGAGGACATGAAGATCCTCTTCGACGGCATCCCGCTCGACAAGATGTCGGTGTCGATGACGATGAACGGCGCGGTGTTGCCGGTCCTCGCCGGCTACGTCGTCGCCGCCGAGGAACAGGGTGTGAGCCAGGACAAGCTCACGGGGACGATCCAGAACGACATCCTCAAAGAGTTCATGGTCCGCAACACCTACATCTATCCGCCCGGACCGAGCATGCGGATCGTCGGCGACATCATCGAGCACACCGCGCGGTTCATGCCGCGCTTCAACTCGATCTCGATCTCGGGCTACCACATGCAAGAGGCGGGCGCGACCGCCGTGCAGGAGCTCGGCTTCACACTTGCCGACGGCCTGGAGTACGCGCGGTTCGCGGCCGCGCGCGGTCTCTCGGTCGACGATTTCGCCGGGCGGCTGTCGTTCTTCTTCGCGATCGGCATGAACTTCTTCATGGAGGTCGCGAAGCTGCGCGCGGCTCGGTTGTTGTGGTCGCGGATCATGACCGATCTCGGCGCGCAGAAGCCCGGCTCGAAGATGCTGCGCACGCACTGCCAGACGTCGGGCGTGTCGCTCACCGAGCAGGACCCGTACAACAACGTCGTGCGTACCGCGTACGAAGCGTTGGCGGCGGTACTCGGCGGAACGCAGAGCCTGCACACGAACGGCTTCGACGAGGCGATCGCGCTGCCCTCCGACTTCGCCGCGCGGATCGCGCGCAACACGCAACTGATCCTCGCCGAAGAGACCGGCGTCACTCATGTGATCGATCCTCTCGGTGGCTCCTACTACGTCGAGGTGCTCACCCAGTCGCTCGCGAACGAAGCCTGGGCTCTGATCCAAGAGGTCGAAGGTCTGGGCGGGATGACGAAGGCGGTCGAGTCGGGGATGCCGAAGCTGCGTATCGAGGAGGCCGCGGCGCGGCGTCAGGCGCGCGTCGACCGCGCCGAGGAAGTGATCGTCGGGGTCAACAAATACCGGCTCGAGAACGAGGCGCCGATCGAGACCCGCAGCATCGACAATGTCGAGGTGTTGCGTCAACAGATCGTTCGGCTGGAACGCGTGAAGGCGGCCCGCGACCCTGAGAGGGTGCAGGCCGCGCTCGACGCGCTGACCGAGGGCGCCAAGGCCGACGGCAACCTCCTCGGATTGTCTATCGAGGCCTCGCGTGCGCGGGCGACCGTCGGGGAGATCTCCGACGCGCTCGAGTCGGTGTTCGGCCGTTTCCGCGCCAACATCCGTACGATCTCGGGCGTGTACGGCGGTGCGTATGCCGACGACGAGGAGTTCCAGAGGATCCGCAAGGAGGTCGACGCGTTCGCGACCGAGGAGGGCAGGCGCCCGCGCATCCTCGTGGCCAAGCTCGGCCAGGACGGCCACGACCGCGGCGCCAAGGTGATCGCGACCGCGTTCGCCGACCTCGGCTTCGACGTCGACATCGGACCGCTGTTCCAGACGCCCGAGGAAGCGGCGCGCGAGGCGATCGAGAACGACGTGCACGTGGTCGGCGTCTCGAGTCAGGCCGCCGGGCACAAGACGCTCGTGCCGCAGCTGATCGACGCGCTACGGGCGCAGGGTGCGAACGAGGTCATCGTCGTCGTCGGTGGCGTGATTCCGGCATCCGACTACGATTTCTTGCACGCCGCGGGTGTTGCCGCGGTCTTCGGTCCGGGAAGCAACATCCCACGGGCCGCGTCGGAGATCCTGACGTTGATCCGGCACAACCCGGCCGCGTGACCTTCCCGTTCCCATGAGCGCACTCGCCGACGCGGTCCGCGCCGGCGATCGGCGGTCGCTGGCTCGCGCGATCACGCTCGTCGAGTCGACCCGTACGGATCACCGCTCCGACGCGGCCGCGCTGCTCGACGAGCTGGTGGGCGCGACGGGTGGCTCGACGCGGGTCGGCATCAGTGGTGCGCCCGGCGCGGGCAAGTCGACGTTCATCGAAGCACTCGGTTTGTCGCTGGTCGATGCCGGTCACGAGGTAGCGGTGCTCGCGGTCGATCCGTCGAGCACGCGCGGCGGCGGCTCGATCCTCGGCGACAAGACCGCGCATGGAGCAGTTGTCCCGAGCGCCGCACGCGTTCATCCGGCCGACGCCGTCGAAAGGCACACTCGGCGGGGTGGCGCGGCGCACGCGCGAGGCCATGCTCGTGTGCGAGGCCGCGGGCTTCGACGTCGTGCTCGTCGAAACGGTTGGTGTCGGGCAATCGGAAGTCGCCGTCGCGGGCATGGTGGACGTCTTCTGCTTGCTCCTCGCGCCCGGCGCGGGCGACGAGTTGCAGGGGGTGAAGCGGGGCATCGTCGAGCTTGCCGATCTCGTGGTGGTCAACAAGGCCGACGGTGCCCTCGTCGATCTCGCCCGTCACACCGCGGCCGACTACGGCCATGCGCTCCATCTCCTACGGCCCCGCACCGACGGCTGGTCGGCGCGTGTTCTCTCGTGCTCCGCGCTCGAGCGTCACGGCATCGATGCGGTGTGGACCGTCGTCGAGGAGTTCATGACCGCGGCGCGGGAATCGGGCGCGCTCACGAGCCGTCGCGGAGAGCAGGCGCGGGATTGGATGTGGTCCGAGGTGAGTGAGACGTTGTTGGACCGGTTGCGGTCCGACGCTCGGGTACGAGCCGGTCTCGACGCGCTCGAAGGCGACGTCGTCGCGGGCCGGACCTCGCCGGCGGCCGCGGCCCGGCTCCTGCTCGACCGCTTCTCGGGTTGACGCGCCGAGCTGATCTCGCCGGGAGTTACCCGGCCTGCCAGAACGCGTCGAAGGCGTACTGGTCGGAGTAATGCCCCTGCACCTGTGCGATGAGCCCGTCCCGCATCCGGATCAACTGGCATCCGGTCACGTCGAGGCGCCGGCCGTCCACCTCGGCCGTGGCATGTTGCACCGCGACGAGATGGTCGGCGCCGACCGCGATGTCGATGAGTCCTGCCCGCAATGTGCCGCCCGACAGCGGCCCCGTGCGGGCCAGGAAGTCGTCGTGGATCGCGTCCCAGCCCCGGTGGTCGCCCGCGATCGCGCCCCGGCCCGGGAGGTGCCACACGGCGTCGGGCGTGAAACAAGCTCGCATCGTGTCGAAGTCGCGCGCCGCGAAGGCTCCGTAGAACCGCCGCACGGTCGCGACGTCGCTCTCGCTGATCGTCATCGGCGGATCGTAAATCAGGCGACGTTCCTGTTCCGCCCCCCCCGGGCCGGGAGCAGGTGGTGGTCGCCGATCGTCGTACCGGAAGCGAAACGCGTCCGGTCGTGGCGCGAACCGGGTTCGAACGGGTTCTGATGGTGCGGATGGCTGACGGCGAAGGATCAGACGGCCGGTGGCGCTGACGCGATCACCGATCTCGCTCCGTCCTGACGGGGAGGTCGCTCCGGGGATCGTCTTCCGGTCCGGGTAAGCGTCCGGGGAAGAAGGGGTCAGCTGGCCTTGCGGATCGAGGGGGGTCGCTTGGGTTCGGGCGGACGGGCTTGACGAAGTACCTCGCGGGCCTGCGCGACCCCGAGGCGTCCGACCGAACGTGTGCGCTCGTCGAGCTGCCAGTCGGGTCGAGGTGCGACTGACCCGCCGGGCAACAACCGAAGCTGGCTCTCGCCGATCTCCTTGGTGGTTCTGCTCCGCTCGCTCATGGTCTGAGTATCTCCCCCGGGTGTGACAACTACACCCGTTGAAGGTCCCAACGCCCTCGGCCCAAGGTCCTGTTCCCGTTCGGGCGGGCCTACCCTGGGCGCATGCCGGCGCTCTCCGACGTCTACCTCGATCACGCCGCTTCCACGCCGATGCGGGCCGAGGCGATCGAGGCGATGACCCCCTTCCTCGCCGAGCATCCGGGCGAACCCGTCGGGGGGCCACCGGGCCGCGCGGCGACGAAGACGGCGCTCGAAGAGGCGCGCGAGACGGTCGCGCGGGTCTGCGGTTGCCGCCCGGGCGAGGTCGTGTTCACCGGGGGCGGTAGCGAGAGCGACAACCTGGCCGTGAAGGGGGCGGCCCGAGCGGCGCGCGCCCGCGACCACTCGCTCGACGGTGTCGTCACGAGTGCCATCGAGCACAAGGCCGTGCTCGGCGCGGCCGGCCGTCTGGCGGGCGAAGGCTTCCGGGTGGCATTCGTGCGCGGCCGACGCCGAAGGTGTCGTGGATCTCGCCTCGCTCGGGCGGGCGCTCGACGAGCGGACCGCGGTCGTGTCGGTGATGCTCGTCAACAACGAGACCGGTGTCCGCCAGCCTCTCGACGAGGTCGCTCGTCTCGTGCGGGAGCGGGCACCCCGCGCGGTGTGCACACCGATGCCGTGCAGGCGCCGCAGTGGCTCGAGGTCGGGCCCGCGACCGCCGCCGTGCCACTCGTCGCGATCTCCGGCCACAAGTTCGGCGGGCCCAAGGGTGTCGGTGCGCTGATCGTGCGCGACGGCACCGAATTCGGTCCCGCTCGTCGAGGGTGGCGGTCACGAGCAGGGACGCCGTGCGGGAACGCAGAACGTCGCCGGAATCGTCGGGTTCGCGGCCGCGCTGCGAGTCACGCACGAACAGCGGGTCCGAGAGACCGCCCGTATCGCCCGGCTGCGCGACGAGCTCGAGCAGGGGCTTGCCGCCCAGGTGCGTGGCTTCCGGGTCAATGGCTCGCCCGAGGCTCGGGTTGCCGGTCTCCTGCATTGCAGCTTCGACGATGTCGAGGCGGAGACGCTCCTCCTCGCGCTCGACCAACAAGGTGTGATGGCCGCTTCCGGTTCGGCGTGCAGCTCCGGGGCGGTCGACCCGTCGCACGTGCTGCTCGCGATGGGCATGTCGCGTGAGCACGCGCGCTCTCGTCGGTCCGTTTCTCGCTCGGCTACGCGTCGCGACCGACGTCGACATCGCTCGCGCGCTCCTCGTCGTTCCCGAGGTCGTCGCCAAGTTGCGGGCGCACTGATGGCGCGCGTGATGGTGATGATGAGCGGCGGTGTCGACTCGTCCGTCGCGGCCGCCCTGCTGCAGGAGCAGGGTCATGACGTCACCGGTGTCACGCTGAAGCTGTGGGGCGGCGAGAGTGACAGCGGTTGCTGCAGTGTCGCCGACGTCGAGGATGCGCGCCGTGTCGCCGCTCAGATCGGCGTGCCCCACTACGTCTTCAACTTCGCCGATGCGTTCGACCACGACGTCGTAGGTCCCTACGTCGATGCGTACGCCCGGGGCCGCACGCCGAACCCCTGTGTCGAGTGCAACCGGACGATGAAGTTCGGGCGTGTGCTCGACCGGGCCCGCCAGCTCGACTTCGACTTCGTCGCGACCGGTCACTACGCACGCGTCCTCGCCACCGACGACGGCCCCGCGCTCGCGCGTGCCGTCGACAAGTCCAAGGACCAGTCGTACGTGCTCTACATGCTCGGCGCGGCGGAGCTCTCGCGTGTCCTGCTCCCGCTGGGAGAGTTGACGAAGCCCGACGTGCGCGAGCGTGCGCGCGCGCTCGGACTGCGCACCGCGGAGAAGCGCGAGAGCATGGACGTCTGCTTCATCACGCGCGGCGGACGGGAGACCTTCCTCGGCGCGCGCATCGAACGTCGATCGGGGAACATCGTCGACGAGCGGGGTTCCGTCGTCGGCATGCACGACGGCATCGATGCGTTCACGATCGGGCAGCGACGCGGTCTGGGTGTCGCGGTGGGCGAGCGCAGGTACGTGACCGACATCGCCGTCCGCACCGCCACCGTCACCGTGGGGCCGCGTGAAGGTCTCCTGCAGGACACCTTGGTGTTGCGAGACGTGTTGTGTACGCGCGTGTTGCCGGCGGGGATGCACGTGCAGTTGCGCGCGCACGGCGCGCCGGTGCCGGCCGTGCTCGTCGGTGACACGATCGAGTTCGCGTCTCCCCAGCCGCGGGTCGCGCCCGGTCAGGTGGTCGCGTTCTACGACGGCGACGTCGGTTGCGGCGGCGGCATCGTCGCCCACTGACTGCGCCTCCTCCTCTCCCTCCCCCCTCCCCGGCCCTCAACAGTTGTGCGAGAAATCCGCGCCAGGCGCGGTTTTCTCGCACAACTGTTGAGTGTTGAGGGGGTTCAGGTGCTGATGCGGCGCTTGCGTGCCTCGGCGATGGCGCGATCCGCGCGGACCACCGCGACCGCGATGAGCTGCGTGTCCACGATCTCGGCATCGGCCCGGCCCCGTCTGCGGCCGAACTCGACCGGCTCCGAGAGCTCCAGGCGCACGCCGCCGGCAAGCGTGCCGACCCGGAGGTCGAGCGCGGTGCCCGGGAACGCGGTGGACGCCGTACGCCGCAAGGACACGATGAGCTCGCGGCGGACGAGCACGGGTTCGGTGAGCGTGAGCGGGTCGGCGATCGCGATACCCGCGGGCACCAGCACCAACCAGCGGCACGACATCGAGTGCAGCGCGGCGCGCGATGAGGAACACCGCGGGGAAGCCGACGGCGACGGCGACGGCGCCGATCACGTAACGCCCGTCGGCCAGGAGGAGCGGACCGGACGCGACGCCGAGCCCGGTGATCGCGACCGCCAGCGGAATCGGACCGAGGAGCAGCGGCATCGGGATCCGCAGCACGAATCGTCGCTCGTCGCCGTACGCGAGCGCGTTGGCGCTCGCCATCGCGACCGGCGCCGACAAGGCGCAGGTTGCGGCAAGACCGCCGCCGACGAACGCGAGCGCGGCCGAGCCGGTTGATGTCGACGTCAGTGACAGCACGATGCCGATGAATCCACACGGCGCGATGAAGCGCAACAGCGTGAGCCCCCACGGGCGCGGCGCGAAGAGGGCGAGCAATCCGGCTGCCCAGACGAGCCAAAGGAGCACTGCCGCCAACCGCACAGGGCGCGGTCGACCAACTGACCGTTGCGTCAGCAAACGCTGTTCCCGCGGTGACGGGTACGAGGGCCCACAACACGCGTGCGCACCACAGCCAGATCAACGTGCACTCCGCTTCGTCGAGTGTGCCGGCGTCGATCTATCCTACGGAGCCTCATGGGTCAACCACTGCTCGGCGGGGCGATCCGCGCGGGTACCGCGACCGCAATCGGAAGCCTTCCGCATCGCGATGCGCGAGCCGCGGCGGCGCTCGCCTTGCGCTGCATTCCAGAGCTGCCCGCGGTGCCGCAGCTGCCGTTGCGCTCCCGTCGCGAAGGCGTCGTGGCGCAATGGGCTGCGGCGGTGCCCGGAGCCGTCGTCCACGACGACGGCAGGGTCGAGCTCACGTCCGAGGTCGACCCCGTCGGCCGGTTGAAGACGTTGTTCGACGACGAGACGCACGGTGGTTTGCTCGCGTTCCTCGAAGTCGCCGCGCGGCAGCCGAAGCTGCCGAAGCAGGTCAAGGTGCAGGTCGCCGGTCCGTTGACCCTCGGTGTCGCTTTCGTCGACGCGGGCATGGATGCGGCCCACGCCTTCCCGCTCGGTGCGCGCGTCGCGCGCTGCGTGGGCTGCTGCGATCGCGGATCTGGTCTCGGAACGCCTCCCCGAGGCGGGCTTGGTGTGCTTCTTCGACGAGCCCGCGCTCGTGTGTTGGCGTGACTCCGAGGGGCCGATCGACCGCGAGGTTGCGACCGACCTGTTGTCGAGCGCGCTCGCGGCGTGCGCGGGCGTGTCGGGTGTCCACGTGTGCGGGCACGGCGATCTCCGGCTCGCGCTGGACGCGGGTCCGCAAGTGATCCATTTCGACGTCGCCGCGCTCGACCTCGACGACGCGACGTCGTTGTCTCGGTTCCTCGACGGCGGTGGTTGGATCGCGTGGGGGGCGATTCCGACCCATCGTCCGGTGGGTGAGCGGCCGCAGCCGTTGTGGAAGACCTTGCTCGACACCTGGTGCGAGCTCACCCGCCGCGGTTGCGACCCCGTCCAGTTGCGGGGCCAGGCGTTGGTCACGCCTGCGTGCGGCCTCGCCGGCCACGGCGAAAGCCAGGCCGAGCGCGCGATGTTGCTCGCGCGCGAGATCGGCGACCGCGTCCACGACCACGCGGCCGCCACCAAGCTCGCAGTCGGCGCATAGATTTCGGGCGTGCCCGAGGCCGCCGACACCGCCGGCAATTCCAGCGACGCCGATCCCGCCGGCCCGAGCCCGGAGGTCGTCGAGCGCGTCGCGCAGTTGCGCGAGGAGATCGACCACAACAACGAGCGCTACTTCGTCTTCGATGAGCCGGAGGTGAGCGACGCCGAGTTCGACGCCCTGGTGCGCGAGTTGCGCGAGCTCGAAACGGTCTACCCGTCCCTCGTCACCGCCGACTCGCCGACCCAACGTCCCGGTGGCCGTCCCGCGTCGACGTTCGCCGCGGTCGTCCACAGCACCCGGATGCTGTCGCTCGACAATGCTTTTTCCCGGGAGGAGCTCGAGGCGTGGGATGCCCGGATCCAACGCCTGGTCACCGAGCCGATCCGCTTCGTCGCCGAGCCCAAGCTCGACGGTCTTGCGATCTCGCTGCGCTACGTCGACGGCCGGTTCACGGTCGGCGCGACGCGGGGCGACGGCGAGACCGGCGAGGACGTCACCGAGAACCTGCGCACCATCGGAGCGGTCCCGCAGCAGCTGCACGGCCAGGCCAAGGACATCCCCGAGCTGCTCGAGGTGCGAGGCGAAGTGTTCATGCCGCTCGCCGCGTTCGAGGCGCTGAACGAACGCCAGGCCCGAGCGGGCGAGCGGCTGTTCACGAGTCCGCGCAACGCGGCTGCGGGAAGCCTGCGCCAAAAGGATCCCTCGGTCACGGCGACGCGGGATCTCTCGCTGTACGCGTACCAGCTCGGCGCGCAGGAGGGCGGACCGCGCCTGTGGAGCCACCAGGAAACGCTGGCGTGGATCCGGGCGCTCGGGTTCCCGGTCAACGAACACATCGAGGCGATCGACGACGTCGAAGCGGTGTACGCGTTCTGCGAGCGCATGGAGGCGAACCGGCACTCGCTCGGCTACGAGATCGACGGTGTCGTGGTCAAGGTCGACGATCTCGGCCAACGAGCCGAGATGGGCGCGACGGCGCGCGCGCCACGCTGGGCTATCGCATACAAGTTCCCGCCCGAAGAGAAGACCACGCTCCTGCGCGACATCATGGTGAGCATCGGCCGCACGGGCCGGGCCACGCCGTTCGCGGTGTTGGAGCCGGTGTTCGTCGGCGGGGCCAACGTGGGCATGGCCACACTGCACAACGAGGACGACGTCGCCCGCAAGGATGTGCGTCCCGGTGACACCGTGGTCGTGCGACGAGCAGGCGATGTCATCCCCGAAGTCGTCGGTCCGGTCCTGGCCAAGCGCCCACCGAAGTCGAGGCGGTGGAAATTCCCGAAGAAGTGCCCCGAGTGCGGTCAGCCGCTCGTTCGGGTCGAGGGAGAGGCGAACCACCATTGCGTGAACGTCGACTGCCCGGCCCAGCGGGTGCAGCGCCTCGTGCATTGGGCCAGTCGGGGTGCGATGGACATCGAAGGGCTCGGCGAGGAGCGCGTTCGCCAGTTCGTCGAGGCCGGCCTGTTGGAGGACGCGGCCGACGTCTACGCGTTGACTGTCGAACGGTTGGTGCCGCTCGAGCGTATCGGCGAGCGTTCGGCACAGTTGCTCGTCGACGGCATCGACAACTCCAAGGCGCGGTCGATGTGGCGCGTACTCGTCGGGCTCGGAATCAACCACGTCGGCCCGACCGCGGCACAGGCGCTCGCGCGCGCGTTCGACGACCTCGGTGCGATCATGGGGGCCGAGGTCGCCGCCCTGACGGCCATCGACGGTGTCGGACCCACGATCGCGCAGAGCATCGGCACGTGGTACTCGATCGACCGCAACAAGGCGCTGATCGAGCGACTACGAGCGGCCGGCGTCAACTTCGAGGGAGAGCATGGGAAACGCGCGACGCCGTCGACGCGTCGTTCGCCGGACTGACCTTCGTGCTCACCGGTTCGCTCGAGCACCACACACGTGAGCAGGCCACGGCCGAGATCGACGCGCGTGGAGGCAAGGTCACGTCCAGCGTGTCGAAGAAGACGAGCTATGTAGTGGCGGGTGAGAGCCCGGGCTCGAAGCTCGCCAAGGCCGAAGGGCTCGGCCTCGCGGTCCTCGACGAGGCCGCGTTCGAAGCCCTGCTCGCAGGTGGTCAGCCGACGTTGAACGACCAGCTGTAGCTGCGGAGTTGGTGCTGGGCCTTGGCGGCATCCGCGGTCGGGAATGTGATCGGCCACCACTGGAGGACGGCGGTGTGCCCGCCCTTGCTGAACTCCTGGATGTCCTTGCCCGGCCCCGGGTCGAAGGTGATCGTGCCGAGGCTGGGCGTCGCGGTGACCTGATCCTGGGGGATGGCCTTGCCGTCGATCGCGAGTTGCGCGTCGAAGCTCGCTCGCAGCTGGGCGCCGATCTCGCCCTGGGGGAGGAGCTGGTCGCTCTCGTTCGGTTGCAGCGAGACGATCTCGGCGGGTCGCTGGATCATGGCGGGCCCGTTCACCTGCGATCGGCCGGCAAAGATCAAGATGTTGACGCCGACGACCACCAGGCCCGCGACGATGGCGACGCGCACGGGATTCCGGGGCCGGGTGAGCGACACGCCGATGAAGCTACCGTCGGCGATGGCCGATGGGGGAACGGGCTCGCACCGCCCGTGACGCAGGTGGCGCGCACCTTGCCAGTACCGTTGAACCATGCCCGGTAGTGCGGTGAGCGACCTCGCGGGCCGTGTCCTCGCGGGCCGGTACCTACTGCACGGCGCGGTCGGGACCGGCGCGAGCGGCCGTGTCTACGTGGCCGAGGACACCCGGCTCAAGCGGCGTGTCGCGGTCAAAGTCCTGCACGCAGCTCTGGCCGAGGATGCTGCCTTCTTGCGGCGGTTCCGTGCCGAGGCCCAGCTCGCGGCTTCGCTCCACCATCCCCACATCGTGACCGTCCACGACTGGGGCGACGACGACGTGCCGTTCATGGTGCTGGAGTTGCTCGAGGGCGGGTCGTTGCGGTCGATGCTCGACCAGGAGACGTTCCTGACGGTTGCCCAGGCGGCGCGGGTCGGTCGCGACGTCGCCTCCGCGCTCGAGTACGCTCACACGTGCGGGGTGCTGCACCGCGACATCAAGCCCGCGAACCTGCTGTTCGACGAGCACGGCATCGTCCGCGTCGCCGACTTCGGCCTGGCGCGCGCCCTGGCCGAGGCGAGCTGGACCGAGCCCGCGGGCGCCGTGTTCGGCACCGCCCGTTACGCGTCACCGGAGCAGGCACGCGGGTCGCAGCTCGACGCTCGTTCCGACCTCTATTCGCTGGCCCTGGTCCTGGTGGAGAGCGTCACCGGCCGCCTGCCGTTCGCGGCCGACACCACGCTCGGGATGCTGACCGCGCGCACGCTCGAACCGATCGTCGCGACCGAAGCGCTCGGTCCGCTCGAGGCGGTCATCGATCGCGTCGGCGCGATCGATCCCAACGACCGCTATCCCGACGCGGCGACCATGCGCCAGGCGCTCTCGGACGCGGCCGACACGCTCCCTCCTCCCGGCCCTCTCCTGCTCGCCGGCATGGTCGATCGAGCCGATCCGCACCCGACCCGAGCGGCCCCCGAGCGCGCCGCGCCGCTTTTCGACCAGGACGCGGCCGACGCGGGCCGCGGATTCGGCGACCCCGAGACCGCGACGGTTCCCAAACGGCGTGCGACCGGCGAGCGTCGGCTGGTGCCCTGGATCGTCGGCGTCGTGCTGATCCTCATCGTGGGCCTGGCCGCGGCCGCGCTCGGGCAGGTGAGCAACGCCGACTCGGTGTCGGTGCCCGGGCTCAGCGGCCTCACCGTCGCCCAGGCCACGTCGACGGCCCGAGCGCGGGGTTTCACCGTCGCCACCAGCACCCAGGCCGCGCCCGATCCCGCCGGGACGGTCATCAAGCAGACTCCCGCCGCGGGCCAGTTCACGTCGAGTCACAAGGTCTCACTCGTCGTCTCCGGGGGTCCGGCCGACGTTGCGGTGCCGAGTGTCGTGGGAACGCCGTGGTCGAGCGCGAAGCAGGCGCTGGACGCGTCCGGTCTGCTCTATGCCGCGACCCCGGCCACGGCGTACGACGACAGGGTTCCCGCCGGCAACGTGCTGTCGATCACGCCCGCGGTCGGAACCGCGGTTCCACCCGACCAGGCCGTGACGGTCGTGTTGAGCTCGGGTCATGCTCCGGTACCCGTTCCCGACGTGGCCGGCAAACCGTTCGCAGCAGCGCTGACCGACCTGAACGCCGCGAAATTTCACGTGAAGCGCTCGCCCTCCGATCAGTTCTCGTCGAAGGTTGCGAAAGGCAGTGTGATCTCGACCGATCCCGCCTCCAACTCGAACGCGCCGTACGGATCGGTCGTGACGGTGCTGGTGTCGAAGGGGCCCGATCTGGTGACGGTGCCGAACGTCTTCAACATGACCTTCACTGCTGCGTCCGATCGGCTTGCCCGCGACGGCTTCCTGACGTCGACGCTCGGCAGCTTCAACCCCAACGATCTCGTCGGTCGGCAGAGTCCCCCGTTCGGCACCCGCGTGCCGCGCGGGCTCGACCGTCACGATCGGTCATTAGTCGACAAGAGGAGTCTCTCGCCATGGGTGCACTCGAAGGACGGGTCGCGATCATCACCGGAGCGGCGCGCGGTCTCGGCCGCGAGCACGCGCTGCTCTTTGCGAGCGAGGGCGCCAAGGTGGTGGTCAACGACCTCGGCGGCGACATGCACGGCGAAGGCGGCGATCCGAGCGCGGCGATGGAGGTCGTCGAGGAGATCAAGGCCGCCGGCGGCGAAGCGGTGGTCAACGGGGAGAACGTCGCCGACTGGAACGGGGCGCAGCGACTCGTGCAACAGGCCGTCGACACCTTCGGTGACCTGCATGTGCTCGTGAACAACGCGGGCATCCTGCGCGACCGGGTGATCATCAACATGACCGAGGCCGAATGGGACTCGGTGATCACCGTTCACCTGAAGGGTCACTTCGCCCCCACGCATCACGCCGCGGTCTACTGGCGCGAGCAGACGAAGGCGGGCAAGGAGGTGCACGCGTCGATCATCCACACCACCTCGACGTCGGGTCTGTTCTCGAACCCCGGTCAGGCCAACTACGACGCGGCGAAGAGCGGTATCGCGACGCTATCGCAGGTGTGCGCGAAGGAGCTCGTGCGGTACGGCGTCCGCTCGAACGCGATCGCGCCCGGTGCCCGCACCCGGCTCACCGAGGCGACGCCGGGCCTCGGCGACGCAGTCAAGGCTCCCGACGAAGGATTCGACGTGTGGCATCCGGGCAACGTCTCGCCGTTCGTCGCGTACCTCGCGACCGTCGACTGCCCGATCACCGGCGAGTGCTTCATGGTGCAGGGCGGCAAGGTCCAGCGCGCGCAGTCGTGGAAGGGCGCCGAGACCATCGACAAGAACGAGCGATGGACGGTGGAACAGCTCGTGACCGAAGCCGCGAGCCTGATTCCCTCGAAGAGATGACCATGCGGTGAGCGTGTCGCGTTCGGATCAGGCCGATGTGACGCGGCAGCGGTTCTTCATCGTTCGGGTGATGAAGACAGCGACCACGACGCTTCTCGGCCATGCTCGCAACAACTTCGTCGGCTCTCGTGACGTCTACCCGACAGGTGGAATCGACTCGGCGCCGGGCGACATTCAAAGCGTGTCCAGTATCCCGCATCTCTTGAGCCTTCCGGCCGAGCGCCACGCCGAGATCCGTGTATACATTGGCCACTTCCCGTACATCGCGTACCAGATGCTCGGTCGCGAGTGCACTACCGCGACGATCCTGCGCGAACCCGTTGCTCGCGTTACGTCGCACTTGCGTCAGGCGAGGCGAGTACCTCGCTTCAAAGATCACTCGCCCGAGGCGATCTACGAGGATCAGCTCTTCCGGGAGAGATTTCTGCACAACCACCAGGCGAAGTACTTCGCGATGACGTCTCGCGACCCGCTCGACGGCATTTTGGACACTATCGAAATCGACGACCGGCGGCTGGAACTTGCTCGAGTCACCCTCGGACAGGTCGACGTCGTCGGACTCACTGAACGCTACGACGAGTTCCTGGGCGAGTTGCAAGCGCGGTTTCATTGGAAGATCGAGGCGAGTCTCGCGACGAACGTGAGCACCGACCGGTGGGAGCCCAGTGCAGCGCTCCGTCGGAAGATCCAAGCCGACAACCTTGCCGACATCGAGTTCTATGAATACGCCCGGAACCTGGTCCGGCGTCGTCGGACGCGCGCCTGGGTGGCCGAAGTAGCTATTCGGTGATCTCTTGGAGCGCGGCCGTCAGCGCCGCGTTGGCACCGCCGCCGCCCTGCATCATGAGTTTGGTCATGTCGCCCTGGACACGGACCTTGCCGGCCATGAACGCTTGCATGCCGGCCTGCTGATCGCCGGAGACGAAGACCGAGCGCGCAGTGTCGATGTCGGTGGACATCGTGAGATCGGCGCCGTCGGTGACGCCTTTGCCGAAGAGGACCTCGCCGCCCTTGGCGCCCATGAAGAACCTCACCATGGCGTCGCCGCTGCCGACCTCGAGGTTCATGACGAGATTCGTGGGCGGCACCTCGGGCTGATGCTCTCGGATGAGCTTCTCGGCCGCATCGAACCAGGGGTCGGAGAGAAACGCGAACTTGTCGGGCACTGGTGCCTCCTCGATCTCGGCCGGATGGCTGGCGAGGCGGGATCGTAGCTGAGTACCGGAGTCCGGGCCTCTACGCTGAGCCGGTGGCCGGAAGCACGAGGCTCGAACGCATCGCGGATCACGAGCGCAACGCGAAGTGGCAGAATCCGCCGCTGCGCATCGAGATGTCCGAATGCATCAACTGCGACGCGTGCCTGCGCCACTGCCCGTCGCAGTTCGGTGCGATCTTCAACCACGGCGCGGATGTCGTGATCGTCCCCGAGCTCTGCAGCGGCTGCGACAAGTGCCTGCCCGCGTGCCCGGTCGACTGTATCTACCCCGACCCCGACTGGAGCCCGGCCCCCGACGTGTGGTGGACGCTGCCGCTCAGCCGTCTCGACCCGTACAAGTAGCCTCTCGTCGATGTCCGACCGGATCACCCGCGCCGAAGTCGAACACGTCGCGCAGCTCGCACGGCTCGCACTGGACGAAGCCGAGATCGTGTCGCTCACCGAGGAGCTCGGCGCGATCCTCGATCACGCGGCCCAGGTCTCCGCGCTCGACACGAGCGACGTGCCGCCCACGGCGCACCCGCTGCCGCTCGTGAACGTGTTCAGGGCCGACGAGATTCGCCCGGTGCTCGACCGGGACGAGGTGCTGGCGGCGGCGCCCGAAGCACAAGACGAACGGTTCCGGGTCCCGCGCATCCTCGGAGAAGAGCCGTGAGCAGCGGCCGGGAGATCGCCGCGAGCGTGCGGGCCGGCACGACATCGGCGCGCGACGTCATCGAGCAGCACCTCGAAGCGATCGGCCGCCGCGAGTCCGACATCCACGCGTTCAATCTCGTGCTCGCCGACCGAGCTCGCGCGGCGGCCGACGCGGTCGATGCCGCCGTTGCGGCCGGAGACGATCCCGGTCCGCTCGCAGGAGTGCCGCTCGCGCTGAAGGACAACATGTGCACCCGTGGCGTCGAGACCACGTGCTCGTCCCACATCCTCGAGGGCTGGCGCCCTCCGTACGACGGAACCGTGGTCGAACGCGTGCGCGCGGTCGGCGCGGTCGTGATCGGCAAGACCAACCTCGACGAATTCGCGATGGGGTCCTCGACCGAGAACTCCGCGTTCGGGCCGACGCGCAACCCTCACGACCTCACCCGGGTCCCGGGCGGGTCGAGCGGCGGTTCCGCGGCTGCGGTGGCGGCGGGTTTCGCGCCGCTCGCTCTTGGCTCCGACACGGGCGGATCGATCCGCCAGCCCGCCGCGCTGTGCGGGGTGGTCGGCGTCAAACCGACGTACGGAATGGTGTCGCGCTACGGGCTCATCGCGTTCGCGTCGTCGCTCGACCAGATCGGACCGTTTGCCGCGACGGTCGAGGACGCGGCGCTGTTGCTCGAGGTGATCGCCGGCCACGACGTCATGGACTCGACGTCGATCGTTCGCCCCGCGCCCGAGCTCGTCGCGGGGCTCGGCGACGGCGTGTCGGGCCTCCGGATCGGCATCGTCGAGGAGATGACCGAGATCGAGGGCATCGAGCCACGGGTCCGCGACGCCGTTCGCGGCGCGGCGACAGCGCTGGAGGCGGCCGGAGCCAAGATCGACACGGTGTCGGTGCCCTCGGCCACCTACGGCATCTCCGCGTACTACCTCATCGCTCCCGCGGAGGCGTCGTCGAACCTCGCCCGCTACGACGGCGTGCGGTACGGCCTGCGCGTGGCTGCCGATGATGTCGCGCACATGAACGCGTCGACCCGTGAGGCCGGATTCGGTCGCGAGGTGAAGCGCCGCATCATGCTCGGTACGTACGCCCTTTCGGCGGGGTACTACGACGCGTACTACGGCCAGGCCCAGAAGGTGCGCACGTTGATCCTGCGCGACTTCGAGCGTGTCTACGAGCAGTTCGACGTGCTCATCTCCGCGACCTCGCCGACCGTGGCGTTCGAGCTCGGCGCCAAGACCGCCGACCCGCTTGCCATGTATCTCTGCGACGTATGCACTGTGCCCTCGAATCTCTCGGGCCATCCCGCGATGTCGGTGCCGTTCGGCACCGGGGAGAGCGGACTACCGATCGGTGTGCAAGTGCTCGCGCCCGCGCTCGGCGAGCCGACCATGTTCCGGGTCGCGCGGGGCTATCGAACAGGCGGCCGGCGACACCCGGCGGTGACCGCTCACGACGAGTCGTCGTTCGTGATCGCGCCGAAGCCGAGTCCCCAGAAGCCGCCCATGCGGGCGTAGGTGGGATCGCCGAACTGGACGATGATGTATTCGTCGGGTTCCGGCAGCGTGTCGCCGATGACGTCGATGTTGACGTACACGGTGCCGTAACCGTGCGGGAACGTGACGGTTCCGCTCGTCGGTGTGTAGTCGGTTGAGGGATCCGCTTGGTTGCCGGGTGCGCCCGGTACGTAGACAGTCCTCCATTGCGCCGTGACGGTGAAGGGCGAAACCTTGTTGAGGCTGACCGGCAACTTCAGCGCCGTCGTTCCCGCATTGCCCTCGGCGACGGACGCACTTCCGGGGGAAATCGAGACGTCGTCGTCGTCGGAGATGCTGCCGAATCCGAGTCCCCAGAACCCGCCCATGGTCGCGTTGGTCGGGTTCCCGAACTGCACGACGATGTACTCGTCCGGTTCCGGCAGCGTGTCGCCGTTGACCTCGACGGTCACGGTGGAATAGGTCCCACCGGGTGCGAAGGAGACCGTGCCGGCGGCCGGCGTGTAGTCGGTCGCGGGATCAGCTTGGTGGCCCGGGGCACCGGGCACGAAGACGGTCCTCCACTGGGCGGTGACGGTTTTTGGTGAAGGCGGCCCGCCGAGCGTGAGTGGGATCTCGAGGGCCGTGGTTCCCGTATTGCCTTCGTAGACCGAGTGGCTGCCCGGAATGATCGTCGGCAGCAGCGGTACGAAGGAATACCCGGCTGTCGCCGCACCGCGGAACTGGCCGGAGTCGACGGGATCCTCGACCACAGCCACGATGTAGCACAAGGAGAGGCAGTCGACCTCGAAACCCGGACCTCCGATCCTCAACTCGCGGTGGGGCGCGAGTGTGGTGGAAAACGAGCCTTGAGCATCCGTGGGCGCCCAGACCGCATCGAGCAGGGGGGCGCAGTCGGTCAGATCCTGCGTGTAGTACTCGGCCGGGCACGGGAGCAAGCCGACGGCCGAGTTGGGCTCCCACCCGATGCCGCTGACCTGCACGACCTGACCCGGTGTGAGGTGGGTGCTGGGCGAGAGGCCGATTGTCCCCGTTGCGACCGCTCCCGCCGGTGTGGCTGTCCCGAGCGCGGTCGCTACCAGCGCCGCGGCGAGCGCGATGACCGCACCGATCGACCGACGTCCGACGCTCCGAGATCCCGCCATGGATCAGCTCCCCTCAGCTGCCGGCGAATACTCCCACCGTTCGAGCTCTCGATCGAGCGCTCAGGGCATGCAGAAGGCAGTCGTGATCTTGTTGAACGTGGTCGCCGACTCCCACTGGAGGAAGTGGCCGGCGTTCGGCACGAACAGCGGTCCGGTGCAGTCGATGCACGCGGCGGCGGCCTTCCACGGGAACGACGGCAACACGACGTGGTCTTCCGGCCCGTACAGCACCAGCGTCGGCACCGGCGTGCGCTCGAACAGACGCGGCACGTCTTCCATCGGACGCTTGCCAGTGGTCTGTTCGTAGACACCCCAGCTCGCGCGCAGCCTCGCCGCATCGGCGTAGGGCTCGGTGTGGAATGCGACCTCATCGGCCGTGAACGTGTTCGGGGTGCCCCAGAGCCGGTGGCCGTACATGCCGGCGACGTAGGCCCGCCGGCGTTCGGGTGTGTCGAGCTCGGCGATCAGGCCTTCGGGGTCGTTGCCTTGGCGCACGAAGTAGTCCGCCTGCGCTCGACGTTCGCGTACGTCGTCGGGCGGGAGGCCCGCGGCCGCGTAGACCTCGTCCAACGGCGGCGGCACCGTGTTGAACAACACCTGGTGCCTGACGAACCCCGGATATCGGAGACCGAGGTCGAAGAGCACGACCCCGCCCACGTCGCCACCGGCGACCGCGCTGTGCCCGTGCCCGAGCACGTCGTGGACCAGGGTGTAGGAGTCGATCGAGTAGGCGGCGACGTCATAGAAGTCGTCGGGCGCGAGGCTCGAATCACCGTGACCCCGGAAGTCCGGCGCGATCACCTCGAACCCCGCCGCCGCGAGCTCCGCGATGTTTCGCCACCAGATGCGTTTCGTCTCCGGATATCCGTGGAGGAGCAGGAGAGGGGTGCCGCCCACCCCCTCGCGGACGTACGCGATCGTCACGTCGTTGCGGACATGGGCGTGGTACACGGCGAAATCATTCGAGCTGGGAACCGTCGTCATGTTGCCTAGTCTGGCAAACGTGACCCAGACGACGACCGTCCTATCGACCGCGGTCTACGAGACGGTGATCGGGCTCGAGGTGCACTGCGAGCTCGCGACCGCCAGCAAGATGTTCTGCGGCTGCCCGAACGAGTTCGGCAACGAGCCGAACACGAATGTGTGCCCCGTATGCCTCGGGCTGCCCGGCTCGTTGCCGGTACTGAACGGAACCGCGGTCGAGTACGCGTTGCGGGTCGCCGAGGCGTTGCACCTGCGCGTCCCCGAACGCTCTGTGTTCTCCCGTAAGAACTACTTCTATCCCGACATGCCGAAGAACTACCAGACCTCGCAATACGACGAACCGATCACGATCGACGGTTGGCTCGACATCGATGGCGTGCGTGTGGGCATCACGCGCGCGCACCTCGAAGAAGACACCGGAAAGTCCCAACACGTCGGGGTGGGTGGTCGGATCCACGACGCCGACTTCTCTCTCGTGGACTACAACCGTGCGGGCGTGCCTCTGCTCGAGATCGTGTCGGAGCCCGACATGCGCACGGCCGACCAGGCGAAGCGTTACGTCGAGGAACTGCGGGCCACGCTGCTCGCGGTCCGTGTGTCGGACGTGAAGATGGAAGAGGGTTCGTTGCGGATCGACGCGAACGTGTCGGTGCGGGCTCCGGGCGCGTCGGAGTACGGCAACCGGGCCGAGATCAAGAACCTGAACTCGCTGCGATCACTGGTGCGTGCGATCGAATACGAGGCCGAGCGACAGTGGTCGCTCACGCAGGCCGGAGCGAAGGTCGTCCAAGAGACGCGCCACTGGGACGAGGAGCAGGGCCGCACGATCTCGGGTCGATCCAAGGAAGAGGCCCACGACTACCGCTACTTCCCGGAGCCGGATCTCGTTCCGGTCGCGCCGACACAGGAGATGCGCGATCGTGTGCGCGCGACGATGCCGGAACTACCGGGCGACCAGCGGGAGCGGTACGTGGAGCAGTGGGGCATCGGCGCCGAGGACGCGCGGGTGCTCGTGGACGTACCCGGGCTCGCCGAGTACGCCGAACGTGCGGTCGCCGCGCTGAAGGAGGGCAGCGGTTCTGCCAAGGAGGTCGTGAACTGGGTGCGCCAGGAAGTGCTTGCCTACGTCAACGAGACGGGGTTGTCGCCGGCGGTCCTCACGCCGGAGATGCTGGCCGAGCTGGTCGGTCTCGTGTCGGCGGGCACGATCTCACGCGCGCAGGCCAAGGACGTGCTCGCGGAATCGTTGCGGGAGGAGAAGTGGCCGCGGACGATCGTCGAGGAACAGGGCATCGCGCAGGTGAGCGACGAGGGTGCGATCGGGGAGGTCATCGATCGGGTGCTCGCCGCGAATCCGGGTGTCGCCGACGAATACCGCGGCGGAGACGAAGGAGCACGCAAGAAGAAGTGGGGCTTCTTGATGGGCCAGGTCATGCGCGAGCTCAAGGGCAAGGGCAATGCGCACGTGATCAACGAGCTCCTCGCACAACGCCTGTCGAGCGACACGTAGCGCTCGCGGTCGGTCATGGCGCTGTCGGTCGTGCCGCCGTGCGACGGGCGTGGGCCAGGTGCTAGAGAGCCGTATGGACGATCGTGCCGGTGCAGCCTGGACCCGATGGGCGGCGGCGATGTCGGCGCTACCGGAGCAGCTGCAGGGAGCCGGGTTCCCGGCCGACGATCGGGGTCGCGCCGAGGGGATCCGGCATCTCGCCCGGCAGGTGAGTCTCGCGCTGCAGGGCGAGCTCGAGCATTCGGATCCCCGGCACCCTCGGCTCCACCGGTACGAGTTGCCGTGGTCGCAATGGGGCGCACCGAACCCCGACAACGTGTACGAGCGGTGCGCGATCGATCCCAACGCCACGTACGTGTTGCGCGGTCGCGTCGCGAGCGTGCACGAGGCGTTGTTCTCGCTGGTCGAGGGCGACATGCACCTCGACGAGAACGCCGTGTTCGCGGAGGTTGCACTCACGGACCTCGTCGTGGGCACATCCGGTGTGCTCGAGCTGACGATCGGTCCCGAACCGCGCGAGGGCAACCATCTGGTCACCGCACCGGGGTCTCGATTGTTGCTCATCCGCCAGTATCTCTACGACTGGGCCGCGGAACCCGTCGTGTCGTTCACGATCGAGCGCATCGATACCGCGGGCGTGCCCGCTCCGCCACCGACGGCGGGCGACATCGCGGCGGCGCTGGATCGCGCGACACGTTGGGTCGAGCGCTCGATCGACTACTGGGCCGTTTACGTCGCCGCTTCTCGCGACCTGCTCGACCACAACACGTTCACTCCGCCGAACACGCCGCCGGGCGGCGCGCCGAGCATCGCCTACGGAGGGGGGTGTTGGGATCTCGGTCGCGACGAAGTGCTGCTGATCGAGCACGACGAGCCGGACGCGCACTACTGGAACTGGTCGATCCACAACCTCTATTGGTTCGACTCCGGCGCGTGGGACGACCGGCTGATGAGCTGCAACGGTCACCAGGCCCATGTCGATGACGACGGGAAGGTTCGCCTTGTCGTCGCGCACACCGACCCGGGTGTCCCCAACTGGCTCGACACCGAAGACCGTCCGATCGGCATGGCCGTCTACCGGTACGTGGGAGCGCGTACGAAGCCCCGGCCGTCGGCGAAAGTGCTGGCGCGGGGCGCGTTGCGTTCTTTCCTCCCCGACGGTCATCCGACTGTCGATGTGCAAGCCCGCGCCCGGCAACTCGCCGACCGGTCCCGCGCCGCGCAGCGGCGTTGGAGCTGAGGTCGTCGACGTGGCGTGGAACCGTCCGGCCGTGCCTGGGTGGGTCGAGGGGTTGGACGCGCACGGCGCGGCGGTCGGTGGCGCGGAGTACCTGGTCTCGCTCGAACCCGGAGACCTTCTCGCCGCGGCGCGTGCGAGCACCGGGCTCGACGACTTCGGCGGCGAGACGTGGCGGCCGCACTTCGACGTGTTGGTCGGCGCGCTGCGCCGCGAAGCGCGCCTCACTCTCGCCGGGCGCATCGTCGCCCGGACCGAGTTGCTGCGCGCGCTGCGGCAACGGCTGCTGCTGCACGAGCTGTGGACCGACGATCCCACCATTCTCGACGAGCCGATCGTCGATCCCGTGTTCGTGGTGGGCACCGGCCGGTCGGGCACGTCGATCCTGCACGAGCTGCTCTCGCTCGACCCCACGAACAGGACGCCGCGCACGTGGGAGCTTCTCCATCCCGGTGAGGCCCTGGGCGCGGATGTCGCGACGATCCGCCGGCTCGGCCACGAAGTGCACGCCTTCTGGGCCGAGCTCCAGCCCGCGTATGCGTCGATGCACCACAATCACGGCGAGGAGCCGAACGAATGCATCTTCGCCACCATGCTCGAGTTCCTCTCCGATCAGTGGGGCGGCACCTACGAGGTTCCGACGTACTCCGCGTATCTGGTCGGTGCCGACCAGACCGAGGCCTATCGATACCACCGCAGGGTGTTGCAGACACTCCAGCGCCGGGCGCGCGCCGAGCGCTGGGTGCTGAAGGCTCCGAGTCACTTGGGCCAACTCCGCACGCTGTTCGCGGTGTACCCGGATGCGAGGGTCGTGCAGATCCATCGCGATCCGTTGAAGAGCGTGGGATCGACGATCAGCCTCATGGGAACCATCAGGTCGATGCGGTGCGAGCGGGTCGACGTCGACGCACTCGCACCCTGGATCTCGATGGGCTACGCGATGATGCTCGACGACACGATCGCGGCGCGGGCGGCGGGCGACGTACCCGCCGCGCAGTTCGTCGACGTTCGCTACGCCGATCTCGTCACCGACCCGGTTCGAACGATCCGCCGCGTCTATGACCGGCTGGGCATCGCGTTCCCGAGCTCGCTCGCCGCGTGCGATCACGGACCGGCTCGCCGCCGAGCCCGAGGGCGCTCGCGGCGCGCACCGCTACGCGCTGGCCGACACCGGTCTCGATCCCGAGCGCGAACGCGAGCGGTTCCGCGCCTACCAGTCGACGTACGACGTGCCGGACGAGGTGTGACGTCGCCGCGGTCGCTGCGTCGCACCCGCGCGCGCGGTCGCATCGACACGGGTGTCACGCCTCCGCACGGTGACGGTCGAGCCGGTTTCGCCGCCGGGTTCAGTTGCGGCGGTACTCGTCCGGTGGGGTGTCGCCTGGTATCGGAAATTCGGGCGTCGGGAATTGCGGAGTGCCGGTCGAGATCATGATGCCACGGAGGTGCGCGGCGCTGATCCCGAGCGCGGCGCCGAGGGATTCGAGCACGTGGGTCTCGGGAGGGGTGAGCGGGCCGTCGGCCGTCCCGATGCGCGCGCGACCTGCTCGATGAAGGTCTCCTTGCCCTGGGTGTTCAAACCCTTCTCCAGCGGAGCGAGGTACGCACCGAGGTTCGATGGGTCGAGCGCGTCGAGGTCGTTGGTGAGCCAGGTCTCGTCGTAGTTCTCGGCCCCGGCCGTGCGGGCTGCGTCGACGGCGGCAAACCGGGCCGCGTCGTTGCTCCGGTCACCCGCGGCGAGCATCGAGACGGCGGCGACGCGCATCGCGCCCCGGAGGTTCTCGCTGAAGGTCGCCGAGGTGGGCGTGTTCAGGACCTCGGGCGCGAATCTCGTGCCGCAGGTCGAGCACCTCACCTGCTCACCCAGGGGCTTGCCAACGGGAAACAGCGGGATGAAGAAGAACGTGAACCAACGCCGGATCTGAGCGAGCACGTACGAGCGGTCGGTGCCGCAGTGGGCGCAGAAGAACTCTCCGGTCGAGAGCGTCTTCGCGCGGGCCCGGAGTCCCCAAATCAGGATCATGGGACGACGGTACTACCGGAACCCGGCCAGCACGCGGGCGACCCGCTCGGCGTCGAGCTTGTCGGGGGTATCGAACGACACGCGTTGGACGATGTCGCCGTAACGGTCGTGGAGCCGCGGCGCGATCTGTTCGGGCGTGCCCGAGACGACGAACGTGTCGACGATGTCGTCGGTGATCATCGATGCCATCTTCCCCCAGTCACCGGTCTTCGAGAACCGGTTCAGCTCGGGCTGCAAGTCGCCCCAACCGTGCGCGTCGAGCACGACTTTGTACGCCGGGGTCGAACCGTAGAACGCGAGGCGAGGCCGCATCGCGTCGCGGCCGCGCGCGAGCTCCTCGTCGGACTCCGCCACGATCACCATCGCGGGGAACGCGATCTCGAGCTGCGACCGATCGCGAGCGCTCTTGACGAGTCCGCGTTCGAGTGCCGGGAGCGTCGTCTCCCGCATGAACTTCTCTGTCGAGAAGGGATGGACCATGAAGCCGTCGGCGACCTCGCCTGCGACCTCGGTCATGCGGGGGCCGACCCCGCCCAAGAAGATGCCGGGCAACCCGTACGGGCTCGGCCCGGGATCGAAGAACGGCGTCATCAGCGTGTGCTGGTAGAACTCGCCCCGGAAATCGAGCTTCGTACCCTCGTGCCAGCGCGCCCAGATCGCTCGTACGGCGAGCACCAGCTCCCGCATGCGCTCGACCGGCTTCGACCACTCCATCGAGAACCGCTTCTCGATGTGCGGCTTGATCTGGGTGCCGAGCCCGAGGTTGAACCGTCCGTTCGACGCGAGCTGGAGGTCGTACGCAGACTGGGCCAGCGTCATGGGGTTGCGGGCGAACGCGATCACGACGGCGGTCGTGAGTTGCACGCGTTCAGTGTGCTCCGCCGCGAGCAACAGGGGGAAGAAACCGTCGTGTCCGCCCTCGAAGGAGTAGATGCCGTCGAAGCCGGCGGCCTCGATGCCGCGGGCGACCTCCGGTACATCGTGCAGGTTGGTGGTCGTCAATGCAGCGTCGACGAGCATGTTGGATCCCTACGATTGGGTGATGGAGCGCTTCGGGCCCGAAACCTACGGCGAGCGGGTCGCCGACGTCTACGACGACTGGTACCGGCCGGTCGACAGTGCCGGCGAGGTCGCGCTGTTGACCGAGCTCGCGCACGGGGGGCGAGTGCTCGAACTCGGTGTCGGAACGGGTCGGGTCGCGCTTCCCCTCGCCGCCCGGGGCGTCGACGTGCACGGAATCGACGCGTCACCGGCGATGGTCGAGCGGATGCGGGCGAAGCCGGGCGGCGACACCATACCGGTCGCGATCGGGGACATGGCCGACGTGGACGTCGAAGGAAAGTTCGCGCTCGTGTTCGTCGTGTTCAACACGTTCTTCCAGCTCTACTCGCAAGAAGCGCAGTTGAGGTGCTTCGCGAATGTCGCGAAGCACCTGGCACCGGGCGGTCGCTTCCTCATCCACGCGTTCGTGCCCGACACCTCCCGAGTGGAAGCGGGCGAGCATCTCGCGGTGAAAGAGGCTTCGCTCGACCGCGTGCGGCTCGATGCGAGTGTGTTCGATGCGTTGCAGCAACGGCTCGACACCACGCAGGTGCGAATCACCGAGCAGGGCATCCGGCTCGTGCACGCGAAGCTGCGCTTTGCCTGGCCGCCTGAACTCGATCTGATGGCGCAACTCGCCAACCTGTCGCTCGAGCACCGCTGGGCGACCTTCGACAAGCAGCCGTTCAGTGCGGCGAGCGCCTTCCACGTCTCCGTCTATCGCGCATGATCTGACGGGTCGCGTGCAGGCCCGGGATCCCGGTCACACCCCCGCCGCCGTGCGTGGCGCTGCTCGCCTGGTACAGACCGGCGATCGGCGTGCGGAAATCGGCATACCCGGGCGCGGGCCGCATGTGGAACATCTGGTCGGGCGACAGCTCGCCGTGGAAGATGTTGCCGCCGACCAGGCCGTACTCGTGCTCCATCTCGTAGGGGCCGATGACCTGGCGGTGCAGGATCGAGCTCGTGAACCCGGGCGCGACCCCGTCGACGCGCGCGATCACCCGGTCGGCGTACGCGTCGAGTGCGGCCTGATCCCGGTGCGCGGCGAACGTGTGCGGGACCCATTGCGTGAACATCGAGACCACATGCTGACCCTCGGGCGCGAGGGTGCGATCGAACACGCTCGGGATGCAGATGTCGGCGAACGGCAGCGCGGCCGGCCGACCGGCGACGGCGTCCTGGAATGCGCCTTCGATGTCGTCGAGCGACTCGGCGAGCACGATGGTGCCGCCGTGCACCTCGGGATCGAAGCCGGGCTTGGCCGTGAACTCGGGGAGCCGGTCGACCGCGACGTTCACTTTGACGGTTCCGCTGCGCGACTTCCACCGTTCGATCCGCTCGACGAACTCCACCGGCAGCTCGTTGCGGTCCAGTTGGTCGAGGAACGTGATCTTCGGGTGCGTCGCGGCCACCACGACGTCGGCGCGCAGCTCCTCGCCGGACTCGAGCGTGACACCCACCACGCGCCCGTCCCGCACGTCGATGCGGGCCACGGGGGCATCGGTGCGCACGGTCGCACCGTTGGCAATCGCCGCGTCGCGCAGTGCTCGGCTCACGCCGCCCATCCCGCCCTCGGGAAAGCCCCACGACCCGAGCTGACCGTCGCCGACGTCACCGACCTTGTGGTGCGCCATCACATAGGCGGTCCCGGCGGAGCGGGGTCCGGCCCACGTCCCGATCACGCCGCTGACCGCCAACACACCCTGCATCTGGGGCGACACGAAATACTCGTCGAGCAGGTCGGCGATGCTCATGGTGAACAGCCGGGTCACGTCGGCGGTCCCGTTGATACCGAGCCCGCGCAGCTTCCACGCAAGCCGCGCCTGCTCGAGAAGATCGCGCCCCGAAGCGATCCCACCTTCGGAGGAATTGTCGTCAGCAACGGTCCGAGCACGTCGGCGAGGCTTCCGAGCCAGGCGTCCCAGCGCTCGTACGCGCCGGCATCGGCTTTCGAGAACTTGGCGATCTCCGCCCGCCGGCGTCCGGGATCGTCGTCGGGCAGTTGCAACGATCGGCCGTCGCGGTACGGCACGAAGTAGCCGTGCTGCGGATACACCCTGTAACCGTGCTTCGCGAGCTCGAGGTCCTGCACGATCGTCGGGGGCATGAGGCTGACGACGTACGACAGCGAGGTGACGTTGAAGTCCGGACCCCACGGCTGTTCGGTCGTGGCCGCCCCGCCGACCTGTGACCGTCGTTCCAACACGGTGACGCGCGCACCCTGGCGGGCGAGGAGCCCGGCCGCGACGAGCCCGTTGTGCCCGCCCCCCACCACGAGAACGTCGAAGCCGTCCCGAGCGCTCATCGCGCGGTTCGCTCGAGGAGGGTGCGCCAGTGCTCGAGACCGGGTGGTCGGGCCGCGGGATCCTTCGCGGCCTCGTCCGCGCGCCGAAGTGCGAGGATCGCGTCGAGGTCGGGTTCGGCGGCGAAGCGCGAGACGTCGTCGGCGTCGAACGCGTCGCCCTGGACTCGCAGGGTCTCGACGCTGCGCGGGCTCAGCCGGGCGCGATAGGCCGGGTCGGTCGCGACGAGGTAACGCTTCGCCTCGACGTGCGCACCGACGAGCCGGGCGACGCGCGGCCCGAGGAGTGGTGCGATCAACGCGGCGCCGCGGGAGGCGTGATCGCCGTGGTCGTGTGGGAACGCGATGTCGGCGATGTCGTGCACCAGCCCCGCCACCGCGAGCTCCGGTGTCGTCGGGGTGCGACGCCGGAGATGCGCGCCGCACTCCAGGGCGTGGAGGAGACCGTCGACCTCGGGCTCGTCGTGCACGCCGTCGCCCGAGGCGAGCAGCGCGATCAGCTGGTCGATGGTCGTGGGCGCGGTCACTCCGTCATTCTGGCGTGTTCCCCGGCGAACTGCGCCTCGTCTGCTGAAGCTGCGCCTCGTCATGTCTGAAGCTGCGCCTCGTCATGTCTGAAGCTGCGCCTCGACGTCCGCGATCAACTCCTGGAGATGCAAGGCCCGGTGCACGTTGGCGGGGTGCTCGGCGCCGCCGGCGACTGCGACGAAGTCGGCGCAGATCTGGCGGGCGCGGGCGAGGTGATCGACAGCGCGGCCGTCGTAGAACGCGACGCCGGTGGGCGAGTAGACCTCGATCTCGGTGCGGCCGGCGGAAGTGGCGGCGTTGCAGCACATCGAGACGTTGCTCGTCGCGCCCGACTCGTGCGACGCAGGTGGCCGAGACCCAGCCGAGCGGGTCGCCGGCGGCGTCGACCGCGACGATCGGGCCCAGACCGGCTTCGATCATGTCGAGCACATGGGGTCCGATGTCGAGCACCGCGCCCCGCTCCAGCCGCCAACCCCGGGCGAACGGACCGCCGAGGAACGCACCCGAGATGAAGCACGCCCGGCCGCCGATCGGCCGGATGCGCTGGACTTCGGCGAGGAAATCGGGGAGCGCGGGGTCGAAGCGGTACGTGAGCATCACGAGCGCGCCGTACCCCGGTCTCGCCGACCGCGTCGACGATGGCGCGGGCCCCGTCGACATCGGTGCCGAGGGGCTTTTCGAGCAAGAGTGCCTTACCGGCTCGGGCCGCTCGGACCGCGAGCTCGGGCTGAGCCTCGGGCGCGACCGCGATCGCCACCGCATCGCACGTCTCGAAGAGCGCGTCGAGGGCGTCGAACACGGGTATCTGCAGCTGCGCGCCGAGCGCGTCGGCGTGCGCCGGCGTGCGCGACCAGGTTCCGGTGACCCGGGTCAGCGGCCCCGGCCGCGAGCACCGGGCCGGTCATCATCCGCGCCCACGGGCCCGCGCCGACGAGGCCTATTCCCAGCGGTTCGCTCACGAGGTCGACGCTACCCTTGCTCCCATGTCCGACATGGAGCCACACGACATGAAGCCGAGAAGCCACGAGGTCACCGACGGGATCGAGCGGGCGCCCGGCCCGGGCGATGCTGCGTGCGGTCGGCATGACCGACGACGACTGGGGCAAGGCGCAGGTCGGGGTCGCGTCGAGCTGGAACGAGGTCACGCCGTGCAACATGCCGCTCGACCGGCTCGCCAAGCGCGCCAAGGAAGGCGTGCGCGACGCGGGCGGCTTCCCGATCGAGTTCGTCACCATCGCCGTCTCCGACGGCATCTCGATGGGCCACGAGGGCATGCGCGGCTCGCTCGTGTCGCGCGAGATCATCGCCGACTCGGTCGAGTGCGTGATGCACGCCGAGCGCTTCGACGCGCTCGTCACGTTCGCGGGCTGCGACAAGAGCCTGCCCGGCATGCTGATGGCGGCGGCCCGGCTCAACCTGCCGTCCGTGTTCCTCTACGGCGGCTCGATCCTGCCCGGCCACTACAAGGACCAGGCGCTCGACATCGTGTCGGTGTTCGAGGCCGTCGGCGCGTGCGCGGCCGGCACGATCACCGAGAACGAGCTCGGCGAGATCGAGCGGCGTGCCTGCCCGACGAAGGCTCGTGCGCGGGCATGTTCACCGCGAACACGATGGCGTCGATCGCCGAGGCGATCGGCATGTCGCTGCCCGGCTCCGCGTCGCCGCCCGCGGTCGACCGCCGCCGCGACGACTTCGCGTACGAATCGGGCCGCGCGGTGATGCACCTGCTCGCGCTCGACCTCCGGCCGCGCCAGATCATGACCAAGGAGGCGTTCGAGAACGCGATCGCCGTCATCATGGCGCTCGGCGGTTCGACCAACGCGGTGCTGCACCTGCTCGCGATCGCGCACGAGGCGCGCGTCGAGCTCGAGCTCGACGACTTCAACCGCATCGGCGCGCGGGTGCCGCACCTCGCCGACATGAAGCCGCACGGCAAGTACCACATGACCGACCTCGACCGCGTCGGCGGCGTGCCGGTCGTGATGCAGCAGCTGCTCGACGCCGGGCTGCTCCACGGCGACTGCCTCACCGTCACCGGCAAGACGGTCGCCGAGAACCTCGACGAGCTCGACCCGCCGGCGCCCGACGGCGAGGTCGTGCACCCGCTGTCGACGCCGATCCACGCCCAGGGCGGCATCGCGGTCCTCCGCGGCTCGCTCGCGCCGCAAGGGCGCGGTCGTGAAGGTCGCCGGCCTCGACCAGATGCGCTTCGAAGGACGCGCGCGCGTCTTCGACGGCGAAGACGTGGCGATGGCGGCGATCCTTGCCGGCCGGATCGAACCCGGCGACGTCGTCGTGATCCGCTACGAGGGCCCCAAGGGTGGTCCCGGGATGCGCGAGATGCTCGCGGTCACCGGCGCGATGAAGGGCGCCGGCCGCGGCGGCGACTCCGCGCTGATCACCGACGGCCGCTTCTCGGGCGGAACGCACGGGTTCTGCGTCGGTCACGTCGCGCCCGAGGCGGTCGACGGCGGCCCGATCGCGTTCGTCGCCGACGGCGACCGCATCGTCATCGACGCCGACGAGCACACGATCGACCTCCTCGTCGACGACGCCGAGCTGGCCAAGCGCCAGGCGAACTGGAAGCTGCCCGAGCCGCGCTACACGAGCGGGTTCCTCGCCAAGTACGCCCGCCTCGCGCAGGGCGCCGAGACCGGCGCGATCACGAACGTCTGACCCGCGGCACCTGATCGATTCTTCTCTTTCCCGTGCCCGAGATCCTCGAAGTCGAAGCCGCGCGCAAGGTCCTCGAGGCGTGCGCGCTCGATCGCGAGATCGCCAAGGTGCACGCGCCCGACACGTGGTTCATGAAGCGGGGTACGACCGCACCCGCGCTGCGGCACGCGCTCGTCGGCAACGCTTTCACCGCCGCGCGGCGGCGGGGCAAGCAGATCTTCATCGACACGCGTGACCCCGACGTGCGCCTCGGGCTGCACCTCGGCATGAGCGGACGCGTGCATCGTCGACGACGAGGAGGCCGGCGACCCGTTGGTCTACGCGAGCAACCGGCGCACGCCGAAGTGGCATCGATTCGGCGTGCACTTCGCCGACGGTGGCGACTTGATGCTGCGCGACCCGCGCCGGCTCGGCGCGGTCGAGCTCGATCCCGACGAGAGCCGGCTCGGTCCCGATGCGATGACGCTGTCGTACAAGGAGCTCGACCACGCGCTCGATCGTCGGAACGCGCCGATCAAGGCGGTGCTCATGGACCAGCAGCGCGTTGCCGGGCTCGGCAACCTCCTCGTCGACGAGTCGCTCTGGCGGGCCGGGCTCGACCCGACCAGGCCGCCCGTCGACATCGATGCGCCGAGGGCGCAGACGCTGCACCGGGCGATCCGTACCACGCTGCGTACCCTCGGCCGGCGGGGCGGATCGCACACCGGCGACATGCCCCGGGCGCTCGACACGCCCTGTCCCGCGCGACGGCTCGTTCCTGCGCCGCGACAAGGTGGGGGGCCGCACGACCTACTGGTGCCCGGTGCACCAGCTCTGAACCGGCGCCGAAACTTGCACCGCGGCACGTGATCTGGTGTTAGGATCGTTCTCGATGTCCGCCGTCCTACCTTCTCGTAATCATTACGTAGCGCCCGGCACGCCCTCGCGCGCCGAGCGCTACCTCGCCCCTCGCCTCCGCGAGGGGTTTTTCATGCCCGGAATCGTCCGAAGAGGAAACCATGAAGCTGACCGGCGCCCAGGCCCTCATCAAGAGTCTCGAGATGGAAGACGTGGAGGTCATGTTCGGCCTCCCCGGCGGAGCGATCCTGCCCGTCTACGACCCGCTCATCGACTCGTCGATCCGCCACATCCTCGTGCGCCACGAGCAGGGCGCCGGACACATGGCGAGCGGCTACGCGCACGCCACCGGGCCGGCCCGGCGTCGCCATGGTCACGAGCGGCCCCGCGGCCACCAACATCGTCACGCCGCTGTGCGACGCCTACATGGACTCGATCCCGATCGTCGTGATCACCGGCCAGGTCGCGTACTCGGTCGATCGGCACCGACGCGTTCCAGGAGTCCGACACCGTCGGCATCACGATGCCGGTCACGAAGCACAACTGGCTGATCTGCGACGCCCAGGACATCCCGCGCGTCGTCCGCGAGGCGTTCCACGTCGCCACGACCGGCCGTCCGGGCCCGGTGCTCGTCGACCTCCCGAAGGACGTCGCCAACGTTCCGATGGAGTGGTACTGGCCCGAGAAGGTCGACCTCCCCGGCTACAAACCCAACGTGAAGGGTCACCCGCGCCAGATCAAGGACGCAGCCAAGCTCATCAACCAGGCGTGCCGCCCGGTCATCTACGCGGGGGGCGGCATCATGCTCTCCGGCGCGGCGAACGAGCTGCGCGCGCTCGCCGAGCTCACCGGCATCCCCGTGGTCACCACGCTGATGGGTCGGGGCGCGCTGCCCGATGAGCACCCGCTGTGCCTCGGCATGCCGGGCATGCACGGTAACTACACCGCGGTCACCGCGATGCAAAGGACCGACCTGCTCATCACGCTCGGCGCTCGCTTCGACGACCGCGTGACCGGCAAGGTGTCGGCGTTCGCTCCCGACGCCAAGGTCATCCACGTCGATATCGACCCGGCCGAGCTCGGCAAGGTCCGCTTCGCCGACGTTCCGATCGTCGGTGACCTGCGCACCGTCATCGAGGAGATCATCAAGGCCCTCAAGTCCGAGCGGGCCAAGGAGGACCCGCCCGATCTGGCACCGTGGCTCGAGACCATCCACGGTTGGCAGGAGGACTACCCCCTCAAGTACCGCCAGGAGGAGGGTGGCCCGCTCAAGCCGCAGTTCGTCATCGAGTGCCTGCGCGACAACACGCCCGACGACTGCATCCTCGTGTCGGGTGTGGGCCAGCACCAGATGTGGGCGAGCCAGCTCTGGAAGTTCAAGCTGCCGAACACCTGGGTCAACTCCGGTGGTCTGGGCACGATGGGGTACGCGGTGCCCGCCGCGGTGGGTGCCAAGGTCGGCCGGCCCGATCGCATGGTGTGGGCCATCGACGGCGACGGATGCTTCCAGATGACGGCTCAGGAGCTCGTGACCGCGGCGTCGGAACGCATCCCGGTGAAGATCGCGATCCTGAACAATGCGTACCTCGGGATGGTGCGCCAGTGGCAGGAGCTCTTCTATGAGGAGCGCTACAGCGAGGTGTACCTGTCGCCCGACCTTCCCGATTACGTCAAGTGGGCCGAAGCGATGGGTTGTGTCGGGATGCGCGTCGACGCCGCCGACGACGTGGTGACCACGATCGAGAAGGCGAACGCGATCGATGACAGACCGGTGGTCATCGACTTCCGCACCGACTGGCGCGAGAAGGTGTACCCGATGGTCGCGGCGGGTTCGTCGAACGACGACATCATCCTCGGACCGGAGTTCGGGGAGGGCGGACGATGACGCTCGCATCGAGACCGCACCACATCCTCACCGTCACCGTGGAGAACAAGCCGGGTGTGTTGTCGCGGGTCGCGGGGCTGTTCTCGCGGCGCGCGTTCAACATCGTGTCGCTCGCGGTCAGCCCGACCGACGACGAACGGTTCTCGCGGATGACGATCGTGGTCGACGCGGAGTCGGCCCCGCTCGAGCAGATCGTGAAGCAGCTGAACAAGTTGATTCCCGTGATCAAGATCACCGAGGTGTCGCCGACGGAGGGTGTCGAGCGCGAGCTCATGCTCGTGATCGTCAAGGCCGCGGTGGAGACCCGGAGCCAGGTCACCGAGCTCACCGCGATCTTCGAGGCCAAGATCGTCGACGTCGGTTACGAGGCGATGACGATCATGGTCGTGGGCGAGCCCGAGAGGCTCGACGCGTTCAGCGACCTGATGAAGCCGTTCGGCATCGTCGAGTTGCAACGAACGGGCCGCATCGCGCTGCCGAAGCTCGCCCGGGAGTCGACCCGGCTCCGGTCGGTCAAGACCGCCCGAGGCTGATTTCCGTTTCCGGCGGCCATTGACGACACTATTGACCGCGCCCAAACGAGGAGAGCTGTTCCGATGCCCGCAAAGGTGTACTACGAGAACGATGCCGATCTCGGCCTGATCGCCGACAAGCTCGTCGCGATCCTCGGCTACGGGTCGCAGGGTCACGCGCACGCGTTGAACCTGAAGGACTCGGGTATCGACGTGGTCGTGGGTTTGCGCGCAGGGCTCGAAATCGCAAGCGAAGGCGGCGGCCGCCGGTCTGCGGGTTCTCCCGACGGCCGACGCCGTGCGCGAGGCCGACATCATCATGGTGCTGCTGCCCGATACCGAGCAGAAGAAGGTCTACGACGCCGACATCGCACCGAACCTCGTCGACGGGAACTCCCTCGCCTTCGCGCACGGCTTCAACATCCATTTCGACCAGATCGCGCCGCCGGCGGGTGTCGACGTATGGATGATCGCTCCGAAGGGTCCGGGTCACCTCGTGCGCCGGACCTACGAAGAAGGTGGCGGCGTGCCGTGCCTCGTCGCGGTGCACAACGACGCGACCGGCAAGGCGAAGCAGACGGCGCTCGCGTACGCCAAGGGCATCGGGGGCACGCGTGCCGGTGTGCTCGACACGACGTTCCAGGAGGAGACCGAGACCGACCTGTTCGGCGAGCAGGTCGTGCTCTGCGGCGGTCTGGTCGAGCTCATCCGCAACGGCTACGAGACGCTCGTGGAGGCCGGCTACCAGCCGGAGAGCGCGTACTTCGAGACGTTGCACGAGGTGAAGCTGATCGTCGATCTCATCTATGAGGGCGGGATCGCGGCGATGAACTACTCGATCAGCGACACCGCCGAGTACGGCGAGATGTCGCGTGGCCCACGAGTCGTCACCCCGCAGACGAAGGCCGAGATGAAGAAGATCCTGGGCGAGATCCAGTCGGGAGAGTTCGCCCGAGAGTGGATCGCCGAGAACGAGAACGGCCGCCCGAACTTCGACCGTATGCGCAAGGCGGCCGCCGCCCACCCGATCGAGAAGGTCGGGGCCGAGTTGCGCTCGATGATGCCGTGGATCGCGGCCGGCAAGCAGCGCGTCCAGGACGTATCGGGCGGGTAACGCCCGATTGTCGCGGGAATCGCCTTGACTCCGGGCGTGGATCGACCGAACACCGTGACGTGGAGAATCTGGACCAAGCGCGGCTCGTGGCGCGCTCGGGAGCCATGCTGTTCGTCGGCGCCGGGCTCGTGACCCTCGCGAACTCGTTCGCGCTCGGACCCCTCGGCGCCGCTGGCGTCGACGTGGGCCGGTTGCGCTTCGTGGCCGGTTTGAGCATCCTGTCCGCGGTCGCCGTCCACGAGGTGCCGTGGCGCCGCCTTCCGGCCCGCTCGTCGGTGCTGGCCGCGGTTCTCGGCCTTGCACTGTTGCTCGCGTCGGGGGCCTGGGCCGGATACGCCGCCACCGAGCAGGCGACCGTCGCGTATCCGGCATTCTTCTTGTTGATCTTCGGATGGATCGGACTGGTTCATCCCCGCGGTACTGCGGCCCTGTTCGCGCCCGTTGCGATCGCGGGATGTGCATGGCTGACGGTCACCACTGCGCACGTGACCGTGTCGTTCGCGGGGCTCTTCGTCGCCATCGGCGCCTCGGTGCTCATCTCCGAGACGATCGCGTGGGCGATGGCCCGCAGCCGGCGCCACGCCGACGACTTGCGCCTTCTCGTCGGCAGCGTCATCCGACCTGCGCGAAGTGCTGAGTCTCGCCGAAGGCGCGCGAGATCGCGGCGACGTCGGCGCGAGCGGTGTTGCATGCCGATCGAGTCGAGCTGGTCGTGTTGGAATCGGGCGTCGTTCCTCCCAACCGTCTGCCGTCATCGGAGCTCCAGCTCGCGATAGCGGCGTTGGAAGCGGGGGACGCACGCGGCGATCGCAACGGTCTCGTGATCCCTCTCATCGGCCCTTCGGGTGCTATCGCGATCGCCGTCGCCTACGGGGTGTCCTCCGACCCCTTCTCCGATCAGCTGGTTCGGTTGATGGCGACGGAGTTCGGGGGCCGGCTCGAACAGCTGCGGCTCCTCGAGGCTCTCGGTGAGCAGACGCTGCGTGATGCGCTGACCGGCGTCGGGAGCCGGCGCCACGCCGACGCGCTCGATCGAAGGGCTGCAGCCCGGTGACGCGTTGTTGCTCATCGACATCGACCACTTCAAAGATGTCAACGACACCCGCGGGCATCTCGGCGGTGACCGGCTGCTCGAACAGCTCGGGCGCCATCTGCGTGCCGGTCTGCCGCGACGGCGACAGCGTCGCCCGCTACGGCGGTGACGAGTTCCTCGTTCGCCTCCACTCCCAGGACGGCGATTCGTTCGCGATCGCCGCGTCGCCTGCTCGATACGTGGACCGGGCTCGGCGATGTTCCCACGTTCAGCGTGGGCATCGCGACCCACGGGCGCGGCGCCGAGCCCAAGCGACATTCGCCGAGGCAGACCGTGCCCTCTACGTGTCCAAGCACGAGGGCCGGGCCCGCATGAAGTCGCGTGATCCGGCGCACGACCCGATTCGCGCTGCGAGTCCGTCGATGAGTTGCGCCTCAGATGATGTTGATCGCGTCGAGTACTCGGCGGCGTAGTCGGCGTCGCCCTCGATCGTGACGAGCTCGCGCCACGGCGCGGCTTGGTTCCCCAGATCACGAAGTCGTGTCCGGTGCTCGACGTGACCGTCGCGGCCGCGTCGGGTGCCGCCCTCTCGCTCGACGGCCACCCGCCCGTCGTCGCCGCCGGGCCCGATTGTCCACGTTCCGCCACCGGCGCCCTCGAGCGTCAGCGTGATCGGCTTGTCGACGACGGCCTGCAGCTCTTCCGCGCACATCCACGGCAGTCCCGCGAGCATCCACTCGATCGTGGGGCGCAGCCGTTTCTCGTCGCGTGGCGGTTCGGGCCGGTCGATCGGGCCGTTCGGGCGCAACATGTCGTTGCGGAGGTGCGCGTAGTTGTCGAACAGGAACGTGCTGGCCATGATCGCCATCGGATGCGTGCCGAGGTCGCCCATCGGGATCAGCGGTGTCGCCGACATCGGCGGTGCCTGCAGGGTCGCGAAGAGGTCGGCGACCTGGCTCGCTGTAGGTCTCGTACTCGTCGACGACCTCTTCGATCGGCCAGGTGCGGCGTTCCGCGACCGGCGCCTCCATGCCGGGCTCGGTGCCGCCGCTGAGTCGGGCAGGAACGCGGGGTCGACGACGCCGTGGAGGGTGCACGCCATGTGCCCGATCACGTCGCGGACCGCCCAGCCCGCGCAGCCGGACGGCAGCAGCTCCACTCTCGGTCGGTCAGGCTCTTCACGATCGTGAGGGTGGCGTCGCGCTCGGCTCGGAAGCCTTCGACTGCAGGGTGCTCATCGTTGCCTTTCGCTCGTCGGGTCGATGCTCGGTTTCGTCGGTCAGCTTCTGGGTACTTGTGACCACGGGAGGTCGCGGTCGACGCGCGGCTCGCCCGGCAGCCGAGGATCCGCTCGCCGAGGATGTTGCGCATGATCTCCGACGTGCCACCCTCGATCGAGTTCGCGCCCGAGCGCGAGGAACATCTTGCGGGCGGTGCCGGGCGGGCGCGTCGAGGCCGCGCCTCGGTCGGGTCGCCTGAACGTGTAGTCGTAGCCGACGAGCCCGCCGGCCCCGAGTGCGTCGATGCACCACTCGTAGATCGCCTTGTTGATGTTCGCGAGCGCGAGCTTGGCGATCGAGCCCTCGGGGCCGGGGTTGCCGGCGCGGGCCTTCGCGGCCGCCCGCTGGTTCGTGTAGCGCAGCACCTCGGCGTCGCACCACAGCTTCGGGCGAGGCGGTCGCGACTCACGGCGGGGCGCGTTCCGTCGGGATGCTTCTTCCACATGTCGAGGGCTTCGGGGATCCCGGACGCTCGCTTGGAGTCGCCACCACTGCCGCCGCCCCCGGCGCCGATCGTGGTTCGCTCGTTCATCAGGGTCGTCATCGACACTCGCCAGCCGTCGCCGACGTCGCCGATGCGATCGGCGTCGGGGATCCGCGCGTCGGTGAGGTACACCTCGTTGAACTCGGCCTCACCGGTGATCTGCCGGAGTGGCCGTCACCTCGACGCCGGGTGCGTGCATGTCGACCATGAAGTACGTGAGGCCCTTGTGCTTGGGCAGTTCGGGGTCGGTGCGCGCGACGAGCATGCCCTTGTCGGCGAGGTGCGCGAGCGTGTTCCAGACCTTCTGGCCGTTCACGACCCACTCGTCGCCGTCACGGACCGCGCGCGTCGCGAGACCGGCGAGGTCCGACCCGGCAGCCCGGTTCCGAGAACAGCTGGCACCAGATGTCCTCGCCGGTGAACATCGGGCGCAGCGCGCGCCTGCGGAGCTCGTCACTGCCGTGCGTCACCATCGTCGGGTCCGGCGAGCGAGAGGCCGAAGAACAGCGTGCCGTGCGGCGGCGGGCGCGCCCGCCTCCCGCAGGCGGCGCTCGACGTGGCGTTGCACGATCGGAGGCAAGGCCGAGGCCGCCGAACCCCTCGGGGAAGTGCACCCACGCCAGGCCGCGGTCGTACTGCGCGCCGCGGAACACCGTCACGGACTCGGTGGTACTTCGGATCGTGAGTCGCCGAGCAGGTCGTCGATCGAGGGCGTCGACCGGGGCGAGGTCGGTGTCGGCCATGTCGTGAGCGTAACGTCAGCTCGTGCTTTGGCGTGCTGGCGGTCGATCAGCCCGACCTGTTCTACGCCCGCCAGCAGATGGCGCTTCTCGCTCGGTGCGCACATCGTCCTCGCCTGCATTGGCATGTCGGTGCCGTTCATCGTCGTGCTCGCCGAGTGGAAGGGCCACCGCACCGGCGATCTCGCTGTACGTCGACCCTCGCCCGGCGATGGGCGAAGGCGATGGGTGTGCTGTTCGCGGTGGGCGCGGTTTCCGGCACGATCCTGTCGTTCGAGTTCGGGATCCTATGGCCCCGCTGGATGGGCCGCTTCGGCGACGTGATGGGTCTGCCGTTCGCGATCGAGGGCTTCGCGTTCTTCTTGGAGGCGATCTTCATCGGCATCTACCTCTACGGCTGGGACCGGCTCCCACCGCGCATCCATCTCTGGGCAGGCGTGCCCATCGGTGTCGCCGGCGTCGCGTCGGCGTTCTTCGTCGTCGCCGCGAACGGCTGGATGAACGACCCGACCGGGTTTCAGCCTCGACGCGCAGGGCAACGTCACCCACGTCGACCCGTGGGCCGCCCTGTTCAACTCCGCGCTGTGGCCCGAGGCGACCCACATGATCCTCGCCGCGTTCATCGTCGGCGGGTGCCTCGTTCGCGATGCCGTACGCGTGGGCGATGTTGCGCGGTCGCCGGACCGCGCTACGAGCGCGTCGGGTTGCTGTTGCCGCTCACCGTCGCGATGCTCGCGGTTCCGCTGCAGATCGTCGCGGGCGACTGGGCGGCGCGCCACGTCGCCCAACACCAGCCGGCCAAGCTCGCCGCGATGGAGGGCCTCTACGCGACGACCAAGGGCGCCCCGCTGCACATCGGCGGCATCTACATCGGGCACGAGGTGGTCGGTGGCATCCGCGATTCCCGGACGGGCTGTCGCTCCTCGCCTTCCACGATCCGCACGCGCCGTGCAAGGGCCTCGATGACGGTCGCGGCCGCCGATCGGCCGCCGGTCAACGTCGTGCGGACGGCGTTCCAGCTGATGGTCGACGATCGGCACCGCGATGCTCGGGCTCGGGCTCGTGGATGTTGCTCGCGTGGCGCAAACGGCGGAACGTCCCCCGGTCGCGTTGGTTCCTCCGGGCCGCGGTGCTCGCAGGTCCGGCATCCGATCGTCGCCCTCGAGTGCGGCTGGATCACGACCGAGGTGGGACGCCAACCCTGGATCGTCTGGCAGGTCATGCGCGTGCAGCGACGCGGTCACCCACGCGCCGAACATCCGGTTCGGCTATTTCCTGCTCGTTGCGGTCTACGCGTTCATGGCGGTGTTCACCGTGATCGTGCTGCGCCGCCAGACGCGCACCCCGCTTCCGGCCGAGCTGGTCGAGTCGCACGAGCCGGTCGAAGCGCGGTGAAGCTCGCCGACGCGTGCGCCGCGGTGATGTTCGTCGGGATCGCGTTGTACGCGCTGCTCGCCGGCGCCGACTTCGGAGCGGGGTTCTGGGACCTCGCCGCGGGCGGCGACGAACGCGGTGCGCGTACCTCGGGCCCAGATCGAGGAGTCACTCGGCCCGGTCTGGGAGGCGAATCACGTCTGGCTGTCTTCGTGTTGGTCATGCTGTGGACGGCGTTCCCCGTCCGCGTTCGCGCCGATCATGTCGACGCTGTACGTGCCACTCACCCTCGCCGCGGTCGGCATCATCTTGCGAGGCTCGGCCTTCGCATTCCGCAAGTCTTCCGAGACCCTTCGACTCCGTCGGTGGTTCGGCGCGACGTTCGTGTCGTCGTCAGTGCTGACACCCTTCATGCTGGGTGCGGTCGTGGGTGGGATCGCGTCGGGCGCGTTCCCGTGGGCGATTACTCCGGCGGCGCCCTCAGCAGCTGGCTGAACCCGACCTCGATGCTCGGGGGCGTCATGGCGGTCGTCGTCTGCGCGTTCCTCGCGTCGGTGTATCTCACTGCCGACGCCGAGCGCAGGGATCACGCCGACCTCGTCGCGTACTTCCGGCGGCGCGCCATCGCGAGCGCGATCGTCGCCGGGATCGTCGCGGCTCGCGGGTGTGTTCGTGTTGCACCACGACGCGCCCGTGCCTGTTCCACGGTCTGACGCACAGAGGCGCACCGCTGATCGTGATCTCGGCTTTCGCGGGAGGAGCGACGCTGCTGTTTCTCGTTCGTTCCAGCTTCGGGGCGGCGCGGATCACCGCCGCACTGGCCGTGGTGGCGGTGTTGTTCGGGTGGGCGGCAGGGCAGTACCCGTACCTGCTCGAAGGGAGCGTGCGAATCTCCGATGCTGCCGGTGCGCACGCGACGCTCGTCGCCGTTCTCGTCGTGCTCGGCGCGGGGTCACTGGTGTTGGTGCCCGCGCTCGTGTGGTTGTTCGTGCTGATGCAGCGGGGCGCGCTCGGGGCGACCACGACACGCGCCACTTCGGGCGCGGACGTAGCGTCGTGCGCTACTTGGTGGTGGCGATGCCGCCGTCGACGGGGATGACCGCGCCCGTGAGGTAGGCGCCGGCACGGCTCGCGAGATAGATCGCGACGCCGGCCATGTCGTCCGGTCGACCGATTCGGCCGAGGGGTGACGACGCGGGCGATGGAGTCGCCGAAGTCGCGCAGCGTCGCCGCCATCATCTTCGACTCGAACGGTCCCGGCGCGACGGCGTTGACAGTGATGTGGCGCGGACCGAGTTGGCGGGCAAGGTGGCGGGTGAGCTGGTGAATCGCAGCCTTGCTCGCGGAGTACGAGTACGTTTCCATCATCGGGACCTGCATGCCGTCGATCGAACCGATGTTGATGACGCGCGCGGGATCGTCCGTGGTGCCGACGGCTTCGAGCGCAGGGACGAGCGCCCTGGTCAACAAGAACGGCGCTTTGGTGTTGAGGGTCATCACCTTGTCCCACGCCTCGTCGGGATAGTCGGCGAGCGGCGCGCCCCAGGTGGCGCCCGCGTTGTTCACCAAGATGTTGAGCCCGGACTCGCGCTCGGCGACCGAGGCCGGCGAGGCGTTCGCACTCGCCGTCGCGCGCACAAGTCGGCCGGCAGACTCACGCAAGTGCCGAGCTGGGAGAGCCCGGCTGCCACCTCGTCGCACACGTCGGCCTTGCGCGACGAGATGTAGACCCTGGCGCCCGCTTCGACGTAGCCCCGGGCGATCATCAGGCCGATTCCTCGGCTCCCGCCGGTCACGAGCGCGGACTTGCCGGCGATGTCGAAGAGACCTGCCATCGTGCCTCCAGGGCCGGGAATCGGGTACGCGAAGGGTGCCGGCGGATACTAGGGGCGAACGGGAATTTCTCCCCGAACCCCTCAAGATTGCCCCCCGCCGTGCCGATGGAGCGGTCGGGCGCAGGTATCTCTTGGGAGGGACGTTGCGGTCGGTATGGCTGCAGATGCGTAGCAGCGCCGCGGGTGTCTCGCGCGATCTTCGTGTGTTCCTCGGCGAGCTCGACTCCGACGCGATCACTCCCCGAGTCGCGGCACTGACGTTCGTCGTCGGCGGGCTCCTCACGCTGATGCTCGAGATCGTCGTCCCGGGGGCGCATCGGGGTACGTCGATGGTCGGGATCGCCGGGCTTGCGACCCTGTTCGGTCTGGCCGGGCTCTGGTTTCCCTGGCAGCGTCACGGATCCCGGGTCGCGCTCGCGATACCCGTGTTCGCGCGTCGTCTTGTTCGTGTGCGCCGGCGTGCTGGCGCACGGCACGCCCGAGGTCTACCTGGCGACATTGCCGCTGCCGTTCGTCTTCGTCGGTATCACCCAGCGGCCGGGGACGTCGAGCGCACTTGCGCCGGTCGCCGCATTGGCGCTGATCACGGCTGACCGCTTCCGCTTCGACACCCGGCTCTCGTCGACCCTCGTGTTCGCGCTCCCGATGCTCGTGCTCGTCGGCGAGGCGCTCTCGTTCGCGCACAAGCGGCGGACGAGAGCCGAGGGTCGCCTCGAAGGTCTGCTCCAGGCGGTGCGGGTGTTGGCACGCGTCGACGACCCGCGCCGAGGTGCTCAGCTCGTCGCGTCGCTCTGCGCGGACCTGCTCGACGCCGACGCGGTTGCGGTGCTCTTGGCCGACCGGCCGGGATCGGGGCGGTTCTTGAACCGGGCCTTCTTCGGCCATCCCGCGCTCGCCGAGGCGGCACCGTTGCTCGTCGACGTACTGGGTGTGGCCGCTTTCGATGCCTACCTTCCGCAGTTCATCGCCGATCCGCAGGCAGTGCGCGCGCTGGCACCGGCCGCGGCCTGCGTGCAGGCGGTCTCCACGGTGCCGCTGCCGGGCCCGGACCCGACCCCGATGGGGGTCGTCATCGCGATGTGGACGACGCCCCGCCGCCGCCTCCAGCCGTCCGCCCGCCAAGCCGCGGAGCTGCTCTCCGAAGAGGCCGGGCGCATGTTCTGCCGGCTGCACGAGTCGGCCGAGCTCGTACACGACGCCCAGACCGATCCCCTCACCCAGCTCGCGAACCGCCGGACGTTCGCGCGGGCCCTGTCCACCATGCAGCCGGGCGACGCGCTGGTGCTCATCGACCTCGATCACTTCAAGGACGTGAACGATCGTCACGGGCACCAGGTCGGCGACGAGACGTTGCGCAATCTGGCGCACGATCTGCGCGAGACCGCGCGTCAGGTCGACTGCGTGGCGCGCTACGGCGGAGAAGAGTTCGCGGTCGTGCTGCCCGAGGCCGGCATCGAGGGAGCGCAGGCGATGCTGGCGCGGTTCCGCCGGGCTTGGTCGGCCCGCGAGCCGGTCACCACGTTCTCTGCCGGCATCGCCCCCCACGAGCACGGGCGTGCTCCGCGGGACACGTTGCGGTTGGCCGACGCCGCGCTCTATGCGGCGAAGGCGGCAGGGCGCGATTGCGACATGCTCGCTGCCGAGAACGAGATGGAAGTCGTCCTTCCCTGAGATTCAGGACGCGGCTTCGGCGCCCGCCCTCGGTGCCGTCGCCGACGTTGTTGGCTTCCATCTGCTTTTCGAGCTCGCCGATCTCGGCCACCTTGGCGTCGATCTGCGCCGACGCGTCCTCGGGCGCCTCGTTGCGCTTTTGCGCGACCACGAGCTGCGCCGATCTCCTGGCACAGCTCGTTGATCTTCTTCTGGAGCCGAAGTCCTCGAGCTTCTCCTTGCCGACCGCGGTCGCGTGCTTCGCCTGATCGGCGGCCTTGCCCGCCGCGTCCTTGACCTTGTCGAGAAACCCCATGTCAACCTCCGACGCGGAAGCGGAGCGCCGCAGCCGGAGGCTACTCGGCAGGGTCAGGCCCTTGTAGCCGTCGGCGAACCCCGACCGCGCGCAACGCGCGCCGCGTGCGGCGAACTGCGAGCCGGGCTCGTCGTCGATTCGTTCGATCTGGACCCGGCCAGGCGTCCCTCTTTGTGCGCTTCGACCATTGCCTCGCCGACGCGGTCCGGTCGAAACCGGTATCGGGACGCGCCGTAGGGTCGAGGGCGAAGGTGATCAGTGCCTTTCCACCGCGTTCGAGGTACGCGGCGCACGCACCGTCGTCGAGGACGACGTACGCGCCCGGCCGAGCGCGACGGCCGCGCCGATGTCCCCGGCCGCTCGGGCCATGCCAACGCGGCGCCGTACGGCTGCGCGGGATCGGTCGCGGCGAGCACGATGAGCACGCGGCGGCTCGTCCTCGTCGACCGTTCGGTGGGCTCGGAGACGGTCGACCGCGCCCGGGAGCGCGAACTGTGCCGCGCCGAGACCCGTCGACGAACCAGCCGCGCCGCGCCCGTCCCGACTCCTCGAGCGCTCGCAGCACCGGGTACACGCCGGCGAAGCCGCCGCTCGTGCCCTCGGCCCGCACGGCCTCGCGCGTCACCACCCCGTGGCGTTCGAGCAGTTGCAGCGCCGCCGCGTGCGCGCGCGCTCGGTCGGGGACGGCTCGGGTTCGAGCAACGGCGCGACGAGCGACCATCGGCCCGCGCCCGCGGGCGGGCCCGAGTGCGGGCCAGCCGCCCGGGATTCGGGCGGGCCCGGCGCCGACGGCCGGCGCGCCGGCTGCGGCGAGGGACACGCAACGGCCCGAAGCGTGTCGTTGGTGACCTCGCCCGCCCACACGAGATCCCACAGCGCGGCCGAGCACGGCCACTTCGTCGGCGACACCGGTCGCGGCGACGAGATCGGGCCAGAAGCTCGCTCCGGCACGCAGCGAGCCGATCGCGGATCGCGTCGTGGATCTCGTCGGGGATCCGGCCGTCGGGAGCGCCGTCGACGCGGCGAGCGGCGAGCAGCCGCACCCGGTCGCGGAAGAAGCAGGCGGACCCGACCGTCGTCGGCGCCGAGCGCACCGGCGCCGATCCACACCAGCTCTCCGGCCGCGCACAGCTCGTCGAGCATGCCGGGCCGGTAGCCGTCGACCCGTGCCGGCGAGCACATCGCGTTCGAGCACCGAAGCAGGAACCGCGACTCCCTGGAGTTGCTCCAGCGCCTCGACCAGCGCATCGGTGCCTCGCCGCCCTCGTCCGATGCCCTGCCAGGCCGCCAGGAACCGGGCGTAGGTCGTGGCGTCGACCGGCTCGATCTCGTGACGGAGCGCGGCGAGCGAGCGACGGCGCAGCGATCCGCAGCACTTCGGCGTCGCACCACTCCCGCTCGGTGCCACCCGGTCGGAACTCGCCGAGCACGATCCGACCGCTCGGACTCGAGGTCGGCTCAGCGCCGCGCGGGCGCGGTCGGCGGAGATGCCGAAGCCGTCCGGCGAGCTCTTCGAGCGACGAACGGGGCGTGCGTCCGGGCGTAGCGGGCGACGAGATCGTCGAGCGGGCGTTCGACCGGTCGGTGAAGGCCGCCGGCAGGCCCGGCGGGATCGCCCACCCGAGCGCGTCGCGGAAGCGGCCTGCGTCCTCGGCGGCCGCGAGCCGGCCCGCCGATCTCGATCGCGCGCCGTCTCCGCCTGGACCAGCTCGATCCACCCCGTCGGGATCGGCACGCGCAGCGGGCCATGACCTCGTCGAGGGTGAGTGGGCCGAGATCGGCAAGCAGGTCGTGCAGGTCGTCGGCGGTGGCGCGCCTGGCGGCTCGGGACCAGCCGTTGCAGCTCCAGCTCGAGCTCCGCGATCACCTCGGGATCGAGCAGCTCGCGGAGCTCCTCGGTGCCCAGAGGTCGCGGAGAAGGTCGCGGTCGAGCGCGAGCGCTGTCGCCCGACGCTCGGCGAGCGGCGCGTCGCCCTCGTACATGTAGACCGCGATCCAGCCGAACAACAACGCTCGCGCGAACGGCGAGCGCGTTCGGGTCTGCACCGGAACGACGCGCAGCTTGCGGGAGCGGATGTCGCTCAGTACCTCCCGCAACGCGGGGACGTCGAACACGTCGCGGAGGCACTCACGCGTCGTCTCGAGCAGCATCGGGAAGGTGGGGTAGCCGCTCGCGACCTCGAGCAGATCGGCGGCCCGTTGGCGCTGCTGCCACAGCGGCGTGCGCTCGCCGGGTCGCCGGCGGGGGAGGAGCAGCGCCCGCGCCGCGTTCTCCCGGAAGCGCGACGCGAACAGCGACGTGTTCGGGAGCCCGGCGACGACCAGCTCGTCGACTTCGTCGGGGTCGGGAGGAGCAGACTCGGCGGCGATGTCGTCGAGTGATTCGGGAAGGCGGAAGATGATGCCGTCGTCGCTCCACAGCACCTGCACCGCCAGGTCGGCCCGGGCGAGCCGCTCCTCGATCACGAGCGCCCACGGCGCGTGCACCCGTGCCCCGAACGGGGTGAGGATGCACACCCGCCAGTCGCCGATCTCGTCGGCGAAGCGCTCGATCACGATGGTGCGGTCGTCGGGCACCACGCCCGTCGCCTCGGCCTGCTCGTCGAGGTACACGCGCAGGTTCGACGCCGGCCGCGGGCATCGAGGCCGGTTTCGCGCAGCACGGTCTCGGCGTCCGGGCCGTCGAGCTCGCGCAGCTCGCGGACGAGCGCGCCGAGCGCCCGACCGAGCTCCAGCGGCCGGCCCGGACGGTCACCCCTCCAGAACGGAGTCTTCGCCGGCTCGCCGGGTGCGGGCGTCGACGACGACCCGGTCGAAGGTGATCTCCTCGATCCGCCAGGTCGAGGCCCCGAGCACGAAGCACTCGCCGACCCGGCTCTCGTAGACCATCTCCTCGTCGAGCTCGCCGACCCGGCCGCCGTCGGGAAGGAACACGCCGAAGAGGCCCCGGTCGGGGATCGTGCCGCCGCTCTGCGACCGCGACGCGTTGCGCGCCTTCGCGGGCCCGGATCGCGACCCTCGACGCGGTCCCACACGACCCGTGGCCGCAGGCCGCGGAACTCGATCCGACGGGTAGCGACCGGCGAGCATGTCGAGGGTCTCGCGGAACACGTCTTCGGAGAGCTCGGCGAAGTTCGCGCAGCGCCGGACGAGCGCGTAGAGGTCGTCGACGGACCAGTCGTCGATGGCGCAGCGCCGCGACGATCTGCTGCGCGAGCACGTCGAGCGGGTTGCGGGGGTAGCGCATCTCCTCGACGAAACCCTCGCGCATGCGCCGTACGACGATCGCGGCCTCGAGCAGGTCGCCGCGGTACTTCGGGAAGATCTTGCCGGTGCTCGGCTCGCCCACCTGGTGGCCGGCGCGACCGATGCGCTGGATGCCGCGCGGAGACCGAGCCCGGCGACTCGACCAGCACGACGAGGTCGACCGTACCCATGTCGATGCCGAGCTCGAGGCTGCGCGTGGCGACGATGCCGCGGCAGCTTGCCGCTCTTGAGCTCGGACTCGACCTGGATCCGTTGCTCGCGGGCGAAGCGACCCGTGGTGCGCTCGTCACGAGCTCCTCGCCCGCGAGCTCGTTGAGGCGCGGCGGCGAGGCGCTCGGCGATACGGCGGGCGTTGCAGAACACGATCGTCGTGCGGTGGGCGCGGATCAGCTCGAGCACGCGCGGGTGTACGTGCGGCCAGATGCTCTTGTTCGCCTCCGGATCGTCGAGCCCGAGCGCGCCGGCCGTGGCGCCGGATGCGGCCGAGTGCGCGCCGGGTTCGTTCATGTCGTCGACCGGGACGATCACCTCGATGTCGAGCTACTTGCGCGAGCCGGCGTCGACGATCGTGACCGGCCGCGGCGCCGCGCCCGTCGAAGCCGCCGAGGAACCGCGCGATCTCGTCGAGCGGGCGCTGCGTAGCCGACAGTCCGATGCGTTGCGGCGGCGCGTCGGTGATGGCTTCGAGCCGTTCGAGCGACAGCATCAGGTGCGCGCCCCGCTTGGTGGGCGCGAGCGCGTGGATCTCGTCGATGATGACGGTCTGGACGCTGCGCAACGTGTCGCGCGCCTTCGACGTGAGCATCAGGTAGAGCGACTCGGGCGTGGTGATCAGGATGTCGGGCGGGTTCCTGACGAGGCGCTGACGCTCCTTGCCGGGCGTGTCCCCGGTGCGCATCGCGACCGTCGGCGGGTCGAACTGCTCACCCAGGCGCTCGGCGGCGAGTGTGATGCCCGCGAGCGGCGCCCGCAGGTTCTTCTCGATGTCGAACGCGAGCGCGCGCAGCGGCGAGACGTAGAGGACTCGGCAACGATGATCCTTGTCGGGCCGATCGGCGGTGCCGAGCCGGTCGATGGCCCACGAGGAACGCCGCGAGCGTCTTGCCCGAGCCGGTGGGTGCGAGCAACAGCGTGTGGTCGCCGGCCGCGACAGCCGGCCAGCCCTGGAGCCTGGGCGTCGGTGGGCGCGGCGAAGCTGGTCTCGAACCAGGCCCGGACGGGTGCGCTGAACCGATCGAGCGCCATGCGACTGCACGGTATCCCCGGGGTGCGACGCCGGGAATCCCGAGAAAGTGGCCAATCTCAGACGAACGGCTCCCGCGATTCGAGCACGGCCGCCGAGAACCGCTCGCGCTCGCGGGCCACGGTCGCGCGGTGCACCTGCAGGCGCTCCATGTGTTGTGCGATCGTGCGACCACCCGACGGCAGCGGATGCGCCTCGACGAAAGCGATCACGTCGGCGGCCACGGCGGGTTCGACGAGCCACGTGGTTCCCTCGATGACACGCGGGACGAGGGACGGGCTGAACCGCGCGGTGAGGCGATCCCAGTTGTCGCGTACGAAAGCCCACGCCGCCGCACCGTGGTCGCGGTTGCGCAGGGCCCGTTGCACGACGAACGGACCGTTCTGGGCACGGATGTCGTCGGAGAGGGCGAGCTCGGCCGCGCGCAATACCAGCTCCTCGGTGGGGAAGTCGCCCAGCGAGTACAGGTAACGCAGTTGCTCTTGCGGGTTGTCGGTGGCGGCGCTGCGCGCGCGATGAAACCGGCGAAGTCGTCGGCGGATCCGTCGGACGCGACGACGCTGATCGCGGCTGCCTGCATGTCGGCATCGGCACCCCCGCGGTCGTAGACCTCGCGCGAGCGCGCGACCGCCTCGGGATCGCCGTTCGATCCGAGCACGTTGACCAGCAGCCCGCGCAGCTGACGGGTGCGCTCGTCGTCGGAGCGTCCTGACCAGCCCAGGCGGGTGATCGTCGGCCTGACGATCGCCGCGGTCTCGGTGCGCAACCGCGCGAGCGCGTCCCCCTCGACCAGGCGCGCCGCGGCACGGAGGTGCCCGATGACGGCGCGCCACACGACCGGATCGGGCTCGTCCGTGAAACGCCGCGCGGCACGCGAGGTACTCGGCGGCAGTGGCGTCGCCTGCGAGCACCGCGGCCCACAGGTCGTCGACGAGCGCGAACCGTTCGAGTGGCTCCAAGACCCCGGCGTCGAGCAGCCGGTTGCGCCACGCTTCGGGGTACGAGACGCGGTAGAAGCCTTCGCCACCGGCGTTGAGCACCACGAGCGCGTCGTCGGGTACGTCGAGGGTCAAAGGACCCGCGTCCGACAGCAGCGATCTCGTCTCCGACCCCTCGCCACTGTGTACGCGTGCCAGGACCGGGAGGACCCACTTCTCGTCGTGGACGGCCTCGCCGTAGGAGAACCTCTGCTGGCCGAGCCGGCCGTCGGCGATCGTCACCTTCGGGAAGCCCGGCTGGAAGATCCACGTGTCCATGATCCGCCGTACGGGGCGGCCGGTCGCCTCTTCCAACGCGTCCCAGAGATCGGTCGTCTCGGTGTTCGAGAGCTGGTAGCGCCGGAGGTAGTGCCGCACACCGGAACGGAACGCGTCCGCGCCGAGCCACCGCTCGAGCATGCGGAGCACGGACCCGCCCTTTTGGTAGGTGAGGAGGTCGAACATGCCGTCGGCATCCTCGGGCGTGATCACCTGGTACTCGACCGTGCGTGTGTTCTCGAGCGCGTCGACGTCGAGCGCGGCGGCGCGTCCGAGGGCGAACTCGTCCCAGGTGTGCCACTCGGGCTTGTACTCGTCGACGCCGAGATGCTCCATGAATGTGGCGAACGCCTCGTTGAGCCAGATCCCGTTCCACCACTTCATGGTCACGAGGTCGCCGAACCACATGTGCGCGATCTCGTGCACGATGGTGAGTGCGGCGCCGCGGACATCTCGTCGAGGGTCACCTCGTCGGGATCGAGCAACAGCCGCGTCTCGCGGAAGGTGACGCATCCGAGGTTCTCCATCGCGCCGAACGAGAAGTCGGGCAGCGCGACGAGGTCGCACTTCTCGCCCGGGTAGGGGAATCCCGTAGTAGTCGGCGAAGAACGTGATCGCGAAGGTGCCGACGTCGAGCGCGAAGCGGGTCAGGTGTCCGCGTCCGGGCACGTGCGCGACCCGCACCGCGACCCCGCCGGCGTCGACGGGCTCGGTGACCTCGAGCGGGCCGACGACCCACGCGACGAGATACGTCGACATCGGGATGGTCTCTGCGAATCGGACGCGCACCTTGCCGCCGGGAAGAGCGGCGCGGTCGATCTCGGGACCGTTCGACAAGGCGAGAAGGTCGCCGGCCACGACGAGCGTGATCGCGAAGACGGCCTTGAACTCCGGCTCGTCGAAGCACGGGAACGCCGCGCCGCGCGTGGGGCGCCTCGAACTGCGTCGCGGCGAGCACGCGATCGGCGCCGGCCTCGTCGACGTAGGTGCTCCGGTAGAAGCCGAGGAGGCCGGGGCTGATCGGCGCCGTCGAACCGCAGCTCCAACACCGCGTCGCCGGCGCGAAGGGGCTCGTCGGTGGTGATCACGAGCCGTTCCGTGCCGGGGTCGACCGCCAGGTGGGCGGGGACCGGCCCCCGCCCTGGCTCAGCTCGACCAGGCTCACGTCGAGCTCTTTGGCGTTGAGCACGATCGTGTCGGTCGGCTCCGAGCAGCTCCAGCGCGATGACCACCTCACCCGAGAACGCGGATGCGTCGAGATCGGGCGCTATCAACAGCTCGTAGCGCCGGGGACGGGTGGAATCGGGCAGTCGACCGGGGTGGCTCATCGGGTGCGAAGCGTAGGTGCTCGTGAGATCGCACTCAGGGGTCGGCGATCGTGACCGATATACGAAGGGTCCGGGACGTACACGGAGGTGCCCGGCGGCGGGCCTCAACGGGGGCGGAAACAATGGCGACAGCCGAAGCGAACGACCTGATCACCGAAGTCACCCAGCTGCCGGTGCAGCCGGGCGCCGCCATGCGCCTGCTCTGGATGCTCGAGGACCCGCGCACGTCGGCCGCCGACCTGGGTCGACTCATCGAGTCCGACCCGGCGCTTTCGACGCAGGTCATCCGGCTCGCGAACACCGCGTTCTACGGGCTCAGCGGGAAGGTCTCGTCGCGTGTGGCGGGCCGTGACCGTGCTGGGGCTCGCGACCGTGCGCGCGATTGCCACGACGGCCGCGTTCGACCTCTTCTCGGAAAAGGGCCGGTCCGTGCCCGACGACTTCTGGCCGCACTCGGTCACCACCGCCGCGGCCGCGGCTGCCATCGCCCGCCGGGTCGGCATCCAGCCGAACGACGCGTTCAGCTCGGGCTTGCTCCACGACCTCGGCAGCGCGCTGGTGTTCCGCCGGGCCCCTCGCCGCTACGACGCCGTGCTGGAACTGCTCGCCGGCGACTCCGAGCTCTCGCGCCTCGAGGCCGAGCGGGCAGAGTTCGGGATGACTCACGCCGAGGTCGGTGCCGCGGCGCTGTCGGTCATGCGGTTCCCGGCCGAGATGGTCGAGGCGATCGGATCCCACCACACCCCGCCGGCGGAAGTGTCGTCGCATGCTCGGGCGCGTGCTCGTCGCCGCCGACTCGGTGGCGATCGAGGTCGACAGCTTCACGTCGGAGGAGAACGCGGATCTCGACGAGGCGCTCGCCGCGCTCGAGATGCCCGCCGGTGCGGGCGAGTCGCTCGTGGCCGAGGTGCGATCCGACCAGGAGAACCTGGCCGGCTTCCTCACGGTTCGCTAGGCGGTTTCCCCGACAAGATCTCGTCGGCCCAGGCCACGTCCGGGCGCGGCCGGCGGCGACCGGCCCACGCTGGGCGGCACCTCGATCTCCATGCGCACGAGCGCGCCACCGAGCGACTTGCCGAGGTTGTCGGCCCGCAGCGTCCTCGGTCCACCGCCGCCGAGCGCGCCGTGCATCACGAAGTTCAGCGCCAACACGTTCGCCGCTTCGTAGCGGTCGACCCGACCGAGCACCATCGACCCGAAGTGCTCCTTCACGCGGTCGGCGGTGACCTCCCGCACGATCAGCGCGTACGTCTCCTCGTCGTCGGCGAACAGCGCGATGTTCGCGATGTCTCCCTTGTCTCCGGCTCGGTAGCCGCAGAGTTCGCGGAACGCGATCCGGGTCCACGGCTACTTCACCTCCTCGAGCACGACGCGCACTCCCGCGTCGACGATCGCCTTGTCGACGAGTGTCGGCCAGATCGACAAGAGCTCCGTAGCGCTCCCCGCGCCGCGCCCGGCGCCGGCCATGCCCGCGGGGGGTGCCGACAGGGTCAGCGGCACGAGCTCGCGTGACGAGACCGGCCGTGCGCTGATCGGCGCACCGCCACGCCACGCGGAGCACGCACTCGGGTGGCTCGTGCGCCGTCGGGGGCACCGTCGGTCCGCCGAGGGCGTCGACGCCCCAGTATTCGACCAGCCATTCGGCGACCACGAGCCCGGCCATCTCGACGCGCCTGCGCAGGATCGCCGCGGTAGCTTTCGCCTTCTCGTAGGCGTCGGGCCACGAGAACGCCACGCGGGCCTCGCCGGACCAGCCCGCGTGCGCGCGACAGCAACATCTTGTAGGTCGCGGTTGCGGGAGCCCCCCGCACCCCGGTGATGCGCACGCGGTCGCCGGGAAGGTCTTCGAGGCGGGCCGACGTGAAGTCGGCGACGACGTCGGGCGAGAGATAGCGGGCGGGGTCGTGCACCTCGTAGAGCAGCTGGTGGCGGAGCGTGTCGGTCGACACCCTCCCGCCCGAAGTCTGCGGCTTGGATATCACTGCCGTCCCGTCGGCGTCGACGCTCGCGATCGGATACGGCAGGTCCCACGGGTGCGGGACCGCCCACCAGTCGCCCGAGTAGTTGCCTCCGAGACTCTGGCCGGAGCACTCGAGCAGATGGCCGACGAGGATCGCCGGCCGCCGAGCCGGTCCCAGTCGTCCCAGGCCCAGCCGTGCTCGTGCACGAGCGGGGCGAGGAACAGCGACGCGTCGGCGACCCGTCCCGTGATCACGATGTCGGCGCCCTGCGCGAGCGCCTCGACGATCGGGCGCGCGCCCAGGTAGGCCGAGGCGAAGAGCGCGGCGCCGGGAAAGGTGGCGAACGACTCGCCCGTGTCGAGATGGGTCGAGCGGTTGCGCCGTGGTCGTCGTGGAGTGCCTCCAGCCGGGTGAGCATGTCGTCGCCGACGCACAGTGGCGACCGTGATGCCGGTCACACCCATCGCGCTGGCGCGGTTTCGATCGCGGCGTGCGCGGCCGCGGTCGGGTTGATGCCGCCGGCGTTCGTGATCACCTTGGTCCGGCCGTCGACGACAAAGGGCAACGCGCGGCCGAGGTACGCGGGGAGGTCGCGCGTGTAGCCGCGCGACTCGTCGCGTTGGCGGTCCTTCTGGAGGATCGCGAGCGTCAGCTCGGCCAATGCTTCGAGGCACAGGTAGTCGACGCCTTCTGCGAGCAGCGCGGTCAACGGCCGTCGGCGTGTCGCCGTAGAATCCCTGCCCGCCGGCGAGGCGAATCTCGGCACGCGCGTCAGGCGTGCACCGCGGGTCGCCGACCGATCCACGGTGCCGCGTCTTCGATCTGCGCGGCGAGACGGATCAACAGATCCTCCCGGTACGGCGCGGCGACGAGTTGCACACCGATCGGTAGCCCTGCGGGCGACATGCCGAGCGGTACCGACATCGCCGGTTGCCCGCTCACGTTGAACGGGGCGCAGAAGAGCGCGAACGGCAGCAAGCGGGCTCCCCCCGAAGCGGGGTCGATGAGGTCGCCGAGCAGCGGCGGCGGCTCCGCGCACGTCGGTGTCAGCAAAACATCGAAGCCGTCGTCGAGCCACCACGCGATCGTGCGTCGGCTCCAGGCCTGCATCTTCTTCAGCGCGTTGAGGTAGCTGCCCACGTCGATACCTGCGCCCGCTTCGTAGCTGGCCCAGGTCGACTGTTCCATGTCGCTGGGAGTCACCTCCCGGCCGATGATCGCTTCGACCTCGGCCAGGTCTGCACGCAACGACGAGAGCATCACCGCCATGAACGTTTCGAGGAGCGCCCCGTCGTCGAGTGGCGCGGGCGCGGCTTCTTCGACCGTGTGCCCGAGTGATTCCAGCAGGCGCGCGGTCTCGTCGACCGCGGCGACGCACGTGGGATCGACCGCGGCAAGGCCGAGGGGAGCGGTCGTCCGGACTCCGACCCGCAGTCGACCGGGTGCGGCCGCGACCTCGTCGGCGTACGGGCGCGGGGAGGGGCGCCGTGTACCAGTCGCCGGTCATGTATCCCTGCAGCACATCGAGCACCGCCGCGCTGTCGCGCACCGTACGCGTCTCGACGTGACGCATGACGAGTCCCGCCCACGACTCGTGTTCGTCCGGTCCGAGCGAGATCCGACCTCGCGACGGTTTGAGGCCGAACAAGCCGCACATGCTCGCAGGGATGCGGATCGAGCCGCCGCCGTCGCCGGCGTGCGCGACGGGCACCATCCCGCTCGAGACCGCGGCCGCCGAACCCCCGCTCGAGCCGCCGCTGCTGTGCGCGAGGTTCCACGGGTTGTGCGTGGGTCCGTACGCCTCGGGTTCCGCCGTCGGCATGAGGCCGAATTCCGGCGTGTTCGTCTTGGCGATGATCACGAACCCCGCTCGCTCGAGCTTCTCGAAGAGGTAGCTGGTCGTCGTCGCGACGTGGCCGGCCTGCTTCAGCGCGACGTTCCCCTCGTGATAAGGCGCGCCGGCGAGCGTGCCGTCGAGGTCCTTGACGACGATCGGGACTCCGGTGAACGGCCCGTCGGGAAGCCCTCGCTCCACGGCCGCGCGTGCCCGTTCGTAGAGAGGATGGATGACGGCGTTGAGCTCGCCGTTGAGCTTCTCGACGCGGTCGATCGCACTCTCGACGAGCTCCGTGCTCGACGCGTCGCCGCGACGCACGAGCGCGGCCTGGGCGGTGGCGTCGAGCAGTGAAAGATCCGTCATGGCTTCGTGACTCCCTCGTCGGAACCGGCCGCGGACGCGACGCTACTTCGGTCGCCGCGGCGGCGCGCCCGGGGCACCCGGGCTTCGGGTGCGCTCCGAGCTACGGGGGACGTCCCAGCCCCGGAGGTCGACGGCCCACGTGTCGACGATCGCAGCGCCGAGGCCGGGACCGTCGGCGAGATGCATACGGTCGTGGTACGCGACCGTCGGATCGACGTGCGCGGGCCACACGAGTATCCGTTCGCCGACACGCATGGGCGTCGTGGCACCGTTTGCGGCGGCGATGGGCGTGAACGTCAGGTGTTCGTCGGAGCAGAACAACACGTCGGCGTCGTCGATCGTCGGGTTCCCGTGGTCCATTCCCAGCGCCTTCAGCCCGCAGTCGGCGACCGCCCAGCGGGCATTCACGTGGATCACGGTCGCGGCGACCGCGAGCGTGCGCACGAAGGGCAGGTCGAGCTTGCCGTAGTCCCCGTCCATGAGCGCGTACGAGCCGGCCTGGATCTCGGTTGCCGCCGCGTTGAGGTCGTAGGTGCCGGTGCCGCCGGCCGACACGACGTCGCCGCCGACCGTCCCGGCGACGAGGGCGAGCCGTTCCATCGCCTGGGTCGTCTTCGCCTCCCGCTCCTCCCGATCCTCGATCAGGACCGCGTGACCCTCGTAGCCCATCACGCCGCGCACCTCGAGCCCGGCGCGACGGGCACGATCCGCGATCCTCGGCGCGTCGCTCGGCCGGCAGCCGCACCGCGGCAGGTAGACGTTGACGTCGACGAGGACCTCGCGAATGCCGTTCGCGGCGGCAGCGTCGACGGTCGCGTCGCTGTCGACCGCGACGGTGACGCGGCCCCCGCATGCGGCGAGCGCGCGGAGGCGCGCGGGGTCGACACACTCGTTGGCGAGCAAGAGATCCTCGCCGAGCCCGGAGCGGGCCAGGCCAACGATCTCGCGCGGGTCGCGGCGGTGAAGTGGGTGTGACCGCGGCGTGCCTGCTCGTGGGCGAGCGCGGTGCACTTGTGCGCTTTGACATGGGGGCGCAGACGCGGGCCCGGGAGCGCGGCGCTCATCGTATCGAGGTTGTGCGTGAGGGCGTCGCGGTCGACGACCAGCGCAGGGGTGGAGAGGTCGGCAACGGTCGGCACGCGTGGGAGCATGGCACGACATGCCGACCCCCGCCGAAGACCGACCGCCGACCGACCGCGACTGGCACACCGACGAACTGCCTCGCCTTCCGCAACGCGATTTCCTCATCCCGGCGACCCGATGGGTCGAGGCGCCCGACGCGCTCTTGTCGCTCGGTGCCGATCTCGGTGTCGATCTCGTCGCGTTCAAGCGTCGGATCGGGCGTTACCTCCTGTGGCGGGCAGGCCCCGCAGTCCATGCCGACGCGAGGTACATGGCGATCGACGCCGGCGACCTCGGCCGCCGCTTCACCTACCGGCTGTTTCCCGACGGCACGGGCGAGGGTGACGGACCGGCGGGCGGGCACACGCGCTTTCGCACATGGAAGGAAGCGCTGCGCGACGACACGTGAGTCGAGCCGTCGAGATGGTACCCGGGTCGAGCCGTCAGACGGCGGCGTCCCCGGTCGCCGTCTCCCGCAGCACCCGCCGCAACGGTTTGCCGCTCGCGGTGCGCGGGATCGTGTCGACGAAGCGGATCGCACGGGGGAGCTTGGGCCCGCTGAGCACGTCGCGACCGTACGCCCGCAGATCGTCGATCGACGGCGGGCCGGCGCCCGGGCGCGCGACGACGAACGCGACGACCAGCTCGCCCCATTCGTCGTCGGGGACACCGACGACGCAGACGTCGTCGACGTCGGGATGGTGCGCGAGCACATCCTCGACCTCGGTCGGGCTCACGTTCGACGCCGCCGGTGATGACGAGATCTTTGATGCGGTCGATCACGCGGAGACGTCCGTCGGTGATCGCGCCGATGTCGCCGGTGTGGAACCAGCCGTCGGTGTCGATGACCGCTTCGGTGCGCGTGCGGGTCGAGCCGGTACCCGCGCATCACCATCGCGCCCCGCACGAGGATCTCGGCGTCGTCGCCCAGGCGGGACTCGGCGCCGTGATCGGCACGCCGTCGAGCACGAACCCGCCCCAGGTCTCCGAGAGACCGTACGCGTCGACGCACCGAGACGCCCGTCGCCTCGGCGCGTGCCCGCAGGGCGGGCGGGCACGGTGCGCCGCCGATGATCACCCGCCGGTACTCGTGCAGCGGTGCGCCGGCGTCGAGCAGCCGCCGCATGACGTCGTCGGCACGAGCGACACGATCGTCGTGCCCTCGTCGCGCGGGTGATCGCGGCGACTCGTTCGATGTCGAAGCCGTCGTGCACGGTGCAGGGCACGCCGGTGACATGAGAGCGCGCCAGCGCACCGAGGCTCGCGACGTGGTGGAGCGGGAGGCACGCCAGCCAGCGATCGGCCGGACCCGCTTCGAGGCCCGCGGAGTACCCGTGGCCCATCACCTCCATGCCCGGATGCGTGAGCTCGACACCCTTCGGTTCGCCCGTCGTTCCCGCTCGTGATCGACGATCGCGGCCACGCTCGGCGGGCGCGGGCACGCCGCCGTCGAGGGCGACGGGCTCGTCGAGCCCGCCGCGTCGGCACGAGCGTCGGGCGCAGCCGTTCGAGCATGGTCGCGATCTCCGCGGCGGTGAACGCGGGGTTCATCGGGAGGATGGCCCTGCCCTCGTCCCAGCACCGTCGTGCCGCGTCGGCCAGCGGGCTCCGGCCGCGATCACCGCGACGACGTCGGTTTCGGTGTCGGCTGGCTCGGGTTTCGTCCGCGCCGCTCATGCTCGATACCCTAACGGTAGGAGTGATCACTCCCAGTATCCGGTGACCGACGCCCGATGGGAGGCCGCGCATGAGCCACGTGATCAGGCCCGGCGCGGATTGGAAGCCCGAGACCCCCGACGGCTTCACCGACGTCGCGCTACGACACCTCCGAGCGGCGTCGCCAAGATCACCATCCGCCGCCCCGAGGTCCGCAACGCGTTCCGGCCCCGCACGCTCTTCGAGTTGCGCGACGCGTTCGAGATTCGCCCGCGACGACCCGAGATCGGCGTGATCATCCTCACCGGCGAAGGGCCCGACGCCTTCTGCTCGGGCGGCGATCAGCGTGTCCGCGGCGACGACGGCTACCGCGACGACAAGGGCATCGGCCGCCTCAACGTCCTCGATCTGCAGGTGCAGATCCGCCGCCTGCCCAAGCCGGTGATCGCGATGGTCGCGGGCTACGCGATCGGCGGCGGCCACGTGCTGCACGTCGTGTGCGATCTCACGATCGCCGCCGACAACGCGCGCTTCGGCCAGACCGGCCCGAAGGTCGGCTCGTTCGACGGCGGCTACGGCTCGGGCCTGCTGGCGCGCATCGTCGGCCAGAAGAAGGCGCGCGAGATCTGGTACCTCTGCGAGCAGTACGACGCGCAGGCCGCGCTCGACATGGGTCTCGTGAACAAGGTCGTGCCGCTCGCCGACCTCGAGATCGAGACCGTCGCGTGGGCACGCAAGATGCTCGAGCACTCGCCGCTCGCGCTGCGCATGTTGAAGGCGTCGATGAACGCGGCCGACGACGGCCTCGCGGGCATCCAGCAGCTCGCCGGCGACGCGACGCTGCTCTACTACATGACCGAGGAGGCCCAGGAGGGCAAGAACGCGTACCTCGAGAAGCGCCGGCCCGACTTCGACCAGTTCCCCAAGCGCCCGTGAACGTACCGGCCGGGCTCGGGTACCAGGGCGCGCGCCCGAAGACGCTGGGCGCCGCGATCTCGCCGGTGCTCGTCGGCACCGCGGCCGGCATCGCTCGACGGGCCGATCGACTGGCCGCGCGCCGTCGCCGCCGCGGTGGTGGCGCTCGCGTTGCAGGTCGGCGTGAACTACGCCAACGACTACTCCGACGGCGTGCGCGGCACCGATGCGCAGCGACGCGGACCGGTCCGACTCGACCGCGACCGGTCTCGCCTCGCCGGCGCGCCGTGCGCAACGCGGCGGCGCTGCTCGTTCGGCGTGGCCGCGGTTGTCGGCGGCGTGCTCTCGATCGTCGTGAACCCGTGGCTCCTGCTCGTCGGGCCTCGCCGCGCATCGTCGCCGCGGTGACCTACACGGGCGGTCCGCGGCCGTACGGCTACCTCGGCCTCGGCGAGGTCATGGTGCTCGTGTTCTTCGGGTTCGTCGCGACCGTCGGCAGCGCGTACGTGCAGTACGCGACGCTTCCCGGCGTCGCGTGGGTGGCGGCGCTCGCCGTCGGGCTCCCCGCGTGCGGCGATCCTGCTCGCCAACAACGTCCGCGACGTCGACACCGACCGGTCGCGGGCAAGCGCACGCTGGCAGTTCGCATTCGGCGCGCCGCGGGCCCGCGTGTTGTACGTCGGGTGCATCGCCGGCGCGCATGGTCGCGGTCGTGGCGTGCGGCGCGTTCGTATCCGTGGGCGCTGCTCGCGCTGCGTCGCGCTGCCGCTCGCGATCGCGCCGGTGCGGCGATGGTGCACCCGCCACGATCCGCCGTGGCTCATCGCCGCGTTGCGTGGGGACGGTACGCTTCCAGTTCGTGCTCGCCGGCGTTGCTCGCGATCGGCCTGTGGGTCGGCTAGGCGCGGTTCGCCGTGCGATGTCGCGAACGACGCGATCAAGCCGCCCAGCACCGCGGGCTGCTCGAGCGGCAGCGCGTGACCGCCGTCGAGCTGCATGTGCACGACGTCGCCGGCGCATGCGTTCGAGCATGGCGACGCGCGAGCTGCTCGTACTTGGCGTCGTGTCGTGCCGGTGACCAGCGTGACGGGCATCTTCAGCTTCGGCGAGCCGGTCCCACATCGGTTCCATCGTCCCCGGCACCGAGCGACGCGCAGGCAGTGTGCGAGGTAGCGCTGCGAGAGCCGTGCCGCTCGTGCAGTCCCGGGGCGTCGTCCGGAACGGTCGCGAACATCGGTTGCGCAAGCCAACGGTCGAGGAACGCGTCGACGCCGTCGTGCTCGACCGATTCGGCGAGCTGCTCGTCGGCGGCGACGCGGTCGGCGCGCTCGGCTTCGGTCGGCGATGCCCGCCGTCGCGCTGACGAGCACCAACGCCCGGACGAGCTCGGGACGTTCGAGCGCGAGCCGCAGTGCGAGTCGGCCGCCCATCGAGTACCCGACGTACACGCCGCGCTCGCCCAGGTCGCCGATCGAGCTCGACGGTTGCGGCGAAGCGTCGTCGGCTGCGGCACGTCGAGCGCGACGCACCGTGCACGACTCCTCGAGCGACCCGTCGCACGCCGCGCCACGACGCCGCGGTCTGGGTGAAGCCGGGAACCAGCACCACTCTGGGTGGCGGGGCGTTGACCGGGGGCGTTCGCGGCGACGTGCTCACGGGCGGCGGCATGCTCACACGGGGATTGTGGCGCGATGAGCGACCTCGATGTGACGACCTCGTTCGCGACGACGCTGGTCGACGAGTGGGCCCGCGCCGGAGTGACCGCCGCGGTGGTGTCGCCGGGCTCCAGCAACACGCCGCTCGCGCTCGCGCTGGCGCGCGACGCGCGCATGCACGTCGACGTCGTCCTCGACGAGCGCTCGGCCGGCGTTTCGTGCGCTCGGCATCGGCCTCGCCTCCGGCCGACCCGCGATCGTGTGCTGCACCTCGGGCACCGCGGCCGCGAACTTCCATCCGGCGGTGGTCGAAGCGCACCACGCCCGCGTGCCGCTGCTCGTGTGCACCGCCGACCGGCCGCCGGAACTGCGCGACGTCGGCGCGGGCCAGACCATCGACCAGACCCACCTCTTCGGCGGCGCCGTGCGCTGGTTCCACGACCCGGGGCCGCCCGTCGCCGGACCCGGTGAACCGGATCCGAACCCGTCGTGGCGCGCGCTCGCGTGCCGTGCGGTCGCGCGACGCGTCGGGACCGCCCGCCGGGCCGGTGCACCTGAACCTGCCGTTCCGCGAGCCGCTCGTACCGACCGGTGCCCCGCTGCTCGACGCGCCCGGCCGGACCGACGGCGGGCCCTGGGTCCGCACGTCGCGGCCGACGCCGGCAGCCGGCCGCCGCCGACGTCGGTCGCCTCGCCGCGCTCGTGCGCGCACATCCGCGTGGCCTGCTCGGTCGCGGGCTGGGGCGCCGGACGTGATCGCCGTCGTCGCCGATCGTTTCGCCGCGCGACCGGCTGGCCGATCCTCGCCGATCCGTTCTCGCAACTGCGGAGTGGTGCGCAGGTGATTTCCACGTACGAAGGCCTCCTCCGCACTCCGGGCTTCGATCGCGCCAACAAGCCCGACGCTCGTCGTGCGCGTGGGCGCGCCGCTCACGAGCAAGATCACGAACGCGTGGCTCGACGGGATCCCGACCGTCCTCGTCGATCCCGACGACGTCGTGGCTCGATCCGCAGCATGCGGCGTTCGAGCGTGTGCACGCCGACGCGGACGCGTTCCTCGACGCGCTGACTGCGAGCATCTGCTCGGTCGACCCGGGCCGCGGACCGGTCGACGACCGCTGGCTCGCAAGCTGGCTCGACGCGGAACGCGCGCGCGCGCCGCGATCGACGAGATCGCCGGCCACGACCTCGCATGCGAGGGCCGGATCGCCCGTGATGTCGCGGCCGCGATCTCCTCGCGGCGGGACGCTGGTGGTCGCGTCGAGCCTGCCGGTGCGCGCGCTCGAGTGGTGCATGGCTCCGCGCGCAGATCTCCGGGTGCTCGCGAACCGCGGCGCGAACGGGATCGACGGTTTCGTCTCGACCGTGTTCGGCGTAGCACGCTCGCAGGCGACGGCACCCGTTGTCGCGTTGTGTGGCGACCTCTGCTTCCTGCACGACACCAACGGTCTGCTGGGAGCCGACCTGCCGCCGGCGACCTTCGTGGTCGTCGACAACGACGGAGGCGGCGATCTTCTCGTACCTCCCGCAGAACGAGCTGGCGGAATTCGAGGCTCTGTTCGCAACTCCCCAGGGCGTCGATCTCGCGGCTGTCGCCCGCGCCCACGGTGTGTCGGCCGGCGGGTCGGGCTGACGGAGCTCCCGGCGTTGGTGGCCGAAGGTACGAGCGCGGCGCGGGTGCTGATCGTCGACGTCGACCGGCGCGTGGCCCGTGAGCAGCACGACCGGCTGTGGCGGGCGATCGCGGCGGCCGTCACATGAGTCCGGACCCTAACATCGGCACGGAGTCCTCCGGCGGGCGAGATAGGTCCTGATGTCGGAACGCGGAACGACTGCACACGGCGGGCGTGAACTGCTGTCGGGGTTGGCCCGTTCGGAGCCGCTCGGGACGGTGCTCGTCTACCTCGCGCTCGCGACATCGACACTGTGCATCTCGACCCTGTTGCTGACGGTGAAATCGCTGACTCCACCCGCGTGGGCGACCTTGATCGGCTTCTCGCTCGGTGCGTGGGTGCTCCTGGTCGTGTTGGGATGGGCGCGGGGCACGTTGCCGCTCAAGCCATTGCTCGCCGCGATCGGGATCACGCTCCTCTTCGCCGTCGCCACGCCGTCGAATCAGTCGGGCGACGTCAATTCGTACGTCATGTACGGCCGCATCGTCACCGTGCATCACGCGAATCCGTTTGCGTCGTACCCAATGCATTTCGAGGGCGATCCCATGCGGCGTCATGTGGGCCAGATCTGGCAGCGAACGCCCGACATCTACGGGCTCGGCTTCACCGTGGTGATGGCCGCGCTCGCGCCCGTCATCGGGACGTCGAGCTTCCTCGTGCATTTCACGTACCAGCTCGTGGCCCTGGCCGCGGTCGGCGCGATGTTGTGGTTGCTGTGGAGGCGAACGCGTAACCCGGCCGTGTTGGCTTTTGTCGGGTTGCACCCGCTCCTCGCGGTCAGCGTCGTCAACGGTGGACACCCCGACGCGCTCGATGGCCTTGGGTGTTCTCGCGAGCGTGATGCTCGCGATCGACCACCGTTTCGCGCTCGCAGGCGCCGGCTTCGCGTTCGCGGCCTCCGTCAACTTCACCGCGCTCGTCGGCGCGTTCGTGCTCTGTGTGTGGGCGTACCGCCGCTGGACTCGACGGGAAGTCGTCACTTTCGCCGCAATCGTCGGCGCGTTCGGGGCGTTCCCGTACCTTGTCGCTGTCGGGTTGGATCCAGAACGCGGACGAGCATTCGCAGCTCGTCAGCCGGCAGTCCTTCTGGAACGCGATCGGCGGATTCGTCTCCAACGGTGATCTCTTGCGCAGCCTGGCCTCGAACGGCGCGACGGTTCTCGCGGGCGGGCTGCTCGTCGTCATCGCGGTCCGGCACACGACACGAGGCACGCCGGAGCTCGCGGTTGCCGCCGGGCTGGCGTCGTTCCTCGTAGCGAGCTCGTGGGTCATGCCCTGGTACGCGTTCACCGCGCTGCCGTTGCTCGCGCTGCGTCGCCCGAACCTGCTGAGCTGGACCGTAGCGCTCTATTCGTCGTTGATACTGCTCGGCGAGCAGTATCCGTCGCTGTCGGCGTCGGCGGTGGGCTCGGTCGGCCACCTGTTCCTTCAGGACCTGCTCCCGCTCCTGGCGTTCGGGTGTTGTGTCGTCGTGATCGTGTTCCGTCCCCGCGAAGTGCTCGCCGGCGATCTGGGCGATGCGACGGTCGTCCCGGTCGTTACGGCCGAACCAAAGCTTGCAGCATCGGCGTGAGCTTGTGCTGCGTCTCGGTCCACTCCGACTCGGGGTCGGAGCCGGCGACGATGCCGGCGCCCGCGTGGATGACAGCGCGCGAGCCGTCGATCGCGCCGCCGCGCAGTGCCAGAATGAATTCGCCGTCGCCGCTGCCGTCGATCCAGCCGCACGGTCCGGCGTAGCGGCCTCGATCGGTTCGCTCGAGCGCTTCGATCGTGCCGAGCGCCGCGTCGCGCGGAGTTCCGGCGACGGCCGGGGTCGGATGCAGTGCGGTCAGGAGATCGACCACCGTCGTCGCGGCGGAGTCGGTGCGTCCGGTGACGGTCGTCGCGAGGTGGCTCACGTCGGCGAGCTCGAGGGGCGACGGTCCCTCCGCGCGCACGTCGGAACAGAATCTGGCGAGGGCGCGCACGACCGCGTCGACCACGAAGCCGTGCTCGTGCGCGTCCTTGGCCGATCGGACGAGCGCGGCCGTGTCGGTCCCCGTTCCTGCGAGCGGCCTCGAGAGCACCGACGTTCCCGCTTTGCGGATCAGGAGCTCGGGGCTGGCGCCGACGTAGCCGCGATCGCCGTACACGACGCATCCCGGCTGCGATCGGCGGAGATGCGCGAGCACACCGGCGATGTCGAAGTCGGCGTCGGCGTCGACTTGCACCGCCCGGGCGAGCACGACCTTCTGCAGCGAGCCGGCGCCGATGCGGTCGAGCGCCGACTCGACCATCGTCCGCCACTCGTCGCGGATCGTGATCGCGGTGACGCGATACTCCGAGGGCGGCGACGCGGGAACATCAACGCGTCGGTGTCGGTGTCGGTGTCGGTGTGGTCGTCGGTACAGGTGTCGGTACAGGTGTCGGCATGGAGGTCGAGGTCGGTGGCGGCCGTGTCGGTCTCGATGTCGGTCCGCCAGACGTTGCCCCGGGCGTCACGACCGAGGATGTGCGCGGGGACGACGAGGTCTCCCGATCCCGCGAACGGCAACGCGCCGACCGCTCGGGGACCGGCGCTCTCGGAGACGCCCGGGCCCGACACGGCGTGGCGGACCGTCGAGAGGAACGCGGTGGCGGTGGCGGGTGCGACGGCGCCCACGGTCCCCCAGGTCACGAAACCGTGGTCCCCCTCGAGCCACGCGAAGCCGCGGGGCGAGGACGCGGCGAGCAGGTCGACGGGCTCGTGGACGGCGATGCTGCGCGTGGTGAGCCGGGCGCCGGATCGAAGGGCAACGTCGAAGGTCGTCACGCGCGTGTGCCCGTGATCAGTTGCGCGGCGCCCAGGGCCAGGGTGCGCCGGCTCACGTCGAGGATGCCGGCGTCGACCACCAGTGCCAGCAACTCGGGCAGTGGCGGGAGGTACGCGGTCGAGGCGGGCAGGTAGCGGTAGGCGGCCCGGTCCGAGACGAGGCCGCCGACGAACGGCACCACGCGACGGAACCAGGCGCCGTGCACCGCGCGCACGAGTGGACTCGACGGTTCGGCGACGTCGAGCAGCGCGATCCGCCCGCCCGGGCGCACGACGCGAGCACACTCGGCGAGGACGGCGAGCCAGCGCGGCGAAGTTGCGCAGCGCGAACCCGCACGTCAGTCCGTCGAAGGTGCCGTCGGGGAAGGGAAGTCGCATCGCGTCGGCGCGCACGAGTGGCGCGTTTGTGCGCGGCGACGCGCAACATGCCCGCGGAGAAGTCGGCTCCGATAGGCCGTTGACCGGCGTCGGTGAGAGTGCGGCAGAGGTCGCCGGTGCCGCACGCGAGATCGAGGACTCGTGAGCCGCGGGCCAGCGCCAGTGTCTGCACGGCGGTCCGCCGCCACGCGACGTCCATGCGGAACGTCAAGATCCGGTTCAGCGCGTCGTAGCGAGGCGCGATGCGATCGAACATCTCCTCCACGACGCGGGGCTTGTCGTCGGGGTCGGGAAGGTCGCGGGCGGCGTCGATGGCTGCCGGGCTCATCCGGGCCAGCTCTCGAGCCGGCTCGCGGCCGCGACGTTGACGGCCGCGAGCTCGATTTCCTCGCCGACCGATTCGAGGTGCTCTTGGGCGACCTCGAGCAGGACCCGGCGGAAGTGGTGCGCCACCAGGGTCGTCACGGCGGGGAGCAACTGGCGGAACGCCTCCACCAGCCGCTCGGCCTTCTCGTCGTCGGGCAGGTCCGACGCGCGCGAACGGCTCGCGCACGTACTGGTCGAAGAGGCCGACCGCGGTCTCCGCGATCTCACGCGTCTTGTCGTGGTGCTCGTGCGCGAGCGCGAGGAGGTCGGGGAGTGGGAGGCCCTGCTCGAGCAACCGCAAACCTTGTTGCACCACGGCGATGTCGGCGGTCGTGTAGCGCGCCTCCCCGTCGTGCACGCGCGCCACGAGGAGGTTCTCGCGCACGACGGCTTCCAGGAGGGCGACCGGAACCCCGGAGCGTTCGGCCAGCTCGGCGAGTGTGAGGAACTCCTCCGCGGCCTCCGCGTCGGCGCGCGCGACCGCGGCGGCGAGCGGCGCGTCGGTCGCATCGAGATCGCCGGCGAGGACACGGCCGATGAGCGCGAGCGTGAGGCCCTGTCCGCGCAGCTCCCGCACCCGGAACAGCCGATCGAGGTGCTCGGGCCCGTACCAGGCGACCCTTCCGGAGCGCTCGGGCGCCGGCAGGAGGCGGCGCTTTTGGTAGAAGCGGATCGTGTCGACGGAAAGGTCGGCCCGCCGGGCCAGGTCCTCCACCCGCCAGCGCTCGCTCGCCTCGGTCGTCACGAGCACTGATTCTAGGAGCGTTCACTCCCAAGGTTCCCACCCGCCCCCCAACAGTTGTGCGGAAAATCGGCGCATAGCGCCGGAATCTTGCCCAACTGTTGTGTGGAAAATCGGCGCATAGCGCCGGAATCTCGCCCAACTGTTGTGGGGGTGCGAGCGGTTAGGTGCTGCGCCAGACGGGGGCGCGCTTTTCGGCAAATGCGGTCGCACCCTCGATCGAGTCGCCGCTCTCGAAGACCGGGATGACGAGCTCGGTCGTCCGCTTCCAGCCGTCGGCTTCGGTGAGCTCGGTGGCCTCGCGCACCAACCGGCGGGAGTTGCGCACCGCGATGGGGGAGTTCTCGCCGATCCGCTCGGCCAAGGAGATGGCCTCGTCGATCACCTGCACGGCGTCGACGACACGGTTGACGAGGCCGAGCTGGAGCGCGCGGGGCCGCGTCGATCGGATCGCCGGTCATCGCGAGCTCGAGCGCCACTGCGAGCGGCACGCGCTTGGGGAGCCGGATCAGGCCCCCCGCGGCCGCCATGAGACCCCGCTTGACCTCCGGGATCCCGAAGCGTGCGGTGGCGGCCGCGACGACGAGGTCGCACGAGAGCACGATCTCGAAGCCCCCGCGAGCGCGGGCCCGTTCACGGCGGCGATGATCGGTTTGGGAAAGTCGCGCGTGACGATGCCGCCGAAGCCGCCCTTGCCGCGCGCGATGTCGTTGGCCCCGCCCTGGGCCACGACCTTGAGATCCGCGCCCGCGCAAAAGACCTCGCCCCGGCCGGTGAGCACCACGGCGCGGAGCGCGGGATCGGCTTCGATCTCGTCGAGCAGCGCGGCCATCGTCTGGCTCACTTCGGGGCTGACGGCGTTGCGGGCTTCGGGACGGTTGAGCGTGAGGAGCGCGATCGGGCCGCGCCGTTCCATTTCCACGACTGCCATGCGCCGACCCTAATCGGGCTGGTTCCCGCCCGTCACGGTCGGGAGAGGTTCCTCATCGAGCGCGCGGGTGATGCCGGGACGCGCGAGCCGTGTGCCGACGAGAACGGCACCCATGATGGCGGCGCCGCCGAACGTGGTCGCTCGCAGCCCGATGCCGTCGGCGATCTTTCCCTGGATCACCGCGCCGAGCGGGTAGAGCGCCCCGAGGATCATCGTGTTGACCGACAGCACGCGCCCGCGGATGGATGCGGGCGCCCGTAGTTGCGCGATCGTCGAGAACGTCGAAAGCGCGCCGAGGTACAGCGCGCCGACGACGAGAAGCGCGATCGAAGACAGCGCGAGGTCGGGTGCGTAAGCGTAGGCCGAGAGCGCGAGCGGGAGCGCGGCCATCAGGCCGACGAGCAGGCGCCGGGGCCCGTATCGCTTCACGAGCGTGCCCAGCGCGAGGGCCATGCCGACCGCGCCGATGCCCTGGGCGGTGATCAGGATGGGCGTCCCGACCTTCCCGTGGTGCAGCACGTTCTCCGCCATAGCGGGCACGAGCGCTATGAACGGCGCGGCCAGGAACGTGTTGAGGCACATCGCGGTCGCGTTGACGCGCAAGCCGGGCTCCCGGCGCACGAAGCGGAACCCCTCTGCGATCGAGTGGAACAGCTTCTGGTCGCGCGCGTGCTCACTCGGTTTCGGCAACGTGAGGGTGAGGAGCACCGCGATCACTGCGAAGAAGCTCGCGGCGTTGACGCCCTCGGCCCACGCGTAACCGCCGACTGCGATCACGACGCCGGCGAGCACCGGACCGACGATGCGGCCGAGGTTGTATTGCGCCGACGAGAGGGCGATCGCGCCGGGGAGATCCTCCACCGGGACCAGGTCCGGGAGGATCGCCTGGAACGCGGGGAAACCGAGCCCTGCGCAGATGCCGTTGCCGAACACGATGACCGTGAGCACCGGTGCGCTCGGGTGCCCGACCGCGAACAGCAGCGCGAGCAGTGCGGCCAGAGCTGTCTGCACCACGGTCGTCGCCATCAGAAGGATCTTGCGGGGGACGCGGTCGGCGAGCGCGCCGCCGATCGGGCCGAAGAACGCGATCGGAACGAAGCCTGCCGCGGCGATCGTGCCGGTCCACGCGGCCTGGTGAGTGGCGCTGGTCACGTAGACGCCGAGCGCGAGCGTCTCCATCCACGTGCCGATGTTCGAGACGAACGCACCGGTCCACAAGCGGGCGTAGGCCGGATGACGGAGCGGCGCGAGCGCGTCGAAGCGCTTCCGTCGCGGGATCTCGACTACCGGCTCCGCCACTGCGGCGCCCGCTTTTCGAGGAACGCCTGCATCCCCTCGTGCGCGTCGTCGGCTTGTGCGTTCTCGACCATGACCGGTTGCGCGATCGAGTACGCGCCGGCTTCGGGCAGCTGATCCTGGGCGTAGAACGCGCGCTTGCCCAGCGCGAGCACGTAGGGGCTCGCGGTTGCGATGCGCTCTGCTAGAGCAACGACCTCGCCGTCGAGCTCGTCGGCGGGGACGACGCGGTTCACGAGGCCCCATTCGAGCGCCGTCGGCGCGTCGATCATCTCCCCCGTGAACAGCATCTCGAGCGCGCGCTTGCGACCGATCGCGCGGGCCACCGGAACCATCGGTGTCGTACAGAACAGCCCGATGTTGACTCCAGGCGTGGCGAACCGTGCGTCGTCCGAGGCCACTGCGAGATCGCATGCGGCAACGAGTTGGCAACCGGCCGCCGTCGCGACACCGTGCACCTTGGCGAGCACGGGTTGAGGCAGCTCGTGCAGGCGTGTCATCAACTTCACGCATGTCGAGAAGAGCTCCTCGTAGAAGCCGCCATCGCGGTTCGCCGCCATCTCCGTGAGATCGTGGCCGGCCGAGAAGACGGGTCCGCGACCCTCGATCACGAGCACGCGCGTCGACGCGTCGTTCGCGACTTCGTCGAGTGAGCGCAGCATCTCCACCATGACTGTGTGCGAGAGCGCGTTCCGGCGTTCGGGACGGTTCAACACGAGCCGGCCGATGGCACCCTCGCGGCGCAGCTCGACGGGGCTCTCGGCAGCGGGCACGAGCCGAGGCTAACGGGAAAATGTCGCGGTCCGGTCCGCCGCGGGCCGCGAAATACGCGCGCACTCGCCTGGCTCGGGCTGCGACGCGGGTGGAGGCACCGGGAGATCGAGTGTCAGATCAAGTCGGCGTCGGCGACGACCTCGACGAGAGCGGGGCCGTCGTAGGCGAAGGCAGCCGCGAACGCGTCGTCGAGCGCGGCTCGTTCGGTGACGCGCACGCCGAACGCGCCGCACAGCTGCGCGTAGGCGGCGAAGTCGGGGTTGTGCAAGGACGTCTGCCACACGTCCAACTCGGCCGCTCGCTGCTCTTTGGTGATCTTGCCGAGTTGGCTGTTGTTCAGCAGCACGTGCGTGATGTTCATCCCGTACTTCACGGCGGTCGTGATCTCTCCGAGGTACTGACCGAAGCCGCCGTCGCCGGTCACCGCGACGATGGTGCGGTCGGGCGCGGCGGCCCAGGCGCCCATGGCCGCGGGGAAGCCGAAGCCGATCGAGCCCAGGTACCCGGACATCAGCACGTGCTGCCCGGCCTTGCATTCGAAGTACCGGCCGAACGAGTACGTGTTGTTGCCGACGTCGACGGCGATGACGGCATGCTCGGGAGTGTGGCGCGTCAACGCCTCGAAGAGCGGCGCGGAGGCGACTCCGTGCCCGCGGTCGTCGCCGGCGCGGAGTTCCTTCTCGGCCCGCCAGATCGCCCGCCGCGCGGCAACGTCGGGCCGCTGGTCTACCGGTTGCACGGACGGCGGGATCTTGTCGAGCAGGAGTCCGGCCGTGACGGAGATGTCGCCGAGCACCCCCACGGTGACCGCGTGGAACCGGCCGATCGCGTCGGGCTCCGTATCGACCTGGATGATCGGCTTGTACGACGCGATGCCCGTGTGATTGGCGAAGGATGCGCCGAACACGACCAACAGGTCCGACTCGTTCATGAGCCACGACGCGACCGGCGTCCCGCTGCGGCCGAGCACGCCGCACGCGAGCGGGTGGTCGTCGGCCACGATGCCCTTGGCCTTGAACGTCGTGAGCATGGGCGCGTGCAGTCGCTCCGCGAGCCGCACGACGTCGTCGATCGCGCCGCGCGCGCCGTGGCCGATCACGACGACCGGACGGCGCGCGCCGGCGACGAGCGCGGCCGCCTGGTCGAGCGCGGCGGCCGGCGGCGCGATCGCGCGATCCGCGACGCGGCCGCCGGGCCCGCCGATGGCGGAGCCGTCGGGCGCGGGAAGAGCCTGCACCTCGTCGGGGAGCACGAGATGCGCGACGCCCCGCCGGTCGAGCGCGTGCTTGCACGCGAGGTTCATCAACTCGACCTGATCGGAGTCGCGCTGCACGGTTTGCGTGGAGACGGAGACGTCTGCGAACGCCGCAGCGAGATCGAGATCTTGGAACGCGGCGCGCCCGTGGACCTTCGACGGCACCTGGCCCGAGATCGCGAGCACGGGGGACCGGTCGACTTTGGCGTCGTACAGCCCCGTCAGCAGGTTCGTGGACCCGGGACCGGCGATCGCGAAGCACGCCGCGAGCCGCCCGGTGAGCTTGCCGTAGGCGCTCGCCGCGAACGCGGCGGCGCCCTCGTGGCGGATGCCGACGAAGGTCAACTTGCCTCGCGCCTCGGCGGCACGCATCGCGTCGGCGAAACCCAGGTTCGAATGGCCCACCATGCCGAACACGTGGGTAACGCCCCACTCGCCCATGGTTTCGACCATGAGGTCCGAGATCGTGCGCGTCCGGGGCTGCTCGGGGGGCAGGGCGACGTAGATGCCGTCGGCGCGCGCTTCGACCGGATGGTGCGCAGGTGCGTCGGTGAACCCGGGCGGGGGAGTGCCCGTCAGCGGGTCGTAGTCGTAGCCGTGCCACGGGCAGCGCAGCCAGCCCTTTTCGATGGAGCCCTCGCCGAGCGGGCCGCCCTGGTGGGGGCAGTGGTTGTCGAGCGCGCCGTAGCGACCGTTGCAACGTGTGAGCGCGAGCGACACCCGGCCCGCGGTGACGGTCATGACCCGACCGTCGTCGAGCGCGTCGACGTCGGCGACGCGGTGCCACACGAGGGTTTCGGCGACCTCACCGCTCACCGGATGCCTCCGTATTCGATCCCGGTGAGCGCGGCCATCTCGCGATCGAACGTGGTGAGATCGTCGGCGGAGAAGTGTGAGAGGTGATCGTGCCCGCACGCGCGGGCGAGGACTTCCATCAGCTCCACCGACGCCCGCAGGAAGTTGTTCAAACGGTGCGACGCCTCGTCGACGGGTAGACGGGCGCGCAGGTGTTCCTGCTGGGTTGCGATGCCGACCGGGCAGTTGTTCGTGTGGCACGCCCGCATGCCGAGACAACCGATTGCCTGGATGGCACTGTTCGCGATCGCCACCGCGTCGGCTCCCAGCGCCAGTGCTTTGGCGAAGTCGGCGGGGTCGCGCAGTCCGCCGGTCGCGATGAGCGTGACATCCCGGCGCTTGCGGCGATCGAGATGCCGGCGCGCGCGCGCGAGTGCCGGGATCGTCGGCACGGAGATGTTGTCGCGGAACAGGATCGGTGCGGCGCCGGTACCGCCGCCGCGACCGTCGAGGATCACGTAGTCGACGCCGATCTCGAGCGCGGCGTCGAGATCGTTCTCGATGTGCTGCGCCGACAGCTTCACGCCGATGGGGATGCCCCCGCTGCGTTCCCGGACCTCGTCGGCAAATTTCCGGAAGTCGTCGATGCCGTGCCAGTCGGGGAACGTCGACGGTGACACGGCCGGCGTTCCTTCGGGGAGCCCGCGCACCTCCGCGATTCGGCCCTTCACCTTCGGCCCCGGGAGATGACCGCCGGTCCCGGTCTTGGCGCCCTGGCCCAGCTTGAAGTGGAAGGCCTGGACCTTGTCGAGAACGTCCCAGTTCCAACCGAAGCGGGCCGAGGCGAGCTCGTAGAAGTAGCGGGAGTTCTCCCGCTGCTCCTCGGCCAACATGCCGCCTTCGCCGGAGCAGATGCCCGTCCCTGCCAGTTGCGCCCCGCGCGCGAGCGCGGTCTTGGCCTCCTGCGACAGCGCGCCGAACGACATGTCGGATACGAACAACGGCATGTCGAGCCAGAGGGGTTTCGCCGCGTCGGGCCCGATGCAGACCTCGTCACCGACCGGAACGTCGTCGAGCAACGGAAGGCGGGCGAGCTGTGCGGTGACGAACTGGATCGAGTCCCAGCTGGGCAGACTCTGGCGGGGAACGCCCATCGCGGCAACGAATCCGTGGTGGCCGACCTTGCGGAGACCGTTCGTCGCGAGCTCGTGGATGCGCATGACGTACGGTTCTTCGATCGTGCCGTGCGGGTCGGTGTAGAGGCCCTGGTAGACGTCGGGCGAGTACGGCTGCGGATGCTGCAGCTTCCAACGGATCACGTCGTCTCGGTCGACGAACAGGCCATCACCGTCGATCACCGACGTGAACTTCGCCAGCACCTCACTGTTGTTGTAGGCGCTCACGCCGGACTCGATGCGGTAGTCCCAGCCGTGCAACCCGCAGATGAGGTCGTCGCCGACGATCTGACCGTCGGCGAGCAGCGCGCCCCGGTGGAGGCACCGACCGTGCAGCACGGAGTACTCGTCGCCGCGGCGGATGATGACGAGGTCGACGTCTTCGGTCCTTGCCGCCATCGGCTGACGATCGGGTACCTCGGCCCACGTTGCGATGCGAACGAGATTCACGCGCAGCTCCTCGACGGGTTCGTGCCCGGAGCGTAGGCCGACGCCGGCCGCCTCGTAGCGTGCGCATGTGACGAAATTCGAAACAACGGCTCAGCGCGCGTGCGACTCGAGCCACGCGGCTTCGGCTTCACCCATCGGTGTCGAGGGCTCACCTTCGACGAAGGGCCACAGCTCGAAGGCGATGCGACGCCAATTGCGCCGGGCCCGGAGCTGGCCGAGCACCGCGTGCAGTCCCAGATTGATGCGTTGCGTCACGACGAACGCCGGTGGAACGTTCGATGACTTGGCAACGTGCGCGTACGGGCTCGACACGTCGAACATGCGCCGCACCGTCTCCGACGCGTACTCGGGGGTGAAGGCGATCTCGCGGTCCTCGAGCACGAACTCGTAGAAGTGCCCGAAGTACTCGCGTACGTCGTCGTCGGAGATCTCCGACGGCTTCAGCACGTCGTTCGCTTCGAGGGTGTGACGGAACCGGGTCACGTCGTGGTCGAGGACGAAGGACTCGATCAACGACTGGAACAGATGCACCTCGGTCGGCGTGTAGCGCTTCACGAGCCCGAAGTCGAGGAAGGTGACCTTGCCCCCGGGCCGGAACAGGTAGTTGCCCGGGTGCGGATCACCGTTGAACGACTTCAGCCGGTAGATGCTGCGGAACACGAAGCGGAAGATGGCTTCGGCTGCCTCGTTCCGTTCGTCCTGTGACCACGTCTTCGCGTCGTCGAAGCGTGCGCCGTCGGCCAGCTCGGTCGTGAGCACGCGCTTGCTCGACAGCTCGTCGATCACGGCGGGAACGTGGATGAACGGATGGTCCGCGTACCAGTCGGCGAACAACCTCTGGTTGTCTGCCTCGATGAAGTAGTCGAGCTCCTCCACGAGCCGGGCCCGCAGCTCTTCGACGAGCGGTCCGGGTTCGAAACCCGCGAACACGAGACCGAGGGCGCGGAAGAGCACGTCGGTGTTCAACAGGTCGGCGCGGATCGCGTCGTCGATTCCGGGATACTGCACCTTGACCGCGACGCGAATGCCCGAGTGTGTGACCGCGCGGTGTACCTGGCCGATCGACGCCGCCGCTATCGGTACCGGATCCCATTGTGCGAAGAGGCGATCGGGTGCGTCCCCGAGCTCCTCGCGCAGGATCTGTGCGCTGAGCTCGGGCGCCATCGGCGGCGCGTCTTGTTGCAGCGACGCGAGCGCCTCGCGGATTGGCTCCGGCAGCCCCTCGTCGAGGTAGCTCGCCATCTGGCCGAGCTTCATGAGAGCGCCCTTCAACTCGCCGAGGGCGCTCGCGACGTCGGCGGCAGTTCGTATCTGGTGCGCGGCGTCGAGCTGCGCGCGCCGTTCGGCGGAGACTGCGACCCGGTGCGCCGAGTGCACCGCCTGACGGGTCCCGGCCCGGGCTCCGATGGCCGCGAGGCGCGCGTTGCGCGACACGACGGAGTTGCTCACGAACCGCGATCGGCGTCGCGTGACGGTCCGGACGCCCATGATTGCCGCCGCCACCGCCAACCCGGATGCGGCTGCGGTGGCTGTTCGCACGTGGCGACCGTAGTGGCCGGGTCACTACAGTTGACCGATCGGTCAAGTTCTGAGAGGAGTTTCCGTTGGCGACGGACGAGCAACGAGTGACCCAACTGTGCGACGAGCTCCTGGCGAAGCTCGACCCGAAGTCGACGCCGCCGGCCGAGTTCCTCGGCGCGCAGTACGACCTCGGGCTCGCGTGGGTGCACTTCGCCGAGGGCTTCGGCGGGCTCGGCCTCTCGCCCAAGCTGCAGAACACGATCAACGCCAAGTTGTTCGCGGCGGGCGCGCCCATACCGTACGGACGCAACCCCATCGGGCACGGGATGTGCGCGCCGACGATCGTCACGCACGGTTCCGACGAGCAAAAGACGCGTTACCTGCGTCCGCTGTTCACCGGTGAGGAGATCTGGTGCCAGATGTTCAGTGAGCCGGGCGCCGGCTCCGACGTCGCCGGGTTGTCGACCCGCGCGGTGCGCGACGGTGACGAGTGGATCGTGAACGGCCAGAAGGTGTGGACGACGCTCGCTCACCTCGCGAGCTTCGGCATCGTGCTCGTACGGACCGACCCCGAACAGGTCAAGCACAAGGGAATGACGATGTTCGTCATCGACATGCACGCGCCGGGCGTCGAAGTCCGGCCGTTGGTGCAGGCGACGGGCGAGGCCGAGTTCAACGAGGTCTACATGACCGACGTGCGCATCCCCGACCGCGAGCGTCTCGGCGACGTCGGGGAAGGTTGGGGGGTGTCGCTCACCACGCTCATGAACGAGCGCGTGTCGATCGGCGGTCAGGTCAACCCGCGTGGTTCCGGTGTGATCGCGGTCGCGGTGGACCAGTGGAAGAAGAACGGGCAACGCCACGACCCCGTCTCGCGCGACAACCTCGTGCGGCTCTGGGTCGATGCCGAGGTCAACCGCCTCACCAACATGCGTGCGAGCCAGAGTCGGCGAAAAGGGACACCAGGCCCCGAAGGTTCGGTCGGCAAGCTCGCAATGGCCGGTCTCAACCAACGCATCATGAGCTTCGTCATGGATCTGATGGGACCCGACGCGCTGCTCTACCCGAGCGGTTACACCTTCGAACGGCCGCGTACTGCGATGGACCTGTCGAACCCGCAGAAAGCGTTCCTGCGGGTCCAGGCGAACTCGATCGAGGGGGGCACGACCAACATCATGAAGAACATCCTCGGAGAGCGCGTCCTGGGTCTGCCGGGGGAGCCCCGCGCCGACAAGGGCCTGCCCTGGAGCCAGGTGCCTCGAAGCTGACGATCTGTGCGAATTCGGACGGCTCTCGTCGGCCTGCTCGGCGCGCCCCGGCGGCCGTCCGCGCGGCATCTGGACCATTCCTGAAGTTTCCGGCCCCCGATGCCGACTGGAAGAGAGATGTTCGTCCTCGCGCGCGCGCGCGTTTCCCCCGTCGTGGTCGTCGCCGTCGTCGCGGCGGCGCTGGTGGTGTCGATTGCCGCACCCGGGATCGCGTACGGCGCGACGACGACCACGACGGCGCCTGCGCCCAAGACCTCGACGACATTGGGCGGCCCGCACATCCCGTCGCCATCCGACCCGACGACGACGACGGTCCCCGGTCCGACCACCACGACCACGATCCCGCCGCCACCGGCGGCGATGCCCACGTTCTCGCTGCCGACGAACTCCGGGCTCGAGCTCCTGAAGACGATGCAGGCAGCGAAGCTCGAATTGAAGACGGCCCGGGACGGGATCGCCCCGGCACAGCGGGCCGTGACCGCGGCGGCCAAGAAGGAGGTCGGGGCCCGTCGCGAGTCGAAGCGGCTCGCGGGCATCGCCAAGGACACGCAACAGAAGCTCGACCGGACCCGCACGTTGTTGCATCAGGCCGCGGCCGAGGCATACATCCATGCCGGTGACGCGCAGCTGATGACTGCGATCGAGAGTTACCTCAACACGAACTCGATCGTCGATGCCGGTGGCCAGCTGCACGTGCTCGCCACGTTCGGCTCGAACACGAAGAACCTGCTCGACGAATACCTCGACCTGAAGGTGCGCGTCGACGGGCAGGTGGCCGAGAGCCGCCAGGTGTCCGCGCGTGCCGCTGATGCGGTGGACCGGGCGAAGGCCCACCTCGCCAAGCTGCGGGCGGCGATTCGCGACTCCCAGACCCGCATCGCAGTGGCGCTGGCCGGCATCCACGACTTCGAGACGGCCGCGACGAGTGCGACGAGCCCGATTCTCGGCCCCAGTCGCCTGACCGCCAAGCAGATGGCCGACTTCGTGGTGGCGGAGCACTACTCCCCGCGCATCACGGTGCCGATCGAGGTGCTCGCCCAGATCTACCTCGACGAGGGTGTACGGACAGGCGTGCGGGGTGACGTCGCGTTCGCGCAGTCGATTCTCGAGACCGGCGGGTTCGCCAACCCGGGGAGCGCGCCGACGGACAACAACTTCGCCGGGATCGGCTGGTGTGACTCGTGCGCGCACGGCATCAACTTCCCCGACGCGAAGGCGGGCGTGCGCGCACAGCTGCAGCTCCTGCGCATCTACGTCGACCCGAAATTCCCCGACGCGAAGTACACCGACCCGATCCTGCTCCCGGGTACGTTGAGCCTCGGCTTCCGCGGCAAGGTCCAGACGTGGTGGGATCTCTGGGGTACGTGGGCGACGGGCGCGCTCTACGGCCAGCGCGTGTACGACATCTACGAGCGCATGGTCGCCTTCGCTCAGCTCGATCCGACGCCCGCGGTCGGGAAGCCCGCGGTCGGCAAGCCCGCGGTGGGGAAGCCCGCCGTGACCGCCTCCACCACGAAGCCTTAGACCGCCGCCTTCGGCGTCATCCGGACGGGCAGGCTGCGGATACCTGTGTGCTTGTTGCTGCGCGTCCACACGACCGGCTCGGTGAGCTCGACGGACCCGACGCGCGCACAGCTCGTCGAGCACCACGCGGATCTCGAGTCGTGCGAGACTCGCGCCCAGGCAGTGATGGACGCCGTGCCCGAATCCGAGGTGCGGATTCGGGTCTCGGTCGAGGTCGAACTCGAAAGGTCGCGCGAAGACGGATTCGTCGCGATTCGCCGAGGCTTCCCAGAACACGACCTTGTCGCCGGCGCGCACCCTCTCACCGCAGAGGTCGATGTCGCGAGTCGCGGTCCGACGGTTGTACGCCGCCGGATGGGTCCAGCGCACGACCTCTTCGACTCCGGTCGTTCCCAGCGCACCTGCGTCTCGCAGCGCGTTCCACTGGTCGGGGAAGGCGTCGAAGGCGACGACGGCGCCGGCGATCGCGTTGCGTGTGGTGTCGGCGCCGGCGGCCCAGAGCAGCGAGAAGAAGAACTGCAACTCCTCGTCGGTGAGCTCGGGCGGGTGCTCTCCCTCCAGATGCGCGTGGCTCACCACCGAGAGCATGTCGTCGGCGGGTCGGGCGCGCTTCTCGGCGATCAGTGCGCGCCCGTACTCGAACATCGATGTCGCGGCGAGTCTTACTTCGTCCGTCGTCTCGAAGGCCTGCCGGTCGCCTTTGAAGTCGAAGGAGTGCTCGATCCACTCGAAGAGCTGGTGGCGATCGCCTTCGGGGATGCCCATCAAGATGCAGATTGCCTGCATCGGCAGCTCACCCGCGACGTCGCGCACGAAATCGCACTCGCCTTGCCGGAGCGCGCGCTCGACGAGCCCCGCCGTGCGACGTCGCAGGTCGCTTTCGAGGCGGGCGATCGTGCGAGGCGTCAGACCGTTGCTGACGAGGAGTCTGACCCGTTGGTGACGCGGGTCATCCATCATGTTGAGCATGAGACCGGCCATCGGTAGATCGTTCAGCGTCGTCCCGCCGTAGGGACGGGTGCCGCCGGTCTCCGACGAGTACGCGCCGGGGTCGTGCACCACGGTCATGCACGCGGCATGGGAGTGCACCGACCAGAATCCGTCGCCGTCGGGCGTGTGTTCGGTGGGCTCGTGCCACAACACGGGCGCCGTCGCCCGCAGGGTCGTGAAGACCTCGTGCGGGAAGCCGGCGGCGAAGAGATCGAGATCGGTGAGGTCAATCCCGTCGGGAACCGAAGCCACGAATGTCGACGTTAGTGTCCGTCACATGCCGAACCTCGAGGACTTCCGCCTGTACCGCGCTCAGGCCGCCTGATGCCGGACTTCGCGGAGTACGAGAAAGCGACGACCCGTACGGAGGGCCGTTCTGCGGATGGCAGAATGGGGGGATGAACGAGCGTGACGAACGTCCGTGGGGAAGCTATGAGGTCCTGGTCGACGCCCCGGATCACAAGGTCAAGCAGATCCTCGTCAAGCCCGGCAAGCGGCTGAGTCTGCAAAGGCACGCCCGCCGTTCGGAGCATTGGTTCGTGGTCCGCGGGACCGGTGTCGTGACCCTGGACGACGCGCCGGTCGCGGTCGAACCCGGCACAGCCGTCGATATCGGACTGGGCGCGACTCATCGCATCGAGAACACCGGCACCGCCGACCTCGTGTTCGTCGAGGTCCAGCACGGCGACTACTTCGGTGAGGACGACATCGTTCGCCTCGAAGACGATTTCGGTCGCGCCGGTTAGCTCGACCTACCCGCCGCCGGAGTCGTGCGTGTCACGACGCTGCACCGAGGGCCTCGCGCAACAACGCATACGACTCCTCGGGGCCTTGGGCGACCGAGACGACGGGCACACCCCTCTCGGCGGCACCTCGGACGAGCCGGGTGTTCGCCTCGAGCAGTGCGGTCGCGACTGCGTCGTCGTCGAGATCCGATTCGGGGTGCTCGGCGCCGGCGGCCGCGTGCTCGGCTCGCCTCTGACGGAACCGCTTCGCGGATCGCGTCGATGTCGTCGGTCAGGACCACCTCCGCGAACGGAGCGCTCATCTGCATGGCGACATCGTGCAGCCGGTCGAGAAAATCCGTGCGTCCGAGATACTGCGGCACCACCACGTCGTGCCCGGAGAGCAGATGTGCCCGCACCAACGCGACCGCCAGATCGCGAGCGACGAGTCTCGACTCGTCGAGCTCGCTCCACCGTCCGAGGTGAGTGCGGATCAGGTCGATGTCGATGACGAGCGAGAGAGGGTGATCGTCGGCATAGCGGCGCGCGAGAGTCGACTTGCCGACTGCCGGCGCGCCATTGAGCACGAGCAACACCTTGCGCAACCTAGACCTCACCGGCGTCGCCGGGTGTTGCGGCGTTCGATGGCGCCGACATTCCCAGCGGGCCCTCGACGGCGGCGGCGGCGCTCCGCCTCGACGTAGCCTCGCCCCATGCCCACGAGACAAGGACCCGTGGCCCCGTTCCCGCCGGGCGCCGACCCCGACGAGTACGACCGGTTGCGGCGACGGGTGTTGTGGAAGATGCCGAGCGGCCTCTACGTCGTGGGCTCGACCGACAAGGCGCGGCGACGCAACGCGATGGTCCTCAACTGGGCCACCCAGGTGTCGTTCGATCCGAAGTGGATCGGCATCGGTGTGGAGCACGCCGCGTTCACGCACGAGCTCATCGAGGCGAGCGGTGTGTTCAGCCTGTGCATGCTCGATCGACAGGACCGGGCCGTCGTGCGCAAGTTCACCAAGCCCGTCGAGGTCGACCTCGCGCAGCGCACGTTGAACGGGTTCGCGTACATCGACGGTCCCGGCACGGGCGCGCCCGTGCTCGCGCAGTCGGTCGCCTACGTGGAGTGCGAGGTTCGTCAACCCGTCGCGGTGGGCGACCACACCCTGTTCCTCGCGGAGGTCGTGAACGTCGCGTTCTTGACGGACGAGGAGACCGAGGTCCTCCGTATGGAGGACACTCGCATGAACTACGGCGGTTAGCCGAAGAGCAGGCGCCGCACGGGCGCCGCCTGTGCCTGCGGTTTGAATGCGATGTGGTACTCGGCGAGGGCGTTGGCGGCTGCAGTCCGGTTCTCGGCGATCGGCGAGCTCTGCTCACCGTCTCGGTGCTGCCACGACCAACGACCGTTCCGGGAGGAGACCTTGCCGATGCTCGTGCCGTTCCCGCCGGTGGTGAGGCGAACCTCGGCCATCGTCAACGAGAGCGGCAGCACCTGGATCTCTGCGCTCGGCGTTGCGGTCATGGTCACTCGAGATCCTCCTCGCCGGTAGTCAGGTGGTCCGTCGGGCTCGGGACCGGGGCGGGTTTCGTCGTGCCCCCTAGACTTCGACCATCGGGCGGACACTTCTGCAGCCCAATCTGCGAAGAGTGGGTGCCAGGGTGCCCTTTTTCACAGTTCGGCGTGCCGGAGGGCTGCGATCGGGCCGCCACCGGATCCGGGATCCGACTCCGAGATGGGCGGCCGAGGTCGCCAGGGACCTGATCCGACGGCTCCCGCCCGTCTGTCGTCGTCATCGTCCGCCGGGCGAACACGACGTTACGCTTCGCTCGAGAGCGGGCCGAGGAGGCGCATTGATCTCGAGCACGATGCAGGAGTTCCCACTGACCATCACCGCGGTCCTGCGCCACGGGATGACGGTCTACGCCGACGCCGAGTGCGTTACCTGGACCGAGTCGGGTCCGCGGCGCGCGAGCTACGGGACGATCGGCGCCAACGCGGGCCGACTCGCGCACGCGTTGCACGCGCCTCGGCGTCAGCTCCGGCGATCGGGTCGGTACCTTCATGTGGAACTCGCAGGAACACATGGAGGCGTACCTCGCGATTCCGTCAATGGGCGCGATCGTCCACACGCTGAACATTCGTCTGTTCCCCGAACAGCTCGCGTACGTGATCAACCACGGTGGATCCAAGGTCGTGCTCGTCGACGATTCCCTCGTCCCCGTGCTGGCCAAGGTCGTGTCGCAGCTCACGACCGTCGAACGCTTCGTGGTGGTCGGTGACGGCGACGCGTCGGCGCTCGGGAGCGAACGCCCGATTCACCGTTATGCAGAGCTCCTCGCGGTCGAACCGGCCGAGTTCGACTGGCCCGAGATCAACGAACTGCAGGCCGCCGCGATGTGTTACACGTCGGGAACCACCGGTAACCCGAAGGGCGTCGCGTACTCGCATCGTTCGGAGTTCCTGCACTCGTTCGCGGCGACTACGCCGAACTCGCTGAACCTCTCCGAACGCGATCGCATGCTCATGATCGTGCCGATGTTCCATGCGAACGCGTGGGGGATGCCCTACTCGGCTTTCCTGTGCGGGGCGTCGCTCGTCATGCCCGGCAAGTTCCTACAGGCCGAACCGATCACGCGCATGGTGAAGGAAGAGCGCGTGACCTTCTCGGGTGCCGTGCCCACGATCTGGGCCGACATCTGGCGCTACGGCGAGGAACATGAGATCGACCTTTCGAGCATTCGCATGGTCGTTTGCGGTGGTTCGGCGGTTCCGCGCTCCCTGATGGAGAACTTCGAGAACAAGTACGGCGTGCGGATCGTCCAAGGGTGGGGGATGACCGAGACGTCGCCGCTGGCGGCGGTCGCGCACGCGCCGTCGCGCGTCGAGCTCGGTTCCCCCGAGGAGATGGACTGGCGCGCCATGACGGGCCGCGTCGTCGGTGGGGTCGAGCTGCGCATCGTCGACGACACGGGCCGCGTATTGCCCTGGGACGGTGAGGCCGTAGGTGAGATCGAAGTGCGCGGTCCGTGGATCACCGGTTCCTACTACCGCGATCCTTCGCCGGAGAAGTTCGACGACGGCTGGTTGCGCACCGGCGACGTCGGCACGGTGTCACCCGAGGGCTATATCCAGATCACCGACCGGGCCAAGGACGTGATCAAGTCGGGCGGTGAATGGATCAGCTCGGTCGAGCTCGAGAACGTCTTGATGGGTCATCCCGACGTCGTCGAAGCGAGCGTCATCGGTGTTCCCGACGCGCGCTGGGACGAGCGGCCGCTCGCGTGCGTCGTGCGCAAGCCCGGCACCGACGTCGATGCGTCCACGCTCGCGGCATATCTCGGCGGTCACGTCGCCAAGTGGCAGGTGCCCGAACGTTGGGCGTTCATCGACGAGGTGCCGAAGACGTCGGTCGGCAAGTTCGACAAGAAGGTCCTGCGCGCAAGTAACGAAAACGGCGAGCTGTCCATCGAACAACTGGATCGAGCAACGTGAACAACTGGATCGAGGAACGCAAGAAGCGCGGCGCGGCCGGCACGAGTGCGGGCGCGAGCGCGGTCGAAGCCGCACCCGCGGCGACGGTGGTGTTGCTGCGCGATTCGGCGCGCGGGCTCGAGGTGTTGCTCGCCCGCCGCTCGTCGAAGTTGGCCTTTCACGGTGGCGCGTGGGTGTTTCCGGGCGGACGTATCGATCCGCAGGACTATGACGAGATGTCCGACGACGTGGTGCGCGCCGCCCGCCGGGCCGCAGTGCGCGAGGCCAAGGAGGAAGCCGGCGTCGACGTCGATATCGACGCGCTGATCCATCTCTCGAACTGGACCACCCCCGAGGGGTCGCCGAAGCGATTCGCGACCTGGTTCTTCGCAGGCCCCGTCGCCGGGGGATATGAGGTCGCCGACGGATCGGAGATGGATGCCGTCCGGTGGTTCGCTCCCGCCGAAGCCCTCGCGGCGCGCGACGCCGGCGAGATCGAGCTCGCACCACCGCAGTACGTCACGCTCCTCGACCTGCAAGAGATCGACACCGTCGCCGACGCGCTGAGTGCGATCGAGGCAGCCGAACCGATCGACTACCTGCCGCGCTTTCATTTCGTGGACGGCGACTGCGCGATATGCATCTATCCCGAGGACATCGCGTACGACGACCTCGACGAGCTGGAGAGCCCCGGCCCCCGCCACCGTCTGTACCTCCGGGGCGAGGGCTGGGACTATCTTCGAGACTGACGAGCTTCCGGCGGCGACTCGCGGGCCCTCACGCGTCGGCCGAGCTCGTGTCGACCGGGCCTACTTGTTGGGTTGGGGCGTGAGGCGCAGGTAGGGCTTCGGCGCCTTCCAGCCCTTCGGGAACTTCGTCTTCGCTTCCTCGTCGGAGATGGTGCCGCCGATGATGACGTCTTCGCCGTCCTTCCAGTTCACCGGTGTGGCGACGCTGTACTTGGCGCTCAGCTGCAGCGAGTCGATCACCCGCAGGATCTCGTCGAAGTTGCGGCCCGTCGACGCCGGGTAGGTGATGATGAGCTTCACCTTCTTGTCGGCGCCCACGATGAACACCGAACGCACGGTCAGCGTGTCGCTCGCGTTCGGGTGGATCATGTCGTAGAGGTCCGAGACCTTGTGGTCGGCGTCGGCAATGAGCGGGAAGTTCAACTTCGAGCCCTGCGTCTCTTCGATGTCGTCGGCCCAACCCTTGTGGTTCCCGAGCTCGTCGACCGACAGGCCGAGCACCTTCACGTTGCGCTTGTCGAACTCGGGCTTCAGGCTGAGCCACCTCGCCGAGCTCGGTCGTGCACACCGGCGTGTAGTCCTTCGGGTGGGAGAACAAGACACCCCAGCCGTCTCCGAGGTAGTCGTAGAAATTGATCGTGCCTTCGGTGGTCTCGGCCGTGAAGTTCGGGGCTTCGTCGCCCAGGCGCAGCGCCATGTCGTGCCTCTCTCGTCTCGTCGGGGTCTTGTCGGGGTCTTGTCGGGGTCTTGTCGGGGCCTCGGCGAGCAGGGTATGTCGCCCGCCGACCGAAAATCCAGGTAGGGAAGTCGGGATTTGCAACCGTGACCGCGTCGATAATGTTCCTCGTTCTGTGACCGCACCTGCACCGGGCCGTCGCCGCCCGCTTTCGGGTCGGGTACGCGGCCTGGCGATCGACATCACGCCGCTGCGCAGATCGCGCGATTTCCGTCTGCTCTGGGGCGGCGAGCTGCTGTCGCAGATCGGCAGCCAGTTCACCTTGGTCGCTCTGTTCGTGCAGGTCTACGCGCTCACGGGTTCGTCGTTGGCGGTGGGCGCTCATCGGCTTGGTCCAGCTCGTGCCGATGCTGTTCGTCTCGATCGGGTTCGGTCCGCAGATCGACCGGCGGGACCGACGCCGCCTGCTGTTGTTCGCACAGTTCGGCTTGATGACGGCGTCCGGCCTCTTGCTGTTCGGCGCGTACCTCGGCCGTCCGCCCTTGGTGTTGGTCTACGGCGCCGCCGGGTTGAGCGCCGCCTTTCTCTCGGTCTCGATGCCGACCCGCTCCGCGATGACGCCTCGACTGGTCCCGCCGGAGTTGCTGGCCCAAGCGGCCGCCCTCAACCAGATCATGTGGCAGACGGCGCGGCGTCATCGGCCCCGCGCTCGTCGGGCATCGTCGTGAGCAGATTCGGGCTGACCTGGGCATATGGGGTCGACGCGGTGAGCTACGTCGCCTCGTTGACGGCTGCCTTCCTCGTCCAGTCGCAGCGACCGATCCCCGCCGACGTCGACGAGGAGGATGTCGGGCTCGCCGCTGTGCGTAACGGGCTGCGCTTCTTGTCAGGTCGGCGAGTGCTGCAGTCGACCTTCACCGTCGACATCGTCGCGATGGTCTTCGGGATGCCCCGGGTCCTTTTCCCGGTGCTGTCGGACAAGCAATTCCACCGCGGGACCGAAGCCGTCGGATGGTTGTTCGCGGCGGCCGCGTTCGGCGGCGTTCGTCGGGCGCCGCGAGCTCGGGATGGATCGGCCGGGTCCGGCGACCGGGCCTCGCGATCCTCGTCGCGGTGACGGTATGGGGCGCGTCGATCGCGGCGTTCGGGCTGGTGGGAGCGCAACCTCGGGCTCGCCCTCGTCTTGCTCGCCGTCGCCGGGGGCGCCGACGTGATCTCGGCCGTGTTCCGCAACACGATCCAGCAACTCGACGGTTCCCGACGGGCTGCGCGGCCGTCTCTCGTGCGTTCAACATCTTCGTCGTCGCCGGCGGACCGCGTCTCGGGCGACCTCGAAGGTGGCGTCGTCGCGAGCGCTCTTCACGCCGACGGTGTCCGTGGTGTCGGGCGGCTTGCTGTGTCTCGCCGGTGTCGGTGTCATCGCATGGCGGTGCCGCGGTTCGCCGTCGGCATGTGGCGATCCGCCCTGACGGCGTTGGGCGATCCGCTCTGATTGACCGCAACGTTCAACCGCGATTGACTGCAGCTCGTGGCGGGGTACTCGGGGACGCCCTTCCCCAAAAGCTCGGCATCAAGCCGGGGGCTCGTTTCGCGCTCGTGCGCGCGCCCGACGGGTTCGAGCGCGACGCTGAGTCCGATGCCCGAAGGCGTGCGCTTGCGTACACCAGGCGCGCGGCGAGCAGGACGTCGTGCTCTTCTTCGCGACGCGACTCGCCGAGCTCGAACGTCGCTTCGACGGCCTCGCCCGCACGATCGCACGCGGGTGGATTGTGGATCGCGTGGCCGAAACGAACCGCGTGTGTTGCGACCGACCTACGCGAAGGCATCGTGCGCGAGCTCGGTCTCGCGCACGGCCTGGTCGACAACAAGGTGTGCGCGGTCGACGACACGTGGTCGGGGCTCCGGTTCGTCTTCCGGCTCGTCGGACCGCCCGTGCGCGCAACGGCGCTCGGCGCAGCTGAACACGTCGCCGCGATTCGCTAGCCGGCTTTGCCGGAGCGGCATCGAGGCCTCGTAGCCGCCGCCGGCCCAAGCGCACGGTCGCGTCGGGAACGAGCTTGCGCACGAGGCCGAGCGCGGCACGGTTGTCGGCCAGCACGGTGGCGACGAACGTCGTCGTAGCCCCGGTCGTCGGCCCAGCGCGGCGAGCCGCCGGGCCAGACGCTTCCCGAGTCCCCGGCGTTGCCAGGCGTCCTCGACAGTGACGCGCGATCTCGGCCTGGTTGCCGGTCCTGTGGCCGCCGAGGGCCGCGTCGTAGCGGGCGACGGCGACGATCTCGTCGCCGTCGAGCGCGACCAGCGCGTCGCGGCGCCCATGGTCGACGTCGGCGAGCGCAGACAGCGCGCGCGCGCGGCGGCCGTGTGACCGGGGAGAAGAAACGGAAGTACACGCTGTCGGGCGACAGCCGGGTGAACATGCGGTGCAGGCGCTCGACGTCGTCGAGATCGTGATCGGGCGGATCGTCAGCTCCGCGCTCGCCGACGCGCACTCGCTCGATCGGATTCGCTCGGTCGTTCATCGCGATCTCCGCGAGATCGAGGCACGTCGACGTTGGCGTGCGCGTACAGCGTGCCGTTGTCGTCGTAGCACGCGCGCCTCGGTGGTCACGACCGCGTCCGCCGCCGTGGACGACCGCGCCCTTCGGCGTAGACGCGTCCGGTCGACTGCGTGATCGCGCGGACGAAGTTGGTGCTGAGCTCGAGCGTGGTGAAGCCGGCGTCGGCAGGAAGCGTCGACGACACCGCGCAACCCATCGCGGTGTCGACGAATGTTGCGACGACTCCACCGTGCATCGTCCCCATCGGGTTCTCGTGGAGCTCGTCGGCGACCATCGAGAACACGGTCCGCCCGCGATCCAGCTCGTCGAGCGCGAGGCCGAGCAGCGCCGCGGCGGGTGGCGGCGACAGCTCGCCGCGCTGGATCGCGCCGAGGCGCTCGTAGCCGTCGAGGCCGCGCACGCGAAAGCGCACTCGTGCGGGATCGGTCCAGCGTGATCGGTGCGCGAGCGCACGCCCTCGACCCGAGTGACTCGCGATGTTCGACGGCCTCATGCGTCCGGTCCCGAGAACGGCGCGACAGGGTACTCGACGTGCGCGACGAGGTGGTCGACGACGCGATCCATGTGTAGCGGGGTCGTCGTAGAGGCGCGCGAGCATCAGGGCGCCTTCGAGCGATGCGGTGAAGATCGACGCGAGCGCGTAGGGATCGAGGTCGGCGCGAGCGTTCCGAGCGGCCTTGCCGTCCTTCACGATGCGGCCGACCAGCCGGTGCCACAGCGTCATCGACTGTCGCGCCCGGTCGCGGAGGCGGGCGTTGGTGTCGTCGGCCTCGATCGCGGTGTTCATCATCGGGCAGCCGCCGTCGATCTCGGGCCGGCGGGCGTTGGTCGGCAAAGGCCCGGATCATGCGGGTCAGGCGGTCGACGGCGTCGGTGGCGCCGTCCTGCGGACCGGGCCAGGCGCTCGGTGACCCGGCTCATGGCGAAGTCGTACGCCTCGAGCGCGAGCTGCTCCTTGGAGCCGAAGTGGTTGTAGATCCCACCCTTCTCGAGCCCGGTGGCGCTGATGAGGTCGCGCAGCGAGGCGCCCGACGTAGCCCTGGCGGTTGAACACCGGGGCGGCGAGCTCCACGATGCGCTGGCGGGTGCGCTGGCCTTTGGTGCTTGCGGGTTCGACCATGTGGCGCTGGCCCTCCTGCGGTGCTCGGGCTTCCGGCGGTCGAATAAAACCGACCGGTCGGTCTTATACTGCGACCGGCGTCGATCGTCGAAGCCGGTGGCCCGGCGGGAATCCGCACCTCGGGGCGATGGTACCGTCGCCGCGGTATGTGCGGTCGCTACGTCTCGGTCTCGTCGCCGGCCCTCCTCGCCGAGCGCTTCCACGTCGACCGAGGTCCGGACCGAGCGAGCTCGAGCCCAGCTACAACGTCGCGCCCCGGGCCGACGTACCCGTCGTCGCCGAGAGCCGACGGGCGAGCGGGTGCTCGACCTCGTGCGCTGGGGCTTGGTGCCGTCGTGGGCCAAGTGACCGCTCGGTCGGCGACCGGATGATCAACGCGCGGGCCGAGACGCTGCGACCAGCAACGCCTACAAACGTGCGTTCGAACGGCGCCGCTGCATCGTGCCCGCCGACGGCTTCTACGAGTGGCAGACGATCGAGGGCACGCAAGCAAGCAGCCGTGGTTCATCCGGCGCCGCGACGGCGAACCGCTCGCGTTCGCCGGGTCTGTGGTCGATCTGGCACGACCGGGCCGGGGCCGGATGCGCCGCGCATCAGCTCGTGCACGATCATCACGACCGGACCGAACGAGCTGATCGCACCGATTCACGACCGCATGCCGGTGATCCTGCCCGAGTCGGAGTGGGACACGTGGCTCGATGCCGACAACCACGACGTCGCGCGCTCGCAGCAGCTGCTCGTCCCGTCGCCCGCCGACGAGCTCGAGGCGCTGGCCGGTCTCGACGCTCGTCAACAAGGCCGACGAACAACGGCCCGGAGCTCATCGAAGCGGAGCGCCGGTAGATTCGCGCTGATGGACGCATTCACCGACGTGACGTGCGCCGTGATCGATCCGACTGACGGCGGACACGTGTGCCGTCGCTGCGTCACGACAGGTCACGCGCCGGAGCAGGCGCGCGCGGCGGCGCGGCGTCGAGCGACCGACCGTGCCGTCGTGCCCGGAATGGACGGTGCCGATCTGCTCGGGCATGTCGGACGCCTGCACCGCTGGGTCGCGCACGATCGTCGAGTCGAACGTGCGACGACCCGCGGATCCGGACTGGTCGGAAGCGGAACCGCCGCCGCCCGCCGAACGGGTCGACTGGTTCGACGGCGGGTGTCCGATCTCTCGCCGACGCGCTCGCCGCCGCCGGGCCCGACGTTCGGGCCTGGTCGTGGACCGACCGATCGCACCGCGGGTTCTGGGCTCGGCGCCAGGCGAACGAGACCGCGATGCACCGCTGGGACGCACAGCTCGCGGCCGGCGCCACGGAACCGATCGACGCGACCGCTCGCCGTCGACGGCATCGACGAGTTCTTCGATCTCATCCCGTTCTGGCGCGTCGCGGTCGACGTCCGCGGGGCGCGGGCGAGACGCATCCATCTCCACTGCACCGACGGCGACGGCGAATGGTTGGCATTCGCTCGGCGCCGACGGGTCTCGTCGTCACGCCGAGAACACGCCAAGGGGGACGTCGCCGCGCGCGGGACCGCGTCGGATCTGCTGCTGTTCCTGCTAGGGACGCGTCGGCGTCGACGCGCTCGACGTGTTCGGCGACGCGTCGCTGCTCGCACGCTGGCAGCGAGCTCGTCAGCTGGTAGCGACGTCCGGCTTGTCCGGGGCGACGGCGGTGCGCAACACGTCGATGACGTGCTCGCGGCGGATCGCGAGCGCTTCCGGCGACAGCGGGTCGATGTCGAGCAGGCCGGTCATGAGCCGGCCGTCGGAGAGATACGAGAGCACCGCGCCGTACCCCGTGAGGAGCAGCTGGCGGGCGTCGTAACGGCGCAGCCGTCCGGCATCCATCTCTCGTTCGAGGAAGTCGGCGCCACGGTCGAACAACGGGCGCAACAACACGCGAGCTCGTCGCGCAGGATCGGGCCGCCCTCGAGCGCCTCCCAGCGCACGAGGCGCACGAACTCGGGGTGGTCCTCGAAGAAGATGAACGCGGCGCGCAGCATGCGCTCGACCTGCGGCCAGCCCTGCGCGGGTCCCTCGATCGCCTCCTCGACGAGCTTCGACCCAGTCGGCGAACGACGCGAACAGCGACCGCGCGGTAGAGCGCTTCCTTCGAGGGGAAGTGGTGCAACAGGCTCGGGCGCCGGATGCCGACCTCGTCGGCGATCTGGTTCAGGCTCGTGCCCGCGTAGCCGTGGTCGCCGAAGCGCCGGAGCGCCACCTCGAGGATGAGTTCCTTCGTCGACGATCCGGTAGCCTGACGGGCAAGTGCCACGGCGGTCCAGTGGTACCGACACCGTCGTCTACCGACCGGTCGGTAGTAGCCTTGTGCGGTGCCGGTCGTCCAATGTGATCGCCGCGGTGGTCGCGGCATTCCTCGTCACGCAGCTCGCGATCTTCACGACCACCGTCTACCTGCACCGGGCGCTCTCGCACCGGGCGCTCACGTGTCGCACGGGGCCGCGTGCCCTTCCGGGTCGTGATCTGGATGACGACGGGTATGCGCCCGCGCGAGTGGGTCGCGGTCCACCGCAAGCACCACGCCGCGACCGACACCGTCGACGACCCGCACAGCCCCCAGCGGTCGGGCTTCTGGCGGGTGCAGCTCGGCAACGTCGGGCTCTACAAGCGCGTGGCCGGCCGACCCAGCCAACACGCAGAAGTACGCGCGGGACCTGCCACCCGACCGCCTCGACCGTCTCGCGCTCGACTACTTCGCTGCTCGGTCTCGGCAGCGGCATCGCGATCCTCGTGCTCGCGATGTGGGCGCTCGGCTTCGGCCTCGTCACCGGGTTCCTCGCCGCGGGCCTGCACGCGGTCTTCTATGTGATGTTGTCCGGCGCGATCAACGCGGTCGGCCACACAGTACGGGCAAACAGCCGTACGAGAACTCCGCGACGAACCTGCAGCCGCTCGCGCTCGATCACCGCGGGCGAAGGTCTGCACAACAACCATCACGCCGCCCCGACCTCGGCACGCTTCGCGCTCAACGAGCGAGATCGACCCGGGTTGGTGGCTCGTGCGCGTCCTCGTGAAGTTGCATCTCGCCGAGGTTCGACACGCCGACGTCCACATGAAGACCGCAGCGTAACTCAGAGCACGCCGCCACGCGTGCAGGTCGGCGACGAGAACCCTCGACCGACCCGAACCGGATCGCGACGAGGCCGAGCGCGCGGGCAGATGCCACGTTCTCGGCGTTGTCGTCGACGAACAGCAGGTCTTCGGGTTCGCGACCGAGATCCGAGCAGAGTCGCTCGAACGCGACCACAGCGGGCTTGCGAGCCGCGCAGCTGCCACGAGCACACGACTCGCCGGAACAGTCGTCGCACGTCGGCCAGCTCGTCCGCGAGGCACTCGGTGAGCATGGATCCGTTGTTGGTGAACGCATACGACGGTCGCTCCAGGCGCTCGATGATCGCGCACACCGCGGGGTCGGGAATGAACGCAGTCGACCAGGCCGCCCGCAGCGTGACGCCGTCGATGCGATGACCGAGCACGTCGAGCAGGGCGGTTTCGAGGGCCACGCCCGAGATGTCTCCGGCATCGGCCGAGGCGTCGAGGCCGGAACCCCAGATGACTTCGTCGATGGTCGCGGTCGCCAGGCCGGTATGCCGCGCCAACTCCTCGATTCTCCGGTCGGGTCTGAACGCGCACACGACGTCGCCGATGTCGAACACGCACGACGCGGATCATGAGGTCTCGTCGAGGATGCGTTGCATGAGGACGAGGTCGAGGCGGCGGCCGAACTTCTCGCCGATCTCGGGCATGCGCGCGACCTCGACGAAGCCGACGTGTTCGTGGAAGCGGATCGAGCGGAGGTTGTCGGCGTCGATGGCGGCAACCATGACGTGCTTTCCGTCGCGTCGTGCACGGGTCGTGAGGGCTTCGACGAGGGCGCGCCCGACGCCCCGACCCCAACAGGCTTCACGGACGTGGATCGAATGCTCGACGGTGTGCCGGTAGCCGGGCCAGCGGGCGGAGTCACGGAAGTCGCCGTACGTCGCCCAGCCCACGACGGTGCCCGTGCCCCTGCCCCGACCCGTGCCCTCGTCGACGGCAACCAGCGCCGGCATGCCCCTCCGAGTTTGCTCCTCGAGCCAGGCCGCCCGATCGGCCACGGTGTGGAGCGACGGTCCATTCGTGGGTGGTGCTCTCGAGCAGGGCGTTGTAGATCTCCGTGATCGCCGGCAGGTCGTCGACAGTCGCATCGCGCACCATGACCACGGCATAACTATACTGCTGTAGAGTTATGACCCGTCCACAGACGTTCGATCTGGCCGACGTCCGTGCTGCCGGGCTTGCGGTCAGCGGCCCGGGGCTGGACGGCCGTGTCGGTGCGCTCGGTTGCCGAGCAACTCGGGGTCTCGCCGATGGCGCTCTACCGCCTTGCGCCGGACGCGCAGGGTCTCCGCCGGCTGATCGCCGAGCGCCGCGGCGGAGGCAATTCAATCGGCGACGGAGGATGCGCCGGTCTCGTCCCATGCCTTTCCGGGTGGGCGGGGCAACGCGTATGACGGACTCGGCGCATATCCCCAGGGCTCGCGGCGTACGTGATCGCCAGGAATCGGACCGACTCCCGCGTTGGCTCGACATCGTCGAGGCGTTACTCGCTCGGGCGTCGGCCGACGGACTCGACGGTCCGCCGGCGGTTGCAGTCGTCAACTCGGTGTACACGCTCGTGCTCGTCAGCTGCCAGCTTCGCGACGCCAGCGGCAGCCGGACCGCGCCGGACCTTGGCGGCGGTGCGGCGCCAACGGGCTCGGTACCCGTTGATCCGGAGGGATCTCGGGGAGTTCACGCCCCGCGCACGGACATGCACTTCGCATTCGGCCTCGAGGTGCTCACGCAGCCTCGAGGTGGAATTGGCCAGCTCTCGCCGCGCTTGGTGCGGCCGCGCAACGCCGCGAAGCACATCGACATGCTGATCGCGCCGACGACCCCGATTGCGACGAGTGTCTTGGCGAGGCTGCCCCACTCCCAGCCGTTCGTCACGAGGGCCCGTTGACCCTCGAGCACGTAGGTGACCGGGTT
>CAWASN010000007.1:0-2031188 GCA_963784845.1 uncultured Actinomycetes bacterium | reverse complement strand
GTGGTCGAGTGCGAATGCCGGCATGAGTAGCGAAAGAGGGGGGAGGAACCCCTCCGCCGAATGCCCAAGGGTTCCTGGGGAAGGCTCATCCGCCCAGGGTTAGTCGGGAGCTAAGGCGAGGCCGAAAGGCGTAGTCGATGCACAACTGGTTGATATTCCAGTACCACCGTGTCCGCGCCCAATCCTATTTGGACTGCTAAGGGGCTGCCTTCGGGCGAACCGACCCGTCCTCTGACGGATAGCAATGGGGTGACGCAGGAAGGTAGCTCAACCCGGGCGTTGGTTGTCCCGGGGTAAGCATGTAGGAGGTCCGATAGGCAAATCCGTCGGGCATCAACTCCGAGATGCGATGCCGAGCCGTTTTAGGCGAAGTGAGTGATCCTACGCTGTCGAGAAAAACCTCTAGCGAGTTGACATGGTGCCCGTACCCCAAACCGACGCAGGTGGGCAAGTAGAGAATACTAAGGCGATCGGGAGAACTCTGGTTAAGGAACTCGGCAAACTGCCCCCGTAACTTCGGAAGAAGGGGGGCCTCAGTAGGGTGAAGGACTTCGCGTCCCGAGCTCGAGGAGGCCGCAGAGACCAGGGCCAAGCGACTGTTTACTAAAAACACAGGTGCGTGCGAAGTCGTAAGACGATGTATACGCACTGACGCCTGCCCGGTGCCGGAAGGTTACGGGGAAGGGTTAGTTCCTTCGGGAGCGAAGCTCTGAACCTAAGCCCCGGTAAACGGCGGCCGTAACTATAACGGTCCTAAGGTAGCGAAATTCCTTGTCGGGTAAGTTCCGACCTGCACGAATGGCGTAACGACTTGGCTACTGTCTCAACCAGAGACCCGGCGAAATTGCACGACGAGTAAAGATGCTCGTTTCCCGCGGAAGGACGGAAAGACCCCGTGGACCTTTACTACAACTTGGTATTGGGTTTCGGTATTTGTTGTGTAGGATAGGTGGGAGTCTGGGAAGCTGGGGCGTCAGCCTCGGTGGAGACAACGTTGAAATACCACCCTGCAGATATTGGAGCTCTAACTTAGGTCCGTTATCCGGATCGAGGACAGTGACAGGTGGGTAGTTTGACTGGGGCGGTCGCCTCCTAAAGTGTAACGGAGGCGCCCAAAGGTTCCCTCAGCCTGGTTGGCCATCAGGCGTCGAGTGCAAAGACACAAGGGAGCTTGACTGCGAGACCAACAAGTCGAGCAGGTGCGAAAGCAGGGCTTAGTGACCCGGCCATGGCATGTGGAAGCGTGGTCGATCAACGGATAAAAGGTACCCCGGGGATAACAGGCTTATCTTGCCCAAGAGTCCACATCGACGGCAAGGTTTGGCACCTCGATGTCGGCTCGTCGCATCCTGGGGCTGAAGCAGGTCCCAAGGGTTGGGCTGTTCGCCCATTAAAGCGGTACGCGAGCTGGGTTTAGAACGTCGCGAGACAGTTCGGTCCCTATCCTCCGTGGGCGTAAGAGACTTGAGGAGAGCTGTCCCTAGTACGAGAGGACCGGGACGGACGCAGCTCTCGTGTGCCAGTTGTTTCGCCAGAAGCATGGCTGGTTTGCGACCTGCGGAAGAGATAAGCGCTGAAAGCATCTAAGCGCGAAACTCGCTTCGAGATGAGGTCTCTCACTGCATAAGCAGGTAAGGCCCCTGGTAGACGACCAGGTTGATAGGCCGGAGGTGTACGCACGGCAACGTGTTCAGCCGACCGGTACTAATCGGCCGAGGGCTTGATCGCACTCTTTCTGAGACGTTCGTGCTCGCTATGGAGTTCTCGGGGTTGCGCCGAGAGCTGACATTTGAACCCGGTGACCATGGCGGCGGGGACACACCCGTTCCCATTCCGAACACGGCAGTTAAGACCGCCCGCGCCGATGGTACTTGGAGGTAATCCTCCTGGGAGAGTAGGTCGTCGCCGGGTTTTTTCGCTGAGCCGAAGACGCCCGCCCATTGTGGCGGGCGTCTTCGCGTACGCTGCACGTCCCCCCACGGAAGCGAATCCGCTGTGAACGATCCCGAACCGCGTCGCCCGAGCGATGGTCCCAAGCGGGCCTCCGAGCCGCGCGGTCGCGCCGGGCGTCCACCGCGCGGCGATGGCGCGAAGGCGCGGGCGAGCCGGGGAAGGGGACATCGGCGCGGGGTATCCGCAAGGGCGGCGCCAAGCGCGGTGAGCCGTGGCGCGACCCAGGGCACGCGCGGGCGCCGGGCGACCGATCGAGAGCCCGCGACGCGGCGACCCGAAGCGGGATCGTCCGAGGATCGGGCCGGTCGCGCGCAGCGCGTGACGCCGGACCGTCGAAGCGCACACCGGGTGCGCGTTCGACCGGCGGGCGCACCGCTTCGTCGGACGGCGCCGCTCGGCGGCTCGTGCGCAGCGACGGCACCCCACGGCGCGAGCCGCGGCGCTCGGGCGGGGCTCCGACGAGGGACGCGCGCGGGAGCGGCGGCGGCGGCCGCGAGATGCGACGCGACGGTCCGCAGAAGCGGGCGCCGCGCGGCACCGGGTCGAGCCGGGGGGCGTCGAACCGGGGAGGTCGTGGGAGCGAGGACCGGAAGCGGACCTCGAAGAGCTCCGACGACCGGAACCCGACGCACAGCAGCGTCGATTACCCGACGCCCAAGTTCCGCCGCAAGAACGAGGTGCCGGAGCCGGCAGGCCCCAGTCCGCGCGCGTCGCTGCGCAAGATCCGGCGCCCGGCCGAGCCGGCCGTGTCCCGGCCGACCCGCGCCCGGACGGGACGGAAGACGCCTCCCGACCCGGCGGCGCAAACTCCGTACGACCGAAGCCGGCGACGAGCTCGCCCGGATCGCGGGTCGGGGCGCGCCAGCACGCTCAGGCCGACCTCGCCCGCGCGCGGCCGAGGCCTACGCCGCCGGTCGCGAGCGTGACGCCGCGAGGTTGCTGCGCCCGCTGCGCGACGCGTACCCCGACGCGGGCGCGGTGCGCGAGTTGCTGGGTCTTTGCCAGTACCGACTCGGCCAGTACGCCGCGGCGACGAAAGAGCTGGAGGCGTTCGTCGAGCTCACGAACTCTGTCGAACAGCACCCCGTGCTGATGGACTGCGCACGGGCGCTCGGCAAGCGTCGGCGCGTCGAAGAGCTGTGGGATGAGCTCGCGGCGGCGTCTCCTTCGGGGGCGCTCGTCACCGAGGGCCGCATCGTGTTCGCCGGCTCGCTCGCCGATCAGGGCCGCTTGACCGAGGCGATCGCGACCCTCGACCGGCGCGTCGGTCAGCCGAACCGTGTGCAGGATCACCACGTACGGGTCTGGTACGCGCTCGCCGATCTGTACGAACGTGCCGGCGACCTCCCGAAAGCACGTGAGCTGTTCCTTCGCATCCGCACCTATGACGCCGGCTTCGCCGACGCCGCCGAACGTCTCGCCACGCTCGGCTGAGCCGCTCGCGGTTCGGTCGCCCGCAGCTCGACGGTCCACGGTGTCACACCCCGTCCCTAACGTGGCGGTCACTTCCCTCGCACTTCCCCGATCGAGTCGGACGGTCGGCGCGATGGCGCCGTGGATCGGGGAGTGCGATGGCTGGCGAATCGTTCAACGTGGCCATCGTTCGGGGTACGTGCTCGAGCGCGCCCGAGGTTCGAGTGCTGCAGTCCGGGCAGCGGCTCGCGCAGCTGCAGGTCACTACCCGGGTCGACGGGAGAGCGATGTCGGCGCCGATTTCGGTGATCGACCCGCCCGCGTGGCTCGAGGCGGTCGAGTCGGGCGACGAGCTGGTGGTCCTCGGCGCGGTCCGCCGCCGGTTCTTCCGCACGGCCGGGAGCACCGCGTCGCGTGGTCGAGATCGAAGCCGAAGTCGTGTGCCGGGCACGCGACCGGCGTCGGTCGAAGAGGTTGCTGTCCCGAGTCGAAGCGCTCCTCGATGTGCTCGGATCGTGACGCCGCGCACCGCCGTCGGCGCAGGATTCGCGCCGCCCAACCACTGGTCTCGACGGCCGCGACGGTACAGTGAGTCTCGCGCGCGGCCGATGAACACGCGTGGGCGTCGCCCCGATGGCGTGGTGTCGCCCGAGACGCACAGGTACTGAGAAAGCTGGTGGTCAACGGTGACCGTAGAGGCGACCTCGGCGCGTGGAGTGGAGACACTCGACGACGTCGTTATCAGGTTCGCGGGAGACTCGGGCGACGGGATGCAGCTCGTCGGCGACCGGTTCACGGAGCTGTCCGCAGTGTTCGGCAACGACCTCGCGACGCAGCCGGACTTCCCCGCCGAGATCCGTGCGCCTGCCGGGACCATCGCCGGAGTGTCGGCATTCCAGGTCCACATCTCGGATCACGACATCGTGACTGCCGGCGATTCCCCCAACATCTTGGTGGCGATGAACCCGGCCGCGCTCAAGGCCAATATCCGCCAGCTTCCGGCGGGCTCGACGTTGCTGATCAACGTCGACACCTTCGAGCAACGCAACCTCGACAAGGCCGGCTATACCCAGAACCCGCTCGACGACGATTCGCTCGCGGCGTTCCGGGTGTACCGAGGTGCCGATGACCTCGATCACGGTCGAGGCCACCAAGCCTCTCGGCGTGAAACCGCGCGACGCCGAACGGTCCAAGAACTTCTTCGCGCTCGGCCTGATCTGTTGGATGTACACGCGGCCGACCGAACCGCTCATGGACTGGATCAAGAAGCGCTTCGCGAACCGGCCCGAGGTCTTGGAGGCGAACGTTGCCGCGTTCCGCGCCGGATTCAACTTCGGCGAGACCGCGGAGCTCTTCGACCATGCGTTCGAGGTCAAGCCCGCGCCGCTGGCGCCGGGCGAGTACCGCCAGATCACGGGCAACGTCGCACTTTCGTACGGGCTCGTCGCCGCGGCTCAGTCCGCAAAGCTGCCGCTGTTCTACGCGTCGTACCCGATCACACCTGCGTCCGACGTCTTGCACGAGCTCTCGAAGCTGAAGAACTTCGGCGTGAAGACCTTGCAGGCCGAAGACGAGATCTCGGCCGCAGGGATCGCGATCGGCGCCGCCTTCGCGGGCAACCTCGCGGTCACGGGAACGAGCGGTCCGGGAGTCGACCTGAAGTCGGAGGCGCTCGGGCTCGCGGTGAGTCTCGAGTTGCCGATGGTCATCGTCGACGTGCAGCGCGGCGGTCCCTCGACCGGCCTGCCGACCAAGACCGAGCAGGCCGACCTGATGCTCGCGATGTACGGGCGGCACGGCGAGGCGCCGATGCCGATCGTCGCGGCCTCCTCGCCGAGCGACTGTTTCGCGGCCGCGTTCGAAGCGGTCCGGATCGCGCTCAAGTACCGCACGCCGGTCATGCTGTTGACCGACGGTTACCTCGCCAACGGGGCCGAGCCGTGGGTGCTCCCCGATGTCGATGCCCTGCCCGACATCTCGGTCGAGTTCGCGACGGAGCCGAACCACGGCGACGAGTTCTGGCCCTACCTGCGCGACGACGAAGACCCTCGCCCGACCGTGGGCGATCCCGGGTACCCCCAAGCTCATGCACCGGGTGGGTGGCATCGAGAAGGAAGACGGCACCGGCAACATCAGCTACGACCCCGCCAATCACGACAAGATGACCCGGCTGCGCGCGGCGAAGGTTGCCGGTATCGCCGACGACATCCCGCTCGTCGACCTCGACGACCCGGGCGGCGCCGACCTGTTGGTGCTCTCGTGGGGCGGTACCTGGGGTGCCACCACCGAAGCCATCCGTCAGGTCCGGGCCCAGGGCAAGTTGGCCGCCCACGCCCACCTGCGCCACATGAATCCCTTCCCGCGCGACCTGGGCGAGGTGCTCGGCCGCTACTCGCAAGTCCTCGTCCCCGAGTTGAACCTGGGTCAGCTGTCGAGGCTGGTGCGCGCTCGAGTTCCTCGTGGACGCGAAGAGCTACACGCGGGTCGGCGGCGTTCCCTTCCACGCGTCCGAGCTCGTGCACGAGATCCTGGAGATGATGAAGTCGTGACCGACGGAAATGGCAATGGAACGAGCGGCAACGGCGCCGGAACCGCGGTCAAGCTCGCCCGCAAGGACTTCCAGTCGGATCAGGAGGTCCGCTGGTGTCCGGGATGTGGTGACTACGGCATCCTGACGGCGATCCAGCTGCTACTGCCCGAGACCGGGCGGCGGCCCGAGAACCTGGTCTTCGTGTCCGGGATCGGCTGCGCAGCGCGGCTTCCGTACTACATGAACACCTACGGCGTGCACAGCATCCACGGACGTGCGCCGGCGATCGCGACGGGCGTCGCGCTCGCTCGCCCCGATCTCGACGTGTGGGTCATCGGCGGCGACGGCGACATGCTGTCGATCGGTGGCAACCACCTCATTCACGCGCTGCGACGCAACGTGAACCTGAACATCTTGATGTTCAACAACCAGATCTACGGGCTCACCAAGGGCCAGTACTCGCCGACGAGCGAGGTCGGCAAGATCACGAAGTCGACGCCGTTCGGATCGCTCGACCATCCGTTCAACCCGGTCTCGATCGCGCTCGGGGCAGAGGCGAGCTTCGTCGCCCGCACCCACGACATGGATCGCAAGCACATGACCGAGACGTTCCGCCGAGCCCAGGAGCACGACGGCGCCGCGTTCGTCGAGGTGTACCAGAACTGCAACGTCTTCAACGACGGCGCGTTCGACACGATCCTCAACAAGGACGCCCGGCCCGACATGCTCATCGATCTCAAGCACGGCGAGCCCGTGCGTTTCGGTGCCGACGGTGAGCACGGCGTGGTGATGAACGAGTTCGGCGAGGCCAAGATCGTCGATGTCGCCGACGTCGGCGTCGACAAGCTCATCGTGCACGACGAGACGCGATCCGACCCGTCGCTCGCCTTCGCATTGTCGAGGCTGGCAGAGCACCCCGAGACACCGACGCCCGTCGGTGTGTTCCGGGCCGTCGATCGGCCCGCCTACGGCGTCGCCATGCAACGCCAGCTGGCAGAGGCGGCGGAGATGTCGGGGCCCGGAGACCTGGCGCGCGCTCTTGCGTTCAGCGCCGACCTGGACCGTCTCGTAGCGCACTCAATCGAAGGTACGGAACACCATCCCCGTACGGGGCTTGGGCCAAAAGAAGGTCGTCTTTTGCGGCATCCGGACGCGGTCCATGGCCGCTGCTCGCGTGTCGGCGACCGACACGGGTGAGCAGAGGATCGCGGCGGTCGCGGCGCCCTTTTCGACAAGGGCCGCGACCCCTGGGCGTCGTGGCGGTACTGCCAGGTCGCGTCGGCGAGGCGAGGCACGACGAGGGCTTCGATGACCGCGGCGTCGGTCCGGGCGACGGCCGGGTGCTCGGGGCGAGCGCGGCCGTCCGCAGCTCGCCCCGCGGCGGATCGCGAGCGCCAGCCCGCGCTCGTCGACGACTCCGATACCGTGCTCGGCCAGCATCGAGGCAGTCAGCTCGTCGACTCCGTCGGGGTATTCGCGCCGGCGTGGCGGACGTCGAAGGCGTCGGCGAGCCGGGCCCGCACGTCGGTGCCGGCGGGCGCGTCGATCAGGCGATGGATGGGCTCGATGCAGAGCTCGTCGTCGGCGAGCTCGACCACGAACGTCATGATCGCGGTCGCGCACCTCCCGGCTCGATGCCGGACGCGCGCGCAGCTCGTTGCGGTAGTTGACGGCCGTCTCGAACCGGTGGTGCCCATCAGCCAACACGAGAGGAGCGCTCCCGACCGACGCGCGGATCGCGGCGATGCTCTTGGGGTCGTCGATCGCGGCGAGCTCGTGGTACACGCCCTCCGGATCGATGCACTGGGCCAGGGGAGTGGCCTTTTGCACCAGCGCGGTGAGCCCGGTGCCGAGAGACAGTCCCCAGATCGGGTCGACGTTGACGCGCATCGCCCGCAGCAGCGCGAGACGATCCGACTTCGCTTTCGGGCAGCGTGCGCTCGTGGGGAAGACGTCGTCGTCGCCGGGCTCGGGCAAGGTCAGGGCGCCGAGGACGCCCCGGGTGTGGCGGCGCGCGCCGTGCGGATCGGTGAACTCCATCCGGTAGGCGTACAGGCGCGGCTCGGGGTCGCGGACCGAGCACACCTTCGGCGCACCAGCGGCCGAAGGTGGCGGCGGCCCGGGCGTAGCGATCGCCTTCGGCCGCCTCGTCCCGCGGCAGGATGAGTCGTACCGAGTTGTGCTCGTCGGTCGCTTCGAGGGCTGCGAGCTGGTCGTCGTCGATCACGTCATAGGGTGGGGCGACGAGCGCGGCGAGCTCGGCGGACGAGCCCCGGTACCGGATTCCGGCGAAGGGCGAGAAGTCGACCACGTTGACGCTCCGGGTTCTTGGACAGTGTTCGGGCACCTGTTCGACAGGGTGCTCGGGAATGCGTTTCGGTTGTACCACAGGCAAGACCACGAACTGCCAAGGGCTCGAACCGCCAAGGAGGCGAACCATGTCGACATCAGGTCACTACGACGCATACACGGCGTTCTCCGAGGGCATGCGGCTGCTCTCCGGCGGCAACGCGCACGCGGCGGCTATCGCGCTGGAGCAGGCCCGCGAGCTGGAGCCCACCAAGGGATCGGTGCGCGAAGCCCTGGCCCGTGCCTACTTCCGCACCGGCCGTTACGCCGCCGCGGAGCAGGAGTTCATCGCCACGCTCGACATCGAGCCGGTGAACGACTACGCCCAGTACGGGGTCGGGCTCTGCCGCTTGAAGGCCGGGGACCGGGCCCGGGCGCGCGGTCACCTGCGCCTGGCGACGGTCATGCGACCCGACAATGCCGACTATCAGGCCGCCCTCGAGCGGGTCACCGCGCTCGACGCGGCCGAGTCCGGGTAGCGGTGACCCGGACGGCCGGGGAGCGCCGTCCGGTCGTGTGTTGCGACCTGGACGGCGTGGTGTGGCGCGGCGAGGACCCGATCGAGGGTTCCGCCGACGGGCATCACGCGCCTGCGCGACGCCGGGCTCCGGGTCGTGTTCCTGACCGAACAATTCGAGCGGACGTGTGGCCGACAACGTGGCGCGCCTGGCCGCGGCCGGTGTCGGCGCCGAGCCCGACGACCTCGTCACGAGTGCGCAGGCGGCCGCGGCGATGCTCGCCACGACCCACGCCGCGGGTGAGCGAGTGCTGGCGTGCGCCGGACCGGGCGTCGTCGAAGCTCTGCCGCGCTCGGATTCGAGGCGGTCGACGACATGCCGGCTTCGGCGGTGGTCGTGGGCTGGCACCGCACGTTCGACTTCGAGCGGCTGCGTCGCGCCGCGGACGGCGTGCGCGCCGGGGGCGTTCGCTTCATCGCGACGAATCTCGATCCGACCTACCCCGGCGCCGCGGGCTTGCTGCCGGGCGCGGGGTCGCTCGGTGGCGGCGGTGCAGACTGCGGGCGGGCGGCTCCCGGAGGTCGCGGGCAAGCCCGAAGCGGCGATGGCCGCCCTCGTGCGCACCCGGTACCGCGATCCGGTCGTCATGATCGGTGACCGGCCCTCGACCGACGGATCCTTCGCCACTGCGTTGGGCGTGCCCTTCGCGCTGGTGCTGTCGGGCATCGCCGGGAGCGACCGGCGAGGAACCGGTGCCCGATCCCGCACCTGCCTTCGTGGCCGCCGACCTCGGCGCCCTCGCCCCGCACCTCGTCCACGCGTTCGCGCCGGAGCACTGACCGGGTGGTGGGCTCGCGGTAGTGCCGGTGGGCGTGCTAGCCGAATCGAGGGGGAGCGTGCCTCGGGGAAAGCCGCGAGGCGCGCCAGCACGAACGCGACGAGCATGCCGAACACGAAGCCACCGATGTGGGCGAGTGTGGCGATACCACTCGAGGACTGTGTGAAGATCTGCAGCACCAGCCACAGCCCGAGCACGACGACCGGCCGGAAGTCGCAGCGGCAACAAGACGAAGACGAGCGGGACCAGAGTGAGCACCGGCGCGCGCGGGAACCAAACGATGTAGGCGCCCATCACCACTGCGATCGCACCCGACACGCCGAGGAAGGGTGAGGTCGAGTGGAGATTGCCGAGGATGTGGACCATCGACGCGACGATGCCGCCGATCAGGTACGACGCAAGGAACCCGAGCCGCCCCAACTGGTCCTCGACGTTGTTCCCGAAGATCCACAAGAACAACATGTTCCCGAGCACGTGCAGGATCGAAGCGTGGAGGAACATCGAAAAGAGCACGGCGAGCCAGACGTTCTTGTGCGGGAATGCCGTCTGCGGCGTGGCGATTCCCGTCGCCGAGATCGCGCACGAGGTCGGCGCCACCAGCCCTTCGGGCACCACGACGACGGGTTTGCCGGTCCGGATCTCGCAGGGGACGCCCGCCCACCGGTACTCGAACAGGGCCTCGGCGTTCCCGCCGTGTTTGGGGAACTGGATCCCGAAGTAGATGGCGACGTTGACGACGATGAGCAAGAGCGTGACGATTGCCCGCCGAGTGGTGGGATTCTCGTCTCGGATCGGGATCACCGGCCGACCCTACCGACGGTCACCACCAGGGCCGCCACGGCGCGGCGGGTCCTGTTCTCGCGCTGAGATCCAGGCCCGAGGCCGTAGGCTTGCGCGGCGACCCCCATTACCGCGCGCCCGTCGCGCCCGCACATGGAGAGGCCCGCGCATGCCGCCGAAGATTCCGACGATCCCGCAGAGCACGGAGTGGAAGCGCGTGTCTGTCGACCGGCATGGAGTTCACCGAGCTGCGCCGTTCGCAGGCCGCGCGATCGTGTCGGACCTGGTCGCCCAGGGCCATCTGGCCCGCGACCAGATGAGCGCAGCGGTCGACGAGGTGATCGAGATGAGCCGCCGCCGCAGCGACTCGCTGCGCAAGGTGGTGCAGAACGAGGTGCAGCGTCAGCTGGGTGCGCTCGGTCTCGCGACCAAGGCCGACCTCGTCGCGCTCGAACGACGGGTTGTTGCGAAGCCGGCCGGTGCGCGCACCACATCGAAGCAGAAGGCGCCGCCGAAGAAGGCTCCGGCCAAGAAGAAGCCGGCGGCGACGAAATCCGGGCGCGACGAAGCCGGCGGCGAAGAAGCCGGGGCGAAGTCCGGACGAGAAGTCCGGGGCCAAGAAGCCGGGGCGAAGAAGGCGGCGCCGAGGCCGGCGCCGAAGGCAGGCTGACGGCCGCGTGCGGCGCCGGCTCGACGTCGAGCTCGTGCGGCGCGGTCTCGTGCCGAGCCGTACCCGGGCCGTGGAAGCGATCGACGCGGGCCGGGTGCTGGTCGGTGGCGCGCCCGCGTCGACGGCGGCCCGCCAGGTCGACGGGGGCGAGGCGATCGCGCTGCTCGCCGCCGACGGCCCGGAGTACGTCTCCCGCGGAGGTCGCAAGCTCGCGGCCGGGCTCGACGCGTTCGTCGGTCGGCGTGCAGGGCCGGTTCGCCGTCGACGTCGGATCCTCGACCGGCGGCTTCACCGACTGTCTGTTGCAGCGCGGCGCCGCACACGTCTACGCGATCGACGTCGGGCGCTCGCAGCTCGCGTGGTCGTTGCGCCAGGACGCACGGGTGTCGGTCATGGAGCGGATGAACGTGCGCGACGTCGAACCGGGCGCGCTCGATCCGCGCGCCCGATCTGTGCGTCGCCGATCTCTCGTTCATCTCGCTGCGCACCGTCGCCGCGCATCTGCTCGCGCTCGGCGACACGCCGACGCAGATTTCGTGCTGCTGGTGAAGCCGCAATACGAGGCCGGTCGCGCCCGGGTCGGCCGCGGCGGGGTCGTGCGCGATCCGGAGGTGCACGCGGCGGTGCTGCGGGAGGTCGTCGGCGGCCTCGACCGCGCCGGCCTCGGGGTCATCGCCGTCACGCCGTCGCCGATACGGGGCGCCGACGGCAACGTCGAGTTCCTCGTCCACGCCCGGCGGGGCCCCGCCACGATCGTCACCGGCGCGCGCTCGACGAGGCCGTCGGACAGACCCGGGACGCGTCATGAGTCCGACCCCCCCGCCGCCCGCGTCGGAGATGAAGCGCGTCGGCATCGTGCCGCACCGCGACCGGCCCGTCGCTCTCGATCTCGCCCAGGGATGCGCGGCGTGGCTCGTCCAGCACGGAGCCGAGGTCCGGGTGCCGGCCGACCTCGCGTCGGTTGCCGGCCTCGACGCGTACGCGACGCCTGCCGACGCGTTCGCGCCGGGCCTCGACGTCGCGATCTCTCTCGGCGGCGACGGCACCATGCTCCACGCCGTGCAGTTGGTGTACCCGTCGCCGGTTCCGTTGCTGGGCGTCAACGTCGGGATGCTCGGGTATCTGAGCGAGCTCGAGCCCGAGGAGCTCGAGGACTGGCTCCCGCGCCTCGTCGCGGGCGATTTCGAGGTGTCCGAACGCATGATGCTCGAGGTCGACGTCACTTCGTCGGGAGCGGTGCAGGGGAGCTGGTACGCGCTCAACGAGGCCGTCGTCGAGAAGCTGCGTTCCGGTCACCTCATCTATCTCGACGTGTCGATCAACGGCACGCCGTTCACGTCGTACGCGGCCGACGGGCTGATCGTCGCCACCCCGACGGGCACGACCGCGTACTCGTTCTCGGCCGGCGGCCCTATCGTGTCCCCCGACCTGCGGTGCATCACGCTCACGCCGATCTCGCCGCACATGTTGTTCGATCGGTCGCTCGTGCTGGCCGAGCACGAGGAGCTCGCTTTCGTCGTGAGCAAGGGTCGCAATGTCGCCCTGACGATCGACGGGCGCGAGCTCGGCGAACTGGGCCCGGACGATCACATCCGATGTCGCGTCGCGCCGGAGCCCCTTCGGCTGGTGAGCGTCCGCCCCCGTGACTTCCACCAGATCCTGAAGACCAAGTTCTCACTCCCGGACCGGTAGGCGAGTGCTCTCGGAACTGCGCGTCGAGAACCTGGGCATCATCGCCGAGCTGCGCGTGGTCCTCGGCTCCGGCCTCACCGTCATCACGGGCGAGACGGGGGCGGGCAAGACCTTGATCGTCGACGCGCTCGACCTCCTGTGCGGTGGACGCGCCGATCCGCAGATGGTGCGAGAGGGAGCGACCGAGGCCCGTGTGGAAGGTCGCTTCGACGACGGCCGCGACGAGCTCGTGCTCGCGCGGGTCGATCCCCGCCGAAGGCCGGTCGCGGGGCTACGTGAACGGGCGTCTGGCGACCGTCGCCGAGCTCGCCGAGTGCGGACGCGCGGCTCGTCGACCTCCACGGCCAGCACGCGCACCAGTCGTTGCTCGCGCCCTCGGAGCAGCGAGCGCTGCTCGACCGGTTCGCCGGCGTCAAGGCCCAGAACGCGCTCGGAGCGCTGCGGGCGGCACGGCTCGCCGAGCGCAGCTTCGGCGAGGAGCTCGCCGCGCTCGGCGGTGACGAACGCTCGCGGCGCGCGAGGTCGATCTGTTGCGCTACCAGGTGGACGAGATCGGCGCGGCCGGCATCGCCGACGGCGGCGAAGACGAGCGGCTGCTGCGGGAGACGGAGCTGCTTGCCGACGCCGAGGCCCACCGCGAGGCGCTCGTGCAGCGCGTACTGACGCGCTCGAGGGCGCGGGCGAGGATGCGGTCGGCGTCGCCGTCGCCGCTCTCGACGGACGCGCGCCCTTCGACGAGCTGACCCAGCGCATTCGCTTGTTGCAGGCCGAGATGCAGGAGGCCGCGCACGACGTTCGCGCCGCCGAGGAGTCCATCGTCGTCGATCCCGAGCGCCTGCAGACCGTGCAGAGCGCGGCGCGCGTTGTTGGCGGAGCTGAAGCGCAAGTACGGGCCCGACGCTCGCCGACGTCGTCGAGTACGCGGCGTCGACGCGTGAGCGGCTCGAGGAGTTGGAACAGCACGACACCCGCGCCGCCAAGCTCGAAGCGGGCATCGCCGAGGCGCGCCGGTGAGGTCCTTCGAGCTGCCCGTGCGCTGTCGAAAGTCCGGCGAGCCGCGGCGCCGAGACTTGCCGGCGCGGTCACGGGCGGTCTGCGCGAGCTCGCGCTCGCGGCGGCGACGTTCAGCATCGACATCGACAGCGGAGCGGTCGACTCGAACTCGCGGCATCGGTGACGACGGCGCCGACGACGTCACGTTCCTGCTCGCACCGAACCCCGGCGAGCCGGCGCGACCCTTGCCAAGGCGGCTTCGGGCGGCGAGCTGTCGCGCACCATGCTCGCGCTGCGGGTGGTGCTCTCGGAGGCACCTCCCGACCTTGGTCTTCGACGAGGTCGACGCGGGGATCGGCGGTGAAGCGGGCGCCGCGGTCGGGCGCGCGCTCGCGACGCTGGGCGGTCATCACCAGGTGCTGTGTGTCACGCACCTCCCGCAGGTCGCCGCATTCGCCGATTCGCACGTGCTCGTGGCCAAAGACGAGGTGAAGGGACGGACCGTGGCGGGCGCGTCGCTGCTGCTCGACGACGCGCGCGTCAACGAGATCTCGCGGATGCTCGCAGGAGTGGGTGGCTCCGCCCACGCTCGCGGTCACGCTCGTGAGCTCGTCGAGCGTTCGGGTGAGCTTCGCGTCGAGGCCCGGTCCGGGGACCGGGCCCGATGACGAGCGCGGCGGATCCGTGGCCGACATGAGATTGCGACGGCGATCACGCCCGCACCGGCCGCAGCTGCGCGTGGTCGGGGTGGCGCGGGTGGGCTACCGAACGAAAGAACTCGCCAATCGCATCGGCCGGGGTGACATCGCCGTCATCGACCATCGCGACCTCGACCGCATCGCCGCCGAGAGCCTGCTCGCGGCGGGCGTCGGCGCGATCGTGAACGCCGACCTCTCGATCTCGGGCCGCTATCCGAACGGTGGACCGGAACGGGTCGTCGGGGCCAAGGTCCCGTTGCTCGACGGCGTCGGCAGCGCGGTGATGGAGTCGATCCACGACGGTGAGATCGTCGAGCTCCGTGACGACGCGCTCTGGCGCGACGGCGAGAAGGTCGCGGCGGGGGAGTTGCTCACCGCCGGCAAGATCGAGCACCGCATGGAGGCCGCGCGCGCAGCGCATCGGGACCGAATTGCGCTCCTTCGCTCGCAACACCCTCGAGTACATCGACAAGGAAGCGGAGCAGTCGTTCGAGCCGCTCGCGCTGCCGCCGTTGCGGACGAAGATCCGTGGTCGCCAGGCGCTGGTGGTCGTGCGGGGGCTCGACTACGAATATGACCTTCGTGCTCTCCGTCCGTACATCCGCGAGTACCGCCCGGTACTCATCGCCGTCGACGGCGGCGCCGACGCACTCATCGAGCACGGTCGAACGCCCGACATCATCATCGGTGACTTCGATTCGCTCTCGCCGGTCGCGCTCCATTGCGGCGCCGAGCTGGTCCACCATGTCCATCCCGACGGCCGGGCGCCCGGGCTCGAACGGTTGGAAGCGGCGGGGGTCCCGTTCGAGCGGTTCGTCGCCGAGGGAACGAGCGAGGACGCGGCCTTGCTGCTCGCGTTCGAAGCGGGCGCCGACCTGATCGTCGCCGTCGGGACGCACGCGACCATGGTCGAATTCCTCGACAAGGGCCGTCGGGGGATGGCCTCGACGTTTCTCACCCGGCTCCGGCTGGGTCCGATCCTCGTCGACGCCAAGGGCGTCAGTCGCCTCTACCAAGGACGGGTGCGCCACCGCGACATGGTGCTCCTCGTCGTCTCCGCGATCTTTGCGATGGTCGCGATGGTGTACGCATCGCATTCACTGCGCGTGTTCCTGGACGGCTTCCGGCTGATGTTCGACGACACTTGGTCGCGGGTGCGCGGCTGGTTCTGAGATGATCAACTTCCGGTTTCACCTGGTCTCGCTCATCGCCGTCTTCCTGGCGATGGGTCTCGGAATCCTCGTCGGCTCGACGGTCGTCGACCAAGTGATCGTCGATCGTCTCGACCGCGAGATCAGCAGCGTCTCGCACGAGTCGAACCAGATCAAGAGCGACAACAATCAGTTGAAGGACGAGCTGTCGAAGCTCAACGACTTCTTGAAGAAGTCGTCCGCGTACGTGGTGCAACAGCGACTGATCTCGGCGCCCATCGCGATCGTCGCGGAGAAGGGGATCGACACCGGCGCGGTGAACGCGGTGCTGGCGCAGGTGCGGGCGGCGGGCGCCGACGTTCCGGGTGTGCTCTGGCTCGATGACAAGTGGAAGCTCGAGTCGGCCAAGGATCTCGAGGCGTTGCAGACCGCGGCACACGTGACCGGTAGCGCGGCACCGGCACGCATCGCCGCGCTGAAGGCGCTCGCGCTGCGACTCGCCGAGCCGCAGGCCCTCGGGTCGAAGCGCAAGGCCGACGTCGTGGAGCTACTGCGCTCGAACGGATTCCTCGACTTCACCGACGGAAAGAAAGCCGCCCTCACGGCGTTCCCCGAGCATCCGGCGCGCGCGTGCTGCTGCTGACCGGAACCGACAGCCACCTGCTCGGGACCGACACCATGGTCGACCTGGCCCAAGCGTTCGTCGGCTCGAAGGTGCCGACGGTGCTCGGCGAGGTCTACGACGCCGGCGCCACGGCCGGCGCGGCACCGAAACGGGGCGCCACGCTCCAGCCCCTCCGAGCGAGCCCGACACTCTCCGAAGCTGTGACCACGGTCGACGACGCCGAGCTGGCGCAGGGGACGCTGGCGGTCGTGATCTCGCTCGAACAGGTCGCCGATGGCATCGTCGGCCACTACGGCTACGGCGCGGGCGCGAGCCAGCCGATCCCGCCCATCCCGTCGTGAGGGTGCGGTAATGGGCGTGCTGGTGGGTCTTGTGGTCGGCCTGTTGACCGTGCGGTTGCTGGTCGGCGCCGGAAGCGAGCTCTTCCGGTCACCGGTCCTCGAACGCCCCAATCACCGGGGCCGGATGGTCCCGGTCGGGATGGGCGTCGTCGCCGTGCTGGCCGTGGTGCTCGTCGAGGCCGGGCGTTCGCTGTTCGGCGCGTTCGGGGTCGGCGACGCGCCCGTCGGTCCGGCGCGCACACTGGTGCTCGCGGCGTGCCTCGGCTTCGGGCTGCTCGGATTCTTGGACGACGTGTTCGGCACGCAGACCGATGCCGGCTTCCGGGGGCACCTCGGCGCGCTCGGCAGGGGACGGGTGACGACCGGGGTCGTCAAGATCGTCGGTGGATGCGGGTTGGCGGTTGCCCTGGTCGACGCGAGCCCGGTCGGCGCCGGCGCGGGAAGCTCCGGCGGCCGCGTGGTCTCCGACGCGTTGCTCGTCGCGCTCGTTCGCGAACCTCACGAATCTGTTCGACCGCGCGCCGGACGCGCGATCAAGGTGGGGCTGCTCGCGTGGCTGCCGATCGCGCTCATCGCGCGAGCAGACACGGTCGGCGTCGCGGTCGCCCCGGTGGTCGGCGCATTCGCCGGACTCCTCGGTGACGACCTGCGCGAACGGCTGATGCTCGGCGACGCGGGCTCGAACGTGATCGGCGCCGTGCTCGGACTCGCCGTCGTGCTCGAGTGCGCACCGCTCACCCGAACGGTGTTGCTCGGCGTGCTCGTCGCGCTCACACTCGTCAGCGAGTTCGTGTCGTTCAGCCGTGTGATCGGGTCCTCCGGCGTGTTGCATGCGCTCGACCAGCTCGGCCGCAGAGCGTGAGGAATCGAGTCGGGGTGCCGTCCGAAGGAGCCGGGAACCGATCACCGTAAATGGCACATGCGGGTGCTACCGTCGCCGTGGCGGTGTCGGGCGTCTTCCGAAGGGGCATGTGCGTTGGCCAAGCACGTCTTCGTGACCGGTGGTGTTGCATCCAGCCTCGGTAAGGGGCTCACGGCATCGTCCCTCGGGCGACTGCTGAAGAGTCGTGGCCTCAAGGTCACGATGCAGAAGCTCGACCCGTACATCAACGTCGACCCCGGCACGATGAACCCTTTCCAGCACGGAGAGGTCTTCGTCACCGATGACAAGGGCGAGACCGACCTCGACCTCGGGCACTACGAGCGCTTCGTCGACGTCCCGCTCGACGCGTCGCTCGAATGCGACGACCGGATCGATCTACCAGTCGGTGCTCGCCAAGGAACGGCAGCGGCGAGTACCTCGGCGAGACCGTGCAGGTGATCCCGCACATCACCAACGAGATCAAGCAGCGGATCCTGGCGCTCGCGAGCGACGACGTCGACGTCGTGATCACCGAGGTCGGCGGCACGGTCGGCGACATCGAGATCCTGCCGTTCCTCGAAGCGATCCGGCAGTTCCGCAAGGACGTCGGGCGCGAGAACGTCTTCTACGTACACGTGACGCTGGTGCCGTACATCGGGCCCGTCCGGCGAGCAGAAGACCAAGCCGACCCAGCACTCCGTCACCGAGTTGCGCGGCCGCGGCATCCAGCCCGACGCGATCGTGTGCCGCAGCGACCGGCCGATCTCGAAGCGGCTGAAAGAGAAGATCTCCGCAGCTGTGCGACGTGCCGGAGGCGGGCATCGTGACCGCGGTCGACGCCGACATCCTCTACGAGATCCCGCTCGTGCTGCACGACGAGGGCCTCGACGACTACGTGTGCAAGATGCTGCACCTCGACGAGCACGAGGCCGATCTCACCGAGTGGACGACGCTCGGTCAACCGCGTGCAGTCGCCGCCGAAGACGACGTGCACATCGGCCTCGTCGGCAAGTACATCAACCTGCCCGACGCGTATCTCTCGGTAGTCGAGGCGCTGAAGCACGGCGGCTACTCGTGCGGTGCCAACGTGCTCATCGACTGGATCGCCGCCGACGACGCCGAGGGCCTGCTCGCCGACAGTCGCCTGCACGACCTCGACGGCATCGTCGTCCCCGGCGGGTTCGGCATGCGCGGCATTCCCGGGCAAGATCGAGGCGGCCGGATACGCACGCCAGAACGGCATCCCCTTCCTCGGTCTGTGTCTCGGCCTGCACTGCGCGGTCATCGAGTTCGCTCGCGACGTGTGCAGGCTCGAGAACGCGAACAGCTCCGAGTTCGACCCGAGCACCCCGCATCCGGTCATCGACCTCATGGACGAGCAGAAGGCCGTCGTCGACATGGGCGGCACGATGCGGCTCGGCGCCTACCCGGCGAGGCTCGCTGCCCGGGAGCCTGGTGCGCGAGATCTACGGCGAAGAGGTCGTGTACGAACGGCACCGTCATCGCTACGAGCTGAACAACCGGTACCGCCAGATCTTCGAGGAGAACGGGATGGTGCTGTCGGGAACCTCGCCCGATGACCTGCTCGTCGAGTTCGTCGAGCTGCCGCGTTCGGATGCACCCGTTCTTCGTCGCCACCCAGGCGCACCCCGAGTTCAAGAGCCGTCCGAACCGTCCGCACCCGCTGTTCGCGGCGTTCGTGCAGCTCCGCGCTCGAGCGGGCCGACGGACGCCTGCCCCGGCTCCCGATCGCCGAGACGGCGCCCGCACTCGGGACGTGACATGACGGCCCGGCGGGTTCCGGCGGGCGGCGGATGACCGGCGAACCTCGAGACGACCAGCCTCGAGACGACCAACCGCGACGATCAACCGGAGCGAACTGGCGACACGTCTGCTCGCCGAGCACGACGACTGGCTGGTCGTCGAGCGTGGGCTGGCGCGGAACTCGCTGGCCGCTTACCGGCGCGACCTGCGGCGCTACGCGGATTTCCTGCGGGCGCGGGGCGAGTCGGATCCGGCCGCCGATCGGCGAGGACGTCGTGCACGAGTACGTTCGCCACCTCGAGACGCTCGTCGACGACGAGGGCCGGCGTGTGCTGGCGGCGTCGTCGGTCGCGCGGCGGTCGTGGCGGTGCGATCGTTCCACCGCTTCTGCGCGCGGGAGGGATTCGTCGAGCGCGATCCGAGCGAGGAGGTCGGAGCGCCGCCGGTTCCGGCCGGGCATCCCCAAGGCGCTCGACGAGGACGAGGTCGAGCGCCTGTTGCAGGCGGTCGCCGGCGACGAGCCCTCTGGCGCAGCGCGACCGGGCCCTGCTCGAGCTCTTGTACGGCGACCGGCATCCGCATCAGCGAGGCGGTCGGTCTCGACCTCGACGATCTCGATCTCGAAGACGGCACGATGCGGGTGCTCGGCAAGGGTTCGAAGGAACGGGTCGTGCCGGTCGGGCGCGAGCGCGCGGACCGCGGTCGAGGCGCTACCTGCGCGACGGCCGGCTCGTGCTGCGCGGCCCGGACACGGGCCCGGGCGCTCGGCGCGCGACGGCGACGCGGTCGTGCTCGAACGCCAGGGGCGGGCGCATCTCGCGCCAGTCATGCTGGACGATCGTGCGCCGGGCCGGCGAGCGGGTCGGGCTCGAAGCCCATCTTTCGCCCCACGTGCTGCGCCACTCGTGCGCGACGCACATGCTCGACCACGGCGCCGACCTGCGGGTGGTGCAGGAGCTGCTCGGGCACGCGAGCATCTCGACGACGCAGGTGTACACGAAGGTCTCGCCCGAGCGTTTGCGGGCGGCCTACGACGCCGCGCACCCCGCGCGCACGTGACCACCGAACGCACCGAACGCGCGGCCAAGGCGGCGGGTTGCCGACGCACGAGTTCGTCGGGCGTCAGGGGTACCATCGGGCCATGCCAGAGGACCACGCACACGAGTCCCCGAGCCAGCTGACCGCCGAACGCGAGCGGGTCACCGGCGAGCTCGCCGCACTCGGCGTCGACCGGGGCACCTTCGACGAGGGTTTCGCCGACTCGGGCCAGGTCACCGCCGAGCGGGGCGAGGTCGACGCGCTCGTCGGCTCACTCCGCGAGACGCTGCTCGACATCGACGACGCGCTGGTCAAGATCGAGGCCGGCACCTACGGCCAGTGCGAAGCGTGCGGCGACGACATCGCCGACGACCGGCTCGAAGCGATGCCGACGGCGCGGCTGTGCATGTGCGTGTGCGTCCAAGCGCCGCTGACCGCGACGTGTACGTGCATTTCGACAGCGTCACCGTCATCTTCTTCGTCGGCCTGATCGTCGCGATCATCCTGCACGAGATCAGCCACGGGGTCGTCGCGTTCTTGCTCGGCGACGACACCGCCCGGGACGCGGGTCGGCTGACGCTCAACCCGATCCCGCACATCGATCCGTTGGGCTCGATCGTGCTGCCGGTGATCGGCGCGCTCGACGCACGTGCCCGGTCATCGGATGGGCCAAGCCGGTACCGGTGAACCCGGCGCGATTGCGCAACGGCCGGCGCGACATGCTCTTCGTGTCGCTCGCGGGTCCGATGACGAACTTCGCGCTCGCGGTCGGTGGCGGCGCTGATCGCACGCTCGCAGTTCGACGCGCACGGCGCGTACGTGTTCACCTGCGTGATCTGCCGGCGCGGGTGCTGATCCCGTTCCTGTTCGCCGAGGTCAACCTCTTCCTCGGCGTGTTCAACTTCCTCCCGATCCCGCCGCTCGACGGCGCCGCACTGATCGAACGCGTGCTCCCGCGTTCGTGGCTGCCGCGGGTGGAACCACTTCCGGCCGTACGGGATCCTCGTGCTCTTCGTGCTGGTCGCCACGCGGCCGATGTGTTGGGTCGAGGTTTCCATCCTTTCCTCGACCACCTCGATCGCTTCGTCCTCCGATGAGGCGGGCGAGCCATCTGGCGCGGCGATTCGCCGAGTCGATCCGGGCCCGCCCCCTCGACGACTCGCGACCTCGCCTTCGTACGGGAATCGTTGCGAGCCGCGGGAGCTCGCGTGCTGGGAGCGCCTCGGGCGGGCCGACCGCGCCGAATCGGTCGCGACCGGGCGGGCCGCGGTCGGCGTCGCTCGGGCCCGGCGGCGACCCGCGCTGGATCGCGGCGGCCCTGTTGCACGACGTCGGGAAGGCCGAGACCACCTTCGGGGTGACCAGGAGGTCGCTCGCCACGGTGGCCGCGACCGTCGCCGGGCCGATCCGGGCCCGGAAGTTCCGGGGCGACTGGGGCCGGTACGTACGTCACGACGACCTCGGTGCCGACCGACTGCGCGAGGCGGGCGCCCGCCCGGAGACTGTGGCGTGGGCCGCGGGCCCATCACCGTCGGGAGCAGTGGCCGGCCACCGGGATCCCGCACGAGATCTGCGAGATCCTGGCCGTGGCGGACGGTGAGGCGAGCCGGGAGTGAACTCGGCGCCCGGACGCGCCGATACACGGACGTGCGCCAGACGACCGATTCGTATTTCGTGAAGCTCGGCGGGGAGCCGTACGGCGGCTCCGGGCCCGACAATCACGCGTTGGTCGGCCGCGAAGGCCTGGGCTCGTCCGGCCCGACCGCGAAAGCGCCGGCGCCGGCGCCGGCCCCGCGGGCGCATGGTGCTCGCCGTGATCTTGGTGCTCGGTCTGGGGGCCTGGACCTACTGGGCGTCGCAGCGACCGGGCGGGGTGTCCGGCACCGTCAACGGATGGATCGCGCACGTGCGCGGCCAGCGTCGACAGCGTCAGCACGGACCCCGATCTCGCAACCGCGCGGCGGTACTTCAACGGGCAGTACACCGCCACCGGCTCGTACCCGCAGATGAGTGAATCGGATCTCGCCGCGGCGGGCATCGGTGTGGGCATCAACTTCGAGTGGTGCAGCGCGCAGGCGGTCGTGATCCAGGGAGCGTCGGGAGGCGGCACGGCGAGCCGCCTGCTCTTGTCGGGCCACGATCTCGGCGAGGTCGACGGGCAAGTACAACTGCCCGGCCGATCTCGCCAAACCCACGCCCTGGACGAGCGCGAAGAAATAGCTCGCCGGAAATAGCTCGCCGGGAAATAGCTCGCCGGGAAATAGCCGCGAATAGCCGCCGGAAATAGCTCGCCGGGAAGGAGTCAGCCGCGGGGCCGGGCAGCAGGCCGGCGGCGAGCGAGGCACGAGCGAGTACCGGCTCGGCCAACGCTTCGGCGGCGTCGGCGCCGAGCGCGAGGCGACGGTCGATCTCCGCCGGATCCGCGTCGAGCTCGGCGACGCGCGCCTGTACCGGCGCGAGGAACTCGACGACGGCGTCGGCGACGGCGGCCTTGAACGTGCCGTACTGCTTCCCGTCGAACTCCTTTTCGACCGCCGCGATCGTCGAGGCCCGTGACCGCAGCGTAGATCTCGATGAGGTTCGAGACGCCGGGCTTCGCCTCGCGGTCGTGGCGCACCTCGGCGCCCGAGTCGGTGACCGCCGACTTGATCTTCTTTTGGATGGTCTTGGCCGGATCGAGGACGAGGATCGTGCCCTGAGGCGAGTCCTCCGACTTCGACATCTTGCGATCGGGGTGCTGCAGGTCCATCACCCGCGCACCGACGGTCGGGAATGTGGCTTTCGGGACGACGAACGTTTCGCCGAAACGACCGTTGAAGCGGATCGCGATGTCGCGGGCGAGCTCCACATGCTGGCGTTGGTCGTCGCCGACCGGAACCTCGGCCGAGTCGTACAACAAGATGTCGGAGACCATGAGCACGGGGTAGTCGAAGAGCCCGACGCTGACGGACTCGAGACCGGCATCGCCCTGCCTGGCGCTCTTGTCCTTGAACTGAGTCATGCGCCGGAGCTCGCCGAACGACGCCACGCAGTTCAGGACCCAGGTGAGCTCGGCATGGGCCCGGACGTGGCTCTGCACGAAGAGCAGCGAGCGGTCGCCGCCGAGCCCGGCCGCCACGAGCATCGTCGCGAGCCGGCGGGTCGCGGCGGTGAGCTCGGCCGGTTCCCACGGAATCGTCATCGCGTGGAGGTCGACGACGCAGAAGATCGCCTCGTGATCTCGGGCCGCTCGTGACCCCGCGGCGGGCTGGGTGTCGACCCAGCGGTGCACGGCGCCGAGGTAGTTGCCGAGGTGCATCTCGCCGGTGGGCTTGATGCCGGAGAAGACCCGTGCCATGGCCGGTCACGTTACCGGCCGCGCCTCGGCCCCCCTGGTCGTTTCCCGACATATGGGCTGATGGTCGCGCTGTACCACATCGCTGTGATTCGGCGCGGGTATCGTAGGCGCCGTGCCGTATGCGGTCTCGACACCCGTTTTCGAGGGTCCGTTCGACCTCCTGTTGCATCTCATCTTGAAAGAGGAGGTCGACCTCTGGGAGATCTCGCTCGCCCACATCGTCGACGCGTTCTGCGCCGAGGTCGAGCACATGGAACGCGTCGACCTCGACGTCGCCACCGAGTTCCTGCTCATCGCCGCGACCCTCGTCGAGTTGAAAGCGCGGCGGTTGTTGCCGGGTCGAGAGGACGTCGATCTCGACGAGGAGCTGATGCGGTTCGAAGAGCGCGACCTGCTCTTGGCGCGGCTCCTCGAGTGCAAGACATTCAAGGACGCGGCGCGCGTCATGAGCGAGCAGCTGCAGAGCGCGAGCCGTTCCGTCGCGCGCACCGCCGGGCCCGAAGAGCCGTTCCGGTCGCTCGCACCCGACCCGCTCGAGCAGGTCGCGTTGGAGGCGCTGCTCAACGCCGCCCGCCGGGGTCTCGCGCCGAAGGTCGTCGAGGAAGTCCAGACGGCGCACATCGCGCCCATCCGCGCGAGCGTGCGCGACGCCATCGACACGGTTCTCGCGCTGCTGCCCGAGCACGGCGCCCTGCGCTTCCGCGAGCTCACCTACGGTGTCACGGAGAAGCTCGAGGTGATCGTGCGCTTCCTCGCCGTGCTCGAGCTGTTCAAACAGGGTGTGGTCGACCTCGAACAGGTCGAGAGCTTCGGTGAGCTGATGGTTCGGCCGCTGGGAGCAGGTGAACGGGTCGCCCTCGACCTGTCGTCGCTCGAAGAGTGGGGCGACGAGCCGTTCGCCGAGAGCCGGGCGCGAGTCGAGGAGCAGGTGTGAGCGAATCCGACGTGACGGTCGACGTCGAGACCCGCCGCGCGGTCGAGGCGATCGTGCTGGCCGCGACCGACCCCGTGCATCCGACCGTGATGGCGCAACTGCTGGAGCTGTCCGTCGAGGCGATCGACGAACTGTGCGCGCAACTCGCGGCCGAGTACGAGGCGCAGGGTCGTGGCTTCCAGCTGGCCCGAGTGGCCGGCGGCTACCGCTTCCAGACTCATCCCGACGCGTACGCCTACGTCGAGCGGTTCGTGCTCGACGGTCAGACGGCGCGGTTGTCGGGCCCGGCGCTCGAGACCCTGGCGATCATCGCGTACAAACAGCCTGTGTCCCGCGCCCAGCTCTCGGCCATCAGGGGGGTCAACGTCGACGCCACGCTCAAGACGTTGGTGGCGCGTGGCTACGTCGACGAGATCGGGCACGACCCGACTCCCGGCAACCCGTCGATGTTCGCGACCTCGCGCCTGTTCCTCGAACGGCTCGGGTTGAACTCGCTCGCCGATCTCCCGGCGCTCGCCGACTTCGTGCCGGAGTCGTCGGTGGTGGAAGCACTCGAGCGCGGCCTGCTGTTGTCGACGAACGCGCGAGGTCGAGGTCGAGGTCGAGGTCGAGGTCGAGGTCGACGTCACGACCGAGCACTAGCTCGGTGGAGGGCGAGGGCGAGCGGCTGCAGAAGGTGCTCGCCCGTGCGGGCTTCGGTTCGCGACGCACCAACGAGATGCTCATCGCCGAGGGCCGGGTGACGGTCAATGGTGAGGTGGCGGTGCTCGGCCGGCGCGTCGACCCGGCGACCGATCGGATCGCGCTCGACGGGGTCCCGGTGATCGTCGACCGCGACCTCGTGCACTGGTTGCTCAACAAGCCCGCGGGCTACGTGACCACCGCGCACGACACCCACGATCGCCCCACCGTGCTCGACCTCGTTCCGCAGGAGCCGCGCGTCTTCCCCGTCGGCCGCCTCGACCTCGACACCGAAGGGTTGCTGCTGTTGACCAACGACGGCGACCTCACCCAGCTGCTCACCCACCCGCGCCACGGCGTGGAAAAGGAGTACTTCGTCGAGGTCGAAGGCAGGCCGACACCCGCGGCGTTGCGTACGTTGCGCGAAGGCGTCGAGCTCGACGACGGCCGGACCCGGCCCGCTCGCGCCAAGGTGACCCAGACCTCCGAAGGCGGGACGACGGCGCTGACCATCGTGGTCAAGGAGGGCCGCAAGCGGATGGTGCGGCGCATGTGCGCCGCGGTGGGCCATCCCGTGGTGCGCCTGGCCCGGACGCGCGTCGGACCGCTCGCGCGATCCGCACCTGGCGCCCGGAACCTGGCGGGAGCTCACCGGCGAGGAGGTACGGGCGCTGTACCGCGCCGGTCTCGGCGAGGCCGCCGACGCACCCGAGTAACGTGGCCACCCGTGAGATTGCTGGCGTTGCGCGGCGCGACGACGTTCGCCGAGGACACGAAGGCCGACATCGACGCCAAGACGCAGGCGCTCGTGCGCGACGATGCTCGAGCGCAACTCGATCGCCCACGACGATCTGGTGAGCATCATCTTCACGGCGACCGACGACCTCACGGCCGAGTTCCCGGCCACCGCGGCGCGTGCCCTCGGGCTCGGCGACGTCCCGCTCCTGTGTGCCCGTGAGCTCGGCATCGCGCACGGGATGAAGCAGACCATCCGGGTGATGATGCACTTCTACGGCGAGCAGAGCCGCGGCGAGCTCCACCACGTATACCTCGAGGGCGCCCGCTCTCTTCGCGACGATCTCCCCGAATAGCCGTCGCGCGCCGCGATCATCGGTACAGGCCTGATCGGCGGGTCGATCGGGCTCGCGTTGGCCGATCTCGGCCACGACGTGGTCGGGTTCGACGTCGATCGCGAACGCCTCGAACGTGCCGCGGCCCGCGGTGCGGTCACCGTGATCGCCGACGATCTCGTCGGCGCGGCCGCCGAAGCCGACATCGCGTTCGTCGCCCTCCCGGTCGGCGCGATCGCGGCCACGGTCGCCGAACTTCTCGACGCCGGCGTGCCGCTCGTGACCGACGTCGGGTCGGTCAAGGGCGCGGTCGTCGCCGAGGTTGCCCGCCGCTGCCCGGAACTGGCGCCGCGGTTCATCGGCGGGCATCCCATGGCCGGGTCCGAGCAAGAGGGGATCGAGGGCGCCCGCGCCGACCTCTTCGTCGGTGCGGCGTGGGTGGTGACGCCGACACCGAGGACGGCCGAGGAGACGTACGCGACGCTGAACGGGCTCTTGCGCGAGCTGCGGGCCGAGGTGGTGGCCGTGACTCCCGAAGAGCACGACGTCCTGGTCGCATTCGTGAGTCATGTGCCACAGCTCGCGGCGTCGACGCTGATGGACGTGGCGACGACCCACGAGGCTCAGCATCGTGCGTTGCTCCGGCTCGCGGCCGGCGGTTTCCGCGACATGACCCGCATCGCCGCCAGCCAGTCGACGATCTGGCTCGACATCCTCACGTCGAATCGCGACGCGGTGCTCGGGGCTCTCGACACCTACGTCCTCGGCCTGCAGCGAGCGCGGGACCTCGTGGCGGCAGGGGATCGCGACGCGTTGAGGCTCCTCCTCGATCGCGCCCGGGTCGGGCGGCGGAACCTTCCGGTGGGAATCTCGATGGCGACCAAGCTCGTGGAGCTCCGCGTCGTCGTACCCGACACGCCGGGCGTCATCGCGCAGGTGACGACGCTGGCCGGTCGGCTCGGGGTGAACGTCGTCGACCTCGAGATCGCGCACTCGAAGGAAGGGGGCGAGGGTGTGCTGGTGCTCATCGTCGCTGCCGACGACGCGGTCGCCTTCGCCGACGGGCTGCACGAGCTCGGTTACGCGACCGGCCGAACGGACATCGCGTGAGCTCCGGCGACGAGCGCACCTTCGGTGGGGCCCGGCCCCTGCGGGGCCGGTTCCGGGTACCGGGCGACAAGTCGATCTCGCATCGGGCCCTGATCTTTGCCGCCCTCGCGGAGGGACCGAGCACGGTGACCAATCTCGGGCCCGGCGCCGACGTCGCCGCGACGGCGCGCGTCCTGCGGCAACTCGGCGTCCCGGTCTCCGTCGACGCGGGATCGGTGGCCGTGCAGGGCTCGGGAGCAGACGGTTTCGTCGAGCCCGACGACGTGCTCGACTGCGAGAACAGCGGCACCACGATGCGGGTGCTCGCCGGCGTGCTCGCGGGGCGTGACTTCGTGTCGATCCTGACCGGTGACGCGTCGTTGCGCCGCGCGCCCGATGGGGCGCGTCGTGGCACCCTTGCGCGTGATGGGGGCGAGCATCGACGGGCGGTCGGGGGCGCAGCGCGCGCCGCTGGTCGTACGCGGAGGCGCGTTGCACGGCGTCCGGTACGAGCTGCCGGTCGCGAGCGCGCAGGTGAAGTCGGCCGTGTTGCTCGCCGGTTTGCAGGCCGACGGCGCGACCGAGGTCGTGTCGCCCGGCGCGAGCCGTGATCACACCGAGCGCATGCTCGCCGCGCTCGGGGTGCCGGTACGGGTCGACGGTCTGTCGGTGCGGGTGGAACGGGGAGCGCCGCGATCGTTCGACCTCGACGTGCCGGGCGATCCGTCGTCGGCGGCGTTCTTCGCGGTCGCGGCGGCGATCACCCGCGGCTCCGACGTTGTGCTCGAGGGTGTCTCGTGCAACCCGACCCGAGTGGGTTTCGTCACTGTGATGAAACGTATGGGCGCCGACATCGAGCTCACGCCGACGGGCGAGGTCTGCGGTGAGCCGGTCGGCGAGCTGCGGGTCCGGTCGTCGCAACTCGAGGGCACGACCATCGCGGGCGCGGAGATACCCAATGTCATCGACGAGATTCCCGCGCTCGCGGTCGCGGCTGCGTTCGCCGAGGGTGTCACCGACGTGCGCGACGCGGCGGAGCTGGTGGTGAAGGAGAGCAACCGGATCGGGACGATCCGCGACGAGCTCGCCAAGCTCGGCGTGGGGGTCGAAGCGCGCGCGGACGGCTTGAGCATTCGTGGTGGGCGGGCCAATGCCGCGGTGTTCGACAGCCATGGGGACCATCGCATCGCCATGGCCTTGGCCGTGGCGGCGAACGCCCTGGGCGGCGGACTCGACGGTGCGGCGCTGGAGCGCGGTCACATCGTCGTATCCGGAGTTTGCCCGGGATCTCGAACGCCTGACCGGGGACCTCGACCGGTGACGACGGTCGTCGCGATCGACGGCCCGTCGGGATCGGGCAAGTCGACAGTGGCGCGCGGTGTCGCGGCCCGGCTCGGATTGTCGGTGCTCGACACCGGCGCGATGTATCGCGCCGTGACGCTGGCCGTGATCGAAGCCGACGTCGCGCTCGACGACGAGCGCGCGGCGGCCACCGTGGCCCGGGCGAGCACGATCACCGTCGAAGACGGCGTGACGATGCTCGACGGCCGCGACGTCAGCGCCGAGATTCGTGGTCCCCTCGTGACGGGTGCGGTCTCGACGGTGTCGGCGCATGCCGCAGTGCGGGAGATACTCGTCGCGTATCAACGGGACTGGGTTGCCCGTCACGGCGGCGGCGTGGTCGAGGGTCGTGACATCGGCACGGTGGTGTTCCCCGATGCGACGGTGAAGGTCTACCTCGACGCGAGCGACGAGGAGCGGGCGCGCCGCCGCCAACGCGACGAGGTCGCGGCGGCCCGGTCGGTCGCGGTCGAGGAGGTGAAGGCGGCGCTCGACCGTCGCGACGCGATCGACTCGGGGCGTGCGATCTCGCCGCTGCGAGCTGCCGACGACGCGATCGTGATCGACTCGACCCACCTCGACGTCGACACCATTGTCGCTTCGGTCGCGGCCCGGGCCCGAGCTGCGGAGGCAACCTGATGCTCTTGTACGACAGCGTCCGCCTGGTCGTCGCCGGGGGTTCATCGGCGGTGTATCGCGCCCGCATCGAAGGCCGGGAGAAACTTCCCGCGACGGGCGGGTACGTGCTCGCGCCGTCACATCGTTCGATGATGGACATCCCGTTCGCGGCGTGGCTCTCCCGGCGGCCCCTGCGTTACATGGGCAAGGCCTCGCTGTTTCGTATCCCCGTGGCCGGGTGGTTCTTCCGGAATCTCGGCGGCTTCGCAGTGGCCCGGGACGGCACCGACCGCAAGGCGCTCCGGGACTCGATCGCGATGCTGCAGGCAGGGGAGGTGCTCCTCGTCTATCCGGAGGGGACCCGCCGGCACGGCCCCAAGATCGAGCCGCTCCAGCCGGGCGCGGCGTATCTCGCGCTGCGGGCCGGCGTGCCGATCGTCCCGGTCGGGCTCGCCGGCACCGAGCAGATCCTGCGCGGTCATCGGGTCAAGGTGCCGCGCCTGCACCGGGTCGTGATGGTGGTCGGCGATCCGATCGTCGTCGCACCCCGGGCCGGCGGCGTTGTCCCGCGCGAGCAGGTCGACGAGCTCACGGCGCGTCTGCACGAGGCCTTGCAGGTGGTGTTCGACGAAGCCAACGCGCTTCGCGGTTGACGATCAGTCGCCGAGCGCGGCGAGGACCTTCGATGCGTCGAGTGTTCGATCGTCGGCGAACGGTCCGCCCGCGGCGCGTACCGCGCCGACGTCGCCACCGAGCATCAACGACGCGACGGCGTCGAGGGCCGGAATCAGCTCCCGGAGCTCGCGTGGCGGCGGGAAGTATTCGTCCTCGTCGGTCATGCGGACGACGTCGACGCCGTCGCGGGGCGCGAGGCGGGCGATGACTGCCTCCACCAACTCCTCGGGTGCGCTCGCTCCGGCGGTGACGCCGACGACGCGGGCGTCGCGGATCGCGTCGGCGTCGACCTCGGCGGGACCGTCGACCCGTAGCACGATCGGGCATCCCGCGTCGCGGGCGACCTTGGTCAGTGCGATCGTGTTCGACGAGTTCGCGCTCCCGATCACCACGACCGCGTCGGCGCGCTTGGCGATGTCCGTCAGCGCATCTTGACGGTTGGTGGTCGCGAAGCAGAGGTCGTTGCGGGACGCGGTCCATACGTCGGGGAAGCGCTCGCGTGTGCGTTCGACGACGCCCGCCCATTCGTTCTGTGCGAGTGTCGTCTGGGCGAGGACGGCGACGCGTGCGGGGTCGCGGACATCGGCCGCGGCGGCTTCGAGATCGGCGTCGTGCTCGACGAGCCGGATCGATTCGGGCGCGACGGCCAAGGTGCCGACGGCCTCGTCGTGCCCCGCATGACCGACGTACAGGATCGTGAAACCCTTGCGGGCGCGGACCTTCGCCTCGTGGTGCACCTTGGTGACGAGCGGGCACACCGCGTTCACGACGTAGCGGTTGTTGGCCCGGGCCGCGTCGACGACGTCGGGCGCGCTCCCGTGGGCGGAGAGCATGAGCGGCGCCCCGGCGGGCACTTCGTTCACGTCGTCGACGAAGATCACGCCCTGCTCGCGGAAACGATCGACGACGAGCCGGTTGTGAACGATCTCGTGGTAGCAGTACACGGGCGGCTCGAAGACCCGGACCATCCACGCCAGCGCTTTGATCGCCATCTCGACGCCGGCGCAGAAGCCTCGGGGCTCGGCGAGCAGGACCTTCTCCACGGGCACGGGACGAGGGTAATGCGGGCGACCCCGTATCCTTGCTCCATGCCCGCTGCCCGCGTTGATGCCGTCGCGCCCGGATCTCCGGCCGCGCGCGGCGGGCGTGCTCGTCGGCGACGAGGTGCTCGCGGTGAACGGCGAGGCAGTCCGCGACGTGATCGCCTACCAGATTCAGGTCGACGGCGCGCGGGTCGAGCTCGACCTGCGCCGGGGCGGTCTCGAGCGTTCGGTGGAGGTCGACAAGCCCGATGGGGCACCCCTCGGGATCGAGCTCACGAGCGCGGTCTTCGACCGTGTTCGCACCTGCGACAACCACTGCCCGTTCTGCTTCATCCACCAGTTGCCGAAGGGGATGCGGAAGAGCCTGTACCTGAAGGACGACGATTATCGCTTGTCGTTTCTCTACGGAAACTTCACGACCTTGACCCGGTTCACGGAGGCGGACCTGGAGCGGGTGGTGACCGAGCGGCTCGGTCCGTTGTACGTGAGCATCCACGCGACCGATCCCGACGTCCGGACCCGGCTCTTGCGCAACCGGCGGGGCGCGACGAGCCTGCGCTGGCTCGAGCTCCTGCTCGATGCGGGCATCGAGGTGCACGGGCAGGTGGTCGTGTGCCCGGGCGTCAACGACGGTGCGGTCCTCGACGACACGTTGCTCGGTGTGCTCGACCGGTTTCCCGGCCTGGCGACGATCGGTGTGGTTCCGCTCGGCGTCAGCGCGCACAACCGTGAGGCCGAGATGCGTCCCCACACGTTGGAGGAGGCGCGGACGGTGGTCGACATCGTCGAGCGGTGGCAAGGGCGGTACCTCGACGCGCTCGGGCGTCGCCTCGTGTACGTGTCCGACGAGTACTACCTCCTCGCGCAGCGATCCTTTCCCGCGCTCGACGACTACGACGGGTGTTCCCAGCACGAGAACGGCATCGGTATGGCTCGCACGTTCGAGGCGGAGGTGCGCGCCGCGCTCGCGGGCAACGATGTGGTGGCGACCGGCCCGCGTTCCGGTTTCTTCGCGTGGGTCGACGGCGCTCCGGCCGACGGGTACCGGGCGCCCCGCTTCGAAGGCTCGCCCGCACCGCAATCGTCGCCCCGCGCGCTGCGGTGCAACGTCATCGTGACGGGGGAGTTGGGTGCGGCCGTGCTCGAGCCGTTGCTCGCGGAGCTCCCCGGCCATGTGCGGCTCCTGGCGGTCAAGAACTCGTTCTTCGGGGGCAATATCGGGGTCACGGGCCTGTTGACGGGCGAGGACATCGCCGCCGCGCTCGTTGGTCAGCCCGACCATGATCGGTACCTCCTTCCCGACGTCGCCTTGTCGCGCGGTCGGTTCCTCGACGGCACCACCGCGGCGGAGTTGCCCCGCACGGTCGAGATCGTCGCGACCGACGGAGGATCGCTCGTGCGCGCGCTGCGCCGGTCGGCCCCGATCCCGATCGCGGCGCCGTGACCGCCGACCTTCCCGTGGTCGCGGTGGTCGGCCGCCCGAACGTGGGCAAGTCGACACTCGTGAATCGCATCGTCGGCCGGCGCGCGGCGATCGTGGAGGAGCGCCCGGGGGTGACCCGTGATCGTCGCGAGCTGTCGGCCGAGTGGGTCGGTCGCGCGTTCCGCATCGTCGACACCGGCGGATGGCTCGCCGAGGGTGAAGCGGGGCTCACGGGCGAGGAGTCGGCGCTCGCGGCCAAGGTCAGCGCACAGGCAGCCGAAGCGGTCCGCGCCGCCGATGTGGTGCTGCTCGTGGTCGACGTCACTACCGGCATCACCGACGAGGACGCGCAGGTCGCGCGTGCTCCTCCAGCAGGCGAGCACGCCCGTCATCGTCGTCGTGAACAAGGTCGACGACGAGCGGCGCGAGCTCGACATGTGGGAATTCCAGCGACTCGGCCTCGGCGAACCGATGCCGGTCTCCGCGATCCACGGCCGGTTGTCGGGGGAGTTGCTCGACGCGATCGTGGCCGCGTTGCCGGATGCCGCGGATGACGACGACGACTGGGAGAAGCGCGACGCCGCCGACGCGCTCGACGACGGGATCTTCAACATCGCGATCGTCGGCCGCCCGAATGTGGGCAAGTCGACGCTGTTCAACCGGCTCGTCGGCGAGGACCGTTCGGTGGTCCACGACATGCCGGGCACGACACGTGACGCGATCGACACGGTCGTGGAGACCGACGACGGTCCGTTGCGCTTCGTCGACACCGCCGGGCTCCGGCGCAAGAGCCGCATCGACGAGCCGACCGAGTACTACAGCCTGGTGCGCGCGCTCGAGGCGATCGATCGCGCCGACGCCGCGTTGCTCGTGATCGACGCCTCCGAGGGCGTGACACATCAGGACCAGCGGCTGGCCGAGCGCATCGACGCCGCCGGCACCGCCGTGGTCATCATCTGCAACAAGTGGGACCTGCTCGACACCGAGGAGCGCGACAAGGTTCGCCGCCAGGTCGGCGACATGTTGAGCTTCCTCAGCTACGCGCCGATGATCCCGATCTCCGCGCTGAGCGGGCGACGCGTGCACCAGCTCCTTCCTGCTCTTCGCGAGTCGGAGAGCGCGTACCACCAGCGCATCCCGACCGCCCAACTCAATCGGGTGCTGCGCGACGCGCAGAACGCCCATCCGGCGCCGGTCGTGAAGAAGCACCGCCCCCGCATCCTGTATGCCACCCAGGGCGCGACCGACCCGCCGACGTTCACGATCTTCGCCAGCCGGCCGCTCTCGCAGCAGTACCTCCGTTACCTCGAACGCAAGATGCGCGAGTCGTTCGATCTGGGCCCGACCCCGATCAAGATCCGCGTTCGCCCGCGCACGAGCTGACGCGTTACCGAGCGGGTGGCTCGGGTCGCGGTCCGACCGCGGCCTCGACGATCGGCATCGACATCGCGATCCAGCCCTCCCACGACCCGGCTTGTGTCGCGAGGTCGACGAAGAGGGCGGCATCGTCGCCCACGGTGGTGTGCAGCGGCGTGTTCGGATCGGTGGCGGCCCCCACGATCGCGTCGGCGACGAGCGCGGGGTCCGCGCCGCCTTCGATGCTCTGGGTCATGAAGTCGTGGAACCAGGTACCGTCGATTTCGTAGGCGGTGCCTTCGACGCCTCGCTCGACCGCGTTCGAGGTCTCGCTGATCGAGGTCGAGAAGAAGCCGGGCTCGATGCACACCACGCGCACGGTGAACGGCATGAGCTCGGTCGCGAGGCTCTCGCTCGAACGCGCCGAGGCCGTGCTTCGACGCGGCGTACAACCCCTCGTAGGGCGTGCCGGGAACGCGGCCCGAGGTGGACGTGACGTTGATGATCACTCCCGACCGCCGCTCCCTCATGCCGGGCAGCAGCGGCGCGGATCATGCGGAGCGCGCCCCAGAAGTTGGTCTCCATGAGCGAGCGCGCCGCGTCCATCGGCATGGTTTCGACGGGTCCGCCGAAACCGACGCCGGCGTTGTTGACGAGCACGTCGATCTGACCGTGGTGAGCGATGACCTTGGCGACCGTGGAGCTCACGGAGTTGTCGTCGACAACGTCGAGCGCCTCGATTTCGATGTCGAGTCCTTCATCTGCGGCCCGCTTCTTCAGCGCATCGGCCTTGGCCAGGTTGCGCATCGTGGCGATGGTGGTGTCGCCGTGGCGGGCGAACGCGAGTGCGGTCTCGAGTCCGATGCCGGTGCTGCAACCGGTGATGAGGACAACTGCCATGGGGCTCCTCGACGTTTCGTTCTCGACGTTTCGTTCCCCGACGTGTATGCCGGTGATCGAGTGAGCCTAGGCCCGTTTATGCGAGCGCCTCGGTCGGCGCCCGCGTTCTCCGCGCGCGCTCGGGCCGCGTGTTCCCGACGGCGGCGGCTCAAGCGTGCGCTTTCGGTTCTCGGGATCGGCGGGACCGAGGAGCCAACCGCTGGACTTGAGCCGGTGATGCCGGTAGCAGAGCCAGCCCAAATTCATGAACGAGGTCGGTCCACCCTTTGCGTAATCCGTCGCGTGGTCGCGCTCGAGGTACCCGCGGTGATTGCAGTCTTGGACGTCGCATTCACGCCCGCTCACGACAAGCGCGGTCATCACCTCGGCCGGGACGTGCCGACCGAGGTGCGAGACGCCGAGAATGTCCTTGCCCTTCTTGATGACGGTCGTCAGGAATGCACTACTCAGCAACTCCTTGACCCACTCGACGTCGACGGGTCCGACGCCGGGGATCTCGCAGACCTCGCCATCGGCGGTGCCGCCCCGCATGAGCGCTCCGTGATCGATGACGATGTGCACCGTCGCGGCGACGGATTTCTCGGCGCGGGGCTTCGTCCGGAGCATGCAGTCGGCGACGGCGTCGGCCGCGTAGGCATCGAGCGGCTCGTGATCGCTTCCGGCCTTGTGGTCGCGGAAGATGCGTTTGACCTCGGCGTCGATGACGGCCTTCAACGGTCCACCGATTTCGGGTGGATATTGGAAACGACCGAGTAGCTGTCCCTCGCCATCGGTCCACATCCGCCAATGGCGCTGTCGATGCTGCCGCTTCGCTCGCGCTCCCGGGTCCTCGACGTCGGCGCGAGCGCGGATGCATGCATCCTTCAGCGGTACGAGTCCTCGCTCCGCGACGTGCAACAGCTCGAGTTCGGACGAGGGGTTGAGCGTTGCCGCGTTGGTGATCAGCAGGGCCTCGGCCGCCGACAGGCGTCCCTCGCGTACGGCGAGGTCGGTCGCGGGCAAGCTCTCGAGCTTCGTCGCGGTTTCGATTGCACCACGGACCTCACCGGTCCCGACGCCCAACCGGCGCGCGACCAATGCGGCCGCGTCGCTCGGACCGGTGTTGGTCTCCGCCACTCGCTTCGCGGTCTGGGCCAACATGCCGTCAACGACGCGGCGAATCGCGCCGAGCTCGTCGACTACCCGAAGTGCTTCGACGGGAGACAACGCGGACGCGGTGAACGACAGTGCGGTTTCGTCCAATGCGCGACGGGCGGAAACGAGCGAAGCGAACATGTGTTCGTAGCGTAGTGAGGCGGTGAGACACCTACGCCTGGTCGGTCGCGACCATCCGGGCGCGTAACGTGTCGCCATGTCTTCTTGGCCCGACCGCGTCGACGTTCGTGAGGTCGGTCCGCGCGACGGTCTGCAGAACGAGGCGCCGGTACCGGTCGACGAGCGGGTTCGCCTGATCGACGCGCTGTCGGAGACGGGACTGCGGTTCATCGAGGCGGCGTCGTTCGTCTCGGCCGAGGCGATCCCGCCGATGGCCGGTGCGGCGGAGGTCATGGCCGGGATCACCCGGCGGCCCGGGGTGGTGTACTCGGCGCTGGTCCCGAATCCGAAGGGCGCCGAGCTCGCGACCGCGGCGGGCGCCGACGAGATCGAGCTCGTCGTGAGCGCGAGCGAGACGCACAACCGCAACAACGTGCGCAGGTCGGTGGCCGATTCGCTCGTGAGTGCGCGCGAAGTGGTCGAGATCGGCCACGGTGCCGGTGTCATGGTGGAGGCGATCGTGTCGACTGCGTTCGGGTGCCCGTACGAGGGTGATGTCGCGCCCGAGCGGGTCGCGCAGATCGCCGGTCATCTCGTGGATGCCGGCGCCGATCGCCTGTCGTTCGGCGACACGACGGGCATGGCTACGCCGCGCCGGGTGGGAGATCTGCTCGACGCGCTGGCACGAGCCGGGATCGGTGCCGATCGGGTGGGTTTGCACTTCCATGACACCCGGGGGACGGCCCTCGCGAACGTCGTGGCCGCGCTGGATCGGGGCGTGACCCGCTTCGACGCGTCGATTGGTGGGCTCGGTGGATGTCCGTACGCGCCGGGCGCGTCGGGCAACGCCGTCACCGAGGATCTCGTGCACATGCTCGACGACATGGACATCGAGACCGGAATCGATCTCGATGCGCTGCTCGCGTGCGCGCAGCTCGCCCAGGAGATCGTCGGGCGCGAGCTGCCGAGCGCGCTCCTCCACGCAGGCCCACGAACCCGCCGGTACGCGTCGTGACCGACTCCGAGGGGATACGCGAGCTCGAGCGTCGTGCGCGGCAGGGGAACCTCGCCAAGGAAGGCGAGAAGCTGGCGCGTCAGAAAAAGCTCTTCGTGCGGGACCGCATTGCCTTGCTGGTCGATGCCGACTCGTTCGTCGAGGATGCGCTGCTCGCCAACGCGCTCGCCGGGGATCTGCCCGCCGACGGCGTGGTGACGGGGGTAGGTCGCGTCGACGGGCGCGCGGTCTGCGTCATTGCGAACGACCCGACCGTGAAGGCGGGTTCCTGGGGTGCGCGCACGGTCGAGAAGATGGTCCGGCTCACGGAATACGCGCTCGCCCACGAGCTACCCGTCGTGTACCTGATCGATTCCGCCGGGGCCCGGATCACGGATCAGGTCGAGCTGTTCCCCGGCCGTCGCGGCGCGGGACGCATCTTCGCCAACCAGGTGCGCCTCTCCGGCAAGGTGCCGCAGGTGTGCTGCCTGTTCGGGCCGTCCGCGGCCGGAGGGGCGTACATCCCGGCGTTCTGCGACGTCGTGTTCATGGTCGAGGCGAACGCGTCGATGTACCTCGGATCGCCCCGCATGGCCGAAGTCGTCATCGGCGAGCACGTCTCGCTCGAGGAGATGGGTGGCGCCCGTATGCACGCGACCGTCAGCGGGTGCGGCGACAATCTCTGCGATTCCGACGACGACGCCATCGCCCAGGCGAGACGTTTCCTCTCGTACCTCCCGTCGAACTGGTTGCTTCCCCCGCCGGCCGACGCGCCGCCGCGCCGCTCGCGGACGCGCGCCCGATCGCCGAGGTCGTACCGCTCGAGGAACGCCGTGCCTACGACATGCACAGTGTGCTCGACGCGCTGGTCGACGAGGGCTCGTTCTTCGAGTTGAAGCCGTTGTGGGCGCGGGAGCTGATCATCGGTTTCGGCCGCCTCGACGGAGCGGCCGTGGGGATCATCGCGAACAACCCGAAGCACCTCGGGGGAGTGCTGTTCGGCGATTCCGCCGACAAGGCGGCGCGCTTCATCTGGCTGTGCGACGCGTTCAACGTGCCGTTGATCTTCCTGGCCGACGTGCCCGGTTTCATGATCGGGTCTCAGGTGGAGCGGGACGGCATCATTCGCCACGGCGCCAAGATGATCACCGCGGTAGCCGAAGCGACGGTTCCCAAGTTCTCGGTGATCGTGCGCAAGGCGTACGGCGCGGGCCTGTACGCGATGTGCGGGCCTGCGTTCGATCCGGACGCGTGCCTGGCCCTTCCGACCGCGCAGATCGCGGTGATGGGCCCCGATCCGGCGGTCAACGCGGTGTACTACAACAAGATCCACGCGATCGAGGACCTCGACGAGCGGGCCGCGTTCGTGGCCCGGGAGCGAGCGGCGTACGAGCACGACGTCGACCTGGTGCACCTCGCGGCCGAGCTGGTCGTCGACGCCGTCGTGCAGCCCGAGGATCTTCGCGACGAGCTCGTCCGCCGGATGGGCCTGGCCGCGGGTCGGGTGCGCGACGACGTCTCCAAGCGGCACGGGGTCCCACCCGTCTAGGGCGATACACTCCTCGGCTCTGCGGGCTGTAGCGCAGTTCGGTTAGCGCGCTTGACTGGGGGTCAAGAGGTCGCGGGTTCGAATCCCGCCAGCCCGACTCGTAAGGCCAGGTCAGAGGGACTGTTCGTCAGTCTCGAGTTGTGCGCCCTAAGGCGTTACCTAGAATTTCGAACGCCAATGCCCGGAGTCGGCGGTGCTCGTTCGCGTCGCGTGTTCTCCATACTCAGGAATAGCGCGTAGCGAGAGCCAAACGCGAACAGAACTTCTTGGGTCGGCGCCACTTTCTCACGACGTCGGCGGCAAGTCGTGCTCCTCCGCGGACTTCGGTCGAGCCGGGTCGACGCGGATCGCGTGGCGACGGTGAGCTGAGGAGAGGGCGACCTCCAGCGGATTCGACGTCAGCGCCGCGTCATAACCGGTTCGGCGGGAGACGGCCGAGGGTGAACGGCTCGTTCACTTCGATATCACCATGGCGCGGGCGAGGGACGCGGCACCGACCACACCGGAATCGTCGCCGAGCGCAGCCGGCACCCAGGAGAGCCCGGGGTTCGGTCGTAGCATCCACGGCTCGGCGGCCTGCTCGATCCGATCGGCCAGCGGCTGTCCGAGCTTCTCCGCGAGTCCGCCTCCGATGACGACGAGTTCGACATCGATCAGGTTGACGGCGGACGCGACGCCGATGCCGAGGGTTTCGATCGCCATGTCGAAAGCTGCTCGGCCAATTCGTCGGACTCTTCGAGTGCACGGGCCCAGACCTTGGACGTCAACTTCGCCTTGCCCTCGGCATCACGGATCGAGAAGAGCGCGGTCTGGCGCCCGGCATCGACCCTCGCCGCAGCAGTGGCCGCCATCGACCGTCGGCCGGCATAGGCCTCGACGCATCCTCGTCGGCCGCAACTGCACAGCGCGCCGCCGGGCCGAACGATGACGTGGCCGATCTCCCCAGCCGCCCCGCGGGAGCCGTTGAACGGTCGACCGTCGAGGATGAGGGCGCCTCCGATGCCTGTGCCCATCCAGACGCCGAGGACGTTCGCGACGTCGTGGGCGACGCCCGCAATCCATTCTCCGCAGACCCACGTTCACGTCGTTCCCGAGGGCGACCGGCACGCCGAGATGATCTTTCAGCGTCGCGCCCAGATCGATCCGATCCATCCAACCGCTGAGGTTGGGCACGGTCAGGACCTCACCATGGTGGACGACACCGGGAACGCCGACGCCCACGGCGACCGGTGTGTCCCCCAACGACTCGATCAGCTCGACGATGGTCGCGACGACCGCATCGGGCCCGTCGATGGGTGTGGATGCCTTCGCTCGATCGACGACCCGGTGATCCGAGTCGACGATGCCCACCTCGATATTGGTCCCGCCGATATCGACGCCTGCGACGATCATGACGGCTTCACTCCGTCGACGGTAGAGGCCAGTCTCAGGGCTTCGACGCTGTTGTGCCAACGGCTGCAGATTTCTGCGAGGTGCGACGGTTGGCGAGATGTTGACGGCTTCGATGCACGGCAGCCTTGGTCAGCTCCCAGGTAACGGCGCCGGCGACGAGCGTCAACGCGAGCATGAGCCATAACGGTGCGTGGAAGTTGAACCACAGCCAGTCGATCTGCCGCGGATTCGCTGTTCTGGAAGATCAACAGAACCACTGCGATCGTAACCGTGGCGCCGACGCCCGCGCCGACATGGAACGCGTGTCTACGTTTCGCGTCGAGCGCTTCGGTTCTCGGCCGAGGCGTAAAAGGTTTCGTACTCGGATGGGACTGATCGGTTGTCATTGTCACAGTCGCCTCTTCTGTTGCCGGCCTCGGGGCTACGGTTTCGCGCAGATCGATTTGATTTCGTCGACGCTGACGTTGTCGCGGGTGATGATCCCTTGGGATTGGATCGGCATCGTCACAATCCGCATCGAGACACGACGCATCAGGTCAATCGCGGGGATGATGAAGGTGATCCCGGGCGGGTCGCCCGAACGGTTCGTGCGCTCATAGCGTTTTTCGAGCGGCTCGGTTGTTGCGTGGCTCGGTGCGGTTCGTGGCGTCGGTGATCTGGCGGACCATCTCGTCGCGCACTTCGACGAGCGCGGCGTCGAAGTCGGTCCGGTTGGATGTCGCGACGAGCCGGAGACGAGGTTGACCGGCGATCCACGCCTCGAGGGTTGTGCGCTGGCTTGGGGTGTCGCGCTCTTTGACGCTCAGCTGCAACTCGACCGTGCCCGCTTCGAACGAGCGGAGTCGGTCATCGAGTCGGCGCAGCGTTGCAGCGACACCTTCGAACTCGTCGGCGGTGATTCCGTTGGCGAGTTGGAGTATGTCGACGACGGCCGGTGAGTTCATACATATCTCCTGGGTCTACGGGGATCGGTGTTCGAGTTCAGGCTCTTCGCCGCGATGGTCACGGCAGCGGACTTCCAAATGTCGCGGGTGGCCGACTGTTATCGGAGCGACGCATGCGCCCGCACGACTGCGAGTGCAGACCAACGTCGGCTGAGCATGCCGACACTGAGTGCGGCGAACGCGCCGATCGCGATGAGCGCCACGAAGCTGACGATGTGGTCGTCGACGATCGGATTCGTCGACGCGGTCGGTACTCCGCCGCTGATCTTGGCGAACGGCCAACTCGCGACGTACATCATCGCCAACATCGCGCAGCCCGAAATCGCGGCGGGGCGCAGGGCAACGCCGAGGATGAGCGCGACGCCGACCCCGAGGAGCCCGAGCATGAACAGCCAGTCGACGGCAGTCACGCCGGCAAGCGAATGGAACGTGCCTTGCAACGGTCCGACATGCACGCCGGACAGGAAGCCCGTGGTCGGTGAGCCGCCGTGGATCCAGGCCTTCCGCGTTGGCGGTGTGATAGCCGAGCCCGAACGTCTTGTCGAGGAACGCCCACAGGAACTCGAAGCCGATCGCGAGACGCAAGCCGAGCAGGCCGATCTTCCCGACCTGTCGACTCATCGGCGTTACGGCCGAGTCGTCGGCAGTCGTAACGGCGTTTGCGTTCATTCGGTCGAGCGTGGGCGGCAGCGGCGTCGAGATCGGCGGTTCGAGAGTTGTGGTCATGGCGTCTCCTACGTGGCGAAGGTTTACGAACGGGCTTGGTGAGATTGAAGAGGCTGCGGCTTTCGCGCACCCGCCATCGACGGCGAGATGGATGAGCGGTGCGATTCGGCCGCTACGGTGCGGGCGTCGAGGGATTGGGACACGACGGATGCGTCCCGGCGTTGCGTCGGTCGCGGTCTCCGGGCTGGCCGGATTCCGCCGCGGCAGTCGAGCCGGGCGACAAAGGAAGCCTGCCGATGGCGCGACCCACGCGCGTGAGGTCGAAGTCCCGCGCGACACGGCATTTCGCGAGTGCGCAACCGATGTGCCCGGCTCCAAACACCACCTGCGGTCGAGGTGTGATCGTGTGAGCCACGACTCGCGGCGAACAATGATGATCTGTGTTCGCCAGCGGCCGAACCCGAGCGCATTGCCCACGTCCGCAACGGCGAGACCAAGATCCACCGCTCGCTCCGGAACCAGCTCGGTGGTCGTTGATGCGCTCGGGCATATCGGCATGGTGAGCGCAGATGAGCGATCGAGAATTGCTGTCACGCGCTGCTCCTCGAGCTGAGGAGGCGTCAAGCCCGTACGGGGCGACAACCGTATGCGGTCGTCCTGCCCGAACCAGGCGTCTCTCGTCACTGCACGAATGCGCTACCAGGGTCCGGAGCAACGCTCCCGGAGGCTGCCAAGTCGCGAAGCAGGATCCAACACGATCACGGGAAACCTCGACGTGTTAAATCGGACTCTACACCCCGAGCCATGCCCAAACGCTGCGCGTAGGCAAACCTCCCGAGCTCGGTCGTCGTTGCGATCGCCACGGATCTGAATCGCCTCGAGAAACACGGAGCCTCGGGGTTCTCCGGTCGTCCGCGAAGACCATGCGCCGGGTACACATTTAGATGCGCATCGTGTGTATACTCGGATGATGCGAACGAACATCGTGATAGACGACGAACTCTTGGCTGAGGCACAGCGTCTGTGCGGTGCATCGACGAAGCGCGCAACCGTCGAGTTCGCGTTACAGGAGCTCGTCCGGCGCCGCGACCGGCGCAAGGTGCTCGATCTGCAGGGACGGGTGGAGTGGGCGGGGATCTCGGGAAGTCGCGTCGTTCGGCGTGATCGCCGTCGATACCAGTGTCTGGATCGACTTCTTTCGCGGTACGACCACTCCCGTTGTCGAGCGATTCGTCGCGCTGATCGATGACGACGCGGGCATCGTGATCACTGATGTGATCCTGACCGAGATACTGCAAGGTTTGCGTTCTGAAGCGGACGTACGGCGGGTGGAACGACGGCTGGCACCGTTCGAGGTGCTGCGGCTCGTGGAGCTCGACGACTATCGCCGCGCCGCGAGCCTCTATCGCGGTGCGCGGCGCAAGGGCATCACGATCCGCCGCACGCTCGATTGCCTCATCGCATCGGTGTGCATCCGCGAGGACGTCGCACTCCTGCATTCCGACGCCGACTTCGACCGTCTCGCGTCATGCAGCACGCTTCGACTCGCCTGAGCGGACCGCGGACGACGAATCGACGCGACACCGCTGGTTCGGAAACGCGACCTGCGTCTTCCTAAGCGTTTACCTAAGAAACGTAGCGAGACGTAGTGAGACAAGTGCCCCGAACGCCTTCGCGAAACACCTGGTCGGCGGGGGAGCGTGAGACGTGCTGATGAGGGGTCCCCGTTGAGTGGTCCAGCGGTTATGCGAGTGCTGGTTGGTTTCGGGGGATCCATTCGTTGGGAAGCGGGACGTTCGGGCGGTAACTGGGGGTCAAGAGGAGGTCCGTTCGATCCAGGTGATGATCGCGAGCCGCAGTTCGTCGCGGGTCGCCCAGCGTTGCCGGTCGAGGACGTTCTTCTGCAGCAGCGCGAAGAACGACTCCATCGCGGCGTTGTCGGCGCACGCGCCGACCCGGCCCATCGATCCGGACAGCCTGTGGTCGCGCAGCGTGCGGACGAAGGCGTGCGAACGAAATTGCGACCCCCTGTCCGAATGGATGATCAACGTGCCGTCCGGTGAGCGCGCGCGCGATCGCGGATCGCAGACGCGGTCACCGCGAGCTGGGCGGTCATCCGGTCGGTCATCGCGTAGCCGACGATCCGGTTCGAGCACGCGTCCTTGATCGCGCACAGGTAGAGCTTGCCTTCACCGGTGGGATGCTCGGTGATGTCGGTGAACCACAGCTCGTCGAGCGCACCGGCGGTGAAGTCACGTCCGACGAGGTCGTCATGCACCGCCGGGCCGGGCCTTGCGGTTCAGGCCACGCTTCTTCGTGAACGCCGCCCAGATCCGCTCCTGCGAGCACAGCCGCGCCACCCGGTTCTCGCCCGCGGTCATGCCGTGACGTGCGAGCTCGTCGGCGATGAACCGGTAGCCGAACCCGGGATCGTCGTGATGGATATCGAGCGCGGCGTTGATCAGATGCGCGTCGTCCCAGTCCCGATCCGTCACCGGGTTGGGCGCAGCCACTTGTAGAACGCCTGCTTCGAGAAGCCGAGCACCCGGCAGGTCACCGCGACGGGAATCCCTTCGGCGGCAAGGTCACGGACCAGCGGGTATCTCATTTTGGGAGCGTCTCCCGGGCGAAGAACGCCGCCGCCCGCGCGCAGGATCTCGTTCTCCTGCTCGAGCGGTCCGGTTCCGTCGCTTCAAGCTCGCGTAGCTCGCGCCGACTCGCTGGTCGTCAGTCCCGGCGTCGAACGCCGTCGTCGATTCGGCTTGGGCCAACCAGCGATGCAGACACGACTCCGAGATCCCGAAGTCCTTCGCGATCTGGCGCAGCGAGCTCTCGCCCTTGCGGGCCACCGCGACGACGTCGCGACGGAACTCCGCAGGGAACGCCTTGGGCATGATGACTTCCTTTCCTGCGAGGACGAATCCTCACACGACAGAAGTCAACCGAACCAGGGGCAGACCCTTACCTAAGAATTTGGAACAATGTGCCGCACGGTCTGCGCTCGCTGTCGACGAGCCGGCGGTGCTCGCTCGCTTCGTGTGTTCCGCATATACAGGAATAGCGCGACGGAGGGCTCGAACGCGGACAGAGAATTTTGTCGACTTGTCCAGATTTCTTTCGTGTAGGCGGCTGAAGTTCATCGTTCGCTCTGAGCCACCGTGTATATCGGATTCGGAATGATCCTCTTGATCGTCCTCGTCATCATGGCGTTCTCGATGATGCCGCGGCACAAGGGTCTAACGACGTGCGACGCCGGGACTCCGGTGGATAGCCGCGCCTTCCCATGCTGTCCTCGTTCTCAGGACAGCAGCATCACGTTCCAGCTCACCGACTCCACGGAACCCCAGGCACACCAACCGCAACATGGTTCGCCGTCAGAGATTCTTTTCAAGACGGGTCCACGGATCCCGCCGGCATGCTGCGGTGATCGTGATATCTGGGGGATACCCCCAAGGGCCAGCGCTGCCACACGGAGCTAGTGCACTTCTTCGTGGACCGACGACGAGGCTCCCTGCGGGTCCGTCGCTTCACGGTCGTAGGTACGACTACGGCTACCCGTCGAGCGACTCGACACGCCGAACACGATCGCGGAGACGACCAGGCCAACTCCTCCGGCGATCATGAGGATGACCCCCACGGTCGAAACTCGGAAGCCGGTCCCTTGGGTGGTTACCGCCCAATACATAACGGCACCCGCCGCGAACGCGACGATGCTGACGACCATTCCCTTGAGACCCATCTTCTCGTACCTCCATGTCGTTGGCCGAGCCACCGGCCGTGCGTGTGCGGCGGACTACTTCCGGTGCACCGCGTCCTTGGCCTTGTCGATCACGTCTTCGACCTTGTCCTCGGCGTTATCGACTACGTCTTTGACCTTGTCCTTCGCGTCGTCGAGCTTCTCTTTCGCCTCACCGGCGCGACGATCGGACTTACCCTCGGATTCGAGGTCCTTGTTGCCGGTCAGGGCCCCAGCGGCCTCTTTGACTTGGCCCTTGACCTGATCAGATTTTCCACTCATCGTGTACCACTCTTCCCACAATTGGCTATGCCTACGCTTCCAATGTTGCGCCCGGCATCTCGGTCGTCGACAGAGGCGATAGTCCCTGCCTTCGACCGACCCGTGAACCTGCATGACGACAGTCTCCGAGAACAGCGCCCACCACGACGGGGTCGTAGGTCGCGCCGAAGGGGGACGATGGGCTCCGGTTGGCGAGGGTGGCCGGAGGGGAACAGTGAAGACATGATCACACTTGGAGTCGTACTCATGTTGTTGGGTCTGGTGTTGGGGATTCCGATCCTGTGGACGGTCGGGATCATTCTGCTCGTCGTGGGCTTGGTGCTCATGCTGCTGGGCCGAACCGGCCGACCGGTGGGTGGTCACGCGCACTACTGGTGACAACATCGTCCACGAGTTCCGATCCGCGCGCTGAGTGATCTCGCAGAGGGCACGACGGTCGACCCGTCGAAAACACAAGGGAGAGCAACTCATGTACATCGGTGGAGGATTACTCGTCGTAATTCTGATTGTCGTCATCGTCGTCTTCTTGATGCGGCGCTGATCGACACGATGAGTCGCGGGCGCTGACCGATCCGCAGCACGAGGATCGGCACGTGAGGGACACTGGCGGCGATGAGTGGACCCCCGATTGCGCCAGGTCGCCGAGTCATCGTCACTGGGCTGGCCGGGTCCGGGAAGAGCACGTTCTCGCTCGCGCTCGCGGCGAAGACCGGCTTGCCGGTCATTCACCTCGACCTCCACTTCTGGAAGCCCGGCTGGGTTGCACCGTCGGAGACCGAATGGCGTGAGAAGCAATTTGGCGTGCTCGCCGGCGATGCGTGGATCGCCGACGGCAACTACCACGAGACACTCGATCTCCGGCTCGAACGCGCGGACACCGTTGTGTTTCTCGACATGCCCTGGTGGCTGTGCGTACGACGCGCGCTTCTGCGCGGCTTCCGAATGCCGGGCGAGTTGCCGGAAGGGTGCGACTATTCGCGCTGGCTGCGGTTGCGCGACGAGTGGCGTTTGGCGGTTCGCATCTGGCAAAAGAATCGCTCACAGGCGGAGCGCGAACGCGAGATCATTTCGCAGCACGGGCAGCATGTGGCCCTTCATGTGCTCAGATCCAAGCGGGCGGTCAGCGAATTCCTTGACGGTCTGGACGCCGACCACGTGGAAGCGGACGGTTGATCGTCGCGCCGAGCGATTCGCCGCTAGTGCCGGATCGAGGAAACATGAGGACGCGCCAGATCAACGGCCAGAATGGCGCGAAACGCGTGAAGCGCCGGGGGGCGAGCAGTTGGATTCGCGCAATGATGTCGCGCCGCTATCTGGAGATCGAAAATGACCGAGCATGGCATGCGACTACCTAAGCCTTTACCTAAGAAACGTAGCGAGACGTAGTGAGACAACCGCTCCGATGGTCTGCGCGCAATGCCTGGTCGGCGGGGAGTGTGAGACGTGCTGAGACGGGGCGGGACGTTCGGGCGGTAACTGGGGGTCAAGAGGTCCCGGGTTCGAATCCCGGCAGCCCGACGAAAAGGCCCGGTTCAGAGGCCCCGAATCTCTACCTGAACGGCGGAGAATAGAGTTGGAGGGGACCTCTGGGGGAACCTACGCCACGCTGGTGTTGGTGGGGTGGCTCGACCGCGCGTCAGGGGACGCGCGGTCGGCTCGGATCTGCGCTTGTCCGGCGAGTACCGGAGCGCAGTGATGCTCGCGCCGGGACGTTTCGGGCGATCACCGGTCGAGAGTTGGTCGCTCGGGGTCGCCGTTCGCAGCGAACCGCCCGCCTCGAATGATCGAGCGTGCCTTGTTGGTCTTGACCCAAGCTCAACACGATGGCGCGGATCATCGGGTCCGCCCGTCGGGATCTTGATTCCTGATCCATCGCTGAGCGCGCGTAGGCGGCGACGACCGGCGCTCGCGACTGAGTGCTTCGGGTGGGTTCCCGCGCCCAGCGTCTGGGAGAGCGCTCCATCTTGTTTGTGAGGTCCGGCCCCGGATGGGCGCCAGCGGCGCTTGATTCACCGTAGGAGAGGGCGCAAGCGATAAGCACGAAGTACGCGACGCAGAGCAGTGCAACAAGGGAACCGTTCAAGCCGATCACACCGTCAGGGTCGTCCACTCGAGGGTCGGCGCACAGGGCCATGAGCCACTAGCCGAGTGGGGTCGATAGTCCCGCTTCCCTCGTCGTAACAACGTCGCCGCAGCGACCTGGACGGGGGCAACGGACCTCTCACGGCTGGTCCGACCCGTCGGCCGAGCGTTGCAGACTTCGACCCCGAGGTCCGGCCAAGGTCGGGATGCGCTCATCGACACGTCGCGTGGTTCAGATGTCGACGATGACGAGCGCATGGTCGAGGAAGTCCGAGTGCTGGTTGGTGTTCGGTGGTCCAGGCGGCGCGTGCTTCGGCACGGGTAAGTCCTCCGAGGGCGCCGTGAGATCGGTAGGTGTTGTACTCGATCCGCCAGGCTTCGACAACGGTGTCATGGGCACACCAATGAGCCAGACGGCGACGCGCATGCTTGTCCCCTCGTGCGTTCGAATCAGGCGAGCCGTTTGCTGACGTCTTCGCCGGCAGCGATCTTGGCGGCATAGTCGTCGAGCCAGCGGTGGAACTTGTCGCCTTCTTGGCGGTCGGCGTCGACGCGTGGGTACGCGGGGATCTCGTAGTCGGGATCGATGGGCGGATGGTCGCGCTTGGGTTTGCGGGCCATGACGGCCGCGATGACGGGCGCGAGTCGCTCCTGTTTGTCGCCTTGACGGCTCGCGTCGCGTTGGATGAACTCGGGGAGAACCTCGCGTCCGAAGAGCTCGAGCGACTCCATGATGTGCTCGTGGCGATTGCGGCCTGCCGCGCACGACAGGATGACTTGATCGACACCGCAGTCTTCGTAGCGGCGCAAGTAGGCGCGCACCTGTTCGGGTGTGCCAGTGGCGCCACGCAGTCCCGTGACACCGTCCTGCACGACCTTCGCTCCGAGCGTGTCGGAGCTCCCCGCCGCGAGGGCGACGACGTCTGGGTCGTAGCCCATTTCGGTTCGACGATGGCGATATTCGGCCCAGAGATCGCCCGCGCCGGGACGGTGCCGGCCGAACACGTAGTAGTGGCCGAGGGAGTAGCCGATGAAGTTCGCACCTTCCGCGCCGCGACTGATGGCGACGTGTTCGTCGTTGTGGCAGAAGAAGCTGGTGACGCAGGCCAGATTCGCGTTGACCGCGTCGCCGATCGGTACTCCTTGGGTCGCGAGCGTCTGGTAGTAGTCGTCGACCCAGCGCCGAGCCTCTTCGGGATCGAAGAACGAGAACGAAAGCGCGCCGATGCCGTGTTGCGCGGCCAACCGAATCGTCTCCCGGCGGGTGCATGCCACCCAGACGGGGGGATGAGGCCGCTGGACCGGCTTGGGCACCACGTTGCGGGGCGCGAGGCGGACGTGTTCGCCGACGTGACCGGTGAATGGCGTCTCGGTCAGGCAACGTAATGCGACGCGGACGCCCTCTTCCCACATCGCGCGTTTGTCGCGTGGATCGACCCCGAATGCGTCGAGTTCAGCGGCCGCGGATCCTTCGCCGGTACCGAACTCGACGCGCCCGGCCGACAAGATGTCGAGGGTCGCGATCCGCTCCGCGACGCGCGCGGGATGGTTGATCGCGGGCAGGGTGTGCATGATGCCGTGGCCGAGCCGGATGCGTTGTGTGCGCTGCGATGCCGCGGCGAGGAAGAGCTCCGGCGCGCTCGAATGCGAGTACTCCTCGAGGAAGTGGTGCTCGACGAGCCACGCGCAGTCGATGCCGATCCGGTCGGCGAGCTCGATCTGTTCGAGCGCTTCGGCGAAGACGCGCGCTTCGTCGCCGTCGGTCCAGGGCCGGGGCACCTGATGCTCGAAGAACAGCCCGAATCGCAAAGATTCCTCCCTCGCGGCTGGTCGGCGAAGTGTAACATTGAGATGTAACAACACGGCCTGGCGCGAGGGGGTCTGCGCAGTGGCACGCAGCGTCCGAATGAACGACGACGAGGCGTGGACGGTGCTGGAGAACGCCCACACCGGGATTCTCACGTCGCTGCGGGCCGACGGGTGGCCGATCTCCTCGCCGGTCTGGTTCGTGGCGCTCGACCGCCGCATCTACGTCTCCGGGCCGGCGCACACGAAGAAGTTCGCGCGTATTCGCAACGATCCGAGAGTGTCGTTCGTCGTCGAGTCCGGTGCGCACTGGGCAGAACTCGTCGGCGTTCACCTGACCGGTCGGGCCGGCTTCGTCGGAGGCGGCGAGCAGCTCGACCAGGTCATGACGGCCCTGCACGCGAAATACGAACGCTTTCGCACGCCGCGTCCCGAGATGCCCTCGGCGACCCGTGCCCACTACGAAACGCGAACCGCGACGATCGAAATCGTGCCCGATGAACGGATCCTCTCGTGGGACAACGCCCGCCTCTTCGCGCCCGAACCGACATGACCGGCGTCGGCGCGACCCACATTCGGATGCGACGCCCGGAACGTCGCGCCGCGATCGTCGACGGCGCGTCGGTCGCGTTCGCGCGAGGCGGCTACGCGGCGACGTCGATGGCCGACGTCGCCGCGGCGTCCGGCGTGTCCCACCTGATCGTGTATCGGCATTTCGAGTCGAAGGAGGTGCTCTACGAGGCGGTGCTCGAGCGGGCTCTCGAATTTCTCGCCAACGCCTTGTCCGACGAGCGCGGAGTCGGTAGTCACGGTCCGACGCCTGCCGCCTTGCTCGGCGCGGCGCGTGCCGATCGTTCTCTGTTCGAGGTTCTTTGGCGGCACGCGACTCGCGAACCAGACTTCACCCGCTTTGCGGATCGGGCCCGAGGCCTGTTCCGCGATGCTGCCGAGACCGCCCTCGCGCCGCACGTCGCATCGGAGCATCTCCGCTGGGCCGCCCGAGCCACCAGCGCGTACGTCGTCGAAGCGGTACTCGTTTGGGTCGAAGACGGCGACTCCCGATACGACGAGCGGTTCGTGGCGGCCACCAACGCGGCGTTGAAGGCCGGGGTGAGGAGTTGGGCGAGATCCTCGTGAGCGAGACGATCCATGGAACATGACGCAGTAATCATCGAAGTCGGACTGAACGAGGCGGTGTCGCCCGCAGTTCATCCGCACGTCCCCCAACGCCCGGAGGAGTGTGCAGCCGACGCGTGGCGATGCGCTGACGCGGGGGCATCGATCGTGCACTGGCATGCCGTCGACAACGAGGGCGCGCAGCGTCTCGCCGACACGGCCTTGTACGGGGCGGCGCTCGACGCGATCGACGGCTGCGTGCTCGGATACCCGTCGTACCCAATCGACGTTCCCGACACCGTCGAGGAGCGCGTCGCACATTGTCTCGAGCTGCGGCAGCGCCACGGGATGGAGATCGCTCCCGTCGATGTCGCGTCGGTCAACATCGTTGTGGCCGACGCGGTCGGGCGCGCGGATCGCGCCGTTGGAGTCCACGCCCGGCGTCGACGTCATCCGCAACTCCTTTCCCTTCGTCGTCGATGCACTCGCGAGCTACCGCGCGACGGGGTTGGTAGCGACGGTCGCCGCGTTCGACCTCGGCTCGACCCGTGCGATCGGCGCGCTCGCGCACGCGGGACTCCTCGACCAGCCGGTCCTGTGCAAGATCTTCTTGTGGGAGTCGCCCCTCATCGGCCCCCGACCGAGTGTGGAAGCACTCGACCTCCACCTCCGCCAGCTCCCGCCCGACATTGATCTCGAGTGGATCGTCGTCCCCTACGGGATGACCGACCCGGCCCGGGTCGAGGAGCTCGCCCGCGCTGCGCTCGAGCGCGGCGGTGGCGTACGCTTCGGCATCGGCGACAGTCCGCACGCATTCCCCGACGCAACGAACGCACAGCTCGTCGACCTCGTAGCGCGCTGGGCGGCCGACGCCGGCCGCCCGGTTGCAACCGTCGACGCGGTGCGCACCCGACTCGGAACCAGCCGACCATGATCCGGTTTGCCGGCGAACTCACCGGCAGCCTCGACGGGACCGTTGCCGACGTGAAACGCGCGGGTGGTCGCGCGGTCGCGGTCCGCTGCGATCACGCGAAAGACGACGACGTCGACGCGCGCTTCGCACGAATACATGCCAGACGAAGGACACCTCGAACTCGTCGTGAACAACGCGTTCCGCGGGCCGGAACCCATGGATCCGAGAGCGCCGTGCTGGGAGACGCCCCTGTTCACGCCCTCCCGTGGTCAGCTCGGATCCTGAGGGTCGCCGTGCCGGAGAGCGTGTTCAGTGGCGGTCACGTGGTCACGATGGACGCGCGTACCGAGGGAGCGACCGCGGTCGCGGTCCGCGACGGCCGGATCTCGGCGGCGGGAGGTATCGAACTGGCGGATGCGTATCCCGACGCGCAACGCGTCGACCTCGCGGGTGCGACATTGGTCCCTGGGTTCATCGACGCGCACAGCCATCTCTCGGTGGCGGCCCTGCACCCGTGCTTCGGCGATGCGACCGCGGTGCAGAGCGTCGACGATCTGCAGGTCGTTGTGAGGGAACACGCGGCCGCGCACCCCGACCTCGAATTCGTGCGCCTCTACGGTTGGGACGAGACCCGTTGGGCGTTCACGGTCGACCGCCACGTTCTCGACGCCGCGGTCGCCGATCGGCCGGTCGTGCTGGCGCACTATTCGTTGCATCAGTGTGTCGCCAACTCGGTCGCGCTCGATCGCCTCGATATCGGCGCCACGACCCCCGACCCGCAAGCTGGCGAGATCGGACATGGTCCCGACGGGCAGCCGAACGGCCTGCTGCTCGAACGCGCGTGGAGCGAAGCCCACGCACGCTCGCTCGCCGCATACGCCACTCCGGATCGTTGGGCAGAGCACATCGCGGCCCGAGCGTGGCAACTGTGGCGAGAGGGAATCACCGCCGTGCACGACGCGGCGTGTTCCCCCGAAGCCGAGAAGGTGTACGGGGCGATGGGAGCCGCGGGAACGCTACCGATCTCGGTGCTCGCGCTCCCGCATCCGGCCGCCCTGCTGCGAAACGAGCCTGACGGGCGCCTCGACGGTCCGCCAACCGGGGCGGGCAGCGAACGGTTTCGGGTCGGACCGATGAAGCTGTTCGCCGACGGGGGAGTCTCGATCGCACTCGACACGACCATCGGTGGCCATCCCGTCCGGTACGGCGTGCTGATGGACGACCTCGAAGCCTGCGCCGTGCGCGCAACTGATCGCGGGTTTCGCCTCGCGGTCCACGCGATCGGAAACGTCGGCGTCTCGCGTGCGCTCGACGTGTTCGAAACCCTCGCGAGAAACCGTGATGACGATCATCGCTTTCGACTCGAGCATGCGGGTATCACAGGGCCGGCCGACTGGCAGCGTGCCGCCGAGCTCGGCGTGATCGGGGTCGTGCAACCCGGCTTCGTCGAGCACGTCGGCAACCAGAGTCAAGGCGTTCGATTCGACGATCATCATTGGCTCGCGTTCGCGGGACTGGCCGAAGCCGGAGTCACCTTGGCGGGATCGAGCGACGACCCCTGTGCGCCCAGCGCACCGCTGTGGTGCATCGACAAAGGCATTCGCCGGACCACGAGCACCGGAATCGCGTTCGAACCCGAACAATCGGTGCCCTTCACCGACTGGCTCCACGCCTACACGATGGGCGCCGCGCTCGCCGGCGGTCAGGAAGACGAACGCGGCAGCATCACACCCGGCAAGCGAGCCGACCTCGTCGCGCTCGACCTCACCTCCGGAACGCCGCGCGTCGCGGCGACGTGGGTCGCCGGCAAGTGCGTTTGGCAGGGCGACGACCAGCGTTTCCCCGCTTGATCAGGGTTGGTAGAGGCACGGGCTCGACGCTCGGCCCGGCGACGGTCATGGGTCGTTCCTTCGGATCGGAAAGGGTGCTGTCGGACGGGGTTGCATCAGGTGCGCTGGTCGAACGCGACTTTGATCGCGTCCGACGACGCCTGGGTGGCGAGCACCGTAAACGCGGCGCGCCAGTCGTCGAGTGCGAAGGTGTGCGTCAGCATGCCGGTGAGGTCGATGCGTCCCGCTTCGACGAGGTCGAAGTAGTGGGAGATCGCGTGTTTGCGCGCCCCTTCGACCTCCTCGAGACCGAATGCATTGGAGCCAACCCAGCTGATCTCCTTGAAGTACAGCGGGGTCCACTCCCAAGATGTCGGTCCGTGAACGCCGGCTTTCACCAGCGTGCCGCGGGCCTTCAACAATCGCACTGCGACCTCGAGCGTCTCCTTCTTCGAAACGGTGTCGTAGACCACATCGATCCCGCCCGGGTATGCCATCGGCAGGTCGTGGACGCCGTGGAGCACGCCGCCCGACCAGTCGGCAGCTTCTTCGATCAAGGCCTTGGCGGGGGAGTGCGCGAACACGCGCGAGGCGCCGAGCGTGCGGGCGAGGTCAGCTTGCGCGCCGAACCGGGCGACGACGCCGACCTCGACGTCGGGGTGGAGAGCCCGCAGGATCGCGATCGTGCACGTACCGAGCGCCCCGGCTCCGTAAACGAGGACGCGCCCACCGGGCGGCGGTGGGTTGCGTGTCACCGAGTGCAACGACACCGCGAACGGATCAGCGAACACGGCGAGCTCGTCGGGGATGGAGGCGGGAACCTTGAAGAGCATCGAGTCATGCGCGGGCATGCGGGTAGCCCATCCGCCGCTCGCGTCCTTCGAAGTCCCCGTGTGAATACCGGCAGCGATCGGACCGACACGGAAGTTCCAGCACAACGAGAGATCGCCGATCGCGCACGCCGGACACACCGGCGACACGCCGCGGGGCGCGCACGACAGCCACGGGTTGAGCACCACGCGGTCGCCGACGTCGAGGCCTTCGGCCTCGGGACCGAGCTCGATCACGTCAGCGACGACTTCGTGCCCGAGTACCTGCGGAAACGACGTGAAGTCGATCATCGGGTTGTCGGCGTCCATCTCGCCCCAATCGAAGAACACCTGCTTCGCGTCGGAGCCGCAGATGCCCGTGAGCCGGGGCGCGGTAACGACCCAGTCGGGGAGCAAGAACTCGGGGTCCGCCATGTCGACGATGCGCATCGGCGCGCGCGACAGGGCCGCAAGCAGCGGGTTGTCGGCGTCGGCGTCGGCGACGGGTTCGGGATCGGTCCCGAAGAGCAGTGCGCGCACGTGACGGACCTCCACCGGTTCGAGATGCTGTGACCCGATTGACGGGCTCCGGGCCGAACTATACGGTGCGTATGTTCTCATGAACTCGCCGAATGATGCGAGCGGGAAGGACGGGTCGAACGGACCCGCGACGGACCGGGCTCCACCGACGAAAGGTTTGGCATGGGCTTCGACGCAGCTGGGCAGCGGGTGCTCGTGACGGGGGCGTCGTCCGGAATCGGCGCCGCGTTCGCCGAGCGGCTCGCCGCCCAGGGCGCGATCGTCGGGATCTGCGCGCGGCGAGAGGATCGTTTGCGCGAAGTCCTCGACCGCTGTCGTGTGCATTCGCCGGACTCACAGATGTGGGTGTGCGACCTCGCCGACTTCGACGCCGTCGAGGCCTTGGCCAACTCGGCGATCGAGGGGCTCGGCGGCGTCGACATGCTGGTCAACAACGCGGGCATCCCGAGGCGTAAGCACGTGACCGCGCTCGATGCCGCGACGATCGAATCAGTGATTCGGATCAACTATCTCTCGCCCGCGCGCCTGACGCTCGCACTGTTGCCCCAGATGCTCGAGCGAGGCAGCGGCCGCATCGTCAACGTGTCGTCGGTCGCCGCCACGTTGTCGTCGCCCGGCGAAGCCGCGTACAACGCGTCGAAGGCTGCGCTGTCGGTGTTCTCCGAATCGATCGCGGTCGATTTGTGGGAGACCGGTATCAAGGTCCTCATCGTGTACCCCGGGGTCGTCGACACCGAGCTCTTCACAATCCCCGACAACGATCCGCTTTCGGACACCATCCCGAAGATCGAAAGCGGTGAACTCGTCGACGGGATCATGGACGCGCTCGCACGCGACGTACTCGAGGTGTACATCCCGGACTGGTTCAAGGGCATCGCTTCCGGCAAGGCCGCCGACGTCGACGCGTTCCTCGCCGGCACGGCGCAGTGGGTCCGCCAACAACAAGAGGCATGAGACCATGGTCCGACGAGTTCCCCGAGGACAAGAAACCCGCGAACGCATCCTCACCGTCGCGCTGCGGGAGTTCGCAACCCGCGGATACGCCGCGGTGTCGGTCGAAGAGATCGCCGAAGGCGCCGGAGTCACCAAAGGCGCGTTCTACTACTGGTTCGCCGACAAGGACGAGATCGGCCGAGAGCTCCAACACGACCTCTACGAGCGACTCACCGCCGTCTCATTGGCCGCGCTCGCCGCCGCACGGAGACACCGTGTCGAACATGGTGGGCGCCTTCCACGCCTACCTCGCCGCGCTCGGCAACCTCGGCGAAGCCCGATTCTTCTTGCGGGACGCGTGGGTGATCCCCGAACTCGACGAAGCCGGCCGCAGCGACCACGAAGAAGCCGTCGCGACCGTCCGAGGCGTGCTCGCCATCGCGGCCGAGCGCGGAGAAATCATCGACCTCGACCCCGACGCGCTCACGCGCGTCCTCATGGGCGCATGGGCGGAAGCCACCCTCCACGTGCTGCGAACCGGGGAACGCGACGCGACGGTCGCGGTCGTCGAACACCTCATCGAGTCGTTACGACCCCACCCCGGCGCCCGAGACAAGGCACCGAACCGTCGAACCCGAGGAGCACGGCCGTGACCCCGTCCACGCCCATGACGCCGCTCGCGCGCCGCGACGCCGCGCACCTGATCCATCCCGTCACCGCACCCCGTGACATGAGCGAACAAGGCCCCCGGGTCATCGTCGAAGGCGACGGAGTCTGGATCATCGACGACCGCGGCCGACGCATCATCGACGGTTTCGCGGGACTGTGGTGCGTGTCGGTCGGTCACCGGCGCCAAGAGATCATCGACGCGGTCCACGACCAGATGGAAACACTCGAGTACTTCACGACGTTCCACGGACAGTCGCACCCCAAGGCGATCGAGCTAGCGGAGAAGCTCGCGTCGATGTTCCCGTCCGAGTACGGACTCAACCACGTGATGTTCAGCTCCGGCGGCTCCGAAGCCAACGAGACGAACATCAAACTCGTACGCATGTACTGGTCGCTGCAGGGTCAGGATCGCCGATTCGTCATCGTCGGCCGCCACAACGGCTACCACGGCCTGACGATCGCGACGATGACCGCGACCGGCATCATGCCCATGCGCTGGAACTTCGGGCCCGAGGCCCCCGGCTTCGCGCACATCGCTGCCCCCTACTGCTACAAGTGCGAGCTCGACCTGAACTACCCCTCGTGCAAGCTCGCATGCGCGGAAGAGTTCGCGCGGCTCGTCGAGCGCGAAGGCGCCGACACGATCGCGGCCTTCATCGCAGAGCCGGTGATCGGCGCGGCCGGGATCATCCCCCCACCCGACGGATACTTCGAACGAATCCGCGAGATCTGCGACGACAACGGCATCTTGTTGATCCTCGACGAGGTCGTGACCGGCTTCGGACGCACCGGCACGATGTTCGCCATGCAGCAATACGGCGTGCGGCCCGACATCGTGACCCTCGCCAAAGGCATCACCAGCGGCTACGTACCCCTGGGCGCCTCGATCGTCAGCGATGCGGTATGGGACACGATCAGCGAGCGCCTCCCCGACCAGATGCCGGTGAGTCACGGGTTCACCTATTCCGGCCACCCCGTCTGCTGCGCGGCGGCGCTCGCCAACATCGACATCATCGAGCGTGAGGATCTCGCCGGCAATGCCGCGGACGTCGGCGTGTATCTCCTGGAACAGCTCCGGGCCCGGATCGGCGGCTTCGAGTCGGTGGGCGACATCCGCGGAAGCGGACTCATGATCGGTATCGAGTTCGTGGCCGACAAGTCCACCAAACGCGGGTTCACCCACCCGCACCAGGCGTGCACTCGAGTCGAGCTCGAGGCATGGGAACGCGGCCTCTACTGCCGAGCCATGGGCATGGAAACCGTCGGCCTCGCGCCGCCACTCACCATCGATCGAGCGATCGCCGACCAGATCATCGACCTCCTCGCCGAATCGATCGCGGTCATGGAAGCTGAATTCATGCCGGCTGAGCGCACTCGAGTGGCGAAACCCGAGTCGGAGCGAGTCGCGAGCGCAGCGGAACTGTTCGACCGGATGCCCAGCCGCTTCGATCCGGCTCGCGCCGACGGCATCGATCTCGTCGTGCAGTTCGTTCTCACCGGAGAATCAGGCGGGACCTGGATCGTTACGGTCCACGACGGCAAGCTCGACGTCGAGACCGTCGAACTCGAACGGACCGACGCGGCCGCCACCATCCGCGCCACTGCCGCCGATTACGTCCGCATCGCGAACGGTGACCTGTCCGGCGCCGACGCTTTCACGACCCAGCGACTCGCGATCGACGGCGACCTGGGACTCGCGGCGTCGCTCGCCACGCTCGGCCTCATGTGAACGCGGCGCCGGCGACGAGGAGCATCCGATGACGGAGCAACGCAACGCGCTCGATCACCGGCGCGTCACGCGGGATCGTCCGAACGCGACATCGTCACGGAACTGCTCTTCGCGGCGAGGGAACTCGCAGTTCTTCGCCCATCCGGTGTCGTGTGCGCGTCGGTCAGGTGGGGACGTAGCCCCGGGGGAGCGGGAGCGGGATGTCTTCGTACGTGACGATCCCGGGCGGCGCGGCGACGACGCCGGGGATGGCGTTGACGACGGGTAGCGCGGTGAGGATGTGCCCGAGGACCATGAACTCCTCCATGGTCGTCGCCTCGAAGTACGGCGGCGGCAGGATGTCGACTTTCGTAGTGATCGTCGGCCGGCCCTGGATCTCGATCGTCCATCCCATTCCGACGTTCCAGTCGGGCTCGAGCGCGTCGCCCTTGCGCCATCGCACCCGCATCTCGACGATGGTCTTGTCGCCGACCTTGCCGAGCCAGTGGATCGTGACGCCGGCGACGGTGTCCTTGGCCAGTTTCCAGGAGCCGAGATCGATCTCCTTGGTCGTCTTGGCATACTCGGCCTCGCACACGATCTCGTCGAAGACGACCCCGAGGGCATCGCCCACCAGAGCGACCGCTTCGCTGAAGACCACCGTGGCCGCCGCGGTCATTTTCGGAAGCTCGGGGTCGTCGAGCGACCGTCCGAAACCCACGGGGATCTCGGTGGGTGGGGAGTCGTAGGCCGTGGTGTCAGCCTCCTCGCTGATCAGTACGTAGTCGATGCGGTCCGAGCCGTTGGCCAGCGCGACGGCGATGAGCTCGATGTAGCCCGGGCTGACGCCGCTGCCGAACATCGAGCTGGCGCCTCTCGCGCAGGCGTCGAGGATCCGCTGACGCCCGTCGTCGGGGTACGACCGGCCGTTGATGAAGGCCGCGGTGGCGACGATGTTGGCGCCGGACTCCAGAATGCGGACCATCTCGTCCACGTTGAACCACATCGGGTTGTAGATGACGCAGTCGGGCTCGAGCGCGAGCAGCGCGTCGATGTCGTGCGTCGCGGTGAGCCCGATGGGGGCAAGGCCGCACAGCTCACCGATGTCTCGGCCGGACTTGTCCTGCGACCACGCGTAGCAGCCGACCAGCTCGAGGTCCGGGCGCTTCAGCACCGCCTCGACCGATTGCCTGCCGACGTTGCCCGTCGTCCATTGCACAACACGGATCGTCACTGTTCGCCCCCCGGCACGACGCGAGCTATCTGAGAACACCATTCTCTACCCGAAAGTACAACGTTCTCACGTCGAGCCCCCGGTTGGTCTCCGTCGATCGGCCGGCTGGGAGGCTGTGGCTGTGCAGATGCCCGAGACTCGTTACGCCCGTTCCGGTGATCTTCGACTGGCGTACCAGGAGTTCGGTGCGGGTCCGCCGCTGCTTCTCATCCCGGCGCTGTTGTCGAACGTGGAAGTTTCGTGGGAACACGAGTACGTGCTCCGCATTCGCGACCTGTTCGACAAGCACTTGAACGTGGTGCAGTTCGACAAGCGCGGCATCGGGCTGGCGTCTCCGAAGGCGGGGTGATGAGCCAGCTGTTCGCAGCCGCGTAGCCCGAGCGTGTCGACAAGTTGATCCTGCACAACACGGCTGTGCCGTCGCGCTACTACGGCCGAACCGCGGCGCTCGTCGAACCGGATGATCCGCCGATTGGTTCGCCCGAACAGACCCGGGCCCGATTCGAGAGCCTCGCGAATGGCTGGCCGGAGAATTCTCAGGAGTTCGTCGACTGGATGATGCCCGATCAATCGACCGACGACGCGTTCGGTGCGGTGGGTCGGGCGCTACCAGCGGTTGTCGGCCAGCCCCCGCGATTTTCGTCGCCAGGTCGAGGGCATCTTGCGGCTCGACGCGGGCGGCGCCCCGGAGCGGATCACGGCGCCGACCTTGGTGATCCAAAAGGCATCACGATCCGCCGCACGCTCGATTGCCTCATCGCATCGGTGTGCATCCGCGAGGACGTGCGCGGTTGCACGCCGACGCCGATTTCGATCGCCCGGCGTCGTGCAGCACGCTTCGACTCGCCTGAGCGCTCGCTCTGGGTCACCGGCGCTGATCGTCTCCGTCCGCTCCGCGAGGTCGTTGATTCTCGGCGGGGATGGCTACCGAACGCGGCGGGTTCACATTCACTTGCGGGCGGCCGCGACGATCTGGGGGAGGAGCCACTCCGATTCGTACGCAGCCGCGGTCGGGGTGAAGTGGCGGCCGTCGGGCCTCATGCGCATCCCGTCGACATTTTCGGGGCACGGTGGACCGCTCGGGCAGAGGCGGCGTGCGAGGTCGACGAGCGTGATCTGGTCGGGATGCAGCGCGGCGAACCTGCGGTCGATGGCGTCGAGACGGGCGTAGCCGGCATTGTCGACCGACTGGTTGACGTTGTTCGTCGTCTCCGCATCGTTGGGTGCGGGCGCGGCCAGGGTGACGAGCACGACCTTGGCGCCGTAGGCGGTGACCCGCGCGAGCTCGGCGTTCATCCGCCGCAGCATCTCGGCGTCGCCGGCCGGCGTGCCCGACACGAGGGTTCTTCCGTTCGCCACAATGTCGGACTTCTCCCAGAGGCTCATCCAGAGGACGACGTCGGGCCGCATCTGGGCGAGCGCGGGAACCTGCGCCGCTTCCACCATCTGCGGGCAGCGTTCGGAGTGCGGCGTGATCTGTTCTCCGCGAGTCGTGGTGATCTGGCCGCTGGCCATGCCGCACCCGAACACTGCTGCTTGCGCGACCGACTCGCCGACCTCGTCGCCCACTGCCTTCATACCCGGGAAGATGCTGCAGGCGGTCGAGTCTCCGAGGAGGAGGATCTTGAGGTTCGGAGCGGATGAAGGGAGCACCGGGGGTCCGAGCTTGCGAGCCTCCGTGACCGCCGCTTTGGTTTCGCTCGGTCGGGGCGTGCCGCAAAACAGTGGGTCCCCCAGCGCCCAGATGAAGTTCACCTTGGGCGGTGCGAACGTGACGCTGGGAACTTGCGGAGTCGCGGGTGAGGCGACGGAGCCGGTCCGATTCGCAGGGGGACCGGCGTAGTCGAAGCCCGGCTTCTGACTTCCACTCAGGTAGCTGGGTGCCGCGGTCGCGCCCGTGCTCGACACCAATACGACGGCGAGGGTGCACGCGACGGCGGGAAGGGCCAACCAGCGAGCGACGTTGGGTTGCGACGACCGGGTTCTCATGTCGAGCGATCTCAGGTGCCACGGCCAGCTCGGACGTCGGCGCTCGCGGACGGGAGCTTCGATCAGGTAGAAGCACAGCGTCGAGGCCGTGAACGTGAGGGCCAGGCGAAGAGCGTTCAGTGGCAGGCCGGTGAGGTGGACGCGGCTCGGCACCAGCCACACGATGATCGGCCAGTGGAAGAGGTAGAGGCCGTAGGACAGGCGGCCGATCCACGCGAGCGGTCGGAAGCCGAGCGCGCTTCGAAGGACGCCGGGCTGCAGCGCGCCCGCGATCACGACACACGCGAGCACCGCGTAGAGGGCGGAGCCGCCGTGGTAGTAGCGCGAACTGGTGCCGGTGGCGACGTCCCAGGCGTACATCATCACCACGAATGCGACCGCGCCCGCGACCACGAGGCGGCGTTTCGCGGCTGCGCTCGGCGTCCAGACCGCGAGGAGGATGGCGAGGAGTGCGCCGATGAGGATGGTGTGGGCGCGGGCGTCGGTGCCGTAGTACGCGCGCAGCGGATCGCCGGGCCCGTAGGTGATTGCCATGACCGCGACTGATGCGATCACGCCCACGCTGCACACCGCCGCGAAAGCGCGCAGCGATCCGCGACTCGCCTTCATGACCGCGAACACGATCAACGGCCAGACGACGTAGAACTGCTCCTCGATCGCGAGCGTCCACATGTGCCGCAACGGTGACGCGGCCGAGAACAGCTCGAAGTAGCCCTGCTTGTCGAGGATGAACCGCCAGTTCGCGACGTAGAAGAGGCTCGCGAGGCCGTCGCCGCGGATCGTGGCCCGATTCCACGGGTCGATCTCGAAGCGTGTGAACACCGCGACGAAGATCAGCAGCACGAGCAGCGCGGGGAGGAGGCGGCGCGCCCGCCGCCCCCAGAATGCACGCAACGCGATGGTGTCCGTCCGGCGCCACTCCATGATCAGGAGCGTGGTGATCAAGAAGCCGGAGAGGATGAAGAAGAGGTCGACCGAGAGGTACGCACCCCGTGCCCAGGTGTAGTTGAAGTGGTAGGCGATGATGGCAAGAAGGGCGAGCGCCCGGAGCCCATCGAGCGCCGGCTCGTACCGGAACTTGTGCCGGTCGGCAACGACGCTCGGCAGGCTTTCGTCTAGGGGGAGGCTCACCGAATTGACGCTCGCGATGAGGTGGGGGTGGGGATGTCGTCGACCATTCCACCAGACGTTCCCCCCGGAACATGAGTGCAACGGGGAGTGCCAACGGGTGGAGCCAACGGGTATAGAAGGTAACCGATGACTCGCCCGAACGTGCTAGAGCTCTTGCGCCGGCCGGTCGTCGTCGCGCCGATGGCCGGCGGGCCGTCGACCGTGCCTCTGGTTCTCGGCGCGGCCGAGGCGGGAGCTTTCGCGTTCTTGGCGGGGGGCTACAAGTCCGTGGAGGCGCTCGCCGGCGAGATCGAAGCCGTGCGTGGCGCCTGCGCCGACCTGTTCGGGGTCAATGTCTTCGTTCCCGGGGCTCCGACGAGCGACGCCGACGTGCTCGGCACGTATCTCGACGGGCTCGGCGCCGACGCGGCTGCAGTTGGTGCAACGCTCGGCGAACCCGCATGGGACGACGACCATTACGACGAGAAGATCTCGATGTTGCTCGCGGCGCCACCATCGGTCGTGAGCTTCACCTTCGGATGCCCGTCGCCTGAGGTGATCGCCGCGTTCCGGGACGCGGGATGTGTCGTGGCGGTCACTGTCACGCAGCCGTCTGAAGCCGCCTTCGCGGCAAACGCAGGCGCCGACGCGCTGTGTGTACAGAGCCATGAAGCCGGCGCGCATCGAGGTGTGTTCACGAATGGCGCGCTTCCCGCCGATGTCGACCTGATCTCGCTGATCGGGAGGATCGGGAAGGTTGCCGACGTCCCCCAGATCGCAGCGGGCGCGATCATGCACCGAGATCAGGTGCGCGCGGTGCTCGCGGCCGGAGCGGTCGCGGCACAGTGCGGTACGGCGTTCCTGCGCTGCACCGAGAGCGGCGCGAACCCGTCGTACAAGAGCGCGTTGATCGATCCGCGCTTCACCGAGACCGTGGTGACGCGTGCATTCAGTGGCCGACCCGCTCGCGGTCTGCTCAATCGGTTCATCCTCGACCACGGCGACGCGCCGGCCGCCTATCCCGAGATCAACAACGCCACTCGCCCCGTGCGAGCGGCGGCCGCAACCCGAGGGGATGTCGACCGTATGAGCTTGTGGGCCGGAGTGGGCTTTCGATCGGCGACCGACGACCCGGTCGGCGAGGTCGTCGACCGCCTCTGTACGGGGCTCTGAGCACACCGCCGCCCGCCGCGTGGTACGCGTGCCATCGAGACAGGAGTCGCTATGCCCACACCCGACAACCGCGATTTCACGCAACGCGCCCCACACCGTCGGCAACAACGCCGGTGTGGCGGAGGACGTCACTCGCGACCGTCGAGCGGCCGTGAACGAGATCCTCGTACGAGCCACCTTCTCGCGATGACCACCGCCCTGTTCCCGGCCGGCCCGGACGATCTGACTCCCGAACTGCTCACGCGGGCGCTCGCAGGCCGTCACCCGGGTGTCGAAGTCGCGTCGGTCAAGCTCGTTTCCGTCAAACGCTGTGGCGAGGGCGTCGCGTCGACCGCCGACCGGATCGTGCTCGACCTGACCTACGCGCCCGGCGCGGCCGGCGGTCTCCCCGACCGAATGGTCCTCAAGACGATGCTCGTGTCCCCGCACGCGCCGGGAGAGATGTACGAGACCGAGGTCCGCTTCTACAACGAGATCCGCCCTCAACTCGACATCGAGACACCGCAGGCTTACGCGGCGGCGTTCGATCCGGCATCGAGCCAGTTCGGCGTGCTGCTCGAAGACCTCACGACTCGTCATGCGCGCTTCGTCGATGCCACACAACGCGTCACCGTCGACGACACCGCCGCGATCCTCACGCAACTTGCTCGGCTGCATGCCCGGTTCTGGTGTTCGGATCGCTTCGCCGGTGATCTCGCCTGGGTGGCGACACCGGCGCACGGAGGCATGTCGGGAATCTTCGAGCGTCACGGGCTCGAGATCATTCGTGACCAGATCCGCCGCCATCCATTCAAGGCTGACCTCGTCGCGCCGCTCGGCGCCGACCTCGACGAACTCTGGGCCTCGCTCGATACGTCTCGACGGATGCTCGCCGGCGCGCCCGAGACGCTCCTGCACGGTGACACGCACATCGCAAACACCTACCTCTTGCCGGACGGCACCGGCGGGCTCCTCGACTGGCAACTCCAAGTGCGCGGATGCTTCGCGCACGATGTGATCTACCTCATCTGCACCGCGCTCCCGCCCGAGATCCGACGCGTCGAGATGCACCGGCTCCTGGAGCATTACCTCACCGAGCTTGCCGACCACGGCGTCACCGATCCGCCTACCACCGACGAAGCGTGGGAGTGGTGTCGCCGGGCTGTCATCTGGGGACTCGTGATCGGCTGGCTCATCACGCCACCCGAGAACTACGGGACCGCGATCACCATCGCGAACATCGAACGGATGGTCGCCGCCGTAGCTGATCTCGACGCTCTGGCAGTGCTCGGGTCTTAGGAGCCACCGGAGCGGATCGGTCGATACGCCAATCCGAGCGGGCGCGCGGTGCTCAATCGGAGAGATCGAAGAGCTGCCGGGTGAAGTGCAGCATCTGGGACCGCAGTGTTTCGTCATCGAGATCCGCGACCAACGGGTGCATGACGGCACCGCCGATCGCGGCCGAGATCATCGCGCCCCGAACTCGCGCCGTGGCACTCGGGTCGTCGCCGGTCAGCACGGTGAACAGACGATCCATCAGCACCAGAAAGGGTTCGTGCTTGGCGAGGAGCCGAACGATCACCGGATCTTGTTGGAGCGCGTCACGATGCGGCGGCGCTGCACGGCGAGGTCGATGACGAGCGTGAGGAGCACCTCGCGTGCTGCGGGCGATCGTGCTCGGTCTCGGCCGCGTCGAGCGCCGACTCGAGCTGCACGAGGTCGGCCTCCATGACGGCGATCACGATCGCTTCTTTGGTCTTGAACTGGTGGTAGACCGCGGCCTTGGTGACGCCGATCGTGTCGGCGATCATCTGGAGCGAGGTGCCACTCACACCGTGGTGTCCGAACAGGTCGACGGCAGCGGTGATGATGCGGGTCTGCGCTGCGCTGCGCGGCGAAGTCGCCAACCGGGCGACCTCCACCGGCTCGACCGCGCTCACCCGAGGAGGGTACCCGGAACGGTTGCATTCCGTAGCCGATCGGCTAGTTTTGTCCGTAGCCGATCGGCTAGCAGTGAGGTGAGCAGCATGTCAGACCCGAGGACCGACCCGCAGCTCGATGAGTTCTTGGAGATCCGCAAGCCCGGAGCCCACCTGGAAGACGGAGTCATCGCCGACGACTTCGTGCTGATGCTCGGCGTCGACCTCATCAATTTCCCCAAGTTCTCTCGAGTCGACGACGGCGTCACCTACGCCAAGGCCGGTCTCGACATCCGCCAGCAACTCGATGTCGACTCCGGCGCGGAGCTTCCCGACTACGGCGGGCCGTACCGGGCCGACCTGCGCTTCACGGACTTCTCGAAGGAGGCACTGGCCACGAAGTTCCTGCCTTGGAGCGAGCGGTACTTGCAGCTCTGCGTCGACGGCTGGGCCACCGAGGTGGCGAAGCGGTACGGCGCCGAGACGATGGCAGAGATCGAGTGGACCGCCTGGAACGACCAGAGTCGCCCCCGAGCTCGATCGCATGAAGAACGAGTTCCTGCCTGCCGGCACCCTCTACGACGACCCGAACCGGCACGTCGGCGCGGAGGATCGGGTCGGCACCCGTGTCGTCTACACCGGGCTGTTCACGCCGGGCCCGAACGCCGTCGACCTCTCCAAAGCGCAACTGGTCACGTGGTTCCTCGGGAGTCACGAGTACCTCCTGCAATGCATCGAAGCGTGGGCCACCCAGATCGTTGTGCGGTACTGCGCTCGACGAGATGTTCGACATCCAGTGGACGCTGTGGGGCGACATCGGTCCTGCCCGGGGTCAAGAAGCTCAAGGCCGAGTACCTCGGCATCAGCGGCAACACGGTCGAAGACTGGATGAAGGACCTGCAAATCGACGCCACCGCCCTGCCGGGCAAGGCCTTCGACCTCTCCTTCGAGATGCCCGAGCCCGAGGTCGGCATCATGACGTTCAACCGCTGCGTCGCGGTCGACCAGTGGGAGGCGATGGGGCGGCCGGACATCCTGGAGAAGAACTGCCACTCCACCTGTCCGAAGTCGATGATCGAGACGACCGCGATGTACAACCCCAACATGAAGGTCGACATCCTCGCCATCCCGCCCCGTGTGGACCCCGGCGACGTGTGCTGCAAATGGCGCTTCAGCATGCGAAGCGAGGACGACCCCGAGTACGTGCCGGTCGACTTGACGACGAAGCCCGATCCGTCGCAGCACTGACCCAGGTACCTCGGGGGAAGCGGAAGCCGACACTCGTACCGAGCCGCGGCTCAGGCGCTGGTCGTTGCCGGTGCCGGGGAATCGTGATGGCCGAATACCACTTCGGCGGTCACGGGCCGGGCGAGGTCCGCCAGGTCGCCGGCCACGTCGACCAGCAAGTCGTCGACGGTGATCATGCCGACGAACCGACCGTCCCGAACGACCGCCAGTCGGCGCAGGGCGTGCGTTCGGAACACCGCGAACGTGTCGTGCAGGTCGGCGTCGGCGTCGATGGTGACGACCGGGGAGGTCATGACTGCATCGACCCTGGCGTCACCGGGAAGATCGCGGGCCAGGCCGCGGCGCACGAGGTCGCGGTCGGTCACGATCCCGACGAGTTGCTCCCGCTCGATGACCGCGAGCGCGCCCACGCCGGCGTGTTCCATGATCCGCGCCGCCTCCCTGATGGTCCGCTCCGGTTCGATGCCGACTCCCGAGCGGCGCACAGCTTCGATGGTCCGCATGTCGTTGCTCCTCTCGGTCGAGATGTCATTTCGACGCGTGGGTCGAGGTGTTCCACGGTGGCGTCCGGGCCGGGGAAGAACAGTGCGTCGTGCCCGTCCTTGCCGCCCCAGCGGACGACGTACGGTGAGCTACCGTCGACGCCCCTCACTTCGAGGACTTCACAGTCACGGTTCGGATCCCCGACGCGATGTCCCCGGATCACGATGTGATCACCCACGTTCGCTTTCATGGCGTCCTCCTCCGCGGCTCCGATCACATCATCGGCCGCAGGGCGCGGCCGCGGGTAGGGCCGAAGGTCATGGTCGGAGCGGACGGCTACTAGCGTCGCGGGGTGCGTCCGACAACTCACCGCGCCACGGAAGTGGCGGCAGTCTTGTTGCGACATGGTCTGGGCGGGCTGGTGGATCTCTTCGATCTCCGTACGTTGCTCCCGGCCGCACGCGGCCTCGCATCCCGGGCGGGCACATCCCGGACCCGAGCATCTTCGCCGTGCGGGTCGAGGAGCTCGGCCCGACCTTCATCAAGCTCGGGCAAGTGCTGTCGACGCGTCCGGACCTGGTGCCTCCGGAGTACGAGGCGGCGTTGGCCCTTCTCCAGGACGCGGCGCCGACGGTGCCCACGAGCGACATCGTCAGCGCGGTCGAGGCCGCCTTCGGTCGTCCGCTGACACAGACCTTCGGCGTCTTCGAGCCGGTCCCGATCGCCGCCGCGTCGATCGGCCAGGTCCATGCGGCGACGCTGCCGGACGGCACCGAAGTCGTGGTGAAGGTGCGTCGCCCGAAGGTGGTCGAACAAGTAGCCATCGACCTCGCCCTGCTCGATCGGCTCGCCGAGGTGGCCGGCCGACGCTCCTCGATCGCTCGCCGTTACGACCCCGTCGGACTCGCCAGAGAGTTCGGCGTGACGTTGCGGGCCGAGCTCGACTACCCTGCGCGAGGGTCGCAATGCCGAGCTCGTCGCGACCGGCTTCGTGGGCGACGAGCGCGTTCACGTGCCGCGCGTGTACTGGGACCTCACTCGCGACGGGGTCATCACCGAAGAACGCATCAGAGGTATCAAGGTCGACGACGTGCGTGCACTCGACGCGTCCGGACTCGATCGAGTCAAGGTCTCACGGACGTTCGTGGACGCGTACCTTTCGATGGTCTTCGTGAGCGGGTTCTTCCACGCCGATCCGCATCCGGGGAACGTGTTCGTCGAGAGGGACGGCCGTGTCGCCTTCGTCGATTTCGGCATGGTGGGTTCGATGACGACGACCACGGGACGCGGGCTCGGCATGCTGCTGCTCGCCGTGATCTCTGCGGACCCCGGCAAGATGGCCGATGGCCTGCTCGGGCTGGGCATCGCGGACGACGACATCGACCGCGCGAAGCTGGAGCCCGACCTCGCTCGATTGCTCGAGCGGTACTCGCATCTGCCGTTGGAGCAGCTGCACCTCGGTCCGCTCATCGCCGAGGTCATGAGCGTTGTGCGCGCGCATCGCCTTCGACTTCCGAGTGATCTTGCCTTGCTGCTCAAGACCGTCATGATGTGCGAAGGCGTCGCCGCGCGAACTGGACCCGGCGTTCGAACTCATCCCGCTCCTCGTGCCGTATGCCGCGGGGCTGGCCCCCGACAGTCCGGTTCCCGACAGCCTGGCCCCCGACAGCCCGGCCCCCGACGACCGGGCCTGAGCCTCGTCGCCGCCAAGCCGTTGTCGATCGGCGAAGGGTTGTCGTGCGAGAGGTTTTGCTAGAACAGCGCCGCGGTCGCGGGCCAGCCGAGCGGCGCGGCGTTCTCGAACGAAGGGGAGTGCATGGACCGGGACAAGCTCCGGATGTTCTCGTTTCTCGTGTTCTCGAAGCTCGAGGGCGCGGTCACCTCGGGGATGATCCACCTCGGCGACAAGCTCGGTCTCTACTCTGCGATGCGAGAAGCTGCGACCCCGCTGCGATCGAGCGAACTCGCCGAGCGGACCGGGTTGCACGAGCGTTGGGTACGGGAGTGGGCCTACAACCAGGCCGCCGCGCGCATCATCGACTGTGACGACGATGAACGCTTCAGCTTGTCCGAGGAAGCGGCGGCGGTGCTCGCCACGCCCGACGATCCCGCGTACGGAATGGGAATGTTCCACCGGTTCCCCAACACGATGGACAGCCTGCGCGACATGCCCGAGAGCTTCCGGACCGGGCTCGGCCACAACTACGACAGTCATGGACCCGAGGCCGCCGTGGGGATCGAGCGCGCGTTCGAGCCGTGGAACCGCACGTACCTCCTGCCACTCGTGTTGCCCGCACTCGACGGTGTCACCGACCGCTTACGCGCCGGCATCACCGTTGCCGATGTCGGTTGCGGGGCGGGCGGGGCCCTGATGCTCATGGCGAACGCGTATCCCAAGTGTCGGCTGCTCGGGTACGACATCAGCATGTACGCACTGGCCCGCGCCGAGGAGAAACGACGAGAAGCGCGAGCGGAGAATGTGTCGTTCCACGATCCGCGCGATGAACCGCTTCCCGAGGACGGGTCGATCGGGCTCATCACGACCTTCGACTGCATCCACGACATGACCCACCCATTCGAGATGATGCAGGCGCTGCGTCGCGCGATTGCTCCCGACGGCACATGGTTGCTCGTGGACATCAAAGCGCACGACACGTTCGCGGTGAACGCCGAAAAGAACCCGATGGCATCGCTGATGTACGGGATCAGCGTGTTGTCCTGCATGTCGTCGGCACTGTCGGTGCCCGGCGGCGCCGGCCTGGGCACGCTCGGGCTCTCGCCCGCCGGAGCCGAGGAGATGGTTCGCGCCGCCGGGCTTCAGTCGATTCCGCCGGCTCGACATCGACCATCCGATCAATGCGTTCTACGAGATACGGCCCTGAGCGCATCGTCATTCGCCGCCGAGCTATTTCGTGACGTCGCCGATCATGAGCGAGTGCGGGGGCGCGAGGTCGGCGCCGTCGGGATCGCTGAGATAGCCGGGCCGGTTGCCGGCGATGCCGGTGTGCCCGTATTGCCAGACGATCGTGTTGGTGGCCGGATCGATGACGATGACGCGGTTGTTGTCGTCGTCGGTTGCGAGGATGTCTCCGTTCGGGAGAGGCTCGGCGAGAGACGGCTTGTCGAGCGCGTCCGGCCCGGAGGGCGCGTATTGCCACAGCAGTCGACCGGAGTGGTCGAACTCGACGATCTTGCCGGGCCGGGAGTAGTCGACGGTGAGATATCGATCGGGCCCGACCTGGTTGGTATCGGACGGGTAGCGCACGCCGGGTGGGTGCGTCGTCCACGACACCACGCCGTAGAGGCTCATGGAGGTGGCCCAGTCGCCGCCGATCTCGGTCACGAGGATCCCACCGTTCGACAACGGAAACGCACCGTTCGGGCTCGAAAACCGGTCGCTCGGCCGGTGACTGCAGTGACCGGTGCGGCCGAGCTGGCGTACCGGAGTGTACGAGCCGGGCATCAGCAGCAACACGCGACAGTTCTTGATGTCCGAGACGATGATGCTGCCGTCGTGGAGCATGATGGCGTCGTCAGGATTCCACAGCTGGTTCGCGCCCGCACCCGACGTGCCCGGGGTGCCGTAACGCCAGACGATCTTGTGGGTCGCGATATCGATGAGCGTGACGACGAAGTCGTCTTCTTGGGTCGCAACGATCCGTTTGCCGTCCGGCGTGAAGAACGCGTCGTCCGGCACCTTGAAGGTTTCGTGCGGTGAGAGATCGCCGGGCCGGGGGAACTCCCAGATGGTGCGGCCGTGGGGGTCGACTTCGATCAGGCGGTTGTTGGCACGGTCGGCGATGAGCACGGGCCCGGGCAGCGCGGCCGGGTCCGATCCGGCGCGCAGCAACGGCGTGCCACTCGTCGCTCCCGGCTCGGCGCGGCCCGGGGGCATCGTGTTGGTTGTCCTTGGTGTTCCCTGCGCCGACGGCGTGTCGGTCGTCGGCCGAGAAGGTCGTCGAGGATCCGACCACGACCGCGAGCAATATCAGGACGACGCCGGTGACGGTGACGGTACGGCGTCGGCGCACGTACCGCCGCCGGTTCGACCATCGGCGCGGTCTCGGCCGGAGTTCCTCGGTCGCGGGTGTCGTCACCTGTCGCCTTCCGTATCACGTCTCGATCGTGACCGTCGGGCGCGTGCCTCGGCCGCGGTGACCGGCAACGTGTCTGGCGCCGGTCTACTTCGACCGGGCGTCGCTGGCGGCTTTGCGCGCAGCGGCTCGCTTCTTCGGTGGGGCGGAGGGGACGAGCACGACCGGGATCGCGCTGCGGTTCATGACCTTGTGCACGGTGCCGCCGACGATCATGTCGGCGAGGGCGCTGTGGCTCTTCGAGCCGAGCACGATCATCGACGCGTCGGCTCGCGTGGCCGCACGGAGCAGCTCGGTCGCGGGATCACCTCGCACCACCTGTGTCGTGTACTGCACGCCGGCCTTGCGTAACGGTGCGGTCCACTGCCCGTCGAGAAGGCCGCGAAACTCGTCGAGAACCTTGTTGATGTTGATCTGCACCGCGGACATCGACCACAGCTCGGTCCGCGGTATCGCGTAGACCGCGAGGACGTCGCGCGGCACGCTCCTTTGCCTGGGCCGCAGCCCATCGAGCAGCCACCTGCGCACCCTTGGATCCGTCGAGCCCGACGACGATTGTGTCCATGCTGAACCTCCAACTACGACGCCGGCTTCGAGGGGGACGTGTGTGACTGCGCCCGCCACGAAGTGGGGCGAGACGGAGCGAAGTTACCAACTGACGCTCCCGACGGCCGCAAACTCGACGTCGCGATGTCGGGATCGCCTTGGTCAGGGATCTCCGGCGACGGAGTTGCCGCGCCGCGATCGGACGAAGGCAAGTCGCGCCAGCATCAGGCCGGCCACGCACCCGGCGATCAGGACCGAGCGCCGGCCGATCGTGCTCGGCGAGCTCGAAGCCGAGTGCGATGATCGCGCCGACGCAGCACGATGCTGCCTGCATGGGCGGTGACCCGCGCGAGTCGGCGATCGAGTCGCCCGGGCCGCCAGATGGTTTACGAGCGCGAAGACCACGAGGAAGGTGGCGGATCCGAAGGCCAGGATCTCGAGGAGGCCGGGGAGCATCGCGAATGCGCTGGAGAGCACCGTCAGGAGGAGCGAGCGCAGCGACGGGGAGTCCGTTCACCTGCCGCTCGAGGCGCACGGGCAATTCGTTCGCGTCGGCGAGGTCGCGCATCTGCCGGGCCGAGGAGAAGAGGGTGGCGTTGATCGCCGAACACGTCGCCAGCAACGCCGCGAGCGTCGCGAGCCAGCGGCCGCACAGCGCCGAATGCCTCGTGTCCGACGGTCGCGAACGCAACCTCCTTCTGATTGACGATGACGGCGTCCGAGACCAGCATCTGTGCGCCGATGGTGACGAGGACGTAGATGGCGATGACGACCAGGACCGACAGGTAGCAGCGCTCGGGGCAAGGTCCGTTTCGGGTTCTCGATGTCGTCGTAGTCGTACGCGAGCAGCTCGAAGCCCTCGTACGCGACGAAGATCGAGGCCGCGCCCACGACGAGTCCGCCGACACCCTTGTTGGCGAGGGGTGCGAGGCGATGTGGCGAGAAGTGCCCGACTCCGGCCGCGGAGATCGCGCACAACGCGATCAACTTGACGAGGACGACACCGTCCTCAGTCAGCGCCGATGCGCTCACACCTCGCAGATTGATACCGAAGAACACGACGACCACGCCCACCGATGCCGACGCGAGCGACGATGTCGGAACCTCCGAGGACGTTCGCCAGGTAGTGGCCGAACGTGAACGCGTACACGGCGAGCGTGACGACATAGCCCAAGATCAGCAGCCAACCGGTCACTGCTCCGAGCTCGGTGGAAGCCGGCGTCGTGCAGGTATACGAACGGACCGCCCGAACGGCCGGCGCGCCAGGAGAGTGTGGCGTACGAATGCGCGGTAACCAGCGCGATTGCCCCGCCGAGGATGAAGCATCCGAAGGCAAGGTGGCCGGCGAGATTGACCGTCACGCCCAACACGCTGAAGATGCCGCCGCCGATCATCCCACCGATCGCCATTGCCGACGCGTCCCGTAGACGCAACCGGCCGCGTCCACGTTACGCGGTTCCGAGCGGTGCGTGGGTGGTACGGCGACGGCTTGTTCGTGGTCATGTTCGCCCGTCGGTTGTGACCGGCCCGCGCCGAGACGGAGTCCGGGCGGCTCGCGCGGCGCCGGTTTGCCGCACACCCGCTCCCGATGCCGAGCCTTACCTCAACGGTCCGCGCCGGCGAGCGGGTTGGGCGACGGTAAGGCGACTCGTGTCAGCGTGTTGCGGTCGATGTGACGGAAGGGCTCCTCGCGACCGGGAATGTCCAGCACTCCCTCCTCCTCGTACGACCACGTCCCGTCGTCGTGCACGGTGACGTGCATTCGGTAGCTCAAGGTGCGGAACGACTTCTCGAGAAACGGGTTGGACAAGATGCCGTAGGTCTCCGAGCCGATTGCCGCACTGACCTCGAAGTCCCGGGAGTCGGCCTCGGCCCGGCCGCCGGCGAGCAGAACCTGGCCCCGCGGAATGGCGAGGGTCAACATGACCGTGCGCGCCGCCGGCTCCCACAACCAGTACCCCACCTGATCGTGAAAGGTCTCCACCTCGCCCGGTTTGACGATGTGGATGTGGTAGCGCAGCCCGTAGAACAGCTGCGGTCCGTTGGTCTGCGGGTCGATGGGCTCGAGCTCGTAGCGTTCCACGAACGAGTTGCGCTCGGTCCCCTCGGCGACCGGATGCTCGTCGGCGCCACCCAGGCCTTCCCAGGTTCCGGCCATCGGGGTGAGCGGGCCGAGATTGGCCAAGGTGTCGGGATCGCTGTCGGGCTCGGTGTAGATGTCGTCCCCGTACGGGTCGTCGCTGTTGCTCATCGAAGCTCCTCGTCTGCATGTCACCGGCACGGCACCGGGCGCACGTGATCACCGCCGGCGGCGTCCCCGCATTCGGCGCCCCGGGCATGCCGCCACGACACCCGGGGAACAACCCGCAGGGAACAACCCGCAGGGAACAATAGGAGAGGCGCTCCGCCGACGGGCGATGTCTCTGCCGTGACGCCGCCGACGGCGGGTGCCACGGCAGAGACGCAGTCGCACGCGGCCCGCCTCTCAGCCGGCCGCTCGGCCGGGATCGAGGTCCGAACCCTGCAGGCCGATCAGGAGCGCGGCGGTGGCGACGAGGACCGTCCCGGTGATCGCGGCGCCGGCGGCGACGAACGCGCGTCCGATGGGGACGGTGTCGAGGCGTCCGTAATGGACTGCGACGATGCTGATCGCGACCACCACGAAGGACCCGACGAGCAGAGCGAGGCCGCCGAGCGCCATCCACGGGCTGAACGACAAGAGCGCAGGTCGGCGCGGGGCGTCGGTGGGATCGGATCGGAGCAACAACGCCGCCACCGCGGCCGACCACCCCGTGACGACCAGCGCGGCGCCGATCGTGTCGCTCGGTCGGTGACTCGCGGTCACGACGAGCGAGCAGGCCATAGCGGATGAGAACAACACTCCCAACACTGCGACGGGTGTCCGCCAGCGGCGCGGGGTGACGAAGACGGCGCTGATGCTGAGTGCCATCGCGACACTGGTGTGACCGCTCGGAAACGTCGCATGGTGCCTCAACGCGTCGATCATCCCGAGATCCGGACGGCCCAGGATGCGCTTCAGGATCTCGCTCGTCGCCACTGATCCGACGATGATCGTGCCGGCGCCGGCAGCCAGACGGACCCGGCCGCGTAGCAACGCGACCAGGATGATGGCACCGCCGAGCAGTGCGAGCGACGCGACGTCGATCCACGTGTGGATGCGTGACGCCAGGTGCACGTCGTGCCTCGAAAGGACTCGACGGCCGCTCAGGGCCGCGGCATCGAGCCGCTGACCCCAATGGGTACGCACGGCGAACACGTATACGAGCACGAAGACGACCGTTGCAAGAGCCGCGATCGAGATCAGGACGCGGCGCGCCCGCAGCGTCGCGAGGGGCAGGGGTTCGCGGCGTTCCGCCACCTCACCGGTACCGGGTTCCGTGTCAGCCCCCGGTTCGATTGAACACCATCGGAAAGTGGTCGATGGACCTGATGGCAGGCGTGTAGACGAGCTTGTGCCCGGGCGCGACGGAGTAGTCGGGGATGCGTCGGTGCCATTCCCGCAGGGCGATGCGCAACTCTTGACGAGCAAGGTGCGAGCCGAGGCAGCGGTGGACGCCGCCGCCGAAGGCCAGATGCCGGTTCGGGTCGCGGTCGAAGTCGACTTCGTCGGGAGACTCGAATTCGGCGGGGTCGGTGTTTGCCGAGCTCAAGATGATCGAGACCTGATCTCCGGCGTGGATCGGGCACCCGGCAAGGGTCGTGTCGCGCGTCGCCGACGCGGGCGACGCCCAGCACGGGCGTCTCCCATCGGAGCATCTCTTCGATAGCGGCCGGGATGAGTGCCGGGTTGTCGACCAGCCGCTGACGTTGGAGGGGGTGCTGGGCGAGGTAGGCGAACATGCAGTCGAGCGTCGCGCTCACGGTGTCGAGTCCGGCGATGAGGAACAGGAAGCAGATGTCGAGGATCTCGGTGCGCTCGAGCTTCTCGCCGTCGACCTCGACGTCGAGGAAGCGGCTGAGCAGATCGTCTCGGCGCTGGGCCTCGCGCTCGTCGAGGACCTCCTCGAAGTACGCGTAGATCGAATCGGCGGTCTTTTGTTGATACGCCTGCATCGTCTCGCTGCCGTACGCCGTGCCGGTGACCTGCTCGGGGCGGATGATGCCGTCCTTCATCTCCACGAAGCGCGCGAGTTGGTCGAGCGGCAGGCCGAGCAGCGTCAGGAACACGAGAGATGGGAACGGCACCGAGAACTCACGCGAGAAGTCGACGCTGTCGCGATCGACGAACCGGTCGATGAGCTCGTTCGCGAGTTGCGTGACGGGTTCGGCGATCAACGCCATTTGCCGGGGTGCGAAGATCGGGTCGAGGATCTTGCGGTACTTCTTGTGATCGGGTGGGTCGATCTGCAGCGGGATGAGCGGCCGGATGTTCTTCAGGTCGACCGCCGACATGTTGGAGGTGAAGGTGCCCGGGTCGCGGAACACCTCTTCGATCTCGGCGCGGCGTGACACGACGACCCCCACACCCTCGACCGCCATCACCGGCATGGTGTCGCGCAAGGCGCTGAACACAGGTTGAGGGTTCGCCGCCATCTCCGGGTCCATGGCCGCGAACGGATTGGTGTCTGTCGTGGTCACGTCTTCCACCCAGAGCCTCCGGGATTCGATGTCGAGCGCGAGCATCTCGTTGCAATGACGGGGCAGATGTTAGGTGCTCGACGGCGTCGAGCCGCTCTCGCCGAGCGGGCGTGTCGCGGACGAGACGCGGCGGACTTCAGGTCCACAGCGCGTCGAGCTCGGTCTCGACGCGGATGCCGGCGTCGATCGAGATACCGGCACGGCGGAGTCGCGACGCGACGTGCGGCACGTGTCGAAGCACGCCGCGACGGCGGGAGAAAGGAATCGGCTCGGCTGGCTCATCGTGTGGTCGTCGTCCCGGCCGCGGGGCCGGTAGTGGAACCGGAGCGGGAGGTACACGTGCAGGTGACGTCGAGGGCGGGTGACGGCCACGTAGAACAGCCGGCGTTCCTCTTCGAGACCCTCGGTCGAGGTGAGCGCCATATCCGAGGGGAAATTCCCGTCGGCCGCGTTGAGTAGATGGACGACATCCCACTCGAGTCCCTTCGCGGAGTGCACCGTCGAGATCACGAGCCAGTCATCGTCGACCGAGGGTGCGCCGGCGAGCTCGCCCGTCGAGTTGGGCGGTTCCAGGGTGAGGTCGGCGGCGACGTCCGACAATCGGACGGCGTTGTGAGCTGCCGCCGTGAGCGCGTCGAGGTCGGCGAGCCGCGCGTCGACGTTGTCGTACACGTTGGCGACGAGCGGCGCGAGCGCGTCGCGCAAGCGCTCACCGTGCGCGCCTGTCGATTCGGCGGGCGCTCGGCGTAGCGCCTCGATGACGGCGTCCGCCGGTCGACGCGAGGCTGGTGGTAGCTCCTCGACCGCGAGGGCCCACCGCGTGAGGACTTCGGCGGGCGTTCCGGGCCGATCGACACCGAGCGCCACGATCGCGCGCCGGGCGCGCACGGGCCCGACGCCGTCGAGGAGCTGCAGGAGGCGGAACCACGCGAGCTCGTCGCGCGGGTTGTCGGCGAGACGGAACGAGCAGATGAGATCCTTGACGTGGGCCGCCTCGACGAATCGAAGGCCGCCGTACTTCACGTAGGGGATGCGCCGGCGTGAGAGCTCGAGCTCGAGCAGGTCGCTGTGGTGCGCGGCGCGCACGAGCACGGCTTGCTCTCGCAACGCGATGCCCTCTTCGCGGTGAGCCAGGACCTGGTCGCAGACCGCGTCGACCTGGGCGTCCTCGTCGGCGCAGCGGACGAACCGCGGTCGATGGCCCTGTGCCGACCGGGACCGCAACCGAGCCATGAAGCCCTCCGGTGCGTCCGCGCTCGATCGCGTTGGCGACGTCGAGGATCGGCTGCACCGACCGGTAGTTGCGTTCGAGCAGGATCGTGCTGATCCCAGGGAAGGCCGATTCGATGTCGAGCAGGTGGCGCGGGCTCGCGCCGCGGAAGCCGTAGACGGCCTGGGAGTCGTCGCCGACGACGGTCAGGCGTGGATCCGCGCTCCGCAATGCGAGCAGAACGTCGACCTGGAGCGCGTTGACGTCTTGGTACTCGTCGACGCAGATGTGATCGATCTCCGAGGCGAGGAGTGCACCGAGTCGCTCGTCGGACGCGGCCGCGCGCCAGTAGAGGAGCAGGTCGTCGAAGTCGACGAGCCCGAGGGTGCGCTTTCGTTGGACGTACGCGCGGCAGATCGACGCGATCGACTCGACCTGATCGACGCACCAGGGCGCGATCTCCTCGATCACCCTCGACAGCGGTCGTTGCGTGTTCACGGCGCGCGAGTACATGTCGAGCAGCGTTGCCTTCCTCGGGAACCGCCGACCCCTCGCGGCCACGCCGTGCTCGTCGCGGACGAGGTCGATCACGTCCGCGGCGTCGCCTCGATCGATCATCGAGAACGCCTCCGGAAGCCCGAGTGCGATCGCGTGGCGTCGCAGCGTGCGGTGCGCGACCGAGTGGAACGTGCCCCCGACGATCCGTGCGCGCCGGCGCGCGCCGCTGCCACTCGAGTCGGCCAGGAACGTGGCGCAGCGATGCATCATCTCGCGTGCGGCGCGCCGGGTGAAGCTCAGGGCCATGACCCGCTCGGCGGGCATCCCGCCGGCGACGAGCCACGCGACCCGAGCAGTCAGTGTGGTGGTCTTGCCCGTCCCGGCGCCGGCCAGGATCCGCAGTTGGTCCCCGGCGAACATCGCCGCCTTTCGCTGCTCGTCGTTCAGCCGGTCGATGGCAGCGAACATACGTTCGACTCTAGAGCGCCTGCGCGCCAGACTTGGACACCCCCCGTTCGAGGGGGCGGGCAGCGGACCGCCGCGCCCCGGCCCGACCGCCCGCAGTACGCCGGAGGCGAGTTGCCGCCAGGGCCTCGTGCCCGCACTTGTTCCGGACCTTCGACCCTGGACGGAGCCGGACCGCGACCGTCACGGTTGTGCCGGAGGTTGGCCGTGCCCGGTTCCCGTGAGCGCATTCGGAAGTCGCCGACGTCGGTTGCACCCAATCTGGCCGACTACGAGGCCGCATGCCGCTCCTTCGACTGGCACACCGCGCGCAACCGGCTCGACGGGCTGCCGGACGGCCGCGGACTGAACATCGCGCACGAGGCGGTGGTGCGCCACGCGCGTGGACCGCGCGCCGACCGTGTCGCGGTTCGCTGGCGCGCGAAGGACGGCGAGCGCCGAGACGTCACGTACCGTGACCTCGACCGCCTCACCAATCGGTTTGCGAACATGTTGCGGACTCTCGGCGTGGCGCCCGGCGAGCGTGTGTACACGTTGTTGGGCCGTGTACCCGAACTGCACGTGGCGGTACTCGGAGCCCTGAAGGCGGGTGCCGTCGTGTCGCCGCTGTTCTCCGCTTTCGGCCCCGAGCCGATCAAACAACGGCTCCTGCTCGGAGATCCGCGTGTGCTCGTCACCACACCGGCGCTCTACCGCCGCAAGGTCGAGTCGATCCGTGCCGACGTGCCCGGCCTCGCCCACGTGCTGTTGGTGGGAAGTGACGACTTCGACACGACATTGAACGCCGAGTCGGACGAGTTCACCATCGGGCCGACGGACCCCGAGCAGCTCGCGTTGCTGCACTTCACGAGCGGCACCACCGGCACGCCGAAAGGGGCGATGCACGTCCATGACGCCGTCGTCGCTCATCATGCCACCGCCGCGTTCGCGCTCGACCTCCAACCCGACGACACCTTTTGGTGCACCGCCGACCCCGGATGGGTAACCGGTACCTCGTACGGCATCGTCGCGCCGCTTGCGATCGGTGCGACTCTGGTGCTCGACGAAGCCGAGTTCGACGCGCGCCGCTGGTTCGAGGTGCTCGAGCAGGAACGCGTCTCGGTCTGGTACACCGCGCCGACCGCGATTCGCATGATGATGCGTGCCGTCGGGGTCGAGGCGCGAGACCGCGACCTCTCGGCGTTGCGACTCGTCGCGAGTGTCGGCGAGCCGCTGAACCCCGAAGCCGTGCAGTGGGGTGTCGACGCCCTGGGGCTCCCGATCCACGACAACTGGTGGCAGACGGAGACCGGCGGCATCATGATCGCCAACTACCTGGCCACCGACATCGAGCCCGGCTCCATGGGACGGCCCGTGCCGGGGATCGACGCCGCCATCCTCCGGCGGGACGAGCGCGGCGACGTGGTCGTCCGGGACGGCGCGGCCGTGGAGTGCGACGTGGGCGAGGAAGGCGAGCTCGCGCTGCGCGCCGGTTGGCCGTCGATGTTTCGGGGCTACCTCGGTGAAGAGGAGCGATACCGGAAGTGCTTTTGCGGCGACTGGTATCTGAGTGGAGATCTTGCCCGTCGCGATGCCGACGGCTACTTCTGGTTCGTCGGTCGCAGCGACGACGTCATCAAGTCGGCCGGCCATCTCATCGGTCCGTTCGAGGTCGAGAGCGCCCTGATGGAGCATCCCTCGGTGGCGGAGGCAGGCGTCATCGGAAAGCCGGATCCCGTCGTGGGCGCTTTGGTGAAGGCGTTCGTGGTCTTGAAGCAGGGCTACGAGCCGACCGACGAGTTGCGCCTCGAGCTGATCGGTTTCGGTCGCAAGAGGCTCGGTGCCGCCGTGGCTCCGAAGGAGCTCGACTTCCGATCCGAACTCCCGAAGACGCGCAGCGGCAAGATCATGCGGCGGCTCCTGCGTGCGCGCGAGCTGGGACTGCCCGAAGGAGACCTGTCGATGTTGGAGACGGAGTCGTGAACGAGCCGACGAGTCAGAACGAGCCGACGAGTCACGACGCCGCCCTCGCCCTCTTGCGGCAGATGGTGAGGGTGCGACGATTCGAGGAGCGGTGCATCGAGCTGTACAGCGCTTCGAAGCTCCGCGGGTTCGTGCATCTCTACATCGGGGAGGAGGCCGTGGCCGTCGGTGTTCTCGACGCGCTGACGGCCGAGGACGACATCGTCGCGACGTACCGTGATCACGGCCATGCGTTGGTACGCGGCGTCCCGGCGACCGAGGTGATGGCGGAGATGTACGGCGTGCAAGAGGGGTGCAGCCGGGGCCGCGGTGGTTCGATGCATCTGTTCGACGTGTCCCGGAGGTTCTACGGCGGGAACACGATCGTCGGTGGTGGTCTCCCGATAGCGGTGGGCCTCGCGCTCGGCGCGCAAGCTGCAGGCACGTGGCGGTGTGGTCGCATGCTTCTTCGGCGAGGGCGCCGTTGCCGAAGGCGAGTTCCACGAGTGCATGAACCTTGCCGCGCTCTGGGATCTCCCAGTGCTCTTCTGCTGTGAGAACAACCTCTACGCGATGGGAACCGCGCTCGGCCGGTCAGAGTCCGAGACCGACCTCGTCTTGAAGGCGACGAGCTACGAGATGCCCGCGTGGCCGGTGGACGGCATGGATGTCGTCGCAGTGCGCAACGCGACCAGGCGTGCGGTCGAGTCGATCCGTGCCGGTGCCGGCCCGCACTTTCTCGAGCTCCGCACGTACCGGTTCCGCGCGCACTCCATGTACGACCCCGAGCGCTATCGGGAAAAGGTCGAGGTCGAGGAGTGGAAGGAACGGGACCCGATCGTGTCGCTCGTCGAGCGGTACGCGATCACGCCCGTCGAGGTCGACGCGCTCGAGCACGAGGTGGCGGAGGAGATCGACGCCGCGGTCGCCTTTGCCGAGGCGGGGACGCTCGAAGCGGTCGAGGATCTCGAGCGGTTCGTCACGAGCAGTCGGGCCGGCCATGAGTGAGGAGTTGGGCGAGCTCACGTACCGGGAAGCGATGCGGGAGGCGATGCGGGAGGCGATGCGCAAGGACGACCGCGTCTTCTTGATGGGTGAGGACGTGGGTCGTTACGGCGGGTGCTTCGCGGTGAGCCTCGGGCTCCTCGAGGAGTTCGGACCGGATCGGGTCCGTGACACGCCGCTGTCGGAGTCGGCGTTCGTGGGCGCGGGGATCGGCGCGGCGCTGGCCGGGATGCGTCCGATCGTCGAGATCATGACCGTGAACTTCAGCCTGCTCGCCCTCGACCAGATCATGAACAACGCGGCGACGCTGTTGTACATGTCGGGCGGTCAATGCAATGTTCCGCTCGTCATCCGTATGACGACGGGTGCCGGGCGCCAGGTCGGCGCCCAACACTCCCATAGCCTCGAAGGCTGGTACGCACACATCCCCGGGCTGCGCATCCTCGTGCCGGCCACGGTCGACGACGCGCGCGGGATGCTGGCGCCGGCGCTCGAGGATCCTGATCCCGTGCTGATCTTCGAGCACGCGGGGCTCTACAACACGTCGGCCACCGTCTCGACGCATCCCGGACCGTGCGACATCGAGCGCGCGGTAGTACGGCGGCCGGGGACGGACGTGACGCTGCTCACGTACGGGGGAACCCTTCCGACGACTCTCGCGGCCGTTCCGCGTCTCTCCTCGAGCGGCATCGAAGCCGAGGTCATCGATCTCCGCACGCTTCGCCCGCTCGACGACGAGACGATCATCGGGTCGGTGCGCCGGACGCACCGGGCAGTCGTGGTCGACGAGGGTTGGCGCAGTGGCTCGATTTCCGCCGAGATCAGCGCTCGGATCATGGAGCAGGCGTTCTACGATCTCGATGCCCCCGTCGAGCGTGTTTGCGGTGCAGAGGTGCCGATGCCGTACGCGCGGCACTTGGAGGAGGCGGCGCTTCCCAGCGCCGACGCAGTCGTTGCTGCGGCGCTGCGGGTGTGCGCTCGTGGCTGAATCCGAGTCGGTGGGCGTGTTCCGGATGCCGTCGCTCGGCGCCGACATGGACGCGGGCACCGTGCTCGAATGGCTCGTCCACCCGGGCGACGTCGTGCACCGGGGCGATCTGGTCGCGGTCGTGAAGACCGACAAGGCCGACATCGAGGTCGAGATCTTCGAGGACGGCGTGATCGGCGAGCTCTTGGTCCCCGAGGGCACCGAGGTCGCCGTCGGGACGCCCCTTGCGACTCTCGTCGGGGTCGGCGCCGTCGGATCGCAAGCGGCCGTCGACCTTCCTTCGGAGCCGCCGGCGGTCCCGACGCCGGTCGTTCGGGAGCCGGTCGTTCGGGAGCCGGTCGTCGAGCCGGTCGTTGGGAGCCGGTGGCCCAGCCACCGACCGCAGCCGCGCAGCCATCCCTACCGCTCCGAGCGCGTTCGAGTGGGGCCACGGAATCCCGAGCTCAGCCGCCCTCACGCCGGGTCGACGTGTCGCCCTACGCGCGCCGGCGAGCCGACGAGCTCGGCGTCGACCTCGACGGGCTCGTGCCCGTGCAGCCGGGACACCCGATCTCCGCGGCCGATGTCGAGCGGGCGGCCGCGACCCGCGATCTCACCGCGGTGCGGGAAGCGCCGACCCAGCCGCTCGACCAGGCCGCGGCGATGCGCCGAGCGATCGGCGATCTCATGGCGCGCTCGAAGCGGGAGATCCCGCATTACTACCTCGAGAACGACATCTCGCTCACCCATACCCTCGCCTGGCTGACGCACCACAACGAGGACGTTCCCATGGAGGAGCGGATACTTCCGGCCGCGCTGTTCTACAAGGCCGTGGCGCTTGCCGCGCGCGAGATCCCGGCGCTCAACGGCTACTGGAGAGACGGCTCGTTCGCAGCCGGGTCCGGAGTGCACCTCGGCGTCGCGATCGCGCTGCGGCAGGGTGGGTTGGTCGCACCTGCGATCCGGGATGCGGACACCCTCGCGTTAGCCGAGCTGATGAACCGCCTCCGCGACCTGACCACACGGGCGCGCAACGGTCGGCTCCGCGGATCGGAGATGACCGACGCGACGATCACGGTGACGAACCTCGGTGACCAGGGTGTGCGTTCCGTGTTCGGAGTGATCTACCCACCGCAGGTCGCGTTGATCGGCTTCGGCAAGATCAGCGACCGGGTATGGGCCGACGCCGGCTCCATGGCCGTGCGCCCTGTCGTTTCGGCGACGCTCTCGGCCGACCACCGAGCCACCGACGGTCACATCGGCGCGCGGTTCCTCGGCCTCGTCGAACGTCTCTTGCACCGACCGGAGGAACTGTGACTCTCGACGCGACAACCGCAACTCGACGCGCGCTCGCCGGGATCGCACCGGAGGCCGATTTCGACACGCTCGCGCCTGATGCGGATCTCCAAGAGGAACTCGACCTCGATTCGATGGATTTCCTGAACTTTCTCATCGCGCTCGGGGAGCTGACGGGGGTGCACGTGCCCGAATCCGACTATGCCCTGGTCCGGACGTTCGGTGGGTGCGTCGCGTACGTGGCCGCACGTGCGGACGCGGCGAGGGAGTGAGACTTGCCCGGTCTCGAGTGCTGCCCGAGCGCGGACCCTCGACCGGGATTCTCTTCGGCGCTCAGTAGCGAGTGAGCAGGGCGATGCGACCGAGGTCGTGGAGCTCTCCGTCGGGTACCACGATGACGTCGCCACCGTGACGGATGACCTCTTCGATCACGTCCGTGACGGCGTCGAAGCTGTCCTGGCGGTCCGAGGACGCGGCCTCGAGGCCTTCGCCGACGATCGATGACGGGGCGTGGTATCCGTGCTCGACGATGAGCCGGCGTCCGCGACCGTCGCGCGCGGCGCGCCAGGCATCGACGATGCCGGACACGGCGTTCGTTCCGATCGCCTCTCGAGCCTCTACGCACGCGGCCATGCGGCTCTCGCTCTCGTTCGCTTCGAGTACCGGCCGAACGAGCCGCGCGAGCTCCTCGGGTGTGTCGCGTTCGTAATTCCCGTGAACGCGGCCCACGACGTGAGACCGCGGATCGATCGCCTCGTCGGCGTACGCCAGGTCGCGTTCGGTGCCGACGAACACCAACGGACACGGGTCGCGCAGCTCGAGCGCGCGGAGCGCCCGGCCGACCGACCGAAAGACGAAATTTGGCGGCCTCGGCGTGCGATCGCTCGCTCAGCGGAAAGTCGCGGTGAGGGGTGTCGGCCTCCGTAGGCGCGACGACGGAGACCGGGAACCCGGAGTCGACTCGCTCGACGCATTCGGTGCCCGTGAGGTCGATGCAACGTGTCTCGGCCAGGGACAGCACGAGGATGCGAGCGCGCGCCGAGCGCGACAGCGCGGCGACGAGATCGCGGATCGCGAAGCGGTCCCCGACGACGACGTCCGGTTCGACCGGCCCGGGCAACGCCATCACGTGCGAGGTCGTCGGCGACACCAAGACTGCGACTCCGGGCTCCGGATGACCCAGATCGATCGAATCGAGTGCGTTGTCGATGCGCTCGACGAGCGATTCGGCGGCACGACCGTGCAGCACCTGGTTGACGCTCTCGACGGCGCGGTCGCGCAGCGCTGCGAGCACGGCCGGGTCGTGCTCGTTCCCGGGGCGAAGCGAGTCGAGCGGGCACACGATGGACACCGCGGGGGCGTCCTCGAGGAGCGCGAGCTGGCGGATCGTGTCGACGTGCATCAAGAGGTCCTTTCGTCGCGCCGGGTCGTACGGCCGCGCGGAGCACCGCGGCCGCCCGCGCGACCGTGCGGACGAGTCGCGTTCGTGATTCTCATGTTCTTTCTCCTCTCCACGTCGGTCCAATCCTGATCTCGACCGCAGTCGAGAACGAGTGCCAGCGCGGCACGACATGGCAGTGACCAACGGCCTACGCCGGCTCGGGACGGGTCCGGTCCGATCGAGGGAGAGCCGGCTCACGGAGCCGACGGCGAGGGATCTGTGACCTACGGTCGATCCGACGATGAAGCAGTCACGGCCGTACCACTCGACCACGTAGGACGGTCGCGTCACCGCGGCGTCCGAGTGGGGGAGCGGGGCCGAGCGCAAACACGTTCGGCCCGCGCTTGGTGGTAGCCACGAGGCTCTACTGCACGAGGTCGACGAACCGTGCTTCTGGTTCCCCACCGGCAGGCCCGGCGCCCGTGAGGTACTTCACGTACCTCGTCCGGAGCGGGCGATCGGCGTGATCTACCGGCCGGAGACGGAACGCCAGAGCCACTGTTTCGAGGCTCGCCTCCGCGGCCAATTCGACGCGGTGGTGCACATCGACCGGTCCAGTGCGCTCGAGCCGCTCCAACGGACTGCAATATGGGATCGTGGCGAACCACCCGAGACGTTTCCGACGGGCGTGTGACCGGTTCGACGGGTGCGTGAAACGATCATGAACGACGATGTCGCGAAACGACGACGCCGGTTCTCGCGGCGGGCCGTGCTCTCGGGCGCGATCGTCATGGCCCTTGCCGTAATCGGCGTGGCCGTGTTCGTGCTCTGGCGCGGATCCGGCGCCCACGAAGCTTCGACTGCAGATGCGCGCCGGCGCTTCGAGCAGAGCTCGTCGACCGAGGTGTCGATTTCACCGCGTGCTCCGTCCCACGGCGGGCGTGTACCTCTACCGTGGCTCCGGCACCGAGCACCTCTCGGTACCGCCGAAGAGCCAGGGGCAGGGTCCCCGAATGCCGGCGACGGTGACGCATCGCAGCGACGGCTGTTGGACCTTCCGGATCGACTACAGCAGTGCGCACTGGCAGACCTGGATCTACTGCCCGCGCGACGGGGGTCTGGTCGAGCTCGGTGGCCAAACCTTCGAGCGGTGGGACTTCGTCGTGACGAAATACGACAGCACGTCGACGTTCACCTGCGACCCGGCGTCGGTCGTGATCGGCGCGGCAATGCAGGCAGGAGACACATGGGGCCAATCCTGTTCGGGGGAGAGCTCGGGTACCAAGGGCACGGCGACGACATCGGGCCCGTACACGTTCGTCGGCCGTGAGAACGTCGACGTCGCCGGCACTCCGGTAGCGGCGTATCACTTCCATCAGGTGCGAACGCTGAGTGGCAGCCAGACGGGCACGCAGGACACCGATGTGTGGTTCGCGGTGAAAGACGGTCTGCCGTTGCGCAACGATCGAACCGCGACGGTCCACACCGATACGGTCATCGGAACGTCCACGTACACCGAGCACGGCACTTTCGAGCTGACGTCGCTGGTTCCCGAGGCCTGAACGGATCGGGGGCTCACGCGACGTAGCGCACCGCGCTCGGGACGTTCAGGGCTGGGAGAGGTCGACGCGACGTGACGCGCAGCGTCCAAAAGGCCGCCGGACTCGCCGAGATCAGGACCGACGACCCTCGTCGTGGACCGGGCGGGCGTGCATGCTCTGGAGAGCTGCCGGCGTTGCATTCGCCGGTGTGGAGGTGAGTCGATCGTGCGCTTTCGTGATCGATCCGAGGCCGGTCGGCGCCTGGCGACCCGGCTCGCGCGAGCTGCTCGGGGACGCGTCGCCCGGGGACGCTTTCGTCGTGCTGGGGCTTCCGCGCGGCGGGGTTCCCGTTGGCTACGAGGTGGCGGCGGCGCTCGGCGTTCCGCTCGACGTGATCCTCGTCCGCAAGCTCGGCCTGCCGTCCCAGCCCGAACTGGCGATGGGTGCCATCGGTGAAGATGGGGTGCGCGTCGTGAACGACGAGGTGGTCCGCTACGAGCGAGTGAGCCCGGCGGCGTTCGCGGCGGTCGAGGCCACAGAACGCGAGGAGCTCGAGCGACGCGCGCGGCGGTTCCGGGGCGCGCGGCGGCGGGTAGCCCTCGAAGGCCGGACCGCATTGATCGTCGACGACGGGATCGCAACCGGTTCGACCGCCCGGGCCGCGTGTCAGGTGGCGCGCGCGCACGGCGCGGCACACGTGATCTTGGCGACCCCGATCGCGCCGCCGGGTGCCGTCGAGCGTCTTGTGGTCGACGCCGACGAGGTGATCGTGCTCGACAGCCCGGAGCACTTCGGTTCGATCGGGGAGTTCTACGACGACTTCCGACAGCTGACCGACGACGAGGTGATCGAGATCCTCATCCGGGCCTCGCGCATTGCGACGACCGCTCCCGACGGGCACGGCTCGCCGGATCGCGACGAGGAGGTCACGGTGCGCTGCGCCGACGTGGCTTTGGCCGGCGACCTACTCATGCCGGCGGCGTCTCGAGCACTCGTCCTGTTCGCGCACGGCAGCGGAAGCAGTCGTCGAAGCCCGCGCAACCGTTTCGTCGCCGAGGTCCTGAACCGGGCCGGGGTCGGCACCTTGCTGTTCGATCTACTGACGCCCGACGAGGAGCTCGAACGGGCGAACGTGTTCGACATCGAGCTACTCGGCGGCCGCCTTGCCGAGGCGACGGAGTGGGTCCAAGGTGAGGTGCGGGTACCCGACCTCGCCCTCGGGTACTTCGGCGCGAGCACCGGAGCCGGTGCGGCGCTTTGGGCTGCCGCAGAGTCCGCCGTTCCTGCGCCTGTCCCTGCGTCTGTGCAGGCGCCCGTGCGTGCGATCGTCTCGCGCGGCGGCCGACCCGACCTCGCCGGGTCCCGGCTCGAGATGGTCCGCGCGCCGACGCTTCTCATCGTCGGCGGCGCCGACGCGCAGGTGCTCGATCTCAATCGTCGCGCCGCGCGCGCATGCGCTGCGAGACCGAGCTCGCCGTGGTACCGCACGCGTCGCACCTCTTCGAGGAGCCGGGAACGCTGGAGCGCGCGGCCACGCTCGCGAAGGACTGGTTCGTGCGCCACCTGACGGCCCCGGCCGTCGATTCGACGTGGGTCTCGCCGGCGTGATCGGCTGACGGCATGACTCCCCGCACGATGATCGTGCCGCTCGACGGTTCGGAATTCGCCGAGCGCGCAGTTCCCGTCGCCCGCTCCGTCGCGGCGCGTCTTCGCGCACGGGTGATCGTCATGTCGACCCGTTGGGAGGGTCATACCGACGGAGTCGAGTCGTACCTGGACCGGTTCACGGGCGAGGAGCTCGGTGTGCCCGTCGAACGGGTTCTCGTCGACGAGCACCCGGCCTCGCACGCGATTGCGAGCGTCGTCGGGGCCCATCCGGATTCGGTTGTCTGCATGACCTCCCACGGTCGCAGTGGCGCACGGTGGGCGATCCTCGGAAGCGTCACCGAGGATGTCGTTCGCGAGACGCACACGGCGGTGCTTCTCGTCGGTCGTCACTGCGCGCTCGACTGGCCCGCCCGCCTCGAGCATCTCGTGGTGTGCGTCGACGGATCCGACGCGGCGGAGCCCGACGTCCCCGCGTTGACCGACTGGGCCAGGGCGCTCGGCCTCGATGTTCGGGTCGTGCTGGTCACTCACCCGCTCGACGTCGAGGGCGCGACGCATCCGAACAGCGTCCTCGACGCCGTCACCGCGCGGTTCACAGCTCTCGGCGTGGCGGCACAAGCAGTGCGGTTGCGCAAGCGCGTACGTCGCGGGTGCCATCGCCGACTATGCGGAAACGTTGCCCGCGTCGCTGGTCGCCGCCGGAACCAGCAGCCGTACGGGCGTCGCGCGCTTCGCCTTGGGTAGCGTCGCAATGGGCGTCGTGAGCCTCGCGCCCTGCCCGGTACTGGTCACGCCCACGCATTAGCCCCGCGTGAGTCAGGGCCACGGCCCGCGCCGGTCCGTGCGACCGGAGCAAACGCGGGCTGACGAGCTCGATCGCCGAGGGTTGGGACCTTCGACCCTGCGCGATGTGATCGGCGTCCCTGTTACGCCGGCCCAGAGCGTCCTTGACTGGTCGGGCACGTCACCGGGAGGACCGACGTCGGAGACGCCGGCCCGTGCCGGCGCTCCTCGTGCGGTCGGCGAGAAGGGGTCTGTGCTCATGCTGCAAATCTCCCAGATCGTGTCGTTCGACGCACTCGGAGTGGGTGACGTCGCGATCGCGGGCGGAAAGGGTGCCAACCTCGGCGAGCTGACCCGGGCGGGGTTCCCGGTCCCGGCCGGTTTCGTCATCAGTGCCCCTGCGTACCTGCGAGCGATGGACGAGCTCGGAGTCCGTGCCGAGCTCACGCGGCTCGAGCAGTCGATGGACGTCGACGATGCCGCGCACTGGCGGAGGCGTGCGTCGCGACTACAGGAATTGGTGCGCAAGAGCCGCGATGCCGGCCGCGCTTCGCGACGAGCTCCTTGCTGCCTATCACCGGCTGGGTCCGAATCGTCGTGTCGCGGTGCGCTCCTCGGCGACTGCGGAGGACACCGCCGACACGTCGTTCGCGGGAATGAATCAGACGTTCACGAATGTGGTCGGCGACGAGAACCTCTGTCGCAGCGTTGTCGACTGTTGGGCATCGCTGTTCGGTGAGCGGGTCGTTTCGTACCGCCGGACCCGCGGTGTCACCGACGAGCCCGCGATCGCGGTGATCGTTCAGGAGATGGTCGAGTCCGAGCGCAGCGGTGTCATGTTCACGGTCGATCCGTCGACGGGCGACCCGTCCACCGTCGTGATCGAGGGTGCCTTCGGGCTGGGTGAGGTCGTGGTCGGCGGCCAGGTCGAACCCGACACGTACCGGGTCGCCAAGGAGGGCCCGCGCCTCTCGGACATCCGAGTGGGCGTGCAAACGTTCATGATCGTGCCCGATCCGAGCGGTGGCGATCGGCGCCAAACACTGTCGCCCGCCGAGGGCGGTCGTCGGGTGCTCAGCGACGACGAAACGCTCGACCTGGCCGGGCTCGGGATCCGGGTCGAACAGCACTACGGCGCCCCGCAGGACATCGAATGGGCCATCGCGGGCGCCAAGACCTTCTTGGTTCAGTCCCGCCCGATCACGACTCTGGGAACGGGGTCGACCCAGTCGGTCGCCGGGTCCGCGGCCGGGTCGTCCGGGGCCGGCGGCGACGCCTTGGTCAGAGGCCTCGGCGCCGCGCCCGGGGTCGCGGTGGGGAAGGTGCGGGTCATGCGGTCGCCGGCCGAAGGCGAGGCGCTGCAAGGTGGTGAGGTGCTCGTCGCGCCCATGACGAGCCCCGACTGGGTTCCGGTGCTCCGCCGGGCCGCGGCGCTCGTCACCGACGGCGGCGGTATGACGTGCCATGCCGCGATCATCGCTCGCGAGCTCGGCGTCCCGTGTGTGGTCGGAACCCGGCGGGCGACCGAGGTGCTGCGCGACGGGGAGCTCGTGACGGTCGACGGCGCCAAGGGTGTCGTGCTCGAAGGCGATCATGCGGCCGTCGCCGCACCCGTGACGTCCACGCCGGGAGCACCCGGCGCGACGCCGACGGCGATCGAGCCTCTCGGCACGAAGCTCTACGTCAATCTTGCGCTGGCCGAGCAGGCCGAGCGGGTCGCAGCCCTCCCCGTCGACGGCGTCGGACTCTTACGGGCCGAGTTCCTGCTCACCGACGCGCTCGGCGGTCGCCATCCACGTGCCGTGATCGCGAACGATCGCGCCGAGTTCTTGGACCGGATGTCGGCCTCGTTGCTGCGTATCACCACTGCGTTCGCACCGCGGCCCGTCGTCTACCGCACGATCGACTTCCGCAGCAACGAGTTCGCCAACCTCGAAGGCGGTGCCGACTACGAACCGGTCGAGGCCAATCCGATGATCGGCTACCGCGGCTGCTACCGCTACGTGCGCGAGCCAGACCTGTTTCAGCTCGAGCTCGAGCTGCTGGCTCGTGTGCGTGAGCAGACGCCGAACCTGCATCTCATGATTCCGTTCGTGCGGACGCGCTGGGAGTTGGAGGCGTGTCTCGAGCTCGTGGACCAAAGTGCCCTCGGGGCGCAGCGCGGGTTGCACCGGTGGGTCATGGCCGAGGTGCCGTCGGTGGTGTATCGCATACCCGAGTATGTGAGCATGGGCATCGACGGAGTCTCCATCGGCTCCAACGACCTGACTCAGCTGATGCTCGGCGTCGATCGCGACTCCGAGGTCTGCGCCGAGTTGTTCGACGAGTCCGACGCAGCCGTGCTCGACGCGATCAGCCGTATCATCACAGCCGCACGGAACGCCGGGATCACGTCCTCGCTGTGCGGCCAGGCGCCGTCGAACAAGCCGGAATTCGCCGAGCACCTGGTGCGTCTCGGCATCACGTCGATCTCGGTGAACCCCGACGCGGTCGACCGGGCCCGACGCGCGATCGGTGAGGCCGAGCATCGAATCGTTCTCGACGCGGCCCGAGCCCGAACCCGAACTGGCGACACAGGAGGAGCCCTCACATGACGACGATGCAGGAGAAGGTCGCGGTCGTCACCGGAGCGAGCGCAGGTATCGGCCGCGCGGCCGCGTTCGGGTTCGGCCGGGAAGGCGCGGCGGTCGTGGTCGCGGATGTCGACGTCGAGCGCGGCGAAAAGGTCGCGGCCGAGATCGATGACCTCGGCGGTGCTGCGCTGTTCGTGCGTACCGATGTCTCGCAGGCGGACGATGTCGCGGCTTTGATCGCACGCACCGTCGAGCGGTTCGGGCGTCTCGACTACGCGTTCAACAACGCGGGCACCGAGGGAGCTTCTGCGCCGACCGGTGAGTGCACGCTCGAGAACTGGACTCGTACGATCGGCGTCAATCTCACCGGAGTCTTCTTGTGCATGCACGTGGAGATCGCAGCGATGCTCGAGACGGGCGGCGGCTCGATCGTCAACAACTCGTCCGTCGCCGGGTTGGTGGGTTTCGCAGGCATTCCTGCGTACACGGCGTCGAAGCACGGCATCGTCGGCCTGACCAAGACCGCAGCGCTCGAGTACGCGACCCAGGGCATCCGCGTGAACGCGGTGTGCCCGGGGATCATCGCGACCGAGATGATCACGAGATTCACTCACGGCGACCCCGCGGCCGCCGGTCAGTTGCTGCAGACCGAGCCGGTCGGGCGTTTGGGCACGCCCGAGGAAATTGCCGACGCGGTGATCTGGCTTTGCTCCGAGCGCGCGAGCTTCGTCACCGGGCAGGCGATCGCGGTCGACGGCGGGTTCGTCGCTCAATGAGCCTCGAACCGACATGGGGAAGTAGCGCTCCGAAGCTGCGTCGAAGTTGGGGAGGTGTCAGATGAGACCTGAGGTCGGAGACGAGATCATCGTCGATGGTCCGCACCTCGGCGACCCGGCCCGGAAGGGCGAGGTCCTCGAGATCCGTGATCGGGGCGGAGTCGAGCACTACCGCGTCCGGTGGGACGACGGTCAAGAAGGTCTGTTCATCCGGGGTCGGACGCGCACAGCGTCCATCCGGGGAAGTCTCGCCGTTCCGAGGATCGCTCGTCCTAAGCGTCGCGGCGGGTGAGCAACACGGCGCCGAGCACGAGCGCGACGACGGCGTACGCGCAGAACACCGCGAAACCGACCCAGAGCGACAGATCCGTGCTTGCCTGCACAGTCGTGCGGAAGACGTTGTTTCCGGCCCGGAGTGGCAAGAACTTGCCGATGTCCGTGCTCCACGGTGATGGGAGGAAGTTGACGAGGATCGGCAGGATCAAGAGCAAACCCACCAGCGCGGCGATCGCGCCCGCCGTCCGGCGCAGGATGGTTCCCAGGCCGATCCCGAGAGCGCCCAAGACCGAGAGGTACGCGGCACCACCGACGACGGCGCGCAGCACGCCGGGATCGCCGATCGATGCCTGATGAAACTTCGCGCTCAGGATGCCCTGGCCGATGAAGAACGCCGCGAAGCACGCGACGAGTCCCACGGCGAAGGCGACGACCATGAACACGACGACCTTCGACGCGAGGACCAGATTGCGTTGCGGTGTCGCGCCAAAGGTTGCCCGGATCTGGCCGGTCGTGTACTCGGATGTGATCACCAGCACACCGAGCACGCCGATGGCAAGTTGAGCCAAGAAGATGCCGTTGAGGCTGAACCCGGTCGGGTCGAAGTTGCGGAGCTCGTCGGGGCCGAGGCGATCCGCGCGTGCGACGTGCGCTGGCGCAGAACAACGCGCCCAGTCCGACGATGATCGCGATCGTCACGAGCAGCGACCAGATGGTCGATCGGACGGACCACAACTTCGTCCACTCGGCTCTCGTGACGGCGACGAACTGGCGCGTCGGCGACGGTGCGGGGAGGGCGCGGCGCGTGCCGTCGGGTGTGGCAACGGTCTGCGTGACGCTCACGCGGCACCTACCGAGTCCTGATCGGCAAGGTACTCGGCGCTGCCGCGCGTCATTTCCATGAACGCCTCCTCGAGTGATGCCTCCTGGCGGGACAGCTCGAACAGCGTCACTCCGGCACGCGCCGCGATGATCCCTACGTCGCGGCATTCCAGGCCCGTCACGATCAGCGTGTCGTCGCCGGTCGTCTCGACCCCGGCGCCGGTGGCGCGGACGAGCGAACGCAGTGCCTCCGCCTGCGGCGACACCACCTTGACGTGGTTGGCGGACGCGTGCGCGATCACCTCTTGCACACTCGCGTCGGCGATGAGCCGGCCTTTGCCGATCACGACGAGGTGATCCGCGGTCAGCGCCATCTCACTCATCAAATGGCTCGACACGAAGACCGTGCGGCCCTCCGCGGCGAGCGAGCGGAGGAGCTTGCGGACCCACTGGATCCCTTCGGGATCGAGTCCGTTCACGGGTTCGTCGAGCAGCAGCACTTCGGGGTCCCCGAGCAACGCCGCGGCGATGCCGAGGCGCTGGCTCATGCCGAGTGAGAAGGCTCCCGCGCGCTTGCGTGCCACCGACGTGAGGCCAACGCGCTCGAGCACCTCGTCGACGCGCGCGGCGCGGATGCCGTTCGACTGGGCGAGCCACCGGAGGTGGTTTCGGGCGCTACGGCCCGGATGGACAGCCTTGGCCTCGAGGAGCGCCCCTACCTCGTGCAACGGGAACCGCCGATCGTCGTAGCGCCGCCCGTTCACCGTGATGCTTCCCGACGACGGTGCATCGAGGCCGACGATCATCCGCATGGTCGTGGACTTCCCGGCGCCGTTGGGACCGAGGAAACCCGTCACCCGCCCGTCGGCGACAGTGAAGCTGAGGTCGTCGACGGCGACCGTCGCTCCGTACCGCTTGGTCAGTCTCGTCGCTTCGATCATGTGCGCGTGGCGGTCCCGTCTGCCGGTTCGCTCACTTCGTACCTGTGCGAGCTGTGGCTTACCTGTGCCGTGCACACAGGTCTCGGGCGCGCCGGGGTGCGACCTCGGCGCCCGGCGCGCTGAGACCGGCCGGCCGTCGGGGCACCACGCGTTCACCGGGACTCCGGCGCAGGGGTTCGTCATCGACGGGAGGTTCTTCGGCAGTGGGTGCATCACGACGCCCGTCGATTTCGGGTAGTGGGACCCCGCGGGGCAGTCGCCGAAGCCGGTGTCGCAGAGCACCTGGCCGAGGAGTGGCCCGCCCGTGTTGGCGACGGTCTCGATCGGACCGCAGGTGGGCTGGGTCTTCTCGAGATCGGGCGGCGCGCTGCCGTCGGGTGCGATGTTGCCCGCAAAGCAGTTCCGCGGTTGGTTCGGCGAGAACATGATCTGGGCGAAGTCGGAGTTGCTCGGGTTCCCGAAGAAGCCGTTGTGCGTGAAGTGGTTGTTGAGGAGGGCGTTGTTCTCCGGGTCGTAGAGGCACCCGAATCCCGGTGTCTCCACGCCGCCGGTACCGCTGCACGTCTGACCGATGTCGGGTTTCCCGCTGTCGGGGTAGGGAACGAACAACACACCCCACGCACCGTTGTTGGCGAAGGTGTTGTCCATCACCGTGTCGTTGCGGCCCCCCGAGAGCGTCATGCCGGTGCCCGTCGGCCCCGCGCTCGGCACTCCCGGCGGCGGGGACGTTGGGGTTGTTGTTGTCGTGCACGTTGTTGTGCATGAAGACCCAGCACGAGTGTGTGTGCGTGATCGGGCTGATTGCCTTCGTCGGGCACGCTCCGTCCTGGGCGCGGGCGGGTCGCCGGCGATCTGGGTATTCGTGTCGAAGCCGTCTTGGTTGTTGTCGAACTCCGAGTTCTTGATCACGATCGCGCCGCCGGAGTTCGTGCCCGAGTAGCCGAGCGCGCTGTATTCCATCCAGGCCCCGTCAATCGTGATGTCGCACAGCCGGAGGCACGCGCCGACGTACATGCCCGAGTCGTTGAAGTTGCTCGCGTACGTGTTCGTCCACGTCGCAGGCCCTTGCGCGTCCGACGAGAAGATGCCGTACTGCGCGGCGGTGTCCTCGCCGCCGAAGAACGTCGAGGTGGCGGTGAGGTAGCTCCCCGAGTAACCGGCGAGGCCGATCTGGCCGGAGCCGGCGCCGCCGTTCCACCAGATCTCGTTGCCGGAGGACTCCGTGCCCCCCAAGAAGTTGCACACGGTGAGGTTGTCGATGCTGACGCCGTCGGCCTTCCACACGACGATGCCGTTTCGCCCGGTGTACTTGCCGTTCTCGGCCGGGCGACCGAAGGTCTGATCCGCCGGCGCGGCGCTGCATACGGGTGCGCCGGCCTTGGTGCCGTCGACGATCACCGAGTTGCGATCCATGCCCCGCAGGTGGACGTGCGGAGTGGTGATGTAGACGCCGCCGGCACCGCCCGTTCGACGCGTACTCGGGGGGATTGCCCGTGAGGTCGGCGTTTTCGTGGTAGTCGCCGGGACCGACGAGGATCCAGTCGCCCGCCCGCGCCGCGTTCACGGCCGACTGCATGGTCCGGTACTGCCCGGCGTGGCCGTGGAACGATCCGACGAGCAGCACCCGGTGGGCAGGAGCCGGGACGGTGGCCGGCGGTCCGGACGACGGGTGGGACGAGGAGCTGCACGCGCTCAACGTCGCCAACGCCAACAACGCCGCGCAGCCCGCGGCCGCTCCGATGCGGACCGTTCGCTGTGGCCGAGATCGTCTCACGTGGCCTCCCCCCAGATCGCCGGCCGGGATCCTACGGGTTGGCGGCCCCGCCGACGTGACTCGCGCGGGCGAGAACCGGGCCGGCGGGGCCGCCGCGGTAGAAACAGGACCCGTGACGACGGATTCCTCCCCGTGCCCGTGACAACCGACGGGCTGGTCGGGCCGATCGAACCGGTCGGCGACCATGACGTGGCACACTTCGACGACGAGGCGGACGTTGTCGTCGTCGGTCTCGGTTGCGCGGGCGCGACGGCGGCGATCAGCGCGTCGGAGCGCGGCCTCGACGTGTTGGCCCTCGAGCGCCAGGGCGCGCCGGGCGGGACCAGCGCGATGTCGGGCGGTCTCATCTACCTCGGGGGTGGCACGCCGGTACAGCGACAATGCGGTTTCGACGACGATCCCGACGAGATGCACGCATTCCTGCTCGCGGCCACCGCGCCGCATGGCGACGTCGCACCGGCAGCTCGTGCCGATCTCGACAAGCTCAGGCTGTACTGCGACGAGTCGGTCGCGCATTTTCACTGGCTGCGTGATCACGGCGTCCCGTTCCGCGGCGCGTTCTGTGACGAACCGAACCGCGAGTCGGCCGACGACAGCGGACTCGTGTATTCGGGGGGTGAGGACAGCCGGCCGTTCTGCGACATCGCACGACCCGCGCCGCGCGGCCACAAGCCGCAGTTTCCCGACAGTGCGGGCAACTTCCTCATGCACTGCCTGACCGATGCGGTGGCCGCGACGGCGACACGGACGATGGTCGATACTCGGGTCGATCGTCTCGTCGTCGACCGCGACCGCGCGGTCGTGGGTGTCGCGGTCCGCCGGGACAACGAGACTCGCTACGTCCGGGCGCGCCGGGGCGTGGTGCTCGCCACGGGCGGGTTCGCCTACAACGACGCGATGCTCGCTCGATACTGCCCCGACGCGATGCGTCCCGACTCCGCCTGGCGCATCGGGACCGACGCCGACGACGGGCGGGGGATCCGGCTCGGTCTCGGGGCCGGCGGGGCCCCTCTGCGACTCGATGCTTTCGAGTGCGCGCTCCCGCTCGGCCCGCCGCACCGCTTGTGCCGGGCGATTCTCGTCGACCGGCGAGGCCGGCGTTTCGTCAACGAGGACACCTACACGGGGCGTATTGGTTGGAAAGCCCTCATGGAGCACGACGGTGACGTGTTCATGGTGCTCGACGAGGCGATCTACGAGCGCAACCTGCTCGGTCTGCGGTTCTCCTATGCGGCCGAGACGGTCGAGGAGCTGGCGCGCGACATGGGCGTGCCCGAGGCTGCGCTCGCGGCCACGGTCGCGCGCTACAACGAGCACGCCGCCCGCGGCGAGGATCCGGAGTTCGGCAAGCTGGCGCCGTTCGTCCAACCGTTGGCAGCACCACTCGGTGCGATCGATCTGGGCGTCGCGCGGGGAGCGATCTACGCGACGTTCACGTTGGGGGGGCTGCATACCGACGGCGACGGCCGTGTGCTGGCGGGCGACGGCCGCGCCGTGCCGCAGCTGTTTGCCGCGGGCCGCGCGAGCGCGAGCCTCGCGGCGGGTGGCTACGTCAGCGGCATCAGCCTCGGCGACGGAACGTTCTTCGGCCGCCGGGTCGGCGCCGCGATCTGAGCCGAAGCTCGGCCTCCGGGCGCCCTGTGCGAAGATGGGCTTGCGTGACCGTTCGCGGCCGGCTCGCGGGTATCTTCGGCCGATGGCCGACTACGTCATCCCGGAACCGGAGCCCAAAGAGATCGACGAGAAGCTCTCGATGGAGCTCCGCCACCTCGCGGCGAACGCCGTGCTGATCGGCAAGCCGTCGGGCGCGGAGAAATGCGAGAACTGCCGCTACTTCCTCGAGCCCACGGCGGATCTCTCCTACTGCTGGCACCCCAAGCTCCGGATCCTGGTGGGATCCGAGTGGTGGTGCCAGTGGTGGGATGCAATCCCGAAGGACGCATAGCACCGAGTCCGGGACGGCGCTCCTGCAATACGCAGTCCCGCGCGATACGAGACGGGGGACCGGTCGGTCCCCGGCCGGCGCGCGGGCTGCTCCCGGTGCGGGCCCGACCATGGCGCGGGTGCATGCTGAAGCGCGTGACGTCAGACCACCCGAGTCCGGACGGAACTGACCCTGCCGCGCCCTCGCCCGTCTGTCCGTTCACGATCGAGCAACCGATCATGTCGCAACGGTGGGAGCGGCTGACCTTCGTGCATTGGTCCTTCGACCCGGTCGACGTGCAGCGGTTGGTGCCCGAGTGGTTGACGGTCGAGACTCTCGACGGTGCCGCGTGGGTCGGTTTGGTGCCGTTCTTCATGCGCGTCGGCACGCGCCGCGGGCATCGGGTTCCGTGGGCTTCGAACTTCTGCGAGACCAACGTTCGCACGTACGTCCGCGATCGGGAGGGACGTTCTGGCATCTGGTTCTTCTCGCTCGACGCCGCCCGGCTCGGCGCGGTCGTGACCGCACGGATCACCTACCGCCTCCCGTACTTCTGGGCACGCATGCGTCTCGACGAACACGGCCACGAGATCGCGTACGAGTGCCGTCGGCGCCGGCCCGAGCACGGGTCTCCGACGAGCCGGGCTCGGGTGAGGATCGGCGAGCCGTTCCTCCCCTCCGAGCTCGGCACGCGTGATCACTTCTTGACCGCGCGCTGGATCCTGTTCAGCGCGGCCGGAGAGCGTATGCGTTTCGCCCGGGCGTGGCACACGCCGTGGCCGTTGCACCGGGCCGAGGTCATCGAGTTGGATGATCGCCTGATCACCGCCGCCGGTCTTCCGTCGCCACGCGACGCGCCGATCGTCCACTACTCGCCGGGAGTCGACGTCCGCATCGGAGGGCCGCAGCGGTATCCGGCGCACGGGTGAGCCGGTCGAGTAGCCCGAAGTCCTGGAACCCGAACCCGACCACTTCGCGCGGTAGCGGGCCATCTCGTCGCGATCGAGCCGGGCGAGATCGTGACCCGCGATCGTGACCGAGCCTGCATGAGGACGGTCGAGCCCGCCCGGCACCGAGAAGAGTGTCGTCTTCCCGGAGCCCGAGGACTACGGATCGGGTCGGGGCACGGGTTCGCGATGCGTTCGCGATCCCGAGCGCGGCCGGACGATCGCGATCGCGAGCCAGAGCGCGGTGATCGTCACGATGACCACGATCGCCGTGAGTGCGGCAGTCGCGTAGTTCAACGGTTGTACCGACGCGTTGTCGGGAGTGCGCATACGGCCGTAGTGACGGATGCCCGGCCACGCAATCGCGATGACGACAGCCGAGCCGAACAGCGCCGCACGCAGTGGAGCACGGGCGATTGGGGTACGCGACGAACGACGAGGAAGCCGACCAGTGCCGCGATCGGAGCAACGACGAGGTCGTGGAGGATGTCGCCTCCGATGAAGAAGCGGAGATAGTTCGGGATGGGTGTCGCGGCGGAATGGCGCCAGATCCCGACGGCGCCGACGAGCATGATCGGGACTCCGAGCAGCAGGCCGATCGCGAGCCCGATGCGCTCGGCGCGCTCGGCGCGTTCGCCGGAACCGGTGGTCACGTCGCGGTGAGGGTCTTGATCCACTTGGTCTGCATCACCCCCGGACGGTTCGGCGCGATGAGGCGTAGTGGAGAGCCGTGATCGGGACCGAGCGGCTCGCCGTTGACCTCGAGCGCGAGCAGCGTGTCCGGATCGTGTGTCTGCCAGTGATCGAGATCGGAGATGCGGTAGCTGCCGTACGGCTGGAACGACTCGACGCGCGCACGCTCGCGTCCGGCGCGGCTCCGGCCATCGAGAGGAGGTCGCGCACGCGCACGCCGGTCCAACGTTGAGACGTGCTCCAGCCCTCGACACAGGTGATCGGCAAGGTCGCGGAGTGCTGTGGAAGCGCACGCAACTCCGCGAGCGTCAACGACAGCGGGGTGGTCACGTTGCCGCCGACCACCAGGCGGTAGTCGGGTGAGCTCACCAGACGCGCCGCACCCGTCTCCTTCGCGGTTCCGTTCACCGGGAATCCCTGAGGCCCGACGTCGGGGCGACGCGGAGCGAGCAGCGCAAGCCGGCGAAGGGGCCGGAAGGTCTGACCGACCGTGAACAGAGCGACCAGCGCACTCACGCCGAAGGCCGTGGCGAGGAATCGGCGTCGTTCCACGGCGCACGATGTCGGACGACGCGTGATGCAGGTGGTTCGCGTCGCAGCGCGCGGCGGGTCACAGCGAACTTTGCGCCGACGTGCACGACCAGCGCGCCCATGACGATCCACGCGGTCCGGTAGTGGGTGTCGGGAAAGTTGAAGCGCCACGGGTACCACAGGTTGATGTTCGCCAGGCCGGTGAAGAGCATGAAGATCGAGCCCCCGACGAGCGGGAAGATCGCGAGGCGCTCGACGAGGTTCGCAAGGCCTTCGAAGGGCGGCCACTGGAAGAGCTTCGGGTAGACGCTCCAGAGCTTGGCGAGCAGCAGCGGAATCGACGCGAGGCCGGTGATCACGTGCAGCCCCTGGGTGACCCGGTACAGGCCGACGGGTCTGGACGGGAGCTGGAACCCGAACGACGGGTGTTGGGCGAAGTGCGAGTACAGCCCGGTGACGAAGCACGTCGTGAACGCCACCGCGAGCGCGAGACCGAGCCGGGCCGCGACTCGCTCGTCGTGTACCGCCGCAGCCGTGATCGCGGCCGGCGTCTCGATCGGGCTCGTGGCGGTCGCTTCGACCGCGGTGTTGGATGATTGCACGCTCATCCAGTCGATGCACGCGCTCGGTCGAGGTGGTCGACCGCGGCCGCGAAGTGGCTGTCGGGGATGAGTCGCGCGACCTCACGCGCGTCGGTGAAGGTGTCGACGTCGCGAAGTGTGTCGAGCATGACGGTCCGGTATCCGAGCTCGTGGAGGCGAGCCTGTTGGTCGCGGCCAGTGTGGTCGGTGCTCATCGGAACGCCGACGAAGACGCGCGCGTCGGCGTGTCGTAAACCGATCGACCACCAGCCGCCGTCGGCGGCGAGGCCGAGCACCGCGTCGACCGCGGGGATCTGGAGCGCCTCCGAAGCCGAGGTCAGCCGTTCGACCGAGATCTGCGGTGTGTCCATACCGATGAGGATCGCGGCGCCCGTGACGGTCGAGAACGCGTGCGCCAAGCGTTCGTCGAGACCGTTCCCACGTTGGGGGACGATGGCGAAGCCGTCGGGAATCCACGATCCGGGCGGCCCGTCGAGCGCGAGGACGCGCGTGGAGGCCGGCATCGATGTGACGGTGAGCAGCGTGTCGGCGAGCGCCGCTCTCGCGATGTCGGCCGCCTCGATCGGAGTGCAGGGCGGGCAGAGTCGCGTCTTGACGTATCCCGGTCGGGGAGCCTTGGCGATCACGATGACGGAGGGAAGGGTCATCGCAGCAACCGCGCCATGTCGCGTACGGTGCGCGCCGTTCCGCCGATCGTGCCGGTGACCTTCGATCGCCCGACGCGCGGCGCGTAGCCGACGGTGACCTCCTCGATTCGCCACCCGGCCTGCCACGAGCGCAGGACCATCTCGAGCGGCCAGCCGAACCGCCGATCGACGAGACCGAGGTCGAGCAGTCGTTCGCGCCGTGCGGCGCGCATCGGGCCGAGGTCGCGCACCTGCAACGTCGTACGCCGACGGATCTCCCAGGCGAGCGCATGATTGGCGACTCGAGCGTGGAACGGCCAAGCCTTCGATGACGCACGCCGGGCGCCGAGAACGAGATCGGCAGTGCCGGCGATGACCGGACCCGCGACCCGAGGGAGATCGGCGCCCGAGAACGACCCGTCGCAGTCCATGAAGCACACGACGTCGGCGGTCGAGGCAGTGAGACCTGCGAAGCAGGCAGCCCCGAATCCGCGTCGCGACTCCTCCACGACGCGCGCCCCGGCCGCTCGCGCCCGGGCGCCGGTGCCGTCGGTGGAACCGTTGTCGACGACGATCGCGTCGTATCCGGCGGGGAGTCCGGCGATGACCGCCGCGACGGCAGCGGCCTCGTCGAGCGCGGGCAGTATGACGTCCGGCATCGTCTGCCAACGTTACGGCGCCGTTGGCCGAACTCCGCCCTGGCGCCCTTACGATTTTCGAAACTCTGGCGCCGGGCGAACGCGTAGTCGTTCGGCTCGCTGTCGGCGTGGGTAGCGTCGGCGTGATGCTCGACTTGCGCGCACCGGCGACTACGCGCAACGCGACCGTGCGCGCGCTGGTCGTCTGGTCGGGGTTGATCGTGGTCGCCGTGGCATGGGGCCGGGTGCTCGTCGTCACCCACCATGATCTGGTCCTCGCCGCACCTCCGTTCTGGAGCCCGTTCCGGTTTCACCCGACCGCGCGTGTGATCCCGTCGCTACTGGTCGCGTACGGAGTCGTGCGTCTCGCTCCGCACGCGGCGCGAGAGCTCGCGTGGCGGCCGCTCCTCGCGGTGACGGCCATCGGCGGAGCGCTGTGGGCGGTTGCAGTCGCCGTCATCGACAGCATCGACGGCATCAACGCCCTCACCGATCCGCTGCGATTCTCTCGCAACGACTACTTGCAGACGGCGCGCGGGATCGGTTCGCTGCACGTGTTCCTCTCGCGCTTCGTCGGCGTGATCGACAGCTACCCGCAAAACACGAAGGGTCACCCACCGGGCATGGTCGTGATCGAGTGGTTGCTCGACAAGATCGGGCTCGCGTCTCCCGGTTGGAGCGCGGCCCTCTCGGTCGCCGGCGGAGTCGCTGCCGGAATTGCCGTGCTCGTCGCGGTACGCGAAGTCGCCGGCGAGGACGCGGCACGGGCGACCGCGCCGTTCATGGTGCTCGTGCCGGCCGTCATCTGGTGGCAGACGGCGGACGCGTTCTTTGCCGGGGTCGCGGCCTGGTCGGTGACTGCCCTCGTCCTCGCCAGCGGACGACGCGACGCCCGCGCACTCGGTCTCGCGCTGGCGGGGGGTCTCGGCTTCGGCGTCACCGCCTTCTTGTCGTACGGGCTGGTCCTGCTCGTCGTCATCCCCGTGACCGTGTGCGTGGTTCGGCGCCGCGTGAGCCTGCTGCCCGCGGCCGCGCTGGGCGCGCTGGCGGTCTTCGCCGCGTTCGCCGCGCTCGGGTTCTCGTGGTTCGCGGGTTTCATGGCGACCCGGCACGCGGTATTGGACCGGAGTCGCGATCCGCCGTCCCTATTCGTACTTCCTCTTCGCCGATCTCGCGCTGTTGGCCATCGCGACGGGTCCGGCCGTAGCCGTCGGGCTCGCCCGCCCGCGAGACCGCCGACTGTGGCTGCTCGTCGGCGCGGCGATCGCGGTCGTCGCGCTCGCCGACCTCAGTGGTATGTCCAAGGCGGAGGTCGAACGAATCTGGTTGCCCTTCGTGCCCTGGTTGGTGCCGGTGACGGCAGCGCTGTCGGGGCTGCGACCGTCAGGGCGCGTGCGGCCGTGGCTGACGGCCCAAGCTGCTTGCACACTGATCGTGGCCGTGACGATCTGGTCGCAATGGTGACCACGGGCGCGCACGTGCTCGTCGTCGAGGACGATCCCACCGTCCGCGAAGTCGTGGTTCGGTACCTCGAACGAGAGGGCATCGATGTCACGGCGGTGGGCGACGGCGAGAGCGCTCTGGTGGAGGCGGAGCTGCGCTGGCCCGACCTCGTCGTGCTCGATCTCATGCTGCCCGCGCTCGACGGTTTCGAAGTGTGCCGGCGCCTGCGCCGCGACCGCGCCGGTCCCGGTGATCATGTTGACCGCACGCGGCGACGAGGACGACCGGGTGATGGGGTTGGAGCTCGGAGCCGACGACTACGTGTCGAAGCCGTTCTCGCCACGTGAGCTGACCGCGCGGGTGAAGGCGGTGCTGCGGCGGGCGTCGGGCGTGGTGACACCCGTCGACGGACACGTCGATCCGATCCTCGCCGGCGATCTCTCGATCGACGTCGTGGCCCGCGAGGCTTTCCGTGCGGGTCGCCGCCTCACGCTGACCGCGCGTGAGTTCGACCTGCTGGTGTTCCTCGGCTCGCATCCGCGTCGGGCGGTGCGCCGCGAGGAGCTCTTCGAGCAGGTATGGGGTTACAGCTACGGCGACACTGCAACCGTTACCGTGCACGTGCGGAGGCTCCGGGAGAAGATCGAGCCCGACCCGAGTGAGCCGCGCCACCTCGTGACGGTGTGGGGCGTCGGATACCGGTGGGACCCGTGAGCTTCCACGATGCGGGTGAGCTGGCTGCGATCGCGGCGGAGTCGCGATCGTCGGCATCGTGATCGGAGCGGTGGCGATCAGGCTTCTCCGATCGCGCTCGTTGGTTCCGCAGATCGTTGCGCTCACTTGTAGCTCCATTGTCGCCGTCGCGGCGGGCGTGTACGCGGCCTCGCGGGCGATGTTCATCTCGCAGCACGATCTCACCGCCCTGGTGGTGGTCCTGATCGCGGCGGCGTCCGTCGCGATCGTCGGCGCGTTCATGCTGGGCGGCCGCATCGGGCGTGCCAGCCGTGCCCTGGTCGAGAATGCCCGCCGGATCGGTGACGACCACGGCGTCCCTTCCGACCCTCTCCGCCCACACGCGCCGGCCGAGCTCCTCGACCTCGAGACCGAGCTCGCCGCGGCACGGAAGCGTCTCGATGACGCGCGCGCGCCGTCAAGAAGCGTTGGAAACGTCGCGGCGTGACCTCGTCGCGTGGGTCTCACACGATCTGCGCACGCCCCTGGCCGGGATGCGGGCGATCGTCGAGTCGTTGGAGGACGGCGTGGTCGACGATCCAGTCACCGTCGAGCGCTACCTGCGCACGATGAGGGAGCAGGTCGACCATCTCGCCGCGCTCGTCGACGACCTGTTCGAATTGAGTCGCACCCAAGCAGGCGCGCTGCGCCTGCAGTTCGAGCGGGTGTCGCTCGGTGATCTCGTCTCCGACGTGCTGGCGGGCTCGGCCCCGGTCGCGGCCGCCAAGCGAGTGAACCTCGAAGGGCGCCTGGTCGGGCCGCCGCCGTCACTCGACGTGTCGGCTCCCGAGGTGCTTCGCGCGTTGCGGAATCTCCTCGAGAATGCGATCCGGCACACGCCGAGCGACGGCTCGGTCATCGTGGAGGCGGGGATCGACGACGCATCCCCGGATTACGCGTACGTCACCGTGCGCGACACGGGTGGCGGCGTCCCGGAACAGGATATGGAACGGATCTTCGAAGTCGCGTTCCAGGAGATCGCGCACGCACACCGGGTGCGGGCGCCGGTCTCGGTCTCGCGATCGCCCGGGGCTTCGTCGAGGCGCATCACGGTCGCCTCGATGTGCAAAACGACTCCGGTGGCGCGATCTTCACGGTGCGCTTGCCCCGGGTGCGCGCTTGATGCGCGTGCTCGTGACCGGCGGCGCCGGCTTCATCGGATCGCACGTCGTCGACGCCCTCGTGGACGACGGTCACGAGGTCAGGGTGCTCGACGTGCTGCTTCCGGCTGCGCACGGGTCGAGGCCCGAGTGGTGTAATCCTGCGGCGGAGTATGTCTGGGGCGACGTCACCGACCCGGCCGCGGTCGAGGCAGCCGTCGCCGGCGTCGACGCCGTCTCCCATCAGGCCGCGATGGTCGGCCTCGGTGTCGATTTCGACGACGTCGCCGACTATGTGCACCACAACGACTTCGGGAGCACGATGTTGCTCCGCGCCCTGCACCGCAGCGAGTTCCGGGGCCGTGTCGCGCTCGGCGAGCAGCATGGTCGTGTACGGCGAGGGTCGGTATTCGTGCGCCGAACACGGCGACGTCGCGCCGGGCCCACGCCGGATCGACGATCTCGACGCGGGACGGTACGAGCCGCCGTGCCCTCACTGTGGTGCCGACCTCGTGGCGTGCCCTGTCCCGGAGACGGCGGCGCCGCATCCGCGCAACGTGTACGCGGCGACGAAGCTCCACCAAGAACATCTTTCGAGAGCTCGCGCCGCGAGCACGCGGGAGTGACGGTGACCGCGCTTCGGTATCACAACGTCTACGGCCCGCGGATGCCGCGCGACACTCCGTACGCGGGGGTGGCAAGCCTCTTTCGCAGCGCGCTCGCCCGAGGGGTCGCGCCGCGGGTGTTCGAAGACGGCGGGCAGAGGCGTGACTTTGTCGATGTGCGCGACGTCGCGCGTGCGAATCTGCGGGCCCTGGTCGCCGAGCACGGCCATGACGGCCCCTTGAACATTGCCAGTGGCGATCCTCACAGCGTCTTGGACATGGCCGAAGCGATCGCCGGGGCCTTGGGTGCCGAGGGCTTGCGCCCGGTGGTGGCGGGCGGCTACCGACTCGGCGACGTGCGTCACGTGTTTGCTTCGCCGGCACTCGCGAGCGCGCGCATCGGGTTCCGCGCCACTGTGACCTTCGCCGACGGCATCCGCGAGTTCGCGCGGACCGCGCCATTCCGCGCGCCGGTGCGATCGTGACGGCGGCCGCCACTCCCGACGAATCGGCGCGACCCGGGTTCGCCGAACGCACGCGTGCCGACGACTGTCGGCGCACGATGATCGTCAGCTCCGAGGGCGCGGTGCTTGCGGTCGCGGTCGACCGGTGGTTCGGGGAACCGTCGCCCGCCGAGCACACGTTGTTGCGGCTCGCGCTCGGCCCCGTGCTCGACATCGGATGCGGACCCGGTCGTCATGTGCTCGCGCTCGCGGCGGCCGGCGCTGTTGTGTTGGGCATCGACATCTCCGACGAGTTCTTGACGGTCGCGCGCCACGACGGCGCGCCGGTTGTGCGGTGCTCGGTGTTCGGCGACGTGCCCGGTGCCGGGGGCTGGGGTACCGCCTTGCTCCTCGACGGCAACGTCGGCATCGGCGCCGATCCGGGCGCGCTCCTGCGCCGGACCCGGGAGCTCCTTGCACCGGGCGGTCGTGTCTTGTTGGAAGCCAAGCCGCCGGGGAGCTCGTCGCGCCGCGATGACGTGCACGTGCAGCTCGACGCGCGACGCGGTCCGCTCTTCACGTGGGGCAGTGTGTCGATCGACGATGTGCCGGGCATCGCCGCCGAGATCGGCATGCCGGTAATCCGGTGCTGGACGGCGGAAGGACGCTGGTTTGCATGGCTCGACCGCGAATGACCGACAGAGACTGCCCTCGATCGTTCCCGTGTCCTTTCCCGGAGCGCTCTACTTCAAGATGTTGACGGCTCGGGCGATCACGAGCACGACGGTCACGACCGAGACGGCCGACTGGGTCAACATCGTCAGCTTCGCCCAGCGCGTCATGGGCATCGTGTCGGTCGGGCTGAACGCGGTGGCATTCGTGAACGAAACGTAGAAGTAGTCGATGAAGCCCGGTTCCCAGTCGGGGGGAGCGAGGTCGGGGCTCGTCATCTGCGGGAACAACAGGTCCGGGAAGGGTTGGGTGGCGACCGCTCGTTCGACCGGGCCGCCCCGGTCGAACTCCCAGTACCAGAGCCCGAACACGATCACGTTGGTGAACCAGATCGACGCGCCGGTCAGGAGGAGCTGGGAGGGGTCGTGGATGCCTTCGCCGCGCACCAGGTCGACGATCAGCCGACCGGCCGAGGTGGCGTTCGACAGGCTCATCACCGCGATCAGCGACAAGCTGACGATGCGCAGCGCGGGGCGCGTCTCTCCGAACGCACCGACTTGGCCACGAAGACCCCGAGGAGCAGGAGCACGGCGAGGCCGGGCAACACCCAGCGCGGATGGTTCGCGACCCGGGAGGGCAGCAGGAGCATGAGCGCGATCGCCCCGAGGATGACGATCGTGGCCTGGACGCGTGGCTCCTCGGTCGTGACGCTGCGCCACGCGGCGCCCACGGGGCCCTGCGCAGCGCGCGGACGGCGGCGCGGGGATCGGCGAACCGTTCGAGGTTCCGCAGCAGGCGCCGGACGTCGTCGATCGTTCGGTCGGCGTCGTTCCCCGTGTCGTTCCCCGTGTCGTTCCCCGTGTCGTTCCCCGTGTCGTTCCCCGTGTCGTCGTTGGTCATGGCTCACGATTCTTCTACGTCGGACCCTTTCGGTGAGGGGATCGGTCACGGACCAACCGGGTGGCTGGTCATCGAGCCGGTGTCGAACGGCGCGCGGGCGGCCATTATCGGCGAACCATCTTCGGGTGATCTCGTGGAGGTTCGTGGTGAGCGGCTCGGCGTTGGTGCGTTCCGAGATCGGCGACGATGGCGTCGCGGTCGAGCTCCGCGTGCAGCAGTGGTCGATGGAGCGCCCGGGTTTTCGCGCCGGAGTGCTCCGGATCCGCGGGCAATTGCGGGGCCGTTCGAGCCGAACCCCACCCGAACCACCCTCGCCGAGTCGTTGACGTCACATTCGGGCGGGGAGTAACTTCGGGTCCGGTCCGAGCACACAGTGTCCGGCCGAAGCCTTGTTGGTCCCGTCGCAGGGGAAGCCCGGTGAGAAACCGGCACTGACCCGCAGCCGTGAGCCGCGATCCCGGTGGGAGCGCGGCGAGTCGGAACACCTGCTCGGGGCGAATTTGGGCCAATGTCTCGTCGTGGTTCGCGGGACGGAGCCTGGATTGTTCTCGAATCCGACCTCCGTCCCCGTCGATGTTCGCGTGATCCGCGGCTGAAACGGGGATCGTCTTGTCTGGCACAAAGCGCGCGGCGGCACAACTCGAACGATTGCCACGCGCCCTCCACCCGGTCGCATGGTGGATCTGGGCGCTCGGACTCGCAGTCGCGGTCGCCCGTACGACCAATCCGCTGCTCTTGTTGCTGGTCCTCGCGGTTCTCGCCTTCGTCGTGGTGAGCCGGCGCACCGACGCCCCCTGGGCCCGAGCCTTCAAGTACTACCTGATGCTGGCGCTGTTCGTGATCGCGCTTCGGGTCGCATTCCGATCGGTGTTCGGAACGGGGACAACCGCGGGCGATCACATCATCGTGCGCCTCCCGCACATCCCGACCCCGACTTGGTATGCGGGCGTGCAACTCGGAGGGCCCGTGTCGTTGGAGGCAACCCTTTCGGCGGCAGTGGACGGTCTCCGGCTCGGAATCTTGATCTGTTGTATCGGTGCGGCGAACACGCTCGCGAACCCGAAGCGCGCGCTGCGGGTACTCCCCGGTGCGCTGTACGAGCTGGGCGTCGCGGTGGTCGTGTCGATCAGCGTGGCGCCGCAGCTCGTCGAGAGCGTGCAACGGGTCGCGCGGGCCAGGCGGCTCCGAGCCGGTCGCTCGAGCGGACTGCGGGCGTTGCGGAGCATCGCGATTCCGGTGCTCGAGGACGCGCTCGGGCGATCGCTGCTGCTCGCGGCGGCGATGGACTCGCGTGGATACGGCCGCACCGGTCCGCAGCCCCGCGCGGCTCGGCGACTCACCGCCGGGTTGATGCTCTCGGGGATGGTGGGGCTGTGCGCGGGCGTATACGGGTTGCTCGACGGCAGCGCACCGCGCTTGCTCGGTGCTCCGGCGATGGTGGCAGGCGCCCTGTTGTGCTCCGGCGGATTGTTCTCGGGGGGGCGAAGGGTGCACCGCACCCAATATCGACCCGATCCCTGGCGGGCGCCGGAGTGGATCGTCTCGGTATGCGGTGTTGCAACGGCAATCCTGTTGTACTCCGCCACGAGCTACAACGCCGCCGCGCTCAAGCCGTCGTTCTCGCCTCTGCGGGTTCCGGGCCTGCCGGTCGTGCCCACGATCGCGATCCTCATCGCCGCGATCGCGGGGGTTGCGTCGCCACCGCCGGCACGGGCCCGCGTGGTCGAGGGTCCCGCCGTCGACGCCTCGCTCGGCAACCGTGCCGGCGTGCCGGCGACGACACGGGTTCCGGCATGATCGAGTTCGACCGCGTGACGGTCACCTACAGCGATGCCCCGGCACCGGTGCTGCGAGATGTGAACCTGCGGATCGAAGAGGGTGAGTTGTGTCTGGTCGTCGGGCGCACGGGCGTGGGGAAGTCGACGCTGCTCGGCGCGATCAACGGGCTCGTGCCGCACTTCACCGGCGGAACGCTGGCGGGCAGGGTGACTGTCGACGGGCGCGACACCGCGACGCACCCGCCGCGCGAGCTGGCCGACGTCGTCGGGGTCGTGGGTCAGGATCCGATGGCCGGGTTCGTGACCGACGTGGTCGAAGAAGAGCTGGCGTACGGGATGGAGCAACTCGCGGTCCCGCCGGACGTCATGCGCAAGCGCGTCGAGGAGACGCTCGATCTGTTGGGTCTCGCCGAGCTCCGGTACCGGGCCCTGCACGAGATCTCCGGAGGCCAGCAACAGCGGGTCGCGATCGGTGCGGTGCTCACGTCTCATCCGAGCGTGCTCGTGCTCGACGAACCGACCTCGGCGCTCGATCCGACCGCGGCCGAGGAGGTACTCGCCGCGATCACCCGGCTCGTCCACGACCTCGGCGTCACCGTGGTGCTCGCCGAACACCGGCTGGAACGGGTGGTGCAGTACGCGGATCGGGTCGTGCACATCGCCGGCGACGGGACCGTCACCGACGGCACGCCGGCGACGATGTTCGAGTCGACCACCGTCGCGCCACCCGTCGTCGAGCTAGGTCGGCTCGCCGGTTGGTCGCCGTTGCCGTTGTCGGTACGTGACGCACGCCGGCTCGCCGGACCCCTGCGCGCGTCGATCGCTCCCGTCGCACCGACGGTGGCCCACGCCGCGTGTCGCGGGTGGGCGGCGCGTCCTGCACTGCCGAAACGTGGTTGTGCGTTACGGCGATGTCGCCGCGGTCCGGGGTGTCGATCTCGATCTCGTCGCCGGCGAGGTCACGGCGGTGATGGGTCGCAACGGCTCGGGAAAGTCGTCGCTGCTGTGGGCGATCCAGGGTTCGGGCGCGCGACAGAGCGGTCTGGTGCAGATCGAAGGAAAGGACCCCAAAGCGCTCTCGGCCCGCCAGGCCCGGACCCTGGTGGGACTCGTGCCGCAGACGCCTTCCGACCTGTTGTATCTCGAAAGCGTGCGCGCCGAGCTCGAACAGGCCGACGCGGAATCGACCCGAGCTTCGGGAAGGGGCAAACGCCCGGACGTGGGTGCGGGGAAGTCGCTCTGCGCCCGGCAGTTGCTCGACCAGCTCGCGCCCGGCATCCCCGACGATACCCACCCGCGTGATCTTTCCGAAGGCGGACGGCTCTCGCTCGTTCTCGCGGTACAACTCCGCGCTGCACCACCGGTCGTGTTGCTCGACGAGCCGACGCGTGGGCTCGACTACAAGGCCAAGCGCGCGCTCGTGGGCATCGTCGATCAGCTGGCGGGCGCGGTCGGTCGGTCGTGATCGCAACGCACGACGTCGAGTTCGTGGCTACCGGCGCCGATCGTGTGGTGGTCATGGCGGAGGGTGACATCGTCGCCGACGGGCCGACGACCGAAGTCATCGTGTCATCTCCCGCCTTCGCTCCCCAGGTGGCCAAGATCCTCGCGCCGCTCGATTACCTCACCGTGGAGCAGGTCGCCCTCTCGCTCGGCCCGGTGTCGAGCTGATGGCCGGCGCGGGTGTGCACGTGCCGGAGATCGGACGGCGCGTCGCGATCCAACTGCGCGCGCGGTTGAGCATCGTCATCGCGCTCGCGTCGGGTGTCGGTGCAGTTTGCTTTCTGTGGCCCTTCGTCGTCGCGCCCGGGAAGTTCACGAGTACGTACGCCGCGCCACTGATCTTCGGTGTCTTGTTGCTCCTCGTGCTCGCAGTCGTGTTCACCGAAGTGGCAGACGGCGGTATCGACTCCAAGGCACTCGCGATGCTCGGCGTGCTGTCGGCGGTGAACGCCGGTCTACGGCCACTCGGAACCGGGACCGCGGGAATCGAGACCTCGCTGTTCCTGATCATCTTTGCCGGGCGCGTGTTCGGTCCCGGTTTCGGCTTCGCGCTGGGTTGTACGTCGCTGTTCGCCTCGGCGGTCATCACCGGTGGGGTCGGACCGTGGATGCCGTACCAGATGTTCGCGAGCGCGTGGGTCGGGCTCGGGGCCGGTCTCTTGCCCCGGTGCCGGGGCCGGATCGAGATCGCGATGCTGGCCGGGTACGGAGTGGCCGCCGGCTATTTCTTCGGCTTCATGCTGAACCTGCAGTTCTGGCCGTTCTCGGTGGACCGAGGCAGCTCGATTGCCTACCTGCCCGGCGCGGCGTTCGTCACCCAGTGGCACCGCTACCTGCTCTTCGACGCCACGACCTCTCTGGGTTGGGACACCGGCCGCGCGGTCACCAACCTGATCTGCATCGTGCTCGTCGGTCCGGCCGCGCTCGCCACCTTCCGGCGAGCCGCGCGGCGGGCATCGTTCCGAGCGCCCGCCTCGTTCAGTGCGGACGGCGGCCACTCGTCCGCGTCGGGCCCCGACGATCGTTGCCCGCGGCGCGGGTACAGCTGATCAACGCGGAGGCTCTTCGACAGGCAGTACGGGCCGACCGCGGTCGTGGTGGCGGCGCGCCCGCCAGATCGACGTCGCCAGGGTCGCGGTCACCCCGGCCGGCAGGATCGGCCACGCGACGTACCCGCCGTGCGCGACCGTGTAGGTGAGGGCAACGATCGCGACAACGCCAACCGCGATCGACCAGTCGTCGCCGACGATGAAGTCGTACCAGAAGTGCCCGAACTGTGAGAGGTGTTTCATGCGATCGCCGCCGAAACGGTTTGGTGCGTTCGGCGCAACCGCGCGACGAGACCGAGCGAGAAGACGACGACGAATGCGATCACGCCGAGCAGTGAAGCGTCGGCGCCCGGCCACGACACGCCCGCGCCTTCGCCGGCCCAGAAGATTCCGAACGAGGTGAGCATCACGCCGACACCGAACTTCAGCGTATTCTCGGGAACTCTCGACAGCGGCGCGTGGACGATGAACCCGGCGAGCGTGACCACGACCAGGGCGGCCGCGGCGCCGATTGCCGCCAGGCCCACGTTGTGCTGGGTGCCGCCGAACGTGACCACGATGAATGCGACTTCGAGGCCCTCGAGGAACACACCCTTGAACGCGACGGTGAACGCGTACCAATCGCGGCCCGGCCGTTCGCCGGCCTCACGTATCGCGTCGAGCTCGGCCTGGAATATCGCGTCCTCGTCGTGCAGCGCTTTCAGTCCGCCACCGCGCAGGATTGCCTTGCGGAGCCACTGCAATCCGAAGACCAGGAGAATCGAGCCGATCGCCAAACGCAGCGACGAGATGGGTATCGAAGCGAGCGCGGGACCGAGGGCGGCGACGATCGCGGCGAGCGCGAGGAGTGCGACCCCGACGCCCCACACCGCCGAACGCCAGCCCCGCGTCACCGCGACCGCCAGCACGATCGTCAGCGCCTCGACCATCTCGACCGTCGACGCGAGGAAGGCGGCCGCAAGCAACAGGAATGTATGCATCACGCTCCCATGTCCCGTCGGCCGCGTTGTGTCAGTCGGTCGCGCCGACTCCGAGGAGGTAGCGTACACTACCGAAGGTGGACAGGGCAGTAGCAAACGCTACCGATACCTTCGCGGACCGGCTGGTCGACCGCGCCGAGCACCTCGCGCCGGCCGAGCGCCGGGTCGCCGACGGTTTGGTCGAGCTCGGGTCGGACGCGACCCTGCTGTCGGCCGCCGCGCTCGCGCAACGGCTCGGCACGAGTGATGCGACCGTCGTCCGGACCGCCAAGTCCCTCGGATACAGCGGGCTCGCCGAGTTGCGCCGCGATCTCGCCGCCGACGGTGCGAACCCGCCGCCGGGGGAGAGACTCCGACGGACCCTCGACCGGACCCCCCGTGACCAGCTGTTCCCGACCGCGATCGGGAGCCACCTCGGCGCGCTCGATGCGCTGGTGCGGAACGTTTCCGGCGCTCCGTTCGATGCCGCGGTCGACGTGCTCACTGATGCCGAGCGGGTGATGTGGCGCGGCGTCGGACCGTCGGCGCACCTCGCTGCGTACGCGCAACTGCTGACGCAGCGGATCGGCAAGCCGAGCGGCGCGCTCGTGCACACCGGTACGTCGTTCGCGGACGAGGTCTTGACCCTGCGGGCGAACGACGCCGTGGTCCTGTTGGCGTACGGCCGCCTCCAGTCGCATGTCCGTGTGCTCGTCGAGCGGGCCCGAGAGCTCGGGCGCCCGTCGTTCTGATCACCGACACGCTGGGTCGCCGACTCGGCCCGCTGGTGCGCACGACATTGCAGTGCGGGCGGGGTGCCCCCGGTCTGTTCGCCAGCCACGGCATCACGCTGGTCGTGATCGAAGCGCTCGTCCTCGGGTATGGCCGCGGCTGACCGCGATACATCGGCGGCCAGCCTCGCCACCCTCAACGAGTTGCGGGCGACACTCGCGGGGCGCCGCATCGACGTCGACACGCCGTAACCGTCCGGCCGAATGCCGGAGTGTCCGGACAGCCGGCGTGCACTGCTGAGGTCTCCGGCACGACGGCTCGAGCGTTCTACGCTTGCGGGATGTGCCGAAACATCACAGAGTTGCGCGGGCTCGAACCGGCGGCAACGCGTGAAGAGATCGAAGCCGCTGCCCGTCAATACGTGCGCAAGGTCACCGGAGTCACCCGCCCGCGCATCGACGTCGCCGGCGAATGGAAGCAGCGACGCTGGAGATCGCCGGCATCACGGCCCGCCTACTCGCCGAGATGCCGGCGCGGCGCCAACCGCCGCCGAAGCTGCCGCCGCTACGACGCCCGGAGGTCCGCAGCCGCCTCGGACTCGATCCGTTCGTCGGTTGATCTGATGCGGGGGTCGACTCGGAGGGGATCAAGCGGTCACATGAGTGATCGGCGATCCTTCCCGAGCCGGCCGGCGTCGGTGCGCGCCGCCCGGCGCTACGCGATCGAGGTCATGGGAACGACGTCGCGTGCCGTCGCCGAGGCCGTGGCGATAGCGGTGTCCGAGCTGGCCACGAACTGTGTGGTGCACGCGAACACGGAGTTCACCGTCGATGTCGACCGGACACCGGAACGTGTCCGCGTCGAGGTTTCCGATCCGGGTCGGGTTATGCCCGCGCTTGGTTCCCCCGCTGTTGTCCGAGGCGTCGGGACGCGGTTTGCGGCTGGTGAGCGAGCTCGCCGAGGAATGGGGTGTGAACACCTCCGACGATCGACCGGGGAAGAGTGTGGTTCACCGTCCGTCTTGCCCCGCCGAGCGGTACTGGGATCCCGGACCCAGACCGCCGGCCCGATTCGGCCGACGCGAACGTCGAGTGATCTCGCCTCGACGCGCCGTTGCGCGAGCGTGGGTGATCAGCGTGCGGGTGATGACACGTTCGATTCGATTCCGACCGAGTTGTTTCGCTCGGTACAGCGCCGCATCGGCTCGCTTCAAGAGGTCGGTCGACGACTCGACGTGACCGGGATCGAGGACCGCGAGCCCGGCGCTGAAGGTCAGGATGTCCGCCGGTATTGCCGACGTGCGGGATCGCGAGCCGTTCCACGCCGAGCCGCATCCGCTCGATCGCGCGTGCTCCTGATTCGAGTGACTGCTCGGGAAAGACGCAAAGGAACTCGTCGCCGCCGAACCGGTACAGCGCGTCGCCGGCGCGTGATCTGCGTTTGGAGTTGCAGCGCGAACTTCCTCAGGACGACGTCCCCGGCATGATGCCCGAACAGGTCGTTGTACGACTTGAAATGGTCGATGTCGACCATCGCCATGCAGTAACGGTGCGCGTATCGCGCCACGCGTGCCTCGAGGAGCTCGAGGTCCTGCTCGAAGGCTCTGCGGTTTCCCAGCCCGGTCAGTGGGTCCTGGCGCGCCGAGCGCGGTGAGCTCGTCGTTCCGGAGGCGGAGTTCGTCTGCTGCCGATTGCATTGCGCGGGCCTGGCGGCGCCAGTGACTCGGCTTTCAGATGAAGGGTGCGCGAACACCGTCACCTTGGCGCGGAGCTCATCGGGTGGGACGGGCGCGAAGATGAAGTCGACCGCGCCCTCTGCGTAGAGATCGCGGGTCAGGATCTCGTCACAGCCGTACGCCGTGATGAAGATGATCGGAGTCAGTTCCGACTCTTCGCGCTTGCGAATCAGGCCGGCGGTCTCGAAGCCGTTCATGATCGGCATGCAGACGTCGAGCAGGATGACGGCGAAGTTCTGGGTCAGGACGCACCGAAGCGCGCGCGAGGCCTGAACTGGCCTCCACGATCGTGTGACCGAGCGGGCTGAGCACCGCCTTCAGGGCCAGACGCTTGGCCGCGTTGTCGTCGACGATCAGGATCGAGACCGCCGGGCCCACGGACGCGGATCCGGTCGGCGCGGCGTCGGCCTCGATCGGTGAGGCGCTCACGGTGCGGAGGGATTCGACGGGACGGCTTCGTCGCCCGGCACCGGGGCGCGATCCAGAAACGGTCTCGGGCGAGGCAGCCAGGGCCCGATGGCGGCGATGAGATCGTCGGTGGCGACCGGCTTGGGCACGTAGTCGTTGGCTCCTGCGTCGATGCAGCGTTCGCGTTCGCCGGGCACGACCCTGTCGGTCACCGCGATGATCGGTACCGATGCGAACGCGCCGAGGCGACCGGATGGCGCGGATGGTGTCGTAGCTGTCCATGCCCGGCATCATGATGTCGGTCAGGACGAGATCGACGTCTGGTGTTCGTTCGAGGATCGCGAGTGCCGCGAGCCCACCCTCGGCCATGACCACGTCGGCTCGTCCTCGTTCCAGGAGCGCCGTCAGCGCGAACACGTTGCGAAAGTCGTCGTCGATGACGAGGATCTTCCGGCCGGCGAACGGGGCATCGTCGAGACTGTTGTGGCGGTTCCGATCCGGCCGCGATGGTCGTGGCTCTCGCGTAACGCCGTCGTTCGCGACGACGAGCGCCAACGGCCGTGTCCCAGGTCGCGCCAGGACGTCGGTCGGCACCGGGCCCGGAACGAGCGGAAGGAATGTCGTGAACGTGCTCCCGGCGCCGGGCGTGCTCCGCAAGGTGATCTCACCGCCGAGCAAACCGACGAGCCGCGGCTGATCGACAGCCCGAGACCGGTGCCTCCGTACAGCCGTGCCACGGTTCCGTCTCCCTGCGCGAACGCCTCGAAGATCCGTCGTTGGTGCGCGTCTTCGATGCCGATCCCGGTGTCATGCACCGCGAAGGAGATGACGCTCGAGGCGGATGTGAGCGAGTCCGTCTCGCTGCTCCATCCGGATTGCGCCAGCTCGATGTCGAGGCGTACGTCGCCGTGCTCGGTGAACTTGCACGCGTTGGCGATCAGGTTCTTCAGGACCTGGCGAATGCGCAGCGGATCGGTGAGAAGATCTGCGGGGCAGTCTTCGGCGATATCGACGGAGAAGGCGAGCCCCTTCGCCCGGGCGACGTGATCGAACTCGCGGACCATGTCGTCGTGGAGCTGACTCAACGAGGTGGCGGACCAGCGCGACCCCGGCGGTCCCCGATTCGACCTTGGCGAGATCGAGAATGCTGTTGAGGAGCGCGAGGAGCTCGCGACCCGACGCGAGGATGACGCTCGCGTACTCGACCTGGGTGTCGGTCATGCGGTGGTCGGGATCGTCGGCGAGCTGCTCGGCGAGTATCAGGAGGCTGTTGAGCGGCGTTCGCAGCTCGTGCGACATGTTGGCGATGAATTCCGACTTGTACTTCGACGAGACGGCCAGCTCGGACGCCTTCTTCTCCACGAGGACCTTGGAACGCTCGATCTCCTCGTTCTTCTGTTCGGCCTCGAGGTTGCGATCGGCGAGCAGGCCGGCCTGCCGCGCGAGGTCTTCGTTCGATTCCCGCAGCTCCTCTTGCCGGGAGCGCAGCTCTTCGGCTTGCGACTGCGACTGGCGCAACAGGTTCTCGGTGAGGGCGTTCACCGTCGATCGTGTTCATGGTCAGGCCGATGCTCTCCGGGAGCTGGTCCAGAAGTGCCAGATGGCTCGCGGTGAAGGGCGAGAACGACGCGAGCTCCACGACGGCGCGAACCGTCGCTCTCGAACAGGACCGGTAACACGATGATGTTGAGCGGTGTCGACGATCCGAGTCCCGAGCTGATCTTCACGTAGTCACTCGGTACATCGGTCAGCAAGATCCGCTGTCCGCTCCTTGGCGCACTGACCGACGAGGCCTTCGCCGACCCGGAACGACGTCGACAGGTGCTTGCGCTCTTCGTAGCCGTAGCCGGCGGTGAGCTCGAGGACGGGTTCGCTACCGTCCGACGGATTGGTCATCGAGTAGAAGACTGCGTGCTGTGCCGAGACGAGAGGGGCGAGCTCGGAGAGGAGCATGCTCGACACCTGCCCGAGGTCGCGCTGGCCCTGGAGCATGCGGGTGAAGCGCTCCCGGTGGGTCTTCAACCAGTCCTGTTCGAGGTTCTCGCGCGTTGTCTCGCCGAGCGTGCGGATCATCTCGTTGAGCGCCTCCATCAGCACCGCGACCTCGCCGTTCGCTCGGACGCGTACCTGACGGCTGAGGTCGCCCTCGGTCACCGCGGTGGCGACCTCCGAGATGGCGCGCACCTGGTCCGTGACGTTCGCGGCAAGCTGGTTGACGTCGTCGGTGAGGTCCTTCCAGACACCGCTCACCTCCGTCGACCGGGCCTGGCCCCCCAGCGTTCCCTCGACGCCGACTTCGCGTGCGACTCGACTCACTTCGGCGGCGAACGCCTTGAGCTGATCGACCATCGTGTTGACGGTGTTCTTCAGTGCGAGGAACTCGCCCTGCGCGTCGGCGGAGATCTTCTTGCTCAGATCGCCATTGGCGACCGCGCCGACGACGCGCTGCATCTCGGTCGTCGGACGGACCAGATCGTCGATCAGTTTGTTCACGGAGTCGATCGGGTCGGACCAGCTCGCCGAGAAGACGCCGCGCTCGACGCGCTTCGACAACTTCCCCTGCTTGCCCACGAGCTCGCTCACGCGTGCGAGTTCGGCCGAGAAGGCTTCGTTGAACGAGACGATGCTGTTCAGGCGGTCGGCGACCTTCCCGGGGAGCCCGGTCCAGTTGAGCGGCAACCGCGCCGAAAACTCGCCACCCGCGACTTCGTCGAGAAACGTGAGCAATGCGTCGACGTCGATGGTTGCGTTCGCGGGCGCGTCCGAGGTGCCGTTGCGGGTGAGTTCCGGAGCGGGCATCGAGCGTTCTCCATCGTGAAGGTGAGGGTTACGGACGCGAGGAAACCGCGCTGGTAGCGCGATCGAGTGCGATTTCGGCGTCGTCGGCCGCGGCGGGCCGCGAGAACAGGTAGCCCTGCGCCCGCGAGCAACCGAGGTCGATCAGACACTCCCGCTGGAGCTCGGTCTCGACGCCTTCGGCGACGGTCGTGAAGCCGAGTGTGTCCGCGAGGTTGACGACGGCGGCGACGATGGCGGAGTCCTCCAGGTCCTTGCCCAGCCCGCCGACGAAGGTGCGGTCGATCTTCAGCACGTCCACCGGGAAGCGCCGGAGATACGCGAGTGACGAGTAACCGGTGCCGAAGTCGTCGACGCTGAGTTGCACGCCGAGCTCGTGGAGTGATTGCAGCACCGTGATCGTCCGGGGCGCGTCGTCCATCAACACACTCTCGGTCATCTCGAGTTGGAGGTCCTGCGGGCTGAGCTCGGCATCGCGCAGGGCTGAGGAGATCAGATCGATGAGGCCTGCTTGGTTCAGCTGCGCGCCCGAGAGGTTCACCGACATCGTCAGATGCGGCCAACGCGGGTCGCGCCTTTGGAATCGCTTCGCCTGCATGCAGGCCTCGCGCAACACCCACGCACCGAGGGGCACGATCAGTCCCGACTCCTCGGCGACGCTGATGAACTCGTCCGGACCGAGCAATCCGCGCGCGGGGTGCGCCCATCGCACGAGTGCTTCGTGGCCCAGAACCTGCCCGTCGAGAAGGTTCACGACGGGTTGGTAGTGCACTCGCAGGTCGCCGTCGGAGATCGCGTGCCGCAGCGCCGTCTCGGTGTCGAGACGCCCGACGCCGGTGGGGCGCATCGTCTCGGCGAACATGGCCGAGCGGCCGCGGCCCGCGCGCTTGGCGCGGTCCAGAGCGGCGTCCGCGTCGGCGAGGAGTGTTCCTGCGTCGACCGCTTGCGTCGCGAGCGCGATGCCGGCGCTGACCGAGATGACGAGCTCGCCGTTCTCGAGTCGGAACGGCTCGGTCATCGCCGCGCAGATCCGGTCCGCGATCGCGACGGCCTCGGCCTCGTCGGCGAGGCCTTCGCAGAGCACGACGAACTCGTCGCCGTCCGCTCGTGCGAGCGTGTCCGCGGGGCGGATCAGCGCTTGCAGCCGGACGGCCACGTCGCGCAGCAACCGATCGCCGGCCGCATAACCAAGGTCGTCGTTGACGACCTTGAAGCGATCGACGTCGAAGTTTATGACGCCGACGATCAACGGGACCCGAGCCAAACGGTTGAGGGCCTGCTCCAGCCGGTCGACGAGCAGGCGGCGATTCGGGAGACCGGTGAGGAAGTCGTGGAGCTCCTGGTGTTGCAGCGCGGCCGCCGCGACCTTGTGGTCGGTGACGTCCTGGGCCGAACCGAGGAGGCGGTTCGGGAGGCCGTCGCCGTCCACCTCGACCCGGCCGCGGATGCACACCCATCGCTGGCTCCCGTCGGGCAGGCAGAGGCGTCGCTCGATCGCGAACGGGGTGAGGTCGTCGAGCGCGGCGGTGAAGGCCTCTACCGTCGACGCGCGGTCGTCCGGGTGGATTCGCTCGGTGAGCTCGCCGTACCCGGGTTCATGGTCGGGATCGAACCCGAGGAGACGGTAGAGCTCGTGGGACCAGCTGACGACACGGGTGGCGAGGTCGACCTCCCAGCGACCGATCCGACCGATGCTCTCGACTTCGTCGGTCGACGCCTCGAGGTGCTTCAGCAGGATCGCGTGACGAATCGATCCGACGAGCGCTTTGGCGTCGAGCGCCCGTGCGGACAAGACGTCGACCGGTCCGGCGTGCACGGTCGGGACGCCGATCCGGTCGTCCTCGCAATCGGCGAGCGCGACGAGCGCAACGTGGGGTGAACGGGTCGCGATGGTCTCGACGATCGCGAGGCTCGCGCCGTGCGACAGGTCGAGATCGACGACGACGCAGTCTGTCGGCGCCGCCTCGAGATAGGCGAGTGCGTCGGCAAGCGACGAGGAGTGGGCAACGGCGAAGCCCGCCGGCGCGGCCTCCCGCAGGATTGCTTCGACGCGGCCCGGGACCGGATCGATGTCCTCGACGAGCAAGAGTGTCGTCGGGCGGGCCGTCATGGCTGCCACGGAACGGGTTCTGCGGGGGCGGGGCTCGGTTCGACCTCGGTCATTGGCTTCTCCGGGCGGATGTAGCGAAGCGCGCCGCGAAGCGCCGGGGTCCGGGGCGATACAGCACGCAGTGTCTGTTCGTCGGCCGCCTGCGGGTGCGAGAGGGGTTTCTCTCCCCGCGAGGGAGTACCGATTTCTGACTATTTCCTCGAACTTGTGACGGTGCTTCTCCGGAGTCGCTCAGGAATCGCACGGGTGGCGCGTACCCGGCTCTCAGTCTCGCCCGGCATCATGGGGTGTCCCGACCGACCCCGTTGCCCCGACCCGTTGCCCGACCCGTTGCCCGACCCGTAGTCAAGGAGAGAGCATGAGCGGATCCGACGAGACGGCCCCGGTGACCACCGGCGCCCCGGTAGTCCTGCCCACTGACGACAACAAACGCCATGCCGAGCGGTTGGAAGAGGCCTTGTTCGAGGTCAAGCGGGTGATCGTCGGTCAGGACCGAATGGTCGAGCGCGCCATGATCTGCCTGCTCGCCCGCGGGCACTGCCTCATCGAGGGTGTACCCGGCCTGGCCAAGACGCTGACCGTTTCGACGCTCGCCAGGGTGGTGGGCGGTACGTTCACTCGCCTGCAGTTCACGCCCGACCTCGTGCCGGCGGACATCGTCGGGACGAGGGTGTGGAGGCCGTCGCGCGAGGACTTCGACATCGAGTGGGGACCGATCTTCGCCAACCTGGTGCTCGCCGACGAGATCAACCGGGCGCCGGCGAAGGTGCAGTCGGCTCTCTTGGAGGTCATGGCGGAACGCCACGTCTCGATCGCGGGCCGGACGCGAGCGACACCGGACCCCTTCCTCGTGCTCGCGACCCAGAACCCGATCGAGTCCGAAGGTGTCTACGCGCTGCCCGAAGCCCAGCGCGACCGGTTCTTGATGCAGATCGTCGTCGGGCAGCCGTCGTACGTGGAGGAGCTCGAGATCGCGCGCCGCATGGGCGTGCACGCGCCCCAGGCCGAACAGATGCTGTCGATCGAGCAGTTGGTCGAGTTGCAGCACGCGGTCGACGAGATCTTCGTGCACCACGCGGTGCAGGACTATGCGGTCCGACTCGTCATGGCGACGCGCGACCCGGTCGGCTGGCATGTTCCCGACATCGCCGGGCATGTCGGCCTCGGCGCGAGCCCCCGAGCGACGCTCGGTCTGCTCTCGGCGGGACGAGCGCTCGCGCTCTTGCGGGGACGGCGCTTCCTCGTGCCGCAGGATGTCGCCGACGTGGCACCCGAGGTCTTGCGGCACCGTTTGATCCTGACCTACGACGCGCTCGCCGAAGGGGTCACGACCGATGACGTCATCGCTCGTGTCCTCGCGACAATGCCGGTGCCTCAAGTGACCCCGCGCCAGGAAAGCGGCCTCCAGGACACGGCGTGAGCCCCTCCACCGAACGTGAGCCCGAAGCCGTCGGGCCGGTCGCGCGCAAGGCGGCCGAGCTTCGCACCCTCGAGCTCCTCGTCACGCGACGCCTCGACGGTCTGCTCCGCGGCGAGTTCCTCGGGCGGCGCGCGGGTCCGGGCTCCGAGGTGGCCGGGGCGCGCGCCTACGAAGCCGGCGACGACTCGCGCTGGATCGACTGGAACCTGACGGCGCGCTCCATCGCCCCGCAGGTCCGCACGACGGAAGCCGATCGTGAGTTGCAGACGTGGACGGTCGTCGATCGCTCCGCGAGCATGAATTTCGGCACGACCGACCGGGAGAAGTCCGAGGTCGCGTTCGCGGCCGCGGCTGCATTCGGTTTTCTCACCGCTCGCCACGGCAATCGGTTCGGCATGTTCGTCGCGGGTGGCGACGAGGTGACCCACCTCGGTCCGACCTCGACCCGACCCGAGCTGCTCGCCGCGCTCTCCAAGCTCTACGACGTTCCCCGCCGCACCCGCCGCACCGACGGCGACACCGACCTCGCGGCGACGCTTTGCTCTCTCGAGCGGTCCCGGCCGCGTCGGGGTCAGGTCATCGTGATCTCCGACTTTCTCGACACCACGGACTGGCGGCGCGCGGTGGCCCGACTCGCGCAGTCGCAGCAGATGCTCTGCGTGCAAGTCATCGACCCTCGCGAGCTGACGCTCCCGGCCGTGGGCATGGTCACCTTGGTCGACACCGAGACCGGACGGGACCTGCACGTACAGTCGAATTCCGTGCGGTTGCGGCGCCGCTACGCGGCCGCCGCGCAGGATCGTCACACGGCGATCGGCCGCCAGATCCGAGACGCCGGGAGTGAACATCTCGTGCTGTCCACCGACTCCGACTGGCTCATCGAGATCGTCCGGTTCGTCGCCGGTCGCCGAACGATGCGCCGGCACACCTCGCGGTCCATCCGCGCGCAGTCGTCGGGTGCCGCCACGACCCCCGACCTCGCGCGTTTGCGGAGTGTGCAGTGAGTTTCTCGGAACCATGGCGGCTCGTGCTCCTGGTCGCGCCGGTGATGTTGTCGGTGGGGTACGTGGTCGTGCAACGGTCGCGGCGCAAGTACGCGGTGCGGTTCACGAGCGTCGACCTCCTGTCCTCGGTCGTCCCGAAGCGGCCGGGCTGGCAACGTCACGTCTCGGCGGTCCTGATGCTCGGCGCGGTCTCCGCGCTCGCTCTGGGATTCGCTCGACCCACCGGGATCAAGAAGGTGGCACGTCAGCGGGGAACGATCATGCTCGTCATCGACACCTCGGGATCGATGGCTGCGACCGACGTCTCGCCGAGCCGGCTCGTGGCCGCGCAGGCCGCGGCGCGACAGTTCGTCCAGGGCTTACCGTCCGGGCTCAAGGTCGGGTTGATGTCGTTCGACTCCCAGGCACGAGTTCTCGCCGCTCCGACCACCGACCACGCGCCGGTGCTCGCGGCTGTGAATGCGTTGACGGTTGGAGGTGGCACCGCGACGGGAGTCGCGATCAACGACGCGCTCGGCGCGATCGCGGCCTTGCCCGTGGGTGCGGGCGGTGAGAAGGCGCCGGCCGCGATCGTGTTGATGAGCGACGGTGCACCGACGATCGGTGACGGGACGCAATCTCCCGCGGCGACGACCGAGCAGGCGACCGCGGCGGCCAAGGCCGCGCAGGTCCCGGTCGACACGATCGCGTTCGGCACGGCGTCGGGCACGGTGACGATCCAGGGCGAGACGGTGCCGGTTCCGTCCGATCCGGGCACGATGAAGGCGATCGCGGCCGGAAGCGGCGGGAAGTCGTTCACCGCGACCAGTGGCAAGGAGCTGAACGCGGTCTACAGCCAGATCCGCAAGGTGGTCGGCTTCGACTCGGTGAAGACCGACCTGACCGAGTGGTTCACCGGGCTCGGGCTCCTGCTGGCGATCCTGGCTGCCGGTGCCGCGCTCGGGTGGACGCAGCGGATGCCGTGATCGAGCGGTTGCTCACGCGAGGTCACAGTTGAGGTGAGCCGCGGCGTCGTCGAGGTCGACGCGATCTGCGGGATGTTCGATGTCAGGGATGTTCGATGTCCGGGATGTTCACTGCATGACGAAGTCGGCGAGGTCCGGCTCGCGTGTCCACGCCCAGTAGTCGACGAGCCGCCAGGGGCTCAGGACGTGGATCCTCCCCTGCGGATTCTTGAACCACGAGTGCCGGATCGACGGATGTGACCAGACCAGCCCGTCGAGCTCGCGTTGGGTGCGCTCGTAGTAGTCGTCGTGCACATCGAGACGCGGTTCCATCGAGGTCAGGCCGCCCTCGACGAGAGCCTTGATGCACCCGGTGATGTAGCGAATCTGGCATTCCGAGTGGAAGATCAGGCTCCCGCCGTGGGCGAGATTCGTCCCCGGCCCGTACATGCAGAACAGGTTCGGAAAGTGGGGGACCGTGATGCCGAGGTAGGCCGATGGCTCGTCGCCCCACTGCTCGGCGAGGCGCACGCCGCCGCGCCCGGTGATGTCCATCGGCCACAAGAATCGGTTCGCCTGGAAGCCGGTCGCGTAGACGATGATGTCGACGTCGTAGCGCGCGCCCGACGCGGTGACGATGCCCTGGGCGTCGACGTGGTCGATCCCTTCTCGCACGAGCTCGACGTTCGGGCGTTTCAGCGCGTGGAGCCAGCTCCCGTTGTCCTGCAGGGTGCGCTTCCCGGTGGCGGGGTAGTCGGGGATCACCTTCGCCAGCAGCTCGGGGTCGTCGCCGACTTGCTCGCTGATCCACGCGGTGAAGATCTCTCGGGTGAGGTCGTTGGTTGCGCTGACGGCTCGATCCTGGTGGGGCCATTCGGGGTCGACGCGCGCGGCGGCGAGCCCACCGTCGCATCCGGGCCAGAACAACAAGAAGCGGTACCAACGGCCGTAGAACGGAAGGTGCCGCAGCGCCCATTGCACGCCCGGGCCGACGGCCGCGTGGTAGTTGGGGTTCGGAAACATCCACTGTGCGGTGCGCTGGAACACCGTGAGCTCGGCGACGTCGCCCACGATCGTCGGTACGATTTGAAACCCGCTGGCACCGGCGCCAACGACCGCGACTCGTTTGGCGCGGTAGTCGACCGCGTGGTCCCAACGTGAGGAGTGGAACGATGCTCCCGCGAATGCGTCGCGACCCGGGATGTCGGGAAGGTTCGGTCGGTTGAGTTGACCGACCGCCGAGATCACCGCCCGGGCGACGAGGGTCTCCGGCGCGCCGTCGCCGCCGCGTACGACGACTTCCCACACGCCCCGGTCGTCGTCCCATCGGCCGGAGACCACTTCGGTGTTCCAACGGATGTGTGGCTCGATCCCGTGGCGTGCCATCACGTCGGCGAAATACGACTGGATCTCCGGTTGCTGCGCGAAGTACTCGGTCCAGTGATCGCTCGGCTCGAACGAATAACAGTAGAAGTGGTTGCCGACGTCGACCCGGCACCCGGGGTACGAGTTCTCGAACCAGGTACCGCCGACGTCGGGATTCTTCTCCACGATCGTGTACGGGATCCCGGCCTCCTGCAGGCGGATGCCCGCGAGCAAGCCCGACTGACCGCAACCGATCACCACGACGGGAAAGGCGGCGCGCGCCGAGTCGGCGGCGTCGATCTCGACCCGGCGGGGATCCGAACCGTCGAGCTCCAACTCCTCGAGCATCATCGGGACGTACTCTTCGGGCACGTCCTCGCACACGAGCCAACTCATCATCTCCCGCACGAGCTGAGGGGTCGGAGGAGGGGGAAGCCGACATCCTCCGTCCCGGTACGCGCGTATGACGTCGAGGGCGAGCCGGCGTACCTGGGCCTTGTCCTGGTCGGACATGTAGCCCTGGACCTCGTTGAGGAACAGCCCCTGTGGTCTGAGCGCGCCGCGTATGAGCTCGGGGTCGCCGGTGATGTGGACCAACGACAGCATGAGGGTCGGGATGCTCAGATCGGTGAGGGCGGCCGCGATGGCGTCGTCGTCATCGGTGATCGGTACACCCGCGTGCGGGTTGCCCGCGTGTGGGGCTGGCGTCTCGGTCCCGGGGGAGCCCATGGCGGGTTCTTAGCAGAGCGTCCGGGCCGCGAGTGCGCCGGTAGTTGACCCCGCGGGGCGCGCAGGGCCTCGGTAGAGGTACCACTGTGCGTCAGTAGTCATCACGGACAGCGGCTGAATTGGGTGTCCAATGTGGCAAGATTCGTCTCGTGGGGTAGATGTGAATGGTTACTCTCGCCCTCGTGCGGAGTCAGCCCTGCGGCGAATATCGGCGAATATCGAGGTGTTCCGTGCGTCGTCGACCAATCTCCCGAATCGCCGCGCTGGTGGCGCTGACAATCGTCGTCACCGCCGCTCCGGCCGCGTCGGCGTCGAACGGGCCCCGAGTCGCGCGCGACATCAGCTTTCCGCAGTGCGGAGGTCCCTTGCCCAGACTGCAGAGCGGATCCCTCGGTGTGCTCGGCACGAACAACGGCACCGCGTTCACTCGCAACCCCTGCCTGACCCAAGAGCTCGCCTGGGCCAAACGACTCCCGAACGCTCCGGCGTTCTACGCGAACACCGGGAATCCCGGGCCGAGTCTCGCCAAGCACTGGCCGATCGGCCAGACGAGCCCGAAGGTGTGCAGCGCCGCCGATCCGAACTCCGTCGGCTGTTCTTACGATTACGGCTGGAACGCGGGTTGGCAGTCGTACTCGAGCGCAACCGACGCAGCCCAGCGGCTGCACCACATCGGACGGGACGAGGCGCTACGGCGTGCGGCGAACGTCGAGTGGTGGCTCGACATCGAGACCATGAACAGCTGGCTGGCGATCGACGGGTCGCCGGTGCGGTCGGCGCAGCTGCGTGACACGGCCACGATCGTCGGCGAGATCGATGTGCTGCACTTCGCCGGCGTCGCCCGGGTGGGCATCTACTCGACGCCGTACCAGTGGAACCTCATCACCGGCGGGTCGAGAGTCACGGCGGGCCAACTCGGACCGACGGCGCAATGGCTCGCCGGCTACGACTCGAAATCGGCCGCGATCGCCGGTTGCTCGGACCCGGGGTTTCTGCCCGGCCCCGTGCACATGACGCAGTACTTCGCGTCCGACGGCTTCGACGCCGACATCGTGTGCCCCGATCCGGACCGGGATTGACGCGCTCGACGCGACTGGCACCCGGCGGAGACCGGCGAGATCGTGACGGTGCCGTGACAGGCGGGCGACGAACATCGGCTCGTGAACAGCGAGGTCGACGATCAAGGAAGGGTCGACGGCCCTGAGCCGTGGTCCGTCTCCCTACAAGTCGCGGACAGCGACGCTCCCGCCGACGCGCTCTGGTCCGACCGGCGCGTGCGCATCCTCCTCGTCGAGGACGATCCCGCCGAGCTCCTGGCACTGCGGTCGATCCTGGCTCCGCTGGGGCACACGATCATCGACGCGTCGTCGGGAGCAGCGGCCCGTCGCTGCGTGATCCGCGGGGAGTTCGCCGTGATCGTGATCGACTTGCGGGGTCGTGCCGGTGATTTCTTCGAGACCGCGGCGTTCCTTCGTTCCCATCCCCGATCGCAGCTGACTCCGATCATCTTCGTGGCCACGCTCGACCGGGCCGAACGCGAGATGGCCATCGGTTACGAGATGGGCATCGTCGACTTCGTCTTCGCTCCGGCGGTGGGCGAGGCGCTACTCGGGAAAGTCTCGTTGTTCGCGGATCTCTTCGGGAAGACCGAGGAGCTGATCGAACGGGACCGACTGCTCGGTGCGGCGGCCAAGAGCTCCGCCGACGCGCTGGCATTCCAGCTGGAGTTGCTCGACCGAATGGAGCTCTTCGCGCGTGCGCAGAGCGACTTCGTCTCGAAGATCTCGCACGAGCTCCGGAGTCCACTCACCAGCGTGATCGGTTACGCCGAGCTCTTGCTCGACGGCGGACCCGGCGAGCCCACCGCGCAACAGCGTCACATGCTGGCGATCATCGAGCGCAACAGTCGCCGGCTGCTCTTGTTGATCGAGGATCTGCTGACGCTCTCGTGCGTCGAAGCCGGCACCTTCGAGCTGGAGCTCGGACCGGTCGATCTCCACGATGTCGTCGAGCAAGTGCGCGAGACCGTCGCTCCTGCGCTGTCGAAGGCCGAGCTGAGTCTCGTGACCGACATCGACCCGGACACGACGCTTGTCGGCGATCGAGTGCAGCTCGAGCGGGCTTTGCTCAACCTCGTGTCGAACTCGGTGAAGTTCGCCGCGCCCGGGGGCCGGATCGAGATCCGCACTCGCATCGAGGGCGGCGACGTCGCGATCGCCGTCGTCGACAGTGGCTGCGGCATCCCGCTCGACGAGCAGGGCCATCTCTTCACGAGGTTCTTCCGGGCCAACCGTTCGAAGGAAGGCCAGGTTCCCGGAACCGGCCTCGGCCTGTACCTCGTGCAGCAGATCGTCGAGCTGCACGGCGGCACGATGCGGGTCGAGTCGTCGCCACTCGGAAGCACGTTTACGATGCTCGTGCCCGCGTGTGGTCCACCGGCCGACCCGCTGGCTTTGATACGTGGCCGCTGACCGTTGCAGGGGCTCAGCCCACCTGGCTGAGCGGCGGCTCGCCCGCTGACTCGCCGGCTGCGCGAATAAGCGCGCGGAGGTGCGCGAGCCGCTTCACGTGTTCGTTCGCCGCAGCCCGCCGACGTCCGTCGGCGGGCGCCGCGAGTGCCGGCAACTCCCGGACCCGGCCGTCCACGAGCTGGAGGCTGGGCACTGCAACGAGGTGCCGGGAGCGGCTCGGGACGACCCAGTGGTACTCCGTGCCGTCGGGGACCTTTGCCTTGCGCTCGACGACGCGGATTGCGACGACGTCGGACCAGCGGTAGGTGGACGAGCGGCCGAGGCGCCGAACGGTGACACCACGTACGTCGGCGTCGACGGCGGCGGTCAGCGTACCCACCGCCGGCACGAAGGTTGCGAGGGCCGCCGCCGCGATCAGGACGCCGGCGACGAGCAGCGCCAGCGAGTGGGCCCGCACCGCCACCATCGCCAAGCCGCCACAGGCGATGACGAGCGAGCCGATCGCGCGTCAGCAGCGCGACGCGCCAGCTCTCGGGGGTGGGGTGGAGCTCCATGATCTTGTATCGGCAGCTCCGGGGGTCGGGCCTGAGGGTCAGCCGCGCATCTGCGCCCTCGACCCGATCTCGTGCCGGCCGCTGTTCGCTGCCGCAGACGTCCCGTGCGGCCCGCATCGACGCGAAGCGCGGTGGGTTAGGTTCTTGCGATGGACGCGGCGATGTTCGAACGCCTCTTCGACGTGCAGGGTCGGGTCGCGATAGTCACCGGTGGCACCCGGGGCATCGGGCGGGCCGTCGCCGAGGGATTCGTGTGCGGAGGGGCCAAGGTAGTCGTAGGCAGTCGCAAGGATGACGCCTGTCGCGAGACCGAGGCGCACCTACGCTCGCTCGGCGCGCAGAGTGGCGGCGACGCCGTTGCGATGCAGGCCCACATGGGCGATCTCGGTGCCGCAACCGCGCTCGTCGCTCGGGCTGCCGAGACATTCGGCGGCGTCGACATCATCGTCAACAATGCCGCCAACGCGCTCGCGCAGCCGCTCGGCTCCTTCACGCCCGAGGCATGGCAGAAATCCTTCGACGTGAACCTTCGCGGTCCGGTCTTCTTGGTCCAGGCCGCGCTCCCGCACCTCGAGCGCAGCAGGCACGCGGCGGTGGTCAATGTCATCTCGGCGGGCGCGTTCCTGTTCTCGGCGAACGTCGCGATGTACGCCGCGGCGAAGGCCGCGCTGATGTCGTTCACACGGTCGATGGCGGCCGATTTCGCTCCGCGTGGAATTCGCGTCAACGCCCTCGCTCCCGGCACGGTCGACACCGACATGGTGCGCGCGAACACACCGGAAGCGCAGAAGTCGATGGCGAATGCGAGTTTCATGCGACGCGCCGCGAGCCCCGACGAGATGGTCGGTCCGGTCCTCTACCTGGCGTCGGACGCGTCGAGCTTCATGACCGGCCAGGTACTCCTCGTCGACGGCGGGCTCGTCCCGCACTAGCGGAGCGCCCTACGGCGCGACCGACATCAGGTCGGTGAACCCGGAGGGGGCATGGGCACCGATGCAACCGTGCTCGAAGATTCCCCAGCCTTCGTGGCCCTCGAAGGTGGCGCGGGCGACGTGATCCCACAGCGAGAACGCGCCGCGACCCGCGACCACGGGGTCCTTGTAGCTGTACACCGAGCCGTCGACCCACTCCTCACCCTTCCAGAGCCCGTGCGTCCAGTCGGGATCGGCGCCGTATCCGCAGCCGACATTGAGGGAGATGCCGATGAGGGGTTCGATCTCGAGCATGGACCTCTTGCCGTCCCGATTCGTCAGCTCGATCGACGCGCTCCGCGGATCGCGCGTGCCGGAGTGGTACCGGATGTCCGGGAGCGGCCATCCGAGCTGCTCGGGCGCGCGTCCGGATCCTTCCGGGAAGACGCGCACGGCGAAGTTCGTGTTGCGCAGACCGTCGCGGTCCTCTTCGAGGATCACGTGCAGTGCGAAGTCGTCGAAGCGCAGCGGGATCCAGCACCACCACATCCCGGTGAACTCGTTCGGCCGGCCCGGCGGCTCGGCCTCGCCCACGGGTCGGATGCCCCACGAGCGGTCGCGGGTTGCGGTGTACCGCTCGGGCGTGACCGCAATGGTGTCGCCCTCCACCCGGAGCTCGCCCTCGAACGTGCCGACGCCCGCGAACCGGGACGCCTCGAGCAAGATGCGATCACCCTGACGGCGGACGTGCTGAGGCTCGCTGATGGGGCCGTACTCGGAGCGGTACACGAGATCGAAGCCGATGCCGTGTTCGTCGGCATCGCAGATCAGCCGTAGTTCGTGGAACGGCTCGATGACCTCGATGCGGTAAGGCCCGATCTGCTGGCTCATCTTGTCGTCGGGGCGTAGGCCCGACGTGCGGATGGCCCACTGCTTGTCGCCTCGGCGCACGGTCGCGTACGCGTCCATCACGCCCAGGTTCGGGTACACGCCCATACCCGTGATGAAGTACGCGTCCGCTTCGTGGTCGACACCTTGATAGATGCACCGGTCGTACACGTTGCGATCGCTGGTCGCGACGTAACGCATCGGAAGCGGCACCTGGTGGATCGGGTATTCGTCGAGCGGGTCGAACTCGAGCACAGTCATCCTCTCTCTCGACGGGGCTCTCTCTTGACGGGGCTCTTTCTTGACGTGGCAATCGAGCAGTGTGAGGGGCGCGCTCTCGCGTCGATCGCCACGCTAGGCCGTCGCGCCAATTCGGAGTGACGACGCCTTGCTCGCCGGGTACAGAGCGCCGGCGGGCGGAATCGCGCCGCCGGGCGTCCCCGGTTTGCAGAGGCCCGGCGTGCCCGGCGCCGGGAGCGTCGGCGGCTCGGCGAACGCCGGCGTCCCGGTGAGGTCGAGCGAGTCGAGAAGGTTGCTGGCGTTGGCGTCGCGGTAGGTGAGCGCGCCGAGGTTCCACTTCGTCTCGATGAGCTTCAGGATCGACGTGTGGTCGTGGACTCGATGGGACACGTAGCCAGGTTTGGCGAACGGGGAGACGATGACGGTCGGAACCCGGAATCCGTAGCGGTCGTACGCGCCGACGATGTGTTCGGACACGTCCACACCCGGCGCGATGTTGTCGGGCTTGACCGCGGGCGGAGGCGGGACGTGGTCGTAATACCCGCCGTGCTCGTCGTAGGTGTACACGAGCACGGTGCTCTTCCAGTTGGGGCTGTGGAGCACCGCGTTCACGACCTTGGCGACGAAGTTCTCGCCGTACGCGATGTCGTCGGGATCCTCCTCGGATTCGGCCGGGTGGGTCGCGTCGCCGCCGAAGCGAGGGTCGACATAGCTCACCGAGGGCAACGTGCCTGCCGCGGCGTCCTTGTAGAACTGATCCATGAGCGAGACGTTCTTGGCATACGTGCTCGCGTTCTTCAAGATCACGTCGATGCCGGGGAGATCAGTCGCGTAGTTCCGCCAGCTGATCCCGTGCGTGTGCAGCCGATCGAGGATCGTGCCGTTCGCAGGTGCGAACTTGTCGAGGTTCGACGTGACCGTGCTGACGGTCCCCGACGCGGTGCCCGCGATGGCGAAGCGCCGGTTCGGGTAGGTCTGCGCGAGCGTCGAGCAGAAGTACCGGTCGCACACGGGAAACGTCTTGGCGAGCCCGTAGTAGAAGGGAAGGTCGCTCTCGTCCCAGTAGCCCATCGAGACGGGCCCGGTTGCTCTGACGAACCCGTCGTTGCGGCCGTTGTTGTACGAGGTGTGCGACGCCACCCAGTTCTGTCCGGGTGCTCCGTCGAGCTGGCAGGTCGACGGCATGTGGAACGCTCGGAGCAGCCGACCGTCCTTGGTCGGGTTGGCGTCGAGCGGTTTCCCGGAGCTGTCGAGCTTGAAGCCGTCACTGCGAGCGAGCATGCCCAGGTGGTCGTCGAAGGAGTGGTTCTCCATCATGACCACGACGATGTGCTCGATCCCGGGCAGCGTCTCGGTGCCTTCGGGCAACGTCGGGTTGGGACGCGATCCGGGGCGGCGCAACACCTGGGGGAGGCTCGACGGTGGCGTCGTCGTCGGTGCACGCGGTCCCGTCGTCGAGTTGCGTGCCGTCGATCCGGTCGGCGTGGTCGACTTCGACGACGTCGAACAGCTCGCGATCGCAACGCCGGCCCCGGCGACCGCGAGTCCTTGCAACACCTTGCGCCGGCTGAGTGGCTCGCCGGTGACCAGCGCGCCGACGGGCGACGCTGCGGATGACTCCATCGCGGATTCCATCGCGACGGTCTAGCGCGCTTGTCGGCGCGCCGCACGGCGTGGTTTCGCGAGGGGCCCCTACCGCGGGATGAGCTCGGAGATACGAATGCCGAACTCTTCGTCGACGACCACCACTTCGCCTCGTGCGATCAATGTGCCGTTCACCAGAACGTCGACCGGGGCTCCGGCCGAGCGGTCGAGGTCGATGACCGCGCCGGGCGTGATCGACAGCAACTCGCGCATGGTCATCCGGCAGCGGCCCAGCTCGGCGGTCACGCCCATCTCGACGTCGGCGAGCACGTACGAAGGCCCCGAGGACGCCGGCGTGACCGATGGCGGGGGCAGAGGCGTCAGGTCGACAGCAGCACCTCCGTCGGGTGCGGCACCGGAGTCCTGAGATTCTCCGGGGTCCCCCTGGGCGGTCGAGGCGACGCGCAGTTCCAGCGCGCCGAGCACGTCGCCGCCGTCGAGCAGCGGGAACACCGCGACGTCACCATCGTCGCTCGCGTCCGCGCCGAGCGTCAGTCCGGGATCTGCGTCGATCTCGATGATGGCCTGTTCGGCGATCGCGCCCGTCGCGGCCGTGAACGCCGCCGCGCACGGCGTCGACATGACTCCGTCGGCGGCCACACCCTCGAGCGTCTGGGCGAAGTTCGCCAGCGCGTGCAGGACGATCGACCCGCGGTATCCGTCGGCCGTGAAGCGCATCGTCACCGATCGGGTCGATTCGTCCCCGACGACCTCGACCACGTTCGTGCACGCCGATCCGACCGTCAGGATCCGGTCGTCGCCGAGCTGCTGGTCGAGGCGCGGCTGCGAAGGCGAATGCCCACTCCGGAGACGCCAGGACCTCGTCGAAATGACTCATCGGGAACCGCGCCGTTTCATGGGTCCTCGATCGGCCCCGGGCGCCCCGAGTTGAGCGCGCCGAAGCAGTCCCCGAGCGGGCCGCGGCCCGGGTCAGCGGCCCGGGTCAGCGCCCCGGGTCAGCCGTCCCGGGTCAGCCGTCCCGGGTCAGGCGCCCCGGGTCGGGCGCCGGGCGCACCCGGTGCCGGGCGTCGACGTCGCCCGGAGCTGCTCGACCAGATACCGGTTGATCAGGCTCGTCGTGCTCGGCGGCACCGGATCGAACTGGATGCCGGCGTGCTCGCTCAGCGCGTCGTCGGATCGCCACGCCCGTACGACCTTGCCCGAGAGGGTCAAATCGGTCCCGACGATCCGCAGCGCGATCGCCACCGCATGACCTACGGTCAGCTCGGTCCCGCTCCGCAGCGCGCAACCCGACGCCGACATGTCGGTGAGCTCCGCGGGGCACTCGCGAACGCCTGCCGATCCCGGCGGCAGGCCGGCAGGTACGTAGCTGACCTGCACCGGGTGCGCGAGGGGCACCCGAAGTGCTCGTCGTCGCTCCAGTCCCTCGGACGACTCGCGTCGGGAGAGCCGGACGAACGAGCCCGACGCCGCGAGGACTCGCGCCTCGGCCACGACCATCGACTCGCCCTGACCGATGACGAGAATGACGGTCTCGCCGGCCGAGATGTGCCCGGGAACGACGGTCGACGACTTCAGGCCGACGAGGTCGCCACTGACGTAGCTGACGCGCCCGGACCAGACCCCTCCCGCGAACTCGACGCGTGCCAAGGCACCGACTTGGACCGGGCGCGAGCCAGGGACGGAGAGAGTCCTCGCCTGGTCGCTGCCCACGGATATGTCATCGGCCGGCAGGGGGGATTTCCCGATGGTCGATGCTCAGGATGTGACCGATGACATCTCCACGGCTGCGAGGGCGGCGAGGAACAGGGGTGACGCCCTGACCCAGGAGCCCGCCGACGCGTTGGCGGGCGCGAGCTCGGAATCGTCGCGGAATCGGCTGCGGCGCGGTCGATCGCGTCGACCTCGTCGACGAGTATCGCGACGGCGTCGTCACGTTGTTCGGGCTCGGTGACGGCGACGACGGCCGTGGTGCCGAGAGAAGGGAAGCTGACCGGGGACGAGTCGAGGGTGCCCGGTGTGCTCATGTCAACAGCTTCGACCCGTGGTCCGGGCGCGGGCGCGGAGTCAGTCAAGGGTTGGTCAGGAATCGCGGTTGTCCGCGCGCGGCCTCGGAGTGCTCCAATGGCGGGCGATGCCCTGGTGCGCGAGCTGCAGCAAGTTCCTGACGCCGTCGACCGTGCGCCCGGATGCCACCTGCCCAAAATGCGGGAACGTGGTGGAACGGGGCCTCATCCCCGGCATGACCCGTCCCGCCGACGAGGCCGCGCCCACGGTCCCGTGGCATCTGAAGCTGGTGGGGTCGGCGCTCGCGGTCTATCTCGGGTACCGGTTCTTGCAGCTCGTCAGCTGGCTGTTGCACCGCTGACGCGGCATCCGGCCGCTCTCGGGGCGGCGCTATTTCGTTCATCGCGCTATTTCGTGCATTTCGTCGGCGCCCGGCCCAGCAGCCCGGCACGGACGAATCCCGCGTAGGCGTGCTGGCCCGGCGTCCTCAGGTGGAAGCCGTCGGCGACGAACCAGTCGTCGTGACATCCGGCGAAATCACGCCACTGCAGGAGCCGCGCGTTGTGCCAGCGGGCGACTCCTGCGTTCAAGGTGACGTTGACCTCCGCCTCCCACAGGCGAGGAACGCGCGCGGTGAGGAAATAGACGGTGTGACCGGGGCCGATCGCCTGCATCATCTGGTCGAACAGGGAGTCGGTGATGCGCCCGTTCGTGCCGAGGTGAATCACGATGACGGGTGGGAGAGCGCCGGCCGCCTTGTACTGGTCGACGACGAGGATTGCCTGGGCGAACTGGCGACTCTTGACCGCGTCGACCGCCATGCCCGGGATGGCTGATTCCAGGCTCGTCTGCGCCCCTTCCATCACCGAGTCGCCGATGCCGAGCACGCGCGGAGGCAGCGTCCCCTTCTTGATGGTCGTCGACGTCGACGTGGTGGCGCGTCCGGTGACCGAGGTGTTGGGCTTGGAGCTCGGCGTCGACCTCGTCGTGCGTGACGTGCCGATCGTCGTCGTGGTGGGCCGCAACTTGTCGAGCGCACTCTGATTTGCGAGCGCACCATTCGACGATCCGCCCGCGTCGACGCCGGGAACGCTGGGGGCCTGAGCCTGCGCGGTCGCCAAACCCGTGCCGAGCATCACGGCCGTGAGTCCGAGCGCTCCCACGATGACGGCTCCGCGCCGCACGAGCCGCCGGCGGTGCTGGCCGACGGCGTCACGTACGACCTCGCGGTAGCGACCGATCGCGCCCCTGCGGATGGGCGTCTCGACGAAACGGAACGAGAGCTCGGCCGCCGCGAACGAGAGCACCAGGCGGAACACGAACACGGGCCAGCCGGCGAATCTGATCGACAGGAACCAGATGCCCAGCCGGTGGATGTCGAGCCCGGGCCGGGTGATGCAGAAGATCGGGTAGTGCCAGAGGTAGAGGCTGTAGGAGCGAAGCCCGATCCATTGCAGGGGTTTGCATCCGAGCGCCTTGCCGACGTCGGAAGCCGGGTGCACCGCTGCCGCGATGACGAGCAACGTGGCGAAGTCCACCAGAAGGAAACCGCCGTGAAACACCGCGAGGTTGTCGGTGCGGGAGGTGGGGAACGAGAAGCCGCCGAGGCCGAAGTAGTGCAGCACTCCGAATGACGCGAGCAATACGAATAATCCGAGCGCGCCGGCAAGGTCCAACGCGGCCCGCACGCCGCGACCCGGGAGTCCGCGGATGCGGTACGGAGCGAACGAGAATGCGAACGCGGATCCGAGGAGTAGGCCCGACAGCCGTGTGTAGGTGGCGTAGTACGCGTCGTTGACGCTGCCGTGCGCGAGCAACGCGAGGAGCAGGGTCGAGCCGACGCGGTGCACAGCATCGTGGCGAGCATCCGCCGGCGTCCGAGCTTGCGCAGACCGAACACGAGCAGGAACGGCCAGGCCAGGTAGTACTGCTCTTCGATTGCGAGGGACCAGAGGTGCTTCAGGAGCTCCGGGCGTCCGGCCTCGGCGATGTAGGAGCGGTCCGCGATCATCTGCCACCAGTTGCTCGTGTACGTCAGCGCCGCGAGCGCGTCGGAACGCAAGGTCCCGATCGAGTCCGGAAGGAACAGCAAGGCGTACGCGATGATGACGGCGAGCAGCGTGAACAGCGCGGGGAGGAGCCGGCGGGCGCGGCGGATGTAGAAGTCGCGGAGTGACACGCGCCCGGTGTCGCGACGCTCGCCGAGGAGCAATGACGTGATGAGGTAACCACTGACGACGAAGAAGACTTCGACCCCGAGGAATCCGCCCGGAGCCCACCCGACCTCGTGACCACCGACCAGGTAATGGTGGAACACGATGACGGCCAGCACCGAGATCGCTCGGAGGCCGTCGAGGCCGGGGAGATAACGCAGCGTCGCCGGGCGCGCCGCGCTCGTGCGTACGTCGTTCGGGGCCGCGGTCACGGGGCGAGCGGTGTTCGGTGCGGCCGAGGCGTCAATTCGTTCTTCCCACTAAGCTCGTTCTTCCCACCAAGCGCAGCGTGGAACGGCCGAGGATCAGCGCGTGATGTTAGCGGTCGGGGCCGTCATTGCCCCGCCATCTCGTGCATTTCGTGGTGCATTTCGTGGTGACGGTTCGGGTCAGGGAGCCGACCGCAACGTCCGGCCCGCGTGCACACCTGTGGGCTCTCCGTGGTCTACGAAGAGCGCGCCGTTGACCACTGTCGCCCGGTAACCCCGCGCCCGCTGTACGTAGCGTCCCGCGCCCGCCGGGAAGTCGTGCACGAACTCCGGGATCTCGAGCGCGAGCTCGTCGAGATCGAACACGTTGAGATCGGCGAATGCGCCAGGTCGTAGTACGCCCCGATCTTCGATTCCGAACAACGTTGCGGTGTCGGATGTCATGCGGCGAACGGCATCCTCGAGCCCGTACTTGCGGCGGTCGCGCACCCAGTGCAACAAGAACCAGGTGGGCAGTGATGCGTCCATGATCAGGCCGACGTGCGCGCCCGAGTCGCCGAGACCGATGGCCATGCGCGGGTGGTCGAGGAGCTCCTCGACCGCGTCCATACGTTGGTTGAGGAAGGGGTAGTTGAACAGGGCCCGCCCCCCGGTCTCGAGCGAGATGCGCACGAACGCCTCCGGGATCGACTCACCGTGACGCGACGCGGGCCGCGGCGAGCGAGGTCTCGGGATCGCCCGAATAGTCGACCGAGTCGGGCGTGAGCACGTAGACCCCGCGCCAGTCGAGCGGGGGCGTGTTGCCCGTGTCCACGGCGTGGATCAGCTCGGCGCGCCGGTGGTCGTCGCGCAAGGCGTCCAGACGCGCCTCGAGGGGCAACTCCTGCAGTGCGGCCCAAGCCGGTGCCCGGTCGAAGAATGTCCGGTGCTGCAGACCGAACAGGAGCCCGATGCCCCGGGCCGTCGTCTGCGGACGGAGGTCGCCGCCATTCGCGCCTTCCTCGTCGCACAGCTCGAGGATCTTGCGGAAGAGTTCCGGGCCCGTGTTGCTCTGCGCGAGGCCGAAGGTGACCGGGCGACCAGTGCGGCGGTTGATCTCTGCCATCCACTGCACCTCGGCGCGGGTGCCCGCGTAGTCGGCACCCGGACGTTCGAAGCGTGGCGCGACCTCGTAGACGCCGTGGCCGCGCCGGCCGAGGACGTCGGCGATCGCGTATAGCTCGCGTTCGTCGGCCCAGGTTCCCGGCACCGGTCGACCGTCGGGGACACGGTGCAGCAACGTCCGCGAGGTCGAGAATCCGAGCGCTCCCGCGCCCATGGCTTCGTCGACCAAGTCGCACATGATCGCGACGTCGTCGTCCGTCGCCGGCAACTCGTCGAGGCTGCGCTCGCCCATCGCGAAGTGGCGCACGGCGCAGTGCCCGACCATACCTCCGACGTTCACGCCTTTGGCCATGCGATCGATCGCGCCGAGGTACTCGCCGTAGGTCTCCCAGTCGAAGGCCAGCCCTTCGAGGATCGCGCCGGCGGGAATGTCCTCGACCGATTCCATGAGCTCGGCGAGCCAACGCTCCTGTCCTTTGCGCACGGGAGCGAACGTGACGCCGCAGTTGCCGAGCACGACCGACGTGACACCGTGCCAGCACGACGAGGTCGCATCGGGATCCCACGCCATCTGCGCGTCGAGGTGGGTATGTACGTCGACGAAGCCCGGCGTGACGTACACGCCGCGCGCGTCGATCTCGCATCGACCCGGTTCGGCGACCATCCCGACGGCTGAGATCCGGTCGCCGTCGACGGCGACGTCTGCCGGTACGGCCGCCGCGCCGGTTCCGTCGACGACCGTGCCGCCGCGCACTACGAGATCATGCATGGAACGAGCCTAAGGCGGTCGCCGGTAACCTTGCACCCGTGGCTCCGCTGCTTCCCGACACGGTTGCCGACGTCTCCAAGGGGCTCGCCGACCACGAGTATCTCGCCGACGACGGTCTCGCGACCTCGATCTTCCTCGCGCTTCGGCTCCAGCGGCCGCTCCTGCTCGAAGGCGAGGCGGGCGTCGGCAAGACCGAGGTGGCCAAGGTATTGGCCCGGTGGACCGGCGGTGAGCTGTTGCGGCTGCAGTGCTACGAGGGGATCGACGCGTCGCAGGCGGTCTACGAGTGGGACTATTCCCGCCAGCTCCTACACCTCCGTGCGGTCGAGGCGAGTCACGAACGCGTCGATGAGGACGAGCTCTACTCGGAGCGGTTCTTGGTCAAGCGTCCCCTCTTGCGCGCGCTTTCGTACGACGCGGCGGTGCCCCCGGTCCTGTTGATCGACGAGATCGACCGCGCCGACGACGAGTTCGAGGCGTTCCTGCTCGAGATCCTCTCCGACTGGACGATCACGGTGCCCGAGCTGGGTGTCGTACGTGCCGACGTCCCACCGGTAGTCGTGCTCACGTCGAACCGCACCCGCGACGTGCACGACGCGCTGAAACGTCGCTGCCTCTACCACTGGATCGCGCATCCCGACTTCGATCGCGAGCTGGCGATAGTCCGGTTGCGAGCGCCGGGCGTTCCCGAGTTGCTCGCGCGCGACGTCGCCGCCGCGACCGAAGCGTTACGAGGACTCGAGCTCTACAAGCCACCGGGTGTCGCCGAGACGATCGACTGGGCCGAGGCGCTCGCCACGCTCGGGCGCACACGTCTCGACGAGAGCGCCGTGAACGCGACCCTGGGGACGATCCTCAAGTACCGCGAGGACCAAGAACGTGTTCGCGCTCACGGTCTCGCCGATCTCGTTCGCTCGGCCGTGGCGCGCGGTGCTTGAGGTCGGGGTCGCACCGGAACCGGCCACGCCGGAAGCGATCGCTGTCGCCTTCGTCCGCGTGCTGCGCGGCAGCGGAATCGAGGTCCCGGTCGGAGCGACACTGTTGTTCGTCCAAGCCCTCGGATACCTCGGGTTGGCGAGCAGGTCGGAGGTGTACTGGGCCGGGCGTTCGACGCTCGTGCGCCGTTGCGAGGACATCGCGGTGTTCGATCGCGCCTTCGCCGTGTTCTGGGATCGGCGCGAAGCCGGCCCGGAAGAGGTAGAGCTGCCGCCCGAAGAGGTGGTCATCGCCCTCGACATCCCCGACGCCGACGGGTCCGCCGCGGGCGATGACGACGAGGTGATCGTCGACGCGCCCGTCGTCACCTTGCGTTGGAGTGCCCGGGAGATCCTTCGCCACCGAGATTTCGCCCAGTACACAGCGGCCGAGTTCGCAGAGGCGAGGCGGCTGATGAGCGACCTGCGCCTGGTCGGAACGACCCGACCGTCGCGCCGGCGCAAGCAGTCGCACGCGCGTCGGGGTGTGCCGGACCTGCGCCGCACGGTCCGGCGTTCGATGCACGCCGGGGGTGAGCCCGTCGAGCGCGCGTTCCTGACGACGGGAGAGCGCACCCGGCGCGTCGTGTTGCTGCTCGACGTCAGCGGGTCGATGGAACCGTACGCGCGAGCGTTCGTCCGGTTCCTGCACGCGGCGGTCGTGAGCAGATCGAGGGTGGAGGCGTTCGCGCTCGGGACGCGGCTGCACGCGCGTCACTCGGGAACTTGCCTCGCGCGATCCCGACGCCGCGATCCGCGCCGCGGCGAACAGCGTCGTCGACTGGTCGGGGGGGACCCGCCTCGGTGAGGGGCTACGCCAGTTCAACGATCACTGGGGCATACGCGGCATGGCTCGGGGCGCGGTCGTCGTGATCTTCTCCGACGGCTGGGACCGAGGTGATCCCGCGGCGCTGGCCGAGCAGATGGCGCGTCTCGACCGGGTCGCGCACCGGATCGTCTGGGTCAACCCACTGAAGGCCAGTCCGGGGTATGCACCACTCGCGCAAGGAATGGCGGCGGCCCTTCCGTACGTTGACGACTTCGTGGAAGGACATTCGCTCGCCGCCCTGGAAGAGTTGGCGCGGGTGATCACAGTGAGCAGGGATCGATGAAAGAAGTGCTGGACGACATCGAACGGTGGCGGGCGGCCGGGCACCGGGTCGCGATCGCCCGGGTGGTGGGAACCGACGGTTCGAGCCCACGCGATCCCGGGGCCACGATGGCAGTGAGCGACTCCGGTGAGGTTGCCGGGTCCGTCTCGGGCGGATGCGTCGAGGGTGCGGTCGTGTCCGAAGCGCTCGCGATCCTCGCCGGCGACAAGGAACGCGGGATCGTCTCGTTCGGCTACTCCGACGACGACGCCTTCGCGGTCGGGCTGACCTGCGGCGGCACGATCCGTCTCTTCGTGGAGCCCCTCGACTGGTGAGCCAGTACGACGAATTGCGAGACGCTCTGCGCGCGTCGGAGCCCATCGCGCTCGCGACAGTGATCGAGGGGCCCCATCTCGGGGCCAAGCTGTTGGTTCATCCCGACGGTCGCGTCTCGGGAACGCTCGGCGATACGAATCTCGACCGGGTCGTAGGGCGCGACGCGCAGGGCGAGCTCGAGGCGGGCCTGACGTCGACGCGGCACTACGGCGTGCACGGTGAAGCCCGCGAACGCGAGGTGAGCGTCTTCATCGAGTCGTTCGTGCTCCCGCCGCGCATGATCATCTTCGGGGCGGTCGACTTCACCGCGGCACTCGCGAAAGTCGCCAAGGTCCTCGGCTACCGGGTCACGGTGTGTGATGCCCGCGCCGTGTTCGCGACGGTCTTGCGTTTCCCGATGGCCGACGAGGTGATCAACGACTGGCCCGACCGGTATCTGGCCAAGGTCGGTGACGAGCTCGGTCCCCGCGACGCCATCTGCGTTCTCACGCATGACCACAAGTTCGACGTTCCCGCCATCGCGGGTGCGGTCAAGACCGGGGTCGGCTACCTGGGCGCGATGGGCTCGAGACGCACGCACGAGCAACGCACCGAGCGCCTGCGGGAGGCGGGGTTGACCGAAGCGGAGATCGCCCGGGTCATGTCGCCCGTAGGGCTCGACATCGGAGCCCGTACTCCGGAGGAGACCGCGGTGGCCATCTGCGCCGAGGTCATCGCGCTGCGGACCGGCCGCACGGCACAGTCGCTGCGCGACAGCGCGGGGCCGATTCACTAGCCCGACCGGCCCGGTTCGCATATCGCAAGGGAGGTTCACGTGGATCTCGGTATCTCCGGCAAGCGGGCTGCGGTCGCGGCCGCCTCGAAGGGATTGGGTCTCGGCGTGGCGCGGGCGCTTGCCGAGGAGGGCGTGCAGGTCGCGATCTGCGGCCGCCACCGCGACACGATCGACGCCGCCGCGGCGGCGATCGGCCCGGGAGCAGTGGCGATCGTGGCCGACGTCGCCCACGTCGACGGCGCGCGGGGCTTCGTACGCGACGCACGCGAGGCGCTCGGTGGCATCGACATCCTCGTGTTGAACGCCGGTGGTCCGCCCGCGGGCGACTTCGCGCACACCACCGTCGATCAGTACCTCGAGGCGTTCGAGCTGAACTGCCGCGGTGCGATCGCGATGTGTTACGAAGCCGTCCCGGAGATGCGGGAGCGGGGGTGGGGACGAGTCGTGGCGATCACGTCGATCGCGGTGCGTCAACCGATCCCGAACCTCATCTTGTCGAACACCGCTCGGGCCGGTCTGACGGGATTCCTCCGCACACTCGCGCGCGAGATTGCCCACGACGGTGTGACGGTGAATTCATTGCTGCCGGGTCTGCACGCAACCGAACGGGTGACCACGCTCTACGGATCCGGCGGCGATCCCGCGGCCGGGATCGCCGCCGGTGAGATCGGCGATCCCGCCGACTTCGGGCGCATCGGTGCTTTCGTCTGCTCGGAGCACGCCCGGTACCTCACCGGGACCGCCATCCAGGTCGACGGCGGCGCCTACGGTGCGCTCCTGTGATCCGCCACATCGCCCTGCTGACCTTCGTCGAGGGAACGACCCCCGATCAGATCCAGGCAATCGACGACGCGCTCTCCACCCTGCCCGGCCACATCCCTCAGCTGCAGTCGTACGCGATCGGTCGTGATCTCGGTCTGCATGCCGCCAACGCGAGCTTCGCGGTCGTGGCCGACTGCAAGACGGTCGACGACTACCTGGTCTACCGGGATCATCCCGAGCACCAACGGATCCTCGCGGAGATGATCGCCCCGGTTCTTGCGGCGCGCACGGGCGCGCAGTACGAGATCGGGTGACGCCCGGCGTGTGCTGTTCTGCGGCGTGGTCGTAGGGAAGGTTTCGATCGCCCCCGCCGTTGGTGGGACCAGAGCCGGGGCGCATCGCGTCGGCCTCGCCCGACAAGGAACAGGAGCACCAGTGGAACTCGAGTCCGCAGTCGACTTCGCCCGGATCAATCGGCACTCCGTACTCACGACACTGCGGCGCAACGGGCGCCCACAGCTGTCGAATGTGGCCCACCACGTGTCGGACGACGGCCTCATTCGCATATCGATCACGACCGATCGCGCCAAGTACAAGAACCTGCTCCGTGAACCGTGGGCGGCTCTGCACGTCACCCGGCCCGACTTCTACGCGTACGCGGTCCTGGAGGGCAGCGTCGAGCTCACGCCGGTCGCGAGGAGGCCCGACGACGCGACCGTCGACGAGCTGGTCGCCTACTACCGCGGCGTCGTCGGCGAGCACGACAACTGGGACGAATACCGGGCGTCGATGGTCGCGGACCGTCGCGTCGTGGTCAGGTTCCGCCCGAACCGCGTGTACGGCATGCTCCCGCACCCGAGCTAGTCGTAGTTCCCGCGGAGGTCCTATCCGCGCGCCACGCCATGTGTCACACTGCGATCTGACGCCGGCGTCAGGATTCGGGTCACAGCACAGTTCTCATATCGCAGGCACATCTCCGGGGGGAGTTCGATCGTGCGACGAGATCCATTTCGCGCAAGCCGTTCGATCGCGGCGCTCGCCGCATTCATGATGGTCATTGCCGGAGCGTGCAGTAACAGCAGCAAGTCGTCGCCGTCGGCCTCGCCGACGACGGCCGCCACCGGCGGCACCGCCGCATCGGGAGCGTCGGGTCCCTTCGCGAATCTCGTCCACGTCGACGCACCGAATCCGTGCGTCTTGGACCCCGGGGTCAGCGACAGCGAGATCAAGATCGGCGTCATCGCCCCGTTGACGGGTCCCCAGGCGGCGTCGTTCTCTGATTCCGTCAACGGCATCAAGGCGCGTATCGCCAAGGCCAACTCGAGCGGGGAGGCGGGCAGCCGCAAGATCACGCTCGTGGTGCGCGACGACGCCGCCGACCAGACCAAGAACCTGCAGCAGGTGCGCGATCTCGTCGAGAACGCCAAGGTCTGGGCGATCATCGAGGTGAGTAGCGCTTCGGGTGGCGGCGCGGCCTACGCGCAACAGCACGGCATCCCGATCACGGGCTGGCACGTGGGGATCCCGGCCTGGAGCATCGACACCAACATGTTCACGTTCCGGCTGCCGACCGCGGCCGATCCCGGACACGTGTACAACGACCGCGACGCGACCATCATGAAGAATCAGGGCGTCACCAAGGTCGCCCTCATCGGCGGCGGCAACGCTCAGAGCGTCGACTTCCTGACCCGCAACAAGCAGGGCTTCAAGGCCGTGGGTGGTCTCCCGGTCGTCTACGACAACGAGAACGTGCCGGCCGGCACCTCCGACTTCACCGCCGAGGCGCAGGCGATCAAGGACTCCGGTGCCGACGGGCTCCTCACGGGCATGGACTTCATCCCGAACACCAACCTCTCGTCGCAGCTGGCCAAGGACGGCGTCAAGATGAAGGAACTGCAGTTCCCCGGCGGCTACGACCCCCGGGTGCTTGCTCTGCCCGGCATGGAGGGCGCCTTCTTCGGTCTCGAGTTCAAGCCCTTCGAGTCGAACCCGCCCGCGTTCACGGCCTTCGACGCGGCGATGCCCAGCGGCCAGGTGCGCAACCAGGTCAGCTATATCGGTTGGCTCTCGGGTGAGATCACGATGCAGGGGATCAAGGACGCCGGCGTGTCGTGCCCGACCCGCAAGGCGTTCATCGCGAATCTTCGGCTCGAACACGCGTATACGGGTGGTGGCGCGTTCGATCCGGTCGATCTCGAGAAGGGATTCGGCAACGAGTTCTCCTGCGCGTACTACGTGAAGGTCATCGACAAGAAGTTCGTTCCGCAGTTCGACGGCAAGGAGCAGTGCGGGAAGCCGATCCACTACTGATCACGTGCGCGCACTTCCGGTGATGGGACCGCGATCGTGACCACATACATCGTCGCCGGAATCGTCGTCGGCAGTGTCTACGCAATCGCGACCCTCGGCCTCGTCCTGACCTACACGACGTCGCGCATCTTCAACTTTGCGCACGGCGCGATGGCGTTCTTCATCGCGGTGACGTTCTTCCAGGTGACGACGGTATGGGGCTGGAACTCGCACCTTGCAGGTCTGGTGACGATCTTCGTCTTCTCGCCGCTCGCGGGCCTCTTCTTGTGGGCGGTGCTGTTCAGGCGCTTGAGCGAGACGCCACCCTCGGTGCGACTCGTCTCGACCATCGGTCTGTCCGTCGCGCTCCCGGCGCTCGCCGCGATCTTGTACCCGAGCACCGCCTCGTCGGTCCTGCAGCCGAGCATGCTCTGGTCCCCGGCGCACGAGTACACGATCGTCGGCGTGCACGTCGACTCGAACCAGGTCGCAGTCGTGTTGGCCGCGTTGCTCATCGCGGTCGTCCTGGTCGTGCTGTTGCGGGCGACCCCGTACGGGCTCTCGGTTCGGGCCGCGGTCGACTCCCGCGCGATGGCAGGTGCCAACGGAGTGAACACGGGATTCGTTACCGCCGTGTCCTGGATGATCGGGACCACCCTCGCCGGCGCCGCCGGCGTGCTCCTCGGCGCGCTGCGCGGATTCACCATCATCCAGTTCACTCTCTTGTTGCTCGGCTCGTTCGCGGCAATGGTCGTCGCCCGCATGCACAGTCTGGTGCTCGCGTTTGCGGGCTCCATGGGCATCGGCCTGCTCCAAGAGCTGTCGGCGAGCCAGCAGTTCCAGCACTTTCTGCAGCACTTCGCGAGCCCGACCAACCCGATTCTGCTCGGCATCCGACCGAGTATCCCGTTCATCGTCATGCTGGTGTTTCTCCTCGTCTACAACGGTCTGCAGGAGGAGCGGTTCGCGATCGACACGCGGGCGCCGGCCGAGCCCGTGCGTGACGTGGTCACGCGTACCGACCTGCCGTGGTGGCGACGCTTGATCCCGATCGCGCTCTGCCTCGTGGGCGTGCTGATCGCGCCCGAGCTCCTCAACGGTCTGTGGCTCGCAATCTTCGCGAGCGGGCTCGCGCTCGCGATCGCATTCCTGTCGTACGTTGTGGTCACCGGTGACGGCGGGATGATCTCGTTGTGTCAGATCACGTTCGCCGGTATCGCGGCCGCGCTCACTGCGCAGTTCGCGACGAACCACAACGTGCCGGTGCTCCTCGCCGTACTGCTGGGCGCGATCGTCGTGGTGCCGATCGGCATGCTCGCGGCTCTCCCGAGCCTGCGGCTCGGCAGTCTCTATCTCGCGCTCGGCGACGCTCGCGTTCTCGCAGCTGGTGCAGAACACCTACTTCCAGACGCCGCGCATCAGCAATTTCGGTCAGGGTGTCGCGGTGCCCCGACCCGGAGGACTCGTCGGCGACCGCGCGTTCTACTACCTGCTGGTCGTGCTGTTCGTCGTGGTCGCGCTGCTCGTCCGGAACCTGGAGCGTTCGACGACCGGCCTCAACCTCGCCGCGATGCGATCGAGCGAGACGGCGACCGCAACCCTCGGGATCAACATCGTCTGGTCGAAGTTCGTCGCGTTCGGGTTGAGCGCCTTCATCGCCGGTATCGGCGGTGGTCTGTACGCCAGCTACGCGGGCGCGGCCAATATGAATCAGTTCGACGCGCTCCTCGGTGCGGTATGGCTGGCCGTCCTCGTGACGTGGGGGGTGCGCTCGATCACGGGCGCGCTGCTCGCCGGACTGTCGTTCACGATCATCCCTCAGCTCGTGACCGACCACCTTTCGGGACGATGGCTGAACCTCCCCACGTTGTTGTTCGGGCTCGGCGCCATCGCGCTCGCGCGCGAGCCGCGTGGGATCCTGGTCGATTCCGCGAACCGGCGCCGGGAGCGCAGGCGCAAGCGAGCGGAGCGGCGGCCGGCGCCGGGCCCTGTGGTCGAACCGGCGGCGGTGTCATGAGCGATCTCGCGCTCGGTCGAGGCACGCGACGTGACCGTGCACTTCGGCGGGCTCGTCGCTCTCGATCACGTCTCGATTGCGGTCGCGCCGGCAAACATCGTCGGCCTCATCGGCCCGAACGGTGCGGGCAAGAGCACGTGCTTCGGCGTGTTGTCCGGCCTCATCCGTCCCCGGGAGGGAACGGTGCGCATCGATGGGGTCGACGTCACCCGTGCTTCACCGCAGGCGCGGGCGCGGCGAGGCCTCGCCCGCACGTTCCAGCGACTCGAGCTGTTCGGCGAGCTGACGGTCCGCGAGCATCTCGTCGTGGCGTACCGGGCCAGACAGCGCCGGACCGTCGTCGATCTCGCCCGAGCGCTTCCCGGCGACCTCCTCGGATTCGGCAACCGTCCTACCTCGGAGAGCGCGAGACCGTCGACCGGATTCTCGAAACTGCTGTCGCTCACCTCGATGGCGTCTGTGCCGGCAAACGCCATCGGACTCGGGACCGGCCGTCTCGTCGAGGTCGCCCGCGGCACTCGCGGCCCAGCCGCGAGTGCTGTTGCTCGACGAGCCTTCCTCGGGACTCGACGCCCATGAGACCGACGAGCTCTCCGCGGTGCTGGCCCGGCTCCGCGACGAGGAGGGCGTGGCGCTCGTCCTGGTGGAGCACAACGTCGCCATGGTGCTCGGCCTGGCCGACGACGTGACGGTGCTCGATTTCGGCAAGGAGATTGCGCACGGACCGCCGGCCTCGATCCGGTCCGATCCGGCTGTGCAGGCGGCGTACCTCGGGACGGCCCCGACATGACTGCCACGTCGACGCCGATGCCGGCGGCGGAGGGCGGCGGGCCCACGAACCCCTTGCTCGAAGTCGACGCCCTTTCGGTCGCCTACGGCGAGGCGCGCGCGGTGTTCGACGTCTCGTTCCGCCTGGACTCAGGCCGCGTGATCGCCCTCCTCGGCGCAAACGGCGCGGGAAAGACCTCGCTGGCAGCGGCGATCGTCGGCGTCGTGCGCCCCGCGAGCGGACGGGTGCGACTCGGCGGCGTCGACGTCACCCGATGGCCGACGCACCGGATCAGTCGCGCCGGCGTCGCGTACGTCCCCGAGGGGCGCGGGATCTATCCGCATCTCACCGTGATCGACAACCTGCGCGCGATGCTCCGCTACGCGGTCCCGAAGGACGAGCGGGCGCAGGCGCTCGATCGCGCGATCGAGCACTTCCCGCTTCTCGGCCGCCGTCGCAAGCAGGCCGGCGGGAACGCTGTCGGGCGGGGAACAGCAGATGCTCGCACTGGCGCGGGTCCTCGCCGCCCCGCCGAGGTTGCTCATCGCCGACGAGATGTCGCTCGGTCTCGCCCCGATGATGGTCGACCTCGTGTTCGAGAGCCTCGGCCGGGCCAAGGCGGCGGGGGTGACGGTGCTCCTTGTCGAGCAGTACGTCGAACGGGCGCTCGAGCTCGCCGACGACGCGATCGCGCTGTTGCAGGGAGCGGTCGCGTGGGTCGGGCGCCGCCTCGCAGGCGCGCGCCGCCGCGCTCGAGAGCTATCTGGGCAACGGCTAGGGCGCGTCGACCGCCAGTTCCTTCGCCCACCGGTAGTTGGGCTTACCCGCCGGCGTGCGTTCGACCGTCTCGACGACGACGAGCCGGCGGGGCACCTTGTATCCCGCGAGCGCGCTGCGGCAGTGCACGTCGAGTCCCTCCAAGGTGACATCGTGCCCGGTCCGGGGCGCCACGACCGCGGCGACCGACTCGCCCCAGCGCTCGTCGGGAACGCCGACGACGACTGCGTCGAAGACGTCGGGATGGCTCTTCAACACCGCTTCGACCTCTTCGGGGAAGACCTTTTCGCCACCGGTGTTGATGCACTGCGAACCGCGACCGAGCACGTTGATCTTGCCGTCCTCTTCGATCACGGCCCGATCGCCGGGGATCGCCCACCGGACTCCGTGGAGCTCGGTGAAGGTCGCCGCCGTCTTCTGCGCGTCCTTGTAGTAGCCGACCGGAACGTGCCCGTGCCGCGCGAGCAAGCCGACCACCCCGACCGGCGCGACGTCGCCGTCCTCGGTGATGACGGTGGTCCATTCGTTCATCTGGAACCGAGGGCCCTTGTCGGTGACGTCGACCGACCCGTTCGCGCCCGTCTCCGACGCGCCGAACGCGTCGATCACCGCGACGTTCGGCGCGCGCTCGTTGAGTTCCTGCTTGATCGCGGGCGAGAGGATCGCCCCGCCGGAGACGAGCGCGAACAACGACGGAGGTGCCATCCGGTGCGCGAGCGCGTCGACCAGTGGGCGTGCCATGGCGTCGCCGACGAGCGAGATCACGTTGACGCCTTCGCGTTCGACGAGGTCCCAGATCTCGTCGGCGTCGAATCGCCGGCTCGAGTTCAGCGTCACGGCATTACCGCCGTACAGCCCGACCATGAGCGACCACTGCGCGTTGCCGTGCATGAGCGGCGCGAGGGCCAAGCTCACCCCCGGGGTCGCGCTCAGGCTTGCGGTGATGTCCTCGGGCTTGTCGATCCCCGGGCCGCCGTAGTTCCCGCCGCCCATGGCGGCGAAGAAGATGTCCTCGGCGCGCCACATGACGCCCTTGGGCATACCGGTCGTGCCGCCCGTGTAGAGCACGTAGAGGTCGTCGGGAGAGCGGGGGAGGAGGCCCTCACGCGTCGCGTCGGCTGAGGCGAGGGCGTGCTCGTAGTCGACCGCGTCGAGACCTTCGGTGACGGTCGCAGTCGTGTCGTCGAGCTCCAGGAGATGCTTCAGCTTGGGAACGCCGGGCAGCACGGCGGCCACGTGCGGTCCGAACTCGGCTTCGAAGATCAACCCGACGAGATCGGCGTTGTCGAAGAGGTAACGCAGCTCTTCGACCACGTAGCGGTAGTTGACGTTGATCGGGACCGCGCGCGCCTTGAAACACCCGAGCATCGCCTCGACCCACTCGACCCGATTGAACGCGTAGATCCCGACGTGCTGGCCCGGAAGCACGCCGACGTCGCGCAGGTAATGCGCCACGCGGTTCGCGCGTTGGTCGAGCTCTCGGTACGTCTCGCGACGGTCGCCCGCGATCACGGCGACGCGATCGGGCACGGCGTCGACGACAGCTTCGAACAGGTCGGCGAGGTTGAATTCCATGAGCCGACACTACCCAGGGGCTCTGCGGTCGGGGTCGGCGGACGGTACTAGCGTCCGCGACCGTGAGCGTGTGGCTGCAGGAGTCTCGGGCCTACCCGAACGGCGCGGTGTGCACCCCGCACTACCTCGCTTCCGCGGCCGGCGCCGCGATGCTCGCCGAAGGCGGGAACGCGATCGATGCCGCCGTCGCGGCGAACTTCGTCCTGGGCGTGGTGACGCCCTACATGTGCGGATTCGGCGGTGATCTCCTCGCCATGGTCTGGGACGGCGGGCTGGGCGCCTATCGCGGCGTCGGCCGGGCGCCCGCGGGCGCGACGGCCGCGTTCGTTCGAGAAGCGACGGGCCGAGCGGAGATGCCGGTGTTCGGGGCGCACCCCGTAACCGTGCCCGGAGCCGTCGAGGCCTGGTTCACGCTCATTCAGAGGTACGCGACGCGCCCGTTCGGCGACCTCGCGCAACGCGCGCTCCGATACGCCGAGGAGGGATTCCCGGTGACCAAGCGCGGGGCTTGGTTCTTCCGGAACAGCGCGCGGCTCTACGAGCACTTCGGGCTCTCCGACTTCCACGACTTCTACGGTGATGTCGAAGTCGGGCACTGGATTCGCCAACCTGAGCTCGCGCGCACGATCCGCACTCTCGCCGACGACGGTCCCGACGCGTTCTACCGAGGACCCATCGGCGCCGCCATCGCCCAACGACTCCAGCGCGCCGGTGGTTGCATGACCGAGGCCGACCTCGCCGCGCACCGCGGGGCATGGGTCGATCCCTTGCGGGCATCCTTTCGTGACGTCGAGATCCTCGAGATGCCTCCTCCCACGCAGGGGATCACCGCGCTCGAGGCACTGCGCATCGCCGACGGACTCGCCCTCGGCCGCGACGGCCCCGACCGCCAGCACCTGCTGATCGAGGCGGTCAAGCTCGCCCTCTCCGATCGCCGTGAGTACCTCGGGGATCCGGACGCGATGACGATCGACCCGGAGCGGCTCCTTCGCGACGACTGGATCGGGAGCGTCGAGGGCGGGTCGATCCGCGCCGCGCCCGGCAGGGAATCGCAGGTTCCGAACCGGACGGTGGCACGATCTACCTGTGCGCGGCCGACCGTGACGGCATGCTCGTGAGCCTCATCCAGTCGAACTTCAGTGGTGCCGGGTCGGGGCTGCGCGTCGGTGAATGGGGCCTCAACCTGCACAACCGTGGATCGGCTTTCGTGCTCGACGACGTGCACCCGAACGGCATCGGGCCCCGCAAGATGCCGCTGCATACCTTGATCCCGGCGATGTCGCTGCGTGACGGGAGGCCGTGGCTCGTGTTCGGCACCGAGGGTGGTCACGGGCAGGCGCAGACACACGCGGAGCTCATGGTACGGATGCTCGTCGACGGTGACGATCCGCAACGCGCGATCAGCGCGCCCCGGTTCACGATCGATCCCGGAACCGGGCGGATCGCGATGGAGGACCTGTTCGACCTCGACTGGATCGACGACCTGCGCGGGCGGGGCCACGAGATCGACGTCGTGCGGGGCTATCGCCACGGTCCGGGTATCGCCCACGCGATCGAGTGCGCCCGTCCGGGCTATCGCTGCGGTTCGGATCCTCGGGCCGAAGGCGGTCCCGCCGGGTTGTAGAAGGCCGGTTGTGGCCCACCCGATGGCGGGAGCCCGTACGCTTGGGCCCGATGGGTCGTGCACGGTCGAGGGTCTTGACGATTCCGAATGCCATCTCCGCAGCACGTTTGCTGTGCGTTCCCGTCTTTCTCTGGATGCTCTGGGAGCCGCACCCGGCCCGCCGAGGCGCCGCGATACTGCTGGCAGTCCTGGGCGTGTCCGATTGGATCGACGGGTGGATCGCCCGGCATTTCGATCAGGGGAGCGAACTCGGCAAGATCCTCGATCCGACTGCTGACCGGGTATTGCTGGTTGCCGGGGCGGTCGCGCTGTTGCGCGAGGGGCTGGCGCCGGCGGTCGACCTGATGTTGTGGATCGTCCTCGCCCGCGAGCTCGTCATCGCGGTCGCGACCGTAGGGCTGGCGTTGGCGGGTGCGCGCCGCATCGATGTCGTCTGGGCGGGCAAGGCCGGGACCCTCGCGCTCATGTTCGTGTTGCCCATGTTCCTCATCGTGGACGCCGCGAGCTCGGTGCGAACGGTGTTCGACGTCATGGGTTGGGGATTTGCGATCGGGGGAATCGTGCTCGGGTATTTCGCGGCGGCGAAGTACGTTCCGGCCGCGCGGTCGGCGTTGCGGGAGGGGAGGAGCGCACGGCTCCCATTGGAGGTGGGTTCATGAAAGCGGTGATCCTGGCGGGCGGCGAAGGCACGAGGCTGCGGCCTCTCACCAGTAACCAGCCGAAGCCGATGATGCCGATCGCGAACGCACCGATGATGGAGCACATCGTGCGCCTCTTGGCGAAGCACGGCTTCGACGACATCGTGGTGACGGTCGTGTTCCTCGCGAACCACATCCGGAACTACTTCGGCGACGGCTCCGAGTTCGGCGTGCGCATGCAGTACGCGACCGAAGAATCGCCCCTCGGCACCGCGGGTTCGGTGCGCAACGCCATGGACGCGCTCGACGAGACTTTTCTCGTCGTCGCGGGCGACGCGTTCGACCGATGTCGACCTCGGCGAGATCATGAAGGCGCACCGAGCCGCGGACGCGTTCGCCTCGATCGCGCTGAAGCGCGTCGAGAACCCGGTCGACTTCGGAATCGTCATCACTCGGGAAGACGGGACCATCGACCGGTTCCTCGAGAAGCCCACATGGGGAGAGGTCTTCTCCGACACGATCAACACGAATATCTATGTCCTCGAGCCCGGGATCTTCGACTACATCCCCGAGGGCGAGGTCGTCGACTTCTCCGGCGACGTCTTTCCTGCGGTGCTGGAGCAGGGCAAGAAACTCCTCGGTCACGTCGTCGACGGCTACTGGGAGGACGTCGGAACCCTCGAGGCCTACCGGCGTGCACACGAAGACATCCTCGACGGCCGCATGTATCTCGAGGTGCCCGGATTCGAGGTGCGCGACGGTGTCTGGCTCGGCGAGGGCGCCGACCTGTCGCCCGACGCAGAGGTCTACGGACCCGTCCTCATAGGGGACAACTCCCGCGTGGAGGCGGGCGCCGTGCTCCGGCCGTACACCGTGATCGGCGCCGACGTCGTGGTGAAGACCGACGCCGAGCTCGAGCGTTGCGTCGTACACGACCACGTGTACATCGGTCCGGGCGCGCGTCTGCGCGGCGCAGTGGTCGGCCGCGCGAGCGACATCCGTGACGGCGCCCGGGTGGAGGAGAACGTCGTGATCGGCGACGAGTGTTTCGTCGGGGCGCACGCGATCATCAATCCTTCCGTCAAGATCTACCCCTTCAAGATGGTCGAGCCCGGCGCGCTCGTCACGTCGTCGATCGTGTGGGAGAGCAAGGGTGCCCGCACGCTGTTCGGGCGACGAGGGGTCCGCGGTCTCGCGAACGTCGACATCACCTCAGAGGTTGCGGTGCGCCTTGCCATGGCGTACGGAACCGCACTCAAAAAGGGTGCGGTGGTCTGCACGAGCCGCGACACGAGCCGCTCCGCGCGAGCGCTCAAGCGCGCACTGATCGCCGGTCTCAACCTGAGCGGCGTTCACGTGATGGATCTGGAGCTGTCGACCGTTCCCCTCACACGATTCCAGGTCCGCACGCAAGGCGCCCAGGGTGGCATCAGCGTCCGGCTCGCGTCCGGCGACGCAGACAGCGTCGAGATCCGGTTCATGGACGAGTTGGGCGCCGACATCGACGAGGGTGCGCAGCGCAAGATCGAGCGATTGCTCTACCGCGAGGACTTCCGCCGGGCCTTCGCAGGCGATATCGGCGACATCGTCTTCCCGCCCCGGGCCATCGAGTTCTACACGGCCGCGCTCGAGTCGAGCGTGCACTCGAAGCGGCTCCGGAACCGGGCGTTCAAGGTCGTCCTCGACTACTCGTTCGGGGCGACCTCGGTGTTGATGCCGAACGTCTTGGCGAAGCTGGGCGCGAGCGTGCTCGCCGTCAATCCCTTCGCAGCGACCAGCGGCGCGATGGGTACCGCCGAGGACCACGAGACGCGCATCAAGACGATGGGTGATCTGGTACGAACCTCCGGGTCGGATCTCGGCTACGTCTTCGACCCGGACGGCGAGACGGCAACGATCATCGACGACCAGGGCGTTCCTCTCTCGGCCGAGAACGCGCTGCTCGTCTTGGTGAAGCTCGTCTGCGAGCAGCGGCCGGGGTCCCGTCTCGCCCTTCCCGTCGCGGTGAGCATGGAGGCGGAACGTCTCGGCCGGCGCAACGGCGCGCCGATCACGTGGACGAAGCTCTCCGCATCGCACCTCATGGAGATCGCGGGAAGCGGTGGGGTGGACTTCGCGGCATCGCAGGAGGGCGGGTTCATCTGGCCGGCGTTCCTGCCCGCGTACGACGCGGTCGCCACGCTCGTGCATCTCCTCGACCTGCTCGCGTCGACGGGACGCGCGCTCTCGTCGATCGTCGCCGACGTCCCGGACACGCACGTCGCGCACGACACCGTGCCCACTCCCTGGGAGCGCAAGGGGACGGTGATGCGCGGTGTCATGGAACGCGCCAAGGACTTCCCGACCGTGCTCGTCGACGGCGTGAAGATCGTCTATCCGGAGGGATGGGCGCTCGTGCTGCCGGACCCGGAGCTCGCGATCACGCACATCTGGGCCGAGGGGGCGAGTGACGTCGACGCCCGGCGCCTCGTCGCGATCCACGCCGGTCAGGTGGCCGAGCTCACGCGGTAGGTACGCTCGGGGGATGGACATTCCCGAGGATCTTCGCTACAGCCGCGAGCACGAGTGGGTGCGCTTGGATGCCGGCGTGGCCCGCGTCGGCATCACCGATTTCGCCCAGGACAGCCTGGGCGACGTCGTGTTCGTGCAGCTTCCCGATGTCGGCCTCGACGTCGTCGCCGGCGCGAGCGTCGCCGAGATCGAGTCGACCAAGTCGGTCTCCGACGTGTACGTCCCGGTCACCGGCGTCATCTCGGCCGTCAACGAGGCGCTCACGGACCGGCCCGAGCTGGTCAACTCCGATCCCTACGGAGAGGGTTGGATGCTCGAGATCCAGGTCGGCGAGTCCCTCGCGTCGACGACCTCCTCGACGCGGCGGCATACCGTGAGTTGGTCGAGGGCGAGAGCTGAGAACCCTCGACCTTCACCCTCCGGTCGAGGTCGAGACGCGTGTTGTCGCTCATCCCCGGCGCCGGTAGCCTCAGGGACGTGCTCTGCGCCCGTTGTGGACATCAGAACCCCGAAGATGCCCGGTTCTGCTCGTCCTGCGGCGCGCCGCTCGCCGGCGTCGACGAGGAAACCACCCTCACGCTCTCGGCGGTCGAAGCAGCCACGGCCGAAGACGAGCTCGAGCGCTACCTCGACGAGCTCCCGGCCGGCGTCGGCATGCTCGTGGTTCGCCACGGTCCGAATGCGGGCTCGTCGTACCGGCTCGAGACCGCGGTGACTGCGATCGGCCGGCATCCGGACTCCGAGATCTTCCTCGACGACATCACCGTGTCCCGGCGCCATGTGGTGGTAGAGAAGGACCCGGGTGACGGTTACACGCTGCGCGACGTCGGCTCGCTCAACGGCACCTACGTCAACCGCAAGCGCGTCGACTCCGCGGTCCTGCACCACGGCGACGAGGTGCAGGTCGGTCGTTACCGCTTGAGCTTCGTTCTCGGTGGCGAGCGCGAACGGGACGCCTGAAAATGGCCAAGCGCGCGCACTCGTCGATCGGCGACGTGTTGAACCAGCTCCGCGACGAGTTCCCCGATATCACGATCTCCAAGATCCGTTTCCTCGAGAGTCAGGGGCTCGTCGATCCCGAGCGGACGCCATCGGGGTATCGCAAGTTCTACCCGGCCGACGTCGAACGGTTGCGCTTCATCTTGCGGGAGCAACGCGAGCACTTCCTTCCGCTGAAGGTCATCAAGGAACGCCTCGACGAAGTCGACCAGAGCGGCGGATTCGCGCTCGAGAACGGCGAACGCACACCCGTCGACCGCAAGGTCGATCCCGCCACCGTCGACGCGTTGTTCGAGGAGACTCGCCGGGCCGCGCAGAGCGCGGAGGCACGATCGGTTTCGGCTCGGGTGCACGACGACGACAGCCCCGAGGATCTCGCGTCGGCGGAAAGTGGTGTCAGCCTGACCCGGGCCGAGCTGGTGCGCGCGGCGGGCATGACCGATGAGGACCTCGCCCTGCTGGAGGAGTACGGACTGGTGATGCCGAGCTCGTCGTCCGGTGACCGGGTGTTGTTCGACGAGGACGCGCTGTCGGTGGCGCGCGTGTGCGCCGCGTTCATGCGCCACGGCATCGAGCCTCGGCACCTGCGCATGTACCGGGCGTTCTCCGAGCGCGAGGCGAGCCTGTTCGAGCAGGTTCTGCTGCCGTACCGCCGTCAGCGCAATCCCGAGGCGCAGGCGCGCACGACCGAGACGCTCGGCGAGCTGGCCGGGCTCGGGCGGCGGCTCCGCACCGCGCTGTTGCGCCAAACTGTGCGGCGCACCTTCAACTGACACGCTCCGACGTGACGCCCACCGTCCTGCTCGATCAGGCCGCGATCGAGAGCCACGTACGGCGACTCGGTCGCGAGATCGCACACGATCACCCGCAGGGCGTGGTCCTGGTCGGCGTGCTCAAGGGCGCGTTGCTGTTCCTGGCCGACCTCGTGCGCGCGGTCACCGACGTCGACGTCACCGTCGACTTCATCTCGATATCGCGCTTCGCTCCCGACTCGGGCCGGGTCAAGATCCTGCACGATCTCGGCACCGACATCACCGACCGCGACGTCGTCCTCGTCGAGGACATCGTCGACACAGGCCTGACCCTTGCGTACCTGGTGGGACAGCTCTCGGCGAGGGGGCCGCGCCGGCTGTCGACCTGTGCGCTGCTCGACCGACCCGGGCGGCGGATCGTGCCGCAACCGGTCGACTACCGCGGCCTGGAGCTGGGCGACGAGTACGTGCTGGGCTACGGGCTCCACGTCCACGACCTGTACCGCAACGTTCCGGCAGTCGTCGCGGTGGACCGGGACCTGCTCGTGCGCACGCCCGAAGCGTACGTGGACGACCTGTATCGCCACCCGGAAACCGAGGCACGGCCCGGTGGTAGCGTGGCTTCCGTACCCATGGAGGAGCCGTGATCCGCCTTTCGCTGATCGGTGTACGCGTCGAAGTCCCGACGAATCAGCCGATCGTGCTGTTACGTGAGGACGACGGCACCCGCTTCTTGCCGATCTTCATCGGTTCTCCCGAAGCGACGGCGATCGTCTACGCGTTGCAGGGTATGGAGACGCCGCGGCCGATGACGCACGACCTCTTCAAGACCGTGCTCGACGGCCTGGCCGTGAAACTCGACCGGGTGGAGATCACCGCCCTGCACGACGGCACCTTCTACGCCGAGATCGAGATCGACAAGGACGGCACCAAATCGCGCATCTCGTCGAGGCCTTCGGACGCGATCGCGCTGGCGGTGCGTTTCGGGGCCGAGGTGCCGATCTACGCCGACGAAGCGGTGCTCGACGAAGCCGGCGTGCTCTTCGAAGCCGACGAGGAGGAGCACGAGGTGGAGCAGTTCCGGGAGTTCCTCGACAACATCACCCCCGAGGACTTCGCCCAATAGCCGTCTCTGGGCCCTGTACCTGTGGAAAACCTTCAGGTTTACGGTTCGACCCCGATGTAACTACACTCGTGTCAGCAGGTCGGGAGGCCGGCTGCGCCCGAAGTCGCCCAGGGGAGCATTGATGTCGGAGCCCGGATACCGCGGCCCGCAGGTCTGCAAGATCGTCGGGATCACCTACCGCCAGCTCGACTATTGGGCGCGCACCGAGCTCGTGCGCCCGTCGGTGATGGACGCGAACGGCAGCGGCACCCAGCGCCTCTATTCGTACCGCGACCTCGTGGAGCTGAAGGTCATCAAGCAGATGCTCGACGCCGGGATCTCGTTGCAGTCGGCCCGCAAGGCAGTCGAGTCGCTGCGCGCGTTCGACGAGGATCTCGCATCGGTACGCATCGTCATCCAGGGCCCGAACATCGTGCTCGCCCAGAGCGACCAACAGGTGATGGACCTGCTGCGCGGCGGGCAGGGGGTGTTGAGTCTCGTGCTCGACATCGAGCCGCTGCAACAGACGATCACCGAAGCGGTGCAGCTCGCCTTCGACACTGACGGCAATCCGCGGCGCGGCCGCGCGCTAGGACCCTCGGGAGCGCGTCATCGACGACGAAGTGCTTCCGCACGAACGGGTTCGTTTCGCGCACAACTCCGAACGGCAGTTCGCGAAACTGCTCGACTTCTACGGCATCGTGTGGGAGTACGAGCCCACCACCTTCACTCTGGAACGTGACCGGGAGGGTCGCCCGGTGCAGGCGTTCACGCCCGATTTCTTCCTGCCCGCGTACGACCTCTACATCGAGATCACCACGTTGAACCAAAAGCTCGTGACGAAGAAGAACCGCAAGGCGCGCCGCCTCGTCGAACAGCATCCGGAGGTCTCGATCCGGGTTCTCTACCAACGTGATTATCTGCACCTGCTCGTGAAGTACGGCCTCGAGCTCCCGTCCCAGCTTGCCGAGGCCGGTATCGAGGCGGAGCCCACACCACCGGTACCGCTCGATCTGGGCCGGCGCCCGCACGCCCACACCGACGAAAACGCCGCCGAGAGCGCATGAGCGACGAGCCACAGCCCACCGAAGATCACGACGGCCCATTGCGTCACAGCCCGCTCGACGCGCGGCACCGGGCGCTCGGCGCGCGGATGGTGCCGTTCGGCGGCTGGGAGATGCCGCTGCAATACGCGAGCGTCCTCGAGGAGCACCGGACGTGTCGAACCCGCGCCGTCGTGTTCGACGTCTCCCACCTCGGCACTGTCGAATGCCGAGGGCCGGGTGCATTCGAGCTCTTGCAGTGGTTGTTGACGAACGATCTGCGCAAGATCGAGCCGGGTCGTGCGCAGTACACGCACCTGCTCGACCCCGACGACGCGCACGTGGTCGACGACATCATCGTGTGGTGGATCGACACCGATCGCTTCTTGGTGATGCCCAACGCGTCGAACACCGACGAGCTGCTCGGCGCGTTCGACGAAGGTCTCGCTCACGCCGAGGGCTCGGTCGCGTTCGCCGACGTGACCGCGGGTCGGGCGGTGCTCGCGGTGCAGGGCCCCCAAGCCCGGGCGCTGCTCGGCGCGGTCAACCGCCAAGCCTCCGAGGTCCCGCGCTTTGCGGTTCGTCCGGTCGGTGATCTCGTGGTCGCGGGTACGGGCTACACGGGTGAGGACGGTGTCGAGCTGCATGTCGCCGCTCCCGACGCGCCGGCACTGTGGGACGCAGTGATCGACGCCGGCATCGAACCGGCGGGCCTGGGTGCGCGCGACACGCTGCGACTCGAAGCGGGACTGCCGTTGCACGGGCACGAGCTCGGCCCGGGCATCACGCCGTTGCAGGCGGGCCTCGGCTGGGTTGTCGGTTGGGACAAGGAGCAGTTCCGCGGCCGAACGCCCCTCGCGGCCGAGCGCGAAGCCGGTATCGCTCGGCGGCTGCGCGGTCTCGGTGTCGAGGGCCGGAGGCCGCCCCGGGAGGGCTCGCTCGTACTCCGCGACGGCGTCGAGATCGGAGCGGTCACCAGCGGCAACTTCTCGCCGATGCTCGGTCACGGCATCGCGCTCGCGTTCGTGCCGCCCGACCTGCAGGTCGGCGACGCGGTCCAGGTCGGCGTGCGCGGCCAGTTGCTCGCCGCCAAGGTCGTGCCGCTGCCCTTCGTGAAGAAGTGACGGTCCGCGACGCGGCGGTCGCCGATCTCGAAGCGATCCTCGCGCTCGTACGCGAGCTTGCGGAATACGAACGCGAGCCCGATGCCGTGGTGTTCGATCGCGACGAGTTCGAGCGCCATCTCTTCGGCCCCGATGCCGTGGCGCGGGCGTTGATCGCAACGCACGACGACGGCGCGGTGGCGGGCATGGCGCTCTACTTCCGGACGTTCTCGACCTGGCTCGGCCGAGACGGGATCTGGCTCGAAGATCTCTTCGTGCGTCCGCAATACCGGCGCCACGGCTACGGGCGCGCGTTGCTCGACGCACTGCGCAACCGCACCGATGGTCGCGTCGACTGGTCGGTGCTCGACTGGAACGAGTCCGCACACGAGTTCTACCGCTCGATCGGCGCAGCACCGCTCGAGGGCTGGACGATCTGGAGGTGGCCGCCTCCGGGTCCGCGGCCATGACGGCACTGCGGCGGCGACCGCGAGCCGGCCGGGCGCGCGTCGAGAACGCAGTCCTTCGCGTCGTCGCTCAGTCGACGCCCGCGAGGAACTGCAAGAGCGCGGCGTTGTATTCGGCGGGGCGCTCGAAGTAGGCCGAGTGGCCGGCGTCGGGAATCTCGACGACGGTCGCGTGGGCGAGACGGCGCGCGCTGGCTGTTACCAGCGGCCCGGGAAACAGCGCGTCGTCGGTGCTGGTGATCACGAGGATCGGGACCGCGAGCGCGTCGAGCGCGCCGGGTTCGACGCCCGTTCCCGCGAGGGCGCGCCCGACTGCCCCGAGTGGCGGGGAGTGGAACGTGTTGAGCTCCTGGTAGAGGAAGGCGTGCGTAGGGTCGCGTGCGACGAACCCGGGTGCGAGCGCGCTGTGCACTCCGAGCTGGCTCGTCCTGTCGTCGAGGATCGCGACCGCGGCGTCGGCGGCCCGGGTCTCGGATGCCACGAAGCTCGCGAAGTGCTGTGCGAGCGCGTCGGTCCACAGACCACCGACGGTGTTCGAGAGTGCGAGCGACGCGACGCGCTCGGGTCGCGCCAGTGCGAACGCGGTCACCCACCATCCACCCATGGACTGACCCACGAGATGTGCACGCCGGACGCCGACGGCATCGAGGACCGCGACCATGTCGGCGACCGCCGCATCCGTTCCCACCTCGCCGCTCGAGAAGGTCGAGTTGCCGAAGCCGCGGCTGTCCCAGGTGATGACCCGGTAGCCGGCGTCGGCGAGCGCCGGCACCTGTTGGAACCACACCGCGTGCGAGCCGCCGGCGCCGTGGCTGAGGACGACCGCGGGTCCGTCACCCCGACCGACGACCTCGTAGTAGATCGTCTCGCCGCCCGACCCGACGGATGCGGTGTGCCACGGGTGCGTCACGGCGCGGCCAGCACGGTGTCGGCGAAGAGTCTCGGGCCCCACAACCGGAGCGCGTTGTCGTGGGTGAAGGCGCGGAAGTCGTCGGTCGTCACCAGGCCGTGCTCCACGAGCTCCCACGCCTCCGGGAGCACCCGCGTGGCGTCGGGAACGTCCCAGTGACCGAGATCCGACGCGAACATCGCGCCGAGGCGGGTGCCGTGGTACTCGGGCGCGAACGCGAGCGCCCAGGTCGGATCGTCGGCCTCGCAGCCGAAGAAGCACTGTCGGGCGAACGCGCGGCGGACGTCGGCGGGGGAGCGGAGCCCGCCGACGGCGAACTCGTCGAGCTGGGACCGATCCTCGTCGGGCTCGCTCAACATGTGCAACGCACTCTCGAGGTCGCCGACGCGGTCACGTACCTCAAGGTTGCCGTAACGCTCGACGAGCGCGGCCAGCTCGACGCGGTCGAGCCGGGCGGGGTCGTACCGGCCGATTACGTCACCGTGACGTTTTTCGAGATGACCGATTAGATCGCTGCACAGCGTGGCGGCCCACGCGACGCCGCCTTCCAGGAACGCGAAGCGCAGCTCGGGGAACCGGTTCATGACTCCGCCGAGCAGCAGCGAACGGCACAGTGCTTCCCCGGCGGCCGCGAACGATCCCACGTGATTGGCGACATAGCTCGTCGGTGAGGTTCGGCTGCCCCAACCCATGCCGGTGGAGTGGAAGGTCGGGGTGACGTCGAGCTCGACGAACCGGCGCCAGAGAGGGTCGTAGTCGTGCGCACTGTCGAGGCCGAGGGCGTCGACCCAGCGGGCGCCGCGGGGGAGGTTCTCGCCCGGCAGCGGCCGGTGTACCAGGCCCGTGCACATGACCGCTCGGAGCCCGAGCGTCTCGACGGCGTGGTCGAGCACCTCGACGGCTTCGTCCGGCGCGAACGTCGGGACGATCGCCACCGGCTCCAACCGATCACGCAGTCCCGCGTAGGCGTGCGCGTAGTACGAGTTGAAGGCCCGTGCCGCCGCGACTCGAAGGTGCGGATCGTCGAGACCCATCACGGTGAGGCCGTACGTCGGATAGCAGACCGCGACGTCGATGCCGAGGTCGTCGAGTCGTTCGTGCAACAGTGCGGGGAGCATCGCGGTGGCGCGATCGAGCGTGTTCTCGCTCGGCAGACCCCACCACGAGACCCGGAACAGACCCAACGCCCGCTTGGTGGTCGCGTCGAGCGTGCGGGTGAAGCCGGCGCTGTTCTCTACGACGTTCCACGCGTCGACGGCGCTGCCGCCGCCTTCATCGCGCAGGAGGTCGCGGAACCAGGGAAGGTATTCGATGCCGTGACCGTCGGCGTCGATGACGGGGTGGCCGAGTCCGGCTCGAATCTCGGCTGCGGTCGGCGCCACGACCAACGGTAACCCACGAACGACCGTAACCTCACGAACGACCGTGACCAACACCGCGCCGCGACGAGAAACCTCGACGCCGATCGCGCGGCCGTGAGCCGTCAGCCCGCGGGGAGCTCGCTCCGGCCGCCGGTGGCCCACCACGATGCCGTGAGCTTGAGTCCGTCGACGTTGCCCCTCGGCTGCATCTCCTCGTAGATCCGCTTGTAGCCCGTCTTCGCGATCCGCCAGACGCCGTCTTGTTTGACGTACTCGTCGTCGTAGAACGAGCAGCCCCGGATCGTGAGCTGGAAGTCGGTCATCACCACGACGTCGTCGAGTGCCCACACGCCGTGGGCCGTGCCCGGCCCGGTGAGATCGATCTCGGGGTGGTGCATCTTGTGACTCGACAAGAAGGTCTCCGCGCCCATGGAACGGGTCAGGAAGTCGACGATGGCATCACGGCCTTCGAACGAGTACCCGCCGCCGCTGTAGGCCGCGTGCGCATCGACGGTGAAGCACTCGGCGATCTCGCCCCAGAGCTTTTGGTCGAGACAGCGGGCGTACTTGTACTTGAGCCGTTTGATCAGCTCGATCTCGACGAGGTCCTCAGGAGTCACAGGGGGAGGCTCGCCGCCCGGCCCGCCGCACGCAACTCGGCGCGGCGGCGCTACAACTTTACATAACGGACATTATCGGCGGCCGGGGGGAGAGGGACGCAGCAGGCCGAGGATGGAGCTGTTGTCATGGTTGCACGCATTCTCGAGCAGTCTCGAGGACGTACTCGAGCACGCGCCGCAGCTCCCGGGCCCGACGCGCCTCGGGCTGTCGGAGGTCGACTTCGGCGTCTTCGACAGTGCGTTCGAGCACGAACAACCGGTCTCGTATCGACTCCAGCTCGGCCCGCGTCACGACGAGCTCGTGCTCGCCGAGGCCGAGCTCCTGACCCCGCCTACGGGCCTCGTAGTCACGTTGGCGACACGATTGCCTGCAGTACAGCCGGGGCCGGCCGGCGCCGCCCGTCGTGATCGACAGTGGGCGCCCGCACCAGCGACATGCGGATTGCGTCACAGTGACGAATCGTAGAGGAGGTGCGGCGCCCTTGTGGGGATCCCGAGCGCGCGGCGACGCGGTGGAGGCCGCCGAGTTACGCCGGGCCGGCGGGAACGGGGTTGCTAGCGCATCAGCCCCTTGCCCGTGACGAGCGGGAGATCGAGCGCGCAGAGCAGCCCGGGCGGCGCGGCGCAGACATCGGGGATGGCGTTGACGATGCGGCCGGCGGTGCCGATCACGCCGGGGTCGCCCTGGCCCGGCCGCGCGGTCATCTGGACGTCGCATTGGTAGCTCGGCGTGCCCGTCACGATCACGCGGTAGCCGCCTGCTCCGACGGGTTGAGGCCACTCGGGGCAGAGGTCGTCGTCGAGGCGGGTGACATGCTCCAAGACGATGCGGGGTTCACCTCCGACGATGCCCTGCACCTCGAAGCGCAAGGCCGCGGTGGTGCCTTCCTCGATCACGCCGAAGCCGAGGTCGATCGTGGCGGGCGCGGGCCGGCGTTCGTGGACCTCGCGGAGCTCTTCGATCTCGATGCCCAGACCTTCGGCCAGCACCTTGATCACCCCGCCCCAGGCGAACGACAGCACGCCCGGAATCAGGAGCAACGGCTTTGCGTCCAGGGCTTGCCCGAAGCCCATGGTGTCGAACAGCACCGTGGGCTGCTCGTAGTCCTTGTAGTTGACGATCTCCATCACGCGCAGGTGCTCGACGTCCTCGCACGTGCCGGCGAGCAGCAACGGCAACACGTCGTTGGCCCAACCCGGGTCGATCCCCGACGTGAAGCACGAGACGCCGCGAGCGGCACAGGCGTCTTCCAACGGCTTGCGTATCGAGGGTTCGAGGTGCATCGGCCAGATCGCGGCCACCACCGAGCTCGACACGACGTTCTTGCCCGAATCGAGAATGCGGGCCATGTCGGAGATCGCGTCCATCGGGCGCAGATCGGCGGTCGCGGTATACGAGACGCAGTCGGCGTCGAGCGCGAGCAGCGCGTCGGCGTCGTTGGTGGCGAGCACGCCCGTGGGTTCGAGGCCGCACAACTCCCCCGCGTCCTTGCCGGCCTTGGCCGCGGAGTGCACCCATACTCCGACCAGCTCGAGATCGGGATGGCGGATGATGCAGCGCAACGCCGCGGTGCCGACGTTGCCGGTGCTCCATTGGATCACGCGATACGTCACGACAACCGCCCCGAGGCCTCGGCGGCGGCGATGGTCTCGTCCAGGCGCCGCTCGATGATGTCGAGACCGCGATCCCAAAAGCCGGGATCGGCGAGGTCGACGTCGACGAGCTTGCCCAACTCCTGTGGCGGCATCGATCCGCCCGCGCGCAGGAGATCGAGATAGCGGGGCACGAACTCGGCGCCGCGGGCCTCGTACTGCGCGTACACCGACAATGCCAGGAGCTGGCCGTACGCGTACGCGTACACGTAGCCCGGCGTCGCGATGAAATGCGGTATGTAGGACCACCACGTGCGGTACCCGTCGGTGATCTCCACCGAGTCGCCGAGCATGTGCGCCTGCGAGTCGCGCCAGAGATCGCCGAAGCGTTCGACCGACAGCTCCCCCGTCTCCCGGCGTTCGGTGTGTATGGCATCTTCGAAGCGGTTCATCGCGATCTGGCGGAAGACCGTGGCGATCTGGTCTTCCAAGTTCGACGCGAGCAGCGCGAGCCGCTCCTGGGGATCGGTGACCTCCTCGAGCAGGCGGCCGAAGGTCACCGTCTCCCCGAAGACCGACGCGGTCTCGGCCAGTGTCAGGGGGGTTCCCTGGTGGAACACACCTTGCGCGCGCGCCAGGTACGTGTGCAGGCCGTGGCCGAGCTCGTGCGCGAGCGTGAGCACGTCACGGCGCAGCGACGTCCAGTTCAACAGCACGTAGGGGTGGTGCGACGGCACGGTGTACGCGCAGAACGCGCCCGGGCGCTTCCCCGGGCGCGCCGGAGCGTCGATCCACGCACCGTCGAAGAACCGCTGAGCCGTGTCGGCGAGCTCGCCCGAGAACGAGCCGTACGCGTCGAGCACGAGGTCCTTGGCGTCTTGCCAACCGACGTGGGCCTCGACGTCGGCAACCGACGCCATCCGGTCGTAATCGGCCAGGCGATCGATGCCGAGCAGTCGTGCCTTCAACGCGTACCAGCGTTGCGGTATCGAGTTGCGCGCCTGCACCGCTTCGATGAGCGCCTGCACCGACGCGTCGCTCGCCTCGTTGGCGAGGTTGCGGCTCGAGATCCAGCTGTCGAAGTGGCGGAGCCGGTCGTCGACCGACTTGTCGGCGAGCAGCGTGTTCAGGACGAACCCGCGCGTGCGCAGCCCGGGCTCGAGACCCTTGGTCACCGCCTCGGCCGCGGCGCGGCGCACCTCCCGCTCGGGCGCGTGCAGTTGGCCGAGCGCGGCTTCGAGCGTGGTGGTCGCGCCGTCGAGCTCGACGGTGATGCTCGAGACCTGTTCCTCGAACAAGCGCTCGAACGCGCTGCGCCCGGTCATTGCCTTCTCGGTGAGCAGCACCTCCTCCGGCTCGGTGAGCAGGTGCGGCCGGTACCGGCGTTCCGAACGAAGGTGGTGGCGGGCGAAGCCGAGCCGGTCGTCGGCGAGCAGTGTCTCCACCTGCTCGTCTGGGAGCTCGGCCCATTCGAGGTCGAAGAACAGGAGCTTGGTGTTGATCGTCGTTCCCCGTTCCTCCACCCGCTGCATGAGCGCGCCACGCGCGGGATCGGTGGTGTCGGTCGCGAAGTCGAGACCTGCGTAGCTCCCGGCCCGGCCGACGAGCTCGAGCACCTCGGCGAGCCCGGTCATGAATGCGGCCAGCCCGGCCGCGTCGAGCGACGCGACCTTGCCGCGCGTCTGCGCGAGCTCGTCGGCGCAGCGCGTCGGCCGCGTCGAGCAGCTCCGCAATGCCGGTGTCGCCCGGGTCGGGCAGGAGTGGACCGAGATCCCAGAGGACCTCGGAGGCGGTCAGGTCGGCGTCGGTGGCGGTCATGGGCCGACACTACCCAGCGGTTCGCGGGAGCCGAAGCGCCCGGTCGGGTCGTGGTCAGAGCTTGTGGTGCATCACCAGGGCGCGTGCGGTGAAGCCGGATCGCTCGAAGAAGTTCTTGGCGTCCCGCGCGCCCGGCAGCGCGTACGCGTCGATGCCGAAGCAGCCGGCGCCGACGCAGAACGCGACGATGAACTCGGCGATCGACTCCCCCACCCCCACTCGCGCGCGCCTCGGGTTCCACGAAGAGGTCACCGATCACGCCGAGGCGCGTGCCGTCGCGCAGGAGCTCGATCTCGACGGTGCCGAAGCCGACGACGGTGCCGTCGATGGTGCCCACCACCACCTCGGCGTCGTCGCGCCCGATGAGCGCGGCGATGCCTTGCTCGTGCGGCTCCGGCCGGGCCTCGCGTGTGCTCCACAGAGCACCGCCGCGTTGGTCGCGCATCTCGGCGCGCAACGCCCGGGCGAGCTCGGCGAGCACCGGCAGGTCCGACGGAATGGCCGCTCGAGCGGGCTCCACGGTGCGGCTAACCGGCGAGCTGTTCGATCTTGCCGAGAATCGTGCGCCGCTGACGGTGCGACGCCTCGTAGGAGTGGACCGCGTCGAGCTCTTCGGGCGCGAGGCCGACGAGCCGCTCCACGACCTGAGATGCCGACAGAGCGTCGTAGCCCGGAATGGGGAGCGCGGCGCTGCTCGTGAGGTCGCCGTTGGTGGACATGGTCGGAGACGCAGTCGATACCGGATCATCGTCGGCCGAGTCCCGCACCTCGCTGTTCGTTGCGGGCGCCCACGGTACGGGCTCGGGTGTGGTCGGGCGCGGTGCCTCGGGTGCTCCGCCACCGAGGAGGCCTTCCACGCGCTGGCGGGCGTCGGCCACGGTCTTTTCGAGGTGCTTGCGTATCACGGGCGGGCCGAACGCGAGCGCGACCTGGCCGAGGCTGCGGGCCGTGGTGACTCGCTGCTGCACGTCTTCCTGGCGCCGGTCGACCTCGGCCCGCCCGCGTGACACGAACATGTTCACGAAGGTCGGCGCGGTGTCCTTCAAGAACAACCCCACGCCGATCGGCGCGTACAGCAGCAGTTCGAGCGTCCGTTCGAGCCGGTCGGAATTCTCGGTCATGGCGATGAGGTCGATTCTCGCTGGTCGGCGCGGGTGTCGTGGACGGGACCGGGTTCATCGATCGTCGACCCGATCGAGGCGGTCTCGAGATCCGGGGAGGAGTCTACGGACGACCTGCGGCGCGAACGAACGCCGGCCAAGGCGATCGCGATCGCCACGGCGACCAGGCACGCTTGCGCGACCCACTCTCCGTACCGCACGTAGGGCGTCTCCCCGCTCGTCGCCTCCACGGTCGTCTCGACGACCGTCCGTTGGAACAGGTCCGTGCGATCGTGCACCACGCCGTCGGCGTCGATCACGCCGGAGATGCCCGAGATCGCCGCCTGTACCACGGGCCGGCCCGTCTCGGCCGCGCGCATCTGGCCGATCGCCAGGTGCTGAGCCGAGTTGGCCGAGCGCCGGTACGAGCGGTTGTTGGTGGAGAGCACGAGCACGTGCGCGCCGTCACGCACCAGAGGCCGCACCTGGTAGCCGAAGGCCGACTCGAAACAGATCAGGGTGGCGATGCGGACACCGGCGACGGTGAAGATCCCGGGCCGCGGTCCGGGGATGAAGTCGCGGGGAACCTGGCTCGAACGCGTTGGCGACCACGTGCTCGAGCGCCGCGCGGAAGGGGACCTTCTCACCGAACGGCACGAGGTGACGTTTGGTGTAGGTGCCGGCCACGGCGCCGCTCGGATCGAACAGCACGTCGAGGTTCCACAGCTTGTCGCCGTTCGGCGGTGCGGCCACGGTCGCGTTTGCGAGCACCCACGCGTGGTCGGCCCGGGCGATCGCCGTGAGGTGGCTCCGTACATACGGATCGGTCCGGGGGTCGGTGTCGTCGAAGGTGTTCATGCTCGATTCGGGAAACACGATCAGGTCGACCGGCTCGGCGATCCCCTGTGCGAGCGCGAAGTGGCTCTTCGGCAGCAAGTCGGCCTGCATCTCCGCGTCGGTGAGGTCGCGGTTCTTGTCGTTGCCCTGCACGAGGGCGATCCGGAGGCTCCCCACGCCCGTCGGTTCGGCCCGGGTGACGGTCGCGACGATCGCGACGGCTGCGACGACGGCGATTCCCGCGTGGGCGCGCAGGTACGACCGCACGCTTCCCGGCGAGAGGAGGAGATCGGCGAACAGCGCGTTGAGCGCGACGGCGAGGAACGTGACCAGCGTGACCCCGCCGATCCCGGCGACGTCTCGCGCAGGAGCGACGTCGTGGAACGCGTAGCCGATCTCACCCCAGGAGAAGCCGCCGAAGGGCCAGCGCGACACGAGCGCGTCGGCGCAGACCCACACCGCGGCGGTGAGCCACGGACTTGCAACCCTGTGCATCCGCAGCCAGGCGACGAGCCCACCGGCTGCTGCCCAGTACGCGGCGACCGCGGCCGTGAAGGGCACGATTGCGACCGCACCGAAATACCAGATCCACGCGCAGACGATCGCGTAGTAGACGACGCCGGCGATGAACGCGAGGCCGGCCGAGGTCCGCACGCCCCTTCCTCGCCACGCGACGAACAGTGGTACCAGCGCCACACACGCCAGTGGACCGACGTCGAACGGGGGCCGGCTGAGGGCGAGCAGAGCCCCCGAGGCGGCAGCCGCCGCGACCCGTGCGACCGTCGCCGGTCGCGGTCGGGTCACGCGCAGTCGCGACAGATCATGCGCTTCTCGTCCGCGAGCTGATGGCGAGGCAGCACGAGGAAGCAGCTCTTGCACAGAAACTCGTTCTCACGGCGGGGCACGATCTTGGTCCGCGGCTCGCCACGGTCGTCGGGCTCGTCGTCCTCCTCGTCTTCTTCTTCGAGGCCCTGCGCGACCGTGCGCTCGCGCAGCACGACGTCGAGGGCTTCTTCGACATCGTCGGGGTGCAGTTCCTCGTCGAGATCGACGACGTCGTCCTCTTCGTCCTCGGCGACGGTCTCGGTCGGCTCGATGAGCGCTCCCGGCACCGGCACCACGATCACGTCCTCGTCGACGTCGTCGACCTCGTCGTCGTCGTCGGCCAAGTCGTCGTCGAGCAGGTCGTCGTCAGCGAGGTCGTCCTCGAGGACGTCCTCGTCGATGTCTTCTTCGTCGAGCATGGGCTCGTCTTCGAAGTCGTCGTCACTCATTCGGGTGCCTTCTTGCGGGGGGAGGAAAAGGGGTGAGCAGGCCTATAACCGCAGCGTGGCGACAATGCTTCCCGCTCACGTGGGCCCCTCGGGGGCGCGGAGTATAACGCCGCCGGCGCGGGTCTTGGTGGTCGTGGGTCCGGTCCTCGGGAGGGTCGGCGAAAGGGGGTGGGCGGACCGGTCGGGAAACCGTCGGGGCCGCTGGTTGGCCCGGCCTGCACGCGGGCAGACGGGTTATCGCAACGTTCTCTGACAGGGACTCCCCGTACGACCGCCCGCCCAACCCCTTCGTAACGCCTCGCCCCCGCAGCGCGCCGGCAAGCCCGGCGTGCGCAAGCCTGGTCGTTGACAACGAGACCTTGGGCGACGAGTAGTGAGCCTCAAAGGCGCACGGAAGTCAAGCGGAAGCGAAACGCGTTGACCAGGACCGACGCGCGTCGTTGCTGGTCAACGATTCAGCGAAAAATTCATTGCTGTTCAACTCGGCAACGCTCGCCGCATCTCCGCCGCGCGCTCCGCGTCCAAACGCTCGAGATCGTACGTTCCGTGGTCGACGAAGCGCATCGTTTCGGCGAGCGCACGATGCCCGGCGCGCTCGGCGATCTGACGGTGCATCTCCTGCGCGACGCGGCGGTAGGTCGGGTGCCCCTGCGGGGAGCTACGGAGCTCGCAGAGGTGCATCGCTTCGCGGGCGTTCATCTGCATGACGTAGCGCATGCGGTAGCCGAGCGACACCGCGTACGCGGCCTGTTCCGGGAACGGCTCGACGAGCGCGGCGTACAGTTCCGCCGAACGCTCCATCGCCTCGTCGTAGCGCAGCGCGAGTCCGGTGTCACGGAGCGGTGTCGGCAGCTCGTAGCCATGATGGGGTGTGAGCGGTTGCCACTCGATCGTCAGCATCCGGTGACGCTGCAGATCGCGGAACGCGCCGTAGTCACCGAGCACGTCGAATCGGTAGCCGGTCCGCTCGAACGCGCGCCCGGGCTTGTGCCGGCGGTTGGTGCGTTCGCCGACGTACGCCCGGAGCGAGCGCGACGCGGTCGTCGCTCCCGAGTCCGCGCACTCGTTGGAGCACCTGGGCTTCGGGCAGACGGGTGTGCGAGTAGCAGACCGCAGCGAGGACCTTGTCCTCTCCGTCGGGATCCCAGTCGACGAGGTTGACCTCGTTGGTGGGCTCGGGCCGCTCGTCGCCGAAGATGCGCTGTACGACGGCCCGGGTGTCGCTGCGGGTCGAGGCCAGGTACTCCGACCACGCACCGCCTCGCTCGGGCCGGTCGACGCGCACGAGGAACGACGGGATGACCTTGCGGAGCTCGTCGAGCATCAGCTGCGCGTAGATCTGGGCCTCCGGAAGCGGGTGGGCCCGCATCCGGAGGAGGAGCGCCTCGAAGGCCTGACCGGTGCCGTAGATGCCGACATTCGACAACGTCGCCGCCGGCAGCAGGCCGCGCAGCGTGTCGCACGCCTTGGCCTTGATGGTCTGCTTGTAGACGAAATCGGAGTCGGCCGGCTCCTTCGGGTACCGCTCTCGGGCCCAGTCCATCATCGCCGGGAGCGCGGCGCTGTAGGTGTCGAACATGGCGTCGAGATCCGCCACGTAGCGGGTGCCCATCGGCGAAGCGCACACCTGGGACGGGCGCAGGTAGCGGTAGCGGCCCTGGAGGCGGGAGTCGTACGGGATGTAGCGCGTCGACTGCTCGAGGTAGGCCATCAACCGGCCCCACTCGAGCACCTTGGTGAGGAGGTTCGAAGCCTGCTCGCACGCGAGATGCACACCGCCGAGCTGGGCGACGGAGTCGTCGCCGTACTCGAAGAACACCCGCTCGTAGAGGTCCTCGGCGCGCTTCAGACCGACGGTGGCGTCAACGGTGAGGTCGCCGGTGAGGTCGAGGTCACCGACGAATTCGTCGAGGAACAGCCGCCGGAGGCTCTTGTCGGAGCGCGAGTAACGCGCGAACAGGGCGCCCTTGACGACCTCGGGCAGGTTGGTCAGCGCAAAGACCGGGCCGTCGAGATTGGTGAAGTACGGCCGAAGACGATCCGCTTCGCTGTCGGTGAACGTCTCCGGCGCGTAGAGCATGGGACTGGCGATGGTAGCGACGGTTCACCTGAGCGGCGCGCATCTCCACCCACCGATTTCTCACCCAACAGTTGTGCGAGAAATCGGTGCCTGGAGCCGTTTTTCCGCACAACTGTTGGGTGGATTTTGGGGGGTTTTGGGACCGGAGGAGGGTCAGAGGAGGAGTCGGTAGGCGTTGGGGACGACGTCGACGCCGACGTGGTCGACTCGGCCGAGGGGCCTGCCGTCGACCTCGATCGGAACCCGACGGTCGATACTGACCACGACTCGGGCGCCGGATCGCTGCGTGATGTGCGGGTGGGGGACGTGGGTGCCGGTCGCGAGGCGGGCCCGGAGCTGGCGCCGCTCCCGGCCGGGGACGGCGTAGATCTGGACCTCTGCCCGGCCGTCGCCCGGGTGGCCGCGCGGGATCACATCGAGACCCCGGCGGAACTGGCCCGTCGCGATCACGACGGTCGTGCAGGGCCCGTGGAACACCGGCTTGTCGTCGACGCGCACATTCGCGGCGAATCGTCGAACGAATCGTCCTGCGGTGTCCGGCGGTGAGCCGATCACGATCATGTTCACGGCGGGCATGTTCACGACGGGCATGTTCACCGAAGGCACGTCGAGCGGGGGGTCGACGTCGCGGAGCCGGAGAAGGTCGAGCGACACCTCGATGCCGCGGGCGAGGTCGTTTCCTTGGAGGGCGAGGTCGTTTCGGAGGCCGACCGCGCCGGCGAGGTCCGATCCGGCGTCGGGACGGAAGCGCACCAGGACGCCGGGCCGCTGCGCCACGACGGACGCGAGCTCGAGGTCGCCGCCGACCACCTCCAGGTCCGGCACTGCATGACTCGGGTGCCCCCACTCCTCTCCGGGCCTGATCACGCCGCGGGCGCCTTGACGATGCTCGACGCGGCGATGACCCCGCGCAGGCAGAGGTCGGCTGCGGCACGGGCCGTCGCCGCCGTTGCCGGGTTCGGGACGACCTCGGCGATCTGGTGGAGCAGGTCGATCGTCTGCTTCACGTTGCGGACGAAGTCGCCGCCCGTCATCTCCTCGTCTTCCAGCACGTCGGCGAGGTCCTCCCCTTCACCCACGCGTGGATCGCGGCGGTGAAGCCGGGATCGGGACGGCGGGTCTCGGGCAGGTGCGCTTCGCGTTCGGCCAGGTGGAGGTCGCGCCACACGCCCTCGAGCGCGCGACTGCGGCGCGCGACCTCCTGGTTCGGCCACCGCCTCGGCGGCGTCGGCTCGTTGCTGTCGGGCCCCCGCCGCTGGAAGGTGAAGCACGACACGACCGCGGCCATCGTGGCGGGGTCGATCCCGTCGAGGCGACCCTCTCGCAACGCCTCGGCGACCACCAGCTCCCCTTCGCTGTTGACCCGCGTGAGCAGCCGGCCGGCGTCGGTGAGCTCCCAGTCGTCGACGTAGCCCCAGGTCCGCAGGACGCCGAGGACCCGGTCGAATTGGCGGGCGAGGCTGTCGCTACGGGAAGAGATCCTGCGCTCGAGGCGCGCAATGTCTCGGGCGATGCGATCGGCCTGCCAGGCGGCCCGCAATGCCGCGTCGGAGCCCGCCGCCCGGTGCACCGGATGCGCTTCGATCGCGGCCTGCAGCTCCTCGACGTCGCCATCGGGGTCGACCGGAACCTCGGCGTCGCGAATCTTCAATCGCCGCAGCGTCTCGCTGACCGCCTTTTGGAACGACTGGCTGCGCGGCGCGTACGGGCGGGGCAGCTCGATGGCCGCGACCTTGTGCAGCCGACCCCGGAGGTCCTGGGGCGACAGGCGGACGAGCGACTTGCCCTGTGTCAGTGCCAGGACGCGCTGGTTCGGCCCGCTCCCCCGCTCCTGCTTCAGGACCACGACCTTCCCGCCGCGCTTGGGCACGATCACGACGTCGCCGGGACGCAGCGTCTCGAACCCGCGGTCTCGCGTCCGTGCGCGGCGCGCCGGGCCGCGTCCAGGGACGCGAGCAGCCGCCGGTATTCGTGAACATCGCCGGCCGAATGGACCGCGCCCGCTTCGGCCTGGGCGAGCTGTCCGCGGCGCAGCTCCAGGTCACGCTCGACCGCGACGACGTCCCGGTCGACGTGGAACTGCGCGAACGACAGGTTCAAGAGGTGACGGGCCTGGTGCGGCGGATAGCGCTGCACGAGGTTCACGGCCATGTTGTACGTGGGGTGGAACGACGAGGTGAGCGCGTACGTGCGGCGAGATGCGAGACCCGCGACCTGCTCGAACGGTACGAACGGGTCCCACAGCACGACGACGTAACCCACGTCGTCGATGCCCCGGCGCCCGGCGCGGCCCGCGAGTTGGGTGTACTCGCCGGGCGTCAAGAACTCATGGTGTTCGCCGGTGAACTTCGAGAGTTTCTCGATCACCACCGTGCGCGCCGGCATGTTGATCCCGAGCGCGAGCGTCTCGGTCGCGAACACGACCTTCAGCAGCCCGGTGGAGAAGCCCTCCTCCACCGCTTCTTTCATCGGAGGCACGAGCCCGGCGTGGTGCGCGGCGACGCCGGCCTCCAAGCCCGCGAGCCAGGTGTCGTAGCCGAGCACGTCGAGGTCGTCGTCGGACAGTGCCTCGACGTGGCGCTCGGCGATGGCGCGCAGGGCCCGTCGTTCGTCGGCGGTCGTGAGGCGGATCCCGGAGGCGAGGCACTGCTCGACGGCCTGGTCGCAGCCCGTCCGGGAGAAGACGAACACGATCGCGGGCAGCATGCGCTCCTCGGCGAGTCGTTCGACCACTTCGGTTCGCCACGGTTTGTACAAGCGTCGACGACGCTGACCGCGATCCGGCACGTTGCGACCGTCGAGGCGGGTGGCCGCGGGGTTGGGTCGTGACTCGCCGTCGTCGTCGACGAAGGTGGGCAGCATGTGGAGCCCGGCGGCGCTGCGATCACCGACCATGTAGAGGTGCACGAGGTCGACGGGTCGGCGTTCCTCGATCACCGTCTCCGTCGCGCCCCGCACGGTCTGCATCCAGGCCGCGACCTCCTCGGCGTTCGACACCGTCGCGGACAAGGCGACGATGTCGATGTCGGCCGGGAGATGGATGATGACCTCCTCCCACACCGCGCCCCGCGAACGGTCCTGGAGGTAGTGCACCTCGTCGAGCACGACGTAGCGGAGCCCCTCGAGGGTGTGCGAGCGCGCGTAGATCATGTTGCGCAGGACCTCGGTGGTCATGACGACGACCGGCGCGTCCCCGTTGATGGCGTTGTCGCCCGTGAGGAGCCCGACCCGTTCGGCGCCGTACGCCGCGCACGAAGTCGCCGTACTTCTGGTTCGACAAGGCCTTGAGGGGGGTCGTGTAGAAGGCCTTCGTGCCCTCGGCGAGCGCCCGTGCGATCGCATACTCGGCCACCAGCGTCTTGCCCGATCCGGTCGGAGCGGCGACGAGCACCGATCGACCCGCATCGAGCGCGTCGAGCGCGCTCGACTGGAACGGATCCAGCGGGAACGGCCGCTCGGCCGTGAACGCCGCCCGGATCTCGGCGGCGGTCACCCGGCCTTGGTGGTCGTCGTCGCGAGCGTGCTCGGCGGGGCGGTCGTCGGGGTCACGGTGGTGCCTGTGTTCACGGTCGTACCCGTGTTCGGCGTCGCGACCGACGGGAGCGTCGTCGTCGTCTGTTGGGGATCGAGATCTGTTTGGGCCAGTGCCGGATGACTCCTCCCGGCCAGAAGATGCCGGCGACGACGGCGAGTGCGATCGTCGCGACCGAGCCGAGCGCGATCGATCGCTGGGTTCCGAACCGCGGCGGGTGGCGGCGGCGAGCGATGGAGATCACGACTCCGGCGAGCACGGCCGCGCTGAACAACACCAAGACCGTTGCCCGAGGTTGACGGTTGAAGAGCCCGCCGCCTCCCGGCACGCCGGTCGTTCCGGGACGCATGAGCCAGATGATCGCCGCGGTGAGCACGACGATCGACGCGCTCACCGCGACGGCGACGAAGACCTCCGACCTCCGCCGGGGCGACACGAACTGCCGGCGACCCTTGGAGGGGCTCATCGTCTGGGCTCCATGGGCAGGGTCACCGTTTCATCACTCGGCCGATCACGATGGCGATCTCGTAGAACAGATACATCGGAACCGCCATGAAGAATAGGGAGAAGGGATCCTGGCTGGGGGTGATCACCGCCGCGAAGGTGACGATCCCGACGATCATCCAGCGCCGGATATTGCGCAGCTGCCTGGTGTTCACGACCCGGACCAGCAACAAGAACACGATCAGGACCGGGAACTCGAACGCCACGCCGAAGGCGGCGATCATCAACATGACGAGCGTGAGGTACTTGTCGGCGGAGATGAAGGGTTGAATCGAGTTGCCCCCGACGAAGAGCAGGAACTCGAGGGCCTTTTGCACGGTGAACCATGCGACGACCGCGCCGAGCGCGAACAGGAACACGATCGCGATGAAGAACGCGATGCCGTATCTGCGTTCGTGCTTGCGGAGCCCCGGGGTGACGAAGCGCCAGATCTGCCAGAAGACGAACGGCACCGACAGCGCGATCCCGCCGTACGTGGAGACCTTCAGGCGGACGACGAAGGGCTCGAGCGGTCCGGTCGCAATGAGCTTGCATCCGGTCGTCTCGGTGGCGCCGCACGCCGCATTCTTCTTGCCTCGAGTGACGTGCTCGTAGGGGGCGGACAGGAAATGCAAGAAGTGGTCGTAGAGCAAGAAGACGATCACGGTGAAGACCACGAGGATCAGGGCGCTCACGATGACGCGTTTCCGCAGCTCCGTGAGATGCTCGACGAGCGTCATGCGCCCTTCGTCGAGTGCCTGATCGCTCATCGTTCAGCCACTATGACGCCGTTCAGCTGAACGTTCGGGGTCCGGCGAACCCGTCGTCGGTGATGTCGTCGACCGGGTAGTCGCCGCCGTTCCCGTTCCGGCTCGCACCGGCCGATGGCCCGACGGCGCGTGGATCGGTCATGTCGGAGGCGAAAGACCCGGGCGCGAGCGCGCCGTGGTCGGTCTCGCCGATCGCCACGGAGTCCGCGGACGTGGCGGTGTCGGGCGGCGTGAAGTCGGGATGGAGCACCTGTTCGAGCTCGCCTCGCACGGAGTCCTGCATCCGGCGTAGCTCGCGCATCATCCCGCCGACTTGGCGCGCTATCTCGGGCAGGCGCTGCGGTCCGAAGACGATCAGCGCGACCACGAGAATGAGGATGATCTTTTCGGGTCCGAGGCTCATGGCGAAGAGGTGCCGTCCTCCACGACTCTACCGCCGGGCGTCGCAATCGAGCGTGCGGGCGCCGTCAGTCCTGGGACAGACGCCGTCGTGCGGTCGCCGTGCCGTCGGCGAGGCGCTTGCGCGCTCCGTCGATCGCCGTGCGGTGCTCGCGCCCGAAACGGTCGATCGCGACCAACGTCGGTCGGAGCTCGCGGTGTACGACTCGGCCGAGCGTGACCAACGCGATGAGGCCGGCAACGCCGAGCGCGAGAGGAAGGAGCCAGAGCACGTGTCGACCCTACCGGTTGTCCTTACCGGTTGCCCTCACCGGTTGCCCTCACCGGTTGAGTGACCGGCGGACCTCCGCGGCCAGCTCGTCGAACCAGGAATTGTCAGCCAGGAGCAAGTGGAAGTCGAGCAGATCGTCCGGCGTCAGCGGCGGGCCGATGCGGGACTCGGTCAGCTCGGCCGGCAGTCGCCATACCTGCATCCGCACGCCGCTCGAGACGAGCAGGTCGACGATGCGCCGGCTCGCTTCCTTGGAGACCGCCTGACGGCAGTCGGGACAGCGAAAACAGTAGGAGCCGCGCTCGTCGTCGGCGCAGACGCGGACGGTGAGGTCGTCTGCAGTCAGCTGCACGTCCCCGCAGGTCGGGCAATTGGCCCGGATCGTCGTCACCGCGTCACCCATCCCTGGTCCGCATCGAATCCTGAACACCGCTTCGTGGTGGCGGCTGTAAGACCCTTCGGCAGGCCTTCGGGGCTGCTTGAGGCTCCGGCACCGACGCGCTGGTCACATATCGACGAACGACCGGGGCGACATGGCACGATGAGTGGTCGTGGCCGTCATCACTTTCGCTCACCGTGGCGCGCGCCTGCTCGAGCCGGAGAACACGATCCCGGCATTCCGGACCGCGCTCGAACAAGGCGCGACCGGCATCGAGACCGACGTCTGGGTGTCGAGCGACGGAGAGGTCGTGTGCTCACACGACGACGTCGTCGCTCGCGGCGCGGCCCGGGGCCTGCGCAGGCGACGCATCTCCTCGGCGACGGCCGAGGAGCTGTCGACCTACGGCATTCCCCGGTTCGCAGACGTGTACGCCGAGCTCGGCACGGCGTTCGAGTGCTCGGTCGACGTGAAGACCGCCGACGCCGCCGACCGGCTCATCGAGGTGGGGCGCGCGTACGACGTGCTGGAGCGCCTGTGGGTCTGCTCGCCCGACGTCGACCTGCTGCGCCGGCTCCGGCGCGAGCCGAGGGTGAAGCTCGTGCACTCCGATCGCCGGCCCTCGATCAGTGCGCCGCTCGAACGGCACGCGTTCGACCTCGCCTCTGCCGGTATCGACGCGATGAACCTCCATCACAGCGAATGGACCGCCGGCCTCGTGTCGCTGTTCCACCGTTTCGACGTACGCGCGTTCGCGTGGGACGCGCAGGAGGTTCGGCACCTCCGCGCGATGCTCGCGATGGGGATCGACGCGCTGTATTGCGATCGTCCGGATCGGATGGTCGCGACCGTGAGCGAGTGGGTCGCCGACTGATCGTCGCCGTCGCGCGGTTAGAGGATCCCGAGGCGATTCGGTGGCCAGATTCGCAGGAACACCCTGCCGACGATCTCACTCTTTCTGATCGCGCCGAAGCTGCGCGAGTCCTTCGACCCGGGGCGGTTGTCGCCCATGACCCAGTAGCGGTCGGCGGGAAGTGGTCCGCTCGGGAAGCAGTTCGCCGCGAACGTGGCACAGTCGCTCACGGTTCCGGCCGGCAGGTACGGCTCGTTGAGCGCCTTGCCGTTGATGAGGATGTGGCCGTTCTTCTCGCTGACGGTGTCGCCGGGCAACCCGATGACGCGCTTGACGAGATCCTTGATCGTGGGATCGATCGGCTTGCCGTCGGGACCCTTCGGGGTCTTGAACACGACGATGTCGCCGCGGTGGACCGAATGAAAATGGTAGGAGAGCTTGTTGACGATGACCCGGTCGTGGTTCTTCAGGGTCGGCACCATCGAGTCGGACGGGATGTAGAACGCCTGGAACAGGAACGACTTCACCAACAGCGCGATGATCAGGGCGCTCGCGATGAGCACCACCCATTCGACGATGGTCCTCGAAGTGGCCTTCTCGGACGTCGCCGCCTCGGGTTGGGTGGTGGCGCGGGTGACCTCGTTCGACGGCTCGTCGTTCGACGGCTCGTCGTTGGACGGCTCGTCGTTGGACGGCTCGTCGTCGGAATCGAGCGGGTTCACAGAATTCCCAGCCGGTTGGGCGGCCAGATCCGCAGGAACACCCGGCCGATGATGTCGCGCTTGGGCACGAACGGGAACGCCTCGGGGAAGAATCGCGAGTCGCGTGAGTTCGATCGGTTGTCCCCCATCACCCAGTAGGCGTCGGGGGGGATCTTGATCGGAGCGAAGCCGGTTCCGGGAGCTTCGCCGCTCGGGAGGTACGGCTCGGCGAGGACCCGCCCGTTGATGTAGATGTGACCGCCGCGGCCCTCGATCGTCTCACCGGGCAGGCCGATCACGCGCTTGACCAGGTCGTTCACGCCGGGATCGATCGGCTTGCCGTCGGGACCCTTTGGGGTCTTGAACACGATGATGTCGCCGCGGTGTACCGGGTGGAGGCGGTAGGAGAGCTTGTTGACGATGACCCGGTCGTGGTTCTTCAGGGTCGGCACCATCGAGTCGGACGGGATGTAGAACGCCTGGAACAAGAAGACCTTGATCAACAGTGCGATCGAGAGCGCGGCGAAGATCAGGATTCCCCATTCGAGCGCCACCGCCCAGCTCGGCTTCGCCTTCGACGCGGGCGGCGGCGGCGGTGTCTCTCGACGCCCCGGATCGCCGAAGGACAGCCCGTCGGGCCGTGCGCGGGAGGGGGAGTCGGCGCTCGGGGACGGGTTCACCGGCGGCATTCTCTCACGCCCGTCCGCGCCGACCCTCGCGGTAGCGGCGCAGCGTCCGCTGCGCCGCATCCGCCGCGAGCGTGGCGAACTCCGGCGGTTCGACGACCCGGGCATCCGGCCCGAGGCGCACGAGGAGTCGTTCGAGCCAGGGCCGCTCGCTGACGGCGAGCACGATCTCGAGCGATCCGTCGGCGCGCTCGGTGACCGCTTCGGTCGGGTGCGACTCGGCTACCCACGCGGCGGCGGGTGCCAGCTCGAGCGTGACGCGGGTGTCGTCGGCGCGAGGTGTGTAGACGTCGCCGGTCTCGAATTCCGTCGCGCCGGGTTCGAAGTGCTCCCCCGTTGGCGTCACCGACCGGATCCGGTCGACGCGGAACATGCGTTCGTCGTGCGCCCGGTGACAATACGCGCCGACGTACCACTCCCCCGTGGCGAAGAACACGACCTCCGGATCGATGCTCCGGGTCGTGACCTCGTCGCGCCCTGCCGACCAATACTCGATCTCCACGCGGTCGTGGCCGGCGACGGCGGCGCGGATCGCTTCGAGCTGTGTGGGCTCGCCGACGTCGACGACGAGACCCGGGAGCTCGAGTGCGTGCTGGAGCTTGGCGAGCGCGGTCGCGAGCGGTCCCTCCGGGTCGGAGCCGGGTACCGCGAGCAGCGCCCTTCCGGCCGCGAGCAGCGCCAGACCCTCGGCGGGAGTGAGCCGCAACGCTCGTTGGAAGTGCTCCGCGAGGCGAATCGTCACCCCGCCGCTCTCGTCGTGTTCCACGTCGAGGTAGTCGCCGGGCGAGTACGGCGGTACCCCAATCATGAGCACCAGCGCGAGATCGGCGTCGAGCTGGGCAACCGTGATGCCGAACCTGAGCGCGATCTCTGCTTTGGGCGAGCCGGGATGGGCGACGATCCACGGCACGAGCGCGAGGATGCGTTGAATCTCCGGTCCGGCCAGGGCACGGGGGCTCATGCCGGCCCCGCGGCGGCACGCTCGAGCCAGTGGACGATGTCGGCGCGGACGTCGTCCGGCTCGAGGACCTCGGCGTGTTCGAGGAATCCGAGCACGAAGCTGCGAAACGCGGCCCGGTTGGACACGGCCGTCTCGATGACGCTGCTGCTCGGGCTCGTGTCGTGCGCGTCGACGCGGGCGTCCGAGCCCAACTCCCCGAGCATCGTGTCGACGTAGTCGTCGTCGACGCGGACGCGGACGCGGACCGGGGGATCATCGCCGAGCAGCCATGGCCGCGACTCGACGTGATCGTCGGGCCGGAAGTCGGCCGGCGCCTCGAAAGCGTCAGGTTCGCCGATCTCGACGTCGCCTTCGATGCGGTCGGCGCGAAGGCGCGCACCGTGTCACGATCGCGGTCGAAGCCGACGACGTACCAGCGGCCGCGTTTGGACGACAGCCCCCACGGCTCGACGGTCCGCAGGGTGTCCCGGTGGGTGAAGCGAACCACCGCGTGGGCGCGGAACGCTTCGAAGAGGCTCGCGAGCGCGGGTGCGATCGGGAGCGAGGCGATCGGCGCGACCGCTTCGTCGGCGAGACCGCCCAGCTTCAGCAACGCGCCTTGGCCGGCGTGGCTCCCGAGGACACCGCGCTGACGGCGACTCGCAATGCGGCAGATTCCTCGGCGTCGAGGTCGAGTTCCGGCAGGTAGTAGTCCTCGGGCCGGACCCGGTAACCGAGCTCGGAACCGTCGCCGATGGGTTCGGTCCGCAGCGGTACACCCATGCCCCGCAGGGTTTCCTTGTCGCGCTCGAACGCTCTCCGGTAAGCGGTGATCTGCGGCGGGTAGCCGGCGACGTCGTGAACGATCTCCTCGCGGGTGATCGCCCGGCGGGTGTCGAGTAGGAGGGCGAGGAGGTTCAGGACGCGTTCGACCCGCGACGGAGCGTCGGGCATCGTTTCAGCCTAGGGGACGACATGCGCGCCGAGGATCCCCGCGGCCACCACTGCGGCCGCGGCGGCGGCCTCGAACATCACCGGATCCGCGGCCGCGGGGCGCCCCATCGACTCCAGGTCGACATCGTGGGCGGCGAGCAGCGCGAGCACGTCCACGGGCGCGGTGTCGACGATCTCGTGGCGCCCGTCGATCCCCGCGTCGAGGAGAGCACGACGGATCTGCTCTTCTTCGTCGCCGCCGACGCAGGGTACGCCGACCCGCGCCCGGCTCCGCGCGAGCGAGAGCGTGGTGGTCGTGTGGTGGGAGACGCCGCGATGTCGCGGCCGGGGGTCGGCGAAGGAGACGCGCAGCGCCGCGATCGGCACGCCGCCGAGCGCGGTCGTCGCGTCGAGGGCGGTTGCGACCTCGACACCGCTGAACCCGTGCGGGCTGGCGGTGCCCGCACTGCCGGGCCCCATCGCCACGATCGTGGCGTCCGCGCCGGCGACGCGGCGCGCCACCCCGAGGGCACTCGGGATCGACACGGCCTCCAGGTCTGCGCCGAACGCGTGTCCGCAGGTGACCGTCGCGTCGATGAGATTCCGGGCCCGCAGCCGGCGGACGAGATCGGAGATCGCGATCGGCAGCGCGCCGCCGTCGGTCATGACGTACACGAGTCGTGCGTCGGGTCGGAGGTGCTTGAGCGTCACCGCGATCGCTCCGACGTGGCTGTGCAGGTCGGCCGCGATCACGGGCATGCCCCCGAGGTCGGCGACTCCGGGCGGCTCCGCGTTCTCGACGTCGACCTGCAGGCTCGTGTAGCGCAGTTTCATGCCCGTCCGAGTACCGGTGTTGCTCCACGCGTCGCGCTCGAGGTTCCAGTGCACGACGTGCCAGCCGCCGGTGCCCAGCCCGAGCTCCACCGCGGTGGTGTTCAGGACCACGCGGTCGCCGACTGCGACCGGACCCGTGAGGTCGGTCAGCGCGTACGCGGGCTCCGGCGGCTGCGTGCCGAGGTCGACGAGCACGCGCTGGATGCCGCCGTGGGTCTCCAGGATCTCGGCGACTGCTCCCACGCGGAACGACGGCATCGGAACGGATGACCTCTGCTACAGCGAGGCGATCAACCGCTCGACCCGTTCGTCGCGCGACTTGAACGGGTCCTTGCAGAGCACGGTGCGCTGGGCCTGGTCGTTGAGCTTCAAGTGCACCCAGTCGACGGTGTAGTCGCGCTTGCGCTCCTTCGCCCGCTTGATGAACGCGCCCCGGAGGCGGGCACGGGTCGTCTGGGGCGGGATGTTCATCGCTTCGTCGATCTCGTCGTCCTCGACCATGCGGTCGACCTGGTCCCTGCGTTGCAGGAGGTAGTAGAGCGATCGCGATCGGGTCACATCGTGGTACGAGAGATCGAGCAGCGACACGCGGGGATGTGTGAGCGGGAGCTCGCCACGCGTGCGGTACGCCTCGATGAGGTGGTGTTTGATCACCCAGTCGACTTCGGTGCGCAACTTCAGGGGATCGTCCTCGAGATGGGTCATGACGTGTTCCCACATGTCGAGCGCGCGCTGTTCGAGCGGCGGGAGCCCGCGTCGCTTGGCGAACCGGAGAGCTCGGTTCAAGTACTCGCTCTGGATCTCGACCGCGGAGAGCTCGCGGCCGTTCGCGAGACGCACCCGACGGCGGCACGTGATGTCGTGACTGATCTCGCGGATCGCGCGGATCGGGTTCTCGAGAGAGAGATCGCGCCAGGGCGCTTGGTCCTCCTCGAGCATGCGCAGGACGATCGCGGTGGTGCCGACCTTCAAGAAGGTGGCGTACTCGCTCATGTTGGAGTCGCCGACGATGACGTGGAGTCGGCGAAAGCGCTCGGCATCGGCGTGAGGCTCGTCGCGCGTGTTGATGATCGGACGCGCAGCGCGTGGTCGCCGAGGAGACGCCTTCCCATATGTGCTCGGCCCGTTGGGCGATGCAGTACATGGCACCACGCGCCGTCTGCAGCACCTTGCCCGCGCCCGCGTAGATCTGGCGGGTGACGAGGAACGGGATCAGCACGTCGGTGAACTTCGAGAAGTCACCTTCGCGCTCGACGAGATAGTTCTCGTGACAGCCGTAGGAATTGCCGGCACTGTCGGTGTTGTTCTTGAACAAGAACACCTCGCCCCGGATGCCCTCTTCCCGCAGGCGCTGCTCCGCGCTCTGCACGAGACCCTCGAGGATCCGCTCGCCGGCCTTGTCGTGGATGACGAGGTCGCGGATCGAGTCGCACTCGGGCGTGGCGTACTCGGGGTGGCTGCCCACATCGAGGTAGAGCCGGGCACCGTTCTCGAGGAAGACATTGCTCGACCGCCCCCAGGACACGACCCGGCGGAAGAGGTAACGGGCGACCTCGTCGGGGCTCAGGCGGCGTTGGCCGCGCAAGGTGCACGTCACGCCGTATTCGTTCTCGAGGCCGAAGATGCGCCGCTCCACCGCTCGTGAGTGTACGGGCACCCGGTCGCGCCCAGGTGCCGCCGCCGTACACTCGGGAGGTGGCCATGACCCGACTGACGTCGGTGTACGGATCGTTCCGGGCTCGGGTCATGGCGGCGCGGCTCCAGGACGAGGGCTTCGACGTCCAACTCCGCGGCGCGCTCGACAGTCCCTACCGGCTCACCGTGGGTGACATGGCGCGCGTCGACGTGTACGTGCCCGACGAGCAGTTCGACGAAGCGAGCCTGGTGCTGTTGGTCGCCGAGGTCGACGAGGCCGACGACATCCTCGACGACGACCGGCCGCCGCTGCGAGTGCAACCGGTGCCGGTGGTGTGGGTGGCCGCGCTCGTCCTGTTCGTGTTGATCGCGGGCCCGATCGCCCTGTTGATCCGCTGGTACTGAGGTCCTCAGGTCAGCAGCGAGCTCAGCTCGGCGTTCTTGATACGGCGGAATGCGCGTCGCGTCCGGGAACGATCGAGCAGTGCGACCTCGAGCTGCTCGGCGCCGAGCGGCGTGTCGTCGCTCCCGAGCACCTTCGCTCCGAGCTTCAACGCATCGTCGAGACTCATGCCGGGCTCGTACAGCTCCTTCAACGCCTCGCTGATCTGTTCGGCCTGACCGCCGAGCACCGAATAGTTCTGCTCGTCCATGACAACGCCGTCGTAGAGCACGTGGTACATCTCCGCGTGATCGTCGTCGGGTGAGCCGACTTCGGCGACGAGCAGCTCGACCTCGTAGGGCTTCATCTCGTGCGTGAAGACCTGACCGAGCGTCTGCGCGTACGCGTTGGCGAGCTCCTTGGCGCTGACGTCTTCGCGCGAATAGGAGAAACCCTTCATGTCGGCGTGGCGTACGCCGGCGACGCGCAACATCTGGAACTCGTTGTACTTGCCGACGGCGGCGAAGGCGATGCGGTCGTAGATCTCACTGATCTTGGAGAGCGTCCTCGACGGATTGTCGGCGACGATCAGTACGCCGCTCGGGCACTCGAACGCCACCAGGCTGCGACCGCGGGCGATGCCCTTGCGCGCGTAGTCGGCACGGTCCTTCATCACCTGTTCCGGCGAAACGTAGAACGGCATGCTCATGCGAATGTCCTGACGCGGCTACGAGGCTGCGGCCCTCTGTCTGCGGATGGAACGGCTCCGGGCACCGGACTTTCGGATCTGCGCCAGCGCGCTCACGACTCTTGGCCGCCGCGCTCGGCGCCCTGCAGCAGCGCCTGGCTGCGGGACTCGATGTCGTCGTCGGTCAGGGCGCGATAGCCGTTGGCGTCGATGACGGCGACGGTCGGGAAGATGCGCCGGACGAGGTCGGGTCCCCCGGTGGCGATGTCTTCGTCGGCGGCGGCGAACAACGACGTGATCGCGAGGCTGATCGCCGCGTCGGCATCGAGGCCGTCGCTCCATGCCGCCTTGATCCAGTTGCGGGCGTGCACGCTGCCCGAGCCCTGCGCCTGGAAGTCGAGCTCCTCGTAGCGTCCTCCCGTGACGTCGTAGGAGAACACGCGCCCACGGTCGCGCGCGGTGTCGAAACCCGCGAAGAGCGGCACGACCGCGAATCCCTGCATCGCCGCAGGGAGGTTGGCGCGCACCAACTGGCTGAGCTGGTTCGCTTTGCCCTCGAGGCTGAGCGTCTCGCCTTGCACCTTCTCGTAGTGCTCGAGCTGAACCTGGAACAGCTTGACCATCTCGACCGCGGGACCGGCCGCGCCGGCGATGGAGACGCCGGAGTAGTCGTCGGCCGGGAACACCTTCTCGATGCGCCGGCTGGCGATCATGTAGCCGGCGGTGGCGCGGCGATCGCCGGCCATGATCACGCCGTCGACGAAACGGATCGCGACGACCGTGGTGCCGTGCGGTACGTCGAGCGTCGACGGCGGCCGTGACGCCTGCTCCCGGTAACTGGTGCGGCGCGAGCCTGCGCAGTACGTCCGCGAAGGACGGTCCGGGATCGACCGACGTGGAAAACAGTGGGAGCGAGCTGGATTCGGACATCGGCGCGGGAGCCTACCGCCGGTCTTCGACCGACCCGGGCACCGGCCTGTGCTACTGCCCGCCCTTTTGCACGTAGCTGCGCACGAACTCCTCGGCATTGTCCTCGAGCACCGAGTCGATCTCATCGAGCAGATCGTCGATGTCTTCCTTCAACTTCTCGCCGCGTTCCGACGACGCCGTGACTTCCTCGTCGACGACTTCCTCGCGCTCTTTGGGAGCGGGCTTTTGTTTGCGTTCTCGTTCAGCCATGACGGACTTCCTCCTGCGACACCCTCAGCTCGACGTCAGTCGCTCGACGAGTTGACGAGGTGTCGATACCTGACCGAAAAGCTCGGCGACATGCTCCTTGCTACCACGCGTGGGCTCCATCATCGGGATCCTCCGAAGTGGGTCGATTCCGACGTCGAGCACGAGACTGTCCCAGTTCGCCGCGACCACCGAATCGGCCCAACGGGCAAGGCACGTACCTCGGAAGTAGGCCCGTGTGGAATCCGGCGGGTCGGCCATTGCGGCCATGACGTCGTCCTCGTCGAGGAGGCGCTCGATCCTTGCGCCGCGCACGAGCTTCTCGTACAGCGAGCGGCCCGGCCGCACGTCGTGGTACTGCACCGAGAGCAGCTCGAGCTTGGGGTCGTTCCACCGCAGGTCGTCGCGCTCGGCGTACGCCCGCAGCAACTCGAGCTTGGTGACCCAGTCGAGTTGACCGTCGAGTGACGAAGGATCGGACTCGAGCGCCCCCAACACGGATTCCCAGCGGTCGAGCACGAGGGCGCCGATCGCTTCGGGACCGCAGCATTCGAGGCCGGTCTCGTCGGCGTACTTGCGCGCCAGCCTCAGGAACTCCCACTGCAACTCGATCGCGGTGCACCGACCGAGGGACGCGGAGTCGACGGTGGCCTGCAGCGTGATGTCGTGCGACACGGTCTTGATCGCGGTGACCGGCGCCGAGATCGACAGGTCCTTGTCGATGAACCCGTCTTCGATCATCGCGAGCACGACCGCGGTCGTACCGACCTTGAGGAACGTCGCGACCTCGCACAAGTTGGCGTCGCCGACGATCACGTGCAGACGCCGGTACTTCTGCGGATCCGCGTGGGGCTCGTCCCGGGTGTTGACGATCGGGCGCTTCAAGGTCGTCTCGAGCCCGACCTCCTCTTCGAAGAAGTCGGACCGCTGACTGATCTGGTAGTCGCACGCGTCGGCGCCGTTCTCGGACCCGACCTTGCCCGCGCCTGTGAACACCTGACGAGTGACGAACCACGGGAGGAGATTTCGCACGAGCGACGCGAACGGCACGTTGCGATCGACGAGGTAGTTCTCGTGACAGCCGTACGAGTTGCCCTTGCCGTCGCTGTTGTTCTTGTAGACGACGATCTCCTGGCCCTCGGGAAGCAGGTGGCGCGCCGCTTCCATCGAGCGGGCCAAGATGCGCTCACCTGCCTTGTCGAACAAGGTCGCCTCGAGCGGGTCGGCGCACTCCGGAGTCGAGTACTCGGGGTGAGCGTGATCGACGTAGTAGCGGGCGCCATTGGTGAGCACCGCGTTGACCAGGTGCGTCTCGATCTCCGGGGGCTGCGCACCGTCGCGGGCGAAACCCCGCGCGTCACGCCCGGGCGTCTCGTCCTCGAAGTCCCAGCCGATCCGCCGTTGCTCGACGTAGCCGTTGATGAGCAGACTCGATGCGACCACCGGATTCGGCTCGGGCGCGCCCCGCAGCGCGACCCCGTACTCGGTCTCGATACCGACGATCTTCGGTACGGTCACGCTCACATCCTACTGACGCGCCCGCACCCCGGATCGCGGCGCAACCGACGATCAGAGGTACTGACCGGTCGTGACCCGTTCGATCTGACGGCCGCCCTGCTCGCGTGTCGCCCTCGTTCACGATCGTGCGGACGTAGACGATGCGCTCACCCTTCTTGCCCGGAGATCTTCGCCCAGTCGTCGGGGTTCGTCGTGTTCGGGAGATCCTCGTGCTCCCGGAACTCCTGCTTGATCGACTCGAGGAGGTCGTCGGCGCCGATGCCACGGTCGCCGCCGGCGATCGTGCGCTTGATCGAGAGCTTCTTGGCCCGCCGCACGATGTTCTCGATCATGGCGCCCGAGGAGAAGTCCTTGAAGTAGAGCATTTCCTTGTCGCCGTTCTGGTAGGTCACCTCGAGGAACTTGTTCTCGTCGCCGACCGAGTACATCGCGCTCGACCGCGTCGTCGATCATCGTCCGAACCGCGCGCTCGGGATCGCCGCCCGCCGCCTTCAGCTCGCTCTCGGCGAGCGGAAGCGTGGTGACGAGGTACTGCGTGAAGATCTGCTTCGCGCTGTCGACGTCGGGGCGCTCGATCTTGATCTTCACGTCGAGGCGGCCCGGTCGCAGGATCGCGGGGTCGATGAGATCCTCGCGGTTCGACGCGCCGATCACGATGACGTTCTTCAACGCCTCGACGCCGTCGATCTCCGCGAGCAGCTGGGGCACGATCGTCGACTCGATGTCGCTCGAGATGCCGGTGCCACGGGTGCGGAACAGCGAGTCCATCTCGTCGAAGAACACGATGACGGGATAGCCCTCTTCGCTCTTCTCGCGCGCCCGCTGGAAGATGAGGCGGATCTGGCGTTCGGTCTCGCCGACGTACTTGTTCAAGAGCTCGGGACCCTTGATGTTCAAGAAGTACGAGCGGGCCGACGTGTTGCCCGGTCTTCTCCGCGACGCGCTTGGCGAGCGAGTTGGCGACCGCCTTCGCGATGAGCGTCTTGCCGCAGCCGGGCGGGCCGTACAACAGGATGCCCTTCGGCGGCTGCAGGTCGTGGTCCTTGAACAGGTCGCCGTAGAGGTACGGCAGCTCGACCGCGTCCTTGATCATCTCGATCTGGTCGTCGAGCCCGCCGACGTCGTCGTAGGAGACATCGGGGACTTCCTCCAGCACGAGCTCTTCGACCTCGGGGCGCGGGCAGCTTCTCGAGCAGGAGCCCGGAGCGGCCTTCCATCAGGAGGTGGTCACCCGCCCGGAGCCTCTCGTGCAGCAGCTCGTCGGCGAGCTCGCACACGCGCTCTTCGTCGGCGCGACCCACGACCATCGCCCGGGTGCCGTCGGGCAAGCATCTCCTTGAACGTGACGATTTCGCCCGCGAGGTCGGAATCCCTTGCGCAGGACGACGTTCAACGACTCGTTCAGAACGACCTCCTGGCCGCGGCGGAGATCCTTGGCTGTCGAGCTCGGGATGCACCGCGACCCGCATCTTGCGCCCGGCCGTGAAGATGTCGACGGTGCCGTCGTCGTTCGTGGCGAGGTACGTGCCGTACGCCGACGGCGGCATCGTGAGCTTCTCGACCTCCTCGCGCAGCGCGGCGATGTGCTCGCGCGCCTCGCGCAGGGTGGCGGACAGCTTCTCGTTCTGGGACACGGCCTGGGCGAGTTGGCCCTTTGTCTCGAGCAGTCGCTCCTCGAGGGTCCGGACCCGCTTGGGCGCGTCCTGGAGCCGCCGTCGCAGGACGACGACCTCCTCCTCGAGTCCCTTGATGCTCTCCTGAAGCTGATCGACCTGAGCCTCGTACTCGGTCAGCCGCCGCTCGTGCTCGGAAGCCATGGAGCGACACCTCCTCGGTCGATGGCGACCCTAGTCCTGTGTTCAGGCCCGACTGCGCGCATCCGATACCTTCTCTGCGAACGAGTTCTGCGTCCCGGATTTGTCACTCCAGATGTGGATAAATTCGTCGAGCTCTACCGTGTGACAAGTCGATCAACCGCCTGCACGTTCATTCGACCCCCAAGCAGAAAAGTGAGGACCTCCGATGAAGGTCTGGATCGACCAGGATCTCTGCACCGGTGACGGGCTGTGCGAGGAGATCGCGCCCGCCGTCTTCACCCTGCTCGACGACGGTCTGGCCTACGTCAAAGAGGGCGACAAGGTCTTCTCCGACCCGGGTGGCGCCGAGGGCCTGGCCGAACTCCCCGACGGGATGCTCGACGCGGTCGTCGAGTCGCGCCGAGGAGTGCCCCGGCGAGTGCATCTTCATCGAAGCCGAGTAGCACTCGTGCCGCGACTCGGCTCACTCGACCAGGCGACCGCCCGTGTCGGCGACGTCGGTGCCGCGAGTTCGCGGCCTGCGAGCGCGGGCCGGACCTCTTCGTCGGTGAGCGCGTAGGCGGTCGCGCTGCGGCCGGGGTCGATCGCGAACGCGACGCCCGACCACTGCGCCGGCGCGGTCGACCGAGCGCGCCACCCGAGTCGCCGGGCGCGAGCGTCGCCGCGAGCACGAACACGTGCCGGCGGCTCGTCGAGGTGCGGTAGATGTCGTACCGACGGCGAGATCTCGTCGCCGATACGCAGCCGGCGCGGCCTGCAGCGGTCCGCCGCCCGGATGGCCGTAGACCGACGCCGCGTCACCGGGCGCGCCGGTCACGAGCGCGAGCGGGCTCGCGGTCAGCTGCGGGACCGAGAGCACCGCGAGGTCGCGGACCGGATCGAAATCGATCGACGACCGCGGCGGCAGTGACGTGCCCGACGCGTCGACGACGTCGGTCGAGCGTTCGCCCGCGACGACGTGCGCGTTCGTCACCACGATCCCGGGCGCCGCGACCCAACCGCTGCCGTCCTGGATCTGGTGACATGCCTCGCCGGTGACCTTCACGATCGACCGCCGCACGACGAGCGTCGACGGCGGGCGGCAGCAACGCCGTGGGGACGCGCCGGGTCGGGCGGATTGACTGGAGGGTCCGAGCGCCGACGGATACGGCGCCTCGGAGATCGCGAGGCCCCATGCGGCCAACTTCGCGGGCTGGCGCGGTGCGAGACGCTGGATCGCCGCGACCATCCACGAGTCGCGCGCCATGCGGGCCGGCCATCCCTGCGCGGCCGCGAGCGACGGGATCACCATCCAGAGCGAGGACGAGCAGTCCGAACGTCCCGACGGCCGCGCCGACCGATCCCGTCCCACGCGGCAGCGGGTTCGCGATCGGGAACACGCGGTGGACGAGCAGCCCGATGACGCAGGCCGAACGCTTGACCGATCGATCGCGACGAGGAGCAGGAACAGGAGCGCGACACCGACCGCGGCCGTCGGCGCTCGTGCCGCCGAGACCGGTGACGACCTCGCGGTACGAAGTTGACGCCGACAGCGAGACCCGTGAACACGCCCGCCCACGCGAACACGCGGGCGACGAAGCCGAGCCGCCAGCCCGCCGATGCCCGGCGCCGACCGCCGCCGCCACGATCGCGACGTCGAGTGCGTTCATTCGCCCCCGGTGTCGGGCGGTGGGACGGTCGGCCGGGTGTCGTCCGCCAGGCGCCGGGCGACGGTGAGGAAGCCCGTGTGCGCGACCATCCGGTGGTCGGGCCGGATCGACTGCCCCTCGACGTGCCAGCCGCGGTGCAGCACCTCGAGCGATCTCGCTCATCGCGAACGGCGACGATGCGAGCTCCTCGCGCAGACCGCCCGACCTGCAGGATCGTCGGCAGGTACGCGAGCAGGATGCCGCCCGGCACGAGCGCCTCGGCGGCGTGCTTGACGACCCGCCACGGTTCGGGCAGGTCGAGCACGACGCGATCGACGTCGCGCTCGTCGATGCCCTCGTAGACGTCGCGCACGTGGACGTCGAGCGGGACGTCGGTGACCGAGGAATCCGTGGATGTTCTCGATCGCGCGCTGCGGCGAAGTCGTCTCGGATCTCGTACCCGGTGACCGTGCCCGACGGTCCGACCGCCCGCAGCAGCGCGGTCGTGAGCGCGCCCGACCCGACGCCCGACTCGAGGACGCGCGCGCCCGGGAAGATGTCGGCGAGCACGAGGATCGGCCCGATGTCCTTCGGGTAGATCACCTGCGCGCCGCGCGGCATCTCGAGGACGTACTCGGCGAGCGTCGGCCGCAGCGCGGTCAGGCGTGCGCCGCGGGTGGTGCGCACTGTGCTGCCGTCGGCGTGGCCGATGATGTCGTCGTGGGCGACGATGCCGGCGTGCGTATGGAACTGGCCGCCCGCCTCGAGCATGACGAGGTGCCGGCGACGACGGTTGTCGACGAGGAGCACCCGCTCGCCGGCGGCGAACACGCCGGCTCATACCGCGCTGGTCCGCACGGCTGATCGGCGACTCGCCGACGGCACGGGCGCTGCATGCGGCAGAAGGCGCAGACGTCGCCGGGTGTCGGCGCCGCGCACACCCGCGCACGGGCGCAGATCGTCACGGGCGTCGGCCCGTCGGCCACGAATGCTCGTGCGCACGTTCGAGGAAGCCGAACACGAACGCGGCCTTGGTGCCCGGGCGAGCGCTCCTCGATCTCGTTGAGCGTGTTCTTGTAGCCGAGATGGCGGTTGCCGGCTGCCATCGGGCACTCCTCGACGATGTAGTCGATTCCGGTCAGCACGCAGTACGCGGCCATCTCGCGCTCGCTCGAGCCGGATCAAGCGGCTTCACCTTGCGCACGAAGCCCGGTCGGCCGCGGAGCACGGGGTGCTGGCGGCCGAGATACTCGGTCTCCCAACGCAACACGTTGCCGAAGAGCACCGCGGCCTCGTCGTCGAGGTTGTGGCCCGTCGCGAGCACGTCGTAGCCGTTCTGCGATCGCGGCCTCGTTGAAGACGTGACGCTTCGACAGCCCGCACGCGGAACAGGGAGCCCGCTTCGCGGCCCGCGACCCGCTCTCGACGTCGAACCCGTATCGTGTCGCGAGGTCGACCTCGACCAACTTCCAGCCGCGCTCGGCCGCGAACGCGCGCGCGTAGCGAGCCGACGTGTCGGAGTACTCGCCGATGCCCAGGCCGACGTAGAGGCCGTCGGCCTCGTAGCCGAGCTCGCGCAGCAGCTGCCAGAGACCGAGGGAGTCCTTGCCGCCGGACACGGCCACGAGCACCCGATCGCCCGCGGGGAACATGTCGAAATGCTCGATCGCCCGGCGGACCTGCTCGCCGCAGTGCCGCAGGAAGCACGCCGCGGCAGTAGCCCGCGTTGTGCCGCCGCACCTCGATGACTGCGGGTTCCCGGCACCGACCGCACTTCACGCCGCGCCGCCCGAGACGACCGGCCGGATCTCGACGATGTCCTCGTCGTGCGAGCCCCTCGTCGTGCGTGGCGAGGGTGTCGTTGCGAATGACGAGCACCGATTCGGGCGACGATGTCGAGGTCGCGGAGCAGCCGGCCGACGTTGCGAGGCGCGGAACGTCGAGCTCGCGCCTGGGGTTGCGCAGGACGACCCTCATGGGGCGACTTTCATCGGACAGCCACAGTACCGGCGGTACGCCGCCGCCGCGCCTACTGCTTCGGGCGGGCGACGATCTCGAACACGTCGCCGGCCTTGACCACCGGTGCGGTAGAGCATCTCCTCGTCGTCCCGGGCGACGTGGCGGAGGACTCGGAGCCCGCCGGCGACGATCCCGACGACCAGCCACGGTGTCGAGCCGGCGACGCCCTTGCGCAGGCCGTTCGAGGTCAGGCGGCGGAGCAGCGTATCGGTACACGTCAGATCCGCCGGATCTCGAGCACCATCTGGCGCTTGCTTGCCCCGGCGCCGGCCCAGCCAGTACGCGGCGATCGACGGTCACGACGACCGCTCCGACCGCGATCGCGATCGCGGGAACCTTCGCCGCCTCCGTGCGCTCGTCGACCTCGCCCCGGAGCTCGCCGAACTTCGCTTCGATGTCGGCGCGCGTGATCGGCGGCGCGACCGGCTCCTGCGCTCGTTTCGATCTGCGGCTCATGTGTTCCTCTTCTTCTTCCTCTCGTGCCGATCGACCCACGACAGCGCGGCGATGACCGAAGCGCCGACGACGACGATGCGCGTAGGGCAGCCCACGACCAGTTGCCGGTGAAGTGCGGGCCTCGGTTTCCCCCTGCAGTGCGCGCAGTCGCGCCGATCGCGAGGAAGCATCACCCCGGTGCCGATGAGGATCGCGCCCGCGACGCCGAACGCGACGTAGCGCCCGAGCCCCTTCAGTGGATCGACCGTCTCCTGCTTCGCGTACGCGATCACGAGCTCTTTCAGCTCGCGGATCGTCTGTTGCGGGTTGTCGGCCACTCGCATCCTTTCTGGCTTCCGGGTTCTTTCGGTCTTCCGGGCGCCGGGGCCTTCCGGCGGGTTCCGGCGGGTTCGGGAGTCACCCGCATTCCAGCACGGGCGGAGCAGTTTCGCCGTGCTCCGCCGTGCGGTGCAAGGCGTACGGGACATTTCGGTGCCCGAGACAGTGCCGTCGAGGGCTCGCTCTGCGGCGCTGCATCACGGGTTCGGCACGAGGTCGGCAGGTACGCGGAGCCCGGGACCGCGCCCACGGCCTCCGCCACCTCGGTCCTGGAGCCGTAGACCGGCGGCCTCGGAGAAGTCGCCGTTGGCAATGAACGCGAAGTGGAGGTCGTCCGGCCGGTCGATGCACGCCGGCGAGCCCGACGACCCCGTCGATCGAACCGGTCTTGGCCCGCAGCCGCCCGGCGAGCGGCCCGCCACCGAAACGAACGGCGAGCGTCCCGGTTCGCGCCGCGACCGCCAGCCCCTTGTCGATCGCCGCGAACCGCGGCTCGGAGCGACGAGCTCGATGACCTCGAGCATGCGTGGCGCAGGTGGCGCGGTCGCTCGGGCGCGAGACCGGAGCCGTCGTGCATGATCGAGACCGTTCGTCGGCACGCCGAGCTCGCCGAGCCGGCGCTCGACGATCTGCACACCCATCGCCGTCGTCGCGGGCGCTCGGCCGGCGGAGCCGACCGCGACGTCGCGCAGCAGCTCCTCGGCCGTGTAGTTGTCGCTGCTCGTGAGCATCTCGCCGACGATCGTCGACAGCGGCGGCGAGTCGACGTGCGCGATCTCGCGGCCCGTCCAGCCGGCGCCGCGGCCCGTCTCACCCCGCCCGCGATGACGCACGCCGCGTGCCGCGAGCAGCGCCGCGAGGCGTTGGCCGGTCACGATCGCGGGATCGGCCGCGGCCATCGTGTCGTTCGGTTGGGCGAAGCCGCCGTCGACCGTGAGCGCGCCGAGCGCCGCCGACGTCGCCCTCCTCGCGTGTAGCTCGGGTTTCCACGTCGGGCAAGAACCGGACGGTCTCGTGCACGTGAGTCGTCGACCAGCGAGGCGCCGGTGACGTGCGTGCACTCCTGCGGCCACGATGGCGTCGGCCAGATCGGCCAGGCGCGTGAACGGTGCGTCGCGAAAACGGGCGTGTCCGTGCTCGTAGCGCGATGTCTCGGGAGTGGCGAGCAGCGGATCGCCGCCGCCGACGACGACGAGGTCGTCGTCGCCGATCGTCGAGCGACGCGGGTCGTGAAGCGGTGGTCGGGCCCGAGCCGGTCGACGGCCGCCGTCGCGGTGAGCAGCTTCAGGGTCGACGCGGGCGCGAGCGCGACAGCCGCCGCCGACTCGTGCGAGCGAGCCGCTCGGGCCGTCGACGGCCACGCATCCGCGCACGGGTGCCACGATCGTGTCGAGCCGGCTGGTGAGCGTGAATGCTGCTCGGGCATAGGCGCCGCTCTGCACTTGCCGGCACGAGGACAGGTCGGCACCCGCCGGACCGACCACAGCGGGCGTGCCCAGCGGCGCCGACGTCCGGCTGGAGTCGCGTCGCGAGCCGGCGCGTGTCCGGCCGCGCAGCCGGCGAAGAACGCCGCGGCGGCGGCACCGCGCGAGCCCGACCCGCGACGAGGCACGACGCTCGTCAGCTTCACGCGGGCTCACGTCACGAGGACCCGTGCGTCAGCCGGAAGCGAGCGTCGTGCCAGAGATGCGCGAGCGCGGTCACCGCCCGGTTCGCGCTCGAGTAGCAGAGCCGTCCGGTCGCCGCGCACTGTCGCCGGGCCCGGGTTGTCGGGTGCGGCAACCGCGAGCTCGGTCGCGGTGAGGATCGGCTTCCCGGTCGTCGTCGGAGATCTCGGCTGCGGCCCGGGCGAAACGGGCGTCCTGGCGCTCGTGGTACGCGACGATGCGTTCGAGGCCGTGATCGGGATAGAACGAGCCTTCGCGCAACGAGCCGGGCTGTGTTCGACTGGATGCCGAGGCCGAGGTAGACGATCGCGTCGATCTCGGGATGCCGAGCGACGAGCTCCATCACCTCGGGAATGGTGTCGCGGGTCTCGCCGCCGGCGAAGTCGACGGGGTTGTTGCGGCTCCAGCGGGGCGGGAGCTTCTCGTCGATCGCGGCGCGGAGGTCGTCGGGCAGCGTCGGCGAGCTCGAGTCCGGGTGCGCGGGCGATCGCGTCGGCGGTGACGACCCCCCAGCCGCCGGCGGTGGTCAGCACGGCGGTGCGCGGACCCCGTGGGAGCGGCTGGGTCGCGAACGTCGCCGCGGCCTCGAACGCCTCCTCGACGGTCGCGGCGCGTGTCACGCCGGCCTGGCGGCACATCCCGTCGAAGATGCGGTCGTCGGCGGCGAGGCTCCCGGTGTGACTCGCGGCCGCGCGCGCTGACCGCCGGCAGTCGTCCCGCCCTTCACCAGCACCACCGGTTTGCGCGCGCGCGACGCGCAGCGAGCCGGTCGAAGAACGCCCGACCGTCCTGCGACCCCTTCGACGTACGCGAGGCTCACCGCCGTCGCGTCGTCGTCGGCGTACCAGTCGAGGTAGTCGGCGACCGACAGGGCGGCGGCGTTGCCGGCCGACACGGCCCGGCTCACGCCGACGCCGGTTTGCACGGCCCAGTTCTCGAACGACGAGACGAAGTTGCCCGACTGGCTCGCGATCGCGATCCGGCCCGCCGGCGGGTAGGGAGCGACGATCTGCGCGCAGAGCTCCACGGGGGTCGAGACGACCCCCTGGCCGTTGGGCCCCGCGAGCAGGATGCCGAGCTCATCGGCGAGCGCGACGAGCTCCGCGTCTGGGCCCGAATGCCGTGTTCTCCCGCCTCGCCGTAGCCCGCACTGGTGAGGAACGCGGCGCGCACCCCGCGGCGCGCGCACGCCGCGCAACAGCTCGCGGTTGGCACCCGCGGGCGTGCACACGAACACGAGATCCCACGGACCTTCGGGCAGGTCGTCGATGCCGGGCGACGGTCTCGATGCCGAGCACGGGCGTCGCTTCGAGATTGGTCGCGCCGACCCGCCCGCGTACCCCGCAGGACAAGATGTTGTGCAGCGCGACGAAGCCGAACTTGCCCGGGTGGGTCGATGCTCCGGCCACGATCACGCCCCGCGGTTCGAACGAGCGCCCGGAACGCCTCGTCGGTCGGGCCGGCGCGCGCAGGAGTCGCGGCGCGCTCGGGTCGCGGCGACGTCGGGTCGACCTCTACGAGAGCGTCGACCGCGACCGGTCTGCCGTCGACGACGATCAGCGGATTCAGGTCGACGGAGGCCACGTCCGGGCGCTCCTGCGCGAGGCGCGAGAGCCCGACGAGCGTTGCCGCGACTGCCGCCCGATCGACTGCGGGCTCACCTCGGAACGGTCCGAGCAGCTTCTGCGTCGCGAGGTCGTCGAGCATCTCGTCGGCGTCGAGCTCGGTCAGCGGGACGAGACGGAAAGCGACGTCGCCTACCGCTTCGGCGAGCACTCCTCCGACGCCGAGCATCACGCACGGGCCGAACTGCGGATCGCGCACGAGCCCGGCGATGAGCTCACGCGTGCCCCGCACCATCGGCGCGACGAGCAGCTCGACCGGGCCGTCGTCGGGACGCGCGGCTGCCGAGCAGCTCGGCTGCCGCATGCCGACCGCCGCGGCGTCCGCGCACCCCGAGCCGCACGAGGCCCCGTTCGGTCTTGTGCGCGATCGCGTCGCCGCACAGCTTTACCACGACGGGATAGCCGATCGCGTCGGCCGCGGCGACCGCCTCGGCGGCGCCGGTGACCGTGCGCTCGTCGAGGACGGCGACGCCGTAACGGGCCACGAGCTGCTTGGACGCGGATTCCGAGAGGGTCGCCACCGGCGGCGAGGCTAGCTGGGCACCGGGCGCCGACGAGCCCTCATACCCTCACACCTTCATACTGCCGTGTCGCGATCCTGCCAGTACTCGTCGCGCAGGACCCGCTTCAGCAACTTGCCGGAATCGGTACGGGGAAGTTCGGCGCGCGATCTCGTACGCACGGCGGTTGTTTGTAGCGGGCGAGGCGCGATTCCGTGAAGGCGCGCAGCTCGTCGAGATCGATGGTCTCCCCGGCCTTGGCCTGCACGATGGCGTGCACGCGCTCACCCCATTCCTCGTCGGGGATCCCGAAGACGGCCGCGTCGAGGATCTGGGGGTGGGCGTGGAGCACCGCTTCGATCTCCGCGGGGTAGATGTTGACCCCCCCGGAGATGATCATGTCCTTCTTGCGGTCGCAGATGTAGAGGTAGCCCTCGTCGTCGAAGTAGGCGACGTCACCGACCGACTTCCAATGGTCGTCGGCCAGCTCGGTGAGCTTCTCCTCGGTGTGGTGATAGCCGTCCATCGCGAGGCCGGTGCGGACGAACAACTCGCCCGCCTCTCCCGCGGTGGCGACCGCTCCCGTCGTCCTTCACGATGCGAATCTCGATCCCGCCGTACGGCTTGCCGCACGAGCCTGGTTTGCGCAGCTGGTCCTCGGGTCTCAGCACGGTGTCGACGCCGAGCTCGGTGGACCCGTAGACCTCGAACAAGAAGCCGTCGCCGAGCTTGTCGATGATCTCCTGCTTCAACGCGTACAGGCACCGGTGCCGCGTTCGCGATCAGGCAGATCATCGACGACATGTCGGCCTGGGCCAGCTCGCCTGCGGGCAAGCGACACGATTCGCTTCAGCTGCGTCGGCGCGGAGAACGTGTTGGTCACACGGTGTTCCTTGACCAGCGCGATCCACCGCACGGGATCGAACTTGCGCAGCACGACGATCGGCGCGCCGAGGGTGTGGGCCATCGACGCGAACGCCAGTGGCCCCGAGTGGTAGAGCGGGCCGGTCGTGAGGTGCACCGCGTTCTCGTGCAACAACCTCAGCTCGTCGAGGAGTGCGAAGACGATCTGGCGGTCGGTGCGGGTGCGCAATGCTCCCTTCGGCTTGCCCGTCGTACCCGACGTGTAGATCATCGCCGCGCCGGCCTCGCTGGTCGCGGCGATGTCCGGCTCGGTCGCCGGCTGGTTCGCGCACACGTGCGTCCCAGGCGACGAACCCACTGCCGTCGGGGACGGGGCCGCCGAACACGACCACGGTGCGGACCTTCGGCAGCTGGTCGCGCACCGACGCGACCAGCGGCGCTTGCTCGGCGTCGATCACGACCACGGTCGCGTCGGAGTTGTCGATCACGTACTGCATCTCCTCGGCGTTGAACCGGTACGAGAGCGGCACGGCCACGAGGTTGCACTTGCGGGCGGCATGGATGGTGACGAGGACCTCGAGCGAGTTCGGCCCGCACCAAACCAGCCGTTCGCCGGATCGGGCCCCGACCGCCACCAGACCGTTCCCGAGCTGATTGACCTGCCGGTTCAGCTCCCCGAAGGTGGTGGTGGATGCGGTCGCCCCTCCACTCGCGTCGACGATCACGGCGGTCCGCTCGGGCGCGTGTCTGCGTGTGGACGGCGAGGGCATCGAGCGGAGGTTTCATGGATCGAAGCGTACGCGGCGCCGATAGTGTCGCGCTCGTGCTGCGCCCGTTCGCCGTGCGCGGTGTCGTCGAAGGCTTCTACGGAACTCCGTGGTCGCACGATGCCCGCCTCGAGGTGATGTCATTCCTCGCCGGGCGGGGCATGAACGCGTACGCCTACGCGCCCAAGGACGACGCCCGGCACCGGGCGGAGTGGCGTGATTCGTACCCCGACGGCGATCTCGCGCGGTTCCGTGAGTTGGCGGCACACGGTGCCGGGCTCGGGGTGCGGTTCGGCTTCGCGATCTCACCCGGTCTCGACATCGACTATGAATCCGATGCGATCGCGCGGCGCTCGTCGGGAAGCTCGCGCCGTTACGAGATGCCGGTGTGTCGTGGTTCCTCCTCCTCCTCGACGACATTCCGATGCGGTCCGGGCTCGCGCCGCGCCAGGCTGCGCTCGCGACGTGGCTGTACGACAACTCTCGCCGGCGCCGACCTCACCCTGTGCCCGACGGAGTACGTCGGCACGCATCCTTCTGCATACCTTGGCGAGCTCGGCGCCGGGATGCCGCTCGACGTCGATGTGATGTGGACCGGCCCGACGGTGTGCTCGCCGGAGCTGCATGCAGGCGATGCCCGGTCCTGGTCGAACGTTCTCGGTGACCGGCGCGTGATCATCTGGGACAACTATCCCGTGAACGACGCGTCGATGACGGAGTCGCTGCACCTCGGTCCGTACCAGGGACGTGATCCCGAGCTCTCCGGCGTGGTCGGCGGGATCCTGTGCAACCCGATGACGCAGGCGTATGCGTCGCAGATCGCGCTCGCGACTGCGATGGACTTTCTCGCCGACCCCGCCGGCTACGACCGCGACGCGTCGTGGTCGCGCGCGATCGCCGACGTCGGTGGTGACCGGTCGGCCGCGCTCGCCGTCCTCGCCCACGCCTGTGCCGACAGCCCCATCGCCGAGCCCGGCACGCTCGACCTCGCCCGAGACGTCGCCGCGCTCGACGTCGCCGTCGACGGGCCCGACTGGGTCGCGTCCGTTGCGGAGCTACGCGCCTGCCTGCAGGAGGCGAGAGCAGTCATCGACACATTTGCGCCCGACGAAGCCGCGCCCGACGAAGCATCGGCCGCCACAACCGCCGACCACCTGGCGGCCGAGATCGCTCCGTGGGCGTACGCAGCGAGGCGCGCCGCCGACGCGGGGCTCGCTGCACTGCGCCTGATCCAGAGCGCGCGGCCTGTCGCGACGACGACTGCGGACGGCCACGGCCGGGTGGCGGTGACCGAGCCGGAAGCTGCGATGCATGCCGCCTTCGTGGTGCTCTACGTGTGGAAGGGTGTTCGCGCCGATGACAAGGTCGTGTTCGGACCCCGCTTCGCGATCTACTCGCCCGTGATCCAACTCGCCGACGGTTCGCCCGCGCTCGATGCCCGGGCCGCCCTGCGAGAGGATGCCAACGCGATCGACGCGCTGTGCCGGCTCTCGCTCCGGGCGTACGACCGGTGGCGGACCACGGCCGCGGGGACGCCCGCACGCGTGCTGGTCGACGGCGTCGAGCGGCCGGTCGCTGCCGACGGGTCATTCGACGGCCGGGGTTCCGCGCTCGTCGTACGCCAGGGTCCGATCAGCTCACGATTCGTCGCGGGCGCTCCCCTGCCCTTCTCCGACCGACGACTGGTATGACCCGGCTCCGCATCTCCGTGGTGATGCCGGCTTTCAACGAGGCGGAGATCCTGGGTTCCTCGGTGAAGACCGTCGTCGACGAGTTGCGCGCGCGGGCGCGCCCTTCGAGGTGCTGATCATCGAGAACGGTTCGACCGACGACACGCTCGCGCTCGCGCGTCAGCTCGAGGAGGAGTTCGAGGAGGTGCGCGTGACGCACCGCGACGAGGCCGACTACGGCCGAGCCCTGCGCGCCGGGTTGCTCGCGTCCACCGGCGAAGCGGTCGTGAACTTCGATGTCGACTACTTCGATCTCGATTTCCTGGACGTCGCGGTCGCCCAGCGTTCTCGCCGAGGATGGACCGGTGATCGTGGTCGGATCCAAGCGTGGCGAAGGCGCGACCGACAATCGCGATCCTCTGCGCAAGTTTGCGACACTCGTCTTCAGCACCATCCTGCGAGTCGTGTTCGGGCTCGGTGTCTCCGATACGCACGGCATCAAGGCCGTGCGACGAACCGTGGTCCAGCCGTACGCGCAGATCTGCACGTTCGGTCAGGACCTCTTCGACACGGAGCTGATCCTTCGGGTCGAGCGCGCCGGGCTCCGTGCGGGCGAGATTCCCGTCGAGGTGCGGGAGCTGCGGCCGGCTCGCAGCTCGTTCCTGTCTCGGGTGCCGCGTACGCTGCGCGGTCTGTGCAGACTTCGCTGGGCACTGTGGAAGGAATCTCGGGGTCGCTGACCCTTCGGTGCGCTCGCATCCTCAACGGCGAGGGCGGGCAGTCGTCGAGCCCGGCATGGGTCACGATCGCGTCCGGGCGCATCGTCGCCACGGGTTCCGGCGCCGGACCGCCGGGTGCGGTCGATCTCGACGACGCCATCCTGGCGCCCGGCTTCGTCGACCTCCAAGTGAACGGGAGCGGCGCCGTCGATTTCGCGGGCGCGCCCGTTGAACAGATCGTCGCCGCGATCGATGCTCGCGTCGCGAGCGGCACGACCGGCGCGTTGCTCACGATCTGCAGCGCGCCGATCGACACGTACGACCCCGTGTTGGAGCGGGCGGCGCGAGTACGCGCCGCCCGGCCCGACGTCGTCATGGGGGTACACCTGGAAGGGCCCTTTCTCGGCGGCGCGCCCGGAGCGCACCCACCTGCCGTGCTGCGTCCGGCCGACGCGATGTTCGTGCGTCACGTCCTCGACACCTACGGCGACCTCGTACGCATCGTGACCTTGGCGCCCGAAGCCGATCCCGGCCTGGTGGCAACGCGCGACCTTGAGCGAGGCGGGTGTGGTCGTCTCGCTCGGACACTCCACCGTCGACTTCGACGGCGCGTGCACTGCGGCCGACGCCGGGCGCGCGCATGGTCACGCACCTCTTCAACGGCATGGCGCCGCTCCACCACCGAGCGCCGGGCCTCGCCGGTGCGGCCCTCGCCGACTCCCGGCTCGTGCCGTCGCTCATCGCCGACTTCGTGCACGTACATCCCGCGCTGGTGCAACTCGCGCTCGGCGCGCGGGCCGACGCCGTGCTGGTGACCGACGCGGTCGCGATCCGGCCGCCCGCCGTCGAGCGCGACGGCGCCGTGTATCTTGCCGACGGCACGCTCGCGGGTTCGACGCTCACGATGGAGACCGTCTTGGGCAACGTCGCGTCGATCGGAATTCCGATCGCGTCCGCCGTCCGTCACACGTCGAGGAACCCGGCCCGGGTCCTCGGCGCCAACGACCGCGGCCGCATCGCTCCCGGCGCGCGTGCCGACCTCGTGGCTCTCGACCCGGTGACGCTGGCGGTGCGGGCGGTCTGGACCGCGGGACGACCCGTGTAACGTCGATCGATGCCCAAGGTCGCACTGTTCGTCACGTGCGTCGCCGACCAGGTGTTCCCCGACACCGCGGCGGCGACGGTACGCGTGTCTGGAGGCTGCCGGGGTCGAGGTCGTGTTCCCACCGCTGCAGACGTGCTGCGGGCAACCCGCGATCACCGCGGGCGAGCCCGACGCCGCGCGCCGGCTCGCGCAACATCACGTCGACGTCTTCGGCTCCCTCGACACGGGTGAGATCGACGCCATCGTCGCCCCGTCGGGATCGTGCACCGCCATGGTCTGTCACCACTACCCGACCCTCCTGACCGACCGCCGCGCCGACGCGGACGCGCTCGCGGCGCGTACCTTCGAGCTCACCCGGTATCTCGTGGACGTGCTCGGCGTCCGACGACATCGGGGCTCGCCTCGACACCACGGTCACCGTCCACGACGCCTGCCACGGTCTGCGCAATCTCGGTCTGGGCGCGCGCGGCGCGACAGCTACTCGAAGCGGCGGGGGCCACGCTCGTCGAGATGCGGGAAGCCGACACGTGCTGTGGCTTCGGGGGTGTTCTCGTTCGGGTTCCCGGAGGTCTCGACCCGCCTTGCCGACGCCAAGCTCGGGCACGCGGCGAGCACTTCGGCGCGCTATCTCGTGAGCGGTGATCTCGCGTGCCTGATGCATCTGGACGGCCGTCGCCGCAAGCTCGGTTCCGCAAGTGTGCCCGAGCCGATCCACGTCGCAGACCTGCTCGCGTCCGGTCTCCCGGGGGCCCGATGAGCGATCGGGCCCAGTCCGGTCACGGACACGCGATCACGACTCCCGGCGCCGATTTCCACGAGCGCACCGCCAACGCGGTTGCGAATCCCGTGTTGCAGCAGGCGCTCCACAACCTCGACCGGCGGCTGCGAACGGCGGGCGCCGCCGCGGACGCGCACCCTGATTGGAAGGACCGTGCCGCCGCGGTCCGGCGGGAGACGCTCCTCGATCTCGACGGCTGGCTCGACCGGCTCGAGCAATCGCTCACGGCGAGAGGTGTGCACGTTCACCGCGCCTCGACCCCTGCGGACGCGCGCCGGATCGTCGTCGATCTCTCGAAGGCTCGCGGCGCGCGTACCGCCGTGAAGAGCAAGTCCATGGCGACCGAGGAGATCGATCTCGGCAACGCGTTGGAGGAGGCGGGACTCACGACCGTCGAGACCGACCTCGGCGAGTACATCGTGCAACTCGCGGGCGAGCGCCCGTCGCACATGATCACGCCCGCGATCCACAAGACGCTCCCGCAGATCCGCGACGTCTTCGGCGCGCGAGGCCGGCACCGATCTCGCGGTCGATCGAGAGGCACTCACCGCGTGGGCGCGCGGACGGCTTCGGGGCGAGTTTCTCCGCGCCGACGTCGGCATCACCGGCGTGAACTTCGCCGCGGCCGACACGGGGACGCTCGTGCTGGTTACGAACGAGGGGAACGGGCGCTTCTGTACCACCTTGCCGCGGGTGCACATCGCGGTGATGCCCGTCGAGAAGGTGATTCCGCGTCTCGCCGACCTCGGCTTCTTGCTCCCGCTGCTCACGAGCCACGCCACCGGGCAGGCGCTTTCGAACTACGTGACCATGATCAGCGGCCCGCGCCGGGCCGGTGAGGTCGACGGTCCGGACGAGGTGCATGTCGTGTTCCTCGACAACCGGCGCCGGTCACTGCTCGGCACGAAGTACGAGGAGATGCTGGCGTGCATCCGTTGCGGCGCGTGCCTCAACGTGTGCCCCGTCTACCGCAACGTCAGCGGGCACGCGTACGACTCGGTGTACTCCGGTCCGATGGGCAAGGTGCTCACGCCGTTGCTGTCGCGGTGGCACCGAAGGCGCCGATCTTCCCTACGGTTCGACGCTGTGTCATGCGTGCAGTGATGCGTGCCCCGTCAAGATCCCGCTCGGCGACATGATCCTGTCCGCTGCGGGCCGACGTGCCCGATCCGCACACGGGCATGCGTCGTCGTCGCACGGCTCGTTCTGGGCGATGTGTGCGCCCGCGCGTGGTCGACGCCGCGCGGCTATCGCCTTACGACCGCGCTCGGTCGCCCTTCGCGCGGGCGGGTACCGGCATGCGGCGCCTGGACCGGCGACCCGCGACCTCCCGCGGCCGGCCCGGGAGTCGTTCCGCGACCGTTGGGCGAGAGAACTCCGGAGGCGCAGCGGTGAGCGACCTCGTGACCGGCTCGCTGATCGACGCGTTGATCGGGGCGCTGCGCGCCAACACGTGCAGGGTGTCGGGCCCGATGCCCGTCGACGACGGCGCGGGCCGCGATCGTCGAGCGCGGCGCCGCGCACGCGCTCGTGGCGTGCAACGCCGACGTGCCGATCCCCGGGACTGGTCGACGCGCTCGTCGCCGCGCAACGTCGAGATGCTCGAGCCCGGCGACCCGGACTGGCCGACACGGCTCGCCGACGTCGCCGTCGGGATCACCGGCGCCCGGGTCGCCGTTGTGCGACCCGCTGCGATCGCGCTCGCAGCCGCGCCCGGCTCGCCGCGCGTGGACGAGCCTCGTTCCCCCGAGCACATGTGTGTCCTGCGCGTCGTCGACATCGTCGCGACCCTCGCCGACGCGATGTCGACGATCGCCACGGGCGATCTGCCGAGTTCGCTCACCTGGATCGGCGGACCCAGCCGAACCGGCGACCTCGAGATGATCACGACCCTCGGGGTGCACGGTCCCCGGTGCGGTCGAGGTGGTCCTCGTCGCCTGACGGGTAAGGTCCGCGGTCATGGAGATCGTCGCAGCCCTGTTCGTCGAAAGCATCGACTTCCGCCAGGTCGAGGGTCCGGCGACCCGCATCGACATCACCGGCGCGTTCTTCTCGACGGCGGTGCCCGCTTACCCGACGCAACTCACACCGCATCTCGTGGTGCTGGTGCGTGCCGCGGCGGGCACCGACGGCAACGCCACGCTCGAAACGGTCTTCGTCCGCGACTCCGGCGAGGAGATCGGGCGCAACCGCCAGAGCTTCTTCGTCGAGCCGGGCAAGTTCGGCTACCGGCTGGTGCGGGGGGAACTCGACTTCCCGGAGCCCGGCACGGTCGAGGCGCGCTGCACGATCCTCGAGAGCGGCGCCGCGGTCGCCGTGCCGCTGACCGCGCTTGCGCTGTCCTGAAGGCTGTTATTGCGCTCAACCCGACCGGGTTGGGGGTCGACCCTCGGAGGGAATGGATCTCGTGAACCGTTACGCGTCCGCGCTCTCGCTGCATCCCACCCCGGTCGAGGCCGTCGGCGAGGTCGCGGGCGAGATCCTCGAGCAATTCGAAGGCGCCCGTCCTGACCTGCTCGTTTGCTTCGCCTCGCCGCATCACGCGGGCGCGTTCGAGGACGTCATGGGCGGGCTGCGCAAGCTCCTCGAGCCCGAGACCGCGATCGGCGCCACCATGGTGGGCGTCGCCGGCGGCGGCGTGGAGGTCGAGGACGGCCCCGGGCTCTCGGTGCTGGCCGCGAGCTTCGGCGCCGGTCGCATCGATCCCGATCGCGCTCGACGACCCGCGAGACCGACGACGGCTACGAGATCGTCGGGCTGGCCCGACTCGGTGCCCGGCGCGCGGCACCATGCTGATGCTCGCCGATCCGTACTCGTTTCCCGATCGGCGATTTCCTGGCGGTGTGCAACGAGCGGGTCCCGGGCGTCACGGTGATCGGGGGATGGCATCGGCCGGGATGCGTGCCGGTGCGCAACCGCCTCGTGCTCGACGACCGCGTCCTCGACAAGGGCGCGGTCGCGCTGCTGTGCTCCGACGACGTGCCCGTGCGCGTCCGTCGTGTCGCAGGGATGCCGGCCGATCGGCATGCCGTTCACGGTCACGAGCGCCGAACGCAACCTCGTGAACGAGCTCGGCGGGCAGCCCGCAATGGCCCGCCTGCAGGAGATCGTGCAGGCGGCGTCGGAGGCCGACCGCGAGCTCATGCGTAACGGCCTGCATCTCGGCGTCGTGGTCGACGAGCACAAGCTCGATTTCACGCGCGGCGACTTCCTCGTGCGCAACGTGCTCGGCGCCGACCGTCGCAACGGCGCGATCGCGGTCGGCGAGCGCGGTCGAGGTCGGGCACGACAGTGCAGTTCCAGGTGCGCGACGCGGCGTCCGCCGACGACGACCTCCGGGCGTTGCTCGACGGAGTGCACGGCGACGCCGCGCTCATGTTCACGTGCAACGGCCGGGGCACGCACCTGTTCCCCGAGCCGAATCACGACGCGGGCGACGGTCGAGGAGCTGCTGGGCCCCGTCCCGCTCGCCGGCGCGTTCTGCGCGGGCGAGATCGGCCCGATCGGCGGCCGCAACTTTCTCGCACAGCTTCACGGCCAGCATCGCGGTCTTCGAACGCTGACGCATCGCGGTCTCGAACGCTGGGGTCATCGCGGTCCGAACGCCGAGGTTTGGGCACGGCGACCGGCGTGGGTACACCTAGGCTGCGATCCGGAGCACGAAAGGGGTCGATGTGGCTGACGAGCTGGAGCAGCGCGGCGATCAACGTGATCCGCGGCCTCGCGATGGACGCCGTGCAGAAGGCGAATTCCGGGCATCCCGGGCACGCCGATGGCGCTCGCGCCGCTCGCGCACGTGCTGTGGACGCGCGATCATGAAGTACGACGCGTCGGATCCCGAGTGGCCCGACCGCGACCGGTTCGTGCTCTCGGCCGGGCCACGCGTCGATGCTGCTGTACTCGATGCTCTACCTCTCCGGGTTCGGGCTCGAGCTCGACGACCTCGCAGCAGTTCCGGCAGTGGGGCTCGCTCACCCCCGGTCACCCCGAGTACCGCCACACCAAGGGCGTCGAGATCACGACCGGGTCCGCTCGGCCAGGGTTTCGCGCAACGCGGTCGGCTTCGCGATCGCACGAGAAGCACCTGCGCGAGCGCTTCGGCGCCGAGCTGTGCGACCACCACGTCTTCGGCATCTGCCAGCGACGGCGACCTCATGGAGGGCATCAGCCACGAGGCCGCGTCGCTCGCCGGTCACCTGAAGCTCGGCCGCCTGGTGTTCGTCTACGACGACAACCACATCACGATCGACGGGCCGACCGAGCTCGCGTACAACGACGACGTCCCGAAGCGCTTCGAGGCCTACGGGTGGCACGTCGTGCAGCTCGGCGAGGTCGCGAACGACCTCGACGCGCTCGAAGCCGGCTCTGCGGGCGGCATCGCCGAGGACGTACGCGACCGACGCTGCTCGTGCTGCGCTCGCACATCGGCTACCCGTCGCCGAAGGTGCAGGACACCGCGGCCGCGCACGGCAACCCGCTCGGCGCCGACGAGGTCGCGAGGGTGAAGGAGATCCTCGGGCTCCCGCCCGACGGACTTCTTCGTCCCCGACGACGTGCTGCTCTGGTACCGCGAGGCGGGTCGCGCGCGGCGCGCGCCGAGCGCGAGCCGCCTGGGACGGACGCGGCGCCGAAGCCGGACGAGTACGAGGCGTGCCTCACGGGCGACCGGGTCTGCACGGCTGGGAGCAGAAGCTCCCGACCTGGCAGTGCGGGCGCCGACGTCGCCACCCGCGACCGCGATCGAAGAGGTGCTGACCGCGGTCGTCGACGTCGTGCCCGGGCTCTTCACCGGCGTCGGGCGACCTCACCGGGAACACCGGCATGCAGCTGAAGAGCCTCGGCACGCTTCGACGCCCGACGACGCCAAGGGTCGCCTGATCCACTTCGGCATCCGCGAGCACGCGCATGGGCGCGGCCGCCAACGGCGATGGCGGCCGCCGGCCTGTTGCCGTGCGTCGGCACGTTCTTCGTGTTCAGCGACTACATGCGGCCGGCGGTGCGGCTGGCGTCGATCGATGCAGACGAAGGTCGTGCTTCGTGTGGACCCACGACTCGGTCGGCGTCGGTGAGGACGGCCCGACGCACCAGCCGATCGAGCAGCTCGCGTCGCTGCGGGCGATGCCGGGCCTGCGCGTCATCCGGCCCGGCCGACGCGAACGAGGTGGCGGCGGCGTGGAAGGTGCACCTCGACGGCGAGGGCCCGACCGCGTTGGTGCTGACCCGCCAGAAGGTCCCGGTGCTCGAGCGCACCGCCGAGCGCGCGCCGCCGGGGTTCCCGCGGGCGCGTACGTGCTGGTCACCGGAGCACCGCGATCGCCTCGACCTCGTGCTGATCGGCACCGGCTCCGAGGTCGCAGGTGTGCGTCGACCGCACGCGAGCAGCTTGCGTCGCACGGGCATCGCGGCGCGTGTCGTCTCCATGCCGTCGTGGTCGCTGTTCGAGAGCCGACCCGACGAGTACCGCCACGAGGTGTTGCCGCCGGGCGTCCCGACCCTGGCGGTCGAAGCGGGCGTCAGCTTCGGCTGGGAGCGCTACGCCGACGATGTCGTCGGCATCGACCGGTTCGGCGCGTCGGCGCCGGGCGACGTCGTGATGCGCGAGCTCGGGATCACTCCCGAGCACGTGGTCGAGCGCGCGCTCGCGCTGCTCGACGCAATCGGAGAAGGAGGAAGCTGATGGCCACTGCCATCCCGCTGTTGATCGAGTTCGGTCAGAGCCCGTGGTACGACAACCTCACCCGGCGCTCGCGACCGGTGGCCTGCAGTCGCTCATGGACACGCACGGCATCCGCGGCGTGACGTCGAATCCGACGATCTTCGAGAAGGCGATGGCGACCGGGAACGACTACGACGCCCAGCTCCGCGAGGTGACGGCCGCGGGCGCGATCGACCGAGACCGCGTACTGGGACCTCGTGACCAGCGACATCGAGCATGCGGCCGACGTGCTGCGCCCGGTCTACGACTCGCTCGGTGGAGCCGACGGCTTCGTGTCGGTCGAGGTCTCGCCCGACCTCGCCCACGACACCGCGGGCACGATCCGCCAGGCCGCGGGAGCTCTGGACCGCGTCTGGCCCGCCCGAACGTGATGATCAAGATCCCGGCGACCGTCGAAGGCATTCCCGCGATCCTCGAGACGTTGGCGGCCGGCATCAACGTCAACGTCACCCTGATCTTCAGTCTCGAGCGGTATCAGCAGGTCATCGACGCGTTCCTCGCTGGTCTCGAACGAGCGCGTCGCCTCCGGAGGTGACATCCACAGTGTTTCCTCGGTCGCTTCGTTCTTCGTGAGCCGGGTCGACACCGAGACCGACCGCCGGCTGCCCGAGGGTCATGATCTGCGGGGTAAGGCCGCGGTCGCCAACGCCAAGCTCGCGTACGTCTTGTTCCGCGAACAGCTCTCCGGTGCCCGCTGGGACAAGCTCGTCGCGGCCGGGCGCGCGTGAGCAACGCCCGCTCTGGGCCTCGACCTCGACCAAGAACCCTGCCTACTCCCCCACGCTCTATGTCGACGACCTCGTGGGCACGTCGACGGTGAACACGCTGGCGCAGGCATCGGTCGACGTGCTCGGTCAGGGTGACGTGAACCTGCGCGCCGACGCGATCAGCGAGGACGTCGGCGGTGCCCGCCAGGTCCTGGCCGACCTGGCCGACGTCGGCGTCGACTTCGCCGACGTCACCGCCACGCTCGAGCGTGAAGGCGTCGAGTCGTTCGCCAAGTCGTACCACGACGCGGTCGACACCTCGGGCAAGAAGGCGGCCGAGCTCGCCTAACGGGAGCGCTCAGGTAGCCGACACGACCTCTCGGAGATGCTCGGCGAAGTCGGCGGGCTTGGCGTGCGCGTTGAGTCCGCTCGTGTTCGGCATCACGTAGGTGGGGACTCCTGCGAAGGGCTCCTGCCAGCCGAGCGCCGCGTGCCTGTCGACGCGCGATCCGGTAGCCGGTGACACCGACGAAGCACACCGACGCGGGGCTGCAACCATCGGACGAGCCGCCGCAAGCGCGTCCGTGCCTTGCACGTATTCGGCCCGTGTCGAGCTCCTCGGCGCCGACGCGTCGCGCGGCGCACGATGTTGGTCATGCCGACGCGGTCGACACGGAGCGCGTGCAACGGGATCGAGCGCGCGGGTGACGAGGCCGGACGCGAGCGCGGCGGGCCAGAAGCGGTTGCCGGGCCGGGCGAACCCGGTGCCGACGTCGGCCGACAACAGGCTCGGGTTCAGTCCGACGACGAGCACGCGCATGTCGGCTCCGACGGTATCGGGGAGCATGCGCCCCGCGTGGGCCTCGACGTCGAGCCATTCCTTGCCGTCGTCGGCGAAGTCCTCGATCACGAAGCCGGCCCCCTCGACGACGTCGCGCAGGCGCTCCGGCGGCCACCGCGTGAAGTGGCGCCCCGGGAAGCGATCCTCGCCGTCGCGCCGGCGGCGATCGGACGTCACCCGGATGTGGACTGCGCCGCCGAGCGCGACCGATCGGTGCAAGTCGGCGAGCGCGAGGGGAAGGGACTCGCCCGCGATGTGCATGTACGACTTGTGCGCCCAGGCTCCGGTGAGCGCGCCGGTGCGCAACGGCAGGTGTTCGAGATCGGCGACGACCGGCCATGCGCGTGGCGCGAACCGGCGCACCTGGGCCGCCATTGCCGTCGCGGCGTCGAGGGCGACGACGGGCGAACCGAGCTCGCCGCTGTGCCAGCCGGGACCGCACCCGACATCGGCACGCACACCGGGCGGGACCCGTGCAGTGAACGGGTCGAGGGCCGCGGGACGAGGCCGGTGCCGATGCTCGATCCATTCGTCGACGTTGCGCTCGTAGACGTTGACCGTCGCTCGATCCATGCGTCGGGAAGAATGGCAGACGTGGACCTTCCCGGGCAGATTCGCATCGTCGACGACGTTCCCCGCGCGTTCGCGCGCCTCGTTGCCGAGCTGACTCCGACGTCGCTCGCGCTCTCGGGCGGCGAGCTCGCGCGACCGGTGTTACGCGGCGCTGCGCCGTCAGACGATCGACTGGTCGGTGATCGACGTCTACTTCGGTGACGATCGTGTGGTGCCGGTCGATTCGGAGGATTCGAACGAGGGCACCGCCCGGCGTATCCTCCTCGACGAGGCCCGGCCCCGGGAAGTGCACTCAATGGTCGGCGCGGGCGCCGCCGCGTACGACGCGCTCGATCAAGGCCGCCCCGCCCATCGACATCGTTCACCTCGGTCTCGGTCCCGACGGCCACACCGCCTCGCTGTTCCCGGGCTCGCCGACGCTCGCCGAGCGCCGGCGCTTCGTTGTCGACGCGGGCGACGAGCTCCATCCGCATCCGCGACTGACGTTCACCTTTCCGGGCATCGCCCATTCGAAGCTCGTCGTGATCACCGTCGAGGGCCCCGACGAAGCGGGACCCGATTCGACGCATGCGCGCCGGTGAGGATCTCCCCGGTGCGCGGATCCGAGGTGAGCAGGTGTTGTGGATCGGCGACCGGGCGGCGCTTGCTGCCGACTAGGGTCGCCGCATGTTCAGCGCCTCGTCGTTCCGGGAGCTGCTCGACGCGCCCGTGAGCGAGCTCATGCCCGCGGCTGCGGCCCGCCGCGACGCCCGCACGGGTCGCCGGATCACCTTCTCGCCCAAGATCTTCGCCCCGCTCACGATGCTGTGTCGCGACCGCTGCGGCTACTGCACCTTCGCCAAGCCGCCGGCGCGCCTCGACACGCCATATCTGTCCGAGTCGGAGGTGTTGGATCTCGCCGCCCGAGGTGTCGCGCTCGGCTGTTTCGAAGCGTTGTTCACCCTCGGCGAGGGCCCGGAGGATCGTTACCCACAGGCGCGGCGTTGGCTCGGCGACCACGGTTACGACAGCACCGTCGACTATCTGGTCGCCGTCGCCAAGCGGGTGCTGGACGAGACGGGTCTGCTCCCGCACGCAAACGCCGGCGCGCTCGGCGAAGCGGACCTCCTGCGCCTGCGCGCGGTGAGCCCGTCGCAGGGGATGATGATCGAAACGCTCGCCGACCGCCTGCACGAACCCGGTGGCGCGCACTTCGGCGCACCTGACAAGACCGCCGCCCGCCGCCTCGCCACGCTGAACGCCGCGGGCCGGGCTCGAGTGCCCTTCACGACGGGCATCCTCGTCGGCATCGGCGAGACGCGCGAGGAGCGCATAGACGCGCTCGTCGCGATCGCGAACTCGCACCTCGAGCACGGTCACGTACAAGAGGTGATCGTCCAGAATTTCCTGCCGAAGGCGGGAACGGCGATGCATCGCGCCGAGCCGTGCCCGACGGACGAGTTCCTGTGGTCCATCGCCGTGGCCCGGATCATCCTCCCGGCCGATGTGCATCTGCAGGCGCCGCCGAATCTCAGCGACGATCTTGCGCCTCTGCTCGCGGCCGGTGTCGACGACTGGGGCGGGGTCTCGCCCGTCACGATCGATCACGTGAACCCGGAGCGCCCGTGGCCTGCGCTCGACCGCTTGCGCGCCGCGACCGAAGACGCCGGGTTCGTGCTCGCGCCCCGGCTCACCGTGTACCCGGAGTACGTGCAGCGGCCCGAGGAATGGCTGCACCCCGACGTACGGACGGCAGTGCTCGTCGCCTCGGATCTCGAAGGGCTCGCGCGCGACACCGCCTGGTCGCCCGGTCGCGACGATCTCGTTCCGCCCCGGCTCGTGCCCGCGTCGGGCGCGACCGCCGAAGGTCGCGTCGGCGAGGTGCTCGCCGGCGTGCTCCTCGGTCAAGAGGTCGGCATCGACGAGATCGTGACGCTGCTCGGCGCCGCGGTCCGGAGGTCGTGAAGGTCGCCGAGGTCGCCGACCAGTTGCGCCGCGAGATCGTCGGCGACGAGGTGACCTTCGTCCGCAACCGGAACATCAACTACACGAACGTGTGCACGTTCAAGTGCAGGTTCTGCGCGTTCTCCAAGGGCCCGCTCTCGCTCAACCTCCGGGGCCAGCCGTACCTCGTCGAGATGGAGGAGATGCAGCGCCGCGTGGTCGAGGCAGTCGCGTGCGGTGCGACGGAGGTGTGCCTGCAGGGCGGCATCCATCCCGATTTCGACGGCGACTACTACGTCGACGTGGCCCGGGCCGTGAAGGCGGTGGCACCGTCGATCCACGTGCACGGCTTCACGGCGCTCGAGGTCACCGAAGGCGCTCGCCGCCTCGACATGCCGTTGCACGACTACTTGCTGCGCCTGAAGGACGCGGGCCTCGCGACGCTGCCGGGGACCGCGGCCGAGATCCTCGATGACGAGGTCCGGGCGATCATCTGCCCCGACAAGGTCAACACCGAGGAATGGCTGTTCGCGCACCGCACCGCCCACGAGGTCGGGCTCAAGTCGAACGTCACGATCATGCACGGCACGGTGGAGCGCCCGGTGCACGTGGCCCGGCATCTCGTTCGTACCCGCGATCTCCAAAAGGAGACGGGCGGCTTCACGGAATTCGTGCCGCTCCCGTTCGTGCACATGGCGACGCCGATCTTCATCCAGGGCAAGGCCCGCCGCGGTCCGACGTTTCGCGAGGTGCTGTTGATGCACGCGGTGGGCCGCATCGCGTACCGCGACACGATCCCCAACGTGCAGGCATCGTGGGTGAAGTGCGGGATCAGCGGTACCCGGCAGATCCTGCAGGCCGGCGCCAACGATCTCGGAGGCACGCTGATGGACGAAAACATCTCCCGGGCTGCCGGAGCCAGCCACGGCCAGGAGCTCGACGAGGCGGAGTTCCGATCGATCGTCGAACCCATCGGGCGCTCGCTTGCGCAGCGCACCACGCTCTACGGACGCAAGCAGACGGTCGGCCGGCGTCTGCGACCGGTCGAGGAACATCCCGTCTCCGTGGCAACCCGGCCGGTCGAGCTCACCTTGGGAGTGAAGAAGTGAGTCGTTTCGACGTCCTGACCCTCGGCAACGCGCTGGTCGACGTGTTGGTGCATGCCGACGACGACTTCGTCGCCCGTACCGGCGTGGAGCCGGGGGCGATGACGATGATCGACGCGGCCCGCTCCGAAGAGATCTACGCGCAGATGGGACCGGCGATCGAGATCTCGGGAGGGTCGGCCGCGAACACGGCGGCCGGCGTCGCGTCCTTCGGCGGCAAGGCCGCGTACATCGGCCGGGTGGCCGACGATGCGTTCGGCAAGGTGTTCTCGCACGACTTGCGCAGCGTCGGTGTGCACTTCCAGGCTCCGCTCGCCACCGACGGTTCCCCGACCGGGCGTTGTCTCGTCATCGTCACGCCCGACGCCGACCGCACGTTGTGCACGTTTCTCGGTGCGGGCGCCGAGCTCGACGAGAGCTACATCGACGAAGCGCTGGTCGAGAGCGCGGCCGTCACCTACCTCGAGGGTTACGTCTGGGATCCGCCCGCGGCCAAGGAGGCGGTGCGACGCGCTGCCGCGATCGCCCACCGGTCGGATCGACGGGTTGCACTCACGCTCTCCGATCCGTTTTGCGTTGAGCGCCACCGTGAGGAGTTCGTCGACCTCATCGAGGGCAACATCGACATCCTCTTCGCCAACGAGGACGAGATCACCTCGCTCTACGAGGTCGACACTTTCGACGAGGCGCTGCACCATGTGCGCGGCCACTGCGAGATCGCGGCGTTGACACGCGGCGCGCACGGCTCGGTCATCGTCGCCGGCGACGATGTGCATGTGATCGACGCCCACCCGGCCGACGTGGTGGACACGACCGGTGCCGGTGATCTCTTCGCCGCGGGATTCCTGTACGGCTTCACCCACGGCTGCGACCTCGCGACGTGCGGGCAGCTCGGCGTCGCTCGGCGCGGCCGAGGTGATCTCTCACCTCGGTGCCCGCCCTGCGGTCGCGCTCGCCGATCTCGCTCGTCCGATAATCGGGGCCTGATCGCACGGTGGCGCGCCTCCCGCGGTATCGCACCGGCGATGCCGAGATCGACCAGAGCATCGACGAGTTGATCGCGCAAGATCGGCGACGTCGCGCGACGCCGACCTCGTATTCGAGCTCGTCGTCTCCGCGGTCCGGCTCGCGCGTGACCGGGCGACCCGCGGCGATCTGAAGATCGCCAACGCCGCGCTGAAGGAGATGCGGTACGCGTTCGCGGTGTTCGAGCCCTACCGCACCGCCCGGAAAGCCGCGATCTTCGGCTCGGCCCGGACGCGCCGCGACGATCCGCTGTACGCGCAGACCGAAGCGCTCGCCCGGGAGCTGGCCGAAGCCGACTGGATGGTCATCACCGGCGCCGGACCCGGCATCATGGAAGCCGGCATCGAGGGTGCCGGAGCGGCCAACTCGTTCGGCGTGAGCATCCGCCTGCCGTTCGAGGCGGCAACCACCCAGTTCCTCGCCGACGATCCGAAGCTCGTCAACTTCCGCTACTTCTTCACCCGCAAGGTGACCTTCGTCAAAGAGGCTCATGCCTTCGTCCTGCTTCCCGGCGGGTTCGGGACACTCGACGAGGGCTTCGAGCTGTTGACGCTGGTGCAGACGGGAAAAGCTCCGCCCGCGCCGATCGTCTTGCTCGACGTCCCCGGTGGCACGTTCTGGCAGAGCTGGTTCGAGTTCGTCGAGCGGGAGCTGTACGCCCGCAGGTACATCTCCCCCGAAGACGTCAAGCTCGTGAAGATCACCGACGATCCCGCGGTCGCGCTGGCGGAGATCACCGGCTTCTACCGCAACTATCACTCGCTGCGTTTCGTCGACGGCGATCTCGTGCTGCGGTTGCAGCGCCTACCCGACTCGTCCGACCTCAGCCGCGCTCAACAACGACTTCGCCGACATCGTGGCGAGCGGAACCATCGCGCCGACGTCGACGAGCAAAGCGGAGATCGCCGACGACGATGTGCCCGAACTGGCCCGCCTGCGATTCCGCTTCGATCGCCGTTCCTATTCGAGGCTGCGAGCGCTGATCGACCGGCTCAACCTGTCGGACTGATCAGTCGTCGGCCGCGTAGCTCGACGGCTCGAGCGCGCGGATGGCCTTCGCGATCGCCCGCCGGGCCTGGAGGAGGCGCTTCTCCTCGGCCGCGGCGGCGACACCGGCTTCGTCGTCGCCAGACCGGGCGGCCACGCGGAGTCGTTCGTAGGCGAGGTCGCGCAGCTCCTCCTCGATCGCGGCGAGGCGTTCGGAGATCTGTTCGAAACGTTCATGCATCGAGTGCCTCCGCGATCAGTTCGGCGGGATGGCGGGCGTCGATCCCTGCGCCCCGGAGCTGCACCATGCACCCCGGATTGGCCGACGCCACGACGGGGTCGGCCATGCCGGCCGCGGCCCGCAACGCCGCGACCTTGCGCTCGAGAATTGCCTGCGACAGGTGTCGTTGTGTGACCGAGTACGCGCCACCCGCGCCGCAGCACAGTCCTTCGTCGGCCGTCTCGGCGAGTGCGTACGCGGGCGCCAGCACCGTGCGAACCGCCGGATGTGTCTTCTGCACGTGGCGCAGATGGCACGGGTCCTGCACAACGACGAGGCCACCCGTATTGCGCACCTTCGGTGCCGGCCGGACCGCGAGCCACTCGGAGAAGTCGCGGACCCGTGAGCTGAACTCGCGGGCGTGTGGCGTGTCGAGCAGCTCGCCGTATTCCTTCATCGCCGCTCCGCACCCGGCGCTGTCGACGACCACCGGAGCGGTGCCCGGCATCGAGGCGATCACGCGCCGCGCCAGCGCCCGCGCTTCGGACTCACGCCCCGCGTGCCGGTGCAACGCGCCGCAGCACGCGGCCCCCGCCGGGGGCGCGCGATCGTCGCTCCGGTCGCCCGCATGACACGCGCCGCGGCGCGATGCGTGTCGCGAAGCCACGCGTCCATGACGCAACCGGTGAAGAGCCACGCATCAGGCGTACCGCCGACGGGTACCGCGAGGGCGCGTGCGAGTGATCGGGCCGACAGTCGTGGAAGGCCGAGACGGTCGGGTATCAGGTGGAGCCGTTCGCGGTCCAGGCAACCCACGTGCACGCGAGGAGCAGCCAATGCCGCGGCACGACGACGGTATAGCCGAGCCATTCGGCGACGCGGCGCTTCCGCGACCGGGCCGGCGCCAGGGCGGCCCGGGTCGTCTCCATCAAGAGGCCGAACCTCACGCCCGAGGGGCAGGCCGCTTCGCAGCCGCGGCACGAAACGCACTGCTCCATCGCGTCGCGGAACGCATCATCGACGGGCGCCGCTCCCGTCTCGACCGCACGCATGGCCGCGATGCGGCCGCGTGGCGATGCGATCTCACGGCCCGTCACCCGGTAGGTCGGACAGTGTGGGAGACACAGGCCGCACGACACGCACGCGTTCAACCCGTCCGGGTCGAGCTGCAACGATCCGGTCACCGCGCGCACCTCTGCGCCGAGTGGAAGCCGACCGGGGTTGAGCCGACCGTGGGGGTCGAACGTGTGCTTGACGCGGCGCATGAGGGCCAGGTTCGGCAGCGGGATCCCATAGCCGTCGTCGGTGGGCGGACCGCCCGCCTCCCGAAGCATCCAACCGTCGTACGCGTGCGCCACGGCACGAGCACCGATCAGCGCGTCGGCATCGTCGGCGGCGATGTGGATCGTGCCGACACCGAGCTCGGCACACCATCTGACGTCGGCCGCGAGCACGCTCGCGCACGCTCGGAGGTTTCCCGGCGCGACCGAGATGCGGCCTCGATGATCGCCGTCCGGCAGCTCCGGGGCAACGCCGAGCGGCGCCAGTCCTCGGCCCTGTTCCTCGACGTCGCCGTGGACGCCTTCGAGTAGGACGGCCTCGTCGCCCCCACTCCAGAGCCGCGCCGACGGGCGATACCTCCCGGAGGCGTCGGCCCCGGAGAACCACGCGGCGGCCCGGGGTCGAGGACGGCACCGGAGCGTGGCCTGTTGCAGCACACCGATCGTGCCGAAGGAGCCAACGAAGAGCCGCGGGAGGTCGTAGCCCGTAACGTTCTTCACCGTTGGTCCTCCGCCCTTCACGAGGCGCCCGTCGCCGGTCTCGAACCGCACCTCGAGCACATGGTCGCGCACCGGGCCGTGGCGCAGCCGGCGTATCCCCGAGAGCCCGCACGCGAGGATCCCGCCGACGGTGGCGCTGTGCCGGCGAGGGTCGAGTGGGCACTCCTGCCCGTGTTCGGCGAGCACTTCGTCGACGATCGCGAAGCTCGTGCCCGCCCCGACGGTGATCGTCATGTCGGCCGGCTCGTAGGTGATCACGCCGGCCGGCGCGCGCACTTCGAGCGCTCCGAGCGGCGGCGGCCCTCCCACCTCCCACTGGGTGCGCGCCCCTACCGGGGCAACCGCCCGCGCCGGCGCGCGCGGTTCCTCGTCGGTCATATCCAGGCGCCCGCGGGTACGCGTTGCATCTCGCCGCACCGGCTGCCACGCGGCAGCACCTTCTCCGGGTTCGCCGCGCCGTCCGGGTCGAACGCGTCGCGGAAGTCGCGCCTGGGCGTCGAGGTCGTCCCGGGTGAACATCCGACTCATGAGGTCGCGCTTTTCGATGCCGACTCCGTGCTCGCCGGTCAGCACTCCCCCGGCGTCGAGGCATGCATTGAGTATCTCCTTGCCTGCGGCGTACACCCGCTCCCATACGCCGGCCTCCCGACCGTCGAAGACGAGCAGTGGATGCAGGTTCCCGTCACCGGCGTGGAAGACGTTCATCACGAGGATCTCGTGCGCTTCGGCGATCTCGTATACGCGGCGCAAGACACTCACGAGCTGGGTCCGGGGCACGACAGCATCGTGTAGGTAGTAGTCGGGGGCGATCCGGGCGATAGCGCCGAACGCCGCCTTGCGGCCCTTCCAGAGCAACGCTCGCTCGGTGTCGTCGGCCGCGACGCGCACGAGCGTGGCGCCGTTGGCCCGGGCGACGGCCGCGATCGCCTCGACATGCGTCTCGACGCCGCAGTCGAGACCGTCGACCTCCGCCAACAACACCGCCTGGGCGTCGCGCGGGTAGCCGGCGCCGACGAAGTCCTCGACGGCGCGGGTGATGGGCGCGTCCATCATCTCGAGCGCGGCCGGCAGGACGCCGGCCGCGATGACGTCGCTCACCGTCGCGGCCGCCGCTTCGACGGAGTCGAACGCGCAGAGCAGTGTCGCCACCCGCGGGGCGTCCGGCATGAGACGTACCGCGATGCGGGTTGCGATACCCATCGTGCCCTCGGACCCGACGAAGCAGCCGCGCAGGTCATAGCCCGGAGTGTCGGGTGCGAGACCGCCGAGCCGGGCCTGGGTGCCGTCGGCAAGCACCACGTCGACTGCCAGCACGTGCGCGGACGTGACGCCGTCGGCGAGGCAGTGCGGCCCGCCGGCATTGGTGCCGACGTTGCCTCCGATCGTGCATGCCTGTTGCGAGGAGGGGTCGGGCGAGTAGTGCAGGCCCAAGGGACTCACCGTCCGTGTGAGGTCGAGGTTCAGCACGCCGGGCTCGACCCAGGCGACCCTCGCGGCCTCGTCGACATCGAGCACGCGGTTCATCTGCGTGGTGACGATGACGACCGGGTCGTCGAGCGGCGTGGCTCCTCCCGCGAGACCGGTGCCGCTTCCCCTGGCCACGAACGGCCGGCCGTGACGACGCGCGACGCGTACCGCGGCCGCGACCGCCTCGCCCGACCGTGGGAAACAGACGGCCCGCGCCCGTCCGACCGCGACGCCGGCGTCGCGCGAGTACAGCGCGAGCTCCAACGGTTCGACACTCGCGCCGTCCGAACCGACGGCGGCGCGCAGGTCGTCGATGAGCTGCTCGTGTGCGGGGTCGGAGTGCGCGATACGCGGGATGCTACCGACTACCGTTGCGCTTCATGGTCGGTGCGACACGCGAATGGATCACGATCCCGATTCCGGGCAAGGAACGCCGCCAGTGGCAGATCGACGTGACGTTCCTCGCGTCATCGTGGCACTGCATCTTCGGGCAGGGGTGTCAGGGTGTGCTCACCGAGCCCGCGCCCGAGATGATCCAGGGCTGTTGCTCCTACGGAGCGTACGAATCGGAGAAGAAGGTCAAGGACAAGGTCGAGAAGCTCGCCAAGCGTCTGGGGGACGACGAGTGGCAGTTTCGGGACATCGGCCTGAAGAAGGGGGTCTGGGCCAACGCCGGGAAGGACGAGTGGCGCACCCGGCTGCACGAGGACGCGTGCGTGTTCCTCAACCGTCCGGGGTTCGAGGCAGGTCCGGGCTGCGCGCTGCACCTGCACGCGATGAACACGGGCAAACATTTCAGCGACACCAAACCCACGGTCTGCTGGCAGTTGCCGCTGCGCGCCGTCGACCGTGACGAGGAGGACGAGTCCGTCACCACGGTGCTCACCGAGTTCGGCCGCGACGGCTGGGGGGATGGCGGCGAGGAGTTCGCGTGGTGGTGCACGGAGTCGAAGGACGCGTTCACCGGCGGCGAGCCCGTGTACAAGTCGATGGAGGCCGAGTTGCGCAAGATGCTCGGCGACGCGGTGTACGAGGAAGTCTCGAAGTACATGGACATCCGGCTGACCTCGGGATCGGCGCCGATGCCGCACCCGGCCACAGTCCCGGTGTCACTCGGTCGGACGCGCGTGCGCCGTCCGTGACGGACCTCGCCGCGTTGGTCGGCGACCTCGAAGCGGAACAGACGGAGTTGCAGGAGGCGGTCGCGGCCATCGACGCAGACGCCTGGTTCGCGCCGACCCCGGCGTGGGGATGGGACGTTCGCGACACGATCGCGCATCTCGCCGACACCGACGACATGGCCATCGACACCGCGCTCGGTGGCCCGTACGCGATCAACGCCGTCGTGCAACGCGCGGCGTCGGGCGCCGACGTGACCTACCTCGGCGTGTTGAAGGGGCGTGCGCTCTCGGGAGCGCGGGTCGGCGCGTGGTGGGAAGCGAGCTCTCGCCGCCGAGCGGGCGATGTTGGGGACGCTCGCCGCCGACGCCCGGGTGCCGTGGGGAATCGGGATGCGGACGCCGTCGTTCGTCACGGCGCGCCTGATGGAGACGTGGGCGCACGGACTCGACGTCCGCGAGGCGCTCGGACTCGACGCGCTCGACTCCGACCGCTTGGCCCATGTGGCCTGGCTCGCGACCCGGGCGCTCCCGTACGCGTACTCCGTGGCCGGCCGCACGGCCCCCGACGTGCCCCTGCGGGTCGAGCTGACGTTGCCCTCGGGAGCCCTGTGGACCAGCGGGCCCGACGACGCGATCGACCGAATTGCGGGCACAGCGGGCGAATACTGCCGGGTATTCGTGCAGCGCCGCCGAGTTGCCGATACCAACTTGGTGATCGAAGGTGCCGCTGCCCGGACCGCGATGTCGGTCGCGCGCGCGTTCCTCTAGGAGCACGAGGATGCCGCTGTTCTCGTTCGAGGGCCTGACGCCGCAGGTGCACCCCGGCGCGTTCGTCGCGCCGACCGCGACGCTCGTCGGCGACGTGATCGTCGAAGAGGGTGCGTCGGTCTGGTACGGAGCTGTGATCCGGGCCGACTACGCGCCCGTGATCGTGCGCCGAGGCGCGAACGTGCAGGACAACGCAGTGATCCACGGTCCGCCCGGCCTCACCACCGACATCGGTCCGGGCGCAACGGTGGGACACAACTGCGTGGTGCACGGTGCGATCCTGGAGGCGGAATGTCTGGTCGCCAACGGCAGCGTCGTGCTCGACGGCGTAACCGTGGGTGCCGGGGCGCTCGTCGCCGCGGGCTCGGTCGTGGCGGCCGGTACCAACATCCCGCCGGGCATGCTGTTCACCGGCGCTCCCGCGACTCTGAAGCGGCCGGTGAAGGGCACCGGCGCCGAGCTCTGGGTCGAGACGAACCCGGAGGCCTACGCCGAACTCGCCCAGCGCCACCGCACGGGCATCCGTTACGTCGACCCCCTCGGCGACGACGAGGACGACTGACCCCTCCCCCACCCCTCCCACCCTCACAACAGATGTGCGAGAAATCCGCGCTGCGGCGCGGATTTCTCGCACATCCCGTCGAGGCGTGCCCAGCTGTTGCGCGAGTTCTCCGCGCCTGGCGCAGATAAGCCGCACAACTGTTGTGTGGGGGGTGGGGGGGGTGGTGTCGGGTGTCGGGTGTCGGGTGGTTCAGCGCAGGCTGACGGCGGCGCCGCCGTCGACGACGAGGACCTCACCGGTCATCCACGACGACGCGTCGGAGATGAGGAACAGCGCACCCGAGGCGATGTCGTCGGGAACGCCGAGGCGACCGAGCGCGTGGCTGCGTGCCATCGCCTCTTCGTTCGGCTCCCACAGCGCGCGGGCCATGTCGGTCTTGACCAGCGCGGGTGCGATCGCGTTGACGCGGACGCCCGGCGCCAGCTCCTGAGCGAGTTGGCGGGTCAGGTGGATGAGCGCAGCCTTCGACACGTTGTAGGCGCCGATGAACGGCCCGGGTCGCAAGCCGCCGACCGACACCACATTGAGCACGACTCCGCCGTGCTCTTTCATGTATTGGTGCCAGCCCGCCCGGGCAAAACGCAACGGCCCGCTGACGTTGGCGTCGAGCACCTTCGTGACGCCACCGAGGTCGGCGTCCATCAAGGGACCGAACACGGGATTGATCGCCGCGTTGTTCACGATCACGTCGCAGCGGCCGAGGCGCGCGATCATCGTGCGCACCGCGACGTCGGCGACCCCGGGATCGCCGACGGAACCGGCGACGGTCACGACCCGAGCGCCGAGCGCGCTCGAGCGCGGCTTCGGTCTCCGCCAACTCGGCAGCCTTGCGGGCAACCACGCACACATCCGCGCCGGCTGCGACGCTGGCTGCGGCGATGGCGCGTCCGATGCCGCGGGTCCCGCCCGTGATCAGCACCGACTTGCCGTCGAGGCGGAGCGCCGTGGCGGGATCGATCACAGGTAGAGCCCCGTCCCACCCTCGCTGCGCGGCGACGCCACCGCGTGCACGTCGCGCTCGCGCAAGATGAGGTACTCCTCGCCCTGGATCTCGACCTCGAAGCCCGAGTCGGGCGAGAAGAGCACGGTGTCACCGGCTTCGACGGTGCGCACGGTGGGTCCGACAGCGGCGACCTCGGCCCAGACCAATCGGCGGGAGACGTCGGCGGTCGCGGGGATCAGGATCCCCGCCCGCGACTTTCGCTCGCCCGCCTCTTTCGACTCGACGACCAGGAGGCGGTCGGCGACCATCCGGATGGAGTGCTTCTCGTCGCTGCCGGCCGCCATTGCGCGCAGGCTAGCGGCGGCGGTGCGACGCGGACGGGTCCGGCGTGCGACGCGTCTCGGGGCGGAGTTGCCGGGCAGGGCGGGGAGCCTCGATGCCGGGTACTCCGGAGCTCCCCAGGTAGGTTTGCCGGGATGTCTTACGAGGATGGCGCTCCGAGGAGACCCGTCGTGGCCCCTCCCCGAACGCCGCGCTCCCTCCTCGGTGCCGGGTCGCTGAGCGTCGTGCTGACCTTCGGCGCCGTGGTCGGCGCGTGCGGCGGTGGCAGCTCGTCGGGCACCACCAAGACCGCCACCGGCGGAAAGATCGACGTCAACGCATCGGATCCGTTCAACTTCGACGTCAGGACGATCGACGCCTCGCCGGGGCCGCTGACGATACATCTGCACGAGAAAGGCTCTCAGGAGCACACCTTCACGATCCCGTCGGAGAAGTTCGAGATCATCGTGACGACGTCCAAGCCCGACGCGACCGGCACGGTCACCTTGAAGGCGGGCACCTACGACTTCAAGTGCTCCTACGACGGTCACGCCGCCGCGGGCATGGTCGGCAAGATCGTGGTCGGCTGATGCGCGTGCCGGCCCGGTAGATTCCGTATCGCTGATGCTGCAGTCAACGCTCCCGCTCGAGACCCCGCCCCGCCCCCTGTTCTCGACGGTCGGCGCGTACGTCCGGCTCACGAAGCCTCGGGTCATCGAGCTGCTGCTCGTCACCGCGGTCCCGCCGATGATTCTCGCCCAGCAGGGCATGCCCGGTCTCGGGCTGATCGCGGCGGTCGTCGTCGGCGGCGCGCTCGCGGCCGGAGGTGCCAACACCATCAACTGTTGGATCGAGCGCGATCGCGACCAGCTGATGAAGCGCACGCACAGCCGGCCGCTCCCCCAGGGCGAGATCGTTCCCGGCCCGGGCCCTCACCTTCGGCATCGTGTTGAACGTCCTCGCGTTCGTGCTGCTGGCGAGCGTCGCCAACCTGCTCGCCGCTGACCCTCACGCTCTCGGCGACGCTCTTCTACGTTTTCGTCTACACGCTGTGGCTGAAACCCCGTACCGTCCAGAACATCGTGATCGGCGGCGCGGCGGGCGCGGTTCCCGCGCTGGTGGGTTGGGCGGCCGTACGCGACGGCCTCAGCGCACCCGGCGTGGTTCCTGTTCGCGATCGTGTTCTTCTGGACGCCCGCGCATTTCTGGGCGCTCGCGATGAAGTACCGCGACGACTACGCGGCCGGCGGGTTCCCGATGCTCCCCGTCGTCCACGGCATCGAGCTCACGACCCGGCGGATCGCCGCCTACGCGACGATCACCGTCGCTCTCACCTTCGCGATGACGCTCACCGACTACGTCGGTCGTCCGTACGCCTTATCGGTGCTCGTGCTCGGCGCGCTGTTCGTGACGCGGGCTTTCGCCCTCGTGCGCGAACCTACGCCGCAGCGGGCGATCCAGTTCTTCGGCTGGTCGAACGTCTACCTGATGCTGGTGTTCGTCGCCGTTGCGGTCGACGCTCTCGTCCACTGAGGGCTCCCGGCTCCCGCCGGCTCTCGCGGGGCGCGATCGTCGCGCTGATCGTGGTCTCGCTGGCCGTCCCGGCCGGCGTGCTCGCCCTGATCCTGCACAGGCATCACTCGTCGGCCGATGCCGCCACGGGCGACGCAATCGTCAGCCCGACGCAAGCGAGGATCGGCAGCGTCGCGCCCGACTTCACCCTCACCGCGACGGACGGGCGTCGGGTCACCTTGTCGGCGTTGCGCGGGACGGGTGGTCGTGCTGACGTTCTTCGCATCGTGGTGTCATCCCTGCGAGGAGGACATGCCGGTGCTCGAGCGGGCCCAGCACGACAACCCCGACAAGGTCGCGGTGGTGGGCGTGAACTATCAGGACTTCCCGGCCGACACGCGCGCGTTCGTCGACGCCTCGGCGTGACGTTTCCGGCGCTGATCGAAGACTCCTCCGACAACCCGGTGGCCGCGCGCTACGACGTGCACGCGATGCCGGACACCGTCTTCATCGATGCGCGCGGTGTCGTGCGAAACCGGGTGTTCGGCTCGACGAGCACCCGCGACCTGGAATCGGCCCTGCACGCGATGCTGCGCGCGCCTGAGGCTATTCCTCCCAGCGGAAGTAGCGCGCGGCGAGCAACGGTGCGCCCACCGCCCACGCGAGGAGCACCGCGAACTCCCCCGCCGGGAACGCCTGCGACGCGAGCACCGAGCGGACCGTCTCGGAGAGGGCCGCCGCCGGGAGCGCTTTGGCGAAGTCCTGCATCGCGGTGGGGAGCTTGGCGAGCGGGTAGGCCATGCCGCCCAGGAACAGCAGCACGAGGAAGAGGCCGTTGGCCGCGGCCAGGTTTGCCTCGGCGCGCAGCGTGCCGGCCATCAACATGCCGATCCCGGCGAACGCCACCGTGCCGAGCAGGAGCAAGCCGACGGCGGCGATGATGCCGGCGGGAACGTGCCAACCGATGGCGACTCCGACGAGCACGACGAGGAGGATCTGCAGGATCTCCAACGCCAGCACCGTCGCGGTCTTGGCGACGAGGAGCCCGCCCCGGGAAAACGGGGTGGACCCGAGGCGCTTCAGCACGCCGTATCGCCGCTCGAACCCGGTCGCGATGCCGAGCGACACCATCGCGGCCGCCATCACCGCCAGCGACAGCACCCCGGGCACGAGGAAGTCGACGGGATGGGCGAAGTCGGTGGAGATGCGCGTCGACCTTGGCGAAGAACACGAGGATGCCGAGCGGGATCGCGAGAGTCACGATCAGGTTCTCGCCCCGGCGCAGCTGCAACACCGTCTCGGCTCGAGCCTGGGCGAGGAGTGCGCGGCGCTTCACGGTTGCCGAGCCTCTTCCGCGGTGACCTGCAAGAAGACCTCTTCGAGCGACCGCCGACCCGCCTGCAGCGCCGCGAGAGTGACGTTCGCGTCGCGCAGGAAGCAGGCGAGATCCGCGATGCGCGCGGGTGTCCCGGCTGCCCGCACGACGTACTCGCCGGCGCGGTCCTCGACGACACCGGTCTCGTCCAGATCGAGCGCGCGTGACGATCGCGGCGACGTCGAGCCCGGGCGTCGGCGGCGAACCAGATCTCCTCGGCGGCGGCGTGCCGGGTGAGCTCCGCCGGCGAACCCAGCGCGGCGAGCTTGCCGCCGGTGACGATGGCGACGCGGTCGCACAGGTGCTCGGCCTCGTCCATCGCGTGCGTGGTGAGCAGGATCGTGACGCCGCGGTCGCGAAGGTCGCGCACGAGCTGCCAGGTGGTGGCGCGGGCGTGCGGATCCATCCCGGCAGTCGGCTCGTCGAGGAAGATGACCTCGGGCTTGCCGATCGAGCGCGCACGCGAGTGAGAACCGCTGCTGTCTGGCCGCCGGAGAGCCGACGCACCGCGGTCCGGGCCGCGTCGCGCAGGCCCACGAGGTCGAGGAGGGCTTCGGGCGACTCGGCGTCGTCGTAGTACGCCGCGAACAGGTGGAGCAGCTCGAGCGGCTTCAGGCCGGGGTAGAGCCCGCCCTCTTGGAGCATCACGCCGATCTGGGGCCGCAGCTCGGTCGCGTCGCGCACCGGATCGAGACCCAGCACGCGTACGGTGCCCGCGGTCGGGGCTGCGGTAGCCCTCGAGCGTCTCGACGGTGGTGGTCTTCCCGGCGCCGTTCGGTCCGAGCAGCCCGAACACCTCGCCCCGAGCGACCTCGAAGGAGAGACCGTCGACCGCCCGAGTCGTGCCGTAGCGCTTCGCGAGCCCGACGACGGAGATGGCCGGGTCGGAGGCAGCTGCGGACATGACGACCGGAGTCTAGGAGTGGGGTCGGAAGGGGTAGCTATCGGTCCCGCCAGGCGACGTAGGCCGGCGAGCTCGTCGAGCCAGCGCGCGGCGGTCTCCGGCAGTGGTGCGGCCGCGAGCGCGTCGCGGGCCTCGGCGACCAGCCGGTCGATGTCCGCCTCGACCTGCTCGAGGGCGCCGGTGCGCACGAACACGGCCTGCAGCGCCGCGACGTCGTCGGCGGTCAGCGTCGGGGTCGCCGAGCCGGCCGAGGAGATCGCGGTCGCGCGCGCCGGCCCGGGCGGACGCGAGCGCGACCAGCGGCGTCGGCTTGCCCTCGCGGAGGTCGTCGCCCACGGGTTTGCCGGTGACCTCGGCGTCGCCGAACGCGCCGAGCACGTCGTCGCGGAGTTGGAACGCGTGGCCGAGCGGCAGTCCGATCGCCGAGAGTGCGGGCGCGAGCCGGCCGAGCCCGTCGGCCGAGCGCGGCGCCGAGGTGCAGCGGCCGCTCGACGGTGTACTTGCCCGACTTGTAGACGGCGATGCGGTTCGCGAGGCCCGGCGTCGGTGCTCGCGGTGGCCGTTCCGCCGAGGTCGAGCGACTGGCCGACGCACAGCTCGACGCGCAGCTCGTCGAACACGACGTAGGCGGGCTCGGGCATGTCGCGCATGAGCATATCGGCGTAGGTGAACGCGAAGTCGCCGACGAGGATGGCCATGCCCTCGCCGAACCGCCGGGGCTCACCCCGCCAACGCGGCGTCGTGTGGCGCTGCGCGAACCGCGTGTGCACCGAGTCGTCGCCGCGCCGCATGTCCGAGCCGTCCATCACGTCGTCGTGCACGAGCGCGAACGTGTGCACGAGCTCGAGCGCGGCCGCGGCATCGACCACGCGCGGGATCGCTACCGTCGCCGTCGGCGCCCACGAACGCGCAGTAGCAGAACGCCGGCCGAAGCCGCTTGCCGCCCGGTCGACACGAACTTGCGCAGCGCCTCGATGGGTTCGGCCAGATGCGCGTCGACCGCGCTCCAACGCGTCGAGCTCGGCCGCGAGCAGATCGTCGATCCGGCGTTCGACCCGCGTCGCGAACGGGATCGAGCGCCGCAGGGAAGATCGCCTCCTTCGGCCCGGTCGAGGTCATCCCCGGACGGTAGTCGGAGGCGGGCGGCGAGATCGGAACGCGTGCCGCCTACGCTGCGGCGGTGCCCGAGTTCCTGTCGGAGAAGTGGCTGCGCGAGCTCGATCGCGCCGCTGCGGGCGGCGCACGCCGGTCTCCGGCGGTCGCACCGATCGTGATCGAGCAGGTCGTCGGCGAGGTCCCCGGGCGGGGCGAGGTCCGGTACCGCCTGCGGGTCGAGGCGGGCGGCGCGCCGCGTCGGCCGGGGCCGCGATGCACCGGCGCCGCCCGACGTGCGGCTGACGTACCGACTACGAGACAGCCGTCGCCATCGCCCTCGGTCGCGAGAACGCGCAGATCGCGCTCGCGCGCGCGGTCGGCTCCGGCTCGGCGGCGACGTCGACGCGCTCGTGCGGGGCGCCGCCGCGCTTGGACGCGCTCGACGCCGCCACCGTCGACGCTCCGCGCCGACGACCACGTACCCGTCGCCGTAGGATCCGCGCATCATGTGGGGCGAGGTACACCCGCGGAGCGCCTGCGTTCGGTCACCCGCCGCAACGTCGACGACGACCGGCTCGCGGCCGAGGCCGCCGACGCGCTCGCCGGGTTCGCGGACGAGCCCGCCTCGCTCGTCGTGGCGTGCCGGCGGGTGCTCGCGCACCATCGCGCGCACGGCGCGCTCGTGGTGGGTGTGCTCGCGGATCCTCGCCGCGCGCCGACGCGGCGGCGCGGCCGCGCACTCGCGGTGCGCGAGCTCGAAGGCCGATCGAACCGGCGACCGGCTCGGTGCGACGCTCCCGCTGCTCGACGAGGACGAGGTGGTCGCGGTCGTCGGTTACTCGCGCACGATCGACGACGCGCTGCGTCGAGCGATTCGACCTCGACGCCGTCGCCGTGCGGGTCGACGGCGACGATCCCGTCGCCGCGCTTCGCCGCCGGCGCAGCGATCACGCGGTGCGGGTCGTCGACTCGTGGGACCCGGTGCTCGAGCGCACCGCGCGGCTGCTCGATCTCGGCGTGCCGCGATCGGTCCCGGAGCGTGCGCTCGTGCCGGCCGGCGCCGGCGAGGTTCTCGACCTCGATCGGCGCGGGCGCCCGGGAAGTGTGGCTGGTCGGCGGCGTCGGCCGGGTGCTGCCGGCCCGGCTGTACGACATGGTCGTGTCGTCGCTGGCGCCCGAATCGAATGTTCGAGGAGATCTCGCTCCAGCGCTTCGACCGCATCGCCGGACCGCGCGGTCTCGAGCGCCCCGCCGACGCGACGGCACGGATCGACTGTCCGGTCGTCCCCGAGCTGCTGCGGCCTCTGGCGTAGACGCCTCGGGCCCCGCGGACGTCGAGGATCTCAGACGTCGATGATGTCGTCGGGCCCGGCGACGTGCCGGGGCCCGAGCGGCCCGCCGAGGTACGTGACGCGACTCCGGAAGCGGCGCTTCACCGTTCCCCGGGCCAGGACGCGAGTAGGCGGGAACAGCAAGCAACAGGCCGAGCGCACCGGTGACGAATCCCGGTACGACGCAGAACACGCCGCCGGTGAGCACGAGCGCGCCGTCGATCAACTCGTTCGTCGGCATGCGACCGGTGTCGAGTTGCCGGCGGATCCGATTGATCACTCCGAAACCTGCATACTTCGTGAGCCACGCGCCCACGATCGAGATCAAGACCAGCAGCCCGATCGTGTCGAGCGCCCCGATGAGCGTGGCTCGACCTGTACTGCCACGTAGATCTCGACGAGCGGGGCGACGATGAATACCAGCGCGAGCAGATCGCGAGCACGACCCTCCGATGCGTAGCGACGGCGGGAGGCCGTGTTCGACGAGCCGCGGGTCAGAACGCGCCGCCGTCGACGCCGATGCGTTGGCCGGTGACGTACGACGCCTTCTCGGACACGACGAACCGCACCACGTCGGCGACCTCTTCCGGTGTACAGACGTGGCCGAACGCGCTGCGGTCGTCCATCGAGTGGATGTCGTCGACGCCCATCGCGCCCTTCACCAGGCGGCGCCCCATCTCGGTGTCGACGAGCCCGGGCGCGACGACGTTGACGTGGATCGCCGTTGCGGCGCTCCTCCTTGGCCAGCGTCGCGGCCAGGGCTTCGACCGCGGCCTTCGCCATGTTGTAGGGCGCAGAGTTCGCCGCCCATGTGCAGCGTCGCCGCGCTGGAGATCATCACGATGTCACCCCGCGGGCTGTGCTCGCATCGACGGCAGCACCAACTTGGCGCACGACCACGCGCCGAACGCGTGCGTACGCATCACGCGCTCCAGCTCGGCCGGATCGCTGTCGGCGACAGTCTGACCCCGCGACGCATTCCCCGCGTTGTTCACGAGGATGTCGACGTGGCCGAAGTCGCCGAGCGCCGCGGAGACCATCGCTTCGCACTGCGCGTGATCGTCGACCGACGCCGCGTACGGCCTTCGCCCGCCGCCCGAGCTTCTCGATCTCGGCGACCGTCTCGAGCGCGGACTGCTCGTCGCGGCGGTAGTTGACCGCGACGTCGGCGCCATCTCGGCGAGCCCGATCGCGATCGCCTTGCCGATCCCGCGCCCGCCGCCGGTGACCAGCGCGACCCGTCCTTCGAGCATCAGCTCCGTCTCCCTACTCCGTCGGTGAACTTCGCCGGCCGCTTCTCGGCGAACGCCGCCATCGCCTCGGTCAGGTCGCCGGTGAAGCTCGACAGCACCTGCGTGCGGTTCTCGAGATCGATGCCGGCCTGCAGGCTGCCGATCTCGAGCTGGCTCCACATGACTTCCTTCGTCATGCGCACCCCGAACGGGCTGTTGCCCGACGATGAGCTCCGCGGTTTCCAACGCGGAGTCGACGACGTGCCGTCGGCGACGACGCGCGTGACCAGACCGATGCGATCGGCTTCCGTCGGCGTCGATGAGGCGACCGGTCAAGCAGCAGCTCGAACGCCCGCGACGCACCGATCAGTCGGGGCAGCATCCACGACACGCCGATGTCGCATCCCGAGAGGCCGACCCGGATGAACGCGACGTTGAAGCGAGCCGACTGCGCGGCGATGCGGACGTCGCTCGCGAGCGAGAGCGCGAGCCCGCCGCCCGGAGGCAGCGCCGTTCACCGCCGCGATGATCGGCTGCGGCACCGCGCGCATCTTGCGGCACGAGTCCGGCGATCAGCTTCTGCACGGTCATGCCCGCCTGGGCGCGGCCCATGCCCGCGGTCGTCGGCGGGCTCGCGCCTTCGGTGAGATCGAGGCCGGCGCAGAATCCACGGCCCGATCCGGTCAAGACGATCACGCGGCACGAACGATCGTTCTCGAGCTCGTCGAACGCGTCGTAGAGACCGTGCACGAGCTCGTAGTTCATCGCATTCAGTCGATCGGGTCGGTTGAGCGTCATCACAACGATCCCGGGCCGAACCTGCTCCGACGAGCACCGCGTCACTCATCGGTTACGACACTCCCCTCTTCGCCGCGAGCGTGGCGGCACGATCGGCGATTCTCGGCGATCCGAATCGGACGCACCAATCGTCGAGGTCGGGCCGGGGGCCTGTCCACTCCCAGTCGTCGACCGCGCCGACCGGCGCGTCGGTCCGCAGCGTGGCGAGCACCTTGAAGCGATCGGCAACCGCCCGTCCGGTTGCGAGTGTCGCCGCGAGGCGTTCGGCGCCGCGCACGCCGGGCACGCCCCACTCGCGGGGGTCGTCGGGGATCGCCTCGAGGTGAACGAACCGCGCGAGCAGCGCCGCCGCGGTCTTGGCGCCGAAGCCGGGGAGGCCGGGAAACCCGTCGGCCGTGTCGCCGACGAGCGCGAGCCAGTCGGGAATCGACTCGGGGAGCACGCCGAACTTCTCGCGCACGCCTTCCGCGTCGAGCAGCAGGTCCTTGCGCCGATCGAGCTGGAACACCTTGCCGCCGACGCACTGGCCCATGTCCTTGTCGGGCGTGCAGATGATCACCTGCTCGACGCGTGGATCGCCGGCGGCGACCACGGCAGCCGCCCCGAGCGCGTCGTCGGCTTCGAACTCGATCATCGGCCACACGGTCACCCCGAGTGCGCCCAACGCGTCCTCGAGGAGCGGAAACTGCGCACGCAAGGCCGGATCGATTCCGGAGCCGTCCTTGTATGTCTCCCAGAGATCGTTGCGGAACGACTCGATGACGTGGTCGGTGGCGACACCGAGGTGCGTGGCGCCGTCCTCGAGCATCGTGAGCATGGAGGACACGACTGCACGGGTCGCGCCGATCTCGATCCCCGTCCGGATCGGTGTGGCCCGGACGGGGCGCGAGGAACTGGCGGAAGAGCTCGTAGGTTCCGTCGACGAGGTGGACGCGCACCGAGGAGCCTCTCATACCAGGCGAACGCGTGGCCCGATGCGAACAAGGTCACATCGGGTACACCGCCCGGCGTCACACGCCGAGACCACAAGGGTGAGTCGGGTTCGGGGCGTTCGCGAGTCGGGATGGCGGGACCGGGAGACTCCCGATTCGGGTGAGGATCGGGCCGCGCTGGCCTACAGCCTCCTGCCGGTTCACTTCGCCGACGCGGTGAACGATCATCTGACCGTGTCGGAACGACGGAAGCTGCGCGAGGCAACCGCGCGCGTCAAGGACGCGTGCGACAGCGCCCGGGTGGAAGCGGTCCGGGCCCTGGTCGCGTCGGTGCGCCGCGGCATCGTGTTCCCCCGCCCGGTTGCACACGACGACAACGACTGCCCGTTCCATCCCGTGAGTGACCATCCCCGCGGCCGCGTGGTCGAGCTGCTCGAACGCATCGCTCGGCGCGACGCGCTCGAGGTCGTGGTCGTGCTCTGCCACCTGCCCGACCGGGTCCGCATGGAGTTGTGGGACAGCCTCGCCCCCGAGACCCGTGCGTTCTTGGTCCCGCGCCTCGACCAGGTGCACCTCATGAGCACGGCGAGCACACGCGAGTACGCCCGCGACATCAACGCCCGACTGCTCCGTGCGGGACGACCGACCGCGAGACGTCAGCTCGTTTAGACGCCGGACCGGCTGCCGGCGACCGCGACGTTGGGAGTCGTCGTTGGCGGATCGGAATCGACGACCGCGCTCGTGTCGGCGACGTGCATCTCGAGGAGCAGCTGCTGCACGCACGTGAAGACGCACACCGCGCCGAAGACGTGGAAGCCGACGAGCACGGCCGGTATCCGATCGAAGTACTGGACGTACCCCAACACGCCTTGTGCCGCCATCACGACGACCGTCAGCGATGCGACGTTGAGTACCCGCCGGGGCGCGTTCGACCTCGCGAGTGCGACGACGAGGACCAGAGTAAGTGTCACCAGGATGTCGACCGAGATCCCGTGCACCCGTGCGACGTCGCCGAGTGGGAAGCCGAGCCGCCGGGCTTGGCCGTCGCCGCCGTGGGGTCCGGCGGCGGTGACGAGCGTTCCGGCGATGACGACCCAGATCGTCAGCGCGTACACGGCGCGGGCCAGCTTGACGATGTCGGCCGGGACCGCGAGGCGGCGCGGACCGTCGACGGTACGCGCACGATGGTGCATGACGAGCGCGAAACCGATCAACGCGATCGCCAGGAGGAAATGACCGGTGACGCTCACCCACGCCAGCCGCACCTTCACCGAGATGCCGCCGAGGATGGCTTCAGCCCAGAACAGTCCGAACAGTACCCACGCGAGTCGCACGAGGTCGCCCCGCTTCGGGCGGAGGCGGTAGGCCCCGACCAGGGCGAGACCGATCGGCACGCCGATCGCGCCCGAGAAGATGCGGTTGAGCTGTTCGATGGCGGCGTGATGGGTGGAGACGTCGACGAGCTTCGTCGCGCTGCACGCAGGCCAGTCGGCGCAGCCGAGTCCCGAGTTCGTGAGGCGCACCACCGCGCCACTCACGATCAGGGCCGCGAGCAACACCACGTTGACGAGGGTCAGGCGGCGCAGCGTCGCAGCCGACAGGTAGGGCCCGCGCATCGCCCGCAAGTGTAGGAACGACCCTCCCGGTTGCACCGACCGGGGCGGCTGGAGTCGACTGTTGCCATGGCCAAAGCCCCGTCGTACGACGAGTTCGCGCTCTTCCACGAGAACGCCGAGGAATTCGGCATTCCCTGGACCGGGCCTCCGGACGTCCGCCGCGTCCAGGTCGCGACGAGCGGCGGCACGATCAGCGCGCTGCGATGGGGCACCGGCGAACCGGAGTTCGTGCTCGTGCACGGGGGGGCGCAGAATGCGCATACGTGGGACACCGTCGCACTCGCCCTCGGTTGCCCGCTCGTCGCCATCGACCTGCCGGGTCACGGGCACTCCGCGCACCGCGACGATCACGCGTACTGGCCCGCCGAGAACGCGATCGCTTTGGAGCAAGCTGTGCGCGAGCTGGCACCGGGCGCCCGGGTCGTGGTCGGCATGTCACTCGGCGGGCTGTCGGTCCTCGCGCTGGCCGATCGCGCGCCGGACCTCGTGCGCGGGCTGGTGCTCGTCGACGTGACGCCCGGCGTGAATCGCGAGAAGTCGTCGGCGATCGCCCAGTTCATCGACGGCCCCGAGTATTTCGAGAGCTTCGGCGAGATCCTGGCGCGCACGATCCAGTTCAACCCCACGCGCTCGGAGTCCTCGCTGCGCAGAGGAGTGCTCCACAACGCGATCGAGACCGCCGACGGTCGCTGGCGTTGGCGTTACGATCTTCCGCGGCGTGGCACCGGCGAGGGGCCCGATGGGCAGGTCGTGCCGGGTCTCGACGACTTGTGGGACGCCGTCGGCCGCGTCGGGGTGCCCTTCGTCGTCGTGCGGGGCGGTACGTCGCCCGTTGTCGACGACGCCGACGTCGCCGAAGTGACGCGGAGAAACCCGAAGGCGAGCATCGTCGTGGTCGACGGCTCCGGTCACAGCGTGCAAGGCGACAAGCCGCTGGAGCTTGCGGAGATCCTGCGGGGCGTGTCGTAAGGTCGCACCGTGCTCGAACCGCTGCCGGAGTCTTTTGTCGCGAGCCGCGACGGTCTGCACGCGCTGGCCGAGCACGTCCTGGCCCCTGCGCGATACCGCGTCGACGGGCATATCGGGCTGGTGCCGACGCCGGGTGGCTTCGGGACGCCGGTGTTCGGCGACGGGGAGCGGGTTCGCGTCGAAGGGATCGAGCTGGTCCACGAACGGCCGGGGACCGTCACGCGGGTGGGGATCACGACCCTCGGGGCCGCCGTGCAGTTCATCGGGGTTTCGCTCGGGCTGCCGGAGGGTTTGTACCCACCCGCCACGCCGTGTGCGCCCGACGTCGCCGTCGGTATCGACGTCGACGGTGCCCGAGTGCTGGCGGCGTGGCTCGCGCTGGGTGAATCGCTGTTGACCGAGCTGCGCGAGACCTACGCCGCGCACGATCCGACCGACGCGCAGCTGTGGCCCGAGCACTTCGATCTCGCGTGCGAGATCGGCGACGAGAACGGGGGCACGCGCGCGTTCTACGGCGCTTCGCCCGGTGACCAGACGATCGCCGAGCCCTATCTCTACATTGCTCCCTACGCCGCCACCCGTAAGACCGGCGCCTTCGCGATGTATCCCTTCGGCGCCGCCCGGTCGTACACCGAGCTGACCGCGGCCGGCGATGCGAAGGGCGCCGGCCGCGAGTTCTTCCTCGAGGGCGCGGCGCTGCTCCTCGGCCAACCCTGAGGGTCGAATCTCCGACGCCGCGGCGCGGGCCCGCTCGCGTGCTCCGGGTTCGCCCACGATCTACGCTGGCGAGCATGGCGCAGACCTTCACCCGTATGGACGAGTCGACCGCAGAGCAGTGGGCGGTCATCGGACGCGAGACCTACGAGCATCAGGACCGGGTCGCCGAGAGCATCCTCACGCTGCTTCGTTCACTCGCTGCGATCACAGACGGTTTCGCCGTCGACCAGCTGACGCACTCCCTCCAGACCGCCACGCGCGCCGAGCGCGCGGGCGCCGAGGAGGAAGTGGTGTTCGCGTCGCTCCTGCACGACATCGGCAAGGCCGTGAGCGTGCCCAACCACCCCGAGATCGCCGCCGCGATCATCAAGCCCTACGTGAGCCCGGACGTCTACAACATGATCCGCGTGCACCAGGATTTCCAGGGGCGGCACTACTACCACCACTTCGGCGGTGATCCCGACGCCCGCGCCCAGTACGTCGGTGAACCCTGGTTCGACATCGCGGCGCGGTTCGCCGACGAGTGGGACCAGGTGGCCTTCGACCCCGAATACGACACCTTGCCGCTCGAGCACTTCGCGCCGCTCGTGCGCGCTCGCTGCGCCAAGCCGAACTTCTAGGCTCCGGCGGGCGGTCCCGTCAGGCCGCCTCGTCATGGTTGCCGCCGTCGGACCGGTATCGGGAGGCGGCGCGCTCGCGCTGCATCGAGACCGGCCGATGGTCCAACGGGATCCCTTTGCGGGGGAACACGACGGGCTGCGGTGAGCCGGCCCGTATCGCTCCCCCGGCGGCGCGGCGTGCCTCACCGTCGCCGTCGAGCGCCGAACGCGCCGCTTCGCCGGTATCGACGACAGCGCCTTGAACCGCGGTCACGCCCTTCGAGCCGACCGCCTGTACTCCGGTTACCAGCATGGGCCGCTCCGGCCCGCCCATCACGGCATCGGCATCGGCGGCGCCCATCCTTGAGCGGGAACACGAGAACTGTGACCTCGGGGACGTTTCCGGGTTGCGCCGCCCTCACCCCGCCGTCTCTGATGGGTGCATGCTGCTGCAGGACAAAGTCGTCATCGTCTCGGGAGTCGGGCCGGGCCTCGGCCAGGCGAATGCACGGGCGCTCGCCCGGGAGGGCGCCACGGTGGTGCTCGCGGCCCGCAACGCCGAGTACTTGGCTCAGGTGCAACAAGAGATCGAGGGTGCCGGGGGACGGGCGCTGGCGCTCCCGACGAACCTCGTCGATCCGGACCAGGTGCGCGCGCTCGTCGACGGCACCGTCGACGCGTTCGGGCGCCTCGACGCGCTCGTCAACAACGCCTTTCGTATGGACACCTTCGAGTCATTCGACTCGGTCGATCTCACGAAGTGGCGCAAGATCTTCGAAGTCAACGTCTGGGGTGCGCTCGGCCTCACGCAGGCGTGCATTCCGCACCTGAAGAAGGCCGCCGCGGAGACGGGCGACGCTTCGGTCGTGTTCATCATCTCGATGAGCATGCGCAACATCCGTGCGCTCGAAGGTGGTTACTCGTCGTCGAAGGCGGCGATCCAGACCGCGGCCAAGACCATGGCCGTGGAGCTCGGGCCGACCGGTGTGCGCGTCAACTGCGTCGCGCCGGGATGGATAGGCGGCCCGAACGTGGAGACGTTCATCGGTTGGGAGTCCGAGGCGCGTGGCATGTCACGTGACGAGGTCCGAGCCGAGATCGAGGGTCGCATCCCGCTACGACTGATACCGCCGCAAGACGACATCGCAAACAGTGTCGTGTTCTTCGTGTCGCCCTGGTCGCGTGTCGTCACCGGCCAGACGCTCGACGTCAACGGTGGCGAGTTCCTTGGCGCCTGAGAACGCGTCGCGGGTCGCGGCGGTCACGGGCGCGTCGGCCGGGATCGGTCGCGCGGTCGCGGTCGCGTTGGGTGAGCTCGGTTGGACGGTCGCGCTCGGAGCGCGACGCGTCGCCCGGCTCGAGGAGACGGCCAAGCTCGTCGCCGACGCCGGCGGGACTCCCATCGCCCACTCGCTCGACATCACCGAGTCGGCCTCGATCGACGAATTCTGCGCGTTCGTCGACGAGCACGCCGGCGCGATCGACGTGCTCGTCAACAACGCCGGTACGGCCCTGCCCGGGGCGATCCACGAGATGAGCGACGAGGATCACCGCCGCATTGTCGACACCAATCTGCTCGGGCCGATCCTGTTGACCAGGCGGGTCGTGGCCCGGCTGCGTGCCGACGCCCAGCCCGGCGACATCGTCTTCATCTCGTCCGATGCCACCCAGCACAAGCGCCCACACCTCGCGACCTACCTGGCGACGAAAGCGGGGCTCGAGGCGTTCGCGCAGACGCTGGCGCTCGAGTCCGAGGGGGTGGAGGTGCGATCGTCGGTCGTCCGGGTCGGCCCGACGATGACGGGTTTCGCGGACGAATGGGACCTCAGCGTCTTCGACGAGCTCATGCCGCGCTGGCAACGCTTCGGCATCCAGCGGCACTTCAACACCATGCAACCCGAAGACGTCGCCCGCTCGGTGGTGGCCGTCGTCACCGCGCCCGCGCACATGTGGATCCCGATCGTCGAGGTCCAGCCGAACCCGCCGCTCGACGCGCCTGCTACTTGACGGCGACCGGGACCACTGGAGCACCGACCGCTCCGGTCAGCGGAAGCGGCGGCGCGACGAGCAAGAAGTCGTAGCTGCCGTCGGCGGCGCAGTCGGAGGCGAGGTCGTCGAGATGCCAGTTCTGTCCTTGTGCCAGGCCCATGTCGCGGAGCTGGATCATGTGCACGGGCATGAACACGTTCGGGTCCTCGCACGGATAGCACTCGAAGGTCATCGTGTCGGTCGCGACCGCGGCGACGTCGTGATCGCGGAGCCACGCGATGGATTGGGTCGACAGGCCCGGTGACGGCATCGAGTACCGCTGCTTGTCACCGGCCCGCAGGAAGTGCATCTGCCCGGTGCGCACGAGCAACGCGTCGCCGGCAAGGACGGTGATGCCGGCCTTCGTCACGGCTGTCTCGAGATCGTCGCCCGTGATGGCGTAGGCGTCGTCGAAGAAGTCGATGCCGTGGCCGCGCGCGACGTCGACCAGCACCCCGCGCGTGACGACCGGACCGAAGTGCTCGATGCCGAGGCGGGTCGCGCCGCGCTCGGCGCTCACGACGTCGTTGGGAGTGCCGTTGTAGAGCTTCCCGTCGTAGCCCACATGCGCGATCGCGTCCCAGTGAGTGACCGCCTGCGATCCCATCCGGAAGGAGTCGTCGCTCGTGGTGAAGTCGCGGGTGTCGCCGGTGAAGGCGACGTTGACGGTGTGAGTGCGCAGCTCGGGGTTCGTACGCTCGGGCATGTGCACGTTGTCCCACTGCGGCCCGGTCTCGTCGAAGGGCACCGCGAGCGAGAAGGTCCGGCCCGTGCGGGCTGCGGCGACGCCCCGGAGAACGGCGTCCGGACCGATGAGATTCAGGGTGCCCCGTTGATCGTCCGAACCCCAGCGACCCCAGTTCGAGACGCGTGCGGCCAACTGCTCGAGATCGGCGGTGAGCGGCATGGTCGCACGCTAGCTTGCCGTCGTGTCGCTGCCCCCGGCCGTCCCGTCATCCCCGGCGGCGGTGCCACTTCCGCCGGGCTGTTCGATGCCCGCCGAGACGGCGCCTCATGAACGCACGATGATCGCATGGCCGCCGGACGTTCCCTCGTGCATCTTCACTCCCGACCATTTGGAACCGGCTCGGGTCGCGTACGCCGCGATCGTGCGCGCGATCGCCGCGTACGAGACGGTGACCCTCGTCGTCCGTCCCGACGACGTTGCGGATGCCGCGCGGCCGGGTCGGCGACGTGGCCGAGATCGTCGCCCGACCCATCGACGACGCGTGGTTCCGCGACGACGGCCCGATCGTCGTCGCCGAACCGAACGGCGCCCGCTACGCCGTGCACTTCCGGTTCAACGCGTGGGGCGAGAAGCAGCCACACGGGGCCGACTCCCGCGTCGGGGCCGACGTGGCGTTGCATCTCGGGCTTCCCGTGTACGAGGCGCCGCTCGTGTTGGAAGGCGGCTCGATCGCGGTCGATGGTCGGGGGACGTTGGTCACGACCGAGCGGTGCCTACTCAATCCCAATCGCAACCCCGGTCTGACCAGGACCGACATCGAAGACGCTCTGCGCTCGCTTCTCGGCGCCGATCGCATCATTTGGCTCTCCGATGCGATCGCCGAGGACGACGGGACCGACGGCCACGTCGACAACGTCGTCGCCTTCGCGCCGAGCGGAGCGGCCCTGGTGCAGGGTTGCGACGACCGCTCGAATCCCAACGCCCAGTTCGCGGCCGACAACGCCGGACGGCTCCGCGAGGCCGGGATCGACGTGATCGAGGTGCCCGTGCTCCCGTACGCCGACTACGCCGGTGGAACTTACGCCGTGCCCTACGTCAACCTCTACGCGGGCAACGGCTTCGTCGCGGTTCCGGTCAGCGGCCACGAGTTCGATGCCGACGCCTGTCACCTCGTCGGCGCGCAATATCCGGGCCGGGCCGTGATCCCGGTACCCGGCGTCGTACTCGCGTATGGCGGTGGCGGTGTGCACTGCATCACCCAGCAGGTTCCCCGGCAGGTTCTCCGGCGGGATCAGTCGTGATCGTCCGCACGGCGTTCGACCTGTTGGCGTCGCCTGCACACGTCCACGCGCCGACACGCGCGCCGTTGCGGGTCGGGCTCGTGCAGCTCGCGTGGCACCCGGACCCGGCCGAACACGACGCTGCTATCACCGACGGCGTGCGCCTCGCCGCCGACCGAGGGGCGCGACTCGTGTGCCTTCCCGAGCTGACGCGATCGAAATACTTCGCCGTCGCGCCCCGCGACGTGGAGCACTCGCACCCTCGACCCGAGCCTCTGCCCGGCGGCCCGACCTTCGACCTCGTCGCCGCTTGCGCGGCGAGACCGGGGCACTCGTGCACGCGTCGTGTTACGAGGAGGCGCCCGACGGCGGCCTCGGCTACAACACGGCGTTCGTCGTCGCCCCCGACGGCTCGCTCGTGAGCCGCTGCCGCAAGACCCATCTGCCCGTCACGGCCGGCTACTACGAGGACACGTGGTTCCGGCCGGGTGATTCGGACTGGCCGGTCAGTCTGGTCGAGCAGGCGCGGTTCGGGTTTCCGACGTGTTGGGACCAGTGGTTCCCCGAGACGTCACGCGCCTTCGCGTTGGGTGGCGCGGAGGTGCTCGTGTACCCCACCGCCATCGGCTCCGAGCCCGATCATCCCGCCTTCGACACCGAGCCGCTGTGGGAGCAGGTGATCCGGGCTCAGGGCATCATGAACGGCACGTTCATGATCGCGATCAACCGGGTCGGCACCGAGGCACCGCTCACCTTCTACGGCTCGTCGTTCGTGAGCGATCCCTACGGACGCCTGCTCTTGCAGGCACCCCGGTCGGAGCCCGCTGTGCTCGTGGTCGATCTCGACCTCGATCAGTCCCGCGATTGGCTCGACCTGTTCCCGTTGTTGTCGACGCGTCGCCCGTCCGCGTACGGCCCGCTGACGCGACCGGCTCGCATCACCGGGGATTGATACGGTCGCCGGATGCCGGTCGCGGAGCACATCGACTGCATGGAGTGCGGTGGCACCGCGCATCTCGCGCAGCTGATCGGGCCCGAGGACATCCTCGAGCCGGGCGACATCGTCGTCTATCTCTGTGGTGAGTGCGCGGCAGCGTTGGGACGTCGTGGTCGACGCCGACGACCTCATCGACTGAACTTCGCGCCTGACCTCGACGATCTTGCTCGTGCGGAACGATGCGACGCGCACCGCGAACGATGACGCAAGGCGGCCGCCTCCATTGCGATCGAAGAAGGTCGTGAGCGGACCCTCTTGTTCGTAGGAGTCGGCATCGTCAACGATGGTCGTCGATTCGTCCTCGAAATGCACCACGAAGCTCATGACGTGAGCGTACGACGGCGGGCCTGTGGATCGTAAGAGGGAGCAACTTGTGGACGACGGTGTGGACGACGGTGTGTATGAGCGATCGTGTAGGTGCGCGAGGTCGTGCGCGGCCGGGTGCAGGCACGGTGGCGGCGGGCGCGGCCCGGCGCCAAACTGACCGTATGCGCTTCCGGGCCGAGCACGACTTCCCCGGCACTCCTGCGGCGGTCGCCGAGATCTTGTGCGATCCCGACTTCCACACCGGGCTCGATCTCCCGGATCTGAGCCGGCCCGAGGTCGTCGAGCACATCGAGGCGGTCCCGCAACGCCGGTTGCGCCTCCGGTACACGTTCGTCGGTCATCTCGACCCTATCGCCCGCCGGATCCTGGCCGGACGGAGCCTCACCTGGATCCAGGAGCTGCGCTTCGACGAATCGACCGGTGTCGGCCGGCTCTCGTTTTCGGCCGAGTCCGAACCTGATCGTCTGTTCGGCTCGGCCGACGTCGAGCTCGCGCCCACCGCATCCGGTACGCAACGACGCGTCAGCGGGCAGCTCTTCGTCAAGGTCCCCCTGGTCGGGGGCTCGGCCGAGCGTCGTATCGTGCCCGGACTCGTCCGTCGCCTCGACGTCGAAGCCGAGGCGCTCACGCTGCTCCTCACCGGGGCATCGTGATGGTCAGCCCGCCAAGAACTCCTCGGCGACGTACATCGTGTTGCCGTGGTAGGACACGCCGACACCGACTGCGGTGACGCGGCGATCGAGCATGTTCGCGGCGTGCTCGGGCGACCGCTCGAACGCGCGCTGGAGTCCGCTGATATCGCCGCTCGGAGATGCCACGCCCACGTTCTCCTCGAGCAACGACCACCGCATCTGGATGCCGCTCCTCAGGTCGGAGTGACAGATCGTCGGCATGCCGTTGGCGGACCTCCCGCAGTTGCCTCCGGCCATGTACGCCGACCAGAGCACGGCCTTGTCGTCGAGGTTGTCATACGCCGTGAGCGGGCCGAGTCCGTGCTCGTGCCGGAAGTGGTTGATCGCGTCGACGAAGCGCAACGCCGGCGCGCTCGATGGGCGCCGACGTCGAGCCCGGCGATCCCGAGCCGAACGGCGACACCGGGTCGCATCCTGCGAGTGCCGCGGCCACCGCGAGAGTGGCGACGACAGCCGCGCAACGACGAAAAAGGGATCCGCTCCGCTCGGACATGGCCAACAGTGTTAGTACTTTCCCGCTGCGACTTCCGGGATGGGCGGCGTTTCCCCAGGTCAGAGAGCAGACCCGCCGACGGACTTCGGCAATGCCTGGTTCGGAGGTTCCGGGAGCTGTCTATCTCGGCCACGGTGGGTCTGAACTCGACCGCGGGGGGCGCGAGCGCGTCCGGTGCGAGACTGTCGCCGTGCGTTGTCGCCGGACCTCGGTCGTGCTCGTTGCTCTCGCGCTCGCACTGACGGCGGGAGCACTTCCCGCGTTCGCGGGGACCACCTGGCCTGTGTACAACGGCGACGCGCAGCGAACTGGAAGCGCCGCGTCAGAACCGGCGCTGCTGCCTGCGTACACCGCGTGGAGCCGTCATCTCGACGGGGCGGTGTACGCCCAGCCGCTGGTCTTCGACGGTCGCGTCTTCACGGTGACGCAGAACGACACCGTCTACGCGCTCGACGCCCATGACGGCAGCATCTTGTGGTCCCGTCACCTCGGGTCCCCGATGACGAACGTGCCCGGTCAGTCCGGCTGCGGCAACGTCGATCCGCTCGGAATCTTGTCGACACCCGTCATCGACACCGGGGCTCGCCGGATCTTCGTCGTCGCGACGGTGCAGGACTCCTTTCGGCGCATCCATCACCAGCTCTTCGGTCTCGACACCCTCACCGGGGCGCTCGCGCTGTCGGTCAACGCCGATCCGGGCGGGGTCCAGAACCCGTTGAACATCCAACAGCGCGCCGGCCTCGCCCTCGGGAACGGTCGCGTGTACATCGGCTATGGGGGATACTCCGGCGACTGCGGGCCGTACCACGGCTGGCTCGTGTCGCTCGACGAGCACGGCCGAGGCAAGGTCGCGTTCAACGTGACGCCGACCTCCGGTCTCGGTGCGATCTGGGCCCCCGGCGGTCCGAGCATCGACTCGCACGGCAACGTGTACGCCGCGACCGGTAATCCCGACCCCGACAACCGCGGGAACCTCGGAGAGAGCGTCGTGAAGTTCGACGGTTCGCCGGCAATGCGGCGGATCGGCGCGTTCAAGACCTTCCCCGGCGGCGACAATGACATCTCGTCGGTGGCGCCCGCGATCCTTCCGAACAACATGCTCTTCCAGATCGGCAAACAGCACACGGGCTTCCTCGTCGACACGACGACGATGACACAGCTGGAATCGCTTCACATGTGCAACGGCGCGGAGGCTTTCGGCGCCGACGCGTTCGACGGCTCCCGATTGTTCGTCCCGTGTCAGAACCACATTCGGGAGGTGAATATCGACGTCGCGCACCGCACGATGTCGTTGGGTTGGACGGGACCAGCGGTCGGCGCGGCCGGTTCGCCGATCCTCGCGGGCGGGAGCCTCTGGAGCATCGACCGATCGTCGGCCAGGATCTCTGCGCTCGATCCCGCGACCGGAGGGGTCCGCGCGACGATCTCGGTCGGCGCCGTTGCCCACTTCGCGGCGCCTGCCGCCGCTCTCGGCCTGGTGCTCGTGCCGACGCTCTCGGGGATACGCGCCCTGGCCGGACCGGCAGGGGTCCCGCCGCACGCCCCCAACGTGTGTGCTCGCGCAGACCCGCCACACCGGCTATTGGGTCGCCGGTTCCGACGGCAACGTCTTCGCGTTCGGCGGCGCTCCCGGTTGCGGGTCGTTGGTCGGGGTCCCGCCGCGCGACGGGTCGTCGGTATGGCGGGACGTTCGACCCCCGGTTACTGGCTCGTGGCGTCCGACGGTGGGATCTTCTCCTTCGGCAGCGCGCGCTTTCACGGATCGACCGGCGCGATCCGGCTGAACCGCCCGATCGTGGGCATGGCGTCGACACCGTCGGGCAACGGCTACTGGCTGGTGGCCTCCGACGGTGGGATCTTCTCCTTCGGTGACGCGCGTCTTTCACGGATCGACCGGCGCGATCCGGCTGAACCGCCCGATCGTGGGCATGGCGTCGACACCGTCGGGCAACGGCTACTGGCTGGTGGCCTCCGACGGTGGGATCTTCTCCTTCGGTGACGCGCGCTTCCACGGCTCGATGGGCGGCCGCCACCTGAACCGCCCGATCGTGGGCATGGCGTCGACACCGTCGGGTAACGGTTACTGGCTGGTGGCGTCCGACGGTGGGATCTTCTCCTTCGGTGACGCGCGCTTTCACGGCTCGACGGGCGCGCTCGACCCTCGTGTCCCCCATCGTGGGGATGGAGAGTGAGGCGTCGGGCTACCGGCTCGTGGCGGGTGACGGCGGCGTGTTCACGTTCGGTCCCCCGTTCAGCGGCTCGGCTGCCGGCCTCACGAGCGGGGCGTCGGCGGTCGCCATCGCGCACGATTAGCTCGTGCCGCGTCGACCAACGTCTGCGACGCGACGGTTGGTCGCTGGGTACGAACACTGCCTCGTGGCGGTCGTCGGTCGTCGGTTGGAGGCTACGGATGACACTGCAGCTCATCGGGGCGGGTCTCGGGCGGACGGGCACAACTTCACTGAAACTCGCACTCGAAGAGTTATTGGGCGGCCCCTGCTATCACATGTTGGAGGTTAGGGAGCGTCCCGAAGATCCTGACGTGTGGGGCGACGCGTACGCGGGTCGGAGTCCCAACTGGCAGACGTTCTTCGCGCCATACCGCGCAACTGTGGACTGGCCCGCCGCACCGTTTTGGTACGAGCTCAGCGACGCGTTTCCTCACGCGCCGATCCTCCTGTCGGTGAGAGATCCCGATGTGTGGTGGACGAGTGCGTCGAACACGATCTTTCCGGCGTTGGCGACGTACTTCGCGCCGCACGCTCCCGACGACGGGTGGACTCGGATGGGTCGCGGCATGATGATGTCGTTCGCGCGGGATTGGCAGAACGAATCCGCAGCCAAGGATGCCTATATCGCATACAACAAGCACGTACGCGCTACCGCGCCGGCGAACCGGTTGATCGAATGGCGACCCGAAGACGGTTGGGATCCGATCTGCGCAGCCCTCGGTCTCGCCGTACCAGACCGGCCGTTCCCACACACGAACACGACCGCCGACACGCGACGAGAACTCGGTCTCGATTCCTCGTGACGGCACCGATCGGCAGGTCGGCAGTTCGGGGCGGCTGGCTCCCTGACGGGACAGCGTTGCTAGGGACGCATGATCTTGCCGTCGAGCATCTCTCTCGTGGCGTCAGCGTGACCTGCATGATGTGCGGTCTCCTCGATGAGGTGCAGCAACACCCAGCGAAGGTCGAGCGGCACATCCAGGCCTAACAGAGTGTGCGCCGGCGGCCATGCTCCTTCGCGTCCGACGCACGGCACTTCGAGCGCGGGTGCTTCGCGGACGACATCGGAGGTTCGGTGCGCCTGATCCCAGTAGCGATCAACGGCGTCTGCCAGAGAGAGCTCGTCAACCGAGAACTCGTCCGTGCGAGCGGGAAACTCGTGTGCGAGGTAGCGCCCTTCCACCCACCGCCACTCGCAGTGGGTCAGATGGTTGATGATGCCCACGATCGAGAGCAGTCGCCCCTTCGGCGTCCACTTGGCCTGCTCGTCGGTCAGGCCTTCGGCAGTAGCGACGACTTCCTGACGCTGACGATGGAGGAACCGAAGCAGCAACTCGCGTTCATCCGCGGTGGGCACCACGGTCGTTGGTTGTTCAAAGCGGCCCATCCGCACAGATTGGCTGCTCTGGGACGCCAATGCCAGGGAGCAGATCCGCACAGATCGACGAGAGGAGAGTTACGGGGGATCGCTTCTCGAACCGGTGGCGGCATCCAAACCGGGCCAACGTTGCCTAACCGGGCACTCGCTGGAGTTGGCAACGGGGAATTGGTACGCGCCCCGTCACAGCGGCGGCCCGAAAACGAGCGTGATCGGCGCGGTTCGCAGGCTCCCGGTGGCGTCACGCCAACCGAGTCGGATGACCGCGCCGGGCCCGAAGTGTGCCAGCGCGGCGTTGAGGTCGGAGAGCGACGAGATCCCGGCGCCGTCGACCGACACGATGACATCGTCGGGATGCAGGCCGGCCACGCGGGCCGGGCTGCTGTTTTCGACGAGCCCCACCACTGCGCCGTCGATCGACGCGACGGCCGGGTTGGATCGCACGGTCTTGATCTGCACCCCGAGGATCCCGCGCGGGCCGATGTGCACCTTCGCAGACGAGCGGCCGGCCGTGATCTGGCGTGCGATCGCGAGCGCGCGATCGATCGGGATAGCGAAGCCGGCGATCGCGCTCGCGGGGAAACCGCCGCCCGTTGTCGCGGCGGCGGTGAGACCGATGACATGGCCAGTCCTGTCGACCACCGGCCCACCCGAGTCGCCCGGCTCGACCGCGGCCGTGACTTGGATCATGTTCGACAGCGTCTCGCGGTCGAGTCCGTTGTTGTCACCCGCCGACACGCGCTGACCGAACGCGGCGATCCTGCCCGCCGCGGTCGCGGGATTCCCGCCGCGCCCGCCCGCGTTGCCGATCGCGACGACACTGTCACCGACATGGGCGCGGGACGGGTCACCTATCGGAGCGGGACGGAGTCCGGAGACATTGTCGAGTTGCAGGACGGCGATGTCGTCGGTGACGTCGTATCCCACGACCCGTGCCGGATAGCGCCGACCCGTGCCGCCCACTTGCACCGTGATGTCGGCAGTGCCTGCGATCACGTGGTTGTTCGTCAGGATCGATCCCGACTCGGACAGCACGAGTCCGGTACCGGCGACCCGACCGCGCGCCTGGGCGAGAGTGGCGTCGACGTCGGTGACCGAAGCGCGCAGAGCCGTCTCGACTGCAGCCACATCGATGCGCGGCGGCCCGGTGCCCGACGAAGTGTTGTCGCCCGTCGAAGCGAACACCGCCGACGCGACCAACACGCCGAGCGCGGCGACGAGGACGACGAGCACCAGGTGGGCGATTCCCGTCTCCTCGGGGTCGTGGCGCACGGAGAGATTCTGCCCGGTTGCCGAGGCGTGCCGCCCTACGGGCCGGCCGGAGCCATGCGAGATCAGGAGGTGACGAATTCCCGGGCCGTGATGAGCGGGAGGTCGCGATAGCCGACGATGCCGGGTGCCGCCGCGCATACGGCCCCGAACCAGGTGCCGCTGATCCCGGCCCCAGAACCGACGAGCTCGAGATCGGGATGACGCAGGATCGCTCGCGCGGCGCGGCGCCCGACGTTGCCGGTAGTCCACTGCACCACCCGAATCGTCACGAGGAGAACCTAACGCCCGCATCCTCGTACCCGCGTCCGCCACTTCGGTGACTTCGGCCACGAATCGAGCATCTCACTTCACGTCGGGCCCGCACCCGTGCAAGATCAGGCCATGAACGGGGCAACGGGAACGAGCAAGTATCGGATGAGCCCGCTGGCGGAGTACACCCGGGCTCTGGAGACGGCCTCGGCCCTTCTCGCGATGCACGTCTCGGCGGCGTCGATCGCCTTCGAGCTGCAGCGCGAGCACCGGTTCACGCACGCGCAGGCCGTCTCCGTCATCCGAGATGCGAGACTTGTCACAACCGCGTGACCGCGCTCGACATCGGTGACGACGCGCCCCATCATCGTCGTGGGTCGTGAGCACAGCCGCACGACCTTCACACGAGAGTTGACCGGGTAAGGCCCTCGCCCCCGCCAAGCGGCGAGGGCCTCACTCGGTCGTGCCCGTGCGTCACGCGTGACGCACCCGGCGCCCCGGCGTGACGAGCCGCGACTACGCGAGCCCGAGACGAGCCGCGGTGGCGGAGCGGTCGACCGCGGTGAGCACCGATCCGGCCAGGCCCCACACCGCCGCGAAGGCTTCCGCAGGCGCACCGGCGCGCATGCCACCGAGCAACTCGACGCGGTCTTCGACGTTCATCGCCGGCAGCATGAGCGACATCGAGACCGCCATCTCCTCGGGTGTGAGGCTCGAGATGATGCTCCCGTGGATGCCGATCACGGCATCGACCCCGATCGCACGCTCGAGGGCCGGCATCACGATCCGCTCCTCCAGGTCCTGGTGCTCGAGGTACGAGCTCGTGAACGACGCGAGCTCCAGGTAGATGTTGTGCATCGCGGCGCGGCCGGCGCCGGCCCGAACCTCGACCGCTTCGGCCGCGAGCTCGGCGACGGTCTCGATCCGCCGCTCGAGCCGTTCGTGCTCGCCCGCGATGCGCTCGGCCAACTCGGGGAGGTGCTGCTCGATCGCAGGCTGGATCCGGCTGTCCTCGTGGGCGGCGTGTCCCACGAGTAGGTCGACGACACTGTGCACGTGATCGGCGAAATCGCCGCGCGCCGCTGCGTCCGAGGGGTCGAGCGTCCCCGCAGATCCGGTTACCGCGAACAACTCGGCCCGGATGCCCTTGTGGACGTCGCGATACAGGTCGAAGATAACGGGCTCGAGTGCTTGCACTGTGCTCTGTTCTTGCACGGTCATGATCGACTACTCCTTGTTGTGGCGCTCGGTGCCCCGAACCGCCTCGCTGTGTCCTTAGGATCGTGCGCCGCCGCGGGTACGCCGGCGCCTGAAAGAGCCGTAACCCGTCGCTAAGAACTCACTAATCGGAGATCCGAGGAGCCACGACACGGTGTTGACGCCCGAGGCGACTGCATTTCTCGAGGGCGGTTGCTCGCTGATCGTCGGCACGGTCGGTGTCGACGGCGAGCCCACCGCGACACGCGGGTGGGGGCTCACGGTGTTGTCGCGCGAGCGCGGTGAATGCCGACTCCTCCTCGACGCGGCGGCGATCAGAGCGCTCGAGGACCTGGCCGGGACGAGGGTCGTGGCGGTGACCGCCGCCGACGTGCCGACGCTGCGTTCGATGCAGCTGAAAGGAAAGCTGACGGTGATCGAACCGGCGACCGCCGCCGACCGCGATCGCGCGGAGCAGTTCTGTGATGCATTCTTCGGTGAAATCGTCGCGACGGATGGCACCGAGCGCCGGGTTCTCGAACGCATGAGGCCTCTCGAGTTCGCCGCGTGCGTCGTGCGCATCGACGAGTTGTACGATCAGACGCCCGGTCCCGTCGCCGGTGCGGTCATCAGCGGGCGCGACGCATGAGCGACACCTCTCTGCGAGACATCCGTCTCTGCTTCGAGGGCGCGGTTCCCGCGGTGATCGCGACGGCTTCCGCCGACGGAGTTCCGAACGTGACGTACCTCTCGCGTATACGTCTCGTCGATGACGAACGGATCGCGCTCTCGAACCAGTTCTTCTCGAAGACCGCCCGCAATCTCGTCGAGAACCCGAGGGCGAGCCTGCTCGTGCTCGACCCCGTGGCCTACAACGAGTACCGGCTCACGGTCGTCTACGAACGCACCGAGCGGCGAGGTGTGATCTTCGAACGACTCCGGGAAGACGTCGATGCCGTCGCCGCCGTCTGCGGTATGCAGGACGTGTTCAAGCTCCGCGCCGCGGACATCTACCGCGTCCAGCACATCGAGCAGACGAACGGTTACGCCGACGCGGCAGGGCTCGCGAGCCCGCCGAGCGCGCGGGTGCGGAGTCCCGAACCGCTCGCGGAGCTCGCAGCCCGCTTGAGCCGCTGCACCGATCTCGACTCGATCGTCGGGACGACCGTCGACGGGCTGGCCGATCTCCTCGGCTACCCGCATTCGTTGCTCATGTTGCTCGACGAGTCCAACGAGCGCCTCTTCACTATCGCCAGCCACGGATATCCCGCACAGGGAGTGGGCTCGGAGGTGGTCGTCGGTGAGGGGTTGATCGGGATGGCGGCCGAGAGGGTCACGCCGATCCGGGTGGGCAACCTTCGCCAGATGGTCAAGTACGGAACGACCGTGCGGCGGTCGTTCGAGGATCGCGGCGAGATCGCGCCGGGACGTGAGATACCGGTACCCGGGCTCCCCGACACCGAGAGCCGTATCGCAGTGCCGACGATGTCGCTCGGGCAGTTGATCGGCGTCCTCGTGGTCGAGAGCCATCGCCAGGTCGCATTCGACGAGAGTGACCAAGCGCTCCTGTCGGTGGTGGCGACCTTGGTCGCGAGCGCCATCGAGGCGGAACGGGCCGGGGACGCCGCCGACGATCCGCGCGGAGCTCGTCAGGCCGTGCCCCCCAGCGAGCCGGATGCTCGGGGCCGGACCACCCACGTGCGGTTCTTCGCCGTCGACGGGAGCACATTCCTCGAGGGCGACTATCTCATCAAAGGTGTTGCCGGTCGGATCCTCTGGTCGCTGCTGGGCCACTACGCGCGCGAGCGCAGAGTCGAGTTCACGAACAAGGAGGTTCGGCTCGATCCGTCGCTCGAGCTGCCCGAGTTCCGGGACAACCTGGACAGCCGCTTGATCCTGTTGAAGCGCCGCCTCGACGAACGCGCAGCGCCGATCCGGATCGAGAAGACCGGGCGGGGCCGCTTCCGTTTGGTCGTCGACGGCGCGCTGAGGCTCGACGCGGTCGCAGCCGCGGTCGACTGACGAGGTCGACTGACGAGGTCGAATCCACCGCCACCGAGACACGCCGCGACGGTGTTCCCGCCCAGGCCGGCCCTCAAGATCGGTGCCGGCTCGTCCGACCCATAGCTGTGACCGATTTGTCGAGCCCGCGGACCGCGCCGGTCGACGCGACCGTCGGCGCGCCTGCCGCCCCGACCGAAGTGCCGTCCCCGGAGCGAAATCGGCACCCCTACGGGGTCCTGGTGCGCGCGCGAGGCCGCGGCGGCGTCTACGACATCGTCGTGTACCAAGACGCCCTCTTGGTCTCGCGGGCGTCCGGTCCCGACCCGGTCGTCGTCGGAGCGCTCGTCGGAGCGCTTCTCGGGTCGATCGTGGGCGCGCTCGTCGGAGCGCTGCTCGGAGAGCACGTCGCGCGCAGAGCGCGGAGAAGCGTGTCCACAACCTCTTCTACTCGCCTCCCGAGTACCTCTTCGGCGCCGATCGCCGCAACCGGTTCATCTGCTCGGGCGACGTGCGCTACGCGCGCTTCATCGAGTCGGGCAGGCGGCAGCGGATCCTCGACCTCCGCATGCGCGACGGCTCGAAATGCCGACTGCGGTTCAACGTTCGACTCGAGGCGAACTCGTTCGCGTGGGAGACGCTGCGCGTCTCGCTTGCGCCGAGAGTCCGACGCGAGACCCAGCGGCTGCGGCCCGCGTCGCTGGTGCCGGGAGCGCTCGTCGGTGCCGCCGTAGCGCTGCTTTCGACCGTCGTCCTGACGTCGGTGATCAGCACGTTCTTCTAAGGGTCTCGTCGGAAGCGTTCTCGCACATACCATCACACGATGGAGGACCCCGGGCAGCACCTCACGTCGCGGTCCGGGACGTCCCCGGTCACCGCGAAGCCGCGCCTGCGGGGCGTCTCGCACGAGGTCGCCGCTTTCGGGTTCCCGTCCCTCGGGCTACTTCTGGTCGTGCTCGCGCCGAGCGCGGCGATCCGGTGGTCGGTGGTCGTGTACACGCTGGGCCTCACAATGATGTACGGCACGAGCGCCACCTACCATCGTGGTCACTGGAACGACCTCACGCGCGTGCGCCTGCGCAAGCTCGACCACGCGATGATCATGGTTGCCATCGCGTCGACGTACACGCCGGTGGCGGTGGCGTCACTCGACAACGGCAGCGCCCGGCTCTTGCTCGGGATCGTGTGGACATTGGCCGTCATCGGCGTCGGCCTGCAGGTCTTCTGGCTCGACGCGCCACGCTGGTTGGTCGCCTCGTTGTACCTCGCGATCGGTTGGACCGCGGTTGCGTTCGCTCCCACCTTGTGGCGCCACCTCGGAGTCGCTTCGTTCTCGCTCCTCGTCGCCGGAGGCGTCGCCTACTCGCTCGGCGCGGTCGTCTATTCGACCCGTCGCCCCGATCCGTGGCCCGCGGTCTTCGGCTTTCACGAGGTCTTCCACGTGCTCGTGATCGCGGCCGGCCTGATCTTCTACTTGGTCATCGTCCGTGTCGTCGTCAACGCCTGACCTCCGAGCGCCGACGACGAAGCCGGATCAGCCGCCGTCGGCGGAGAAGGCCGGGGCGCATTCCTCTCCGACGCGGCCGGCTCCGGCCCCCGCCGCCGTGTCACGCGTTCAACTCATCGTGGTCGACGCGTCGTCGTACGGTCAGAGCTTCGCAACCTTCCGGGCGTACGACCGCACGGCGCACGGTTGGGTACAGCACCGCGATCGTCTGGGACGACGATCCTTCCAGCGCGAACTACAACGAATGGATCGACACGCGCGTCGACCCCGCCGGCGCCCGGCCCGAGCCGATGTACGACGCGCCCTTCTACGACTACGGCGCCGTCATCGCGTACAACCTTGACCGCACACCGGGACTCGGCGGCGCGATCTTCCTGCACGTCTCCAACGGCACTTCGACCGCGGGATGCGTCGCCCTCCCGGTATCCGCCCTCCTGGCGGTGTTGCGTTGGCTCGACCCGAGCTTGCTTGCGCACATCCGCATGGGAGTGAATGTGCCCGGGCCGGATTGAGCGACCGGGCCGGGACCCGGCTAGTGGTGCCCGCCGAGTCCGAGGTGAGCGATCCGGATCGCCGCCGGTCCCAGCAGGACGACGAAGAGCGCCGGCAGGATGCAGAACACGAGCGGGAACAGCAACTTCACCGCCATCTTCTGGGCGTGTTCCTCTGCCCGGCTCCGTCGCTGCTCGCCGCGCTTCAGTGGCCTGGACCCGGAGCGCGGTCACGATCGGTACGCCGTAGCGGTTCGCCTGACCGAGCGCCACGACGAAGTGACGAATGTCGGAAACGTCGGTACGCCGCACCAGGGCTTCGAGCGCCGCCTGGCGGCTGACACCGAGCTGCACGTCCTGCATGACCCTCGCCAACTCCTCGGCGAGCGGTCCCTTGCCGCTTCGCGCCGCGCGGTCGAGTGCGGCGTCCAGCCCCAGCCCGGCCTCGACACAGATCGTGAGTTGGTCCAGCACGCCGGGGAACGCCCGCTCGATCTCCTTTTGCCGTTCCCGGCCCCTTGCGCCGAGCAAGAGGTCGGGAACGAAGAACGTGCCGAAGGTGAACAGGACCGCGGCCAGGAGGGTCAACATCGACGCGCTCGATGCGAAGACGGCCAATCCGACGAGCGCGCCGACCGCCCCCAAGAGCAACTTCGCGGCGAGCAGTCTCTCCATCGTCCAACCGGAGTCGGCGCCGGCGAGGAGACGGCGATCCTCGAGTCCTTGCAGCAACTGGGCCGGAGTGAGCCGGCGGGCGGTCTTGGAGAACCAGTCGATCACCGGCTGCAGGATCCGGTCGGCCGTCCCCTGTGAGAGTACGACCTGGCGCAGGTTGGGCACCGGCGCCGTCGCCACACCGAGGTTGGCGCGCACGATCCGGCGCCGCCGCGTCGGCAGGTCCATCCGGACGCCCCGCACCGACCAGACGAAGAGCGGCACCGATGCGATCGCGAGCGCTGCGAAGAGGTACACGTGAACCGGCATCGAGTTTCTCCTAGTACAGCAATCGAACGATGCGACGGAGCCACAGCCCGCCGACGACCATCAGCGTTCCCGCACCCACCAGCATGAGATCGCCCGCCAGCGAATGGGTGAGCGTGTTGAAGTACGTGCGGTTCGCGAACGCCATGAAGCAGAACATCACGATCGGCAGGGCGAACAGGATGATCGCCGACAGGCGCCCTTCTGCCGTCAGGCTCTTGATCGTGCGATGCACGCGGCGGCGGTCCCGGATGGTCGTCGTCACGTTGTCGAGGAGCTCGGCGAGGTCACCGCCGATGTCGCGCTGGATCTCGACGGCCTCGGCGACCCACTCGAAGTCCTCGCTTCCGACGCGGTCCGCGAGGTTCCGCATCGCCTGCGGCAGCGCGTGTCCGAGCTGGGTCTCGAACAAAACCCGCTGGAATTCCTCGCGCGTCGGTGATTCGGCTTCTTGCACGAGCGCGTCCATTGCCTGGGGCAGGCTGTGCCCGGCCCGCAGCCCTCCGGAGAGCATCTGCAAGGTGTCGCCGAGCTGCTCCTCGAATCGGTCCCGGCGCTTCTCCGCGCGCATCGAAATCATCGCGCAGAAGATTCCGAGCACGGCTGCCCCGGCGAGCAGCGCGACGATCGGCCCGACGAGGAGGATGCCGACGAGCACCGTAGCCACGACCGCCCCGCCCACGATCGCGGCGAACTCGGCCGGGCGGAGGTTGATGCCTGCCCGTTCGAGCGCGAACCCGAGACGACCTTCTTGGTCGTAGCTCTTGAGCGCCCGCTCGGCGAGCGCTGTCGCTTGGGTTCCCAGCGCGGCGACGCGCATCCGCGTCGTGTCGGTCGACTGGATTCCTAGCTCGGCCGCGAGCCGGCGCCGACGCACGCGCCGGTCGCGCGAGCTCCATCCCGAGCAGCAGCAGTGCACCGAACAGCGCGCCCGCGCCGGCCGGCAACGTCCAGGTGCCGGTCATCGCCGGGCTCCCGGACGCGACAGCACCGGTGCGTCGATGCCGAGCAGCCGGGCCGGGAGCTCGATGCCCACGTCGCCGAGTCGTTCGGTGAACGCCGGCCGCAGACCGGTCGGCATCAACGTGCCCATGTGCCGGCCGTCGGCGGTGACCCCGGCGGAGTAGTCGAACGCGAACACATCGGAGAGGCTCACGACGTCACCCTCGCTCCCGACGACCTCGGAGATCTGCGTGACGCGACGGGTACCGTCGCGCAACCGGCTGAGGTGCACGATCAGGTCGAGCGCCGACGCCGTCTGGTCGCGGATGGCTCGCAGCGGCAATTCGAAGCCCGCCATCAAGGCCATGGTCTCGAGGCGGGACAAGGCGTCACGGGGCGAGTTGGCATGCAGGGTCGACAGCGAGCCGTCGTGACCCGTGTTCATCGCCTGGAGCATGTCGATCGCCTCGGCGCCGCGGACCTCACCGACGATGATGCGGTCGGGCCGCATGCGCAACGCGTTTCGCACGAGATCGCGAATCGCGACCTCGCCCCGACCTTCGAGGTTCGCCGGGCGTGACTCCAGCCGGATGAGGTGGTCCTGGTCGAGCTGGAGCTCGGCCGCGTCCTCGATGGTGATGATGCGCTCGTCTTCGCCGATCATTGCCGACAACACGTTGAGCAATGTCGTCTTACCTGATCCGGTACCGCCGCTGATGAGGACGTTGAGCCGGCCGCGAATGCAGGCGCCGAGGAATTCGGCGGCGTCGGGCGACAACGTGCCGAAGGTGACGAGGTCCTCGAGTGTGAGCCGGGTCTTGGCGAACTTGCGGATCGTGAGGGCGGGCCCGTCGATGGCGAGCGGCGGGATGATCGCGTTGACACGGGAGCCGTCGGCGAGCCGGGCGTCGACCATCGGCGACGACTCGTCGATGCGGCGACCGATCGCCGACACGATGCGCTCGATCACGAGCCGGAGCCGTGCCTCGGACGCGAAGCGGGCATCGGTCTTGTGGAGGCGCCCGCCGCGCTCGATGTAGATCGGGTTCCCCGCGTTGACCATGACCTCCGTGACGGTCGGGTCCGCAAGGAACCGTTCGATGGGGCCGTAGCCGAGCACTTCGTCACCGAGTTGTGCGACGAGCTTCTCGCGCTCGACCGGGCTGAGCGGCACCGGTTCGTGCTCCAGCACCTTGCCGAGCTCTTCCACCACGTAACTGTCGAGTTGCTCGGGCGTCAACGACGCGTCATAGAGGCGGGAGCCGAGGTTCACCGCGAGGGCGTCCAGGGCTCGGGCCTTCAACGCCGCCAGCGGGTCGTCACCGGTGCTGGTTCCGTCGTCGAACCCGGTTCCCGCGTACGCCGCGGTGCCGGCGCGACGCGCGTTCTCCTCGTCGACGCCGGCCAGCTTCAGGTGGTCGCTGAGCTTCATCGCCGCTCCTCCTTGTTCTTGCGCCAGGGTGCGGTGCGCGCCGCGGCGGGGTCTGCCTGGGGGACGAAGCGACTCGTGAGCCGCGTGATCGCATCGGCAACTCCGGACCGCCGGTCGCTGACGACCACGGGCGTTCCCTGATTGACCGAGATCGGCACGAGGCGCGAGCTCGGAATGGTGACGATCGCCGGCATGCCGACGGTTGCCTCGATCTCGCCCACGGGCAGCCCGACGCGCGCGTCCGACCGGTTCACGACGAAATGCCGGGTCTGGTTGGTCAGGCCGAGCAGATCAAGGGTGTCGACCTCCTTGCGAGTGGCGCGGACGCTCGGGACGTCGGTCGAGGTCAACACGACGATGTCGGAGCTGAGCTCGAGCGCGGCGAGCGTCGGTTCGTCGATGCCCGACCCGGTGTCGATCACGACGTAGCGGAACTCGGATGCGAGCAAGGTCAACACGTGCTGCACCTGGACCGGCTTGATGATGTCGGCGTCGACTGGCATCTCGGGCGCGCAGAGCGCGAACAAGCCTGCGTCGGACGGCGTGAGGAACACCTTCACCGTCGTGATGTCGACATCACCGGGGCCGCGCGCGATGTCGGCGAACGTGTGGGTCGGCGTCATCCGTAGAGCACTGGCGACGTCACCGAACTGGAAGTCGAGATCGACGATCACCACTTCACCGGGCGCTCTCATCGCGAGGCTCGACGCAAGGTTGGTGGAAACAGTCGTCTTCCCGGCGCCCCCTTTCGGCGATACGACGCAGATGACGTGGCGGCTCGGCGCGTCGAGGTCCGGCGTGAGGACGCCCCGCCGCCGGTCGGCGGCATGCAAAGCGCTGTCGAAGGCAACCCGGAGATCAGCCTCGGTGGAGTCGGGAGCGAGCACGTCACGGGCTCCGGAGCGCAGCGCGTTCTCGAGGAGCTTGATCGACGGTTTCGCGATGAGCACGACAACGACGTCAGGGCGTTCGGCGTCGAATGCCCGGGCGAGGTCGAGCGCAGCGTCCGGCGCGACGTCGGGACCGATCGCCACCACCGCCGGATTCGTGCGCGTCAACTCGGCGACGATCGACGCCTTCGGGCTGTCGAGAAGTCCGTCCCGCCAGTACCGCCGGTGCCCGTTCAGGTGATCGCCGAATGCCCCCGCGATCTTGTCCCCGAACTGCTCCGACGGACTGGCGACGAGGAGATCACTCATTTCTGCCCCGGATCCGCGGCCAGCCACACGGTGCCGTTGTTGACGGCAGTCACGAGGTTCTCGAGGTCCGCCTGGGTCACTGCGAGCGTGACGAGGAACTTGCCGGTCGGTGCATTCAGGACGGGAGCGCCGTTCGCGTCCGTGCTCTGACCCTTGGTGCCGTCGATCTGCACGGTGGTCACGAGGATGTCGCGGGCGATCACCTTGGCGTCCTGCGTGGTTGCGCTCGCCGAGTTCGTCTTCGTGTCGATCGCCACCACCGCGACTCGGTTGCCCGCCCGGACCTGACCGCCGAGGGCCTGGTCGGGATCGAGGGAGATGGTGCTCTGGAAGAAGCCGGCCGGCACTGCGGTGCTGCTCTGAACGTGCGAAGCCTGGGCGTCGGCGCTGACGAAGCGGCTCGCGAGGAGCTGCTCACCGTCGGCGATGTCGATCTCGGCGACTTCGCCCTTGATGGCAGTGAGGTTGGTGACGGCTCCGGCGGCCCGCACCTTCGCGGGCACCTGCTCGAGCTTCACCTTCGAATGGAGTTGATCGACTGGAGTGCCGGCCGTGATCTTGCCGCTCGCGACGTACACGTCGACGAGCTTCTCGCCTGCCGTTGCCCGGTCCTTGGCTCCGTGCACATAGGCGGTGAGGCCCAGCGTGCCGAGGATCGCGAGCGCGATGGCGACCACCAAGGCGCCCGTGCGCTGAAAAGTCATCGTGTGCTCCTTTGCCCGCGCGAGCGGGACGATCAATGCTGCACAGCAGCGTGGTCGAGCCCGGGGTTGGGGCCGTCCGGCATCGGCCGGCGTGCGCCAGCCCCAACCCGGCTGGCTCGATCCGTCTCCCGGACCGCGTGACGCGGCCGGGTTGCCTACTTGAGCGAGTTCGAGACGGTGGTGAACGCGGTGTTGATCTTGCCGCCGAGCGTGGCGATGATCCCGACGATGACCGCGGCGATGAGCGCCACGAGCATTCCGTACTCGACCGCGGCGGCGCCGCGCTCACTGTTCGACACACGCGCCGACAGCTGAACCTTCAGGTATTCGACGACTTCCAACATGGTGTGTAGCTCCCTTCGGGTGTCCCGTCCTTCAGGACTCGACCAAAGTGCTCCTCCAACCCGGTCGTGCCATCGCCAAAATTGATGACCTCGTGACGAATTCCGATCGGTGACGCGACGGGACGTAGATCATTCGAGAAGCGAGCGCATCGATTCATCAATCTTGACGATGAGGCGGGACCTCGCCGACGCGACGATCCCCGGGATGGATACGACTGCAGAAATCTCGTCCGGCCCGGGACGCACTCTTTGGCGGGGCGTCCACCGCATCCTGGCGACTCTCTTGCGACGTGGGTCGGGCGTGTGGGCAGAGACGGGTGCGGTAGTGCTGGAGTTCGCGATCATCTTGCCCCTTCTGATCGCAATCACCTTCGGCATCATCGAGTACTCGGACGCCTACCACGACTCGGCGATCGCCTCCGATGCGGCCCGAGCCGGCGGTCGAGTGGGATCGGCGCTCGCGACCGACACCGGCTACGCGACGAGCATCGCCGACGCGGTCGACGCGGCACTGGCGACCCTGCCGAGCGATTCACCTCAGGAACTGTGGATCTACAAAGCCAACGTCAACGGCTACCCGGGCTCCGGCTCCAACTTCTCGTCGTGCGCCGCGAACTGCATCAGGTACCTCTGGAACGCCAACACCCAGTCGTTCGACACCGGCAACCCGCAGGGCGGCGGCTGGCCTGCGTCGAGCCACCAGGTGTGCACGGAGCCGTTCGACGAGCTCGGCGTGTACGTCAAGATCAACCACAAGTTCTTCACCGTGTTGTTCGGCTCGAGCGTCACGCTAACCGACCACTCCGTGTTCCGGTTCGAGCCGGTGCCGACGTCGGTCTGCGCGTCATGACCAACCTCACAGCCGGCTTCCCGCGTCGGGTCCGTCGCGACGACAGCGGGTTCGTGCTGATCTGGACCGCGCTGCTCATGGCGGTGATCCTCGGATTCACCGCTTGGTCGGTCGACTTTTGGAGCTGGAAGCGCGAAGGCGCTCGCCTGCAGAAGGCAGCCGACGCAGCCGCGCTCGCCGGGGCAGTCTTCATGCCCGAGAACCTCAACGGCATCGCGTTCACGACGGCCCGCGAGATCGCGACCAAGAACGGATACACCGACGGCGTCAACGGGGTGTCCGTCACCGTGGTGCCCGGTCAGCAACCGAATCAGCTGAAGGTCTCCATCACCGAGAAGGTGCAGAATGCGTTCGGCCCTGCCCTCGGTGTGAGCTCGACCGACGTCACCAAGGTCGGCGTGGGCGAGTACACGCGCCCGGTGAGCATGGGCAGCCCGATCAACCAGTTCGGCAATGACCCGACGGTCGCGACGGTCGCTCACGGGAGCACGACGTATCCCGACTTCTGGACGAACGTGTTCGGACCCTCATCCGACAAGACCAAGGGCGACGCCATCCAGGCGAAGATCTGCGACGGCGCCGACAACTGCTCGGGCTCGAACTCGGATTACGACCCCAACGGCTACTTCTACGGCATCGACGTCCAGTCGTCGGGCTCGCCGTTGACCGTGCAGGCATTCGATCCCGAGTTCGCGCACGTCGGCGACAACTGCGGGAACAACGACGGCGGCAGCAACCTCGCCGGCGCGTCGTTGCTCCCACCGAATTTCAACCCGAAGTTCGCGGTCTCCGATCCGGCGACGCGATACAGCCCGGCGACGACGAGCCCGTACTGCACCGGCGACATGTACTACTCCGAGGGCAAGGGCGTGCTGCCGTGGACGACCTACAAATTGCGCGCCCCCGACCTGACGCCGGGCGATCCCACCGACAATCCCGTGATCTGCACCACGGAATTCCCCGGCTTCATGGGGGATCTCGCGGCCGCGCTGAAGCAGACGACACCACAAGCCGGTGCCCCCGCTCTGTTCGTGCAGTACTTCCGGCAGTGGTACACGCTCTGTACCGTCGACAATCCGACGGTCGGCACGTATTTCTTGCAGATCGAGACGGGCACCAAGGCAGACGGCAGCCCGGCACCCAACGGTGGTGGAGCAAACCGGCTGGCATTGCGGGCAGGGCTCGGCGGCAACATGCAGACCAACTCGGTACGGATCTACGGCAGCGGCCGTATCGGGATCTACGCCAACAGCCCCGCGGCGAACACGACGTTCTACCTCGCCCGGGTGCTTCCGGGTGCCCAGGGTCGCACGCTGGTGCTGAGCTTCTTCGACGTCGGCGACGCAGCACAGGCCGGCGCGATCACCGTGCTGCCGCCCAGCGAGTCGAACCTGGGCGGATCGTTCGCCGGTTGCACGTATACGGCTCCCCCGGGCAATTCGACCGGACCGCCGTGGGGGGCGTTCGGTGCGACCGACAGCGGCTGCAAGATCAGCAACGTGAGCAGCGCCAACTTCAACGGCCAATGGATACAGGTGCGCATCCCGATCCCCAGTTCCTACTCGTGCGCCTACAACGACGCGCTGGGCTGCTGGTTGCGAGTGAACTTCGCCTTCCCGGCGGCGGTGTCGGACACGACGACCTGGACGGCACAGCTGACCGGAGACCCGGTACGGCTCATTCAGTAACGGCAGGGAACGGGAGGATCGGGCCGAAGCACGGCCAAGGGCACATCTGCGGGCGAGCGGGACTGTGGAACTCGTCACTTACCCGCGCTGGTGGCTTCTCGCGCGTCCCCATGCATGTCAACCTCAGGCCGTGGCACACGATTCGAGGGTGGGAGCGCGGGGCCCGAGGCCCGCGTACCGCGGCCCCGACCGGCGCTATGTCCCGGTCGACACCGCCGTGCCGGTCGGTCGGATGTGCCTCGCGGTCGCGGCAGTCGCGCTCCTCCTCGGAATCGCGATCACGCTGTTGCGCGACTTCGACATGCCCCACCCGGCGTTCGCTCTCCCCCTGATCCGCCTCGATGTCGGCGCGAGCCTTCTCGCCTCCGTGACGGCCGCCGCGTGCGTCCTCCGGTGGCGCCTCGAGGGTACGGCGTCGGCTCTGTGGTCCGGGCTCGTCGTGCTGGTACTCGGCCTTTCCGGCTTCGCGAGCACGGAGATCACCCGCGGCTACGCGGCCTCGGGGATCGCGTGCAGCGTGGTCACCCTGGGGCTCGTTGTCGTGTGGCTGCGCGAACGGGAGGTCGACACTGCCCTGTCGATCCCGAAGATCGTCGCGACCACCTGCGCGTTCCTCGTCGTCGGGTTCGGTCTCGCGCGGCTCCTCGTGACCCATGAGCTGGACGCGGCCGTGCTGTCCCTCGGCATCGGTGTGGCGTTCGGGGCGCTTGCGTACATCGCGCACCGCGTGCACCCCCGTGACCAATGGTTGGTCGTCGTCCTCGCCGCGTACGCAGCGGCGAACCTCGAGTACGCGCCCCTGGCCCTCAGTGATCCCCTCCGCACCGCGGCGGCGACCGCGCTGCACCTCATGGCGATGGGGATCGCCGCCTTCGCGGCGACATTGCTGTTGCAGGAGGCCGCCGCCCGCCAGCGAGAGGTCGCGTTCCGATTGCGCGTGGAGCGTGACGAAGCCGAGGAACGCTTCGCCGACACCCTCCACGAGGTGCGCTCGACGGTGACGGCGCTCGAGGGCGGAGTCACCACCTTCGCACCCGCGGCCGACCCCGCGCAGGAAGTCCTCTCCCGCGCGCTCGTCGCCGAGATCCGAAGGCTCCGCTCGCTTGTCGAGGAACGCCCGGCCCCGCCCGAGCTGGAAACGTTCCGGCTGCGCGACGTCGTGGAGCCGATGCTGACCCTCGCCGTCGCCTCCGCTCAGGTGGTGTCGTGGAACATTCCCGGCGACCTCTACGCCGTCGGACGGTCGGACGATGTCGCTCAGGTCGTGCACGGCCTGTTGAGCAATGCGCAGCGCCATGCCCCCGACTCGCCCGTCGACGTGGTGGTCCAGCGGGTCGAGAAGTTCGCCGTCATCCGCGTCGAGGATCGTGGCCCGGGCGTCAGCGTGGAGCTCCGCGACGCCATCTTCGAACGCGGCGAGCGCGGCCGCGCTCGTCCCGATTGCGAGGGACGCGGGCTCGGCCTGCACATCGCCCGGACGATCGCCCGCGCCCAGGGTGGGGATCTCTGGGTCGAAGACCGCCCTCGGGGAGGCGCGTCGTTCGTACTGACCGTGCCGACCGTCACCGTTCTCTTCGGCGCGCGGCGCGACGCCGCGAGCGTGGGCGTGTGGACCCACCCCCTCGTCCAAGCCGGCGCGAGGAGCGCGCGGTGACGCTCTGGGAGATGATCCCGCGGGCGAACGACATCGAGCCGACCCGCGTCGCGCTCGTGGACGATCACGAGCTCCTGGCCCATTCGGCCGCGTACGCGCTGCGCGCGGACGGCATCGAGGCACACGTGGTCGCGGTCTCCTCGCTCGACGAGATCGAGGCCGACGTGCTGAGAGTCGGTCCGAAAATCGCACTGGTCGACCTGCACCTCGGCGATCTCGGGCTCTCGATGCCGCTCATCTCGAGGATTCGCGCCGCCGGGATCGACGTCGTGGTGGTCACGGGAGAGACGGATCGCGCAACGTGGGGAGCCTGTCTCGAGGCGGGCGCGGTCGCGGTCGTAGAGAAGCGGTTGTCGTTCGACGAGCTCGTGGACCACCTGCGTCGCATCATCGACGGAGACACGCCAATGGCTCCGTTCGAACGCATTGAGTTGCTCCGGGCCCTGCAAGAACACCGGCGCGAGCAGCAAACGCGCCGCGAGCCCTTCGAACGACTCACCGCTCGCGAATCGGAAGTGCTCCAGCGCCTGGTGCGGGGTTTGTCGGCGGAGGAGATCGCGTGCGAGACCTATGTGTCGATCGCGACGGTCCGCTCGCACATTCGCGCGATCCTGCAGAAGCTCGGTGTGAAGTCACAGCTCGCGGCTGTTGCCGCCGCGACGAGCGCGAACTGGCGACCGTAGCTGCGGAGCAGGAAGGCCGGTAGGCTCAGACCGACGCTTCGAATCGTTGCAGGCGGTTCGCGAGGCTTTGCATCACCTTGGCGCTGATCGAGGGAGAGGATTCGAGCAACGCGAGGAAGTCGCGGCGGGTCAGAATCGCGAGCTCGAGCGGCGTCTCGGCGACCACCGTCGCGTTGCGCGTTGCGCCGGTGAGGAGCGACAGCTCACCCACCACGCCTCCCGGGCCGATCTGGCCGACCGGCTCACCATTGCGCAGCACGCGGCACACGTTCCCTGCAGGACAACGAACGCGCTCGTGCCGGGCCGGCCTTCGGCCACGACAGTGGCGCCGGCGGCCCGCGCTTCGATCACCGCCGTCCTTGCCAGAAGGCGGAGGTCCTTCTTCGAGCAGTCGGCGAACAGCGGTACCGAGGCGAAGTGGACATGCACGTCGGCCGTGCTCGACCGGCGCGGGTGCGGGATTCGATTCGCTTGCTCGCTCGAGAGCTCGTTGGGTTCGAACACGTTCGGGAACACGGCACCCTCTTTCCCTCGGTCGGGCAGTAGTCAACCACGCGTCTCGGGTTTGTGGGCGAGCTCCGGGCTCGGGATCGCCCTCAAGGCGAGCACCGGCCTCGAGAGCACCCACAACACGGCCGTCATACCCCCTATCCCCGCAACGAGCATCGTCGGCCGCAAGCCGAGCGTGGTCCCGAGTGCGGCGCCGGCCAAGGAACCGAAGGGCATGGTCCCCCACACCATGAAGCGCATCGAGGCGTTCATGCGTCCGAGCAGGCGCGGCGGAGTGATCGCCTGGCGCAGGCTGACCTGATCGATGTTGTAGATGGTTCCGCCAAATCCGAACAGGAGCCATGCCACGACGAAGTACACGATCGCGTGCCGGGTGGGTGCGACGCCGATCACGAGCATCGCGAGCGGCTCAACAGCATCCCCGACATGATCGTCGGCCCGAGTCGGAGCGCGCGAGTTGCGGTGGTGGCGACCACCGCGCCCGCGAGGGACGCCGAGGTTGCCGAGCGTGAACACCACTCCGATGAGTCCCGGGCTGTAGTGCCGCTCGCGGATCGCGTACAGCAGGTACACGGCTGCGGTCATCGATGCAAAGAAGTTCGAAGTCGCGGTGCTTCCGGCGATCATCCGGAGCACGCGATGCCCGAGCACGTAGCGCAGGCCCTCGCGGATCTCACCCGCCAGCGTGCGGAATCGCGATTTGGACTCGTCAGTTGGCGCGAGCGCGGGTTCCGCGGCGGCGATCCCGCGTATCAGGAACGCCGACCCGACGAAGCTCACCGCGTCGGCCGTGACCGCCGACGCGGCTCCGACCCATTGCACGAGCAGACCACCGAGCCCCGGCCCGGCAGTCTGCGCGCCGGACCGGCTGATCTCGAGCTTGGCGTTGCCATCGGTCAGCTCGTGGCGATCGACGAGCGCCGGAAGGATCGACTGGTAGGACACGTCGAAGAAGACCGTGAGCGAACCCGTCACGAACACGACCGTGACCAGTTGTCCGTAGCTCAACACCCCCAACGCGGAGGCGACCGGCACCGAGGCGAGCGCGACGGCGCGGCCGATGTCGCACCAGATCAGGATCGGCCGGCGCGGGAGCCGGTCGACGATCGCTCCCGCGGGCAATCCGAAGATGACGAACGGTGAGAACTCCACGGCCGTGAGCGCGCCCACTTGGAACGTCGTCGTGTGCAACACCGAGATCGCGACGAGCGGGAGCGCGAGCAGGCTGACCTGGCTGCCGAGCTGCGAGACAGATTCCGCCGTCCAGAGCCGCATGAAATCACGATGCCGGAAGAGCGAACGAGGGCGCGGCGCGTTTCGGTCATGCACCGTTCGAGGCTATCCAGGCGCCGATCCCTCGCCGCGAGAGTTACGCGAACAACGCCGCGCACCCTTCGGGTGTCACGACGAGGTCGAGACGATGCCCACCACGGCCGGTGATCCGGCCGGACGGGTGGCGAGGCTTCCGAGGAACGCCTTGTTCGAGAAGTCGAACACGCCGCCGTCGGACGCCACCATCAAGTAACCGTTGCCGTACGAGATGATGCCGTTGACCGGCTGGTTGAGCCTCGTCGCTCCGAGAGAACCGCGGAATGGCGCATTGAATGCGAAGACGCCGCCGTCGGAGGCGACCAACCAGTAGCCGCGGTTGTTGGGGGTGGGCGACAGGCCGACAATGGACGGTTCAGGCGCAGGTTTCCGGTCGAGCCATGGAATGCCGCGTCGCTGAAGCTGAACACGCCACCGTCCGAGCCGACCATGTAGTACCCGCGGCCGGTTGGAGTCGCGACCGATGCCACGACGGGCCCGTTCAGCCGTACGTTGCTCATGTCGCCGAACAAGCGCGCGTCACCGTGCGCCAGCGCGTGGCCCCGGTTCGTGAAGAGCCAGTACCCGTTGCCACTCGGCGTCGCCGAGATGCTCGCGACCGCTTCTGCGGAGCGCAGCGTCGGCCGGCCGGTGTCGGCGTGCGCCGAGCCGAAGCCCCGGACATTGCCCAGCGCGTCGGTCGTCCAGTAGCCCTTCCCGTCGCGGCGAGCCGCGATTGCGATCGTCCCCGGACTCGAGCTCCCGAAGTTCGTGGCGTTGCCGAACCCGCTGACATGCCCCATCGTGTCGAGCATCCAGTAGCCCGCCCCTGCCGGAGCCGGAGGAGGCGGCGGGGGCGGCGGGGGCGGCGGCGGGGGCGGGGGCGGCGAGACCGCGGCGGAGGGAACGAAGGCCGTCGAGGGGCTCGACGAGGGACTCGTGCCCAAACCGTTCGCGGCGGTCACCGTGCAGGTGTAGGTGCGGCCGTTGGTCAGACCGGTCACACTCACGGGGCTCGCCTTACCGGTCGCGACACCGGTAGCGCCACCGTTCGACGAAGTGCACGTCACGGTGTATCCGGTGATGACGTGCCCGCCGCCGTTCGCGGGAGGCGAGAAGCTGACCGCGGCTGACGCGGCACCCGGCACGACCTTGCCGATGATCGGTGCTTCAGGCGCCCCGATACCGAGCACCGTGACCGTCCCGAAGCTCACGTCGGCGCGATGCGCGGCCAAGACGATCGATCCGCGACTCAGATCGCCGTCGGCTTGCATCGTCCATGCCTGGGGCTCCGGGGTGCCGGTTTCCCAGATCTTGAACTGGAACAGGCTGCCACCGATCCCGTTGTCGGTGACACGGGCTTTCAACGTGTAGGTGGTTCCCCACGTGAGGAACACGTTCGGATCCGTGACGAGCGCTTGCTCGGGATGAGCGTTCGTGTTGGCGTAGATCTTGGCTACCGGCGCCTGACCTGAGTCGTTGCCGTACAGGAATGCGGCAGGGAAGGGATGGCCGCTGCGCGGCTGGTCGGTGTTGGGCACCCCGTTCAGGTCGGACGTCGCTCCCTGGAAGCCCGCGATGATGCCGACGACGGATCCACCCGGGTCGAGGGAATTGATCGTCATCTGCGCGCTCACTTCGTACTGCGCCCAGGTGCTGGCTTGACCGATCGTCACCAGGCGGTCGTATCCGAAGTCCGTGTTGCGGATCGTGTCGCCCTGGATGATCCAGTGTCCGTCGGCGATCTGGGCGACGCTGTTGATATTGCCGCCGGCGCGGGACCAGTCGACGGTGTACGGCAGCGGCCAGGTCGTACCGACGACCTTGTTGACCGTCACGGCCGAAGTCTGTTGATTGCCGTCATTATCGATCGCCGTCAGGATGACGGTATTCGCGCCGGATCGCAGTGAGGCGGCATCGATCTCCGCGTTGAATTCTCCCGGCGCGACGAGGCGTACCTGATTCGCTCCGAGCGAGAGCCCGTGCGAGATCCCACCGTTGACTGTGTACGTCAGGCTCGCCATCCCGACCGGGTCGGAGACATCGCCGATGACATTCACCCAGTTCTGCGGTTGCCCGTGCGTGCCGAACGTCTGGTTGGATCCGTACCACACGTTGATGACGGGCTTCGCCGAGGATGTCAGGGTGTTGACGAAGGAGTCGACCTCCGCCGCGAACGGAGGCGCGACGTTCCCCTGGTTCCCGCCGAAGACGCCGACCTCTGAGACCGAGAGGTTCTGGATGAACGCTGTAGCCGCCGTCCATCGACTCCCGTCGTAGGAGTATCCCAACGCCCAGTTGTCTCCGGCGTGGGTGAGACGCAGAGTGATCGACGGTTTGTTGTAGATGTCGAAGTCGGCGATCGGTGTGACGGCTCCATCCGACACGTAGAAGACCGTGATCGACGTTTCGAGGTATCTCTGTACCACCTCGGCATGTACGTAGTGCGTCGCATCCTGCTGCGCGATGATGCCCTGCTCCTGGAACTGCTCGGTGACCTGGGAATCGAACTTCGCGTCGAAGCTGAAGTCTCCGTTCGGCACGGATTGCATCAGGCGGGGTGCAGCGTTGCCGGGATCGTTCGGATCGTGCGTGGTGGTGTCACTCCCGGCGGGAACGCTGATGACGGCGTGTGTGCCGTCCATGGACTGAGTCGCATCGCCCTTCGGGTTGACGAACGTCCATCGATTCGTATCGAGTGTCTGTGCGTTGAAGGTGTCGTTCGCGACGCTGATCGGTGCGCTGACGATGCTGCGGAAGAAGTCGACCTTGGACGTCCACCCGACCGGCGCGGCTCCCGAGTTGCCGACGTAGACACCCACCTGGCTGACGCTGATGTCGTCGTTGAACGTTCCCGCGGCGACCCACGTCGTCGCATCCTTGGAGTAGCTGAAGAGCCACGTGGAACCCGTTCGCTTCACGCGCAGCCAGAACGGCTGTTGCGCGTTGTCGACGATCTCGGAGACCTTCGTGCTCGCGCTTCCTCCCGACACGGACGCCGCGAACACGGTGACTCCCGAACCCGACGAGTACACGTCGAACCGCAACAGTGTCGAGAGGTTCTGCTCCACGACGATGCCCTGGTCTTGGAACTGACCGCTGCCCATCGAGTCGAACTTCGCTTCGACCTCGAAGTTTCCGTTCGCGACAGGCTGGACGACCCGCAACGCTCCCTCGGAACCGGGCCACAGGTCGTGCTGGTTTCCGCTGGGGACGGTGAGCTGCAGCTCTCCCCCACTCACCGACGCCGACGCGTCGCCGACCGGGTTCTCCACCGTCCAGAGCGAGGCGTTCGGGCTCGGAGAGTCGATGTTGAACTCATCCGAGACCGGGCCCGATCCGGCCGCCGCGGCGGGCGCGATCGGCAGCGCCGCGAACACCACGGCAGCGCCGCACAACGCGATCCCAGCAGCGCGCAACCTCGACATGATCCCCCACTCCCCAGACTCCCGAGCGAGCACTGTAACCCGCTGAACACGCAGAGTGAATACCGGATCGCGCGGCTCCGCGAAGTTTGCGCCCGAATGTCCGAAGAAAAGGGAGCAGATTTCGCGCACGTCCGGGCCGGCGAAGTGCGCGCCGGCGACGGACAGTGCCCCTCGTCGTCTCGGCCTTCAGTGGAGTTGGTCGCTAGGTGTTGACCGGCTGGGCCGCGTGGGCAAGATCCATCGTCCACCAGAGGAAGTTGGTCGTCTGGGTCAGGATCTGCGTCCGGAACTGGGCATAGGGGACGTGGCCGGCGCCGGTCCACGTCTCGAGGGACACCGTGAGGTGTGCGGCAGTAGCGGCGTTGTAGGTGTTGACCGCCCACTGGTACGGGACGAGCGGGTCGGCCGTGCCGTGGAAGAGCAGGGCCGGCGCGTCGCCGGGCCCGATCGGCGACAAGAGATTGGCTCCCGAGAGCGACACCGCCGCCCGCACCGCCGCCCCGGGCTGTTCGGCAGTGTCGTAGCCGACCTGTAACGCGGTGATGGCCCCCGCCGACGAGCCCCCGATCGCGATGCGGCCCGGATCGACGCCGTATCCCGAAGCGTGCGCCCGGACGAAGGTGACCGCGGTCTGCGCGTCCTGTGTCGCCTCTTGTATCGCTTGCACGCACGCGACCGTCGGCGCTCCGGCGGAACAGCCCGACGGTTCGAGTCGGTAGTTGATCGAGAAGTTGACGAATCCCTTCTCCGAGAAAGTGTTCGACTCGTCGACGAGCTCGGGAGACGTCTTGTCGCCGCCGCTGAAGGAGCCGCCGTGCACCCAGATGATGGCGGGCCGGCTCGTGAACGCGTCGGGTCGCGGGCGGTTGGTACATGTCCATCTTCAGCGTGACGGTCTGACTCTCGAGGTTCGTCGCGGAGCCGTAGGTGATGTCGGCGGTCTTCACCACCGAGGTGAAGATCTGGTCGCGGTAACGAATGGCGCCCACGCCCGGCGGGACGATCTGGGCGACGTCGCAGCCGGCTCCTACGAAGACGAGCGCGATCAGGACCAAGGACACGCGGCGACGACGCATGAATCGATGCTAGCTACCGACACCGCCGCGCGACGCGGCTACCTCCACCCGACTCCCAGGCCAGTTCGCGGCCGACTCCCCCGTTCGCCCGACTCTGCCGATCCCGCCTCGCCCGACCCGGTGCGGGGTCGATGTGCGTTGTCCGTGCGCGATGTCGGTCATAGTGTGCGAAATCCCCCGAACACGATCGGAGACGCAACGTGCTGAAAGACTTCAAGGCGTTCCTGCTTCGCGGCAACGTGGTCGATCTCGCCGTCGCCGTCGTCGTCGGTGCCGCATTCGGTGCCGTCGTCACCGCGCTCGTGAAGGACCTGATCACGCCGCTGCTCGCGATACCCGGCCAAGCCGACTTCTCGACGCTGGATTTCACGATCAACGGGTCGAGATTCGCGTACGGCGACTTCATGAACGCGCTCATCTCGTTCGTGAGCATTGCCGCCGCCATCTTCTTCTTCGTACTGAAGCCGGTGAACGCGCTGATGGCGCGGCGCAAGACCGAGCCCGAGGTCGACTCGACGACACGCGAGTGCCCCGAGTGCCTGAGCAGCATCCCATCGGCCACGCGGCGTTGCGCCTTCTGCACGGCCGAGGTCACACCGACTGTCTCCTGAGCCCGGATGCCGAGTTCGCCTACCGAGGACAGAGGCCGCGACGTCGGCCGGTACCGTTGTTGTCCCATGACGGCTCGATCTCTCTCCTGAATGGCACTCGCCGATCCCGGCTCGGCCGAGCGCGAGCTCTACCGCTGGCAGCTGGACGCGCTCGTGAGTTGGTTGCGTTGCGGCCGTCGCGGCGTCGTCGAAGCGGTGACCGGCTCGGGCAAGACCGATGTTGCGATCGCGGCTGCGGGCGACGCTTTGCGTCGGGGTCGTTTCGTGCTTGTCGTGGTTCCGTCGCGGGTGATGATGGAACAGTGGCACGGTCGGCTCACCGCGATGCTTCCGCAGGCTCGCATCGGAAGGTTGGGCGACAGCGGGAAGGACGTCGCGGCCGACTGCGACGTGTTGGTCGCGACCCGGCACTCGGCTGCGGCACACAGGCCCGTTCCGCCGGGTAAGCGGGGCGGACTCGTTATCGTCGACGAGTGCCACGGGCTGGGCGGCGGAGTCCTGCGGCGCGCGTTGCTCCCCCAGTACGACGAGCGACTCGGACTCACCGCCACCCTCGAACGCAGCGACGATGCCGTAACGGAACTCCTGCTGCCGTACTTCGGTGGCATCTGTTTCCGCTATGGATTCGAGCAGGCGATTGCCGACGGGGTGTGTGCGAGCCCGCGCGTCGCCTTTGTCGGGGTCGCGCTCTCCGACGACGAGCGAGCCGAGTACGCCGAGGTCGAACAACGACTCGTCCAGCGCACGCCGGCACCTGCGGTCCCTGCCCGACATGCCGCTCGAATCCTTTGGTGATTTCCTCGCCGCGGTCGCGCACCTTGGCGAACGCGACGCCGGTCCCGACGGACGCGCCGCGCGCGACTACCTGGACGCGTTCTCGAAACGGCGCCAGATCGTCGCGCAGACGATCGGGAAGTACGAATTGCTCGGAAACCTTGCACCGGCGATCAAAGACGCTGACGGCGCGCTCGTGTTCACCGAGACCGTGCGCGCTGCCAACCACGCGATCAACCGGCTCGACCCCCACGTGTCGATCGATGTCATCACCGGATCGACGGCACGCCGCCAACGGCGCGAGATCCTCGACGATCTGAGGATCCGCAAGCTCGATGCCGTCGCGGCGCCGAGGGTGCTCGACGAGGGGATCGATGTCCCCGACGCGAATCTCGGCGTCGTCATGAGCGCGAGCCGGACGCGGCGCCAGATGATCCAACGTATGGGCCGTATCCTGCGCCGCAAGCGCGCCGGTGTTGCCGCGCGCTTCGTGATCATGTTCGCCGAGGACACACTGGAAGACCCCGCGAACCGCGTCGAGCGCGACGGGTTCCTCGACGAGATCGAGCGCATCTCCCACGCGACGGGCGTCTTCGACAGCGCACATTTCGAGGAGCTGGCCGCCTTCTTGGCCGCGGCCGGTCCCGAAACCGTTCCCGATCCCGAGCGCCTCGAGCGCCTCGAGCGCGCCGCAGGCGCGGCGGGCGCGATCCCGGGCCACGCGGCGGACGCCGTGACCGTCGAACGACTGGTCGACGGACTCGGGGTCGAGACGGCGTATGCCCTGCTCACCTTCGCCCGCACGACCTCGATGCGCCCGATCGACGACTCCGTGATCGCTGCGCTCGAGGCCCGTCTTCCCGACGCGGGCGCACGTTGCTCCGATGCGACGACCCCGACGTACCTGGATCCGGCGCTCGTCGAATTTCCCCGAATCGCCAAGCCGAAGGTCGTTCCGCAGCGTCTCTCGACGGGTCAGGTCGCGCTCGAGATCGCACGCTTCGGCAACGGGTGGCGAATCAGCTGCACCGGCTGCGGTGAGGCATCGAAGCCGGTCCAGTTCCGCTGGCAGGTCCTCGAGCAGACCGTCGCCTGCCGCTGCGCCTGATTCGACCTGCCCCGGCGCCCGATTCGACCTGCCCCGGCGCCCGATTCCTGTCGCGCGGCACGTGCCGATATCTGACACCGCGTCCGGACGCGTCACGAGCCACAGAAATGCCCTCCCGGGGTTGAGTGGCCCCATCGGGTCGCCGATAGCACCAGAACACGGGAATTCGGTGGTGAGCACAAGATGGTTGCGGACCTACATCTGATCGGCGACGTCGCCCAGACGTTGTTGGCGACCACCGTGGACCTCGTCGGGATCACCGACGAGGACGGAACGCTGCGGTTCGTCAACGACGCGGCGCGGACGATCCTGGGCTTCGAGCCCGCCGGCATGGTCGGCATCTCGGTGTTCGAGTTCATGCACCCCGACGAGATCGCGGACGCGGTCGATGCCGTTACCGCCGCGGTTCCGGGCCGCGAAGCCCCGGCCGAGCCCCTTCACCTTCGTGTCCGCACCGCCGACAGAGGTTGGCGAAATCTGGAGGTCGTTCCCACCAACCTGCTCGCCGATCCGACTGTCCGCGGCGTCGCGTTCACGGCGCGCGCAACCCCGTCGAGCGCAGCGTTCGACCCCCGATTCCACACGATGTTCGAGCAGTCACCCGTGCCCCAGACGCTCGTCGGATCGGGCGACGACGGCATCATTGCCAACAAGACGTTCGCCGCATTGTTCGGCACCTGTCACGAGGCGCTCCTGCACACGGACCCGGAAACCTTGCTGCATCCCGGCGACCTCGAACGCTTTGCGAACGCACTCGCCCAAGCGCTGAGCGAACCTTCCTCGAGCGCCCCGCTCGAATTGCACCTCCGGACCGCAAACGGCACCCTCAGCACCTACGAATGCGTCGGCCGGAAACTCGAGGATGGCGAGCGCGTCGGCGGCCTGCTCATCACCGCGAACGACATCTCGCAACGCAAGATCGTAGAAGCCCGGCTACGCGCGGCCGAACAGCGCTCTCAGGTGCTGTTCGAACGCACGCCGATGATCGTGTCGATCCTCGATCTCGACGGTCGGATCGTCGACATCAACCCGATGGGATGCGAACTCCTGGGTGCGCCACGCGAGGTCTTGATCGGTCAGCCGGCCGAGGTGATCGTCCACCCCGACGACCGCGCGCTCGCGAAAGCGAGCATGATGCTCCAGCTCGACGGCGACCCGACCGCGGCCGAGCTCCGCGTCGTCACGGTTTCGGGGACGGAACTGTATGTCTCGTCCCGAGCCGAGCTCGTCGCGACCGGTGACGACGGCGACACGCCGTACGTCGTGACATTGCAGACCGACATCACAGCGCGCAAACGGCTCGAGCGCGAGCTCGAACGCCGCGCCACCCACGATCACCTGACCGGGCTGCGAAACCGCGCGAGCTTCGACGACCACCTCGAGCGCCTGATCGACGCGCTGCGATGCCGGCGAGCTTGCCGTGATCTACCTCGACCTCGACGACTTCAAGACGATCAACGACGAGCACGGCCACGACGCGGGCGACGCTGTCCTGCGGGAGACGGCTAGGCGCATCGCCACCGTCTCGCGCTCGAGCGATCTCGCCGCCCGCTGGGGTGGCGACGAGTTCGTCATCGCCTGCCAGAACGCCGGCACGCTCGAGACCGTCGGGCTGATAGCAGATCGGCTGCGGGCTGCGATCTCGCCGGGAATCCCCTACGGCGACAAGGTGCTGGCGTGCGGCGCGAGCATCGGCATCGCCCTCGCCCGTCCGACCGACGACGTTTCCGCGTTGATGTGGCGTGCGGACAACGCGACCTACACGGCCAAACGCCAGGGCAAGAACCGGACGATCATCTCGGAGTGACGCGCGGGCGCCCGATCAGGTCGGGAACGCTTCTCCTACCAGCTCCTCGGAGCGCGTCCACAGGTCCTTCGCCGTCTCGGGGTCGAGTGCGTACGCGAACACGCCGCCGGGACTCCCCGGCGCCTGGATCGGCGTGCCAACACCACAGTCTTCGCAGTAGCGCCCACCGATCGCATCGGCATCGGCCACGAAAGCGGCCCACACGCCGGTAGCCGCCCCGGCAGGAATCGACTTGAAGCTCGGCTCCTGGCCCGGGGGCGCCGAGGGAAGCGCCGCGAGCGTTTCCTCGGTCAGCTGTCGTCCGAGCTCGGTGGGGATCATGCCTGGATGCGGTGCGGAGCTCGGGCGTCGCCATCACACCGGCGTTGGCGATGAGGACGTCAAGTCGATCGTGATCGGCGGAGACGGCATCGGTGAAGGCCCGTACCGAAGCGAGTGACGCCAGGTCGACTTCGCGTAGCTCGACCCTTGCCCCGGAGCCGGCCGCGGCCGCGCGCACGGGCGTGGTCCCGAAGCTCATCGCGCCAGCTTCGCGCACGGAGCCTACGGACGATCAGTGCGCATCGACGCGAGCACGGCAGGCGAGCGGAAATTGTGACGTCGGACATTTTGCCCGGCTCAAAGGTCCCGATTCGCGCCGGAGTCTCCAATCCCGGTCGGTATCGGCCGAAGGAGAGGTGTGATGATCATCTCGGTCGAACCGAGCCGCCGGTCGGTTCCTCGATGAGCGGCGACCCTTCGGCGACCGACGGCCCCCGGCCTACGACTCGCCGCCACGTCTGGGAGTACGGGATCGCGGCACTCCTCGGATCGGTGCTCGTCGCGTTGCTGTGCGTATGGCCTCTGGTCTCGGGTCAGCGCTCGGCGCGGCAGGTCGAACGGGACGACAGCGCACTGCGCGAGGTCCTGGATCTGCGCGCGACACTCGCTGACTGGCAGGTGTTCATGGAGCCTCAGCTCTCGAAGCTCTCCGCGAGTGCCGTCGTCCTCGACCCGAACGACATCGCCAGGGGCTCCCAGCTCGGACAGGCCGTCGTCGCGCAATCGAGAATCGCGACCGGCACTTTGCGGGAGATGGGGCTGGGAGCCGACGCTGCTGCGATCGCCTCGTCGAGCGACGCCTTCTCGAAGGCGCTCACGGCGTTGGGCCCGCTCGTCGCCGGCCGGCCACTCGCCGTTATTGCCGCGACGGTGACTGCCGAGCGCACGACCTTCACCCAGGCGCGCACGGTCACGGCTACTGCCGCGGCCCACCTTCAAGCGATGCGCGACATCGCCGCGAGCCGGACCGTGCGATATCTCGACAACAGTCGGACGACTGTGCTGGTCTCCGATGCTGTTGCGGCACTCCTGTCCCTCTTGGCGGCCTCGATCATCGGTCAGCGATTGCATCACCGCGAGCACGCGAGCCAAGTCCTCGCCAAGCGACAGACCTACGAAGCGACGCTCCAGGACGCGCTCGGCATGGCGAGGACCGAGGCCGAGTCGTACGCGATCATGACCAGGGCCTTGCGGGAATCGGTTCCGCATCTGCGAGTAGAGATGCTCGTAGCCGACTCGAGCGGCGCGCACTTCCGTCGTACCTTCCAGACGACCGACGAGACCGAACCGCAGCAGCCGAGCGGTTGCGGTGTGAGCTCCCCGACCGACTGCCCCGCAACCCAGCGCGGGCACACGCTGGTGTTCCCGACGAGCAACGCGCTGAACGCGTGCCCGCATCTCGTCGATCGCCCGTCGGGTGACCTCTCGGCGGCGTGTGTCTCGGTCAGTATCACGGGCCGAAGCTCGGGTGTCGTGCACGCTATGGGGCCGGACCGCGAGCCGCCCGACGAGAACGACCTCGGCTACCTCGAGATCACCACACGTCGGGCCGGTGAGCGGATCGCAATGCTGCGCGCCTTCGAGAAGTCCGAGACGCAAGCCCGGACCGACCCGCTCACGGGCTTGTGGAATCGGCGGAGCCTCGACAACCGGATGCGTCAGCTTGCCGAGAGCGGCGTCGTCTATACCGTCGCGTACGGCGATCTCGATCACTTCAAGATGCTGAACGACGCGCACGGACACGAGGCCGGTGATCAGGCCCTGCGGCTCTTCGCGAGAGTTGTCCGCGATTCCGTTCGCCCCGACGACATCACCGCCCGGTATGGCGGCGAGGAGTTCGTCATCGTGTTCCCGGACTGCCCTGTCGACACCGCGACGAAGATCCTCGAACGATTGCGCGAGCAACTGGCGCTCACTCTTTCCAACGGGCGGGTTCCGCCCTTCACGGTCAGCTTCGGGCTCGCGTCGTCGTCCGATGCGGACACGTTCGACGACGTCGTCGCGGTGGCCGACACCGCGCTGCTCACGGCCAAGGCGAACGGCCGGAATCGCACGGTGCGTGCCGGCGAGGTGGTGCCTGGCGTCGCGGCGTACGCGAACACCGACGCGACGGCAGAAGCGGCTCCGAGGTCGACACGGGGTTTCTGACCTGTCGCGACCGCGCGGGGTAGATGTGCGGCGGCGCGTCTCGGCCGACGACGCCGACGCGATGACACCGCGAACAACGTCGTGCGCTCCTTCACCCCGCCGGCCAACTGGGATTATGGTCCCGGCCAAGACGCGAAACGAGACTGGGGTGGGCGTGCAATCGACCGAAGGCGGTGCAACTGCGGCGAGCGGCCTCGCGGCGCTGCTCGAGCTCGAGGTCCTCGACCGTGATCTCTTCCGCGGCGAGAACGAGGAAGGCGCGGGCACCCGCATGTCGCTCTACGGGGGTCAGGTGGCCGCACAGTCTTTGCGTGCTGCGGGCGCGACGGTCTCACCGGATCGTCTGCCGCACTCGATGCACGGCTACTTCCTTCGACCCGGGCGGGTCGACCGCCCGGTGATCCTGCATGTCGACCGCGACCGTGACGGTGGTTCGTTCTCCGCCCGTCATGTGCGTGCAGTGCAGGACGGCGAGGTGATCTTCTCGATGGTCGCATCCTTTCATGCGGCCGAAGCCAGCGCGACATTCGATGCCGTCCCCACGCGCGGAGCGCCCGACCCGGCGAGATTCGTGGCCCGACCCTCGCCATTCCTTGTCGAGGTTCGGGAGGTCACGCCGACGAGGGTCGGCGATGGTCAGGTTCGTCACTCCGACTCCTTGTGGGTTCGAGCATCGTCGCCGCTTCCCGACGACGCGCTCGCGCACGCCTGCGCGGTTGCCTATGTCTCGGATCTCGGTTCCGGTTTCGGGCAGGTCGAGGTGCCCGGCCTCCCTGCGGGCGGGCCCAGCATCGACCACAGCCTGTGGTTCCACGAGCCGATCCGCGCCGACGAGTGGATGCTGCTCGAGCTGTGGCCCCTGAAGGCGACCGGCTCGCGCGGCGTCTACAGCGGGTCGCTCCGGAGTGCCGACGGCAGGCTCGGGGTCCTCCTCACCCAGGAAATGCTGCTGCGCAGCCGACTGCTCGAACCGGCGATGCTCCGGCGCATAGCCGAGTATCTCGGCGTCACGCCGGAGTAGCCCCGACGGAGTGTGCAGCGTGCCTGTCGAAACCCCGGAGCCGGAACGGTTCGAGGTCGAGTCGATCCTCGCCGAGGCCACGCAACGTACGGGCGGTCTCGAGGACCTCGGAGACGGGCCGTTCGTCGAGCCGTTGGCGTTGTTCCTCGATTCCTTGGAGCGCGAAGCCCACCTGAACGGAGTCGGCCGTCTGATTGCCCGGGAACGCGCGCTCGGGCACACCGTCAACCGGCTCGGCTACGTCAACGACCGTAAGCAGAATCCGACGATCGCGGACGAGGAGATCGTCGCCCCCGTGTTCATCATCGGATTTCCTCGGACGGGCACGACGATCCTGCACGACATCCTCGCTCAGGATCCCGACAGCCGGGCGCCCCTGACGTGGGAGACGATGTTCCCGTCGCCGCCGCCCGAACGAGCGACCTTCGACACCGACCCCCGCATCGCGCTGTGCGCATCGTTCATGCCGACGCCGGAGACCGAGACCGAACGGGATCGCCGATTCAAGGCGATGCATCCGATGGGCGCGACGCTCTCGCAGGAGTGCGTGACGATGATGGGCGAGGCGATGTGCACACCGCTGTTCCACAACCAGTTCCGGGTGCCGACGTACGAGGACTGGGTCGACGGCGACGCCGACTGGTCCCACGTATACGACTTCCACTACCAGCAGCTACAACATCTGCAGTGGCACAACCGCCGCGACCGGTGGGTGCTCAAGACCGGCGCGCACATGTGGGGCCTCGAGCATCTCCTGCGCACCTATCCCGACGCTCGGATCGTCTTCACACACCGCGATCCGGTGAAGTCGGTGACGTCGTACGCGAGCCTGACCAGCTTGGTACGTGAGATGGGCAGCGACGACGTCGACCCGCTCGAAGTCGCCAAGGACTGGACTGCGCGACTCAATCGCGTGGTAGAGCACGTCATGGCGGTGCGCGATACGGGCTCCTACCCGGGCGCGATCTTCTACGACATGTACTTCTCCGACTTCGTGGCCGACCAGTTCGCGGTCGTGAGCGATATCTACGCCGCGTTCGGGCTCCCGATGACCGAACGGGGCGCGAGCCGGATGCAGGCGTTCATTGCCGACAACCCCAAGGGCAAGCACGGCGTGCACAGCTACGCGCCCGAAGAGTTCGGCATCGACCCCGCCGCCATCCGCCGCGACTCCGCGCCGTATGTCGATCGCTACGGGTTGGTTCCCGAGTAGCGAAGCCGCGACGACCCGGGCCGCACACTCAGCCGAGCTGTTCGACGAGGAGCGAGGCGTTCACGTTCGGCTGGGTTCCGCCCATCGGACTCGGAAGGCCGACGGCTGCGGCGGACGTGTGGTTCCTCAGAGTGAGAACGTCCCCTACTGCGAGGCTCAGGATCGCCTGGCCATTGTTCTGTTGCGTCCCGGCCCCCGAGCCGTAGGTCGCGTTCGGGACGGCGGTTCCGTTCACCGTGACCGCGAACTGGCTGACTTCGGTGGGCGACGTGGTGAAGTCGACGATGTAGCTGCCTGCAGCCGTCACCGTCATGGTCGACGCGTCGGCGGTGTGCACGAATCCGAAGAGCGGGCCGTTGCTGTCGAAACTCACGTCGCCCTCGATCGGTACCGTTTGCGCGCCGAAGTTGAGGATGTACGCGTAGTGCGGGACGTTCGCCGGACCAACCGGTCCTGTCGGGCCTTCCGGTCCGGTGGGTCCGGTGGCACCGGTGCTTCCCGCGACACCCGCAACACCTCGGGCCCCGGTCGGACCGCGGGCCCCAGTCGGACCGCGGGGGCCGGCCGCACCCGCGGGGCCTTGCGGCCCGGAGGCCGCGCCCGCATTGCCGGACGCGATTCCGACCACGCTCGAGCCCAACGCCTTGTTACCGAGCGATCCGGCGAAGACTGCGTCACCGAAACTGAACACCCCGCCGTCCTTGGCGACCAGCCAATACCCGCGCGCGTCCGAGGTCGCAACGATTCCGGTGATGGGTGAGTTCAGATGTACGTCGGCGGCCGATCCGTAGAACCGAGCGGTACCGTAGGTGTAGACACGACCGTCAGCGGTGACCAGCCAGTAGCCGGTGCCACCGCTCGTCTGGGTGACGCTCGTCGCGGACGACAGGCGACTCGCAAGCGTCGATGAGCTCACCTCGGGCGCCCGCGCTACCGAGACGCCCACGGTCACGAGGGCGAGGATCGCGACCCCTATGGCAGCCGGCTGGCTGTGGCCTATGAACCTCATACGTTCCTCCTGGGGTGATGCATCTGCCGAGACGGGTCCCGTTCCGTTCGGCCTCCCGGTGCGGTGCGGCCGAGACTGTTTCCGAGCATGCGTCGCCGCCGTCACGTCGTCGCAACGACGGCGTTACGCTCTCCGGGCGGGCGGAGGGCAGGCGAGCGTGCACGCGCCGCGCCCTCTCGAACCTCGGTCGCGCGCTCGGCGAGGCGGTACCGCCGGTGGTCACCGGCCTCGGAAGGCCATTGGTCCCTTCATTCGCCGACGATTGCCTCTCCGATCGACACAATCGGTGCCGTAGACATGCCTCAGCAACCGGCGCGTCCGACCACGGGCGCGGGATGGGAGACAGACGAACATGAAGCGTCGAACACTCGACTTGATCTTCGCCGTGGGTGGCGTCGTGATCGCGTTGTTGATCGTGGTTCTTGGCCTTGTTCTGCAGAACCAGGCCAACTTCGCCAAGAACTATGTGCGCGACCAGCTCTCGGAACAGAAGATCACCTTCACGCCTGCCAACTTCTTGAAGGCCGACGAGAGCGACCCCTGCCTGAAGACGTATGCCGCGAAGCCGCTCACGACCGGCAAACAGGCGGCGTGCTACGCCAACCACTACATCGGTGTCCACGTCAAGCTGATCAACGCTGGGAAGACGTACTCGCAGACCAGCACCGAGGCCCGGAACCTGTCGGCGAAGCTGGCGGCCATGACCGACCAGAACAGCGCCGCGGCGAAGCAACTCTCCAAGGAAGTGAAGGCAACCGAAGGCAAGGCCACGACCTTGTTCCAGGGCGAGACACTCCGAGGGCTGCTGTTGACCAGCTATGGGTTCAGCATCTTCGGCGATCGTGCCCAGCAGGCCGCCGACGTCTGCTTCTTGCTCGCGCTCGTACTGTTCTTGGCCTCCATCGCCGGGTTCGTCCACGCTGCGACCAAAGCAGCGGAGCAGCCGATCCTGGTGCACCAGACCTGACCGTCGCGGCGGAGACCGCCACCACCGTAGGCAACTGATCTTCGATCCGGCAGGCCCGTTCACCCGAGTCACGAGCGGGGCTGCCGGATCGACCGTTGCGCCCGGTAAGCTCCGCGGTGGCGTGCCGGGAAGCCTGGTCGGCGTTGACCGTTCGCCGTCCATAGAGGGCTCTCCGATGACTCGCCACGTTCGCATTCCCGTCGTGGGCCGTGCCTTGTCGCCGGTCGGCAGCGAATTCGTCTCCGTAGAGGCGTTGGGCGGAGTCGTCCTACTGGTCGCGACTGTCGCGGCATTTGTGTGGGCCAACGTGGCGGGTGGGTCCTACGAGTCCCTGTGGGGCTATCACCTGACGGTCGGGCGGGCGGACTTCGCGCTCTCCCAAGATCTTCGCCACTGGGTCAATGGCGGTCTGATGACCGTGTTCTTCTTCGTGGTCGGCATGGAGATCAAGCGTGAGCTGGTGCACGGCGAGTTGCGTGATCCGCGTCGCGCGAGCCTTCCGGTTCTTGCCGCATTCGGAGGGATGCTCGTTCCCGCTCTGCTGTACGCCGCCGTGAACGCGGGAGGATCGGGGAGCCGTGGATGGGCGATTCCCATGGCGACCGACATCGCATTTGCGGTGGTAGTGCTGTCGCTCGTCGGGTCGCGCGTTCCGCACGGCTTGAAGCTCTTCTTGTTGACGCTCGCGATCGTCGACGACATCGGCGCGATTCTGGTCATCGCGTTCTTCTACTCCGAAGGCATCGCACCGGGATGGCTCATCGGAGCGGCCGGCGTGGTGCTCGCGATTCTGGCAATGCAGCGACTCGCGCGTCGGCAGTCCGCTGTTCTATGTCCTGCCCGCGATCGTCCTGTGGGTATGCACACAACAGTCGGGCGTACATGCGACGATTGCCGGGGTGCTGCTCGGGCTCCTCACCCCGGCGAGACCCTTCGGCGGCCGCGAGGTGATCGAAGATCTCGAGCATCGGCTGCACCCGTGGTCGAGCCTGCTCGTCATACCGATATTCGCGATGGCAAACGCGGGTGTGCATCTCGACCGTTTGGCGCTCGATCATGCGACGACGAGCAGGATCACCTGGGGCGTCATCGTCGGGCTCGCGGTGGGGAAACCCCTCGGTATCGTGATCGCGAGCGTCCTGGCCGCCCGGCTCGGGGTCGGTCGCCTCCCTGACGGCCTGTCACTTCGCCACGTGGTGGGCGTCGGCCTCGTCGCCGGCACGGGATTCACGGTGTCGCTCTTCGTGGCCGACCTCTCGTTTGCCAATGTGCTCCTGACCGACGCGAAAGTCGGCATCGTCGCCGCATCGCTGCTGAGCGGAACCATCGGGGGGCTGTGGCTCTGGAGACTGTCGAGTCACGGTACGGGCGTGCCTCGGTGAGACATCGGCACCACCAGCCGGGAGCGATCATCTCGCGTTCGCCTGCGCTGATCGCAGGAATTCGGGCATGCCGTCCATCATGAATGGGCTGAATTCGGAAAATGGCACGAGTGTCCCGGGAGCGCCGCCGGCACCGAGGCGAACCCGTGTGAGGTGCGCAGACGTCGCCCTCGTTGCAGCGACGCCAAAGAGCAAGAGCCTCGACATCGTCCATAATGGCGTCGGCTGTGAATAGCAGTGTCTCGCCCGCAACCGTGCACACGTGCCGCGCCGCCCGGTAGACGAGCGGGGCGGGTCACATCGCCGCGCGGGCGGTTGGCCGAGCGCGGCACAGATCGGGTTCGCCATTGCCGTCGGGCTCGTCATCGCGACGTTCATCGGCGCGATCGCGCGACACGACAGTTCCCGGGGCTCGGCACCATCCACTCGCTCGACGAGCTCGACGAGCTCGGCACCATCCACACGCTCGACGACGATCGCGAGCATCCGTGCGTCGACCAGTGTTCCGACGCCGACCGGTTCCGACCGAGCGACCGCACCGACGTCGGCACGCTCCATCACGTCGACGTCTGCAAAGTCGATCACTCCGACAATCGCGCCGACGACCAGCGCGACGACGCCCGGCACGCTCCTCCTTCCCCTCACGGTCGCCGGATCCTCACACGCGGACAGCTACTCGCGTGAGAACGACTTCGGAGGCTGGATCGATGTCAACGGTTGCCAGGACACGCGCGCGACGTTGCTCATCCGGACGTCAAATGCGCCGGTGACGTTCACGTCGGCAAGGCATTGCACGGTGAAGACCGGGAAGTGGACCGACCCGTGGTCCGGTGTCGTAACGACGGTCGCGCACGACTTCCAGATCGACCACACGGTGCCTCTCGCGAACGCCTGGAGATCGGGTGCATGGTCGTGGACCCGCGCGCGACGAGTCGCGTACGCGAACGATCTTGCCGACACGGATCACCTCGTCGCTATCGCGACGTCGGAGAACGAATCCAAGGGCGACAGTGGGCCGGATGCATGGAGGCCGCCCGCGCGTACCTCATGGTGCCGTTACGCCGTCGACTGGGACCACATCAAGGCCAAGTGGCACCTCACCGCCACTTCCGGCGAATGGACCGCACTCGAACAGATGGCGGGAACCTGCTGATGCTGCGTTCACCAGCCGCTGCGTCAGCGGTGTCGGAATTTCGCCTCGTCGATCCTGTCCGTCACCGACACGAGGAACGCGTGAACGACGTCCGGATCATAGAGGCGACCCGCGTTCGAGGTGAGGTGCTCGATTGCGGCGGGAACCGGGAAGGCATTGGGTCGGTACGAACGGGTGTGAGTCAACGCGTCGTACACGTCGGCGACCGCGGCGACGCGTCCGGCCAACGGGATGTCGGAGCCGGCGAGTGCGTCCGGATAGCCGCTGCCGTCCCACCGCTCATGGTGCGCATGAACCGCGGCCGCGATCGGATCGAGTCCGGGTGAGATCGTGTGGAGCAACGTCGAACCGACGACCGGGTGACGTCGTACGATTGCCCATTCCTCGTCGGTCAGCGGTCCCGCTTTGCTGAGGATCTCGTCGGGGACCGCGAGTTTGCCGATGTCGTGCAGCAACCCGGTCCAGTGGAGCACTTCGATCTCGGTATCGGGCAATCCCAACTGGATGCCGACGGCCCGGGCGATCGACCCGACGCGTTCCGAATGCTCCGCGGTTCCGCGGTGATAGACGACCATGGCGTTACCGAACGCCGGGAGCAGCTTCGAGAGGCTCGGCGTGGGTGGCATGCGGCGTATCCCTTGGTCACGGTCGCGCCGAGAACAGCTGGCCAGGCGCGTTGCGCTCTCTTAGCTCGACAGCAATTCGTCCCGAGACAAGGATGTGAGGTGATTGGCCGTCCGCGGGGACCCGGCCAGCCGTAAGATCGTGCGCACGGGTCGAGCGGCGGCCCCGCTCGACTGGTGATGGCCTGGACGTATCGTGTCCGACACTCGTCGCCTCAACGTACGGGCGCTTGGCCTGACCCACTCGTGACCTTGGGCCCTGGGGGCCTGCTCCGCAAGCGCCGACAATGTCGATATGCGTGATATTGCCGTGCGCGAACTCGACCGAGCCGAGTGCCTGGCGCTGCTGGCCACGACGAATGTCGGGCGCCTCGCGCTCACACGCCGGGCACTCCCGATGATCGTCCCCGCCCACTACCTCCTGCGCAACGATCACGTCGTCATCCACCTGTCCACCGGACTGGACGACGTCGGATGGATCGACGGCGAAGTGGTAGCACTCCAAGTCAGTGCGTTCGACGACGAGCACCGCCACGGCTGGACGGTGTCCGTCACGGGCGGCGCACACGGCACCTCCAACCCGACCGGCGCCGAACCGGTACCGCACGCACCCTGGATCCCGCGCGGCGGCGGTGACCTCATCGCGCTCCCCACCGACCTGGTCTGGGGCGAACGCCTCGGCTCCGAGGACCCTACCGAGAGGGTCAGGCACCCGAGCGCGCCACGTCAGTAGCCGCGGGATCGGTATTCGCCCACGCGTTTGCGGGCGGGGCCGATTCGCCCTTTACTTGCCCGTAACCCTGGGCACAGCATGCTCGCACACGAACGCGAGACAGTGGGGCTGCACGACTTGGGGCTCGGGTGTGAGGGCGACTGCACAAGAGTGGACCGACCATTGAGACGAGCCGTACCAGCGGGCATCATCACGCTCATCGGTGTCGGCGCGCTCGCGTCGTTCAAGTCGTCGCCCGGTGTGGCGAGATCATCCTCGCTGCACCAGAGCACCGGCAGCGGCGTGACGGCCGCGGCCCCACCCCCGGGCGGCGCGACCACTACCCCACCTTCCGGCGGCTCGGGCACCGCCACCGCTACTACGCCGTCGACCCGTGCCGGCGCGGTCCGCACGATCGACGGCGATCCGGTCGACAACCCCTACGGCACGGTCCAAGTGCGGGTGACGCTGCAGGGCTCGAGAATCACCAACGTCACCCCACTCCAGATGCCGGTCGATCGGCAATACTCGGCCGAGCTCAGCCAGCAGGCCGCGCCGCTCCTGCTGCAGGAAGCCCTGCAGGCCCAGAGCCGCGCAGATCGACATCCTCAGCGGGGCATCTTTCACGAGCCAGAGTTACGCCCAATCACTGCAGAGCGCGCGCTGGACAAAGCCCGCCACTGAGCCGAGGCACGGGCAGCGCATCCCTCTCACCAGGGCTCGGGCCCTTCGACTGCGGCCCGCTCCCGCGCGACTTCGAGCGTTCGGCGGTGACGTTCGGCGGTGACGTTCGGCGGTGACGTTCGTCACACCGCTCCCGGCGCGGGTGGCAGGCGGTGTGCCGACGAGTAGCGTCTGCAGTGAATGGACTGGTCACTCTTTCACAGCATCAACACGTTCGCCGACCACACCGCATGGGCGCATGGGGTCATGCGCAGCTATGCGAAATACGGCGTCGCGATCTTCGCGATCCTGCTCGCCATCGCCGCGCTGTTGAGTCTCCGACGGGGTCCGAAGGAACTCGCGCGCTCGATCTGGACCGCGGCTGCGGCCTTGATCGCACTGGGCGTCAACCAGCCCATCGCGCATGCCGTCGACCGGGCCCGTCCGTACGCCTCGCACCCGAGCGTGCATGTCCTGATCTCGAAGGGGACCGACCCGTCGTTCATGAGCGACCATTCCCTCGTTGCCGGCGCGGTCGCCGGGGGCTTGTGCTTCGTCAGCCGGCGACTCGGAATCATCGCCATCGTCGCCGCCGTGTTCATGGCGTTCGCTCGGGTCTACGTCGGTGCGCACTACCCGGGAGACGTGCTCGCCGGTCTGGCCATCGGCGCGCTCGTCGCGTCCATCGGAATGCCTCTCGCCGACCACGTGCTCGCGCCCATCATGCAACGGATGCTCGGTACGCCGCTCGGACGGCGCTTCGTCGGCGGCGCGGCAATCGGATCGCCCCGCGCCTAGCTCGGAACGGTGGCGGCCGAGCCCCTCTGACGACCACACTACGAGTCCTTCGGGGCCCGAAGCCAGCCCGACGGTGTCAGCGGTGTTCGTCTCCGCGGCACCCACACGTTGAACGGAACTCCGAAGCACGGGTCGCGCATCGATCGAAGATCGGTGGGCAGGGGATGCATGACGACACCCGTCGGCTGGGGGTAGTGCGCATCGAGGGGACAGCTACCGAAGCCGGTATCGCAGAGGACCTGTGCGAGGAGCGAACCGCCGGTATTGGCAACCGTCGTGATCGGACCGCACGTGGCCTGGGTCTGCTCGAGGTCGGGTGGTGCACTGCCATCCGGGAACGTGTTGCCCGCGAAGCAGTTCTGCGGCTTGCCCGCGCTGAGCACGATCTGGCCGAAGTCGCCGTTGCTCGGATTCCCGAAGAAGCCGTTGTTCGTGAACGTGTTGTGGAGCAGCGCGTTTCCGAAAGCGTCGTACACGCAACCGAAGCCGGTGATCTCGTTACCGCCGGTACCCGAGCAGGACTGGCCCATTTCGGGCGTGCTGGAGTCGGGGAACGGGACGAACAGCACGCCCCATGCACCGTTGTTCGCGAATCGGTTGTACATGACCGTGTCGTTCTGGCCGCCGGAGACGGTCATGCCCGTGCCCGTCAGGCGCGCTGCTCGACTCGCCCGACTGTGGGACGTTCGGGTCGTTGTTGTCGTGTACGTAGTTGTGCACGAACACCCAACACGAGTGTGTGTGGGTGATGGGGCTGAGCGCACCGTCGGGGCATGCGCCGTTCTGCGGAGCGGGCGGGTCGCCGGCGATCTGCGAGTTGGTGTCGAAACCGTCCTGGTTGTGGTCGAACTCCGAGTTCTCGATGATGATCGACCCACCGGAGTTGGTACCCGAGTACCCGAGGGCGCTGTACTGCGCGTCCGCGCGCTCGATCTTGATGTCACAGACCTGGAGGCAGGCTCCGACGTACATGCCCGAGTCGCTGAAGTTGCTCGCGTAGACCTCGTCCCAAAGAGCGCGGCCTTGCGCGTCCGAGGAGAAGATCCCGTACTGAGCCGCGGTGTTCTCCGAGCCGAAGTACGTCGAGGTCGCGGTGAGGTAGCGACCGACGTACCCGCGCAACCCGATCGTGCCACTGTCGGCGCCTCCGTTCCACCAGATCTGATTGCCGGAATCCCCCGCTCCCCGCAGGAAGTTGCAGACCGTCAGGTTCTCGATACTGACGTTGTCCGCCTTCCACACAACGATGCCGTTCCGCCCGAGAGACTTCCCGTTCGCGGCCGGCGCGCCGAAGTTCTGATCGGCGGCACTGGAGCTGCACGTGCTCGCACCGCGGTTGGTGCCGTCGATGACGACGCCGGAACGGTCCATTCCTCGCAGATGGATCCCTGACGTCGTGATCAGCACGCCTCCGTACCCGCCGTGCACGTCGCCGACGGGAGGATGCGCGAGATCCCGCATCTCGTGGTAGTCGCCGGGAGCGATGAGCACCCAATCGCCGGGCTGGGCGGCATCGACCGCGGCCTGGATCGTCGCGTACTGACCGGGCTGCCCGTGGTATGTGCCGACCAGCAATACGCGTGGTTCCCGATGCGGAATGCATCCGGCAGCCAACAGCGTCAAGGCACATACCAACGCGACGAGCGACGCTTGACGCGGCGCGCCGCCGGCCCCACCTCGACGGACTCCCCCCGGCCACAGCCCGCCACGATACTCCGCGCGCGGCTCTCAGTGCAGGGATCCGACTCGCGGCTGGTCGAAACCGATTGCCGGTGGCCGGTAGGTCGGCACGGGGTCTCCGAAATAGTCACACGCCGGCGACTCGGGGATTGGCACTCCCGCGCCGATGGCCGGTGACCCTCGTCGCAACCGGAACGCGAGGCCCTCGGACCAGCGGCCCGAGCCGCGACGGTTCGCGTTCACGAACAACGGATCGCCCACCACCGCGTGCGTGCCGGATGGTGGCAGCCCGAAGAACAGGTTGTTGGTGCAGTCGTTCCCGCACGGCAGCGGGTCGGTCTGGGTATCGGTTGCTACCACGATGTTGTTCTTGAACTGGAAGTTGCCGGGAGCGAACAACGACGTCAGCGGGATCAGTTCGAGCGTGGCCAATGGTTTCCCGGCCACGAAGGTGTTGTTGTAGAAGCGGACCCCGTCGAGCGTGCCGATGTTGCCGCTCTGAATCGCGCACGGCGCGTCGTTCAACGTCGTCGCGTCGTCGACACTGAGGTTGTAGCGCACCTCCACGGCGCGCGGCTCTCCGTCGGTACACAACAGGATGAACCCGCCTGCATTGTCGTGGCCGTAGTTGTACTGGACGATGGTTCCATCCTGCTCGTAGTCGATGTCGTAGCCGGTGCCGTCACAGCCGTTGAACTCCATGTTCGACACTTCGTTGTATTGGATGAGCGTCGAGTTGGCACCGAACGTCCAGATCCCGGCGTTGCAAACGGGGTTCGCTCCGCTCCACGAAGTCCCGGCCCGGTTGCCGTCGACCACGACGTTGTGCTCCAAGACCGCGCCATCGGTGCCCGTCGCGACGATCCCGTCCCCGGCGAGGTGCTCCAGCCGGTTGGCGCTCACCACGACGTTCGTGGACGCGGCCGACCACGGCTCGCCGGCACGGGGTCGGGTCCCGCCCGACGCGCCCGCGATGAAGATGCCGCTTCGCGACACGTTCTCGATCCGGTTGCCGACGAGTTGCAGCCCGTCGAATCGCCCCCCCGACAATGTGTCGACCTGGATGCCCCCGCTGCCACCGAGGTCCTTCTTCAGATCACCGTCGACGTTGTGGATCGACACGCCCCGGATGGTGACGTCCGCGACGGCGTGGCTGTCGGCGACGACGTGCACGCCGCGGCGCCGTGCGGCCGTGTTGCCAGGGTTGGTGATGTCCAAGCTTTGCAGCACCATGTGACTCATGTTCTCGAGCAGCACCGCGTCCTCACCGGCGCCGACGATGCGCGGCATCGGCCCGAGGCCGTAGGCGCCGATCACGACCGGGTGACCGGCAACCCCCGAACCCTGGGGAGCGAGCGTGCCGGTGCAGCCCGAACCACGCCGGAAGAGCAGTTGTTGGCCGGGTGCGAGCACGACCCCGTTCGCATCACCCAGGCCGTTGAAGGGATGCAACGACGTACCGTTGCCGTCGACGGCGGCGCCGCAGTCGACGTGGAACACGCTGGACGCGGTGTGCCACGACGGTGCAGCAGACGCGGCCCCCGGCCAAGCTCCGATGAGCGCTGCGAGCGAGCCCAGAGCGATCGAACGCCACCAAGTGAGTCGAGTCATCCGACAGTCCCTTCGTTGCCCGTTGCCCGCGTCGGCAGCACCGCCTCTTCACGCTTTCCGAGTCGGTGGCTGCCGGCCGGCGGCCCGGAGCGATTCTGACATCAACCCGACCTGGGCGCAGGCCGATTGTGGGAAGGCAGAGGAGTTTGGTTGTCAGGTGCGAGGCCGGGCGTGCCGACGATCTCGACATGCGGCGGATCTTCCAAGGCGTGTCTCCGACTGCCCCCGTCGAGGCATCGGGGGCCGTCGCCGGGGGCTTGCCCGTAGCGCCGGGCCGTGAGGCATGGTCACGTGAGACGCTCGACGCGACCGGCGACGGCTATATGGCCTGGCGAGCCGTGAGAGACGGTGAGGCGATCGTTGACTGGATCGTGGTCGACGCGAACGCCCTCGCCCGTCAGCGGTGGGAGCGGGTCGTAGCAGAGGTCGTCGGAACATCGGCATCGCGGTTGAACGCAGCGGCCGATAATTCCCAATTCTTCGTCTTGTGCGCCGATGCGCTGGCACGGGGCGAACCTCTTGTCATGGAAATGCAGATCACGCTTCCGGGGGCAACCGGGGGTTGGCGACGTGCCGTCGCGACCCCTCTCGACGGGGAGACGGTTTCGGTCGTGACGCGCGACATCTCCCGGGAGCGCTACCTCGAGTCTGCCCTCCATCGTGAGCGCGAGCGCGTGCACACCCGGGCGTGGGTTTCGAATAACGACGAACCCCGCGACGACGGCTCGGAGGCCCGGTTCGCGAGTCGCACGGTCTCGGTGATGTTCCTGGGCTCGGGATTGGCGGCCGTTGCGAACAGTCTCATCTCGCGCATGGACCACGTCGACGCGAGGGCGCTGCGTCTCACCGGAATGCTGGCTGCCTTGACCGCGCTCATCGTGCTGTTCCTCCCGTGGCAGCGCTATTTCCGTGTGGTGGCGAGCAGCCTTGTCGTGGGCACGCTGGCGTTCCTGGTCGCGAGTGACCATTTCAACCACTACTCGCGAACCGAATCCGCCCTCGCGGTCTATCCCGTGTTCTTCATCCTGCTGATCGCATGGACCGGACTCACCCAACCGAAGGGGGCCGCGACGATCGCGGCCGGCGTGTCGGCCCCGGCGCTGTATTGGATCCTGGCTTCGGGGGGACGATCGTCGGTCGGTTGGCAGTGTGTGATCGTGACCATCCCGGTGGCGGCGGTGCTCGGCGAAGTGCTGTCGTGGACGTCTCATCGTGCGCGGACGATGACGACGATCGAAATGCAACGCCGCCTCCACGATTCGCTCACGGGCCTGGCGAATCGAACGATGTTGTCGATCCGCCTCGACAACGCGCTTGCGCGAGTGCGTCGTGGCTCCGGAGCGCTCGCACTGCTCTATGTCGATCTCGATCATTTCAAGTACGTCAACGACACTCTCGGGCACAACGCGGGCGACGATGTGCTGGTCGAAGCGGCCGCTCGCCTTCGATCATCTGCTCGGGAGGCCGACACCGTTGCCCGTATCGGTGGCGACGAGTTCGTCATCCTGTGCGAGGACGTCGAGAGTCTCGTCGCCGCGACGGAAATCGCGAACGCTTTCTGGACGACTTCGGCAATGCCGGCCCATCCGACGGCGCACAGCACCACGTGACGATGAGCATTGGCATCGCCTTCAGCGCCGACGGCGTCGAGACTGCCGACGTGCTGCTGCAGAACGCCGACCTCGCCCTGTACCGAGCCAAGCAGGCGGGCCGGGCGCGCTTCGAGGTGTTCGGCGACCAGCTCCGGCAGCAGGTCGCAGTCCGTCACGAACTCGAACATGCGCTCCGCCGGGCGATCCTGCTGAACGAATTGCAGGTGCACTTCCAGCCGATCGTCTCCGGCGCCACGGGCGAGGTCGTGAGCTTCGAGGCACTGGTCCGCTGGCAGCGCCCGGGCTACGGACTCGTTCCGCCGGTCGAGTTCATTCCGATCGCCGAGGAAACCGGCCTCATCGTCGAGCTGGGCGAGTGGGTACTCGCACACGCATGCCGGGAAGCGGTCTCGTGGACCAAGCGCTGGCCCGATCGCCGCGTTGGTCTGTCCGTCAACCTCTCCGGGCACCAAGTGCTCAACGGCGACGTCGCCGAACTCGTACAGAGCACGCTCGACTCTTCCGGGCTCGACCCGAGACTCCTCACCCTCGAGCTCACCGAGTCGACCCTGATCGACCACTCCGCGAACGCCGAACCGATTCTCCGGTCGCTACGAGATCTCGGCGTCAACCTGGCCATCGACGATTTCGGCACCGGCTATTCCTCGCTCACCTACCTGCGTGCGCTCCCCATCAACATCGTGAAGATCGATCAGTCGTTCGTGCGCGCGATCGGAACGGAACGAGAAGACACCGCCATCGTCGCCGCCGTCATCAACCTTGCGAGAAACCTGAGCCTGCATGTCGTCGCCGAGGGCATCGAGACACCGGAACAGCTGGCCACCCTCGTCCACCTGAATTGTGAACTCCTCCAGGGATACCTCTTCTCCCGTCCCCAACCGGCCCGGGACCTCGACCAACTGGTCGAACGCGCCGGGTACCTGGCTCTCCACCGGGGTCCGCTGACACTCTCGACCGGCTCTCTCCTCCCGCCGGCGAACGGCGCGCGTGCGCCATGCCGGCCATCGACCTGCCGTCGAATCAGCAAAACGGCGGCTCTTGTTGACATCTCGCGCCGGGCGCGCGGGCAATGGTCGGCGGGCAGGGGGGCAGGTTGGGACGTCGGAGCGACATGGCGGAGCTGCGGGCACTGCACCGCAAGGTGTGGGGCGACGCGCCCTACGAGCGATTCGTCGCAGCGAACCGCGGCAGGCTCCTTCGCCGTGGGCTCGTGTACGCGCTCATTGCTGTCGCAGTTGTCACGTCGGTCGCCTGGATCGGTGCAACACGCCCTACCCGCCACACTCGATCATCGACCGCCACCTCTCCGACCGTTTCGACTCGACGCCGACCTTCGACAACCGTCGGGGACGCGCCGGCGACGAGCTCGTCACGAACTGTCGTGCCGCCCGCAGCGGTGTCACCGTCGCCGGGTGCACCGCGGACACCCCTGGCAGATACGGGCGCGCACACAGCGTTCTTGATCGTGTTCGCGACCGCGGTGCTCGCCTCCGGAGTCGCGCTCGCACGTAGCCGACGGGAGCAGCCGTGATCCCTGCGTCGTCGTGTGTCGAGGCGCGACCGGCGCCGTCGAGAAGGCGGCGGGCACCGACGCTCCGCTCGGATACGGCGATCTCAGCTCTCGTCGGCATCGCGTTGTTCGCGGTGTACGTCGCGGTCACGCGTGGCCGGATCAAGTCGTACGACGGCACCATCATGGTGAATCTGGCGACCCGTTTGCTGACACAGCACACCCTGACGATCGACCCGAAGATCGATTCTCTGAACCTGCAGCACCCTTACACCTCGTACGGGTTCGGCACCTCGCTCGTAGCGCTGCCGTTCGTTGCCTTGCAGCGCGCAATCAATCCCCGCAGCCAAGCGGTTCTGTCATTGGCGAGCCCCGTGCTCCTCGCCACTTCCGGTTCGCTGTTGTACTTGATCGGTCGTCAGCTGACGTGGCGCCGAGCAGTGTGTGTGCTCACGGCGCTGGGGTTCGGGTTGCTGACCCCCGCGCTCTGGCAGAGCACGGAGATGCTGTCGGAGACCGGCGTCACGGTCGCGACGCTCTTCGTCGTCCTCGGCGTTCTCCGATGGCGGAGCTCACCTCGCTCGAGCTCGGTCCTGGTGGGCGTCGGCGCCGCGGCCGCGGTGCTCTATCGCCCCGATTCCCTCGTGCTCGTAGTCCCGTTCGCGGCCGTCGTCTTCTTTCTCGTGCCGCGCGATGCAGTGCTCACTCGCGAACCGTGGTGGGAGCAGGTGCGCCAATGGCGGCGGTCGCGGCATTTCAACTTTGGTACGACGACCATCGGTACGGGTCCGTGTTCAGCACCGGCATCAGTCAACAGGCGCGTGGTCAGGGCTTCGACACGCCTCTGTTTCGGGGACTCGACCTGCTCCTGCGGTCACCGAGCCGGGGGTTCTTCTGGTCCTCGCTCATCCTGTTGCTCGCGCTGCCCGGCATCGTGTTGCTCTTCCGCCGGAGCTGCCCCGTCGCGATCGGTATCGGCGTACTCGTCGTCGCGCTGGTTCTTGTTCTACGCACGGTGGTTCACTCCCGGCGGCGGAGTTGCCTGGGGGCCCCGGCTGTTGTTCCCGGTCACCGCGCTCCTCGCGATCGTGGCGGGTGAAGCCGTCGAATCGATCTGGCGGCTCGGCTCGATCGCGCGACGGCGTGCGGCGTGGGCGGCGGTGACGGTCCTCGCGCTCGCGAGTGCAGCAATCTCGTTCCTGTCGGTCGCGATCGGATACGAGGTGTACTGGAATCGTTGGACGCGGGTCGCGCCCAACGTGGTCGCCTCGCGCCGCAACTCGTACTACTGGTCGTTGCGGCACAACGTCATCGTCGGCAATTATCATCTCCTCCGTTCCGGCGCGCCGATTGCGCCGATGCATTTCCGCGACGGTGCCGACGCCGTCGGCGTCGTGGCGTTGGTCGTCGGCTGCCTGTCGGTGGGCGCGGCTTTGTTCGCCGCTCGCGAGCGCACGTCATCCGCGTCATCAGTGGAGAACGATCGGTTCGCGATCGGCCTCACGGATTCCGTTCGGGCCGATGGCGTCGTCACGCGCGGGCATCGGAGGCGCCGAGCGCGATGATCTCGTCGAAGCTTTCGCGCAGGCACTCCAGCATCACATTGCCGTCGGGGATCGCGCCGGTGTCGATATTCACGCCGACGAAGCAGGAACCGTCGTACGAGACAAGTGTGGCGTTCAACGCCGACCCGATCGTCGGACCGAACGTGTACCACTCGGCGACGTGCGCGCCCGCGAGGTACACGGGAACGTCGATGCCGGGCACGTTGCTCGCGAGAAAGTCGACGTGCTTGAGCATGCCTCCGACAACGCCGTGCGGGAGGACGTTGAGCGCCGCCGCAATCGCGTTGGTGTATGGAATCGCGGCTTCGTGGCGAGCGCTCAGTCCGAGCTGGTGAATTCGTCGCATTCGCTCGAGCGGATCGTGCAGTCCCGTCGGCACCTTGAATCGCATGAGCGTGATGCGGTTGCCCCCGATCGGGTCGTCGGCGGTGCGGATGCTGATCGGCATCGTGAGCCGGAGCTCGTCAACGGAGAAGCCCTGGCGTTCGTGATAACGGAGCAGGCCCCCGCTGATGGCGCCCAGAAAGACGTCGTTCAGTGTGAGGTGCGACACTCGGGCGGCGTCGCGTAACGACTCGAGGGCAACGGTGAACGCGTCGTAGTGCCAGGCCAGTCGGCGATCGGTCATGATCGGAGACAAGGTCGAGCGCACGGGTCGCACGGTGCGGGCGACCGAGCGGATCAGCTCCAAAGAAGTCTTCACCGCAGTCGCGGGATGCAGCGCCGCCCGCAGCAGCCGGTAGGGGTTTGCCTCGAGCAGGTTCCGCGGGAGGTGCGCGATCCGCGACAGGTTGTGGCAGACCGCGTCGCGCGCAAGATCGATCGACGACAGCAGCTCGGGCTCCGGTGCATCCGGCATCGGGCCGAGCGTGCTCGGTTCGGGCTCGAGGTCGAAGAGGTACTTCGCCATCTCCATGCCGCCGATCCCGTCGGTGAGCGTGTGGTGCAGCTTCAGGATCAGGGCGGCTCGACCTCCTTCGAGCCCGTCGACAAGCGTGAACTCCCAGAGCGGCCGATCACGATCGAAGCCGGCCATTCCGGTCTGGCACGCGTACTCGAACACCTGCGCGAGCGTCCCGGGCAAGGGGACCCCGATATGGCGGGCGTGAAACTCGAGATTGAAGTCGGGGTCCACCGCCCAACGCGGGTTTGCGATGCGCCACGGTGCCTGTACGACCCGGTGCCGAAATCCCGGCGATATCCGGGTGGCCCGCTCGATCCGGTCGGACAGGCGCACCAGTTCGGGCGCACTGTCGAGCACCACAACACTCACGATCGTCGAACGCAGCAGCGGGTCGGCCTCCATGTACCAGGAGAACGCATCGCTGTCGCGCATGTAGGCATCGGCGGGTGCCATCGGCGGACCTCTCTCGATCTCCTCTCATCATGCGCCCGGAGGAGTCGACGTGCCAGGGTCGATCGGCCTTGTCCGCGCCCGACCTCGGGCCGAAATCGTGACCTCCGGCCCTACGTTCGGCGACCGGGATCGCCGTATGTTCGCGACCACAGAATCTCTCCGGTCGAGGAAATCATGAGACTCAGCGCTTCCCACGGGTATCCGGTGCCGGTCGAGGCCGTGATCGAACTGCTGCGCGATCGGGCAGCCACGATCGCCAAGTACGAGAGCATGGGACATCGCGACGTCGAGATCGTGGAGTTCGTCTCCGACGACGACGCGCTACGCATCGTGACGTCGCGCGTCGTCGACGTCGAGTTGCCGGGCTTCGCGAAACGGGCGCTCAAGCCGACCAACACGATGGTACAGACCGACGAGTGGCGCCGTCAGGACGAAGGGGCCTGGACCGGGACCTTCGACGTCGAGGTGCACGGCTCCCCCGCGCACATCTCGGGGACGATGACCCTGGCTCCGGACAGTTCAGGCTCTCGCCATGACGTGACACTCGACGTCGACGTCAAGATCCCCCTCGTCGGCGGCAAGATCGCGGACTGGGTCGGAAAGAACGACGTGCGCCGCACGCTCGACGCCGAGTACGCGTTCAATGACAGTCGGCTCGCGCCCGCGTGATCGTCACTCGTCGGCATACATCTCGTCGATCAGCACGCGATAGTTGGTGTTGACGACGTTCCGCTTGACCTTGAGCGTCGGCGTCATCTCGCCACCCTCGATCGTGAAGTCGTGCGCCAGGATCCGGTACTTACGAATGTGTTCGACGCGCGACCGCTTGCTGTTCACGAGCTCGATGAAGTTGTCGACCTCGGCGCGTAGGTCGGGATCGACCGCGAGCGCTTCGACGTCGGCGATCTTGTGATGCGCATCGGCCCAACCCGCGAGCACGTCGCCGTCGAGCGTCAACAGCGCAGTCAGATAGCGGCGCCGATCGCCGATGACAACCGCCTCCGCGATCAGTCCGAGCTGCCGTAGGTCGGTCTCGATCTCCTGTGGCGCGATGTTCTGGCCGTGTGCAGTGATGATCAGGTCCTTCTTGCGACCGGTGATGGTCAGGTAGCCGTCGGCGTCGAGCCGGCCGACATCGCCCGAGTGCAGCCAACCGTCCTCGTCGATCAGTTCCGCGGTCGATGCCGCGTCGTGGAAGTACCCCATGCAGACGTTTCCTCCCTTCGCGAGGATTTCGCCATCGTCGGCGATACGCACCTGTTCGCCGGGAATCGGCGGACCCACGGTCCCGACCCGATTCGCTGCGGGCGGATTGCACGTGGTCGGGCCGCACGTCTCGGTCTGACCGTAGAGCTCGATGACCGGGAGGCCGACGGCATGGAACCAGTAGATGAGATCGGGATGGATCGGCGCGGCGGCGGAGATCAGGATGTGAGCCTGGTCGAGGCCCATCTCGTGACGCAGCACACCGCCGACCGCGGCGTCGAGCGCCTCGTACGGGAGCTTCTCCCATACGGGCGCACGGTCGACGGTCTCGTGCTCGGCGACGACATGCTCGCCGAGGCCGACGTAGCCGTTGACGGCGAGCCGCTTGAGTCCGTGCGTGTCCTCGAGCTTCGAGAGGACTGCCTCCTGGAGCTTCTCCCACACTCGGGGCACGGCGAAGAAGATTGTCGGGCGGCAGTCACGCAGGTCCTCGGCGATCGTCGACAAGCTGCGCGGCGAACCACGTTTCGGCGCCGACCGCGACCGCCGCGAAGTCGCTGATCATGCGCTCGGCAATATGGCTCAGAGGGAGGAACGAGATCAGCCGCTCCCCCTCACGGATCTGCACCAGTTCCACCGCGCTTGCGATCGTCCACATGATGTTGGCGTGACTGACCATCGTCCCCTTGGGTGGGCCGGTCGTGCCGCTCGTGTAGACGAGTGTGGCCAGACTCCCGGGCACCACCGCGTCGGCTCGCGCCACGAACAGGCCCGGCTCACGCGCGAGCCGGGCGGCGCCGATGGCGCGCAGCTGGGCGAATCCGAGCACGAACGGGTCGTCGAGGCGATCGTCGTTCTCGAACACGATGATCCGATCGAGCTTCGGCAGGTCGTCTCGCACCTCGAGGATGCGGCCCGCGAGGTCATGGTTCTCCACGAAGCATGCCACCGCCTCGCCGTGGCCCAGGATGTGAGCCACCTGTTCGGGAGAGCTCGTCTGGTAGACGGGCACCGTGACGCTGCCGTTCGCGAGTGTCCCCAGGTCGGCGAGGTGCCATTCCGCCCGATTGTTCGAGAAGATCCCTACGTGTTGGCCGGGTCCGATCCCGAGATCGGCGAGTCCGGCGGTCACCTCGCTGACCGCGCGGCCGTATTCGGCCCACGTCATGGTCTCCCAGCCGAGGGCCCCGTGGCTCCTCAGTGCGGGACGTTCGGGAATCCGACGAACGTTTTGTCGCAGCGCCGCGACGATCGTGTCGGCCTTGACGTGAACGGGTGTCGTGGTGTTCATCGTGGTCAGACTCCTTCACGTGTGCGATGTGGTACTTCAGGGGGCTCGACGGCCTCCGGCTCGATGGCCTCCGGCGTCGGTCCGTCGCCCGGCGTCACACGCGCACGCTTGCGACGCGCTCCCAGCCCCCCGATCAGCGCGAGTGCCAGGAGAACGAGACCGACCGCGGCCGTCGCCCACGGCAGCCGGACGTTGACGAGATTCGCCTTACGAGCTTGATCCTGGGCGACCTTGGTAACGGCCAGCGACGAGGCAACCGTCTGTGTGTACGTGTAGCTCTCCGCGACCTGGGGCGGACGCTTGGCCAGCGCGGCCAAGCCATCGGAGAGCGCCTTGACCGACGGGATCGACGCGTACCGGTTCAACAACGGCTGCAAGGCGGACGCGCCACTCAGGTCAGGCTGTACCGCCACTCCCTGCTGTTGGGTGTGCACGTCGATCAAGGCGCCGGTCTTGGGCTCGATCGACACGAGGCCGTCGCTGAGGAAGAAGTACCGCAGCGGCACCGCCTTGGCGAGCGTCGAGGTGATCAACGCGGACTCGGCAGGCCGCAGGCGCGGTCCGACATCGGCCAGCGCCTTGTTGACATCGATGCCGTCGGCGAGCAGGACCGGCGCGAGCTGCGCCGCACTCACCTCCATGGGCAGTCCCATCGCTTTCAGGTGCGCCAGGTAATAGGGGGCGACCGGACCATCCCGCTTGCTGGAGAAGTCGATGACGGCGACAGGCGCATCGGAGTGATGGTGCGGCCCCTCGACGAGATGCATCGGGCTCAGTGCATCCTCTTCGGGGATGTAGGCGAGGTAGGAACCCTTCGCTTTGGTGCCCATCGCAAAGTTGACGCGGTAGGCGCCAGCGGCGTGCATGATCGCCTTCGGGTCACCGAACGCGTACTGCCGTGGATCGGAGACCATCTGCATCGAACGCCGGTCGATGACGTATTGGTAGGTCTCGATGTTGGTGGTACCGCCGGTCGTGATGGTGACCGTCTCGTCGATGACGGCTCTGCTGAACGTGCCCGACACGACTTTCACGTGGCGGCTGATCTGAACCGGCTCGCGCTTGGGCTGCGCGAGGGGCAGGAGCGTCGCCGGATCCACGTAGGTCACTGCCGTGCCCGTGTAGTGCGCCGTCTCGTCGAGGTCGAGCGGGAACCGGACCAGCGTGGGTGCGCCAACCGTCCGGAACACGACCGCACCGGCTACCAAGAGGGCGCCGACGCATGCCGCAGCAATGCTCCAACGTCCGCCTCTCCCACGTCCGCGTCGCATCGGGCCCCCTTCGCACCGGGTCGCCCGCTCGGCGACCCACTCGAACCGTCTCCCCCTATTCCGCACGATTTGAGGCCTCCGCACCAGGGCCGATATGCCCTGCCCGGCTGCCGACCGTCCCAGAACCGGGCGGGCGGATCGGGACAAACGGATCAGCGGACGGAAGGTCTTCCAGGTCGGTTCCTATGTTGCCGATTCGTTGTCCGTGCTCGCGTGTTCGTCTCCAGATCCAAGCCCGGCACCGCGGTGCGTGCTGGTTCGCAACGACGCCGCGTTGATCGTCGCGGCCGAAGGGCCCGTCCGCGATGTCCTCGGGTGGGGTGTCGACGAGATCGTGGGCCTGGCGTCGACCACGCTGATCCATCCCGAGGACCAGGCGAGCGCGGTCGCGGCCTGGTTCGACATGCTCGGCGAGCCGGGTTGCACGAGAACTTGGCGAGGCCGCTATCGCTCGGGTGACGGGACGTGGCGATGGATCGAGGCGACGAATACCAATCGCCTCGATGACCCCGACGAACCGAAAGTACTGAGTTCGATCATCCGCGTGACCGTCGACGAAGTCACCATCGAGGAGGAACTGCGCGCCCGCAAACAGCTGTTGAGCCGACTTTCCGACGCGCTCCCGGTCGGACTGTTCCAAATCGATGTCAGTCGGCATGTGAGCTTCACGAACGACCGGCTGCACGCGATCATCGGTGCGCCGCCGGCCGCGACCGCGGAGGCGCAGTTCGCGTCGCTGTGCTCCGACGACCGCGATCGGTTCGATGCCGCGTTGGCGGACGCATTGCTGGACCACGCCGTCGATGACCTGGAACTCCGATTTCTGATCGCGGCGGACGAGGGCGAGGTGAGAACACGTGTGTGCCTGGTCAGCCTCCGATCGTTGACCGATGACCGTGGGATCGTGACCGGAGCTATCGGCTGCCTCAGCGATGTCACCGACAGCGTTCGGCTTCGACGCGAGTTGCAGCTGCGAGCGTCCATCGACGCGCTCACCGGTTGCATGAACCGCGCCGCGACGTTGGAGATGCTCGACCTCCTGTTGAGCGAACACACCGGCGCAGGCGAAGGGATCGCGCTGGCCTATGTCGACCTCGACAACTTCAAGCAGGTCAATGACTGCCACGGACACTCCGCCGGGGACGCCGTCCTCGTCGCCGCGGTCCAACGGATGCACGCGGTACTTCGGGGGGACGACCGCGTCGGGCGCCTCGGCGGCGACGAGTTCCTGATCGTCTGTCCCAAGGTCACCAGCGAACTCGCGGCGTACGATCTTGCGGCGCGGCTCCGAGGCTCGCTCGAGACAACGATCCGCGTCGGGAACGCGGACATCGAGCTACGAGCGAGCATCGGACTGGTCTGGACGAACGACGAGACGTCATCGGACGACCTCATCGCCAGAGCCGACCAGGCGATGTACCGCTCCAAGTCCACCCACCGCGCCGCCGCGACCTAACCGGGTCGGGGCGGTCGATCCTCCGGGGACGGCGGTCGGCAGGCCCGGAGGGCGACGGGCGGACCACTTGCGCTGACCGTGTGGCGGCGTATTGTTCCCCCTCGGGTCCACCGGACCCATGGGGATCAGGGCGACCGAGGCAGGCATTGATGGGGTCCAGTATTCGCGACGGGCGCGGTGTCGGGGTAGTCCTGGCTATCGCGAGTCTCATGGGGTTCGTGGCCGTGAGCGGCGCCACGATGAGCCCGGCGGCAGCGACGACGTTCAAGAGCGTGCAGTGTCACGGCTCGCTGAACGGAACTCCGCTGCCTGATTCGCTCATCGCCCCGATGGATATCTCGGTCAATGTGGTCGCGCCGTCTTCGGCCTCGATCGGGTCGCAGTTCACTCTGACGATCAAGGGGAACACGGCGACGTTGCCGGCGAGCCAAGGGACCTTCACGATCAACAACTTCACGAATCTCTCGACCACCTATCAACTTGCCGGTGCGACCTTCGTCGGTGGAAGCGCGGTTGCGAGTGGAAGCACCACGATCGATGGCACGCCGATCGCGGGTTCGATCACGCTGACGTCGACCACGATCAAGCCCGCGACGGCGGGCCCGATCCATCCCGGCACGCTGGTGACGCCCGACATCACGGTGAAGGTCAAAGCAGGCGCGGCTGGTTCGACGATCACCCTGCGTGCGGTCGACCTGACGACCACAGCCAATCTGACGGTCGGTGCGGCTCCGCTCGACTGCCCGCTGCCCAACACCGCAGTTGCGACGACGAATGTTGTCGCATCGTGCGCCGCGCATGACGGGTATTGGCTGGTGGGCAGTGACGGTGGCGTGTTCTCGTTCGGCACGGCGCGGTTCTACGGATCGACCAGCAACCGCACGTTGAGCAAACCCGTTGTTGGCATGGCATCCGCGGCGACCGGGGCGGGCTATTGGTTCGTAGCGTCCGATGGTGGCGTCTTCGCCTTCGGCCCGGATGCGAGGTTCTACGGTTCGATGGGCGGCACACGCCTGAACCAGCCGGTAATTGCGATGGCCGCAACGCCCTCCGGGAAGGGTTACTGGCTCACCGCGTCCGACGGCGGTGTCTTCAGCTTCGGTGACGCGAGGTTCTACGGCTCGATGGGCGGCCGGCACCTCAACCAGGCGGTCGTTGCGATCACCGCGACGCCCTCCGGGAGGGGCTATTGGCTCACCGCCGCCGACGGCGCCGTGCTCAGCTTCGGTGACGCGAGGTTCTACGGCTCGATGGGCGGCCGGCACCTCAACCAGCCCGTGGCTGCGATGACCTCGACATCTACGGGGAAGGGTTACTGGCTCACCGCCGCCGACGGCGCCGTCTTCAGCTTTGGTGACGCCAGCTTCTTCGGATCCGTCGGCTCCAGCCGGCTCACCGCGCCCGTGGTCGGAGTGCACAACACCATCACCGGCGGATACCGCGTCGCAGCCAAGGACGGCAATGTGTACGCCTTCCACGCACCCAGCTGCGGAAGCGTGTTCGGTCGAAACCTCGCGGGACCGATAGCCGCCATCGAAGCCGTCAAGCAGGGCGCCTAAGAGAGTCGCAAGAGTCGCAAGTGTGAAGTCGAGCCCCGCGCCGGCGGCGCTCTATCCGAGGATCCAGTCTGGCGATACTTCTCAGGGCGCGGAAGTGATCGTGACTGTTCCGAAGTCGACGTCGGCGCGGTGGGCGGCGAGGACAACGGATCCTCGGCTGAGGTCGCCGTTGGCTTGTAGGAGCCAGCTCGTTGGTTCGGTCGTTCCTGTCTTCCAGATCTTGAACTGGTAGAGGCTCCCGCCGGTGGTGTTGTTGGTCACACTGAACTTGAACGTGTACGCGACACCGAGCGCGAGTTGCAGGCCGCTGGTGTCGGCTGTGAGTGATTGTTCGGGGTGGGCGTCGGTGTTCTCGTAGATCTGTGCCCTGGGAGCGGCACCTTGATCGTTGCCGTAGAGGAACGCGCCCGGAAACGGGTGACCGATACGGGGCTGATCGATGGTCTGGAGGCCGTGAAGGTCCGAAGTCGCGCCCTTGAAGCCCGCGATGATCCCCACCGCGGCGCCGTCGGGGTCGAGCGAGTTGATCGTGACTTGGGCGGTGCCTTGGTATTGCGTCCACGTGTCGGCCTGGCCGAGCGTGACAAGTCGGTCGTAGCCGACGTCGCTGTTGCGGATGGTGCCGTCGGCTTGGATCGTCCAGTGACCGTCGGCGACCTGGGCGACACTGTTGATGTTCCCACCGGCCTGGTCCCAGTTCACGGTGTACGGCAACGGCCACGGGCCGCCGCTCAGCTTGGTCACCGTCACATCGGACGTCGAGGCGTTCCCGAAGTTGTCGACCGCGCTGAGACGTACCGTGTTCGCTCCGACCTTCAGCGACGCGTAGTCGATCTCGACGTTGAATTCGCCGGGCGCAACGAGGCGAACCTGATTCTCGCCCGATGACAGGAGGTTCGGAGTGCCGCCGTTCAACTGATAGGTGAGATTGGCGATGCCCTTCGGGTCGGAGACGTCACCGAGGATGTTCACCCACTGCTGGGGCTGGCCGTTGGCGCCGAACGTCTCGTTCGATCCGTACCAGAGGTTGACGACCGGCGTCGCGGGGGCAGTCGGCCAGGCGACCCCATCATTCGTGGCCGGAGGTGCCGTCGAGTTGACGAAATAGTCGGCCGCGACCGTGAACGCGGGTGACGCTGCCCCGCCGAAGTTCCCGCCGAAGATGCCGGCGCGGTTGACGGTCTGGGTGCTGGTGAGTGCGGCTGCGGCCGTCCAGCGCTCACCGTCGTAGGAGTAGCCGAATGTCCAACTGTTTCCGAAGCGCGCGACCCGCAGCACGATCGAGGGTCGGTTGTATATCTCGAAGTTGGCGTTGGTCGTAACCGTTGCGCCTGAGACCGTCGTCACGACGAACGTGGTCTGGAACCAGTTCTGAGTGATCGCGGCGTAGATGTAGTGCGTCGCGTCCTGTTCGACGACGACGCCTTGTTCCTCGAACTGTTGGGAGACCGACGAATCGAACTTCGCGTCCAGGCTCAGATTCGCGTTGGCAACTGTCTGCATGATCCGAGGAGCGCCGTCACCACCGGTCGCGGGATCATGCGTCGACCCGGCAGGCACGTGGATAACGGCGTGATGACCGTCCATCGATTGCGTCGCCCCGCCGTCGGGGTTGACGAAACTCCAGACGTTCGTGTTCAGCGTCGCTTCGCTGAAGTCGTCGTTCGCGATTGTGGAGGTCACGCCGGACCCGCCGTCTTCGGGAACGACGGGCCACGTGGTGTTGAAGAAGTAGTCGACTTGCGCAGTCCACGCCGGCGGCGGCGAACCCGCATTCCCCGTGTACGGACCGACCTTCGCGACCGCCAGCGTGTACGTGAACGAGCCGCCCAGCACCCACGACAAACCATCGAGTGAATAGGTCAACAACCACGTCGAGCCCGTGCGCTTCACCCGTATCCAAAACGGCGCCGCAGTCGTCGTCGGCAGCGTGGTCGCCACCTTCACCGAGGCCGCGCCACCCGACACCGACGCTGCGAACAACACGACGGACCCGCCCGCGCTGTACACGTCGAAGCGCAACACCGTCGACGCATCCTGCTCGACAAGAATTCCCTCGTCCTGATACGCCGAGGTGCCGAGCGAATCGAACTTCGACTCCACCTCGAAGTCGATATTCGAGACCGGTTGCACCACCCGCAGGCCGTTCAACCCATCCGACCATGTGTCGTGCGCGGACCCCGCCGGCACCGACAAGACCAAAGCGGTGCCGTTCACCGACACCGCCCCGTTCCCCACCGGGTCCTCCACCGTCCACAACTTCGTGTTCAGCGACGCGGCGTGAAAATCATCCGACAGCACCGAACACCCGGACAGCAGGGCGACGGCGACGCCCACAGCGATAACTCGGCTCCGTCGGTGGCTCATTGGACCCCTCCACTTGCCGCGTCCAGCCTAAACCGAAAGGTCACACAGAGCGAGGAGATGACGCGGAGCGCAGCTATGGCGGCCCCGTAGCGGTGTCGATAAATCCTGGTCTGGTCACGAGGCGAGCTGGGATGATGACGGCCATGGCAACGACCCGACGAGCCGACATGTTCGTCGACCTCGAGAACGACCCGCGCGAGAACGGACCGAGGGTGGGCGACGAGCGCACCGCGCTGGTCGAGACCCTGCGCTGTGTACGCCTCACATTGGAGATGAAGTGCTCGGGACTGGACGCCGAGGCGCTGGCGCGGCGATCCGTCGAGCCGTCGACGATGTCGCTCCTGGGGCTGCTACGACACCTGGCCGAAATGGAGCACGATTCGTTCCGGATCCTTCTGGCCGGACAGGACGTACCCCGACTGTTCTGCTCGGACACCGACCGTGACGGGGATTTCGACGGCGCCGTTGCCGACCCTCAGGTGGTCGCGGAAGCGTGGGCTGCATGGCGAGCAGAGGTGGACTTCGCCGAGCGGTTCGTAGCCGAGGCCCCCACCCTCGACGTCACCGCCGACGAACGGCAGGGCATCGGCTCCGGTCACGGGCCGATCTCACTGCGCGAGGTGCTGCTCGAGATGATCCACGAGTACGCCCGTCACCTCGGTCACGCCGACCTGCTGCGTGAGCGGATCGACGGACGAATCGGCCAGTAGCTCGCACACGATTCGACGGATGGGAAGGGTCGTGACTTTGGCGTAACGGCGCCGTCACGCGGTCTGGTCGAAGTTGCGTTTGGCGTTGTGTGTTCGTTTTCAGGGGTGGTTGGTGTGTTCGCGATCGCGAGTTCCGGCGTTCCGGGTCGCAGTGTGGACGACGTCGGATGAGCGCGGGTCTGGACCTCGGGTTCGTGCCGGTGCGGCTGCGGGCTCGTCGTCGGATCGTCGGGTTGGGGATCATGGCGACCCTCGCAGTTGCAGTGTGCGCGCTGGTGAGTGTCCCTCCGTTGCTTTCCGGACAGAGCGCCGGGCGCAAGGTCACCAAGGACAATCTTGCGATCCACCAGATCGTGGACCTGCGCTCCAAGCTCGCCACGTGGCAACTCTTCGCCGAGCCGCTGTTTGCCACGTTCTCGCCTGCGCCCGCGAAGTTGGACCCGACGACCATCGGGAAAGCGTCTGAACTCGCGAACTCGGTCGGGGCGCAGGTGACGGCGAGCGCGAGCGCCTTGGACGGTCTGGGCCTGCGGGCCGCGGCGAGCGGGCTCCGCAGCGACTACGCGGCCTTCCAGAAGGCGGCGACGGCCTTCGGTCCGCTCGTCGCCGGGCAGCCTTTGGCCGTCATCACCGCGACGATCACCGAGGAACGCTCGACCTTCACCCGGATATGGGACCGCGCGTCGGCCGCGGGAGACTCGATGCGCCAGATCGCCGCGGCCGACCTGCACGACAACGACGTGTACCTCGGCCGGGCGCGGGTCATCGTTCTGGCCGTCGATGCCGCCTTCGCGGCGATCGCCCTCGGTGCTGCCGTCATCGTCGGACAGCGGGCGCGACGGACAGAACGTGCTCGGGGCGAGGCACGACAACGGCGCACGTTCGAGACCGTGCTGCAAGACGCTCTCGAGATGGCGACGACCGAGACGGACGCTTACGCCCTGATGGCCAAAGCGCTGGCTTCCTCGGTGCCGCAGCTTCAGAGTGAGATGCTGGTTGCCGACTCGAGCCGGGCGCACTTCCGACGTGCGCTGAGTACGGTCTCCGACACGGACCCCGACAAGCGAGCCGGCTGCGACGTGGTCTCGCCGATGGAGTGTCCGGCAACCATTCGCGGTCACACGCTCCGATTCGCGACGAGCCGCGCGCTCAACGCGTGCCCCTACCTCCAGAACCGGCTGACCGGCGATTGTTCGGCAGTCTGCGTGCCGATATCGATTTCGGGGAAGACGGTCGGCGTTGTCCACGCAACCGGCCCGGATCAGACTCAGTTGAGCGACATCGACGCCGACCGCGAGGTCCGATACCTCGAGATCACGTCGCGACGTGTGAGCGAACGAGTCGCCATGCTCCGAGCGTTCGAGAAATCTGAATCACAAGCACGGAGCGACCCCCTGACGGGTCTCCTGAACCGCCGTAGCCTCGAGAACCGAGTGCACACGCTGCAACGCGACGGCACTCCCTACGCGATCGCCTACGGCGATCTCGACCACTTCAAGGTCTTGAACGATACGCATGGTCACGAAGCAGGCGACCAAGCCCTTCGCCTCTTCGCGTGGGTCATGCGCGACTCGGTCAGACCTGACGACATCGTGTCCCGCTACGGCGGCGAAGAGTTCGTCATCGTGTTCCCCAACTGCCTCGCAGATGACGCTGTAGCTATCCTCGAGCGGCTCCGCGAACGTCTCGCGCTCGCACTCACCGCCGGACACGTCCCTTCGTTCACGGCGTCATTCGGTGTCTCGCAGTCCAACCCCCTCAAGACCTTCGACGAGATCGTTGCCACCGCCGACGACGCCCTTCTCGCGGCCAAAGCAGCAGGCCGCAACCGCGTCAACCTCGCCGACGAATACCACACGGACGACCTGAACGAGAGTCAAACGACCCAACCTCGCCCCGTTCCGTGACGACGCGTTACGCGCGCCGCTGACTCGCGACTGATCGTCGCGGCGCAAGGATGCGCACCAGCGTCATGAAGAGCACGACGGCTGCGCCAATCAGGCACGTCCATTGAAACAGCGCGTTGTGGCGGTCGGTGCCGGCGGTCAGACCGTGGACCGTGGCGAGTGCGAAGAGCGCGTAACTGGAGAGGTGGATTCCGTGCCACACGCGCCGTGGGAGCCGTCGCATCGCGAGCGACGTCAACTCGATCGCGAGCAGTACATAGAGCCCGACGATGCCGACGGCCACGGCGCCCGGCCGGTAACTCGTCGCCAACGGAACGAACAGCTCTGCCAGTCCGAACTTGATGAACGGATCCAGCGCAAGGCCGACGAGATGCACACCGACCAACGCGACCGAAAGTCCCGCAACGAAGCGATGCACGTCCAGCACCCATGCCGGAGCGGGTTTGCGCACGAGGCGGGTCGAAAGCTGAAGGCCTCCGATGACCGTCAGCGCGACGAGGGCCAACGCGACGATCCCGCCGGCGCGTGCCGTGTACCACCAGACGTGCGTCTGCGACAACATCCGGTAAGCCTAAGGGTAAAGCAGTCAGCTGCCCTTCGTCACGGTGTGTACCACCGCGGCGCTCACGGCACCGGGCGTCGCGGCCGCGGCGCCAGAAGACACGGTGCCCACCGGGCTCACCGTCGTGACGGCCTGAGCAGTCGACGTCGACCGGTGCGCCAGACCAATCGCGCCGGCCACCGCGAAGAACGACGACACGCTCAGCCCGGCAAGAACGATGCGCGTTCCCGCGGCCGCGTGTCGCCGACGTGGTCTCCTCGTCGAAGCGGTGGCCGGCGCCGAACTCGACTCCGCGGATGGCGTAGGGCGTGGCCGGGCCGATGCCCCGCGGCGCGCCTGCAATGCGCGGATGCGTTCGGCCTGGTCACTCTGGTCTGAGTTGGTGTCCATAGTCCTAGTCCTCGGGGTTGGCCGCGCCGGCGGCGCGGAGTTCGGTTGCGTCGTGCTCAGGTTGTTGCAATCCACCTGCAGACTTCGCCACGACACGGGGTGTCGCGGTGACGACGGCGACGTTCGGCGCCGGACTGGCAGTGGAACCGCCGCCGAAGCCCAGCGCGCCCAGGTTGGCGCCGACCGCGATCGCACCGGAGGTCATGCTCATCGTGACGGCGGCCGCGATTGCGATTGCCTTGGCTCTCTCCATGAGAGTCCTCCTGACGCCAGCTTCGGTCGGACATGTTCCGGGTGCCGCCCACGGGCGATCCTGTACGGGGAGTCAACCCATGAGCCGTGAAGGATCGTCGCGGGCGGGCGTGAAGCTTCCGTGAAGCGGGCCCGTGACCGACAGGGCGGTCTAGCGTCGCGAAGCATGAACACAACCGCGAGGTCGTGCATCGTCGTGGCGGACGACGAGCCCCATATCCGTGACGTCCTCCGCGGATACCTCGAAGCCGAAGGTTTCGCAGTCGTGCAGGCCACCGATGGAAACGAGACGCTTCGCGTCGTCCGGGAACATCATCCCGATCTGGTGTTGCTCGATGTGGGAATGCCAGGTCTCGATGGCGTGGAGGTGCTTCGGCAACTGCGAACCGAGTCGGACGTCTACGTCATCATGCTGACGGCGCGGACCGAGGAGGTCGACAAGCTCGTCGGCCTCGCGGTTGGAGCGGACGACTACATCACGAAGCCCTTCAGCCCACGCGAACTCGTCGCGCGCATCAAGGCGGTACTGCGGCGAGGTCGCGGTACGGCGGCGACCACACCGGGCGAACAACTTGTCTTCAGAGGTCTGGTGATCGATCTCCCGCGGCGAGCGCTGACGCGAGACGGCGTTCCCGTCGAGATGAGCGCACTCGAGTTCGACCTCCTCGTCGCATTGGCACGAGCTCCCGGTCGAGTCCTGACGCGCCGCCAACTGCTCGAACAGGTCTGGGGTTGGGACTTCTTCGGCGACGAGCGCGTGGTCGACGTTCACATTCGTAGCATTCGGCGAGCACTCGGGGATCCGGCCGACGCGCCCCAGCTCGTCGGAACCGTCCGTGGCGTGGGCTACCGGTTTCTCGGCGTGACCGAGTGAAGCGCTTCCGCCGCCTCGACGTGCGTCTCTTCGGTTCGTACGCGCTCGTGGTCGTCGTCGTCGTAGCGGCGCTCGTCCTCACGTTCGCGCTCCGGGCGCCCTCGCTGTTCACCGACCGAATCCGCAACGCCGGCGAGGGCGGAAGCGTCGAGAGCGAGTCGAGCCGGGCCTTCGCCGGTGCACTCTGGAGCACTCTGCCGATCGCAGTTGCAGTCAGCGTTGCAGCCGCGGCACTCGTCGCCGCCTTCGTCGCGCAGCAAATCCTCCGCCCGATCGCCGCGGTGCGGCGAGCCACGGGTCGTCTCGCCGCCGGTCGCTACGACGAACGCATCGCCGAACCGGCCGCGCTCGAGCTGGCTGCGCTCGCCGGGGACGTGAACGATCTCGCGGAGACCCTGGAGAACACCGAGACGCGACGCGCCCGATTGATCGGAGAAGTGGCACACGAGATGCGTACGCCGCTGACAGCGATCACCGGCTACGTGGAGGGAATGCTCGACGGTGTGTTCGAACCGACCGAGGAGATCCTCGCGAACGTCGGCGAGGAGGCGGCCCGCCTGCAACGTCTGGCGACCGACCTCGCAACGCTGTCGCGGGCCGAAGAAGGATCGCTGGAGCTCCGCGTCGACGACGCTGATCTCCAAGAGCTTGCCCGGTTGGCAACGACCCGGCTGCGTCCGCAATATGACGAAAAGGCCGTGGTTCTCGAGCTCGTCGAGGGACCGACCATTTCGGTACGGGTCGATCGTGACCGCATCATCCAGGTCTTGACCAATCTGCTCGGCAACGCGCTCACCTACACCCCGCCGGGCGGGCGTGTGGTCGTTCGTCCGAGCAAACACCACGACGGGGCTTCGATCACGATCTCCGACAACGGCGTGGGCATCGCGGCCGCAGATCTCCCGTTGGTGTTCGAACGGTTCTTCCGAGTTCCCGGTCTGGAACGCCCCGCGGGTGGGAGCGGCATCGGGCTCACCGTCGCGGCGGGGATCGCCCGTGCACACAACGGAGTCATCCGGGCCGAGTCGAGCGGCCTCGGCCAAGGAGCGGCGTTCACCCTCGAGCTGCCATCGGAGGCGCACACGACCTGACGGGCTTCATTCGATCTTCATTTCGCCCGATGCACGAGCTTCACCCGGCCGAGGTCTTCTGTCAGAGCGAGTCCAACCGACCGGTGGGCCGCCGAGGATCGGAGACGACGATGACCGGGAACGCCACGGTGAGCGAGAGGACCAACAGTGCGGAACGTCGCGCGAAGGTCATGGGCACCGACGCCCATGTCATCGTCGTGGGCGCCGAGGCCGGCGCGTCTTGCCGATCTCGCCCTGGCCCGGCTCGATCGGCTCGAATCTCGCTGGAGCCGGTTCCTTCCGCAGAGCGAGATCAGCCGACTGAACGAACGCCCCGGCGTACCGGTGGTCGTTGCGCCCGAGACGTTCCAGCTGATCGATCACGCGCTCCGAGCGTGGCAGATGACCGCCGGAAGGTTCGACCCGACGCTCCTCGCCGACCTCCGCGCCGAGGGCTACGACCGCAGCTACGAGCTCCTGGATCGTCCGGAACCCACCGGGGCGGAAACCGAGCGCGACGGACACCGGTCACGGACGTTCGACGTTCCCCGCGCGCCGGACATCCATCTCGACCACGTCGTCCGAAGCGTGAGACTCGGACCGACCACCACCTTCGATCCCGGCGGGATCGGCAAGGGATTCGCGGCCGACCTTGTTGTCGACGAGCTGTGTGTCGAGCGGCGCGCGGGGAGTGCTCGTGAGCATCGGCGGCGACCTCCGCGGTCGCGGGTGAGGCTCCGGCCGAGAGCTCCTGGGTCGTCGCGATCGGCGACCCGCTCGACCCGCGCAATGTCCTCGGCAATCTCTGTCTCGCTGCCGGCGCAGTCGCTTCGAGTTGGCGGACGAAGCGCACGTGGACCGGCACCGACGGACTCCCCCGCCACCACCTCATCGATCCGTGCACCGGCCGCTCGGCGGTGAGCGGGGTCGCCGGCGTGACGGTTGTCGCGGCGCAGGGTTGGCGCGCCGAGGTTCTCGCCAAGGCCGCCTTCCTCGCGGGGCCCGATGATGGTCCCACGCTGATCGCAGAGTCGGGCGCGGCGGGGCTGGTCGTCGCCGACGACGGGTCCGTGTACCCGGCCGGCGACATTGGGGCGTTCCTTTTGCCCGTGAGCGCAGGCACCGACATCTGAACCGACGCACGAATGTAGTTCTGCTCTTTCAGGTCTTCGCCCCCCTACCGGAGGTTCTTCTCATGCGAGTGTGGATCGATCAGAAGGCGTGCGTCGGCAACGGCGTATGTGTCGAGCTCTGCCCGGAGGTCTTCGTGCTGGCCGACGACGACCTTGCCTATGTACTCGACGGCGGCCGAATGCTCCCCCGGGGCGAGGCCGGCTCCTTGTCCGTGCCGCCGGAGCTCGCGGCAGGGGTACTCGATGCTGCCGAGGAGTGCCCGGCCGCGTGCATCTACGTCGAAGCACACTGAGGCGCCTCGTCGTCAGGGGTTCTCCCGGTCTCGCCGGCGTCGTTCCCGGTCAGCTCCCGACGGGTGCAGTCAGGATCTTCGGGCTGCTCGGGTCGCCGTACGCGAACACGTCGATCTGCTGGCCCACGTTCACGTCGACGGTCGTCGTGGTGCCACTCGCCGTCTTGCCGTCGCAGTTGGTCAACCCTCGGCCGGGGGGGCTCGTGACGACGCCGAGGGTGAGGTGGCCCGGCGAGACGGGGAGCACGGTCGGCGGGTCGCCCGATCCGAGCGAGGTCGGGATGTCGGAGCCCTTCGCGAGCGGGCATACGGTGTCGACCAGGAGGAATTGCAGGGGCAGCGTCGAGCTGTCGCCCGAGGCGGTGGTATCGGCGAGCAGCACGGCCTTGCCGGCCGGGGCCGAGAGATCAGCCGCGGGCGACTTGTCGGGGCCAGCTTCGGTGATCTGGGCCTCGCCGAAGCTGGCGGCATTGAAGCTGCTCGCGATGATCGCCGTTGTGAACTGGTCGCCGTCGACGTAGCCGGATGGCGAGATGTTCGAGCCCGAGAGAAGATCGGTCTTCGTCAGCGAACCCGCCGGGTAGATGTAGAGATTGCTCCGCTCGCCGGCGCTCGGGGCCCGCGGCGTGACGTAGTCGGAGATCTCGCCGTACTTCAGGTCCTTGATCACGGGGGTGTCGGCGGCAGTCGGGTGGAACACGTCGTAGAAGTCCATCGCCGGGCCCGGTCGACCGTTTATCGCGAGAAGGTTCGCGATGCGGATCTTGCCCGTCGGTGGGCCCATCTGGGCCGCGCCGCTCCCGCTCGAGAACGGCGACGTCGTCGACGTCGTGTCGCCGCCGGGGAGCGCGGCGATCGGGCTCGTCGTATCCGACGACTTACCGTTGCTGCTCCCCCCACCGCACACGCCGAGGAAGCCCAATCCCGCACAGACGACGACCGCCGTCAGCTTGCGCATCTCATTGCCCTCCGCTCCGTGACCCATCCCGACGCGATCTCCCGATCGTGCGGATGTGAACTCCCTCGCTCCATCCCTGCTCGATCACGCACGCGGCCCCGCGTCGCCGCCCCGGAGCACCTCGGCGAGCCGGGTATCGCTCACTCTGCACCCGGCAACCGCAAGGCGATGGCATACGGCGACCGCTGGTGGCCGATCGCGAGGTCGCGCTCCATGCGGGGCAACGTACGGGAGCGGCCGAATGCCGTCATCAGTGGCCGACCACGTACGCGGGCCCGATTCGACCGTCTCGCCCAGCCCTCGGCGTAGAGCCCCGCGGCGCGGCCCCGGAGGCTCGACCCTGTGAGCGAAGCGACGGCCGACTCTCCCTTGCGTCGCACTGGTACGTCTCCTGACCCGAGCTACCGATCCGTGCGTGATCGACACTGGTTGCTCTGAGCCATTCCCCCTCCACGGCTACCAAATCGTTCAGGCGAAATCGGTCGACTCCACGACCCACTTGGTCAACCGCGGGATAACCCAAAAGCTGTAGATGCCCAACGTGACGTCGCGACGATGGGTGGTGCACCCTCGTACGAGCCCGAGGCCACGGCTCGCGTCGCCACTTGCGGTCGAGCTCGGTGTCTGCGTCGTCGCACTCGAAGCGTTCGTGGGCTTCTCGGCGCTGCGGTTCGACGAGCCTCCCCCGCACGCTGCCAGGACGATCGCCAGCGTCGAAATCACGGTGACCAACCGCATGATCGTCGTGCCCCGACCGGAGGTCCGAGACCGCGACTGCGGCGCGTATCAACCATTTGCAGGTGCATTCACCCAACTCCTCTCACAGAAGTTCGGTGTGCGGATCCTGTTCCACCGTCGCCGTCGGTCAAGCTCTGGTTGAAGACACCGATCGCCACGGTAGGCGTCCAAGAAGAGGCGGTGCCCAGCGGGGCGGTCCGCAGTGGCGAACGTCGCTTCGGGGTGCCCGACTAGCCGAATATGGCCCAGTCGCAACCGTTCAACGACTCGCACAGCACCACTGCTGCCGCGTTATCGACCAACGCAGCGCACCGGGCCGTCGAAATCCGACCCTTCCAGGTACATCGCCCCGCCCCCATATTGCCGCCCCCAGTTCGTCGGCTCGGCTTCCGCGTGCCTGCCTGCACCCCGTTCGACGAATATCACGCGCACGCAGGACCCTGCAACCGCGTGCACATTGCCGACGCCGAAGATCGACGGACCGTTGCCAGCCGAGCCGGTGCCACGCCGACCGTCCGCGCATCGACGGCCCAGCTTGATCTGCCGACAACAACGATTCCTCGGCTCGCCCACCGCAATGCAGCCGCGCCCGCAGTTCGCGACGTCACCAGCAGCGTTGTCGTGCCGCGTCCGCTCGAATTTGTGCTTGCGCCGTAAGAATGGTCGCTCGACCCAGCGACGTGAAAGTATCGCGAGCCCGACCGCGAAGACCGCGCCGACCATGCCGTATGCGAACCCGCGCACACCCGTTGCGCCGTAGAGAGTCGACACAACGCCGTCGACAACTGCGTGCCACAGATATAGGCCGTAGGAAATCGATCCGAAGAACACGAGGCCTCGATGGGTCAGCCATCGCCGATTCGTCGGATTCCGAACGGCATCGTGAACGACGAGAATCGCAAGCACGCCGGCGATTGGCCCCGCGAGGAGTCGCACAAAGTACGTGCTGGCGTTTGCTTGCTCGTGGAGGCCGTCATGGAGACCGAGCACTGACGCCACTGCGAAAAGAAGAACGTATTCGACGCGGGTGACCCACGCGGGCACCGAAACGCGCGCGCGTTCCAGAGGAAATAGCGCGAGTGCGCTGCCAAACAGTAGAGCCCACACGTTGGTCCAGGGCAGTACGTACACGCGGTTGTAACCATCAACGGTGCCGATGGGCCCAGAGAAGCGGAGCACCAGGCTTACGACAGCGAGTGCCATCGTCGCGCCGAACAAATATCGCCCGCGAATGCGGAGACCGATACCGACCGCGAGAAGGAGCGGCCAAACCAAATAGTACTGCTCCTCCATTGCGAGCGACCAGAAGTGTCCGAACGGCGCAATGTCGAGGTTGCGGATCATCGGGGTGAGATTTCCCACATAGAACAAGACCGCAACCGCACCGCGCGCCGTGGTGCCGATCTTGTGATTGTGTCCAATCAATATCCAAATGACGCTGCCGCCTATAAGAACCGTTATTAGCGCAGGCAGCAAACGAAGAGCGCGTCGGGCATAGAAGGCGCCGAATGCGATCGACGAAGATCGTCGCTGCTCGTCGAGCAAGAGTGTCGTGATGAGATAGCCACTCAGGACGAAGAACAAGGTAACGCCGACAATTCCGCCGAACTTTAGGAGCGGGAAGCTTGCGTGAGCGATCGTGACGAGAAGGACGGCGATTCCGCGTAGTCCGTCGAGAGCGAGGTTGCGTTGCGGTCGTTCTGGTCGCAACGCAGCATTTGTGGGGCCGATCTCCATATCAGGATTCTCGGAAGCGGCTCTACGTTCGGCCCCCATGGTCACCCCCGTCACGCCTCTAGGATCGAGAACCTATACCTATGACGGGACCCCTGCACGAGCGTGCCCTTGCGTGGTTGTCGTTGTTCGATGGCCATGCCGACCGCAGCGTTGACCATCGCTGCGGTCGGCCGACGATCGATTGACCAGCCGACGATCTTGCGCGACCAGCGCGTCGAGCACCGCGCAGCAGTACAGCTTCCCCTCGTGAGTGGGATGATCCGTGACGTCGGTCATCCACAACTGGTTCGGACCGTCGCGATCGAACTCGCGGCTGACCAGATCCACGGTGGTCGTGCGGCCGATCAGATTCGGTTTGCCCTTGCGCCGGGCCGTCAGGCCCACGATACCGAGCTCGCGCATGATCGATTGGATCAGCTTCTCGTTGACTCGCTGGCCGTACGCGTCATCAAGTTCGGCACGAACGCGCCGCCACCCATACGTCCAGCGCGGCCGGTCGTGTATCTCCCGGATCACATCGGTGAGCCACCCCCGCCGGATCGCCCGATCCCACGGCAGCACGCTGCGCCACCGGAAGAATCCCGACGGCGCAACGCGCAACAGTCGACATACGCGTTTGGTGCCGTGGCCCTCACGAGCCAACATCTCCACGATGCCGAACAGCGCTTTTGGGCGCACCACCCGGCCCTCCACGAACAACTCTGACACGCGCCTCACCGTCGCAAGCTCGGACTCGAGCTCCACTGTCGGTCGTCACGCGGGCGCGCAGCTCTGCGGTTTCGGAGGTCGCCGTGCCCGCGAGTTCGCCCCGGTCGACACGATCCTGGCGAACCCACCGATACACCGTTGCTTCCGCGACCTCGACGGACGCGGCGACGTCGACCACCCGCTTTCCCGAACGGACTTGCTGGACGACCCCTGCCCGGAACTGCGACGCATATGCGTGCGGCTCCAATCCTCCAAACCCTCGGACTGCCGCCAGTCTCGCGACGCAGGTCAAGAAATAGGGGGACAGATCAGCTGGACCACCAAACGGGGTCCCGTCACCGGGGTCCCGTCAGCCGAGGCCCGCCAACCGGGCCGTGTGCATAACGAGCGTGTCGGAGGGAGAAAGACTCCGACGTTCACTGGCGGTTACGCCCGTGGTCGGGAGCGGCGTAGCTCGTTGGTATGAACGGCCCAGAGAGCGGCAACATGTGCCGTTGGAACCGGGTGACCAGGGAGCGGCAGATGACAGCGCAAGAACGACTCGATCCGAGTGACGACGATCTGAGCGGCAGGGTCGCGCAGGCGCAGGGCATGGTTTCCGCCCAGGCCGACTGCACCGTCGACGAGGCGTTGCGGCTCATGCGAGCACACGCCCGATCCTCTGACCTCAGCCTCGCGTACGTCGCGACGGCGATACTCAGCGGTACTCTTCGCTTCGACGCCGAGTAGGTAGGCGACCAAACCCTGAAGGACACAGGCCGCCGGGGCGAGGTCGCTCGTACGGGACCTCCGGCATCGTTGGCCCGGGCGTTGGTCCCTGTCGGTGTGGCCTGTTGCCGTGCATTGTCGTCGTACGCGACACACGGCCGAGGTCGCCTGACTCGAATGGGTGGACACGTGACCACGAAGCGCACGATATTGAGGGCGGGCGCGGGGCTCATGACGACGATCGCTGCTGGGCTCGCACTCGGGGCTTGTGGCTCATCGTCGAAGCCGGACGCTGGGCCATCGACGTCGTCAACCATGCGCCCGACGACGACTTCAACGTCTCCCTCGACCACGACCGCCGCTGCGCCGGCATCGCCGGTGCCGACGGCTGCGGCTGCGCTCATCGTCGACGGCCGCAGGATCGTCGCGATCGACGCTGAGGGGCGCCGTCTACGGACGCTCGTGACCGTATTCTCGGATCAAGAAGTCCTGGAAGTGCAGCTTGCCGCTGATCACAACAGCATCTGGTATCTCGAGCCGCGCCGGACCGAACGCCTGCGGCACGCTCGTACATCTCGACCTCGTGACGAACAAACGCGACGAGGTCGCAACCGGCGACTCGTTCGCGATCAGCCCCGATCAGCAACACCTCGCGACAGCAGACCGTGTCGACGCTCATGGCACGTGCCACGGTGCGAATGGTCCCGCCACGACGCGGATCAACGTGCGCGATCTGGCGTCGGGTAAAACCTCGAGGTGGGTCTCCAAGGCGAACGACAACTCGCTGTTGGCCGGCTTCTACAACGCTCGTCGCAGCGCCTGGTCACCGGACGGCACACATGTCGCGGTGATGACCTGCGCGACCGGGTGCACGACCCGCGTCTGGGCAGTGCCCGATGTGGTCGGCGCACCCATAACTGACGCTCACCTCTCGGCGCGACCGATGACGACGCCGGCCGGACTGACCGAGGCACAGGACATCGCTTGGACGAACGACGGTCTCTTCGTGATAGATGACAGCGGTGAGTGCTGCATGGAATTCGAACACGGAATGACGAACGCTATCGACCGCTACGACACGAAGACGTTGGCCTTTGCTTCGACGCTCATCGAGTCGAAGAACGACTACATCTTCAAGCACTTCGTCCCGATCGCGACGGGCGGCTGGCTCGTCGTGGCAGACCACCTTGTGCAGCGACCGGACGGCACGTACCACTTCGCCGGCAACAAGCAGCAGCTCTACAAAGTGAGCAAGACCGGAACGATCGGCCCGGTTGCCGCACCCGACTACAGCGGCCCGATCTTCCCGGTGAGCTGATCGCGGCGTCGCCTAGTACCGAACCAAACGTGTCGGAGGACTGTTCGGAACGCCCGATACACAAGCCCGCGCCGCTGAGGCGATGGTGCGAGGTACGCCCTTCCTCACGTCGCTGAGAGTTGACGGCGAAGGGGAATTCGATCGGCCGCGCCCCGGTCGATCTGTTGCGGTCGGGGCGGTCGTCGTGGCCGAGGATGTTCAGTGATTGTTTGTTGACCACGCGTGTGGTGGGACGATAAGAGCGGTAGGGAGGCGTGCGGCGGCAGGTTTGGTCCGTTCGCCCGGGGTTCGCGGGTCGTCGAGGTGCCAATCGGGAGGGGTCGAGTGATGAGGCATGGTGTGTTGTTCGGTGTGGGGGTCGCCGTGTTGTTGGCGGCGTGTTCGAGCTCGGGGAACGGCGGTTCGTCTGCGACGGTTGCGGCGCCGACCACGACGTCGCGCCCGTCTGGCGTGTCGGTTTCGTCGAGTCCGGCGGCATCGGGGGGTCAGCCGAAGGATGCGTGCGTGTTGCTGACCGCCGCCGACGCGCAGATTGCGCTGGGTGGACCGGTCGGAGCGCCGGACGCGCACACGGGTGGGGGCAATAACTGTCTGTACAGCACGGTGAACGGCTCGAACACGATCGAGTTGTCGGTGACAATGCCGAGCACCTTCGACAGAGGGAAGCAGCTTTCGGGGGCCGGGTTGCGGGTGAGCACGATCAGCGGTGTCGGCGACGACGCGTACTTGTCGGACAAGGGCGTGGCGGGCCTCACGCTGTCCGTCCTGAGCGGTGGAGCATCGTTCGATCTCACGATCTTCAACAAGAACGAGTCGGCGACACAGATCACCGCTGCGGAAGAGATCGCCGCGAAGGCTGCCGTCTCCCGGTTGTCAGCGCGACGCCGTGCGGGCGTCCTTGTCGGTTGCAGCGGTGGTTCTTAGAGGCGTTGTTCGACGAGTTTGGCGAGGGCCGTCGCGTCGGCGACGATCGTCGGGCTGGGTGAGGTGAGGCTCAGGCTGAACGGGGGGAGCGCGCCCGCGGGAACGACAACCATCAGGACGGACCGTCCGCCGGCCAGTTGATTGGGAATGACACGCTGGAAGACGCCGCCAAGACCCGCGACGGTCGAAGTCACTGGCGGGTGCTGGTTTGCCAATGCGTCGTTGACGCCGACCGTGGTGCCGAAACGAAGTCCGGCCGTTTCGTAGTTGCACACGTGACCGTCGAAGACGCCGGCACCGACGTCGATGTGCGCGTACTTCGAGATCTCCGCGGGGGTGAGCAGGCCACAGCCGCCACCACCCTTCGAGGCCGCGGTCGTGGGCGGCGCCTTCTTGCAGTAGTCGTCGAGGGAATGGCCGGTGAGTGAGATGGTCGCTCCGGTCTCGCCGCCGGTGACACCGACCTTCAAGGGGCTCACGGCGGTGAGTGTTGGTGGCGTGCCGGTGGATCCCTCCGGACAGGTGCAGCCGCCGACCTTGGTACAGATGTCGACGGGTGTCCCGACGAGCTTCACGTTCAGGGTGTTGTTCGTGTCGGTCGCTCCGCCCCAACCCGCGACGGGATCGAGAGTCACGACGTCGGCGCCCGCGTCGACGCGCTCGAGCGTGTTCTCCCACGCGTTGGCCTTCACGCCGAGCGTCGCACCGTTGCCGACGCTGCCCGAGTCGATGTTCGGTGTCGAAGCCGGCACCGGACCAGGCCCTTCGATTTGCCACTCACTACTGGGTCCATTGCGGAACCAGCTGGGACCCCAGGTGCTGAGGAATTCGTCGGGATCACCCTTGATCGCACTGTGATACGCGCCGAGATCGTTCTCGGTGATCATCTGCAACAGCAGCGGCCACGGGTTGATCCCGACATCGTGCAGATGCGCGTAGAACCCGATCGCGGAATAGCTGCGGTCGAACAGGTGCGTGTTGGGCTCGTTGACGTATTCGCCCCAGTGCTTGCGCGACAGCGGGTTCTGCGACGGCGACAGCGCCTCCCCCACATACATGGCCTCGCCCTCGGTCAGCCATTGGTGCGTCGACAGCCATGCGCTGTACGAACCGAGCGCCTGGTCCTGAAAGCAATGAAACACCTCATGGCTGATGACCATCTCGACATTGGTCATGTCGGCACTGTGTTGGAGGACTGGGAAGATCTCGATCGCGCACGCACCGTCTGGGTCCCAGGGGTGACCGCTCGTGTACCAGACCACGGCCTGGGCCCACACCGGCCCGTCGCTCGTGACCGGCTGCTTAGGTTCCAGCGTGACCACGGTGGGGATCGCGAGCGCCACACCCGTACGCGCGCTGATCTGGTTGATCGCGCCGTTCACGATCGTCCGATACACCGCCGTGCCCGGATCATCGGTCGCCTTCCCCGCACGCATCAGCGGGCGAGCCTTGCCCGGGCCGCCACCGACGGCGACATCGCCTTCCGCCTTCGCCACCGCCGCCTGCTGGGCCGGCGTCAGCTGATTCCAAAACCGCGCTAACCAACGACTCGGACCCGAACCGAACACAATGTCACCACGCGGCCCAACCGGCACCCTCACGCCCGGTAACGGCCCATACGCGAGCGCGAACGCCTCGAGCGCCGTCTGCTTCGTCGGTCCACCATCGCGCTGCATCCGCGCAAGCACCTGATCGAACGGCGACAGCGGCACCTTCGCGACGCTCGTCGGCGACGGCGACGAATGTGACGACGTCCCACATGCCACCAGCAACGACGCCACCACAACCGTTACCACAACACCAACCCCGTGCCTCACGCCGTCACCCACATTCGGCGAAGCCACGACCTACAGGAATCCCCAGCCACGACGCAGACGCAACCGGCGCACGTGATTCGCATGACCCGAATATTGGCACGATCTCAACCCGAAGTGGCAGTGGCCGACCAGCAGCTACCGTCGCCATCGGACTGCTCAGTGATTGCCGCGTCGATCGGCAGACGGATCGTTGCCGTGTTGGCATAGGTAAGAGCCGCGAGACCACCAGGAACGAGCTGTAGCAGTTCGGTCTCCGTCCCCCACCACGTCGAACGACTCATCGACGAAGGGCAGTGCTTCAGCGTCGCTTTCCTGCAATAGCACGTTCGACGCGCCGGCCTCCCGAAGCCGCTCAGCGCCGATGCGAAGCAATGCGGGCGTCAGGTCGATACCGACGACTTGACGGACGGATGAAGCAACCTGCTCCGATGCGCGTGCCGCGCCGCAGGCCACGTCGAGAACGACCATGTCCGGCGAGAGGGGCGCGATCCAGGCAAGCGACGACGAAGGACGCGCAGCGAACGGTGAATCGGGACCCGAGAACAGCGACGCTTGCCGCTCGAACGAGCGACGCACGACGGCCGCATGATCGGACTCGGTCATGGCCAGAGCATGCCCGAACCCGTGCGCGGCAGCGAGCGCGGAACGGCTGCGAGGGGCGCGCCGGGTCAGCGGTCGCAGACCATCCAGACAACCTCCCCAACGACTTCCGTTGTGCAGCGGTCACGGCGGAAGCCCAGCTTCTCCGCCACCCGAAGCGACGGTGCGTTCCAGGACCCAATGGTCGCCCAAATTCGACGCCGGCCAGTATCGAATGCGGCGTCCAGCAGCGCTCGAGCGGCTTCGGTCGCGTACCCGTGCCCATGAGCCCGAGACAGCAGCTCATACGCAAGCTCAGGCTCATCAAGCGAGCCACGCCCAACGACGATTGCGGTGTATCCCAACGCTTCGCCATCGGGCCCCTTGCGGAGCACCAGCGCCCCGATGCCCGTGGTCTCGGTCGTCTTCGTCATGACGTCGATCCGCTCAAGCACGTCCGCGACGGTGAACGTACCCGCTCCCCGAGCGTGCAGCAGCTCGGTGAACCACTCGGCGTCGCCCGGTTCCGCCGGTGTCAAGATGAGCCGCTCGGTCTCGATTCGCAAGGGCATCGGCGAGAACGTCATAGGTCGCAGCGAGGCGTCGCACCCGGGGCTTGATTCACACACCCACATTGCCCGATCGCGCGCTCGTCGGCGAGCCCAGAGCTGCAGTTAGGGATGGGTGATTAGCTCGCCGCCCCAATCCTTCGGGTCAACGTCGGCCAAGGTTTCCGAGAACGTCCACCGGTGGCCCGCAAGATCCTCGGCCGCGTACTGTCGCTCGCCGAATTCGAATGTCGTCGGTTCAATGACGATCCGAGCGCCGTGTGCGAGTGACCGCGCGTGATGCGAGTCGAGGTCCGGCACGCGGACCATTACCGAGTGCGTCACGTTCCCCGGTTCGGGCAAACGGCGATCACCGCCGACATCGGCGACGATGACCGCTCCGTCACCGGCGACGAGCTGCGAACGATGTGCGTCGCCAATCCGCAAGCGCTCCTCGAAGCCAAAGGCCGCGCGTAGCCACGCGACTGCCTCGCGAACATCCGGATACGTCAGCACCGGAACGACACTCGCAGACGGGATCGAGCGATTCGACTTCACGCCCGTAGAGACTGCCCGATCTCGGCCGTCGGAGCCAGTACCCGATCGGCAGTTCGGTGCGCGACGGGTGGTGTTACTCGACGGAAACGACGACGATGGTGGAACCCGATGCGGTGTCGATCTGGTAGCCGTAACAGCCGCGGTGCTGCACCCGTGTTTCGCTGGGATAGCCGCGCCAGCCGTCGGTGACGCTCGTGGCGTCGACTGCATGGAGGAGCAGTTGAGTGTCGGGCGTTGTTCCCATGCCGAATCTCATGTCGCCGGGGCCGTCAAGTTGGCCGCCTCGGATCAGAACGTCGCCCCGAACGGACGGCGCAACGGCCCACAGGATCTTGTTGCCGCCCCACTTGCTGTTGCGGAACGGATTCAGCGGGTCGGAGGAAGGCGCAACATATGACAGGACACCGTTCGGCACACCGACGGGACGAACCGGGCCATTGCCGAGCATCACGCCGAGTGCTGCGGTCGGCTGCGACCTCCCCGCCGTCGTCGGACATGCTTGTGACGCGGTAAGGCGAGGAAGGGCAAGAGGACGACGCAGCAGGTCGACCCCCGCACTCGACGACGTAGTCGATGGCGTAGTCGACGGCGTCGCAGAGCGATGATTGGTGGCGCTGCACGACATCGCAACCAGGGAGCAAACGACCAACCAGCCGACGGCGAATGCGGATCGAGCGGGCAAAGAGCGATCTAGCCGCACACCCGCATGATGCCGGATCTCGATCGTCGTTGCGAGTGCCCGATCGGCAGTTCGGCGCTACCTGGATGGCGCGGGTGGTTCTGTCCGCCGCGGCAGGGTCTACGGTGCTCATCAACCCAACCGAGTTGCCTTCGGGGTCGGCGATCACTGCATAGCGCGCACCCCAGAAGGCATCGCAAGGCGGCTGTTGCCCGACGTAACTCGCGTTCGTGAGGTCTGCGTAGATCGAGTCAACCGTGTCGCGGGACTCGACCTGGAAGCCGATTACTGGACCGGTTTGACCCTGTGGCCATCCCTGATTCCATTGCGCCGCGAAACTGGTGCTGTCGAGATCGAAGTCGAGTCCGTCTCTTGTCCCCAGCGTCCGGTGATGACGGTCCCACGGCGGCACGGTTGGTGCGACGTCAGTACCGAGTCGACGATAGAACTCGATCATTGCGTCCATGTCGCGCACGACAAGGTTGATCTGATTGAGTACCGGGCGGTCGGTCACAGCACACTCCTCTCGCGCAGCGCGTCGTCATCTGCGGCGGCTCATTCGACAGCGCATATTGCCCGATCGTGTGCTCGTCGGCGAGCGCATAGCGGCAGATCTGTGCTACCCGACGTACGCCTGCTTCGGAGGCGAGCTGATCTCGTACCGATTGCTGTCTGGGTCGTAGAACCAGAAGAAGCTGTGATGCTTCGATTCCTGTAGTCGTCCCACGTCCACCCCCGCAGCTTGAAGCTCGGCGTGCGCCCGTTTGGGATCGGGATGCGTGAAGACGAGATACGTGTTGCGATCGTTTTCGTCGCGGGAACGCTCGACCCCGGGTGGAAGCTGCCAGACCGCGAAGTGCATGCCGCCGACCACGAACGCGGCGAACGGATGGTCGTTCCCGTCGCTCGCAACGACGAGCGGCTCTACGCCGAGCGCGTTGCGGAACCACTCGACCGTCCGGTCGCGATGTGCGACTCGAAGAAGCGGTCCACCTGATGTTGCCTCGTCGAGAACGGAACCCACGCGCCACCCCCCGCCGGTGCCGACTGCGGCACGCATCTAACACTATTGAGGTCCCTGGGGGCCAGGTTTCTGGTTCGTAGGGTGTGTTGGTTGATCCTGTCCGGCCTGTCTGATGTCAGCACGCTGGAGCGGCTTCGCCTGACTCCTGATGTATGAACGACGGGTCGGTCAGGGCTGATCGGCGTGTGGCGTGGAAGCCCTGTTGAGGAATTCGGGACCGGTGGTTGCTGGAGCCCTGTTAGCTCAGATGTTCGGGTCGCGCTCGGCTGGTCTGGCCTTGGACCGACACCAACCCGGCCGGCGATGCGGAGATGGTCTTGGCAACCTTGGGATCGATCTGGCCGTGCGCGCGTGTCATGTCGCGACGCTCGCGGATGATCAAGGGAATGTGGTGTGGTCTCGTCATCGGTTCCGTAATCGACGTGAGGAGCTCGCGAACTCGACCAACTCGAAGCCGACACCATCATCACGGGGCGTTACACGATCCCGCCCGAGGCCCGCCGACGTTCCCGCGTCCCCAACGAAGTGAGCGAGCCGACCAGACAGAAGTCGACGAAATGAATCGCCCTGGTTTTGATGGAGTCCAGCCTCCAACTTTCCCAGGGCGATTCGCGCGACATCACCCGGTCATCGCGCTCGCCGACCCAACCATCAAAACCGCGGCGTACGCGGACTTGGCATCACCGTCACGTACCACAGGCAAGGCCGGGCCCTCTTGGAGTCCCGGCCTCAACCAAGTGATGTGGCTGACGTTCGTGTCGGAGGATCGAGTCCGACCCGACGTCCACGCCCAGATTGCACGCGATTCTCGACCTCGCGTGAGCAACGCGGCCGGTCGTGTGTCAGTCGACGGAGCCTGAGGGAACGACCCATTCGCACGGTTGCCCCGTGACGGCTGCGATGCGGTCGAAGTCCGCGTCATAGTGCAGCACGGTCAAGCCGTTCGCCTCCGCCGCGGCGGCGATGAGGAGGTCGGGCAGCTTTCGGCCGCGCTGATGCTTGGCGGCCAGCATGCGTTGCACCTGCCGAGCGCGCTGCACATGTTCGGCTGTCGTCTCGATGAGGTCGAAGACGGTCAGCGCGGCGACGAGTCGATCCCACTCGGCCGCGCTCCGGGCCGAGTAGCCGATCTCGAGGTCGCTGATGCCGGCACGGGCGAGCTCGCCCACGTTCGCACGGGATTCGATCTGCTCGCGCACCGGCGCGAACCGGAGCCGCGTCAACACGCTCGTGTCGACGAGATGGCTCAACGCCATGCATCGTCGCGCGGAGCGAGGTCGGCGTGGGCCAGCCGATCAAGCGCCGTGGTTACGGTCTTCGACCGGGTCTGCCCGCGCGGCGGAGCGCCTGGTTGACCGTTTCTTTGATCGTTTCCGTTCCGAGCTGCGCGCGGGCTGCGCTCAGCGCGTCGTCGTCGATGTCCACCAGATGCTTCGCCATGCGATCAGTATATACGCCGAGTAGCGTATATATACCGCTGCCAGCCGCCGGCCAGAGCCGTCCGGGTACGCCCACCGAGGTGCCCTGGACAGGCTGGACCAGGATCGCACCAGCACATAATCGTGGCCCGAAGACTCGCCAGAAGCGTCCCCGAGCGGGCAATCGGTGCGCGCTCAGGCTGCCCGAGATCGCCGCCGACAATGCTGTCGTGGATTCGCAGGTGAGCGCCTGGGAGCAGACCGACGTGCTGCTGTTGCAGAAGGGCAGGACTCTCAGCCCGGCGTCGCGGCGTCGGTACCGCTGGGTCCGCGTCCGCGCTGGCCGCTCGATCACGTTGGAGCAGCCCGACGCGTTTGTCGGCGTCGTGGGGCTCGTGGTTCGCCTGATCACGATTCCATTCCTAGCCGGGGTCGATCTGTTGCTTTGGCCTCTCGCTCGCGTGACCGTCGCCCGAGGCAAGTGGTTCGTGGTCGCACTGCGCTTCAACGGCCCAGATGCAGCGTTCGATCGCGTCGCCGAAGCGGACACTCTCGATGAGATCAAGGTGCGGAAGAGAGAGCTGGAACGAGCAACGCCATAACCGCCGACCGGGTACTCGCCGCGTCGGCCCGAGATCGGCGATTCTGTGTTGCGTGGAAGTCTCTTGCAAGACGACCGGGAGTATGGCGTGATGCCGTTGGACCAGGAACGCTGGCGTGAGGAACACCGTGCCGGGTTCCTTTCGATGGGCGGACCGATCCTCGTGCCCGGAGGTCGTCGCTTTCCACGTTGGAAGTTGGGCGGCTACAGCCGAGACCGCGATCGTGAGGTCTATTCGGTAGAAGCCACCGCTCACAACCGCGGGGGCGTTCGCATCGAGGTGAGGACAAGCCTGGACGGACCAGATTCACTGGCATCGGTCGTCGGCCCTTTGTTGCTTCTTCTAGTTCCCCCGGATGTGTCATTGCCGTACACCGGCACCGTCGCCGAACGCGAGATCACCGCACGATTAGCTCCCCGTAGTGCCCTACCCCTACGGCTGCTCTATACCGATACGCAATGGACCGCAGTCGGAGCATTCGGCGACAGGTGGGTACACGTTCGAGGGTAGGGCTTCGACCCGGACGAAATCGTGCTCGGGCAGGTCGACGGCACTCACGGCGCTGCCCAATAGCCGCTGGCTCTGACACGCACACAACTGCCGATCGGCGTGCTCGACGGACTCGCATCCGGCATCATGCCTGCGTGCCGATCCGAGTCGAGCTACGGACTGAGAACGGTGAGGTAGTTCGAGACCTGCGCGACCCGCAGGCGGAACGTTCGACGCCGCTGGTGACTTCGACCGACTCCTCGCCGGTGCAGAAGGTTTGCTGCGTTATGTCATGCTACGGCGACACCATCTTCAACCGTGTTCAAGCCCCGGACCTCCTTCGCGACATCGACCTACTCGGCCTGGCGGTCGGTGTCACGGCGGTGGAACGACCGTGGCCTCGATCGCCTCCGAGTGATGGCTGAGCACTTACAAGACTCGGTGCATCGGTACCTCTGGTTCGTCGGGGACTGACGCCATAACTGCCGCTCGGAACTCGCCGGGCGGGCGCGCGGTCGGACGTTCTGTACGCGTTGGTGCGAGCGGCGCCGACTCGTGCAGAGGTTGCGTGCAGACTCCTGGATATGGGCGATGTCACTCGTGGCGGCTGCTCTCGGCGGGCGATCCTCAAGGATCCGATTCCGTCGTCGCGGGCGGTGGACTTGATCGCGCCCTGCGTGCCCCGTGGTGGGGTCCACGACGCCTGAGCTGCTCTCGCACGACGCGAGGATTCGTATTCGGGACCGGTGCTGAAAGGCTGTTCGCTGTCGCTCGGGTCAACAACCCACGACCTCGACCGAGGAGTCGATCCGGGCGAGCGCGACACCTCGGCGAGCGTCTGCCCGGACCTCTGCTGCTTCCGCTTAGGGGTCTAGCGGTTAGGGCGTGAGTCGGGGCTCCATCGGTTGCGCCAGTCGATGAGCTTGGCGGTGATGAGGAGCGCGGTGACGAAGCAGAGTTGGGCGTGTCGGTGTCGTGTTCGGCGGTCGGTGTTGCGGCGGAGTTGCCCGTAGTTCGACAGCCACGAGTTGGTGCCTTCGACGACCCATCGCAGTCCGAGTTCGAGTGGTCGTCTTCTCGGTGGGGCCTTTGGGTTTTCGGTGTTGGATGTTCAGATCGGCGAGTCCGTAGCTGGCGAGATGCCGGACGCGTTTTGGGGTAGTCGTAGCCGCGGTCGAGATGCATGGTGTCGATCTCGGCGAGCAGTCCGGCCGTGCGACATCGTCAAGGGTTGGGCCGAGAAGGTTGAGCTCGTTGCGGTTGGCGCCGTCGATCGCCCAGCCGATCGGGATGCCGTTGGCGTCGACCGCGATCGACCACTTCCAGCCGAGTTTCGCCCGGTCCGTGGGGTTGATTCCGGTGCCTTCACCACCGCACGGCGCTTTGTGCAACGAGCCGTCGAGGGCAACTTCGGTGAGGTCGAGGCCGATGATTCGGTCGTAGGCATGGATCGCGTCGACGCGGAGTTGGTCGAACACGCCGGCCGCGATCCATTCGTCGCGTCGTGATCGCAGCGTGGTGTCGGAGACTTGCCGTTCGAGGATCGCTTCGACGCTGACCCACGAGCAGCCCGTCACGAGCCGGATCAGGATCCCCCAAAAACACAGGCGGTCCGCGACTCGGGGCCGGTGACAGCCCAGCGGATGATGGTCCGGAATCGGTGGGATCAGCGGTTCGATCGCTGCCCAGACGGCATCTACCACTTCGGGTTCGAGCGCGCGCATGATGACGGGGCCTCCACTGTGTCGTCGTTGTTTGGGTCGCACTCGGGATCAAACCCGAGCCAACCCGACGACCGGTGGATGGCACCTACTCGCGCGGCCCCTAAGCGGAAGCGGCATATCTGTGCCGATCTTGGACGGAATCTCGGAGCTCGAAAGTCAAGTCGTCGAGCAGACGGTTGAAGAGCTCGGTGAGGTTGTTTGAGAGCTCCGTGCAGAGCAGGTTCGGGTCGGCGGCGATGCGCGACATTTTCGAATGCAAGTGCGTGCTGGGATTCCGCGAGGGCATTTTCGGTGGGACGGCGTCGTGATGCAACGTGTGTGAAGAGCTCCGCGCGGTTCGTTGCTCGCACGACACGCGAAGGTCAGCAGGTCGAGGTGAGCGCGCCTTGACGAAGCGCGCGGGATCGGGTCGCGACGAAGGGTCGGAGCGGGAATCGGATATCGGATCGGTCATCGACGCAATCGAGTAGTCGTCTTGCGGGGAGCGCGGCCGAATCGCCATTGCGCCGACTGCATCGTGATCCCGAACGCCGCGCCGATCTGCGACCAGGTCAGGCGGTGCTCGTCCCGGGCGTCGCGGACGAGCTCGGCGCACAGGTCACGGGCCTCCTCCTCGATACGGGCCATCAGCAGCGCTCCCGCGAGCGGACCCTCGACGCGACGGCTACAACCACGTATCAGCGCGAGGAGCGCCTCGCGCACGACACGCCGCTCCGGAGCGGTCAGTCGATCGATCTTCACCGAGCGCCTCCTCGACCGGATCAACGGGATCGAGGGTGCCGAATGCGCCGGCGCCGAGCGCGCACGCCAACAGTATCCAGGAGTCTCCGTGCGTTCGATGCCGCGCGCAGTTGTCACTGACACGTCAACGGTCGATCGACGAAGAGTCCGGCGCGACCTGCACGCGAGGTCTGCACGCAACCTCTGCACGGCCGACCGATCGCGGGAAATGTGTCGCGCTGAGCGGTGCGGGCGCGCCATTCAGAGTCATGGGAGGATCTCTTTCGCGCGACCAGCCGGTCACGGTCATCATCGATGCGACACCGACGCTCACGACCGACGCCGCGGCCGCGCTGCTGCGACTCCTGCAGAACGCCGCCGCCGATCAGCAGTCGCGATGATCGAGCCGACGCCGCCGGTGTCGTAGCGTCGTGAGCATGAACTTCGCTTTCTACGGTCGCGTCAGCACCGAAGACCAACAAGATCCGGAAGCGTCACGCGGCTGGCAGATCGCACGCGCCCGTCAGCTCGTCGAACCGCTCGGCGGCGTGATCGTCGCAGAGTTCTTCGACATCGGCCTGTCCCGGTCGCTGCCGTGGAAGCGGCGCCCGGAAGCCGCACGGCTCCTCGAAGCCTTCAAGGACACCGTCACGCGGTTTCGACGCGGTCGTGATCGGCGAACCGGCACGCGCGTTCTACGGCGCCCAGTACGAGCTCACGTTTCCGTTGTTCGAGCACTACGGGATCGGGCTCTGGGTTCCCGACGTCCCGGGCGGGCGGGTCGATCCCGAATCCGAGGGCTACGAGCTCATGATGAGCATCTTCGGCACCATGGGAAAATCGGAGCGACGACGCATCAAGGTCCGCGTGCGCGCCGCGATGGCGTCGCAAGCCGCGACCGACGGACGGTTCCTCGGTGGCCGTCCGCCCTACGGATACCGCCTCGCCGATGTTGGCCCCCACCCGAACCCGGGCAAGGCAGCAGCCGGCCAACGCGCGCACCAACTCGAGATCGACCCCGCGACCGCGCCGATCGTGCGACGCATCTTCGACGAGTACCTCTCCGGTCACGGCATCTACGCGATCGCCGAAGGCCTCACCCGCGACGGCATCCTCTCCCCCTCCGCGTCTGATCCCGCACGGAACCGCCACCGGGCAAGCAGCGCGGGCGCATGGGGGAAGTCGGCCGTGCGCGTGATCCTCGGCAACCCGCGCTACACCGGCCGCCAGGTCTGGAACCGGCAACGCCGAGACGAAGTCCTCGTCAGCATCGACGACGTCGCACTCGGACACGAGACCAAGATGCGCTGGAACAACCGCGCCGACTGGATCTGGAGCGCCAAGCCCGCGCACGAAGCAATCATCACGCCCGAAACGTTCGCCGCCACCCACGAGCAACTCACCGCCGGCGCGAACCGGCCCGTCTCGCGTCGTCCCCGAGCAGACGCACGCGAGCCCTACGCACTCCGAGGGCTCCTCTTCTGCGGTCTATGCGGTCGACGCATGCAAGGCAGCACCGCACACGGCACCCTCCGCTACCGGTGCCGCTACCCCGCCGAATACGCCCTCACCGAGAAGCACGAGCACCCCAAGCAGGTCTACGTCAACGAACAAGCCATCGTCGACGAGCTCGACCGCTGGCTCTCATCGCTCTTCGACGCCGAGCACCTCGACCAGACCTGCGAGCAGCTCGCGGCCGCGTCCGCCGCCCCGGACGACGGCGACACCGCCCGACGCGAGATCGCCCAGCGCAAGATCACCGATTGCGATCATCGGCTCTCCCGGTACCGAGCCGCGCTCGAAAGCGGCGCCGACCCCGCGGTCGTCACAGCCTGGATCGCCGAAGCCCAAGGCGAAAAGCTCGCCGCGCAAGAAGTGCTCGATCGGAGCGTTCGGCAGTCGTCCACGCCGGCCGAGATCCGGGACGCTCATCGTCGGTCTCACCGACGTCACCCAGGCACTCAAGGACGCCAACGGCGAAGCCAAAGCGGAGGTCTACACCGCCCTCGGACTCCACCTGACGTACCGCCCGAACCAGCGGCAAGTCGACGTGATCGCCGCCCCAAAAGCCGTGGACGTAAGAGCGTGTCGGAGGGGGGACTTGAACCCCCATGCCCTTTCGGGCACTAGGCCCTCAACCTAGCGCGTCTGCCTATTCCGCCACTCCGACGTGGTGCCCCGAAGGGCGGATGAGATTCTAGCGACTGGGCGCGAGCTGCTACCGCTCCGTACGCGCGGGGCCGAGGCTGACCGGCGACTCCTCGGCGAAGTGGCACGCGACCGGGTGTCCCGCCCCACGATCCACCAACGGTGGTTCCTCCTGCGCGCACTTGTCTTGCGCCTTCCAACACCGCGTGCGAAACCGGCAACCGCTCGGCGGCGACACGGGACTCGGCACGTCCCCCTGCAACATGATCCTCGACCGACCCCGCTCGAGGTTCGGCTCCGGCACCGGCACCGCGGAGAGCAACGCTTGGGTATATGGATGCTGCGGATGCTCGTACACCGTCGCCGCCGGTCCGTACTCCACGATCTTGCCCAGGTACATCACCGCGATCTCGTCGGAGATGTGGCGGACCACCGAGAGGTCGTGCGCGATGAACAGGTACGTCAGGTCGCAACTGGTCCTGCAGATCCTCGAGCAGGTTCACGACTGCCGGCCTGGATCGAGACGTCGAGCGCGGAGACAGGTTCGTCGAGCACGAGCATCGTCGGCTCCAACGCGATCGCCCGCGCAATGCCGACCCGCTGGCGTTGACCGCCCGAGAACTCGTGCGGATACCGGTTGCCGTGTTCGGGGTTCAATCCGACCAGCGCGAGCAACTCGCGCACTTTCTGGTTCCGGTCGCCTTGGATGCCGTGGATTTTCAGCGGCTCGCCGATGATCGACGCCACGTTCATTCGAGGATCGAGCGACGCGTACGGGTCCTGGAACACGATCTGCATGCGGCGCCGGTACCGTCGCAGCTCACGGTTCGACAGACCGAGGAAATCCACGCCTTCGAATCGGACCGTTCCCGAGGTTGGCTCGAGCAGCCGCAACACGCACCGGCCGACCGTCGATTTCCCCGAGCCGGACTCCCCCACCAAACCCAGCGTCTTGCCCAGCTCGAGGTCGAACGACACGCCCGAAACGGCCTGCACCACGATCTTGCCGCCACCGCCGCGCACGGGGAAGTGCTTGACGAGGTCGCGCACCTCCAGCGTCGCGATCCTCTCGGAACCGGGCCGCGGAGAGCCCTCCGCCATGTCGGCAGCCGTGTCATCGGCGGGGGTCATCGCTCACCGACCGGGGCCAACTTCTCGGCGAAGTAGCACGCCGTGAGGTGTCTGGGACCGATCTCGCGCAGTGCCGGTTGTTCGTTCGTGCAGATGTCTTCGGCCAGCGGGCAACGCGGATGGAACGCGCATCCCGAGGGCGGGAACAGCATCGACGGTGGCGAACCGATGATCGGCTTGAGTCGCTCGCCGGGCCCGGCCAGCGACGGCAGGGACGCGAGCAACCCACCGGTATAGGGATGGCGCGACCGGTGGTACGTCTCGTCGACCGACGCCACCTCGGCGACCCGGCCCGCGTACATGACCTGCACACGGTCGGCGACCCGTGCAATCACCCCGAGATCGTGCGTGATGAACACGACGGCGGTCTTCGTGCGTTCCTGGATCGACTTCAACAGCTCGAGGATCTGGGCCTGGATCGTGACGTCCAGCGCGGTCGTCGGCTCGTCGGCGATCAACACGTCGGGATCGTTGGCGATCATCATCGCGATCATGGCGCGCTGGCGCATCCCGCCCGAGAACTCGTGCGGGTACTGCTGCACGCGCACTTCCGGACGCGGGATCCCGACCTGGTCGAGGAGCTCGACCGCACGCTCCATCGCCTCGTGCTCACTCAGATCGGAGCGATGAGCCCGGATCGCCTCGGTGATCTGCTTGCCGACCCGGTGCACAGGGTTCAACGCGGTGAGCGGGTCCTGAAAGATCATCGCGATGCGTGCACCGCGGACATGACGCAGCTCCTTCGGCTTACGCCCGATGAGCTCCTCGCCCCGGAACTTGGCCGAACCCGTCACCACCGCGGTCGGCGGTAGCAATCCGAGGGTCGCCAGCATCGTCACCGACTTGCCCGAACCGGACTCGCCGACGATACCGAGTACCTCGCCGGCGGCGACGTCGAGATCGATCCCCCGCACCGCGTAGACCGGGCCGTCCTCGGTCTTGAAGGTGACGTGCAGATCACGAATTTCGAGGACGGGCTCGCCCACGACCGGAGGTGCCTCGAGCACGGGCTCGCCCGAAACCAACTCCACGTTGACCGAATCGTTCGTCACACCGACAACTGCTTCGGATCGAGCGCGCGTCGCGCAGGCCGTCTCCGATGAAGTTGACGCACAGCACCGTGATCACGATCGCGAGCCCGGGTGCCCACACGAGGTAGGGATACGAGTCGAGCAAGTCTTGCGAGTTGCTGAGCAGGTTGCCCCACGTCGGCGTGAAGATCGCCTCGACGCCGAATCCGAGGAACGAGAGTGCCGACTCCGTCAGGATCGCCGCCGCGACTGCGAGCGTCGTGTTGATGATGATCTGACCGGTGCAGTTCGGTACGAGGTGCCGGTACATGATCCGGAAATCGGACGCGCCCGCGGCACGGCGCAGCTTCCACGAACTCCTTCTCCTTCAGCGACAACACCAGTCCGCGGATGATGCGCGCGACAGGCATCCAAAAGAAGATGCCGATCACGAAGATGACCGCGCGTACGCTCTGTGCCGGGCCCATGATCGTGCGGGCCCAGGCCTGGGTGCTGGGAAGCTGGCTCAGCAAGATCGCGCCGATCAGGAACGGAATCGCCAGGAACAAGTCGGTGAACCGCATCAGCCAGGTTGTCGAGCCAACCGCCGTAGAAGCCCACGGTCGACGCCGACGATCGTTCCCACGATCGTCGAACAAGACGACGACCACAGCCCGACCTCGAGCGAGATACGGCCGCCGAACAAGACATTGGCCCACATGTCGCGAGCCTCTGTCGTTGGTTCCGAACCAGTGACCGTGCCCCGGATGCTAGGAACGTCTGCAACACCCCGTTGACGCGGATCTGCGTGTCGGGCTGATACTTGGTGAACAGCGGGGCGAAGATGCACATGAACACGATGATCAAGAGCACGACGGTGCTGATCATCGCGAGCTTGTGCCGCCGGTAGCGCCGCCACGCGAGACGGGTCGGCGTGAGCGGCTTCTTCGCCCAGACCGAGCGCCGACGGTCGTGGTCGATGCGGTCATCGGTCGCGTCGGACGACAACGGGAAGAGGTGTTCTCGTGGGCGGAGTACTTTAGATCATTACGCGGTCCTCGGGTCGAGCCACACGTACGAGAGGTCCGCGAGGAGGTTGAACACGACGACGAACACGATCCACGACCATCATCCACGGCAGCAGCCGACGGGTAGTCGACGTTTCTGTGGAAGGCCGAGAGGAAATAAGAGGCCCATGCCCGGGTAGCCGGAAGATCTGCTCGGTGATGATGAGACCGCCGGCGACCGCACCGATGTCGATCGCCGAGAAGGTGGCGAGCGGTATCGGCGCGTTGCGAAATGCGTGGTGCCAGATGACGCGGCGCTCCGAGATGCCCTTGGCACGGCGGTACGCATGTAGTCGGCGTTGAGCGTTTCGAGCATCCCGGTCCGCATGTAACGGCTGTAGACCGCGACCTCCTGCACCGACAGCGTGAGCACGGGGAGGATGAGATGTTTGATGCGGTCGACGAGGTTGAAGCCGGTCGACGTCGGGGAGTAGACGCCGCCGATGAACGGCAGCAGCGGCGTACTCGAGTGGAAGTGCGTCTCATAGAACGTGCCGACGAGCACGATCGTGACGAGACCGAAGAAGAAGGGTGGCATCGCGAGTCCGAAGAAGGAGAGCCCCGTGGAGATGTTGTCGAACCACGAGTACTGCTTCACCCACGGAGATCACGCCGACAGCAACACCCACGATGACGTAGAAGAACGCCGCGAACACGCCCAGGACAAGAGAGTTCGCCGACGCCGTGCGCAACACGGGCCAAACCGCGCCTTGTGAGGTGTACGACGTGCCGAAGTCGCCCCGGAAGAAGTCGGTGAGGAACAGCCAGTACTGCGTGAGCAGCGGCTTGTCGAGGCCGAGATCGTGCTTGAACTTGATGAGGGCATCGGTGGAGACGTTGTGGTGGATGGCGGCCTTGACCGGGTCGGTCGTGAGGTGGACCGCGACGAACAGCACGAAACTGCCCGCGATCAACACCGGGACAGCCCACAAGACTCGCCGACGCTATGAACCGGAGCATCTGATCCGCCAGAGTCGAGCTGTGGCCGGGGTTTGGACCCCGGCCACAGCCTCAGTAATTCATCTCAACGCATGGATCCGTACGGCTACTTCGCGGTCCACGCCCACAGGTTCCAGAAGTTGCTCTCCGGGCTGTTGATGAACTGCTCGACGGGTCCGCCGAGGACATCGGTGCGGTAGCTCAGCATCGATGGGAACGCGTACAGCGGAATGTTGACGTAGTCCGCGGCAAGGATCTTGTCGAGCTGATGCACCTCGTCGGCACGCTTGGCCTGGTCGAGCTCGCCGTCGGCTTGTGCCATCAGCTTGTCGGCCGCCGGGTTGCTGTACCAGGTGTCGTTTTGACCCTGGCCCTGGTTGGCGGGGCCGGGGATCTGCGCACTCGACAGGATCGAGGTGACCGACGGGTCCGGGCTGGTCGACCTGGATGTAGACAGCCATGTCGAAGTCGCCGGCGGGCAGCCGCTTCTGGAACATCGTGTCGGCATCCGAGTTGTCGACGACGACGTTGAAGCCCTGCTTGGCGAGCAGCGGGATGAACTCTGCTTGCATGTTCTCCCGGCGCTTGTTGCCGTTGTTCTCCATCCAGTGGATCGTCAGCTCCTGGCCACCCTTGGCCCACATGCCCTTCGAGTCCTTGGCATATCCCGAGGCCGCCATGAAGCTGGCGACCTTCGCCGGGTCCGGTGCCAGACCGGCGAACGCCGTGTTCTCGCACCACTTGCCGACACCCGGCACCCACGCCGCGCAGTTGAGCTGCGTGACCGTGGGGTCGAACGGCTTGACGATGTCGTTCAGCAATTGCTGGCGGTCGAACGCGTACGAGAACGCGGCCGCACGTTCTTGTCTGCGAACGGCTTGCCGGGCTTGTTGTTGAACCACACATTCTCGTACTGCGTGGTCACACCGAAGACAGACTTCAGCGTGGCGCTGTTCTGCAACTGCGGCACGTTGTCGGTCGACGGCTGCGGGTAGATCGCCGAAACCTGACCGGTCTTGATCGCCTGGACTTCCTTGGTCGTCTCGGTGAGCGGGACGAACGTCACCGTCTTGATCTTCGGGATCCGGGTCTTGTCCCAGTAGTTCGTGTTCGCGGTGAGGACTTCCTTGTCCTTGGAGAATGACGTCAGGACCCAAGGCCCACCCGAGAACGGCATCGACGTCTGCATCGTCTTGCCGACATTGGTACCGCCGGGGAACTTGGCCTTTTCGAGGATGACCCCCGAGAACCCGCCCATGACGTCGGGCCAGTCGTTGTAGGTCTCCTTGAAGTGCACGACCGCGGTTTGCGGGTCCGGCGTGTCGATGCTGGAGATCTGGTCGTAACCCGTCGTCGTCAGGCTGCCCGTGGTGTCGAGCTGGGCGTGCCAGCTGAACACGACGTCGGCCGACGTGATCGGGGTGTTGTCCGGCGTCCACTTCGCCGCCGGGTTCAGGTGGTAGGTGACCGTGAAGGTCTTACCCGAACCTGTCACTCCGCCGTTGGCGAGCGACGGCATCTCCGTCAGCAACGGCGATGCGACGAAGTTGTTGTGGTCGTCGAGCTCCGCGAGACGGGGCAACACGTGGATCGGCACCAACCATTGCAGACCACGACGCGTTCGCGCACTGGTTGATCGGGTTGAGGCAATCCGGCCACTGCTCGGCTCCCAGACACGACCGAGCCGGTGGGGCCGGCGGCGGAATTGCCCGTCGAGCCGTTGTTGCTCGAACTCTTGCTGCTCGACCCGCACGCTGCCAAAGCCATCGCCAACGCGATGGCGACGGCAGATCCGCGCACCAAGCTCTTGCGCCTGAACTTCACGAGACCTCCCCGGTCCAGCTCGTAACTCTGGATCCTCGATTACTGGCTAGTACCTCAAGTTCCGGTGAACGTACGCCCAACGGGCGGGTTTGTCCCGCAAATCCCGACTTCTCGGGTGTGGAACGGACCGCGACCGCACGCAGTAGCCGATCGTCGCGAAAAACTTCACTGGGTGTGGTGAAAAGCGGGAGCCGACGGCGACGATCGGGATCCGCCGTCAGTCGAGACGCATCGCGAGCACGATGCTCGTGAACGTGAACACGAGGGAGACGACGACGGTGAGCCGGTCGAGGTTCTTCTCGACCACCGTCGATCCCGCCATGGCACCGCCGCCCGCACCGCCGAACATGTCCGAGAGCCCTCCCCCGCGACCGGCGTGCAACAAGATGAAGACGATCAGCACGGTCGAGGCCAGTAGGTGGATCCCGATGAGCACCGTGTTCAACAGCACCGAGCTGCCTCCTGGTCGACAGACCTCGAACCCGGGCAGTCTACGCGCAGGAGCAACGGGGTCCGAACTCCGCGGTCACCGGCCGCTGTACTGCACGAGACGGGCGAAATCGTCAGGATCGAGACACGCAGCGCCGACCAGGCCGCCGTCGATCTCCGGCATCGCCATGAGGTCGGCGACGTTTCCGGGTTTCATGCTTCCGCCGTACAGGATGCGCAGGCCGTCGGCGAGTACGTCGCCGAGGCCGACCCGAATGTGCTCGCGGATCACACCAATGGTGGCGTTGGCGTCTTCGGGAGTGGCGCTGTGGCCGGTGCCAATGGCCCAGATCGGCTCGTAGGCGACGATGCAACGAGCCGCGTCCTCCATCGGGAGCCGTGCGAACGCGGCCTCGATCTGGCCCTTCACCTTGGCGTCGGTCACACCCTGGTCGCGTTCTTCGATCGTCTCACCCACGCAGAGGATCGGTGACATGCCCGCGCCGAGCACCGCCCGCAGCTTCTTCGACACCATCTCGTCGGTCTCGCCGAACATCTCGCGGCGCTCCGAGTGGCCGACGATCACGTATCTCACGTTGAGCTTGGCCAGCATGAGCGGGCTCACCTCACCGGTGTACGCGCCCGCGCTCTCCCAATGACAGTTCTGCGCTCCCAGCTCGATCTTCAAGCGGTCACCGTCGATGGTGGTCTGCACCGAGCGCAGCGCGGTGAACGGTGGGCAGACGACGACGTCGACGTTGTCGTAGTCCTTGGAGTCGAGCCGGAACCCGAGCTTCTGCACCACCTGAATCGCTTCGAGGTGGTTGTGGTTCATCTTCCAGTTGCCGGCCATCATCGGCTTGCGATCGCTCATCGGCGTAACCCCTTGCGTAAGGCTTGCAGTCCGGGGAGGTCGCCGAGCTCGATGAGCTCGAGGGAGGCGCCCCCGCCGGTGGACACATGGTCTATGCGATCGACGAGCCCGAAGTGGCGCACCGCCGACGCGCTGTCTCCCCCGCCGATCACCGTGAAGCCCCGGCACTCGGCGACGGCTTCGGCAACCGTTCGCGTCCCGGCCTCGAACGGTGCGAGCTCGAAGACCCCCATCGGCCCATTCCAGAGCACGGTGGCGGCCCCCGCGATCACGTCGGCGTAATGACCCGCCGTCTCCGGGCCGATGTCGAAGCCCTTCAGCCCGTCCGGGATGGCCCCGGCGCGCACGTGGCGGGTCTCGGCCTCGGGAGTCATCTCGGCAGCCGCGACCACGTCGGTGGGGATCTCGATGCGACCGGTCTTCATCAGTGCGCGGCAGTGCGCGACCTGATCGTCTTGGACGAGCGAGTCGCCGACATGCGCGCCCTGGGCCGCGAGAAACGTGAAGGCCATCGCGCCGCCGATGAGCAGCGTGTCGCAGCGTTCGAGCAAGGCGTCGAGCACGCCGAGCTTGTCGCTGACCTTGACCCCGCCGAGGATGGCGACGAACGGGCGCTTGGGCTCGCCGAGCAGACCACCCAACGCCTCGACCTCCTTGGCGAGCAGCCGGCCCGCCGCCGAGGGCAGAACGAGTGGTGGACCGACGATCGACGCGTGGGCACGGTGGGCGGCGCCGAAGGCATCGTCGACGTAGACGTCGCCCAGCTGGGTCAGATTCGAAGCGAACGCGGGATCGTTCGACTCCTCGCCCGGGTCGAAGCGCAGGTTCTCGATGAGCATGACGTCGCCCGGCTCCAAGGACTCCGCCCGGCGGATCGATTCGAAGCCGGCGACCTCGGGTGACAGCCCGACTTCGGTGCCGAGCAGCTCACCGAGGCGCCGGGCCACGGGCGCCAAGGAGTACTTCGGATCCACCTTGCCCTTCGGCCGGCCGAGATGCGAGCAGCACACGATCTCGGCGCCCCGTGCCCGGAGGAACGCGATCGTGGGCAGCGCGGCGGTGATGCGGAGGTCGTCTTCGATCACGAGGTTCGTGAGCGGCACGTTGAAGTCGGCGCGCAACAGCACTCGCGTCCCGCGCGACAACGGCAGATCTTCGAGCTGTGGAACCGGATCGACCATGTGACGGCTCCCCGCGCCGCTACGAGCGTTGTGTGCGTGTTCGAGTGCAGTTGCTCCGTCGACTAGTTCGCGCCGACGAACTCGACCAGGTCGATCAAGCGGTTCGAGTAGCCCCACTCGTTGTCGTACCAGCCGAGCACCTTGACCATCTTGGCGTTCGCCATCGTGTCGTGAGCGGAGAAGATGCACGACGCCGGGTTCTGCACGATGTCGGCGGATACCAGCTGGAGGTCTGTGTACTCGAGCACACCCCGGAAGCTCGCGTTGGCGGCCGCGGCACGGAACGCGTCGTTGACCGCGTCGGCGCTCGCTTCCTTGCCCAACACGGCAACGAGGTCGGTGATCGAACCGGTCGGCGTGGGGACGCGCATGGAGATGCCGTCGAGCCTGCCCTTCAACGCGGGCAGCACGAGACCGATCGCCTTCGCCGCGCCGGTCGAGCTCGGGATGATCGACAGTGCAGCCGCGCGCATCCGGCGCAGGTCGGGCTTGCCGCTCCGGGTCGCGGTCGCCTGGTCCTGCAGCTGCTGATCGCTCGTGTACGCGTGCACCGTGGTGATGAAGCCCTGTTCGATACCGAACTCGTCGTTCAACACCTTCGCAAGTGGCGCCAGGCAGTTGGTCGTACACGACGCGTTCGAGATGACAGTGTGTTGCTTCGGGTCGTAGGTGTCGTCGTTCACACCCATGCAGATGGTCGCGTCGGCATCTCCCGCAGGCGCGGAGATGATGACGCGCTTGGCGCCGCCGGCGAGGTGCGCGCCGGCCTTCTCGCGCGAGGTGAAGAGCCCGGTCGACTCGATGACGACATCGACCCCGTTGTCCCCCCACGGGATCTCCGATGGCTCGCGTACTTCGAGCTTCTTGACGTCGCGGCCGTCGATCGAGAAGCCCATGTCGGTGTGCTTGATCTCGTTCGGGATCGTGCGGCCGACGGAGTCGTGCTTCAGCAGGAAACCCATGGTCTCGGCATCGCCGAACGGGTCGTTGACCGCGACCAGCTCGACATTCGCCGCTTCACCACGAGCGAGGATCGCCCGCGTGAACGAACGGCCGATACGGCCGAATCCGTTGATGCCAACACGTACTGCCATCGGTGTCTCCTCTGAGCCCGCCATCGGCGAGGTCCCAAGCCGACCGTCAGTCTTGCCTGCCGGGGCGCGAACGCGCGACTACAGCAGAGCCGAAAGCGCCTTCGCCAGTTGGTGCACGTCGTGCCCGTCGCCGTCGGCGCCGGAAATAGGGGCCGCCACTGCCTCGGCGCCGAGCGCGGCGATCGCGATCGGATCGACGGCGAGCCCGTGATCGGGGTCGTACAGGAACTGGTCGACCCGGCCACCGTGCTCGTGCACGGCGGCCAGGTGGTCGGTGCCGTCGTGGCCGGTCGTTTCGTTTTCCACGGCCAAGTTTGCGACCTGAACGACCCGGCCCGGCGCCCGCTCGATCGCGGTCCGGATCTGCGGGACTCCGAGCACCGCGACGATGCTCGTGTACAGCGACCCGGGCGCGAGGACGATCTGGTCGGCCCGGGCGATGGCCCGCAGCGCATCGGGACTCGCGGGCGGGTCGGCCGGGGTCAGCCGCACCTCGCGGATGCGGTGGTGCTTCCCGGCGGCCGCGATCGCGACCTGGCCGGTCACCTCCGCGTCGCCGACGACTGCCGTCATCGACACCGGGCCGAGCGTGGCCGGCAGGACGCGTCCGACCGCGCCGAGGAGGCGCCCGGCTTCGTCGAGCGCAGCGGTGAGATCGCCGAGGGTCTCGGCGAGACCGACCAGCAGCAAGTTCCCGAGCGCGTGGTTCGCGAGCTCGCCCGAACGGAAGCGGTGCTCGAACGCCGCCGGCCACGGACCTTCCTCACGGGCGAGCGCGACGAGGCAGCGACGCAGGTCGCCGGGTGCGGGGACATCGAGGTCACGCCGGAGCCGCCCGGAGCTGCCGCCGTCGTCGGCCACGCCGACCACCGCGGTGATCTCCCCCGCGTACTCCCGTACAGCGCGCAGCGCGACCGCCAGGCCGTGTCCGCCGCCGAGCGCGACGATGCTCGGCCGCACGTCAGGAATCGCGGTCGATGTCACGGTGGTGCACGGCGACCCGATACGCGTGGGCGCGCAGGCGTTGGCCCAGCTCCTCGGCAACGACGACGCTGCGATGCCGGCCTCCCGTGCAGCCGACGCCGATCGACAGGTACGCCTTGCCTTCGCGCTCGTAGCCGGGAAGCGTCAGCTCGAGCAGGCTGTCGAGCTGGGCGAGGAACGGTTGCGTCTCGGGCCGGCCGAGCACGTACTCACGGACCGGCGCGTCGCGCCCGGTGAGCGGGCGCAGATCGTCGACCCAGTGCGGGTTCGCGAGGAACCGGCAGTCGAACACGAGATCGACGTCGATCGGGAGACCGTGCTTGTAACCGAACGAGACCACGTTGACGTGGAGCGCACCCGCGACGGCGTGTTCGGAGAAGAGCTCGCGGAGGCGGTCGCGCAGCTCGTGCACGTTGAGGCTCGACGTGTCGACGATGAGGTCGGCCTCGCCCTTGAGTGGTTCGAGCAGCGTGCGTTCACGGGCGATGCCGTCGCTCACGCGCTCGGTGTCCGACAGCGGATGCCGACGCCGGCTCGCCTCGTAGCGCCGGACGAGCACCTCGTCGGAAGCGTCGAGGAAGAGGACCCTCGTGTGGGCACCGTTGCGCCGGAGCTCGTCGATCGCGCCGGAGAGGTCGTGCAGGAAGTCGCCGCTGCGCACGTCGACGACGAGCGCGTAACGCAGAGGCTTCTCGGTGCTGTTCGCGAGCTCCGCCACCTTGCCGATGAGCATCGGGGGCAGGTTGTCGATGACGAAGTATCCGAGGTCTTCGAGGACGTGCGCGGCCTCGGAACGGCCCGCTCCGGACATGCCGGTGATGATCGTGACGTCGAGCGACAACGAGATCATGGCTTCTCTATCGTCGCGCGCTCGAGGCCGTGAAGTTTTGCGAAGACGGCCCGACCCACCCGGTCCGGGAGCCACGCCAGCTCGAGGAAGTCGGATTCGCCGAGGTCGCGCATCTTCTTGACGGATCCGAGCTCCTTGAGGAGCCGCTTCTTCCGGGACGGGCCGAGGCCCGGGATGCCGTCGATGGCAGACACGATCATCTTCTTGTCGCGCAGCTGGCGGTGGAACGTGATCGCGAACCGGTGTGCTTCGTCGCGGACCTGCTGGAGGAGATACAACGCCGGAGAGTCACGGGGGATGCGGACGGGCTCGGGTCGGCCCGGCAGATAGACCTCTTCGAAACGCTTCGCCAGGCTCGCCACGCAGATGTCCTCCAGGCCGAGCTCCTCCAGCACCCTGACGGCAACGCCGAGCTGGCCCTTGCCCCCGTCGATGAGGAGCAGGTTCGGCGGGTACGAGAAGCGCTTACCGGTGTGCGCGCCTTCGTCGCGCTCTCGGAGGTAGTTGCGGAACCTACGAGTCAGGACGTCCTCCATCGACGCGAAATCGTCCTGGCCGCTCAGACCGCGGACCTTGAACCGGCGATAGTCGGATCGCTTCGGCAGGCCGTCCTCCATCACGACCATGGAGCCGACGATCTCGGTGCCCTGCAGGTTCGAGATGTCGAAGCACTCGATGCGCAATGGGGCTTCGGCGAGGCCCAACGCCTCCTGCAGTGCGAGAAGCGTGCGCGCCCGGGCGTTGTGGTCGGATGCTCGGCGGAGCTTGTGGCGGGAGAACGACTCGCGAGCGTTGAGCGTCGCCGTTTGCAAGAGCTCGCGCTTCCCGCCGCGTTGCGGCACATGAATCCGGACCTTGGCGCCACGATTGAGCGTGAGGAGCTCCTCGTACAGCTCGCGGTCTTCGGGCTCGACGGGCACGAGGATCTCGAGCGGGATGTCTTCCTTCGGCGCGTCGGCGTAGAGCTGCTCGACGATCCGGGCGACCAGCGCGGGGGTCTCGACGTCTTCGACCTTGTCGACGACCAATCCCTTGCGCCCGACGACTCTCCCCTTGCGAACGTAGAAGACCTGGACACTCGCTTCGAGCTGATCCTCGTCGAGACCGATGAGGTCGAAGTCCTCTTCGCGCGACGCGACCATCTGTTGACGCTCGATGGCCTTGCGCACGCTGGCGAGCTGATCGCGCACCCGCGCCGCGAGCTCGAACTCGAGTTGGTCGGCCGCTTCGGCCATGCGTTGCTCGAGCCGTCGGATGATGGCGTCGTGCTCGCCGTCGAGGAAGTCGAGAAGATCCTGGACGAGCTTGTCGTACTCGTCGTGGTCGATGTCGCCGACGCACGGCGCCGCACACTTCTCGATGTGCGCGTACAGGCACGGACGCCCGAGACGATGATGCCGGTCGAACTTGGCCTTGGTGCACGTGCGGATCGGGAACGTCCGCAGGAGGAGGTCGAGCGTCTCCCGAATCGCATACGCGTGCGCGTAAGGGCCGAAGTAGCGCACGCCCTTGCGTTTGGCGCCCCGCAGCACCATCGCCCGGGGCCAGTCCTCGTCGAGGGTGACGGCGAGGAAGGGGTAGCTCTTGTCGTCCTTCAGGCGGATGTTGAAGCGGGGCTTGTGCCGCTTGATGAGGTTGAACTCCAAGAAGAAGGCCTCGACCTCGTTCTTGGCGACGATCCACTCGACCGATTCGGCGGTCGCGACCATCTGCTTGGTCCGCTCGGCGAGGAGCTCGGGCTGCACGAAGTAGTTCGAGAGGCGGCTGCGAAGGCTCTTGGCCTTGCCGACGTAGATGACCCGGCCCTCGCCGTCGAGGAATTGGTACGAGCCGGGCGCGTCGGGGATCGATCCGGTCTCGGGGCGGGCAACCACGCCTCCATTGTCGCGGGCCGGTGCGACGGTACGGCGCCCGGGCCGGACGCCTTCCACTCGACATGAGTGTTATGGTGACCGCACGCCGGCCCGGTATCCGGCGCTCCAACACGAAGCTCCGAGGCCGACAACCCCGCGGTGCTGGCGACCGGGCTGCCACCCGCCGGCCGACGAGGAGTTACCCCGCTACGGGGAGGCCCCACATGTTGCGACTCCAGGCCCCGCTCCCAGCCGAGTACACGCTCGCGTCGGAGGAAGCGCTCGCGGACCGGATCTCGGCCGCCAAGACGACGCTCGGTGATCGGCTCATCATCCTCGGTCACCACTACCAGCGTGACGAGGTGATCCGCTGGGCCGATTCCGTAGGGGACTCCTTCCTCCTCGCCCGGTTCGCGGCCGACGATCACGTCGCCACCGACATCGTCTTTTGCGGCGTGCACTTCATGGCCGAGTCGGCCGACGTTCTCACGAGCGCGCACCAGCGGGTGATCCTTCCCGACCTGAACGCCGGGTGCTCCATGGCCGACATGGCCAACCTCGATCAGGTCGAAGAAGCATGGGACACGATGGCGGCGATCACCGCGATCGACCGGGTCGTCCCGATCACCTACATGAACTCCTCCGCCGCGCTCAAGGCGTTTGTCGGACGCCACGGCGGCGCCGTCTGCACGTCGTCGAACGCCGCGGCCGTGCTCGAGTGGGCGCTCGCCAAAGGCGACAAGGTGCTCTTCTTCCCCGACCAGCACCTCGGGCGCAATACCGCGTTCACGATGGGCTACGACGAGACCGACATGCGGGTCTGGAATCCGCACTCGGAATGCGGGGGTCTCGAAGAGCGCGACGTGAAGGCCGCCACGTTCCTGCTCTGGAAGGGACACTGCTCCGTCCACCAGCGTTTCCGGCCCGCGCACGTCGACGCGGCGCGGACCGATCACCCCGGCATCGAGGTCATCGTCCACCCGGAGTGCGCGCACGACGTCGTGGAGATGGCCGACCGGGTCGGCTCGACCGAACGGATCCAGGAGTGGGTGCGCGCCGCGGCACCGGGGACAGCACTCGCGATCGGCACCGAGATCCACATGGTGCAACGCCTGGCCCGCGAACACCCCGACAAGACCATCGTCTCCCTCGACCCGCTCGTCTGCCCCTGCTCGACCATGTTCCGGATAGACGCTCCCCATCTTGCGTGGGTGCTGGAGAACCTCGTCGCGGGCACGGTGGTCAACCAGATCGTCGTCGACGCGGACACGGCAACGTGGGCCCGCACCGCCCTCGAGCGCATGCTCGCGATCACCTGATCGAAGCGGTCGCACGCCGCGTGATCGCCGAATTCGACGATCCCCGTCTGGTCGCGATCTACGAGACCGTCAACGCGTACGACCCCGGTACGCAACCCGTGCGAGTTCTGTCGCGATCTCGCGGCCGAGACCGCCGCCGTGACCATTCTCGACATCGGCTGCGGCACCGGGCTGATCCGCCGCGCTGGCGAGGCTCGGCTATCGCATGATCGGCGTCGACGCCTCGCCGGCGATGCTCGACCTCGCCCGCAACCTGCCGTTCGGTGACCGGGTGCGATGGATCAACGGTGACGCCGCGCAGGCCGGTACGCCGGCAGCCGACCTCGCGATCATGACAGGCCACGTCGCGCAGTTCTTTCTCACCGACGAGGACTGGTCCGCAAACCTCGCCGCCATCCACGATGCGCTCGGGCCCGGCGGCACACTGGCATTCGAGAGCCGCGACCCGCTCGCTCGCGTGGGAGCAATGGAAGCGCAGCGTACGCGTTCGTCCGTCGACGACCCGCGGGCCGGCCGTATCGAGACGTGGACGGAGGTCGACGACGCGAGCGGCGGAATCGTGTCGTACACGAACCACTACCTGTTCGAGACCGGAGCCGATCTCGTGTCGAAAGCCCGGCTGCGATTCCGGACCCGGACCGAGCTCACGCACTCGCTCGCGGGCGCGGGCTTCTCGGTCGACGACGTCTACGGCGACTGGAACCGGGGACCCGTCACCAAAACGACGGACGAGCTGATCGTCGTCGCAGACTCGCCGCTGACCGAGCGACCGGGAGGCGGTCAGCGGAGCTTGCGGGCGACGAGCAACAAGAGCCGGGGAATCGTCGCCGCGTCTCGATACTCCGGCACGCGAGCCAGGAATCCCTCGGGCGGCATCGGCTCCTCCATCCGTTCGATGAGCAGGCCGTTGCGCGCCATCGCGTTGACGTACTGCGACAGCGGCCGGTGCACGAACGGGAGCACCACTCCCGGTGCAAGCTCCTCCATCGCGATGTCCTCGACAAGGTAGGGGCCGATCCGCCAGTACTGCTCGTCGAGCACGTGGTCGATGATCCAGCCACTGTTCGGCGCTTGCAGCAGCGGGTGGTTCAAGAAGAACGCGAAGCGGCCACCGGGTTCGAGCACCCGCGCGATCTCGGCGATCGCCGGTTCGTGCGCCGCGATGTGTTCGAAGACCAAGCACACGACCACGGCATCGAACGCCGCCGACGGAAACGGCAAGGCGTCGGCGTTTGCACGGGCGTACCCGATCGGCCCTCCCCGCTCACGAGCCGCCCGTAGCTGCGCGAGCGTCGGATCGACGCCCACGACCAGCGAAGCACCGTCTCGCGCCAGCGAGTCGAGCGATCTGTCCCTCCCCGGTACCGACGTCGAGCACCCGCCGCGCACCCGCGAGACACTCACGCGCCAGCGGAAGGATCTGCTCCTCGTACTCCGCGTCGGCGCCGTCGGTGAAGCCCTCCTGCCACCAACCCGCATTGCGTTCCCACAGGCCCGGGTCGTCGCGTGCGTCGGCGGGGTCGTTGTCGCTCATTCGCCGCGGATCAGCGTGCGATGCCGAGCAGCGGCGCGAGGTAACGGCCGGTGTGGCTCTCGGGAACCTTCGCGACGGTCTCGGGAGCGCCTTCGGCGATGATCAACCCGCCGCCGGACCCGCCCTCGGGCCCGAGGTCGACGATCCAGTCCGCCGACTTGATCACGTCGAGGTTGTGCTCGATCACCAGCATCGTGTTGCCCGGCGTCGACCAGCCGCTGCAACACGTAGAGCAGGCGCCGTACGTCTTCGAAATGAAGGCCGGTCGTCGGCTCGTCGAGGATGTAGATCGTGTGGCCGGTGGACCGCTTGCCGAGCTCGGTCGACAGCTTCACCCGCTGTGCCTCCCCGCCCGACAGCGTGGGCGCGGGCTGACCGAGGCGCACGTACCCGAGCCCGACGTCGACCAGCGTCTGCATTGGCGGGCGATCGACGGCTGGTTCGCGAAGAACTCGAGTGCCTCCTCGGCCGGCATGTCCAGCACTTCGGCGATGTTCTTGCCCTTCAACTTGATGTCGAGCGTGTCGCGGTTGTAGCGAGCGCCCTTGCAGACCTCGCACGGCACGTAGACGTCGGGGAGGAAGTGCATCTCGATCTTGATCGTGCCGTCGCCTTGACACGCCTCGCAGCGACCACCCTTGACGTTGAACGAGAACCGGCCCGGCAGGTACCCACGGATCTTGGCTTCCTGGGTGGTGGCGAACAGCTTGCGGATCTTGTCGAACACTCCCGTGTAGGTAGCGGGATTCGAGCGAGGCGTGCGCCCGATCGGCGACTGGTCGATGTTGATGACCTTGTCGATGTTCTCGACGCCCTCGACCCGCTTGTGGCGCCCGGGCACCTCTTGCGAGCTGTAGATCTTGCTGCATCAGCGCCGGGAGCAGGATGTCGCCGACGAGCGTGTCTTGCCGCTGCCACTGACACCCCGGTCACGGCGACGAAGCACCCGAGCGGGATCTCGACGTCGATGTCTCTGCAGGTTGTGCTCGCGCGCGCCCTTCGACCACGAGCCAGTCCTCACCGGGCTCGCGGCGGAGCTCGGGGACCTCGATCTTCGCTTCCCCGACAGGTACTGCCCGGTGATCGACGCCTTCGACTTCAGCAGCTCCTTGACCGTGCCCGAAACGATGATCTCGCCGCCGTGCTCGCCGGCGCCCGGACCGATGTCGACGACATGGTCGGCCACCCGGATCGTCTCCTCGTCGTGCTCGACCACGATGACCGTGTTGCCGAGATCGCGCAGGCGCATGAGCGTGTCGATCAGGCGCTGGTTGTCGCGCTGGTGCAGGCCGATCGACGGTTCGTCGAGCACGTACAGGACCCCTACCAGCCCGCTCCCGATCTGCGACGCGAGGCGGATGCGCTGTGCCTCGCCACCCGCCAACGTTGCCGAGCTGACGGTTGAGCGAGAGGTAGTCGAGCCCGACGTCGAGAAGGAACTGCAGTCGCTCGATGACCTCTTTGAACACCCGCTCGGCGATCATCCGATCGCGCTCGGTCAGCTCGACCGTGCGGAAGAAGGCCGCGCAGTCGCGGATCGACAGCTCGCCGATCTCGTGGATGTTCTTGTCGCCGACGGTGACCGCGAGCGATGCGGGCCGTAGCCGCGCGCCCTTGCACACCGGGCACGGCACCAAGCGCATGTAGCCCTCGATGACCTCGCGCACACGGTCGGACTCCGACTCGGTGTGCCGGCGCTCCACCCACGGGATCACGCCCTCGTACTTGGTCGAGTAGGAGCGCTGACGCCCGTAACGGTTCTTGTACTTGACCGTGACCTGCTTGGCGCCGGAACCATAGAGAATCGCCTTCTTGGCGGAAGCCTTCAGCTTCTTCCACGGCGTGGCGGTGGAGAACCCGTTCGTCTCCCCGACCGCGATGAGCACCCGCTTGAAGTACTCGCCCGCGGAAACCCGCCCAGGGTGCGATCGCACCCTCGTCGATCGAGAGTCCTCGTCCGCGATCACCAGCTCGGGGTCGACCTGGAAGCGGGTACCCAGTCCGTCGCAGGCCTCGCACGCGCCGTAGGGCGAGTTGAACGAGAAGTTCCGCGGCGCCAGCTCCTCGAACGACAGGCCGCAGTGCGTGCACGCGAGATGCTCCGAGAAGGTGAGGATCTCGGGTTCGGCAGTCTCGTCCTTGTGGACGATCTCGACCTCGGCAACGCCCTCCGCGAGCCTCAACGCAGTCTCGAGCGAATCGGTGAGGCGGCGTTCGATGCCGGAACGCCGTACGAGCCGGTCGACGACGACCTCGATCGTGTGCTGCTCGTAGCGCTCCAGCGCCAACTTGGCCGGCAGGTCGACCAGCTCGCCGTCGACGCGCGCACGGGTGAAACCCTGACCCGAGAGCTCGTCGAGCAAGGCGTGGTACTCGCCCTTGCGTCCTCGCACGACGGGGGCCAGGACCTGGAACCGCGTGCCCTCGTCGAGCTGCAGCACCCGGTCGACGATCTGCTGCGGGGTCTGGCGAGTGATCAAGCGCCCACAGTTCGGGCAGTGGGGGACGCCGATGCGGGCGTAGAGCAGCCGTAGGTAGTCGTAGACCTCGGTGATCGTGCCCACCGTCGAACGGGGGTTCCGCGACGCCGACTTCTGGTCGATCGAGATCGCGGGCGACAGGCCCTCGATGAAGTCGACGTCGGGCTTGTCCATCTGACCGAGGAACTGCCGCGCGTACGACGACAAGGACTCGACGTACCGGCGCTGACCTTCTGCGTAGATCGTGTCGAAGGCGAGTGAGGATTTCCCCGAGCCGGAGAGGCCGGTGAACACGATGAGCCGGTCCCGCGGCAGCTCGATGTCGACGTTGCGCAGGTTGTGCTCGCGCGCGCCCCGGACGACGATCGTGTCGTTCATCGAGGCCAGTCTAACCGGCGAACGGGTTGGCTGTCGAACACTTGTTCGTGCGCTCAACCTCACCTCGCGGAGCTCGCGCTTCAGCTCGTGGATCTCGTCGCGCAACCGTGCGGCTTCCTCGAATCGAAGGTCGCGGGACGCGTCCTGCATCTCGTCGGTCAGGCTCTGGATGAGACGACCGAGCTCGTCCTTGGGGACGTCGAGCCGGTCGGCGACCGAGACGCGTCCCCGCGCGGCGCCTCGCCCTCGCCCGCGACCGCGACTCGACGACACCGAACCCTCGCCGTCGTCTCGCATGCGGATCATCTCGAGGATGTCGGTGACCTTCTTACGCACGGTCTGGGGATCGATGCCGTTGGCCTCGTTGTACGCGAGCTGCTTCTGGCGCCTACGCATCGTCTCGGAGATCGCGTGGCGCATCGAGTCGGTCATCTGATCGGCATACATGATCACCTGGCCGTCGACGTTGCGGGCGGCCCGTCCGATCGTCTGGATCAGCGAGGTCGCCGAGCGGAGGAAGCCCTCCTTGTCGGCGTCGAGGATCGCGACGAGCGAGACCTCGGGCAGGTCGAGGCCCTCACGCAACAAGTTGATGCCGACGAGCACGTCGAACTCGCCGAGCCGCAGCGAGCGCAGGATCTCGATGCGCTCGAGCGTGTCGATCTCGGAGTGCAGGTAACGCACACGGATGCCGAGCTCGAGGAGGTAATCGGTGAGGTCCTCGGACATCTTCTTCGTCAGTGTCGTGACGAGGACGCGGGCGTCGACGTCGGTACGGCCGTTGATCTCGGCGACGAGATCGTCGATCTGGCCCTTGGTCGGCTTGACGATGATCTCCGGGTCGATGAGCCCCGTCGGGCGTACCACCTGCTCGACGATCTGGGTGGAGGTCTCCCGCTCCCACGCGCCGGGAGTCGCCGACATGAAGATCACCTGGTTCACGCGCTCGCTGAACTCCTCGAACCGCAAAGGCCGGTTGTCCATCGCCGACGGCAGCCGGAAACCGTGATCGACGAGCGTGTCCTTACGGGAACGGTCGCCTTCGAATTGGCCGTGCAGCTGCGGGATCGCGACGTGGGACTCGTCGACGACGCACAACCAGTCGTCGGGGAAGTAGTCGAGCAACGTGTAGGGAGGCTGATGACGCTTGCGGCCGTCGAGATGCATCGAGTAGTTCTCGACACCGGCACAGCTCCCGACCTCGCGCAACATCTCGAGGTCGTAGTTCGTCCGCATCCGGAGGCGCTGTGCCTCCAGCAGCTTGCCCTGGGCCTCGAGCTCGGCGAGCCGCTCGGCCAGCTCGGCCGTGATGCCGTCGATCGCCTCCGCGAGCCGGACCTCGTCGGTGACGTAGTGCGACGCCGGGAAGAGCGCGAGCCCGTCGAGGTCCTCGATGATCTCACCCGTCAGCGGATCGACGCTCACGATCCGCTCGACCTCGTCGCCGAAGAGCTGGATCCGGATGGCGTGCTCCTCGTAGGCGGGGAACACCTCGATCGTGTCGCCGCGGACGCGGAACTTGTTGCGGGTGAAGCCGAAGTCGTTGCGCTCGTATTGCAGTTCGACCAGCCGGCGCAGGATGCCCGCTGGTCGCGTTCGTCGCCGGGGCTCAGCATCAGGAGCTGCTTGCCGTACATCTCGGGTGAACCCAGGCCGTAGATCGCCGACACCGAGGCGACGATGATGACGTCGCGCCGGGTGAGCAGCGCGGCTCGTCGTGGAGTGGCGCAGACGGTCGATCTCGTCGTTGATCGAGCTGTCCTTCTCGATGTACGTGTCGGTGGTCGGGAGGTACGCCTCGGGTTGGTAGTAGTCGTAGTAGCTGACGAAGTACTCGACGCGATTCCTGGGGAACATCTCCCGGAACTCGGCCGCGAGCTGGGCCGCCAGCGACTTGTTGGGCGCGAGCACGAGCGTGGGGCGCTGCGCATCGGCGATCACGTTGGCAATGGTGAAGCTCTTGCCGGAGCCGGTGATCCCCAGGAGCGTCTGGAACCGGTCGCCGTTCTCGAGGCCGCGGCCGAGCGCCGCGATCGCTTCCGGCTGATCCCCCGCGGGCGACATGTCGGTGACGAGATCGAACAGCGGCACGGACCGAGAGTACCGGTGGGGTGCGACAGTTACGTCCCCGACTCCGGAGCCGACCCGGCCGCCGACGGGTCCGCGGCGGCGACCGCGCGCCGCTCCAGTTCCGTCCAGATCTCGGCGACCCGGCACTCGAGCGCGGCGAGATCACCGGCGTTGTCGACGACCCAGGTCGCGACTTTGCGCCGCTCCTCGTCGGTCGCCTGCAGACCGATGCGGCGCCTCGCGTCGTCGCGGGGCACACCCCGGTCCTCGAGCCGGTCGAGGCGCGTCTCGAGCGGTGCCTCGACGACGATCACGGCCGCGTACTCGAAGCCCCGCTTGGACTCCACGAGCAGCGGGACGTCGTGCACGACGACCGCGTCGGCCGGCGCCTCCGCGACGCGCCGCAGGAACTCTTCGCCGATCGCAGGGTGCGTGATCGCCTCCAGCTCCTTGCGGGTCTCGTCGTCGACGAAGGCGACTGCGGCGAGCGCGGGGCGGTCGAGCGACCCGTCGGTTCGGAGCACCCCGGTCCCGAACCGCTCGACGAGCTTGGCGAGCGTGGGGGTGCCCGGCTCGACCACCTCGCGGGCGATGGCGTCGGCATCGACGACGACCGCGCCCCGGCGCGCGAGCATCCCCGCGACGGTCGATTTCCCCGACCCGATCCCGCCTGTCAGCCCGACCATCAGCATCGGCCGTCGCCTGCCATCAACATGGGTTGCGGATTCTAGGAAGGGCGACCCCGGATGCACCGTGTCCGGACCGCAACTTCCTCCTCGAGAGCAGGCCGCGTCGTTCGATAGCGCGCCATAGCAGCGACCACCTGCGACGTTGCCGACGGAGCTTTCCCGGAGCTGCGGCAAACGCGCAGTGCGTCCCGTTGCACGCTCGATGGTCTTCCGAGTAGACGTGGGCTATTGGAAGCGGGACCAATCCTTGGAGAGAACTTGAAACGTACCTTGAAACTGGGCGGACTCTTGGCCGGCATGGTGCTGGTCGCAGCCGCGTGCAATGTGGTCGTCACACCGACCGCGCCGGCCGGTTGGACCTTCACCAAGGACGGCTTCACCGGAGGCTCGAGCGGGGTGTACATGAACGGGCCCGGCACGCCACCGGCCGGTCGTGGGAGCGCCTTGCTGACGATCGACGGCACCGGACGCGAAGCGATCGCCTCGGCGGGTTACAACAACGTCGGCCTCGCCGCGCTCGACCAGCTGAAATACTCGACCTACCAGGTGTCAGCCAACGCGACCGGTGGAGCCCCGAACCTCGAGTTCGACGTCGACTACGACTCGACCGACAACAGCACCGGGTACCAGGGACGGCTCGTCTACGTGCCCGAGGCCCACGCCAACATCGACACGCCTGGCGTCTGGCAGACGTGGGACACGATGTCGGCCGGCCCGAGCGGCGGTTGGTACTCGTCGGGGAACGGCGCATCGGCGTACCGGCCGATCGTTGCCGACGTCGCGAACCGACGCCGCCGTGCACACAGGCATCGTTCTGCACGTGGGCACAGGTCATCGGCGCCTACCCGCACGTGAAGATCGCAGGGTTCTTGCTTCTCCGGGTCGGTGGCAACGGCGATCCGGGCTCGGCCGCGGTCGACAATCTCGTCGTCGGCGTCAACGGGGTGGCCCAGTTCACGAACTTCGAACCGGGTGACGGCAACGTCGCGGTCACGACCTCGAGTGCGGCCATGCTCGGCTTCGGCTTTGCTCAGGACTCGGGCACGACGGGCACGGGTACGTTCGTCACGGGGCCGAATGGTTCCGACGGCTCCGGCAGTGCGCAACTCACGTTGAACAGTGCGGCCGACGGCGAGATTCTCGGCACCGGTATCTATGCCGGAACCCGCTTCTCCGACCTCACGTTCCTCTCGTACAAGACGTACCAACCGGCAGCGGGGACCAACGCGTCGACGCTGCAGTTCGACGCCGACTACGACTCGACTGACACGACGACCGCGTACCAGGGACGGGTGGTGTTCGAGCCGAGCCTGTCGAATGGAGCGCCGGTGACCAGTGAGACCTGGCAGACCTGGAACCCGCTTTCGGCGGCCTCGGGCTGGTGGCAGACGGCGAGCCCGGCCCATCCGGCGATCGTCGGCAACGCCATCGTCGCCAATGTGTGCACCCAGGCGACTCCCTGCTCGTACCAACAGCTGATCACTGCGTACCCCGACCTCGCGATCCGCGGGATCACCGGGCAGAACGCGGGGAACCCGATCGGCGGCGGGATCTACGTGAAAGCCGGGTCCGGCTGGGGTGCCTCCTTCACCGGGAACGTCGACTCCCTGACCATCGGCGTCAAGGCGGGCACCACGAACGGCACCGCCACGTACGACTTCGGAGGCTGATTCCTCCGGAGCACGTCGAAGGAAGGGCCGGTCGCGTTCTTGCGGCCGGCCCTTCCTCGCGTACCGCGCCGGGCCGGTTCGGCCGGGGCGGTCGTGTTGTGCGAGAAAACCGCCGTACGAGCGGAAAACTCGCCAGACGCCGCGCTTTCACGACCTCGATTCACCTGATTGCCTTCGGTCAGGCGAGCGGTTCGTCGACCTCGGCCGCCACCTCGGCGACGGGCGCTTCGACGGGTGCAGCGTCGGCGACCTCGCCCCCTTCGACCGCGGCGCCCCCCTCGACCGCGGCGCCCCCCTCGACCGCGGCGCCACCTTCGCCACCCTCGGTCTCGCTGTAGTCGGGACCGATGTAGTTGCCTTGTGCGTCGTAGGCGTGCTCGCCGTAGAACTCGCGGTACTCGGCCGCGACCTCGCCGCCCTCGGCGGCCTGTTTGATCGACAGCGAGATGCGCCGGCGTTCGAGGTCGATGTCGATGATCTTCACCCACAGCTCCTCGCCGGGGGTGACGACCTGCTCGGGCGCCTCGACGTGGTGCGCCGCCATCTCGGAGATGTGCACCAGCCCCTCGATGCCTTCGCCGACCTGTACGAACGCGCCGAACGGCACGAGCTTGGTGACGTGCCCGTACACGAGCTCGCCGACCTGGTGCCCCGTGGCGAACTCCTGCCACGGGTCCTGCTGGGTCGCCTTGAGCGACAACGAGATGCGCTCCCGCGACAGGTCGACGTCGAGCACCTGCACCGTGACCTCGTCGCCGACCTGCACCACCGACGACGGGTGGTCGACGTGCTTCCACGACAGCTCGGAAACGTGGACGAGACCGTCCATGCCGCCGAGGTCGACGAACGCACCGAAGTTGACGACCGACGACACGACACCCTTGCGGATCTCGCCGGGCTTCAGGTTGGTGAGGAACTCGTCGCGTTGCTCGCGCTGGGTCTCCTCCAGGTACGCCCGGCGCGACAACACGACGTTGTTGCGGTTCTTGTCGAGCTCGATGATCTTGCACTCGAGCACGCGACCCACGTACGGGTGCAGATCGCGTACGCGACGGAGATCGACGAGGGAAGCAGGAAGGAATCCGCGCAGACCGATGTCGATGATGAGGCCGCCCTTGACGACCTCGATGACCGGACCGGAGACGACTTCTTCGTTCTCCTTCTTCTGCTCGATCGTGCCCCACGCGCGCTCGTACTGTGCACGCTTCTTCGAGAGGATCAGGCGACCGTCCTTGTCCTCTTTTTGGAGGACGAGGGCTTCGATCTCTTCGCCGAGCGAGACGACCTCGTGCGGGTCGACATCGTTGCGGATCGACAACTCCTTGCTCGGGATGACACCTTCGGACTTGTAACCGATGTCGAGCAACACCTCGTCGGAGTCGATCTTCACGACCTTGCCGTGCACGAGGTCCCCATCGTCGAACGCCACGATCGTGGCGTCGATGGCGTCCTCGAGCGACATGCCGCCGAGGTCGTCGACGACGATGTTCTGCTCCATCTGATCGATGTCTTCCGCCGCCGTGTCGTCCGCGCCCACTTCGGGCTCGGCGGCGGTGGTCTCGGCGGCTGCGCCGGTGGGCGGCGTCGTCGCGTCCGGTTCCTGATCCAACACGGGGATTCCTGCTTTGTTCGGGAGGACGAGCGGCACCACACGTCGGGTGGGCGCGCGATCATCGCCGCTCCGGTAGAGCGGCCTCGCAAGGCTACAGGTCGCTCGGCGTTTGGGAAACTCTTCTCGAACCGGACCGAGGCGCGCCCTCAGCCCCGCACACGGCTCGGGCGACGGGCCAACAGCAGGAACTCGGGGTCGTCGATCGACGGTGCAGCGCGAACGTAGTGTCCGGGCCGCACCCCGAAGACGTGCTCCACCTCGAGCCCGGCACGCCCCGCGACGAGCCGGAGCTCCCGCGGCGTGTAGCACGTCGTCCAGAGATCGAAGGTCTGCTCCCGACCCTGCGGATCGCGTACGACGGCGCGCTCGTGATTGACGCCGGTGTCGGCGTCGAAGCTCTCCTCCGGATCGAGGTGACGTGCGGCGAAGTACGACGAGAACGCGCTCAGCGCCAGTCGCCCGCCCGGCCGCAGGGCTGTCGCGAATCGCGAGACGACATCGATCTCGCGCTGGTCGCCGCCGAGTAGCCCGAAGCCACCCTGGCAAAGACAGATGACAGCGTCGAACTCGTCGGTGCGCGCGAGCTCGCGCACGTCGAGCAGCTCGAAGCGCACGGGGAGCGTGACCGCCGCGGCCCGGGCAAGGTCGAGGAACTCCGGTGAGGTGTCGATGCCGACGACGTCCATCCCGCGCCGAGCGAGCTCGAGCGCGTGGCGGCCGGGACCGCAACCGGCATCGAGCACGCGCAGCCCGGGCGTGAGCTCCAGCATCCCGACGAGGAAGTCGACCTCTTGAACCGTGCCGGCGGTAAAGGCCGACACCCGCCCGGTGCCCGGCGACCAGTACGCGGGGCCGAGGTATGCGGCGATCGTGTTGAACCACGGGCCGGCCGGTACCGGCGGCATCTCGGGCACGGAGCCGAGTCTCGCACGCGCCCCGATCAGCACCGAACGCATTACATCTGTCACTCTTCGTCGCCTTCGAGGGGGACGCTCCGATAAGGTCTCCCCTCGGGTTCGATCCGGGCAGTGGGGAGGCAGAGGATGCGCGACCGGATTCGGGCGCGGGCGTTCCTCGTGTTGCTCGTGTTGATCCTGGCGCCGGTCGCGCTCGTCGTTGCGACGACCTCCGGGCGAGCCGACGTCCTCACCAATTCGAACGGCGCCGGGCGCGACGGCTGGTACCCGGATCAGCCCGCGCTGTCGCCCGCAGTGGTCGAGAGCAGTCAGTTCGGTCGACTGTTCTCGGCGACGGTCGACGGCCAGGTGTACGCACAACCGGTGGTCTCGCAAGGAACGCTGCTGGTCGCCACCGAGAACAACAAGGTGTACGGCCTCGACCCTCACACCGGAGCGCAGCGCTGGCAGCGCACGTTGGGGAAGCCGGAGAAGTCGACCGACAACGGCTGCACCGACCTGAGCCCGTCGATCGGCATCACGGGAACCCCGGTCGTCGATCCCGCCACGACCCTCGCGTACTTCCTCGACAAGGAGTACGTGTCGGGCACCTCGGGGCCGACGGTCTACCTCGCGCACGCCGTCGACGCCGCGACCGGGGCCGAAGCACCCGGTTGGCCGGTCGCCATCCACGGCTATGCCGACAACGCCCCCCACGACTCGCAGCATCTCTTCAACCCCCTGCAACAACTGCAGCGTCCCGGCTTGTTGCTGATGGACGGCGTCGTGTACGCAGCGTTCGGATCGATCTGCGACAGTCCTCCGTGGGCCGGGTGGATCGTCGGACTGTCAACGACCAGCCCGAAGATCACCGCGATGTTCACCACCGTGGCCGACAACGTGTCCGGGGCCGGGATCTGGCAGGCGGGTTCCGGCCTCGTCTCCGATCGTGACGGCGAGATCTTGTTCTCCACCGGCAACGGCGGCTGGGACCTGAACGGCCCCCAACCCGGCAACCAACCTCCGAACGATCTTGCCGAGGCCGTCGCCCGGGTCCGCGTGCAGTCCGACGGCACGTTGAAGTCGGTCGACTTCTTCGCGCCGTACGACGCGACGACACTCGAACAAAACGACCTCGACTTCGGCTCGGGGGGACCGGTCGTGCTCCCCGATCAGTACTTCGGCACCCAGAGCCACCCGCACCTGTTGGTCATCGAGGGCAAGCAGGGTTACGTGTACCTGCTCGACCGGGACAACCTCGGGGGCTACCTGCAGGGCGCGAACGGCGGTGACGGGGTGCTCGCGCGGCTCGGACCGTACGGAGGCGTCTGGAGCCGCCCGGCCGTCTGGCCGGGTAACGGTGGCTACGTCTACTTCGTGACCGCGAACGGGTCGGGGGGCGTCGGTGCCGGTTCCTCGGGCTACCTGCGTGCCTACAAGTACGAGGTCGACGGCGCCGGGAATCCGACGCTGGGCCTCGTGGCGTCGAGCGCCGACGGCTTCGGCTTCGGCTCCGGCGCCCCCGTGGTCACCTCGAACGGTGTCAATTCGGGGAGTGGGCTGCTCTGGGTCGTGTGGGAGGCCGGCGGTACCGGCGCCGACGCGCAGCTACGGGCGTACGACCCGGTCCCGGTCAACGGTCAGTTCGTTCTGCGCTTCCGCGCGCCCATCGGCACCGCGTCGAAGTTCTCGATGCCGGCCGTCGACAACGGGCACGTCTACGTCGGGACACGCGACGGTCACGTCCTCGCGTTCTGGAGCCCGGTCGACACTCCCCTGTCGGCTTCGCCTCCGACGTTTCCGACGACCGTGATCGGCCAGTCGACGACCGAATCAGCCACGTTCACGGCGCAGTCCCTCACGACCGTGGACGGTTTCAGCTCCAGCAACACGGCGTTCACCCTCGGCGAGCCGGCCCCGGCGGTGCCCGCGAGCCTCGGCCCCGGCGACACGATCTCGGTGCCGATTACGTTCACACCGGCACAGGCGGGACCCGCGTCGTCCACGCTGCACGTCGACACCTCGAGCGGGCCCGTCGACCTTCCCCTCTCCGCAGTCGGCGTGTCGAACCAACCGCAACTCGTCGTCTCGCCCGCGCAGCTCAGCCTGGGCGGTACCACGCCCGGCGGGGGTCAGCTCTCGGGCACCGTCACCATCACCAACGCGGGTGGCGCCTCCTTGCAGATCCAGGGTGCCGACCTCCCGGCCGCGGGCTCACCGTTCACCGTGTCGGGACTCCCCGACGCGGGGACGATCCTCGATCCCGGCGCGTCGGTCGCGACAACCGTGGCGTTCGCGGCGGCCCCGGGGCGCGACGACGGGCACTACGACGGCCAGTTCACGGTGTACTCCGACGGCGGCGACCAGACCGTAGCCATGACCGCCGTCGTCGCCGCGCCCGCGTGCGTGACCATCAGTCCCGCTTCGGTGAACCTCGGCAGTGTGCCGCTGGGTTCGACGATCGACGCCAAGTTCGTCGTGCACAACACCGGCGGAATCGGCGCGTCGTTCGTCCGGTCCAAGCCTCCGGGGAAGGGGGTCGGCTTTGTCGCGCGCACCAGCCTTGCCGAGGGCACGATCCTTCCGGCGGGTGGGTCCCTCACCGAGGTCGTGCGCTTCTCCGCCACCAAGTTGGGCACGTTCACCGACGCGTGGTCACTCAATCCCGCCGACGGTCTCGGCGTCCGCAACGTGGCCTTCACCGCGCATGTCGTCGCGCCGCCCGCGCAGCACGGGTATTGGATGCTCGGTTCCGACGGCGCCGTGTACCCGTTCGGCGCGGCCAAGCAGTACGGCCGCGCCCTCGACCCGAGCGCGGCGCACCTGACACCGACGAACACGGCGCACGGCTACTGGATCCTGAACGGCGCCGGGCGCGTCTACCCGTTCGGTGACGCCAAGTGGTACGGCAACGCGGGCGCGCTGCGTCGCGGCGAGTGGGCGACGTCGATCAGTGCGACGGCGACCGGCAAGGGGTATTGGATCTTCACCAGCGCGGGCCGGGTCTTCGCGCACGGCGACGCGGCGTTCTACGGCGATCTGAGCGCGGTTCGCCTGAACGGACCGGTCATCGACTCGGTGCCGACGGCATCCGGGCGCGGCTATTACCTGGTCGCGTCCGACGGCGGCGTGTTCGCGTTCGGCGACGCCCGCTTCCACGGCTCGCTCGGCGCGCGGCGATTGAACCGGCCGGTGATCGGGCTGGTCCCGACCTCGACCGGCAAGGGCTACTGGCTGGTCGCGTCGGACGGCGGCGTGTTCGCGTTCGGCGACGCGCCGTTCCGCGGCTCGCTCGGCGCGCTGCGGCTCAACCGGCCGATCGTCGGGATGGTCCGCTTCGGCAACGGTTACCTGCTCGCCGGATCCGACGGCGGCGTGTTCGACTTCTCGAGCTCGCCGTTCCTCGGATCACTCGGTGATCGCGTTCCCCCGACACCGATCGTCGGACTCGCCGCATTCGATCATTGACGGATCGCTACTTCGCGTCGGCCCACGTCGACCCGAAACCGATGTCGACCACGAGCGGAACCCGGAGCTCGGTGACCTGTTCCATCGTTTCGCGTACGACCTCGGTCACCTTTTCCCGTTCGTCGATCGGAACCTCGAGCACCAACTCGTCGTGCACGGTGAGCACCATCCGGCTCGTGAATCCGCCGGCCGCGAGCGCACGGTCGAGATCGACCATCGCGAGCTTGAAGATGTCGGCCGCGCTCCCCTGCACCGGCGCGTTCTGGGCCATGCGCTCGCCCATCTGGCGGATGCGGAAGTTGTCCGACGAGAGCTCCGGGAGCTGCCGGCGGCGCCCGAACAACGTGGTGGTGTACCCGGTCGACTTCGCCTCGCGAATCGTCTCGGTCATATAGGTGGCGATGTTCGGGAACGCGGCGAAGTACGCGTCGAGGATCTCCCGGGCCTGATCGGTCGGGATGTCGAGACGCGTGCCGAGGCCGTAGGCCTCCATGCCGTACGCGAGCCCGTAGTTCACGACCTTGGCGAAGCGGCGCTGAAAGTCGTCGACCTTCTCCTCGTCGACGTGGAACACGGCGGCGGCCGTTGTGGTGTGTACGTCGGCGCCGCGCTCGAAAGCCTCGATCAGGCCGGGGTCCTCCGCGAGATGAGCGAGCACTCGCAGCTCGATCTGCGAGTAGTCGGCGGTGAGCAACCCGCATCCTTCGTCGGCGATGAACGCCTTGCGCAGCTCGCGCCCGCCGGAAGTGCGCACGGGGACGTTCTGGAGGTTCGGCGCCTCGCTGGATATTCGTCCGGTTGTCGTGGCGAGTTGATTGAACGTGGCGTGGATGCGACCGTCCGGCTGCACGAGGGGCGGGAGCGCGTCGGCGTAGGTCCCGCGCAGCTTCTCGACCTCGCGGTAGTGCAACAACGCCTCGACGATCGGGTGCTCCTGGGCGAGCTTCTGCAACGAGTCGGCGTCGGTCGACGCGCCGGTCTTGGTCTTCTTGACGGGCACGAGCCCGAGCTTGTCGAACAAGATTCGCCGCAGCTGCGGGGTGGAGTTCACGTTGAACTGCTCGCCCGCGTGCCGGTGGATCTCGGCCTCGAGGCGCCGGCACTCGTCCCCGAGCTCCTTACCCAGGTTCTCGAGAAATCCGATGTCGATCCGGATGCCCGTTTGTTCCATCTTCGCCAGCACCGGCACGAGCGGCCGCTCGATGCTCTCGTACAGCTCGACCAGCTCGCGCGCTTCCAGAGCCTCGGCCAGCGCGTCGGCGAGCCGTACGAGCACCGCGACCCGCCGACCGGTCTCGCGCCCGTTCGCCTCGCCGTCGAAGTCGAGCGTGCCCTCGACCTGATCGGGCGAAGTCAACTCGAGGGCCAGGTAGCGGAGCGCGAGATCCTCGAGGAGATACTTTCCCTCGCCGGGATCGAGGAGGTACGCCATCACCGCGGTGTCGCGGTCGAGCATCTCGAGATCGCGACCGAGTCCGGTCATCAGCTCCTTGGCGCGGTGCACGACGAGCGGCGGGCCCTTCGGGCCGTCGATCAGGTCGAGCGCCTCGCGCACTGCCTTCGTGGCAAGGAGGTCGGCGTCGATGAACGTCGCGTCGTCGCCGGTGGACACTGCGATCCCGACGATGGCGCTGCGCCCGACCGCGCCTGCCCAGCGCGCTTCCAGCGCGACCCGGTCGCCCTTGGCGGCGGCTCGCAACACCTCGACCGCGAAAGCCGCGTCGCGCGCGATCGCCACGTCGACCTCGAGCGTGTCGGCGTCGGGCGTCTCGGCAACGTCGCCGACGGCGTCGAGGATGCGCGGCAACAGCAATCGGAACTCGAGCTGGTTGAACAGCACCCGAACCCGCTCACGATCGAACGCGCCCTGTCGGAGATCGGCGAGCGTGATGGCGCCGAGGTCGACGTCTCGGCTCAGCCGCGACATCTCGCGGTTCTTGAAGACCCGCTCTCGGGCGTCGGCCAGATTCGCCCGCTGCTTCGGAGGCAGCTCGTCGAGGTGTTCGTAGATCCCTTCCAAGCCGCCGTACGTGACGATCAGCTTGGCGGCGGTCTTCTCGCCGATGCCCGGCACTCCGGGCAGGTTGTCGCTGGTATCGCCGCGCAGGCTCGCGTAGTCGAGGTACTGCGTCGGCGTGACGCCGAGGCAGCGCTGCGCGATCCCGGCCTCGTCGTAGAGGACGTAGTCGGAGACCCCCCGTTTGTTGTAGAGCACCTTGATGTGGGGGTCATGGACGAGTTGGTACGAGTCGCGGTCGCCGGTGACGATCACGACGTCGGTCCCCTCCTCGCCGGCACGCGTCGCGAGCGTCGCGATCACGTCGTCGGCCTCGACGCCTTTGATCTCCAGCTGCTTGATCTCGAGCGCGTCGAGCACCTCGCGGATCAACGGCAGTTGCGAGCGGAACAGGTCGGGAGTCTCCTTGCGGCCGGCCTTGTACTCCGAGTCGAGCTCGTTGCGATAGGTGCTGCCGCCGGGCGCGTCGAACGCGACCGCGATGTGATCGGGCTGCTCGTCGGCCATGACCTTGGTGAGCATCGACGTGAATCCGTACACCGCGTTCGTCACGGTTCCGGCCTTCGTCGCGAGGTCGGTCGGGAGCGCGTAGAAGGCCCGGTATGCCAGCGAATGACCGTCGAGCAGCAGCAATTTGGGCATCGCGGCTCATGCTATGACCCGGGAGCGACGCCCCGAAGTGGCCGCCGACCGTGACGTTCGGCGTCAGGGCGCGAGTCGCCCGTCCACGACCTCGTGCGCGACCTCGTGGATCTTCCGGCGGGAATTCATGGCGTTCTTCTGCAGGAATCGCCACGACTCGGCTTCGGACAGGCCATGCTCGTCCATGAGCCGACCCTTGGCCCGGTCGATGATCTTGCGCGCCTCGAGCCGTTCGGAGAGATCGGCATTTTCCCGCTCGAGCGCGACGATCTGTTCGAAGCGGCCGAGCGCCGTCACGATCGCCGGCAGGAGATCGCTGGTCTGGAACGGCTTCACGAGATATGCCAGCGCACCCGCGTCGCGAGCCTGTTCCACGAGATCGTGTTGCGAGAACGCAGTGAGGATGAGCACCGCCGCGAGCCGCTCACCCGCGATCGTTCGGGCCGCGGTGAGCCCGTCCATACCCGGCATCTTGATGTCGAGGATCGCGAGATCGGGCTCGAGCTCGCGCACGAGTTCGATCGCGTGGTCGCCGCGTCCGGTCTCGCCCACGACCTCGTAACCCTCTTCTTCGAGTATCTCCCTCAGATCGAGACGGATGATCGCCTCGTCCTCGGCGATCACGACGCGCACGGGTTTACTCACCGGTTCCGACCTCTCACCTATCCGTTACGACGAGGAGGTCGGGGCGCGCGGGAGGGTCAGCTCGTTCGCCATGCGATCGAGGAGAGCGTCCTGGTCGCGCTCGAGCTCTTCGATGGAGCGTCGCAGAGCGTCGCGCTGGCGCGACTGGGCGTCGGCGTGGCGGCGCATCTCGTGGGCCTCGGCTTGAGCCAACGGGGTCTCGGAGACGAGCGACCGCAATCGGGCGTCCTCTGCCTCGCCGACGAGGACCGCGCATTGCTCCTCGGCGAGGGCCAATTCGGCGCGCAACCGCTTGAGGCGGTCGCTGACATCGATGAGCCTGCGCTCGAGCAGAGACTTGGTCATGGGGTTCGGCAGTCTACGACCCGGACCGGCGTGTGGCAGCGTTGTCGCCGATGATGCGCCACCCGATCTTCACCGCCGAGCACGAGGAGCTGCGGAGCAGCATCCGCCGATTCGTCGACGCCGAGGTGCGGCCGTACGTGCCGACGTGGGAGAACGCGGGACAATTCCCCGACGACCTCTTCCGCCGCTGCGGCGAGCTCGGCTTCCTCGGCCTGCACTTCCCGCAACGGTGGGGAGGCGCCGGAGGTGACCTCGCGGCCGGGCTCCTGTTCGTGGAAGAGCTCGCCCGCTGCGGTGCCGGTGCGATCCCCATGGCGATCTCCGTCCAGACTCACATGGCCACGCCCGCACTCGCCGAGTTCGGCACCGACGACCAACGCGAGCGCTGGCTCCGGCCGGCCATCGCGGGGACGAAGATCGGTGCGATCGCGATCACCGAACCCGACGCGGGATCGGATGTCGCCGCCATCACGACCCGGGCGACGCGCGACGGCGACGTCTGGCGAGTCGACGGTCGCAAGATGTTCATCACGAACGGGACCCGGGCGGACTTCCTGACCCTCGTCGCCAAGACCGACCCCACCGCCGGGCATCACGGTGTATCGATCTTCCTCGTCGACACGGCCCAGCCCGGCGTTCGGGTCTCGCGCCGGCTCGAGAAGCTGGGCATGCATGCGTCGGACACTGCCGAGATCGCGCTCGACGACGTTGCGGTCCCCGCGACGGATCTCGTCGGGCTCGAGCCCGGTCGCGGATTCGCACAGCTGATGTGGCAGCTGCAGTACGAGCGGCTCGCGGGCGGGGCCGCGTCCGTCGGCCACGCGGCGCAGACGCTCGACGACACCATCGCCTACGCACGCGAGCGCCGAGCCTTCGGACGCCCGATCGCACAGCATCAGGTCATCGCGCACAAGATCGCCGATGCCGCGACGGAGCTGAGCGCCGCGCGCGCGTTGCTCTACTCGACCGCTTGGGCGGTCATGCAAGGTGACTATCCCGTGGCGGAGATCTCGATGTGCAAGAAGTACTGCGCCCAGGTCCAGAACCGCCTGGTCGACTCGTGCCTGCAGATCTGGGGTGGCGCGGGCTACCTCGAGGAGACGGGCATCCCGCGTGCGTTTCGCGACGCCCGCCTGCAACGCATCGGCGGCGGGACCGACGAGATCATGAACGAGGTCATCGCCAAGCGGATCCTCACGAACGAGGCCTGACCACCCGTCGACTCCCGGGCCCCCGAGGTGGCGCCCGCCGCAGACACCCGCCCACGACCTCCTCGTAGGCTTGCCCGACGATGGTCCTCGCTTTGATCTGCGCGCTCGTGGCCACCGTCAGCTACGGACTCGGCACGATCCTGCAGGCCACCGGCGCGCGCCGGGCGACATCGTCCGATCACCTGGACGTCATGCTCTTCGCTCGTCTCGGCCGGCAACTCCCGTACGTCGCCGGCCTCGTGCTCGATCTCGTCGGGTTCGTGGCGTCGGTCGTGGCACTGCGCGAACTGCCGCTCTTCGTGGTGCAAGCCGCGATTGCCGGGAGCATCGGCGTCACCGCGTTGGCGACGGTGTTCGTCTTCGGGTTCCACCTGCGCCGCGCCGACGTCGGCGCGATCGCGGTGTTGGTCACCGGCCTCGGCCTGCTCGGCGTCTCCGCTCGCGGCGAGCACGCGACCCATCTGGGTCGCGCCGGCGGTTGGCTCCTGCTCTCGGGAGTCGTCGTTGTCGCCGCCGCCGGCATGCTCGCGGCCCGGCTTCCCGATCCGCGCGGCGGCATCGCGCTGGCCGTGTGCGCCGGACTCGGCTTCAGCGGCACGGCCGTCGCGGCGCGGGCCGTGCGGGTCCCGACCCATGCATGGCATCTCCTCTTGGAGCCGGGCGCGATCGCGCTCGTCCTCTACGGCGCCGGCGCGATGCTGATGTTCGCCAGCGCGCTGCAACGAGGCTCGGTCACGGCCACATCGGCCGTCATGTTGGGCGTGGAGACGGTCGTGCCTTCGATCGTCGGTCTGATCGCGCTCGGCGACCGGACGCGCCCGCACTTCGAGATCGTCGCCTTGATCGGATTCGCGCTCGCGGTCGGGGCATCGCTGGCGCTGGCGCGCTACACCGAACCGGTGAAGCTGCTGACGACGGATCCCGAGCCCGCGGCTCCGAGCGCGTAGGCGGGGGCGATCGGTTCGAGCGCTCCCGAGCTCCCCGAGTCGTCGAGGGGATCCGGTCGCCCGGAGCGGTCACGCCCGGCCGAGCACCGCCGTCGTGCCCTGCGAGTAGTAGCTCCCGGAGCCTCCGACGACGAAACAGAAACGTGTGCTCGCGCACGACGCTCCGTTGAGAGCTCCGCTGACGCCGAATGCCCCCGCCGCGGTCGACCAGCGGGTGCCGTCCCACGTCACTTCGCTCGAGTGGAACGCCCCCGGCGTCGGGCCGAACAATCGCTCGGCGCCGACACAGAACCTCGAACTGACGCACGACAGCGCGCCGAAGTCGGCGGAGAATCCGGGACTCGCCAGCGGTGAGGTCAGGAACGACAACGACGAACCGTTCCACCTTCCGAGCAGGCTGCCACCGCTCATCATGCAGAACCTCGGGTGCACGCACGACACCGCTTCGAGTCCGCCTGCCGATCCGGCCGATCCGAGCGTCCAGCTCCCACCGCTCCACAGCTCGATCAACCCTCCCGCGGCCGAGGACCCGACGGCGACGCAATAGCCGCGACCGCACGAGACGCCCGCGAGCGTGCTCGACGTGCCCCCGGCGTTCGGACTACCCACGATCGACCACGCGGCGCCGTTCCACCGCTCGATGAGCGTCTGTGTGGACGTGCTCGTCCGGCTGAATCCGACCGCGGTACACGACGTCCGACTGGTGCACGACACGCCGTTCAACTGATTGTCGCCACCAGCGCGGTTCGGCGTCGCCGGCACCGACCAGTTCTGGCCGTCCCACATCTCGGCAAGTGTCGTCGTCGGACTCGTCGAACCGTTGGCGGAGTAGCCGACGGCGACGCAGAAGCGCTCGTTGACGCAGGCGACGGAAGTGAGCGCGCTGGCCAGCACCGCGGAGCGAGGCGCGACCGACCATCGTGTGCCGTCCCACTGCTCGGTCAATGTCGGCCCGCCCTGGCCGACGGATCCGACCGCGACACAGAATCGTCTGCCGGTGCAAGACACCGAGCTCGAGATGCCTGTCCCGTCGGTCTGGAACGCGGGGCCACCGGGCAACCCCGGTATGAATGCGCCCGAAGGATTCGGCGTTTGCATCCACGAAAGCGGCGACGCGCCTGCCGTGTCGGGGCCACCCACCACGATGACGCCGAGCAGTGTCACCGTCGCGATCACAGCATGCGCGCGAAGTCCTGAGAAACGCATCGTGTCGACCGTCCTTTCGCCCATGAGAGTGTCGGCTGCTGTCTAACGCGCATCGCGCGTTCGGCGAAACACCCCACGCACATTCCACGAAATGTGTCCGAGAACATCTCCCCCGCACCACGCATGTTCTGGTTCGACGAGGAGACACCAGGTTGCAGCCTTGCTGCAACCTGGCTGCAGCAAGGCTGCAACACCCCGGCCCTAGGTTCGGCGTGTCCGAGTTGCTACAGACGAAAGGCCCTATGTGCATATCGCCAAGAAAGATCTCCCAATCAAGATCGACGTCCCGGGTGCGGTTGCACGACAAGGCGTCGGTTTCGGCGATCCGTCGGGGCTCGGCGCCCTCGTGGGCGAGTACTTCTCACTCGGGGCGGGCACCGACATGGCCCCGCTGTTGAAGGGGCTCGAGGACGATGCCTGCCAGGCCCCGCATTGGGGCTACATGATCTCGGGCGAAGTCGTTGTCACCTACACCGATGACGCGGAGGAGACCTGCTCCGCGAAATGAGCTGTTCTATTGGCCGCCCGGGCACAGCGTGCGCGTGGCCGAAGAGGCCGAGGTCATCCTCTTCAGCCCGCAGATCCAGCACGCGGGACGTCATGGACCACATGCTCGCCCAGATTTGAGAGCGTCTTAGGGGAGAGCTGTTGTAGCTGTTCGGCGAGGAGTTGGGTTCCATGAGTACGTACCTGTTCCGAGCGTCTCCGAGTTCAGTTCCTCCGCGCCGATCGGTTGCTGTCCTGAGTGCTTGATGGAAATGGGCGCGACTCGAATCAGCGACGAGCATCCCACTTGCAAGCGAGGGACCGAGTGCCGCAGTGCCTTGTTCACGACCGTGTACGTGGTCGATTCAGCCCTCGACATCTCCAAGGCCGACTGCAAGGTCTGCTCGAAGTCGTGCCGCGTCTTTGGACGCTCGTTCGTCGATCTCGCGGCGCCGGGCGCGACGTCCCGAGATCCGCGGCGGCGATCGAGCGCGGCGAGGGCGGCGAAAGCCGCTATCGACATGATGGCCGCACGCTCGACGGCTCGACCAGCTCGTCCACGCCGCCACCGGCGGTTCGCTCCGCGAACTCACCATCGACCCGACCACGACTACCAACCCACCGGCACACCCCAAAGCCCAACCCGCCCGAAAACCAAACGGTCCGAACCCCAATGAGGGTTCGGATCCGTCCTCGATCTTGAGACATCACAAGGACGGCCGGGGGCAGTCTTAAAACTGACGGAGGTTGTTTACATCCGGGGTCTCTCGTGAGAGGGATGTCGAATGGACGATCGAGAGCAGCAACGCAAGGTCCGGCACCGTCTGGCGGTGCTGCGTCATGCCGAGGAGGTCAGCGGGAACGTCGCCGCGACCTGCCGGTATTACGGCATCAGCCAGCCAGGTGTTCTACCAGTGGCGACGCCGCTTCGAAGAGGGCAGCGAGGATGGTCTGCGGTACCGGTCGTCAGCACCGTTCCACTCGCCAAACGCCACCAAGGCTGAGGTCGTCGGCAAGATCATCTATCTACGTCAGCACTACCACTTCGGTCCGATGAAGATCTCGATGTACCTGAAGCGCTACCACGACGTCGAGATCGGCCACCTCGGCGTGTCCCGGGTCCTCAAGCGTGTTGATCTCAACCGGCTGCCGGTGTCGCAGCGCTACAAGCGTCACACCGACCGCTGGAAGCGCTACGAGAAGCCGTTCCCGGCTGCCGCGTGCAGGTCGACGTGAAGTTCATCGAACCGCTGCCCGGCACCCGCAAGAAGCACTACCAATACACCGCCATCGACGACTGCACCCGCATCCGAGTCTGCGGATCTACCCCCACAACGATCAGAAGACCGCGATCCAGTTCCTCGACTACGTCCTCGAGAAGCTGCAGTTCCACGTCGAGGTCGTCCAGACCGACAACGGTGCCGAGTTCCAAGGCACGTTTCCACTGGCTTCTCCTCGACCGCGGCATGGCCACGTCTACATCAAGCCCGCTACCCCGAGGCTCAACGGCAAGGTCGAACGCTCGCATCGCATCGACGCCGAGGAGTTCTATCGAATGCTCGACGGCGTCGTGATCGACGACACCGAGCTCCTCAACGACAAGCTCCAAGAATGGGAGGATTTCTACAACTTCAACCGACCACACGGGGGTCTCGATGGACAGACCCCCTACGAACGACTACGACAGAAGACCACGGCCTCGGCGTAACCAGCCTCCGTCAGATGCACAGACGGCCGGGGGCAGGATTCGAACCCTCATGCCGTTGCGAGCAGTTCCGTGTGGACACGTCCCGACGACGGGGTTCGCCGGGTCGACCCTCGAGATGAAGCAAAGAATGCGTCAGTCGTCGGTCGGTTGGTTGCTTCCCAAGGAGGCCTTGAGTACCGTCTTCGGCACACCGAGGGCGGGGGGATCACGGATGTTTCGACGCAGGGGCAAGAGAGCGAGCTTGACAGATCGGGCGCTGGCCGAAGCGGATGCCCTAGTGCGAGCGAAGAAGCCGATTGACGCTATACGCCTTCTGAGCAACACGAACCGTACCAACGCGACGCTCGGCTGGAGCGTCGTCTTGTCGCCCTTCGATTGGACCGCGTTCCGGGAGACCAGCTGGTCGCCGTCGCCTGCGGCGTGGCCCGAACCGGTCGAAGATCTCTTCCCCGGTGAACGCATTCCCGAGATCGGTCGAAGCGACCTCACAGCGGACATCGTCCGGAGCGCAATACGCAATCACGGCTCACTCCTCGTCCACGGTCTCGTGGACAGCGGCCAGGTTGATCGTCTCGAGGATGACATCGATCGGGCATTCGACGGATACGACGCGTATGCGGGCAGTGAAGGCAATCATGGGATCGACGATCGTTATGTACCTCTTGAGATGTACGGCCTCGACGAGGCCCGCCGGGCGAAGAAGCGACGAGGCGGGCGCGTCTGGCGGTCGAGTCTCCCCGGGCCCTATTCGACCTCATCGAGGTCTTGAACGATATCGGCCTCGGCGGCGTCGCACGCGACTATTTCGGCGAGGCGCCGATGCTCTTGGCACGGAAAAAGTCTACGCTACAAAGGATGTCCGCGACCGCGTTTCCGGCGCGTGGCACCAGAACGGCGCGTTCATGGGGTTGATCTCCGTTCGCTCAACATCTGGATGGCACTCACGCCATGTGGGGAAGATGCGCCGAGCCTCGACGTCGTGGCCCGTCGCCTCGACTACATCGTGACCCCGGGCGGCATCGATCACAGCGTTACACGGTGACTCCGGACGCGGCCGAGGAGGTAGCCGGCGCCGACGCAATCATGCGGCCGATCTTCGAACCCGGCGGACACGTTGATCTTCGACCACCTGTGCCTGCATAGGACCGGACGAGATCCGAGCATGACCAAGGGCCGTTACACGATCGAGACGTGGCTGATGGCACCGTCGACCTACTGGCCATGACGACGGAGGTCACGGAGGGTTACCAGCCGGACGATCAGGTGCCTCTCGTCTTTTGACGCAGGTGACGAGGCCCGCGTTCGTCGCGGCCCGTTCCGGCACGGGACTCCCCTTCGCACAACTCGGCGACTAAGATATCGCTGTGAAATGCGTTGCGCCTACATCGAGGGCATGACGGCGTGGACGGCGATGTAGTCACGCACTTGCACACGCGCAACCATATTGACAAGGATGGGCGACCACCCGCTGCAAGTAGTAGGCGCGCCCTGAGACGGTGCGAGTCCCGCTCTATAACTAGGGTGTGCAACTCGACAACGGCTTCTCGTAGCGTTTCCATCGGTCGGTGTGGCTTGTAGCGCTGCGACGCCGGCAGCCGGTCTCGATCATCCGTCGGGCATCCCTCTCACGAGAGTCTCGGGATGCAGGCAACTTCCGTCAGCTTTAGAGGCCTCTGCGTTGAAGCTGGGAATGGCTCCACGGTGAGGGTCCGCCACTGAGGGGTGGGGTCTCCACGAATCTCGTGACTGCTTGACGGTCCGAGAGACGGGAGACCCTGGTGGTGGACGGTACTGCTCTGTGGTTGGGCGCGCCTGATTTCGTGGTGCGTGAAGTGATCGGCGACGGTGACGAGCTCGTCGTCGTGATCGAGACGACCAACGACGCGCCGGTGGGCTGCGCACGGTGCGGGACGCGCGCTCAAGCGAAGGATCGGCGTCGTGTCCGCCTCGCGACGCGCCGATCGGCGGCCGGCCGGTGCAGCTCGTGTGGCACAAGCGGGTGTGGTCGTGTCCGGAACCGGCGTGCGAGACGAAGACGTGGACCGAGCAACGTCCCGGGCTCGCGGCAGCTCGGCGGGTGTTGACCACGCGGGCGGCGAGGTGGGTGTGCGCCGGGTCGCGGCGATCGAGGGCACACCCGCGTCGTGCGCACGAGCGTTGGGCGTGTCGTGGTCGACGGCGTGGTCGGCGGTGCTCGAGCACGGCACCACGATCGTGACCGATCCGTTGCGGGTCGGTGTGAGCGCGATGGTCGGCTTCGACGAAACGGTCATGCAACCCGCGCATCGTCGCCGCCGACGCCGGTTCGTGACCGCAGTCGTCGATGTCGTCACCGGCCAAACGATCGACGTGTTCGAAGGCCGCGACGCCGCTGACCTGCGCTGCTGGCTCGCTGCCATGCCTGCCGCGTGGCGCGCCGCTGTGCGCGTCGTCTCCGTCGATCCACACGAGGGCTACCGATCCGCGGTCACCAACACGGCGTTGCTCGCCGAGATCGCGTTGGTGGTGGATCCGTTCCATGTGGTGCGGCTCGCGAACCAGGCACTGACCCGTTGCCGGCAACGGGTGCAACAAGCGACGCTCGGTCATCGCGGCCGCGCCCGTGATCCGCTCTACAACACGCGCAAGCTGTTCCTCCTCGGCGCCGAACGCGTCGACCGAGCCGGTTGGCGCAAGATCCGCTCCGCGTGGCGTGACGGCGATCCCGACGGCGAGGTCTTCGACTGCTGGATCGCGAAAGAAAAGGTCCGCGACATCTACCTGACCGACGACGTCACCGAAGCCGAACGTGCGCTCGATGAGGCACTCGACTGGTGCACAGCAGCCAGGACCGGCAAAGAGCTCCGCCGGCTCGCCAAGACGCTGCGACGCTGGCGCAAGGAGATCCTCGCCCACCACACGACCGGCGCGAGCAACGGGCCGGTCGAGGCCGCGAACCTGATGATCAAGCAGGTCAAGCGATCCGTCGCGGGTTCCGGAGCTTCGACAACTACCGGCTGCGCATCTTGCTCGCCGGCGGCCTCCCACACGACGCTGCACCCGTCACGAGACTTCGAGCCCGACCCAGCTCAGTCGCGTAGAGCCGCTTTAGATTCCGGCGAGCGAGAGCGCGCCCTGGGAGGTGTGCTGGCTCAGGACATCGAGGCGATGTCGAACTCACGTCAGCCGCGCCCAGCTTAAAGCAGCGGACCTCGCCGAGTGCGCCTTCGCGGTTCTCGTGAAGGAGCGGGTTTCGGAGCCGCGTGTGGTTGTCACATCCAGTGGTCGCACCCTACATTCCGACCCATGGGCGGAGCCAAAATCGCTGAGGCGGCGAACCGTACGTCGCCATGAGCGTTGTATTACCGGAAGCGCCACGCCTCGGATTCCGACCCGACATCGAGGGATTGCGCGCCGTCGCGGTCGCACTCGTAGTCCTCCTGCACGCGGGGCTAGCCGTCCTAAGTGGCGGTTACACCGGCGTCGACGTTTTCTTCGTCATCTCCGGGTTCCTGATTACGTCACTGCTTGTCGACGAGGTGCGGGCGACACGGCGGGTCTCGATCTTGGGCTTCTATGCCAGGCGCGCGCTCGGCGGATCCTTCCGGTCGCCTGCTTCGTCATCGCGGTCACTGTCGTCGCTGCCTATTTCCAACTGGGTCCGCTCATCGGACGGAAGACCGCGCTCGACGGGCGGTGGGCGGCGGGGTTCGCAGCGAACCTTCGCTTCATTCACCAGGGAACCGACTACTTCGCGAGCGACATCCCGCCGTCGCCGCTACAGCATTTCTGGTCCCTCGCCGTCGAGGAGCAATTCTACCTGGTCTGGCCGACCCTTCTCTTTGCGCTGGTTGCGTTCGGCCGGCTCTTCGACCGGTCGGTCACGTCGTTGCGAGTCGGGCTGTGCGCCGTCGTTGCTGCGTCCCTCTACTGGTCCGTGCATCAGAGCACGCTCGATCCCACCACCGCATACTTCTCACCGTTCACCCGGGCCTGGGAACTCGGTGCCGGCGCCCTAATCGCTGTCTTTGCAGTCGGCATCGCCAGGATCCCTGGCGCCCTTCGCACGGGGAGCGACGTGGGTCGGATTGGGCTGCATCATCCTTGCCGGATTCACGTTTACGGCGACGACCGAGTTCCCCGGTTATGCTGCGCTGCTGCCGGTTAGCGGGCACCGTGCTGGTGATCGCCGGCGGAATGGGTGACCCTCGCCGATCGGTGAGCACGCTGCTCTCGCTGTCTCCGTTGCGCTGGCTGGGCCGGATCTCGTACTCCGTCTACCTCTGGCACTGGCCGGTGCTGATGGTCGCGGAGGAGCGGTCGCCGGGGACGCTGAGTTCCGCCACACGCACCACGTGTGGTCTGATCACGCTCGTGCTCTCGGTGGCGAGCTACTACGCCATCGAGCGACCGCTGCGCACGAGCCCGCTCCTCAGGCCTAAGGGGCTCGGCACCGAGTGGCAGCAAGCCCGTCGAGCGCTCGCAGTCGGTCTCGCGGCGATCGTCGTCGCAGTGGCGGTGTCGACTTCCATCGGGGCGCGCAGCGTCCACGGTGACGCAACAAGCGTCGAGTGACACGGCTCATCTCCCTAACATGAACCTCGCGGTCGCTGGGCAGCGCTTCCCCGTGGGATTCTCGCGAACAGATCGCAGCGATGGAACGGGTCCTTCGTACACGCGTAGAGCAAGGACTCCGGCTTCACAACATCCCGAGCGTCGTGGTCCCACCGGTGCTGCAAATTCAGAAGACGAGGAATGAGGCGTTCGCACGGTGCCTACAGGGAGCTGCCGATACGAATGTCAAACCCTGCACGGCTGGCGCAACGTCGAGCAAGAAGATGATGCTCGCGTTTCGGGGATTCCCACCTCATGGAGTGGATGCCTGCCATCGACGCGTATGCGAAGGACGCCGGATACCGGGTGGTCACCGTGGAGAAGCAGGGCTGTTCAGTACCCGACATACCTGTCTTCTTGAGGGCGGGAGCGTATCCCGAGTGTGCGGCGTGGAGAACGAATGCATTCAAGTACATCGCCACATTACAGCCCTCCGCCATCGTGCTGGCGTTCAACGAGCAGAACACGGCGCTCGATCGATTCGACTTGGCGGTATGGCTTTCGGGACTGAAGTCGACGTTGAGACAACTGTCGAGATTCGGGGTGCCGATTCTCGAGATCGGAAACAATCCCGTCCTCCGCGAGGACCCCGCCGTTTGTCTTTACACGTTCACATGCGGATCCTGGCGACTGTTCCGGGAAGTACTCGCATCACGAACACGTCGACGCGGAGCACAGGCTGGTTAGCGATATCGGCGCATACTTCATAGACGTCCAGTCATGGTTGTGCGTCGCTAACCAGTGCCCGTCAATCATGGACGGGCGCATCGCATACACAAACGCGAGCCATCTGTCCCAGCAATACGTGCTTGACGTCGGGCCCCTCCTCGCCACGAACATGCAGGCTGCGGGTATCCGTTGAAACTCGCGTACCGCCTATCTGCCGCTTCTTGCAGTTCGGCGCTGCGGGCAGGGTTCTCAGCGCGTCTCGATGGCCCGAGCCCCATCGCCGTCGTTCCCCTTCGACTGCCCTGAGCAGTGAAGGCCGACGGACCGTGCCAAGGTTTGCGTGATATGAGAGCAACATCTCGGCCAGGACGAAGGGGGCGGTCGATGGCTCGTCGCACTGTCAGCGCCCGTCGACGCGTCCTGGTGGTCGGATATTGCGAAGTCGATGGCGCCCACATCGTGGGCTTCGACAACCAAACGGACGCTTCGACGCGAGGCGCCCCTGAGGGGACCCCGTTTGGTGGTCCAGCTGATCTGTCCCCCAATTTCTGGACCTGCGTTGCGAGACTGGCGGCAGTCCGAGGGTTTGGAGGATTGGATGCCGCACGCATATGCGTCGCAGTTCCGGGCAGGGGTCGTGGAGCAAGTCCGTTCGGGAAAGCGGGTGGTCGACGTCGCCGCGTCCGTGAGGTCGCGGAAGCAACGGTGTATCGGTGGGTTCGCCAGGATCGTGTCGACCGGGGCGAACTCGCGGGCACGGCGACCTCCGAAACCGCAGACTGCGCGCCGCGCGACGACCGACAGTGGAGCTCGAGTCCGAGCTTGCGACGGTGAGGCACACGTCGGAGTTGTTCGCGGAGGGCCGGGTGGTGCGCCCAAAAGCGCTGTTCGGCATCGTGGAGATGTTGGCTCGTGAGGGCCACGGCACCAAACGGGTATGTCGACTGTTCCGCGTTGCGCCGTCGGGATTCTTCCGGTGGCGCAGCGTGCTGCCGTGGGATCGGGCGATCCGGCGGGGGTGGCTCACCGATGTGATCCGGGAGATACACGACCGGCCGCGCTCGGACGTATGGGTGGCGGCGCGTTCGTGCCGAACTTGATGACGCGTACGGCCAGCGAGTCAACGAGAAGCTGATCCAATCGATCATCCGCGAGCTCGGTATCGCGGGCCTGACGGCCCGGCGCAAGGGCAAACCGAATCTGATCGACCACGCGACCACAGTTGATCTGGTGAACCGGGAGTTTGATCGCGACGGTCCGAACCAGTTCTGGATGACCGACATCACCGAGCATCCCACTCGGGAGGGAAAGCTCTACTGCTCGCGGTGCTCGACGCCTGGTCGCGCCGGGTTGTCGGCTGGTCAATCGATCGTCGGCCTACCGCCGCGATGGTCAACGCCGCGCTCGGTATGGCCGTCGAACAGCGTCGACCACCCAAAGGCACGCTGATTCACAGCGACCACGGCAGCCAATTCACGTCGTGGGCCTTCGGTCACCGTCCGGACGCGCGGCTCGCGCATTCACTCGGGACCGTCGGCGACACGTTCGACAATGCCATGGTCGAATCGTTCTGGGGCCGCATGCAGACCGAGCTGCTGAACACCCGGAAGTGGAAGACCGCGTCGAGCTGTCGAGCGAGATCTTCGACTGGATCGAAGTGTTCTACAACCGCACCCGCCGGCACAGCTCACTTGGGATGCTCTCACCGATCGCATATGAGAAACTGAACGCCGAACAAGCCAACGTCGCCTGACTCTCACACCCCCGGTCCACAGTCGGGGAAGATCAGTGGTGTATCGCGGCGAATCCGCAGGTGAGAGAGTGCCCGAGGAGGTGTGGTGGTTCAGGACATCCCGGACGGATGTCTCAGGACATAGAGGACAGTCCTTGACGCTGGTCGGGTGTCCAAAGCCCGTCTGGTTATCACTGCCGTCGTCGTCGAGGACCGGTCCCCGTCCGAGGTCGCCGCCACCTACGGTGTTGCTCGGTCCTGGGTCTACGAACTCGTCGCCCGCTACCGCGCCCGAGGGCGACGCGGCGTTCGAGCCACGGTCCCGTCGCCCGCACACCTCACCAACGCGACCGACCCCAGGTTGGTCGAGCTGATCTCTCGAGTTCCGTCAGGAACTGACCTCGCCGACGGCCTCGACGCGGGAGCGGCGACGATCCGCTGGCATCTCGAACACACCCATCGGGTGCGCGTTCCACGCCACGATCCATCGGTTGCGGAACCAGCCTGAACTCATCGTTGCCGACTCCACGAAACGGCCACGATCTCTTACGTCCGCTTCGAAGCCGAACAACCCAACGAGTGCTGGCAATCCGACTTCACCCATTTCCCGCTCGCCGACGGCACCGACACCGAGGTCCTGTGCTGGCTCGACGACCACTCCCGCTACGCTCTCGCATCACCGCCCACCCGCCCGTGACCGCCATCGTCGCTCGAAGCTTTCCGCGCCATTCGATCGCCGAACGGGCCGCCCGCCTCCACACTCACCGACAACGGCCTGGTCTTCACCGTCCGCTTCGCCGGCGGCCGTGGCGGACGCAACGCCCTCGAAGCCGAACTCGCCCGGCTCCGCATCCTCGCAGAAGAACTCCGGCCGAACCATCCGACCACCTGCGGCAAAGTCGAACGCTTCACCAACCACATGAAACATGGCTCGACGCCCGGCCCGCACCCCGCACGACTCGCCGAGCTGCAATCCCTACTCGACACCTTCCTCGACCGCTACAACACCACCGACCGCACCGGTCGCTGCCCCACCACGCGCACCCCCACAATGACCTACAACGCGCGACCCAAAGCCGCCCCGACCCGGCAACCCGACTGCACTACCGCGTCCGACACGACCGCGTCGACGACGCCGGCGTCGTGACCCTGCGCGTCAACGGCCGCCTCCACCATATCGGCATCGGACGAATCCACGCCCGAACCCCCGTCATTCTCCTCATCGACGACCTCCACGTCCGCGTCGTTCACGCCGCCACCGGCGAACTCCTCCGCGACCTCACCATCGACCCAACCCGCAACTACCAACCCACCGGCGCACCCAAAGGCCCCACCCGCCCAAAAAACAAACGGTCCGAACCCCAATGAGGGTTCGGACCGTCCTCGATGTCTCGCGACATCACAGGGTGCCCGAGGAGGGATTCGAACCCTCATGCCCTTGCGAGCAGCGGATTTTGAGTCCGCCGTGTCTGCCATTCCACCACTCGGGCGCGGCCGCTTCGCGCGGAACGCGGGAACCACTTCGGCCATCATGCCATTCGGTACCATCGAAGGCGTGGTGGAGTTCGTCGTGGGCATCGTTGTGGGCGCTTCGGCAGCCGCGTTGCTCATGATTCTCATCGCGCCGTCCCGGAGGGTACGGGCCGAGCCCCCGCTCGAGCGCGACGTCGAGACGCGGCTCCTCCTCGGGTCGGACCCGGAGCAGCCGACGATCCCTCCCGCACCACCGGTCGACCACGCACGGCAATACACCGCCAACGAGCTCGCCGCGCTCCAGCGGCTCGGCCAAGAGCAACAACAACAACAGCGTCGTCGCAAGCGCTGAACGCGCCCTTCGGTCGGCACGACGCACCCGATTCCATCCGGGTCAGGCAGGTCGATCCGGGTCAGGCAAGCGCGAAGAGCAGTCGTGCCCGGCACGCCTGCGCGCCGCCGACCGTGGCCACCGCTCGTCCCCATCCACCGCGCGCGCTGAGGCGCTCGATGTCGACGGCGAGCTCGAGCTCGTCACCCGGCTTCACGAGCCGCCGGAACCGGACCTCCTCCACTCCCCCGAACAACGGCAACTTGGCGGCGTAGCGACTGTCGGCGAGCACCGCGATGGCGCCCGCCTGCGCGAGCGCCTCGAGTTGGAGCACGCCCGGGAACACCGGGTTTCCGGGAAAGTGGCCGGCGAGGAACGGCTCGGCGCCCGTGACGAGATATCGGGCTCGGATCGAGACCGCCGGTTCGCACGAGTCGACGTCGTCGACGAAAAGAAACGGGGCGCGGTGCGGGAGGAGCGCGACCAGTGGGCTCCGGTCGTCGGTCATGGCGGACGACCTTACCTGCGACTTTCAGGGTTACCCGCGAGTACCGCGGGTTACCGTCCCGTACGAAACGGGTCGTTCATACATCATGTATGGACCGGTCACACGTTCGTGTAACCCTGTGAGGTATCCGGGAGTCGAATCCACGGATCCCCGCCCGCGGCCAACGGCTCAGCCCGCCATCTCGTCCCCCCGGAGGTTTGCTCGTGCGCGTCGCCGTCGTGTTCCCCGGTCAGGGAACACAAGAACCCGGCATGGGCGCGCCGTGGCACGATCATCCCGCGTGGAAGATCGTCGAGCAGGCCGAGGCCGCGCTCGGCGAGCCGCTCGCGCCGCTCTTGCTCGACGCGCCGGCCGAGGTCCTCGCCCGCACCCGGAACGCGCAACTCGCGGTCTTGTGCACCTCACTCGTGGCCTGGGAGGCGGCCCGGCCGTTGCTCGACGACGTGGTGGCCTTCGCCGGCCACTCGCTCGGGCAGGTCACCGCGCTCATCGCTTCCGGGGCGCTCGACCTCGACGACGGCGTGCGCTTCGCCGCTCGCCGCGCCGAGCTCACACAGGCTGCGGCCGACACGCACCCCGGCCGCATGGCCGCGTTGCTCGGCGCCACTCCCGAACAAGCCGCCGAAGCGTGCGCAGCCGCGCCCGAGGAAGCGTGGGTCGCCAATGACAACGCGCCCGGCCAGATCGTCATCGCGGGGACGCCCGAAGGCGTCGACGCCGCGATCGCGCGTGCCAAGGAGATCGGCATTCGCCGCGCCACCATTCTCAACGTCGGCGGCGCGTTCCACACGCCGCTCATGCTCTCGGCCCGTGACGGTCTCGTCGACGCCCTGAGTGCCGTCACGTTCTCGGCGTCGAGCGCACCGGTCGTGTCCAACCATGACGGCGGCGCCTACGGCGGACCCCAGGAAGGTCCGGATACCGACGGCTGGCGCGAGCGGCTCGCAGAACATGTTTCCGTACCCGTCCGCTGGCGCCGGTCGATGGAAACCCTCGGGAGCCTCGGTGCCGCCGCGTTCGTCGAGGTCGGTCACGGCTCGATGATCGCCGGCGTCGCCAAGCGCACCGTTCCCGGCATTCCCGTCCTCGCCTGCCGAACCCCGGCCGATTGCGAGCAATTGTTCGACAAGGAGAACTCATGAGTCCGAGACTCGACCTCGAAGGCGAGCGGGTCGCGATGGTGGAGCGCATGATCGTCGCGCCCGTCGTCGGCGTCTTCCGCCCGCTCGGCATCGAATCGGGCGCGAACGTCACCGTCGGCGAGATCGTCGGCGTCGTCGAGGGACCCGGCACCCGCGAGCCGGTCAAGAGTGCCTTTGCCGGTGTGGTCATGGGATTCCTGGCGCATTCCGGCGAGCGTCTTCGCGAAGGGCAGCCCGTCGCCTGGATGCGCGTCGCGTGACGGTCGCGGCCGGCATCGTCGGCTGGGGAACCGCTGTCCCCGACGGGCGAGTCACCAACGCCGACCTCGAGGCTCGGCTCGACACGTCGGACGAATGGATCGTCGAGCGCACCGGCATCCGTGAACGCCGGGTCGCGGCTCCGCACGAGACGACGGCGTCGCTCGCGGTGGAGGCCGCGACTCACGCCATCAAGCGTGCCGGACTGGTGCCCGCAGACATCGCATTGATGATCATCGCCACGGTCACGCCCGAGCAACCGATCCCCCACACCGGCGCCTACGTCGGTGAGACGCTCGGCCTACGCTGTGGCTCGTTCGACATGAACGCCGCCTGCGCAGGCTTCGTGTACGAGCTGGTCGTCGCAGCGTCGATGATCCAGATGGGCTACGAGCACGTCCTGATCGTCGGAGCCGAGACGCTCAGTCGCATCATCGATCCGGACGACCGCGCCACGACCGTGATCTTCGGCGACGGCGCGGGCGCCGCGGTGCTCGCACCTAGGCGAGAGACACCCGGTCTGCTCGCCTGGGACCTCGGGTGCGACGGCTCGGCGGCCGCGCTGCTCGAGATTCCGGCGGGAGGAAGCCGGCTTCCGACGAGCGCGCAGACCCTGGCCAACCGTGAGCACTACCTCAAGATGGCCGGCCAGGAGGTGTTCCGCCGTGCAGTCCGGGTCGTGGTCGATTCCGCCCGTCTCACGCTCGAACGCGCCGGCGTCGCGGCGTCGGACGTGGCCTGGTTCGTGCCACACCAGGCCAACGGTCGCATCATCGAGGCAGCGGCGAGCCGCCTGGGGATCGACGGGGAGCGAACGCTCGTCAATATCGATCGGTACGGCAACACGTCGTCGGCGTCCATCCCGCTCGCGCTCTTCGAGGCGGTCGACGACGGCCGCGTCCGCGACGGCGATCTCGTCCTGTGCTCCGGCTTCGGCGCGGGCATGACCTGGGCGAGCGCGCTCATTCACTGGGGCGCGCTGTGAGCGCCACCGGCGACCGCGTCGCCTTCGTGACCGGGGGCTCGCGAGGCATCGGACGCGCGACGGTCCTCGCGCTCGCGCGCGCCGGGCATCCGGTCGCCTTTTGCTATTCGTCCGACGTCGACGGCGCACGCGACACCAAGGAAGCGGCGGAGCGTGCGGGCGGGAAGGCTATCGCCGTGTGCGCCGACGTAGCGGACGCGGCCGCCGTCGACATCGCGTTCAGCGAGGTCGAGAGCGCTTTCGGCCCGGTCGACGATCTTGGTCAACAACGCCGGCATCACCCGCGACGGCCTCGTCGTGCGGATGAGCGACGAGCACTGGCGAGAGGTGCTCGACACGAACTTGACCGGCGCCTTCCACACCATCCGGCGGGCCACACCGGGGATGATGAAGGCCCGCTTCGGACGGATCGTCAACGTCTCCTCCGCCAGCGCGCACATCGGCCAGGCCGGGCAGGCGAACTACGCGGCGGCCAAGGCAGGCCTGGTCGGGCTCACTCGCAGCGTCGCCCGAGAGCTCGCCCGGCGCAACATCACCGCGAATGTCGTCGCGCCCGGCCCTATCGTGACCTCGATGACCGACGACCTGAAGGACGACTGGCGTACGCAGGTGGAAGCCGCGGTGCCGCTCGGACGCTTCGGAACTGCGGAAGAATGTGCGGCGGTCATCACATTCCTGTGCTCCGACCCGGCCGCCTACGTGACGGGGGCAGTCGTGCCCGTCGACGGCGGCCTGGCCATGGGCCACTGATCTCCTCGACCTCCCACCGCCCGCCCACCGAGAACCCACCTCCACCAGCCACGAGAGGACATCTGCAATGGAACGCGCCGAAGCGCTCGTCACGATCAAGGAAGTCGCCGCCGAAGTCTTGAGTGTCGACCCTGACCTCGTGACCGAGACCGCACGCTTCAAAGAGGACCTCGACGCCGACAGTCTCGATCTCGTCGAGCTCGTGATGGGGCTCGAGGAGCGGTTCGACATCGAGGTCCCCGAGGAGGATCTCGAAGGAGTCACGACGATCGGCCAGGCGGTCGACCTCGTGCTCTCGAAGGTCGACGCGTAGACAATGGCGCCGGATCCTGTGACGAATCCAACCGACGGCGCCCGGGATCACCGCGGCCGCGTCCGCGTCGCGATCACCGGGCTCGGGATCAAGACCTCGGCCGGGACCGATCTCGAGACGTTCTGGTCGACGCTCGCCGCCGGGCAGTCGACCGCGGCCGGGATCGCGCGCTACGACCCGTCCGACCTCCCGGTGCGGTTCGGGTGCGAAGTGCGCGACTTCGAGCCCACCGAGTATCTCGGTGCCAAGGAGGCGCGGCGGGTCGATCGTGTCGACGCAGCTCGGATTCGCGGCCGCGGCCGACGCACTCGCATCGGCCGGCGACCATCGCTGCGATCCAGCGCGCAGCGCGGTGATCGTCGGAACCGGGGTGGGCGGGCTCATCACTCTCGAGGAACAAGTCGGGGTCTACAAGGACAAGGGTTCCTCGCGCGTCAGCCCGTTCCTGGTCCCGATGATGATGGCCAACGCGACCGCAGGCACGATCGCCATGCAGTTCGGTTGGAAGGGACCCAACTTCTGCGTCGCGACCGCGTGCGCGGCGAGCGCCAACGCGATCGGCGAAGCCGCGCGTCTCGTTCGCGACGAAAGCGCCGACATCGTGATGACGGGCGGCTCGGAATCGTGCCTGACCCCGACCGCGATCTCGGCCTTCGCCCGCATGACGGCGCTCAGCACGCGCAACGACGATCCGAAACATGCATCGCGCCCGTTCGACGCCGACCGGGACGGATTCGTGATGGGAGAAGGCGCGGCGGCGCTGGTCCTGGAGCGCTGGGATCGCGCCGTTGCCCGTGGCGCGCGCATCTACGGCGAGGTGGTCGGCTACGGCCGAAACGCTGACGCGTACCACATCACGGCGCCGTCCCCGGGCGGCGAAGGCGCGGCCGCGTGCATGCAGTTGGCGCTCGACGATGCCGGGCTGTCGCCCGACGCCATCGGGCACGTCAACGCGCACGGCACGTCGACCCCGCTCAACGACGCCGCCGAGGCCGAGGCCGTCCACAAGGTGTTCGGAGAGACGCCACCGCCGGTGACGTCGACCAAGGGGGTAACGGGTCACCTCATCGGAGCGGCGGGCGCGACCGAGGCGATCGTGTGCCTGCTCGCGTTCGCAAACCGTGCAGTCCCGCCGACCGCCAACCTCGAACGCGTCGGTGACGAGATCGCACTCGATGTCGTCTCGGGCGAGACGCGGCTTCTCGATCCCGCGCCCGCCCTGTCGAACTCCTTCGGTTTCGGCGGCCACAACGCGACATTGGTGCTGGCACCGCCTTCGTGAGCTCCACGCCGCTGCACGCGTGGGCCGACGAAACCGCCTCGGCCGAGATCACGGACATCCATGGCCGGCGCGTCGTCTCGTTCCGCGTGGCCGGCGGCAAACACCACGGGGCCATCGGTATCAACGGCAGCGCCACAGTCGAACGGGCCGTGCGCCTTGCGGGCGACCTGCATGTCCCGCTCGTCGGCGAGTTCGACACGTCGGGAGCCGAGCTACGCGACGGTGTCGCCGCCCTGCACGCCTGGGGACGATTGGCCCGCGAGCTCGTGCAGATCTCGGGCGTGGTCCCCACGCTGCTCGCGGTCACGGGTGCGTGTGTCTCGGGACCCGCGCTGGCTCTCGGCCTCTTCGACCACGTCGTGATGACCGAAGAGGCGTTCGCCTACGTCACCGGGCCCGATTCGGTCGAGGACTTCACCGGTGTTCGCGTGTCGCGCTCCGAGCTCGGCGGTGCGGCGGTACATGCACAACGAACCGGCGTCGCCTCACTCGTCGTCGCGGACGACCTCGCGGCGCGTCGAGGCGCTCGCCGCGTTGCTCTGGTACCTCCCCGACCATCACCTCGCCGACCCACCCCGGCTCGAGTGTTTCGACCCGCTCGACCGACCGTGCGATGTGGCGGCAAGCGCCGTCCCGCAACGCTCGAGCGCGTCGTACGACGTGCGGATCGTGCTCGACGACGTGCTCGACGCAGACTCCTTCCTCGAGGTGCGGCCGCGGTACGCCCCCAATCTCGTCACGGGCTACGGCACCCTCGGAGGGCTCGCCGTCGGGATCGTCGCCAACCAGCCCGAGCAGCGCGCGGGCACACTCGACATCGAGGCGTCCCGCAAAGCCGCCCGGTTCGTGGCGAGCTGCAATGTGTTCAACCTGCCGATCATCACGTTCGTCGACACACCCGGTTTCGAACCTGGTCGCGACCTCGAGTGGCGCGGGATGATCCGCCACGGCGCCGAGCTCGTGCATGCCTATTGCGCGGCGACCGTGCCCCGCATGTGCGTCGTGCTGCGCAAGGCGTACGGAGGCGCCTACATCGTCATGGACTCCCGCGGCATCGGCAACGACTTGTGCGTCGCCTGGCCCAGCGCGGAGATCGCGGTGATGGGAGCAGCGGGGGCGGTTGCGATCCTCAACAAGGGTCGAGCCGACGACGAGTTGGTCACCGAGTACCGCGACGCGTTCGAGAACCCGTACCGTGCGGCCGAACGCGGGTTCGTCGATGCCGTGATCGAGCCGGCCGCGACGCGGCACGTGCTGGTCGACGCAATCGAGGTGCTCGTGCACAAGCGCGACCGCCCGACCGCTCGCCGCCATTCGAACACACCGCTCTGAAGGGGATCCGAGGACGATGCTGCTTGCCGACAAACGGGTGCTGATCACGGGAGTGTTGAACGACGCGTCGATGGCATTCTCGGTCGCTCGCCGCGCCCAGGAGGAGGGCGCCGAAGTGGTGCTCACGTCGTTCGGCCGCGCGATGAGCCTCACGCAACGCGCGGCGCGCCGGCTTCCGACCGAGCCGTCGATCGTCGAGCTGGACGTCACCGACACCGCCCACCTCGCTGCCCTGGCCGGAACGGTGGGCGGGCGACTCGACGGCGTGCTGCACGCGATCGGGTTCGCGCCCGAATCCTGCCTCGGCGGTGGCTTCCTGAGCGCGCCGTGGGATGACGTCGCGGTGGCGCTGCAGGTCAGCGCGTACTCGCTCAAGGCGCTCGCGGTCGCATGCCGGCCGATGATGAGCACCGGCGGGAGCATCGTCGGCCTCGACTTCGACAACAGCACGGTCGCGTGGCCGGTGTACGACTGGATGGGCGTTGCCAAGGCCGCGTTCGAGTCGACCGCCCGCTACCTCGCTCGTGATCTCGGACCGGACGGCATCCGAGTGAACCTCGTGGCGGCCGGACCGATACGCACGATCGCGGCGCGGAGCATCCCGGGATTCGAGCAGTTCGAGGACGCGTCGGACGCGCGGGCGCCGCTCGGATGGAACGTCAAGGACCCGACGCCGGTCGGAGCGGCGTGCGTGGCCCTGCTCTCCGACCTCTTCCCCGCGACCACGGGCGAGGTCATTCACGTCGACGGCGGCTACCACGCGATCGGCGCCTGAGACCGGCTCCTCGTAACCCATTGGGACCCGTCGGGGAAACCGGTCGAGCATGACGCGCCGGGCGGTACCCCGCGGTGTTGCAGCACGACCCCCGGACGACGGCACCAGGCTTGGGACGATGGCGGGCCGTCACGGGGGTCGTATTGCCAGCATCGGGTCCGCGCGGCCCGGGAGTCAAGCGCCTTTACGCCATCTTGTCGCCGGATGCGAGCGTGAGCCCGAGCTCGTCGGCGATCGCGATCGCCACCAGCCGTTTTTCGAGCGACGCGCGAGTCGCCTCGACCGCGTACAACACCAGGCGTCCGAGCTCACGCCCGCGTCCCATCACCGGCACTTCGACACCCCCGGTCGGCAGGAGGAAATCACCCCACGCGACCAGGCGCGCGCCTTCGAGGGCGCCGCGGTTGCCCAGTCGGGGAAGCTCGGGTCCGGATCGTTCGGCTTGGTAGACGCACTCCTCGAGCCCGAACAGGCCGATCAACTCGGCGCGCGCCGACGACACGACGTCATCAGCGTCCGCGCCGCGCTGCCGACAGTTCGGCGACCCGCAACAAACGCTCGAGCTCGGATCGCGACTCGCTCGCGGCTGCGCCGCCACGCCGAGCGCGGATACCCGCCTCCGCGGCGATGATCGCGACGACGAGGAACGCAATGAACGTCGCGACGTCGTCCTTGCTCGAGATCCGCAGTGACAAGTAGGGCTGCGTGAACACGAAGTCGAACGTCAGCGCGGACACCACCGCGGTGATCGCGCCCGAGGCGCGGCCGCCGACGATCGCCGCGAAGAGCACCGGAACGACGAGTGCGAGCGCCATGTCGGCATTCGGCAGGTGATCCCGGAACGGTGTGAGCGCGGCGGCAACGACGAAGATCGCGAGCGCGCGCCGACCGCGGCGCCGACGCCGAGGTTTCCGGCGCCGGGATCGTCGGGCCGGCGTCTGGTCAGATCAGATCTCGGGCTCCAGGTTGCACTCATGGCTCCTCCATGACGAATCGATAGCCCATGCCGGGCTCGGTGATGAAGTAGCGCGGTCGTGACGGGTCCGGTTCGAGCTTGCGCCGAATCTGGCTCATGTAGATGCGCAGGTAGTGGGTCTCGCGTTCGTACTGGGGACCCCACACTTGTTGGAGCAGCTGTTGCTGAGCCACGAGCTTCCCGCGGTTGCGGGCGAGAACCTCGACGATCTGCCACTCGGTGGGCGTGAGATGCAGCTCGGCGCCACCTCGATGGATCTGCTTGGCACCCAGGTCGATCGTGAAGTCGGGCGTGGCAATGACCCGTTCCTGCTCGGTCGGAGCCGCTCGCCGGAGCGCGGCCCGCAGGCGCGCGAGAAACTCGTTCATCGCGAACGGCTTCGTCACGTAGTCGTCCGCGCCGGCGTCGAGCGCGGCGACCTTCACCGGTTCGGCGTCCCGAGCCGACAACACGACGATCGGCACCGTGCTCCACCCGCGCAGCGCAGCGGCGACGCTCACACCGTCCATGTCCGGAAGACCGAGATCGAGGATGACGACGTCGGGATGCTCGTGCGCGGCGAGATCGAGGCCCTCGCGGCCGGACGCGGCGAGGACCACGGCGTAGTCGTGTGCCTCGAGAAAGATCCGCAGCGCGCGCCGCAACGGAGCCTCGTCCTCGATCACCAAGATCTTGCTCATGACGGTGTCGCCGCGAACGCGAAGGTCATGGTGGTGCCGCCGCCGGGCGTGTCTTCCAGCTGCAGGTCTCCACCGGTGGCCTCGGTGAACCCGCGCGCGACCGCGAGACCGAGACCCACGCCTGCGCCCCCTCGGCTCCGCGCGTCGCCGAGCCGCTGGAACGGCCGGAACACGCGATCGCGGTCGGTGGGAGGTATACCCGGACCGCGGTCGATCACTCGGATCACGACGTCGTCGCCGACGACCGCCGCCTCCACTCGCACGGGCAGTTCGGGCGGCGACCAGGCGAGCGCGTTGTCGATGACGTTCGCCAGCGCCCGCTCGACCAGCGCCGGGTCGACGCGTACCCGCGGCAGCGAATCGGGCACGTCGACCATCACTCGCCCGCCACGGTCGCCCAAGCTCACAAGGGCCCGCCCGACGACCTCGTCGAGCCCGACATCGGTGCAGGCCAGCTGCAGCGCGCCGACCTGGAGCCTGCTCATGGCCAGCAGGTTGCTGACGATCTCGTTGAGGCGATCGACCTCCTCGTCGATGGTCTCGTGCAGCTGATGCACCGTCTCGTCGTCGAGGTGGAGGTCGTCGGCCAACAGAGTCGAAGACGACGCCTTGATCGACGCGAGCGGTGTGCGGAGGTCGTGCGACACGGCTCGGAGCAGCGCGGTACGCAACGCGTCGGCCTCGGCGACGGCGACTGCTGCAGACGCCTCCGCACGAAGCTCCCGGCTCGCGAGCGCGACGGCCAACTGCGCCACGAACGCGTTCAACACGCGGCGGTCGTCGCCGGTCAGATCGGGGCCGTCGTACGCGAACACCGCGTTGTCGGGAAGCTCCGCGGTCGCGGTAGCGTCCTCGGGCCGCTCCAGGACGATCTCCCCCGCGTAAGCTTCGACCCGCCAACTGCCCGGGTCGACCGGCCGCAACACGGCGACCGAACGCAGACCGAAGGTCGCGATGAGCTGCGCCATGATGCTGGGGAGCGGATCGTCCTCGGCGAGCAGCGCCCCGGCCAGCCGCACAAGCGATGCCGCTTCGCTCCGCGCCCGCGCGGCCTCGATCGCGGCGGCGGGCCGCAACGGTGACGAGCGCGCTGACGACGGCCGCTACCACGAGGAACACGATCAGGGCGAGCACGTTCTGTCCGTCCGCGATCGTCCACGTGTGCACTGGTGGGGTGAAGTACCAGTTGACGATCAGGAACGCCGCGACCGCCGCGCCCGCCGCGACCCACGCACCGCCGACGACGGCGATCAGCACGACGAGGAGCAGGTAGAGGAGGAGATCACTCCCGAAGGAGACGTGCGATCGTTCCTGGGTGAGAAACAACGTCAGCAGCGGGAGCGTGACAAGCGCCAGCGCCGCGGCTGTCACCTGGCGCGGCCGGGACACGCCGAGCGAGAAGCGGCGGGTCGCCGGTGCGCGCTTGAGTCCTTCGCCGTCACTGCGCGTAGAGATGATGTGCACGTCGATGTCGCCCGACGTGCGGACGACCTTGTTGATCACCGATCCTCGGAGGAGGTGACTCCACCGCGATCGACGGCTCGAACCCATGACGAGCTGGGTCGCGCGTTCCGCCCGGGCGAACTCGACGAGTGCCATCGAGGGGTCGGCGCCGACGATCTCGTTGTAGCTGCCGCCGAGATCTTCCAACAGGGTCCGATGCTTTTCGAGCAAGCCCGGCGGCGGACCCGACAATCCTTCACCGGCGCGCACGTGCACGCCGAGCAGCTCGCCCTTGGCCCGCGACGCGATGCGCGACGCACGTCGGACCAGGCGTTCGCCGCCGGGCGCCCCTGTGAGCGCTACGACTACCCGCTCGCGCGTCTCCCACGCGTCGGTGATCCCGTGGTCCTCCATATATCGCTGCAGGCTTTCGTCCACCTTGTCGGCAACCCAGAGCAGCGCGAGCTCTCGCAGCGCCGCGAGGTTGCCGGGCCGGAAGTAGTTCGCGAGCGCCGCGTCGACCTTCTCCGACTTGTAGATGTTGCCGTGAGCCATACGCCGGCGCAGCGCCTCGGGGGTGCTGTCGACCAGCTCGACCTGGTCGGCTCGCCGCACGACCTCGTCGGGGAGCGTCTCGCGTTGTTGCACACCGGTGATGCGCTCGACGACGTCGTTCACCGACTCGAGGTGCTGGATATTGACGGTGGACACGACGTCGATGCCTGCATCGAGAAGCTCCTCGACGTCCTGCCAGCGCTTCTCGTTGCGCGAACCCGGAACGTTCGTATGCGCGAGCTCGTCGACGAGGGCGAGCGTCGGCCGGCGCCGGAGCACGGCGTCGACGTCCATCTCCTCGAACGCACTTCCCCGATATGGGATCACCCGCCGGGGCACGATCTCGAGGTCGCCGATCTGCTCGACCGTCCGGGCCCGGCCGTGCGTCTCGACGAATCCGATCACGACGTCGGTCCCCCGGTCGTGACGGCGTCGACCCTCGTTCAGCATCGCGAAGGTCTTGCCGACGCCCGGCGCGGCGCCGAGGTACACGCGAAGACCACCGCGAGCCATGCCTCTACCTGAGCTGGCCGAGAGCGAGATTGAGCTCGAGCACGTTGACAGTCTTCTCCCCGAGCACACCGAGCGGCCGCCCCTGAGTGTGCGCGGCGATCGCGGCGTTGACTCGGGCGACCGGGAGTCCGCGAGCCTTGGCCACCCGGGCTGCCTGCAGCCGAGCGTTCGCAACCGAGATCTGGGGGTCGAGACCCGACGCCGACGCCGTGACCGCGTCCGACGGCACCTTCACGGTTGCAGCAAGTCCGTTGAACGCGCGGTAAGCCAGCACCCGCTCCGGGACGGTACCGGGATTGCAGACGTAGGAACCGTCCTTGTGCTTCTCGTAAACGACTCTCCCGGAGCTATCCGTGATCTCGTGGCCGCTCGTGTCGGTGGCCGGCACGGGCACGCAGTACGGGTCGGCCGCGGTCGCGTACACGTTCGTCCTGGCGGTCACGTTCACGCCCGGAACGTTGCCGATCAGATCCGCGTTCGAGGGCCCGTAGTTCGATCCGCCGCTGGCCATCGAGTTGTACGGACTCGTCGCCGTAGCGGACGGCCGGGGCTGGAAGTACTCGGGCAGCGGATGGCCGTTCTTGTCGGTGAAGCTCTGGCCGATGAGCGAAGACCCCACGATCTTGCCGAACCGCGTCACGAGCGAACCGTTGGCACGGTGCGACATCGTCAGCTGGCGAGATGCCGGTCACGGCGAGCGGGTAGACGAACCCGAGCACAACCGTCAGCACGACAGTCATGAGCAAACCGGTGACGAGCTGTCGACGCAACATCAGTGCACTCCCAGCCCGGTGACGACGAGATCGATGAGCTTGATCCCGATGAACGGAGCGATGATCCCGCCGAGCCCGTAGATCAACAGGTTGCGACGCAGGATCGCGGCCGCACTCATGGCCCGGAACTTCACTCCCCGTAGAGCCAGTGGGATGAGCGCGACGATCACCAGCGCGTTGAAGATCACGGCGGACAGGATCGCCGAGTGCGGGTTGTTCAGCCGCATGATGTTGAGCGAGTCCAGCTGCGGGAACACGCCCGCGAACATTGCCGGGATGATCGCGAAGTACTTCGCGATGTCGTTCGAGATCGAGAAGGTCGTGAGCGAGCCCCTCGTGATGAGGAGTTGCTTGCCGATCTCGACGATCTCGATGAGCTTCGTCGGATTGGAGTCGAGGTCGACCATGTTGCCGGCCTCTTTGGCCGCCTGGGTGCCGGTGTTCATGGCGACGCCGACGTCGGCTGACGGCGAGCGCCGGGGCGTCGTTGGTGCCGTCGCCGGTCATCGCGACCATCGATGCCGCCGAGCTGCTCGCGTCTTGATCAACGCCATCTTGTCCTCGGGCGTCGCCTCGGCGAGGAAGTCGTCGACTCCGGCTTCCGCCGCGATCGCCGCCGCGGTACGCGGGTTGTCGCCGGTGATCATCACCGTGCGGATCCCCATGGCGCGGATCTCGTCGAAGCGCTCGCGCATGCCCTGCTTGACGACATCCTTCAGGTAGATCACGCCGAGCACGCGGCGTGCCGTCGGCGACGACGAGCGGCGTACCGCCCTGGGTGGCGATTGCCGTCGACGATCGTCTCGAGCTCGTCGGGCACGTCGCCGCCCTGCTCGACCACCCACCGTCGCACCGAGTCGGCCGCGCCCTTGCGGATCGTGTGACCCTCGAAGTCGACGCCGCTCATGCGGGTCTGCGCCGTGAAGGCGACGAGCTCGGCGTCCGCGAGCTCGCGCGGCTCGAGGCCGTAGTGCTCCTCGGCGAACGTCACGATCGAGCGCCCCTCGGGCGTCTCGTCGGCCAGGCTCGAGAGCATGCGCCGCGTCGGCGAGCGTCGTGCTCGGTCGACGCCCGGCACCGGCGAGGAACTGCGCGGCCTGGCGGTTGCCGTAGGTGATCGTGCCCGTCTTGTCGAGCAGCAGCGTCGAGCAGTCGCCCGCGGCCTCGACCGCGCGGCCCGCTCATCGCGAGCACGTTGCGTTGCACGAGCCGATCCATGCCCGCGATGCCGATCGCGGAGAGCAATGCGCCGATCGTCGTCGGGATCAGGCACACCAGCAGCGCGACCAGCACGGTCAGCGATTGACTCGCCTTCGAGTAGATCGCGAACGGCTGCAGTGTCACGACGGCGAGCAAGAAGATGATCGTCAAGCCCGCGAGCAGGATGTTGAGCGCGATCTCGTTCGGGGTCTTCTGCCGCGACGCACCCTCGACGAGCGCGATCATTCGGTCGAGGAAGGTCTCGCCCGGGCTTCGAGGTGATCCGGACGACGATCTGGTCCGAGAGCACCCGGGTGCCGCCTGTCACCGCCGAACGGTCGCCGCCCGACTCGCGGATGACCGGCGCGGACTCGCCCGTGATCGCCGACTCGTCGACCGACGCGATGCCTTCGATGATCTCGCCGTCACCCGGAATCACCTCGCCCGCGGTCACGACGCACTCGTCACCCACCAGCAGATCGTTCGACGACTTCTCGGTGATGGAGCCGTCGGGGAGTCGAATACGAGCGACCGTCTCCGAGCGCGGTCTTGCGCAGCGTGTCGGCCTGGGCCTTGCCCCGGCCCTCGGCAACCGCTTCGGCGAAGTTCGCGAACAGCACCGTGAACCACAGCCACGCGGAGACGAGGCCGGTGAACACGCTGTCGGACGACTTCGCCGATGGAAGCTTCTGGAAGAAGAGGATCGTCGTGAGGACGCTGCCGATCTCGACGACGAACATCACGGGGTTGCGCATCATCGGGCGGGGGTCGAGCTTCACGATCGACTCGACGACCGCTCGCCTCATGATCGCGGGGTCGAACAGCGACTTCGCCCGGACGGCCGGGTCCGGACCTTCGGGGGCCGGGCTTGGGTGGGCTCGATCGGTTCGGCGGATTCGGTGGACGTCGTGGTCATCTTCGTTCGCTCCTAGAACTTGCCGACGAGGTGCTCGACCACGGGGCCGAGAGCAACGACCGGGAAATAGGTCAAGCCGACGACGATCACCACGACCCCGGTCAGCAGCGCCGCGAACAGGCCCGAGTCGGTCGGGAACGTGCCGGCCGAGGCCGGTGTCGGTTGCTTGCGCCCGAGCGAGCCCGCGATCGCGAGCACCGGGATCATCAACATGAACCGCCCGACGAGCATGGCCAGGCCGCCGGTGACGTTGAACCAGTCGGTGTTGCCCGACAGGCCCGCGAACGCCGAGCCGTTGTTGTTCGCCTGCGAGGTGAACGCGTAGGTCATCTCGGTGAGCCCGTGCGGCCCGGAGTTCTCGAGCGAGCTCAACGAGATGCTTCATGACGAGCGACACCGCGGTGAACGCGAGGATCACGAGCGGTACGAACAGGATGTAGAGCACGACGAGCTTCATCTCCGCGCCCTGGATCTTCTTGCCCGAGATACTCCGGGCGTTCGCCCGACCATGAGCCCGGCGATGAACACCGAGAGGAGCGCGAACAGCAACATCCCGTAGAGACCCGATCCCAGTGCCGCCGGGATCGACCTCGCCGAGCATGATGTTGACGAGGGGCGCTGCGCCTCCGATGGGGGTGAAGCTGTCGTGCATCGCATCCACCGAGCCGGTTGACGTCCCGGTCGTCGACGCCGCGAACAGACCCGAGGTCGCCGGTCCGAATCGCACCTCCTTGCCTTCCATGTTGCCGCCGGCCTGCGTCGAGGTCGCCGCCTGCGTCACCCCTTCCTTGTTCGAGCCTCGAGTTGCCGTTCGCCTCGAAAACCATCGCGATGACCGAGATGGTCAACCACAACGACGAGCATCGCGCTCAGTACCGCGAGTCCCTGCTTGACGTCGATCCGGCCATCTTGCCGAACATCCACGGGAACGCGAACGGGATCGCGAGCAGCATCCAGATCTCGAGCAGGTTCGTGATGGGGTTCGGGTTCTCGAACGGGTGCGACGAGTTCGCGTTGTACGAGCCCGCCGCCGTTCTGCCCGATCTCCTTGATGGCCTCCTGGCTCGCGATCGGACCCGCCGGGAACGGTCTGCTTCTGCCCGGTCACGGTCGTGACGGTGCTGGCGGCGTGGAAGTTCTGCACGCGCCCTGGCTCACGAGGACGAGCGCGAACGCGAACGCCATCGGCACAAGCACTCGGACGCAGGTGCGGACGAGGTCGACCCAGAAGTTGCCGAGCGTGTGCGTGCGCCGGCGAACGAGCCCGCGGATGAGCGCAACCGCCACTGCCGCACCGGCCGCCGCCGACACGAAGTTGTGCACCGCCAGACCGGCCATCTGGGTGAGGTGCGACATCGTCGACTCACCCGAGTAGTTCTGCCAGTTGGTGTTGGTCAGGAAGCTGACCGCGGTGTTGAACGACAGCGCCGGCGAGACCCCGTTTTGGCTGATCGGGGTTGAACGGCAGGTGTCCCTGCAGCCGCAGCTGCGCGTACAGGATGAGCACCGACACGAAGCTGAACGCGAGCAACGAGAGCGCGTAGGTCGTCCAGCGCTGCTCGGCGTCTCGGGTCCACACCGCACACGCGGTAGATCGCGCGCTCGATCGGACCGAAGAACGCGGTCGCCGGGGGCCGTGCCGCCGCCGTACACCTTCGCCATGTAGTTGCCGAGCAACGGGGTGCTGATCGCGAGCATCACGATCAGCACGCAGGAGCTCGGCCCACGCGGCGGTCGCCATCAGAGCTTCTCCGGGAACAGAGCGCGTAGACGAGGTAGGCCACGGCGAGCGAAGCTCAGGACGAGGCCGATCACACTTTCGAGACCGGTCACGCTGGGACCCCCTCGTCGTCGGCCGGCGCCGTACCCGCCTCGACCCGCCGCGCCTCGACGTCCGGTCCGATGATCAACTCGCAGGCCTTCACGAAGACCACGGCGAGCCCGAAGAACGCGATGAGGATGGCGACGAAGATCACGTCTTGCACGAGCGAGGCTCCTGATCGAAACACGCAATGCGCGTCAAGCCATCGTGCGCCTACCCGGGGCCGCGCAACCGCTACTTGATGGCTTCCTTACGGCACCCTGCGGGTTCTTTGCGCGTCCTTAGCGCCCCGACTCGGGGCGGACCCTACCTCCGGAATCGGCTTCGGAACAGGGTCGACGGACTAACCGGTATCGAACCGCGACTCGATGCGACGGTCCGGCACGAACCACATGACCGCTACAAGGATGTACAGCGCCAACGCGACCCACTTGTCGACGAACGCCAACGGGATGGCCACGAGGTAGATGACCGGGGAGATCTTGCCCTTGACGTCGTTTCCGAGCGCCTCGGCGAGAGTCGAGTCGTCGCCCGGCACGGAGATGATCGCCGTCTTGAGGATGTAGTAAGCGACTCCCGCCATGAACAGCACGACGCCGTAGGCGGCAGTTGGCAACGCGTCGAAGTTGTTCTCTCCCATCCAACCGGTGAAGAACGGGAAGAGTGAGAGCCAGAACAGGAGATGCAGGTTCGCCCACAACACGACACCGTTGATGCGCTTGGTAGCCGACAGCAGGTGATGATGGTTGTTCCAATAGATGCCGACGTTCACGAAGCTCAACACGTACGTGAGGAAGATCGGCGTCAGGTGTTGGAGCGCGTGCCGGCTCGAGTCGCCGACAGGGACCTTGAGCTCGAGCACCATGATCGTGATCAGGATCGCGATGACACCGTCGCTGAAAGCCTGGACCCGGTCCTTCTCCATCCTGCGTCTTTCGCGAAGTCAGCCGTGCTGCCGATCGACCGACAACCCGGGAGAGTCGGCGAGGGTCTGTAACACGACGCAGTACCGCTCGGTGAGGCGTATGAGCGTGTCGAGCTCCTCGTCGGTGGCGTCGGAATCCAGATCGAACGCGACTCGGATCGCAGTGAAGCCGACCGGCGCGTCCTTGGCGACGGAGAGCGTCCCTCGGAAGTCGAGATCACCTTCGACTCGAATCCGACCGCCGCGTACCGGGACGTCGATCGAAGTCGCCACCGCGCGCGAAGGTGACTCCCGCGCAGGCGGCCAACGCCTCCAGCAGCATGTCACCGGAGCAAAGGAACGTGCCGTCACCCCCGGTCGCGGGGTGCAGGCCGGCCTCGGCGATTGCCCGGCCGGTCGCCACCGAGCACGTGATGCCCTCGCCGAGGTCCCCGGTCGCCGCCAGCGTCACCTGCGCTCCGGACGGATCACCCCGGTATTGCTCCTTCAGCGGATCCTGAAGTGCTCGCAGCGCGGCGCGGTCCATCGACTTCCCTTCATGGAGACGGCCGTGCACGGCGCGGGCACGGCGGACGAATATGGCAAGAGGCGACCTTCACCCGGGGAGGAGCACGCTTCACCCGGGAGGAGCACGCTTACCCGGGGAGGAGCACGCCGCAGTCGAGGCAGCCGTCGTCGAAGGTCCGCCAGCACACCATCGGTGTGCCGGCGTGCGGCAGATCACGACCGTGACAGCCTTCGTCGTCATCGAGCGCATCGAGCGTGCAACTCGCGATCGTTCCGTCGGTGTGCACGATCAGTGCGCCGGGACACGTCGCCGCGGGACGAAGAGCCATACCGTGAAGGTACGACGATCATGTGAGTCGATCGTGGCAATCGCGTTGGGCCTTTGTCATGGCACCGGTCCTCGCCGCCTGCCTGTCACGGTGCGTGATGCGGAGACTGCTCTACGCCATCTCCTCCAGGACCTTCCGCACTTTGGGAACGGTGTCCTTGGGGCTGACCTTGTAGAAGACCCCGGCCAGCTTGCCCCTCTCGTCGATCACGAACGCAGAGCGCACGATGCCCATGTACTTGCGGCCGTAGAGCGATTTCTCACCCCAGACCCCGAACGCCTCGGCGGCCTGGTGCTCGGTATCTGCGAGCAGCGGGAAGCCGAGACCGTACTTGTCGTCGAACTTCTTCTGCTTCGCGACGGCGTCGGGACTGATCCCGTACACGACCGCGTTCAGCTTCTTCAGCTGCGGGAACGCGTCGCGCAGGTTGCACGACTGCTGGGTGCAGCCAGGAGTGTCGGCCTTCGGATAGAAATAGACGACGACTCGCTTCCCCTTGGCGGCGGAGAGCTTGACCGACTTTCCATTCTGGTCTTGCAACGTGAATGCCGGCGCTTTGTCGCCAACGGCCAAAGTCGTCATGTGACCCTCCGGGGGAGCTGCGGGTTGCGCCCGTAGCATGCCGCGTGTGGCTCGGTCCTCGCTCGTTCGGGTCGCGGCGTCGCCGGCCGCCGTCGGCAACGCGGCCGAGCAGCGACTCGGGGCGAAGCGCTCGACGAGCTCCGCAAGGTTCGAGATCACCGGGCCCGCCGACAGGCAACCGTCGATCGCGCTGACGCTCCAGCTCACTCCGACGGCCGGCGCCGACGCCACCGACGTCGAGATCTCATCGAGCGGAGGCATCGACCTCCCCTTCTTCGGCTGGTTCTTCCGCCCACTCGTCACGATCGCGCACCGGCGAGCACGTCGATACGCGAGAGAGATGCTGCGCGCCGCGCTCGAGCGCGGCCCGGCCCCCGAGCTCCCCAAGACGGTGGTCGGGCTCCCGCCGGTCGCCTTCAGCCCCGAGCAGGCTTCGTTCATCGCCACCGCGTCCGCCGCCGCGGCGATCGTCTCGTTCACCGCCGCCCTCTTCGGCCAGCTCAGCAGCCCGATCAGTCACACCTTCGGCGCGTCCGACGCGACCATCGGCGTCGCGTTCGCGTTGGACGCGGCTCGGGGCGCTCTTCGCTTTGTTCGCGATCGCGATCGCGGATCGGCGAGGCCGGCGGAGATCGATCCTGATCGGGGTCGTGGGTTCGGCGCTCGTCAGCGCGCTCTCGGCGATCGCGCCCAATCTCGCGCTGTTCACGACTGCCCAGATCCTCCAGCGAGGACTCGTCGGCACGACTGCGACGGTCGCGTTCCTTGCGGTTGTCGAAGAGGCGCCCGAGGGCGCCCGCGCCTACGCGGCGTCGATGCTGGCGCTCGCGGGCGGCCTCGGATTCGCGTTCTCGGTCGCGACCCTTCCGTTGGGCGACGTGGCCTCGTGGGGTTGGCGCATCCCCTTCGCGCTCGGCGGCACCCTGATCCTCCTCGCGCCGGCCGTCGCCCGCCGCCTCGGCGAGACCGCTCGCTACACGGCGCTCGCGGCCGCGATCCGACGTGGTGCGCGGGAGGGTGCGCGACGTGGTCCGGCGCAACGGGCGGCGGTTCCTCCTGCTCGCGTCCGTCGCGTTCTTGACCAGTTTCTTCAGCGGACCGTCGTCGTCGTTCATGAACAAATACCTCACGGACGTGCGCGGATTCACCAACACCGACATCGCGGCCTTCCGCGCCATCACGACCGGAGTTCCCGGCTTGGTGGGCGTGCTCGTCGGCGGTCGGCTCGCGGAGATCCGCGGGCGCCGACCCGTCGGCCGCGATCGCGCTCGCGGTGGCAACCGGCACCCAGATGATCTTCTTCTTGACCGGTGGCGTCTCGCTGTGGGTCATGTCGGCCGTGTCGATCTTCATGGCGGGCGCCGGAGGAATCGCGTTGGGCACCCTCGACGCCGAGCTGTTCCCCACCGAGGTGCGCTCCACCTCGAACGCCATGCTCTATGTCATCGGGGTCGTGGGATCGGCGACCGGGCTGTTGACGGCGGGCGGCCTGGCGCACCAACTCGGGGGAATCGGGCGGTCGGTCGCTCTCACGGGTGTCGGTTCGTTCCTCGTCTCGTTGCTCGTCGTGCCCCTGTTGCCGGAGTCGGCCGCGCGTGTTCTCGAAGACGTCAGCCCGACCGGGTCGACCTCCGATCCGTCAACCGACACCCGAGCCCACGGGGGCGACTACGGTCGTGGTCCGTGACGCCCCGAACGACGACGGTGCTGCTCGACGGCCTCGCATTTCCGGAGGGTCCGCGCTGGCACGACGGACGACTCTGGTTCTCCGACCAACACGACAAACGCGTCGTCGCGATGAGTCCGGACGGCAGCGCGGAGACGATCGTCGAGGTGCCCCGACAGCCGTCGGGACTCGGCTGGCTTCCCGACGGGCGCGCGCTCGTCGTCTCGATGCTCGACCGACGGCTGATGCGGCTGGAGCCGGACGGTACCCTCGTCGTCCACGCGGATCTGTCGGGGTTGGCGCCGGGCCCGCTCAACGACATGGTCGTCGACGCCACCGGGCACGCGTACGTCGGGAACTTCGGGTTCGACATGTACGGCGGCGAGAAGCCGACCGAGACGTGCATCATCGCCGTCGATCCCGACGGCGCTGCGCAGGTCGCCGCCGACGGCATGGCTTTCCCGAACGGCTCGATCGTCACCCCGGACGGCGCGACGTTGCTGGTCGGCGAGAGCATGGCGAGCCGCATCAGCGCCTTCGACATCGCCACCGACGGAACTCTTGCCAATCGGCGTGAGTGGGCAAAGCTCGAAGGAGCGACGGTCGACGGAATGTGCCTCGATGCCGAAGGCGCGATCTGGGCGGCGTGTCCGTTCACGGGCCTCGTGCAACGCGTGCGCGAAGGCGGCGAGATCGTGGACCAGGTCAAGGGAACGCATCCCGGCGCGTTCGCGTGCATGTTGGGTGGCAACGATCGCCGCACGCTGTACCTGTGCACGGCACCCACACACGTGTCTGACGAGGTACGGGTTGCGCATGGCGGTCGGATCGAATCGGTGCACGTCGACGTACCGGGCGCGGGACTTCCCTGATTCCCTGCGAATAGCGCCCTGACGCTCAAGAATCGACCGGCGTTTCGTCGATGAGGGAACGGCGGGTTGGGGTGTCCAAGGGTCAGGGGGACCGACGTGACGCTTCCCGCGAACGTCGCGCACTTGCTTCGGCGCGCCGGTTTCGGTGGAACCAATGCACAGGTTGCAACGCTGGCGGCCCAGCCGTGGGCGACCACCGTCGACCAGCTGCTCGACTTCTCGAGCGCGCCGCCCGACGTGCAACCGGCGTATCTCACCGACAACGCCGTCGGCGATTGGGAAAAGGAGTACCAGCTCCAGCAGTGGTGGCTCGACCGCATGGCGACCTCGACCACTCCATTGCAGGAGAAGCTCACACTGTTCTGGCACGGCCACTTCGCAACGGCCAATTACAAGGTCAACGACATGCTGTTGATGTACCAGCAGAACGCCCTGTTCCGCGCGTATGCAGCCGCCAACTTTCGCGACCTGGTTCACGCGATGTCGCTGCAGCCGGCGATGCTGATCTGGCTCGACAACGATCCGAACGTCGCCGGCAGCCCCAACGAGAACTTTGCCCGCGAGCTCATGGAACTGTTTACCCTCGGCGTCGATCAGTACACCCAGAACGACGTCGTGGCGTCGGCCCGGGCCTGGACCGGCCACAACACGCTCGACTCCGACCGGGAGCAATACCACTTCTATCCCACCCGCCACGACGACGGCATGAAGACCTTCATGGGCGTGACCCAGAACTGGGACGGCCCCGACGTCATCGACTTCATCCTCGGGACCGATGCAACGCGCAAGCAGATCGGGGCCCGGTTCATCGCAACCAAGATGTGGTCGTTCTTCGCGTATCCCGAGCCGGAGCCGGACGTCGTGACGTCGCTCGCAGGCGCGTTCCTCGCGAACGACCTCTCCATCGAGGATCTCGTACGCGCAATTTTCATGCACCCCAACTTCGTCTCTCCGAGAGCGATGACCGGGCTTGTGCGGTCACCGGCCGAATGGGTCGCAGCGTGCATGCGCGTCGTCGGTATCACAGCAGAGGACGCGAACCCCCAGTGGTACATGGACGACATGGGCCAGCAGCTGTTCGAACCGCCCAACGTGTCGGGGTGGCGGCCCAACGACTACTGGCTGACGACGTCGCGCCTGTGGCCGCGTGCCAACTGGCTCACGAATCTCCTCTGGCGCAACGACGTTCGCCACAGTCTGAGCGCCATCGCCGGCACCGGCACGACCGGGCCGATGACGGTACCCGACGCAGTGCAGTACGGCTTCGACTTCTTCGGCATCGACAGTCCGTCCGCGCACACGAGGACGAAGTTGGAGGCGTGGCTCACAGCTCAGCGCGCCGACCACAACGCCTGGTCGGACCTGACGTTCATGAACCTGCTGATCCTGCTGATGCTCAGCCCGGAATTCAACCTCGCGTAGGAGCACGACCGTGACGACATCCGGACCCGATATCTTCGAACGGCATCCCTTCTCCCGCCGTCGTTTCATGCAGTACGGCGCGGTGGGGACCGGCGTCATCGCGCTCAGCCCGTACCTGTCGAAGCTGCAAGCGTCGGCGGCTCCGCCGGTGGCGGACAACCAGGGCATCCTGGTGACGATCAACCTCGCCGGCGGAAACGACGGGCTCAACATGGTCATCCCCTATGCCGACCCGCAGTATCCGCACCTGCGTTCGTCGCTCCGCGTCACGAACCCGTTGCCGCTCGGCGGCGGACTCGGGCTCCACCCCGCCCTGGCGAAGCTCAAGGCCCGCTTCGACCACGGCAAGGTCGCGGTCGTCAGCGGCGTCGGCTACAACCCGGCCGATCTCAGCCACTTCAGTTCGGGTGACATCTGGATGCGCGGCTGGGGCGGGCGCGACGCCGTCACGTCGGGTTGGGCCGGGCGCTTTCTCGACCAACTCCCCAACGCCACGCACGAGTCGCTGTACGGCGTGTCGTTGCACGGCGCCGTGAGCGAGCACCTCCAAGGCGACGTCGCGCACCCGTCTTCGCTCCCCCTCAACATCGGGGGTGCATTCGGCATCGACCGCAGCAACCCGTCGGACGCTCGCATGTTCGACACGCTCGCGAGCTTCGGCACCGGCTCGTCGGGCCTCGGCACGCTCGGCGATCTCTACGACCAGACGGAATCCGACCTGATGATGCTCACACAACGGATCAGGCCCGCGTACGGGTTCGCCAACCAGCCGAACAACCTGCAACAGCAACTCGTTCTCGCCGCGCACCTGATCAACGCCAACCTCGGCATCCGCGTGATCGACACCGAGATCGACGGCTTCGACACACACTCGGACGAACACGACTGGCACGCGACCCTGTTGGGACAGCTCGACACCGCGATCGAAGCCTTCTTCGCGACGCTCTCCGCCCGCTGGTCTCCGCACGTCGCGATGATGACCTTCTCCGAGTTCGGCCGGCGCCCCGAGGAGAATGGCGACGGCGGCACCGACCACGGCACCGCGGCCCCGCACTTCGTGATCGGCGACCACGTAAGGGGAGGGCGTCACGGCGCCCAGCCCAACCTGACCCGTCTCGACCGCGACGGGAATCTCGTACCGAGCGTCGACTTTCGCCAGATGTACGCACCGATTCTGAAGACGTGGCTCGGAGCGAACGACCGCGCGATCCTCGGCCGGACGTACACGCCGCTCGGACTGTTCGCGTCGGGGCCGGGAACCCCCGCCGCCGTGAAGCCGCCGGCGGCCTCGACTGCCGGGTACTGGCTGGCCGGGCCAACCGGTCACATTCACGGATTCGGGACCGCGATCAAGTTCAGCTCGCTCGCGAGCGTCGCGCGCCCGGTAGTTGCCGGTGCCCGCACGCCGTCGCGGAAGGGTCTCTGGTTGGCAGGCTCCGACGGAGGGATCTTCAGCTTCGGCGACGCGCGCTTCTACGGATCCACCGGGAACATCCGGCTCAACAAACCGATCGTCGCCATGGCATCCACCCCGTCGGGCAAGGGCTACTGGCTCTGCGCCAGTGACGGCGGCATCTTCAGCTACGGCGACGCGCGCTTCTACGGATCCACCGGGAACATCCGGCTCAACAAACCGATCGTCGCCATGGCATCCACCCCGTCGGGCAAGGGCTACTGGCTCTGCGCCAGTGACGGCGGCATCTTCAGCTACGGCGACGCGCGCTTCTACGGATCCACCGGGAACATCCGGCTCAACAAACCGATCGTCGCCATGGCATCCACCCCGTCGGGCAAGGGCTACTGGCTCTGCGCCAGTGACGGCGGCATCTTCAGCTACGGCGACGCGCGCTTCCACGGATCGACTGTCCACACGACCGCGCTCGTCTGCGGCTTCGCGCGCACGACCCGCGGGAACGGCTACTGGATCGCGGCGGCCGACGGCACGGTCGCGGCGTTCGGCGACGCCGCGGTCTTCCCCAAAGTCACCGACTTCACGTCGGTGCTGGTTGCCTGAAAACGCACCGCGCCCGCCCGCGGCCGGGCACGGCCCGGTCGCGGTTCACGCATCGGTGATGCCGTCCCACCCGGGAGGTGGCGGCGCGAGCCGCCAGAACTGTTCGGGCGCGGGAGCGTCGAGCTTGGCCCGGATCCGCCAATCGTCGTCGAGGGCGAGCAGTTGTGACGGGTAGCACTCGACCGCGGCCGCCTTGCGCGCGCCGTCGTGGTCGACCGTCGGGCAGACCGGGGTGGGCCACAGCTTGCGGCGGAACAGGGTCGAGACCCGCCACGCGAGCATTCCGGGAATGTGCTTGTACCCGTTGTCCTCGTAGCACCACCACGACACGGCCGGATCCAGCCGGTCCCGGACGATCATGCAGGCGCGATGGGTGACGTCGTGGTCGGGATTGGCGAGCCCGAACGGCGCGATCACGAGCGACGGGTCGAGCGCGAGCAACGCACTCACGAGACCCCCGGCGAGGGTCTCGGGCGCGACCGGTCGATCACCGGGGAGGTAGCTGTGCTCGACGAACTCGAGGTGAACCGGAATCGCGCCGAGCACCGCGAGCGCGGCCGCGATCCTCGGCGCGGCGCGCTTCCATCACGTCGTCGTCGGGGCCGAACCCGCTCTGCACGTCCCACAACCGTTGCGGGCTCGGGTACGCCTCCGGATTCCCCGCGAACACGGTGACAACCGTGACGCCCGCATGCGCCGACAGGAACCGGCCACAGCTGAGCACGGCGTCGTCGAGATGCGGGGAGATGACGACGATGCGCTCGAGCTCACCCTCCTCGGGCAGGCCCCAGCCGCGCATCGGGTACGAGTCGTCCCGCACTCGCTCGGGTCGTGCGCGCTCCGGTCGTTCAGGTGCGGCCATGTCGCTTGGTCCTCCGGCTCGTCTGCTTGTGCAGGACGCGGAACTCGGCGTAACGCTCGTCGTAGACGGCCGCGTTCGCGTGGTCCGGGGAGAACGTCGCGGCGACGCGGACGTTGCGCGCCAGATCGTCGAAGCCGATACGCCCGAGGGCGATCCCCGCGAGGAGAGCCGCGCCGCGAGCGTTGGCGCGAATCGGGGTGCTCGACTTGACGGATCTCGCGCTGCAGCACATCGGCCATGATCTGGCACCAAAGTTCCGACTGCGCTCCCCCGCCGATGAAGTGCAACCACGGGAAGGCGTGACCTGTGAACTTCTCGACCGTTCCGAGCAGCCAGCGGCTGTTGTAGGCGACGCCTTCGAGCACCGAGCGGACGAGTTCGGCCCGGGTCGTCGCCAACGACAGATTGTTCCAACCCGCGCGCAACGTATGGTCGTCGACCGGGGTGCGCTCACCGTTCAGCCAGGGTGTGAAGATCACTCCGTTGCTACCCGGCGCGACCCCGGCGGCGATCACGTCGAGCCGCGCCAAGTCGTCGCTCGTCTCGAGGGCGTGCTCCCGCAGCCATTCGAGGCAGCCGCCGGCTACCTCCTGCTCGTCGGCGACGTAGTACTTGCCCGGCAGCGGCGACGGCAGCGATGCGATGCCGTGGAACAGATCCGTCTTCTTGAACGGGACGTGGCACGTCAACCACGACGACGTTCCGACGTAGAGATGCCCTTCGAAATCGCGGACCGCACCCGATCCGATCGCGGCCGACTGGAGATCGGGTGTCCCTCCCACCACCGCGATGCCGCGCGGGAGACCGAGGGCGTCCGCGGCCTTCTCGGTGAGCGTTCCGATCACCGAGGTCGCGGCGACGAGATCCGGGAGCTGGGCGCGGTCGAGACCGGCGAGACGCAACAGATCGTCGTCGTAGCCGACCCGCGCCGCGTCGCGGTTGTCCGTGACCCAGTGCAGGACGATCGAGTCGAAGGTCGCGGCGCAACGACCGGTGAGCTGCAGGTTGAGCCAGTCTTTCGGTTCGAGGTACTTCCACGTCGCGTGAGCGATGGCGGGCCGCTCGCGCTGCAACCAATGGATGTGGGAGATCGAGTCCTTGCCCGACAGTGCGGGTGCACCGCCGGTACGGCTGATCCAGGTGCGGAGCTTGCGGGGCTCGTAGCCCTGGATCCGGAGCGCGCCGCCGACGATCCGTCGTGTCTCCTCGGCACCGCGGGAGTCCATCCAGATGATCGCGTCGTGCAGGGGTGTGCCGTTGCGATCGACGGGGACGGTTCCCGACCACTGGGAAGTCACCGCGACGGCAACGATCGTCTCGTCTGCGATCGCGGTGCGGGCCATCACTCGTCGCGATGCCGCGGCGATCCCCTCCCACCACGCGCCCGGCGACTGCTCGACGCCGCCGTCGGGTAACACGTTCAAGGCCACCGGCGTGAAATCCCCGTCGACGAAGGAGCCGTCGAGCGTGAACAACGCGACCTTGGGCCCGGAGGTCCCGAGGTCGATGGTCAGGACGTGCTCGGTCACCGCGCCGGCCCGCTCGTGCGCATGGCGTCAGGGCTCTCGGCGTCGCTGCAACCCGTGCCCGAAGAACCCACCCTGGGGCCGAGCGTGGGCGTGGTAGTGATCCGGAATGTTGCGCATGTTGTCGTCGACGTAGTGCTCGAAGGTGAAGTTCGCCTGCACCACCATGGCGAGCTTGTCGTGCATGTGGGCCAACTGGTCCGGTGGCGGCGCGACCCCGTGGCTTCGCCACACCACCATCGGGACCGCACAGATCTCACACTCGGCGATCCAGCACGTGTCGTCCTCGTGGAACCAAGGAGTGATCCTGGCCGCCTCGCAGAGGTCGCAATTGTCGGCGTACACATGATCGGGTCGGAGTGCGTCGGCCATGGCCAGACGTTAGAACAGCCCCAGGCCCGTGCCTGCTTTCCACTCGCGGTGGTAGGTTCTTCCCGCTGAGTGTCGGAGCTGGGGTGGGAGCGACTGTGAAGGGCTTGATTCTGGCGGGGGGCGCCGGAACCCGGTTGCGCCCGATCACCCACACGAGCGCCAAGCAGCTCGTCCCGATCGCGAACAAGCCCATCTTGTTCTACGTCGTCGACGACATGGCCGCCGCGGGCATCAAGAACATCGGCGTGGTCGTGTCGCCCGAGAGCGGCGCCGAGATCGAGGCGGCGCTGGGCGACGGCTCGCAGTTCGGGGTCGAGCTCACCTTCATCCGCCAGTCGCTCCCGCTCGGGTTGGCTCACTGCGTGCTCGTGGCGGCCGACTTTCTCGGCGACGACGACTTCGTGATGTACCTCGGCGACAACATGCTCCAGCAGGAGCTGCGGCCGCTCGTCGACCGCTTCGTCGCCCAGCGAAGCCGCCAACTCGAGCTCAACGAGTCTCTCACCCAACTGCCCGCGGCCCAGATCCTGCTCGCACACGTCGACGACCCCCGCCAGTTCGGCGTTGCGGAGGTCGACACGCACGGCGGCGTGGTGCGGCTGATCGAGAAACCCGCCGACCCGCCGTCGGACCTCGCGTCGCGGGCGTGTACATCTTCGACCGCCGCGTCCATGCCGCAGTCAGCGCCATCGAGCCGTCCCCACGCGGTGAGCTCGAGATCACCGACGCGATCCAATGGCTCATCGACAACGGTCATCCCGTGATGCACGAGGTCCTCGAAGGTTGGTGGATCGACACCGGCAAGAAGGACCCGTTGTTGCACTGCAACCGTTTGGTCCTGGACACGATCGCTCCCCGCATCGACGGTCATCTCGACGCGGAATCGAGGGTGGAGGGGCGCGTCGTGATCGAAGCCGGCGCGCGGCTGGAGTCGTCGGTCGTGAGAGGCCCGGCGATCATCGGCGCCGGAACCCACCTCGTCGACACCTACGTCGGTCCCTACACGGCCATCGGTGCCGACTGCGAGCTACGCGACGCCGAGATCGAGCACTCGGTCATGCTGGAGCGAAGCCGGATCGTCGGCGTACACCACATTCACGACTCATTGCTCGGACGCGAGGTCGAAGTCGTTCGCAGTGGCGATCGCCCCAAGGCGACCCGGCTGCTGCTCGGCGACCACTCCCGAGCCGACCTGGAGTAGCGATGGCAACCATCACCGAGAGCGAGACCATCGTCGGCGTCTTCCATGTGGTACCAACGGTGCATCGCGACAAGCGCGGGCTGTTCGTCGAGACGTTCCGACGGGAGTGGATCCCGGGTGGCCGCGAGATGATCCAGGCCAACCGCGCCGACCGCACCGCCGGTTGCATCGTCGGGCTGCACTATCACCTCCACCAGGCCGACTTCTGGTACGTCCCGTTCGGTCGGGCGCGGGTGGTGTTGCACGATCTGCGGGTCGGCAGCGCGACCGACGGGGCGACCGAGGTCTTCGACCTGGGCCAGCCGGCTTCGGGCGAGCACACGCACAACGGCGTCCTGATCCCGCCGGGCGTCGCCCACGGCTTCGGATCGCTGACCGACATGACCATCACCTACCTCGTCGACGGCTACTACAACGCTGCCGACGAGCTGGGCGTCGCGTGGGACGACCCCGAGATCGGCGCCGACTGGGGCATCACCAATCCCGCGCTGTCCGATCGCGACGCTGCCAATCCGAAGCGCGCCGAGATCCCCGAGCGCGCCCGACCCGTCTGGCCGATGCGCACATGAACATCCTCGTCACCGGCGGTGCCGGATTCATCGGATCCAACTTCGTGCGCTGGTGGGCGCGCGAGCGTCCCGGCGACACCGTCGTCGCCTACGACGCGCTGACCTACGCGGGGAACCGAGAGAGCCTCGTCGGGGTAGAGCACGAGTTCGTCGAGGGCGACATCGGTGACATCGACCTCGTGACGAGAACACTGCGCGACTACGAGATCGACACCATCGTCAACTTCGCGGCCGAGTCGCACAACTCGTACGCGATCACCAACCCGGGCGTCTTCTTCCAGACCAACGTCGTCGGAACGCAGCGGCTGTGCGAGGCGGTGCGGCGCGTCGGGGTCGAGCGCTTCCACCGCTTTCACCATGTCTCCACGTGCGAGGTCTACGGCGACCTCGACCTCGACGCGACGGAGCCGTTCAACGAATCGTCTCCGTACGCGCCCCGCACGCCGTACAACGCGTCCAAGGCCGGCGGGGATCACGCCGTGCGCGCGTACTTCGAGACGTTCCACCTCCCGATCTCCATCACGAACTGTGCGAACAACTACGGTCCGTACCAGTTCCCGGAGAAGGTGATCCCGCTGTTCGCCACCCGGGCGCTCGACGATCAGGACATTCCGCTGTACGCGTCGACGCAGAACCGGCGTGAGTGGATCCACGCCGACGACCATTGCCGCGCGATCGCGCGCATCCTCGACGACGGTCGTGTCGGGGAGACGTATCACGTCGGGACCGGCGAGGAACGCAGCATCGAGGAAATCGCCGACGGCGTGCTCGCGGCCCTGGGCAAGCCCGCTTCCCTCAAGACGATCGTTCCCGACCGTCCCGGCCACGACCGCCGCTACCTGCTGGACGCGTCGAAGATCCGGGCCGAGTTGGGGTGGGAGCCGAAGGTCGGCTTCGACGCCGGTCTCCGGGAGACCGTGCAGTGGTACGCCGCAAATCGAGACTGGTGGGAGCCGCTGCGAGAGCGCGCGCCGGTCGACGAGACGGCCGCGTGGAAGTGAGCTGAGCGGTGCGCGTCCTGGTCACAGGCGCGGGAGGCATGGTCGGCCGCGAGGTTGTCGAGTCCTTCGCCGGCGCCGGCAATCACGAGGTGATCGGACTCGATCACTCGAGCCTCGACGTCGGCGACCGTGACGCGGTGCTCGCCGCGATCACGTCGACGCGTCCCGAGGCGATCGTCCACTGCGCAGCGATGACCGCGGTCGACGTGTGCGAGACCGAACGCGACCGGGCGTTTCTCGTGAACGCGCTCGGCGTGCGATTCGTGATGGAAGGTGCACGGCGCGGCGAATGCGTACGTCGTGGCCCTGTCCACCGACTACGTCTTCGACGGCACCCAACCGGAGCCCTACCACGAATGGGACACGCCCAACCCGGCCTCGGTCTACGGTCGTTCGAAGCTGGCCGGCGAGTTCGAGATCGACCTCGACTGCGCGGTGGTGCGCACGTCGTGGGTGATCGGGCGCTACGGCGCGAACATGGCCAAGACGATCCTGCGCCTCGCGGGTGGTGACGCCCCGCTGCGCTTCGTCGACGACCAACGCGGGTGCCCGACCGTTGCCAAGGATCTGGCGACGATGCTCCATACGTTCGCGGTGGAGCGGCTTCCCGGCACCTGGCACGTCACCAACCAAGGTCCGGTGAGCTGGTTCGAGTTCGCCCGAGAGGTCCTGCGCGCCAAGGGCGCGGACCCGGCTCGGGTGACGCCGATCACGACCGCCGACCTCGATCCCCCGCGCCCGGCGCCCCGGCCCGCGAACTCCGTGCTCGACAACCGCGCCCTGCGCCTGGCGGGTCGACCGCTCCTCCCCGACTTCCGGGAGTCCCTCCCCGAGCTCGTCAGTTCCGTCGTTTCCGCGTAGTTCGGCGTTTCGTCGGGGTGCGGCGAGGGCACCGCCGACGAACAGCCGCGCGTACAGGCGGTCGACGATCGCCCGGGCGAACTCGCTCGTCTTGACCTCGGTCGCGCCCTGCATGAGCCGGGCGAAGTCGTAGGTCACGACCTTGTCGGCGATGGTCGCCTCGATCGCGTGCTCGATCTCCCGGGCTGCCTTGTTCCACCCGAGATGATCGAACATCATCACGCCCGACAACAACACCGAGCTGGGGTTGACCTTGTCCTGGCCCGCGTACTTCGGCGCGGTGCCGTGCGTCGCCTCGAAGATCCCGTGGCCGGTCACGTAGTTGATGTTCCCGCCGGGCGCGATCCCGATCCCGCCGACCTGGGCCGCGAGCGCGTCCGACAGGTAGTCGCCGTTCAGGTTGGTGGTCGCGATGACGTCGAAGTCCTCGGGACGAGTGAGGACCTGCTGCAAGGTGATGTCGGCGATGCTGTCCTTGACCAGCACCTTGTCGCCGGGCTTCCCGTCGCAGTCGTCCCAGCCGACCGCGACATCGGAGAACTCCTCACGCACGAGGTCGTATCCCCAGTTTCGGAACGCGCCTTCGGTGAACTTCTGGATGTTCCCCTTGTGCACGAGGGTCACGCTCTTGCGGTCGTGCTCGACCGCGTACTTGATCGCGGCGCGGATGAGGCGCTTGGAACCCGTCATCGAGATCGGCTTGATGCCGACACCGGAGTCGGCGCGAATGTTCCAACCGAACTTCTCCTTCAACAGCGCGATCAACTCGTGCGCCTCCGGAGTGCCCTCTTCGACCTCGAGGCCGGCGTAGATGTCTTCGGTGTTCTCCCGGAAGATCACCATGTCGACGGCTTCGGGCCGCTTCACCGGCGACGGCACGCCCTGGAACCAGCGCACCGGCCGGAGGCAGACGTAGAGGTCGAGCAACTGGCGCAGCGCCACGTTCAGCGATCGGATGCCCCCACCGATCGGGGTCGTGAGCGGGCCCTTGATCCCGATGAGATACTCGCGGAAGGCCGCGACCGTCTCGTCCGGCAGCCACGATCCCGTGGCATTGAACGCCTTCTCGCCGGCGAGTACCTCTTTCCAGGCGATCTTCTTTCCGTGCCGCGCGGCGGCGGCGTCCATCACCAGCTGCGCGGCCGGCCAGATGTCGACCCCCGTCCCGTCACCTTCGACGTAGGGGATGATGGGCTCGTCCGGAACCGAGAGCGAGCGGTCGGCGGACATCGTGATCTTGTCGGGCATGGGCCCGACGTTAGTTGCCCCCGAGATTCGGTTTGAGATTGGGCGTGGCGCCGTTGGCGGGAGCGACCGAAGCGATGGGGGCGATGGGCGTCGTCGAGGGGGTGACCGGGTTGGCGTTCAGGCCCGCTTGATCGAGGGTCTTCTTGATGAGATTCGACTCGACGATGATCTCGACCCTTCGGTTCTCTGCACGACCCGCAGCGGTCGAGTTCGAAGCGATGAAGTCCTGGTCGCCCCGGCCGGCGGGGAACAACCGTGCGCGGCTCATCCCCATCGATGCGAAGTAGTCGGCGACCGCGTCGGCACGGAAGGACGACAGATACAGGTTCGAGGGAAACTGGCCGCCGGGCCCGATGGGGACGTTGTCGGTGTACCCGTTGATCTCGATGTTGTTGTCGACCGATTCCAGCACTTTGCCGATCACGTTCAACAACTGCAGGCCCTGCGGTTGCAGCTGGGCCTTACCGCTCTCGAACAGCACTTTGTCGGTCAACAGCGTCACCTGCAGTCCGTTGTTCAGTTGCTTCGTGCGCACGTTCTTGCTCACGCCCAGCCGGCTCGCGGCTGCGTTGATCTCCCGCTGCACGTCGCTCAAGCTCTGACGCTGCGCCGCGGCCTGTGCGTTGATGCTGGCCAACGAGTTCAACAACTCCTGCAGCTGGGTGCCGTTCTGTACGTTCTGGGTGGGGAGGAGCGATCCGCCCGTCAAGGGCCCGTTCCCGCTGCCGCTGCCCACCTGCGTCGACGTTGCGCGTTGGCGGTGCCGCCGATCCCCGAGTTGAGCTTCCCGCCGCCCAGAGCCTCGTTGAAGCCGACGGCGAATGCCTTGAACTTCGTCGTGTCGACGGTCGACATCGCGAACAGCGCGATGAACATGGCCATGAGCAGCGTGAGCAGGTCGGCGTAGGGGATGACCCACGCCTCGTGATTCACGTGCTCTTCGTGCTCTTCGTGGACCTCGTCGTCGCCTCCGTGCGACATCGCAAGCTCCCGTTACGCGGCGGCCGCGGCCTGGCCGCCGCCACCACTCTCGGCGGCAGACTCCGCCGCGGGCTTGTCGCGCTCCGACGGCGGGATGTGCGACTTCAACAGCTCCTCGACCACCCGAGGCGACACGCCGGCCTGGATCGCCATGATCCCCTCGACGATGAGCTGCTTGTGCGCAACCTCGGTCTGCGACAGCTGCTTCAGCTTGTTCGCCCACGGCAGCCAGATGCCGTTGGCGAGAAACACACCCCAGAAGGTCGCGACGAACGCGCCGGCGATGCCTTCACCGACCTTGGCCGGTTGGTTCAACTGGGCCATGGTGGCCATCAGACCGAACACTGCGCCGATGATGCCGAACGTCGGCGCGAAGATCCCGGCGGAGGTGAACCAACCCTGACCGACTTTGTGCCGTTCCTTCATCGCGCTGATCTCGGAGTTGAGCGTCTTCTTGAGGGCGTCGGGGTCGGTGCCGTCGACCGCGAGCTCGATCCCCTTCTTGAAGAACGGGTCCTCGATACCCTTCGCCTCCTCCTCGAGTGCGAGGAGTCCCTCGGCGCGGGCCCGGTTGGTGAGCACGACGATCTGGTTGATGGTCTCGCCGGCCGAGTGCTCTTCTTTGCCCTTCATCGCCTTGCCGACGTACTTCCCGACGTTCTGCGTGGCCTCCCACGGGTAAGAGGCGATCGTCGCGCCGAGATGCCCGAACACGACGATGATGATCGAACCGAACTCCATGAAGAGGAATGCGATGTTGATCCCGTGCAAGGTCGCGCTCAAGAAGACGCCGACCAGGCACAGTCCGAGCCCGACCATCGAGCCCTTTTCCATCGTCCCTCCCTGGATTGCAACCTTCCCAGAGGGAGATATCGACCGTGGTCCCGGTTCTCTGTAGGACATTTGTCACACCCGAGCGCATGCACATCAAGCGCACCGGGATCCAACAGCTACGACTCAGGAAGAGCCGCGGGACTTGCTCGGCCTCAGCTCGCGTCGAGCGCGACCCGGAGCGAACGGACGAAAGCCGCGGCTTCGTCGGGCCCACCGCCGTCGAGCAGCCGCCGGACGAGCGCACTGCCGACGATCACGCCGTCTGCACTCGCGGCCGCCGTCGCGGCTTGGTCCGGCGTCGAGATACCCACGCCCAACAGGACGGGCTTGTCGGTCGCCGCCTTGCAACGACGGCCCATTTCACCGGCGTGCGCCGCGAGCTTGTCGCGCTCGCCCGTGACTCCCATCAGCGACACGCCGTAGACGAAACCGTGCGAACGTTCGCAGATCTGTGCAAGCCGGTCGTCCGGCGTCGTCGGGGCCGCGAGCAGGATGGTCTCGACGCCCACAGCATCGGCGGCTTCGCCCCAGCCGTTCAGCTCGTCCAGAGGAAGGTCGGGCACGATGGCGCCGTCGACACCGCACCGGCGCAGATGCTCCGCGCACCGCTGGTGACCGAACCGCGCGACGAGGTTGTAGTAGGTCATCACCACGAGCGGTGCCGGCACGTCGATGGTGGCCATCGCATCGATCACGCCGATCGGGGTGGCGCCCAGATCGAGCGCGCGCTGGCTGGCCTCTTGGATCGTGCGGCCGTCCATGATCGGGTCGGAGAACGGGATACCGATCTCGACCGCGTCGGCGCCCGCGTCGACGACCGCGCGCACCACTTCGGGCCACTCGCGGCCGAGCCCCCCGGTGACGTACGGGACGAGCAGCTTCGCGCCCGCCTCCCGGCGACTCCGGAGATGGGTTTCGAGGTTCACTCGAGCTCGCCGAGCATCTCCGCCACCTGGGCGGCGTCCTTGTCGCCCCGGCCCGACAGGGTGATCAGCACCGTGGCGCCCGCCGGGATGGCGTGGCCGGCCTCGCGGGCGACCCAAGCGATCGCGTGCGCCGGTTCGAGCGCGGGCACGATGCCCTCGGTTGCCGACAGCAGCTGGAACCCGGCCAGGGCTTCCGCGTCGGTTGCATCGTGGTACTCGGCACGGCCGGTCGCCGCGAGCATCGCGTGCTCGGGCCCGACCCCCGGGTAGTCGAGACCGGCGCTGATCGACGAGGCCTCCAGCACCTGCCCGAACTCGTCTTGGAGGAACAACGACCGCATTCCGTGTACGACACCCGGGACCCCGCGAGCGACCGCCGCGCCATGATGACCGGTTTCCAGGCCGAGCCCACCCGCCTCGACGCCGACGAGCCGTGCGTCCGTGTCGACGAATCCGGCGAAGGTCCCGATCGCGTTCGATCCGCCGCCGACACACGCGACGACGACGTCGGGATCGACGTCGTCGAGTATGTCCCGGCACTGGCGACGCGCTTCGTCGCCCACCACCCGCTGGAACTCGCGCACCATCCACGGGAACGGGTGCGGACCCATCGCGGACCCGAGGCAGTAGTGCGTGGCCTCGACGCTCGCGACCCACGCACGCATCGCCTCGTTGACCGCGTCCTTCAACGTCGCGCTGCCCGACTGCACGGGTACGACCTCGGCGCCGAGCAGTCTCATTCGCCACACGTTCAGCGCCTGGCGCTCGACATCGACGGCACCCATGTAGACGACGCAGCCCAACCCGAAAAGGGCGGCCGCGGTCGCGGTCGCGACCCCGTGCTGTCCGGCACCCGTCTCGGCGATGAGATTCTTCTTGCCCATGCGTCGGGTCAACAGTGCCTGGCCGAGCACGTTGTTGATCTTGTGGGAGCCGGTGTGGGTGAGATCCTCGCGCTTCAGCAGCACTCGCACACCGAGTCGTTCGGAGAGCCGGCGACACTCGGTGACGGGCGTCGGACGACCGGCGTAGCTCGACAGCAGCGCCGCGTACTCGGCACGAAAGGCGGTGTCCGACCAGGCGTCGCGGAACTCCGCCTCGAGTTGCACCAGCGCCGGAACCAGGGTCTCGGGCGCGTACCGACCGCCGAACTCGCCGAAACGACCGAGACCCACCGGTTCCGGGCCCGCGGGGTCCAGTTGCACCGGCGCACCACGCCGAGGAGCAGACATCCGGCGGATTGTACGATGCCCGTCCCCGAAATTCGGCAGAGTTCTCGGCGGGTGGACCGCAACTCGGGCGTAGGCGTGACCGCCGTGCCCGCGCTCAGAGATCGACCTGCCAGTCCCAGGGTCGGGTGACACCCGCAACCTCGTCGACGTTGAGGTCGATGGATCGCGGCGTCGTCCCGTCGGTGCCGTCGTCGGCCGCCTCTCGCGCCGTGACGATGAACCGGCGCAGCTTGGCCGGGTCCTTGCGCCCAGGTGATTGTTCGACCCCGCTCGAGACGTCGACGCCCCACGGTCGCACCAACCTGATCGCGTCGCCGACGTTCTCGGGGGTGAGGCCTCCTGCGAGCAGGATCCGTTTCCCTCGGGGCGCGCCCTCGGCCAGCCGCCAGTCGAACACCTTGCCCGAACCCGGATCGGGCGAGTCGACCAGGATGATGTCGGCCGCGCTGTGCGCCGCCGTTGCGAGCGCCGGATCGCCCGCGGCAAACGCCTGGATCACGAACTGCGCCCGTTCGCGGATCCAGGCGACTTCCGATGCCGGTTCGTGACCGTGCAGCTGTACACCCCGGAGCCCGGCCCGGCCGACGATCTCGATGATGCGCTCCGGGCGTTCGTCACGGAACACACCGACCGTGTGAACCTCGCGGGGCAAGCGGCGAACCACGTCCCGCACCGTCTCCGGGTCGACCTGACGGGGGCTGGGCGCGAACACGAACCCGATGGCGTCGGCGTCGAGCGCGACCGCGAGGAGGGCGTCGTCCTCGTTGGTGATCCCGCAGATCTTCACGAACATCGCCGACTCCGCTCTAGGCCCGCCGCACGACGGCGACAGAGGAGAGATCGCGCACGAGCGCCGTGGGATCGACGGCGCGTACGAGAGCCTCGCCGACGAGAACGGCATCGAAGCCTGCCCCCGCGACCCGGCGTGCATCGCCGACGGATCGAATCGCAGACTCGGCCACTGCGATCACATCGGCGGGAACGAGCGACGAGAGCCCGGTCGCGACGCCGAGGTCCTCGGAGAACGTGGCGAGGTCGCGGCTGTTGATGCCCAGCACCTGGGCCCCGGCCTTCAACGCACGCTCGACTTCGCGTGCATCGTGCGCTTCCACGAGCACACCCATGCCGAGATCACGTCCGAGCGCGTGGAGATCCGCCATCAGACCGTCGTCGGCGATCGCGGCGACGATCAGCAACATCGCGTCGGCGCCGATCGCCCGGGCTTCGTAGACCTGTACCTCGTCGATGACGAAGTCCTTGCGCAGGCAGGGCAATGACGTCGCCGCACGAGCCGACTGCAGATCGGAGACCATTCCGCCGAAATACGGCTGATCCGTCAGGACCGACAGGGCCGCCGCGCCGCCCGCCTCGTACGCCCGTGCGACCGGACCCGGGTCGAGATCGGCTGCGAGCTCGCCCTTCGAGGGTGAGCGCCGCTTCAGCTCACCGACCACCGCGACACGACCGTCGGGCCGCCTGAGCGCGGCCGCGAAGTCACGGGTCGGTGGGGCGTCGAGGGCGGCCCTGCGCAGCAGGTCGCGCGGTCTGCGGATAGCGCAGCACGGTGACCTCGTCGCGCTTGGTGGCGAGGATGTCATCGAGGATGGTCAAGCGGCCCGGAGTCTACGCTCCGGGCCATGAGCGTGACTTTTCCCGACGGGTTCCTCTGGGGCGTGGCCGCGGCCGCGCACCAGATCGAGGGCGGCAACTGGAACAACGACTGGTGGATGTTCGAGCACCGACCCGACACCATCTGCGTCGAGCCTTCCGGCGACTGCACCGACAGCTATCACCGCTACGCCGAGGACATCGCCTTGGTACGCGATCACGGCTTCGGCGCGTACCGGTTCTCGATCGAGTGGTCAAGGATCGAACCCGAGGACGGCGAGTTCTCGATCGCCGCGCTCGACTATTACCGGCGCGTGCTCGGCGCGTGTCATGAACACGGCGTGCAACCGGTCGTGACGTTCCACCACTTCTCGAACCCCCGCTGGCTCGCGGCGCTCGGCGGTTGGGAGTCGGAGGTGGTCGTCGATCGGTTCGCGCGTTATTGCGAACGCACCGTCGCGCACCTCGGCGATCTCATCTCGATCGGGTGCACGATCAACGAGCCCAACATCCTGGCGCTGATGGGCTACGTCGTCGGAGTCTTTCCCCCGGGCCGACAACAGGATCTCGGAGCGTACGTCGCGGTGAACGACAATCTCATCGCGACGCGCATCGTCGTGCGTACGAGGTGCTCAAGGGCGGGCGCGGCGACTTCCCCGTGGGGATCTGCGTTGCCATGGGCGACTGGTGGGCTCCCGAGGGCGCGGAGGAGACGCTCGCTCGGGCACGTCACTCCCACGAGGCCCAGTTCCTCGAAGCCGCGCGGGGCGACGACTTCGTGGGTGTGCAGGCCTACTCCCGGCACGCGCATCGACCGGACCGGCATGCTCGGTCCGGAGGAGGGAGTCGAGGTGGTGCCCTCCATGGGCTATGAGTACTGGCCCCGAGCGATCGAGGTCGCGTTGCGTTTCGCGGCCGAGACCGCCCAGACGCCGCTGTACGTCACCGAGAACGGTCTCGGTCACGACGACGACACCAAACGCGTCGCCTACGTACGGGAAGCGCTCGAGGGTGTGGGCCGGTGCCTGGCCGACGGTATCGACGTGCGCGGATACTTCTACTGGTCGTTGCTCGACAACTTCGAGTGGGCGCTCGGCGTACGGCCCTCGCTTCGGGCTGGTCGAGGTGACGCGGGACACGTTCGTGCGGACGCCCAAGCCCTCGGCGGCGTGGCTCGGCGCGATCGCCCGCTCCAACCGTCTCGCCCTAGCGATCACATGAGGCTCACACTCGCTTCACACTCTTCAGCCACTGTGGAGTGAGACGATGAGGTGGAGATGGAACGCGGAACGATCCTCGTCGTAGACGACGAGCCGAACATTGCCGACCTGGTCGAGCTCTACCTTCGGCGCGACGGCTACCGGGTCGTCAAAGTCTCGACCGGCGAGGACGCGGTCGCGGCCGTCGGGACGCATCGGCCCCGCCTCGTGGTGCTCGACGTGGGCCTGCCCGACATCGACGGGCTCGAGGTGTGCCGCCGCCTGCGGCAGACCTCGACGATCCCGGTCATCTTCCTGACCGCCCGGGACACCGAGATCGATCGGGTGCTCGGGCTCGAGCTCGGCGCCGACGACTACGTCACCAAGCCCTTCTCTCCACCCGAGCTGGTGGCGCGGGTGAAAGCCGTGCTTCGGCGGACCGAGAGCGTCGGCACCGCCGCGGAGATCCTTCAGGTCGGCTCCGTGCGCGATCGACGTGGGCCGGCGCGAGGTCCGTGTCGACGACGCTCCGATCGCGTTCACGCGGCAAGGAGTTCGACCTCTTGAAGTTTCTGGCCGAACGTCCGGGCCTCGCGCTCGTCGCGCCAGCAGATCCTCGACGGAGTATGGGGGTACGACTGGTACGGCGACGCGTGCACGGTCGACGTGCACATCGCGCAGGTGCGCAAGAAAGCTCGCGACCGCAGTCCGCATCGACACCGTTCGGGGCGTCGGGTACCGGCTCGACGGCAAATGATCCGGGACAGCACGTGAGGCGCGCCGCGATCTCACTCCGGGTGAGGCTCATCGTCGCATTCACGGGCGTCGCGCTCGTCGTCCTCCTGCTGTCGGGGCTCGCGACCTACGTATTGGTACGGCGGTCGCTCCAACAGCACTCGCTCCAGGAGATGCGCAATCGGTCGTCCGACCTGGCCGCGATCGTCAAGTCGAACGACTTCACCGCGCTTCCGGCGCAACGGTTCCGCATCGGGCTACGCGCCGCCGACATGCAGGCCGTGTTGATCACCCCGGGCGGTGCGGTCGTGGCCAACCTCCCGAACTACCAGTTGCCGCCCTCACTGCACCCGAGCGACATCGATCCGGCGGCGCTCCTGGCCGGCGAGGAGGTCAGCGGCCGGCGCGCCAACACCGTGTTCCTCGCAATCCCGACCTCGACGCTGGTTCGCAACAGCACGCTCGTCGTCGTCGCGACCGACGTCGTGGATCTCACCGTCTTGCACGACTCGCTGCCGTTGATGATCCTCGCGGGCCTGATCGTTCTGGTGACCGTCGCGTTGATCTCGATCTGGCTCGCGCAACGGCTCACGCGCCCCGTGCACGTCATCGAGCGAGCCGCGGCCCAGCTCGCGACCGGCGACCTGTCAGCCCGCGCCGACGTCCCTCCCAGCACCGACGGCGAACTCGCCGCGCTCGCGTCGGCACTCAACGACATGGCCGCGCAACTCGAACAGGCGCGGGGCAGCGAGCACGCCTTCCTGCTCTCCATCTCGCACGACCTCCGCACCCCGCTGACGTCGATCCGGGGGTACGCAGAGGCGCTGGCCGACGGCACCCTCGACGACGCCGATCTCGGCGAACGCAAGCGTGCGGCCACGATCATCGGTTCCGAAGGGCGGCGGCTCGAGCGCCTCGTACGAGACCTGCTCGACCTGGCGCGACTCGACGCGCACCAGTTCTCGCTCAACCCGCGGCCGTGCGACGCGACCGAAGTCGTCCGCGACGCGGCCGAAGCATTCCGCCCCCAGGCTCTGGAGCTCGGGATCGCCCTCGACGTGATCAGCGGTGGCGTACTCGCCGTCGACCTCGACCCGGAGCGCCTCGCGCAGATCGCGGCCAATCTGATCGAGAACGCCTTCAAGTACGCGAGCTCCCGCGTCGAGGTCTACGCCGCGCCCCAGAGCGACGGGCAGGTCGCGATCGTCGTGGTCGACGACGGTCCCGGCATCCCCACCGATCAGATGCCGCGCGTCTTCGAGCGTCTCTACACCGTGCGGGAAACCCCGGGCCGATCCGTCGGAACCGGCCTCGGGCTCGCGATCGTCCGCGAGCTCGCCAACGCGATGGGAGGCACCGCCCGGGTGGAGCTCGCACCCGGAGGCGGCACCCGCTTCGTCGTCTCGTTCCCGGCCCAGGTACACGCCACCTCCGGGTGATCGAAGATCGCGCATGACCTTCCTCCACCCGCCCCGCACCGTGCTCGCCGCCGGCATCGCCGCCGCGGTCGCCCTGGGCGCGAGCGCATGCAGCTCGTCTTCGCACACGGCCTCCCCCGTCACGCCGCCACCTCGACACCCGCCACCTCGACACCCGCCACCTCGACACCCGCCACCTCGACACCCGCCACCTCGACCACGTCAACCGCCCCGGTCGGCGCGGCTCGGTGTGCCCGCCCGCATCCGCCCGGACAGTCGTCGCAGTCGTTCATCTTCGACGGCGTCCGTCGGACCTACCAGCTGTACGTCCCCCCTGCCTACCGGGGCACGAAGAACGTCCCCCTCGTGTTCGACTTCCACGGCTACGGGTCGAACGCGGTGGAGCAGATGGCCTACGGCAACTACAAGCCCGAGGCGAACCGCGACGATTTCCTCATCGTCGCTCCCGACGGCCAGGTACCGGCGGCCCGTCACTTCAATCTCACCGGCGAACCGGGACTGCAGAACGACGTGCAGATGGTCGGCTCGCTGCTCGATCACGTCGAGGCGACGCTCTGCGTCGACGTGCACCGCGTCTATGCGACGGGGATGTCGGACGGGGGCGCGATGACGTCCGTCCTGGCCTGTCAGATGAGCGACCGCTTCGCCGCGTTCGGGGCGGTCGCGGTCGTCCTGGCGTGTGGAGGACCCCGAGCGGTGCCCATCATGGCGTTCGCAGGCACCGCCGATCCCGTGGTCCCCTTCAACGGCGGCAAGGTCAGGTGCTGCGGGGGCGGAACCGTTGCCGGCGCCGCGTCCTCGATGGCCGTTTGGGCGGCCCACAACCGGTGTGCGGCCAAGTTCCAAGACGTGGCGCTCGGCCCCGAGGTGACCCGACGGACGTGGCCCGGATGTGCTCCGGGAGGCTCGACGATCTTCTACATCATCACGGGCGGCGGCCATACCTGGCCGGGTTCCATCCCGATCGCGTCCGCTGGGCAAGACGACCACCCAGATCGACGCCAGCGCGACGATCTGGGCCTTCTTCCGCGGCGCACGCGCTCGCGTGCGAGCGCGGGACCCGAGCGCTCGCCGGCTCGGCTACAGGGGGTTCCAGCGGGTTCCGGGTGACGCGAGCCACTGCAACATCTCGCGGCGTGTCGTCGGACCGTTCGGCCGCGTCGCCGCCGGCAGCACCCCCTCGTCGCGGAGGTGCGCGGCCGTCGTGCGGGCAGTCGTGATCGGATCGGCGGCGAGCGCACAACGGGTCGCGTGCGCGTCGAGATGGAAGAGCTGAGCGGCGTTGAGCCCGAGCACCCCGGCCTTGAGCTCCTCGGTCAGGGCCGGGTAGCCGAAGCGATCCTGGAACTCGGGAGAGATCGTGAACGCTCGGAACGCCTGGAGCTGGGCCTGCGGCGAGCCGTACCAGATCGCGTCCGTTCCCCAGAGCACGCGGTGCTCGCCGACGCGCTTGAGCAACTTGCCCAGCGTGTGCGCCGCGGTCGTGGGCTCGCGCAGGACTTCGCGCCACACCGTGCCGACGTCGACCCACACATTGTCGTTGGGGGGCACCGCATGCTTGTCGAGCGCGCGGCAGGAACGTGTCGATCCCGATGGTCGCGTTCGGATCGTACGGGCCCTCGACGTGGTTCTTGTCCCACGCGCCGTGGAAGACCACGAACTGCATGTCCGGGAACTGGCGGGAAACCGCCACGATGTCCTCGGGCCGATTGTGCGACGCGTCGAATCGGACGAGCGGGAGACCCTTGTGCGCGACGAGGATCCGGACGCCGAGATCGTGCGCCTTTTGGATCACGGGCAGGCCGACGGCGGGGTCGTCGAGCGCGAAACCGCGTCCGTTCGGTCCCCATGCGGTGTACACCTTGAACGCGGCGACCTTGCCGGTCGTCGCGGTCGCCTCCATCTCGTCGAGACGCTGGTGCAGATCGCCGAAGTTGGGGGCGATCACGTTGTGCACGAGTACCCGCGGCGCGCCGCCGTGTGTGAGCTGTGCCGCGAGCTGTTGGGTCCCCAACTGATCGAGGAACGGGACCGGTGCGTCGGACGATCCCGAATTCGGCACGTCGGAGAGCATCGCCACGGTCGTGTCGCTCGCGAGGAACAGGTCGTGGAGATACGCGGCGCGGCTCGCACACTCGAGCCGGTTCGACGCCCCGCACGACGGCACCATCCCGAGCACCAGCTGGACGGTGTCGGGAGCGTTCTTCGTCCACGGCCCGTCCGGCATGACGTGGTGCGTGTGCACGTCGACGACGAACTCGCCGCTACCCGCCAGCGCGCGCTCGCACGCGTCGACGTCGTGGGGCGCGGGGACCGTGAACGAGCCGCCGGGCCCCGACGTGGCCGGCCGCCGCGCGGTCGTCGACGAAGACGAAGCGGTCGACGCGTCGCGTGCCGGAGAGCTACACGCGGCGAGATCGATCGTCGCCAGCACCGCAGCGACACCGCCCGCCGTCCGTAGGAATCGGCGCCGATCCATCCCCGCGAGGTCGGCGGCCTCGTCGGCGCGGGCCAGAGCCGACGCCGCGACGTCGCGATCGTGGCGCGTGGGCGGTTCCGGGACGTACTCGCCGTTGGTCGCGGGCAGGACGCCGAGCGGCAGCCGGACGTCGCCGTCCGGATCCTCGGCGTCGCGCGGACGAGTCACGACCGAACCCTAAGCCTCACGGCGTCGCAAACGACGTCGGTTCGGGCCGCACCGCGAATCCCCGCCTGCGCCGGCAGCGGCCGCTCAGAGCGACTCGACGACGGCCGCGACGCCGGCGACGCGTACGCCCGATCCCGGGACGACCTCGCGCCGGAGCATGCCGAGGGCGACGTCGCCGCTCGAACTGGTCACTGCGCCGACCTCGCGACCGTCGCCGGAGACGACGACCGCACCGCGCCTCATGGCACCCGCCGGCGCGCGGAGCCTCCGCAGGTTGCGGTTGACGTGCCCGCGCGCGTCGATGCGACAGACGAGCTCCTGCCCGACGAAGCACCCCTTGGTGAACGACACCGCGTCGACCTCGAGACCGGCCTCTTGGGGGATCGTCCGCTCGTCGGTGTCGAATCCCTGGCGCGGAATTCCCGCCTCGATGCGGGCACGCTCGTACGCGTCGGCGTCGATACGCTCCGCGCCGAGCGTGGCACTGAGCCGCTCGATCGCGTCCGGCGGACCGATGGCGTCGAACGCCTCGGCTCCGTGCCAACCCACGGCGACGATCTGCACGCCCGGTTCGTCGGCCGGACGTGCGCCCCGCACTGCCAGAGCCGCGACCGCCACCTGGTCGATGTTCACCTCGACCCGGATCTTGAACCGGCGCAGACCGCCCGCGAGCGCGTCGCCGAATCCGCCCTCGCACACGCACCACCACACGTCCGGACCCTCGTGCAAGGCGTAGAAGTCGGCGAGCAACTTGCCCTGTGGCTGTAGAAGGAGCGCGTGGGCCGAGCTGCCGACCGGGATCGCCTCGAGGTCCTGGGAGACGAGGCTCTGCAAGAAGGCGGTGGCGTCCGGACCTTCGACCACGACAAGGTCACGATCGACAAGGGCCTGGAACGACATCGTCATGGTCCTCCGAGGAGACGTTGGGCGGCGGCCGCCGCAGTGAGCAACGCCTTGGCCTTGTTGCGGCATTCCAGGTCCTCGTCCTCGGGCACGGAATCGGCGACGATGCCCGCTCCCGCCTGCAGTGTGGCCCGGCCGTCCCGCCAGAACATCGTGCGAATGGCGATCGCCGTGTCGAGGTTCCCCGAGAAGTCGACATACCCCACGACTCCGGCGTAGGGGCCGCGCTTGGACGGCTCGAGCTCGTCGATGATCTCCATCGCCCGCACCTTGGGGGCTCCGCTCACCGTCCCCGCGGGGAACGTCGCGCGCAGCACGTCGATCGGCCCCTTGCCCTCGGCGAGGTCGCCCGCGACCTGACTCGTGAGATGCATGACGTGCGAGTACCGCTCGAGCGTCATCAGCTCCTCGACCTGCTCGGTGCCGTAACGCACGACCCGGCCGACGTCGTTGCGCGCCAGATCGACCAGCATCACGTGTTCGGCCCGCTCCTTGGGATGCTCGACGAGCTCGGCCTCGAGACGACGATCGTGCTCGTCGTTGCGCCCTCGCTTGCGGGTCCCGGCGATCGGTCGGCTGATCACCCGGCCATGGCGCAGTTGCACCAACGCCTCCGGCGAAGATCCGACGACGCTCGCCTCCGGGTGGTGCAGGTAGTACATGTACGGCGACGGGTTGACCAGGCGCAGCACGCGGTACACGTCGAGCGGATCGACCGGTTCCACGAGGTCGAACCGTTGCGCGAGCACGACCTGGAAGATGTCGCCGTCGAGGATGTGCTCCTTCGCCGCGTTCACCGCGTCGGCCCACGCCGCCGCGGAGAAGTTACGACGAATCTCGGGCAGGGCCTGGAGATCGTCACCGGGCGGGAGTGTCGGTTGATACGGCAACGGCCGCCCCAGGTCGGACACGGCGTTGTCGAGCCGCGCGATCGCGCCGTCGTAGGTGGCGTCGACGGTTGCGGGATCGGCGCCGGGAGGCGGGTAGACGTTCTCGATCAAATACAGGCGCTGGCGGAAGTGGTCGAAGGCGGCGACGCTCCCGGCGAGGGAGTACACCGCGTCGGGAAACCCCAGGTCGTCGGGGGCAGGATTCGGAAGGTGCTCGATCTCCCGAACGGTGTCGTAGCCCATCCACCCGACGATGCCCCCGTGGAACGGCGGAAGCTCGGGGAGCGCAGGAGCCCGGAAATGCCTCAGCAACGCGTCGAGCACGGCCAAGGTGCCCTGGTCGTTCGGGACGTCGTCGGGGGGTGTCCCGCCGAACCACTCGATTTGGCCGCCCGCGCGATGAACGTGCGGGCCGGGTCACGACCGAGGAACGAGAACCGGCCCCACCGCTCGGCGTGCTCGACCGATTCGAGCAGGAATCCTTCGCGCTCACCCACCAGCTTCATGAACGCCGAAAGGGGCGTCTCGAGATCGGCGAGCACCTCGCGCCAGACCGGAACGACGGTGTAATCGCGGGCGAGGGCCCGGAACTCTTCGCGCGACGGCCGAACGCTGGAAGCCGTCACCGGCGATCGGGCACGGCGCCACTGCCGAACGATCGGAAGAAGCAACTGTGCGCGCCGGTGTGGCAGGCGCCTCGGCCCTCCTGCTCGACCACGAACAAGAGCACGTCGACGTCGCAGTCGTAGGACGCGGACCGTACGTACTGGCGATCCCCCGAGGTCTCCCCTTTGCACCAGTACTCCTGGCGGCTCCGGCTCCAGAACCAGGTGCGCCCTGTCTCGAGGGTCCGCACGAGCGCGTCGCGGTTCATCCACGCGAACATCAGCACCTCGTTGGTGCCCTGTTCCTGCACGATCGCCGGAACGAGACCGTCGGCGTTGAAGGCAACCGCGTCGATCTCCGCGACCGTGAACGGGATCGGGGTCGTCGCGGGCGGCATGAGGCCAAGATGGTAGCGGTCGCGAATCGTCGCCCCCCTTCCGTTTAGGCTCGCCCGGCAATGCCCGGACCCGACGTGACCTCCCCTCGCGCAACGCCCCCGTCCGCCCGCCGGAACCCCCATGTCGTCAGCACGCACGGCGACGATCGCAACGACGACTGGTATTGGCTCCGCGACCGGGACGACCCCGACGTCATCGCGTATCTCGAAGCCGAAAACACCTACGCCGACACCGTGCTCGCGCCGCTGGAGCCGCTGCGCGAGCAGGTCTTCGCCGAGATCAAGGCTCGGGTACAGGAGACCGACGAGTCGGCACCGGTGCCGGAAGGCCCTTGGGAGTACACCTCCCGGACCGTCGAGGGCTCCCAGTACGCCGTCCACTGCCGGCGCCCCCGCGGGGAAGCCCCGGAAGCCGCGCAGGTCGTGCTCGACGAGAACCTTCTTGCCGAGGGGCACGACTACTTCACCCTCGGCGGCTTCGAGATGACGCCCGACCACGGCGTCCTCGCGTACTCGGTCGACTTCACCGGCGCCGAGCGCTACTCGCTTCGGTTCCGCGACCTTGCGACCGGCGCGGACCTGCCCGACGTCGTCGACGACGTGACCTACGGGCTCGCGTGGGCGGACGACGACGCGCACGTGCTTCTACGTCCGGCCCGACGAGCGCGATGCGCCCGGCCGAGGTCTGGCGGCACACGCTCGGCACTCCGGCGTCCGACGACGTGCTCGTGCTGCCGCGAGGACGACGAGCGCTTCTTCCTCGGAGTCGAACGCACGCGCAGTCGGGCGCTACGTCCTCATCGACATTTCCTCGAAGCTGACCTCCGAGGTGTGGTTCGTTCCGACCGCCTCGCCCGAGCACGCCGCCCCGGTGATCACGCCGCGCGGAACACGGCCACGAGTACTCGGTCGAGCACCACTGGAGTCAGCGCGACGGTGATCGGTTCCTGATCGTCACGAATCGAGCAGGCGCGGCGCGGAACTTCGAGCTCGTTGAGGCGACCTGTGCCGATCCCGGACGCGACAACTGGATCGTGCTCGCTCGCCGCACCGCGATGACGTCAAGCTCGACGCGGCGAGCGCATTCGCCGACTATGTCGTCGTTGAGCATCCGTCGGACGGCCTCGAACGACTCGAGGTCATGCACTTGGCGACGGGCGAGACCCACGAGATCGCGATGCCGGACCCGGTCTACAGCGTCTGGGTCGGCCCGAACCCCGAGTTCGACACGCCGCGTCCTGCGCTACGGGTACACCTCGCTCGTCGCGCCCGTCGACCGATCTCGACTACGAATCGACAACCGCGCAGTCCCTCGTCGTGAAGACCCAGCCGGTGCTGGGCGGCTACGACCCGACCAGTACGTGTCGGCACGGCTCTGGGCGGCCGGCGACCGACGGCGCCCGGGTCCCGATCTCGCTGGTGCACCGCCGCGACACGCCGATCGACGGATCGGCGCCGGCCTTGCTGTACGGCTACGGCTCCTACGAGATCTCGACGCGATCCGGCCTTCCGGTGCGTCACGCCTGTCGCTGCTCGACCGCGGATTCGTCTTCGCGATCGCGCACGTGCGCGGCGGCGGAGAGATGGGGCGGGCGTGGTACGAGGCAGGCCGGCTCGACACAAGGTCAACACCTTCACCGACTTCATCGCCTGCGCGGAGCACCTGATCGCGAGCGGTACAGTCGCCCGGACCGGCTCGTCGCACGCGGCGGCAGCGCAGGCGGACTGCTGATGGGAGTGATCGCCAACCTGCGGCCCGAGCTGTTCGCAGGCATCGTCGCCGAAGTGCCGTTCGTCGACGTCGTCACCACGATGCTCGACCCGTCTCTCCCGCTCACGATCACCGAGTGGGAGGAGTGGGGCGACCCGCGCGACCCCGAGGCGTACACGCGGATGAAGTCGTACTCGCCCTACGACAACGTACGCAGGCCAGCCGTATCCCGGCCATGCTCGTCACCACCGGCCTCAACGATCCCCGCGTGCAGTACTGGGAACCCGCGAAGTGGGTGGCGAAGCTGCGCCACGAGTCGACCTCGGACAAGCCGATCCTGTTGCGCACCGAGATGGGCGCCGGCCACGGCGGCCCGTCGGGTCGTTACGACGCGTGGCGCGACGAGGCGATCGTGCTCGCGTTCGTGTGCAACTCCGTCGGGCGTGCACGAGTGACCGATCGACGCCGGTGCATCGCTCCACGACCTCCGACGGCCTCGACCTCGAGGCGGAGTGGTCGCGGCCGACGCCGCGCCGGCGGGCGACGGTCGGTCGCTGTGCCACCCCCACCCGCAGTACGGCGGCACGATGCGCAGTCTCGTCATCTCGGCGCTGTTCGCCGCGCTGCCAGCGCGGCGGTCACCTGCCTCCGCTTCAACTTCCGCGGGGTCGAGGGCAGCGCCGGGATCACGCCGAGGGCCGACACGAGCCTCTCGACGTCGTCGCCGCCATCTCGATGCTGCCGTCGCCCGGTCGGCGCGGCCGAGCATGCACGGACCCGTGGCGTTGATCGGCTGGTCCTTCGGCGCCGACATGGCGCTCGCCGTAGACGATCCCGCATCTCCGGGTGGGTCGCTATCGCGCCTCCGCTGCGGTTCCGGCCGCGCCGTGTACGACACGGTCGGCGCCGACGCCCGGCCGAAGCTGCTCGTCCTTGCCGCGCACGACGAGTTCCGGCGCGCCGGACGAGATCGTCGAGCAAACATCGCGAGCTGGAGATCGACGCGCGTCGACATCATCGCGGGCGCGAGCCATTTCTTCGTCGGTCGCACCGATCGCGTCGTCGCGCCCGCCGCCGACTTCGTGACGGAGTTGCGGCGGCGCCAAGCGCTGAACGCGGGCGCCGAAAGACCGAGCATCGCCAAGAAGCTCGTCCGGCGCTCGATGGCGATGTGCCACACCGCGAGGTCGGACTCGTACGACGCGCGATCCCCGTCTTCGTACGCGTGCTCGAGCTCGTCGAAGGCCGCATCCTCGGCGTCCAGCAAGCTGCGATATCGGCGGAAGAAGTTGTCGTCGACGACGCCGACGGATCCCGGGAAGCGTCACTTCGCCGCTGCGAAGACTCCCGCCGAGAAGGTAGTGAGGTTCGGCCATGGGCACCTCCTACGCACGTGCCGGGCCCGAGCCCGAGCACTTGGTCCCGAGAACGTACTCCTCTCCGGGCCCGGGCGGAACTGCTTTCGGTCACCGTCGCGTCAACTCCGGTTGACGGCCTTCTGACCTCGGTCCCGACTGCGCCGAGACACGGTCAGGGCCGGACGACGAGACCGCGTTCTCCCAGGTAGGCCTTCGCTTCGCGGACCGTGTGCCGGCCGAAATGGAAGATCGACGCCGCGAGCACGGCCCCGGCGCCGCCCACGGCGGCCCCTTCGTAGAGGTGCTCGAGGGTGCCGACACCGCCGCTCGCGATGATCGGCACGTCGACGGCGCCGCCCATTGCCTGCAGGAGCTCGATGTCGTAGCCGGCGTGCGTGCCGTCGCGGTCCATCGAGGTGAGCAGGATCTCGCCGGCGCCGAGCGCGCAGACCCGCTCGGCCCACGCGAGGGCGTCGAGGCCGGTCGGCGTGCGCCCGCCGTGGGTCACGACCTCCCAACCCGTCCCCGGCGCGGACGGGTCCCGCCGGCGACGTCGATCGCTACGACGATGCACTGCGCGCCGTACTCGTCGGCTCCGGCGCGCACGACATCGGGTTCGTTGACGGCCGCAGTGTTGAACGACACCTTGTCGGCTCCGGCCCGCAGGAGGCGGCGAGCGTCCTCGACGGTGCGAACACCGCCGCCGACGGTGAATGGGATGAAGACGGTTTCTGCGACCTGCTCGACGACACCGACGATCGTGTCGCGCGCGTCGCTGGAGGCGGTGATGTCGAGGAACACCAATTCGTCGGCGCCTTCGGCGTCGTAGCGCGCTGCGAGCTCGACCGGGTCGCCCGCGTCGCGGATACCGACGAAGTTGACGCCCTTGACGACCCGGCCGCCGTCGACGTCGAGGCACGGGATCACCCTCACCGCGAGCATGCGGCGATCCCTTCCTCGACGGTGAACCGCCGCTCGTAGATCGCGCGACCGACGATCGAACCCGCGAGCCGTTTGCCGTCGATCTCGAACGCGGCCAGCGCGCGCAGATCGTCGAGGGTCGCGACTCCGCCGCTGGCGATGACGGGCGCCGAGACCGCGCACACGACGTCGGCGAGCTGGTCGAGCCCGGGACCCGAGAGCATGCCGTCGCGGCTGATGTCGGTGACGACGAGCGCGGCGACGCCGGCCGAGTCGAACTGCCGGGCGACGCCGATCAGGTCCAGACCGGTCGGTTTCGTCCAGCCGTGGATCGCGACGTCGCGACCGCGCGCGTCGAGGCCGACCGCGACCCGACCGGGGTATCGCGAGCACAGGTCTGCGACGACCTCGGGGCGCTCGACCGCCGCGCTCCCGATGACGACCCGGGCCGCGCCGGCTTCGAACCGTTCGCCCGCGTCGGCCTCGCTGCGAACACCTCCGCTCGTCTGCACCCGCGCGCCGACGCCGGCGCAGATCGCCTCGATGACCGACAGGTTCGGGTTCCCTCCGGCGAGCGCGGCGTCGAGATCCACGACGTGGATCCAGCGGGCTCCGGCCTCGTCGAACCGCCGCGCGACGGCGACCGCGTCATCGTCGTACACGGTCTGCGCGTCGTAGTCGCCCCGAGCGAGGCGCACGACCTGACCGGCGCGCAGATCGATCGACGGGAACAGATCCATCAGCGCCCGACCGGCGCCGCGACCGCGCGCACGAAATTGCCGAGCATGCTCAGCCCGACGTCACCCGACTTCTCGGGGTGGAACTGCGTCGCCCATACCGGACCGAGCTCGATCGCCGCCGGGAACCGTCGCCCGTACTCGCACCACGCAGCCACGACCTCCCCATCGTCGGGCTCGGGGGCGTACGAATGCACGAAGTAGAGCCAGGCCGGATCCGGCAGACCGGCGCCCAGCCGCGAGCCGGGCGTGATCGTCAGCGTGTTCCAGCCCATCTGCGGCAGACGAACCGATCTCGGGAGCAACGTGACGCGGCCCGGCACCACTCCGAGCCCGGTCACGTCGGGCGTTTCGTCACTGCCGTCGAACAACATCTGCATACCGATGCAGATGCCCAGGAACGGGCGGCCGTCGGTGGCGGCGGACCGGGTCACGCCCTCGAGCCCGTGTGCGCGCAGCGAGCTCATGCATGCCCCGAAGGCGCCGACGCCGGGCAGGACGACCGCGTCCGCCGTCTCGATCGCGCGGACGTCGGAGGTCAGGACCACGTCGGCTCCGAGATGTTGCAGTGCCTTCTCCGCCGATCGCAGGTTCCCGATCCCGTAGTCGACGACCGCGATCGAGCGGCTCACGATGACAGCGTGCCCTTGGTTGAGGGCACGCTGTCGCCTTCGAGCTTCACCGCGTCGCGCAGTGCCCGGGCAACGCCTTTGAACGAAGCCTCGATGACGTGGTGACCGTTCTTGCCGCTGATGCTGCGGAGGTGCAGCGTCACTCGCGCCCCGTCCACGAAGCCCTTCCAGAACTCCTCGACGAGCTGTGGGTCGAACGTGCCGATCCACTCCGAGATGGGATCGACGGCGTAGACGAGGAACGGGCGACCGGAGAGATCGAGCGCGACCTCGACCAACGCCTCGTCGAGAGGAACCAGCGAGTTCGCGAACCGGCGGACCCCCCGCTTGGCGCCGAGCGCCTCGCGCAGCGCGTTGCCGAGGACGATGCCGACATCTTCGACGGTGTGGTGGAGATCGACTTCGAGATCGCCCTGTGCCTCGATCGCCAGATCGAAACCGGCGTGTTTTCCGAGCTGTTCGAGCATGTGGTCGAAGAACGCGATACCGGTCGACACGTTCGTCGTGCCGGCGCCGTCGACGTTCAGTGTCACCCCGACCCTGGTTTCCTTCGTGTCCCGTCGCAGCTCGGCGCGCCGCCCGCGTCGGCCGCACCGGTCGAGCCTTGCGCATTCGTCATGTCACGACCTCCGCAAGAGCCTCGCCGAGCGCGGCGAGGAAGGCGTCATTCTCGCCCGGGGTTCCGATCGTGACGCGCAGGCACCCCTCGATACGAGGCCATGACGAGAAATCGCGCACCAGCACGTCGCGCTTCAAGAGCCGGTTCCACACTTCGTGGGCGTCGCCGGCGACACGGAACATCAAGAAGTTGGCGCCCGACGGTACGACCTCGATCGCGTCGAGAGCCGCGAGCGCGGCGAATACCCGGCCTCGCTCCTCGACGAGCGCGGCGACGCGCTGTTGCATATCGGACACGAATTCGAGTGCCAATGTGCCTGCCACCTGCGTGGGCACCGAGAGGTTGTACGGAAGCAGCACCTTCTCGAGATCCGCGATCATCCACTCGGGCGCGACCGTGAATCCGAGGCGCACCCCCGCCAACGACCACACCTTCGAATACGTGCGCACGACGGCGAGCGGAAGGTCGTCGGTGACGAGTTCCAACGCGCTCCACGGCGCGAACTCGCCGTAGGCCTCGTCGACGACGAGCACCGCACCGACGTCGGCCGCGACCGCGGCCAACCGCTCGATCGTCCCCCGTGGTTCGACCGTGCCGGTCGGGTTGTTCGGGCTGCACACGAACACGACGGACGGCCGCGTGCGCTCGATGACCTCGGTCGCGCCGGAAGGATCGATCCGGTAGTCGGGCCGCCGCTCACCGGCGACCACCATGGTCCCCGTGCCGCGGGCGATCTGTGCGTGCAACGCGTACGTCGGTTCGAACATCAATGCCCGTCGGCCCGCGCCTCCGTACGTGAGCAGCAGCGTCTGCAGGATCTCGTTGCTCCCGTTGCCGCACAGCAATCGGTCCGGACTCGTTCCGAGAAACGCTGCGAGCGAGTTCCGCAAATCGGTTGCCGCCCGGTCGGGGTAGCGGTTCCAATCGACCTCGCGCAGCACATCGAGCCAGCGAGCGACGAACGCGGGTGGCGGCGAGTACGGGCTCTCGTTCGTGTTCAGACGAACGTCGACGTCGACCTGCGGGGAGTGGTAGCCCTCCAGCGATCGCAGGTCGTCCCGGGGCAGTGGCCGGGTCCCGCTCACGACGGAGCCTCCTCGCGCATACGTACCGAGTCGGCGTGGGCAAAGAGGCCCTCGGCGTCGGCGATGCAGCGGGCAGCGGGTCCGACCCGCTCCAGCGCGGCCCGGTCGGCCCGTACGACGTGAATGTGCTTTTGGAAGTCGGCGATGCGGAGCGCGCTCGCGAATCGGGCCGTCCCGCCGGTCGGCAGTACGTGGTTGGTGCCCGCGACGTAGTCGCCGATGACCGCGGGCGCGTAGGCGCCGACGAAGACCGCCCCCGCGTGTCGCACCATGGGCACGAGGAGATCGGCGCCCGCGCACATGAGCTCGAGATGTTCGGGCGCGATCGCATTGGCTGCGTCGAGCGCGCGCGGGATCGTCGACGACGATGACGCGGCCCACCCGCGGCGAGCGTCGATTCGGCCTCCGCGCGACGCGCGGCGGTGACGAGCAGCGTCTCCAGCGCGAGGTCGACCCGATCGGCCACGGCGTCGTCCCACACGATCAGCGCGACGGCTCCGCCCGGACCGTGTTCGGCCTGGGCCAGGAGATCGATCGCGACCCACGCCGGATCGACGGAGTCGTCCGCGACGATCGCGACCTCGGAGGCGCCCGCGATCCCGTCGATGCCGACGACGCCGAACACTTGTCGTTTGGCCTCGGCGACGAACGCGTTGCCGGGCCCGACGACGACGTCGACAGGCCGCAGGGCACCGGCGCCGAACGCCATCGCCGCGATCGCCTGCGCGCCACCGATCGCATAGACCTCGTCGACCCCGGCGATCGCCGCCGCGGCGAGGATCGCGTCGTGCACGTGCCCGGACGGGTCGGGTGGCGAGCAGAGCACGACTTCGCCCACACCGGCGACGCGGGCGGCCAGCACGGTCATCAACACCGACGAAGCCAGCGGTGCGCGCCCCCGGGGACGTAACACCCTGCCCGGTCGACGGGAACGATGTGCTCCCCCACCTCGACACCCAGCCGCTCATGGTGCGCTTCGCGCTCGGTCTGGGCTTCGTGCCAGGCGACGATCTGGTCGCGGGCAAGCTCGAACGCCGCGCGAAGGCCCGGCGACGTGCGTTCGAGAGCGGCGTCGATCTCGGCCCGGGAGACGAGGGGCTCGGCCACCACGACGCCGTCGAGACGTTCGGTCAGCTCGCCGACGGCGATCGCCCCGCGGGAACGGACGTCGGCGACGATGGCGGCAACGGTCTCGACGAGCGTTCCAGCCGGATCGGCCCCCGCCGCCTCCGGGCGCGCGAGCGCGGCGCGGAGGTCGCCGGTGGTGCCGCGGACGTCGGTGCGAACGAGCATGGGAGCTGCTCATCGTACCGGCCGGCCCTACGGGCCCCGGGCGCCATTTGGCCCGGTCCGGGTGTGACACACTGCCCGCGATGAGCACAACGAGTGACCTCGCCGCGTTGTCGAGCATCGCCGCCCAGGTCGACGAGTTGAGCAGGCGGATCACCTCCCTCGCCGAGCGATACGGCCAGACCCCCGACTCGGCGGTCGCCAGCGAGCTGTTTTCGACGGAACGGGCGTTCGCGACGGCGCGGCGCTCGCTCGACCGGGCGTCGACGCTGCTCGCCAAGCTGCCCGACTGAGCCCGCCGTCGCCTCGGACACGCCCGCCATCGGCTCGGACACCACTCGCCTTCGGTCAGATCGCGCCGCCGACCTTGCCGGCCGACGGGCAGACGCCGGCGAGCGCGCATTCGCTGCACCGCGGCCGCCGAGCGTCGCAGACGCGCCGCCCGTGCTCGATGAGCCGCAGCGAGAAGTCGCCCCGTTCCGCGGGCGGGATGATCCCGCCCAAGTCGAGCTCGATCTTCACGGGGTCGGTCTCCGCGGTCAGCTTCAAGCGGGCCGACAGGCGCGTGACGTGCGTGTCGACCGGCAGCCCGGGCTCGCGGAACCACACCGAGCGCACCACGTTGGCGGTCTTGCGCCCTACTCCGGGCAGCGTCACCAAATCGTCGAGGTCTACCGGCACCTCGCCGCCGAAACGGGCGACGAGACCCTGAGCCATCCCCATGATGTTCTTGGCCTTCGATCGGAAGAATCCCGTCGACTGGATGATCGTCTCCACTTCCGTCGGGTCGGCGGTGGCGAGGTCGCCCGGAGTCGGATACTTCGCGAACAACGTTGGAGTGACCATGTTGACTCGCTCGTCGGTCGTCTGCGCAGAGAGAATCGTCGCGGTCAGCAACTCGTACGCGTTCGCATGGTCGAGGGCGCAGTGCACGTCGGGGTAGAGCTCCCGCAACAGCTCGAGAACCGCAGCTGCACGCGCCTTTGCCCCTCGAGGTCGAGCCACGGGGTCACGGTACCCTCGTCGAGTGCCCAACCCCCCGGTAGAACAGATCCCGCCGGCGCGCTTCAGCGACGTCGCGCCGCGGATCGCACGCATCGACGACGATGCTCGCGATGCCGACGGGCACCCGGCTCTCGGCGATGCGGTGTGGCTCGATCTCGAGCACCCGAACGCCGACTCGGCCGGATTCCTCGTCGACTCCCGCGCGCGTACGCGCACGTCGCCCGCGCCGACAACGCCCGACTTCGGCCCCGGCGACGCCCCGACAGCTCCGCAGTGGTCCGTGGGAATGGCCATCGCACCCTCGGCTCGCACCGGCGGGCTCCGCACCGAGCTCGTTGCCGCGCTCGCCGCGCACGTCGCCGCTCACGGGGGCGGGCACATCGTGCTCTGGGTGCTCGGCGCGCACGCGCAGGACGACACCGAGCTGGCTCCCACAGGTCTGCGCCCGGCGCGCGACCTCTACGAGATGCGCGTCCGCCTCCCGCTCGGTCTCGAGCCGAAGTGGGCCGAGGGCATCCGGGTGCGGCCGTTCGAGCCCGGTCACGACGAAGCGGCGTGGTTGGTCCTCAACAACCGTGCTTTCGCCGGACATGCCGAACAAGGCGGCTGGACAGCCGACACGTTGGCGCGTCGTACGGCCGAACCCTGGTTCGATCCCGAGCTGTTCCTCCTTGCCCGCGACCGCGACGGCCTGGTCGGCTTCGACTGGTTGAAGATCCACGAGGCCCATGAACCCGATCCACGCCTGGGCGAGATCTACGTCATCGGCGTCGATCCGAGGGCGCAGGGACTCGGCCTCGGGCGCTCACTCGTGATCGCCGGCCTCGCGGCCGTCCACGCACGCGGGATCGAGACGGGCGTGCTCTTCTGCGCCGCCGACAATGCCAACGCGCTGAAGCTCTACCGCTCGCTCGGCTTCGACGTGCATCGGACCGACCGCGCGTACGAGCTCGAGGTAGCGCCGGCATGAGCGCCACGACCACCCGCTACGACGCCCGCCTTCCCCAGCTCGAGTCGTTGATCGCGGTGCTGGGCGAACCCGCGTACCGCGCCCGGCAGGTCTACGAGGGCCTGTATCTCCAGCGCCGTCCCCTCGGCGAGCTCACCACCCTTCCCAAGGGATTGCGCGCGCGGCTCGAAGCGGCGCTCCCGCTCGCACTCACCGTCGACACGATGCAGCTCGCCGACGACGACACGACCGCCAAGTGGCTCTGGCGTGCCGTCGACGGAGCCCAGATCGAGACGGTGCTGATGCGCTACGCGAGCCGGGCAACGGTGTGCGTCTCTTCGCAGGCGGGCTGCGCGATGGGTTGCACGTTCTGCGCGACCGGTCAGGCCGGCTTCGAGCGTCACCTCTCGGCGGGGGAGATCGTCGAGCAGGTCGTACGGGCCCAGCACGCGTCGCCGCAGCGGGTGTCGAACGTGGTGTTCATGGGTATGGGCGAGCCGCTGGCCAACCTCGACGCCGTTCTCGACGCGTGCCGGCGGCTGCATCGTGACATCGGGCTCTCGGCCCGCCACCTGACCGTCTCCACGGTCGGTGTCGTGCCCGGCATCGAACGCTTGACGGAATTCGAGTTGCCCGTGACGCTTGCCGTCTCGCTGCACGCGCCCGACGACGCGCTGCGAGAACAACTTGTGCCACTCAACCGGCGCTACCCCCTCGCGGCCGTGCTCGACGCGGCCCGCGCGCTACGCCGAACGCAAGGGACGGCGGGTCTCCTTCGAGTACGCGTGCATCAACGGGGTCAACGATCTCCCGCATCACGCCGACGCGCTCGCGGGCCGGCTCACAGGTTTCCGCGGTGGCGCGCACGTCAATCTCATCCCCCTGAACAACACGGCCGGCTATCCCGGACGCCCGAGCGACGCGGGCCGGATCGCGGCTTTTGCCGACCGGTTGCGCGCGGCAGGGCTGGAAGCGACGGTTCGCCGCAATCGTGGCACCACGATCGACGCCGCGTGCGGCCAGCTCCGGGCCCGAACCACCTGATCCCGTGCCCGGGGCGCCGAGGCGCGCTCGCGATCAGCCACAATGGGATCGTGAACGACACCAAGTGGATCGACCCGCACCAACCCCAGACGCTCTACATGGCCGTCATCTTGTGTTACGTGCAGGCCGTCTTCACGTTGCTCTCGTTCGGGTACCTCGGGCCGCTCGGGTTGTTCATCCTCGTCGGCCTCGGAGGAGGCGGGTTCGGCATCGCCAACGAGAAGAAGTGGGGATACGCGCCGCGGTATCGGCCGCGGTGCTCCAGGTGGTGTTGTTCGTGGGGTACGGCGGGCTCGGGGCAATCGGCAACGTCCAGGTGCTGATCAACTTCGCGTTCGACGTCCTGTTGGTCGTGCTCCTCGTGCACCCGATGAGCCGGAGCTACCAGCGCATCTGGTTCAAGTGACCGCGGCCGAGGTCGCCGCGGCGTGCAGCGCCGACGCTGGAGCCGCTGGAGGCCACCGCGAACGCGGCGTGGTGGACCGCCAACGTCGACGCGAACCCCGAGACGGAGCGGCTCCGTTCCGCCGCCGACATTGCCCTTTCCGACACACTCGCTGATCCCGCTGCGTTCGCCGAAGTCCGCGCCGCACGGCACGAGCACGATCTCGATCCGTTCGTGGATCGCCAGCTGGAATTGCTCGAGCACACCTACGCGGGGCACCAGGTTGGTGCCGAGCTCCGACGAGCGACCGTGGACCTGCAGAGCAGCATCGAATCGCGCTTCGCACGCCACCGCGGCACCATCGACGGGCGGGCGGTCGACGACAACGAGATCCTCGAGGTTCTCCGGACGAGCGACGACACGGACCACCGCCGGGCGGCCTGGACCGCGTCGAAGAGCGTCGGCGACGAGGTGGCCTCCGACGTGCGCCGACCTCGCCCGCCTGCGCAACGACGCCGCCGCGATCACTCGGGTATCGCGACCATTTCGCGCTTGCGCTCGCGACGACCGAGTTCGACGAGGCGCGCCTGTTCGTCACACTCGCGGAGGTCGACGAGATCACTGCCGCACCGTTCCGTTCTCTCAAGGCCGGGCTCGACGAACAGCTCGCGGTTCGCTTCGGCGTCGGGGTGGACGAGTTGCGCCCCTGGCACTACGACGACCCGTTCTTCCAGGATCCGCCGGCCAGCATCGGCGTCGACCTCGATCCGTTCCTCTGCGATGCCGACCTCGAAGCCCTCACTGCGCGCACGTTCGACGCCATGGGCCTCGACGTGCGCGGCGTGATCGGGCGCAGCGACCTCTCTCCCCGCCCGGGCAAGGTTCAGCACGCGTTCTGCATCGACGTCGACCGTACCGGCGACGTGCGCGTGCTCAGCAACAACACCCCGGGTGAGCGCTGGTCCGAGACCATGCTGCACGAGTTCGGGCACGCCGTCTACTTCGACGGCGTCTCTCGCGATCTGCCGTGGCTCCTGCGCACGATGCACATGTGCCTGACCGAGGGCGTGGCGATGCGCTGCGGGCGTCTCGTTCGCGATCCGGAGTGGCTGCGACGACATCGCCGGGCTACCCGACGCAACTGTCTCCGACCTCGTGCCTCGGATCCGGGCCGCTCGTCGCGCCGCACTCTTGATCTTCGCCCGATGGGTGCTCGTCATGACCCACTTCGAGCGCGGCCTCTACGCGCAACCGGACGCCAACCACGACGACCGCTGGTGGGACCTCGTGGAACGATTCCAGCTCGTCCGCCGGCCCGACGACCGTCACGCGCCCGATTGGGCGGCCAAGATCCACATCGCGGCCGCGCCCGTCTACTACCACAACTATCTCTATGGCGAGATGATCGCGTCGCAGCTCACGGCGGCGTTCGGCGGGCTCGTGCACACCGACGCCGCCGGTCGTGCATTGGCGGCAAAGGTGTTCGCACCGGGGGCCGCGCGGCGCTGGGATCACCTGATCGAGGACGCGACCGGCGCCGCCCTCACGCCCGCGGCGTTCGCGCTCGAGCTCACGGATTGAGACGACCACTCGATGTGCGACACCCTCTGCGTCCGTCACCGCCAGGGGATGCTGTTCGCGAAGAACTCCGATCGCCATCCCGACGAGGCGCAAGTCGTCGAGTGGCACCCACGACGCCCTGCTGGACCGCGAGCTCCGGCACGCAGTACCTGACGATCCCCGATGCGGGCGCGCTCGCGTTCCTCGGCTCGCGCCCAACCTGGCTCTGGGGCGTCGAGCACGGGGTCAACGAGTACGGCGTCGCGATCGGCAACGAGAAGATCTGGACCGTCGACCGCCCACGCAGCACCGCCCGGCGCTGCTCGGCATGGATCTCGTCCGCCTCGGCCTCGAACGCGGTCGCACCGCCGACGAAGCGCTCCACGCGATCACCGACACTGCTCGAACTTCACGGGCAGGGCGGATCGGGTGAGCCCGACCGCGACGAGCCGTACTTCTCGTCGTTTCTCGTCGCCGATCCTCACGGCGGATACGTGATCGAGACCAGCCAGCGCACCTGGGCGGCGCGACGCCGTCGACGACGGCGCTGCCATCTCGAACCGTGTCAGTCTCGACACCGACTGGACGATCGGCGTCCGCCGACGTCGCAGACCGGCACCGACTTCGACACCTATCGATCCGCCGCCGATGCCCACCGCGTTCGCCGACCACCGCCTCGCGGTCACCCGGGCGTGCGATCGCGCGAGGTCCGGCGACGACGCCGGCGGACCTCGCGCAGACACTGCGCGGCCACGGCCCTGATGGCGGCCGGCCGACCGATCTCCCGGACCGGTGTCGGCGCCGACTGGGCGGCTTCACCGTGTGCATGCATCGTCGCGAATTCCACGCGCAGACCACGGCGTCGATCATTGCCGAGCTGAGCGACTCGGGACGGACGCCGCGGCGTGGGTCTGCCTCGGGAATCCGTGCACGAGTGTCTACGTGCCGTGCTTTCCGCCCGACGGTCGCGCCCGAGCTCGCCGACCCCTCGCAGTGGAAGCGCTTCGCCCGACTCCGCGACCGGGTCGAAGACCGATTCCGCCCGATTGCCCGGAGGTTCGGCGCCGCGCTCGACTCGACGGAGGCCGACCTCTGGTCGGCGGCGGACACCGCGTTCGCGAGTCGGCGAGCGCGTCGCGCCTCGACGCGTTCGCCGGAGCCGCTTTCTCGGCCGGTCGACGCCGCGCTGCGTCGACTCGGCGTCTGACGCAGCCCGACGTCGCCGACGGCCGCCGCGAGCATGGAGTTCAACCTTGCCGACCTGCTGGGAGCGGGTCGCCGACACCGTGCCCGATCATCTCGCTCTCGTGTGCGGCGACCGGCGACTCACGTTCGCGGAGCAAGACGCGCGCGCCACCCGGCTCGCCCACGTTCGCCAGCTCGCGGCATCGGCCCCGGCGACCACGTCGCGCTCTACCTCTACAACTCGACCGAGTACCTCGAGGGAATGCTCGCGGCGTTCAAGCTCCGGGCGGTCCCGATCAACGTGAACTACCGCTACGTCGAAGACGAGCTGCAATATCTTCTCGACGACGCCGACGTGGCCGCGATCGTCTTTCATCGCGAGTTCGCGCCGAAGCTCGACGGCCCTCCGGTCGACGCTCCCGAAGCTCCGAACGTTCGCTCGCGGTCGACGACGGCACCGACCCTGCCGGCGAGTCGCTCTCGGCGCTCGAATACGAGCCCGCCGCTCGCGGCGGCCTCGCCGGTGCGCGATTTCGCGCACCCGCTCGGGCGACGATCTCTACCTGCTCTACACCGGCGGCACGACCGGCATGCCCAAAGGCGTGATGTGGCGCCACGTCGACCTGTTCTTCGGGGCGATGGGCGGCGCCGGCGGCGGCGGCGCGCCGATCCGCACGCCGGAGGAGATCGCCGAGCGCTGCGCGCGAGTCGCGCACCCGCTGCGTACCCGCGTGTCCCTTCATGCACGGCACCGCCCACTGGATGGCGTTCAGCACCTTGTTCATGGGCGGCACCGTGCTCATCCCGGCCGAGCACCACCTCGACCCGCTCGCGTTGTGGCAGCCTCGTCGAGCGAGAGCACGCGAACCTACATTGTGATCGTCGGCGACGCGTTCGCGCCGACCGCTGCTCGACAGCGCTCGACGCACCCGGGGCACGTCGGGCATCGACGTGTCGTCACTCCAGGTCGTCGCTGTCCGGCGGCGCAATACTCTCGCCGACGCTCAAGCGCGCCCTCGTCGAGCGACTGCCATCGCTCCTCGTCGTCGACGGCTACGGCGCGTCGGAGACCGGCGGCCAGGGACAGTCGGTCGTGGTCGCGGGCGGCGAGATCCCCGACCGCGCCGCGCTTCCGCGTCGGTGACGACACGCAGGTGCTCGGATCCGATCTCCGGCCCGGCCGGCGTCGGCGTGTCGGCCGGCTCGGCGCGCCGCGGTCACATCCCGTTCGGCTACTACAAGGACCCGGACAAGACGCGCGGACGACGTTCCCCGTCGTCGACGGCGTGCGCTGGGCGGTCCCGGGCGACCACGCCGGTAGTCGAGGCCGACGGCACGATCACGCTTGCTCGGCCGTGGCTCGGCCTCGATCAACACCGGCGGCGAGAAGGTGTACCCCGGACGAGGTCGAGTCGGTCCTGAAGGCGCATCCCGACGTGTTCGACGCGCTCGTGGTGGGCGTTCCCGACGAACGCTGGGGCGAACGGGTCGTTGCGCTCGTGCAGGCACGGACCGCCGCGGACCGCGCCCACGCTGGCCGTCGCTGCAAGCGCACTGCCGCGCGCATCTCGCCGGGTACAAGGTGCCACGCGAGGTGGTCATCGTCGATGCCGATCGAGCGATCCCCGTCGGGCAAACCCGACTACCGGTGGGCCCGCGCGACCGCGACGCGCACGCCGGGTACGGTCGAGGCGTGACCGAGAATCGCCTGGCAGGCGAGACGAGTCCGTACCTCCGCCAGCACGCCGACAACCCGGTCGACTGGATGCCGTGGGGCGACGAGGCGTTCTCGTTGGCGCGCGAACGCGATGTGCCGGTCTTCTTGTCGGTGGGCTACTCGTCGTGCCATTGGTGCCACGTGATGGCACACGAGTCGTTCGAGGACCCGGCTACCGCGGAGCTCATGAACGCGCTGTTCGTGAACGTCAAGGTCGACCGGGAGGAACGCCCCGATGTCGACGCGATCTACATGCAGTCGGTGCAGGCGCTGACCGGTCGCGGTGGCTGGCCCATGAGCGTGTGGTGCACACCCGACGGACGCCCGTTCTATGCAGGCACGTACTTCCCCGACGACGGACCGCCACGGCATGCCGTCGTTCCGACGCGTGTGCGAAGCCGTTTCCGAGGCCTGGCGCGACCGTCGCGACGAAGTCGTCGCTCAGAGCGACCAGCTCACCGCCGCGCTCGCCGACGAAGTGCGCCGCACCGACTCCGCGGCGTGACGGGTCCGGAAAGAACAACGCCGTGACCGGCCTCGTGCTCGAGCAGGCGTTCGCCGGCATTCGCGCGCGCAGTTCGAGCCGCGCTACGGCGGCTTCGGTCGCGCGCCGAAGTTCCCGCAGGCCATGACGATCGATTTCCTGTGTCGCGCCTACGTGCGCAACCGGGACCGACGACACCTACACGATGATCACGACCACGCTCGACGCGATGGCGGCGGGCGGCATGCACGACCAACTCGGCGGCGGCTTCGCGCGTTACTCCACCGACGACTCCTGGCTCGTGCCGCACTTCGAGAAGATGCTCTACGACAACGCGCTCCTCACCCGCGCGTACCTGCACGGCTACCTCGTCACCGGCGAAGAGCGGTACCGCTCGGTCGTCGACGACGTCGTCGGGTACGTGCTGCGCGACATGCGGGACCCGGCCGGCGGCTTCTACTCCGCCGAGGACGCCGACTCCGAGGGCGTCGAGGGAAGTTCTACTGCTGGTCCGTGAACGAGATCCGCGAGGTGTGCGGCGACGACGCCGACGCCGTCATCGAGTACTACGGCGTCACCGCGACGGGGAACTTCACCGATCCCCACACCGGCTTCGTGTCGAACATCCTGCACGTCGAGGAACGCAACGCTCAACCTCCTCCCGAGGTCGAGCGTGCGAAGCCTCGACTACTCGCCCGGCGCTCGACGCGGGTCCGACCCGGTCTCGACGACAAGGTCCTGCTCGGATGGAACGCGCTGATGCTCGGCGCTCTGAGCGAGGCCGCCGCGGTGCTCGATCGGGACGACTGGATGGAGGCGGCGCGCACGAACGCCCGCTTCCTCCTCGCCGAGCTCCGACGGGACGACGGGCGGTTCCTACGTTCGTGGCGGGCGCCGTACCTCGCCTACGCCGAGGACTATGCCGCGCTGCTCGAGGCACTGTGCACCCTGGCCGAGCTCGACGACGTCTCCTGGTTGGTCGAAGCCCGCACCGTGGCCGGCGAGCTCGTCCGTCTGTTCCACGACGACGAGGGCGGCGGATTCTTCACCACGGGCTCCGACGCCGAACGTCTGGTCGTGCGCCCGAAGGACATCTTCGACGACGCCACGCCCTCGGCGAACTCGCTCGCCGCGAACGGTTTCCTCCGACTCGCAGCCCTGACGGGCGACAGCTCGCTTCGAGGCATCCGCGGTCGAGGTCCTGCGGATGCTCGCCCCGTCGGCGGCGGCGCACCCGAACGGCTTCGCGCACCTGCTCGCCGCAATCGAACGCTTCGTGACGAGCCCGGCTGAGATCGCGATCGTCGGCGATCCCGCCGATCCCCGGACCAAGGCGCTCCGTCGTGAGGTGACAGGTCGTCTTCTCCCGGCGTCGGTGACGCTCACAGGATCGCCGGGCGACGATTCGCCCCTGCTGGCCGGGCGCGTGGCTGACGGCGGCGTACCGACGGCGTACGTCTGCGAGCACTACGCGTGCCGGCAACCGGTCACCCAACCGAGTGAGCTACGAGCGCAGCTCGATGCCGTGCTCTCGGGCCGTCAGCAGGCGGCGAGATAGGTGCCGGCCGCGAGGTCTTCGGCGACGGCCCAACCGAAGGCGATCATCGCCTGACCCCGGGCCGCGTCGAGCGTGCCGACCAGCGACGCGACCTTGGCGCCGCCGGTGGCCCTCACCGGGCTCGTGTCGAGCACCGCGAGACACGGCGGCTTGCGGCCCTTGACCGCCACCCGGAACTCGCGGTCGTCGAAATGCCCGTCGTTGCCGTAACGCTTGGCCAACCGGCGGCCCCAGGCCCGATCCTCGCCGTTCGGCGTGTACCCGGGACGGGGTACGACGTTCGCGTAGCTCTGCAACAGCACGTAACAGCTGGGCTGGGCGAGCCGGGCGGCGACCAGTACGTCCTCGTCGGGGAACGAGATGGCAGCCCGACGGGTCAGTTCGCCCGTCATCGACTTGAGCGTGGCCGAAGCGGTCTTGCCCTTCCGGACGACACCCATGCCCCAAAGGATCGACGGGGTCCCGCCGATGCGCTCGAGCGAACCGAGCATCAGCCCGTGGATGACACCCTCGTCAGCTCGCGAGCACCGCGAGCGGGAAGGATTCCACCTGACGGTCGAGCTCCTCGTCGGAGACGGGAAGGCCGTTGGAAAGGAAAATCTGACCGACCTCATCGAGCTCGGCGGGCTTCAGCGAGACGGAATCGCGGGACTCGACATTCATCGCCAATACATTGTGGCCGAAGTCACGCCGGAAGGAAAATCGAACTCGCCCGCAGGTGCTCTCACAAGGGCCGATGCCCGGCCCACGGGTCCGCTCGGAGCACCCGGGCGAGCTCCGGGTGACGCTTTGGGCCGTCCGGTCCGGACGGCCTAGGCCGGGCGGGTACGGGCCTTCGACATGTCCCAGAAGGCTTTCATGGCCGCGATCTTCCCGGCGTCGTCCACCTCGAGGGTTTCGACGCAATCCATGATCATCACGGAATCACCCATGGTCGCGTGGATCTCGAGGATCATCGCCGCTTCGGTCCCGCAGACGATCACGTCGAGGAGCTTCATCTCGATGCGATCGGCCAGCTGGCGGGTCTGGTCGTAGAACTCGCCCACGCCCGCGACTCCGACGTGGGGAGGCTGGCCCACGGGGTCGAACCACACCGCGTCCGGCGCGAACCGGGCGAGAACCGCATCCTTGTCGTTGGCATTCGAGGCGGTGATGTACGCCTCGGCAACGGCCCTTACCTGCTCGGGGGTCGGCATGGTGTGACCCTATTCGTTCGGATCAGGTGATGACGATGTTGTCGAGATCGAGCCTCGGCGGAGGGATCTTCGGATCGAGCTGTTCGAGGACGTCGAGCAGGATCGTCGCGGCCGCGACCCCGGCCACCCACTTGTGGTCGGCGGGTATCACGTACCACGGCGCCCAGGTCGTCGAGGTGGCCGTGATCGCGACGTCGTAGAGCCGCATGTACTCGTCCCAGTTGCCGCGGGTCACGAGGTCGGCCGGCTCGAACTTCCACCGCTTCTCCGGATCGTCGAGTCGAGCTTGGAGCCGCGCCCGCTGCTCGTCCTTGCCGACGTGCAGGAACAGCTTCACGACCGCGGTGCCCTCGTCGGTCAGCATCTTCTCGAACGCGTTGATGTGCTCGTAACGACGCTTGCGACGCTTGTCGTCGATCGCGCCGATGACCTGGGCGGCTACGACGTCCTCGTAGTGCGAGCGGTTGAAGATGCAGATGTCCCCGCGCTCGGGCAACACCTTGTGGATACGCCAGAGAAAGTCATGCGCCTTGTCCGTCGGATTCGGGACCTTGAACGACGACCACGTCGCAACCCTGGGGATTGAGACCGGTGAATACCCGCCGGATCGTGCCGTCCTTGCCCGCGGCGTCGAGGCCCTGCAAGACGAGCAGCACCGACCGGGCCCGCTCCGCGTAGAGACGTTGGTGGTACACGCTCAGACGTTCGGTCAGGGCCGTGAGTTGCTCCTGCGCCTTGGTCTTGTCGACGCCGAGCCGGTCGTCGGTCGGACGACCGCCAAGATTGGCATCCGTTCCGGGTTCGATACGGCACGCGTCGCGCATGCGGCGACGGTACCGCAGTGCGAGGAGTGGTCGCGGGACCCGTCATCGCACGTGATCGGTCCAGCGGGAGCCGTCCCAATAGCGCCACTGCGACGCGCCCGCCGGGTCGGGATGCCATCCCGGCGGAACCGGCGTGTACACCGCGCCGATCCCGACCGCGGCGCACAGAACCAACGATCGCCAGGACGACACCCGCGGCGACGACGATCGCTCCCGCGCCCGCGAGCACGAACCACACGACGACCGATCGAATCGTGTCGGTGAGCGGTCGTGCGATGATGACGGTGTTCGTCCTGGTGTTGCTGACCGTCACCGTGTAATCGCCCGCGGCCGGCGTCGTGAAACGGACGGCACCCACGAAGCGATCGCCGCCGCTCGTCAACGACTCGACGATCGAGCCGCGCTCGAAGACCGGGACGTTCGTGCCGTCCGCTCCCACCACGGCAACGTCGGCGGTCGTGATCGACACCGAGGTATCGCCCGAGAACGCGGACCCGATCGACGTCGCCCCCTTGTCTTCGTAGACGAGGTACGTACCCTTGCCGAGAGTCACCGGCGCTCGACCCGGCGCGACGAACCGCAGCGGCGACGAAACCTCGTGCACGATCGGCGCGATCCCGGCGACGAGCGCCGGGATCATCAACGCAAGCCCGGCAACGACGAGCACGATCGCCGCTCGCAGACTGGGGCCGGCGGCCTTGGACGGAGCCGGGGTCGGGACGGTCGTCACCTCCGTATCATCGTCGGCCGCGGGCCCTCGCGTGCCTCGCTTCCCGGGATCGGGCCCCATGTCGGTTCCCGTCCCGCGACGTCGTGGTATACGAATATGTGCCGTCGATCAGCTTTCGCGTGCCCGAACCGGGATGAGCGCGACCGAAACGGGTCGCGGGCCGCGGGAGCGACGATTCAGCATCGCCCGGATCCTCATGCTCTTGGTGGCGGCGGTCGCCTTCCACATCGTCGCTCCGAGCATCGTCGAGGTCCTCGGTTCCTGGCCGAGGGTCTCGACCGTCGCGCCGGCGTGGCTCGTCGTCATCGTCGCATTCGAGGCACTGAGCTTCGCGAGCGCAATCAGGCTCCAGCGCATCGCCTTGCGAACCGACGCCTGGTTCTCGGTCGCGACGTCACAACTATCGGGGAACGCCTTGAGCATGGTGGTACCGGGAGGCGCCGCGGCGGGGGCCACGCTGCAACTCCGCATGCTTGCGCAATCGGGCGTCGACACCGGCACGGCGATCGCGGGTTTCACCGCCTTCTCGCTGCTACAGACCGCGAGCGTGTTGTTTCTGCCGATCCTGACACTGCCGACCATCCTCGCCGGCGCGCCCGTCGATCCGAGCCTGGCCGCGACCGCGTTCCTCGGTGTCGCGGGATTCGTCGCCGTCGCCGCGTTGGGCGCTCTGCTCCTGACCACCGATCCGCTGCTGCGCGGAATCGGGAGCGTGGCGCAGGCCGCGCGCAACCGGATACTGCGCAAGCGCGTGCCGACCACGGGGATTCCCGCAAAGCTCATCTCCGAGCGCAACAGCATCCGCGAGGTGCTCGGCGAACGTTGGCGCGAGGCGCTCCTCGCAACCGCGTCACGTCTCGGATTCGACTTCCTTGCGCTCTTCGCCGCGCTCGCTGCGGTCGGGGGCCTCCCCCGGCCCGCGATCGTGCTCCTCGCCTACTCCGCGGCGACGTTGCTCGCGATGATCCCGATCACGCCCGGCGGTCTCGGGCTCGTCGAAGCGGGCCTCACGGGCGCGCTTGCACTGGCGGGCGTGAACCCGGCCCAAGCGGTGCTCGCGACGCTCCTGTACCGACTCGCGTCGTACTGGCTACCCATTCTGGCCGGGCCGATCGCCTACACGCTCTTTCGCCGCCGTTTCCGGTAGAGAGCATCGAGCTCTGAGCCGTGCGTACTATCGGGAGACGTTGTACGCGATCGACCGGATCACGAAGCGCCCGTAGGTCCATTCACCGGTCGCGTCGATCCAGTTGGCGTCTCCGTGCGTGCCGACCTGTATGCCGTCCACCTGTGCGTAGCGCGCGATGGGCGTCGACCACGTCGCGGGTCCACCCTCCCGGTCGTGGGCGCGGTCCTCGGAAACGAAGCCCACGAGCTCTCCCGTTCCGTCGAAGTTCAGCGTTGCGGAGACGATGTACCCGGCGTTGCGAAATGTCGCTCGAAGGGATCGATCGTCGATCGTCTCGAAGGTGAACGGCAGGTCCAGTACCGCCGCCGGGGCGAGAACGAGGATGTCGTTCATGAGCGTGACGGTCTCGTCGTGGGTGATGCCGGTCCCCGACTTGTTCACGACGGGGATGAGTCCCACGATCCGCACCTGAAAGGTCGCGGCGCCGTCCACGTACTCGTGCAGGACGTCGATCGGAATGCCGGCCCTGCGTGCCTTCATGTGGAACAGGCGCGCGGGCGGGTCGAAGAACTCGTACTGCAATGCCGTTGCCTTCATCCACGGGGACGTAGCCGAGCTGCGCATCTGCGCATCGAACTCCACCCGCAGGTTGTGCACGCGCGGTCTGCCGACAGCCCCTACTCGTCGCAGGTATGCCTGCATCAGGACAGGGAGCGGGGCGAGGTCGGCCTCGGTCAGGGCCGGGCCGGGCGCGACCGAACGAGCGAGCAAGGTCGCACTGTCCCTACCGAATCGGGCGGCGAAGCTCCCGGGTCGCGCCGCCGGCACACGAAGGAAATACCAAGCGGCGAGGACGAAGGCGACGAGAACTGCGAGCGCCCTCCGCACGACGCCCCTCCTCTCGGTGTACGTCGGACGGCCGGGCTCAGTGCTTGCGAGCAGCCTGCTTTGCCTTGTTCTCGGCGCCGGTCTTGGTCGCCTTCTTGGTCGCCTTCTTGGTCGCCTTCTTGACGACCTTGCTCCCGGCCTTCTTCGCCTTCTTCTTGGTACCGGTCTTCGCCTTCGACCCCTTCTCGGCTCGCCGACCGCCCGCGATCTCGCTGATCCGATACCGCAACTGTGCGATCTCTTCACGGAGGCTGTCGAGCTGGGCTCTCATTCCCTGCTCGATGCCCTCGATGAGGCGATCGGTAGCGGCCTCCCCCCGATCGTGTAGCGCTTTGATTCTCTCGTCGAGGACCCGAATCTGGTTCTCCGAAGCCTCCGTGATGCGTTCCAGCGTGGCGTTCAGCCGACTGACCAAATCATCGCTCACGTCAGAATTGCTCGTCGCTTCGTCCATGTGCCCTCCTCGGTAACGATGATCCTGAGCAAGTCTCGATGACCGGCGCGCCGACGATCGCGGTCGTACTCACGTGACTACTCGCCGCCGAGAAGCGACACAAGAGCACTACGTCCCTAGTGCGAGCAGATACGGCGCGAAAAGGCGACAGGTGCCGTCGCTCGCTTCGTTGGCCTCTGCGATCGCGACGCGCAACTCGCGCAGCGCCTCGTCGCCACGACCGAGGCTGGAGGCGGTCTCCATGAAGTGCACGTACGGCCCTGCGGCACTGACGAAGGTGTCCAGCGCGTCGCTTTCGGAAGCGAACCGGAACGCGAACGAGCGCTGCTCGACCGACGCCGCCAAGCCGGCTGTCGCGAAGCGTTGCACGACCTCGTCGGCGTCGCCCCACTCGTCGGGCGCGGGGTTGCCCGCTGCCGGCGCCGGTAGGAAAGCAGCGGCGCGTGCCCGCCAGCGGCCAGACCATCCGCCCGCCGCCCAGGTCGTGATGGCCACAGTTCCACCCGGGCGGCACACCCGAGCCATCTCGGCCACCGCCCGCGCATGGCCGGGCGCAAAGATCACTCCCATCACGCTGAGCACAACGTCGAAACTCGCATCGGGCACCTCGAGGAACTCGGCGTTCCCGACGCGAAGATCGACAGTCACGCCTTCCCGGGCGCAACGGGCCTCGGCCCGCTCGATCTGCGCTGGGGTGAGGTCGATACCCGTCACCTTCGCTCCGCGCCGGGCCGCTTCGATCGCCGCGTTGCCGTTGCCGACACCGACATCGAGCACCCGATCGCCGGCACGAACCCCGGCGGCTTCCACGGTCTCCACACTGATCGCCAAGAGGTGGCGAGCGATGACCGGATAGTCCCCGATCGTCCACGCCCGCCGTTGCGCGTCGGCACCGAGGTCACGCGTCGCGTCAGTGTCGCCCATCGCGTCAGTGTCGCACCCGACACGGGTGGAGCGCACGGCGGCAGCCATGGCGCGGCTCGTGCGTCGTTGTCAGTCCGCCTGCGGTGTATCCGGGCCGCGTTCGAGCCGAGCGAAGACGGTGTTGCGGATCTCTCGAACCGCGGTGTCGAGCTCGTCGATCACGCCGTGGAGTTCCAGGGCGATGCGGTCGTCGAGTTGGTTGCGGCCGAGAACGCTGGCAAGCGTCAGGCCGCATCCGAAGATGTGGCCGACGACACGGTCGTGGAGGTCTGCGGCGACGCGGACGTTGCGGTCGTGCGCCGAAGCCGATCGGGCCGCGTGTTCCAGGGCGCGTTTCTCCGCAACGTCTCTGATGATGACGACGGTCGCGATGCCGTGGTCGGTGGCGACGGGGCTCAAGCTGATCTCGATCGGAAATTCCGAACCGTCCGCGCGACGACCGAACAACTCCAGGCCCGCGCCCATCGGACGCAGCGCGGGCGCGGCGACGTAGTTCGCACGGTGCGCCTCGTGGGCCCGACGCAAGCGGGTAGGGAGCAGGCTTTCAACCCGAGCACCGAGAAGGACGTCGCGGTTGTAACCGAAAAGCTCTTCGACTTGACGATTCGCCATCATGATGCGGCCGTCGTCGTCGCTGACGAGTATCCCGTCGGGGGCGAGCTCCACGATCACCCACGCGAATCCGATCCCCAACTCGTCTGCTCCGAGCGAAGACTTCGGTGACGGAGATCGTCCGATCTCGGGATTCTGGTCGGAGGGCATTCGTTGCTTCCCTACTCGTACGCGTCGCTGTCGGCGACGAGGCGCGCCGAGCTGTCCCGCACGAGTGGAACAATCCGCGGGCTCGATCCTGATGACCCGTCACGCGGTGGACACCGCGCGCACGAGCGCTTGCAACACGTGCTGTTCTACGGCGTCGGGCGAATCGTTACCGTCGACACGCACGAGGATCCCACGGCGGTCGAGCCAGTCGAGCGCAGGTGCCGTCTCGGTCTCGTAGATTGCGAGTCTCTTGTCAGCCACGGACAGCTCATCGTCGCGTCGACCCCGAGCGACCAGGCGTGCCAGCGCCGTATGAGCGGGGACGACGATCTCGATCGCGAGGGTCGGCGCGAGTCCTTCTCGGTTGAACAGCACTTCGGCCTGTTCGAGGGTTCGGGGAAAGCCGTCGAGCACGTAACCGCCCGCGACGAGGTTGCACTCGACGATCGCGAGTATCAGCCCTGTCGGCACCAGCCGCCCGGCCGCGACGAGACGTTCTACGGCGCTCCCCAGCGGAGACCCGATCGCGATCTCGTCTCGTAACAGATCACCGGTCGACAAGTGCTGCACTCCAAGGCGGCGAGCCAAGCGCGCACCTTGGGTTCCCTTGCCTGCGCCCGGACGGCCCGCGACCACGACCCGCCGCGCCGGGCCCTCAATACGAGGAAGCAACAACACCTCCGCGGTCGCCGCTGCCGAACAACGCTCGACACTCTACGGTGACGGCACCTGCCGTCAAGCGTCCTCGGGAACGAATCCAAACGAATTCAAGCCGAATCCCTACGAATCACCCGCCTCGGCGCCGCCACGGGTGGTGGACCGAACACAAGGCGGCTATTCGAACACCCCCCGATGCCGCGCCCCACCAAAGCGTGCGGCATCGGAGAAATGGCAGGTGACGGCTACTGTCGTCAGATGCGGAAGTGGACTGTCCGGATCGCCGACGACATCGCCGACGAGTTCGCGCAGTTCTGTCAAGCGGCAGGCATCAGCATTCAAGGCGGGCTGGAAGCAGGCATCCGCGTGACGGTGGAACGGTTCCTCGACAACGACCGACGGCCGCCCGAACTGTGGGAGCCGTTCGACCAGCCGACACTCCATCGATGGCTCGGCAACGTCGAACTAGCCCGTGCCATCGACGCCGCGCGGCGCGCAAAGCGGCCCTACGTCGGCGACTGACCGTGAGGCCACCGCGATGGAATTCTGCCAACGTGCGGGCGGGCAACGTGTGGGCGGTAGAGGACTCGAACCTCCGACCTCATCCGTGTGAAGGATGCGCTCTAACCGGCTGAGCTAACCGCCCTCGGGAAGTGACGAGGCTAGCGCGCGGCGTGGACCGCGACCGGCGTGAGCGAGGTACTCGATCGCGAGCGAGGCGTACATCGCCGCGCCGACGCTCATCGCGTCCTCGTCGAGGGTCATACGGTTCGAGTGGCAGGCGTGGGCGCGCGCCGGATGCTCGCCCGGTGGGCACACCCCGAGGAATGCCATCGCGCCCGGCCGCTGCTGCAATACATAGGAGAAGTCCTCGGCGCCCATCACCGGGGCGGGCATCCTTCCGGTCCGTTCGGGGCCGAGCAGCGACATCGCGACCTCGCCGGCGAACGCGGCACTGGCGTCGTCGTTGATCGTCACGGGATACCCCGGGTGCACGGTGAGATCGGCCCGCATGCCGTAGGCGCTCGCGATCCCCGCGACGAGCTGCTCCATTGCATCGATCGCGAGCGACCTGCTGCTCTCCGACACCGCCCGCAACGTCCCCAGCATGTCGACGCTCTCCGGGATCACATTGTCGGTCGTTCCCGCGCGGATCTTGGTGATCGTGACGACGACCGGGTCGAAGGTGTTGACCCGCCGCGTCACCATGACCTGCAACCCCTGCACGATCTCGGCCGCGATCGGCATCGGGTCGTTCGCGAGGTAGGGCGTCGAGGCGTGGCCGCCCTTGCCGGTCACCTTGATCTCGAGCACGTCCGCCGACGCCATGAGCGGTCCACCGCGGGTCCAGATCGATCCCGAGGGCAGATTCGGCGAGACGTGGAGAGCGAACGCGGCATCGACCGGCTCGTCACCGTCGAGAACGCCTTCGTCGATCATGTGCCGAGCGCCGTGATGACCCTCCTCACCGGGCTGGAACATGAAGCGCACCCTCCCGGGGAGGTCGGCGCGACGGGCGTGGAGCAAACGCGCGGCACCTACCAGCATCGCGGTGTGCGCGTCGTGGCCGCACGCGTGCATGCAGCCGTCGACTTCGCTCGCGAAGTCGAGCCCGGTGTTCTCGGGCATCGGCAACGCGTCCATGTCGCCGCGCAACAACACGACCGGCCCGTCGCCCACCTCGAGGTCGGCGACGACCGACGACACCGACACACCGGTGCGCACACCCAGACCGAGCCCCTCGATCGCGTCGAGTACCGCGGCCTGGGTCTTCGGCAGGATCAGGCCGAGCTCCGGGCTGCGATGGATGCGCCGCCGCAACTCGACGAGGTCGGGCAACAACCGCCGGGCTTCGTCGAGTAGACCGGCGGAACCGTTGCCCGCAGAACTGTTCGTGGTCACGACCGAACCCTAACGCTCATCGCCGCGAGAACCAGGCGTGCAACGCCTCCGAGAACGCATCCTCGTAGGTGAAGTAGGCACGGCGAAGCGCCACACCCGAGAGCGCGTCGGCCGCGAGCTCGGCCGGCAACATCGGGTCCGACCGGATGTGCGCGACCGCGGCCGCACCGGCCACGAAGCCGTCGGCCAGCGCGCTCTCGCCCGCCCCGGCGAGCGCGCCCGTAGAGAGCGTGAGGTGTTGCGCGAGGTACCGGGCCCGGCGCGACCACCGGGCGCGCGTCGAAGAGCGCCGCAGCGAGCGCGGCGTCGTCCGCGTCGGGCCGTCCGGACCACCACGCGCATTGGGCATCGACGACCCGCCAGGATTCCGGCGGTGCCGACTCCCGAGGAAGATTGTCGGGACGCGCCCAGACCCCTTCACGCAACTCCGCACAGCGCACCTGCCGCATGCTGTCGCGCAGTGCCGTGCGGTCCGTCGCATCCCGTGCTCCCGGCGCCACCATCGCGATCCGCCAGGTCCCGTGCCAGTCCGCAAGCACAGGGGCGAGACTCCAATCCTGCGCGCCGCGCCGGCTCTGCACCCGCCCCGCCAACTCGTAGACACCTTCGTTCGACCGCAGCTCACCCCGCTCGACCATCCGGCTCAACGCCACCCGTGCTGTGCCCTCGGCGACTCCGAAGAGGCCGCACCACTGGACGAGACGCGACCCCCGCATCCGGGGCGGACGGGTGCGCAGCAACAAGCTCGCGATCAGCGACCGGGCGGGCAGTGGGCGCGCCAGCAGTGCATCCGTCCCGGCCTCGGTCATCGACGACATCAGGCTCCCACCTTGCGAGATCGCCTATTACGAGATCGCTTCATCTGTGAAGCGAGTGTAATATGGCGTGCGTGACCAGCACGATGATCCCGGAACCGAGCCTGCTCGAGGCGGTACGCCCCACGGATCGGATCACGGCCTCGGGCCGCCCGACGGCCGAGTTCCGCGACCAGCTGCGCCGGATCCCGAACACCCGGAACGCGCTCGGCGTCGTGGCCGTGTACGCGCAGACGGTCGCGATCGTCGTGCTCGCGGTGCGGCTCGACAACCCGTTCGTCTGGGTCGCCGCGTTCATCCTGATGGCTCGCGCACACGCACAGTTCGCGGCCCTGATGCACGAAGCCGCCCACCGGATGCTGTTCCGCAACCGCAAGGTGAACGACTTCGTCGGGCGCTGGCTGCTGGGGTTCCCGTCGTTCACGCCGATCGACGCGTACCGGCGTGGACACATGGCCCACCACCGCGAGGAGTTCGGTCCCGACGAACCCGACATTCCCCTCTACCGCGGCTACCCGATCTCTCGCGACTCGATGCGCCGCAAGCTCGTCCGCGACGCGACCGGGCGCACCGGCTTGAAGCTGTTCAAGGGACTCCTGGGCGCCGTGCGCTCCCAGAACGCCGCCGCCGCGTCCCAGGCACGCAAGATCGTTGCCTGCCAGCTCGTGCTCATCGCGGTCGGTGTCGCGTTGCACCACCCCTGGGTGTACTTCGTCCTCTGGCTGGCGCCGTATCTCACCGGCTGGCGTGTGATCAACCGGTTGCGCTCGATCGCCGAGCACGGGGGCATGCAGCGATCCAAGGATCGGCGCCTCACCACCCACTCGGTGAAGCAGTCGCCGATCGCACGATTCTTCATCGTCCCGTTCCACATCGGCTGGCACCTCGCGCATCACGTCGACGCCGGCGTCCCCATGGCGCACCTGCCTCGGCTGCATGCCGAGTTGCGCCGGGCCGGATACGTGAACGACGCGTTGGAGTACCGCAGCTACAGCGCGCTTTGGCGCAAGCTGTCGAGCGGTGCAAGCCTCGCTCGGTGACCACACCCGACCCGCCGTTCGAGGCGGTCGCCGATCTCATGCGGGCCCAGGCCGCGCACCGGCGCCTGCGTAGCGACCCCATCGACGACAACACCGTGCTGACCCTCCTCGACCTCGCAGTCCACGCGCCCACGAGTCGACCGCAGCGTTGCGAATTCGTCGTGGTACGCGATCCCGACGTGCGCCACCAGCTCGCCCGCACCTACCGCCAGGGTTGGTCGGTGTACAAGCGCATCCTGCGCAGCCGGTGGAGCGAGGACACGTTGCTCGAGGACCGGCAATGGGAATCGGATCACTTCGAGGACGTCCCGGTGCTGGCGGTCGCGTGCCTGCGGGGCCGCCGGCCGCTCTTCCCGGCGATCGGCGCGGCCGCGTTCTACGGCGCGGCGTTCCCGGCGGTCCAGAACTTGCTCCTCGCGGCGCAGGCGCGCGGGCTCGGCGCCTCGGCGACGACGCTCCCGCTGTGGTCGGTCTGGGAGGCGCGCCGCACGCTCGGGCTCCCGCGCCAGGTCACGCCGGTTTCGGTCGTCGCCCTCGGGTGGCCCCGTGGGAGCGGTACGGGACCGGTTCCGGGCCCACCGACGCCGCCCGTCGCCAACGTCGTCCATCTCGACCGCTGGGGCCACCAGCCCTTTCGCGCCCAGCGCGACCCGGAGCGCGGCGGTACGGCATAATGGCGTTTACGACTTCGAGGCAGGTGACGACGTGCCCAGAAAAGGACGAGCACGCCGCTTCCGTGAAGCGCGCAAGCTCAAGCAGGGGTACGACGATGGGCTGTTCCGGGAAGGTTCCGGCACCCTCGCCGATCTGAGCGACGGCGCTGGAAGCGACGACGTGGACAGCGACGAGGACGACGACTTCGACGACGAAGTCGACGACTGGGATCCCGACCACAAGCTCGACAGCCCGTAAGCGGTTCGTCCACGCCCGGTCGGGCGTCGGGAGCCCTCAGGCGGTGCGGGGATCAGGTGCCTCGGCGTCGATGGAAAAACGCTCGATCGCTTCGCTCACGGTCTCCGACTTGAGATCCCCCAACTGGGCCAGCCCGTCGAGCACGCCGACCACGACATGGGCGGCGTCGACCTCGAAATGACGGCGGAGGGCCGTCCGGACGTCGGAGAAGCCGTAGCCGTCGGTGCCGAGGACGATGTACGGCTGGGGCACGAACCGGGCGACCGAGTCCGGCACCCCCCTGACCCAGTCGGACACCGCCACGACGGGGCCTTCCGACTCCGCCAACGCCTCGGTGACATAAGGCGTGCGGGGAGGCTCCTGCGGGTGGAGCCGGTTCCACCGCTCACACTCGTACGCGTCGTCGCGGAGCTGCTTCCAACCAGGGACGCTCCATACGTCGGCACCCACGTCGAAGTGCTCGGCGAGCATCGTCTGCGCTTCGAGCGCCGCCAGCACCATCGGGCCGCTGGCAAGGATCCGGGCCCGGTGCGTGTACTCCCCCGCCGCCGGCTTCAGCAGGTACATGCCGCGCACGATGCCGTCCTCGACCCCTTCGGGCATCGGCGGCTGCACATAGTTCTCGTTGTAGAGCGTTAGGTAATAGAAACAGTCCTCGGGTTCGGGCCCGTACATGCGGCGGATGCCGTCGCGGACGAGCACGCCCATCTCGTACGCGAATGCGGGGTCGTACGCGCGGCAGTTGGGGTACGCGAGCGCGTACATCTGTGATTGTCCGTCGCAGTGCTGGAGTCCCTCGCCGGACAGCGTGGTACGACCGGCCGTCGCACCCAGCAGGAAGCCGCGACCGCGCTGATCGCCGAGCGACCAGATCATGTCGCCGACGCGCTGGAAGCCGAACATCGAATAGAAGATGTAGAAGGGAATCATCGGTTGACCCCACGACGCGTAGGCCGTCGACGCGGCGGTGAACGACGCCATCGCGCCGGCTTCGGTGATGCCCTCTTCGAGAAGTTGCCCGTCCGAAGCTTCTCGGTACGACAGCATGAGCCCCGCGTCGACCGGCTCGTACTGCTGACCGAACGGCGCGTAGATCTTGAACTCCGCGAACAACGCGTCGAGGCCGAACGTACGCGCTTCATCGGGGATGATCGGCACCACGCGCGGCCCGATCTCAGGTTCCTTCAACAGCACCCGCAAGAGCCGCGGCGAACGCCATCGTCGTCGACGCGGGCACCTTCTCGCCCGTGCCCGCGGTGAGCTGATCGATGATCCCGTCACGAGGGAAGACGACGGTCTTGGATCGCTCGACGCGGTCGGGCAAGAACCCGTCGAGCGCGCGGCGGCGTTCGATCATGTACTCGTACTCGGGTGATCTGTATCCCGGATGGAAGTAGGGCGCCATGCCCGACTCGAGGTCCTGGTCGGGAATTTCGAGGTAGAGGCGATCACGCAACGTCTTGAGCTGTTCCGGCGACATCTTCTTGATCTGGTGGGTCGCGTTCCGCGCCTCGAAGTCGGGACCGAGCGTCCATCCCTTCACTGTCTTGGCAAGGATCACGGTCGGGGTGCCCTCGTGCTCGACCGCCGTCTTGTACGCGGCGTAGATCTTGCGGTAGTCGTGGCCGCCGCGCGGGAGCCGCCGCAACTCCTCGTCGGTGAGATGCTCGGCCATCTTGCGCAGACGAGGATCACCTCCGAAGAAGTGCTCACGGATGTACGCGCCCGATTCCACGACATACTTCTGGAACTCACCGTCGACGGTGGAGTTCATCTTGTTGACGAGGACACCGTCGACGTCACGCGCGAGCAGCTCGTCCCACTGTCGGCCCCAGACGACCTTGAGCACGTTCCAACCCATGCCCCGGAACGTCGACTCGAACTCCTGGATCACCTTGCCGTCGCCGCGCACGGGGCCGTCGAGCCGTTGCAGGTTGCAGTTGACGACGAAGATCAGGTTGTCGAGTCGTTCGCGCGCAGCGAGATCGAGCGCGGCAGTCGCTTCGGGCTCGTCGAGCTCACCATCGCCGACGAAACACCACACACGCGCATTCGACGTGTCGACGATCTTGCGGTTGTAGAGGTAACGGTTGAATCGCGCCTGGTACACCGCGTTGAGCGGACCGAGCCCCATCGACACGGTCGGGTATTCCCAGAACGTCGGCAGGCGCCGCGGGTGGGGGTACGACGGCAGGCCGCGTCCCGAGGTCTCCCGGCGGAAGTGGTCGAGCTGGTCCTCGGTCAGGCGTCCCTCGAGAAAGCCACGCGCGTACACGCCGGGCGCGGCGTGACCTTGGAAGTAGATCTGGTCGCCGAATCCGCCGTCTCCCTTTCCTCGGAAGAAGTGGTTGAAGCCGACCTCGTAGAGCGACGCGGCCGAGGCGTAGGTCGAGAGATGACCGCCCAGACCCTCGAACCGGTGATTCGCGCGGTCGACCATCGCGACCGCGTTCCACCGTACGAAGGCGCGGATCCGACGCTCGATGTCCTCGTTGCCCGGGAACCACGGCTCCTGCTCGGCGGGGATCGAGTTGATGTAGTCGGTCGTCACCATCGCGGGGACGAACGAGCCCTGTTCTCGAGCACGCTCCATGAGTCGCGCGAGCAGGTAGTGGGCGCGGGCTTTGCCCTTGACGCCGATCACCCCGTCGAGCGACTCCAGCCACTCGCTGGTCTCTTGGGGATCGACGTCGGGCAGTTGGTGGATCGAACCGTCGCTGAACATGCATCACTCCGTTCCGGTCGCCAGCGTACGACCGGCGCGAACCGTCCCGGTGCCAGCGAGCACCGGTCCGGAGTCCCGGGACCGGTGCTCGACGACTACCCCTGGTGCGGGGCGCTCGGGTGGGCGCGGAGGGATTCGAACCCCCGACCCCCTGCCGCGTCATGCAGGTGCTCTGCCAGACTGAGCCACGCGCCCGAGTGAGCCCGCCACGATAGCGCGACCCCGACCGCCGACAACGCGGTCTCCCGCGGCAGGGTCCGCATCCCCCTGAAGGGCGTGCTCGACGTGGCGCGCGATCCCCTGTCGCACCACTGACGGCCGCTTCACATTGCCATCACAATCCTGGGCGATGCTCGGTGCATGAGATTCACCAAGACCATCGCAACCGCAAGTGTCGCAGCCGTCCTCGGCTTCACCGGCGTCTCCGTCGCCGGCGCGGCCTCGACCACCACCGCACCGAACGCGCCGACGTCGGCGTCCGCCCCGGCGACCGCCAAGATCGGCCACACTGCCAAGGCCCTCCGCCGACGCATTCGCCGCCAAGGGGGCGTGCTCGCCGCCAAGACCATCGGGATCAAGCCCGCAGACCTCCGCAAAGAGCTCTTGGCCGGCAAGACGATCGCGGCGATCGCGACCGAGCACGGCGTGCTGCCGCAAACGGTCATCAATGCGCTCGTGTCGGCCGCGAACTCGAAGGTCGACGCAGCCGTCACCGCGAAGAAGATCACGGCGACCCGCGCCGTGAAGCTGAAGGCCCGGATCGACAAGGCGATCCCCAAGATCGTCAACGACTGGCACCCGAAGGCAAAGGCCTAGCTTCCCGGCAGATTGCTCACCCGGCCGCGGGTCCGACCCGCGGCCGGACGCAACCGTTCCGAGTGCCGGCCCACCGACGCCCCCAAGGCATCCGAGGCCCGACGGTAGAAGGCATCGGCTGAGCCGACCCCGGGATCGACGGGGTGCTCGACGAAGAGACCCGGACCGTCACCCGCGTCGAGTACCTGACTCCAGGCAAGCTCGGTACGCGCCTTCAACATCGGTGCCCGGAGCCGATCGCACACGCCGAGCGCCTCGCGGAACAGGTCGTGGCACGCGGATTCCCCCGCCGCGGCCGCGGCTACCGCCGCGCCGTACGCGATCGGAGCGATCGTCCAGACGCCGTTGAAGGCCACTCGCTCGACGAACGGCTCGAGCAGGATGCGCACCGTCTTGGCGACGGACGCGTTCCCGAGCATGCACGCGGCCTCCGCGGCCGCGACGAGGCTGCCGGCCCAGTGCAGTCCGAGCGGCAGGTCGTCGAACTCGTGGCCGGCGGCCTTCGCCAGGACCTCGGAAGCCTCGGCGCGGGTTTCGTCCGTCGACGCGAGCGCGCGCGCCAACAGGATCGAAACACCGACGTCGTCGGTGCCGGCGGCGGTCAACCGCAGGAGTGGCACCAGCTCGGCAAACCTCCCGAGCTGCCAGCGCATCCCGCTCAGCTGCAGGCCCGGGCCGATCATGGCGTAGTCGATGCGACTGCGGCGCCCGAACTTGATTGCGGCGAAGGCCAGACGTTCCGCCTCGTCCAGATCGCCGGCCAGACCGGTGCGCCATGCGCGCATGCACTCGGCGTTGTACACAAGGGCGGGAACTCCCGCCTCACGGGCGATCGCGAAGGCGTCGTCGAGATGCCGGTCGGCTTCGACGACCTCGGCGACCTCGATCGCGGCGCACGCGGCCAAGCCCAACGCGAAGAACCGCTGGATCGGATCGCGACCGTCGGCCGTCATCTCGACGACGTCGCGCATGTAACGTCTGCGTTCCTCCAGACTGTGGGGCGAACCCGTCACCTGGAAGTGCCTCATGCACACTTCGGGCACCACCGCGCGATTCCCACCCCGGCGTGCCTCGCCCAGAGCCTCGGCCGCCAGATCCCGGGCGCGGGACCATTGGGACGCGTTCGACAGCTCGGTGGCGAGGCGCGCGAGCAACTGCGCCCGCACCGCACCCGCAGGAACGCGCTTCGCGCCTTCGCGCAGCACGTCGACGCGCTCCGAGCGGGTCAGCGTCGGCATGGATTCCCAGATCGGCGTCCACACGGTAGCCGCCTCGACCAAGAGCTTCCCGTCGTCGAGGCGGCGCGCGATCTCGAGCGCGGCACGCAGCGTGTCGGCGCCCTCCCTCTCGCCGGCCTGGCACTGTGCCCCCGCGAGCCGGATGAGCAGATGCGCGCGAGTCGGCTCGTCGGCGGCGCGCTCCGCCGCGAGCGCGAACCAGCCGGCGGCGGCGTAGGGATCGAGGTCTCGCAGAGCGGCCTCGCCCGCACGCTCGGCCCATTCGATCGTGCGCGCGTCCGCATCGGGTCCGCTCACCCGGTTCCACTGCGTGGCCACCAGCGCGGGCGCCACGTCGCGGCGTTCGAACGCGGTCGCGATGTCGCGGTGGAGACGATCACGCGTTTCGGGATCGATGGACTCCACCACGACGCGGCGAGCGAGGTCGTGAACGAAATCGAACAACCCGATGCCCGTCACGTGCACGAGACCGGCCTCGATCGCCCGGTCGACGAGCGTCTCCGTGGACCCGGCGGTGCCGCGCGAGAGCTCGGTCAACAAGGCGAGCTCGAAATTTCCGTCGACAGCGGCGGCGATGCCCAGCAGCCGCGCACCCGGATCACCGAGTGCGGCGACGCGTTGCAGCACGAAATGACGGATGCCGACCGTGACGTCAGTTGCCGTCGGCGGCGACGGGGCGCCGTCGGCGTCGCGCAGCATCTCGCCCAGCAGGAGTGGATGACCGTGGGTGAGGTGAACGAGCTCGGCCGCTTTGCTCGACGAGTCGGGCCGACCGAGGTCGCTCAACAGCCGGTCGACGGAGCTCAGTGTCAACCCGGTGAGCTCCAGGCGGTCCAGTAAGCCCTCTTCATCCAACCGCCGCACGAGCTGTTCGAGCCGGGCGGAACGGTCGGCCGCCGACCGCGCGGTCGCAAGGACCAGTACGCGCTTGGGCTCCGTGTCGGCGAGCAGCGCGCCGAGGAACACGAGCAGGGCCGGCCCGGCCCGGTGCAGATCGTCGATCAGCAACAGCACGGGAGCGCGGTGCGAGAGTCCACTGATCCACGACACCACGGCGGCGCGCCGCCGCGCCGTGCGCGACTCGTCGTCCGCCGCCAGGGCGGGCGGAAGGTCGGGCAGCCTGGTGCGAAGGGACGGCACCATCTCGGCCAGGTCACCGGGCCAGCGGCCGAGACACAGCCTGAGCTCGGCGTCGCCGAGGTGCGACGACGCGTCGGCGAGCGCACCGGCGATCACCTGCAAGCCCGGTCGCACCGCGTCGGCGCCGTCGACCGGGAGCACGATCACCTCGTCGTGCGCGCGCCGCGCGGCCTCGAGGACCAGCCGCGACTTCCCGATCCCCGACTCACCCTCGACGAGGATCATGTGCCTCCCGCCGCCCGCCACCTCCTGCAAACGATCGAAGATCTGCGACTCCTCCCGGCCTCGGCCGACGAATGGCATCGTGCATACAGTCCACGACGGGAGCGCGGCCACGATGCCTGCCCGGTGCGCGACGAGTGTCGGATCCTGTTCACGCATGCGCAGATAGAGATCGAGCACCGAGCTGGAGGGTTCGACACCGAGATCGTCGTAGAGACGTCCGCGCAGGTCCTCGAAGGCGGCCAGCGCCTCGACGCGGCGCCCCGTCCGGTACAGAGCGAGCATGTGTTGTGACCGCAGCCGTTCACGCCACGGCTCCGATCTGATCCAAGGCGCGATGTCGGCGATGATCTCGACGTGGCGACCGCACCGAAAGTATGCCTGGTTGCGCAGCTCGTACACCGCAAGCCTCAGCTCGCGAAGCTCCGCCGACGCGGCATCGTAGAAGGGGGCGTCGGCGAGGTCCGCCAGCGCGTCGCCGGTCCAGCAGCTCAGCGCCGTTTCCGCAGCCGCAGCCGCGCCGACGAAATCGTTCTGTTCCCACAACTCGCGCGCACGCGAGAAAGTCCGCCGGGCGCGCAGGTGATCAACCTCGTCGTCGCTGGCCTCGATGCAGTAGCCGGCCGGTCCCGACGTCAACCGGCTCGCGCTATGACCGAGCGCCGACCGGAGACGTGACACGATGATCTGCAACGCCGCGTCCGGATGTTGCGGGATCACCGGGCCCCAGATCGCGTCGATCAGCACGTCGGGGTGCATCGAACGGTTCGCGTCCAACAGGAGCCGTGCGAGCAGTGACCGCTGGCGCGCCGCGCTGACGACGATCGGTGATCCGTCGACGGTCACGCTCAGCGGACCGAGGATCCCGAATCGAACTTCGTTTCCCACGCGTTTCCCACCCCTGGGCCCCGCTTCGGCGGACCGTCCACGCTGTCGCGCCGTCGCGCTGTCGTGGTGCGCCGATCGTAGGGTCTCGTGTCTCGCGCACGAAAGCCTGCACGCGTTCCGCTCGGCCGCCACCGGCGGCCGGCGGCACGATCACGGTGCGGGTTTCCCGAAACCCTTCTCCTGCCGGCGTATCGCTAGGCCGGCGCGTAGTTGACGAAGAAGGATGGCTCCCCGTTCGGTTCCCCCCCGACGTAGGTGCCGTTGAACGAGCCGGATGGGTCGAGACCGAAGACGTACTGCGTGCCCGAGGTGAGTTGCAGGCCGCCGAGAGCGGACACGTACCACATGCCATCGGTGCCCCTGGGTACCGTCACGGGCGCGCCGGTAGCCAGCAAGGCGCCTTTCTGGCCGTTGACGACGCCGTAGATCTTCGGCGTGAAGACCTGATCGTTGCCCGCTCCCCGGGCAAAGAACGCGAAGTCATTCGTCGTTCCGGATGCCGTCGCGGTCATGGTCCACGACAGTTCGGTGGTGTCGTAGACGAACGCGGACGTGAAGCCGGTCACGGTATGACCCAGCTGCGCGACCGCGGGTCCGGACTGCACTATCGAAGTCGGCGCCGAGGATGCCGCGACCGATCCCGAAGCGTTGGACGCGGTGACCTGCAGCCTGAGCGTGCTCCCCACGTCGTTCGACGTCGGTCTGTACGTGGGATCGGTCGCTCCCGCGATCGTGTTGCAGTTGTCACCGCTCGTGTCGCACCGGGTCCACTGGAGTGAGAGCGCCGGCGGCGGACTGGCGTTCCACCCGCCGGCGAAGCCGCTGAGCACCCGACCCGTGACCGCCGACCTCGGTGCGCTCGCCGGTCCTGCTCCGGTGACCGAAGGCGTGATGTCATTCACCGGCAGTGCCGCGGGCTGGGCGCCGGGCGCCAGAGCGGTGAAGGGCACTTCTTCGGAGACGTCTCCGGGGCACGACGCCAGGTCAGCGCCATCGCTATTGAGGATCTGGTGCGAGTCCTGGTAGTCGGTAAGTGAACCGTTCAAGGTCACGTGCACGACTCCCGCCACGCCGCTGTTGATGTGGCATGCCTCACCGAACAGGTCGGATGTGTCGAAGTTGAAGCTCGAGGTCATCGTCAGCACGAGACGAGCACCCGGGGCGAGTGTCTGGGGCAGGTGCGGCGTGGTGGATCCACCCCAGAGATCGAAGTGCGATGGGGACGACCCGCCGCCGAAGTCGACGGTCACCGAGTCGACGGTCACCGACGACGCGCTGGTGTTGGACACCTCGATCGCGCCGGCGTCGTAGCCGACGCCGCCGTTGTTCGGGCCGTGAGTAGAGCAGCACTGCGCGGGCTCGCCGATGAAGATGGTGCCGGGCGAACCGGACCACGGTGTGAGACCGATCGCGCTGTCGGCGTAACCCGCCGACACGACCACCCCGGCCGGTGGTGGAGCGACGACGACCTCAGTGACCGTGAGGTTGTCCAGATTGATGTATTGATCGGAGCCGGCCGCCGAGTCGAACCACACTTTGAGCGTGTGCGGGCCCGCAGCCAACGCGGGCTGGTTCAGCGTCAAAGTCGTCCACGTATTCCAATCCGCAGTCGCAGCGAAGGCTTGATCGGCTACCCAGACCGAACCGTCCAGCTCGATCTTGCGGTGGGCCACGCCGTTGCCGGCGCTGTAGCGCAGCGCCAGATTCGTCGACCCGGCGTTCACACTGAACGAGAAGGTCACGTACTGACCCTGCGACCCCCAACAACAGATGTATGGCGGGTTCTGCGCGCCCGCCCACACGTTCTCTGTCGGGAGGTTGGTCGCCGAAGTGCCGGCTGCGATCGTCTGGACCTGCGGAATCGACGCGACGACGACGCTCGTCGGTGCACTGGTCGCCGGGGCACTGTCGCCTGCGCCGTTCGAAGCGACGACCGTCGCGGTGATCGTCGAACCGACATCGGCAACCGTCAGATCCAACGTGCTGCTCGTCGCGCCCGCGATCGGCACGCACGAGGGCGAGCAACGGTTCCACGCGTACGTGAAGGTCGTCGGAGCTCCGGTCCACGAGCCGGTGGAGACCGTCAACGTCTGACCGTCCCGAGCCACTCCGCCGATCGTCGGCGCAGCGGTGTTCACCGGCGTCGCCGGCACACCGAAGCATCCGGCGCAGACCCCGATCGAGCCGTTGTTCACGCCCGGGCCGGTTCCGGTATCGGCGACCCAGACATTGCGCGGACCCGACGCGGCGGACGGCGCGATCGTGACAGTCGCAGTGATGGTCGAGTCGTCGACGACGATCACGTTCGCAAAGGTGACTCCGTCGGGCGGCGAGAGAACCGTGAACACGCTCGGGGTCCCGACGAAACCCGAACCCGAGATGGTGACGGGCACGTTGGACGAACCGGGCGCGACCGCTGCCGGCACGATGTTCGACACCATCGGGACCGGCACCGCCCGCACATACACATCCGCGGTGCCGTTCGCGTCGACTCCGATGACGCCCGCAGCATCCGAAGTGAACGCAACATAGCGGCCGTCCGCGCTGATCGCGTTCTCGCCGGGAACGCCGCCCAGGGTTACCGGGGTGAGCGACTCCGTCGTGGATGCCAGAATCGTCGTGCCCGCGGCGAGGTTGCGTACGTAGATCTCACCGTTGGACGGATCACCGTCGCCGGCCACGAGCGTCGTCGAGAACGACCGGAACGCCACGCGGTCGCCGGCGCCGTCGATCGCGACCGAGTCGCTCGCGCCGTTGCCTTGGCCACCGGTCCCCGAGACGCTGGCGCGCACGATCGCACCGGTCTGAGTGTCCTTCACGAACACATCGGTCTTGGAGTTGGTATCCCCGGGGACCAGGTTCGACGCATCCGACGAAAACGCGACGTAACGACCGTCCGCGCTGATCGCGGGGGCCGAACTCTGACCGTTGGCCTGACCACCGGAGCCGTCCGTATCCACACGCGTCGTTGTGCCCGTCTGACGGTCGCGGACGAAGACGTCCATGCTGGCGTTCGTGTCTCCGGGAACGAGATTCGACGCCGCGGACTCGAAGGCGACGTATCGGCCGTCGGCGCTCATCGCAGGAGAATCCGCGTAGCTGTCGCCCTCGGTCCCATCGGACGCGACGCTCACCCGCTCGGTCGTGTCCGTCTGGCGGTCGCGGACGAACACGTCGCTGGACCCGTTGGTGTCGCCTGACACGAGATTGTCGGCGTCCGACGCGAACGCGACGAACCGACCGTCCGAGCTCACGGCGACGGGGCCCGAGGCACCGCTGGAGTCATTCCCTTCGTCTCCGCCGGTCGCCACGCTCACCCGCTCGGTCGTGCCGGTCTGCCGATCGCGGATGAAGACGTCGCTGCGGCCGTTCGTGTCTCCCGGCACGAGATTCGTCGCGTCCGACACGAACGCGACGAAGCGACCGTCCGGGCTGATCGCCGCCGGGCGGTCTTCGCCGCCCGACGCACCGTTGGCCTGAGTCCCGCTCGAGTCCACGCTCACGCGTTCTGTGACGTTCGACTTCAGATCCCGCACAAATACGTCACTGGAGCCGTTCGTGTCGCCGCTCACGAGATCGCTCGCTGCCGAGGCGAAGACCACCTCGCGTCCGTCGCCACTGAGCGCACCGGTGAAGCTCGCGCCGTTGCCGGCCACCCCACTCCCGTTGATGCTTGCCCGAGCGACATACGCGCAACCGCTCGACAACAACGCAACAACCGCGACGACAGGAAGATACGACGCCCGACCGCGATAACCCATGCATTGCCTCTCGTCCCGAGGCACCCGACGACCGCGGTCTTAGCGTCTGCCCGGAGGAGCGTCAACACGCTCATAGACCTGCAAATGTGCACAAAGAGCGGTGAATGCGCACACGCACGAGAGCGGTTCAAGAACACGGCGTTGCCGGAATCGGTCTGATCGTCTGCCGACTGCACCGATCTCGTTCTTTGTCGTGGGTCCTATCAGCTGTGGAGAGGCGGACGGGTGGTCTGACGCCGGGCCACGTTCGTTCTCAGCTCATATTCGTCAGTTCACATTCAGCAGGCCGTATTCAGCCGTATTCAGTTGTCGTCCCCCACCGCGTGCGCGTCGATACGCGCGACCCCGCGCCCCGCGCCGCCCCAGGCAACCGCCGTGCTCGCAGAGCCTGATCACGCCGTCGTCACCGTGAAGGCCTTCCGATCTCGATCTCGGACTCGAGGCGAGCGTGTGTGCTCGACGCGCCAATGGCCGAGCGTTCGCGGCGCAGTCGGGGTTGGGCGTCGTCGGCGTGGCGGTCGCCCGGCCGCGGGGCAGCGCGAAGCCCGTGTAAGCGACGCGCCGCTCGAGGCGTGCCGGGTGGGTGGAACGATGTAGCGCGCAGGACATGTGCACCGTCACGTCACCGCGACCGGCGCGGAGCGTCACACACGGGAGGTCGAGCTCGGCGTCGACCTGCGCACGCGCGATGTTCGCCCGGTGCGAGCCGGCGACGACGTCGAGACCTCCGTGCGCCTCGTCGACCGGTGTGAGACAAATCCCCACGGTGAGTCCCGAGCAGAACATCGAGTGCCCGCCGCGCTCGCAGTCCTTGTGCCACGGCAGGCAGGCCAGACCCTCGACCGAGTCGACCCGCTTCACCAGACCTTCCGCGGTGACCTCGGCGAAGTGCTCGCCGAAGGGGTCGCCCGGACGGTGACCGTCACCGAGAAGCTCGCCGATCGCGAGGAACCGGGAATCTTCCAGCAGGGCGCGCAGCGCCGGCGACTTGCCGGCGAAGTCGAGGATGCGGCAGGGATAGCGCTCACCGTGTCCCGTCGCCGCCCACCACGACTCGCCATCGTCGGGGCGGGCCGCGCCAACTGCGCGCGCGAGATCGGCGTCGACAGCGTCCATCTCCTCGCTGCTGAAGACTCCCGCCAAGAGCAGGAACCCTGCTTCAGCCAGGAAGTGTGCCGCCTCGGCAGCACGAGCACCGAGGCGAAACCGTTGGTCGAGTTCGAGCGGTGAGCCGTCGAGCGCACGCACCGGGACGTCTCCGGGCCTGTACACGCCGCGGCCGTCGAGCGCGCAGCGAAGCACGGGATCCCACGCGCAGAACGCGGCGCACGACTCCGCATCGCCTTCGACCCGCCCACCGACCACGAGACCAAGGGCGGTTCGGCGCTCGTGCACGAGGTCGGCGAACGCGTCTCGATCGAGCGCGACCTGCTGCGTCGCCGGGTTGCGTCCCGGAACCAGCTCAAGGATCCGGTCGGCGGGCTGTAGCGTCCACACCTCGCCGTCGACCGCAATCACAATCGGTGCCAGGCCGAGGCGCTTCGCGTCGGCGGCGGCACGCTCACCGTTGCGTGCCATCGCTGCACGCCACTCACCGCCCCAAAAAGTTGCTGCATCGACGGGATCGGACACTCCAACGGGACGCGTGCGAGTGTCGACACTCGGCCGTGCCGAGTCAGGACTGCGGCTCATCCGGTGTCCTTCGCGGCGAGGTCGTGCGACGGGGCCCTGAGCGTGTTCGGCACGCCTCGCTCGATGATCCGCGGAGCCATGCCGGCGCCCCTGCTGGCGAGACCGATGAATCCTGCCGTCGTCATCCGCACCCCCGGAGCCGCGACGCGGCGCCGGCCCGGCACCTCACGCGCACCCGGGGATCAGCCTAGAGGGACGCTCCGGAGGCATCGAACGCGTTCCGGCGCAGGTGGCCTGGCGACGAGGTCCGACACGAGCGCGACGACGCCCTCGGCGAGCCTGCTGCCGAGGGCATCGTCAACGGGTGAACGTCACCGGAGAACTCTGGTCCGGCTCGCCTTTTCCCTGACCACGATTCTCGCTCGCCGCGAGCCCCACGTGCGGGACGCTGAACGTCAAGGTTGCGTAAAAGCTGGGTCGATCAACGGTTTCCGTCGCTCATTGGAAGTTGTGGCTCGAGAGCGTGAAGCCGATCAGCAAACCGAAGAAGACGCCCGCGACGACTCCGATCCCGGCGGCCATGGCGAGGTACGCGTTCCAATCGGGCTGCTGGTTGCGGACGGCCAGCGCCACCAGTCCGACGAAGACCGCGATCGAAAGCGGCACCGCGAGCACGACCGACTTCACGAGGGTTACTCGCAGCGCCGCCTCGGCGGTCGGTTGCTCGTCCGGTCGATCGCCATCGAGCGCCTGAGACACGGGAACCTCGACATCATTGGTCACGCGTTTTCTCCTTCGGCAACGTGGCCCGAGCTGCAGCAGAGCTCGTGCCAGCTCATGATGCACCCTGAGGTCGCCTCGGGTCGAGCGCGGATTGCGGCAACCCGCCTGGGCAATCCACGAGATGTCGTCTACGCCGGACGCGGGAGCGGCTTGTATACTGTCGGGCCTACGCGGACGTGGCTCAGCTGGTAGAGCACAACCTTGCCAAGGTTGGGGTCGCGGGTTCGAATCCCGTCGTCCGCTCCAAGCCAACCTGCACGACGGCGGCGGTTTCGGGCCCGCGATCAACCGTTCGGCTTCAGGGGCCCGATCGGTTCCAAGGCGGTTGCGTGGACGAGCAGTCGCGCGAGTTCCTCGGGACGGCTCAGGAACGGTGAATGCGACGCGTCGATCGTCAGCGGTTCCACGCCCAGGCGACGCGCGGTGACATCGGCGAGCCACCGTGGCTGTGCCCGGTCCTGCAGGCACACAATGAAGCTGCGCGGGAGCTCGGCTTCCCAGAACCGCGGCACGGAGATGGGTGTCGTCGCCGTGTCGCCCGCCGTCTCGGGCGTGAGCTGATCGAACGCCCAGCGCGCCGTCGCTTCGTCGCAGTCGTTGTAGAAGAGCTGCCACGCGCCTTCGAGATCGGCAAACGCCATCGAGCCGTCGTCGTTGATCCGCAGGTGCTTCAGCATCCCGGTCACGTCATAGTCGTCATGCGTTGATCCGTCGTCGCGGTAGACCAGCGCTTCTTGCATGAGGCGGCCTTCCAGTGGCAACGCGCCCGCGAGGTAGATCATGTGGCTGACGAGCTCCGGCGCGGCATCAGCCGCTCGGGTGATCTCCATGCCACCGCCCGAGTGTCCGACGAGCACGTCGCCGGGACGGAGCTCTCCTTCATCGAGCCGCCGTTGCTTCCCCGTGGACACGACGCCTATGGGTGCGGGGTCTACGGGTGCGGGATGCGGTAGCGCAAGTGCGTAACCCGACGTCCCGCGATGATGGTCGGGTCTTCGAGCATGACCGGCCGTTGCTCGACGTGGTCGAAGAACCTGATGCCTCGGCCGAGCAGCACGGGGACCAACTCGACGCGTATCTCGTCGAGGATGCCGGCGTTCAGACACTGCTGGGCGATGTTCGGCCCGGCGACACCCACGACCTTGTCGGCGGCAACCAGCTTCGCCCGGGCAACCGCGCTCTCCACGCCGTCGGTCACGAAGGTGAAGGGCGCGTCGGCCCGAGGCCAACCGGTCGGAACGCCGTGACCGACGACGAAGACCGGCACGCCGAGAGGATGGCTTCCCGCCCAACCGCCCGTGTGGTCGAACAGGCGTCGCCCCACGACGAGCGCGCCCGCGCCGGCGATGGTTTCGTGGAGGTACGCCGCGCTCGCGGCAGTCGTGCGCGAGACCATGTCATTGCCCGGCCAATCGACCTCCACATCGCCGTTGCCGTACCAATCGAACAACGGCCCTACGGCGTCGGTCGGATCGGCGACGAAGCCGTCGAGCGACATCGAGAAGCTCGCCACCACCTCTGTCATCGCCCGCTCCTCACCTCGGTCCGAAGTCTGCATTATCGACCGATCGACGCGGAGAACCTCATCGGCGATCTGTGGCCGCTTGGGCGGCACGCGGTCGCGGCTGCGATGATGCGGTGATCGACCATCGTGCGAGTCTGTTCGTCTTCGATCATGTGACGGTCGCCGACGATGGTCGGCGACGGCTCGCCGACGTGTGCGGCGCGGTGCCCTGCGACGGTGTGACGGTCGTGGTCGGTCCGTCGGGCTCCGGGAAGTCGACGCTGTTGCGCTGCTGCAATCGGCTCGAGGTGCCGACCGCCGGGCGGGTGCTGTTCCGCGGAGACGACGTGGCGCGCGTGGACCCGTTGCACCTGCGCCGTCGGGTCGGGATGGTGTTCCAGCGTCCGACGCCGTTTCCTTCGACCGTGCGCGACAACCTCCGGATCGCCGAGCCGTCGATCACCGATGCGGACGCGGCGCTGACGCTGGAGCGGGTGGGCTTGAACGCCGATTTCCTCGACCGGATCGCGACCGAGCTGTCGGGTGGTGAGGCGCAGCGAGTGTGTCTGGCTCGGACGTTGGCCACCGGTCCGGAGGTCGTGTTGATGGACGAAGTCACCTCATCCGTCGATCCCGCCCAACGCCTCGACCTCGAAGAACTCGGCCGTTCACTGTCGGCGAGCGGAGTCGCGATCATGTGGGTGACCCACGATCTCGATCAGATGCGCCGCATCGCAGATCACGTCCTGGTCGTGCTCGAGGGACACATCGCGCACGAGTCGAGCGTTGTCGGCCTCGTCGACGCGTCGGCATCGGTGCGTTCGTTCCTCGCGGGTGGGTCGCGATGAGCGGACCGGGCGTCGGAAAACACGAAAGGCGGTCGCAATGACAAGCATCGGTTGGTCGGGCCTCGCGCTGTCGATGCTGCTCGTCTTGGTCGCGATCGTGCTGTCACTGTGGAAGCGGCTCGGGCTGGAACGCAGCATCGCGTGGGCCGCCACTCGTGCGGCCGGCCAGCTGGTCGCAATCGGTCTCCTGCTCCAGGTCTTGCTTCGTCCCGGTGTGTCGATCCTCTGGGCCTGGCTGTGGGTGCTCGTGATGATCGCCATCGCGTCGGTCACCGTCCGTTCCGCGCGCGCCCGAGGTACCGGGACTTCTCCAACTCGCGCTCCTTGCGTTCGGATGCTCTGCGATTCTCACACTCGGTGTGCTCTTCGGGCTCGGAGTATTCGACCTCGACGTTCGCACGCTGATCCCACTCGCCGGGCTCATGGTCGGCAACTCTCTCGCCGCGACCGTCCTCGTCGGGAGACGTCTCGTCGAGGAGCTGCGCGACAAACGCGACGAAGTGGAGGCGCGCCTGGCTCTCGGTCAACCTGCGCGCGTCGCTGCTCAACCCTACGTACGCGCCGCATTGCGCACCGCGTTGATCCCTCAGATCGAAACGACCAAAGCCGTCGGCTTGGTCGTACTTCCGGGTGCGATGACCGGGCTCATTCTCGCAGGCGTGAAACCCCTCGATGCCGTACTCGTGCAGGCGTCGGTCATGTACCTGGTCCTCGGGTCGGTCGCGACGACGACCACGGTCGTCGCGCTCGGCATTCAACGCCGTGTGTTCACGCCCGACCACCGACTCCGTCGCCTGACGAGTATGCCTTCGGGCCGATAGCGGCTGCACCGTCACCGCTGCGCTGGGCCGCGAGCCGAGGCGCATCGGTGGAGTGACTCGGGCCAAAAGTCCCTCTTTCGTCCGGGCCGACTTACCGATCCGATGCGTGATGGCTGGCCTCGGGGTTGTCGATCTGTCTCGGGCAGTGGAGTTGGCGCCGCGGGTCTGGTGGGTCGGTACGCTCTTGCCCGACGACCAGTTCCAGTGTCACGTGTACCTGGTGGAACAGGGCGATCAATCGGTACTCATAGATCCGGGCTCTGCGCTCATCGCCGACGACACGATCCGCAAGATCGACGACGTGGTCGGCGTGGAGAACGTCCGATGGCTCATCTGTTCGCACTCCGACCCGGACATCCTCGCCGCGGTGCCGGCGTTGAGCGACGCGCGGACTACATCCCGATGCCGCGATCGTGACGCACTGGCGGGACGAGGCCTTGATCCGCCACGCCAGTTTCGGGTTGCCCTTCTGGCGTATCGAAGAGCACGACTGGCAGCTCGAGCTCGCGGACCGAACGCTCCGCTTCGTGTTCACGCCGTACGCGCACTTCGCCGGTTCGTTCTGCACCTTCGACGAGAGTACGGGCACGCTCTTTTCGTCGCGATCTCTTCGGAGGCTTCACCCCCGACCTGTCGCTGTTTGCCACGTCGATGTCGTACTTCGACGCGCATCCGCGAGTTCCACGAGCACTACATGCCGAGTGGTGAGGTCCTCGCGCACGCGCTCGCGCAACTGAGCAACCTTCCTGTTCGCCGGATCGCGCCGCAGCATGGTCAGGTGATACCCGAGCACCTGGTCGCCCCCATCATGGACCGGCTGAGCCAACTGGAGTGCGGCATCTACCTCCTCGCCCGCGACGATCCCGGTTTGGCGTTTCTCCTGGCTGCCAACGGAACCATCCACGAGGTCGACGATCTCCTGCTCGGCGAGCTGCAGTTCTCCACGGTCGCGACGCGTCTAGCCGAGCTTGCCACCGAGTACCTCGAAGCGAGGAGCTTGGACCTGTGGGCCAGGGCCGGGCCGGGCATGCTGCACTTCGAGGCGGACGACGGGTTCGCCGGACACCCCGACGTCGCCCCAGCCGAGATCGTCGCCGCGCTTTCGGGTGACACGCGGTCATCACGGTCGCAGCTCGTAGTGCCCATCCACTCGGCAACGGGAAATCTCGCTGGAGTAGCGACCCTCCACTTCGATCACCTCGCCGACCTCGACCAGCCGACGCGCGCGATCGTGGACCGGATCGCCGGTCTCGTCGGGGTCGGCTTGGAGCGCGAGGTTCTGCGCCGCGTCACCGACCTCGATCGGGCCGCTTGGTATGAACGGGCGATTCGCGATCCCCTCACCGGTCTGCACAACCGGCTCTATCTTCCCGACGCGGCCCGCCGGCTGTCCGCGATCGACGACCGCAGGGACCCGGCTCTCGCGCCGGTGACCGCCCTCATGATCGACATCGATCACTTCAAGGACGTCAACGATACGCACGGCCACCCGGTTGGCGATCGCGTACTGCAACACGTCGGGAAGTGCATCGCAACGTCGGTGCGTCCCGGGGACATCGCCGTACGCTACGGCGGCGAGGAATTCGTCGTGCTCCTGTCCGGCGTCAACATTGCAGAATCGTGCGCGGTCGGGGAACGAATCCGCTCGGCCGTGGCACTACCCGATCCGCCCAACCCACAGGTCACCACCAGCGTCGGTGTTGCCGTGCGACACCCGTTCGAGGACTACGAGGCCGTGATCAAACGCGCCGACGACGCCCTGTACCGCGCCAAGTCCGAAGGTCGCGATCGCCTCTCGGTCATCGACTGACCCGGCGTCGGCGCAGGACAGGGCGCGAGGAGCGACAACCTCGTGACCTTTCGACGGACCCCGGCCAAGGAACTGACATACTGGGCCATGTCCACACCTGGCTCGGCTCGATCGGCGCGCGTTCCCTCGACCCTCATTCCCTCGTCCCGCATTCCCTCGACCCTCCTTCGCCGTATGAGCATCTCGGCGTGCTGCATCGCGGCCTTTGCAGTTCCACTCGGGTGTTCGAGCGGGAGCAGCACCCCGAAAGCGGGATCCGACACGACGACTCCGTCTGCTTCGGGGAGCCCGAACAGCGCCGGCGCCGGCACCACGGTTACCGCGACGACCGACAGCGCGATTCCGGCGGACCCGTGCGCCGTCACGACGGCGGCGATGACGTCCGTCGGCTGGCAGGTCACCAAGCAGGAGATCGTCACGGGTCCCGGAGGTGCAAAGTCGCAATGCACCTTCGAGGGGACCCTACCCGACAGCAGCTTCGTCAACGGATGGGTCGCGTTCTTGCCTGGCAGTCAGATCAGCCTGGAGCACAGGGAGAGCGAAGCAATTGCCGGAGTGGGGGCGACGGCCTTCCGCGGGTCTCCGCAAACCGGCGAGATCCTGGTGACGGGCCACGCACCCTATTTCCGGATCTTCGTCGCAACGAGCGACAAGGACGCGGTCCGCTCGCGGCCGCCGTCGTCTCCGGCACCTAGGCGGGCCCGCGCCAGCGTCACGGTCGCGCCCGTCAGAGTCGCGGCGGCTCGCGGCCGCACTACAGCTAGCCTCCGAGCGTGAAGATTGGCATCTTCGGAGGCGACACCGCAGGTCGAAGCATCGATGCGGTCGTGGCCGACGCCCGGGCGGCCGAGGTCGACGGATTCGCGTCGTATGCGTTGCCGCAGATCTTCGCTCTCGACGCCATGGGCGTCCTCACGATCATCGGACGTGAGGTACCGCGTATCGGTCTCCTCACCGGTGTCGTGCCGACCTACGGTCGCCATCCGCTCACCATGGCGCAGCAGGCGCTCACTGTGCAGGCGGCGAGCGGCGGGCGGTTCGTGCTGGGTATCGGTCTCTCTCACCAACTCGTCATCGAGGGGATGTTCGGGCTGTCCTTCGAAAAGCCGGTCCGACACATGCGCGAGTACCTCTCGGTCCTCATGCCGTTGGTCCGCGAGGGCAAGGCGTCTTTCCGCGGCGACACGATCAGCACCGAGGCCGCGGTGGAAATCGATCCACTGCTGCCGTGCCGAGTGCTGGTGGCTGCGCTCGGCACACAGATGCTGCATCTCGCCGGCGCGCTCGCGGACGGCACGGTGACCTGGATGACCGGGCCGGCCACCCTCGCTTCACACACGGTGCCCACGATCACCGCGGCCGCCGAGCAAGCAGGACGTCCGCCGGCCACCATCGCCGCATCGTTACCGATCTGCGTCACCGCTGACATCGACGCCGCGCGCGAGCGTGCCGCGCGTGACTTCCAGGTCTATGGCTTCCTGCCGTCGTACCGCGCGATGCTCGATCGCGAAGGCGCCGGGGGCCCGGCCGACGTCGCGATAGTCGGCGACGGAGGCGGCGGTCGAGAAACAGGTGCATGCGCTTGCCGACGCGGGTGTCACCGAATTCGTCGCGTCGATCTTCGGGTCTCGGGAGGAGCGCGCCCGAGACGCGCGCGTTGCTGAAGTCGATGTTGTGAGCGCCGGCACCCAGCGTTCCCCGCGTTCCCCGCTCGAGCTGCTCGAAGCGCTCGGGGTCGAGGAGATCGAGATCACGCCGGGCCTCGCGCACCTCGAGATCTACACGATGCGAGGGCTCCTCACCGTGCTCTGGCACGGACCGCGCGACGCGCGTGACGTCGTCGTCATGTGCGGCGGCGGCATGGGCGGGTTGCTGGGTCCCGCCGACTGTGTGTATCACACGTTGGGATGCGAGCTCGCGGCGCAGCACGGCATCGCGACGATGCGCGTGGGCTACCGCAAGCCCAACGATCTTTCGCGTTGCGTGCACGACGTGGCAGCCGCGGCCGATCTCGCCGGGCGTTCCGGCGCCAACGGCTTTGTCGTCGTCGGCCACTCGTTCGGCGGCGCGGTCGCGATCCAGGCGGGCACGGTCCTCGGCCCGCACTGTCGCGGCGTCGTCACCCTCTCGACGCAGTCAGCGGGATGCGAACATGCCGCCGAGCTCGGCGACACTCCCCTCCTCCTCATGCACGGCACCGAGGACGAGCTCCTGCCTGCGGAGACGAGCAGCGTGGTGCAGATGCTCGCGGGTCACGGCGAGGTCGTGTTGCTCCCCGGGGCCGGTCACCTCCTGACCCAGGCCGCGACCGAGATGCGCGAACGTTTGTCGACGTGGATCCCGGAGCGGTTCGCGGAGTCGAGCTCGCGAGGTGCCGGCCGAGCTGGCGACGATCGGTGCAAACTCGTCGACGTTCTCGTCGCCGATCACGATGTACGACAAGCCCCACTCGTCCCGCCGGCGCTGCAGCTGCTCGGTGATCTCCCTCCTCGGTTCCGACGAGCGCCGCACCCGACTCCAGCGCTGCTTCGGCCGAGACGCCGAACGACGGTGCAAGGGCTTCGGCCAGCTTCATGCGGTCCGACGTGACGCTGGTGATGAAGAAGCGCATCTGTATCTCGATGTCGTCGAGCCGGGCACCGGCCGCGTCGCGGATCCAAGCGACCTTGCGGTCGGTCTGTTCACGCAGCGAGTCCTTCGCGGCGTCGAGACCGATCTCGCCGGCGTGCAGGTTCGGATTGATTCCGACGATGTCTGCCTCGCGAGCCGCGATCGACAAGACCCGCTTCCCGCCCCCGCCGATGAGCAATGGTGGTCGGGGCTGTTGAACCGGTCGGGGCCACGAGGCGTAGTCGGTGATGCGATAGTGCTCCCCGTGATAGGTGAACTGCTCGCCGGAGAAACACTGCTTCATCACGTGCAGCGCCTCCTCGAACCGATCGACGCGCACGGCGGGTGGGTCATAGGGCAGACCGAGTTGGTCGTAGTCGGTACGCATCCAGCCCGCCCCGATGCCGAACTCCAGCCGGCCGTCGCAGAGCAGGTCGATGGTCGCCGCTTCCTTGGCCAAGATCGCCGGGTGCTTGTAGTCGTTGTCGAAGACGAGCGATCCGACCCGGAGCGTCGTGGTGTGCGCGGCCGCCATCGCGATCGCAGGCAAGGGTGCCAGCTCCTGCCCGAAATGGTCGGGCATGAAAAGAGTCGAGTAACCGAGGTCCTCGACCTTGCGGGCCTTGTCGCGCCATGCCGACGCGGAACCAACCTGCGAGACCTGCACGCCGAACCGGAACGGCTTCATCGTGCCTACTTTCCTGCGAGACGCTCGACGATCGGCGCGAAGGTTTCGATCGCGATGTCGTCGATGACGTGGTACGACATCTGCCACCGCTCACGTCGCTCCTCGAGCGACGCCGCGATGTCGTCCGCGCTGCCGACGAGGCACGGCGGCGCGAGCCGCGCTTCTTCCACCGTGACGCCGAATGCGCTCGCAATGCCTTCGAGCATCGCCGCAGCGTCGTCCGAGACGTGGACGAATCCGACCAGCGACTGCAGCTCGAGGTCATCGAACCGGTGTCCGGCGGCTTCGCGCACCCAAGCGACCTTCCGGTCGGTCGCTTCCGGTGTCATCGACTCGGCGACGTCGGGAGAGGTATCGGTTCCGGCCCGGAGGTTGGCGTTGATGCCGACGATGTCGGCCTCGCGGGCCGCGAGCGCGAGGATCTTCGGCGCGCCACCGCCGACGAAGAACGGGACCGGCTGCTGGACGGGCTTGGGCATGCCGTCGAGGTCGGTCACCTGGTAGTGCTCGCCGTGGAACGTGAACGGACCGGGTGCAAAGAGGCCCTTGATGATCTTGATGGACTCGGCGAGGCGGGCGATCCGGACACCGGGGCGGTCGAGGGGAATGCCGGACTTCTCGTAGTCGGCAGTCATCCACCCGGCGCCGATGCCGAGCTCGACGCGCCCGTCGGAGAGCAGATCCAGGGACGCCATCTCCCGCGCCACCACGACCGGGTGCTTGTAGTCGTTGCCGAGGACGAAGGTGCCGACCCGCAGCCGCTCGGTCACTGCCGCTGCGTGCGCGAGCGCGACCATTGGCGCGAGATCGTGATCGACGAAGTGGTCGGGCACGAACAACGTCGAGTACCCGAGAGCTTCGGCTCTGCGCGCCAGCTCCGTGAACTCGCGGCGCGACCGGCCCTTGCTGCATGCGATACCGAACCGGAACCTGCGATCGTGCATTCGGCGACCCTACAAGAGGTGCTCAGCGCCGACCGGTCGATCCCCATCCGCCCGTGCCCCGAGAAGAGTCGTCGAGCGCTACGACTTCGCGCCACCGGACGTCCTCCACCCGCTGGATGACGAGCTGCGCGATGCGATCGCCGCGGTGCACCTTGAAGGTCGCGTGCGGATCGGTGTTGACGAGCAACACGCTGATCTCGTCGCGGTACCCGGCGTCGATGAGACCCGGCGTGTTCAAGCAGGTGACCCCGTGCCTGAGCGCGAGGCCCGAGCGCGGCTGGACGAATCCGGCGTAACCCTCCGGGATGGCGATCGCGATGCCCGTGGGCACCAGGGCGCGACCACCTGCCGGTTCGAGCCGCGCCTGGACGCGGGCCGTCAGGTCGTAGCCGGCGTCGCCGGCGTGCTGGCGTGCCGGAACCGGTGCTTGCGGATCGAGGCGGCGGAACTCAATGTCGAGCGGGATGTCGGGAGGATACCGATACGGGTCCCCGACGCGACCGGTCAGGACCGGTCGCGAAGATCGGCCAGAAGCTCGGCGTGCTGCGCCGGAGTGAGCACGACGTCGTAGTCGTACTCCGGATGGTCGACCACCAGGTGCACGGGCCCGCCGGCGAACGTCTCGACCTCCGGGTCGCGGAAACGGAACCTCAAGAAGTGGACGGCGGCGGTGACGTCGTCGCGCGTGAGCCGCGACTCGTCCTCGTGCGACATCGCGCCCACCACTCTCGTGTCGTCCGCAAGCACAACCGCGACGTGCTGCTCGATACCGACCAGCCGCGGGAGCCACTCGCGCAAAGCGACCTCGGAGGTCAGCTCGACCAGCAAGGTCGCCGAGAGCTCGTTGGCATCGGGAATCAACTGGTTGTACGTCTCGACCTCGTGCGCGATCTGCTCGTCCCGCAACATTCGCTCGGCCCGCGCCATCTCCTGCACTTGCCAACGCATGGTCTCGGTGTTCTCGAAGACCATCGTCACCATGGGACCCAACGCGATCCGGCGGACCCGCTTCAAGTCGATGATCCGTTGCCGGAACTCGTCGCGCTCGTGCTCGTACGCCCGCATGTCGACGATGTCGGCGACCGTCAACTTCTGCATGACTCCTCCTCCGGCGTCTCCGACGCCGGCGACCCTGAAGAGATCGGCCCCGGGGAAACTCCCGGGGCCGCCCTCATGCACAGTTGGCGCGATCAGGAGACGTTCTCGAGGCCCGCTGGAAACGGCCGGCGTGGCTCTTCTCGGCGCGGGCCAGCGTCTCCAGCCATTCCGCGATCTCCTCGAAGCCCTCGTCGCGTGCGAGTACGCGCGAAGCCCGGGTACATCTCGGAGTACTCGTACGTCTCGCCGGTCACGGCCGACTTGAGATTGTCGGTGGTGGCACCGACCGCAACACCGGTCACGGGGTCGCCGACCTCGGCGAGGAAGTCGAAGTGACCGAACGTGTGACCCGTCTCGCCCTCGGCGACGGAGCGGAACAGCGCGGCGATGTCCGGGAATCCCTCGACGTCGGCCTTCTGGGCGAAGTACAGGTAGCGGCGGTTCGCCTGGCTCTCCCCTGCGAACGCCTCCTTCAGGTTGTCGTGCGTCTTGCTTCCTTTGAGATCGGGCATCGATTTGGCTCCTTGTTGGGGCAGGTTCGATCGGAACAGTCGTCGCAATGGCCGCGGAAGATCACCTGGACGTCGTCGACGGTGAAATCGCGGCGGAAGCGGATGGGTACGTGCAGGCCGGAGAACTCGACCGGCAGATCGCGGACACGGCCGCAGGCCGTGCACAAGAGGTGATGATGGTCGTCTTCGACGTTCGGGTCGACCCGGACGCTGCCGGTCCCGAGATCGAGGACACGCACCTCGCCGAGCCCTTCGAGATCGTGCACCGTCTGGTAGACGGTCTTGAGCGAGATCGTGGGCATGTCGGCCGCGGCCCGCTCGAACAACGACTCGACCGTCGGGTGGGAGAGGTCGCCTTCGAGCAAGCGGAAGATCGCCTGCCGCTGGGGCGTGACGCGCAGTCCCTGCTCCCGGAAGATCGTGCTGAGCATCTCGACGCTCTTCATGACACGTCGGCTCTTCATGACACTGGCATCCTAACAACAATCGTTGTCGACAAGCAAGCTCGACGGTGCAGCGCGCGATATTGCGGCGTGCTCCATATCGCCGAGGTGCTCGCCAACGCGGCACGGGTCGCGCCGGACCACGTCGCGGCGACCCTCGATGACGACTCCTCGACGTTCGCACAGATCGACGAGCAGGCGAATCAAATCGCGAACGGCCTGCGCGGGCTCAGGGTCGGGCGCGGCGATCGGGTGTTGTGGTGGGGGGAGACGTCGATCGAGGCGGTACCGGTATTCGCGGCGCTCGCCAAGATCGGAGCCGTGTTCGCACCGCTGAACGCGCGGGCGTCGGTCGACGAGATCGCACCGGTCGCCGAGTATGCGCGGCCCCGCCTGCTCCTGTGCGGACGATCACACCTCGAGGCCGGCACCCAGCTCGCCCGGCGGGTCGGCATACCGTTCTCGCCCGAGATCCCGACCGGCGACACGACCCCACCCGACGCACGCGGGCTCGACGAGCGTGACCCGCACGTCATCTTCTTCACGAGCGGCAGCACCGGGCCGGCCCAAGGGCGTGGTGCTCTCGCACCGCACGAACTGGCTCCGCACCTACGTCGGCGCGACGACGACCGCCGGCGGCGCGGGCACCGTCTGCATGTTCCCGCTGTTCCACATGGCCGGATGGACCATCGCGCTCGGCGCGTGGCAGGGGCGCCGGCCCGTCCACTTCGTGCGCACGCCCGACGCGTGGACCCTGCTGCGCACCACCGAACGCCACCGCGCGGCGCGCCTGTACTGCATTCCGGCGGTGTGGTCCCGGATCCTCGAGCACGGCGTCAGCCGCCTACGACCTCTCGGCCTGGAAGAAGCCGACACCGGCACATCCGCCACGCCCCCCGAGCTCCTGCCGCGATCAAGGACGCGCTCCCCCACACCCGGACACGGGTCTTCTACGGATCGACCGAAGCCGGGCCGACCGTGCAGCTCGGCGATGCCGACCTCGTTCGCAAGCCGGGGAGCGTCGGCGTCGCCCAGCCCGGGGTCGAGGTGCGGCTCACGGCCGACGGGCGAGGTCGTGTGCGCAGCCCGTTCCTGATGGACGGATACTTCGACGACGAGGCCGCGACCACCGAGGCGCTGCGCGACGGCTGGTACCACACCGGCGATCTCGGCGCCGTCGACGACGAGGGCTACCTCGTCGATCGTCGGCCGGGCCCGCGACGTCATCCGGACCGGCGGCGAGACGGTCGCGCCCCCCGAAGTCGAAGCAGGTGCTGGGCACGCATCCCGCGATCGCGCGAGATCGCCGTCGTCGGTGTCCCCGACGCCCAATGGGGCGAGGTCGTGACCGCGGTCGTCGTCGTGCGCGCGAGGCCGGACGCGCCCGATCTCGACGCGCTGCGGACCTTCTGCGAAGGGCGCCTGGCCCCCTTCAAACAGCCCCGCCGCCTCGCCGTCGTCGACGCGCTCCCCCGTACCGCCGCGACCGGCCAGATCCAGCGCCCCCTCATCGTCGAACGCCTCCAAACCGCACCTGACCTCCCCCACCCCTCCTCAACAGTTGTGCGAGAGAATCAGGCGCTATGCGCTGTACTTCCGCACAACTGTTGGGGCGCGGGGTTGGCGGGAGGGGCGGGGTGGAATAGTGTTCTCGGAGTGCAGAACGTTGTTCCGGTCGAGGAACGCCTGGCCGACGCCACGCTCGCCGACCGCCGCGGGCAGTACGCGGCCGAGGTCCGGCGCCTGATCGACGCCGCGTTCGCCGTCATGCGCGCGACCGGCGACATCGACCCGCAGGTGCGCGACATCGTCAAGGCCGCGGGTCTGTCGAACCAGGCCTTCTACCGGCACTTCCCGTCGAAGGACGCCCTGCTGCTCGCGGTGCTCGCCGACGGCCAGCGCCAGCTCGTCGAGTACCTGCGGGCGCGCGTCGCGTCGACGACCGACCCCGAATTGCAGGTCCGGCGCTGGATCGACGGCGTGCTCGCCCAGGCCCGCAACCCCGACGCCGCCGAGGCAACCCGCCCGTTCGCGGTCAACGGCGCCCGCCTCGCCGACCGGTACCCCGACGACCTCGCGGCGACCCACGCCGAGCTCCTCGACACGCTCGCCCCCTCGGTGCGTGCGCTGGGCGGCACCGACGACGACGCCGTGTTCGTCTGCGAGCTCGCGCTCGTCGCGCATGAACGACGCGATCACCCATCGCCGCCGCCCTCAACCGCAAGAGGTCGCAACGGCTGGTCGCGTTCTGTCTCGCAGGAGTCCGCGACATGGAACGTGAGCTGCTCATCACCGGCATCGGCGGCCAGGGCGTCCAGCTCGCGGCCAGGTGCTTGCCCGCGCTGCAACGCTCGAAGGCCGGAGGTCATGTACCTCGGCATCTACGGCGGCATGATGCGAGGCGGCAACACCGACAGCACCGTCGTCGTCGCCGACGGGCCGATCCTAGCACCGCCGGTCGTCTCGAGGGCCTGGTCGGCGATCGCCATGCACGACGACTACTGGCCCGACGTCGAGGCCAAGCTCCGGCCCGGCGGCCTCGTGCTCGTGAACGACACCACGTTCACGAGCGACGTCCGCGCCGACGTCGTCGTCACCGCGTCCCCGCGACCACCGTCGCCACCGAGCTCGGCAATCCGCTCTCGGGCTCGATGGTGATGCTCGGCGCGTTCTGCGCCACGACCGGCATCGTCTCGCGAGGACGCACTGATCGACGGCGATGCGCGCGTCGATCCCTCCGTACCGGACCCAGCACATCGAAGCGAACGAGCGGGCGCTCCGCGCGGGCGTGGGAGCTCCTCCCCGCCGGCGAGTTCCCCGCGTGGGAGGCACGCGCGTGTCTGAGCCGACCGACGACCATCAGAGCCGGGGCACCGTCACGATCGACGCCGACCACTGCAAGGGCTGCGATCTCTGCATCCCCGCGTGCCCGCCCGGCGTGCTCGCGATGTCGACCGCCGTGAACCACATGGGCTACCGCTATCCCCGAGCTCTCCCCGGGTGCACCGGCTGCGGCGCCTGCCTCTACGTCTGCCCCGACTTCGTGTTCGAGGTGTTCCGCTTCGAGGAACCCGTCGTCGACCGAGGTGCCGGAGCCACCCGATGACGGCGACCGAGCGCCCACGAAGACGGCGCACGCGAACGCGTGTCTGATGGAAGGCTCGGAGGCCCTGGCCCGCGCCGCCGTCGTTGCCGGGTGCCGGTTCTTCGCCGGCTACCCGATGACGCCGTTCACCGAAGTGCTCGAACACTTCGCCCGGCTGCTGCCCGACGCCGGCGGCGTGTGCATCAACGCCGAGTCGGAGCTCGAAGCCGTCGGCATGGCGTGGGGCGCGCTGGCAACCGGTGCCCGCGCCGCGACGGGATCGACCGGCCAGGGCCTCTCGCTGATGCAGGAGTCCTTCTCGGAGATCACGCTCGCCGAGCTGCCGCTGGTCGTCTTCAACATGGCACGCGGGCAGCAGGACTACTTCCAGGCGACCCGCGGCGGCGGTCACGGCGACTACCGCCACATCGTGCTCGCGCCGCAGGACGTCAGCGAAGGCGTCGAGCACGTGCAGCTCGCGTTCCACCTCGCCGACAAGTGGCGCAACCCGGTCCTCCTCTACGGCGACTACCTCCTCGCGCACACCCAAGAGGCGATCTCCGATCGAACCGATCGCATTTCCCGGAGCTGCCGCACAAGGACTGGGCCGTCGACGGCTCCCGGTCCGGCAGCGGCACGAGTCGCAGCGGTCACCCCGCTCGGTGTGGGCAAGTCGGCCAGCCGGCGATGGGCCAAGAAGGCAAGGCGCAGTACATCGCCACCAAGATCCCGCTGATGGAGCGTGAGGTGCGCGTTCGAGCACGGTTCCTGCGACGACGCCGAGACGGTCATCGTCGCGTTCGGCTCGCCGGCCAAGTTCGTGAAGTACGCCATCGCGCAGCTCCGCGAGGCCGGTCACCGCATCGGCTACGTCCGGCCGATCACCCTCTGGCCGTTCCCTTACGCCACCGTTGCCGATCGTCGCATCCGCAGCGAACGTGCGCCGGGTCGGCAGCTTCGAGCTGTCGGCCGGCCAGATCGTCGAAGACGTCCGCATCGGCGTAGCCGGGCGCGCAGCCCGTCACGTTCATCGGCGGTGTCTCCACCGACCACTCCGGCTTCGGCGTCGGCCGCATGCTCGACGTCGAACTCATCACCGAACGGATCCTCGCGCTGCACGAAGACCGTGAGCTCCCGCTCATCCCCGGCTACGAGCAGCACTCGTACCAGATCCAGGAGCACCAGCAATGACGATCATCGACACCTCGGCGCCTCCGACCGTCCCGGCCCGCAAGGTCGAGGCGCTGAAGCCCGACCTGCTGCTCACCCAGGAACACCAGATGTGCCCCGGCTGCGGCGAGCCGCTCGCGGTCCGCCAGTTCCTCGAGACGCATCGAGGAGCTCGACGTCGCGACGCGCTCGATCGCGGTCGCCGGCATCGGTTGCTACACGTCGTTCGCGGGCACGATGGACGTCGACCTCGTCCAGGCGCTGCACGGCCGCGCGCCCGTCGGTCGCGACGGGCGTGAAGCGCATGCTCCCCGACTCGCTCGTGTTCACGTTGCAGGGCGACGGCGACATGGTGAACGAAGGGCTGCAGGAGGTCTTGCACACCGCGGCGCGCGGCGAGAAGGTCACTTGCATCCTGTTGAACAACGGGGTGTTCGGCGAGACCGGCGGGCACATGACCGCGACCACCGTGCTCGGCCAGCGCACCAAGAACTCGCTCGATGGTCGCGACGCCGAATACCACGGCTACCCGATCCTGATCGGAGATCTCGATCGCGCAGCTGCAGGGCGCGTCGTACGTCGCCCGCGGCTCGGTCCACAATGCGGGTTCGGTCGCCCGCACTCGGAAGATGTTCAAACGGGCGTTCGAGTCACAGCTCCGCGGGGAGGGATTCACGTTCGTCGAGGTGCTCACGATGTGCCCCACCGGTTGGTTCATCCCGACCGCCGAAGGTCCCGGCTACATGCAGGAGACGCTCGGCGAGGTGCACATCATGGGCGAGTTGAAGGTCGACGGTCGCGTGCGCACGACCGAGGAGCTGCACGCAGAGAACGTCGCCAGACAACGTGAGCTCGACGAACAGCTCGCGAGCGGCGGTATCGAGAAGTAGAGCGCTGATCGTGGACTTTCGGTATCCGGCTGAAGCCGAGGAGTTCCGCACGGAATTCCGCGCGTGGCTCGACGCCAACCTCCCCGCCGATCTCGCCGGCGCCGGCCCGGGCGCCAGCTCGATGGACATCGGCGGCGAGCGCCTCGAACGCCTTCGCGCCTGGAACCGCACACTCGCCGACGCTCGCCTCGCCGCCATCGCCTGGCCCGAGGAATGGGGCGGCCGCGGCGCCGGCGTGATGGAACAGGTCGTCTACGCCGAGGAAATGCACCGCGCCCACGCGCCGGGCACGCTCAACGTCGTGGGCCTGTCGAACATCGCACCGGCGATCATCGAGCACGGGACCGACGAGCAGAAGGCCCACGCTCCTTCCCCGCATGCTGCGCGGCGACGACATCTGGTGCCAGGGCTTCTCCGAGCCGAATGCCGGTTCCGACCTCGCGTCGCTTCGGTGCTCGGCAGTGCTCGACGGCGACTCCTGGGTCGTCAACGGCCACAAGACGTGGAACACGCTCGGCAACCTCGCGAACTGGTGCGAGCTGCTGGTGCGGACCGACACGAGCGTGCCCAAGCACAAAGGCATCACGTGCCTGCTCGTCGACATGACGCTGCCCGGGGTCGACGTCCGGCCGCTCGAGACGATCACCGGCGAGAAGGACTTCAACGACATCTTCTTCACCGACGTGCGCGTGCCCGTCGACGCAACCCTCGGACCGGTCAACGAGGGCTGGCGGGTGGCGATGACAACCTTGGCATACGAGCGGGGCACGGTCGCCAAGTTGCACCTCGGGACACGATCGAAGGTGAAGCGGCTCATCGACGAGGCCAAGCGCGCGCCGATGGGCAACGGCCGCAGTGCGAGCCGAGGATCCCGTCATCCGCCAGGACATCGCGCGCGTCTACCTGGAGGGCGAGTTGCTGAAGCTCATCTCCGAGCGCGCGCTTTCGGCGGAGTTGCACGGTCGGGCCATGGGTCCCGAGGGCAGTATCGCCGAATTGTTGTGGAGCGAGGCCGAACAGCACATCACCGAAGTCGCGTCCGAGGTTCTCGGTCCGGACGGCCTCGAGGGCGCGTGGGCACACGACCGTGTCTACAGCCGGGCGCTCACGATCGCCGGCGGCACCACACAGGTGAACAAGAACATCGTTGCGCAACGCATCCTCGGCCTCCCTCGGAGCTGACCTGTCGGTGCAGCCGCGGCTCAGCTCGAGAGTGGAGCGGATCCGTTCCTGGTCGGCAGTGTCTCCCCCGCCGCGAGCGGGAAGTGGCAAGCGACGAACTGGCCCGGGCTGATCTCCTCGACGTGCGGCTCGACCTCCGCGCACTTCGCCTGCGCCTTCGGGCAGCGGGTGCGGAAGCGACATCCCGACGGTGGGGCCACCGGCGACGGAATCTCGCCGATCACCTTTGCGCGCGCGTCGGGGCGAATGCTCGGGTCGGGAACCGGTATCGCGTCGAGCAGCACACGCGTGTACGGATGCGCGGGCTGTTGATAGATGACATCGGGCGAACCGACTTCGCAGGTCTTGCCGAGGTACATCACCACCACGCGGTCGCTCACGTTCTTGACCACCGCGAGATCGTGCGCAATGAAGATCAACGTCAGCCCGTAGCGCTGTCTTCATCTCTTCGAGCAGGTTCAGGATCTGGGCCTGGACCGAGACGTCGAGCGCGGACACCGGCTCGTCACAGATGATCAGCTTCGGCTCGGTGATGACAGCACGCGCGATCGAGATCCGCTGACACTGCCCGCCCGAGAACTGATGCGGTCGTCGCCCGCGTTGCAGCACGGGATCGAGGCCAACGGCCAGCATCATGTCGTCGATCTTCTTCTCTTGCTCCTCGGCCGTGCCGACCTTCCAGATCCGCAGACCCTCGGCGATGATGTCCTCGATCTTGCGGCGAGGGTTCAACGACGAGATCGGGTCCTGGAAGATCATCTTCATCGAGGTCCGCGTCCGGCGCAGCTCGGCGCCCGAGAGCTTGGCCATGTCGCGGCCCTCGAACAGCACCTGCCCCGACTTGGGCGGCGGCAACTGCATGATCGCCTTGCCGGTCGTCGACTTGCCACAGCCCGACTCGCCGACGAGCCCGAGGGTCTCGCCCGCTTTCACGTCGAGGCTGATGTTCGACACCGCGTGCACCTTGAGCCCGCTCCGGCCGGCCGGGAATTCCACGACGAGGTCCTCCACCCGCAACAGCGCCTCGCCCGGCGGCCGCAGGTGCGCGGTACCCGTCCCCGCCATTAGGCCGTGACTCCGGTGAGCACCGCGTTGCCTTCCCGGCGGACCGGCAGCCCGGTGGCGGTCTCGCCGGCCGCGAGATTCCGGGTGAGCGCGTCGGCTCCCGCCTGGCTGCCGACCGGGAAGAAGCAACGATAAGCGTGACCCGGGATCTCGGCGTCGACGAGCGGCGGTTCCTCGACGAGACACTTCGGCTGCGCGTAGGGACAGCGTGCCGCGAACTTGCAGCCGGGTGGCGGGTCCACGAGATCGGGCGGCCGGCCGGCGATCGCGTCGAGCTTCGAGTGACTCGGCATGCTCAGCTTCGGGATGGACTTGAGCAACGCTTCGGTGTACGGATGCCGGGTGTTCTCGAAGAGCGACCGAGTCGGCGCCCGCTCCACGATACGCCCCGCGTACATGACGGCGATGTCGTCGGTACGTCCGGCGACGACGCCGAGGTCGTGGGTGACGAGGACCATCGCCATGAAGCGTTCGCGCTGCTGCTGCTTGCAGCAGGTCGAGAATCTGCGCCTGCACCGTCACGTCGAGCGCGGTCGTAGGCTCGTCGGCGAACAGCAGCTTCGGACCGCATGCGAGCGCTATCGCGATCATCACCCGCTGACGCATACCTCCCGAGAGCTGGTGCGGGTATTCGCGGAGCCGGCGCTCGGCCTCGGGAATGCCGACCGACTGCAACAGTGCCAGAGCGGTCTCCTCGGCGTAGTCCTTCGTCACGTCGAAGTGGAACCGCAACGATTCCGTGATCTGGTTGCCGATACGCATCACCGGGTTGAGCGACGTCATCGGGTCCTGGAAGACCATCGACATCTGCGTGCCCCAGTAGGGGCGCATCTCGGCGCCGGGAGCGTGCCCGATCTCGTGGCCCTCGAACTTGATGCTGCCGTGCCGGACGACATTGCTCGGCAGCAGACCCATGATCGAACGGGAGAGCACCGACTTGCCGCAGCCCGATTCGCCCACGATGCCGATCGTCTTGCCTCGCTCCAGCGTGAACGAGACACCGTCGACGGCATGCACCAGCCCGCGTGGCGTCTTGAACTGCGTCTTGACGTCGGAGACCTCGAGTAGCGACCCGTCGAGCGGGCGCGTCGGCGAAGCGCTCCGCACCGGGAGCGGGCACCTTCTTGCGCCGGCTCACATGCGCGCTCTCCCGCACGTCGAACTTCGAGCGCACCACGTCGCCGAGATAGTTCAGGGCGAGCACCGACGAGAGGATCAGGAACGACGGGACCATCCAGACCGTCGGGGCCGAGTTGGGATTGCTGATCTGCGACTCGATCATGTTTCCCCACGAAGGGCTCGGCGCGGGATGCTGAGACCGAAGATCGCGAGCGCACCTTCGAGAACGATGACCACCGCGACGCTCAACAACGCGATCGAGAGCATCGCGGGCACGACGTTCGGCAAGACCTCTCGGAGCATGACCCGCATGTCGCTGGCACCCTGCGCACGCGCCGCCATGCACGAACTCGCGCTGCGACCACGCCAGCGCGTTCGCGCGCGTGATGCGCCCGAGGATGCGGGATCGACACGATCCCCACCGCGAGGATCACGATCGAGGACGCGATGGCCCCAACCGGAGCTGTTCGATGAAGCGGGCGACAGCACCGAAACGAGCGTCAGTGCCAGGACGAGCTGGGGGAACGCCAAGAAGATGTTGAAGAACGCGCTGATGACCGTGTCGGTCGTGCCGCCCTTGAATCCGGCGAACAGACCGAGGAATCCGCCGATCAGCGTGCCGAACACGATCGAGCCGACGCCGATGAGCAGCGAAGCCGCGCGCCCCAGATCGACCGACTGAGCACGTCGTGCCCGGAATCGTCGGTGCCGAGGATGTGCCCCGGCGTGAACATCCCCGCCTTGATGTGGAGGTAGTCGTAGCCGTTGATCGGATCCTTGATGGGTAGGAGCGGAGCGAAGACCGCGAGCAGCACCAAGAGCGTGAGCCAGCAGATCGCGATCCAAGCCATGCACACCGAGGCCGCGACCATGCGCGCCGGCGACGGGGTGTCCGGCGTCTCCGGATCGGCTCCGGTCGCGGCGCCGGCGAGCTGGGACTCAGCCGATTCGAGCACCGCGGATCCTCGGATCGAGCACGCGATAGAGAGCGTCCACCGCGAAGTTGACGAGCACGTACACGATCGCCATGACCGCGACGAAGTCCTGGAGCGCGATGTACTGACGAGCGGCGATGGCCTGCTGGAGCTGGTAACCGATCCCGTTCAGGTGGAAGATCACCTCGATGATCAGTGCGCCGCTGATCAGGCTGCCCACATTGAGTCCCGCAACGGTCAACAAGGTCAAGCTCGACGGTCGCAACGCGTGACGCCACAGGATGCGCCGGTCACTGATGCCCTTGCTCTTGGCCATCAGGATGTAGTCCTCCTGCAGCGTCGCGACCATGTCGGTTCGCAGCAGCCGAGCGTAGATCGCGAACTGGCCGATCGTGATCGCAACCACCGGCATGACGAGATGCTTGAAGTGTTCGACCGGATTCGCCGTCAGCGACACCCAACCCTCGGATGGCAACAGCTTGTGCTGCACCGCGAGGAACAGGATCATGACCGTCGCCGCGACATAGGCCGGAATGCTGAAGAGAGCGAACGCGATCCCGTTCGCGATGCCGTCGAAGCGCGTCCCGGCCCGGTAAGCCGTATAGACGCCGAGCGGCACCGCGATCAATAACGTCAGGAGTTGTACGTAGAGCATCAGGAGGAGCGACCGCGGCAGCGACGTCTTCACGATGCCGTACACCGACGGCCCCTGGATCCCCGCGCCCGCGTACTCGCGGCCCATGTCCCCGGTCACGAAGTGCCCGAGCCAGCGCCCGTATCGCACCACGATGTTGTCGTCGAGACCGAGCGAGTTGCGGATCTCGGTGCGCTGCTGCGCAGTGGCGAACGGCGCGATCGTCTCGACCGGGTCGCCGGGGAGGAGAGCGGAGAGTATCGACGTGAAGAACGTGACGATCACGAGCACGACGACCAGCTGGATCAGCCGTCGAATGATCGCTTCCACGCGCCGCTCTCCCCTCTCCCCCGGCTACGAATCAGGCGTTCAGCACTTACCGTTGTCGCACCACAGGCCGAGAACCGGGTGGCCGGTCGGCAGGCCGGGGAACGGCGCGGTGCCGTCGGGAAGGTTCGGTCCGAGAACCCCGTGGACGTCAGGCTTGTACTCGACGGTCCACAGGACGTACTGACCCCACACGTTCCAGACCTGCTTCGCGAACTCCCTGTTGATGTCCTCGTACAGCGACGTCCGGGTCGCCTGATCGAGGGTCACGCGGGCCTTGTCGAGGTCGGAGTTGATGATGGGGTCGTTGAACCCGCCGAAGTTGACGGGGTTGTCGCACGCGGCGTCGCCGTTCGGGTTCGAGCCGACGGCGGGCGAGTTGCCACAGTGCCACCACACGTATTGCAGGTCGTCATCTGCGCCGGGGTGATTGCGCCACAGCATGGCGTCGAACTTGCGGCCGATCGCCAGGTTGATGAGCGTGCTCTGGTCCGGAACCGGGTTGAGCTTGACGTTGATCCCGGCGTTGCGCTTCAGCATCTGCTGGATCAGGACCGCGTCCTGCGTGGTCGACGAATCCGCCGAGTGCGACAAGGTGAACGTGAGGTCCTTCCCCGTCTCCTGCTTGTACTGGGCGACGGCGGCCTTCGCCTTGGCCGGGTCGAAGCTCGGGAAGCCCGAGTCGGCGAGGTTGCCCTGGACACCGAGCGCGAACGGGCCGGTCGCGTTGGTCAGGATGCCGTCGTTGCGGATCTTGTTGTACGTGGCGCGGTCGAACGTGTACGCCATGGCTTGACGGGCGGCCAGGTTGTTGAAGGGCGCCTGTGTCGCGTTGAGCATCGTGTAACCGAGCTCGGTGTACTTGTCGGACTCGGTGGTCGCGAGCTTCCCGTTGGCGACTTCCTTACGGACCGCGACGATCTGCAGGGGATCGTCGTTCTCGATGATGTTGAAGTCGCCGGCCTCGAGCGCCGAGACCCGCTTCGAGCTGTCCTCCTGCGGGACGAACGTGATCTGGTCGAGGTAGGGCAGCTGGACGCCGTTGCTGTCCTTCCGCCAGTAGTCCGGGTTGCGCTTGGCGACGAACTTGTCGCCGAACGTCCACGACACCTTCTCGAACGGACCGGTGCCGACGAGGTTCGTGTCGCAGTGCTTCGGGTCCTTCACCTGCGCTTCGCCCATGATGCCGATCCGGCCGTTCCCCCACAAGAACCAGGGGAACGCCTGCCAGGGACGGTTCGTGACGACGGACACGGTCAAGGGACCGGTGACCGTCACCGTCTTGATGTCGCTGAACACGAAGGTGAACAGCAGCGGACTCCGCACCGGCAGCTTGCCCCGGTAGGCGTCCAGGTTGTCCTTGACGACCTGCGCGGTGAGCGCGCTTCCGTCACTGAACTTGATCCCGGGCCGCAGGGTGATCGTCCACTCCGTAGCGGCCGCGTTCGAGGTCACGGACTTGGCGAGGTACGGGTGGATCTTCCCGTCGGCCCCGGGCGCGGTCAGCGTGTCGTAGATCGCGCGCGGCGACCTGGATACCGCCGATCGCGAGCTGCGCCTCCGCCAGGCACCAGCCACCGCTGGTGTCGGCCTCGATGCCGTACACAAGGCTCCCGCCGCGGACCCCGGGACCATTGTTGGTGGCGCCCGTGACGCCATGCGTGGTCGGAGTGCCGGTGTTCGTGCCGGTGCCGTTGTTCTTGCTGCTACTCCCACAGGCAGCTGCGATCACCGCGAGCGCGGCGACGGCTGCAACAGCCGTCACTCGGCGCGATCTGCGACTCCGGACCACGGTTCCCCCCGATTCCAGTCGGGCATCCAGCGCCGACCCATCAGACCGATGTTGCGAACTACCGATGTTGCGAACTACCGATGTTGCGAACGACGGGTCAAGTGTGACCCAGGTCACATACCCAAAGTGTAATGGTGGAAGCTACGGACGGCTCCGCGCCTTGTCAATCATGCTGTCAATCATGCTCAACCCTCGCGTCGGTCGTGCTCGAGCTCCCCTGCGGGCGCGATCAGGCACGCATGACCGCCCGGTTGACTCGTCCCGGGCCGAGCGGTCCGACGACCTCGGAGGGATGGAGCCAGACGGCCTTGCCGACGAGCTCCTCGGCTTCGGCGTCCCGGCAGATGCCTTTGTCTGTCACCGTCGTGTAGGTGCGCGAGCCGCCGGGAAGATCGCAGACGAGCAGTGCCCGAGCGGGACTGCCGTCGCGGTCGTGGATCACCGAGTACGCGGCGACGGTCGCCGCTCCCGCGTGCTCGGCGACGACGGGCGTCACGGCGGCGGACGGAACCGCCGAGGGAGGCTGCAACGACCCCGGGCGGGTGGAATAGACACCGAAGGTGTGCTTCGTCATGTGCATACCGACACCGCTGACCAGGCCCAGCGCCCCTTCGTCGTCTCGGAGACGCTCCACCATCGCAGCGATCGAATGCGTCATGTACCCGCTGGCCGGGCCGCCGTGGTACGCGCAGGCCCCCCGTCACGCTGAGGCCTCGCCGATCAGTGGGAGTGATGCCCAGCGCATCGGCGGCGAAATGCAGCGAGCTCGGGAAGCACGAGTAGAGATCGAGGTACGCGACGTCGTCGATGGCCGCGCCGGCGCGTCGCAGCGCCTCCGAACTCGCGTCGACCATCGCCGGCGACCGGCTGAGATCGGGATGCTCGGCAACGAGCACGGGATCGAGCGCGTCGCACCAGCCACGTAGGTAGACCCGGCGATCGGCAGGCACACCGAGCGAGTCGGCCCGATCGTGCGTCGCGACGACGAGCGCCGCCGCCATGTCGACATCCATCACCGCGACCATGTACTTCGTGTACGGGTAACCGACCATGCGGTTCTCACTCGTTGCCGCGACGATGTCCGCCGCACGTCCGGGCCGTACGGAACCAGGCGTGTGGGTTCGCCGCCGCGGTCGCGTCGATCGGCGCGAGCATCTCGCCGATCGATCGGCGCGGTACTCGTCGAGCCCGACGCCGAGGCGGGCACGGCGCGCGTTGTCGAACACCGCGAACGTGAGCCACGCCTGGAACACTTCGTGCGCGACCTCGATCGGATTCGGAGGGGCCTCCCAGGGAAACGGCCGCTTGTGCTCGGGAGGGAACGAGTAGGGGAACCGATCGCCGCGCTTCTTGTACGCACGCTGCGGTCGCCAGCGCCTCGGCACTGGTGATCAACGCCAGGTCGAGCTCACCGTCGAGCATGCGCCGTCCGGTGGTACCGACGAGCTGCTGGGTCGTGGTACCGCCGATGCCCGAGTAGTGCCGGTGACGCGGATCGGCACCGATCCGATCCGCCAGGCGGGCGACGGCGTCGTCGTACTGGCAGGTCTGGCAGTACACGACCTGGATGCTGTCGAGCAGTTCGAGAAGTCCGGGGCGGCCGGCATCGGCCGCCGCCGCACGCGCCACCGCTTCCCACATCGCAAGCGGCTCGGGCGCCCCGACATCGCCGACCTCGTGCGGATGCCAGGTGTGCGCCGCCACCCCGATGATGCAAGGCGTGTTCCCGTTCATGGGCTCGACGGTGCGTTCGCGGGCCCGCGGATCTTCTGCATCACCGCGCCTTCCAGACGGGCGGCCGCTTCTCGGCGAACGCTTTCGGACCCTCCTTGGCGTCCTCCGTGCGAAAGATGGTGCCGGAGATCCGCGACTCCTTCTCGAACGGCGACCGCAGCTCGTTGCCGAGGCGCTCGAGGATCGTCGGCGGCGGCCTCCGCGTCGGCACCGCCGGCGACCGCCGCTCGCAACTCTCGCACCGCGGCGCGCAACTGCGTGGTGAGATCCTCGTCGAAGTACAGGCCCTGCAACGCGCTCCTCTTCGTCGCCTGCACGGCCAGAGGGGCGTTGACGACGATGCGGCCGCGTACTCGCGGGCGGCGTCGAGCAGTCCGTCACGCGGCGACCACGGCATTGAGGAGGCCCATCTGGTGGGCACGGCTCGGCGCGGACCAGGTCGGCGCAGAGCAGGAATTCCATCGCCTGCGCCCACGGGATCTGGCGCGGCAACCGGACGGTGGTGCCCCCACCCGCGAACAGCCCGCGCTTGGGCTCCATGACGGCGAACTTCGCCTCGGGACACGCGACCCGTATGTCGCAGCCGCCGAGCATCTCCATGCCCCCGGCGGTGCAGAAGCCGTTCACGGCCGCGATGACGGGCTTGTACAGCGGCCAGTTGCGCAGCACCGCGCGGGTGCCGTCGTCGAGCCGGTAGCCGTTGATCTCGGCGAGACCCTTCTCTGCGATCTCGGTCTGGAACTTCGTGATCTCGGGGACGTACTTCTTCAGGTCGGCGCCCGAGAAGAACGCCTCCCCGACACCGGTCACGATCGCGACCCATGCCTGGTCGTCGGCGGCGAACCGTTCCCACGCCTCGCGCAGGAGCTTGAAGTGCTCCATGTCGCACGCGTTGCGGGCTTCGGGCCGATCGATCGTGATCAGCACCACATGATCGGCATCGGCTTCGTAGTGGATCGGCATGCATCCCCCCGGCGACTGGAGCGGCGTCACCGGTTATCCATGCCCCGCTAGCCTCCGGCCCCATGCGAGTACTGGTCACCGGAGGCGCAGGGTTCATCGGCTCGCACCTCGTCGACGCGCTCGTCGCTCGCGGAGACGACGTCGTCGTGCTCGACGACCTCAGCACGGGCTTCCGCCGCGAACATCAACCCGAACGGGCCGACGCTCGTCGAGGGGTCCGTCGCCGACGAGGCCGACGGCCGGACGCGTGCGTTGAGGGGTGCGAAGTCGTGTTCCATCAGGCGGCGCACAAGGCGGTACTCCGCTCGGTCGAGCGACCGCTCACCACCGACACCGCGAACACCCACGGGACGCTGAGCATCTTGAAGGCCGCGGCCGACGCGGGCGTCCGCCGGGTCGTGCACGCTTCGTCGAGCAGCGTCTACGGCGGCGCGGCAATCGTGCCGACCCCGGAGTCGGCACCGCTCGTCCCGCGCTCGCCCTACGCGGTCACGAAGCTCGCAGCCGAGCACTACTGCCGGGTGTTCGCCGAGCTCTACGGCCTCGAGACCGTTGCGCTGCGCTACTTCAACGTGTACGGACCGCGCCAGCGTCCGGACGCGACGTACGCGGCCGTCATCCCGCTGTTCGTCGACGCGCTCCTGCACGGCCGCGAGCCCGAGGTTCACGGCGACGGCCTCCAGTCGCGCGACTTCACCTACATCGACGACGTCGTGGCGGCCAATCTCGCCGCCGCCTCCGCTCCGGCCGAGGCATGTTCGGGACACGCCTACAACGTTGCACCCGGCGTCTCGGCGTCGCTTGCTCGACATCCTGCAGGTCCTCGGCGAGCTACTCGGCGTCACGCCCGAACCTCGTTTCACCGCCCCCAGGGCCGGCGACGTGCGCCGAAGCCTTGCCGATGCGTCAGCCGCCGCGCGCGACCTCGACGTGCATTGCACGATCGGTCTCGACGAGGGCCTCGCACGGACCGTCGACTGGCTGCGCACGCTCAGCTGAGGCGCCCCTCGACACGTTCCCTGCCGCGCGCCCGACGAAAATCGCCGCGCGCCCGACGAAAATCGCGCCGCGCGTTTGCGCCCCAAAGCCGCGAAGCGAACCCGCGCCTGCGTGAGATATGCGAGAGTCTGACGGTGGCGCCTCAGCATCTTCTTCAGCGCTTGGACAACCGCACGGCGAAGGTCGTCGTCGTCGGTCAAGGATATGTCGGCCTGCCGATAGCCGTGCGGGCGGCGGCGGTCGGGTTCCCTGTGGTCGGGTTCGACACCGCTTCGGTGCGGATCGACGCGCTCGGTCGGGGCGAGTCCTACGTCGAGGACGTCTCCGCCGACGACCTCGCCCGCGCTCTGGCCTCGGGCTACCAGCCGACGCTCGATCGGCAGGCGATGAGCGGCTTCGACGTCGCGATCATCACCGTGCCGACCCCCCTGCGCGAGGGTGTGCCCGACTTGTCGTTCATCGAAGCGGCCGGCCGTGACCTCGCGCCGCACTTGAGAGCCGGCGCGCTCGTGGTGCTCGAATCGACGACCTACCCCGGGACGACCGAGGAGCTGCTTCGTCCCATCCTCGAGGAATCGGGGCTCGAGGCGGGCACCGATTTCTTCTTGGGCTATTCGCCCGAGCGCATCGACCCCGGCAACCCCGAGTGGAATCTCGTCAACACGCCCAAGGTCGTGTCGGGCCTCGACGCCGAGTCGTGCACCGTCGGCGAGGCGTTCTACGGGACCCTGGTCGACAAGGTCGTGCGGGTTTCGACGCTGGCCGAGGCGGAGCTCGTGAAGCTGCTCGAGAACACGTTCCGCCACGTCAACATCGCGCTCGTGAACGAGCTCACCATGTTCTCGCGCGACCTCGGTGTCGACATCTGGAGCGCCATCGACGCGGCCGCGACGAAGCCCTACGGCTTCATGCGCTTCACCCCCGGACCGGGCGTCGGCGGCCACTGCCTGCCGATCGACCCGTCGTACCTGGCCTGGCGCGTCGAACGGCGGCTCGGTCACCGGTTCCGATTCGTCGAGCTCGCGAACGACGTCAACCGCGGTATGCCCGAATACGTCGTGCGGCGGGCCCAGACCATGTTGAACGACCGGGGTAAGGCGGTCCGAGGCGCCCGGGTACTCCTCCTCGGTCTCGCTTACAAGCCGGGTACCTCCGACTGGCGCGAATCGCCCGCGATGGTCGTCGCCGAGCGTCTCTTCGACCTCGGCGCCGAGATCCGCGCCCACGACGCGGACGTGCCCGACGGTGTGGCGCTCGGGCCCGCGATCCCACGAGTGGCCTGCACGACCGAAGAGCTCGAGGCCGCCGACCTCGTCGTGCTCCTCACGGATCATCCCGAGCTGCCGTACGACGAGATCGCGGCGCGATCGTCGCTGGTCCTCGACACCCGAGGCCGTATGCGCGAAATGAAGTTCTGCGGCGAGTCGCTCTGAGTTCCCCGTGCGGCCGATCGGGCCGCAGCGCCTCGTTCAGGACCCGCCGGCGACGGCCCGCCAGTCGTGCGGAACTGGATCGGGATCAATCAAGATCAGCTCCGACTGCATCTGGTCACACAACTCCACGAGCGCGGCCGCGGCGCGCTCGGAGCTGATCGTCGTCGGGAAGTGGCGGACGCAGTCGCCGTCGAGCGCGGGTACCCCGACCGATCGGATCAGGGGATGCGCAGTGCGGGTCGGAGCCTCGGCGACCCCGAACAGCTCTTCGTGCAGCTTCTCACCCCGGCGCAGGCCGACGAACTCGATCGGACACGCGGGCTTGACCGTTTGCGCGAGCTGCTCGGCGACCTCGGCGATGCGCACGGGCTCGCCCATGTCGAGGACGAGCACGCGTCCGCCGTCTCCGATCGCGCCGGACTGCAAGACGAGTTGCACGGCCTCTTCCACCGTCATGAAGAACCTCGTGACGTCGGGATGCGTCACCGTGAGGGGACCACCGAACTCGAGCTGGCGCTGGAATGCGGTCAGGAACGAGCCACGGCTACCCAACACGTTTCCGAAACGTACTGACATGAAACGCCCATCGGCCTGCGCGTCGATCCCGGCCGTGAGTCCCTCCGCCACCCGCTTGGAGTAGCCGAGGATGCTGCACGGATCGGCGGCCTTGTCGGTCGAGACGTTGACGAAGCACTCGACGTCAGCGGCTCGGGCAGCCTCCAGGACGGCAAGCGTGCCCCAAACGTTCGTCTTGAAACCTTCGGAGGGGTGCGACTCCAGCAGCGGCAGGTGCTTGAGCGCGGCGGCATGGAACACGACCTGGGGCCGACGGTCGGCGAAGAGCTGCCGGACGCGATCCCGGTCGCGGATGTCGAGCAGCACGAGGTCGGGAGTGTCGAGCAAAGCTCGACCCTCGATCGACAGCTGCACAGCATGCAACGCCGACTCGTCGCGATCGACCATCAACAGCTCCGAAGGGCCGAAGCGCGAGATCTGGCGACAGAGCTCGGAACCGATGGAGCCGCCCGCGCCCGTGACCAACACGCGCTTGTCGCGCAAGAAGAACGCAGCCTGATCGAGATCGATCTCGATCGAGTGACGCCCCATGAGGTCCCGCTCGGTCGGCTCACGGATGTCGACGACGCGCACACCGCCGTCGAGAAGCTCGCGCACCGACGGCAGCACCCGCACCGTCAGACCCGCCTTCGTGGCGAGCTCCGAGAGCTCGAGAACGAGCGAGCTGCTGGCGCTGGGTACCGCGATGATCACGCCCGTGGCGTTGTAGTCGGCGGCGACTCGCCGCATATCGTGGCGGCCGCCCACCACTTTCACGCCGTGCGTCCTGATACCACGCATGCTCGGATCGTCATCGAGCAGAGCCACGGCCAGGTAAGCGCTCTCGGGGTCGCTGAACATGGCTTTGACCGCGGCGCGACCGCCGCTGCCGGCGCCGAACACGATGACGCGCTCGCACTGCCGCTTCTGCAACCGGCGCCGGAGCTGGCGGTCGTAGTCCATACGCCATGCGAACCGGACGCCGACCATGATCAAGACGGCCATCGTTCCGCCCGCGAGCACCACCGAGATCGGGAGCGGGCGGTCAGTGGTGATCGCGGCATCGACGACGAGCAATCCCGCGCCGGAGAGCAGGAACGACTTGGCGACCGCGCCGACTTCCTCGACGGAGCCGAACACCCAACGGCCCCGGTACAGACCGAACACGGTGCCCGCCACGAGTTGGGCGATGACCACGAGCGGGACGAGCGGGACGAGCCTCCACCCGGTCAGCCCTTCCGAGCCGAGCCGCAGCGCCGAGCACAGCACGAGCGCCGCAGCCCATGCCGCCGAGTCGATCGCGGCCTGCGCACGCCGGCCACCCGTTGGGCGACGCGGTAACCCCCCCCAAAGACCTCTCACCCCGTGGTCTCCCCCTGCGTCCGTGACATCACGATTGTGGAAGGCCCGGGAAGAACCCGCAAGCGAATCTGGAAAAATACTTGCTGTTTGACAGATGTCACGGACGCCCGCCGTCCAAATCATCCGATTTGTCGTGGATGCGGCGCACCAACTCGATGATGCCGTCGACCACCCGGTCGTCGAGAGCCGGATAGACCGGGAGGCTGAGCACCCGACTGCACACCTCGTCGGTCACGGACAGGACGTCCGAGTCGACGTCGCGGTACGCGTGATGACGATGCACCGGGGGGTCGAAGTACGTGCGGGTGTCGACACCCTCGGCGGCAAGGGCTCGTCGCAACTCGTCGCGGTCCACTCCGAAGTCGTCGCGGTCGATCGCGATCGTGAAGTCCTTCCACGTCGAGCGGTCCCCCGCGGCGACGGCTTGCACCCGAACGCCCGGGATCTCGGACAGGTTGGTGCGGTACCGGTCGACGATCTCGAACCGACGCGCTTGATTCGTCTCGAACGCTTCGAGCGACGCGAGTGCGGTCGCCGCGTGCATCTCGGACATACGCCCGTTGAGACCGACGAACTGCGTGTCGTAGTTCCCGGGGTTCGCGTAGTCGCGCCCGATCCGGACCCGATAGGCAACGTCGTCTCTCGTCGTGGCCACCAAGCCACCCTCGCCCGCGACGAGAGGCTTGGTCGGCGTGAGACTGAACACCTCGGCGTCGCCGAAACCGCCGACGGGAACACCGTCGTGCGTCGCACCGAATGCGTGGGCGGCGTCGAACACCAACGGAATGCCGGCGGCACGGGCGACGCCCGTGAGCCTCTGCGCCGCACACGGCGCACCGAACACATGGGTCGCGAGGATCCCTCCGGCATCCTGCACGCGAGCGGACGCGTCGTCGACGGCGACTTGGAACGACTCCGGGTCGCATTCCGCGAAGCGTGGCGTGGCACCGTTCCACGCGACCGCGTGCGCTGATGCCGAGAACGTGAACGACGGCATGACGACCCGGCCGTCGACTTCGAGCGCGCGCAACGCCAACATCAACCCCGTCGTGCACGAGGACACTGCGACGACGTGCGGCACCCGGAGATACTCGGCGGCCCGCTGCTCGAGCTCGGCGACCAACGGCCCGTTCGTCAGCACGCCGTGCTTCCACGACGCGGCGACGATCTCGCCGACCCGTTCGAAACTCGGGGCCGGGGGCCGGACGAAAGGAATGCCCTCGGGAAACGCAACGTCGCCTCCGAGCAGTGCCAGCTGACTCATGTCGGTGCCCCCTCGGCGATGTACCCGGTTCTCCAGACAGTCAACGCGTCCACGACTGCGATCGCAGGGATGCCGTCGCGCAGCATGAATTCCCGATACAGACGCCACGCGTCGTCGATGTCTGCGAAACGGACACGGGCGTCGTTCATGCCGGCGACGCCTCCGTCGTGTGTCCGAGCAATGCTTCGTACACGCCCAACGTGATGTCGATACAGCGCTGTTGATCGAATTCCTTGAGCGCCTTCTCGCGCGAGGCCAGGCCCATCTCCCGGCGGCGGCCGTCGTCGGTTGCGATCTCGGCGATGGCCGCCGCGATCCGCGGGGCGTCACGCACCGGTACGAGCCGGCCTGTCCGACTGTCGTCGACCACCTGGCGACAGCCCCGAATGTCGGTCGCAACGATCGGTAGACCCATGGCCGCGGCTTCCATGGCCGAGCGTGGGAAACCTTCTCGATACGAGGCGAGCGCATACAGATCGAAGGCGGCGTAACAGGCGCGCATGTCGGCCCTCTCCCCCACGAAGTGGATGTTTCCGAGCTTCTCCGCCTGTTCGATGTCGGCCGCGGTCAGCGCTTCCGCCTTCGCATCGTCGCGAGGGCCGACGACGACGATCTCCACGCGCGGCGCGCGCTCGCGCAGCAGCCGTGCCGCCTCGATGATCTCGCGGTACCCCTTCTCCCAGACCAGCCGGCCGACGACACCACAGACGATCGAGTCGTTCCCCACCTTCCACTCCGCTCGGACCGAGCGCCGCTCCGCAGCGTTCGCGACCACGGGATCGAAATGCACGAGATCTATGCCGTTACCCAGCAGGTGCAACCTCGACGCGGGGACGCCCAGCCTTCTGAGCACGCGGAGGTCCTCGACGTTCTGCACCAACTCGGCCTGCGAGCACTTCGCCGCCACGCGCTCGAGGCCGTACACGACGGCGCGGCGCGCCCAAGGGTCCTCGGGTTGGGCATAGAGACCGTGCACCGTGTTCACGATCGCGGGGACACGCGTCATGCGAGCCGAGAGCCGCCCGTACACCCCCGGCTTCGGGTTGTGTGTGTGCACGATGTCGGGGCGCAGGCGTCGGAAGACACGCGACAGCTCGACGAGCGCGGCCAGGTCCTTCAACGGCGCCATCGAACGCGTGGCGTTGCGCAGCGGAACGTGGCGCACTCCGAACTCGGTCAACCGTTCGACGTACGGACCCGGCGCCGACACTCCGATCACCTCGTAGCCCGCGTCGCGGAATCGCGGCGAGCTGCGGTCCGAGCAACAGCACCAGGCTGATATCGGTCGTCGTGAGGTGGACGACACGCGGGCGCGGGGTCATGCGCGGTGCCCGACGGCGAAACCGATCCTCCCGCTCAGAGCGCGAGCAGCCGCGCTCTGAGCGCGAGGAAGCGACCACATGCATGCACGCGCCGCACGTCCGGACGCCACCAGCCTCTTCCCTCCCCCGAGAATGGGGCTCGCATCCCTGCGAGCCGCCTTTCGAGGCTCGATGGTAGTTGACCGCAGCAGGAGCTGACAATGGAGCGCGGCCGAGATGTGACGCCCGGCATCCTTCACGCACAGGGCGACGCCGGCCGCGGTCGGCGCCTCGCGTCGGCCGCGCGGCAGGCGCGCGCCGCAACGCGGCGTGCGCTTTGCGCGTCCACCGATCACACGATCAGGTCAAAGAGTCAGGGTCGCGACGTTCGCCGCCGGGTGATGACGACGAGAGCCATGCCCGCGTCGAGGGTCGCAGCCCCCAGGACCAGCAGGAACAGCCCGTTGGCGCCGGTGCGGGGAAGCGTCGAAGAGGATCCGGCCGCAACCGTCGTGGTCGTTGCCGCCGCCGCGGTGATCACGCTCGCGGTCGTGGGTGGAGTCGTCGCCGCCGTCGTGGCCGGCGCCGTGCCCTGAGCCGAGAGCGCGACGATCTCGGCGGCGCCCGTCGGCGTGCAGGTCGTGACCACGCTGAGCGAACCCACGACCGGGATCGTGAGGGTCGAGGTGGTCTTCAGCGTCTTCTCGCTGAAGACGACCGGGTCGGTCGCGTTCTTCGGGTGCCACGTGGTGTCCGGGAGAATCGACGTACCCGACGCCGGCTGGGCCACGCCACCGGTCACGCGGATGGTCGTCACGGCGTTGACCGTGTACGAATGCGTTCCCTCGGACGTGTTCGAGCCGCTGACGACGAGCGTCACGACGGACGGGATCGTGTCGCCGTCCTTGAGGCCGGCGGTGACGGCCAGGCCGATGGTCTTCGCGTCGATCGTCACGGTCGCGCTCGTCTTCGTGAGCTTGATCGGCTCGCCCTTGTGCGGCTGCGGAAACGCGTTCACGCTGACCGAGACGCCGAGCGTGGCCGCAGCCGGAGCGGCGCCGTTGATCGACTGCTGGCAGTCGTTCGTGTCGTTGGACTTGCCCGAGATCGTCGTCTGCTTGAGCGGCACCGTCGTGGTCGTGGTCGGCCCCGCCGTCGTCGTCGGCCCCGCCGTCGTCGTCGGCCCCGCGGTCGTCGTCGGCCCCGCCGTCGTCGTCGGCCCCGCCGTCGTGGCCGGCGCTGCGGTCGTCGCCGTGACGGCACTCGTCGAGGTCACGGCCGCCGGAGCGGCGTCGGTCGAGGCGGCTCCGGCGTTCCCGCCGTTCGCCATTGCGAAGAGCGCGGCGGTGGTCATGAGCGCTCCGCCGTATACGGCGAACCGCTTACGCCTGTTGAAATCCACTGTGTGTTTTCCCCCTCTGACCGCCGCCGGGAATGCGACCGAGTCGGCAGTCGAGGAGACACAGGGCGACGCACGCGCGCCGACGCTGTCCCCCCGGCCCTCCCGGACCACCCCCCAAGCGCAGCCAGTTCCCTGGTCACCCTTCGCGTTCAGCATGACCTGGCTTCACAGGTGTTGGCAAGCGCCGACCTCGAGGTTCGGTCTGACCGGGCCCAGGCACGGCGGCGATCGATGCGAAACGACCGACGATTCCGGCACCCTCGCGGCCGGCGCGGTGGGTCTTGAACGACCTCGCGACTCGCCGCGCTGCGTGGGCGACGACCGCTGCCACCGGCGCCGGACCCACCGAACCTGACGCTGCCGTCACCTTCGCCGCGAGGATGACCGAGCACGCATCCGAACCCGCCGATCGAGGAGCGCACGTGGCGGATCGACCCCGAGCGCTCGTCACCGCGCCATTCCGCGGTGAGGGCATGGACACCCTGCAATCCCTGGCCGAGGTCGTGTACGACCCGTGGATCGAGCAGGTCCCCTTGCGTCTCTACAACAGCGAGAAACTCGCCGCCCGGATCGAGGCCGAGCGCGGCGAACCTGCTCGTCGTCGAATCCGACTCCGTCAAGGGCCCGGTCTTCGACCTGCCGCTCATCTGTATCGGGTCGTGCCGGGGCGACCCCAACAACGTCGACGTCGCAGGCGCGACGAAGGCTGGAATCCCCGTCCTGCGAGCCCCCGGTCGCAACGCGAACGCGGTCGCCGAGATCACCATCGCACTCATGTTCGCGGTGAACCGTTGGATCGTGCCGGCCGACCACGATGTACGAGCGGGCGCGGTGTACGCCGGGGGGAAGATCCCCTACCAGCGGTACCGGGCCTGGGAGCTGAGCGGCCGGACCGTCGGAATCATCGGACTGGGTGCGGTCGGGCGCGCCGCGAAGTGGCGGTTCGAGGGGCTCGGCATGCGGGTGCTGTCGTACGACCCCTACAACCCCGACGCGACGTACAGCACGGACCTCGAGGAGATGCTCGCGCAGTGCGACGTCGTCTCGAACCACGCGATGGTGACGCCCGAGACCGAACGAATCATGGGCGCCGCGCAGTTCGCGGCGATGAAGCCCGGCGCGATCTACATCAACTCGGCCCGAGCGTTGCTGCACGACACCGACGCGCTCGTCGCCGCCCTGCTCTCCGGTCATCTCGCCGGCGCCGGGCTCGACCACTTCGAAGGCGAGAACCTCCCGACCGATCACCCGCTCTGCGCGATGCACAATGTCGTGCTGACCCCGCACATCGGTGGCGCCACCTACGACACCGAAGCGAACCATTCGAAGATCATCGCTGACGACGTCGCCCGGATCCTCGCCGGCGAGAAGCCGGTCAACTGCGTGAACCCGGAGGTTCTCCCGTAATGGCAGCAGTCAAAGCGACGGAGGAGGAGATCAAGGCCGACGTCTTGTGGGTGGCGCAGGAGAGCCTCCGCACGAACCTGGTACACGGCACCGCCGGCAACTTCTCCGCGCGTCTTCCCGACGGCAATGTCGTGCTCACGCCGTCGTCGCTGGCCTACGAAACCATGACGCTCGACGATCTCGTCGTGTGCGACCTCGACGGCAACGTCGTCGAGGGCGAGCGGCAACCAACGACCGAGAAGATGCTGCATCTCGCCTGCCTGAAGGCGTACGACGACGTCCACGCCGTGATCCACTGTCACGCGAAGTTCTGCACGATGTTCGCCCTGACCCACCAGCCGATTCCCTGCGTGATCGAAGAGGTGGAAGCTTTCGTCGGCGGCGACGTGCCGGTCGCGGATTACAAGTTCACCGGCTCGCAGGATCTCGCCGACGAGGTGTCGAAGTGGGTTGGTGACCGCGCCGCGGTTCTCATGGCCAACCACGGCCTACTCACGGTCGGGAAGTCGGCCAAGGATGCGCTGAAGATCGCGAACATGGTGGAGCTGACCGCGGAGATGGTCTGGGGGGCGAGGCTCATCGGCGAGATCGTGCCGCTTCCCGACAAGACCCGCGCCAAGATGGCCCCCGTCTACAAGATGATCCGGGGTATGTAGCTCAGCGCTTGCGGCAGATCGTCAAGCCGTCGGCGATCGGAAGCATCACCGTCTCGACGCGTTGGTCCCGTGCGACCTTGTCGTTGAAGGCGCGGATCGCAGTGGTGTTCTCGTCGTCGGCATCAGACCGCACGACCCGCCCGTCCCACAAGACGTTGTCGACGAGGATCGCGCCGTTCGTGCGCATTCTCGGGAGCAGTACGTCGAAGTAGTTCGCGTAGTTGGGCTTGTCGGCGTCGACGAACGCGAGATCGAACATCACACCGGTCGGCAGGGCCGCGAGCGTCTCGAGCGCCGGCGCGATCCGCAGATCGATCCGGTCGCCGACCCCCGCCTCGGCCCATGCCCTGCGCCCGACGGCGGTCCATTCTTCGGAGACGTCGCAGCACGTCAACCGGCCGTCGTCGGGCAAGCCCCGCGCGATGCACAACGCCGAGTAACCGGTGAACGTCCCGATCTCGATCGCCGACGCGCGCGCCGATGAGTCGCGTGAACAACGTCAGGAACGCCCCTTGCTCGGGCGCGATCTGCATGCCCGACACCGCACCGAGGGCTGCCGTCTCCCGGATCAGGGTCTCCTGGACGGCGTCCGGCGGACTGCCGTGGCTCACGAGGTAATCGGCAAGCTCGGACGTGAGGAGGAATGACTTCGGAGGACGCGGACCGGCCACGGCCGGGACGATACCGGCCGGGGCGCGTCGCCGCGTGTGCTCCTGACACGAGTGTCAGTTCGCGCGTACGATCGGGCACCCCGCCGGCCTCGGAGGGCGCCGAGCACGTTGGAGACACCGTGACCGATCTGCATTCAGCTGGCGAGCCCGAGGGCAGCGCCGCTTCGCTCGCAGCCGCGGTCCTCGACGAAGAAGCGGCACGTCAAGAAGCGCAAGCTCGCGCCAAGGAGCAAGTCATCTTCCCCGATGACCTGCTTCCGGGGGTCAACTCCGAGCCGGTCAACTTCCGGGGCGCCTTCGCCAAGGGCGGCGCGGGGATGTTCGTCGTGCTCGGCCTCCTCGTATCGCTCGACCAGCTCACGCTCAACGCCGTGCAGACGATCGAGCCCGAGCTGCGCCAGACCTTCCACATCAGCAGCGGCGCCGTCGTGTTCATCGCGTCGGCTTCCAGCCTGTTCTACGCGCTCGGTGCGATTCCGATGGGGTGGCTCGCCGACCGGACCAAGCGGGTCCCGATCGTGGCGGTCGCGACCCTCGTGGCGGCGCTGTTCACGGTCCTGTCCGGTCTCGCCGGCAGCGCGTTCATCTTGTTCTGGGCGCTCTGCCTCACAGGGGTCGCCAAAGCGAACAACCTGGCTGTACACCAGCCGTTGCTCGCCGACAACTACCCGATCGGCATCCGGGCCCGCATGTCTGCCGCGATGAACATCGGCCAGCAGGTCCTCGGCAATCTCAGCCCGGTCGTCGTCGGCGCGATCGCGCGACCTGGGCGGGTGGCGTCGAAGGTTGGCGCTGGGCGTTCTTCGTGCTCGGGCTCCCGGGCGGGTTGCTCGCGATCGCGGTCTTCACGCTCAAGGAACCGCCGCGGGGACAGTTCGAGAAGCAGGACGTGCTCGGCGAGGTCGTCGAGGACGAGAACCCGGCCCAGCCGTCGATGGAGGCCGCGTTCGCCCGGCTTGAAGAAGGTCGCGACCATCCGTACCTCGATCGCCGCGTTCGCGGCGCTCGGCTTCGGCGTGTTCGCGCTCGGAGCGCTGCAGGTGCTCTACCTGAACGACACGCTGCACGTGACCAACATCTTGCACCGAGGATTCATCCTCAGTCTCTCGGGCTGGACCGCGGTGCCGTTCCTCTACCCGGTGGGTCGTTACTTCGACCGGACCTACCGGAAGAATCCGTCCAAGGCGCTCGTCCTCGTCGGCACGCTCATCCTGCCGTCGGCGCTGTTCACTCCCCTGCAGGTCTCGACGCACAGCGTCACGATGTTCGTCATCTGGGGCATACCGCAGTCGGTGCTGACGGCCTGCGCGTTCGCGATGGTGACGCCCGTACTGCAAGCGGTGTGCCCGTACCGCCTCCGCGGTCTCGGGGTCGCGATGGGCGTGATGTACGTCGTGCTCATCGGCGGCTTCGGCGGCAGCGTGCTCGCCGACTTCTTCACGAACGCGTTCGGCGTGCGGGACACGGTCTTCCTGCTCCTCGTGCCGACCAGCATCATCGGCGCCCTCTTGTTGATGAACGGGGCACGATTCATCCGCCACGACCTGTCGCTCGTCGTCGAAGAGTTGCTCGAGGAACAAGAAGAACAACGAAAGCGATGCTGTCGACGGCATCGACACGCCCGTCCTCCAGGTCGCGAACATCGATTTCTCCTACGGTCCCGTGCAGGTCCTGTTCGACGTCAACTTCGAGATCTTCCGGGGCGAATGCGTGGCGTTGCTCGGGACCAACGGGGCCGGCAAGTCGACCATCCTGCGCGTCATCAGCGGGCTCGAAGTACCCGAGCGCGGGGTCACGCGCCTCAACGGTCGCAACATCACCTTCGTGGCGCCGGAACAACGCGTGCGCCATGGGATCGTGCAGCTCCCCGGCGGCAAGGGCGTGTTCCCGAGCCTCACGGTCATGCAGAACCTCGGCGTCGCGTCCCGCCTCCGGGGCGGCACCTCGACCGAGGTCAACGACCGTATCGAAGAGGTGCTCGTGCTGTTCCCCGAGCTCGCCGAGCGCCGCAAGCAGCTCGCGCGGAGTCTGTCGGGCGGTCAACAGCAGATGCTCGCGCTGGCTCGCGTGTTGATGCAGGAACCCGAGATCCTCTTGATCGACGAGCTGTCGCTCGGACTCGCTCCGGTCGTCGTGCAACGCATGCTCGAGATCGTCGACCGGCTGAAGAGCGCGGGCAGACGATGATCGTCGTCGAGCAGTCGCTGAACGTCGCGCTTGCCATCTCCGACCGGGCGATCTTCCTCGAAAAGGGTGAGGTCAAGTTCGAGGGCAATGCCCAAGAGCTCATGGAGCGCGACGACCTGGCGCGCGCCGTGTTCTTCGGCACCGAGGGCGGTTGATGCTCGCCTCCCTCTTCGCACCACACCTCTGGACCGCGAACCTCCTGTTCATCGGTCTGATCCAAGGACTGATCGTGTCGGTGCTCGCGATGGGCATCGTGCTCGTGTACCGCTCGAGCCGGGTCATCAACTTCGCGGTCGCCGATCTCGGCGTACCTGCCGCCGCGCTCTTGGCGATCATGGTCGCGAAGTCGCATTTCCCCTACTGGCCCGCGCTGTTCCTCGCCATCGGGACGACGACCGTCGCGGGTGCCGTCGTCGAGATGTTCGTCATCCGCCGACTGTTCAAGGCCCCGCGCGTCATCGTGCTCGTCGCGACGATCGGGGTCGCCGAGTTCATGCGGGCCGTCGTCTACCAGCTCCCCGACTACCGCACCGGCAAGTTCCAGACCGCGTTCCCGAGCCCGATCACGAGTCAGTGGCACATCGACTCCTTGATCAACCTCCATCTCGGCAGAGCTCGCCTGCGGATCACCAACATCACGGTGACCGGACCGCAACTGCTCGTGCTCATCATCGTCCCGCTCATCACCGTGTTCCTGTGGTGGCTCCTCGGGCACACGTCTTTCGGGGAGGCGGTACGCGCGTCGGCGACCAACTCCGACCTTGCCCGCCTGACCGGCATCAGCCCGAAACTGATGTCGACCGCGATCTGGACGATCGGCGGCTTCCTCTCGGGCGTCGCACTCGTCCTGTACGCGACCCAACAAGGATCTGCCGAGCTCGTCCTGATCGGACCCGAGACCCTCCTGCTCGGTCTCACCGCCGCGCTCATCGGCGGGATGACCTCGTTCCCCGAACGGTCGCGGGGGCGATGGGTGTCGGTCTCGTGTACCAGGTCCTCACGTACAACTTCCCGAACACTCCCGGGCTGGTGCAGTTCGTGTTGTTCGTGCTCGTACTCGTGCTCGTTGCCCGGATGAGCCGCGCCGAAGCGACCTCGTCGAACGAGAGCTTCGCATTCGCTCCCCGCGTGCCGCCCGTTCCCGAACGGCTGCGACAAGTGTGGTGGGTACGGCGCATGCCGGCCGTCGTTGCGGGTTGCGCGCTCGCCGTCGCCGTCGCGGTTCCGCTGTTCATCCGCCAGTCGGAACATCACCAGGCGTACTCGATCATCGTCGCCACGGCGATCGTGGCGGTCTCGGTCACTGTGCTCACCGGTTGGGCGGGTCAGCTGTCACTGGGGCAGGCGGCGTTCGCCGGTCTCGGCGCGTTGAGCGCCGCCGCCTTCGTCCGCGGCATCACCGTGAACATCGGTTGGCGCTCACGGTTCCGCGTCGCCGACGGCTCGGTGCGCCCACTCCCCATGGCTATCGCGCTCATCCTCCTCGTCATCGCCGCGACCGCGATCGGGTTGGCATTGATGCGACACAGGAGCAGTCGTCAACGACTCGTCGCGCTCGCGGTCGCCGTGTTGACGGTCGCGGGCGGCGCGGCGGAGCTGCCCGGAACCATCGATCGCTCGGGCACGCTGCACCGGCTGCCGTTCGTGCTCGCGATCTTCCTCGGCGCCGGCGTCGCGTGTGTCGTCGCGGTCGGCGTCGGCATCGGCGCCTTGCGTGTGAAGGGCCTCCTGCTGGCCATCAGCACGATGGCCTTCGCGATCGCAGCCCAGCAGTACATCTTCCCGCGCCCGATCCTCGTCGGATCCGAAGGTTCACTCAACGCCGAGCTCGACCGGGGCAAGCTCGGTCCCATCGACCTGACGCTGCACAACCGCGCCTTCTATTACTTCGCGCTCGCGTGTCTCGTGCTCGTGCTCGTGCTCGTCGGCCATCTCCGGCGTACGGGGATCGGGCGCACCATCATCGGCGTGCGAGAGAACGAGCCGGGAGCATCCGCGTTCACAGTGTCGCCCACCCGGGCCAAGCTGACCGCCTTTGCGGTCGCCGGCTTCGTCGCCGGGCTCGGTGGCGCGCTGCTCGGCGCATCCGTCGTCATCATCAGCTACGGCGAGAGGTTCTTCACAGTGGAGGACTCGCTGTCGGTGGTCGCCATGGCGGTCATCGGCGGGCTCGGCAGCTTGGCGGGTGCCGTGATGGGCTCCCTCTGGGTGGTCGGGCTACCGCTGTTCTGGCCGAAGAACCAAACCGTGCAGCTGTTCACGTCGAGCATCGGTTTGCTCATCGTCCTCCTCTACATCCCCGGCGGCTTCACCCAACTCGGCTACGCGCTGCGCGGCGCGATGCTGCGCTGGCTCGAGCGACGACTCCCGGAACGAGCAACGAAGACCATGACCGCGCCGCCGGTCTCGCTGACACGTGTCGCGAGCGCACCGATCGCCACCAACGCCGACGGGAGTGTGGTCGCCACCCGCGGCCTGACCGTCGACTTCGGCGGGCTCGTCGCGGTCGACTCCGTCGACTTCAGCGCCAACGCGGGCGAGGTCATCGGGTTGATCGGAACCAACGGAGCGGGCAAGTCGACCCTCCTGAACGCCATCGGCGGCTACGTGGCGAGTCGAGGCTCGGTACACCTGCTCGGACGCGACGTTTCCCACATGGTTCCGCACCTTCGGGCCCGCGCCGGGCTCGGCCGGACCTTTCAAGCCGCGACACTCTTCCCCGAGCTGACGGTGCGCGAGACGGTACAGCTCGCGCTGGAGGCGCGCGGCACCACGTCGTTCTGGGGATCGCTGCTCTTCTACCCGCCGTCGATCGCCAAGGAGCGTCGGAAGCGAGCCGAAGCGGCCGAGCTGATCGACTTCCTCGGTCTGGGTCGCTACGCCGACCGCTTCATCGCCGAGCTCTCGACCGGGACCCGGCGCATCGTCGAGCTCGCGTCGGTGCTCGCGGTGCAACCTCGAGTCGTCTGCCTCGACGAACCGACCGCCGGCGTCGCGCAACGGGAGGCGGAAGCGTTCGGCCCCCTGATCAAACGGGTGCAACGAGAGCTCGACGCGACGCTCGTCGTCGTCGAGCACGACCTCCCGCTCATCTTGTCGATCAGCGACCGGATCTACTGCCTGGAGGCGGGCGCGGTCATTGCCGAGGGCCGGCCGGACGACGTCCGGTCGGACCCCCGTGTCGTGTCGTCGTACCTCGGCACCGACGACCGCGCGATCCAACGATCCAACACGACCGCAGACCCCGCCGCCGTCTGAGCGGGCGCCGGACTCGGCGCCCGCCGCACCTCAGCCGGGCTTGGTCACGTCCTGCAGCGGTGTCAACGCCTTCCAGTCGCCGCCCGTACCGATGCTCGGGTCGAACGACACCAACGAGAAGTCGTTGTCGGCGTCGTACTTCCCGGTGCCCAACGAACCGGCCGCGCTTCCGACCAGCTGGATCGCACCGAAGTCGTCGACTACGCGGGTCCAGTTCGTGTTGTTCAGGTTCACGCCGACCTTGTCCGCGATCCGCTTGAAGAAGTCGAGATCGGCACAGGAATCGCGTACCGAGATCCAGACCTCTTGACGTTTGCCGTTCTTGTCGGGCTTGAGATCCTGCGGCGCCACGCACCTTTTCGCCCGTCGCGGTCTCGTACGTCTTCACACACGCCTGCACCCGGGGCGTCTCGAACTGTTGCTCGTCACTCAACCCGGTCAGGCTCAGCATCCCGTCGTAGGGATTCGGCGTGATGCCGGCGTGCACCGCGTCCTGACCCGCTCCCTTCGCGCTCGAATCGGTGTCGGTCATCAACAGTACGTCGGGCATCGCCGCCCGAATCTTCTGCACGAACACCTTCGAGACGGCACCGAGCCCGGAGATGAAGACGGCATTGTCGTTCTCGCCCTTCCATCGCTCGATGAGGGGTGACATCTGAGCCTGCCCGGCGGTCGTGTCCTCGTCCTGGCCGATATTGAGCACACCGGCGGTTCCGTACGGGACACCGAGCTTCTTCATCTCGGGCTCGATCGCAGACGCGATCCGCGACTTCGTCCCGGTCTCGGCCAGGATCGCGAACTTCTTGCCGGCGAGGATGCCCTTGTTCTTGGCGAGATCGAGCATCGTGCGGGCCGAGCGTTCCGCCAACGCATCCGTCGTCAGCAGGAGGCCCGGATCGGCCTTCGACATGACGTCCTCGGACAACTCGTGCGTGAGCAGGATCGAATGATGCTGCTTGGTGAAGCAGAGCTGGCCACCGCCGCTCGCGTCGATGAGCACGCCGATCGTCGCGAAGACCTTGTCGTCTTCGGTGAACTGCGTGCACGCCTGCAGCGGGCCCGCGCTCCCGGCCGGGAAATAGGTGTCGTAGTACGGCACGAGCTTGCGGCCACCTGCGACGCCGCCGTGCGCGTTGATGTCGTCGACAAAGGTCTGGAAGATCTTCTGCTGATCACCGCGCTGGAAGTCGATGAACTGCGCGATCGCCTTGTAGTCGACGAACACGACACCGATCTTCACGGTCGTCGCGGTGACGCCCTGTCCGAAGCCCGCCACCTCGGGAGTCGTGTTCGGCGGACCCGTCGTCACCGAGACCGTCTGTGGAGTGGTCGTCGAGCCGGGCTTGGGCGCCGTCGACGACTTGCTGCTGCTCCCGCAGGCTGCGAGCCCGACCGCGAGCACCAATGCACCGGCAAGGAATGCCGACCGGCGCGGGCGCGACGAACGTGAAGACGCGTGCATGGTTCCCCCCTGGTCACATGACGAGCGGACTCTATGACGTCCACGTCAGGTTGTCCCGGATGTCGTTGCGTGCATCAATCAGGGATCGAGCCGGATCACGACCGGGGCAGACGTGCATCCCGTCGCCGTCCATGCCCGGCGTTCGGCGTCAGCTCTTGATGTCCTCGTACGGCGACAGCGGCTTCCAGTTGCCGTTCGGCGGGATCGTCGGATCGTACGACTGCAACTGGAACGTGTCGTCGAAGTCGAACTTGCCGTTGCCCAACGACGCGTACGGCCCACCACCACGGTTCGTGATCGGTCCGTAGGTGCTGACCGTCCCGACCCAGTTCGCCGTGTTCAGGTACTTGCCGACCTTGGTCCCGATGTCGTGGAACAGTGACAGGATCTGGCAGGCATCGTTGATGCTTCCGTAGGTGTCGAGCGTCTTGCCGTCCGGCCCGGGTACCACGCTGAACGGGCCGGGCGCCACCTTCCCCGTCTCTGCCTTGTAGACATCCTTGCAGTACGTCCAGTTCGCGCTCTTCTCGTAATCGGCAGGTCGGTAGCCGCCCGCGATGAGCATGCCGTCGTACGGGTTCGGGGACACTTTCGCGGTCTGTTCCTGCTGGGCGAAGCTCAAGCTGTCGGAGACGTCGGTGAGCAAGGTCGAATCCGGCATCGCCTGACGCACCTTCTCCACGAACTGCTGCGATGCCACGTTCTCACCGGCGATCCAGAGCGCGTTCACGCCCTCGGTCTTCCAGCGCTCGAGGAAGCTCGCGAGTTGTGCCTGCGCGGCGGTCGTGTCGCTGCTGGCGACGTTCAGGAACGCCGTCGTGCCCATCTTGACGCCGAGACTCTTCAGCCCGGGCGTGATGATGGTCTTGACCGCCTTCTGGCTCGACGACGCCGCGAGCACCGCGATCTTCTTGCCGTTCAGCGTTCCCGCGGTCTTGATGAGCGCGAGCAGTGCCTTGTCGCTGCGTTCGGGCGCGGTACACGGGCACACGATCATGCCCGGTGGCGACAGACCCATCTGCGTCTCGGTCAGGTACGTGATCAACACGGTGTTCTGGGTCTTGGCGAGACACTCCTGTGACGCCCCGTCGTTCGAGGAGTCGGTGAAGTTGCCGATCACGGCGAAGACCTTGTCGTCTTGCGCGAACTGCGTGCAGAGCGTCACCGTACCCGTGGTCCCGATGGGGCAGAACGTGTGATACACCGGCACGATCTTGCGGCCCAGGATGCCGCCGTGCTGGTTGATGTTGTCGATATAGGCCTGGTACACGGCCTGCTGGTCGACGCGGATCGAGTTGACGAACTGCTTGATGCAGTCGAAGTCGACGAGCGCGACACCGATCTTGATCGTCGTCGCGGTCACGCCCCGACCGAGCGACGTGTCGGTCGGCGTGAAGCCCGTCGTCGTCGTCGTCACGGCCGTGCCCGTCGCGGTGGTAGCTGCGCTTCCACCGCTCGTCTTGCTGCTACTCCCGCAGGCTGCGAGCGTCACCGCGATCGCAGCGACGAGAGCGACGAACAGACGCCGTCGAGTCATGACAACCTCCCCCGGTCGCCAGATCATACGCAGTGACTGACGCCGGCGTCAGGCAAGCTCGACCAGATCGAGGAGATCTTCCGACCAATAGTCGAGCACCCCGTCGGGCATCATCAACACCCGGTTCGGCGCCAGCTCGGCGACGAACTCGGGATCGTGACTGACGAGGACCATCGCGCCCTTCCAATCGCGCAGCGCATTGCCGATCGCGACGCGCGACGGCGGGTCGAGGTTGTTCGTCGGCTCGTCCAGCAACAAGAGGTTGTGACGGCCGGCGACGAGCATCGCGAGCGCGAGCTTCGTCTTCTCCCCACCCGACAGCGTTCCCGCATCCTGGAACGCGAGCTCGCCGCGCAGGCCGAACATGCCGAGCAGGCCTCGAAGGTATTGCTCGCCCTCGCCCGACGCCTCACGGATGTGCTCGATGACGGGTCGACCCGGGGTGAGCCCTTCGTGCTCCTGCGCGTAATACCCCATCGAGGCGCCGTGGCCGAGCTGAACCTCACCGAGGTCGACGTCGAGCTCGCCGACGAGCGAACGTAGCAAGGTCGTCTTTCCGGCACCGTTGAGGCCGAGTACGAGCAGTCGCTCCCCCCGTCCGACCTGGAACGAGACATCCTCGAAGACGGTGTTCGGACCGAAGGCCTTCGCGAGATCGGCGACCTCGAGCACGACGCGGCCCGCGTGCGGCGGGTCGGGCAGCTTGACCCTGAGCGTCTGATCGCCGCGGCCGAGCTCGATCTTGCTCGCACTCAACTTGCCGACGCGCCGGTCGAGGGTCTTGGCGACCCGCGCCCGCTTCGCGGTCTGATGGCGCATCGAATCGGCGAGCGTGCTCAGCCGCCGGATCTCGGACTCCTGACGGACGGCGATCTTGGCCCGGCGCTCCTCGTCGGCTTTGCGAGAGACGAGGTACTGCGAATAGGTCCCCTTGTATTCGATGAGCTCGCCCTCGTCGAGGTGGAGGACTCGGGTGATCGCCTGATCGAGCAGCGCGAGGTCGTGGCTGATGACGAGCAGCGCGCCGCGGTACGTGCGCAGGAACGACATCAGCCACGCCTTGGCGTCGACGTCGAGGTGGTTCGTCGGCTCGTCGAGCAGCATGAGATCGCCGCCGGCGAAGAGGATCCGCGCCAGCTCGGCCCGGCGTCGTTCACCGCCGGACAGCGCGGCTGATCGGGAGGTCGAGGCGATCCGGTGGGAGCCCGAGACCGGCCACGATGCGGCGGACCTCGGATTCGGCCGCGTACCCGCCCGACGCGGCGAACGCGTCCTGTTCGCTGCCGTATGCCTTCACGTTGCGGGGCGACGGGTCGGCCTCGACCTTGGCCCGCAGCTCCTCCAGCCGGTGCGTCGCGGTGTCCAGACCCCGACCGGACAACACGTGTGACAGCGCGGTCCCGTCGAGCCCCGCGCCGCGAGTAGGCGGGTCCTGAGGCAGGAATCCGACGCGGTCGGGCCGCAGGACGACGCCGTGGGCAGCGGGATTCGCGCCCCCCAACACCCGCAGCAGCGAAGTCTTCCCGGCCCCGTTGCGGCCCACCAGGCCGACCTTGTCGCCCGCGTGCAGCGAAAAGGACGCGTCGGTGAGCGTCAACCGCCCACCGACCTCGACCGCGAGTTCGCGTACTTGGAGCACGGACAATTACTGACGTGTCCGGCTCCGGTGCCGGTTCCCCCTCCTCGTCCGGCCCCCGAACCCGGCGAGAACGCAGGATCTCGACGACCGCATCGGCCGCGAGCAGCATCACCGCGATCCACGCCCACGTGCGCGCACGGGGGAACAAGGTCGGCCACTCGAACACCGGCGGATAGCGGTACCGGTACTGCTCGACGACGATGTACGCGCCCGACAGGCCGAGGAGTACCGCCGGGACGATCATGACCAGCGGGCGGACGCGGGGCCGGGCGACGAGCGCGAACACGACGAGCGCGGTGAGTACTCCAACCCACGGCGCGACCACCAGCCCGCCGAGCAGGCCGGTCACGACCGGTCCGACCCATCGCCGCCGAGTGCGTGATCCCGACTCCGGGCCGGGCATCGCGCCCGAGAAGCTGCCGCTCCAGGACAGGCCGACCTCGGCATCACCGGGACGGACCGTGAGCGCGCTGGTCAGGACCGTCCGCCGCCGAAGCCACGTGAACACGATCACACCGAGACACAAGACGACGCCCAGCAGGGACAGCCAGATCGCGAGCCGGACCTGGCGCTGGGGCGTCCATTCGAAGACGACGTCGAAGGAACCGGACCGCGGCGGTGTGACGACCCACCCGTTCGCGTAACCGTCGACGAGTTGCGAAGCGCCGAGGTCGCCGCCGGCGCCACCCACGACGTGGGCGTGCCAGCCCGGACTCTGCGATTCACCGAGCACCAGCCAGAACGGCTTGGTCGCGTCGCTGACGTGCACGCGGAGCCGGGTGTCGCCGTTGTGCACGACGGTCACCTTTGCGGCGCGGGGCGCGGGCGAACCGACGCGCACACGACCGCCCGTCACGTCGACGGGTGTGGCGGTCGTACCGGACGCCAGGGCCAACCGGTCGACCGAGAGGCCGACGTCCTTGCCGGCCGCGGTCTGCAGCACGTGCGTCCCGCGGCCGAGCTCGATCGCCGCGCCGCACGGCGTCACCACGAGGCCCGAGGTCGTCGTCGCCGCACGCCCGGTGCCCGTGACCCGCACCGGTACCGGGTGCCCGTCGATCCTCACCAGATCCGAACGGCACCCGCTGTCGATCGCGCCGGTTCCGACGGTCGGCACCGCAACTCCGGGGACGCCGAGGCTCGCGATGCCAACCGGTTCGACCCGGGTCCGGGCGGTTCCGTACAGCTTCGTCGACTCCGGACGGATCCCGTCGATCGTCACGCGGACGGTACGACCGCGCAGCGCCGGGAACGCGACGTGGACCGTGGTCGTCGCGTTCTCCGGCGCCTGATCGGTGATCGACGGCAGCGCGACCTCACGACTCTTGCCGTCGACGTCGACGCGCAGGCGGGTCGGGACGGAATGACGACCGTCGGCGACGATCGCAAGATCGAGGCCGTCGACGGTGAGCGGCGCGGACGACTCCACTTGCGCCCACGCCCCTTGCGCCGCGTCGAACGGCGTCTGCCATACGGTGCTCGGGTCTTTGTCGAACGCCGCGTCGGCCCGGCAGCTCAGGCATCCCGCCAGGAATCCGCTGGCCGAGAGGACCAAGCCGGGATGCGCGTCGCCCGGGAGCAACGCCGCTTCGATGGCAGCCCCCGGCGCGTCCGGGCTGACCGTGGCGTTGCCGGTCAGCTCGAACGTGCGCGCCGCCGGGAGGGTGAACGATCGCGAGATCGACTGCTCGGGCTGCGTGCGTGGCGGTACGGGCCGGATCTGGTCTCGGTTCATCACGAGCACCAACGGGTGACCGCTCGACGCCGAGCCCAATGCGCCCAGCAGATCGTCGGGCATCTTGACGACCTCGTCGACCCGGACGTCGTGGGACGCGTGCACGTCGCGCAGCCGGATCTCCGCGAAACCGACGGGATCGTCCTGCCCGAACAGGTTCGTCCGGTGGTCGTTCGTCTGGGTGATACGGACAGCGAAGGTGCGGAAGGTCCGGCGCCCGAAGTCGATCGTCTGTCCCGCGGCGCTCCGGGAGCTCGGACCGAGAGTGATGTCGACGGGCTTGCCTCCGTCGAAGATCAGCTGCGCGTTCGTGATGAAACGGTTGGGTGTACCGCCGAGCGGCTGGACGAGATTCACGTGATCGGTCGTGATCGAACCCTTCAAGTCGATCTCGATGCGTTGCCCCCGGGCGTCGCCGAATCCCTGCGTGCGCCACGCCGTGGCGGTGTCGCCGTCGAGCGCGCCGTCGGGTCGGTCCTCGGGCCAGTAGGTGTTCGTGTTGCCGTAGGCGGTCGCCACCACGCGCTGGACGCCCACCTGATCGGTCGTGGTCAACGCCGAGGATTGCTCGCCGGGGAAGACGTCGAGTCGCGCGTCGGTCGGATCACTGGCGAGCGGCTGGTCTCTTGCGCCGGCCTGTTCGGTGAACCCGACCGTCTGCGTCACAGTGGTCCAGCGCCGCGGCGCAGGCGGTTGTTGTCGGTCACGACGAGCACGTCACCCGCACCCGTCGCGCTCCGGAGCGACGCACCGGACGGGTACGATGCCGAATAGCGCACGACACCCGCGCCGTCGAGCAGGCCGATGGCGGCCGTGTCGACGAGACCCTCGCCGTCGCCGCTCACCATCAACGCGTGATCGGTCGATTCGCCCCGCACGATCTGCGTCGCGTTCGTCACCGGGTAGACGACCACCGGCGCGACGGGGGCGGCGGACGGGGATGTTGCCAGACTGATCTCGTCGCTGTAGCCCTTCGGAAGGGTGAAGTCCGAAGGCGGGCCGTAACCGGTCGCCGGACCGAGCCCGGGCGCCGCGTTCAGCACCGCCGCGAGATCCTCGGGCCGCACCAGGTCGTAGCGCTCGTAGTTGATGTCGTTGCGAGCGACGACATCACCGACACCCATGCGCCGCCACAACGCCACGAGCCCCGCCGGATCGGCGACGCCTTCTTGCAGCCGGCGATCGATCGCGTTGAGCAGATCGGCGGTACCCGGCGTGCCGTACGGGATCAGCTCGCGCGCGACGTAGGGACGGTCAGTGAGCCCGGGCGTGATCGGATCGACCGTGTTCCCCCAGGTGTACGACGCGAAGTCGGCGCCGGGCTCCTCGAGGATGCGGGTCTGATGGTCGCCGCCGTTGAGGGCCGCGATCGCTTGCGTCCAATAGGCGGGAAGGTTCTCGTCGCGCTGGAGATTCTTGCCGTAGAAGGTTCCGTCCACGAGGGCCGGGAAGTTCACGAAAATGAGGATGCCGACCAGCACCGGCACCGCGTACCCGAGCGTGCGGCCGCGGTCGCGCGCGCATCCACCTGTAGGCAGCGTTGGCGCCGAGACCGAGCAGGATCGCGAGCGCGAGCACGACGAGGGGCGCGGCGCGCCCGGTGCTGCGCAACGCGAGCCCCGCCGTCGACGAGTTCGCGAAGGACTTGAACAGTGCGCCGAGCGGCGTCGGGCTGTCGTACGGATGGGCGCCGACCGCGATGACGACACCCACGAACAACAGCAGGACGAAGAAGATGCGGTGCCGCCAGCGCAGGAAGGCGGCCGAGAGCAACGACAGCACGACCAGGCTGTATCCGGCGAAGATCACCCAGGAGTGCTGCGTGTAATCGCGGGAGGCCTCGATCCACGGCCCCAACCGGTCCTGGCCGTAGAAGAACCAGTACCCGAGCCCGCGGAGCACCTCGTTGGGCGTCGACGTGAGCGCGACCGTCCGGACGGTCTCGCTGTACTTCAAGACGTCGAGACCGTATGTGCCCTGCATCCGCAATCCGGACATCCACCACAACGACGTCAACAAGGTGAGTGCACCGGTACGGAGTGCAACGCCGATTGCGCGGCGTGCACTCACCTCGTGCGCGATCAACCACGCGTACACGATCCACAACACCGGACCGACACCTGCGTAGATCAACGACGTCGCGTTGACCCCGCCGATGATCTGGACGATGAGCGCGAAGATCGCGGGGTATCGCCAACCACCCTCGCGCAAGGCCTTGCGGATGACCGCGATCATCCACGGCAATGCGGCCCACGGCATCAACAGCACGGAGATACGCGCCGAGTAGTCGAGTACGTACGGCGTGCACATGAAGGCGAGCGCGGCAACGACGACGCCCGGCCCACGCAACCCGAAGGTGCGCAGGAGATAGAGCACGCCCAACGCCGCCGCGAAGAGCAGCGATCCCAGCCACAGGCGTTGCGCCACCCATGCCGGTGACCCGAGTCGCTCGAGGAGCCAGTAGTAGGGCGCCATCGGGAAGGCGTATCCGATGGTCTGGTGCGTCACGGTGCCCATGCCGACGTGGGGATCCCACATCGACACCGCGCGCGACAACAACCGGCCCGGGTCGAGGTAGAGATACTGCTTGGTATCCGCACCGACCTTGCCCGGCGCGCTCGACAAGGGCGGCAGGTAGGCCAGGAGCGCGAGGAGCGAGTAACCGGCAGCCGAGCGCGGCCGGCGGCGCTCGAACAGAGCGCCCGGGTCGACCACGCGGTTGCTCACGCCGGCTTGTGGCGGAGGGCCTCGGCGGCAAGCACCTCGAGAGTGCCGCGTGCGGTCGCGGCCCACGTGAACTGCGACGAGTGCTCCAGCGCGTTCTTTGCGAGCAATCCTCGGAAGGCGTCATCGCGAACAACTCGTTCGAGCGCGGCGGCCAAACCCTTGTCGTCATCGACGAGCAGCCCCGTGACGCCGTCGATGATCGCATCGCTGTGACCGGAGATCCGCGTCGCGACCGCAGGGGTCTTGCACGCGGCAGCCTCGGTGATGGTCATTCCCCAGCCTTCGTGGCGCGAGGCACTCGCGACGACCCACGCGCTGGCGGTAGAGGTCGACCAATGTGGCCGCGTCGACGCCGTCCGGGCATGGATATCCAGTCGTTCGCGCCGACCTCGGCGACCCGGCGTTCGAGCGCGTCGCGCTCGTATCCCTCGCCGACGATCACGGCGTGCAGGTCGGACCGGGACGTCTTCACGTCGGCGAGCGCGTCGATCACCGCGTCGAAGCGCTTCACCGGAACGAGCCGCCCGACGCAAACGACGAGCGGCGAGGGGTCGCGCGTTCCTCCCGGACGGAACGAAGGGTCGATGCCGGGAGGGACGACGCTGATGTTCGAAGGCCGCAAGTGCAAGCGCCGAACGATCTCGTCCTTCGACGAGTCCGACAACGTCACGATCCGGGAGTTGCGGTAGAGGGGCGGTGCGACCCGGAATTCGATGGTCCGGCCGAGCCGGGCCAGCCGAGGCGGCAGCGTCATCTCCCACATCGAGTCGTGCACGTGATGCAGCCAAACCGCGCGCGGGCGGTTGGCTGCCCAGATCGGGGAGAAGAACGGCATCCCGTTCCAGATCTCCACCAGCGCGTCACTCGCTCCGTGCCAACCCATCATCTCGCTGAAGGCTGCCCGCGGGAACACCAGATACCGACCCGCCTTGCGGATGACCCGATAGTCGTCACGCCAGCTGACCTGAGCCGATCCCGGCGCGTACGACGTGCGCATCGTCACTTCGATGCCGGCCCGCCCCCAGAGCGCCGCGACCCGAGCGGCGTGCAGCTCGGAGCCGCCGGCCTCCGGATCCTCGATGTCGCGCCAGGCGAGAATGGCAATCCGGCGGAGTCCGGCGGCGGCGGCGATCTCGCCGAGCCCGCCGATCTCCTCGGCCGTAGCCAAGTCGCCGGGCGGGCCGCTGTCGCGGCGGCCGGCGTCGGCGCGGACGGGATCGGTCAAGGAAGTGAGCCTCCGCGGCACGGACGGACATCGAGGACGGCGCGGGAGTCTAGATCCGGTACCCGCCCGAGACCGTGCTCCCGGGGTCACCGACGCAGAGGAGCGCGGCCGGTTTCTCGCGGCGCGCCGCTGTACGCTCGAGCGCTCGTAGGCGAGGTCACGGAGCCGCAAGGACATGAAGCTCACGGGCGAACGCCCGATGCAGGGGTCGACGCCCGATTCGCTGCTCGCGTTCCATGACGCCGGGTACCGCGAGGTCCTCGCGCGACTCGGACCGGGCGTGACCGTCGACGTCGGCTGCGGCGTCGGTGACGAGACCCGACGGATGCTCGCATCCGACCGGTTCGTCGTCGGCGCCGACTACAGCGCCGACACGCTCGTCGCGGTCGCGGGCGAGCAGTCGTCCTCCGACGCGCTACGTCTTTGCGCGTTCGACGGCGCGGCGCTGGCATTGCGCGACGACAGCGTCGACAACATCGTCTCGTCACACATCATCGAGCATTTCGAGAACCCTGTCGCGCACGTCGCCGAGCTTGCCCGGGTGTTGCACCCCGATGGCAGCGCGTTCGTGATCACGCCGAATGCTCCCGCCGATTTCGAGAATCCGTTCCACGTCTACCTGTTCGAGCGCGCGCAGCTCGTCTCGCTGCTCTCGCTGTTCTTCGACGAGGTGACCTGCCTCGGCCTCGAAGGCGACGATGCTCTCCACGCCGACTTCGTGGCGCGGCGCGCGAGCGGCGAGCGACTCCTCCGGCTCGACGTCTTGAAGCTCCACCGGCGCATGCCCCGCCGCGCCTACGTGTGGGTGTACGAGCGGGTCCTGCCGATCGTGTACCAACTGCTCGGCAACGACCGCACCGGCATCGGCTCGGGCATCTCCGAAAGCGACTTCTTCGCCACCGAGGTCGTCGACGAACGCACCCCCGGCCTGTTCGCGATCGCCCGCCGGCCCCGGGTGCTCGCACGCTCCCCGGCGCGACGGTGGCAGCGAGATGAACGACTCCGGCGTCTGGGTCACCGTGCCCACCTACGAGGAGTCGGAGAACATCGAGCTCCTCGTGCGGCGCGTACGCGAGGCCGTACCGCAGGCACACATCCTCGTCGTCGACGACAACAGCTACGACGGCACGGCCGAGAAGGCGGAGGCCCTCGGCGCCGAGCTCGGCGGGATCGAAGTGCTGCGCCGGCCCCGGAAGCTGGGGCTCGGCAGCGCCTATCGGGCCGGCCACGCGGTCGGCATCGCGCGCGGCTACGACGTGCTGATCCAGATCGACGCCGACCTCTCGCACGATCCCGCCGACCTTCCCCGTCTGCTCGCGGCAGTCGAACGGGGCGCCGACCTCGCCATCGGCTCTCGCTATGCACCCGGCGGCAGCGTCCCGAACTGGCCTCGGCACCGCTTGGCCCTGTCGGTGCTCGGCAACCGGTACACCGCCTTCTGCCTCGGTATGGATGTCCGCGACGCGACCGCCGGGTACCGCGCCTACCGGGCTTCGGTGCTCGAAGCCGTCGACTTCGACACGACCGCGTCGACCGGCTACGGGTTCCAGATCGAGATGACCTACCGGGTGGTCAACCTGGGCGCGAAGATCGAGGAGATCCCGATCGCGTTTACCGACCGCGTACGTGGCACCTCCAAGATGTCCTGGCGCATCATCGTCGAGGCGATGTCACTCGTGACGTGGTGGGGCCTGCGGGACCGCGTGGTCAGGCGCCGGCGCGGTCGCCGCTGAACAGCAGTTCGTCAGTTCTTGCGGGGCAGGAACGGTGCGTCACGACCGGTGCGGCCGCTCTTCGACACATCGCCGTGCTCTTCGTGGTACTCGGCTTCCACGTTCACCGACCACACGTCGTGATCGGCGCCGAGGATGTTCTCGACCGAGAGCATCGCGGTGAGCATCGAGTGATCCTGGTTGTTGTACCGGTGCATGCCGTTCCGTCCGCACGGGAAGACGTTCGGCGTGTTGGCGTCCAGCCACTTGCGCATCGTCTCGACGTTGCCCTGGTAGAGCTCGTCGTACACCGGGTACGCCTTCGGCATCCGCACGACGTAACCGGCTTCGACGCGGTTCGGGTCGGCGATGAGCCCGAGCCGGTGCATCTCGCGCTTTCCCTGCTCGATCAGCTCTTCGTCGGACTTGCGTCCACATCGCGTCGCCCTCGTTCACGAAGAACTCGAGCCCGAGGCAGGTGCGGCCCTCCTTCACCATGAACGGCGACCACGACCCGAAGTTCTGCACCCGCCCGACCTCGACCTCGGGATCGTGGATGTAGATCCAGTTGTCCGTGAACGAATACTTCCTGCGGCACCACGAGCGCGACCGTCAGGTGATCGCGGTAACGCAGGTCCCCGGCCGCGGCGCGGGTGGCGCTGTCGACCTCGGTTCCATCGAGAGGCAGAACGCCCCGATCGGCATCGAAGAGATCACGTGCGTGCACGGGTACACGTGCTCGACCCCATTGCCGTCGACGGCGGTCACGGAGGTCGCGAGCCCGTCGGCGTGGTCGGATCTCGGGTGACCTTGCGGTCGAAGTCGAGGGTCGCGCCCGCGGCCGACGACCTTCTCGGTCGCGACCTCCCACATCATCCCGGGTCCGTACTTCGGATAGTTGAACTCCTCGATGAGGCTCGTCACCGATCTTGGACTTGTCGCGGTTCGCATCAGACCTCTTCGGCTTCACCGCCTCCCACACCGCGCGGAACAAGCGAGAGATCCTTGATGCGTTGAGCGCCCCAATCGGACGACAGCTCCGACGCCGGCACGCCCCAGACCTTTTCGTTGTAGGTCTTGAAGAAGTGTCGGTAGAGCCGCCAGCCGAACCGAGCGGCGATGAACCCTTCGAGCGTGTCGCGATTCTTCGGCTTCCGAACGCGTACCCAGAGGTAGGAAGCGACACATCTCGCCGCTTCGATCGGTCCGAGGTTGCGCAGCGCGTTCATCGGCACGAGTGGGTAGTCGTAGAGCTTGCCCTGATAGAAGATGCGGCTCTGGCGAGGCCGCCTGAGGAAGTTCTCGGAGCCGAGGATCTCCCACCACAGCTCGTCGACCGCGCGCACCTTGGTGAAGAAGCGGTGGCCGCCGATGTCGAAGCGCCAACCGTCGCGCTGCACGGTGCGGCTGATGCCGCCGACGACGTCGTCGGACTCGAGGATCGTGACGCGGCACGCGTGGCCCGCCTTCATCAGCTGGTACGCCGCCGTCAGCCCGGCCGGGCCCGCGCCGATGACGACGACCGAGAGCTCGGGCTGCGGTGCGGCGGCGGTCGACATGACCGACCGAGTGTACTGACCGCCGGAACCGTGTCGGGTCCCGGTCCGAGACGGCGGTCGGCCGCTCAGGGAACGATCACGCCGGTGAAGGCGAGCATCGAAGCGGCGACGAGCGCGGCGCCGGCGAGGCACCAGACGACACGTTCGGCTGCAGGTTCGGAGATCACGTCAGCGCCCGCGAGCAGGAACGGCAGGGTCGCGAGCCCGTAGCGCTCGAGGGAGTCGAGGTTGCGACTGCTGAGGGAGACGACGAGTGCGAGCGCGGCGTACAGCGTGAACGACAGCGGCCAACGCCGGGCGATGACCACGAGCAGCGCCACGAACACGAGCGCGCTGAACGCGTGCATCCCTGCACTCACGTGGTCGCCGGCGAAGAGCTCGTGCAGGTTGTGCGCAACCGCTCGCGCGGGATCGACCCAGTGCCCGCGCCGGGTCGGGTCTTCTTGCGCCCGCAGCGGATACCAGAAGTTGTGGGTGCGGTGCGCGGCCCATACCAGATAGGCAAGGAGCCCGGCGCCGGGTGCGATCACCGGCGCGATCGCCTTGACGTCGCGCGACTCCCAACCCTCGACGGCGGCCGGGACAGCGAGCAACACCCCGACCGGGCGCGTCAAGCCGGCGAGGAGACCGAAGAGCGCGGCGACCCACCAGCGGCGTGACCGGAGCCCGATCAGCGTGATCGCGGCCACGGTCATGAACGTCGCCTCCGCATAACCCATCACGAGAACGAACGCGGGTGGAGCGAGATACGCGAGCCAGACGGTCCGGCGCGCGAGGTCGGGATCGTGGCGTTCCTGCATCACGAGCGCGTACAGGGCGAATCCCAGTGCGAGGGCCGAGAGGTTCGCGACGAACAGCACACCGAACCCTGCCGAAGCGCCCGGAAACCAAGCGACGGCGCGACCGAGCATCGGAAACAGTGGGAAGAAGCGCAGACCCTCCGAGGCCACGCCGTCGTATCCCGCCTTGGCGATGTCTCGGTACCACGACGCGTCCCACGCAAGGAGCCCTTCGTGGACCTGGAGCGGGACCGGCGCCAGGTGACCGGTCGAGACGATGTGTCGGATCGTCGCGAGCGCGCCGACCACCGCGACCCGGGACACAACGTACGGCACGAGCACCGAACGGACGACAGCGCGAGTGGGAACGCGCATTCAGCCCTTGCTGGGCGCGGGGAACATCTGCAGCGCCGGCTTCTCGAAGATCTTGTCCTCGGACAACGTGCGCTGGAGTCGGGTCCGAGACGCAGCCAGGTCGTCGGAGAGCGCCTCGCACGTGCCCGGGTGCGTGATATATCCCGGAGCGCTCACGTACCAGAGCGTGTGCGTCCCGGCCCGCGCGAGCGCCTCGCGCGCGAACGTCGCCGGGTTCGCGGCGGCGAGGCGCTTTTTGTAGTCGACCCAGTCGATCCGCGCGGGTCCGGCGAAGCTCGGGTACACGACCTCGTCGAGACCGGGCTGCACGAGTCGGTGCACGGCCGGCCCGACCTGGTCGGGGCAGTACACGACCAGGTCGCCGGGCTTGGCCTCGCGGCGCAGCACCGACGCGACGACCGGAGCCTGTGTCCGTTGTGTGATCACGTTGCGCACCCCGCCGGCGAACCCGAAGAGCACCGTGACAGCCAGGACGACCGCCAGGATGCGAGGATCGCGCAGCAGCGTGAGACCCCGAGCGACGAGCAGGATGAAGAACGGGAAGACGATGGCGCTGTAGCGGGACTGAAATGCTCCGCCGGCGAGGTAATTGAGCGTCAGCACGACTACCAGCCCGGCACCGCCCAGGAACGCGATCGAACGCGTCTCCTTGGGAACGCGCAGATCGATCTCGATGCGCCGTTCGTCGATCGCCCGGCCGAATACTCCGAGGATCAACATCGGCACCAGGACGAAGAAGAGAACCCATCCTTCTTGACGGTCGGCGGAGGTGCCGCTCGTGCCGCCGGCGAAGTCGCGCAACGTATACCCGAAGGGGATGCCGGGGAGCGACGGCTCTCCCCACGGCGTGCCCGTGTGCGCGCGCTGGTACAGAAAGGTCGGTACCCAGGGCAGGAAGGCGAGCGCGCCGATCACCATCGCGACGAGCACGCTTCGCGCCGCCTTCCGGCGCTGCCCGTGCCATGCCGTCCACGCCACCACCGCGAACACCACGGCGAACAAATAGAACGACCAGTACTGCGTGTACAGGGACAGAGCGACGAGCACTGCGACGATCGCGAGTCGGCCGGCCGCCGGTCTCTCGAACGCCCGCTGGAACGCGACCACTCCGATCGCCACCAAGAGGATCTCCAGCGAGTACATCCGCGCCTCGGTCGCGTAGCGAATCGCGTAAGGGTTCGCCACCATGACGACGGCCGCGACCCACGCCCCGCCGGCTCCGACGAAGCGACGGGCGGCGAACCAGGTGGCGACGACCGCCGCCGACATGCACAGCCCGGACAAGGAGCGTGAGGCAACGTCGCCGGTGCCGAACGCGGCGGTCCAGACGTGCAGCATCAGGTAGTACAGGGGCGGCGCGCCGTCTTGTTTCAGGGCACCGCGCAGCTGGCCGAGCGGCACTCGCGAGATGTTGACGGTGAGGGCTTCGTCGAGCCACAGCGCGGAACGCGTGTAGAAGAAGAACACGAGTCCCGCACATCCGACGGCCGCCAGGGCGGCGAGCACCGGCGGGGAGAACCGCGGTCGATCTGCGGGCGAGTTCCCCGACCCGTCCTTGCGCGAGGGCGCGCGTCGGAGAGGGTCGTCACGGATGCGAAACCTAGCGCCCGGGGGCGCTCAGAGACGTACGTGCGGAACGACGTCGCGCGCGACGGCCTCGAGACTTTCCGAGGACGGGAAATCGCGGAACCACAACACGAACTCGCGACAACCCGCGTCGACGAACTCCTGCGCCTTCTCGACGACCTGTTCCGCAGTGCCGACCAGGTTGTCGCGCACATACTCCTCCGGGTCGTCCCGACCCCAGAGCGAGCCGCCGGACGGAGAGTCGAGCCAGCGTTGCATGTCGGCCTCGTTCTCGAACACCCGGCAGTCGGGGCCATGGGTTCGCACGATGCTGTCGAAGTCGCGCCCGATCTCGTCGCAGTACCCGCGCAGAAGGTTCGACTTGCGGACGAAGCCTTCGATGCCGGTCTGCCAGTTGGTCTTGTCGGCGTGGCGGGCCTCGATCCGCAACGTCACCTTCTCACCGCCGCCACCGATCCACACCTCGGGCAGCTCCTGGATCGGTTTCGGGTCGCAATACGCCCCGTCGAAGGTGAGGTGCTTACCCTCGTAGCTGACCGTCTCCTCGGTCCACAACCGCCTGATCACCTCGACCGTCTCTTCGAGGATCTGGAGGCGGGTGCCGGCGCTCGGGAACGGGAAGCCGTACGCCTGGTACTCACGCTCGTACCACCCGGCACCGATGCCGAGGATCAGGCGACCGCCGGAGAACACGTCGACGCACGCGGCTTCCTTGGCCAGCAGACCGGCGTTCCGGTATGCCGCGCACGTCACCATCTGGCCGAGCTTGATCGTGTCGGTGTGCTGGGCGATCGCCGCGAGCATCGTGAACGCCTCGAACATGTGGGTGGGCTCGCGGCGTGGCACCGTCTCGACGTGGTCGTAGACCCAAAGGTGGTGATACCCGAGCCGCTCGCTGAGCTGTGCGAGCTCCTTGGTGCGATCCCAGGCGTCGACTGCCGACCATCCCGTGTACTCGAGCTTCCAACCCTGCGGAGCGAACGCGCCCCATTGCAACGGCGCGCTCACGTGTTCCCCTTGACCGTGATGGCGCCCGGGTCGGCGAGCGGGCTCGGGTCGTGATAATCCCACCATTGGATCTCGCACATCATCGGCAGCAGATATCGCACGTAGATGCTCGTGATGGCCAGCATGCCGTGATCGTCGACATGCTTGTCGATGATGTCGACGCGATCGTCGCGTTCCTTCCACTTCTCCGCGCGCTCGAGGATCTCGTCGAGCTCCGACTCCGCACCGACGGACAGCCCGAAGTGATCGAGCCGAGGACACACCATCGCCTGGCCTCCGTCGTCGGCGATGAGGAACACGAACTGCTCGATGTTGTGGACCTGGAACACCTGGCGTTTGCGGTCGATCGTCATCATCGGGATGTCGAAGAAGCCGAACACGTCACCGAAGAAGTCAGCGCGAAGCTTGCGGTGCTCCTCGTCGAGCATCTCGGGAGTGAGACTCATCGCGACGTGATTGAAGCGAGGCTTGCGAGTGGCGAACTCCGGTCCGATGATCGGCATGCGGTGACTCCTTGAGAATCCGGCTTTGACGGATCCGGCCTTCAGGACGTGCGGGGGACGACCATGGCTTTGGCCGCGAGGTCACCCTCGTGCAAGCCGATCGCCGCGTCGAGAAGCCGGTTGAGCGGGTAGTCCTCTTGCTCCACGAGCAGGTCGTTGGGCAGCTCACCCGACGCAAGCATCTCGAGCGCGCGTGGGAAGCCGTCGTGGTCGTAGACGAACGCGCCCGTGATGACGAGCTCGTTCAACAGGATGCGGTTCGGGTCGAACTTGGGCCGGGCCATGCCGGCGCCCACGAGCACGAGCGTCCCTGCGCGCTTGAGTTGCGCGAGCGCCGACTCCTGGGCCCGCCCGTTGCCGGAGCATTCGAGCGCGACGTCGAAAGGCTCCTCGACCGTGTCGAAGGGCATGCCCGGAGCGACGAGGTCGCCGGGATCGACGGTGCGTGCGCCGAGCTTCTCGCAGAGCGCGCGCCGACTCTCCTTGGGCTCGCTGACGACGACGTCGTCGACACCGAGCGCCTTCAGCGCGGCGACGGACAAGAACCCGATCGGGCCGCCGCCGGTGACGAGCCAGCGCGTGCCCGGGCGTGCTCCCCCCGCCCGGGTGATGCCGTGCAACGCGACCGCGAGCGGCTCCGTCAGCGCGGCATGCTTCAGGGACAACCCGTCGGGGACGCGCAGCGCCTCGGCCGCGCGCACGGTCTTGTAGCCCGCGAAGGCGCCCTGCCACGCCTCGTTTCCCCCCACGGAATTGCGCTCGATGCACAGCGAGGTGCGTCTGCTCAAGCAGTACTCGCACTTCCCGCACTTGGGCGACGGCCCGCCGATGGCGCGGTCGCCCGCAGCCCAGTCCGTGACACCGGCACCAACCGCGGCAACCGTGCCGGAGAACTCATGGCCCTCGATCGCGCCCGCCTTCCCGCCCCATTCCATGAGGAAGTGCAGGTCCGAGCCGCAGATACCGCAATGGCTGACCTCGAGCAGCAGCTCGCCGGGTCCGGGAACGGGCGTCGGCCGCTCCTCGACGACCACGTCGCGCAACCCCATGAACACCGCGGCCGGCATCGTCGTCGGGACCGAGGACGGCGGTTTTCGAACGTGCGTCATGGCAGAAGGGTCGCCCGAACCTGACACGCGCGTCAACTACGAGATGTGCGCGAGACTCCGGGAGTGAGCCCTGACACGGGCGTCAGCCTTCGAGGAGCACCATGACCGCAGACCTTGTCATCCGAGGCGGCACGATCGTCGACGGGACGGGCGCAGCCGGGCGGCCCGCCGACGTCGCCATCACCGGCGGGATCATCACCGACATCGGCGCCGGCCTGTCCGGGCGGCGCGAGCTCGACGCGTCGGGCCAGATCGTGGCGCCGGGCTTCGTCGACATCCACACGCACTACGACGCCCAGGTCTTCTGGGACCCGGCACTGTCGCCGAGTTGCTGGCACGGGGTCACTTCGGTGGTCGCCGGCAACTGCGGCTTCTCGATCGCGCCGGTGCGACCCGAGCACCGCGAGCTCCTGGTCCGCACGCTCCAGCATGTCGAGGACATGTCACCCGCCACCCTGTTCGCGGGCGTCCCGTGGGAGGAGTTCGAGACGTTCCCGCAGTACCTCGACTCGATCGAGGCGCGGGGCACGCTCATCAACTTCGCGTGTTACGTCGGCCACACGGCGGTACGCATCTTCGTCATGGGGGAAGCCGGTTACGAGCGCGCGGCGACCGACGACGAGATCGAGAAGATGCAACAGGTGATCGCCGAAGCCATGGCTGCCGGCGCCGCCGGATTCGCCACGTCGTCGTCACCGACGCACAGCGGCGATCAAGGACGGCCGGTTCCTTCCCGCGTCGCCGACCTCGCGGAGTTGCGCTCACTGCTCGAGCCGCTCCGTGACGCGCACAAGGGCGTCGCCGCGCTTCTACCCGGCGAGAAGGTCACCCACGCCGATGTGTACGAGTTGCAGCGCGCGACCGGTCGCCCGCTCACGTGGACGGCGTTGCTGACGGTGAAGGGCTATCCGTGGCACGAGAAGATCATGGAGGCAAACACGAGAGCGCGCGCCGAAGGCATCGAGGTCTGGCCGCAGGTGTCGTGCCGCCCGCTCACGTTCCAGATGAACCTGCGCGAGCCCTTCACGTTCAACATGCGCACCACGTTCCAGGAGCTGATGGACCGTCCCGTCGAGACTCGGCTCGCCGCGTACCGCGATCCGGCCTGGCGAGCCCGAGCGTGGGAGGAGATGCAGGGCCGGCGAGGCGCGCTTCCCGTCAACTTCGACGCGCTGGCCGTCGCCGAATCGCCCACACACCCGGAACTGCTGCAACGGAAGGTCACCGACATCGCGGCCGAGCGGGGCGTGACACCGCTCGACGTCATGCTCGACATCTCGATCGAGGAGAACCTCGAGACCCGGTTCACCAGCGTGCTCGCGAACAACGACCCCGAAGCGATCGCGTGGCTCCTCCCCCAGGACACGGTGCTGCTCGGCCTCGCCGACTCAGGTGCGCACGTCACCCAGCTGTGCGACGCGTGCTTCGCAACCGACCTCCTCGGCAACTGGGTGCGCGACAAGGAGGTCATGCCGCTCGAGCACGCGATCCACAAGCTCACGGGTGAGCCGGCCGCAGTGTTCGGGCTGCACGACCGCGGGACGCTGGAGGTCGGCAAGGCCGCCGACGTCGTGGCGTTCGACTTCGACAAGGTCGGTCCCGGACCCTTGCGGCGCATCAACGACTTCCCTGCCGACGGCGAGCGACTCGTCGCCGATCGACCCGAAGGGATCACGCACGTGCTCGTCAACGGCACGGTGATCCGCGAAGCGGGGACTCCGGTCGACGGGGCGCTGGCGACCCGGCCCGGAACGTTGTTGCGGTCGTCCTAGTCGACCCGCCAACCACCGCGGTCCGCGCCGACGTCGGGTGCCCGGCCCGGCGTCCGGGGTGGATGCTCCTCCAGGCGCGCGGGAAAGCCGAGGCGCGCGGTGCCGTCGCCGGCGTCGACGACAACCCCGCGCGACCGGAACTGCCCGTCGGCCGCCATCTCGGCCGGGTCGAGCACCGGCGCGACCGGCGCACCGGCGCGCGTGAGTCGCTCGAGCGCCTCGGCGCGACTGAGCCGCGCGCACGCAGCCCCGATCGCGTCCTGGCACTCGTCGTAGCGGTCGAGCCGTTCGAGGTGTACGAGCGGGCGCAGCGCGCGGCGCGAGGTCGAGCGCGTCGCACACGGCCTGCCAGAAATGGTCCTCGGAGATCACCGCCAGGGTGATCCACCCACCGTCGGCGCAGCGGAACGCCCCGTAACCCGCGGAGCCGCGCGCCGGCTGCGAGCGCCCACGGAGAAGGTTGGAGGAGCTCGTTCCCGACCAGGACGCAACGACGTCGGCCATCGCGACGTCGATGCGCTCACCCTCCCCCGTCCGTATCCGTTTCGCCCACGCGGCCGCGATGCAAAAGGCGGCCACCGTGCCCGCGGCGAGATCGGCGATCGGGACGCGCGGGATGGCCGGCGCCTCGCCTTCTCGCGGCGCGAGCGCGCCTGCCAACGCCTGGTAGTTCACGTCGTGGCCCGGTCGCTCGACGTTCGGACCCGTCTGTCCGTACCCCGACACCGAGCAGTAGATGACCGACGGGTTGACCGCTCGCACGTGGTCGTATCCGACACCGAGGCGGGCGGCAACGCCCGGTCGCCATCCTTCGCAGAACACGTCGGCCCCGGCCGCGAGATCCAGTGCACGAGCCCGGTCCTCCGGCGTGCGCAGGTTGAGCTCGATACTTCGCTTGTGCCCGGCGACGTCGCGGAACAACTGCGGGAACGCGCGCATCGGATCGCCACCCGGCGGTTCGATCTTCAAGACCTGCGCGCCGAGGTCGGCCAGCATCTGGGTCGCGTGCGGGATCGGACGCCAGATGCCCGCGTCGAGCACGCGCATCCCGTCGAGAAGACCCGACACGGCTACGCGTCGGCGTCGCGCAACCGTTGGCGCAACACGAACTTCTGCACCTTGCCGCTCGCTGTGCGGGGGAACTCCTCGACCGACCGAAGGTGCTCCGGCCATTTCTGGCGTGCGATCCCGGCCTGCTCGAGGTACGCGCGTACCCCGGGAAGAGCAGGAGCCTCGTGACCGGGCTGCATCCGGAAGAACGCGCACGCGACCTCGCCCAGACGGGCGTCGGGCGCGGCGACCACGGCGACCTCGGCGACGTCGGGCATGCGCACCAGGATCTCTTCCACCTCCTGCGCGCTCACGTTCTCGCCACCCCGGATGATGACGTCCTTTTTCCGATCGGTGATCGCGAGGTAGCCGTCGTCGTCGAGCACACCGATGTCGCCGGTCATGAACCAGCCGTCGGCGCTGAACGCGGCCTCGGTTGCCGCCGAGTCGGTGTATCCCACGAAGAGCTCCGGACCACGGCTCCAGATCTCGCCCGGTATCCCGACGCCGACTTCGTTGCCGTCGTCGTCGACGAGCTTGATCTCCACCCCCGGCAACGGGAGCCCGTCGGTGTTGACCCGCTTGTCGTGAGGTGCGTCGGGTGTGCATCCCGTGATCGACGGGTGCTCGGTCGATCCGAAGCTGCGCGCGATCTCGATACCCATCTGTGCGCAACGCTCGCCGACCGCCGCGGGCACCGCGGAGCCGCCGAGCCCGATGAACGGCATGAGCGGCACGTGACGTTCGGGGTCGTAATCAGGATGGTCGAGCAGGCTCGTGAGGAAGTAGGTGGAACCCTGGCCCGCGGAGAGCCCGTCGTCGAGCATCGCCTGCAGCACGCGGCCGGGATCCCACACGTCGATGAGGTGGATCTCACTGCGGCGGTACACGGGTATCAGCAACGCGGCAAGCATTCCGATGCCGTGCCCGACAGGCGCGCCCGTGATCGTCGCCGGTCCTCCCCGGTCGTCCTGCATCGCCGACAGCTGATGGATCTCCGCGTTGATCGTGCGGTGGGAGTGCACGACCCCCTTCGGGTCGGAAGTGGTGCCCGACGTGTACGCGACGAGCGCCGGTGAAGACGGATCGACCGCCGGGACGTCGGCGAGGGGGAGCTCGGCGATCAGATCGGCGAACGCGAGATCGCGGGGATCGGCACCGGTCCGGTCTCCGACGATCGCGACCCATTCGAGATCGACGAGCGTGTCCCGTATCCCGGCGAGGTTCGCGATGAAGTCCTGATGGCCGAACCGGTCGGCGGTGATGAGCGCTTTCACGCGGGTCTTGCGGAGGATGTAGCCGACTTCCTTCGGGCCGTAGAAATGCACGATCGGCACGACGACCGCCCCCAAGTACGCGATCGCGTAGAAGGTCGCCGCCGCCTCGAGCCAGTTCGGAAGCTGGAACGCGACCGCGTCGCCGGGGCCGATGCCGCGTTCGCGAAGACCCGCCGCGACCCGGCGGGCGAGCGCGTCGACATCGCCGAGAGTTCCCCGGTACGGCATGCGTTCCGACCGCACCGTGAAGGGGTGGGACGCGGCATCGTGCAGGCCCGACGCCAACAGCGCGCCGAGGCTGTCGGTACCCCAGAAGCCCTCCGCGACGTAACGCCGAGCGTCTTGCTCGTCGACGTCGCGGGGCGTGAAGTCCATCGCGCAGACGCTACATATCCTCGGCGTGGCGAAGCGACCGCCAGCGGCGCACGCCGGTCACCGCCGCGGAAGTCCGAGCACCCGCTCGGCGATGATGTTGCGCTGGATCTCGCTGGTCCCGCCCGGGATCGTCGCAGCGAAGCTGCGCAAGTACTGGATCGCCCACGAGCCCTCGCGCCACAGCTGCGGGCCGTTCTCGTCCAGATCGACCGCTTCGATACCGAGCGCTTCGGTACCGAAGAGCAACGCCTTCTGCAGCGACTCACTGCCGTAGAGCTTGAGCAGTGAATGCTCGGGTGCCGACTTGCCCTTCAAGAACTTCGAGAATCCGCGGTATCCCATCGTCAGGAGCGCTTGGGCGTCGACGTAGAAACCCGCCACCGCGTCCCGGTACGACCCGTTTTCGCCGAGCGGTCTCCCGTCGGCGCCCTCGGTCTTGCCCAGCTCCACCAACGCCCGCACCGCGCGCTGTACGTCGTAGGCGTAGTTGATCCACAACATCGCGCGCTCGTGCGCGAGCGACCCCTGGGTGATCGGCCAACCGCCGTTGAGCGGGCCCATCAGGTTCTCCTTGGGCACGTGCACGTCGGTGAAGAAGACTTCGTTGAAATCGCAGAACTCGTTGTCGGAAAGCTCGGGGAAGGGCCGGCGCTCGACACCGGGCGCCGTCGTCTCGATGATCAGCGCGCTGATGCCCTTGTGCTTCGGCGCGGCCGGATCGGTGCGCACGAAGCACAAGCACCAGTCGGCGTGGTGCGCGCCGGAGGTCCAAACCTTCTGGCCGTTCACGACGAACTCGTCGCCGATCAGCTCGGCGCGCGTCTTGAGGCTCGCGAGGTCGCTGCCCGCGCCCGGTTCGCTCATGCCGAGGCACCACGAGATCTCGGCGCGGAGCGTCGGCAGGAGGAACCGCTCCTTTTGCTCGGGTGTGCCGTAGTCGTTGATCGACGGTGCGATGATCCCGAGACCCTGCGGGTTCGCGCTGCGCAAGACCTCGCGGCTGCTCATCTCCTCGAAATAGATCATCTGCTGCGTCGGCGTGGCGTTGCGCCCGCCGAGCTCCGGAGGCCATCCCGGCACGAGCCAACCCGCGTCGAACAAGGCGCGCTGCCAGTCCCGCGCCCACTGCGGCATGTGCGCGCTGGACTGCTTCGGTTCCTGGAGGCGTTCCTCCGAGGGCTGGTTGTGGTCGAGCCAGGCGTCGAGCTCGGCCCGGAAGACCTCATCTTCAGGTGCGTAGCGCAGGCGCATCGGTGCGAAGGGTAGTTTCCTGACGTCAGCGTCAGGAAATCCCGTCGACCCGAGGCAGTGTGGACTTCGAATTCTCGCCGGAACAAGAAATGCTGCGGGAGTCGGTGCGATCCTTCCTTGCGGCCACGGCGCCCATGACCTCGGTGCGTTCGGGCTACGACGCGCCCGCCGCCGACCGCTCCGTCTACGACGGGCTCGTCGAGCTGGGCGTCGTCGGCCTCCTTGCCGACGAGGAGCACGGCGGCGCGGGCACGGGCATGGTCGACGCCGCCGTCGTGCTCGAAGAGCTCGGCCGGGCCGTCTGCCCGGCGCCCTACGCGACATCCGCGATCGGTGCGGTCTCCCTCGGCGACGAAACGCTGCTCCCCCGCCTGGCCGACGGATCGGCCATCGGCACGGTCGCGGTCTTCGAGCCCGGCACCCGCTACGGGTGGCGTAGCCCGCAGACCCGCGCGACCCGCGCGGGGCGGAGTTGGCGCCTCGACGGCGTCAAGGCTCACGTCGCCGACGCCAACGCGGCCGACGTCGCGCTGGTGACCGCGCTCGACGACGACGGCGCGCTCGGCGTGTTCGCGGTCGAGGAGTTCGAGGCGTCGTCGACACCGACCGTCGACGGCTCCCGCAAACAGGGCCGGATCGTCCTGGCGGGAGCGACCGGGCGGCGCGTCGACATGAACACAACCGCCGAGACCGCAGTCGCTCGCGCCCTGGATCGCCTCGGCGTCGCCGCCGCGGTCGACGGCGTCGGCGCCGCTCAGCGCGCGCTCGAGCTCGCGCTCACCTACGCCAAGGAACGGGTGCAGTTCGGCAAGCCGATCGGCGCGTTCCAAGCCGTGCAGCATCTCTGCGCCGACATGTTGCGCACGGTCGAGCTCGGCCGGGCCGCGGCCTACTACGCGTGCTGGGCCATCGACGACGCGTCGCCCGAAGAAGCGCACCGTGCCTCGACGCTGGCGCGCGCGTTTGCCGCCGACGCGTTCCCCCAGCTCGGAGGGACGGCGATTCAGGTGTTCGGCGGCATCGGCTTCACGTGGGAGCACGACATCCACCTGTACTTCAAGCGTCTGCTGACCGTCGGTGGCGCGCTCGGAACCGCCGGCGACCATCTCGAAGAGCTGGCCGCCCTCGCCATCGGATAGCGCTGCGGGCCGATCCTCGGGTGGTCGGCGTCCGCGTGTTCGACGCAATCACCAATTTGGGGCGGGCCCGCAGGCCGAGCGCTACTCGCGTACGAGCAGGAGGCAGCCGCACGTGTTGCCACCGCCGGCCGCGATCATGCCGACCTCCGGTGGATTCGAGATCTGCCGGTCGCCCGCCTGGCCCCACATCTGGATCGCGCCCTCGTGCAGGAATCCGTAGCCGTGGAGTCGCCCGGCCGAGAGCTGGCCGCCGTGCGTGTTCAACGGGAGCCGGCCGTCGCGCGCGATCCGGGTACCGCCTTCGATGAACGGTCCGCTCTCGCCGACGCCGCACAGCCCGAGCGCTTCGAGCCACGACATCGCGAGCCACGAGAAGCCGTCGTAGAGCTGCGCCATCTGGACATCGGCGGGTTCGTACTCCGTCCGTTCCCATATCTGTTTGCCCGCACCGCGGTTCGCCATCTTCGAGAGATCGTCGAACTGGTCCCACGACGGCCGGCCGTCGATGCGCGAGCCGACCGCTTCCACCCGCAGCGGCGCATTGCGCAGATCCTTGGCCACCTCCCGCCGCGAGACGATGACGGCCGTCGCGCCGTCGCACGGGACGTCGCAGTCGTACAGGCAGAACGGCGACGAGATCATCCGGGCCGCGAGGTAGTCGTCCATCGACATGGGTTCGCGGTAGATCGCCTTCGGGTTGAGCTCCGCATTGCGCCTCGCGTTGAGTGCGATCCAAGCGAGTTGCTCGCGCGTGGTGCCGTACTGCTCGAAGTGGCGCTGGGCGAACATGCCGATCCAGATCGCCGCCGACGGCGCCGAGAACGGCAGGTTCCATTGCATGAAACCCGACGCCTTGAATTCACCACCACCCCCACCACCACCGGGCATTACCGCCGAGCGGCCCTTGTCGCCTTGGGCCGAACCCTCATAGACCGAGCGGAAGCAAAGCACGTGAGTGGCGAGACCCGAGGCGACCGCGAGGCACGCGTTGATGACCGATCCCAGCTGACCCGAGGTCTCGAGACCACTGCTGTACCAGCCGCACTTCAGGCGCAACGCGTCCATCACGTCGTACGCGCCGGCGCCCGAGAAGCCCGCGGGCGTTCCCATGGGCCCGGGGTAGGTCGAGACGCCGTCGATGTCGCCGGTCGTGAGCCCGGCGTGCTCGATCGCGGCGAGACACCCGTCGAGGGTGAGCTCCAGCGGGTCGCGGAACAGCCGCCGGCCCACGTCGGATTGACCGACGCCGGAGATGCACGCACGCCGTTCGATGATGTCGTTCTCGTCCACGGTGTCAGACCCTCGGCTCGAACAGGGGGAGGTAGATGTCGCCCTCGGGATCGGGGTGCCGTTCGAAGACCACCCGCACCGGCATGTCGATGTGGGCATCGTCGGGCGCGCAGTGCACGAGATTCGTCGTCAGCCGTACCGACGGCTGCTCGACGATCTCCACGATCGCGACGATGTACGGGAGTTCGGGCCCCGGCATCCACGGTTGATGATTGACCGAGAACGTGGCAAGCGTCGCGTCTCCGGACACCGCTTCGGTCCGCATGTTCTTGGAGTGACACGTGGGACAGATCGGCTGCGGGGGATGGATGTAGGTGCTGCAGTCCTGGCATCGCCAAAAGCGCAGTTCGCCCCGCTCCCCCGCCGTCCAGAAGTCGCGGTTCCAGTCGGAGAGCTTGGGCAGGATGCGAAACGGCACGGCCGTTGCTTCCACGTCGGGCACGGTCACTCCTCTTCGGCTTCGCGGGCTTCTTCGTAACCCCGGCGCGCGTGCGGGATGGCCGAGACCGCGGGCAGCAGCCCGTGGCCGGGGACGGTCAGCATGATCGATCCGAGAATCTCCTCCCACGACGCGCCGACCTCGCGGGCGAGGCGCGCGTGGCGGCGTACCCCCTCGGGGTTGCGGATCCCGACGGTGACGACGAGCCGGATCAGCTCGTGGGTCTTGCGATCCGGCGCCGAGAGGGAATCGAGTTGTGACAGCCATGCGTTCTGCGCGGCGTGCAACTGCGGGAACACCTCGTGCAGGGGTTCCTCGAAGGGGAAGTTCCAGTCTTGTTCGTCTTCGTTCACGGGGCGTGACGCTACCGGTCAGCGCGCGCGGTGGAACACCGGGATCGTCACGTCGTCCGAGATGGCCTTGTACTCGACGACGACCGGAAGGTCGGCGCGCAGCTCCTCGAACGGGACGTCCTCGATGTTCGTCATCAGACGGGGACCCTCTTCGAGCTCGACGATTGCCGCGACGTACGGCACGCGCTCGTTGAACGGCGGCAGATCGTTCACATGGACGACCGAGTACGTATAGATCTTGCCCCGGCCCGAGGCCTGCTTCCACGAGACGTCGTCGCTCCAACAGGAGGGGCAGAACGGCCGCGGGTAGTAGTAGTCGTGGCTGCAGGCGTTGCAGTGACGCAGCAGGAACCTGCCTTCCTTCAACCCGTCCCAGAACGGCTGGGTCTCCTGGTCGATCGACGGCAGATCGAAACGGGGCATGCTCACGGACGAACCGCCACCGTTTCGCCCGGCCCCGTCCGTTTCGCCGAACCGAACGGCTCGAAATCCCCGCTCGCTCGCGTGTACGCGACGAGGTCGGTACGCGTCGGCGAGCGGCGGATCTCGGGACCGGGTCTCTCGGCCGTCAGGTCCCTGTCGTCGGTCACGCGCTCACCCATGGAGCGCTACGACTATCGGTTCCCTGACGTCGGCGTCAACTTCTCGTGAGCGATCCCGACGCCCGCAGGAGCTCGGTGAGCAAGCGCTCCTGCTCCTGGAGCTGGCCCCGCGCCGACTCGAGGTAGTCGAGCCGCGCTTCGAGGCGGCGCAGGTCGTCTTGCACCCACTCGAGCCACGTGTACAGCTGTTCGGCAGGCAAACCGGTCGGCGGCGCGGCAGTTGCGGCCGGATCGCTCGAAGTACCCCTCGGAAGCTGCGTTGTCATTGCCATCGGTCGTTCCCTTCTCATCCCGCGGTCCACGGAGGCCGGCCCGGCAGGCGCCGATTCGGCTTGCACCAAGTCGATATCAATGGATTGCCGCGTCACGCGGGATCTCCCGCGCACCCGGATGGGACGAAACCGCACCACTGCGGCTGCGGCGACGGCTGATGCGCCACCCCAGTTCAGGAGCTCGGTTGCCTCCACCGGTCCTTTTCGGTCATTTCTTACGGATCCCGAGGCAAACCGAGGAGACGTTCGGCGATCACGTTGCGCTGGATGTCGCTCGTGCCGCCGGCAATGGTCAGACACCGGTTGAAGAGGAACGATGCCGACCAGGCCGAATCGTCACCGTCAGTGGTCAATGCTTCGATGCCCGCGACGACCATGCCGACCTCCTGCACGTGCTGGTCGTGTTGCACGCCGAGGAGCTTGCGGACGGCCGCTTCGGACCCCGACGGGTCCGCGCCTGCCAACGCGACGAGAGTCATCCGAAACCCCATCGCCGACAGCGTGTGGCCCGTGGCGACGAGGTCACCGGCTTCGGCGAGGGCGAGGCGGTCGTCCTTCAGGCCCTTGGCATCGATTGCCTTCAGCACTCCGACCACACCGCCGCCGATCGTGTTGCCGGAACCCATGAAGACGCGTTCGTTGGCCAGCGTGGTGCGCGCCGCCCGCCAGCCGTCGTGCTCCCGGCCGACGAGGCAGTCCTCGGGGACCAACACGTCGTCGAAGAAGACCTCGTTGAACATCGCCATGCCCGTCAGCTCGCGGAGGGGACGGATGTCGATCCCGGGCGTCTTCATGTCGACCATGAAACAGGAGATGCCGTCGTGCTTGGCCGCCTCGGGGTTCGTCCGGGCGAGGCAGATGCCCCAGTCGGCTTCCTTTGCCATCGAGGTCCATACCTTCTGGCCGTTCAGCAGCCAGCCGCCCTCGACGCGCGCCGCGCGTGTCGACAATGCCGCCAGGTCGGATCCGGCGCCGGGCTCGCTGAAGAGCTGGCACCATCCGATCTCGCCGCGCAGCGTCGGCATGATCCAGCGTTCGCGCTGCGCCTCGGTCCCGTGGACGATCAGGTTCGGCAGCGCCCACGCGCCGACGCCGATGTTCGGTTTGGCCATCTTCGCGGCCCGGAACTCCTCGTCGATGACGAGCAGCTCCAGGGCCTTCGCATCACGCCCCCACGGCGCCGGCCAGCCCGGCGTGACATAGCCCGCCTCCGCGAGCCGCACCCGCTGCTCGCGAGCCGGGAGCGCCGAGATCTCGCGAAGGAGGGTCCGGAGCTCGGCCCGGAACGCATCGATGTCGCGGCCGGCCGCTCCCCCGTCGCCGCCGTCGTGTGCCCGCACATCGATCGCCAGCCGGCGGCGTGCGCCTGCCATCGCGACCCGAGCCGGCGTGCACCCGCCAATCGACCGGGGTGCCGGTGAGTTGATGCAGCGTCATTGCCCGGCGCAGATAGATGTGCGCGTCGTGCTCCCACGTGAAGCCGATGCCACCGAGCGTCTGCACACCGTCCTTGGCGTTCGCGAACGCAGCCTCGAAGGCGAGCGCCGCGGCGGCGGAGATCGCGAGCGTCGCGCCGGGTTCGGAAAGATCGTCGGCGGCCGCGGCCGCGTCCCAGGTGGCAGCGCGGGCGAGCTCGACGCGCGCCAGCATCTCCGCGCAGCGGTGCTTCACACCCTGGAACTGCCCGATCGGCCGGCCGAACTGGACGCGCACCTTCGCGTACGCCGACGCGGTGTCGACGCACCACTGGGCGACGCCGACGGCCTCGGCCGCGAACAGCGTCGCCGCGAGCAGGCGCACGCGGTCGTCGTCGACGCCGACGAGCTTCCGGGCCGGTTTCGCACGCGCCACGGCGGCGGCCGCATCGGGGTCGATGCGCGCAAGACGACGGGTCAGATCGATGCTCCGGGCTTCGCGGGCTCCGACGTCGGCCGCGTCCAGCGCGTACCAGGCGCCGGAAAGGCAACAGACGACGATGTCCGCAACAGCCCCACCCGCGACGAGCGTGGCGCCGTCGAGCGCGATCGCGGCCGTGAGCTCGCCCGCCACGATGCGCGGGAGCAACTCCTCGGCCGCGGGCCCGCCGTCGGCGCTCAAGACGGCGGCAACGATGGCGGTCGGAACGTATGCGCCGGGCGCGCACGCCCGCCCCAGTTCCTCGACGACGACTGCCTGCTCGACCAGACCGACGCCGCTCCCCCCGTACTCCTCGGCCACGTGGAGACCGATCCAGCCCGGCTCGCTCAGCGCGTCCCAGAAGTCCGGACGCGTCTCGGTGTCGGCTTCGAGCGCGGCCCGCACGACCGCGGGAGCGATGCGGTCGTCGACGAAGCGACGCACCGCCGCGCGCAGGTGTTCGTGGTCCTCAGTGATCCCGATCGGCATCCGCCGATAGTCGCACGCTCCTGACGCTCACGTCAGCTCGAAGGCCCCGAAATCCGCTCAACAGATGGGCGGTTTTTCGGCGCTCCGCGCCGTTTTTCCGCCCATCTGTTGGGCGCGGGCCGGGGGGTGTTCAGGTCCGGACCGCGACGATGATGGCGGTGAGGTCGCGGGGACGACTGATCATCACGTTGTGTCCCGCGTCGAGCTCGACCACCTTCACCGTGCCGCCGGGCACGGCCCGCAACGCCGCGATCGACGCGTCCTGCGCGCTCGGAGGCAGGGCGTGATCCTCCGACAGGCGCACGTAGGTCTTGGGAAGCTCCGGCGGGATCCCGGCACGCGACACCGGCTCGACCATCACCTGGGCCGCCTCCGCACCCGTGTTCTCGAGCACGAATCGGGTCTGCGCGTCGTCGAGGTCGCTGCAGAACATGTCGACCGTGATCTGTTCGGTCAACCCGTCGGCGACGCGCTCCATGATCTCGGGCGCCATGGCCGACAGCGCCGTGGAACCCTCGGGCGGGACGAGCGCCGAGACGAACACCAGATGGGCGACGCGTTCCGGGCGCGGCGCGCGACCTCGCTGATCGTCAGGCCCCCGAGCGAATGCCCGACGAGTACGAAGCGATCGAACCCGGCGTCGTCGGCCGCGCCGAGCACGGCGTTCGCCCAGTCCGCGAGCTCCAACGCTTCCGCGCCCGGGGGCAGGTCGTTGCGTGCGGCTCCGCCCCGGATCGACACGGGCGGAAGGTCCACGGCGACGACGTCGTCGCCGAGGGCGCCGAGCATCGGCGCCCAACACCAGGCGCCGTGGCCACCACCGTGAACGAGAACGACCGGTAAACGCGACACCGACTGCTCACACGACCTTTTCGCCGCCGCGCTGGATCGAGATTGCCTGCGTCGGGCAGCCCTGCCCGGCGAGGATGACCTTGTCGTCGGGCTGCGCGCCGGGATCGACGACGATCGCGATCCCGTCGTCGTCGAGGTCGAACACACCGGGAGCCCAGAACGAGCAGTTGCCCGAACCCATACATGCGTCGCGGTTGATCGAGATATCGAGGGCCATGCCCAGATGCTTACTTACCGGTGACCTGCTTGACCAACGCGACCGCTCATCGTTGCGGCCCGGCGGGTTGCGGGCGTCACGATGCCGGATTCCCCCACTGCCGGAGGCGCCGGCCGAACTACCCCGCCACCTCGCAGAACCGCCCGTAGCGATCAGCCACCGCGCCCGCCCAATCGGGGTCGGGGTCGACGACATGCGACGTGCGCGCCCAGCCTGCGGCGTCGCTCGTCGAGGTCTCCAACCCGGCGGCCATACGGGCCAAGAATGCCGCACCGAGCGCTCCTCCCTCCGGCACCGCGCACACGTGCACGGGGAGCGCGGTGCAATCGGCGAGCGCCTGTATCCACGCCTCGACGCGTGTACCACCGCCGGTCGCGACGATGCGCCGGGCCGGGACCGGCGACGCGTCGATCATGCGGCGAGCCACGAAGCCCGCCGATTCGAACGCGGCGCGGCGGATCGCCGCCGCATCATGGGTCAGGTCGAGGTCGACGAGTTGGGCGCGGCGCGTCGAGTCCTGGAACGGAACGCGCTCACCGCGGGGGTACGGCACCCAGATCGGCACACGGCCGGGGTCGCACACCGATGCCGGCGAGCCGTCGCCGGCGCCATTCGCGACCGAAGCGCACAGGCGATCGACCCAGTCGAGGAAGAGCCCGCCCGTGTTACTCGGACCGCCGGCGAGGAACTTGCCCGGCGCGCTGTGTGGAATCGAATAGTGGCGGTCGACCTCGATCCACTCGGGCATGACCGTCCACACGATGAGTGTCGTTCCGCAGATCACGAGGACGTCGCCGATCTCGTCGGCTCCGGCGACGAGTTGCTCACCGAACGCATCGATCGTGCCACCCTCCAAGACGCACTCGGCACGGCCGTTGACCTCGGCGAGCGCCTGCCCGGAGGGACCGATCGTCGGCAGCTGGTCGACGCGTGCCCCGCACTGTGCGAGCTTCTCCTCGTCCCATTTCTTCCAATCGAACAGCGGCGCCGCGGTCGACGCCACGGTCGACGAGATCACCGCCTGCCCCGAAAGCGCATGGTTCGCGACCGCTTGCGCCATCCAGTAGCCGTGCGCGTCGGGATGCTCCCGAGCCTGCCAATTCGATGAATTCGGCCAGCTCTCCGAGCTCCGCCACGCCACCCGGTCGATCGGCGTGACCGCGCTCGTCGCCGTAGAGCAGCCCGGGCGCGCACGGGATGCCGCCGGCGTCGACGGCGGTGAGCGACGGGACCATCGCCGCGACCCAGACCGCGCGGGGCCGGATATCGCCGAGTGCGTCGAGCGCCCGACGCGGACCCTCGTGCCAGGCTCGTTCGGCGTCGTGCTCGAAGCGCAGGGGCGAGGGGACGTAGAAGTCGTGCGGGATGCGCGCGCGCGCGACGACGTTGCCCCCCGCGTCGGCCGCGACGGCCTTCACCGATGACGTTCCGATGTCGATGCCGACGGTGAGCTCCTGCACGACGGGCGACACTACGCCAGCGCCGCGACAACCGCGTCGTGGAGCAGGCCGTTCGTGCACACGAAGCTGTCGCCGTTCATGTCGGCGTTTCCCTCTACCGTCGACCAGCGCCCGCCCGCCTCGGTCACGATCGGGATCAGCGCGGCGATGTCCCAGAGCGAGACGATCGGGTCGATCGCGACGTCGAACGCGCCCTCGGCAACGAGCAGGTGCTGCCAGAAGTCGCCGATGCCGCGCGTCCGCCAGCACTTGTGCGACAGCGCGATCAGCTTGGCGCCGATGCCGTCGGCGTGGAAACGCTCCGAGGTGTCCCACGCGAAAGTGAGCTGGGCGTCGGCGAGCGACGCGACCGCCGACACCTCGAGGCGCTGCCCGTCACGGAACGCGCCGAGATCCTTCGCCGCCCACCAGCGCATACTCGAACGCGGGCGTGGACGCGACGCCGACGATCATCTCGCCCGATCGTTCCAGACCGATCAACGTCGCCCAGATCGGAACACCCCGCACGTAGCTCTTGGTACCGTCGATCGGGTCGATGATCCAGCGGTACTTGGAAGCGGCGGCGCGGTCGCCCGTGCCGTACTCCTCGCCCAACACGACGTGATCGGTCGACGCGGTGATTCGCTCCCGGATCGCCCGCTCGACCGCCTGGTCGGCCTCGCTCACGGGTGTCAGGTCAGGCTTGGTCGTGACCTCGAGGTCATGGGCACCGAAGCGTTCCATCGTGATGGCGTCGGCCAGATCGGCCAGCTCCAGGGCGAGTTGTAGGGCCTCGACGGTGTTCACACTCCGAGCATACGGGAGCACCGGATCATGCCGATGAGGACGCAATGAACGGTATGGTCGACTTCGTGGCCCGTCGCGACGACGTGATGGCGCACATCTGCGAGCTCGTCCGCGCGTCGGATCCCGCCGGCGCCGACGCGTTCGTGCGGGCGTATTACGAACAGCTCGGCGACGACGACCTCGAGACGTGGACGGCCGACGAGCTCGCCCGTGCCGCGCTCGAGCACCGGCGGTTCGGCGCGCGCCGCGCCCCGGGCGAGACCCTCGTCCGCGTGTACACGCCTGCCCACGGCCACTCGTGTGTCGACGTCGTCGTCGACGACATGCCGTTCCTGGTCGACTCGCTCACGATGGCTCTCGATCGGCGCAACCTCGGCGTGCACCTCGTCGTGCACCCCGATCCTGCACGTCCTGCGCTCGAGGACCGGCGAATGGCGCGCCATGGTCGATGCGCCTGCCGGGGGTGCGCCCGACGATGCCACCCGGCTCTCCGACGATCACGACCTGCTCGAGTCGTGGACCCACATCGAGTTCGATCGCGAGACGAACACCGAGCTCCTCGACGCGGTGCGTACCGAGCTCGTGGCCGTGCTCGGCGACGTGCGCGCCGCGACCCGAGACTGGCAGCCGATGCTCGAAGCCGTCGCACGGGTCGCGCGACGAGCTCGAACGCGTCACGCCGCCCTGTCCGGCGGAAGAGCTCGTCGAAGGCAAGGCGCTGTTGCAGTGGATCGCCGACGAGAACTTCACGTTCCTCGGCTACCGCACGTACGACCTCACCGGCGACGACCGGCTGGTACCCGTCCCGGGCACCGGGCTCGGCCTGCTGCGCGACGCGCCGGAGACGCCCTCGATGAGCTTCGCCAAGCTCCCCGCCCCGATCCGGGCGAAGGCGCACGACAAGACGCTGCTCGTGCTCACCAAGACGAACGCCCGCTCCACGGTGCACCGGCCGACGCACCTCGACTACATCGGGATCAAGCGTTACGACGCGCAAGGTGAGGTCGTCGGCGAGCATCGCTTCATCGGCCTCTACGCGTCGGGTGCCTACATCGACAGCCCGTTCACCGTGCCCGTGCTGCGACGCAAGGTGGCGGCCGTCATCGAACGGGCGGGCTTCCTGCCCGCGAGCCACGACCACAAGGATCTCGTCCAGATCCTCGAGACCTACCCGCGCGACGACCTCTTCCAGATCGACGTCGACCATCTGTTCGCGACCGCGATGGGCATCCTCCGCCTCCAGGAACGCCGGCGAGTGCGGCTCTTCGTGCACCGCGAACCGTACGGCCGCTTCGTGTCGTGCCTCGTGTTCATTCCCCGCGACCGGTACACGACCCAGGTGCGGGAGCGGATCGGCGCTCTCCTCGTCGATGCTTACGGCGCCGACGGCTAGGAGTGGAACACCGCGCCTGTCCGACTCGGCCCTCGCCCGGCTGCACTACGTGCTTGCACCTCGACGGCGCCCGGCGGCGACAACGTCGACGTCGCCGAGCTCGAGAAGCTGGTCGCTGTCGGCGACGCGGCGCGTGGGTCGACGATCTCCGCGACTCGCTGATCGCCACGCACGGCGAAGAGACCGGGCTCGATCGTGTTCCGGATCTGGTCCGACGCGTTCCCGCCCGGCGTACCGGGACGACTTCGATGCGAGCGAGGCGCTCGCCGATCTCTCCCAGCTCGAGCTCCTCGGCGACTCGGTGCCGCTCGCGGCGCGGCTCACGATCGGCGCCGACCATCTCGACCTCAAGCTCTACGGCGTCGGCGCGCAGCCGTCGCTGTCCGAGGTGCTGCCCCGGCTGTCGAACCTCGGCGTGATCGTCGACGACGAGCATCCCTACGAGTTCACGCCCGAAGAGCATCGACACGCGGTGGATGAAGTGGTTCCGCCTGCACGCGCCGGCCGGCACGGTCATCGACCCCGCGGCATTGCGGCTCTTCGAAGAGGCGTTCCTCGCAGTCGTCGACGGCCGCGCCGAGGACGACGCGTTCAACGGGCTCGTCCTCACCGCCGGGCTCGCGTGGCGCGAGGTCGCGCTGCTCCGCGCGTTCGGTCGGTACCTCCGCCAGATCGGGCACCCGGTTCAGCCAGACGTACATCGCGGGCGCGCTCGGCGGCGCACACCGAGATCGCTCGCCGGCTCGTCGAGCTGTTCGTCGCGCGGCTCGACCCGTGGGTCGCGGGCCGGGCGACGCCGGCACCGAGGCGCAGCGGCGACTGCGACGTGGCCGAGCGCCTCGCCGACGAGATCCGCGCCGACCTCGACGCGGTGACGTCGCTCGACGAAGACCGCATCCTGCGCGCGCTCCTCCACCTCGTGCTGGCGACGCTGCGCACGAACTGGTTCCAGGACGCCGACGCCGCCGGCAACCCGCCCCCGTGCGTCGCGCTGAAGCTCGACCCGAGCGCGATCCCCGACCTCCCGCACCCCGGCCGATGTTCGAGATCTTCGTGTACTCGCCCGCGGGTCGAGGGCGTGCACCTGCGCGTGCGGGCAAGGTCGCGCGCGGCGGCATCCGCTGGTCGGACCGCCGCGAGGACTTCCGCACCGAGGTGCTCGGGCTGATGAAGGCGCAGCGGGTGAAGAACGCGGTGATCGTGCCGGCGGGCGCGAAGGGCGGGTTCGTCGTCAAGCGACCGCCCGCCGATCCCGCGCAGCCTGCGCGCCGAGGTCGAGGCCTGCTACCGGCTGTTCATCGGCGCGCTGCTCGACATCACCGACAACCTCGTCGACGGCAAGGTCGTCCCACCCGACCAGGTCGTGCGCTACGACGGCGACGACCCGTACCTCGTGGTCGCCGCCGACAAGGGGACGGCGGCCTTCTCCGACATCGCCAACGAGATCGCGCTCGGACGCGGCTTCTGGCTCGGCGACGCGTTCGCGTCGGGCGGCGAGCACGGCTACGACCACAAGGACGATGGGCATCACGGCCCGCGGCGCCTGGGAATCGGTGCGGCGGCACTTCCGCCACCTCGATCTCGACCCCGACCGCGACGACTTCACCGTCGCCGGCATCGGCGACATGTCCGGCGACGTGTTCGGCAACGCGCATGCTGCTCGTCGAAGCACATCCAGCTCGTCGCCGCGTTCGACCACCGGCACGTGTTCCTCGATCCCGATCCCGACGCCGGCGCCGTCGTTCGCCGAGCGGCGGCGCCTGTTCGAGCTGCCGCGCTCGTCGTGGGCCGACTACGACACCGCGCTCGATCTCCGCCGGCGGCGGCGTGTACTCGCGTGCCCTGAAGGCGATCCCGATCTCCGCCGAGGTGCGCGCCCGGCTCGAGTCGACGACGGCGTCGAGGCGCTCGACGCCCGCCGAGCTGATCCGTGCGATCCTGCGCGCGCCGGTCGACCTGCTCTACAACGGCGGCATCGGCACCTACGTCAAGGCGCGCGCCGAGAGCCACGCCGACGTCGGCGACAAGGCGAACGACGCGGTGCGGGTCGACGGCGCGCGAGCTGCGGTGCCGCAGCGTCGGCGAGGGCGGCAACCTCGGATTCACCCAGGACGGCCGGGTCGAGTACGCGCTCGCCGGCGGGCGCATCAACACCGACGCGATCGACAACAGCGCCGGGCGTCGACACCTCCGACCACGAGGTGAACATCAAGATCGTGCTCGACGGCGCCGTGCGCGACGGCGAGCTGACCGAAGCGGACCGCAACGCGTTGCTCGTCAGCATGACCGACGAGGTCGCCGCGCTCGTGCTGCGCGACAACTACCGCCAGAACCGCGCGCTCGACAACGGCCGCGCGGCAGGCCGCGGCGATGGAAGGCGTGCACGCCCGCTTCATGCACGCGCTCGAGACCGCCGGCCATCTCGACCGGGAGGTCGAACGGCTCCCCGAGCGACGAGCAGCTGACCGATCGCCACAACGCCGGTCTCGGCCTCACCGCGCCCGAGCTCGCCGTGCTCATGGCGTACGCGAAGATCTCGCTCGAAGAGGAGCTGCTCGCTTCGGACCTTCCCGACGACCCCGACTTCGTTCCCGAGCTGGTGCGCGCGTTCCCGACGGCTGTGCGCGGACCGTTCCTCGAACGGATCCGGGCGCACACGTTGCGCCGCGAGATCATCGCGACCGGCCTCGTCAACGGCATGGTCAATCGAGCCGGTTCCACCTTCGCGTTCCGGCTCGGTGAGGAGACGGGCGCGCGCTGGCCCCGATGTCGTGCGCGGCGCACGAGACGGCCCGCGCCATCTTCGACCAGGACACGCTGTGGCGAGCGATCGAGGCGCTCGACTCGGTGGTGGGCGTCGACGTGCAGACCCGCATGTACCTTGCGGGCCGCCGGCTGGTGGAGCGCGGTGCCCGTTGGTTGCTTCGCAACCGGCCCCAGCCGCTCTCTGTCGCCGCGACCGTCGCGTTCTTCGCCGTACCCGTGGCGCGCCTGACTGCGATGGCGGGGGCGTCGCCCCATCTCGACACGGTCGCGGCCGGGTACACCGCCCTCGGCGTTCCCCATGAGCTCGCGACCCGGATCGCGGCGCTCGATCACTTACCCGCGCGCTCGACATCGCCGAGCTCGCCGACATTCACGCGGTCGAGGTCGAGATCGTGGCCGCGGCGTACGACGAGGTCGGCGACAAACTCTGCTTCGAGTGGCTCGGCGACCGTATCGTCGACCTCCCGCGCGCCGACCGTTGGGATGCGCTCGCCCGCAATGCCCTGCGCGAGGACGCGGCCGCTCAGTACCGCCGCGTCGTCGACGCGGTGCTGACCGCGGGCACCTACGACGACTGGGCCGCGTCTCGTACGATCGTCGTCACCCGCATGCTCTCGCTCCTGGACGAGATCCGCGCGCACTCGGTGTTCGACGTGGCGACGCTCTCCGTCGCGCTACGCGAGCTGCGCGCGCTCAACTGAGCGCTCGGGTGCGCCCGGCGACCGCCGGTCAGGTCCCGAGCAGGTCCCAGCGGTTGCCGGCGATGTCGCGGAACACGACCACGCGCCCGTCAGCCGGGGTAGACCTCGAACACCGTTGCCGAACCCATGCCGCCCCCCGCGCACAAGCTCGCCAGACCCATGCCGCCGCCGCGACGAGCCAGCTCGAACATCGTGGTGATGATCATGCGGGCACCGGTTGCCGCGACGGGGTGACCGAGCGAGCATCCGGAACCGTTCGGATTCGTGATGTCCTCCGAGAGCCCGAGCGTGCGGCACGTCGCCACCGGCACCGACGCGAACGCCTCGTTGATCTCGGCGAGGTCGATGTCGCCGATCGTGAGGCCCGCGCGTTCGAGCGCCTTCGGGATCGCGGTGATCGGGCCGAGGCCCGTGTCGCGCGGCGCCACGCCGACCGACGCCCACGACACGATCTTCGCGAGCGGCCTGAGGCCGTGGGCGCTGGGCGTAGTCGCTGCTCACGATCATCATCGCCGCCGCCGCGTCGTTGAGGCCGGACGAGTTGCCGGCCGTGATCGGGAAATCCGGGATCTCGGGGTGCAACGGCTTGAGCGTCGCCATCTTTTCCATCGTGCTGTTGCGGCGCGGGTGCTCGTCGGTGTCGAAGATCTTGGTCGTTCCGTCGCGCATCGTCACCTCGATGGCGACGATCTCCTCCTGCAGGCGGCCTTCGTCGATCGCGGCGATCGCGCGCTCGTGCGAGCGCACCGCCCACGCGTCGCAATCGGCGCGCGTGAGCCCGGCAGACTGCGCGGTGTTGTACCCAACGGTGATGGACATGTCGAAGGCGGGCGCGTCGGGAGTGGCCGGGTGCGACGGCGACATCCACTGCTCGTACTCGTCGGTACCGAGCTTGCGCTTCATCGTCTGCGGCGATGTCGACAACGACTCCGATCCGCCGGCGATGACGACCTTGTCCATGCCGGCCATGATGCTGGCGGCCGCGCCCTGTACCGCGGCCATGCCCGACGCGCAGTGGCCGGTCGAGGGCGACGCCCGGGATCTCGACGAGTCCGAGCTCGACCGCGGCGTAGCGGGCGATGTCTCCCCCACCCTGGAGCGACTCGCCGAGCGCGAGGTCGTCGACGTCGCCGGCCGGGATGTCGGAGCGCTTGAGCGCCTCGGCGACCGCGTACTTGGCGAGGTCGAAGGCGCTCACGTCGACCAAGCGTGCCCTTGCGGGCGGTCCCGATGGCGGTGCGGGCCGCGGCGACGATGACTGCGTCAGGCATTGATGCTCCCTGGACGTGCGGTTGCGCCCGGAGTCCCGGGCCGATGCGGACCGAGCGTACCTGACACCGCTGTCAGGCCCCCTCCGGCGGGGCTCGGCGGCCGCCGTGCACTCGGATGTCGAACTGCCCACCGGCCATGAAGATGCCGAGCAGCGAGAACCGCACGTGGTCCCGCAATGTCACCGTCACCCGGTTCCCGACGACCTCGATATCGACGGCATCGAGCGCGCGCGTGGTGCGGATCCTCATCGAGCATCGCCAGCGCGATCGCGCGCGGCTCGCACGGGATCGAGGCGCACGTGTGCCGGCCCGCAGCGCGTCGATGTCGACGCCGTTGGCCGCGGCGGTCGCGGCGGAGTCCGCCATCGACGAGAGCTCGCGCCGGTCGGCGACCGCGCGCCACAGATCGACGCTCAACCCGCCGAGGAACATCAGCGCGATCGGCAGAGTCCGAGCACCCAGAGCATGATCGTGCCCCGTTGGTCGGTCGACCCCGGGTGTCGCATCACCGGCTCCGGTAGTCGTCGACGCGGCGGGTCGCCCGGGCGGTGTAGTGCCACGCCCCGACTGACATACCGAGAACTCCGATGGCCGGCATCGCTCACCTCGACCTCGACTTCCACCTCGTCGCCACGCTCCCGGCCTACCGCTACGACCCGCACGTCGAGGTCGGCGGCGTCGATGCCGTGGTCGGCGGCGACCTCCCGGGCCACGAGCTCGGCCGCCACGGGATCGCCGTCGGGCCAACTGCCCACGAGGTCCCGGGCGGCCTCCCGAGCCGCGACGGTCGCTCCGTTGCGGCGCTCGGCCCAGCCCGGCATCGTCGCGACGAGCACGACGGTCGGCAACAGCAACAGCGCGACCGCCGCGACCCATTCGACCGCGATGAATCCCCCTGCTCCGGAACACGCGACGGAGAGGGCGCCATACACGCGGACACGTCGTCAGTGCTCCTGTCGCGCGGAAGCACGCAAGGTCAGCTTCCAATCGGGGACCAGCATCGGGGAACCACGAGCGCAATGACACGCGAGCGGTCGAGACGATTCGATCGCCCTCCTGCACACAGGTGAGCTCGTCGATCCGTACCGACGAACCGCCCGCGATCGAATCCACGACCTCGATCGCGCGGTCCCGACAGTCGCCGGCCGTGGACCCGACCGGGACACCGACCCGTGCGCCCTCGTCGAGCGCGTCACGCACGGCTCCGCGCTCGTAGAGGTCGACGAGCAGGTTCGCGATCAGGACGAACAACAAGAGAGAGAACGCGGTCGCGACGACGTACTGGATCGTCGTGAAACCACGCTCGCCCCGGCTTCCAGTGTGTTCTCGCACCTAGTGGATCAGGGCGTCGCGCAACGACTGCACGATGTCGACGCCGAGCGTCTGGAGGAGCCCCCAGATCACGACGAGCGCGAGCACTCCCAAGGCAGCGTTGCCGAGTAGCTCGGCGGTGGTCATTCCCGATTCGTCACGCTTGCACAGTGTTCACGAGTCTCCTTTGGTCAGTGGTGTCCGAGCACGATGGAGGGCAGCGGCGCCGCGATGAACAGCAACATGACGGGAGCGAGGATCGCGATCGTCGGCACGAGCATGGCGGCGCGCCGCCGCACCGCGTCCTTGTGCATCTGTTCGCGGCGCGCATCTCGAATGTCGCTGCTGAGCGCGAGCAGTCCGCTCGCCGAGATCGACACCTCGTTCCACGCCCGCCGCGAGGAGCTGGTAGGTACGCGCCGCGCTCGGCTCGGGCGTAAGCTCCGCGGCACGCCGGAACGCTTCGGCCTCGCCCACTCCACTGCGCGTCCACGTGAGAACGTCGTTCAGCTCCTCGACGACCACGCCCCGCCCGCGCTCGACGACTCGCTGAACGGCCTGCATCGCGCCGGAGCCCGTGCGCACCTGCATCGCGAGCAGCTGGTTCACGGTGTAGAGCTCGAGCCGGATCCGCGCGGCGCGCTGGGCGATCGTCCGCTCGAGTCGAGCCCGAGCACGACTCGCGCCATAGACGAATCCCGCGATCGCTGCCGCGAGTACTACGAGCGGGGTCTTCACGCTGTACCGGCCGCGATGCCGCCGCCGATGCCGAAGGCCGCCGCGTGGCCGAGTTGACGGATTCGGTAGCCGCTCCGGCGTCAGGTCGTCGAGCGACGCCTGGCGCAACATCCGGGCGAGATGATCGTCGCCGCGCGACTCGATCGTCCTGCTCACCGTAGCGGCCAAGGATCTCAGTGCAGGCCCGAACAACCGGGACAGCGTCCACCCCGCCGCGCGGCGCGTCGGCGGTGAGGATCGGTTCCGCCGCGTGCCCCAGGGCCGAGCGGGCGGCGACCGCGTACGGACGCACACGGGGTGCGAGGCGGCGCGTCGGCGGGCGCCAGATCGCGGCGACGCCCGCCGCACCGACGCCGACTGCGCCCGCGGCCAGCAACGTCGGGACACTCATCGGGACACTCATCGGGTCGCGGACCCGAACACGCGCTCTTCGCTCTCGTCGCGACCGAGACGGCCGAGAAAGAACGTCCCGGCTCCGGTCAGGCAGCCTGCGACGACGAGCGTCACGAAGCCACCGCTCGATCGGTAGAAGTCGCGGAACGGACCCGGTCGCACCGTCAGCGCGACGAGGACGAGCCACGGCAAGACCACGACCGCGCGAGCGTTGATGCGCATTTCCAGGCCCTCGGTCTCGAGCGCGTCCAGCAGCTTGAGATCGCGCGTCGTCGCGTCGACGAGATCCTCGAGGATGTTGCGCACGACGGCCCCGCCCCGTTCGTGAGCCAACAGCAGGACTTCCAGGACACGATCACTGGTGGGATCGGCCAGCTCCTCCTTCACGAGCTCCAACGCGGGGCCGGTCCCGAGCACGCGCGCCAACTGCGGAAACCGCGACGAACGCGGCTCGGAGCGTGGGCGGACCCGTCGCCGCGAGCGAGTTGACGGCCTGCGTGAGCGAGCGCCCCGCCGCAATGGACGCGACGAGGTCGCGAAGACCGTCGGGCCAGACCGCTTGCACCTCGCGCATGCGCAGCCGGCGCCGGCGAGCGAAGTACCCCCGCGGGAACAAGGCGACGGCCACCGACGGCACGAAGGCGACGAAGACCGAGCCGGTCGCGGCAACGATGACCAAGAGCGCGAGCAGGCCGGCCGCGACGCTTCCCGCCCAGAACCGCGCCGGCGTGAGCCCGGCTCCCGCCTGTTGAAGCCAGAGCCGGTTCCGCGCGCGTCTCGGCGAGAGCCCGGGACTCGGGAGCCGGATCTCGGGTACGACACCCATGAGCGCTCCGGCCACGAGCGCGCAACACAGGCCGATCAAGGCTGCGGCGAGCACCCTCACCGCGCGGCTCGCCCCCGCTCGAGCAAGCGCCTGAGGTTCGCCCCTTCGGGGAGTACCCGGTCGACGCGCTGCTCCAGGGCCGGCGGCAGCGCACCGGTCCACTCGAGCGGCTTCCCGAGTCCGTCGCGCACGAACACGGGCTCGTAGGTCTCGCCGTCGCTCAGGCTCGGCACGACCGCCACGATCTCCATCACTTGGCGGCGTACGTGGTTATTCGGCGCGTGCGACGTCGTCGCGATCGAGGTGCACGACGAGATCCAGCGCTTCGACGAAGATCCGGCGCACGATGTGCTCGGTCACGTTCTCGCCGGCCATCAACGCCGCGTTCACCAGAGCGTTCACGGCGTCGTGCGCGCTGTTCGCATGAAGCGTGCAGAGAAATCCGCATCCCGCGTTGATCGCGCGGGTCAGCTCGAACGCCTCGGCGCCGCGCACCTCCCCCACCACGATCCGGTCCGGTCTCATCGCGAGAACGAACTTGACGAGTGTCGCGGAGGTCTATCTCGCCCGTGCCGTCGAGACCCGGCAGGCCGGATCTCGTAGTACCCGCCGTGCAACACGGGCACCGCGAGCTCACGAATCTCCTCGCAGCTGCGAATGCAGTGTGCCGTCGGGACCGCCGACAGCAACGCCGCCGCCAGGGTCGTCTTGCCGGCGCCGGGCTCTCCCGAGACCACAACCCGGCTGCGCAGCTGCATGGCCGCCCACAGGAAGTCGGCGGCCTGCGCCGTGAGCGCGCCGCGAACAACCAGGGCGTCGAGGGTGACGTCGCGAACCGTGTAGCGACGGATCGTCGCCGACAAGCGGTCTGCGACCGGCTCGATGGCCGCGGTCAGGCGCGCGGTTCCATCGAGGACTCGCGCCTGGACCAGGGGGTTCTTCGCATTCAGCTGCCGTTCTGTCGCCGCGAGCAGGCGGTCGACGATCTGTCGATTCTCGACCTCGGTCGTAGGTTCCGGCAGCCCGCGCAAGCGTCCGTCCGTGTCGAGATACGTGACCCGGGCACCTTCGACGAAGACCTCCTCGACGTCGCGGCGGGCCAGCAGTTCGCTGAGTGGTCCGAGCTCGGTGATCGACCGCAGCACTCGCCGGGCCATCTCGGACGGATCCCCGAGCGGAACCTCGTCGCCCAACCGGGACCGCCGTTGGTAGTCGTCGACCGCCCGTCCGATCTCGACGCGCACCTCGGCGATCTGCGCGGCGGGTTGCAGTCGCCGCCGTTCGATGCCCGTGATCGCATCGCGCCGGATGATGTCGTACGCATCGGTGCGGGCCGTCACGTGACCGCTTCCAGTCCCGCAAGACGGGAACGGGAACCGCTCGCAGACTCGATGATCTGATCGGCGAGGCCGGCGACCGCTCGGGTGAATCGTCCACGCGCCACGGTCGTGCCGCTCCACGCCGCGTCAGCGACTCGTCGATCATCGGGTACGAAGCAGACCTGGACGACCGCAAGGCTCTCCGAGATCTCGTCGAAGAGCTCGCCCCGCCGAAACCGCTCGTCCGGAGCACGATTCACGACGACGAAGACCGACGCGTCCCGAGCGAGCGCGAGCGCGTCGACAGCCCACGAGAGCAGCCGCGCAATGCCGTGCGGCGAGGGATGACATACCGCGACGATCACATCCGAGGTCGCGACGCAGCGCGCGAGCCGTCGCGAAACGTCCTCGACCGCGTCGCCCGGAATGTCCTCGAGCATCCCGGCCCCATCGACGACGACGACCGCAACCTGGTCGGCAACTCGATCGACCACTCGGATCACCTCACCCGGTCGCACCTGGCCCCACACGGTCGCGTTGGGGAGGCCGGTGATCACCCGGAGGCCGGAGTCCACGTCCGAGACGATGCATCGATCGAGCTCGCCGCGGCCGTGTTCGACCGCGTCGATCGCGGTACGCACGTTCGGCTCGATCGCCATGTGCAGCCGCGCCGAGACCGCGGGCGCGACGTCGTCGGCGTCGACAAGGACGACATCGAGCCGGCGTCCGACCGCGAGCGCCAGCTCGATCGCGATCTCCGTCCGCCCGCTACCCCCGCACCCTCCGATCGTGACGAGCCGACCCGCGCGTCGCGCTGCCACGAGACCACTGCCGGACCGGTCGTCCCTGCGGCCCGCGACGCTCGAGATCGCGCGGACGAACGCGTCCGCCCCGGCATCGGAGTCGACGAGCGCGTCGACCCCGAGCCCGACCAGGTGCTCACGGCTCGCAGGCTCGTCAGGATCGTGTACCCCGACGACCGTGCGACCGTGCGCGTGGACGTCTGCAACAAGCGCTCGGGTGAGTGCCGGCCAACGATGACCTGCGACGAGCACGTCGTAGGACTCTTCGCGAGCACCCTCGGGTTCGACCAACAACGTGCGGACGCGCGCCCCGCCGTGATCGGTGAGGTGGCGATGGAGCTCCTCGACCCAGAGATCGGCGGTGAAAGCCAGCGCGACCTCGGGCTCGCTCACTTGCCACTCCCCGGAGCGAAGGGCGTCTGCCCGCTGACCACCGGCGCGCCGGTCGATCGGACCAACATCACGGTGCCGGCAGCGACCGCCGACGCGAGCACCGGTGCGGTCGCCGGATCCACCACCAGTGTGACGGTCACGTCGTCCGACGCTCCCGACAGCGCGCCGCCCGAGCGGCCTTCGATCGCCACCACCTCGGCATCGGTGACGACGTATCCCGCTCGCCCCGAGTCGTGATCGACAGCCAGCACGTCGACTCGGTCGCCACTCGTCACCCTGCCGTCGACGGCGCGCGACCGGGCGATGGGAAAGCTCATCACGCGGCGAGCGACGTGCGCATCGAGGGCGCTGACCGATCCGCGGGCAACCAACTCGTCGACGTGGACGGTCGTCGTCACGACCCGGCCCCGCAGCGCTTCCAGATGATCGGCGGCGAACAACGTGGCGAGAACCGATGCGTCGACGTGAACGCGCGCGACCCGCACGCTCGAGGCGTCGAGCACGGTTCCCGGGGCCAGGTCGCGCGCGGCGACGACCACCGGGCGGGTGCCGTCGGCGGACCTCAGCACCGTGAGGGTGAGCAGGACGCCGAGCGCACCTGCGAGCACCATCACCATGTGTCCGGTCGACACCCGGGACCGCAGGTCCCGACGGGTACGACTCACTACCGTGCCCTGCCCAGTCCCCATCGATTCCCCATCCCCGAGCCCGTTCAGCCTCCATGGCTGACGAGCAGAGCACCACACGGCCACGGGGAATGTCGCATTGTGTCTGAAGAAGCGTCCAACCAAGTCTCGATGTGACACATAGCTTGACATTGCGACTGCGACCGCGACTGCGACTGCGACTGCGACTGCGTCGGCGGCGGTCGGCCGAGAGCTGCGCCACCCTCCCGGTGGTGTCGCAGGATGCTCGCCCTGTGGTGTCGCAGGATGCTCGAGGTTGCGCCAAGCGGCGAGTAGCGTCCCGGCCATGTCGATCCCCGACGGCGAATCGCCCCCCGCGGCCAGCCGGTACCCCGAGATCCTGACCACCACGCTCGCGGCCGAGATGCTGCACGTGCACGTGGAGTACCTCCGCAAGATGGTGCGCGAAGGCCGGGTCCCGGCCCACCGGTTCCCGGGCGGGCGGGAAATCCGTTTCCTGCGCGACGAGCTCATCACCTGGGTGCGCGACCAGCCCGGCGAGGACCGTTCACCGAGCGCTGCGGAGAAGGCCCAATCGTGACCGACCTCGGCGGCAAGGTCGCCGTGGTGACCGGCGCCAACAGCGGCATCGGCAAGGAGGCCGCCGTCGAGATCGCCCGCCAGGGCGCGCACGTGGTGATCGCCGCCCGCAACCCGGCCAAGGCTGCCGCCGCGCTCACCGAGATCAGCGCGCGAGCCGGCGCGAGCGGACGCGTGGAGACCATACCGATCGACCTCGCGTCGTTCGCGTCGGTGCGGGCGTTCGTCGACACGTTCCGTGCCGAGCACGACCGCCTCGACATACTGCTCAACAACGCCGGGCTCGTCCTGCGCAAACGCACCGTGACCGTCGACGGTCACGAGACCCAGTTCCAGGTCAACCACCTCGGCCACTTCCTGCTGACGAGCCTGCTGCACGGGCTCCTGTCGCGAGCAGCGCCCGCGCGCGTGATCAACGTCTCGTCCTACGCGCACACGACCGCGCGCCGCGGGCCTCGACTTCGCCGACCTCGACTGGGAGAAGCGGCGTTACCGCGGGTTCGCGGTCTACTCGGCGACCAAGCTGATGAACGTGCTCTTCACCCGTGAGTTGGCGCGCCGCGTCGATCCCGGCGTGTACACCGCCAACGCGTTGCATCCCGGCTTCGTCGGCAGCAACTTCGCACGCGAGGGCGACCTCGGGCTGTTCGGCTCGATCGCAATGCCACTTATCCGCCCGTTCGCCATCTCCTCGCAAAAGGGCGCGCTCACATCGATCTACCTGGCGTCGTCACCCGATGTCGAAGGGATCACCGGCCAATACTTCATCAAGGGCAAGGCCGTGAAGCCTGCAGACCACGCGCTCGACGATGCCGCGGCCGCCCGGCTGTGGGAGATCAGCGAGAAGCTCACCGCCGCCTGAGGCAACCCCCATGATCCCGAACGATTCCTCACCGCTGGCCGATACCGAGGTGCACTACCTGCGATCGGAAGCGGTGGGTGACGAGTTCAAGATCTTCGTCGGGCATTGCGGCGACCAGAACGTCGACCACGTTCCCGTCCTCTACGTCAGCGACGCGAACGGCATGTTCGCGAGCGCGGTCGAGATCGTGCGCTTCATGCAACGTTCTGCCCATCTGCCGGCCATGCTCGTCATCGGCATCGGCTACCGCACGGCCGGCATCGGCGAGACCGTCGGCGTGAGGACGCGCGACTTCACACCGACGCACGACAAGGTCTACGCGCGCTTCTTCCCGGCCGAGTCGATGATGGGCGGGGCGGGCAAACTTCTGGCGTTCCTCCGCGACGAGCTCGAGCCGTGGGTACACGCACGCTACGACGTCGACCCTCACGACTCGACCTTCTCCGGGCACTCTCTCGGCGGCCTGTTCGCGACGTACGCACTGCTGACGGAACCGAGCACGTTCTCGAAGTACGCGATCGGGAGCCCATCGCTGTGGTGGCACAACGACATGATGTTCGGATACGAGGAGCAGTACGCGGCGGCGCACGACGACCTCGACGCGAAGGTGTTCTTCTCCGTCGGCGAGTACGAGGATCACGAGGGGCGCCTCCGCGAAGCGAGCCGCCTGTCGGCCGAGGCGCAGGCGTCGGCCGGGCTCAGGTACATCGACATGGTCGCCGACACCGAGCGCATGGTCGAGCGCGCTCCGCAGTCGCCGCTATCCGAGCCTCGAGATCGAAAGCGAAGTGCTGCCGCGCGAATTCCACGTGACCGTGCCCCACCTCAATCTTTCCCGGGCGCTGCGCCATCTCTTCGACGCGCCGAAGTGACAGGGCGCCGAAGTGACAGGGCGCCGAAGTGACGGCGCGAAGTGACAGGGCGCCCCGAACGCTGAGCTTGCGATCGTCCGCCGTCGCCCGAGGGGGAACGTTGTCACGCACCTACCGGCTCGCGCTGACTCTGGTCGCACTGCTCGCCTTCGCCGCGTGTAGCGGCGACGCCAAGTCCGCGAGCCCCTCGACCTCAACAGCACCCGCGCCGTCGACGAAAACGGCGTACGTCAAGGCCGCGAACGCAATCTGCACGACGATCAGCACCCGCGTCGCCGCCCTCGGCAATCCCACCGACTCGAGCCAGGCAGCCGACGTGAACGACGAGGCGGCGGCGATCACGGCCGACGGGCTCCGCAAGCTGCGGGCGCTCCCAGTCCCCAGCGGCGACGCGGCCGCGCTCGCCGCGGTCTACGCGAAGGTCGACGCGTTCTTGCAGGACGCACCTGCGATCTCGACCCGACTACGCGCCGGCGATCAGCCGGGCGCGGCGACCGCCGAACGCAAGCTCGAGGCCGACATCAGTGTTGCGAACGCCGCCGCCACCGTGTACGGACTGACGGTCTGCGGGTCGTAACCTCAGTCGGGACGTGACGTACTTCGCAGATTGCGGACCCGTTGGAGGGCCGAGTTCTTCCGCATCGCCGCGACCCGCGCGGTTGCGGCGCCGCACGTACAACAGCGAGCGCTTCGTCCACTCGCCCCGGATGTCGAAGTCGAATCTCCACTGCGCGGCGACGTCGAACGGCCCCCGTTCGAGATCGAGCGGGCGCCAATGCCCGATCGGGATGTCGGCGTTCAGCATCTCCGGCCCGATGTGGATGCTCGCGAGATCGTTCGTGATGAGCGTGTAGCGGTAGCGATCGAGGTTCCGCTCGACGAACGCGTCGATCGACGCCACGTCCCAATGTTGGAGCACGTCCTTGCAGACCAGCAGGTCGGCCGCGGGCAGGACGTCGGTGCGGATATCGCCGGTGACGAACTCGACGTTCTCGGCGAGAAACGCGGCCCGGTTCTCGGCGACGACCTCGGGCACGATGTCGACTCCTACGTAGCGCTTTGCGGCCCAGTCGACGAGTCGGGAGAACTGCCAATCGCCGCAGCCCGCGTCGACGATCGAGGTGACGTCCGAACCGGAGACAACGGCTTCGAGGACACGGCGGTAGGGCTCCGTCGCCTCGATCGCGGATCCTTCGCCCGAGCCGCCCTTCCAGTGGTCGGTCTCGTAGATGTGGCGAAACGCCTCGAGCGCGCCGTCGGAACCGTTCACACGTCGAGGCTACAAGCGCCGTCGCCGCGCCAACCCGACGGGGGTCAATCGCGCCACAGCGGCATGACCCATGCCACCTGGTCGATGGGAATCACCGTGTCGGCGAGCACGCCGGCGACGGTGACGAAGTCGCCGCTCACCAAGAGCGTGCCGTCGACGCCCTCGGGTTCGCGCAGCGTCGCGACGCGGACGTCGGGCCTCGCATCCCGGGCGAGCAACGCGTCGCGGAACCGCCGGTCGCCCGCGCCTCGCCTCCCACCGCGGTTCGCGTGCTCCGACGACTTCGAACCCGATGGGGATCGCGGCGCACACGTGGATCTCGACGAGGTTGGCTCCGGTTCGCAGTACGAGCAGGTCGGCGCCGACGTCTTCCACGACGCCCACGAACCGGGACGACGTCACCGCGGCGCCGATACGGTCGCCCGCGTGCATCCGGTCGCGCAGCCAGTCGGCGAGGCCGCGGGCGTGACGCACCTGCGCGGCGGCGTCGGCCGTCGCCGACGCCTGTTCCTCGCGCCAGGCGGCACGCATCTCACCGACAACCCCCGAAAGGTCCGGATGACCCGAGAGCTCGCCGTGATCGTCCCCCTCCGTGGGAACCGCCATCAGCGAGCCGCGGCGGCGGCTCGGTACTTCGACGTCGAGTGCTCGGGGTCCTTGTCGAAGCGTGGGATGACCTCGTCGCCGAACAGCGTGACGGTGCGCTCGAGCAACTCGTGCGGGTAGATGCTGCCCGACGGGCCCATGATCAGCTGGTCGACTCCGATGTCGACCCACTTCTGGATGCCCTGCGCGCAGTCGTCGGGGGTGCCGACGATGGCCGCGCCGCTCTGGAAGCCCTTCTCGATCTGCCGACGCGTGGGGTCGGGGATCTCGGTGGGCCACTCCGGCACGAACGGAGGCTTGGGGAACGTGTCGAGATAGTGGAACACGAGCGTCTGCTGGCGCCCGTTCCCGGAGTGCGCCATGTAGTTGCGCGCCTCGTCGCGATCCTCGAGGCACATGAAGCTCGTCGTGATCGCGATGTTGTCGTTCACGTACTCGCCGACCGGTTCGGCGTCCTTGATGTGCTTCTTGTACGTCTCGACGAGCGGCGCCATCTTCTCCGGCGTACCCCCGGTGAAACAGATCACGCCGAGGCCCATCTTCGCGGCCTTCTCGAACGTCTCCGGGTTGCCGGCCGCGACCCACAGCGGCGGGTGCGGCTTCACGTAGGGCTTCGGCAGCACATGCCGCTCGGGCATCGAGAAGAACTTGCCCTCGAACGAGTACGGCTCGTCGCGCCACATGCGCACGATCTCCCGGATCGCCTCTTCGTACATGTCGCGCGTGATATCGGGGTCGGTGATGCCGAAGCCGCCCATCTCGGTGGTGGAGCTGCCGCGACCGGTGCCGAACTCGAAGCGCCCGTTGGAGACGAGGTCCATCATCGCCACGCGCTCGGCGACGCGTGCCGGGTGGTTCACCGGCGGCGTGATGTTGATGATGCCGGACGCGACGTGGATCTTCGTCGTGCGGGCGAGCACCCAGGCCATGAGGGTCTCGCTCGCGGAGATGTGCGAGTACTCCTGCAAGAAGTGGTGCTCGGTGAACCAGGCGTACTTCCAGTTGTGCTGGTCGCCCACCTCGCAGAGGTCGACCTCGCTCATCAGGCGGTCGTGCTCGGCATTGGGGTTCTTCGCCGCGAGGTCCTTGTGTACGAAGCCGCCTTGGAACAGGCCGAATTCCATGATGCGCAGATCCTCCACCCTCGCCGGCCGTAGCCATTTTTAGAACGTGTTCTAAATCCTAGAACACGACCGGAATCGTGTCCAACACACGACACGCCCGCCCGGCACACGCCGGGACGGCGACAATGGCCGCCGTCCTGTCGCACCCCGGCAGTACCGTCGGAACATGCTCGAGACACCCGGGGGGCCGCCCGATCCCGTCGGGCGCGTCCTGGGCACGGAAGACGCGACCCCCCTGTCGTTCTGGGTCGCGATCGCGCCCGAGCAGTACCTGCAGCTCGACGACGTCGTCGTGTGCGAACGCGTCGTTCCGGGCCGCGAAGAGCCCGTGACGCTTTCCGGTGTCGTTACCCAGGTCGCGCGCTCGCCAGGAGGGGGCGCGCTTCGACTCCGACGTGTTCCTCATCGCCGACGGCGTGCTGCCGGGCGAGAACGTCGAGGCGGCCGAGGTGCTGACCACTCGCTTCGACCCCGAGGTGTTCCTCCCCCCGAGTCCCGGCTCCGAGGTGCGGCGGGCGTCGGGCGACGAACGCGACGTGGCGCTCTTCTTCGACCAGATGAAGACGCGCCTGCCGATCGGGCTCGGACGCGACGGGCGGCCGATGTACCTGAACCTCGAATTCCTCGACGGCACCCGTGGCGCGCACGTCAACATCTCGGGGATCTCCGGTGTGGCGACGAAGACCACCTACGCCACGTTCTTGCTCTACGGGCTGTTCCACTCGGGCGTGCTCGGCACCGACGCGACCAACTCGAAGGCGCTGATCTTCAACGTGAAGAGCGAAGACCTCCTCTTCCTCGACCACGAGAACGTGAAGCTCTCGCCGGAGCAGTCACAGAAGTACCGCGACCTCGGGATGATGCCGGGCGCCTTTGCCGACGTCGCCGTCTACGCGCCCCCCGGCGCGACGACCCGAACGCCCGGCCCGACGTCCAGAACCGCCAGCTCGGGGTCTCCCCGTTCTTCTGGACGATCGAGGAGTTCGCGACCGATGAGCTGCTGCCGTTCGTCTTCGCCGACGCCGAGGACGAACGTCAGCAGTACACGATGGTCGTGCACAACGTCGCCGCGCGGCTGAAGCGGGAAGGTCAGCCCGCGGGCGACGGCGGCTGGCGCATCGAGGGCCAGTCGCTGCGCACCTATCGCGACCTCGTCGAGTTCATCGTGGGGCGAGTCACCGACGACAACCTCAAACAAGACTGGGCCGGACCGGCCACGGGCATGGGCACCGTCAACGCGTTCGTCCGGAGGCTGTTGTCGTCGCAGCGTTCCCTCGCTCGGATCATCCGCGCCGACGTCGCCGCCGACGCGTTGCTGCGACACCGGATCGATACAGCCGCGCAGATCACCGTCGTCGATCTCCACAACCTCGACGACCGTTCGAAGCGGTTCGTCGTCGGCGTCACCTTGCGCCGGGCGTTCGACGACAAGGAGCGCGCCGGGCAACACAAGCCGTTGCTGTTCGTCGTGCTCGACGAGCTCAACAAGTACGCGCCCCGCGACGGTGAATCGCCGATCAAGGAGATCCTGCTCGACGTCGCCGAGCGCGGCCGCTCGCTCGGCATCATCCTCATCGGCGCGCAACAAACCGCGAGCGAGGTCGAGCGGCGCATCATCTCCAACTCGTCGATTCGCGTCGCCGGTCGCCTCGACGCGGCGGAGGCAGCCCGGCCCGAGTACGGGTTCCTGCCCAAGGCGCACCAGCAGCGCGCGCGTGATCGCCAAGCCCGGCACGATGTTCGTCCACCAGCCGCAGATCCCGGTCCCACTCGTTGTCGAGTTCCCGTTCCCGGCCTGGGCGACCCGCCCCGACGAGCGCGGCGACAATCCGTCCGAGGCCGGCGAGCTGCGCATCCCCGACGACCTGCTCGAAGGCGTGCCGCCCGGACCCAGGGGCTGAACGGTGCGCGTCGTGCACACCTCCGACTGGCACGTCGGCAAGTTGCTGCGCGGCGCGTCCGCGCATCGAAGAGCACCGCGCCGTCCTCGGTGAGATCGCCGAGCTCGCCGACCGCGAGCGTGCCGACCTCGTGCTCGTCGTCGGCGACCTCTACGAGACGGCGGCGCCCCCGCCGGAGGCGACGGCGGTCGTGTACGACGCGCTGCTCGGCGCTGCGCGAGACCGGCGCACACGTCGTGGTCGTCGGCGGCAACCACGACCAGCAACCCCAGCTCGACTCCGTGGCACCCGTCTTCGAGCGCCTCGGCATCACCGTGCTCGGCTTGCCTGCGATACCCGATCGAGCCGTCGTCGACGTTGCGGGAGCACGGGTGGCAATGCTGCCGTGGATGTCGCAACGCTGGGCGATCAAGACCGAGCAACTGATGGCCGCGACCGCGGCCGCCACGGCTCAGTACTACGCGGCTCGGCGTCGCCCGGATGCTCGCCTGGCTCAGCGAAGGCTTCTCGGCCGACTCCGTCAACATCGTCGCCGCGCACTGCATGGTGCAGGGCGGCACCTTGGGCGGCGGCGAACGCGACGCACAACTCATCGACGAGTACTCGGTGCCGACCGCGGCCTTCCCCGCGTCGGCCAATTACGTCGCGCTCGGCCACCTCCACCGCGCCCAGCAGCTCCCGGGCGCCGCGCCGATCTGGTACTCCGGCTCACCGATCCAGGTCGACTTCGGCGAGGAGCACGACACCAAGCAGGTCCTTGTCGTCGACATCCCCGATCGCGGCGCCGCCAAGGTGACGCCGGTCGCGCTGACGCGTGGGGCTGCCTTGCGCACGCTGCGAGGCAGCCTCGCCGAACTGGAAGCCGCCGCTCCCGACGTCGGCGACGCGTTCTTGCGGGTGTTCGTGCGCGAGCAGCCCCGCGCCGGCCTCGCCGACGACGTGCGTCGCCTCCTGCCGACCGCGGTCGACGTGCGCGTCACGCCCGACGTCGTTCCGGAGCGGCCGGGCACGGCGAAAAGGGCCACCCGGGCGACCGCGCCGCGAGACCTGTTCGCCCAGTATCTCGGCGAGAGCGGGCACGCCGCCGACGCCACCCTCGTCGCGCTCTTCGACGAGTTGCTCGACGCCGAGGCCGTCTGATGCGACCGCTCGGGCTCGAGGTCGAGGGGTTCGCGGCGTTCCGGGAGCGCACGACCGTCGATTTCAGCGACGCCGAGCTGTTCGCAATCGTCGGCGCGACCGGCCACGGGAAGTCGTCGCTGATCGACGCCATCTCCTTCGCGCTCTACGGCAAGGTTCCGCGCCACGGCGAGCGCGACATCGCCCCGGTGATGACTCTCGGCTCCAACGAGACTCGTGTCGCGTTCCGATTCGAGATCGCGGGCTCGTCCTACGTCGCGACCCGCGTTCTCCGGCGCAAGCCGTCCGGTGACGGTGCCACCACCCGAGGGCTACGACTCGAGCGTCTGCGCGACGACGGGACGACCGACGTGCTCGCGGGTTCGGCCCGTGAGTTCCAATCGGCGATCGAACGCCTCGTCGGTCTCGACTTCGAACAGTTCACCAAATGCGTCATCCTTCCCCAGGGCCAGTTCGCGTCCTTCCTACACGCACGCCGCGGGCGACCGGGTCGCGATCCTCAGCGCGCTGCTCGACCTCGGCCGCTACGACCGCATGGCCACGGCCGCGCGCGAGCGCGCAAAGCGAGCAGCCGGAGCCCGGGAGGTTCTGGTCACCGAGCGGGCCCAGCTCGAGGACCCGACCACCGAGACGCAGGCCCAGGTGCAGGCACGCGCCGACGCGCTCGCGCGCCTGCGGGTCGACCTCGACGCCGCCGCTCCTCGCGACGTCGAGCTCGCCGCCGCGATCTCGCTCGCGAGCACCGGGGCCGAGTCCGCGCTCCGGGCGGTGCGAGCACTCGCCGTGGTGCGCGTCCCCGACGATCTCCGAGATGTCGTACAACAGATCGACGACGCCCGCTCGACCGCGGAACGCGCCGTCGTCGACGCCGATGCCTCCGAGGCAGCCGCGATTCACGCCGAATCCACGCGCGACGAACAGCCCGCCCTCGACGAGCTGCGTGCCGCGATGGAGGCTCACACCGCCCGCGCTGCGCTCTCGGCGCGCATCGAGAAAGGCGCCGTCGTACTCGCAGAGCAGGCCCGGGCCGCGGAATCGGCCAAGGATGCGCTGATCGCCGCGAGCGAACGGCTCGAGCAGGCCGAGGTCGCGCTCGAGGACACCCAGCACCGCCACGCCCACGCAACGTTGCGTGCCTCGCTGCGGATCGGCGAACCGTGCCCCGTATGCGACCAGGACGTCGCGAAGGTGCCACCGAAACTCCGTGCCGCCGCGCTCGAGAGCGCCCGCAAGAACCTGACCGCGGCCCGCAAGGAACGCCAGCAGGTCGAGCGCGCGGCCCAGGCCGCGCTCACCTCGCTCGGGGAAAGCCGCGTGCGCCTCGACGGGCTCGAGGAGCAGATGTCGGCGTTCGCCGCTCGCGTCAGCGCGTACCCCGACCCGGTCGAGCTCGCCGCGTTGACCGAGTCGGTCGACGCGTTCCACGTCCAGGCAACCGCGGCCCGGGCGGAAGCGACACGCACTCGCGGCGCCGCCCGAGAGACGTCGAAGCTCCTTGCGAGCTTCGACGCCGCGCTGGCACGCGCCGAAGCCGCACTCCAAGAACAACGCGACGGTCTGGTCGCCGCAGGCCTCGAGCCACCCCGCATGCCACCGAGCGGCCTCACCGCGAGGTGGGATGCCCTCGCGGGGTGGGCCGACGAGACCCGACCCGAGCACGAGAAGCGAGCGGCCGAGCTCGACGACATCGCACGGGCGGGGAGCGCCGAGCGCGAGGCGATGCTCGGCGATCTGACGCAGCGAGCGCTCGACCTCCGAGTCGAGGGGGCCGCCGACCGATCGGTCGGCGGGCTCACGCTCGCGGTTGCGGAAGCCCAGCACGACGCCGACGAAGCACTCCGCACGATCGAGCGCCGGCTCGCACGCGCAGCCGAGCTCGACGCAGACATCGCCGCCGCGCGAGACAAGAGCTCCTCGCCGCGGAGCTCGGGCGCCTCCTCGACAAAGGCCACTTCGGCCAGTGGCTCGTCGACGAGGCGCTCCAAGGGCTCGTCGCGGGTGCCTCGGAGCTGCTCGATCGTCTCTCGGGGGGCCAGTACGCCCTCACGACCGGCGCCGACGGCGACCTCCTCGTCGTCGACCGCGTGAACGCCGACGAGACCCGTTCGGTGCGCAGTCTTTCGGGGGGCGAGACGTTCCAGGCATCGCTCGCGCTGGCGCTCGCGCTCGCCGACCGCATCGCCGATCTCGCCGCCGACGGCGCCGCGGCGTTGGAATCGATCTTCCTCGACGAAGGCTTCGGCAGCCTCGACCCGGAGACCCTCGATGTCGTCGCCGGGACGATCGAGGCGCTGGGCAGTGGCGAGCGTGTCGTCGGGATCGTCACGCACGTCGCCGCCCTGGCCGAGCGTATGCCCGTGCGCTTCCGAGTCTGCAAGGTCGGTCGCACGTCGACGGTTACGAGGGAAGAGGCCTGAGGTGAAGTTCACGGTCGATCCCTGGGAGCCCGGCTACGGCGCCTCGGTGGAGAGCGAACTGGCCGAAAGCGCCACCGTTGCGACCACCGACGTCGAATGCCCGGACGACGAGTGGCGACCACTGTGCCCGGGCCGCGGGGCCGTTCCGGCCGACACCACGCTCTTCGTCGACGGCGTCCGCCGCGTCGAGGCACGGGCGTGGATCGAAGGCGGCATCGAGCCCGTGCCGGGACTCTTCGCGTCGTGGGCCGCGGGTGTCGTCCGCTGCGCCGGAGCCGCGGCGCATCGAAACGGTCGAGGTCGCCCGCGGCGTCTTCGCCCCCTCAGCCGCGCTCGACGCCATCGAAACCTCGTGTGGCCGCTTCGTCGCCAACGCGACCACCAACGCGCGCCCCGAGACGCTCAACACCAAGATCAATACCTGTATGACCGAGGTCGAAGCCCGGGTCGCCGAGCGCGCCCGCCGGTCGGGCTCGGAGCTCATCGTCCTCGACGGCCCGTTGCGGGAATCGACAAGGGAACTGCGCGACGCCGTCGGTGTCGTCAAGTCGCACGACGTGAAATACCTGCCGACCGCGCTCGATCGCGTCGTCGCCGACCTCGCGGCCGGTGAACGCACGCCGGTGTTCGCGCTGGACGCCCGCTTCCGCAAGTTCTCGTGGTACTTGCGCCTGCCAGGCCCGAAGGGCGGACCGTGGGCGGGCATCGTCCGCTGCGAGGCGAGCGCAGCGTTGCGCGCCGGCGATGTGATCGCGCTGGCCGACCGGGTCGCGGCGACGCTCCCCCGCTTCGCTTCCGCGCCGCACAAGGACGCGCGCGCGCCCCAGAACCTCTATCCGATCGGTGGCCTCGAGCGGGACTTGCGGCACCGGCTGGGCGACGCGGCCATGATCTACCGGTCCCTTCGGCGTGCGAGCGTGGTCCCTGGAGTCCGCCCGGTAGACCGCCGGTCGGCCCTCTCGCGGGGCGGGTACTGCCCGCCGGGCACAGATTTGTCGACAATTCCCTTTGCCACGACAATTCCCTCGACGATCCCCTCGACCGGTGCCGACCCGAGAGTTGTTTCATGAGCCGTGTGCAGTCGAACGCAATCGCGATCACTGCCCTGTCGATACTCGCGATCGGCTGGTACCTGCCGGCCGGACCCGCGCGGGCAATCACCCCCGAAGCCGCGGGTGGGACCAGCTGGACCCGCCCGGCACACCTGGCTCCGCCCGTTCCGAGCGGCGCGACCCCGCTCGGAACGGTTCCCGAGGAGCAGCCACTCGACTTCGAAGTCGTGTTGTCGCCCTCGCATCCGCAGGAGCTGCAAGCACTCCTCGCCGAACAGCGCGATCCCTCATCCCCGCTCTTCGGGCACTACCTCGGCCCGGGGCAGTTCGCGCAGCGCTTCGGGCCGGGGCCGAGCAGGATCGACGCCGTCGTCGCCTGGTTGCGTCGCGTCGGATTCGGCGACGTCAGCGTCCACGGCTCCGCGGTCGCCGTGCGAACCACCGCCGCCGCGACCCGCGCGCGGCCTCGGCGTCGCGATCCAGCGATACCGCACACCCGATCACCGCAAGTCGTTCTTTGCGCACGGCGCACCACTCGTGCCGAGCGACATCGCCGGTGGGATCGCCGCGATCACGGGTCTCACCGATGCACCGGCGGCGCTTCCCCGACTCGACACGACCCCGAATGCGAAACCCGGGGGCGCCCGACCGCGCGCCGTTCCGCGTGCCGACGGGCTCACGCCGTGCTCGGGAGCGAAGAACACCGCCAACTCGGGCGGCTACTTCACGCCCGACGAAGTCGGGGCTCTCTACGGCGTCGGGGATCTCATCAACCATGGCCAGACGGGAGCCGGACAAAGGATCGCAGTCTTCGAGCTCGCGCCTCACACCTCGAGCGACACCTCGACCTACTTCTCGTGCTTCGGACTGCACACGTCCGTGACCACGGTGAAGATCGACGGCGGCGGCACTCCCGACTCCAACGGCAGCAACGGCACGCTCGAAGCGAACATCGACATCGAAGAGGCGGCCACCCAGGCGCCCGGCGCACGCGATCATCTCCTATGAGGGGCCGAACACGCTCCAGGGCGAGTACGACGTGTACTCGCAGATCGTCAACGACGACACCGCGGTCGCGGTTTCCACGAGCTGGGGCATCTGCGAGGCGTCGTCGAACCTGTCGTTCAACAGTGCGCTCGCGTCGCTGCTGGCCCAAGCCGCCGCGGCAGGGCCAGACGGTCGTCGCGGCGTCCGGAGACAACGGCTCCGAAGACTGCTTCTCCGGCGGTGGCGGCTCGTCGAGCCTGTCCGTCGACACGCCCGCCGACGACGCCAACATCACCGGCATCGGCGGCACCTCGCTCAGCTCGTCGGGCGCCGAAGCCGTGTGGAACGACTGTGCCGGCAAGCCGAACTACACCCAGTGCACCAACGATCTCGGTTACCCGGGCGGCGCCGGGGGCGGCGGGTTGTCGGCCCTGGTCGACCGGCCCGCGTGGCAGCCGCTCCTCAGCGGCGGTACGTGCACCTCCCTGGCGCCGGGCGGAACGTGTCGGCAGGTACCCGACGTGTCGGCCAACGCCGGCACCGGCGAGGTCTTCCGATCGGCTGACGCCTACGTCGCGATCGGCGGTACCAGCATCGCCGCGCCGAAGATCGCTGCGATCGCGGCCGACATCGACAGCGGGTGCACTGCTCCCGTCGGAGACCTGGCTCCCAAGCTCACCTCCTTCGCCGCCCACGCCGAGTACGGCACCGCGTTGAACGACGTGACCACCGGCAACAACGACCTGACCCGGACTCACGGAAATCTCTACCCGGGCACTGCCGGGGCCGATCTCGCGACGGGTGTCGGAACGCCGATCGCAGCGGGCTGGGCGTGCCCGCAGGTGACGTCGCTCAGCCCCACGCACGGAGCCGCGGGCTCCACGGTCACCATCACGGGGTTCGGACTGCGTTACGCGGCGTTCAAGTTCGGGAACACTCCCGCGACGGTCAGGGCCCGGACCGCGACATCGGCCACGGTCACCGTGCCCGCGGGATCCGGCGCCGTGACGGTCCGCGGCACGAACACCATGGGCTCGGGCACGCACGCGGTCGTCTTCGACTATCCCGACGCCGTGCCCAGGCCTCTCTCGGTCAACACCCGTGGATATCGCACCGTGGCCTCCGACGGCGGCATCTTCGACTTCGGCGGCGCGTCCTTCTACGGGTCCACCGGCGCCATCCGCCTGAACCAGCCCATCGTCGGCATGACGACGGACGCGGCGACGGGCGGCTACTGGTTCGTCGCCCGCGACGGCGGCGTCTTCGGCTTCCACGCGCCGTTCCTCGGCTCCGCGGGCGGGTCCCGCTCTCGGCACCGGTGGTCGGCATGGCGAGCACCCCGGACGGCAAGGGCTACTGGCTCACGACCTCCAACGGCACCGTCCTGGCGTTCGGTTCTGCGCGGGAACTTCGGATCCGCCACCCGTCCGCGCGCGCCGATCGTCGGGATCGCGGCGACTGCCGACGGCTCGGGTTACTGGCTCGCCGGCCGCGACGGCAGCATCTACCGATTCGGCGACGCGCACGACTTCGGCTCGATGTTCGGGACGCCATTGGCGCGCCCGATCGTCGGCATCAGCGCCGATCTCGCGACCGGCGGCTACTGGATGGTCGCGACCGACGGCGGCATCTTCGGCTTCCACGCGCCGTTCTTCGGTTCGACCGGGGCCATCCGGCTCAACCAACCCATCGTCGGCATCGCGCCGACCGCCAATGGTCAGGGGCTACCGGATGGTGGCTCGCGACGGCGGGATCTTCAGCTTCGGGAACGCTCGGTTCTCCGGGTCGATGGGTGGGTCGCACCTGAACCAGCCCATGGTCGGGCTCGCCACTGCCGGGATGACCGGATCGAACCTGGAGGCGGCGGCGGGAATCGAACCCGCGTACAAGGTTTTGCAGACCTCTGCCTGAACCACTCGGCTACGCCGCCGTGCGCCGCCAAACGCGAGCCCGGGGATCGCCGAGCGCGCGCCGCTCAGCGTACTCGCGGGTGTGGTCGCGCCCGCCTGGGGTGTCGCAGCGCCGGCAGTCCCGCGGACAGGCACCGACGACCGACCCCACCCGCGCCGGCGCCGGTTTCACGACCAGTGCCCCAGGGCGCTCCCGATGATCACACCCACCGTCCACCACATCGCGCTCGGGATCCGCTTCACCGAGGCTGCGATCCCGCCGAGCGTCATCACCGCAACGACGGCGAATGCGATCGACGTGCTGAGTTTCTCGAACAGCACCACCGCCAAGACGACGGCCACGACCGAGAGCACCAAACCGAAGATCGTGACGAGCACGGCGCTCTCCGACAGCCGCCACCGCTGCCCCGCCGTCCCGGGCGGGAGGAACTCGCCCGCCTCGGGCCTGACCGTTCCCCACGCCCCCACCGGCGGAGCCAGGACCGGAGGAGCAGCGCCGGGTCCGGCCGATGCTGCTGAGGGGGGTGCGCCGAGGTCACCGGGAGCAGGGCCGACCGGCGCCCGTCCCGACACCGGTGAGCCGGGGATTGGCCTCCGGGCGGGCGGAGCCGGCTGATTCGACACCGGGAATCCCCGGGCTCGGAACACGGAGTCCCGGTGCCTCGCCAAGCGCGCCAATACCTGTTCGGGCGACTCCTCCACGCTTCCCTTATCGTCCCTCGGCCCGCCCCTAACAGGCGCAACGTTAGCCTCGCCACCGGCGCAGGAGGCAGTTCCGAGCGGGTTCGTCGCCCCGATCCGGCCACCCGGAACGGCAACGATGGCGTGCTCCGGACGCCCGGCGCGGACGAGGCGGCGTACAGGTCGCGGCGCAGACGGCGACGGGCGCAGACGCCGCCGACAGCGGGTATCCCCGCTCGCGTTCGGACTCGCCGGTAGAGTTCGTTCAGATATCACGTTGCGTGGTCGTCGTTGCGGGGCGACCCGGTGCGTCTGTAGATGTACCGCACAAGGGTCGGCGCACGGAGCGTGCCCGGATGGACACGGGCGCGGCAAACGTGTGGTCGAGAACGCGCGAGAATCGCGAGATCCCGCTCGGGAGGCGGGTGAGCGGCGCTCAAACGGTGCAAAAACTCCGTGTTACATGCGCCACTGCTCCTTGCCGAAACGTGGTTGTCGGACTACGTTGGGTGCAGTACTTCTCAGGTTGGGTGGAGCCGACGATCTGGGCTGGAGTCGACGGAATTCTTTCCGTCGGTGGTCGTCGAAAGGGGACGTGCGCGCATGGATGCTGCTGGTTCGGCGTGGATGAACCCTGAGCCGAACGCGGCAGAGCGCGAGGAAGAACGCCGCCGCGCGGCGCCTCCCTCGAACCGCGCATCGTCCAGAGCGCTCGCCAGCAGCGAGCTGCCGCACGGGGTTCGCGCGGAGCCAAGATTGCGGTCATCAGCACCGACGCGGCCGACGATCGTCGCCGCGATGTGCGTGGCCGCATGGCTGCGCCAGACCACGGTCGCCGGACCCGAGGCGATCGGGCCGATGGTGCTGACCGGCGCCGTCGCGGTGCCGGTGTGGCTGTGCGTGTTCGCGCGTTACAAGCTCTACACGGCCGCGGCCGTCACGAGCGTCACCGCCGAGATCCGCCGGCTCCTGCACGCCGTCGCCGCGGCCGTCGCGTGCACGGCCATCCTCAGTCTGTTCATCGCCACCGAGACCTCCAGGGCATGGCTCCTGTTGCTCTTCGCCACCGCGCTGCCGATGCTCATCATCGAGCGGGCGGTCGTGCGACGGGCGTTCCGCCGGGCCCGCACGCGCGGGCAGCTCCAGCGCAAGGTCATCATCATCGGCACCAACGCCGAGGCGCTCGGCATCGTGCAGATGCTGAGCTCGAACGCAGGCCTCGGTTACCAGGTGCTCGGGCTGCTCGAATGCGGCGATCCCACACCCGGCATCTCGCCGGTACGCGTCCTCGGAAGCTGGCGCGACCGCGCCCGAGATCGTGCAGTCCCTCGGAGCGACTGGAGTCATCATCGCGACGAGCGCCATCGACACACCGGTCGCCAACCGGTTCGCGCGCGAGCTGATCGAGATCGGCTGCCACGTCGAGCTGACTTCGGGCCTCGTCGACATCTCGGCCGACCGTCTGTTGGCCCGGCCGCTCGGCCGCCGCGCCGTGATGTACATCGAGCCCGTGCGCCGCCTGGGTTGGCGAGCGGTTGCCAAGCGCGCGTTCGACATCGTGATCACCGCCGGGCCTGCTCGTGTTCGGCGCACCGATCATGCTCGATCGCCGCACTGCTCATCAAGCTCGACTCGAACGGGCCGGTCTTCTTCTCGCAGGTACGCATCGGCAAGGACGGCAAGCTCTTCCGGGTCCGCAAGCTGCGCACGATGGTCGCCGACGCCGAGCAGCAGCTCGAGCTGCCTGCGCGACCACAGCGAGATCGACGGACCGCTGTTCAAGATGCGCGACGACCCACGCATCACCCGCGTGGGCCGCTACCTGCGCAAGGCGTCCATCGACGAGCTTCCGCAGCTCTGGAACGTGCTCGTCGGCGAGATGAGCATCGTCGGGCCCCGGCCCGCGCTGCCGAGCGAAGCGCTGGAGTGGACCGACGACCTGCGCAGCCGAGCTCCGGGTCAAGCCCGGCATCACCGGAATGTGGCAGGTCAACGGTCGTAGCACCTCTTCCTTCGACGACTACGTCCGCCACGACCTCTACTACGTCGACAACTGGTCGCTGCTCACCGACCTCGCGATCCTCGCCAAGACGGTCCCGGTCGTGCTCTTCCGCCGCGGCGCCTTCTAGCCGACGAACGTTTTCGGGTGCGGGCGTCGGCGATCGCGTCGCGCAGCCGCGCTCCTCGCGTCGCCCAGTCGAACGCGGACTCGCAGCGCGTGTAGGCCTCGTTCTGCACGCGGTTCAGCGTGTCGAGGTCGTCGAGCGCTTCGAGCGCGCCGTCGACGAGCGCTTCGGTGCTCGTGTACTCGAGCATGCCGGCGCCGTTCTCGAGGGGAAGGCCCGTCACCGACCCGCGCTGGACGAGCATCGGGACCCGGTGGAAGACGTAGTCGAGCGTCTTCAGCTTGAACCCCCCACCGTGAGGCTCCGACACGAGCGCGAGGCGGGCGCCTGCGAACGCGTCGGCGAAGGAGTCGACGCGCCCGAGCATCCGCGTCACGGTGGTCGCCGCGAGCACTTCGGCTTCGAACGCGGCCGGCGTCTCCCCGATCACCACGATCTCCGCGCCTGCCGCCGCGAAGCGCGCGGTCGGCGACGCGCAACAGCGCGAGGAGATCGAACTGTTTGACCCGCCAGAGCATGCTCCCGGCCACGACCGCGCGTCGAGGCACGTCCGCCGTGATCTCGCGCCGAACGATACGGCCACCTCGATACCCGGGTGACAGGACCACCGTGTGCAGACCCGGCCGCCGAGAGCGCGAACGCCGCGGCGTCGTCGTCGGTAATCGCGGTCGACGAGGTCGGCGTGGTAGAGGATGCGATCCTCCAGCGCACCCGCCTTGCGCGCATCGAGCTCCAGGACCAGACGTGCAGCCGGGTTCCCCGACGTGCCCGAGGCAATCCGGCTCCGCACGCTGCGCTCGTCGTTCTGGCTCGAATGCACGAGCACCGTCGATCGATCCAGTCGTCGCGTGCGAGCAGATCCATCGCCCAACCCGACTGCACGTGGTCCACCACGGCGGCGTCCCACTCGTGGTCGAGCTCGTGCTGCAGTGCCCGCCGAAACTCGGACGAGCCGGCGGTGTAGGCCATCGCCGGCAGTCGGGAGACCACGCTCCCGAGCCGATTCCGGTTGGCGGTACCCGCGGGCCGCCACACGACCCTGCTCTCCGCCGAGCGCGACGGCGCTCGAGATCCGAGGTGCAGCACGGTCACCGCGACGCCACTGTTCGCGAGCGCCTCGATCGACGACATGCTGTACGTGAGCTGCCCGTCCGCCGGACGCGTGGGATCGGCGCTGAGGATCCACAGCACGCGGATCAGTCGTTCCTCATCGCACCGGGTGCGCTTCACCACGGGAGAGTCGGGGCTCGCCTGGAGCTGCTAGCTGCCCTCGGGCGCGAACAGGAGCACGCCGTCGCTGAGCTTGGTGCCGCCGTCGTAGGCCGCAGCCTCCTCGTCGGTGAATCGTTGTCCGGTCGCGAGGCTCGAGAAATCGCGCAGCGACGTACCCGTCGAAGCCGAGTCGAGATTGCGGGCACCGCGCCCGGCGAGCACGTCAGCGTATCCGACGGTGCGAAAGTCGATGCTGAAGCGCGCCGAGCCCGACGTGTTCGGAACCGTCGCGTGGAGCTGCGCAGCAGAGAACGCGACCATTCCCGCGCGCTCGGGGATGTAGCGAGACTCGTCCTCGAGATCGAGTGGCTCCTCCGGACGGGGCTGGCGGCGGGTATCCGACGAGATGTGCTTCGCCGCGTCCTTGCGCCCGACCGCGTTCCACTCGTAGTAATCGAAATCGGCCGAACCGTTTCGCACCGGACGATCGAAGTACTGGTGGAAGAACGACATGCTCGCCTCGCTCACGAGGTCGTGCAGCGGAAGCCACCAGTTGATTTGGGAGTGCGGCGCCGCGTACCACGTATCGCGGTGCGGATGATGGGCGTACCCCACCCCGGAGGTGAGATACCCGTCGCTCGTCACGCCCCGCAGGCGGGGAACGTCGAGGTACGTGTTGTCGGGGTCGCAGCCGAGCTCGGCGCAGACGCCTTCCATGATCCCGCGCGTGCGGGAGTGGTGGATGAACAACGGCTTGACGGGAGCGAACCGCGTGACCCACTCCTCCACCGGCATGTGGAATTGCGCTTCTCGGGGAGCGTACGGGGCGAATGCCTCGGTGATGAGCTCCATCGCGAAGTCGGCCAGCGCGGCGCTCGACGGCGTCGCCCGGTACACGAAGATGTCACCGGCGTACAGCCGATCGAGACGCTCTTGATCGTCGATCCTGCTCTCGAAATAGACCGCAGTCACTTGTCCACCTCTTCGAATCGGTATTCGGTGCCCGTCATACCACGACGACTTCGGCGGCGACTCCGTCGGCACGCAACATGTCGGCGATCTCGTCGCGGTACATCGGATTGAAGATGAAGACGACCTCGGGTTGGCGCGCCGCGAGTGCCGAGGGTGCGTCGATCGCGAGTCCCGATCCCGGCATGAACGAGCCGAGCTTGCGCGGGTTGATGTCGACGGCTGCGTCCACGCGACGGTCGAGCAATGCCATGAAGGTTACGGCCTTGGAGCCGGCGCCCCAGAGCGCCGTCTGCCGGCCCCGGCTCGCGGCTGCGTCGACGCGGGCGCGGGCTCTGTCGAGGACGTGGTCGAGTGACGCGGCGGCGCTGCGGGCCCGCTCGACGAACTCGGAGATCTGCACCGGCGAGACCGAGCCGGGATCGGCGCCGACCGCCCGGGCTTCCGCCGACAGGTACTGACCTCCGAAGCGGCGATCGATCCGGTCGACCACGAAGCCGGCGCGGGCCAACAGACCGGCGAGCGCGGGCGCCGAAAAGTACGAGACGTGCGGATAGACGAGGTCGAAGCCGGCATCCCCGCCGAACACGGCTTCGCCGGCCGGGACCTCGATGTAGAGCGTCGCGCCACCTTCGGCCACGGCCGGGCGCAGGTTGCGCAGGAATTCGAGCGGCTCGGGGATGTGCTCGAGCACGTGGCGGGCGCAGTACAGGTCGCCGCGCACGGTCGCCGTCTCGGGGTCGAACAGCTCGGTGGCGATCTCGACGGACGCCGGGAGATCCAGATCGGCCCGAAAGCTCGGGTCGAAGCCGAAGCCGCGGTTGTCGCCGGCAGCGCACAGCGCTTCGAGGAAGCTGCCTTGCCCGCACCCGATCTCGACCACGGTTCGCCCGTGGAGGTCGTGACGGGCGATCAGGTCGTCGGCGAGGTCGCCCAGGTAGCGGCGGAAGCTCGGCGAGAAGTCGAGCGCGTTCTCGTAGGCGGCGTCGTAGGTGAGCACGCCCGCGTCGAAGTCCTGGTTGCAGACGTACCCGCACGCCGGGCACAGCACGAGGCGCAACGAACCGGTCGGCGCCGCGATCGCGGCGGCGACGTCGCGATGCAGCTCCGAGCTGTTCACCGGGACCGCGGGAAATTCGAGGAGCACCTCGCCCCCGTCGGCGCCGCACACACGGCACGGGACGACGAGCGCCCCCTGCGTCGATGTGACCGGAGCCGCGTCGGGACGGGTCGACGACACCGGGCTCATCGATGGTCCCTGTTCATACCCCGACGAGATCTGCTTCGACGCCGATACGATCGAGCTCGGCGCGGATCTCGGCCAGGTAGATCGGGTTCATCGCCACGACGAGGTCGGGGTCGTACTTCACGAGGAAGTCGGGACCGACGACCTCCTGGCCCGTCCCGGCCATGAACATCCCCTGCTTGAAAGGGTTGATGTCGACCGCGTAACCGATCTCGTCCTGCAGGCCGAGTGTCGTCAGGTACGACACCCCCTTCGAACCGGCGCCCCAGATCACCGCCCGCTTCCCGCTCGCCGCCGACGTGCGCAGCTCGCCCCGCAGTTTCTCGATCGCGATCGGGTACTGGGTCTCGAAGTGATCGACGGCCGCCTCGAGGCGCGCCATGTCGTCCTCGCCCGGGAGTACCGGGTTGGTCCCGGTGCCGGGGACGGAATCGAGCAGCAGGTACTGGTCGTCGAACTCGGTGGCGAGAGCGGTGATGTCGAAGCCGTTCGCTCGGAACAAGCGGGCCATCGAGCCGAGGCTGAAGTAGCTGCAGTGCTCGTAGTAGATGTCCCAGAACGCGACCTCTTCGAGCACCCGGGCGACGTCGGGCAGCTCGAACAGCACCACCGTGTCGGGATTGCGGATCGTGCGCTTCGATCATGGCGACGAACTCGGAGACGGGAGAGATGTGCTCCAGCGTGTGGCGACAGACGATGGCGTCGGCGTGGAGATGGGAGTAACCCTCGCCGTAGAAGTCGGCGATCCACTGAATGCGAGCGGCCGCGGGGTCGTCCATGCGATCGGCACGGAAGCTGGGATCGATCCCGATACCCGAACCGGCGCCCGCCTTCAGCATCTCGACGAGGAACTCGCCTTTGCCGCACCCGATCTCGAGGACCGACTTGCCCTGCAGGTGGTGCCGCTCGACCCACTGCGTCGCGAGCTCTTGGGCGAAGTCGCGGAAGCGCTGCGAAAATCCCTGGGTCTCCTCGTAGCGGGCCGAGTATTCCGACTGCCCGACGTCGAACGCGGTGTTGAAGATGAATCCGCACGAACGGCAGAACGCCAGGACGAGGTCGCCGCGTGGGAACGCGCGCGCGTCGTCGGCATCGTCGAGCAGGAGACAACTGTTGACCGGGATGCTGAGCTTCTCGTGGAAGATGCGCAGATCAGTGCTCGAACATGCCGGGCACTGCTTCAGCGCCGCCGTCACCGTCATCGTGTAGGTCCGGTCAGGATCGCGGGCTCGGGCACAGGCACGATGAACTGGCCGCCCAGAGCGATGTACTCCTGCTGTTGCGCCATGATCTCGTCCTTGAAGTTCCAAGCGAGCAGCAGCACATAGTCGGGACGGCGTTCGACGAGCGCGGAGGGGTCGAGGATCGGTTGGTGCGTGCCGGGCATCAGGAGACCCTGCTTGTGCACGTTACGGTCGACGACGAAATCGACGAGATCAGTGTCGAGGCCCACCGTGTTGACCAGCGTCGCACCCTTCGCCGCGGCGCCGTAGGCCGCAATCGTCTTGCCCTCGCGGCGCAGGCGCTCGAGCATGGCGTGCAAGGTGGTTCGCACGTGTTGTACGCGCTTGGCGAAGCCCTGGTAGTAGGCGAGCGAGGTGACCCCCGACGCCTCCTCCGACTCGAGGAACGCCGTCGCCGCCGCGCTGCGGTGCGCGCCCTTGCTGAGGTGCCAGCGCAGCGTGCCGCCGTGCAGACGGGGGAAGTTCTCGACGTGGTTCAACGTCAGACCGTGCCGCGCGGCCAGGCGGTCTATGGCGGTGCACGAGTGGTAGCAGAGGTGCTCGTGGTAGATCGTGTCGAACTCGACGTGGTCGATGAGATCACGCACGTAGGGGTTTTCGATCACGACGACGCCGTCGTCGGCCAAGAGCGTCGCGACACCGGCCATCACGTCGTTCAGTCCGGGCACGTGGGCCATCACGTTGTTGGCGATGATGACGTCGGCGCGCTTGCCTTGCGCGACCAGCTCGCCGGCGAGCTCGGAGCCGAAGAATCGCGCCATCGTGGGCACACCGGCCGCGTTCGCGGCGGCCGCCTGCTCGGGGGCGGGGTCGACCCCGAGCACCGGAACGCCGAACTCGGCGAAGTTCTTGAGCAGGTAGCCGTCGTTGCTCGCGATCTCGACCACGAGGCTCGACGGGCCGAGCCGGCACTCCGCGATGAGGCGCAGCACGTTCTCTCGGCTGTGACGGAGCAGCTCGTCGGAGAACGACGAGAAGTAGAGGTAGTTGTCGACGAACATCTTGTCGGCCGGCACTTCCTCGAGCAGCTGCACGAGAGAGCAGTTGGCGCAAAAGGCGACGTCGAGCGGAAATCGCTCCTCGAGCTTGAAGTCGGCGCCGGGCGTCACCAACGCGTCGGCGAGCGGCGTCTTACCGAGCGACAAGAACGGATGCAGATCCTCGGAGCCGCAAGAACGGCATTCGGCGACGTCGCTCATTGGGCAGCCTTTCCGCCGCCGGTGAGAGCTCCGTCCTCGGATTCCACGAAGCGGAGGTCGGAGGTGATGCGACCCGAGTCGAGCAGCTCCCGCACGTGCGCGATGCGCATGATCGCGGCACTCGTGAGCGTCTGCTCGTCGAGACCGATCCGGATGTACTCGTCGTACAGTTGCTGCACGCCGAGCGGCACCGTCCACTGCGGCTCGAACTCGGGGAACGACTCCGCGAGCAGGTCGCAGTTGACGCGGTAGTTCCGGGCGTCGGGGCCGGCATCGTCCGCGAACGTCACTTTGCAATCGGGAACGATCGAGCCGACGATCTCGGCGACTTCGCGTACCCGGTAATTCTCGGACGTGGACCCGACGTTGAACGCCTTGCCGTGCACGCGATCGATGTCGGCGCCGAGCATGACCACGAATGCCTGCGCGATGTCGTCGATGTGCACGAGCGGGCGCCACGGCATGCCGTCGCTCTTCATCCGCACTTCGCCGATCGCGACCGCGAAGGCAGTGAGGTTGTTGACGACCAGATCGCCCCGCAGGCGGACCGAGTAGCCGTAGGCGGTCGCGTTGCGCAAGAAGGTGGGACTGAACGTGTCGCTCGGCGAGAGCGGCGATGTCGGCTTCGGCGAGCACCTTGGCGCTGCCGTACGGCGTCACGGGCAAGAACTCCGCAGTCTCGTCGATGAAGTCGTCACCGTGGGCGCCGTAGAGGCTGCAGGTCGAGGACTGCACGAAACGACGCACGCCCGCTTCCTTGGCCGCGTTCGCGACGCGCACCGCGCCGAGGTGATTGATGTCGAAGGTGGTCGTCGGGTCGAGATCGCCGAGCGGATCGTTCGAGAGCGCCGCGAGGTGCAGCACGGCGTCGAAGCCGTCGAGGTCGGCCGGCGTGACGTCGCGCACGTCCTTGCGGATCCACGGGACCTCGGTGAGGGTGCCTCCGAAGTCGCAGCCCTCGAACAGGCCACTGTCGAGGCCGGTCACCTCATGGCCCGCGGCGGCGAGCATCGGTACGAGCGTCGCGCCGATATAGCCGCGGTGGCCGGTTACGAGTACCCGCATCGTCAGCTCCACACCTTCCAGGGCGCCTCTCCCGAATCCCAGAGCGCTTGGAGATGCTGCTTGTCCCGCAACGTGTCCATGCACTGCCAGAACGACTCGTGGCGGTACGCCATCAGTTGACCGTCCTTGGCCAGACGCTCGAGCGGCTCGCGCTCCCAGGGCGTCGTGTCGCCGTCGATGTAGTCGAAGACCTCCTGCTCGCAGACGAAGAAGGCGCCGTTGATCCAGCCTTCGCCCGTCTGCGGCTTCTCGGAGAACTCCACGATCGCGTCGCCGTCCATCTCCAGGTGACCGAAACGAGCGGGCGGGCGTACCGCGGTCATCGTGCAGAGCTTCCCGTGATCCTTGTGGAACTCGATCAGCGCATCGATGTCGATGTCGGAGACACCGTCACCCCAGGTGAGCATGAAGGTGCCGCCACCCGAGTACGGCTTCAGGCGCTTGATGCGCCCGCCCGTCTGGGTGGTGGCGCCGGTCTCGATCAGCTCGACGTTCCAAGCGGGGCGGCGACCGCCACGCGACTCGACGTTGCCCGCTCCGAGGTCGATCGCGAGATCCCCGATGAGCGAGCACCGGTCGGTGAAGTATCGCTTCACCTCTTCGCCCTTGTAGCCGAGCGCAACGACGAACTCGTCGTGCCCGAAGGATGCGTAGTGGCTCATGATGTGCCACAGGATCGGCAGTCCGCCGATCTCGACCATCGGTTTGGGCCGGATGGTCGTCTCTTCGGCGAGGCGCGAACCGACGCCGCCCGCGAGGATCATGACCTTCATTTCAGCTCCCTCCCGGTGCGACCCGGAGCCGCCCCGCCGCCGACACTGCCGATCCCCCGAGTGTGAACCTCAGCATACCCGTCACTATGCGTGGCTGTCGACCCGCCATTTTGTGACGCATGTCCTGCGTGAGCAGGAGAATTCATGCATTTGTCAACGTTGCGCCGACCACGCTCGACCACTATCCGTTGCCTTTCGGAACCCACGGGTGGGAGTACAAGGATTCATCGGACGATCCGGAGTCGACTCGACGGCTTGCGCGTCGAACGGCTCCGCCCAGCATGGCCCACGCGCCGAGAGTCCCGGTCGCGCCGATCAGCCGCTTGTTCATCGGTAGGCGCGCGCGCTCATGTGAGCGGGATCGGCCCGGCACTCGGGAGCGAGCCGCCCCGCCGCCCATCGACAGAGAGCTGGGGAGGTGCTTTTCCCGGGGATTCTCAGTACCGTTGCCGTCGCACGGAGTGCGTAGTGGGGCCACAACGGAGGGGCAATCGGTGAGGTCGTTGCGTTCGGCACTCTCTCGGCGCGCGGGAATGGGCATGGGCGCCCTCGCCGTCGTCGTGCTGTACCGCGCTCGGCTTCGTCGGCAGCGAGCCCGGCAGCGACTCGCGCGCCGGGGCCCAGGGCACGGCGACGGCCCGGCTCGGCTTCTATCCCGGATACGCCGACGTGAGCGCATTCGACCACCTCGAAACGTGGCTCGGGCGCAGGGCGACCTACGTCGTGCAGTTCGGCGACACGCGCGACCGGGCCTTCACGTCCAGTGTGTGGGGCCAGGTGGTCAAGGCCGGAGCGCTCCAGACGATCTCCCGCCGCGTCACGCTGGTCGAGTCGGTGCCGCTGGCATTCGGCGGGCTCATCGACGCCACGACGGCGGCCGGACGGGCGAGCGCGAGAGCGAACCTCGAACTGACCGTCCAGGGAGCGCACGACGCCGAGTACCGCACGGCGGCCGGGTACTTGCGCGACGGCGGGTACCCCGACGCCGTCATCCGCCTCGGCTGGGAGTTCGACGGCGGGTGGTATCCGTGGTCGTCGAACGGCAACGAGGCCCTTTGGATCTCGGCGTACCGCCACGTCGTCGAGGTGTTCCGATCGGTCTCCCCCGAGTTCCGATTCGACTGGAACGGAACCGCCGGATCCGCGAGGCATGCGGCATCGGCGTACCCCGGCGACGACTACGTCGACATCGTCGGGCTCGACGTCTACGACAAGGGCCTTGCGGTGCCTTGGAATCCGACCACGAAGTCGTGGGACGACCCCGGGGCGTCTTTCGCCCTGGTCACGATGGAACTCCAGAGCCAACGTGACTTCGCGATCGCGCACGGCAAACCGGTCAGCTACCCGGAGTGGGCGCTCACCGGCGTGAACGCAACGGTGAGATCACGGGTCGGTGGGGACGATCCCACCTTCGTCCAGGGCATGAGCAACTGGATGAACAGCCTGCCCGCGAGCGGGCCGGGCAGCCTTGCGTACCAGTCGTACTTCAACGAGGACACCACCGACGGGCACCACCGGATCGACGCGGGCTACTTCCCGAGGAGCGAACAGCGCTACCGCGTGCTGTTCGGCTCGCCGTCGAGCGGGGGCTGACGACACGACTCGTAACCGAGCCTCACGGGCGGGCGATCCCGGCGCCAGAGGGCGCCCGGCCGGGACGCGTGATTTGGGAACTGTGAGCGGTACCGTGCATCGACGGAGACCGCCCCTGTAGGTGCCGATTTCTGCCGGGTCGGAGGCGGGGCGCCGTCAAGTGGTAGTCGGCCCCTGACGATCCTCAGTGAGCTGTGCGTACACGATCCGTCCAGGTAGAGATTCTGCGTGCGTGCGTCAACGACGACGCCGCCGGGGCCGGCGCGGCCGCGCACCGCGCACCGCTCGACGGCCTCGCCGACCTGAGCATCGAGCACGGCGTCGTCGGTTCGGTGTACCGGTACCTCGATGCGCTCGACGGTCTGTCCCCCGACGATCGCCACGAGCTCGGCGCCCGTGCGCTGCAGAATCGCGTCCGGCACGCGCAGATCGGCCGAGACCTCCGCTACCTTGCGGAGGTGCTGGCGCCGCTCGGCGCGCCGTGGCTGGTCGTGAAGGGGCCGGCCGTCGCGGCCACGCTGTACGACCCTCCGGAACAACGCTCGGCCGGCGACATCGACGCGCTCGTCGCACCCGAACACTTCGCCGAAGCCGTCGAGCTCCTCGAACGCGCGGGCCATCCCGTTCACGACGCGAACTGGCCCCTGGTGCGACAGATGACGGCCGGCCAGCTGCACATGCTCTTGCCCGAGGGGACGGTCCTCGACCTGCACTGGCACCTGCTCTACGAACACGCCGAACGGCGTCGGTATCCGTTGACGACCGGCGAGTTGCTCGAACGCCGAAGGCCTGTGCGCGTCGCCGGTACCGACATCTTCACCCTCGACCCCGTCGACACCACGGTCCATCTCTGCTTCCACGCCGCCAACGAAGGAGCCGACCGGCTGAACTGGCTCTCGGACATCACGCGGTCCGCCCGTGCACTGCACGGTCCCGAATGGGACGAGGTCGTGACGCGCACCCGGGCCTGGCAGATGCAGCTCCCGGTGGGCACCGTCCTGCAACGCGCCGCGTACCAGCTCGGCGCGCCGATCCCGGTCGAGGTGACCTCGCGTCTGCTCCCCGCCGGGTGGCGAAAGATGATGGCGGGGATCGATCGCATGTTTCCCGTCGCCCGCACGCCGCGTCGGGTCGGCAACCCGGCGTCGTTGTTCGCGCGAAGCTCGGCGGTCGCGGGCACGCCGGGGCGCGCCACCGCGGCGGCAGCATCGGGGATCGCGAGACGGGCCCTGCACCTCGCGCGCACGGGCACCGCGGGACGGGTCGACCTCTCCAACCGCGAGGACTCGCCGGCGAGCCTGCTCTACCCCGCCGAGTACCGCGACGCCGACCGCGCCGCCTACTTCGCCGCGGTCGGCGAAGAGGCATGAGCCGGGAGGGCCCGCGTGTCGATTGGCGTCATTTCCGCGGGTGACCGGTTGCGAGAGTCAGCCGCGCGCGAACAGGCGCCCGAGCGCGGCGCGACCGCGATACCAGACGCGGCGAGGGAGCCGGCGAGCTCCGATGTACGACGCGCGCATCACCTCACGGCGCGGGCGCACCGGGCGATACGGGCCCACAGGCGAGTCGATCCCGACCACCCGACCGACGAGGAGCGCGTCTTCCACGAGCACGTCGGCCTCCACGTTCCCGTCGCCCCAGAAACGATGAAGGCCGTCGCGCCGACCGACGTAACGATGCACCGCGACCGCGCCGACCGGTTGGCAGAACGCCCAGATCTCGCCCCATCGCGGTCGATCCGCAGCGGTAACCCATACCGACGACCCCGATAGAATCGTGTTGCCCATGGACGACCCCGTGACCTCGATCCGCAACGGTTCGGACGCGGCACGGGCCCTCAGCAGCCGGGCGAGCGATGCGGCATTCGTGCTCGACATCGTGGGCCTACCGGTCCGGATGAGCGCGGCCGACGCCGACCATCTCGCGGTGATGCACGCTTCGTTCGGAACCATCGCGACATGCACCGAACTTCCCGAGGCCGAGATCTCCTACGGCCCGGGCCGGTTCCCGATGCCCGCCCGCGCCCCCGACGCGCACCAACCCGACCTCGACGTGTGGAACGACGGGAACGTGTTGTACCTCTCGTCCACCGCGCACGGCATCCAGGGAATCGTCTCGCCCGACGAGGCCCGACTCGTCGCGACCGAGGCGCCGCACGAACGCTCGCTGCGGCGCGTCTTCCAAGCGGTGATCACGCACATGCTCGGTTATCACCACGTCTTTGTGATTCATGCCGCCTCGATGCGCAAGGGCGAGCACGGACTGCTCGCGCTCGGCGATACGGGCAAGGGCAAGTCGACGATCGCGCTCGCCGTGTTCCAACACGACTGGCGCGTCATGGGAGATGACCTCGTTGCGCTCTGGCTCGTCGACGACGCACCCATGATACGCGGGCTCCCGAAGCCAATGGCGCTCCCGAGCGATGTCGCGCCGACAGGCCCGGCACAACTCGACGACGCGCAGACGCTGGAGTGGGACCAACGCCGCCGGCTCCACGTTCCGGTCGACAAGCTCGACCTGCGGCCGGTGCCCCTCGGTGCGATCGTCGTCGTGGAACACGGTGACAGGCGTCATTCGGCATTGGAAGAGGCGCCACCCGATCGCATGACGTCCCGACTCATGTCGTCGTTCACGTCGGTCGGCAACGCGCCGCGATGCGCGACTTCTTTCCCGTCGCCATCCGTGCCGCGCACGTGCGGTGCGGCGTGCTCCTCCACGGCACCGACGCCAGTACGCGCCTCAACGACGCGGAGGCGATCCTGACGGAGATCTCGACCGGCTGGTGATCGTGGGTGTGGGTGGTTAGGGGGTGGTGGTGAGGGTGACGGTGCCGAAGTTGACGTCGGCGCGGTGGGCGGCGAGGACGATGGAGCCGCGGGAGAGGTCGCTGTTGGTTTGGAGGAGCCAGTTCGCGGGTTCGGTGGTCCCGGTTTTCCAGATCTTGAATTTGTAGAGGCTGCCACCGATCGTGTTGTCGGTCACCGAGAACTTGAACGTGTAGGTGGTTCCGACGGTGAGGGTGAGTCCGCTGCTATCGGCGGTGAGGGTTTGTTCGGGGTGGGTGTCGCTGTTGGCGTAGATCTCGGCTTTGGAGCCGGCGCCTTGGTTGTTGTCGTACAGGAACGCGGCCGGGAACGGGTGACCGATCCGCGGCTGGTCCGGGTTGGGATGCCGTGCAGATCCGACGTCGCGCCTTTGAACCCGGCGATGATCCCGATCGCGGATCCGTCGGGATCGATCGAGTTGATCTTGACTTGCACGGTCCCTTGATATTGGGTCCAGGTGCTGGCTTGACCGATCGTGACGAGCCGGTCATAACCGATATCGGTGTTACGGATCGTGCCGTCGGGTTGAACGACCCAGTGACCATCCGCGACTTGCGCGATGCTGTTCGGGTTCCCGGCCCCGTTCGCCCAGTTCGCCGTGTACGGCAATGTCCACGGCCCACCATTGACTTTGGTGAGAGTGACCGTCGTGGTGGAAACGTTCCCGAAGATATCGGTCGCTCGTAACCCGACCGTGTTCACACCCGTTTGCAACGCGCCATAGTCGAGCTCGACGTTGAACTCGCCCGGCGCGACGAGCCGCACCTGGTTCTCCCCCAACGACAACGGATTCGCGGTCCCGCCGTTCAACGTGTAAGTGAGGCTCGCGAGCCCGGACGGGTCCGACACATCTCCCAACACGTTCACCCAACGTTGAGGTTGACCCAACGACCCGAACGTCTGGTTCGCCCCATACCACACGTTGATCACCGGCGCCGCCGGCGCCGACGGCCACGCGACCCCGTCCTCGGTCGCCGGCGGCGCGGTCGAGTTCACGAAATAATCGACTTTCGTCACGAACGCCGGTGAAGACCCCCCACCAAAATTGCCGCCGAACACGCCCGCCCGCGCGACCGTCAACGGCAGCGTCAACGCCGCCGCCGCCGTCCAACGCAACCCGTCATAGGAATACCCGAACGTCCAACTGTTCCCCGTGCGCGCAACCCGCACCACGATCGACTGCCGGTTATAGATCTCCACGTTCGTGTTCGTCGTCACCGTGGAACCCGACACCGTCTTCACCACAAACGCGCTCTGGAACCAATTCTGCACGATCGACGCAAACACATAATGCGTCGAGTCCTGCTCCACCACCACACCCTGCTCCTGAAACTGCTTGGTCACCTGCGAATCGAACTTCGCGTCAACACTCAAATCGCGGTTCGCGACCGTTTGCACCACCCGCGGCGCCCCATCCCCACCCGAACCCGGATCATGACTCGACCCCGCCGGCACATTGATCACCACATGCTGACCATCCATCGACTGCGACGACCCACCCCCCGGGTTCACGAAACTCCACGTCCCCCCGTTCAACGACCCCGCACTGAAATCATCGTTCGTCAACGTCGTCGTAACCCCCGACCCACCATCCTCAGGCACGATCGGACTCGCCGTATTGAAGAAATAATCGACCTTCGCCGACCACGCCGGCACCGGCGAACCCGCATTCCCCGCATACGGCCCCACCCGCGCCACCGACATCACAAAACTGAACGAACCCCCCACCACCCACGACACCCCATCCACCGAATACGAAAACACCCACACCGAACCCGACCGCTTCACCCGCAACCAAAACGGCGCCGACACCGACCCCGACAAACTCGACGCCACCTTCACCGACGACACCCCACCCGACACCGACGCCGCGAACACCATCACCTGACCGCCACCCACACCGAACACATCGAACCGCAACACCGTCGACGCATCCTGCTCAACCACAATCCCCTCATCCTGATACTGCAACACCCCCAACGAATCGAACTTCGACTCCACCTCGAAATCCGCATTCGCGACCGGCTGCACCACCCGCAACCCCCGCAACCCATCCGACCACGTGTCATGCGCCACCCCACCCGGCACCGACAACACCAAATCCGAACCATCCACCCCCACCGACCCATCCCCCACCGGGTCCACCACCGACCACAACCCACCATTCAACGACGACGCATGAAAATCATCCGACACCGGACCACCCGCGACAGCACACCCCGACGTCACAAACGTCGCATCCGCCGACGACGCCGAGTTACCCGACCCATCAGCCGACGTCACCCGAAAGTGATACGACGACCCACACACCAACCCCGACAACACCAACGAATGTGCCGTGACCAGTGCAGGATCCGCCGCCGCGATGCCATACGACACGGTCGTCCCGGCTTCCACCCGCGACGACGACACCTCATCCGTCAACCACACCACCGACGCCGACACCCGACCCGGCACCACCGACACCCCCGACACCACCGGCGGCGTCACATCCACAGACCCACCATCCTCGGGCACGATCGGACTCGCCGTATTGAAGAAATAATCGACCTTCGCCGACCACGCCGGCACCGGCGAACCCGCATTCCCCGCATACGGCCCCACCCGCGCCACCGACATCACAAAACTGAACGAACCCCCCACCACCCACGACACCCCATCCACCGAATACGAAAACACCCACACCGAACCCGACCGCTTCACCCGCAACCAAAACGGCGCCGACACCGACCCCGACAAACTCGACGCCACCTTCACCGACGACACCCCACCCGACACCGACGCCGCGAACACCATCACCTGACCGCCACCCACACCGAACACATCGAACCGCAACACCGTCGACGCATCCTGCTCAACCACAATCCCCTCATCCTGATACTGCAACACCCCCAACGAATCGAACTTCGACTCCACCTCGAAATCCGCATTCGCGACCGGCTGCACCACCCGCAACCCCCGCAACCCATCCGACCACGTGTCATGCGCCACCCCACCCGGCACCGACAACACCAAATCCGAACCATCCACCCCCACCGACCCATCCCCCACCGGGTCCACCACCGACCACAACCCACCATTCAACGACGACGCATGAAAATCATCCGACACCGGACCACCCGCGACAGCATGCGCGGAGGCCATGGGAAGGGCCGCGATCATCGCGACCGAGACCGCGACGACGAAGAAGGCCCGCAGGCGCGGAATACTCACGACAAAGCCCCTCCCGCCATCGAATGATCCTACCGGGTGCGTTCACGCAGAGCGAAAAATCTCCGCCAGATATCACGCTGAGCGCGCGCACTCGAGCGTGCAATCCGCAGCGCGGGAGCGGCTCGCGGGGCTGGAAACGGTCAGCCGGATTGCCGATAGAGACGGCACTCCGCGTGATCCGAGCACTGCACCCCGGGGTACCCTTTCCAGTTCGAAGACGAAGCCTGGAGCATCGGCGTGGTCAAGAAGGCGGTGACCCAGGAGCCCACCGCGTCGGTGGAGGAGCTCTCGGGCCGATCGCTCCTGACCGGCGGTATCTGGGTCATGGCCAGCCGGGCGCTGCCCCAGGTCTACGTCCTCGTCTCGTCGGTCCTGATCGCGCGGTTCCTCACCGTCGGCGACATGGGTCGCCAGAGCTACATCTCGTTCATCCAACTGTCGCTGATCCTGGTCTGCAGCTTCGGATTCAGCGGCGCGCTCATCCGTTACGGAGGTGAGCTGCTCGGCCAGGGAAGGCTTTCGAGCCTGCGGGGCCTGATCTGGTGGACGACCAAGATCCAGATCTTCGGCGCACTGATCACCTTGATCGTGATGGGCGGGATCGGCATGTTCAGCCGCGATCTCGAGGCGGCCTGGATGTGGGCGGCAGTCGGCACCGCGTTCTCCACGTTCCAAAACGTGCCGAACGGCGTGTTGAGCGTCCTGCGCAGATGGCGGGAGGGCTCGATCATCACCTTGGTCATCGGGCTGGCCTTCACCGTGGGTATCGCCGTCGAGCTGGCCCTCGGTGGCGGTGTGGCGGGCGTCTTCGCGGTCGGAACGGTGCTCTCGATCGTCGCCACGGTCTGGACGACCTGGATCGCGCAGCGGTATCTCAACTCGGTCGCCCCTCGCTCGGATCCGACCCCGGAGCTGTACCGCCCCATGATCGGCTACGCGGCGACGATCTGGGCGGGGTACTTGCTCACGCTGGTCGTGCTGCGCCGCTCGGAGTTCTTCTTCTTGGAGCGTTACTCGTCGGCAAACGCCATCGCCTACTACTCGGTCGCGTTTGCCGTCGTCGCCGGCCTGTCGTCCGGCATCGAGTCGCTGGCCGGTGTCGTGTCGCCGACCGTCGCGTCTCTGCACGGCTCGGGCGACGCGGGCCGGATCACGTCCGGATTCTCCCGTGCGCTGCGCTTCGTCATACTCGTCGCGATGCCCATCAGCGCCTTCGGCATGGTGTTCGGCCCGGCCGTGATCCGCGTGGTCTACGGGTCCGACTACTCCCACACTGCGGCGCCACTGCGCATCATGTTGCTCGCGTTCCCGATCATCGCGCTCATGAGCCTGTGCAGCGGATTGCTGTGGGGTGTCGGGCACGTGCGGGTCTGGTTGCTCGTGTTCTGTTTCGCCGCCGTTGTCGACGTCGCCCTCGACCTCCTCCTCGTACCCGGACACGCCGAGGTCGGCGCCGCGTGGGCGAACAACACCGCACAGGTCTCGGCCTCCCTGCTCGTGGTCGGTTACACCATTCGCAAGTTCGGTCCCTTCGATTGGCAGATGGGCACGCTGATACGAGCCGGGGTGACCGCGGTCACGGGTGCGGCGGCCGGATGGGTGGTCGTTACGACCGTCGCAGGCGCGTCGGGCATCGCGATCGGCGCCACGGTCGCGATCGCCGCGTTCTTCACGCTTTCGCGATTGCTGCGCACGGTCCCGGCGACCGACGCCCTCTGGATCACCGACTCGGCGCACGGCCGAATCGGCCGCCGGATCGCACACACGATCACGCTCGCGGCCGCGCCGTTCGCCGAGACTGCCCTCGCCGAAACACCCTCCGAGCGCTGAGCGACATGGAGCCCGAGATGCGCGTCGCGTTCGTCAATCAACCGATCGATCGGCTCCTGCCGCCAATCCAGAACTCGGTGGGCCGCGTGCACATACGGGTTGGCCGGCGCTCTGACACAGAGCGCTGCCATGACCGTGTACGGCCGGCGCAACGCGCAAGTCGGCGAGGTCGCGGAGCACGAGGACCATGCGGGCATGCACTTCCGCTTCCGCGACGCGCCGCGCCCGGATCGGATGCTGTTTCGCTACTACGACCGGCTCTCACCGCGTCTCAGCGTCTTCAACCACGGCATGAACCCACCGATCTCGTCGTCGCCGGCGCTGTTCCCTCTCTATACGCGCTCGGTCGCCCGCGAGATCGCCAAACAACGGTACGACGTCGTGCACATCCAGCACAGCACGCAATTCGTCCGTCCACTCAAGGCGCGCAACCCGGACGGAGCGGTGGTCCTCCAGCTCCACGCCGAGCTCTACCCTCAGAACAATCTGCGTGCGATCGAGCGCCGCCTCCTCGCGGCCGATCTCGTCGTGACCGTCAGCGACTACATCACCGATCTGACCCGCCGGCAGCTACCGCGGCTGGCCGACCGCTGCCACACCCTCTACAACGGGATCGACCCGGACGAGTTCACACACGCGAAGGACCACCGAAATCGGACCGGTCCGCTCAGGATCATGTTCGCGGGCTCGGTGTCGCCTCACAAGGGACTCCATCTCCTCATCGATGCGTACGCGCGCGTGGCCGGGTCGCATCCCGACACCAGGCTCGAGATCGTCGGGCCGTTGCACACGGTTCCGCCGTCGGAGACCTACCCGATGGACGATCCCGCATTCGTGCGTCGAATCACGCCGCTGTATGCCGGTGACTACATCGAGCACCTGCACGAGCGGATACCGAGCGAACTGGCCGACCGCGTCACGATCACCGGCGGTCTGCCACGCGAGGAACTGCTCCGGCGCTATGCGGCCGCCGACATCTTCGTTTTCCCACCCATCTGGGACGAGGGTTTCGGGCTCCCGCCCGTCGAGGCGATGGCGGCCGGCGTCCCGGTGGTCGCGTCCCGATCCGGTGCCGTCTCCGACACCGTGGTCGACGGCGAGACGGGATTCCTCGTCGACAAGGACGACGTCGGCGCTTTGGCCGCGCCACTGACTCGCCTGCTGGACGACCGGCGAGTTACGCGCGACGATGGGTGAACGCGGTCGGCGGCGTGCGCTCGACCTTTTTACTTGGAAGCACGCGGCAGACCGCGCGCTCGACCTCTACGACCTGGCGCGCGCCGGGGTTTGAACCGGGCGCGGTTCCCGGCGCTACCACTGCGACGACTTCCTCAGCATCCCGTCACGGCGCGCAAGCACAGGTCGAGCTGACCGAGCGCACCGTCGAGCTCGCGCCGGGCGAAGCCGGCGACGTCGTACACGACGAAATTGCGCTCGTCCATGAACGCGACGACCTCGGCCAGCAGCGGAGAATCCGGCAGGAACTCGAAGAGCGAGACCTCCATGATGAACATCTCCGCCGATCGAACACTCCCGCCGGCACCGCGCAGGGCCTCGAGCTCGAAACCCTGGATGTCGAGCTTCACCAGTTCCGGCGAGGCATACCCCTCGCGGGTGAGCAACTCGTCGAGAGTGACGATCGGCACCACGCGTTGCGGTCGGTCGCCGGGTCCGCCTTCCGGAGCGAAGAACGACGAGCCGACGAGGTCGTCCCAGATCGTGAGCGTCAGCTCGCCCGAGGTCGCTCCCGCGCCGACCTCGAACCAGCGGCACTTGGGATCGCCCGAGCACGCGCACGTCGAGGTAGGCTCGCCATCTCCCGCTGCGGCTCGATCAGCACGTAACGCGCGTCGGGAAACACCGCCTTCGCCATGACACGCGTCCAGTCGCCGCGGTTGGCGCCGACGTCGAGCACGACGTTGCACCGGAGCCCGCGCCAGTGTGCAGATCGGAAAGAAATGCGCTCATCACGCCGATCGGCCGCGTCTGTGCGAAGGATCCCACGCGCTTGACGTCGATCCCGACCCGGGCAAGCCCGCGTTTGACCACCGAACGCGCCTTGAAGCCGATCTCACGGTTCATTGATCTCTCCGACTGCACTCGTACGGGGTGCCGAGCAGTGTGCACCGGCGCGGGTCGATCCGGGCAATCTCGCCGAACTCGTGGTTCCTGAGGCGTCGGGTCATGGTCAATAGGACCCGAGCGTCCCCGTGACGCGGGCGACCCGCAGGGCCTTCTTCAGTGCCATCAGCGATATCGGCAGCAAGACCACGGCGAAGGCAACGAGGATCGCGTAGTCGCCACCGACATCGGTGATCGACTGGCCGTTGATCAGACCCTCGCGCAGGACCTGCGAGCGCGTAGAACGGCGGCAGGACGTGCGCGACCCCTTGCAGCACGCCCGGGAGTACCGCGATCGGGAACAGGGCGCCGGCGAGAAAGTTCGTGGTCTGGGTGACCACCGGAGTGAACGGGTCGCCGCGCTTGCTCAGCACGATGAACGCAGCCGAGATCGCGCCGATCGCGGCGAACAGCGCGAGCGTCGGCGGCATCGCCAGAGCGGCCGTGAGCATCCCTTGGCCTGGAAGTCGGCGCCCAGCGCGATGATCGAGATCCCGAACACGAAGACGATCTCGATCAGTGCGAAACCCAGCGGGACGATCAAGCGACCCGACGAACAACGTCGGGAGCGCGGTCGGCGTCGCGAGCAACACCTCGAGCGTCCCGCTCGTCTGCTCCGCCTGGATGGTCTCGGTGAACGCACCGAGACCCGACGCTGGAGAGCGCGCCGAGCAACAGTCCGATGAGCACGAATTCGAAGTAGCGGCCCGCGTAGCCGTGCAGATGAGCGGGATCGACGATCTTGCTGATGAAGAAGTACGTCGCCGACGCTGGCCGCGATCGAGAACGCGCGGGCGAGCAGCGCGAACTGGTACGAGATCTCGACCCAGAAGTCGCGTCGTGCGATCGCGACGATCTGGCCGAGCGAAGTGGCGTGGATCAGCGCGACCTCGGCGGGGACCGGTGACCTCGCCGACGCTCGGGATGCTCACGATCCGCTCGACCTCGCGCTCGAGGATCTCGAGGAGATCACGCGCGGACCGCTGGAAGTCGCCGTCGTCGATCGGGCCGATGTGGCGAACGCGTCCCGTCGATGAGCACGACGACCCGGTCGCACCACGTTCGCGACCTCGTCCATGCGGTGGCTCGACAGCAAGACCGAGCGGCCGGCGTCGGCCTGCTCGCGCAGGAGCTGTCCGACGGTGACGCTCGCGAGCGGATCGAGACTGCGGGTCGGTTCGTCGAGAACGATCAGTGACGGTTCGGCCATGACCGGCACGCGCCACGTTCAACGCCGCCCGCATGCCCGACGAGTACCCCATCACGCGCCGGTCCCGATCGGCGAGACCGAGACGCTCGAGGAGCTCGGTCGCACGCCGGCGGGCGTCGGGAAGTGGCAGCCCGGCCAGGACGCCGAAGAACTCGAGGTTCTGGCGGCCGTCGAGTCGCCAGTACGTCGCCCGGTCGCCGGTGAGGACGAGGCCGAGCTTCTCGCGGGCCTTCGGCGGGGCGACGCGAACGTCGATGCCGTCGATCGAGCACCGAGCCGGCCGACGGTTCGAGCAGCGTGCTGATGATCTTGAGGAGCGTCGTCTTGCCGGCGCCGTTCGGACCGACGAGTCCGACGATCTCGCCGGGCTGCGACCTCGAACGTGACGTCGTGCAGCGCGTCGACCGTCGTCGTGGACGCGACACGCGACGAACGGGCCGCAGGTACCACGGCGCCGCGCATGTACTGCTTGCCGACGCCCTCGAGCTGCAGGCTCACAGCTGCAGCCGATCGTCAGGCACCGGGCGACACGAAGCCGAGTCGGACGAGCTCATCGAGGAAAGTCTCGACGTCCGCGGTGGCTTGCGTGAGGCTCACTTCGGGAAACGCATCGCTGACGACCTCGGCGAGCCGCGCGAACCGACGCCGGCTGCCGCGGCCAGTCTTCCAGATCGAGCGAGCCGACGGGATTCAAGGTGACGAGCTCGCTCGACGCCTGGTCGATGAGCATCACCTTGACGTCGACCTGCTCCCACAGCACGCCGCTCGCGACATCGAAGTTCGACAAGGCTCGTCCCGTTCCGAGCAGAGCGTTGGTCCCGCGGCCCGATGCCGCGGGCAACGACTCGTCGTTCAGGTGCCGTCGTTCCGGGTGCGGTCAGTCGGCCCCGCGATTACCGGCGGACGACGTCGCTGCGCTCGACTCGCGGGCGCCGCGTACTTGGTCGGCGATTGCTCGGTCACTTGACCACGGTGTTCCGGCACCCGATGTCCGCAATGTCACGCTGACGTGCGCGTGAGACCTTGCGCCGACCTCGGAGAGTAAGGCCTATACGCAGATTCCGGACAGATACAAGCTTCTCGATCGAGATGAGACGAAGACCACTCAACCACGTAGCATCGGCCAGTCCGAATACGTTTATGTGGGCGTGCTACCGTTCTCCGCTACATACGGTCGGTCAATCGTTTTGCGCCCCATTGGCCGAGTTCGTCAGGGATTCGCATGATGCAGTCGAGAAGCACCTTCCGACGATCCCCGGCGCCCCGCCGTGCCGGTACCGCGCGTGCTCGTCGCCGGCGGTGGCGGATTCATCGGCGGATGGCTGGTCGCCGACCTGCTGCGCCGCGGCTACGAGGTCCGCGCGGCCGACGTCAAGCCGTTCGGCGAGTGGTACCAGGTGCACTCCGGCGCCGAGAACCTCATCCTCGACCTGAGCGAGCTCGGCGCCTGCCGGACCGCGGTCGACGGCATCGAGCAGGTCTTCAACCTCGCCGCCGACATGGGCGGCATGGGCTTCATCGAGAACAACAAGGCCGCCTGCATGCTCACGGTGCTCATCAACACCCACATGCTGATGGCGGCCCGCGACGCCGGGGTCGAGCGCTTCTTCTACTCCTCGTCGGCCTGCGTCTACGCCGCCGACAAGCAGGTCAGACCGACGTCACGGCGCTGCGCGAGGAGGACGCCTACCCGGCGATGCCCGAGGACGGCTACGGCTGGGAGAAGCTGTTCTCCGAGCGGATGTGCCGGCACTTCGAGGAGGACTTCGGCCTCAAGACGCGCGTCGCCCGCTACCACAACGTCTACGGCCCTCAGGGCACCTGGGACGGCGGCCGCGAGAAGGCGCCGGCCGCGATCTGCCGCAAGGTCGCGACCGCCGTGCTCACCGGCTGCCCGAGATCGAGATCTGGGGCGACGGCGAGCAGACCCGCAGCTTCACGTACATCGACGACTGCGTGTACGGCACGGAGCGCCTGACCTGGAGCGACGTCAACGAGCCGCTCAACATCGGCTCGAGCGAGCTCGTCTCCATCAACCAGATGGTCGACATCGTCGAGGGCATCGCCGGCGTCAAGCTCTCGCGCAACTACCTGCTCGACGCGCCCAAGGGCGTGCGCGGACGCAACTCCGACAACACGCGGATCCTCGAGCTTGTTCGGATGGCAGCCGAGCACCACGTTGCGCGACGGCCTCGAGCAGAACTACCGCTGGGTGTACGACCAGGTTTCCAAGTCTCTCGGTCGCTGAAGTCGAGCGGAGGTACTCCGTTGGACGACCAGCGCGCGCGTCGACGCGACGATCTGCGTCACGACGTACAAGCGCCCCCTCGGGCTCGCGCGGCTGCTCGAGGCAATCTACAAGCTCGAGCCGGTCGAGGGTGGGGCTTCGACGTCGTGGTCGTCGACAACGACCCCGCCGGTTCGGCGCGAGCCGTGGTCGAGGCTGCGCCGGGTCATGGATTCGACGTGCGTCACGTGCTCGAGCCCGAACGCGGAATCGCGCAGGTCCGCAATCGGGCGCTACTCGAATCGGCGTCGTCGCCGTGGATCGCTTTCTTCGACGACGACGAGTGGCCCGAGCCGACGTGGTGGCGACGGCTGGTGGAGGTACAGGTCCAAAGCGGAGCCGACGTCGTGATCGGCCCGTCCGAGCCCGTGTTCGAACAGGATCCCCCCGCGTGGATTCGCGAGGGCCGGCTTCTTCGAACGGGAACGGTTCCCGACGGGCGCCGTCATCCCCTACTGGCTTGCGCGTACGAGCGGCGTCCTGATCCGCCGCTCGGCCTTCGAGCATCTGGGTGCACATCCGTTCGACGAGCGGTGCGCGCTCTCCGGCGGCGAAGACGTCCGTTTCTTCGGGATGCTCGACCGGCATGGGACCCGCGTCGTCTGGGTCGACGACGCGATCGTCAACGAACTGGTTCCCGCGTCGCGCTCGAACGCCGGATGGCTGTTGCGAAGGTCGTTCCGAACGGGGAATTCGAGGGGCGTGAACCTGCAGCTCGAAGGCGCCGGCGTGTGGTTGAGGGCCAAGCGCGCCACGCGCGGGCTCCTCGATGTCGGGATCGGCATCGTGCGGGCCATCGGCGCCCGCGACAAGGCCGGGCGGATGAAGGGCGTGGCCCACTCCGCCCTCGGGATCGGGCTCATCGCCGGTGCCGTCGGGATCCGTTACGACGAGTACACCGTCGTCCACGGTCGCTGACGGCGGACGGCGGACCATGCACTCACCTCTCCGCGTCCTGGTCGTCAACCACTCGAGCGAGGTCTGGGGAGCCGAGCGTCAACTGCTCGACCTGCGCCCGCGCCTGCGTGACGCCGGCATCGAGATCACGCTCGCCTGTCAACCCGGGTCCGCGCTCGCGCGCGCCTGGGAGGCAACTGGTTCCGACCTGGCCGCATACGAACCTTCCGGGCCGCTCGGACTGCGCGAGCCGCGACGGCAGCCGCAGCGGCGCCGTCACGATCGCCCGCCAAGTCGCGGTGATCGCGTCCGATGCGCGCCGGATCGCGAAGCTGATACGCGCGACCGGGTCCGACATCGTGGAGTCGTACGGGTTGAACGCCAACATGGAGGTCGTCCTCGCCGGTCGGGCCACGCGCACCCCTTCGGTGCTCGACGTGCACGACATCGTCGTCCCGGGACTGGGGCGCCGTGTGCTCGGATTGTCGACCGTGGCGGCGTCGCACACGATCGCGAACAGTCGCGCCACGGCCGCCACCATCGGCCGAGGTCGGGTCGACGTCGTGTACCCGGGCGTGGACGTATCGCGGTTCCGGCCGGGCCCGGCCGACCCGACGGTCCGAGCGCGGCTCGCCGCTCACCCCGACCAACTGATCGTCGGCATCCTCGGTCGCATCGACCCGGAGAAGGGGATCGACGTCGTCGCGCGGGCCATGGCTCGTATGCCGGCGGCGTATGCCGATGCCCAGCTCGTCGTCGTCGGGGCGTCATTGACGGGAGGCGCGGGGTACGACGCCTCGGTGCGAGCCGAGGTCTCACGGCTGTTGGGCACCAGAGCCCGGTTCGTCGGGCCGACCGACGACGTCCCGTCGGTCATGCGCAGCCTCGACGTGCTCGTCAACGCGTCCGTGGGCCGAACCGTTCGGCCTGACGGTCCTCGAGGCCCAGGCGTGTGGCGTCGCGGTGGTGGCAAGCGCCGCCGGCGGCATACCGGAGTTCGTCTTCGACGGCGTCAACGGTCTCTCGTTCGCGCCCGGCGACGACGCCGCGCTCGCCCGCGCCCTGGAACGAGTGCTCGGAAACGATGCCCTCCGAACGAGACTTGCGCGCGAAGGCCTCGAAAGTGCGCAGGAGAAGTCGATAGATCGTCAAGCGACCCTGATCGCTCGCATCTATCAGTTGGTGTGTACACGAAGGTCCGCGCGACGGCGGCGACACTCATGAGCACCCGGACGAAACACGTCGCCCAGCGGGAAGAATCGGGCCCCAGCGCCATTAGGCTCGCGCCGTGATTCGTCCTGTCCTCAGCGAGACCGCGCCCGAGCCGGCGTCGGTTCGCGTGACGATCGCGCTCCCCGTGTACAACGGCGAGAATTTCCTCGAGGCCGCGCTCGAATCGATTCTCCAACAGACCTACACCGAGTTCGAGCTCCTCGTCTCGGACAACGGTTCGACCGATCGGACCGCGCGAGATCTGCCAGCGATACGCGGCCCAGGACCCCCGCATTCGCTACGTCCGCTCCGACATGAACCGCGGCGCGGGCTGGAACTACGAGAACGCCGCGTGCGCTCGCCGCGCGGCACCGACTACTTCAAATGGGCCGCGCACGACGACATCATCGCCCCGACGTTCCTCGAACGGTGCGTCGCCGCGCTGGACGCCGACCCCGAGGCGGTGCTCGCGTTCAGCGGCGTCGCCGCCATCGACGCCGAGGGCAAGGTCCTGCGGCTCAAGCGCCGGCAGGTAGAAGCACTGCGACCCCGACCGAGCGACCGCTTCCGCGGAGTCATCTGCACCGACGCCGACCCCGAGGCCGTGTTCGGTCTCATCGCGCGTGTCGGCGCTGGCCCACACGCGGGGGCAGGGCGATTACGTCGCGTCCGACCGGGTGCTGTTGGCCGAGCTCGCAGTGCAAGGCACCTTCCACGAGGTCCCCGAAGTGCTGTTGTTCAATCGCGATCACCCGACACGATCCGTGCGCATCACGGGCGGTGACTTTCGGAAGTTGACGTCCTGGTTCGCTCCCGACAAGCCCGAGCAGTTCATGCCGAACTGGCGACTCTGGCGCGAGCACGCGCACGCGGCGCGCCACGCGCCGATCTCTCTCGCGGAGCGGATCCGTTGCTTCGTCTTGCTTCCGACGTTCCTGCGCGGCCATGGAAAGATGCTCATCGGTGACGCGCGGTTCCTCGCGCGCCGAGTGTTCCGGCCCTGGCGAACGCCCTCCCGCGAGCCCATCGCGCCGCCGGCGCCGAAGGTGCTCATGATCGACGCGTCGGATCGGGGAGGAATCGCGCGCGACACCGCCGCGCTCGTCGGCGAGCTGCACGAGGCCGGGATCGACGCCGCGATCGCCGCGCCCCGCGGTCGTCAACTCGACGCCCGACCGATCTCGCACATCCCCTGGGGTGACGAGATCGCCGGCTGGCCGACCTGGCGATTCCGTGCACTCCTGCTCCGCAAGCTCCCGCGTCGAGTGCTGAGCGTGGCTCGGGCCGTGCACAGGGCCAAACCACAGGTCGTCCACCTCCAGACGATCGTGGGAGGCCCGTTCGACCCGTTGCTGATTCGGTACTGGCACTCCCGCGGCATCCGCGTGGTACGGACGGTGCACGACGCGGTCGCGCACGCCGACAGCGGATCCGCCCGGCGCGACAAGAAGGTGTGGCGTCTCGTCGATCTCCTGATCGTCCACGGTTCCGATGCGCGTGACACAGCGCTCGCGGCCGCGCCCGACACCGAGGTGCGTGTCATTCCTCCGGAGCCGCCGCGGATGGTCGCCCCATCCCGGGCCGAGGCCCGGGCGTCGCTCGGTCTCGACGACCGTCCACGCGCGCTGCTCCTCGGCATCATCCGTGCGTACAAGGGAATCGGCCTCATCGCCGACGCTTGGCCTGCAGTCCGCGCGGCGCTCCCCGAGGCTCGGCTGACGGTCGTCGGATCGCGGCCCGAACCGCTGGCCGACTTCGATCGGCTCGCGTCGCTCGAGCACGTCGAAGTCCGGCTCGGCTGGATCAGCGACGACGACATGTTGCTCTGGGCCGCGGCGGCCGACGTGTGCGTGCTGCCGTACAAGCACGGCGTCCACTCCGCCATCATGCACAACGCGGTCGTGGCCGGAACTCCGGTTCTCGCGAGCCCGTCTCTCGCCGAGGAAGTGCAGCGACTCCAGTCCGGGCGGATCGTCGCGCTCGATCCCTCCGAGTGGTCCGTCGCGATCATCGACGCGTTGTCGGCGCATCCGCTGCCCGCGCCACCCGCACCGGCTCGTGGCTCGCAGGGGAAGGCGACGGCGGCCGCGTACGCCGAGCTACTGGCGGACTGAGGCTTCGCCGCTCACGAGACGAGCTCGCGGTCGGCGCCCGGGCGACGGAAACCCCGGGACTCGTTGACCAAGACCACACCCCGGCACTGAGCTCCTGCCTGCTCCATCCTCCGCACGCCCGCCGCGATCGTGCCGATCGACGAGCGGCGCGCATCGGCGGCAAGAACGCAGGGCGGACAGTCTTGGTCGATCGAGGCCCGAAGGCAGAGTTGATCGAGCAACGGGCCCGCGCCAACCGCGAGACGGGCAACCTCGGGCTCGGCGCCCAGCACGCGTGCGCCGGCGAGGTTCTCCTCACCTCGCTGCAGCAGGTCGGCCAACCACGAAGCCAGCGCGCTGTCGTCGAGCGCCGTGACGAGGACCTGCCCGCTCTCATAATCGTCCTGCAACAACACGGCGACGACGGCCGCGAGCGAATCTGCCTTCCGGCGGTGACGGCGCCCCGTCGCGATCGAACCCAGGACGCGCACTCCCCGCCGCCGGAGCGCCCCGGCGACATCACGGGCCTCCTCGAGCCGCTGGGCGCCGAAGGCCGCCAGGATGAACGAGAAGACGGCGAGAGCGAACACCGCCCCGAAGCTCAACAACCGGGCCTTTCTACCGGTCACGCCGGCGGCCTCGGCCGGGTCGAGCAGCTGCACGTCGAGGTAGGCGTCGGTCTTCATGCGCGCGACCAATGCGTGGGCCAAGGCGTCGCTCCAAGCGATGGCGGCGCTCGGATCCTTCGATATCGCACTGACTGTCAGGGAGCTGGCCACCGAGTCGAGCGCCGACGCCACGCTCACCGGCGTGTTCCTGTATGCCGACGGCACTGCGACCTTGGCCACATCGAACAACGACTGGCTCTGCGCGATCACGACGACGTTCGGCAAGATGACGCGCAGCACCGTCTCGGACGCGTTCTGGAACTTCTCGGCCCGCGGTGTCACCAGCACAGTGCTGGTGGCTTCGTAGGTCTGGGCCGGATGACCGATCTCCACGAACCCGACGACGAGAACGAGTATCGCGGCCAACAGGCTCGCGTGGACGTGCCTGCGTAGCGCCCGCCGGAACTCGATCAGATCCATACCGGCTCCGGGCGCTGCACCTCTGGGATCTCCGCGGACTCCGCGTGGCGGGCCTGGGCGATCACCCCGACGAAGAGGCCGAAGACGAGCGCCAACCGGTACTTCTGGGTCACGCTCTCGACCATGCCCTTGGCGACGAGCTGCACGAGGACGATCCCCGCCGCGAGCGCCGCGGCGGCGAATGCCGGACTGCGCGCGGTCCTCCATGTGACGAAGGAGCTCCACAACGTCGCGATCAACGCGATCAGGAAGAGGGAGAACCCGGCCAAGCCGGTCGTCACCGTGAGATCGATCGCAATGTCGTGGAAATCACCGCCGGTGAACGGATCCTCCGATCCGTTGTTCTGGAAGATGTTGAAGTTCTGGCCGAGTCCCCAACCGAAGAGCGGTCGCTCCTGCACGAGGTGACGCCCGAGGCTCCAGACCCGCAGACGGATATCGGCCGACTGGGTCTTGCCGACGCCCGTGAAGCTTCCGGTCAGGCTGGAGACGACGGGCACCGCCGACGAGGACGGCGTCGTGCGCGCGGTCGAGCACCGCCACGGTGCCGAGCGGGATCACGAGCAACGCGACGACGGGCAACAACTGGCCCAGCCTCGCCCGCGACCGGCGACGCCACGGACGGCCGACGACGACCACCAGCGCGCACAGCAGCGTGACGACGAGGCCGATGAGGGCGGCCCGCTGTCCGGTCACGATGCCGGAGATGATCATCAGCCCGCACCACGAGCAGACGCCGAGTCGCGGCGACTGCTCGCACAACTCGACGAGTAGCAACAAGAACGCCAGCGACAGCAGGGTCGTCGCGGTGTCGGCACCCAGTTGGCTGCCGAAGCCCGCCTGCGGCAGCAGGGGCACCGTGACCTGATGCTGCGCGAACGCGGCGAGAATCGGCGCGAGCGAGGCCAGGCCGAGCGTCCAGGCAGCTTTGCCGACGAAATCGGGATTCGTGACGCGCGCGAGCGGGACACCGGCCATCAGGATCGCCATCCCTCCGGCCTCCAGCACGAACTTCGTCTGGAAGATCACGAGGACCGAATCGTGACCGTTCGCGAGTCCGATCGGCGCGGCGAGCAAGAACATGGCGAAGAACGCGAACCAAGCGAGTCCCATGCCCGTGAATCGCCGCGGAAGTCCTCGGGCGAAGAGGCGCGCGACCAACGCGAGCACGATGACGAGATCGGCGGTCCGGTAGTCGTGGCCGAGGATCGTCGGCCGCAGTATCCCGGCGGGCTCGTTCCCACCGTCGGGATAGACCAACGCGTCGAACACGACGATTCCGATGATGACGAGGACGACGAACTCGGGTCGGCCCCGCTCCTCCAAGATGATGCAGCCGATGACGCCGACGACGGCGAACACCAAGAGCGCGACGACGATCAACGCCGCCTCACCGCTCTACGGGGGCCAAGCCGCACTCACAGGGCCATTCGGCACAGGGAAATCCGGCACCTCGGCAATCGAGATATCGACAACCGGTGGTCCGCACTCGGGTCGGCATGTCTCGCTCCACGGGTCGCGCGGACGGTCACCCAGCCCGAGCGATCGTAGCCCACGGCGGTCCTGACGCCGGGGCACGGCGACACCCGGACCACCCCGCCGCCACTACCCCGCGACCACTCCCCGCGGCTACTACCTTGCGACTACTGCGCCGATCACCCAGAGGTCGTCGAGGTTCAGGTACTGCCGCGAGCCCGACGTTTTGTCCATCCAGACCTGGAGCGTGTGCCGACCCGGGGTCAGCGTGGCGTTCAAGGAGACCTTCGACCACGAGTTCCAGCTCGCCGTCGCCGGGAACGCCCGGTTCGCGACCCAGGTTCGCCCGTCGAGAGCGATCTTGCGGTAGGCGGTGCCGTTCCCTGCGCTGTACCGCAGCGCGAGGTTCGTCGATCCGCCGACGGCGTCGAAGGAGAAGGTCACGTACTGACCCTGCTTCCCCCAACAGCAGATGTACGGCGAATTCTCCGCGCCCGCCCACCGCGACTCCGTCGGGGTGTTCGTCGCCGACGAACCCGCCGCGATCACGAGCACCGGCGAGACGGTGAGATCGTCGAGATTGAGGTACTGGTGCGACCCGGAGTTGCGATCCATCCAGACCTTCACCGTGTGCCGGCCGGGAGCGAGCGTCGCGCGGAGCGAGACCGTCGACCACGAGTCCCACCAGCTCGTGGCCGGAAAGTTCTCGTTCGCGACCCGCTCCGAGCCGTCGAGGTCGACCCTCCTGCTCGCGTCTCCATTGCCCGCGCTGTACCGCAGTGCGAGGTTGGTCGGTCCACCCGACGAAGTGAACGAGAACGTGACGTACTGACCCTGTGCTCCCCAGCAGCAGATGTACGGCGAGTGTTGTGCGCCCGCCCACCGTGACTCGGTCGGGATGTTCGACGCCGACGAACCCGCCGCGATCACCTGGTTCTTCGGGAGCACGACGGGAGCCGGGATCTTGACGGGCTGCGGGGCGGCGGGAACCGTCGTCACCGGAACCGTCGTCACCGGAACCGTCGTCACCGTGGCAGGTACGGTCGTCACGGGAGCCGCAGTCGTGGGCACAGTGGTCGCGGCGGGCGCCGCGGTCGTCGTGCTCGGCCGGACAGTGGTCGTGCTGGCGCCCGCGACCGTCGCCGTCGTCGAGGACGGACCGAACAGCGCCTTGAACCTCGCGGCCGCATTCGGGAAATGCGACAGCATGTGCAGGCCGTCATTCGAGGTGTCCTCGTTGAAGTACGAGTGGTACGCGAGGCTCCCGGCACCACTCGTCGGGAGGCCGCTCATCCAGTCGTACATGCCTTGGATGAACGCGGGATCGTCGTTCCCCGCACTGTTGGGTGACTCCGTGCCACCGCTCGCGAGGCCCCACTCCGGATAGCTGACCAGCTTGCCGTGTGCAATCGCGAAATCGCGCTGGAACGTGAGATTCGGGATCTCGGTCGCGAATGCCGCAGCCGGGTCGACCCAGGTGCGTGTCGACGGGTTCCACGCGCTCGCGAGGCTCTTGTCGTAGAGATCCATGCCGACGATGTCGACGTAGTTGTCACCCGGGTACGCGCTCGTTTGCCCCTGGAGGAATCCGGGGTCGCCGGTCCAGTCGAACTTGAAGCTCGGCGAGACGGAGCGGAAGATGTCGGCGACGCGGCGATACGCGCTCACCCACATCGCCTCGTTCCCTCGCGATGACCACGGCATCCAGCCGCCGTCGAACTCCCATCCGAGCCGGATGACGGCGTCGGCGTTCCCACTGTCGCGCAGATACGTCGCTGCGACGCGGTAGCCGCTGTCGTTGCTCCCGTTCACAGTCGCCTGCAACTGCGCTCGTGCCGTGGCCTGCCCGCTCGCGGTCGACGCGTCGACGAAGTTGCCGAATGCCAACGGGACCGATTCGACGAGCGTCGTGGTGCCCGCGAACGTCTGCATGGAGCCCGCCTTCACGACCTCGCCCCAGACACTCGAGTCGAACGCCGAGGACGACGAGATGTCGCCGAACTGCACGAGGTACTTCGCGTCTCGCCCCAGCCACGACTGCAACGACTCCAGCCCGGCGACGTTTCCGTAGCCGGGGTAGAAGCCAAGTTGCGACACGACGGGCCGATCCGTCGCCGACGCACGGTTCATCACGCCTGCACCCACGAGACCCGTTGCGCACAACGCCGCGACCACGACGGTGAAGCGAGCGCGAACGCCGGCCATGAAGCGACGACGACTCGATCGACTCGGCGCTACCGACCATTCCCGATCACGCGTGAACGAAGACACGGACAAGATGACCCCCCCGGTCAAGACCTGGACTCGCTATCAATCGGTCGGGTCGGCAAAGTTCTTGATTGTGCGGCCGGTTTCGCGACGTCGATTCGGCGTTCCCCGGACTTCTCGAGCATCGAGATGTCCGCGATGAACCAAACCGACGGAAACCTGACCCTTCGCTGTATCCGCGCGAGCGGTCGCGAGGCCGCGCCGGGACCGTTGTTCCTTCGACGCGCAACGCGTCGAGAACCACGCGGCGCGGGTACCGGTGCTGCGGGCGCGGGTGCTGCGGGTACGAGGGATCAACGGGCAGGTACGCGTGGTTGTCGCGATGCCGGCAGATAGCGTGGATTCGGTGACCGCGCCGCAACGACGAGTCCCGCGATTCGCGTTCGTGCGCACGGCGAGTCGTCGCGATTCACGTCCTCGAACGCCCGCGGCGTTGCGGTCGTCGCGATCGCACTCGCGAGCGCGGTCGTGGGCGCGTCTGCGGGATGTTCGCCGGTAGGGAGCTCCCTCGTTGATCACACGCTCAGCGCGATGCTCGCGTTCGCGGTCACGTTCGCGGCCGCGAACGCTTCCGGGGCTGCGATCATCGTCGCGGCCGCGATCATCGTCGCGGCCGGCGGAACCTGGGAACTTCACGCTGCAGGAGTGATCGCCCTCGCGGCGATCGTCGTGCTCGAGCGTTACGCCCGTCGGTCCCCGGTTCCGCGCGCACTCGTGGGCGCGGTGATCGTGCAGTCGTCGCTGCGCCTGCCCTGGACCTCGCCCGCGCGGCGGATCCGCCGTCGTGGCGTTCGTCGTGATGTCGCTGCTCCTCGTTTCGGGCACGTGGCGCGCGCCGGTGCGTGCGCGACGAGCCATCGTCCGTTCCGCGGGCGCACTGGCCGCACTGGTCGTGCTCGCAACTCTTGTCTCCGCATACGCGGTACTGCGCAGTCGGACGCTGTTGGAGTCGGGAGAGGCCTCCGCTCGCGCCGGCGTCGACGCGGCCCGTAACGGCGACCGAACGGGAGCGATCGACCAGTTCGGCATCGCGCAACGACAGTTCGACGACGCGTGGAACAAGCTCGACTCCTGGTTGACTCTCCCGGCACGTCAGCTCCCGATCGTCGGTCCGCAGCTCCGTGCGCTCGACGACATCGCTGCGCTCGGAGCACAGACGATTCCCATCGCGCGCTCGACGGCGACAAAGATCGATCCGAACCGGCTACGACTCAACGGCGGGCGCCTGGACCTCGCGACCCTCGCCGTGTACCGGCCCGTCTTCGATCAACTCGCCGCCCAGACGACGCTCGTACGCGCCGCTGCTGGAGCGCCTCCCGAGGATGTGGCTGGTACCACCGCTCGAGCGCCAGCTGGTGAAGTTCCAAACCACCGTCGTCCGAGCCGATTCCAGCGCGCAAACCGCGGCCGAGGCGGTGCGGCTCGCTCCGGCTCTCCTCGGCGGGTCCGGCCCGCGCACATATCTCGTCGCGTTCGTGACACCGGCCGAGGCGAGAGGTTCCGGCGGCCTCATGGCGAACTACGGAGTCCTCACCGCAATCGACGGGCGCATCCACCTCGAACGGGTCGGCCGAGGCCCCGATCTCGACGGCGAGGGAAAGCAGACCAAGCGGCTGACGGGGCCACCCGACTACCTCGCCCGTTACGGCAAGTTCGACCCCGCGGAGACGTGGGAGAACGTCACCATGTCGCCCGACTTCCCGTCGGTCGCCGACGTCATGGCGCAGCTCTATCCGCAGTCGGGCGGCGTCCCGATCGACGGTGTCATCCAGGTCGATCCGTTCGCGCTGGCCCAGATGCTCACGCTCACCGGGCCGGTGACGGTCCCCGGCCTGCCGGTCACGCTCGACGCGAACAACGCCGTCTCGTTCCTCCTGCGCGACGAGTACACGCTGATCACCGATCCGATTCGGCGCTCGAACCTGCTGGGTGACGTCGCCGAGGCGGTGTTCAATCAGCTCACCTCGGGCCAGTCGGCCCAGCCCTCGAGCATCGCGTCCGTGCTGAGCCCGGTCATCGATACCAAGGATCTCGCACTCTGGATGCGCGACTCTCGCGAGGAAGCCTTCGTGCGCGACATCGGCGCCGACGACGCCCTCCCCCGGTGCGCGGAGATTCGCTCGGCGTCATCGTGCAAAACGGAGGCGGAAGCAAGATCGACAACTACCTCCAGCGCACCATCCGGTACTCGGCCGACGTGTCGGCGGCGACCGGCCGCGTCAGTGCCCGGGCGGTCATCGTCCTGCACAACAGCTCGCCGTCGACCGGCGTGCCGTTCTACGTGATCGGCAACGAGCTCGGGAAGCCGGTAGGGACGAGCACCCTTTATGTCTCGATCTTCTCGTCACTCTCGCTGCAACGAGCCACGCTCGACGGTCGAGACCTGGCGCTGCTCGCCGAGCAGGAGCTCGGACGCAAGGTCTACTCGTCGTACGTCGACATCCCTCCCGGGGGCACCCGGACCTTGACGCTCACACTGTCCGGCTCGGTCGACCTGTCGGGCGGGAATTACCATTTCGACTACCTCGCCCAGGTCCTGCCGAATCCGGACCGGGTCGACTGGACGGCACAGGTCGCCGGAGGGCGCGTCGTCGGCGCGACCGGTCGAGGCGCCTCCCCCGTCGATATTCGTCGGGCCGCGACCTCTGCGTTGGTCAGTCAGTCCGGTGAACGCGGTCCGTGGTCGATTGATCTCGCCCTGCAACGATGACATTTGTCACTTATAGTGACATCGCCGACCCAAAAGGGGCGCGCTTGATGGTATGCTCCGAACTCAGTAGGGGCTGGCCGGCGCTTGACATGGACTGTCGAGCGAGGTCCGGCTACTCGGGAGGGCAGGACTCATGAAGGTTCGCAGGCTTTTCGGCCTCTTGGGCGCAACGGCGATGTTGTCGCTGGGCTTTGCTTCGGCGGCTCACGCGGCCGACTACCCGCCGACGACCGCAGGCCAGCACGTCGAGGGCTCGACGGTCGTCACCGCAGCCGTCCCCGACGGTCCGGTTTCCGCGACCGCGGCACCGGCAGACGGTGGGCTTCCGTTCACCGGCGGCAACGACATGGTGCTCGTCTGGGTTGGCGTCGCTGCTGTGGGAACGGGCACGGCCGCCGCGCTCCGCTTCCGGCGGCGCACTCGCGTTTCCTGAGTCGCCCCACCGTTTCCGCCGAGTCGGCGAGCGTGCGATTCGCGCGCCTCATTGCGCGGATCGCGGTCAAGCGCGCCCACTCCGTCGCCGTAGACTTTCGGATCTCGATTTCGATCGCCGACGGTTGAAGGGTGGGGCGTGCGGCTCGTCGTTCATGACTACTCGGGTCACCCTTTTCAAGTTCAGCTGAGTCGGGAGCTCGCACGGCGCGGGCACGAGGTCCTCCACCTGCACTGCGACTCGTTCGTCACCGGCAAGGGCGCTCTCGACCGTCTCGACGACGACCCCCCCACGTTCGCGATCGAGCCGATCAGCCTCGGTCAACGCTTCGAGAAATACTCCCCGCGCAAGCGATTCGAGCAGGAGCGCCGTTACGGTCGCCTCCTCGGCGACCGCGTACACCGCGTTCCGGCCCGACGCCGTTCTGTCGAGCAACACTCCCCTCTTCGCGCAGTCCGTGTTCCAAAAGCACCTCGACCCCACGATCCGATTCGTCTTTTGGCAACAAGACGTCTACAGCGTCGCCATGGGTGACGCGGCGCGCAAGCGCCTCCCCGTCGTCGGCGGCGCGGTCGCCAAGCTGCTCGAGCGCTTCGAACGCAAGATGTTGCAGGCGAGCGATCAGATCGTCATCATCAGCGAGGACTTCCGGCCGATCCTCGAAGGTTGGGGCATCGATCGTTCGTGTACCACCGTCGTCGAGAACTGGGCGGGACTCGACGAGATCGAGCCCGGACCGCACGACAACGAGTGGTCCCGCAAGCACGGACTCGTCGACGCGCTCGTGGTGTTGTACGCGGGCACCCTCGGGTTGAAGCACAACCCCAACCTCCTCTTGCAGCTCGCGGCCCGTTTCGCCTCGCGACCCGGCGCCAAGGTGCAGGTCGTGGTCATCTCCGAAGGTCTCGGCGCCGACTGGTTGGCAGACCACAAGCACACGCTCGGCCTCGACAACCTCGTGTTGTTGCCGTTCCAGCCTTACGACGAGCTCTCGTCGACGCTCGCGAGCGTGGACGTGCTCGTCGCGATCCTCGAGCCCGAGGCGGGCGTGTTCTCGGTGCCGTCGAAGGTGTTGACCTATCACTGCGCGGGCCGGCCGATCCTCGGATCAATACCGCCCGAGAATCTCGCGGCCCGGATCATCGAACGAGAAGGCAGTGGCGTCGTCACGAGCCCGGGCGACGTCGACGCCTTCGTCGACGCCGCCGCCCGGCTCCTCGACGACGCCGAGCTCCGCACCGAGATGGGTGCCCGGGCCCGGCGGTACGCGGAGAAGACGTTCGACATCACCCGCATCGGCGACGAGTTCGAAGCGGTTCTCGAGCGACTCCGCGGAGTTCGATGAGCGACGCCGAGCTTCGTCAGGACTTGGTCACAGGCAACTACGTCTTGGTGAACCCCGCCGCGCTCGGGACGCCCCTTCACCGTCGCTCGACACCCGACCGCGGTGACGGGCACGATTTCGAGCGGCACGCCGGAGCAAGAGACATGTCCGTTCTGTTGGGGCAACGAGCACGCAACCGCCGACGAGATCACACGCGTCGGACCGGGTGAACCGGCGACGCCGGGATGGCGGGTACGCGTCGTGAGGAACCGCTATCCGGTTGTCGGTGGAACCGGTCGCGACGACGGCCGCTGCGAAGTGGTCGTCTTCCGGTCGCATGAGCGTCGCCTCGAAGACATGGAGATCGGAGAGGTCGCCGAGATCGTGACCGTGATCCGCGACCGGCTCGCATCGAGCTCGCTCGCGGCGCGTGCATCGACGCAAGTCTTCGTCAACGCCGAGGCCGAAGCAGGCGCGTCGATCGCGCACCCGCACGCGCAGATCATCGGACTCGACTTCTCGCCGCCGGCGCTCGAGCTCGAGTTCGCGATGATCCTCGGGGCCGGCGACGATCCCCGCGACCGCGACCGCGAGCTCGCGCACGAGCGGAGCCTGCTCGTCGTCGACGAGGACGACATCGCGGCGTGGTGCCCGTGGGGCATGCCGCACCCGTTCGGAGTGCGTATCGCCCCCAAGGCGCGGGACTCGACGTTCACCGGACTCCGCGCGACCACCGTCGACACCGTCGCGCGCACACTCCGTGACGTGCTCCGAGCGCTGGGCCGGCTCCTCGACCGGCCTGCCTACAACGTCGTCGTGTTCCGCGACGAGATCCGTGACGGGCGCGTGAGGGGCTGGCGCATCGACGTCGTCCCCCGGATCAACGTCGGCGGCGGCTTCGAGATCGGAACCGGGGTCACGACCCACTCGACCTCGACCTCCGAGGCGGCCCAGGCGTTGCGGGACCTGGTGCACTCGCGCTCCGCAAGCACGGCCCCGGCGCTACCGCGGTTCCGGCAGTGACCCGAGCCCGAGCCCGAATCGGCCTAGGCTCCCCCCGGCGGACTAGGACTGAGGCGTCTCGCAAGTCGGGACACCGGTTGCCGATCAGGAAACACCCGTGAATCCCAACGACCTGCTCCGACTTCTCCGCCGCTTCCGGCTCGTCGCCGTCGTCATCGCGCTGTTGGTGATGGCGGCCGGCACCGCGGTCGCGCTCCGTTCCCCCAATCGCTACAGCTCATCGGCGACGGTCACCGTCGACCCCACGGTCGTCGCCGGCCAGGTCGGCAACGTCCAGCAGATCGATTTCCTCATCCCCCAATACCTCGCGCAGCTCGAATCGCGGACGTACCTGCTCGAGGCGCGCGGCCAAGCTCCCCCCCACGATCCAAGACGCTCCGGTCTCGGTCGCGGCGACCGGCGAACCCGGCACCGGCATCATCGACATCAAGGTGACGAGCACAGTTCGCGCAGCCGTCGCGCCGTGGGCGGCGCGCTGGCCAACGTCCTCGTCACCCACGCCGCCAAGCAGTTGGCCGTCCTCAATGTCATCGACGTCCCCCAGACGCCATCGGCGCCGTACGCGCCGAACCGGTTGTTCGTGCTCGCACTCACCGCGCTCATTGCATTGTTCAGCGCGATCATCTCGGTGATCGTCGCGGGCGCGATCCGTGCCCGGCGCGACGGCGCGGCCGAGATCCGCGAGCGGTTCGGCATCCGTGTGATCGCCGAGATCCCGACCCTGCCGCGGCGGTTGGCCACCTTGGAGCCGCAGCAGCTCGCGATGAACGTCACCGCGCTGACCGGCTGTCGACGCACTGCAGACCCTGCGCGCCACCGTGTCGTACCTTCTGGCCGATCGACCGCACCCGTGGCTCGCGGTCGTCTCCGCGCGTGGACGCGAGGGCAAGTCGTTCGTCGCGGTGCAACTCTCGTGGCTGCTCGGCGGGCTCGAGCACGAGACGTTGTTGCTCGACGCCGACGCCCGGAATCCCACTGCGCATCAGCTGCTCGGACTCCAGGCCGCGCCCGGCATCGAATCGCTCGACGCCACCAACCTCGGTGACGTCATGCAGCGCACCGGGCGCGAGCACCTCGGGTTCATCGGCGCCGGGCAGCCCGACCGGCACCCGGCCGAGGTCGCCAGTGCTCACCTCCCGTACCTGTTGAAGCAGATCGACGGGCACGAGGTCACCCTCGTCGTCGACACGCCGCCGATGGCGGGCGCGGCGGAGACCGTGGTCTACGCGGCCGGATGCGGCGCGGTCCTCCTCGTTATCGACGCCCGCCGACGCGACTTCTCCGACGTCGAACAGATGCTGCTGACGCTCAACGACCGCCACATCGACGTGCTCGGTGTCGTCATCAACCGGGCCCGCCGGGGCTCGCTCGGCAAGCGCATGGCCCGGCTGCAGGCAGCCCGGCGATCGGGCTCGCCTGCGCCTCCCGTTCCCCGCGCGGTCAACGGCGAGCGCCCGGACGCCGAAGCGCCGTCCGGGCTGGTGCGCACGTATACCCAAAACGTGACCGGCACCCAAACGTGACCTGACCGGGCACGGTCGGGCGCGCGATCTCATCGACTTCGCGAACCGACCACTTCGGGACGAAGCGGTCCGGACGAGGTGTCTTGGCCTCCCGAACCGATCTTCGTACCGAAGCGGCTCCTTTCGTCGAGTTCGACCTCGCCGCATTCCATATTCGAGCCAGGCTCGTTATCCTCCAACTCGGCCGGCGCATGCGGCTCGCACCCAGGTCGTCTCGACACCTCGGTGAATCCGAGATTCGGCGCCTACGGGGGGAGGACACGTCACGTGATTGCGCGAACGACCTGGTGATGGAGAAGTCATCGGGGAACCGGAACCAGGGCGCAGGCACGGGCGTCTTCGACTGGCTCGGCCACGACGCGGACCATGAAGCGGGCCCCGGGAAGGACGCGCCCGTGCCCCACACGCACGAATGGATCACACCGGTACCGACGCACGCGCGCCCTTGATCCGCTCACCGTGCAGGGCGTGATCAACCGGGTACTGGTTCTCCTGTTCTGTCTGATCGCCGTGGGCGCGACCTTCGAGACGGTCAGCGGCCTGACGTCGTCCAAAGCTCCGCAGACGACTGCGGTCTCTCCCTCTCCCGTCCCGGAGACCCCGACCACTGCTCCGCACCGAAAGGCCGTCGCGCCGACCACGATCCATCCGGCACCGACGACACAGGCGCCCGCGACGACCCTCACCACTACGCCACCGCAGACCCCGGCACCCGCGACGTTGCCACCGCAGACCGCGCCCGGCGACGTTGCCACCGCGGACGACGCCGCCGACGAGCCCGCCGCAGACGGCACCACCCGTCCGCGGTCCTCACCACCACCCCGCCGCCGACGCCGGTACGACCCATCGAAGTGCCGTCGAACCCGACCACGCCACCGACCGGCATCGTCGTGCCGTACACGCCGTGAACGACAACACCATGGGCAACGAGATGAACACCGAACCGACCCGCCACTCGATCTTCTCGCGGCCGCGCCTGCGTGCACGCGCCGCGCTCGCTGCTCGCGTACCGTCTCCGCGCTCGTCGGCGCCGTCGTCGTCGCCCCCGCCGCGTTCGCCGTCGCGCCCGACACACCGGGCACGCCGACCGCGACCCCTTGGATGGCCAGATCAGCGTCGCCTTCACGCCTGCCGCGACCGGCGATCCCGTGTCGACCTTCACCGCGACCTGCACCTCGTCCGACGGCGGGACCACGCGTACGGCGACGGCGGCATCTTCACCGATCGTCGTGGCCAATCTCGACAACGGCCACAGCTACACGTGCACGGTCTACGCGTCGAACGCCGACGGGGACAGCCCCCCCTCGCCGGCCTCGAACGCCGTCATCCCGGCCCCGGCCGCGACGGTGCCGAGCGCGCCGGCCCAGCCGTCGGCGGCCGCAGGCGACACCCAGATCACAGTCTCCTTCACCGCCCCCGCCGACGGCGGCAGCGCGATCACCGGCTACACCGCGACGTGTACGTCGTCGAACGGCGGGGCAACCGGGAGCAACGGCGGAAACACACCCTCGATCACCGTCGGTGGCCTGACCAACGGCGCGACATACACCTGCACCGTCCTCGCCACCAACAGCATCGGCCCCGGGCCGCCGTCGCCGGCCTCGAACGCCGTCACCCCGAGCGGCGTTCCCGGTGCTCCCGCCGCGCCGAACATCGTCGCCGGCGACTCGAAGGTGACGGTCAACTTCGTCCCTCCGTCGAGCGGGGGCAGCCCGATCACCAGCTACACCGCGACGTGCACGGCGGCCGACACCACGATCACCATCAAGAGCAGGCCCAGCTCGCCCATCGTGATCAGCGGACTCAGCAACGGGCAGAGCTACACCTGCACGGTCTACGCGACGAACGGCAACGGCGACGGGCCGCCCTCGGCGTCGTCGAACTCGGTCACCCCACAGCCGAGCACGTCGGTCCCGAGCGCGCCGAGGTACGTCGCCGCGTCGGCCGGCGACGCGCAGATCTCGGTCACCTTCTCGGCGCCGGCCTCCGACGGCGGCAGCACCATTACCGGCTACGCCGCGAACGTGTACGTCCACGAACGGCGGCGCGGCCGGGAACGGGTCCGGTGCCGGCTCCCCGATCGTCGTCGGCGGCCTCGACGACGGCAAGACCTACACGTGCACGGTCGTCGCCTCCAACGGTGTCGGACCGGGGCCGGCCTCGTCGCCCTCGGCGTCGGTCATTCCTCTCGGCGTACCCGGCGCCCCGCCCCAACCGACCGTCGTCGGCGGCGATCGCAGCCTCACGGTCACGTTCTCGGCGCCCGCGTCGACCGGGGGCGCCCCGATCACCAAGTACACCGCGACGTGTACGTCGTCCGGCCCGAGCATCAGCCAGTCGGTGACGAGCGTCACCCCGATCCTCGTCACGGCCCTCCAGAACGGGCTCACCTACTCGTGCACCGTGAGCGCGTTCAACGTCAAGGGCTACGGCCCCGCGTCACCCGTCTCCGATCCCGTGGTCCCCGACACGGGACCCGACGCCCCGGGCACACCGGGCGTCTCCGCGGGCAACGCCCAGATCACCGTGAGCTTCCATGCGCTGGGTAACGGCGGGAGCACGATCACGGGATTCACCGCCACCTGCACGTCGTCGAACGGCGGCACGCCGCACACGACGCCGACCAAGAACGCGGGAGCCACGTCGATCGTGGTCGGCGGGTTGACGAACGGTCGCACCTACCGCTGCACCGTGATCGCGACGAACGCCAAGGGCAACAGCCTGCCGTCGCCCGCCTCCGCCGCGGTCGTCCCGAGCACCGTCCCCGGCGCGCCGGCCAGCGCGGCCGTCGCCATCGGCAACGCGTCGATCAACGTGACCTTCCACGCTCCTGGCACCGGCGGGAGTGCGATCACGGGCTACGTCGCCGCGTGCAGCTCGACCAACGGCGGGCACCCGGGCAGTGCGGCCGGAACACGCTCGCCCCTGACCGTCACCGGGTTGACGAACGGCAAGAGCTACACGTGCACCGTCGCCGCCCGCAACGCCCGCGGGACCGGACAGCCTTCGCCCGCGTCGGCTGTCGTCGTCCCCGACGCGTCGGTCGCCGCGCTGACGACGCCTCACGCCTTCCGGCTGTTCGCCGGTGACGGCGGCGTGTTCACCTTCGGCACCGACCGCAGTTACGGCTCCGCCGCCGGTCTTGCCTCGCATCCCGTCGTCGGCATGGGCACGACCCCCGACGCGAACGGCTACTGGCTCGTCGCGACCGACGGCGGGATCTTCAGCTTCGGGAACGCGCACTTCTACGGCTCCACCGGAGCGATGCGACTCAACCAACCGATCGTCGGCATGACCCCGACCCCCGACGCGAAGGGTTACTGGTTGGTCGCGAGGGACGGCGGGATCTTCAGCTACGGCGACGCGCACTTCTACGGCTCCACCGGAGCCATCCACCTCAACCGGCCGATCGTCGGCATGTCGTCGACGCCGACCGGCCACGGCTACTGGCTCGTGGCGAGCGACGGCGGGATCTTCAGCTTCGGAGACGCGCACTTCTACGGAACACCGGTGGGAACCGTCTCGGCACCCGTCGTCGGGATGGCCACCTCGGCCGACGGCCACGGATACTGGATCGCGACGGCCGACGGCTCGGTGTCGCACTTCGGCGACGCGCCCGTCCTGGGCGGGATCACGGTGCGCGCCACCCGTCTCCCCGTGCGGGGCATCGCGAGCACGCCGACCGGACACGGGTACTGGCTCGCCGCCGGCGACGGCGGCGTGTTCACCTTCGGCGACGCGCCGTTCATCGGCTGGCCCGGTCCCCTCGTGTTCGCGCGCGCAGATCCAGGGTGTGAGCCGCTAGGGAGGCGACCGCTACAGTCGCCCTCCGGATCACACACCCCGGGGAGCCGTTTCGATGACCGTCCGAGTGCTGGGCGTTGGGGCCGCGACACCTTCCCTCCGACTCGCCGCGTCCGACGTCGGCGCCGCCTGGGGCCGCGGCGGGCGGGGCCAGTTCGCGGTCTGCGCCCCGGACGAGGACACGCTGACGCTCGCGTGGGAGGCGGCGACACGGGCACTGCACGCGGCCGGCATCGAACCGGCCGCCGTCGACGGCCTGTTCTGGGGGACGAGCCGGCCCCCGTTCGCCGAGGGCCCGAGCTACGCATTCCTCGCCTCCGCGGTCGGTTGCGCCCCAACGGTGACCGGCGCGCTGAACGCGGGCTCGCGCGCACTCCGGTCTGGAGGCACTGGCCGCCGGGGTCGACGCGGTGGGCGCCGGGTCGGCACGGGTCGCGGTCGTCGTCGCGTCCGACGCGGTACGACCGGGTCCCGGTACCGGGTTCGAAGCACGGTGCGGGGCGGGCGCCGCCGCGCTCGTCATCGCCGGCGACGGCCGCGGCACCGCGACCTTCGGCCGTCGCGTCTCGCGGACACGTCCCTTCCTCGATCGCTACCGCGGCGACGGTGAGATCGACAACCGCGACCTCTACGACGGCCGCCTCTTCCGCGAGGAGATCTTCCTGCCGGTCGTGAGCGACGTCGTGGCGGCGCTCGCCGAATCGGACGTGCGCGCGTGGTCGCTCCCCGATCCCGACGGCCGCCTCGGGGCCACCGTGGCCAAACGGGCGGGCGCGACCCAGGTCCCGTCGGCCGACGTCTATGCCGCGGTCGGCGACACGGGAGCCGCGGCCGCGCTGCTCGGGGGCGCGCTCGCACTCGGCGTCGCCGGCACGGTCGCCATCGTCGGCACCGGCGGCGGACGCACCACCGGTGTGCTCCTCCACGTCGAGGCGCCGGTCGCGGGCGCCGACCGGATCGCCGACGCCCTCGGAGGCGGCCGGCCGGCCGGGTATGCCGAGGTACTCCGGGCCCGGGGCCAGCTCAAGCCCGTCGGCGAGACCATCCCGATGGGTGTGCCGCCCGAGAGCGCGATGTTCGTGCGCGGCGCCGACGAGATGCTCGGTCTCCTCGGAGGCCGGTGTGTCGACTGTGGAACGATCAGCACACCACCGTCGATCCACCCCCACTGCGTCAACTGTGGCGGACCCAAGCTCGAGCCGGTGGCGCTCGCACGTTCCGGCGTGGTCCACACCTTCGTCGTCAACCAGACGATGCCGGCGCCCTTCGTCGCGCCGCTCCCGATCGCCGTGCTCGATATGGACGACGGCGCCCGCCTCATGCTGCAGGTGATCGGCGACGGTACCGACATCGAGATCGGCCGGTCGGTCGAGCTCGTCCTGCGGAAGTACGCGCACGAGCGCGGTGTTCCCGTCTACGGATTCAAGGCCCGCGCCGAAGAAAGAAGCCGCCTCGTGAGTTGGAACAGAGTCGCCGTCGTCGGAGCCGGGCTCATCAAGATGGGCGAGCTGTTCGAGCAGAGCTACGAGCAGATGGCCGCCGGTGCGTTCGAGGCCGCGGTGGGGAGCGTCGACAAGGGATTCGAACCCCACCAGGTCGAAGCGGCGTTCGTCGCCACCCAGCGGGGCACGCTGTGGGGCCAAGAGGGCATCGGCGGCAACACCGTCCCGACCGCGATCGGACTCGCCGGGAATTCCGTGCACCCGGATCGAGAACGCCTGCCCGTCGGGGTCCGACGCGTTCCGCGTCGGCGCGATGGCCGTGGCGAGCGGTGTCCACGACGTCGTGCTCGTGATCGGCGTCGAGAAGATGCGCGACAAGTCGTCCGAGGAAGGACTGCTCTCCCGAGCCGCCGCGGGCCATCCGATCTTCACCCGGGGCGAGACCGCGCCCGTGCTCTTCGCCCCGTTCGCGACCCGCCACATGCACGAGTTCGGCACGACCCGCGAGATGCTCGCGTCGGTCGCAGTCAAGAATCACTACAACGGCGCTCGCGACCCGTACGCGCACTTCCAAAACGAGATCACCGTCGACGACGTGTTGAAGTCGGTACCCGTGTGCCACCCCCTCCATCTCCTCGATTGTTGCCCGCAGACCGACGGCGCCGCGGCCGTGTTGCTCGTGAGCGCAGAACGGGCGCGTGAGTTCACCGACAAGCCCGTGTACGTCGCCGGCTTCGGCGTCGCCACCGACCATCCCTACCTGCACGAGAAGGACAGCTTCACCGAGATCAAGGTGACGCGCATGGCCTCGCAGCGCGCGTACGCGATGGCGGGCATCGGACCGGGCGACATCGACTGCGCCGAGGTGCACGACTGCTTCACGATCACCGAGATCCTCGACATCGAAGACCTCGGCTTCTTCGACAAGGGCGACGGCGGACGGGCGAGCCTCGAAGGCGAGACTGCCTTGACCGGCCGGATCCCGGTGAACACGAGTGGCGGCCTACTCGCCAAGGGCCACCCGATCGGAGCAACGGGCGTCGCCCAGATCACGGAGTGCTGGTGGCAGCTGCGGGGCGAGGCGGGCGAGCGCCAGATCGAGACGCGCAACGGCTACGCGCTGCAACACAACGCCGGTGGCCGCGGATCGGGAGTGGCGGTCGTGAACATCCTCACGAACCGGAGCAACGGGTCGTGACCCAGACCGACCTGCGCGTCGAGATCGACGTCGACGGCGTCGGTCGGATCATCCTCGATCGACCCGAGGCCAAGAACGCGCTCACCGTCGGCATGCGCGACGGGATCATCGATGCGGTGCGGTCGTTCCGCGTCGATCCGAGCGTGCGGGCCGTGCTCGTCACAGGTGAGGGCGACGCATTCTGCGCGGGCATGGACCTGTCCGCGTCGACCGTGGCGCAGGCGGGCAAACCCGGATTCAACCCTCGCACCACTTCCGAAGCGCTGCGCGTCCGGGGTCCAGACCTTCATCCGTGAGTTGTGGGAGCTCGACAAGCCGACGGTCGCGGCCGTCAACGGTGCCGCGGTCGGACCGGGCGCGCATCTCGCGCTCGCGTGCGACTTCGTGCTCGTGCACCCGCGCACACGGTTCCTGTGGTCGTTCGCGAAGTGGGGCCTCGTCGCCGACGCGGGGGCGCGTATCTCCTCCCCCGGCTGGTCGGGCTGCCGCGTGCCAAGGCGATGGTGATGCTCGGTGAAGGAGCGACCGGTGCCCAGGCGGTCGACCTCGGCCTGGCCTACCGCTGCGTCGACGATCCGGCCACGCTGCTCGCAGAAGCGCTGGCCGTTGCGCACACCCTCGCATCGGGACCGACGCGCTCGTTGGGCCTCTCGAAACGGCTGCTCAACGCGTTCGTTCGAGTCGGATCTCGCGACCTCACTCGAGCTCGAAGCGCACTTCCAGGCGCTGGCCACTGCGTCGCCTGATCTCGTCGAAGGCATGTCCGCCTTCCGCGAGAAACGCGACGCGAAGTTCACGGGCGCGTGAGCACGCCGACCACCGACCGGCCCGAGCGCGTCCAACGAGTCGCCGCGTACAACGTGTGTCTCGACGCCGAGGATCGGCTGCTGTTGTGCCGGCTCTCGGCGATCACCGAAGCGCCGGGCGCGTGGACGCTCCCGGGCGGCGGCGTCGAGTTCGGCGAGCATCCCGAGGCTGCCGCCCTACGCGAGCTGCGCGAGGAGACCGGTCTCGTCGGGCGCATCGAAGAGCTGCTCGCGGTCGACTCGATGCACCGTCCTGTGCGCACGAGCGAACACGGGGCCGAGTACCACAGCATCCGGATCATCTACCGCACGACCGTCGAGAGCGGCGAGGTCGTGCACGAGACCGACAACTCCACCGATCGGGCCGCGTGGTGCTCGCGTGCGGAGCTGACCACGCTGCCGCTCGTCTCCACGAGCGAGCTGGGTGTGCGCTTGGCGTACGGTGAGCCCCGATGAGAACACGTATCCCGATCAAGTACTCCAACATGTGGTCGTGGCTCCTCACGCTCTTCGCGATGCCACGGAGCCTTGCGTACATCGAGATCGACGGCGACACGATCCGCGTACGCATGTCGTACGGGTTCCGGGCCCGTTTCACCCGCGGCGACGTCAGCTCGGTGAACACCTTCCGGCCCGTGGCGAGCATCGGCGTGCACGGTTGGCGCGGCCGCTGGCTCGTCAACGGAGCCCACCGCCCGATCGCCCGGGTCACGCTCGCGCTCCCGGCCCGGGCGCGGGTGGTGGGGTTTCCGGTCCGGCTCCGGGAGTTGCTCGTCAGCGTCGACGACGTTGCCGAGCTGCGGCGCGCCCTCCTAACCTGACGCCCTCGTCAGCTTCCGGCAACCATCGAGGAGTGCACAGTGGGCCTGTACGACGGCAAGGTCGCGATCGTCACCGGCGCCGGCCGCGGTATCGGCCGAACCCACGCGCTGTTGCTCGCGTCGGAGGGCGCGGCTGTCGTGGTGAACGACCTCGGTGGCTCGAGCGGTGGCGAAGGCGCCGACGCCACTCCGGCCCAGCAGGTCGTCGACGAGATCGAGGCGAAGGGTGGGCGCGCCGTCGCGAACTACGACAGCGTGTCGTCGTGGATCGGGGCCGAAGCGATGGTGCAACAAGCCGTCGACACCTTCGGCGGCCTCGACGTGCTCATCAACAACGCCGGCATCCTGCGCGACAAGATGAGCTTCAACATGGACGAAGCCGAGTGGGACCAGGTCATCGACGTCCACCTCAAGGGCCACTTCGCGCACGTCGAGGTTCGCCGCGTCCTATTGGCGATCGAAGTCGAAGGAGACCGGCACGCCGGTCAACGCCAAGATCGTGAACACCGCGTCGGAATCGGGCCTGTACGGGAACGCCGGCCAGGCCAACTACGCCGCCGCCAAGGCCGGCATCGCGTCGATGACCATCGTGATGGCCCGTGAGCTCGAGCGCATCGGCGTGCGCGTGAACGCCATCTGCCCGGTCGCGCGACACGTCTCACCGAGACGGTCGCCGGCGACTTCATGAACGCCACAGGAAGGCGAGTTCGACCGGTTCGCGCCCGAGAACATCTCCGCAGTCGTGTGCTGGCTCGCCTCGGACCTTTCCGAGGGTGTCACCGGACAGGTCCTCAAGGTGATGGGCGGGCAGGTACAACTCGTGCGGGGATGGCGGCCGATCACCGAGGCGACCGACGACAAGCCCTGGACGATCGAGTCCATCAACGACGTGGCCCCGATCTTGTTCGCCTCGTCCGGCAAGGGCGTCCCGCCGTTCATGCCGAACGTCGGCGACAACTAGCCCGACGAACCCGGATCGCCCGACCGGCGCCGGATGGTGGTTGTCTAGGCTCACAGCATGAGCAACGCTTCCGGCACCGGTCTGCCCACGACCGATCTGCCCACGACCGATCTGCCCACGACGGATCTGGGCGTCGACGACATCCGCCTCGGCGACATCGAGCAGTGGATGCGGCCCGACCGCGAAGGCATCTTCGCCAAGCTCCGTGCGGAACGCCCGGTCTCGTTCCACGAAGAGCCGGTGCCACCGCCCGAGATCGGCATCCCGCAGGGACCGGGCTTTTGGGCGCTCACCCGCTACGCCGACGTGATGCAGGTGTCGCGCGATCCCGAGACGTTCCACTCCGCTCCCACCTCGACCGTCGGCGACATGCCCGAGGGGATCGCCGAATGGCTCGGGTCGATGATCAACATGGACGCACCGAAGCACACGAAGATGCGACTGATCGTGAATCGCGGGTTCACGCCTCGCCAGGTCGCAAGCATCGACGACTCCGTGCGGGAGCAGGCGAAGGACATCGTCGATCGCGTCGCGCCACTCGGCGCCTGCGACTTCGTCAGCGAGATCGCGGCCGCGCTGCCGCTCCAGATCATCTGCGACATGATGGGCATCCCCCGCGAGGACACCAAGCAGATCTTCGAGCACACCAACGTGATCCTCGGCGTCGGCGATCCGGAGTACGTCCAGTCGATGGAACAACTCATGGCCGCGGGCATGGGGCTGTTCCAATACGGCATCGCCCTCGCCCAGGACCGGCTCGACCACCCCCGCGACGACATCACGACCCAGCTCATGCACGCCGAGGTCGAGGACGAGAACGGCAAGCACCGCCTGACCACGGGCGAGCTCGGGTCGTTCTTCTTGCTGCTGGTCGTCGCGGGCAACGAGACGACGCGCAACGCGATCAGTCACGGCATGCGGGCGCTGACGACGTATCCCGACCAGCGCAAGGTGTGGACCTCCGACTTCGATGCCGTATCGCCGACCGCGGTCGAGGAGATCGTGCGCTGGGCGACTCCCGTCATCAACTTCCGCCGCACCGCGACGCGCGACGTCGTGGTGGGCGGGCAGGCGGTGAAGGAGGGCAGAAGGTCGTGATGTTCTACAACTCGGCCAACCGGGACGAGCGCGCGTTCGACGACCCCTTCCGCTTCGACGTTCTGCGCTCGCCGAACGAGCACTTCGGGTTCGGCGCCGGTGGCCCGCACTTCTGCCTCGGCGCCAACCTCGCCCGCCGCGAGATCCGCGTGATGTTCGAAGAGCTGCTGCGCCGCCTCCCCGACATCGAGGTCACGCGGCGAGCCCGACATGCTGCAGAGCAACTTCATCCACGGCATCAAGCGCATGCCGTGCGCCTGGCACACCGTCAAGGACTGACGCTACCGTTCCCGGCATCGGCTTTCCTGACATCGGCGTCAGGTACGACGTCGTCGTCTCGGAGGTACAGGTGCAGCTCGCGTGGAGCCCGCAGACGAGGAGTTTCGCGCCGAGCTGATCGCGTTCCTCGACGAGAACACGCCCGCGGAGATGGCCGGCGGCTTACGACTTCCAAGACGTCGGCGACGAGCTCGAGCTCGTGCCTCGGTGGATGCGCGACTGGCAGGCCACCCTCTTCGACTCCGGGTGGATGATCCCGGGATACCCGCCCGAGCTCGGCGGTCGGAATTGCACCCCGGTACAGACGCTCATCTACCTGGAGACGCTGTCGAGCCGGCGCCTCCTGCGCAGCTGCCACTTCCCCGGTTACGCGATCGTCGCCCCGAGCCTGCTCGAGTACGGCAACGACGAGCAAAAGAAGCTCGTGCCGGCCGCGATCCGGGGCGACACCATCTGGTGCATCGGCATGAGCGAACCGAACGCGGGCTCCGACCTCGCCGGGCTCCAGACGCGAGCCGAGCTCCGTGACGACCACTTCGTCGTCAACGGCCAGAAGGTCTGGACGAGCTACGCGATGGTCGCCCAGAAGTGCTTCTGCTACGTGCGGACCGATCCCGACCCTGCCGAAGCACAAGGGCATCTCCCTGCTCATCATCGACGTCGACTCGCCCGGCATCGACATCCGCCCGCTGCGACACATCAACGGCACCGCCGGCTTTGCCGAGGTCTTCTTCACCGACGTGATCGTTCCCCGGGAGAACCTCGTCGGCGGCCTGAACGGCGGTTGGGCGATCACCCAGGGCTCACTCGCCCACGAGCGGGCCGGACTGTGGGTCGAAGGCATCGCCCGGTTCGAACAGACCGTCGAGGGCCTGGTCGCGCTCGCGCCACGAAGAAGGCAAGTCCGGCGACCCGATCATCCGGCGCAAGATCGCGGCGGCGTACGAGCTCGCGGCATCGCTGCGCGCCCTCGGCTACAAGGGCTTCGCCTCGTTCGCGCAGGGTTCGAGCGCTCCCGAGCACAGCTACATGAAGATGGCGATGTCCGAGGCCAGCAAGGCGGCATTCGAGCTCGGCATGGAGATCTCGGGCCCGATGGCGCCGGTCACCGATCCCGAGCTCGGAGCACGGACGAGCCGCTATGTGCTCGGCTTCTTCATGTCGTTCGCGAACACGATCGCGGGCGGAAGCTCGGAGATCCAGCGCAACATCATCGCCCAGCGCGTGCTGGGCCTGCCGAGGCACTGAGGTCACGACGGTGGACTTCTCTCTGACTCCCGATCAGGAGCTGCTGCGCGACACCGGGCGCAAATTGCTCGAACGCGAGTGCCCGCCCGCGCTCGTGCGAGCACACATCGAAGATCCGGCCGTGTACGAGCCGCTGTGGTCGCATCTGGCCGAGTACACCGCGCTCGGAGCCGGCGACGCGACCGACCTGTGCCTGTTCCTCGAAGAGACGGGCTACGCAGCCGCACCCGGGCCCTTCCTCGCCACAACTGCATACCTCGCGCTGACCGGCGACGGCACCAACACGGGCACTGTCGCGATCGTCGGCGACCCGACGGTCCCCTTCGTGCTCGAAGCCGACCGTGTCGACCGGATCGCGATCGTGCTGCCCGGTCCGCAGATCGCGCTGGTCGACGCGGCCGACCTCGCGACGCGATTCGTCGCGACCGTCGACTTCTCGCGCCGACTGCTTCGCTCGAGGCGTCGCGCGGTGACGCCCGCTCGCTCGGCGCGAGACCACTCGATCCGGCCGCGTTCGCGCAGTGGCGCGCACGCACGTACGCGAGCGTGGCTGCCGAGATGGTCGGTACTTCGCGTCGCATCTTCGGCATGGCCCTCGCGTACGCAAAGGAGCGCAAGCAGTTCGACGTACCGATCGGCTCCTTCCAGGCGATCCAACACAAGCTCGCCGACATGTCGCTCGCGCTCGAGCGGGCCACCGCGGCGGTGCACTACGCGGCGATGACGATCGACGGAGACGACCCCGAAAGAGAACGGGCGTGTCATGTCGCCAAGGCGGCCGCGGGCGAGGCCGCTCGACGGATCCTGAAGGACGGCATCCAGATCCACGGCGGCATCGGCTACACGTGGGAGCACGACCTTCACCTCTACCTGCGCCGTTCGACCGCCGACGAGTCGCTGTTCGGCACGACCGGCTGGCATCTCGACCGGCTGGCCGAGCTCCTCATCGATCGCTGATCCCACCCCGTCGTCCCGATCGACGTCCTTTCGTCGGCCCGGGGGGAACGTCTACACTTCCCTGACGTCTGCGTCAGTTTCGCGAGGGGAAAGCACATGACGAACGTCGACCTGGTTCGCCTCGCGGGTAGCCGGGGCCGGATCTCCGAAGCGCCCACCGTCGACCTCGTGACCGCCGAGGTCATCCGGGGCGGCATGGAGACGGTGTGCTTCGAGATGGCGGAGTACGTGTCGCGCACCGCGACCACGCCGATCCTGAACCAGTCGAACGAGCGCAACGCCACGGTCCTCGACGCGCGCGGCCGGCTCGCGGCCCTGTCGGTCGGCATCCCGCAGTTCATGTTGACGTCGACCCTCCCGGTGCGCTTCGCGCTCGAGTTCCTCGGTGTCGAGGAGTTCCGCGAAGGTGATGTCTTCGTCGCCAACGACCCGTACCACGGCGGGGGGCACCTTCCCGACTACAACGTCTTCGCGCCCGTCTTCGCCGACGATCCCGCCGCCCCGGGTGGACGGCGCATGGTGTTGATCGCGAGCATCCAATGCCACCACGGCGACACCGGCGGCGGGGTTCCCGGTGGCTACAACATCACCGCCACGGACATCTGGGGCGAAGGTGTCCGCTGGCCGGTGGTCAAGGTCCTCGACCGCGGGGTCGAACGCCGCGACGTCCTCTACGCGCTCCAAGCGAACAACCGGATCCCGAGCTACATCGGCGACCTTCGTGCACAGATCGGATCTGCGCAGCTCGGCGTGCAACGGCTCGGAGAGCTGATCGATCGCTACGACGTCGGCGCGATCGAGGACTCCGTCGACTACATGATCGACTACGCGGCCAAGCGGTTCCGCGAAGAGGTCGCGCAGTGGCCCGACGGCGAGTACGAGGCCGACTCCTACGTCGACCACGACCCCCTCGGCAATCCCGACATCCATCTCCACGTGAAGGTGAGCGTGGCCGGCGACGAGCTGACCGATCGACTTCACCGGTACCGACACCCGCGCCGAGCTGCAGTCGTGGTCGACGTTCGGCAACACGCGCGGCTACACGGTCGGCCAGATCGCGGCGATGATGGACCCGGAGATCCCCAAGAACGAGGGCTTCTTCGAACAGATCAAGCTCGTCGTGCCGAAGGGCTGCCTCCTGAACCCCGAGCCGGGCAAGCCGGTGTCTGCGGGCACGCACCACCCCGGCGCCGACGTCGGCGAGGTCATCGCCAAGGCGATGCAGTACGTGCTGCCCGACCGCGCGGTGCCCCAGACGTACAAGACCGGCATCCCCACGATCATCGTCGGCGTCGACCCGCGCACCGGCGCGTCGTTCACCGACCACTCGGCCGAGGTGTACTCGGGCTGGTGCAACGCATCCAAGGGCATGGACGCGTGGGGCGCGCTCAACGCGAGCTTCGGCAACCTCTGGAAGGCAACCGCGGAGATCAACGAGTCGCTGTACCCGCACGTGCAGTGGAGCCGCGACTACCGCACCGACGGCGGCGGACCGGGCGAGTGGCGCGGGATCTGCGGCTCGCACTACGAGAAGGAAGTCTGCGTCGACGCGAAGGTCTACACGTACGTTGTCGGCATGAAGTACCCGATGCCCGGCATCTGCGGCGGTCAGCGACGGCTCGCCGAACGAGATGATCATCCGCTACGGCAGCGACGACGAGTTCAAGGTGCAGCACACGGCCGAGTGGGTGCCGATCCACGCGGGCGAACGCATCATGTTCGACTACGGCGGTGGCGGCGGCTGGGGCGACCCGCTCGACCGCGATCCGCAAGCCGTGCTCGACGACGTGCTCGACGAGTACGTCTCGGTCGACGGGCGCGAGCCGCGACTACGGCGTCGTGCTCGACGGCTCCCTCGAGGACCTCACCCTCGAGATCGACGACGTCGGCACGCACGCACTCGCGTGCGGACGGCGCGATGCGGGCCGAACGGGACCTGACATGGGATTTCGCGTAGGAGTCGACGTCGGCGGCACCTTCACCGACCTGATCTGCGTCACACCGTCGGGCGAGATCGTCCTCGACAAGACGCCCACCACGCTCGACGACCAGTCGACCGGCGTGATGAACGGACTCGAGCAGCTCGCGGATCGCTTCGGGCTCGAACTCGACGCGTTCTGCAAGCGACCTCGACATCCTCGTGCACGGCACCACGACCGCCGACAACACGATGATCGAGATGAACGGCGCACCGACCGGCCTGCTCGTCACCGAGGGCCACCGCGACGAGATCGAGCTGCGTCGCTGCCACAAAGAAGAGATCTGGGACCCCAACTATCCGGGCCCGATCCCGATCGCCCGGCGCCGCGCCCGCATCCCGATCCCCGAGCGCATGGACTTCGAGGGCAACGTGCTCCTCGATCTCGACGAGGACGCGGTGCGGCGCGGCGTGCAGCGCCTGAAGAAGCTCGGCGTGCGATCGATCGCGGTGATGTACCTCTTCTCGTTCGTGAACCCGGCCCACGAGCGCCGCACGCGAGAGATCGTGCTGGAGGAGTTCCCCGACGTCGAGCACATCTCGCTCTCGCACGAGGTCATGCCGCGCGGTCCCGAGTTCGAACGGGTGTCGACGACGCTCGTGAACGCATATGTCGCGCCCCGCATCGCCAGCTACACGCAGAACCTCCAGGACAAGCTGCGGCGCGCCGGGCTACCTCGGGCCGCTGCTCATCATGCAATCGACGGGTGGCGTGATGCCGCCCGACTACGTGTCACGACGCGCGGTCACGCTGCTCGCGAGCGGACCGACGGGTGGCGTGATGGGCGCCACCGTCGCCGCGGCGGGCCGCCGGTGTCGGCGATTTCGTCGCCATCGACATGGGCGGCACCAGCTTCGACATCTGCCTCGTACGGCACGGCCGGCCCGAGATCAAGACCGACTGGAACTGGCGCTACCGCTACTACATCGGTCTCCCGATGGTCGACGTGCAGAGCGTCGGCGCGGGCGGCGGCTCGATCGCCCGGGTACGCCAGGGCGCGCTGCTCGTCGGTCCGGAGTCGGCCGGCTCCACGCCCGGTCCGGCATGTTACGGACGGGGCGGCACCCGACCGAGCGTGACCGACGCCGACGCGGTGCTCGGCTACCTGCCCGTCGACGGTTTCGCAGGCGGCCGCATGCACCTCGACGTGGCCGCGGCGCGCGCGGCGATCACCGAGCACGTCGCCGAACCCCTCGGGATCGAGCTGACCGAGGCCGCCTGGGGTATCGAACGCATCGTGAACGCCAACATGGCCAACGCGACCCGCAAGGTGCTCGCCGGCCACGGCGCCGACCCGCGCGACCTCGCGCTCATCGCGTTCGGCGGCAACGGCGCGGTGCACGCGGCGGCGATCGCACGCGAGCTCGGCGTGACCCGGATCATCGTGCCCAAGGCCGCGCCCGCGTTCAGCGCGCTCGGCGTGCTCGTCGCCGACTACGTCGTCGACCTCGTCCGGTCGTACGTCACTCCCTTGTCGCAAGTCGACCTCGGGCGCGTCCGCGATCTGCTCACCGACCTCTTGCAGGAGGTCGACAAGGAGCTCGACCCGACCGGAGTCGCGTCCGGCGACGTCGAGACCAATCTCTACGCGCAGATGTGCTATCCGGGTCAGAACTTCGACATGAGCGTGCCCGTGCCCGAAGGAGTAGCCCTCGACGAGCCGGGACTACTCGACCTCGCCGAACGATTCCACGATCTGCACGAGTCCGAACGCGGGCTTCAGCTTCCGCTCGCAACAACCGTTGATGCGTGGTGTGCGCGTCATCGCGCGCGGCAACACGCCGAAGCCCGACCACCTAGCCGAGCCGGGCACCGTCTCCGATGCCGACCAGGCCCGGCGCGGCATCCGTCACGCGTACTGGGGTGACGGATTCGTCGACACGCCCGTGTACGACGGCATCCGGCTCGGTGAGGGCGCGACTGTCGAGGGCCCCGCACTGATCGAGGAGCCGTTCACGGTGGTGGTGCTCCCGCCCGGTACGGTCGCGACGCTCGACGGCCTCGGCAACTTCGTCGTGACGGTCTGACGGTCTGACGGTTTCCGGTTGCCCGCCGAGATCCTCCTCGTCTCCCATTTTCACTGGGACCGCGAGTGGTACCGCGTCGTTCGAGGAGTTCCGCGGCCGGCTCGTCGACGCCGTCGACGCCGTGCTCGACCTGCTCGGCACCGATCCCGGTTTCCGCTTCGTGCTCGACGGTCAGGCGATCGTGCTCGAGGACTACCTCGAAGTCCGGCCCGAACGGCGCGACGACGATCGCCACCGGCCTCCACCAGGGCCGGCTCGCGGCCGGCCCCTGGTACGTCCAGCCCGACTCCCTGCTGCCCGGGGGCGAGACGCACGTGCGCAATCTGGCGCTCGGACGCCGGGTCGCGGGCGCGCTCGGGCCCGTGTCGGCTGTCGGGTACGTCCCTGACTCGTTCGGCCATCCGGCCCAGCTTCCCCAGCTCCTCGCAGGCTTCGGGCTCGATCCGTTCGTCTACTGGCGCGGCAACGGGACCGAGCTCGACACGCTCGGACCGATGTACCGGTGGTGTGCTCCCGACGGCACGGCCGTGCGCGCGTGGCAGCTGCCGGAGGGCTACTTCGCCGCGGCGGGCCTCGATGCCGATCACGACCTCGCGGGCACGATCGCCCGGCTCCGACCGGTGATCGACCGCATCGTCGCGGCCGGCGGCGATCCCGTGCTGTTGATGAACGGCTTCGACCATCTTCCCGCCGACACGTCGACCGCACACGTCGCCGCGCTCCTGGGCGCGCAACGGGTGCTGCTCGACGAGGCGGCCGAACGGTTACCCGAGGCCTCGACGCTCGTCGAGTGGTCGGGCGAGCTCGTCGGCGGCGCGGACCGCGAACCTCCTGCCGGGCGTTTGGTCGACGCGCATGCCGTTGAAGCTGCGCAACCGCGCTGTGGAATCGCTGCTCGCCGACTGGGTCGAGCCGTGGGCCGCGTTCGCCCGGGCATTCGGCATCACCGACGAACGGCCCGCACTCGAGATCGCCTGGCGAAGCCTGTTGTGCAACCAGGCGCACGACTCGATCTGCGGCTGCTCGATCGATCCCGTCCACGAGCGCATGGTCGCGCGCTACGACGACGCCGAAGGCCTCGGCACCGCAGTCCTGTGCAGCGCGTGCTCGAACGTCTGGCCGGTCGCAACGTCACGCGCGACACGCCTTGGACCGACGAGCAGGAGGTCGTCGTCTTCAACGCGTCGCCCACCCGTCGGTCCGACGTTGTCCGCGTCCCGCTCGAAGGCTTCCCACCGTGGCGGGTCAGCGTGACCCGCTTCGACATGCATCCGTTCTCGATGCCGGCCTTCCGCGGCGTGACCGTCGACGGCCGGCCGGCCCGTCTCGTGCAGAGTGACGATCCCAACCGCGTGCGGTTCCTCCCCGGCATGGGTGGCCTCGACGTCGAGTTCGTCGCGACCGACGTCCCCGCGTTCGGCTGCCGTCGGTACGCACTCGCGCCCGCCGAGGAATCCGTCGACGAGGTCGACGACGGCCGCTCGATCGAGTCGGGTGACCTGCGGGTGGAGGTGGCCGACGACTGGACGCTCTCGGTCACGCTCGGAGATCACACCTACCACGGCCTGTTCGGCGTCGAGGACGTCATCGATCGGGGCGACTCCTACGACTGCGATCCCGATCCCGTCCGCGACCTCCGGGTGCGCTTCGCGACCGTGCGGCGCACCCGACACGCCTCGGGCATCCCGCGGCTCCAGGTCACGCGCGAGCTCGACCTCGTCGGGCCCCTGACCGTCGAGGCGTGTGTCGCGCCGGGCGTGCCTTTCGTGCGCTGCGAGGTCACGCTCGACAACCGCGAGACCGACCACCGGCTCCGCCTCCGGTTCCCGACCGGGGCCTCCGTCACCCACTTCGACGCCGCCACGACCTTCGACACCGCCCATCGCACAACGGCGCCGACCGACGACACCGGTTGGGTCCATCCGGCGCCGCGCACGTTCGCGCACCAGGGTTGGGTCGCCGCCAACGGGTTGGTGGTAGGCGCGCCCGGACTCCCCGAGGCCGAGGTCACGCCCGCGGGCGAGATACTCGTGACGCTCGTGCGCAGCATCGGTGTGTTGGCCCGCATCGAGCTTCGGACACGTCCGCTGCCGGCCGGACCGGAGATGCCGGTACCGGGAGCGCAGACACCGGGCCGGGTCGCGGCGACGATCACGCTCGCCCGGACGCCGGCCGACGCGCGGGCGGCGGAGGTCGGGCTGCGGGGTGTGCTCGGCGGCGAGACGCCGCTCGTCGTCCCCGACGTTGCGCTGCTGGAGGTGACGGCTCGGCACTCGGTGCTGTCGTCGTGCAAGCCGGCCCAGGAAGGTGACCGCATCGTCGTTCGCGTCCTCAACCCCACCGACGAGCCCGACGACGTGATGTTGCGCTTCGGCCTCGACGTGCAACGCGCCCGTCCCGTCCGACTCGACGAAGGGCCCGCCGACTTCTTCTTGACCCACAACGGGCGCGACGTCGGATTCCACGTCCCGCCGCACGCCCTGCGCACCCTGCGCATCACCTTCGGCTAACCCCAACTGTTGTGCGAAAAAACCGCGCCAGGCGCGGACGCCCCGCACAACTGTTGAGCGAGAAAACCGCGCCAGGCGCGGACGCGCCGCACAACTGTTGAGCGAGAAAACGGGACGAAGGTCGGCGGGTCAGACCTTGCGGCGGTACATGCGCACGGCGAGCGGCGCCGCGACCACGACGATCCCCAGGCTCCAGGCGATCGCGGCCAGCACCTTGCCCGTCGATGCGAACTCGCCTCCGTAGGTGAGCGAGCGCACCGCGTCGATCACGATCGACACAGGCTGGTGGTTCGCGAACCACCGCAGGGGTCCCGGCATGGACGCGGCCGAGACGAACGCCGTCGACGCGAAGACCAACGGAGCCATGATCGGAAACGACGCAGCTTGTGCCGCCTCGGCGTTCGCGGCGGACAGCCCGACCAGTGCGAACACCCACGAGAGCGTGTGCGCGAAGAGCAACATCATCGCAATGCCCCCGAGCAGCCCGAACACGCTCGTGTGGATGCGCCAACCGACGATGAAGCCGACGCCGACCATGAGGCCGACCACGAAGACGTTCCGGACGAGGTCGGCAAGTGTCCGACCGGCGAGCACCGCGGAACGCGACATCGGAAGCGACTGGAAGCGCTCGATGAGACCCTTCTGGAGGTCCTCGGCGAGCGCGACACCGGTCTGGATCGATCCGAACACGACCGTCTGGGCGAACACACCCGGCATCAAGTAGTCGACATAGTGGTCGACACCCGGAATCCGGATCGCCCCACCGAAGACGTATCGGAACATCAGCACGAAGATGATGGGCTGGATCGTCGAGAACACGAGCACCTGAGGGGTGCGCTTCATCGCGACGAGGTTGCGCCAGGTGACGGTCATCGCGTCCTGGACGGCCCAGCTGAACGCGCCGTGCTTCGGACGTTCGATCGTGGTCGGGATGGCGACGGCGGTCATGCTGCACCTCGGGTCCGCTTGCGGGGGGCATCGGCCGCCGCGTTCTCGACGTCGGGCTCCTCGGCCTTGTGCCCGGTGAGCGAGAGGAAGACGTCGTCGAGCGTCGGTTCACGCACGTTGAGCGTGACCGGTTCGAGGTGGGCCCGGTCGAGAGTCCGCACCACCTCGAGCACGACCTTGGCACCGTCGTCGACCTTGAGCTCCACCGTCGTCGACCCGGAACCGACATCGCACAGTCCGATGCCGCGCCAGCTCGGTCTGCGCCCGCTTGGCGGTGACGGCATCGGCGAACCCGACCTCCACGACCGTCGAACCGAGCGTGGCCTTCAGCTCGGACGCAGTTCCCTCGGCGATCACACGGCCGTGGTCGATGACGACGATGCTGCCGGCAAGGCGGTCGGCCTCTTCCAGGTACTGCGTGGTGAGCAGCAAGGTGGTGCCCTCGCTCACCAGATCCTCGATGACACCCCAGAGGTCCTGGCGACCGCTCGGGTCGAGTCCCGTGGTGGGCTCGTCGAGGAAGAGCACGGGCGGGCGGTGGACGAGTGCCGCCGCGAGATCGAGGCGACGACGCATACCGCCGGAGTAGGTGCGGACCGGGCGGTCGGCGGCATCGGAGAGCGCGAACCGCTCGAGCAGCTCGCCGGATCGCTCCTGGACGACCGACTTCGACAGATGCGACAGCCGGCCGATCATGCGCAGGTTCTCGTGGCCCGTCAGGTTCTCGTCGACGGCGGCGTACTGCCCGGCGAGACCGATGCGCTCGCGCACGGCCTGCGCGTGGCGGGTCACGTCGAGGCCGAGCACCTCTGCCCGACCCGAGTCCGGGTGCAGGATCGTCGTGAGGACCCGGACGCAGGTGGTCTTGCCGGCCCCGTTCGGACCGAGCAAGCCGAGCACGGTTCCCGTCGGCACCGAGAAGCCGACGCCGTCGAGCGCTACGACCGAACCGAACCGCTTCTGCAAATTCTCGACGATGATCGCGTCCGTCATGAGGTGAGCCTTGCACGTTTGCTTGAATCATGTCAAGTATCTATCTCATCAACGTTCCAAGTACTTGAAAGATCTCGTCAACAGCCGTACGATCCCGTTATGAGCACCGAAGCGGTCTCGGGCGAGCCGGCATCGCTGCCGGCTGCGGTGCCGGCGCCGTTGCACGACCCGGCCGACGAGGCGTGGCGGCTGTTGACCTCGGTGATGATGGCTCGCAAGGAGCAGTTCCCGGCCATCGCCGCGTCGTTCGGCCTGAATCCCGGCGCGATGCACGCGCTGCTCCAGCTCGATGCCGACGTCCCCCAATCGATGAGCTCGCTCGCCGGTGCGTGGAAATGCGACGCTTCGAACGTCACCTGGTTGGTCGACCGGCTCGAGGAGCACGGTCTCGCGGAGCGCCGGGCGCATCCGGGCGATCGACGCATCCGGACGGTCGCACTCACCCGCAAGGGCGCGAAGACTCGCGCCCAGGTGGAAGCACGTATCTACGAGGCTCCCGACAACCTGCGTTCGTTGAGTCTGCGCGACCTCCAGGCGCTGACGAAGATCCTGCGCAAGCTGACTCCCGAAGACCATTCCCCCGCGTAGTGCCGCGCTTTTTGTCCGAACACGAACTCGGCGTCGTCGCGGCCGCGGCCGATCTCCTCATTCCCCCGCTCGACGCGCATCCCGGTGGCGCCGCCCTCGGGGTCGCCGACTACGTCGACAACCTGCTCGCGGCGTTCACGGTCGAGCCCCCGCTCATCTTCGCGGGCGGGCCGTTCAGCGGCCGGTTCGGCGGCGACGCCTCGTTCGGAGACTTCCTGGCGCTCTCCCCTCACGAGGAGCTCGCCTGGCGCACCCGCATCGAGGGATCCCAGGGCCTGCCCGAACGTGAGTTCAACGGCCCGACGCGCGGCTGGCAGGCCGTGTACCGGGAGGGCATCGCCGCGCTGGGAACCGACTTCCTCGACGTCGCTGCGGACGAACAGGAGCGGCGCCTCGCGCGCAGGTCGAGCTCCGCACGACGATGTACGAGCACGCGTGCGAGGGTGCGTACGGCGCGCCCGAGTACGGCGGGAACCGTGATCTCCGGGGTTGGGACGCGATCGGCTGGGACGGCGATGTGCAGCCCCGCGGATACAGCGACGACGAGGTCAGTCGGCGTGACTGAGTCCGCCGACTGCGACGCTGTCATCGTCGGCACCGGGCCCGCGGGAGCAACCGCCGCCGACGTCCTGACGGGCGCGGGCTGGTCGGTCGTGATGCTGGAGAAGGGACGCAACCACCTTCTCGCGCTCGACGCACCGTTCGAGGGTCTCGGTCACGTGTCGAGCGACGAGATCAAGGCGTCACGTCGTCACTTCCTCGGGCCCGACCCGTTCCTCGAACCACGCACGTACCGGCGAGACGACGCCGACGGCGACCACCTCTTTGCCGGCGAGGTGAACAACCTCCCGTCGACCGTCGGCGGCGGCGGGTTCCACGCCGACGGCAAACTTCCGCGCTTTCGTGCCGTCGACTTCAAGGCCCACTCCGAGCTCGGGCCGATCGAGGGCGCCGACATCGTCGACTGGCCCGTCGACTACGACGAGATGGAGCCGTACTACGCCGAGGCGGAGCGGCTGATCGGGGTCGCCGGCGACGCCGAGGGGAACCCGTTCGCGGAGTGGCGCAGCGGCCCGTATCCGATGCCGCCCGGTGCCGACATGTTCGGTGCGATCCTCACGACCGAAGCGGCGACACGACTCGGCTATCACCCGTACCGCGCGCCGACGGGCGTCAACTCGATCCCCTACGACGGCCGGCCCGCGTGCAACAACTGCGGGTTCTCCGCGTCTTACGGGTGTCCGATCGAAGCCAAGGGCGATCCCATCGCGCCGCTGCGCAACGCCTTGCGAACCGGGCGTTGCGAAGTGCGACCGGATTCGTACGTCGAGCGAGTGCTGCTCGACGTCGCGGGCAAACAGGCGCGGGGCGTCCGGTACGTCGACATCGACGGCACCGCGCACGAGGTGAGTGCGCGCGTGGTCGTGGTCGCGGGCGGTGCGTGGGAAACGCCAAGGCTGCTGTTGCGGTCCGAGATCGCGAACTCGTCGGGGCTCGTCGGCCGGTACCTCATGTACCACTTCCAGACGTTCGTCATCGGCCGGTTCCCGTTCCGATTGCACGCGCACCGCGGACGCTCGGTGACGCACCTGCACGACGATCACATGCTCATCGACGACGACGTGCTCCAGTTCGCGCGCCACAACGGGCTCCCCTACTTCCGCAGCGGACTGACCGAGCACGGCGGGGGCGGGAGCCCGGTGATGGAGGGCATCTACACGCCACCCGGCGTCACACACACCCGAGAGATGCTCGATTCCGGCCTGCGCGACCGCCTGTGGGCATTCACGATCCAGGGCGAGGATCTCCCGCAGGCAACCAACCGCATCGACCTCGATCCCACCGTCGCGACGTCTACGGGTATCCCGCGGGCGGGCGACGTACGACGTCCACCGCCACGAGGTGGTGGCGTCGCGCTACTACGCACCACGACTCGAGGCCATCATGCGCGAAGCCGGTGCGGAGTCGACGTTCTCGACCACATCACCGCCGCTCGAGGGCGACCGGGCCGGCCGGAGCCGCGCGTCGATGTCGCGCCACATCATGGGCACCTGCCGCATGGGAGACGATCCCGCGGCGAGCGTCGTCGACCGCTGGCAGAGATTCCATGACGTCGAGAACATGATCTGCACCGACTCGTCGGTGTTCCCGACCTCGACCGGATACGGACCGACGCTGACCATCGTCGCCCTCGCCATACGCGCCTGTCGCGAGCTGGCCGGATTGCCGAGATTGACGAGCAGCCGGCCCGCGTAGGCGCTCGGTAGAGTTGGCGCCATGGACCTCGCAACCCGCACCTCGCGCCGCGGCGAGGACTCACACGAGCCCGGCATGCGCGTGAACCCGATCCGACTTGTCACCGCGGTGTGCAGCTAGTCGATGGCCAAAGCGGTCATCTTCGACTTCTACAACACCCTCGCGGAGACCACGAATTTCGGTCCGTCCTGGGAGGAGCTCCTCACCGAGCTCGGTTACTCACTCCCGCCCGACATCCGCGATCGTTGGTGGAACGACGGGATCGACGGGACCGAGCACGACGAGCATTCCGCGTCCCGCGACCACTACGTCGCCTGGCAGCAATCTCGGGTTCGTTCGATGCTGACCGAGAGCGGGGTCCCGAGCTCGGCCCACGGCGACTTCATCGCGCGGGTCCGCGAGATCGGCGCGCACAATCGTATCGACGCGTACGAAGAGGTCGGCGACGTGCTCCAGGCGCTCCGGGCACACGGCGTCGCGCTCGCGATCTGCTCGAACTGGGATTGGGACCTGCACGACGCCGTCGAATCGGCAGGTCTCACCGGCGCGTTCGACGTCGTCGTGTCGTCCGCGTGGGTCGGGGCGCGCAAGGCCCACCCACGGATCTACGCGCACACCTTGGAGCAACTCGGTGTCGCCCCCGAAGACACCCTCTTCGTCGGCGACACGTGGACGTGCGACGTCGACGGGCCCCGTGCCGCGGGCATGCGCGCCGTGTATCTCCGCCGCGCGCACCTCGGTGTCGACAGGACGGCGCCCGAACGGGAGCACCGGCCCGAAGACGTTCACCACACGCTCGATCTGCGGGCGATCCTCGACCACGAGTCGCCGAGCCGGGGAGACGCTCAGCGGTAGAGGCGCTCGACGGCGGCGTCGATGTCGGCGCGCGTGGCGAGGAACAAGCGCACGGGTGTACCCAGCATCTGCATCAACTCCGCGACGCCGTGTTCGTCGGTCGGATCGACCACCGCGACCTCGATCAGCCCGTTGGCCCTGCGCAGCGGCAGCGCGGCCCTGGTCTGCGCTTCGACCCGGGGCACGCGCGAGCAGCTCGGGCTCCGGCTCGACACGGGCGAGGTCGACGACCTGCATACGGAGCTGCTCGGCCAGGAGCTCCACGAGATCGCGGTCGGTGATGAGGCCGAGGTCGACGAGGATCTGGCCGATCGGGTCGCCGGTGCTCCTTTGACGGGCCGAGCGCGTAGTTCAGCTCGGACTCGACGAGGAAGCCGCGGGTGACGAGCAGGTTGCCGAGGAGCCGCCCCGAGTGACGGGCGCCGACTGCGGGCCCGACGGGAGGTGGTGTCCGACGAGGGCTCGGTGGGGGGACGGGAGCGCCGGGCTGCGCCCGGCGCCGCTGCTCGACCAGGGCGGCGAGTCGATCGGCGACGAGCACGGCTTCTTCTTGGGCGGTGGAGACGTGCGCTCGGGGCCCGCGCTCGGCTTCCTCGGGCCGCTCAACCTCCGTCTGGTTGCCGCCGGGTCTGACGCGCGCCACGAGATGCTTCCTTGGTAGTCCCCCTTGAACCATCGGCAGGTACCGGCGCGAAAGTGACCGGCGTCAACATGACCGGCGCCGAACCGACCGACGCCGAACCGACGGGCGGATGCGACAGGTCTCAGGAATCGGTCAATTCACCGAGCGCTCGCGACCCGTCCAGTAGGGCTCGCGGAGCTCTCGCTTCAAGACCTTCATCGCACCCGACAGCGGGAGCGGCTCGGTCCGGAACTCCACCGACTTCGGCACCTTGTAGCCCGCGATCCACTCGCGTGCGTGATCGATGAGCTCGGCTTCGGTCGCGGAAACGTCCGGGACCAGCACGACGATGGCGTGCACCGCCTCGCCCCAGGTGTCGGAGGGAATCCCGATGACCGCGACCTGCGCCACGGCGGGGTGCGAGGCGATCGCGTTCTCGACCTCCACCGAGTAGACGTTCTCGCCGCCCGTCACGATCATGTCCTTGACCCGATCGACGAGGAACAAGTAGCCGTCGCCATCCAGGTATCCCGCGTCCCCCGAGTGATACCAACCACCCCGGAACGCGTCGGCGGTCGCCTCGGGTTGCTTCCAGTACTCGGTCATGAAGTTGCCGGCGCGGGCACACACCTCGCCGGTCTCCCCCACGGGCAGCTGCCGGCCCGAGGGGTCCTGGATCGAGATCGAGACGCCGGGCAACGGCAGTCCGGCCGACCGGAGCCGGGCTCCCCCGCGCGGTGCTCCTGGGGTCCGAGCGCGGTGAGCACCGCCGACGACTCGGTCATGCCGTACCCCTGGAAGAGGTCGAGTGCAGGGAACGACGACAACAGCTGATCGAGCAGCGCAGCCGGCATCGGTGACGCGCCGTAGGTGAGCGCCCGCAGCGACGCGAGCCGCTCCACGCGAAAGTCCGGATGGCTCAACAGCATGCCGATCATCGTCGGCACCATCACGGTCTGGGTGACCGCATACTCCTCGCACAGCGCGAGCACCCGCGCCGGATCGAACAACGGCAAAAACACCGACGCGCCGCCCTGCGCGGGCACACCGAGCATGCCGCCCATCGACGCCGCGTGGAACATCGGCGTCTGGTGCAAGAACACGTCGTCGGGGCCGAAACGCCATACCTGCATCACGTGGTACATGTTCAACATCTCGGCGCGGTGATCGAGGAGCACGCCCTTGGGCAGCCCGGTCGTTCCGCCGGTGTACATCAGCACGACCGGGTCGTGCTCTTCAGGCTCGTCGGGTATCTGTGGCGTCGCGGTCGCGAGCAGATCTTCGTAGGCGATGTCGTGCGGCGCGTCACCGGCGCCGATCATGACGACGTGCTCGATGCCGACGGCTTCGCGCACCTTGTCGATGATCGGCGCGAAGAACTGATCGGTGAAACATACCTTGGTGCCCGAATCCGCAAGGATGTACTCGAGCTCCTTGGGTGCGAGGCGCAGGTTCAACGGGTTGATCACCCCGGCGCCGAGAAACGCGGCGTGGTAACACTCGAGGAACTCGTGGCCGTTCAAGGCCATCACTGCGAACCGATCCCCACGAGCCACGCCGAGACCACGCAACCCCGACGCGAGGCGCGCGACCCGGTCGATGTGCTCGCCGAACGTCGCTCGGTACGCACCTTCGAAGAAGGCCTGCCGATCGGCGTGGCGCTCCACCGTCGGGAGAAGCAACCGGTGATAAACGAGCTCTTTCATGCCCTGTTCCTCTTGATCCCGTTATCAGACGCCGAAACCGGCGGCGTGCACGATCGCCGCCGCGGTCGCGTCCCCTTCGAGCGTGACCTCCGCCGCCTCCTTGCGACCCGACATGTACAGCGTGAGCTCACCGGTCGTTCCGGTCATCGTGACCGGCGCACCGGCGCTGGAGACGACACGCTGACGACCGTCCGGGGTGCGCAGCGTCAACGCGGCGCCGCGTACCGCCTTCCTCGACAGGCGCGCGCCGAAGCCGAGCATGCGCCACAGGATCGCGTCCATCTCCGCGTCCAGGGCACGCGGCCTCTCGCCGGCCGGACGCCTCACGTCCTCGTGGTGGATGAAGTTCTCGTTCACGTTCGCCACGGCCAACGGACCGGTGCGGTGCATCCAGGGCGGGCCCGTGCGCAGCATCGCGACCAACGCCTCGTATCCGCGGGCCTTGTACTTGTCCATGACGACGTACAGGTGTCGGGCGAGCGGCGGAAACACGAGCCCGAGCGCGGCGTCGGAGCGCGCTTCGCGCGTGACGAGGTGCGCGGCGAGGTCGAGTGTCAGCCATCCCCCGCACAGGGTCGGAGCATCCGGCCCGTACCGTTCGAGCGTCGCGCACAGCGCCGCCGCGCTCCTTCAACAGCACTTCGGTCGCGCCCATCACGACTCCTCGTAGAACCTGAGCTCGACCGTGTTGCCGTCGGGATCGTCGATGTACACGCTCGACGCGAACCCCCGGGCGCCGAACAGGTCGTCAGCCCGGCGCGCGCCGGGGAACCGAGCCGCGAGCGCTTCGAGGTCGATCGGTTCGATCACCAGACACATGTGGGCCATGTTCTCGCCGGTCCGTTCGGCCGGGAACAGGTCGATCAAGGTGTCGGGCGTCACCCGGACCGACGGGAAGAGCACCTCTCCGCGCCGCCATGCGTCGACGCGAACGGGCTCCAGTCCCAGTTCACCGCAGTAGAACGCGGGCAATTCCTCGGTGTTCACCGTGTTGAGCACCACGTGGTCGAAGCCCACGATCTTCACGCCCGGCAGGCTACGCCGTCGGGTCCCGACCGGTACACCTAGCGGGGAAGGCCGAGCAAGCGCTCGCCGATGATCGTGCGTTGCACCTCGCTGGTCCCGCCCGCGATGGAGGCGGCCTTCGACCACAACCATTGACGCTGCCAGAAGCCGCCGCCGGGATTGTCGTCGGCGCCCCACCACAACGGCGCCGCGTTGCCGACGATCTCGAGCGCGCAGCGGAGAGCGCTTGCGTCATGTCGGTCCACGCCAGCTTGGTGACACTCGACTCCGGGCCGGGCTCGATGCCCCTCGAGAGTCGCGACAAGGTCCGCCAATTTGCAGTCGAAGCACGCGCAGGTCGACGAACGATTGTGATAGCGCATCGGCGATCTCGACGTCGTCGAGCATGCCTCGCGCCGCCGCGAGCTGCCACAGCTCGTCCAGGTACACCTCGTGCACGACCTGTTCCTTGAAGGGGAACGCGGTGCCGCGCTCGTGGGCGAGGGTCGTGTTGGCGACGGCCCAGCCGTTGTGCAACGCGCCGACGACCTGGTCGTCGGGGATGAACACCTCATCGAGGAACACCTCGTTGAACTCGGCGTCGCCGGTGATCTGCACCAGCGGCCTCACCTCGATGCCCGGGGCGGTCATATCCACCACGACGTACGAGATTCCCTTGTGCTTGGGTACGTCGGGATCGGTCCGGGCCAGGCAGATGCCCCAGCGGGCGAACTGCGCGTACGAGGTCCACACCTTCTGACCCGACAACAGCCAACCGTCGTCGACCCGCTGCGCCCGGGTCTTCAACGATGCGAGGTCGGAGCCCGCGTCGGGCTCGGAGAACAGCTGACACCAGATCTCGCCGGCCGTGAGGATGGGTGGCAACCATCGCGCCTTTTGGTCCTCGGTCCCGTCCGCGAGAAGTGTCGGGCCCGCGAGGTTGATCCCGACCCGGTTGATCGGCTGCAGGGCTCGCGAGCGTGCGTACTCCATGTTGAAGATCGCGACCTCGACGGGCGACGCGCCGCGTCCGCCGTACTCCGCGGGCCAGTGGATGCCGACCCAACGGCCGTCCGCGAGTCGCGCCTGCCACCTCCGGCCGAACTCCACCTCGTCGGCGATGTTCTCGAATCGCGGTGGGATCGTGACATTGGCGGCGAGCCACGACCGCACCTCGAGTGCGAAGGCGAGCTCTTCGGGCGTGAACGACAGATCCATCTACAGGTCCCAGAAGCGTTCGCGCTGATACCGGACGAAGGATTCGTGCAGTGCGATCTCGTCGTCCCGGGTGAACGGCCGGTACACGTTCTCCCCTCGCTCGCGCACGAACAACTCGTCGCCTCCGACGAGGTCGTGGCGGAACTTCTGGTCGCACGAGCGTGCGCTTGACGATCTTGTTGGTTCCCGTGGTCGGAGGGTCGTGCACGAGGCGTAGGTATCGAGGCCGCCACTTCGGCCCGATCGCGACCTGGGCGTCGAGCCACTCCGCGAATGCCACGGGATCGAACCTGGCGGCGTCGGAGACGACGAGCCCCGCCATCACCTGGTCGCCCGCCTGATCGTCGGGTACGCCGTAGACCGCGGCGAGCACCACCCCGGGTGCACGGCGAAGCACCTCTTCGATCGGGCCGGCGGGAAAGTTCTCGCCGTCCACACGGATCCAATCGGCGTTGCGGCCGGCGAAGTAGAGAAACCCCCGCTCGTCCTTGAACCCGAGGTCTCCCGACCAGTACCAGCCGTTGCGGGTCGTCTTCTCGGTCGCGTCGGTGTTGTTGTAGTAACCCTCGAAGGGCCCGACGCCCTGTGTGTTCACGATCTCGCCGACACATTCGTCGGCGTTGAGGACCCGCCCGTGCTCGTCGAGCCGGGCTCGAACCTTCTCCACACCGGCCTCGTCGACGACCTGCACGTGTGCCGGCGCGTGACCGAGGGCGCCAACCGGCATGTCGGGTTCCCGGTTCACCGCGACGCCGCCTTCGGTCGCACCGTACGCATCGATCACCTCGACACCGTACCGCTTCGAGAAGCTCGCGACCACCTCGGGCGAACCCTCGTTGCCAAAGGCGATCCGCAGCGGATTGTCGGCGTCGTCCGGATGTTCGGGCTGCGCGAGAAGGTACGCGAGCGGCTTGCCCGTGTAGTTGAAGTACGTGGCGCCATAGTGGCGGACGTCAGCGAGCCAGCGCGGACGCGGAGAAGCGACGGCCCAGGCCGACCGCACACGGCGTCACGATCGAAGGCGCCCAGCCCGACCTGCACCGCGTTGGAGTGGAACAACGGCATACACACGTAACCGATGTCGTCCGGGCCGAGACCCATGATCATCGACATCCTCTTGCCGGTCACGAGCAGGCGCCGCTGCGAACAGATGACGGCTTTGGGTGCGTCGGAGGTGCCCGACGTGAAGATCAGGGCCCAGATGGCATCGACGTCGGGTTCGATGCCCGCATCGACCGCGCCGTCGTGCTCCGGCAGCGCGTCGCCGAGCGACAGCCCGGCCCGCGCACCGGGAACGAGTCGCCGGGTCGTCGGGGTCGCCGAACCGCGTCGAGGTCAGCACGGTGGGCAACTCGTCCGCGATCGGTTCGAGCAGCGCCACGTGCCGGGGTTCGGTGATGACGAGTCCGCAGTCGATGTCGCGACGTCGCGCAACAGATGCACGTCCCGGCGGGTGTGGTTGAGCCCGACGACCGCAGCTCCGATCAGCGCGGCGCCGCCGAATGCAAAGAGGTAGTCGGGCGTGTTGTCGAGCAGCACGGCCACGTGCCGGGGGCCGTCGGTCGGGAGCCGCGCGTCGAAAAGGGCCGCGAACCGGACCGACTCGGCGTAGTACTCGGCGTGGGTCCAGACGGCGTCGCCGAACTTGATCGCGACGCGGTCGCCCGATTGCTCGGCGTTGCGGCGCAGCAGCGCCGCGGCGTTGGGCGCGACGAGCGGCGCCTGGCCCGGCGGAGGGGCGGAGCGCGAAGGCGAAACTGACATCGGCGTCAGAGACTACGCGTAAGCTCCCCGCCGATGAGCGTTGACCTGACTGGCGCGGCCGACCTCCATTGTCACTTCGGGCCCGATCCCCACCGCGAGCGGTCGGTCGACGCGTTCGAAGCCGCGGGTGAGGCCGCCGCGGCGGGGCACCGGGCGATCGTGCTCAAGTCGCACGACTCCCCCACCGCGTCGCTGGCCTGGGCCGTCCAGCGAGAGACCGGCGCCGGCATCTCGGTGTTCGGCGGCATCGCTTGCGACCGGGAGGTCGGCGGAGTGAATCCGGCCGCGGTCGAGGTCGCCCTCGGGCTCGGCGCCCGCATCGTGTGGTTGCCCACGCTCAGCAGCCGCCAGGACTTCGACAACGGCATCGCCGCCCGGCTGGGCATTCCCGGACCCGGCATTGTCGTCACCGACTCCGACGACCGGCTGCTGGCCGAGACACACGAGATCCTGGCGCTCGTGCAACAGCACGACGCCATCCTGGCGACCGGTCACGTGAGCGCGGCCGAGCACTACGCGGTCGTGCGGGAGTTCGCCCGCTCCGGGAAAGTCGTCGTCACCCACGCCACCGAGGATCTCGCGGGGCCGAACCTCAACGCGGCGCAGTGCCGCGAGCTCGCCGATCTCGGCGCGTGGATCGAACTGTGCGCGATGACGTGCATCGGTGGCCTGGCGACCCGAACGGTCGCGGAGATGGTCGAGACGATTCGTGCGGTCGGCGTGGAGCACGTCACCCTCGGCACCGATTTCGGCCAGAAGATCAACCCACACCCGGCCGCCGGATTGCAGACCTACGCTGACGCCCTGTACGCGGAGGGCCTGAGCGAATCCGAGATCCGGCTCATGGCGTGCAACAACCCCTGCGAGCTCTTGGGAGTCCAGTAGTGCCGCACATCACCGTTCCCGAAGGCAAGGCCGATCCCGAGATTCGCGTCTGGGCGCTCCGCCCCGACATGGGTATCGGCGCGGGGCGCGCTGAGCCACGCAATCTACGACCAGAGCATCGTCCCGGTACGCGAGCGCGAGCTCGCACGGATGCGCATCGCCCAGATCAACGGCTGCGTGATCTGCCAGCAGTGGCGATCGACGCCGGGCGCCGAGGGCGCCGTAACCGAAGGCGACTACGCACACGTCCTCGAGTGGCGCACCCACGACGGCTACTCCGACCGCGAGCGACTCGCCATCGACTACGCGGAGAGGTTCGCCCTCGATCACCACAGCATCGACGGCGCCTTCTACGACGAGCTGCGCGCCGCGTCGTTCACCGACGCGGAGATACTCGATCTCACCGTGTGCATCGGCGGCTGGCTCGCGCTCGGTCGCACCCTGCACGTGCTCGGTCTCGACGACGCCTGCAAGATCGCCCTGTAACAACCAATGGGCGATCTGGCAATGGGCGATCTGGCAATGGGCGATCTTGCCGTCGACACCACGGTGACCGGAAGCAGAGGAGGCCCGTCCGAGCGGTCGGCGCGAGATCAGCCGATTCGGCGATCGAGGCGATCGAGGCGTGCAGGACCCGACACCCGCACCGAGCGCAGGACGCGGTAAGGACGACGTCGTGGAAGACCGCATCACACCCGGGCTGTATCTGGAGATGACCGATCGTCCCGTCGACGACTACGCGCGCGCCCGTGTTCCCGATGTTCTGGCGCTTCCCGGCGTGCAGCGCGCGACGTGGTGGCGCAATCTGAAGCGCGACCGGACGGATCTCCCGGCCGTGCTGGCGGAGTTCGACCACCTCGGCGTCTACGAGGTCGACGAGACGTTTCGAGCCCCCGCTCCGCCGGACGGGATCACGGGTCACCATTTCCGTCACTACCCTCGACCAGGTCAGGGCGTCATCACCGGTCGACCGACGCGTGGGCTCTCACTCGTGCTGATCTCACCCAAGGACAAGAGCCGGCGCGCAGGAGTTGCGCGACTGGGCCGACTTCGTCCACATTCGCCACATCGCCGAGGCCGCGGTACCCGGCTATTGCATGATCACGCCCTACGAGAACGTGACCGGCCGCGATCCCCTGTTCATGCACTTCTACGAGATGGACACGGCCGATGCCGAGACGGCGTTCAAGTCGATGACGCCACTCGTCGTGCAGCGCATCGGCGACCAGAGCACCGAAGCCTTTCGGCTCTGGGCGCGCGGACCGAGCCTGTGGATCATGTACGTGAACTCGTTCACCCTGGTCGGCGCCAGCGATTCGGTGATGTACCCGTGAACGCCGACTTCTTCGACGTCGTGTCCCGCCAACGCGCACATCGCTCGTTCTCCGACGAGCCCGTCGCCGACGACACGATCGAGCGCCTGCTCCGCGCGGCGACGTTCGCTCCGAGCGCGGAGAACAAGCAGCCGTGGGAGTTCGTGGTGGTACGTGACGCGCCGACGCGATCTGCGATCGGCGACCTGTCGCGGCGGGCGTGGGAGGCGCGCGGCCGTTCCTTCTCGCAGGCGCGACTCACGCCCGAGATGCTTGCCGACGTCGACTACGGCGCGACGGTAGGTGTCGCGAGCGCGCCGGTGAACGTCGTCGTGTGCGCGGACGTGCAGCGCGGGCTCGAGGCGACTCTCCCGTCGTCCATCTTCCCCGCGGTCCAGAACATGCTCCTCGCGGCGACCGCCCTCGGTCTCGGCAGCGCGCTCACGACGATCACTGCGGGCTTCCGAGCCGAGATGCAGGAGATCCTCGGGCTCCCCCCGCATGTGTGGCCCGTTGCGTTGATTCCCGTCGGTCGTCCGTCCAAGCAGCTCGGGCCACCCCGCCGGACACCCTTCGCCGACCATACGCATCGAGAGCGCTACGGCCGGGCCTGGTGACGCGCGAGCCCGGGGTTCACTTTCCCTTGTGCTTGGCGGTGTCCGGCGCCGGCCGCACCACGAGCACCGGGCACGGTGCGTGGCGCACCACCTGCTCGCTCGCAGATCCGAGCAACAGCCGTTCGATCGCGCCACGACCATGGGAACCGACCACGATCACGTCGACCTTCAGCTCCGCGGCGATCCGACACACCGTGCCACCCACGTCACCGACCTCGACCCGCTTGTCGACCTTCGCCGTCGTGAGCGCGGCGGCGGTGCGTTCGATCTCCTCACCGGCTTCGGCAAGCTCGCGCTTCCACAACGCTTCTTGCTCGCCGGGCGAGTAGACCGAGCCTTCGAAACCCCCGGCGTCGTCGCCGGGCACCTCGGTGACGACGCTGAGCAGGGTCACCTGATCCGCGACCCGCAAGAGGGTGCCGGCCTGGCGGGCCGCGTCGATCGAGCTCGGTGAACCATCGGTAGCGATGAGCACATGCATAGAGCCTCCTTATCCGGAAATGGACACAACCGTGCCTCCCGCCGCGGCCGACGCGCGGATCGCGTCGATGACGCGCATCTCGGCGACGCCGTCGACGAACGTCGGCAGCGACACCGCGCTGTCGGCGGGATTGCCCTCGACACCGGCCCGAAGCGCTTCGGCGAGCCGCGTGTACGGCGCGAGCTCGAGGTGCGTGTAACGCTCCCGGGGGTCGTCGGAACGTGCAGGCGAGACGCCGAGCGCGAGGTCGGCCGGGATGTCGAGCACGCGCCGCCCGCGGCGGTCGGAGCAGAACACGCCGTCGACCCCGATCTCGATCGTCGCCGCGGTGCCGGCGACGATCGACACACCGACGGGCTCCGGTGTCCACGACGCGGCCGTCTGCTGGATGACACCTTCGACGCCGTTGCGCATCGTCGCGCGTATGACGAACGTGTCCTCGGCACCCGCCTCACGCGCGCTCACGGTCGGAAGCGTCGCGCTGACCGACGCGAACTCGCCGAACCACGTACGGAGCTGGTCGACGATGTGCGATCCCGATGCGCCCAACCATCCTCCCCCGCTCGGACCGTCGAACCACCAGGGGGGAACCTGCGCGTCGGGGTCGGCGACCATCGGGACGAACGAGACCAGCGAGAACAGGCGCGGGACACCGAGCGCCCCTTCGGCGATCGCACGCCCGACCAGGGCCCGGTCCGGCGACCAGCGGAACTCGTGACCCACCAAGTGGGTCACCCGCGCTTGCTCGGCCGCCGCGAGCATGCGATCGGCCTCCGCCGTGTCGAGCGCGAACGGCTTCTCGCACACGACATGCCGGCCGGCTTCGCAGGTCTCGACGACGAGCGACGCGTGGGTGGCGGGTGGAGTCGCGATCGTGACCGCGTCGACCTCCGCCAGCGTCAACGCCCCCGACAGCGACGTGAACGCCTGCGGAATCCCGAGCCGCTCGGCCCGGCGTCGCGTACGGTCCTCGTCGCGACCGACCAGACCGTGGACGGTGAAACCGGCGGCGCGCAGGGCCGGCACATGGACCCGGCACCCGAAGCCCGTGCCGACGACGACGGCTCCCGGCATCAGTAGCCCTCGGCGGGATCGACGACGTGCAACAACGGCTCCGAGCGAAGGTAGCGCCCGATGTTCTCGACGAAGATGTCGATGGCCGCATCCTGCAGCTGAGGCGTGTACCACGAGATGTGGGCGGTCATCCGCACCTTGGGGTGCGAGTAGAGCCAGTGACCGCCGGGCAGCGGCTCCGGATCAACGGTGTCGAGCGTCGCCATCGCGACGGTGCCGTTGTCGAGCGCCACGCGCAGCGCGTCCTGATCGACGAGACTGCCGCGCGCGATGTTGACGAGGTGCACGCCCGGCGTCATCCGCGCGAACGCCGCCGCGTCGAGGAGGCGACGGGTACGCGTGGTCGCCGGTGCGGCCAGCACGATGTGATCGGCACCGGGCAGTAGCTCGTCGAGCGCTCGGACGACCTGTATTCCGGCGATCGGACTCGGCGCGTCCGTACGCCGGAGCGCGCGCACCCTCATCCCGAACGCGTGCGCGCGCGACGCGATCGCCGTGCCGATCCCGCCCAGCCCGACGAGCGCGAGGGTCGATCCCTCGACCCGGTCGAGCGGAGGCTTCGGAAAGTTCCAGTGCTCGGGCGGCGACGAGAGGAAGGTCTCCGGGAAGCGCTTCGACCACGCGAGGATCGCGGCCATGACCCATTCCGAGATAGGCACCGCGCTCGCGCCACGTGCGCACGTGACGACCCGCCCGCGGTCGAACACCGCGGGAGGCACGTTGTCGACACCCGTACCTGCAAGCTGGATCCACCCGACTTCGGCGGCGTCGAGCCACGCGAGGATCGCGTCCCATCCCAGGTAGCCGCCGAAGAACGCGTCGGCTCGGAGCCCGGTAGGCGGCGGGCTGCCGGAGAATTCGACGAGCTCGACCCCTGGATACGCACTCGTGATCGCGCGTGGCTCCCGAAGAGTTCGAGCCGAGCTGCGAAATGATCCGCACGACCGCAGAAGCTAGCCCTTGACCCTGGCGCGCCCCGGCGGGTGGTCGTCCGGGCGATCCGAGGGCGGCCGGAGCTGCGTCCCGGGCCTCGTCGGCGTACGGTGCCTCGCATGCAATCGGTCGTGGTCGGCGGAGGCATCCCGTTCGCGGAAGGCCCCGTGTGGTGTCCCGACGGGACCGTGGTCGCCACGAGCGTGGCCGCGGGCGCGCTCTTCCGCGTGTGGCCCGATTCGGCGACCGTGAAGAAGATCGCGGACACGGGCGGCGGCGCGAACGGCGCTGCACTCGCGGGCGACGGCTCGGTGCTCGTCACCCAGAACGGCGGTATCGACTTCTCCACGTTGCCCGGCGTGCTCGCGAGCCTGCCGCGGGGTACGAGCGCCGTCCCGGGGCTTCAGCTCGCGGCGCCCGACGGCACCGTGACCTATCTCTGCGACGACGGCTTCCGGGGTCCGAACGATCTCGCGATCGGTCCCGACGGCGCGGTGTATTTCACCGATCCGGGTCACTTCCCACCACCCGAGGAAGGCACCGGGCGCGTGCTCGTGTACGAGCGCGCCGGGGTCGTGAACACGGTGGCGAGCGGCTTCTTCTACTGCAACGGCATCGCGTTCGAGGCAGACGGCACCGTCGCGGTCATCGAGCGCCGCGGCCTGCAGCGCGTGTACGCAGACGGCTCCCGTGAGTGGATCGTCGAGGATCTGGGGCGTGGTGGCGGTGACGGCTTCTGCATCGATGCCGACGGTCGCTTCTACGTCGCGTCGACCATCGAACACGGGATCCGTGTCGTCGATCGGGACGGGACCATCCTCGACTTCCTGCCCATCGAAGGTGAAGGGCTCACGACGAATTGCTGCTTCGGCGGCGACGACCTCCGCACGCTGTTCGCGACCGACGCGATCCCGGGCAACCTCGTCGCGTTCGAAGGGATGCCGACTCCGGGCCTGGCGCTACCGACCTGGCCGGGTCCCGCGTAGCTTCGCGGCGAGGTCGCACGCCCATCGCACCGGGTCTTCGAGAGCCCATCCGTTGTCGGGCAGGTCGAAGTACTCGACGCTGAGCCTGGCGCGGTAGTCGAGGCGATCGAGGCGACGGAACACCGCGTCGAAGTCGACAACGCCACTCGGGTCATCGACGTGGAGTTGCGTGTGGCCGGGCTTGCCCTGGCGTAGCTGCACGTGATCGGCCAGATCGAGCAGCTCGCACGGATCGCCGCCCCAGTCGGCCACGTGCCCGGTGTCGACGAGGATGCGCACATCTCCCACCTCGGCGCGGAACGCCCGGATCGACTCGAGTGAGTTCACGGTCGCACCCGCCCACGGTTCCAGTAACGCCCGCGGCGCCGCGCCGCCACCAGCGCACCGCCCGCTCCCACGCACCGACGAGCTGCGCGCTCGGCGCCGGCGTGGTGCACCACGCGTCGATCGGCTTGGGGAACGACGTCGGGCACCCGATCGGCAGGGCGAGCAGCTCCGGGTCGGTTCCGACCAGGCAGTCGATGTGCTCGAACCCATCGCTCTTGGCGGCGAGCGCACGGTCGACGACGTCCCGATGTCGCGCGTAGGTGACGTCGACGACACCGAGAGGCCATCTGATCGCGCTCGGCCGGGTCACTTCTCCATCGACTTCGGCATCACCATGCCGACGGTCTGTAGGTGCTGACCCAGGGTTGCATCGAACTTCTCCGCCACCTCGCTCGCACTCCAACCACCGTCCTTCCACATCCACGCGATCTGCTTGGGCTGCTGGAACAGCGAGTACGCGTACTCGGTGCGCCCGAGGATCTGACCATTCACGTGCGCGGCTCCCTCCGAAGCGAGGAACGCGACGAGCGGTGCGTTCAGCGCCGGGTTCTCCTCGGGTGGCGGCTCCTTGCCCGACCGCTCGTACAGAGCCGCGGTCATACGGGTCGCGCCCGCCGGCGCCACCGCGTTCACCGTCACGCCGTACCGCCCGAGCTCCATCGACCAGACGAAGGTCATGCCCATGATGGCGGCCTTCGCCGCGCCATAGTTGGTCTGGCCGAAGTTTCCTCGCAGACCCGCCGACGACGTGATGTTGATCACGCGGCCGTAGCCCTTTTCCTTCATGACTGCGGCCGCGTGCCTGGTGCAGTTGAACGTCCCCTTCATGTGCACCGCGACGACCGAGTCGAAATCCGCCTCGTCCATCTTCAGCAACGTCTTGTCGCGCACGATGCCGGCGTTGTTGACGAGGATGTCGACGGTGCCGAAGGCCTCGACGGCCGCGCGCGTGATGTTGGCTGCGCCGTCGAACTCGGTGACCGAGTCGTAGTTGGGAACCGCCTTCGAACCGAGCGCCTCGATCTCCCTGCACACCTCGGCCGCGGGGTCTTCGGCCGTTCCTCGACCGTCGAGGGAAACCCCGACGTCGTTCACGACGACCGAAGCGCCCTCACGGGCGAAGCAGAGCGCGAACTCGCGCCCGATGCCGCGACCGGACCCGGTCACGATCGCGACGCGGCCGTCGAGCAGCCCCATCTACGCAACCGCCGCGGTGGCCGAACCGGTGATCGCGACGACGCCGTTCTGGTTGGCGACCGTGAGGTCGAGGTCGACGAGGTGCTCACCGCCGTCTTCGCGCTTGGCCGTCACCGTCGCCGTGCAGGTGAGGACGTCGCCGGGCCAGACCTGCTTGGCGAACCGCACCGAGACGTTGCGCAGGGCCTCGGGTCCGAACCAGTCCTTGAGCACTCGTGCGGCCAGACCCATCGAGAGCATGCCGTGCCCGAATACCGAGGGGTTGCCGACCTGGGTCGCGATCGTGTCGTCGTGGTGCATGGGGTTGAAGTCCCCGCTGGCACCGGCGTACTTCACGAACATCGTGCGGGTGAGGGCCGGGAACTCCTGGGTCCGCTCCTCACCCACGGAAACGGCGTCGTACGTGGTCGCGCTCACTTGTCCCTCCCGAAGCTGACATCGGCGTCGGAGCGTAGCGGTGCAGGCCCGGTCCAGTCAGGGCGAGCGGCCCGAAACATGACACCGATGTCGGGTCCGACCTACCCTTCTCGGGTGCCCCGGGCCGGTGGAAGCCAATCCGCTGCGCGGCGGCGGGCGGTGACGGAACCTCGAGCCCTGCGCGAGCGGGGCCGAAACACGAAACGGCGCCTGCTCGACGCGGGCGCGACCGTCCTCGCCACCAAGGGCTACCACGCCACCCGGGTCGACGACGTCGTGAAGCTGGCCGAGACGTCGCACGGAACCTTCTACCTGTACTTCTCCAACAAGGAGGAGCTGTTCCGCGCACTCGCCACCGAAGTGGCCGAAGACATGCAGACGCTCGCCGAGGCGTTGGGCCCGTTACGGGCCGGCGCGACCGGCCGGGCGCGACTCCAACGATGGATCACGCAGTTCGTCGAGCTCTACCGGCGCCACGGCCCGGTGATCCGGTCCTGGACCGAGGCCGAGATCGGTGGCAGCGAGTTCGGCCGCCTCGGCACCGACCTCCTCACCCAGTTCACGGGCGTGATCGTCGCTCGCATCAGCGAGGCGGCACCGCCCGATCTCGACCCGGCGGTCGCGACGTTGGTGCTCGTTGCGATGCTGGAGCGCCTCAACTACTACGCGTTGACCGGGCAGGTCGACGTCGCTCCGGACGCGATCGCGCAGACACTCGCGCGCGTCACCCACGCGTCCTTGTTCGGCCCGTAGCCCCCTTCGACGATCAGGACGCGGGATCGGTCTCGGCGCCACCGCCGCCGAGCACCCGCGCCTGCAGATCCCCGAGCTCCGACACCGGCCCCGAGTACGCCACCTCACCTTTCACCAGCACGATCGCGTCGTCGGCGATGCCGAGGGCGTGGTGTACGTGTTGCTCGACGATGAGGAGGGTCGTGCCCGAATCGCGGATCTGCTCGAGCGTGCGATAGACCTCGTCGACGATGATCGGGGCAAGCCCGAGCGACAGCTCGTCTGCGATCAGCAGCCGGGGCTTTTCCACCATGACGCGCGAGAGCGACAACATGCGCTGCTCGCCGCCCGACAACGTACCGGCGATCTGACGGCGGCGCTCGCCCAGACGGGGGAACATCGCAAAGGCTTGGTCGACGGCGTCGCGCACCCCGTGGCGCCCGCGACTCCGCCGGAACGTGAGCTCGAGGTTCTCCTCCACCGACAAGGACGCGAACACCGAACGGCCTTCGGGTGCGTGCACGATGCCGAGACGCGCGTAGCGGAACGCGCGGCGGCCGGTGACGTCCTCACCCGCGAACAGCACCTGTCCCGAGGTGGGGACGACGAGCCCGGAGCACACCCGGGCGACCGTCGTCTTGCCCGCACCGTTGGAACCGAGCAACGCGAGCACCCGGCCTTGCTCCAAAGCGAACGAGACACCGAAGATCGCCCGGAACGGTCCGTACGCGGCGTCGACGTCGCGCAGCTCGAGGAGGGTCCCGCCGTCGGGCTCCGCCGCGGCGGCCATCAGACGGCGTCTCCGAGGTATGCCCGGCGGACCGCGTTGTCGGCGAAAACCTCGTCGGTGAGGCCGGACGCGATCAAGGTTCCGAAGTCGAGCACGAAGACGCGCTCGACCAGGCTGCGGACAAAGTCGACGTCGTGCTCGACCAACAAGATGGCGAAGCCGCGCTCGTGCTGCACGGTCCGCAACTGACCTCCGAGCGCCTCCGTCTCGTGGCGGTCGAGCCCCGACGACGGCTCGTCGAGCAGGACGAGCTTGGGCTCGGTCATCAGCGCGCGCCCGATCTCGACGAGCCTTCCCACGCCGAGGCTGAGCGACTCGATCGGTCGGTCTGCGACCGCAGTGAGGCCGAGGAGCTCGAGCATGGCATCGACGCGCGAAGTCTCGTCGGACGACGGGCCGCCCATGAACAACACGTCTTTCCAGAGCGCGCCACGCCCGTTGCGCACGCGTTCGGCGACGAGGAAATGGTCGCGGGGAGTCATGCCCGAGAACAGCTCGATGCGCTGGAACGTACGGCCGATGCCGAGGCGCGCACGCTTGTGCGTCGCGATCCGTGTCAGGTCACGCCCGTCGAAGGTCACCCGCCCCGCGTCGGGACGCAGAATCCCGAGAAGACAGTTGAAGAACGTCGTCTTGCCGGCGCCGTTGGGTCCGATGAGGCCGACGATCTCTCCGGGCTTCACGTCGAGATCCACGTGATCGAGCGCGGTGATGCCGGCGAAGGTCTTGGTGACGCCTTCCGCGGCAAGCAGGCTCACGAGGGGGTTCCCCCGGTACCGGCCGCCACGACGTCCGGTGTGGAGCTGGGCTTCGATCCGCGCTTGAACCGGTCGATCACACGCTGCACCTTGGCGAGCGACTTCACCTTGTTGGATTCGAGCACGCCTTCGGGATGCTTGGCGTAGGTGACCGCGCCCAGGCCGAAGAAGATGAACTGGGTCGCGACCGGGAGCGAGTTGACGTGCAGGAAGGGTTGCACGTGGTTGATGAGCCAGGGAAGCCAGTCGGTGAGCACGCGCGGGAAACAGGACGAACCCGATGGCAGCCTGGATGGCGCCTTCGACGGTACGTGGGCCCAGCGTGACGACGATCACGACCCAAAAGAGCCCGAGCGTGGCGCTGTAATCGATCTTGTTCGTGTGGCCCTCGTAGCTCGCGAGCAGGGCGCCGCCTACCCCGGCGATCCCGGCAGAGAGTGCGAACGCGACGATCCGGGTCCGCATCGGATTGATACCCACAGAAGCGGCCGCGACCTCGCTGCCGTGTACCGCCAGCAAGTACCGGCCGGTGGTGCCGTTGCGGACCTGTACGACCACGACACCGACGATCAACAGGATGACGAGACACAAGGCCAGGTACGACTTGTCACTCGCGAAGTCGATCGAGCCCATCTGGGGCGCGGGGCGACGATCGGGAAGAGACCTCCGCTCACCCAGCTCAGGCTGACGATGACATTGTCGAAGAACAACGCGAACGTGTACGTCGCGAGGGTCAAGAAGATGCCTCCCAGACGGAGCGCCGGCACGGCGAGCATCCCGCCGACGATCGCCGCGATCACGCCGCCGAGGATGATGGTGAGCACGACCGACATCCCGGCGCTCGTCGCGAGCTGGGCCGAGGCGAAGCCCCCGATGCCGGCGAACGTGGCCTGCGCGAACGACACTTCGCCCGCGATTCCGGTGATCACCACGATCGAACAGAAGATGATGGCGTAGATCGCAACCTGGATCGCCTGTCCGACCACGCTCGCGTTCCCGTGGAAGAACACGTAGTACCCGACACCGAGGCAGAACAGCACCCCCGCGACCCGGGTCCCGATCGTGAGCTCGCGACTGCGTTGTCCCGATGCCGGAGCGGGCGGAGGCGGATCGACCGTCGCCAGCGGGTCGGAGAGCTCTTTTCGGTTGCGGAGCCGGGGCGACAGGATCAGCACCAAGAACAGCACCACGAATGGCAAAGACGGCCGCAGGTTGCTCGCGAGCACGCTGTTCGTCGGCAGGAACCGGTTCAGCAACTCCTGCACGACACCGAGACCGATGGCCCCACCGAACGCCAGCGGGATGCTCGTCAGCGATCCGAGCACCACTGCTGCGATCGCGGCCGTCAGCAGAGTCGTGTAGTAGATGTCACCGACCTGCTGGGTCACCGTCGGGAGCAGGACGCCCGCGAAACCGGCAACCAAGCTCGACAACATCCACGAGGCGGTGCTGATCCGATCGGAGTCGGTTCCCGACAGCTCGGCCATGCGCGGGCTCTCCACGACCGCCCGCATCCGCACGCCGAGCGCGGTGTAACGGAAGAGCAGGCTCAGCCCGATCGCGACGAGCGCGGCGATGGCCATGATCGAGAGTTGATCGCGATTCAGCGATGCCCCGAACACGTGATAGACGACCTGCCCGCCCGGCACGATGCCGGTCGGGTTCACCGCGTCGGTCTCGTTGAACTTGAGCAACACGATCTGCGGAATCGCGACGAGCAGACCGAGCGCGGTGATCAACCGCGCCATGGGCGGTGCGCTACGGAGATACCGGAACAGCGCCCGATCGAGGATGATGCCGATGAGCGGTGCGACGATGAGCACCGCGATCACGAAGGCCGGGAGGATTCCCCATCCGTCGGTCACGTGCAGCTGGTAGTAGATCGCCCCCGACGCGAACGCCTGCACGCCGAACGCGATGTTGAACACGCCCGACGTCTTGTACGCCAGCGTCAGTCCGACCGCCAAGAGCGCGTACACGCATCCGAACGCGACGCCGTCGATGAGCGCGCCGAGCACCTTCTCCATACGTCAGCCGCTCGGTCTTAACTCAGAACTCGTCGCGATCCGGTCAACCCTGGCCTCCGGGAGCGAACGACATATGCGTGACTTCCTTCGGGATCGGTGCACTCGGGTTGGGATCGAAGCACACCCAGGGCTTCCCCGGTTGGGTGAATTGCGGCACGAACTTGTTGTCGACGATCTTCAGGACTGCGTCGCACTCGTACTTGCCCCGCACCGCGAGGTTGTTCGTGGGGTCGTTGTGCGCCTTCGTCCAGTCGATCGGCACGATGAGGCCACCCGGCGACTCTGCCGTCTGCGTGTTGAGCGCGTCGATGACCTTCTGCTTGGTGAACTCGGGCCCGGCCAGCTTGAGACCGTCGAGAAACATCGCGCCCATGATCCAGCCGACCTCGGAGAGCTCGACCGTGGTGACGTGGTGCTCGGACGTGTAGGCGAGGAACTGCTTCGTGGCCGGCGACTGCGGCGTCGCCTCCCACGGCACGTACTGGGTGTTGACGAAGCTGCCGTCGAAGATCCCCCCGCTCGCCGCGATTGCCTCGTGGTCATACGCGTTCGGGAGCTGCTGGACGGCGTTCAGCCCCTGCTTTTTCATTTCCCGGCGAGCTTCGTGACCTCGTTGGTGTCCATGCAGGTATTGACGAACTGAACCCCTGCCTCCTTCATCCGGGTCACGTCGGCCGTGATATCGGCGGAGAAGGGTAGCGAGTCGTCGAAGAACACGACCTTGGTGTTCGGTGCGTACTTCACATAGCTCGCCCGCGTTCCATCGGCGCACAGACCCGAGGAGGCCGAGGTTGCCTTGCTGTACGCGAGGATCCCGATCTTGGTGAAGCCCTCCTGCTGCGCCAGCCACGGCAAGTAGTGGCCGCCGCAGGAGAAACAGAGGGCGCCCAACGACCCGAAGATGTTGTCATGGGACGGCCCGCCTTTCGGCGTCGCCATCTCGGGATTGATGTTCCAGATGAACGTCGGTTGCTTCGCCTTCGCCAGCAGGTCGGCGCCGGTGAACTGCAGGGTCGCGACGAACGTGGCGAACGCGTTGTCGTCGGCGAGGCTCGACTGCACCTGCTGGTTGTTCTGGAGGCCGATCGTGTCGTCGCGGTTCTTGACGATCACGAGCTTGCGGCCGTAGATCCCGCCCTGGGCATTGACCATGTCGAAGTACGCCTGCAGGCCGTCGGCGTACTGGGCATACTTTCCGCCGATCGGGTTCGTCTTCGTCGTGATGACCGCGACCCGGATCTCCTTCTTGGAATCGTCGACCCCCGGACTGCTGTTGGGAACGAACTTGTTCAGGTCTGCCGCCGGCACGGTGGTGGCTACCGGGCCCGTGTTCACGGGCGTCGTCTCCGGAGTCGATTGCGACTTCGAGTTCCCGCACGCCGCGGCCAGGAGCGCGATCACAACTCCGAGCAGCCCGAGCCGACGGAGATTCGTACGAGCGCGCATTCATTCCCCCGAGTCTGCAAACGTCGTGCGTGACGAAGCTGACGCTAACGTCATAGACGGCGGACCACAAGAACCCTCGCTTCGCCGGGAGGCCGTATGGGATACACGCTGGTCACGTTCCACGCGCACCCGGACGACGAGTCGATCGCCACCTCGGGCACGATGGCGCGCGCCAAGGCCGAGGGTCACCGCGTCGTGTTGGTGGTCGCGACCCGAGGCGAGCTGGGTGAATACGCGCCCGACGCGCTCGCACCGGGCGAGACGCTGGCCGAACGGCGCGTCGCCGAACAAGAGGCGGCGGCCGCGGTCCTCGGTGTCGACCGGCTCGAGTTCCTCGGCTATCGAGACTCGGGGATGGACGGTGAGCCGACGAATGACGACGAGGGGGCCTTTGCTCGTGCCGATGTCGAGGAAGCGGCGGCGCGCCTGGCCGAGATCCTCCACGACGAGCGCGCCGACGTGCTCACCGTGTACGACGGTCACGGTGGCTACGGACATCCGGACCACGTACAGGTACATGTGGTCGGCGTCCGTGCGGCCGAGCTGGCCGGGACCCGCCGCGTGTACGAGAGCACCATGAACCGTGATTTCATCCAGGGGCTGATGGCCCGGCGGGCCCGCGAGATGGCGGAGATGGCAGAGATGGCCAATGTGCCCGACGCGCCGAACGCGACGGAGATGGAGGAGTTCGGGTCCCCCGAGGCGCTCATCACCACCACCGTCGACGTCAGCGCTTTCGTCGACAAGAAGCGGGCGGCGATGAGCGCCCACGCGAGCCAGATCCCGGCCGACTCCTTCTTCTTGGCCCTGCCGCCGGACGCGTTCCGGGAAGCGTTCGGCGCCGAATGGTTCATCCGGCGCGACGCGCCGACCGTCCGCGAAACCTGGATCTTCGACGACCTGTAGGCCCCGCGCGTCATCGTCAACGCTGGGCGCGTCGCGTGATCTCGATGCGGCGCTTGCCCCACTTGTAGTAAGGCAGCGCAACGACGGGCGAGCGGTCCGACACCCACGGCGAGTACGGCGCCATCACGTAGCCCGCGAGCGTGACGAGCACGCGGTCGTAATTGACCCGCCAACCGGAGAAGTCGCGCCACGCCTGATCGCGATCGGCCCGGATCGGAACGCCGGCCTCGGTCAGTTGGGTGCAGAGCTCGTCGAACTCGTCACGCGACACGCTGATCGGATCGTCGGGTGCCGGAGAGTCGTCGTAGTCGAAGCCGAAGAAGCCGGCGACCTCCCGCAGCGCGAGATAGCCCGAGCGGATGCACAAGGGCGCGGCCGCAGTCCACGGAATTTCGACCAGAGCGAGGCGTACCGCCGCGGTATCGAGCACCGCGCCCGCGGCCGTCACCCAGGAGCGGTGTGGGTTGGGAGACCGGAAGAACGCGAGTGAACCGTACGACGTGTGCGTCTCTTGCACTTCCGTGAACCAGGCCGTCCACGATTCCCAGAAGCGGTCGAGGTCGTCGAGGTAGCCCGTGAGGTGCGCGCGCACGAGCATGGCCGCAGGGGTGGGTGGGGTCCCGGCGCGGATGGCGAGATCGGTGACCGCGATCTCGCGCTTGGAGAAGGTGTTGTAGATCGTCGGGAGGTACGCGATCAACAGCGCGAGCAACGCGAGCCCTATGACGGCTTCGGTGAATGCGGCGAACGCCGAGGGAAGGTCGGATGGCCGGTCGAAGCCGAGCGTGAGCAGGGACGAGCCGCTCGTCATGAGCGCGCTCCTCCAGCCCCGCGATTCGAGACCGGCAAAGATGCACGTGAACGCGCCGAACACGACGACCAGCGACGTGAACGGCAACGCGAGGAGCGCGATCGGCGCGTACACGGCCATCACGCGGTCGCGTGCCTCGTAGCCGCGCCGGGGGGAAGCGAAGAACGCGAAGACGTGTCGGATGACCCGGAACACGACCACGGTGAACAGGACCACGGTGCCCCGCGGGACGACGAACGTGCGGACGGCCGCGTCGAGCACGATCGCAGCCGCGGTGACCCCCGCGACGATGAGCAACACGTCGACCACGGCCGGCACGGCTACTCCTCCCCCAATGGCCGACGCCGGTTGCGTTTGATGTCGCCCCGTTGCCTCTTCTCGTCGACGCGGCGCTTCTTGGCAGCGTGTGACGGTTTCGTCGAGAACCGCTTCGGGTCGACGTGCAGGGCCGCCGCGATGCGGCCCTGCAGTCGCTCGAGCGCGAGCTCCCGGTTCTGGTGCTGAGATCGGCGCTCCGACGCGGTGACACGCACGACCGGGCCGAGCCGTTCCAGTATCCGCGCCTTCTGGCGCGGTCCAAGTGACGCCGAGGACGCCACGTCGAAGCGCACCTCGACCTTGGTGTTCGACGTGTTCGCGTGCTGCCCACCCGGCCCTCCCGACGCGGTGAAGCGCCACTCGAGCTCGTCGGCCGCGATCGTGCAGGAGCGCGACACTCGCAGGAGGCCGTCCGGATCCACGGCGGTGACACTAGGCAACCCCGAACACCAGGCAACCCCGCGCACCAGGCAACCAGGACGCTGCCCGGAACGGCATCGGCGGGTTGCTAATGGGTGAGCGGCTTGTACTTGATGCGATGGGGCTGGTCGGCGTCGCCGCCCAGCCGCTGGTGGCGGTCCTTCTCGTAGTCGCTGAAGTTGCCCTCGAACCAGGTCACCTGGCTGTCGCCCTCGAACGCGAGGACGTGGGTGGCGATCCGGTCGAGGAACCAACGATCGTGGGAGATCACCACCGCGCAACCCGGGAACTCGAGCAACGCTTCTTCGAGCGCTCGCAGCGTGTCGACGTCGAGGTCGTTTGTGGGCTCGTCGAGCAACAACACGTTCCCACCCATGAGCAACGCCTTGGCCAGGTGGAGTCGGTTGCGCTCTCCGCCGGAGAGATCGCCGACGCGCTTTTGCTGATCGGACCCCTTGAAGTTGAGGCCGGCGACATAGGCGCGGCCGTGAACCTCGCGCTCGCCGACCTTCACGAGATCGACCCCACCGGTGATCTCCTCGTAGACCGTCTTGTCGGGATCGAGCGCCTCGCGTGACTGGTCGACATACGCGAGCTGCACTGTCGGCCCGACCTTGAGCGACCCGCCGTCGGGCGCTTCTTGGCCGACGAGCATCCGGAACAGGGTGGTCTTGCCCGCGCCGTTCGCGCCGATGACACCCACGATGCCGCCGGGCGGTAGCGAGAAGTCCAGGTCCTCGATCAACAGCCGGTCGCCGTATCCCTTGGTGATGTGCTCGGCTTCCACGACGAGATCGCCCAGGCGGGGCCCGGGCGGGATCGTGATCTGGATCTTCTCTTGACGTTTCTCCGCCGACTCCGCTTCCGCCACGAGCTTGTCGTAGGCGGTGATGCGAGCCTTGCCTTTGGCCTGGCGTGCCCGGGGAGCGAGACGGACCCACTCCAGCTCGCGCTGCAAGGTGCGCCGCCGGGTCTCGTCGACCTTGTCCTCTTGCGCGAGACGCTGCTCCTTTTGCTCGAGCCAGCTCGTGTAGTTGCCCTCCCACGGGATGCCGGCGCCGCGGTCGAGCTCCAGGATCCAACCCGCGACGTTGTCGAGGAAGTAGCGATCGTGGGTGACCGCGACAACCGTGCCGTGGTAGTCCTGCAGGTGCCGTTCGAGCCACGCGACCGATTCCGCGTCGAGGTGGTTCGTCGGTTCGTCGAGCAGCAGGAGGTCCGGCTTGCCGAGGAGCAACCGGCAGAGTGCGACACGGCGGCGCTCGCCACCGCTCAGCTTGGTGACGTCGGCGTCGGGAGCGGGAAGGCGGAGCGCGTCCATCGCGATGTCGAGCTGGCGGTCGAGATCCCAGCCGCCGACGTGGTCGATCTTGTCCTGGAGATCGGATTGCTCGGACAAGAGCTTGTCGAAGTCGGCGTCGGGCTCCCCCATCGTGTTGCAGACCTCTTCGAAGCGATCGAGGAGCGCCTTGGTGCTCCCGACGCCTTCGACGACGTTACCGAGCACGTCCTTTTCGGGGTCGAGGCGGGGCTCCTGTGGCAAGAATCCGACAGAGAACCCGGGGGTCACCCGGCATTCACCCTGGTACCCGTCGTCCTCCCCGGCGATGATCCGCAGCAGCGTCGACTTACCCGCTCCGTTCAGCCCGAGGACCCCGATCTTGGCTCCGGGATACATCGAGATGTTGACGCCGCGCAGCACTTCCTTGTCGGGCGGGTGGACCCGCCTCAGATCGCGGATCGTCAAGATGAATTGGTGAGCCATACTCCTCACCGTACCGGCCACCCCGAGGAGGAAACGTGTCGGAAGTGTTCGACATCGCCGACCACTATGTGGACGCGCTCGGAGCACTCGATCCCTGCAGCGCGACCTACGCGGGGATTCCGGGGCACGACCACGAGATGACCGACTACTCCCCCGAAGGGGTCGCCCGGCGGATGGATCTCGTCCGGGAGACGCTGAGAGCCCTGGCCGGCGCGGTCAACGTGTCCGACGACGACCGCCTCGCGGCCGCCGTGATGACCGAACGCCTCTCCTTGGAGCTCGAGCAGTACGACGCGGGCGAGCGCCTCCGTGACATCCGGGTCATCGGCAGTCCGATCCAATCTGCTCGCCAGTGCTTCGACCTCATGCAACTCGAGACCGACGCCGACTGGGAGGTCGCCGCAGAGCGCATGACGCGTGTCCCGGACTCGCTGGCCAGCCTGGAGGAGACGTTCCGTACAGGTGTCGACCGGGGAGTGGTCGCGGCGAGGCGCCAGGCGCTCGCGTGCGCGGAGCAAGCGGCGACATGGGGCGGCGAGCGCGACGACGAGCCGTTCTTCCGCGCCCTCGTGTCGGAGCGTCCGGACGACAAGCGGCTCGCCGAGGCCGCCGAGCAGGCGACGGCGGGCTACGCGTGCCTCGCGGCGTATCTCCGCGACGAGTACGCGCCTGCCGCCGACCCGCGCGATCCGGTCGGCCGCGACCGGTACGCGCTGTTCGCTCGCGACTTCAACGGCATCGAGCTCGATCTCGACGAGACGTACGCGTGGGGTTGGGAAGAGCTCCACCGCATCGAGGACGCGATGCGCCGGGTAGCGGAACGCATCCTTCCGGGCGCGTCGATCGACGAGGTGATCGAGCACCTCGACGCGGACGAGACGCGCGCTGTCGAAGGAGTCGACGAGTTCCGGCGCTGGAACCAGGAGCTCATCGATCACACGATCTCCGACCTCAACGGCACCCACTTCGACATCGCGCTGCCCCTTCAGCGCTGCGAGGCGATGATCGCGCCGCCCGGCGGGGCGGCGGCGATGTACTACACGGGGCCGACCGAGGATTTCTCCCGTCCCGGCCGCACCTGGTACCCGACCATGGGCCAAACGCGCTTTCCCCTGTGGAAGGAGGTGAGCACCTGTTACCACGAAGCCGTTCCCGGCCATCACTTGCAGGTCGCCCAGGTCGTGTACATGGCCGACAAGCTGTCGCGCTTTCAACGACTGTTCGGCTTCGTCTCCGGGCACGGCGAGGGTTGGGCCCTGTACGCGGAGCGCCTCATGGGTGAGCTCGGCTACCTCGAAGATCCGGGGTTCGAGATGGGGATGCTCGCGGCACAGGCCATGCGCGCGGTACGTGTCGTGGTCGACATCGGCATGCACCTCGAGCTTCCGATCATCGCCGGCGAACCGCACGCAGGCGAGACGTGGACGGCCGAGCTGGCGCTGCCGTTCGTGATCGGACGCAGCCGCTTTCCCGAGGTGTTCATGCGCAGCGAGGTCGACCGCTATCTCGGTTGGCCGGGACAGGCGATCAGTTACAAGGTCGGTGAGCGGGTGTGGCTCGAGTCGCGCGCCGATGCGAAGCGGCGCAAGGGCGCCGGCTTCGACCTCAAGGAGTTCCACACGTACGCGCTCGATCTCGGCAGCATGGGCCTCGGACCGCTGCGCGAGGAGCTCGGCCGGTTCTAACCTCGGTCCATGACCGATGCGCTCGACGCCTTCACCGAGACCGAGTTCACCGCCGACGGATCGACGCGCACGGTGTACCGGGCCGGGGCCGGTCCGGGGATCGTGGTCATCAGCGAGATGCCCGGCATCACCCCGAACGTCGCCGCTTTCGCCCGACGACTGGTCGATGCCGGGTTCACGGTTGCGATGCCCGTGCTGTTCGGCACGCCGGGCCGCGAGATCTCGGCCGGCTATGTCTTGAACTCGATGCGCGAGGGCTGCGTGTCGCGCGAGTTCACGACGTGGGCACTGAACCGCACGTCACCCGTCATCGACTGGTTGCGGGTGCTCGCGCGCGATCTCCACGAGCAGTGCGGCGGCCCCGGGGTCGGAGCGATCGGCATGTGCTTCACGGGCGGATTCGCGCTCGCCATGGCAGTCGACGACACGATGCTCGCACCCGTGCTCAGTCAGCCGTCGCTCCCGTTTGCAGTGGGCAAGGCGCGCCGACGGTCGCTCGGGCTCTCCGACTCCGACCTCGAGCGTGTGGCCGAGCGGCAAGACCTGTGTGTGTTGGCCCTGCGTTTCACGGGCGATCTCTTCGTTCCGCCCGAACGGTTTGCGCACCTGCGCGAGGCTCTCGGCGATCGCGTCGTCACCGTCGAGATCGAGAGCCACAAGGGCAACGCCCACGGCATCCCGAGGTCGGCGCACTCGGTCGTCACCGAGCATCTCGTCGACGAGCCGGGTCACCCCACCAAAGAAGCCCTCGACCAGGTGCTCACGTTCTTTCACGATCGTCTCGCACCAGCCTGAACGCCCCCGCGACAGCCTGATCCCGCTGTCCGGGAACCGAGCGGCAAACAGATTGGTCCGGACCCGTCCCGCCGACGGCCATTCGTGACCTATGGCTCTGGACGGGCTGCGCGCCCGCCGCGATGATCGAGCGCGTCAACTGATTGATCGTGCACGGAGTGCGGCCACCGGAGAGGTCCACACATGATGAGCCGGCATCGCACAGGAACGACTCCGCCTCATCAATTTCGGGACTCCGGACGGCTGCGCGCGACTCGCCGTCGTCGTGGTTCTGGCCGCCGCGACGTTGGCGGGAGCCTCGACCGCGACTGCTGCGGGCACGGGGTCGATCAAGGTGACACCGAGTACCGCGCTCGTCGACGGGCAGACCGTCGCCATCGAGGGTTCCGGATGGGTACCGGATCACGTCATCGGATTCTGTCAGGGCGCCGGAGACCCAACGAACGACGCCAGCGACTGCGCCGACGGCGTGTATGCATCCGACACCGCCGACAGCAACGGCGGGTTCAGCGACTCGCTGGTCGTGCGCCGCTCGATCTACGTACCGCATCTCGGGGTGCAGGTCGACTGCACCAACCCGGCCACCCCGTGCTGGATCGGCGCCGGCGACATCGGCGACGTCGCCGGAACCGGCTTGTCGGTCACCGTCGACTTCACCCCGCCGTCGGTGGTTCCCGGTGGTGCGTCGGTCGTGGAGGGGAACTCGGGGACCGTCGACCTCGAGGTCCCGGTCACGCTCTCGTACCCTTCGAGTCAGACCGTCACGGTGCAGTGGAACACCGTGTTCGTCAACGGTGCGTCGGACATCCAAGCCGACCCCGCGACCGACTACACACCCGCGAGCGGGACCGTGACGTTCGCACCCGGCGAGACCACCAAGACGGTGACGATCAGCGTCAACGGTGACACGCTCGTCGAGCCCGACGAGTGGATCGTCGTATCGTTCCACAACCCGACCAACGCCAAGATGGGCGGCTACTGGGGTCTCGGCTTCGGCGTCATCACCAACGACGACTGACCGAGCGGGGGCGTGGCTCGGTTCGCGGGTTCCACGGCCCGCGCGACTCCGAAGTCGCGAGCTACAGCTCGCAGACGATCTTTCCGTAGGTGCCGCGCGATCCGAGGCGCGCCAGCGCCGATGGGACTCCACCGAGCGTGACACGCTCCGAGATCAACGGATCGATCCGGCCCGCCTCGAACAGGCGCACGAGCTCGTCGTGCGTCTCGCGGACGAGCTGGGGGATCCGGACGTTGTAGAGGGCCCAGTGCACGCCTACGACCGAGTAGTTCTTGATCAACACGTGATTCGTCCGCGCGTCTGCGAAACGTCCACCGGTGAAGCCGATGATGAGGATGCGACCCTCGAACGCGATGCACTTCGTCGAACGGTCGTAGGTGTCACCGCCGACCGGGTCGTAGATCACGTCGGCGCCACGCCCCCCCGTGAACTCCTTCACCGCGTCGACGAAATCCCGTTCGCGATAGTCGAGCGCGAGCTCCGCGCCCAGCTTCTGGCAGACCTCGACCTTCTCGGGCCCGCCGGCGGTCGCGATCACGCGCGCGTTCGCGGCCAGCCCGAGTTGGATCGCGGCGCTGCCGACCCCGCCCGCGCCGGCGTGCACGAGCAGGGTCTCCCCGGGCTGGATGCGCGCGCGCCGATGCAACGCGAGGTGACCCGTCTGGTAGACGACGTGGAGCACGGCCGCCGACGCGAACGGCATCGAATCCGGAATGCGGAATACCCCTGCGGCCGGGGCAGTCGTCGACTCCGCGAAGCCGCCGTCACCGAAGTTGGGGATCGCCAGCACACGATCGCCGACCGCGACGCCCTCGACTCCCTCGCCCAGCTCCTCGACCACACCCGCGACCTCGGCGCCGGGAGTGAACGGCACCGGGGGCTTCACCTGGTACTCCCCCCGGCACAGGAGGACGTCGGGGAAGTTCAAGGCGGCCGCCCGGACTCGCAGGCGAACGTCACCGGGCCTCACGACGGGCACGGGAACCTCCTCGAGCACCATGACCCGCTCGGGTTCGCCCAGCTCGTTGACCCGCAATGCCTTCACGATGCCCGAGTCAAGCAGATTTCGCGCTTGACTGGTCGGGTGGAGCTGACGGCGACTCGCATGGTTGCCGGTGGCGACGCTCTCGGCCGGGTCGATGACGGCCGCGTCGCCTTGATCGACGGTGCGCTGCCGGGCGAGCGCGTTCGCGTCGAGGTGACAGCCGATCGCGCCGACCATCTGCGGGGCCGCGTCGTCGAAGTGATCGACGCCTCGCCGGCGCGGGTCACCCCGCCGTGCACCCACGCCCGCGAGGGATGCGGCGGCTGCGGGTGGCAGCACGTCGCGACCGAGACCCAACCTCGCCTGAAGCTCGACATCATCCGAGACGCGCTCAACCGTATTGCGCACATCGACGAGCCACCCCTCCTCGAGCCCGTGTTGCTTCCTACCGACGGCTTCCGCACGACCGTGCGCGCGCTGATCGTCGGCGGCAGGGCGGCGTTCCGCAAGCACGCCTCCCACGATCCGGTGCTCGTCAATGCGTGTCTCGTCGCGCATCCGTTGATCGACGAGCTACTGCGCGATGGCGACTTCGGCCGCGCATCGGAGGTGACCTTGCGCGTCGGACTCGGGACCGGGGAACGCGCCGCGCTCGCCGAGCCCGCGGAGACGATTCTCGACCTTCCACCCGATGTGATGCGCGGAAAATCGGCGCACGTGCACGAGGTGATCGATGGCCACACACTGCGTGTCTCGATCAACTCGTTCTTCCAGAGCCGGACGGACGGGGCCGAAGCCCTCGTACGACTCGTGCGCGAGGCGACCGGTCCCGAACGCGTGCTTGCCGACCTCTACTGCGGCGTCGGCCTTTTCGCCATCACGGCCGACAGGCCGAAGCGAGTCGTCGCGGTCGAACGCGGACGGGCGGCGGTGTCCGATGCCAAGTACAACCTGGCCGATCGTCCGGGACGGGTCGTGCGCGCCGACGTCGGTAAGTGGAAGGGGGCCAAGGTCGACGTCGTCATCGCCGACCCGAGCCGGGCCGGACTGGGGCGCGACGGTGCTCGCACGGTCCTGGCGTGCGAGCCCGAGCGCGTCGTACTCGTCTCGTGCGACGCGGCCTCGCTCGCGCGCGACGTCGCTCTCCTCACGGGTGCCGACTACAAGCTCACCTCGGTGACGCTTGTCGACCTCTTCGCGCACACGCCGCACGTCGAGTGCGTGACGGTGCTCGATCGCTGACTCGGAACTCCCCGGGGGTCGTTAGGCGAGCTGTTGCTCGAGCTTGGCGAGTGCCTCTTCTTCGGAGACATTCAGCGCGAAGCTCAGCTCCGAGACCAGGATCCCACGAGCGCGTACGAGCATCGCCTTCTCGCCGGCGGACAGGCCCTTGGTGACTTCGCGCAGCGCAAGATTCCGTACGACCTCGGCAACCTGGTACACGTCACCGCTCTTCAGCTTCTCCTGGTGGTTCTTGAAGCGCCGGCTCCAGTTGGTGGGCTCTCGTACGTCCTTCTTGGAGAGCAGCTGAAAGAGATCGTCGATGTCCTCGACCGAGATCGGCGGGCGCATACCGACGTCCTCGGCCTTGTTCGACGGCACCGCAAGGGTGAGATCGCCATTGGCGACCCGCAGGACGAGGTATTCGGTCTTCTCGCCGAACGCCTCCCGCATCTCCTTGCGCTCGATCACGGCCGCACCGTGATGGGGGTACACGACCCGGTCACCGACTTTGAACGCCATGCCACTCCATTGTGGATCGAATGTCGGCCCGGGAAACCGCGCATCCCGACGCCGCGCGACCTGTCATGGTACCAGGCGATCCGAACCGTCCCGGCCGGCGTCACGATCGCCCTTGATCAGGTCTTGTTCGCCTTGCGCTCCGCTTCGATCCACGCCTTCACGACCGGGGCGAAGTTCGCCGGGTTGTACGCGTCCTCCTCCGAAGAGAACTGCATGTTCCCCGCATACTTCAGCACCGTGAGGTTGTACGCCTGGTAGACCTCGCCGTCACCCGGGTCCCGGAAACGGTTCTCGATCTGGCAGATCCACCAGCCGCGCTCCTCGTCGCAGACGCACCAGTCGTGCGGGAACTCCTTCATCTCGGAGTTCGGCCACTCGGCCATCGTCTTGGAGATCCATTCGTAGATCGCCTCTCGACCCCGCATCGTGCCGTAGTGGTGCTCGATGTAGCTGGCGTCCTCGGTGAAGGTATCGGCCCACGCACGCCAGTCGTTCGTGCGGCCGGCCTCCTGCGCGACTGCCCGATACTTGTCGTGCGCCTGTTGCAGCTCTTCGCGTGTCCATCTTCCCATGCCCCCAGCATCCCGCATTGCGCGGGTCCGTGTCATGCGCGGCGACGCCGGATACCCGGTACGGCGGCGCCGACGTCCACGAGATGGTGGACGGGATCATGGACCACGTACCGGCCGAACGATGCAACGGTGAAGTGGGCGCCGTCGCTTCGGGTACCCGATCGGATCCACTGGTCGTCGGTCAGGGCGTCGAACCGATCGGCGATGTGTGTCGCCGAATCAGCGATCTCGCCCGCGACCCGAGTGGGATCCTGCGACGCGTAGTCGTCGTCGACGGCGGTGCGATCCTGATCCCAGTTCGCGAACGTCGGGTCGTCGCCGGTGAGCATCCGCTCGAGACGCACGGCGCAGATGCGGTACACGTCGCGTACGTGACAGCCGTATTCGAGCGGCGACCAGGTGTGGTCGTCCGGACGGACCGCGGTGTCGGCGTGGGCGAGCACCGCGGGCCATGCCGCCGCGTTCTCGCGGATCCTTCGACCGATCTCGTCGCGTCCGACCTCGTCGGCAACGAAGCCGCACTCCGGGCACTGTCGCTCCAGCACCCACGTCCAATCCTTGTCGTCGGGCGTGATCGGCATGGCCGCGACGCTACGATGCAATCTTCACCCGTCGCGCAAATTTTCGAGCGCGCGACCGGTCGAAGGGGCGTTGCTCATCGGGCGGCGGGTCCTGTGTGGAGCGGGCGGTGCAGCGATCGAGGTGCCGACGCATCGGGCACCGCGTGGACGGACTCGACGGTCGCGCCGGGCACGACGCTCCCGTCCAGCACGACCTCCGACGACCCGGAGCCGCCTTCGCCACCCGCGAGCTCGATCGGCCACGCTTCTGCGACACCGACAATCGTCGTGAGCGCGGCGAAGCCCGCGTCCACGAGGCCCTGATCGGAATCTGCCGGCGCGGCGGACACCGGTCGCGCGGAGCTCGAACTGGAGCCCGCCGGCGCCGGACTCGACCAGCGCGGCGCGCACCGAACCGAAGGCCGCGAGTCGGGCCCAGCGGATACCGAGCACATCGGCGTACGCGCGAGACGGCACGTTGAGGTTGAGGACGCTACGCGCCGGGGCGGCGAGCAACATGGGCAGGACATCGACGGCGATCCGAGCCGCCGTGTCGAAATGCCACTCGTCACCGACGTCGACGCTGACGGCCAACGCGGAACAGCCGAAGCTCTGAGCCGTGAGCGCGGCCCCGACCGTGCCCGAATGCAAGATCGCCCGGCCCGTGTTGCAGCCGGGATTCACGCCCGACACCACGATGTCCGGCGGGTCGCCGAACGCGCCGAGGCGTCCCGCGCACACACACAGGCCGGGGGGTCCGTCGATCGCGTACGCGGGAACTGCCGGGCACCCGGGTATCCGGACCTTCTTCACGTCGAGGTGCTCGTCGGCGTGGACGAGTCCGATCGCGGCACCGATGCCGCTGCGATCACGGTCGGGCGCGACGACGAGCACGTCACAGCCGGCCCGCTCGAGTGCCGCCGCAAGAACGTGGAGCCCGGCGGACTCGATTCCGTCGTCGTTGGTTACGAGGACGCTCGTCACGAGTGGCAGTGCCCGCTCTCGGTCGGTGGCACGTCGAGCGCGGGGTTGCGGTCGAAGAACCCGAACGGTGTCAACATGAAGCCGGTGTATTCGACCGGCATGACCGGCCAATCCTCGGGGCGGACGAAGTGCGTGACCCCGAACGAGTACCAGACGACGATGTCGGTGCCCGCGACGGGGCGGTCCTGCGCGGTCCAGCGCGGAAGTCCGTCGTCGCCCGGATGCTGGTTCGGGTACTCACCCGCAGCCCGCCGTTCGTCCGCCGCGAACGGCGTGACCCACAGGTTGTGCTGCGCGAACGCCGCACGCTTGCCGACGGAGGAGTCGGGATGCGCGAGCATCGTCGGTGTCGACATGGTCGGCACGAGCTTGTACGCGGTCGGTTGCCCGAGTCCGTTCGCGCGCCGACGGGTTCACGATCCGCCACGTGCGAGACACCGACGCGTCGACCTCGCGTTGCGCGCCGAGCTCGCTCTCGAGCCGCGTCAACTTCGCGCGGAACGCATTCGACCAGGGATTGTCCGGTCCCGGCGGCATGCGTTCGGCGTCGACTTCGTAGATCTCGTTCGTCTCGCCGTCGATGTCGAAATCAAGGCGCACGTTGAACAAGTGCTGGTGATGCGGGGCGGCGATGCCGTCCGCGATCACGTTCGCGTACGCCGGAGCCGCGCCGGGCTCGATCGCCATCGGCGACACGATACCCGTGAGCTTGACCTCCAACTGGATGTTGCCATCGAGGTAGAAGTACCAGAAGAAGCCGTACTCGTAGTTGCCGACAGTTGAAATGAAGCTGACCACCAGGCGACGGCTACGCCGTACCTCGCTCGTTCCTCCCCAGAGGTCGACGTGCTTCCAGAGGATCCCGTAATCCTCTTCGTGCATGCAGATCGCGTTGTCGATCACCCAGGGTTTGCCGTGCTCGGTCGCGAGCGTGGCATCGAAGTAGTAGATCTCGCCGACGCAGTCGCATCCGAGCGTGAGTGGCTGGGTCATCCGGCCCAGCCCCCACTCCCCCGCGTCGAAGGCGTTCTTCCAGCCGTGGAGCGGGCCGGGGTCGCCGTACGGAACGACCATCTCGCTGATCGACGCTCGATGGAGGATCGGACGCAGCCGGCCGTCGTCGTCGTTGTAGCCGACCTGGTGGAGCACGAGCCCTTCGAAGGGATCGAACGAGACCCGGAATTGCCACTTCTGCCACTGCACGAGGTTGCCCTCGACCGTGAAGCTCGGGCCTTCGGGCTGGGTGATGGAGATCGGTTTCAGGTCGGTGCGCATCCGGGGCTGATCGGCGACGAGGTAGCTCGCCCGGTTCGGCGGCATCGAGGTCACGCCGTGATCGTTGACCTCGAGCACCTCGTTGCGGCCGTTGTCGAAGTGCACGATGAGGCCTTCGATCGGGCGCGCGTAACCGTTGTCCGTCTGGCTTTCGCGCAGGAACGAGATACACCGCGAGATGCGCCTGCCCTCTTCGCACTCGTAACCGAACACCCCGGCGGGCCAGGGGTCGATCTGCACCTGATCGATCATGTCTGGCGTGATGCCGCGTCGCGCGAGTGCGGCGAGGTACTCGGGGTTCGACCGGATGGTGCCGATCGCCTGAGCGGCCTCGTGCATCAAGAGCGCGGCGCGGACGTCGGCCAGCTCTCTCCATTCGTCGATCACGCCGGAACCTACGTCGATGATCGCCTCGACGACACCGGACCCCGGGCCCGTCACGAGAACCGCGCGCACGCGGCGCTCGACGCGGTCTCCCGGCGACCATCGGGCCAAGTCGTCCTTGGCCGGCTCGTGCAAGACAATGCTCGCAAACAGCGAGCCTTCCGGCACACGGCCGCTGTCCCGCAACACCGAGGCCGCGCGCGTGACCTCGGCCGCGGTGAGCATTTCCAATGGATGCGCAACCTCCGGCCCGGTCGTGGTCGGTGGGGTCACCTCGTCGTGCGTCATTGCGTGTTCACCACTCTCAGGGTTTCGGCGGCGCGCCCGTCCGGAAGGCCGATCATCTGCGCGGTGGCGCTCGTCCAGCTTCGCACCATCGTCTCGGTTGCGTCCGCATCGGGAAGCTGACTCTTGTGCGACATCAGCGCGGCGATCTTGCGGTCGACAGTGGTCGTGATGTCGACGTAGTGAGTCGGCTCGGTGTTCCCGATCCCGATCCACAGCGCCGGCACGGTCCACGGTTCGAGGCCCTCGGCTGCGAGCTCGGGGTGGGCCCACCGGTTGCGGGCGTCGGGATAGACGGCACAGATCGCCGCCTCGCCCGCGGCGAGATGATCGGGATGACTCGCGTAGATCCGGTCGTATACCCGTTCGGGTGATTGGGTCATGACTCGATCGGGTCGCACGGTGCGGATCACGCGAGTGATGTCGCAGCGCAGCTCGAGTGTGGGCTCGACGCGGCCGTCGGGGTAGCCGAGGAAGTGCAGCTCGTGGACGCCGACGATCGCGGCCGCGGCGCGCTGCTCCTCCCGGCGAAGCGGCGCCATCTCCTCTCTTGGCATGCCGCTCTCCGCTCCGCCCGCGTCTCCGTCGGTGACGAGGCAGTACACGACGTCGATGCCGGCGTCGGTCATCACCGCGACCGAGCCCGCCCACCCGAAATCGATGTCGTCGGGATGGGCCACCACCGCGAGGACCCTGCTCACTCCCGTCAGATCCAGTGCTTCCACGCTCCTGCTCCCCTTGTCGCGCTCGACGACGCGCTCGACGCGCTCGACGCCCGACGGGCGACGCTAGTTGCCGAGACAGCACCCTTCTCCGCCCGCGCACCGCGACCTGCGCGCGTCTGTCTCCGCGACAACGGATCCCTGTGACCCGCCGATAGCAGGTGCCGGCGTACCGGCGGGAACTACGTCCCGGCATCGTCCACCGCGCCCGAGCCCGTGCTCTGAGCGGCGACCATGCGGCGTATTCCCTCTCTCCACCCGACCGACGTCGGTCCGGCGAGCGCACGACGCAGGGTGTTGTCGGTCGGGATACCGCCGATGGTATTCGTCGTATGTTCGAACTGCGGTTCGACCCCCACGAGCCGACCCATGTACTCGCACCACGCTTCGATACTCGTCTCGTCGTCGCCGCCCCAGTTGACGATCGTCGCCGGAATCGAAGCCGCGCCGAGCAACGCGGGCAACGTCGCGAGGATGTCGTCGTCGTGGATCGGGTTGAAGCGGCTGGGCCCGTCCGGGTGCACCGGCACGGGAATGCCCGCCCGCATGAGCGCGAGATGGAACGCCGGCCACCCGCCACCGTCGCCGTAGGGAACGTTGAGCCGCGCGATCGTGGTCGGAACGTCGAAGATCCGGCACGTCGTGCGCACCACGGCTTCGGCGGCAATCTTCGAGATGCTGTAGGTCGGCATCATCACGCGGTGGTTGTCACCGAGCGGATCCGTCTCGAGCTGCGGGGTACCGCCGGCAGCTTCGTAGACACCTGTCGACGAGCAATGCAGGAACGCTCGCGCGTCCTTGCAGTGGGCCATGAGCAGACCGACGGCTTCGGCGTTCCCGGCGATGTCGACATTCCATCTGTTGCTCTTCACGACACCGAAGTTGCACACGTAGTCGACGTCGCGGGGCACGGCGTCGAACGAACCGCGCGCAAGGTCGACAGCGATGCACTCCACGCCTGCGGACTCGAGCCGAGCGCGCAGGCCGTGTCCTTGAAGCGCGCGAGCGCGATCACGTGGTTCCCGGTGGCAAGACCGAGCGCGAGCGGGAGCGCGACCTGTCCCGTCGCGCCGGTGATGAGAATGCGCGTGTCGCGCAGGTCTACCGGCGCGGGCGTCGAAACGGGGTCCGTCACGGTGTCGCCGCCAATGTCGCTGCTACCTCGTCGTCGATGTCGGATCCTTCGGGAAGCCGCGCCGCCACTGCCAACACGAACTGATCATCGGCCAGCTCCACGTCGATGCCTTCCCCCGTCACGTGAGTCGTCCCCGCGTCGGCCACGATCGTGAGATCAGGCTTCAACTCCTTGATCGCGAACCGTCCGACGCGCGCCTGCCATTCGACACGACCGGCTGCTTCGCTCGTTGACACGGGAACACCGAGGTCGTCCGCGTGCGTCGCGAGCTCGAACGCAAGGTGGAAGGCCTGCCACCGGACGGGGTACGGACCGACGCTGCTGTCGATGTCGCCGCCGTCGCGCGCGGCGCAGGGACTCCCGGGTCTCGGCGCTGCGATCCCGCCACATCTCGAGGATCTGGGCCGGTGTGCGATCGTCGAGCTCGCGTATGCCGATCTCGTTCGCCGACGCGAGGTCGACCGCTCCCTTCGCGCCGATCTCGGCCAGGAATTCCTGCACGCGGCCACCGAGACACGCCTGGTTGTAGTCCTCACTCGCGGCGAGATGGGCGAGGAGATCACGCGTGTTCCACGCTGCACATCGCGTCGGGACGTCCCAGCCCGGACCGTCGATGCGCGCGAGGAACCGGTCCAGCCGGGTTGCTTCAGCCCCCATCAGGTCATAGGGATCGAGTCCGGCCAGGTCACTGTCGTCAACCATGCGCGCACCGTATCTCGGTCCCGCCGTCAAGTCGGGTTGGCCGCGTCCGACCCGGGCGCGGCGACCTGCTCGGTAACATGCGGTGGTGTTCGATCCTTTCGACGCGACCCGATCGCGCGACGCCTGGGAGCTGCTCGAACAGCTCCGCGACGAGGGCCCGGTCGTGACCATCGCCGGGGATATGCGCTACGTCACGCGCTACGACGAGTCCCGAGCGGTCTTGCGCGACACCGAGACGTTCTCGAATGCATCCGGGTTGAAGGCTCCGGGCGTCGACATCCCGAGCGGCGATCGGCTGCTCGGCGAACTCGATCCTCCTCGCCACACCGCGGTGCGCAGAGTGATGGTCACCGCGATGACACCCAAGGTCGTGCACGCAGCGGAGCCCTTCATCGAGTTCACCGCGAGCGAGCTCCTCGACTCGCTCGCGCCCGACCGCTTCGATCTCGTCGCGTCGTACACCGGCGTGCTGCCGAACCGGGTGACCGTGTACCTCCTCGGCTTCGACCCCGCCGACTCCGATCAGCTCGCGCGGTGGGCGAAGGAGCTCATGGAGAGCACGTTTCCTGCGCTCAATCGCACCGAACGCGGCGTCGGGTTCGCGGCCGCGTTCCCCGATTTCGCGGGCTACATCGACGCCCGCATCGCGGAGCGGTCGACCCAGCTCGATGCCGGCGACGAGCGCGACGACGTGCTCGCTCGCCTGATTCGGCTACAGGTCGACGAAGAACCGCTCCCGCCCCAGCAGCTCCGGGCACTGGTGCGCAACCTCATCACCGGTGGGCTCACCACGACGAGCCAACTCCTCGGGAACCTGCTCTACGAGATCGTGTCCGATCCGGGCCTCGAACGGTCGCTGCGTTCCGATCGCACCGTCCTGGCGACCACGATCGAAGAGAGTCTGCGCCTCGCCCCCCCCATCTTGTTCCTGGCGCGCGGATGCGTACGCGACACCGAGATCGGCGGTTGTCCAGTGCATTCCGGCGAGCGCGTCATCGTAGGCACCGCGTCCGCAAATCGTGACGAACGGATATTCGCCGACGCCGACGAGTTCCGCGCCGGCCGGACCAACGCGGACCAGCACCTCACGTTCGGCTACGGCACGCACGTATGCCCGGGCGCGACACTCGCCGCGCGGTCGCGAGGATCGGAGTGAACGCGGTGCTCGATCACTTCGCACCGGGTGAGTTGGAATTCGAACCGGGGTTCGTGTTCGAGCAGGTACCGACGTACTTCGAGCACGGCCCTCGCCGGCTCCCGATCGTACGGAACGCCGGCGCCGTCACTCGCTAGCCCCTCGCCGGGGTGCCGAGGGTCGGAGCGTCTCCGAACGCGAAGACTTCGCGATCGGCCAACTGGATCCAGTAGCCGTTGCCGGTACGCGTCGGCACGATCGCGACCGCGGGAGACGGCACGTGGAAGGTGCCGAGCGAGCCGGCGAAGTGCGCATCCCCGAACGTGAACACGCCGCCGTCCGCCGCGACCAACCAGTACCCCTTGCCCGTCGGCGTCGGCGCCATGCCGACGATCGGCGAGTTCAGGTGGATCGCGCCCGTCGACCCGTAGAAGCGCGTGTCGCCGAAGCTGAACACGCCACCATCGCTCGCGACGAGCCAGTAGCCCTTCCCGCTCACCGTCGGCGCCATGCCGTCGACCGGTGAGTTGAGGTGGATCGCGCCCGTCGAGCCGTAGAAGCGCGCGTCGCCGAAACTGAACACCCCGCCGTCCCAACCGAGCAACCAGTAGCCGTGTCCGGTCGGCGTCGGCGCGATCGCGTTCACGGGCTGGGCGAGACGAAGATTGCCCGTCGACCCGTAGAAGCGCGCGTCGCCGAAACTGAACACCCCGCCGTCGGCGCCGACCATCCAGTATCCGGCGCGATCGTGCGTGACCGCGGCGCCGACCATCACCCAGTTGACGGGCGTCGTCGCGGTCGAGCCCCGTTGCACGAAATCGCCGGCGACCGTCAGTCCTCCGAGACCATCGACGGTGGCGTAACCCTTGTCGTCGGCGCTGGGCACCAATCCGACCGCGTCGCCGACGACGGTCGCCGCGCCCAGGTTGCCGCCGTCGCCCACCCACTCCCAGTGCCAGGGCTCCGGGCAACTACTCCCGCCCGGCTCTGCGAACGCAGGGTGATTCCAGCCCAGCGACCCGGCGATGCGTTTCATGATCGCGTATCCGGGGCTCCCGAACGTGAGCGACGCGCCGGCGTCGGTGAGGTCGACCGCTTTCCCCCACCCGTGGTACGAGTGTCCGACCGGGGTCCCGTTCGCGGCGGTCCCCACGGTCGCGACGCACGCGGGGTTGTTGCCGGGTTGGTTGGCCTGGTTCGCGAACTTCACCTCGTCGGAAAGCGGTCGGTAACACTGGTCGGCGCCGAGTGCGTCGCCGAGCTCGCGCGCCATCGCGAAGATGCGGGCCAGACTCGGGCCGGCCTCGCGCGCGGCGGCGCAGTGCGCGGCGACGTTGACGAGTCGTGACGCCGGCACCACACCGTTCACAGTGCCCCCGAGCGGCGTCGGGCGGTTGTTCGGGTTGATCGGGCTCGGACGACTCGCGGTGGCCGAGGCCACATCGCCCCACGTCGCGACCGCCAACACGACGGTCAACGTGAGGCACCACCCGATGCCCGAACGGCGCACGGCGGGCATACCCCTCTGCCCCATCTGCAGGTCAGTCTGCGTCGAACGCGACCGCGAGGTCGCTCGGGTTCGCCCGGGAGGACGCACCGATCGGAACCGGTTCGGGAACGGGCGGCTGCGCGTCGTCGCCGTCGTCTGTGGCCCGGGCCGGGAGCCAGATCAGCACACCGGCGGCGGCAATCGACACAATGACCGCGCCGACGATCGATGCGAGGTGCAATCCCCCGACGAAGCTCTGATGAGCCGCGGAGATGATTTCGGTGCGGTAACGCGCGCCGCCGGGAGAGCCCGCGACGTCGGCGGCCCGACCGACGGAGTCTCGGGCCGCCGTCACGATCGACGCGGGGACCTTGCCCGTGAGCCGCGAAGCAAGGCTCGGTCCGTAACGCGACGACAGGATCGAACCGAGCACCGCGACGCCGATGGCGCCACCGACCTGGCGGGTGGTGTCGTTCATTGCCGAACCGACACCGGCCTTCTCGCGTGGGAGCGAGCCCATGATCGACTCCGTCGCCGGCGACATGACGTTGCCCATGCCCACGCCCATGACCACCGACACCAGGATCACGTGCAGTGCGCTCGACCCTACGTCGAGGGTGACGAACCCGACGAGCGACACGGCCACGAGGGACAAGCCGACCGCGACCACGACCTTGTTCCCGAAGCGTACGACCCAGCGCGGGCTGACAAAGGCGAAGAGCATCAGCGCGGCCGAATTCGGGATCAGGATGGCGCCCGCCTTCAAGGTCGAGTAGCCGAGCACCGACTGGAGGTATTGCGTCAGCAAGAAGATCGTTCCGAAGAGCGCGAGGAACACGAGCATGATTGCGCCGCTCGCCGCCGAGAATCGAGCGTTCTGGAAGAAGTGCATGTCCAGCATCGGGCTCGACGACTTCAACTCCCACACGAAGAAGCTCGAGAGCAGGATCAGCCCGACAACGAAGCCGGCGAGGATCTCGGGCGAGGTCCAGCCGTGACTCGGAGCTTCGATGATCGCCCAGAGCAGCGCACCGAGGCTGATGATCGACAAACCCGCACCGATCGGGTCGAGTCTCGGAGTCGTCTTGTCGGCGGAGTCCGGCACGAAGAAGAAGCCGAGGACCAGCGCCGTGATCACGATCGGCACGTTGACCAGGAACACCGATCCCCACCAGAAGTGCGTCAGTAACGCGCCACCGGCGACAGGACCGATGCCCACACCCAGCGCGGACACCCCGGCCCACACACCGATCGCTCGCGCCCGCTCGGTCGGGGTGCGGAAGACGTTCGAGAGGATCGAGAGGGTGCCGGGCATGATGCACGCGCCGCCGATGCCCATCAGCGAGCGGGTGGCGATCAGCACCCCCGCCGAGGGCGCGAACGCCGACAGCACCGACCCGCTGCCGAAGACGACAAGTCCGAAGGTGAGGAACTTGTACCGCCCGAACCGGTCACCCAGGCTGCCCATGGTCAGCAGCAGGCCGGCGAAGACCAACGTGTACGAATCGACGATCCACTGCAACGCGCTGCCGGAGGCGCCGAGGCCGCCCGTGCTCTTGGTGTGCGCGAGCGTCGGCAGCGCCACGTTCAAGATGGTGTTGTCGAGCCCGATCACCATCAAGCTGACGCACAACACGGCGAGGGTCAACCACCGCCGGCGATGCGCGATCTCGGGGTTCTTCAGTTCCGATCGCAAGCGCGCCTCTTCATGACCTCTTCAGCCTATGCCGGTGTTCGACGCCTCCCCTGCCGAATTCATTCCCGATCAGGCGATCCAGACGGTCTTCACATTGCAAAAGGCGCGTATTCCCTGAGAGGAGAGTTCGCGTCCGAAACCCGACTCCTTCACTCCCCCGAACGGGAGCTCAGGGTACGACGTGGTCATCCCGTTCACGAATACCCCGCCTGCGTCGAGCGCCTCGACGAAGTACGACTGTTCGGCCGCGTCGTTCGACCAGATGTTCGATCCGAGACCGAACACGGTGGCGTTGGCCAGCTCGACCGCGCCCGCCGCGTCACGCACACGGAACAACTGGGCCACGGGGCCGAAGATCTCCTCGTGGAAGATGCGCATCTGCGGGGTGATGTCGGTCACGACGGTCGGCGGATAGAACCATCCCGAGCGATCGAGGCGGCGGCCACCACACAGAACCCGGGCGCCCCGGGCGCGCGCGTCTTCCACGACCGTCTCGACGTCGGAAAGACCCTGTTCGTTCGCGAGGGGACCGATGTCGGTCGTCTCGTCCATCGGGTCGCCGACGCGCAGTGACTGCATCCGCTGCACGAATTTCTCCTCGAACGCGTCGGCGACGTCGACGTGCACGATGAATCGCTTGGCCGCTATGCAACTCTGACCGTTGTTCTGGATCCGCGCGGTCACCGCGACCTGCGCCGCCTTGTCGATGTCGGCCGACGGCATCACGACGAACGGGTCGCTGCCACCGAGCTCGAGCACGACCGGCTTGAGCCGGTCACCTGCGACGCTTCCGATCGAACGGCCCGCGGGCGTGCTACCGGTGAGCGTTGCCGCGCGCACGCGCGGATCGCGAAGAATGCGCTCAACCGCGGGCGCACCGATGAGCAGGGTCTGGAACGCGCCGTCGGGGAAGCCGGCCCGGCATAAGGTGTCCTCGATCAACAACGCGGTCTGCGGGACGTTCGACGCGTGTTTCAACAGCCCGACGTTGCCCGCCATCAACGCCGGCGCCGCGAATCGGATGACCTGCCACAGCGGGAAGTTCCACGGCATGACCGCGAGCACGGGTCCAAGGGGCTCGTACCGCACATAGGCGCGGGAAGCTCCGACCGCGCCGGCGTCGGCCGGTTCGTCGGCCAGCATCGCCTCGGCGTGGGCCGCGTAGAAGCGACAGCCCTTGGCGCACTTCGACACCTCGGCGCGCGCGGCGACGATGGTCTTGCCCATCTCGGCCGTCATGACCCGGGCGATCTCCTCCGCCGCGCGCTCGAACCGGTCGGCGGCGGCGTTCATCCACCGGGCCCGATCCGCGAAGCCGGTCCGCCGGTACTCGACGGCGGAAGCTGCCGCCCGGGCGATGCGCTCGTCGACCTCGGCATCGGTCAGCGCCTCGAAGGTCTTTTCGATCTCGCCGGTCGCCGGGTTCGTGGATGCAATGGCCATACGACCTTGTACCACGCGATCCGGCGCACTCCGCGATCTCCGTGTTTGCGGCCCACGGGTATCGCGGCGGCTCCGGTGCCAAGATGGGGGCGTGAGCGACACCCGATTCTCGTCCAGCCCCTTCGTCGGTGAAATCGAGCCGATCGTCGAGTCCGACGAGGAGATCCGCGCGTATCTGGCCGACGCCGAGGTACCGCCCCTGTTGCCGGCGCTCGCGTACCTCACCGGCGACATGTCCCTGCTTCGAGATGACCTGCGCCCCGAGGCGATCGGTCTCGGAATGCCCCAGGGCGGACTCACCGACTCCCAGCAGGCCGAGGCCCGTGAGCTCGCGCTGCAGACCCTGGTCCGGTTCCGCGACGGCGGGTGTCGTCCGGCCCCGCCCCCTTCGGAGGCGGAGACGCTGCAGATCATGGAATATGCCGTCGGGGGCGGTCCCGACATGGCGGAGTACCTACCGCTGCTCGAAGAAGAGCTCGCGGTACGCGGCGAGGATCGACGCGACCGGGCTGGGGCAAGGCCGACATCGCGCCCGACGTGCACTTCGAAGTGCTCATCATCGGCGCGGGCATGTCGGGGCTCGCTCGCGGGTCACCGGCTCCGGCAGGCCGGTATCCCGTTCGTCATCGTGGAAAAGAACGACGACGTCGGAGGCACCTGGCTCGAGAACACGTATCCGGGTTGCCGCGTCGACAACCCCAACCACAACTACAGCTTCTCGTTCGCGCAGCGGCACGACTGGCCGTTCCATTTCTCGACCCAGGACGTGCTGCTCGACTACTTCCGCCGCTGCGCCGACGCGTTCGGTCTACGGGACAACGTGCGGTTCTCGACCGAGGTGCGCTCCGCGGCTTGGTCGGAAACCGACCGAACCTGGACCGTGGTGGTGCGCGGTCGCGACGGACGCGAGGAGAGCATCGTCGCCAACGCCGTCATCAGCGCGGTGGGCCAGCTCAACCGACCGCGGTACCCCGACATCGCCGGACGCGACTCCTTCGCGGGGCCCGCCTTCCACTCGGCTCGCTGGGACCACTCGATCGATCTGCGGAACAAGCGCGTCGCGGTGATCGGGACCGGCGCGAGCGCTGTCCAATTCATCCCCGAGATCGCGGGCCGCGTCGGTGAACTGGTGGTGTTCCAACGGACGCCACCGTGGCTCGGCCCGACCGACAACTACCACGCGCCCGTCGAGGCGGGTCTGCAATGGCTGTACTCCCACGTGCCCTCGTACAGCGAATGGAATCGCTTCCTCATCTTTTGGAAGATGGGCGACGGCGTGCTCGCGGGCGTGCGGGTGGACCCTGACTGGGAGCCCAAGGACCGGGCCGTCGGGTTGTTCAACGACATCCTCCGTCAGCTCTTGACCGACTACCTCACCGAGCATTTCGCAGCACCGACCGGATCTCCTCGAACAGGTCGTGCCCGACGTATCCCCCCGGGGCGAAGCGCCTGCTGCGGGACAACGGCGTCTGGGCAGGTGCGTTGCACCGCGCCAACGTGCAGCTCGTCACCACCCCGATCCGCGAGATCACGCCGACCGGCGATCGTGACCGACGACGGCGTCGCCCACGACGTCGACGTGATCATCTACGGCACAGGATTCCAGGCGTCGAAGTTCCTCACGCCGATGCAGGTCACCGGCCGCGACGGTGTCGATCTGCACGAGCACTGGAAGGGCGACGCACGCGCGTACCTCGGCGTGACGATTCCCGGATTCCCGAACCTCTTCTGCCTCTACGGCCCGAACACCAACATCGTGATCAACGGCAGCATCATCTACTTCTCGGAGTGCGGTGTTCGCTACATCCTCGGATTGCTCAGACTGGTGTTCCAGGGGGACCACGCCGCGCTCGATGTGCGCAAGGACGTGCACGACGAGTTCAACGAGCGTGTCGACGCCGAGAACGCCGTCATGGCGTGGGGATGGTCCGACGTGAGCAGTTGGTACAAGAACGAGCACGGACACGTTTCCCAGAACTGGCCGTTCACGCTGCTCGAGTACTGGCAGCGGACGCTCTCGCCCGATCCCGCCGAGTACGAGCTGATCGACTGAGGCCGACACGCTGGTGAACAGATTCTCCGGGAAGGTCGCGATCGTCACGGGAGGCGGCTCGGGCATCGGGCGGGCGACGGCGCTCCTGCTCGCCTCCGAAGGTGCGCAGGTCACGGTGGCCGACATCGCCGAACCGGCAGCGAGCAAGGTGGTTGCCGAGATCGAGGCCGCGGGAGGTACCGCGCGCGGCGCAGATCGCCGATGTCGGCGACCCCGCGGCAGTCGAAGCGATGGTCGCGGACACCGTGCAGGCTTACGGCGGGCTCGACGTCCTGCACAACAACGCGGCCGCCCTCGATCAGAACCGTGTCGACCAAGACGTCGTGACCATGGATCTCGCCACCTGGGACCGGGTGATGGCGGTCAACCTCACGGGCCCGATGCTCGGGTGCCGTTTCGCCATCCCGCCGGATGCTCGCAGCGCGGTGCCGGCGCGATCGTCAACACCGCGTCGGCGGCGGCGTTCTACGGCAGCCATTCTCTCGCCGCGTACGGCACCTCGAAGGCAGGCGTCGTCGCGCTGCACCCGCTACGTCGCGACTGCATACGGCGAGCGCGGATCCGCTGCAATGCAGTCGCACCGGGCATCGTCGTCGCCGAGGCCGCGCAAGAAGCGCTCGGCGGCCCCATGGGCGATCGACTCCGGCGACTACAGCACCAGCCACCTCGTCGGCCGGCTCGGCTATCCCCGAGGAGATCGCGGCCGCCGTGGCATACCTCGCCTCCGACGACGCCGCGTTCGTCACGGGGGAGGTGCTGCGGGTCGACGGCGGCTTCACCGCGCACTCGCCGACCTACGCGACGGATCGGCACTCCGCGAGCTGACAAGGCCTGGGCCGAGCGCCGCGCCGTCTCGGATTGCCCCGATCTCGGTCAGCTGCGCTTGCGGGCGACGAAGACGGGGATCAAGCGCTCCGTCTTCGTCTGGTACTCCGCGTACGGTGGATACGCGGCGACCGCACGCTTCCACCACTCGGCGCGCTCGTCACCGCTGACCTCGCGCACCTCGGCGGCGAACGGCTCGGGACCGTCTTGGATCTCGACAGCCGCGGGATCGGCCACCAGGTTGTAGTACCAGACCGGATGGGTCGGCGCGCCGCCCTTCGACGCGAACAAGGGCGTACTCACCGTCGTGCTCGACGCGGATGAGCGGTGTCTTGCGCAGCTTGGCGCTCTTGTTCCCGCGGGTCGTCATGACGATGATCGGCAAGCCCGTGTCGAGCAACGTGTTCGCCTCGCGGCCACCGGTCCTCTCGTACGTCTCGACCTGCGTGCGCACCCACTCGGACGGGCTCGGCTCGTACTCACCTTCCAGCGTCATGGCCGCAGCGTACCGGCGACGCCGTGCCTCACGGTCCCGCGAACCGAACTCTGATCACCGTCGCCTCGGCAACCCGGCCGGTCGCGGACGACATCGTGTACATGACGATGGCTCCGAAACGGCTGGGCGAACGAGCGAAGGCCATCGTCGCGTCGAACGGACCGAGCTGGGTCGAACCCCCCATCACGTAGCCCTCGGCCAGCGGCTGGGAACGGTCGTCGGCGCGAATGGATACGTTGACCGTGGCTTCGAAGGCCGAGCTCGAGCCGCGCAGCCGTACCGGCGACGCGATCGTCGCCGACACTGCCGGTGCGGAGAGCTGGATGTTCGGTGTGGCCGAGCCCAGGACCCACCACGAACCGTCGGTACCGAGCATGCGAACCAAGACGGTGGTGCGTGGTCCTCTCGCGGTCCCTTGCACGACCACCTCACCCGACCGCGCGTGTCGCCGCGTGCGAACGGGCCGAGGACGGGATCCACCATGTGGAGGTACCCGGTCGCGAACCCGCTCGCCGCGGCGACCGGATCGTGATATCGAACTCGGCCGAGAGCGGTCGGCCAGACTGCGCTCGAAGTCACGTCGGCGGGCGCGGTCGTCGACGACGGCGTGACGGTCGACGACGTGATCGTCGACGGGACGGTCGAGGTCGTCGAGGCAACGACGGATGTCGTCGACGTCGACACGGCAGTCGAGGCCGTCGTCGTATCCGACTTGCCGGAACCGCCGCTCCCACACGAGGCCGCAATGACGGCACACGCCAGCATCGAGACAACGGCGGTGCGCCGAGCGATGAAGCTCATGTCGCGAGCGTCCACTCCGACGGAACGAATGGGCAGGGCCCTTCGGCCCTTCTCGACCCGTGCGAAGGACATGCCGGGGGCGGGCCCGCCAGGAGTGGCGTAGCGTCGCCGTGTTCGGGCCCAAGGTCCCGGTTGCCCCGGGGCGGCCGTCTCTGCCCGAGATCGACCCGGAAGGCAACGATGATCCCGTGACGCCGGCCATCACGTGCACCAACCTGACCAAGCGCTTCGGCGCCGTCCGTGCTGTCGAAGACCTCTCGTTCAGCGTCGATCCGGGAGAGGTCGTCGGCTTCCTCGGCCCGAACGGTGCCGGCAAGACCACAACGATCCGCATGCTCGTCGATCTCATCCGGCCGACGAGCGGGACCGTGAGAGTGCTCGGCTCGGAACCGCGCCGAGGCGGTGGCGAACTGCGGCGCCGCATCGGGTACGTCCCCGGCGACCTCGCGATGTACGACCGGCTCACCGGCCGTCAACTGCTGCAATTCCTTGCCGCGTTGCGCCACGAGCACGACATCGACGCGGCGGAACGTCTCGGATCCCGGTTGGGGGTGACGCTCGATCGACCGATCGGAACGCTTTCGCGTGGGAACCGGCAAAAGCTCGGCGTCGTGCAGGCGCTCGCGCACGAGCCGGACGTCTTGGTGCTCGACGAGCCCACGAGCGGCCTCGATCCCGCGGCCCAACGTACCTTTCGTGTGCTGATCCGGGAGGCAGCCGACCGGGGCGCGGCGGTGCTGCTGTCGTCCCACGTGCTGTCGGAGGTACAGCGGGTCGCCGACCGAGTCGCCATCTTGCGCGGCGGGGCGGCTCGTCGCGATCGAGCCGATGGGCGAACTGGAAGCCAAGGCGCTGCGGATGGTCGAGATCCGGTTCGCGAGCCCGGTGCGGGCCGACGACTTCACCGGACTTCCGGGCGTGCGCAGCGTCGAGGTCGACGGGGATCTCCTGCGCGTCGCGATCGCCGGTTCCGCTGATGCTCTCGTCAAGACCGCGGCGCGATTCGCGGTCGAAAGCATCGCCGGCCACGAGGCCGACCTGGAAGACGTCTTCTTGAAGTTCTACGGCGAGGCGACCGATGCTCCTGCGTAGCGTCTTCGCCAAGACGATCCACGACCGCCGCCACGGGCTCCTGTGGTGGAGCATCGGTATCGGCCTGCTCACGGTCGCGACGCTCTCGGTATGGCCTTCGGTGCGCGACGAGTACCAAAAGCTCGTCGCGAACTACCCCGAGGCGCTCCTCGCGTTCTTCGGCATCGAGAAGGGCGGCCTCGGCACCGCGGCCGGCTACCTGCAAGCAGAGCTGTTCAGCCTGCTCGTGCCGTTGATGTTCGCCGGCTACATGATCGCGTCGTGTTCGGCCGCAACCGCGGGGGAGCAGGAGGCGGGGACGCTCGAGCTCTTGCTGGCGCAACCGGTATCGAGGGGCCGGGTCCTGCGCGAGAAGTACCTCGGTCTGTGCACCTCGCTCGCCGTCATCGCCGCCACGTTCGCGGTCGTGCTCGTCGCCTCGACGCGCGCGTTCGATCTCTCGGTCTCGATCGCGGACCAACTCGCGGCGACGACATCGGCTTACCTGCTCGCGCTGCTCTTCGGCGCCGTCGCCCTGCTCGCGGGATCCGTGACCGGACATCGAGCGCTGGCGGCCGGGGTCGCCTCGGCCACTGCGGTCGCCGCGTACCTCTTGAGCTCACTCGCGGCACTCGTGAAGGTGTTGAAGCCCTTCCGACCGTTGTCACCGTTTTGGTGGTACAGCGGCAATGACCCGCTCCGCAACGGCCTGCAACCACTTCACGTCGGGTTGCTCGCGGCGACCACGCTCGTGTTCCTGGTGGTCGCGACGATCGCCTTCGACCGGCGCGACCTCACCTAGGAACGCCTTTACGAGCAGCCGCTGGTGCTGCCGCAGCTCGGGCAGGCGTAGCAGCTGCCGGCGCGCTGCATCATGTCGCCGCACACGTGGCAGATCACGACCTCACGGCTCGCGGTCGCGCGGGTGCCGACGCCGGCGGGCTCGTTGTGCGCCCGCAACGCGTCGGACGGGGCCCGGTCCTCGAACGGCAGGTCCATCGAGGTGGCGCTCGGCGTCGTGGCTTCCTCGACGCCCGGCAACGTCGGTTGCAGCCGCTCGCCCACCGTCATGATGCCCATCGCTTCCCGCTTGTCCTTGTCGAGGTACGCGACTGCGAGACGCCGGAAGATGTAGTCGACCAGGCTCGTGGCGAAGCGAATGTCGGGATCGTCGGTCATCCCGGCGGGCTCGAAGCGCATGTTCGTGAACATCTCGACGAACGCCTCGAGCGGGACGCCGTACTGCAGGCCATGACTCACCGAGATCGCGAATGCATCCATGATGCCGGCGAGCGTCGAACCCTGCTTGGCGACCTGGAGGAACAGCTCCCCGGGACGCCCGTCGGCGTACTCGCCCACGGTCACGTAGCCGTGGCAGTCGGCGACACGGAACGAGAACGTCTTCGCCGAGCGCATCTTCGGGAGCTTCTGGCGCACCGGCTCTTGGACGATGATCGTCTCGACGATCCGCTCGACCTCGTGCGCGACTTCGTCGGAGGCCTTCTTCTGGGTCGAGAGGGGCTGACCGACCTTGCAGTTGTCGCGGTAGAGCGCGACCGCCTTCAGCCCGAGCCGCCACGACTCGATGTAGAGCTCCTCGACATCTTCGACGCTCGCCTCTTCGGGCATGTTCACGGTCTTGCTGATCGCACCCGAGATGAACGGCTGCACCGCCGCCATCATCTTCACGTGACCCATGTAGTGGATCGTGTTGTCGCCCATCGAGCACGCGAACACGGGCATGTGCTCGGACTTGAACACCGGCGCACCGACGATCGTCTTGTGCTCATCGACGTAGCGGATGATCTCGGTGACCTCGTCGGCGCTGTAACCCAGCTTGCGCAACGCGCGCGGCACCGTCTGGTTGACGATGAACATCGTGCCACCGCCGACGAGCTTCTTCGCCTTCGTCAGTGCGAGGTCGGGCTCGATGCCGGTCGTGTCACAGTCCATCATCAGACCGATGGTGCCCGTCGGTGCGAGCACCGTTGCTTGCGAGTTGCGCACGCCGTGGCACTCGCCGAGCTCCACCGCGTCGTCCCAGGCTTCTTGGGCCGCACAGAGGAGGTCGGGCGGGACGAGGTCCTCGTCGATCTTGGCAGCCTCGGCCCGATGCATGCGCAGCACGTCGAGCATCGGCTCCTCGTTCTGCGCGTAACCCGCGAACGGGCCCATCCGCGCTGCCGTCTTGGCGCTCGTGGCGTAGGCGTGAGCCGTCATGAGCGAGGTGATCGCCGCCGCCCACGCCCGACCACCGTCGGAGTCGTACGGCATGCCCTCGGCCATCAGCAGCGCACCGAGATTGGCGTAACCGAGCCCGAGCTGGCGGAACATACGGCTCGTCTCCGCGATGCGCTCGGTCGGGTAGTCGGCATTGCCGACCAGGATCTCCTGCGCGGTGAACATCACCTCGACGGTGTGCTTGAAGCTGTCGACGTCGAAGCTGCCGTCGTCGCCGAGGTAGTGCAAGAGGTTGATGCTCGCGAGATTGCACGCGGAGTTGTCGAGGTGCATGTACTCCGAGCACGGGTTGCTCGCGTTGATCCGGCCGGTGTTCGACGCCGTGTGCCAACGGTTGATCGTGGTGTCGAACTGCATACCGGGGTCGGCGCACTCCCATGCCGACTGGCTGATCTGACGCATGAGGTCGCGGGCGCGCAGGGTCTTCACCGTCTCACCGGTGGTCACGGCGGTGAGGTCCCAGTCGCGGTCGTCGACCACGGCATCCATGAACGCATCGTTGACGCGCACCGAGTTGTTGGCGTTCTGGTACTGGATCGAATGGCTGTCCTTGCCGTCGAGATCCATGTCGAATCCGGCGTCGCGCAGCGCCCGGGCCTTGCGTTCCTCGACGGCCTTGCACCACACGAAGTCCTCGATGTCGGGATGGTCGACGTCGAGGATCACCATCTTGGCGGCGCGCCGCGTCTTGCCACCCGACTTGATCGTGCCGGCCGACGCGTCGGCGCCGCGGATGAAGCTGACCGGACCCGACGCGGTACCGCCACCCTTCAGATGCTCGTGCGACGAACGGATACGGGAGAGGTTGATGCCCGCGCCCGAACCACCCTTGAAGATGGTCCCCTCCTCGCGGTACCAGTTGAGGATCGCGTCCATCTGGTCGTCGACGGCGAGGATGAAGCACGCCGACGCCTGCTGCGGCACGCCTTTCACCCCGATGTTGAACCACACCGGCGAGTTGAACGAAGCGTATTGGTGGACGAGCACGAATTTGAGCTCGTCGCGGAACGCGTCCGCCTCGCGCCCGTCGACGAAGTACCCGTCCTTCGTGCCCCAATCGGTGATGGTGTCGACCACGCGGTCGATGACCTGGCGCAGCGACCATTCCCGTTCGGGGGTACCGAGGGTGCCCCGGAAGTACTTCTGGGCGACGATGTTGGTGGCGTTCAGCGACCACGTGGTCGGGAACTCGACACCGGGCTGGAAGAAAGCGTCGCCGCCGTCCTTGTAGTTCTGGATGCGCGAGTCGCGCCGCTCCCACTCGACCGTGTCGTACGGGTCGACCCCGGGACGCGTGAAGCGCCGTTGGATCCCGATACCGAGCTGTTGCGGCGCCATCGCCATGTCTTCGATCTCCCTCCGAGCCCGCATCCGGACTCAGGTCGCCCTACGAAGCGGCCGCTCACGAGCCCACTCACGAGCCCACTCTACGAAACCACTACATATTGTGGTTGCTTCCCACCTCGACCGCGAGATGGGGGTGCATTACACCACTGTAATTCCACCCGTGTCAACAGTTTCCGGGACCATCCGGGCACTTCCACCGATCTCCGCCGGTCGCCGGCGAATCCCCCGCCCGCGCCTGGCTCGCGGCCGGCGAGCGAGACGGACGAGCGCCTGCGAGCGCTACCGACGGCGGTGCTTGGGCTCGGTCGTCTTTTGCAGCTCGCCGACCTCGCGCTCGAAATCGGCGAGGTCCTCGAATCCCTTGTAGACGGAGGCGAATCGCAGGTACGCGACGTGATCGATCCCCCGTAGCCGTTCGAGCACCGCCATCCCGACGCGATCGCTTGGGACCTCGCCACCGATCGCCCGGAGCTCCTCTTCCACGTCGGACACCAACTGATCGATCGCAGGGTCGTCGAGGCGCCCGGTGGCCGCTCGCTGGATACCGGCGCGCAGCTTGGTCGCATGGAAAGGCTCCATCGAGCCGCCCCGCTTGCGAATCAGGAGCGGCGCCTCCTCGACACGCTCGTAGGTCGTGAACCGGCGGCCGCACGCGAGACACTCGCGGCGCCGGCGAATCGCCATCGATTCCTCGGCGAGGCGCGAGTCGACCACCTTGTCGTCGTTGGACCGGCAGTAGGGACAGCGCACGAAAAGCCACGGTAATCCGTTCGATCGTGAAATGCGGCCCGGCAGCACTGCGAACGAATGCGGGACGATCAGGGCGTGCGCACCGAGATCACCTCGCCGGCAATCAGCGTGCTGGTGCCGAGCATGCGTGCCATGTCGTCGACGAGCGGCCGGACATCGCGGCCCGGAGCCGCCCGCTGCGCGATGGACCACAGCGTGTCGCCCGGCTCGACGACGACGTGTTGCACGTGCGGGAGACGCTCGGGGGTTGCGAGGGACGATCCCCCGAGCATCACCCCCGCACGCGCGATCGTCAGCACGAGGCCCAAGCCGACCAGCGCGGCGAGGATGCGCCGCCGCCGGTAGACGGCACGCTGATGGCTGCGCGCCGGTCGGGGGCGAGGCTGACGAGGATCAGGGTCGGCGACACGCAACCGTCGCTGCGGAGTGCGGGGCACGATCGGATCTGCGAACCGGGGCTCGAGCTGGAGGACTGCGGCCATCGTGCGGGCTCCTGGGTGTGATGGCTCCCGGGTCTGGCTCCCGGCGTTCGACGCCGGGGTGTTCGACTCGGGGAGGCTCGGGGAAGGTCGTCGGCGAGCAGGTGCGGCCGACGAGGAGATCGAACCAAACGGGTGAGACAGCTACGGTGGACGAACGCCTGTTCGATGTCAAGAGAAAATGCGAACGGGTGTTTGCCCCGAACGTGTGATCGTGTTACCGTCGGTTCCATGCCCAACGCAACGACCAGGTCCTCCCGAGACTCCTCCCGAGACTCGTCTCCGGACGCCGCCGGAGCCATACCGGCCCGGCTCACCGCCCGGCAGCGGCAGGTGCTCGAGTTCATCGACGCGCAGACGCGCGAACAGGGCTATCCGCCCAGCGTGCGCGAGATCGGCGAAGCGGTCGGCCTGTCGTCACCGTCGACGGTGCATGCACACCTGGCGGCACTGCAGGACAAGGGCTACCTGCGCCGCGACCCCAGCAAGCCACGGGCGATCGAGGTTGCGCTCGAGCCGAGCACCGGCACCGTGATCGACCGTCGTCCGGTCCGCAACGTTCCGTTGCTCGGCGACGTCGCCGCCGGAACCGGCGTGCTCGCGGCCGAGAACGTGGAAGAGGTGATCCCCGTCCCGACCGATCTCTGCGGCGACGGTGACCTGTTCATGCTCCGGGTGCGCGGCGAATCGATGATCGACGCCGGGATCTTCGACGGCGACTACGTCGTGGCCCGGTCACAACCCACGGCCGACAACGGCGACATCGTGGTGGCCGGCATCCCCGGCGAAGAAGCGACGGTCAAGACCTTCATCCGCAAGCGGAACAAGATCGTGCTCCGGCCGTCGAACCCCGCGATGGACGACCTCGTGTACGACCCGCTCGACGTCCAGATCTACGGCAAGCTCGTCACGCTGATGCGCCGTCTCTGACCCGCCGCGCACCGCTCGACCGGCGTCGGTCAGGCGATGCCGAGGAATCGCTCGAGCAGCGCCAGGCACGCGTCGAGCTGCACTCGATCGACCTTCTCCTCGGCCGTGTGCGCGAGCTCCGGCTCACCCGGGCCGAAGTTGCACGCCGCGATTCCGTGTGCCGCGAACCGGGCGACATCGGTCCACCCGAGCTTCGGACGCACGGGGAGGTCGTACACGCCGACCATCTCCGCGATGAGCGGATGCATCAAGTTCGGCGGCGCCGCCGCGGACGCGTTGAGCACCTCCACGTCGTCGGCACCCGCGTCGGAACAGAAGGCGACGATCTCGCCGACGGCGTCGTCGAGCGAGCGCGACGGCGCGTAACGGCGATTCAGCACAACCGAGCAGCGGTCGGGCACCACATTGTTCGCGATCCCGCCCTCGATCCGGACTACCTGCAGGGCCTCGCGATACTCGAGCGAGTCCACATCGACCTTCGCCGCCTCGAACGAGGCACAGCGCTCGATCAGCGTCGCCGCACGATGGATCGCGTTCACACCCATCCACGGGCGAGCCGAATGCGCACGTACCCCGTTGAAGGTGGCCCGGACGTGGATCGTTCCCTGGCATCCCGCCTCCACCCAACCGCCGGTCGGCTCGAGGAGGACCGCGAGATCGCCCCGCACGAGCGACGGAGAATCCGCGAACAGCCGCCGGAGCCCGTTGTGCTCGTCGGCGACCTCTTCGCCTTCGTAGAACACCACGGTCACGTCGAAACGGTTCCGCTCGTCCGCGAGGTCGTCGGCGAGCGCGAGCAGCACGGCGAGGCCACCCTTCATGTCGGCAGTGCCGAGACCGTGCAGCACGTCGCCGTCGCGTCGCGGCCGTGCGTTGCCGTTCGCGGGGACGGTGTCGAGATGCCCACCGAGCACGACCCGCCGCTCCCGGCCGAGCTCGGTCCGCGCGACGACGTTGGCTCCCACCCGCTCGATGTGGAGCCGGGCCCGGCTCGACCGAAGCCGCGCCTCCACCGCGTCGGCAAGCGCTCCCTCGGTACCGCTCACCGACGGGATCTCGCACAGTGTCTCGGTCAGAGCGAGCAGGTCGTGGGTCACGAAACGATGCCGTGCTCACGGAGGATGGCGTTCAACTGCAGCTTGTCGTGGCCGGCACCCTCGGGCAGATAACGCAGTACCAGCGCGCACGGTAAGCCGAACGTTCCTCCCGCGAATTCCTTCAGCCGCGTGCCCTGGATCACCACCGCGCGCTCCGGGATGACTCCCCGGGGTAACTCGTTCCCAGTCTCCGCTTCGATGACGTGCGTCGTCGAGGTAACGACCACTCCCGCTCCGAGCTTGGCGCCGTCCTTCGACGCGCGCACCGTCGACGATCATGCAACGTGACCCGATGAAGCAGTCGTCGCCGACGATGACCGGCACGGCTTGCGGCGGCTCGAGCACTCCCCCGATACCGACGCCGCCGGAGAGATGCACGTTCTTGCCGATCTGCGCGCAGGAACCGACGGTCGCCCAGGTGTCGACCATCGTGCCGCTGTCGACGTGCGCACCGATGTTCACGTAGCTCGGCATCATCACGACGCCGCGGGCCAAGTACGCCCCGAAGCGCGCCGACGCGCCCGGAACGACGCGCACCCCGGCAGCCTCGTAGCCGTGCTTGAGCGGCAGCTTGTCGACGTACTCGAACGGCCCCGCCTCGATCTCCGCCATCTCGTTCACCCGGAACCACATCAAGATCGCGTGCTTGGCCGCTTCGTTCACCACGACATGACCCCCGACGACCTCGGCCACCCGGATCTCGCCGCGGTCGAGCCGGCCGATGATCCCCGACACGAGCTCGCGTGCTTCGGCGAGAGGAAGGACGTCGCGCCACTCGCCTCCGGCCTCGAACAGCTGCGTGACCTGTTTGGCGTCGTCCACTGCGTGCTCCTTGGTGGTTCGGGCTGACTCAGGCGCGCGCCTGGACGAGCCGATCGAGTGCGAGCTCGAGCCGCTCGTTCGGCTGCACGAGTGCGACACGTACGTGGTCCGCACCGAGTGCGCCATAGAGATCGCCGGGCGAGACGAGCAACCCCGCGTCGTGCGCGAGCCGGGCGGCGATCTCCCAACCGTCGTCGGCGCCGTCGGTCGTGCGCATCCACAGGTAGAAGGTTGCCTCGCCCCCGTCGTGCACGAGTCCGTGCATCGCGAGCGCGTCTCGTACCAGCCGGCGGCGATCGGCGTAGCGCTTGCGTTGCTCGTCGACGTGCGCGTCGTCTGCGAGCGAGGCAGCGGCGCCAGCTTGCACCATCGTCGGCGCCATCAAGCCCGCGTGCTTGCGCGTCTCGACCAGATAGGTGACGAGCTCCGGGTCGCCGGCGTAGAAGCCGACGCGCATGCCGGCGAGGTTCGAACGTTTCGACACGCTGTGCATCGCGAGCACGCCGTCCAGACCAGTCGCGAGGATCGTCGCCGGCCGCGGCGAGAACTCGCAGTAACACTCATCGCTCGCGACGGGCACGCCACGCTCCCGGGCCCACGCCGCGACGCGGGCGAAGTACTCGGCGTCCGCGGTCGACGCCGACGGGTTCCCGGGCTCGTTGATCCACAGGACGAGCGCGCGCTGCGCGTCGGACTCGCTGATCGCGTCGAGATCGAGGTGCCACTGCGGGTCGAGCGGCACGGGAATCGCACGGCAGCCCGCGAGCACGGCGCCCATCTCGTAGCTGGGGTAGGCGATGGCCGGATACAGGACCGTGTCGCGGGCGGGGGTGCGCAGCCGCAGGAGATGCGGCAAGGACGCGACGAGCTCTTTGGTGCCGACGCACGCGCCGACGTGCGCACTGTCCAGCGCGACGCCGAAGCGCCGCTCGATCCAGGCCGCGGCCGCGCCACGCAGCGCGGCGGTTCCGGCCGAGGGCGGGTACCCGTTCGAGGCTTCGAGCGCAGCCAACGCGGCCCGGCTCGCGACTTCCGGCACCGGGTCGCACGGCGTACCGATCGAGCAATCGACGACACCCCCGGGCAGGGAATCGGCGAGTCGCTTGAGCGCGTCGAGACGCTCGTAGGGGTACGGGGGCGGGACGAATCCTGCGGTGGCCGCCATCCGCGTCGAGCCTAATCGGGCGTGCGGGCGTACTCGGCGAAGCGACCCGCCACGGCCTCGGGGAGCCGCGCGCGCACACGCGTCGCCCGATCGCCGTGCACCTCGACGAGCACTTCGCCCGCTCGATGCAGTGCCGCGAGCACGTCGCCGCGTTCGTAGGGGACCACGAACTCCGAGACGCGGGCGAGCGCGCGCAGGCGGTCGCCCACCGCGACGAGGATCTCGGGGATTCCCGCGCCGGTGACCGCCGAGATCGCGACCGATCCCGGGTACGCGTGCAGGAGGGCCTTGACGTCGTCGGGGTCGGCGAGATCGGTCTTGTTCCACACGAGAAGGCGAGGAACGTCGTCGGCCTCGATCTCGCGGAGCACGGTGTTCACCGCGTCGATCAGGACCTCGACATCGGGAGCGCTCGCGTCGACGAGGTGCACGAGGAGGTCGGCGTCGACGACCTCCTCGAGCGTCGACCGGAATGCCTCGACGAGTTGGTGTGGGAGCCGGCGAACGAATCCCACCGTGTCGGAGAGCACCACGGTCTCGCCGCCGGGCAGACGGAGCCGCCGGACGGTGGGATCGAGTGTCGAAAAGAGCTGGTTCTCGACGAGGACGCCGGCGTGGGTCAGCCGGTTGAGCAAGGTGGATTTCCCCGCATTGGTGTAACCCACGAGCGCCACCTGGGGTACGTCGCGGCGCTTGCGCGCCTTGCGCTGGGTGGCTCGGGTCGCGGCCAGCGCGACGAGGTCGCGCTCGAGCTTCTGCATCCGGCGCAGCAGCCGCCGACGGTCGACTTCGAGCTGGGTCTCGCCCGGGCCACGGGTACCGATGCCGGCGCCTTGCTGGCTCAACTGCAGTCCGCGGCCGCGCAGGCGCGGAAGGCGGTACCGGAGCTGCGCGAGCTCGACCTGCACCGACCCCTCCTGCGTGGTCGCGTGTTGGGCGAAGATGTCGAGAATGAGCGCGACGCGATCGACCACGTCGACCGCGAACAGCCTTTCCAGATTGCGCTGCTGCGCCGGGGTCAGCTCGTCGTCGAAGATCACGACATCGATGTCGAGCGCCTGGCCGATCTCGCGCAGCTCCTCGGCTTTGCCTTTTCCGATGTACGTCGCCGGGTCGGGGGTCCGACGCCGTTGCAGCTCGGAGTGCACGGGCTCGGCGCCCGCGGTGTCGGCGAGCAGCGCCAGCTCCTCGAGCGATGCCTCGGCTTCCTCCACCGTGTCGGTGCCGTATGTCGTGCCGACGAGAAGCGCGCGCTGGCGGACCCGACCGAGATCGACCTCGGTCGCGCTCAGACGGCGCCGCTGGCGACTCTGGTGCGCGCGCGACGGTTCGATCACGAACCCTGTTTCACGAAGTGTTCGCCGCTGACCTCGATGTCGACGTCGAAGACATGCTCGACCGGACCGCCCAAGCGCGCCGTGGCGCCGAGCGCCACGAGAAGCTCACCGCCGGGCACCCGAACCCGCACCCGGTCGTCGACGACGCCCCGATTGTGCGCGACCGCGACCGCCGCACACGCGCCGGTGCCGCACGACAGCGTTTCGCCGACGCCACGCTCCCAAACCCTCATATCGATGACGTCGGGGGGATGTACCCGCACGAACTCGACGTTCGTGCGCTTCGGGAAGCGGGCGTCGAGCTCGATCCGGGGTCCGTGGAGTCCGACGGGGACGACGGCGGGATCGATGACGAAGCACACGAGATGGGGATTCCCGACGTCGGCGACGTCGCCCCAGTATTCGACGCCGTCGAGCACGATCTCGACGTCCTCGTCGCCCAGCGTGACCGCCCCCATGTCGACGTCGGCGGCAATCACGCCACCCCCGCGGTCGCGCACGAGGGAAACATCCCGGCGGCCGGCCGCGGTCCCGACGACCAGGGCGGTCTCGGTACCGAGGCCGGCGGCGGCGGCGACTGCTGCCAGGCAGCGGATGCCGTTGCCGCTCATCTCGGCATCGCTGCCGTCGGCGTTCTGCAACCTCATGGTGCAGTCCTCACCCCGTCCCGCATCACCCGGGCCGATCGTGATGAGACCGTCGGCTCCCACACCACGGCGGCGGTCGCACAGGTGCGCGGCGACTTCGGGCGCGAGCGGGCCCTCTCCGTCGAGCGCGAGGCGCACGAGGAAGTCGTTCCCGGTTGCGTGCAGCTTGCTGAGATGGAGTGTCGTCATGCGGGCTCGGCCGCGACCGTCGCCGCGAGAGGCTCCCAGAGTGCCACGACGACCGCGGCGAGGTCGTCGGGATTTCGCGCGGTGCCGACCCAGCGGATGCGAGGGTCGCGCCGGAACCACACACGCTGGCGGCGGGCGAACTGCCGGGTCCGGCTGACCGCCAGGTCGAAGGCTTCGGCGAGCGTGGGAATCTCACCGTCCAGGTGGGCGAGAACCTCCTTGTAGCCGATCGCCTGCGCCGCGGTGCGAGACAGCCCCTCACCCACTACCGACCCCGCACCCCCGAGAGACCCCGCAGCCCCGAAAGACCCCGCACCCCCGAGAGACGAGGTGGCGGACGATTCGCCGGAACGCAGTCCAGACCTTCGGCGGGCGAGCGCCCGCACCTCGCCTTCGAGGCCGGCCGCGCGCATCGCGGCGAAGCGAGCGGTGATGCGCCGGCCGAGCTCGGCCCGGGGAAGCCAGATTCCTACCAACCCCACGTCGAACACCGGCGGCCCGTATTCGCCGAAACCTCCGCCGAAGGACGAGAACGGGCGACCGGTGATCTCGAGCACCTCGAGCGCCCGCACGATCCGGCGGGCGTTCCCCGGCTCGATGCGCGACACGGCGAGCGGATCGGCGAGCGCGAGGCGCTCGTAGGCCCGCACCAAGCCCTCGACGGAGGCGGTCTCGGCTTCGAGAGTCGCGCGCACACCGGCGTCACGGGGAGGAACACGCCAGCCGTCGACCACGGCCCGGACATAGAGACCGGTCCCCCCGACGAACAGCGCCCGTCGGCCCCGCGCCTCGATGTCGGCCACCGCCGAGCGGGCCGCGTCCTGGGTGGCACGCACCGACCATTCCTCGGACGGGTCGGCGACGTCGAGAAGATGGTGACGAACGCCCGCACGTTCGGCCTCGGTCGGCTTCGCCGTCCCGATGTCCATGCCGCGGTAGACCTGCATCGAGTCGAGCGAGACGATCTCGACGTCGTCGAACGCCCGCGCGACCGCGAGCGCGACCGCGGACTTCCCCGACGCGGTCGGGCCGACGAGTGCGAGGTGGCGGGTCACACCACCGCGACCGGGATGCGCACACGGCGTCGGGGCGCGGGCCGGAGGAGCCCGACCAGCTCGGCGCGCAGGAAGTGTGGCGCCGCACTCGTGACCTGCACCGAGACCAGCTCGCCGGGCCGGGTCGTGTCGAGCGGAGCGAAGTGCGCGAGCTTGTTCTGGCGCGTTCGACCCGACCACTGCGACGGGTCCTTCTTCGACGGTCCCTCGACCAACACCTCCTCGGTACGCCCGACCCGCGCCTCGTGCTTGTGCAACGTGTGCCGCTCCACGACCTCGACGAGCCGTCGCATCCGATCCTGCACGACCGCCGGATCGACGAACTCGTCGGTCATCGCGGCCGCCTCGGTTCCGGGCCGCGCCGAGAAGACGAAGGTGTACGCGGCGTCGTACGCGGCCTCGTCGGCGACCTCCAACGTGCGGGCGAAGTCGGCTTCGGTCTCGCCCGGGAAGCCGACGATGATGTCGGTCGTGACCGCGAGGTCGGCAACGGCAGCGCGCGCCGCGCGCAGGCGTTCGAGGTAGCGCTCGGCCGTGTAGCCGCGGTGCATGCGCGACAGCGTGTGGTCGCTCCCCGACTGCAAGGGCAAGTGGAGGTGCTCGCACACGTGAACGCACTCGGCCATCGCCGTGATGGTCTCCGGGCGCAGGTCCTTCGGGTGCGGCGAGGTGAACCGGATCCGTTCGATACCCACCACCGCATCGAGCGTGCGCAACAGGTCGCCAAACTGGGGCCGGAACCGGCCGGCACCGAGGTCACGACCGTAGGAGTTGACGTTCTGACCGAGCAGCGTGATCTCGAGCACACCGTCGTGGGCCAGCCCCTCGACCTCGTGCAGGATGTCGCCGGTACGCCGACTGACCTCCTTGCCCCGAACCGAGGGCACGATGCAGAACGCGCAGCGGTTGTCGCAACCGATCTGAATCGTCACCCAGGCCGAATGGTCGTCGTCGCGACGCGTCGGCAGCACCGACGGGTAGGCCTCGTGCTCGTCGAGGATCTCGACGACCGGTCCGTTCACACGGGCTTCGCGCAACAGATCGGGAGCGTGCGCGAGATTGTGCGTGCCGAAGACCACGTCCACGAACGGTGCTCGTTCACGCACGCCGTCGCGATCCTTTTGCGCCAGGCACCCGCCCACCGCGATCTGCATCTCCGGCCGTTGCGCCTTCAAGGCCTTCAGGTCCCCGAGATGGGCGTAGAGCTTGTTGTCGGCGTTCTCCCGGATGCAGCAGGTATTGAGGACGACGACGTCGGCGCTGCGCCGGGTCGTCGGTCGCCTCCATGCCGTCGGCCGCGAGGACGCCCGCGATCCGTTCCGAGTCGTGCTCGTTCATCTGGCACCCGTAGGTGCGAACGTAGAAACGCCGCGTCATGACCACACCAGTGTACGGGGGGCGCCAGTGCGGCCCCGTAGGCTCCCGACCCCGTGGAGATCACCTTCGGCGCCGTCGTCCTGATTGCCATCGCGGTGCTGGTCGGCGCTTCGATCCAGGGTTCCATCGGATTTGGAATGAACCTCGTCACGGTGCCGGTCCTCGCGCTGGTCCTGCCGGAGGCGCTGCCGGCAACCGTCATCCTGTTGGGCATCCCGATCTCGATCGCGATGCTGCGACACGAGCATCGGGCGATCGATCGCCAAGGCGTGACCTGGATACTGATCGGCCGGGTTCCGGGCACCCTCGCCGGGACGATCGTGGTCGCAACGGTCAGTGCCACCGCACTCAAAGGGGTGATCGGCGTCTCGGTACTGATCGCAGTGATCGCGAGCGCGCTCGCGCCGCCGATCTCGCTCACCCCGGTCACGCAATTCGTCGGCGGCCTGGTTTCGGGCACCACCGGGACCGCCGCCGGCATCGGCGGCCCGCCGCTCGCGCTCTTGTATCAGCACCATGCCGGACCAACGATGCGAGCGACGCTTGCGGCGTCGTTCTTCTTCGGCACCACCTTGTCGGCGACCACACTCGCCGTCGCGGGTCACGTCACTTTGGCGGATTGTGCGCTCGCGGCCGGCCTGATCCCGCTTGTCATCGGCGGCTCGTGGCTCGGTCGGCAGGCGCACGGCATGCTCGATCGCCGCTGGCTGCGACCCGCGGTGCTCGCGTTCGCAGCCGTCGCGGCGATCGTCGTGCTCGTCGACGCAGTGCGCTGACGAGTGGAAACGTCTCAGGCGTCGACGTCTTCTTCCACGCCTGGCTCCTCTACCACGTCTGTGAGATCGACTTCGTCGTTGAGTCCCGAAGCATCTTTGATCTTCTCGCTGATCTCGACCATGAGATCGACGTTCTCGGCCAAGAAGTTCTTCACGTTCTCCCGGCCCTGGCCGAGCTGCTCACCCTCGTACGTGAACCACGCGCCGGACTTCTTGATGATTCCGAGCTCGACTCCGACATCGAGCAGCGAACCCTCTCTGCTGATGCCCTTGCCGTACATGATGTCGAACTCCGCCTGCTTGAATGGCGGGGCCGTCTTGTTCTTGACGACCTTCACCCGCACCCGGTTGCCGACGACCTCCGGACCGTCTTTGATGGACTCGATCCGGCGGATGTCGAGACGCACCGACGAGTAGAACTTCAGCGCCCGACCACCCGGTGTCGTCTCGGGCGAGCCGAACATCACACCGATCTTTTCTCGCAGCTGGTTGATGAACACGGCGATCGTGCGGGACTTGTTGAGGTTGCCGGTGAGCTTGCGCAACGCCTGGCTCATCAGCCGGGCCTGGAGACCCATGTGGGAATCGCCCATCTCGCCTTCGATCTCGGCGCGGGGCACGAGCGCCGCCACCGAGTCGATGACGAGCACGTCGAGCGCACCCGAGCGGATGAGCATGTCGGCGATCTCCAACGCTTGCTCGCCCGTATCGGGCTGGCTGATCAGGAGCTCGTCGACATTGACACCGATGGCCGCCGCGTAGACCGGGTCCATCGTGTGCTCGGCATCGATGTAGGCGCAGACGCCACCGTTGCGTTGCGCCTCGGCGACCACATGTGTCGCGAGCGTCGACTTGCCCGACGATTCCGGCCCGAAGATCTCGACGATCCTTCCCCGAGGCAGACCACCGATACCGAGGGCGAGGTCGAGTGCGAGTGCCCCGGTCGGGATCGCTTCGATCCCGACGTGTCCCCGCTCCCCGAGCTTCATGATCGAGCCCTTACCGAACTGCTTGTCGATCTGGCCCAGCGCCATCTCGAGTGCTTTCGCTCGGTCCACCTGTGAACCCCTTTCTGCCACCACGCCTTGCTCCATTCGGTTGAGGGGAAGCGTTGTGCTGGCGACCCTAACGACGGGGTGTGACAGCTACGGAGACGCTCACCACGGGTGAATCACACGCGTGTGAGACACACTAGAGCGAACAGGCGTTCGACTCAAGGACCCTCGGAGAAATCGCGCGGAAACCCCGGTCCGGGCTCGGCGTCACGCCCTCAGTGCGTCAAGGCGTCGAGCCGCTGCCGCAAGAGATTGAGCAACGAGATGGTCGAGAACTGGCGCAGGCGCTCACGGTCTCCGGGCAGGCGTGTGCTCACCGTTTCCGTCTCCAGCCCGGGGATCGCGATCCCGAAGAACACGGTCCCGACGGCGACCCCGTCCTGCTCGGTCGGGCCGGCGACGCCTGTTGTTGCGATCCCCACGTCGGCGCCGAGCACCCGCTGGGCGGCTTCGGCCATCTCCTTGGCGGCGTCTTCGCTCACCACCGACGCCGCGGTGACGCCGAGCAGGGAACGCTTGACGTCGGTTGCGTAGCTGCCGATCGTGCCGCGGAACGTGTCGCTCGCGCCTTCGACGTTGACGATGCGCGCGCCGACGAGACCGCCCGTCAACGACTCCGCGACGCCGAGCGTCCACCCCCGACCGCGCAGCCGCTCGAGCACCGCGGATTCCATGGTCTCGTCGTCGACGCCGAACACGAGGTCGCCCAGGACGAGGCGAAGCTCCTTCTCCTCGAGCTCGACGAGAGCACGCGCCTCGCGTTCGGTCGCGGCCTTGGCCGTGACCCGTACCACCAGACCTTCGATACCTCGCGCGAGGAAGGCGATCGTGGGATTGCCACCCTGGGCGTCGAGCGCGTCGAGCCGGTGGGCGACCATCTCGGCGAGAGCCGACTCCGAGGTCCCCCAGGTCTTGAGCGAACGCGAGACGATCGCGGCCGCTTCGCCCGATCGCCGCAGGAGATCGGGAATGACGTAGTCGGTCACCATCTGTTTCATCTCATACGGAACACCGGGTACCGCGTACACGACCTTGCCTCCGGCGATCTCGCACTCGAGACCGGGAGCCGTACCGATCGGGTTCGGGATGGCTTTGCCCCCTTCGGGGATGTCGGCCTGGCGAAGATTGTTCTGGGGCATGTCCCGCACCCGGGCACGGAACATCTGCGCGATCGTCTCGGCCAGCTCGTCGTGGCGCACGAGGGGGACGCCCATGAGCTCGGCAACGGCATCGCGCGTGAGATCGTCCTGGGTCGGACCGAGCCCTCCGCAGATCAACACCGCGTCGGACCTTCCGAGCTGGTCCTGCAGCGCGGAGACGATACGCGCCTGGTTGTCGCCGATGGCCCGGTGCTCGTAGGAGTCGATGCCCGACGCGGCGAACTGCTCGCCGATCCACGCACTGTTCGTGTCGACGATCTGGCCGAGCAACAGCTCGGTGCCGATCGCGAGAATCTCACACCGCATCTCGTCACCCTTCGTTCAAGACCGGACGCTGCTTCAGGACTCGGCGCGTTGCCAGTCGATGTAGCCGCGCCGGACGATCTCCAGCCCGGAGACGAGCGTGAGAACCACCGCGGCACCGAACACGAATTGCTGGAGACCGACGTATTCGTCGGTGATCGGCAGCAGCACGAATCCGACCGCGCAGTACTGCGTGAACGCCTTGTACTTGCCCAGGCGCTGCGCGGGCAGCACGACGCCGCGCCGGCCCGCGACGGAGCGGTACGCGCGTGATCCCGAACTCACGGGCCACGACGAGGAGGACGGCCCACCACACGAAGACTCCGCGGTCGGCGAGCACCGCCAGGCCGCCGAGCACGATGAGCTTGTCCGCCACGGGATCGAGGAAGGCGCCGGAGCGGGTCGCGCCGTCGCGACGCGCCATCCACCCGTCGAGGCTGTCGCTCGCGGTGATGGCGAACCACAACCCGACGGTGACCCAGCCCGAGCCACGGTCGCGGCGATGAGCGCGAGCGTCGGCACCGCGACGACGATGCGCGTCAGCGTGATGAAGTTCGCGGGCGTGGCCAGTGCGCTCTGACCGAACCGCTTCGTCGCCCGGCTGGGCGGCGGTGCGGCAGCTGCCGTCACGATGTCGACCTTGGCGTCGAGGTCGGGCCCTTCGACACCGCACACCGTGGCGCGCACGATCGCGCCCGGACGGGCGAAGACGTCGGCGCCGCCCACGAGACGTACGACGCCGTCGATCTCGGGCGCCTCGCGATGCGTTCGGCCGACGAGAACGTGGTCGTCGTCGATGCCGTCGACGAGGACCTCGACCTCGACTTCCGAGGAGCCGGTTGCGCAACGCGGCGGTGATCGGCTCCTGCATCTCGGAACACTCGCGCAACCGTTCACGCACGAGCGAGTCCGCGACGCCTCTGCATGTACGGCAGCCGCGGTGCCGTCCTCACGCGAGAAGGCGAAGAACCCGGCCCAGTCGAGGCGAGCGTCGTCGAGGAACGCCGAACAAGGCGTCGTGATCCGACTCGGTCTCGCCGGGGAATCCGACGATGAACGACGAGCGGAACGCGGCGTCGGGTTCCTCGGCGCGGATGCCGTCGACGATCTCGGCGAACCGCTCGCCACTCCCCCACCGCTTCATGCGACGCAGAAGACCGGGTGCCGCGTGCTGCAGCGAGAGATCGAAGTAGGGAACGACCGACTCCAGCTCGAGCATCGTCGAGACGAGCGGGTCCCTCACCTCGGACGGGTAGAGGTAGAGCAGCCGGACCCGCGCGAGGCCGGCCCGGCGCAACGGATCGAGTCGGCGGAGCAGTGGTGCGAACGAACCGGGTTCGCCGGCGTCGCGCCCGTACCACGCCAGGTCCTGCGCGACGAGCACGATCTCGGCCGCGCCTTGCTCGACGAGCCCACGCACCTCGGCCTCGATCGCCTGCGGGGAGCGTGATCGCTGCTTGCCGCGAAACGACGGGATCGCACAGAACGCGCACGCACGATCGCATCCCTCGGCAACCTTCACGTACGCCCACGGCGCACTCGGCGCGGGGCGGGGCAATTCGAGCAGGTCACGCACGCCGGCGGGTTTGCGACCCCTGATCACGACCTCGGCGAGCGAACCCTCGCCCGCGAACCCGACGACCGCGTCGGCTTCCGGCAGCGCGGCCGCGAGCTCCTCGCCGTAACGCTCGGCCATGCAGCCGGTCACGACGAGACGGGCGCCGGGTTTACGCCCGTCGGACAGTGCGAGCGCGACGTCGATCGACTCCTGGCGCGCCGCCTCGATGAACGCGCACGTGTTCACCACGACAAGGTCGGCGTCGCCGGCAGACTCTGCACGAGTGAGCCCGTCGGCGAGCAGCGAGGCGACCACCTTGTCGGAGTCGACCGCGTTCTTCGGACACCCGAGCGTCTCGACGTGAAAACGTCTTCCTGTCGTCGAGTCGGCCGGCATTCCCGTCATCGTACCGACGCTCCCCCGTACACTCGCCGCCCGTGGACGAACCGAGCCTGTGGTGCCCGTCGTGCGGTTCGGAATACCGGGCCGGCACCGGCCGGTGCGCCGACTGCCGCGTCGCTCTGGTCACCGAGGAGCCGACCGATCTCACCGGACCGGACGGCGACATCGACGACACCGACGGCGACGGATTGGTCGAGATCGGCGAGTTCCCGAAGATCCAGGCCCAGGTGCTCCGGCGCCGCCTGGAGACCGCGAGCGTTCCCGTGATGATCGAGTGGACCGGGGTCGGCCGACGATCGCCGCGGTGTGATCTTGGTCCCCGAAGACCAGAGCCACTTCGCAACCGCAGTAGTGAACGAGATCGACGTCGACGACGAAGTCAGCGACGACTCGCCCCATGCCTACGTGTCCCGTATCGAAGAGCACCTGTCGGCCGTGGCCGGGCTGCTCGACGAGTTGCGCACCCGCCTCGACGACCTCGAGGCGGACGGCAAGTTGTAGCCAGGTGCAGTGCCCCGGGAGGTTCCCGGGCGTAGGTAACGCTTTCCGAGCGAGCGGGGTCAGAGGGGTGTCGGACGGCACGGAGCCCTCCGGCGAGCATGACCGTGCCGTGGCGGGCCCGAGTCGGGGGGCGGCGCAACGAAGCGCCGCCCTCACTCTCGTTCTTGGAGCTCCTGCAGCTCTTCCACGCTCATCAGCACCGAGCGCGCCTTCGATCCCTCGGACGGACCCACGACGCCGCGGCGCTCGAGCAGGTCCATCAGGCGCCCGGCCCGGGCGAAGCCGACCCGGAGCTTGCGCTGCAGCATGCTGGTCGATCCGAGCCCGCTCGTCACGACGAGCTCCATCGCCTCGGCCAGGAGCTCGTCGGTCTCGTCGGCGTCGCCGCGCGAGCGACCACTTGCGGAGTCGGCGCCCTGGATGCCCTCGACGTACTGCGGCGTCACGACCTGACGCTTCCAGTGCGCGACCACCTTGCGGACGCACTCCTCGTCGACCCACGCGCCCTGGATGCGATCCGCCCGGCTCGACGACGCGCTGCAGCAACAGCATGTCGCCCTTGCCGATGAGCTTCTCGGCGCCCTGTTGGTCGAGGATGACGCGGGAGTCGGCGAGCGTGCTGACACTGAACGCGATCCGGCTCGGGATGTTGGCCTTGATCACACCGGTGATCACGTCGACCGACGGGCGCTGTGTGGCGATCACCAGGTGGATGCCAACCGCGCGCGCCATCTGCGCGAGCCGGCAGATGCTCGTCTCCACGTCGCGCGCGGCGACCATCATCAGGTCGGCGAGCTCGTCGACGACGACGACGATGAACGGCAGACGCTCGTACGCCTTCCCGGTATCGGGGTCGGGGTCGTCGGCCGTGGGAATGTCACCCTTGTCGTACATCGCGTTGTAGCCCGTGATGTCGCGCACGCCGATGTCGGCCAGGAGGTCGTAGCGCATCTCCATCTCGCGCACGGCCCAGTCGAGGGCGTTCGCCGCCTTCTTCGGGTTCGTGACCACCTCGGTGAGGAGATGCGGCACGTTGTTGTACTGACCCAGCTCGACCCGCTTGGGATCGACGAGGATCATGCGCACCTCGTCCGGTGTCGTGCGCATGAGGATCGACGTCACGATCGTGTTGATGCAGCTCGATTTGCCCGCGCCGGTCTGGCCGGCGATGAGCACGTGCGGGAACGTCGCGAGATTCGCGAACACCGCGCTGCCCGGCGATGTCGCGGCCCATGCTGACTTCGAGCGGGAGCTTGGCCTTCTTGGCTTCCGGGCTGCTCAGGATGTCGCCCAGTGTCACGATCGGGCGCATCTTGTTCGGGACTTCGACACCGATCGCGCTGCGGCCCGGAATCGGGGCGAGGATTCGCACGTCGTGGCTCGCCATCGCGTACGCGATCTCCTTGGAGAGGCTCGTCACCTTGCTGACCTTGACACCGGCCGCGAGCTCCAGCTCGTAACGCGTGACCGTCGGTCCCACCGTCGCGTCGATGAGTCGCGCGTCGACGCCGAATTCGCGCATCGTGGCCTCGAGCACGTCGCCGCCCTGCTTGACCATGCGCGTGTCGATCTCGCGCTTCTCGCTCTTCTTCAGAATGCTCGTCGCGGGAAGCTTCCACACGACCTTGGGCACGGGCCGCGGCATGCTCGAGTGACCCGGCGTCTTCGGCTTCTTCGGCTTCTTCTTCGTACTCGTCCTCTTCGTCGCCGTCCTCTTCGTCGTATTCCTCTTCGTCGTATTCCTCTTCCTCGTCGTATTCCTCGTAGTCGTCTTCGCGCGTACTCGCCTTCGTCGAGCTCCTCGTCCTGTGCTTCGTCCTCGGCGTCTTCTTCCTCGTATTCCTCGTACTCGTCGTCGGCCTCGAGCTCGTCGTCGAGGGGCTCCTCTTCTTCGGAGACGAGATCGATCATGGGCTCGGCCGACTGGTCGAACAGCACCGCGCGCCTGGCCGGCACCACGTCGGTCGGCACGGGAGTCGTCGCGCCGTCGGCACGTTCCGAGGGCAGGGTGAGCATCGCGCGGGCCTGACGACCGACGAATCGACTCCCGTCGGCGAAGTACTGCGCGATCTGGCGCACGCCGGTACCGACGACCAACAACGACCCGAGCGCACCGATCGCGACGAGGACGATCGCGGCGCCGGCGCTGCCGAGGCCGGCCCGGAGCGGGGCGCCGATCGCGGCGCCGACAAGGCCACCGGCACGGCGAAGCGGTTCCAGCGATCCGGCCGCCGTCTTGGTCCGGGCGAGATGGAACCCCCCGACGACCGCGATACACACGAGGAACACACCGAGTCCGAAGCGCAGGCCGCGCTTGGCGACCTCGTCATCGTCGTCGCGGCGTTGCACCACCGTGGACGCCGCGCCCGCCAGAGAAGCGATCGGGACGAGCACTTTGCCGCGACCGAGCAGGTCGGCAGCGGCGGCGTCGATCCCGCGGCCGATGGGACCGACGACGTCGGAGAACATCGCGAGCAGGCTCAGCAGACCGAAGACCGCCAGGCCGATCGCGAGCGCGTCGACCCGATGATCGGCGAGTTGCTCGGACAACTCGTCACGCCAGACGGCACGGGTCTTGACGCGGGCCTTAGCCCGCTTCCGTCCGCGCGAGGACTTTGACTGACGGCGCGAAGCCATGCGGCAACGGTAACACCGGCAACTCTGGCCTCACAGGGATCATTGCCACGACCAGGGCCGACGCGACGACGGGCGGCGCCGGAGGGGCGACCGGACCACCGAAAGGGATACGGCGCCCCGACGGCACCGGGGCACCGCCTCGATCGGGTCGGGACACTGCGCCCGCGCCGGCTGGCGCCGCTCACAAAGCGCTCGAGTAACCCCCGTCGACCGGGTAGGTCTGGCCCGTAATCCACGACCCGGCCTCGCTGCACAGCAGCGCGACCAGCAGCGCGGGGTCCGACGGCCGGCCCAGGCGCGGCACGGTGTAGTGGCGGGAGAGCTTGGCCTCCAGCTCGGGACTCCGCACGAGGGCCGCTTCCATGACACCCGTCTTCATCGTGCCGAGCGCCACACAGTTCGCAGTGACGCCGTGAGCGCCGACCTCGGCCGCGAGTCCACGGACGAAGCCCATCGCCCCGGCTTTCGCCGCTCCGTAGATCGCCTGGAAACGCTCGCCCTTGCGGCCGGCGTCGGAGACGATCGTGACAATCCTTCCCCAGCCCCGATCGACCATGGCCCCCACGTACGCGTGGGTCACGTGCAGCACCGCGCCGAGGTTGAGGCGCATGGCGTCCTCCCAGTCCTCGGGGCTCGTGTCGACGAAGAGCTTGAGCTCGCCGAAGCCCGTCGTCGGGATACCGGCGTTGTTCACGAGGATGTCGACGGGGCCCGTTGCCTCGCGCATGCGCGTGATCTTGAGCGGGCTGGTGACGTCGGCCTTCACGGGACGAGCGTGCGCGTCACCGCCGAGATCGGCCGCCACCGCAGCTGCCCGATCTTCGAAGATGTCGTTCACCCAGACGAACGCGCCCCCGCGCGACCAGGGCGGCGCAAATCTCGCTGCCCACTCCGTTTCCGCCACCCGTGACGAGCGCGCGCCGTCCCGACAAATCGATCTCGACACTCACGCCGGGCTCAGACCTCCATCACGACCGGGATCACCTGCGGCCGCCGACGGGTCCGTTCATCGATGAAACGGGCGAGCGACTTGCGGCAGTGGCGCCGCATCGTGTCGAAGTCGGTGGCGCCCTCGTCGGCCGCCTTCGCGATCGCGGCGCGCGACGACGTCCTTGGCGTCTTCGAGCAGACCTTCGGCCTCCGGCGCGAACACCCAACCCCGGGTGACGATCTCGGGTCCGGTGACGATTTCGCCCGTCGCGGACTCGACGGTGACGATGACCACGACGACACCCTCCTCCGAGAGCATGCGCCGGTCGCGCAACACACCATGGCTCGACGTCGCCGACGATCCCGTCGACGTACATGTACCCGGCGGGAACCGCTCGCCTCTCGACCTCGGCCCCGGACGCGCTGATGACCACGGCGTCTCCGTCCTCACAGATGATGACGTTGTCGTCGGCGACACCGACCTCGTGCGCGAGCCGGGCGTGATTCACGAGATGCCGGTATTCACCGTGGACGGGGACGAACCACTCGGGCTGGAGCAGGCTGAGCATGAACTTCAGCTCTTCTTGCGACGCGTGCCCGGAGACGTGGACCGGCGAGGTGCGGTCGTGCACGACCTCGGCGCCGGCGCGGTACATCGAGTCGATGACCCGCGCTACGTTCGACTCGTTCCCGGGGATCGCATGGGCACTGATGACGACGACGTCGTCGGGCGAGATCTTGACGTGTTTGTGATCGTGCGCTGCCATCAACGAGAGGGCGCTCATCGGCTCGCCCTGAGAACCGGTGCAGATGATGCAAACCTCGCCCGGCGCGTATCGTGCAGTCTCTTCGATGTCGATGACCGCGTACGCGGGAATGTCGATGAAACGCGCGCTCACGCGCCATCGAGACGTTCTGCATCATCGACCGCCCGACGAACGCGACCTTGCGCCCGTGCGCGATCGCCGCCTGGGCCACCTGCTCGACCCGGTGGAGATGGGATGCGAAGCTGGCGACGATGAAGCGCTTCTCCGGGTGCGCGCGGAACAGTCGCGCGCATCGCGACGCGAACGGTCGCCTCGGACGGCGTGTAGCCGGGCCGCTCGGCGTTCGTCGAGTCCGACAGCAGGAGCCGGATACCACCCTCGTGACGGGCGAGCTCGCCGAGGAGCGCGAGGTCGGTGTGGCGACCGTCGACGGGGGTGAGGTCGAGCTTGAAATCGCCGGTGTGGACGATCGTGCCCTCGGGCGTGAAGTACGCCACCGCGAAGCCGTGCGGCACCGAATGTGTGACCGGGATGAACTGGCATTCGATGGGGCCGATGCGGCGGCGCTCGCCGTCGTGCACCGTGACGAACTCGGTGCGATCGAGCATCCCCGCTTCCTCGATGCGATTCCGGGCGAGCGCGAGAGAGAGCGCCGAGCCGTAGATCGGCACCGAGACATCACGCAGCAAGAAGGCGAGGCCGCCGGCGTGATCCTCGTGCGCGTGCGTGAGGATCACCGCTTCGACTCGATCCGCGTTCTCGCGCAGGTACGTGAAGTCAGGCAACACGAGATCGATACCGGGCATGTCGGCATCGGGGAACATGATCCCGCAGTCGACGACCAGGATGCGGTCGTCGACCTCGAGGCAAAAGCAGTTCCGGCCGATCTCACCGAGACCGCCGAGAAATACGATCCGGACCGACATCTGCCCTGCACGCTACAGCGGCACGCGACCGACGCGCGCCGCCGCTCTCGGCTACGCGCCGCCGGCTTCTCGGCTACGCGGCCCGCGCGGCTTCTCGGCTACGCGCGGCCGCTGCGCCGCCGCGCGGTCCTTGGCGACCTCGTCGAGCATGGCGTACTCCTCGCCGGTGTCGACCCAGTCCTCGAACTGGATGACGCCGAGCTCGGTGAACCGCTGACGGAGCCAGCCCTGGTTTCGGTCGAGGAGGCCCAGCTTCTTGCAGTTCGGAACGATCTTGGAGAACAAGATGTTCTGGAAGAGCTTGCGGCCTTCGTCGGCGAGGACCAGCTCGACCGCGTCCTTGACCGGGACTCCCATGCGGTCCCAGACCTCCTGTTGCAAGAAGCGGTCGCGCATGCGGACCGCGGCTTCGAACGCGAACTCCTGGCGGTCCTTCATCTCCGCGTCGGTCAGCTCCGCGTAGTACTCCTGCAGCGAGAGCACGCCGAAGGCGACGTGACGGGCCTCGTCGCTCATGACGTAGCGAAGCAGCTGCTTCAGGAGCGGCTCGCTCGTCATCTGGTGCATGAAACCGAACGCGGCGAGGGCAAGGCCCTCGACCATGATCTGCATGCCGAGGTACGTCATGTCCCAGCGGCTGTCGGCGAGGATGTCGTCGAGCAACAGCTCCAGGTGCGCGTTGATCGGGTAGTGACCCGAGAGCTTCTCGTCGAGGTACTTGGCGAACACCTCGACGTGGCGGGCTTCGTCGACGACCTGCGTGGCGGCGTAGTACTTGGCGTCGATCCACGGCACGGTCTCGACGATGCGAGCGGTGCACACGAGCGCGCCCTGCTCCCCGTGCATGAACTGCGACAGGGTCCAGTTCTGGCTCTCGACCGCGAGCTCGACCCATTCCTTCTCCGACCACTTCGCGAACGGCGTACCCGAGAGGTCGACCTGCTCGCCGAAGAACCGCACGTCCTCACGGTTCATCTCGGCCAGCGCCAGCGCCTCCTGGTCGACCGGCGTGGACCAGTCGAGGTCGGTGGTGACGTTCCACTGGGAGGTCTTGGCCTTCTCGTAGAGCTTGCCGAGCGCCGGGCGCGTGCGCTCGTAGTCCCAGGTGAAGACGGTGTCGAAGTTGGCGCCGACGTTGTGCACGACAGCGTCGACGTCGGTGTTGCTCACGGACAGGATCGCCTCGAGATCGTTGATCTCGTCGCGGCCGATCAGTTCATTGTTGGTGGTCATCGGGACGCTCCTTCGGCGTTGACGAAACCCGGGACGACGAACTCGTCGACCAGAGCACGAACGTGCCCCGCGTCGGCGATGTCGAAGTGCTCGGACGGACTGCACAGATACGAAAGGGTGATGCGGGCGAGCCACTCGCCGAGGCGGTGGGCGTCGGCATCGTCGACAAAGCGCGTGAACGCGGGGGCGACGAGTCCGGCGGCGGTGCTCAACACCGCGTCCTCGCGTTCGAACGCGAGGAACGGGAGGATCTGCTCGGGTTCGTGGAGAGTGACGAAGCGGAGGGCGACGTGGCTGCGAAGGCGCTCGGCGGCCGTGGTGACGACGGTGGTGGCGGCTTCGGCAAGCGTCAGGTCGGTCGCGACCGCGTCGATCACGGCCTCGCGCAACGTGGCGACCTCGCGGACGACGACCGCGGCGAGAAGTTGCTGTTTGTTGGCGAAGCACCGGTAAACGGTGGCACGGGCACAACCGGCCTCACGGGCGACGTCGTCGAGGGTCGTCTTGGCGAGACCGACGCGCCCGATGCACGTGAGGGCCGCGTCGACGACACGGGCTGCCAGCGGGCTGAGGTCGGCGGGCTCCACGGATTGAGACACTGATCCAGTGTACGTCTCATCGTCAACGTGTCCCGCGTCACAGTGGCGCTCGCGATCGCGAGCACGCGCCGGCAGCTCGATCAGGGGCGCCCTCCGGGCGCCGCGATACCGCCGAGCAGCTCGACGTGCACGAGGTCGGCGACCTGAGCCGGGTCGTCGAGATCCCAGCGGCCGGGCGCACCGATCAGCGACAGGATCGCGCGGGCGAGGTACTCCGCCGCCCGCTCGATGTCGACACCGGGGCGCAGACGCCCCGCAGCTGCCTCCCGGCGCAGGTAGGGCAACAAGAAGTCGGCGATGAACGGGAGTGATCGGGCCGACTCCGTGGTCAGGAGGGGCAGGAGCCGCTCCGGCTCGGTGTCCATGACCTTGCGGAGCACCGTGTGCTCGGCGACCGAGCGATGGGCGAACGTCAAACCCCTCTCCAACAGGGCGGCCAGACTCGGAGCGTCCCGGACCTGGTCGGCCAGCCGGTTGAAGTAGTTCGCGAGCTCCCACCCGACTGTCTCGAGCATCAGCTCGTCCCGGCCGCCGTCGAACTGGCGGTAGATCGTGGCCCGGGACACGCCCGACTCCTTCACGATGTCGTCGATCGTCGTCTTGGCCAGCCCAAAGCGTTCGACACAGCGGTAGGTCGCCTCGAGGAGCCGGTCCCGGAGACTCAGCGGGTCGCTCGCCTGCGTCATGCGCACACATTGTGCGCCAGAATCGAGGCGTGACCGCGCACGACGACTGGGTGCAACGAGACGCACAGGTCGTGTGGCACGGCTTCACCCAGATGTCGACGTTCGCCGACAACCGCCCGATCATCGTCGATCACGCCGAGGGTCACGAGCTGGTCGACATCGACGGCAACCGCTACCTCGATGCCATCTCGTCGCTCTGGGTCACCACCCTCGGCCACCACGTGCCCGAGCTCGACGACGCCATCGTCCGCCAGCTCGCCCGCGGTGCACACTCGACGATGCTCGGGAACGGCAACCGGGTCGTCGTGGAGTTGTCGGAGGCCCTCGCCCGGGTCGTGCCGGTCGACGATCCCCACTTCCTCTACGCCAGCGACGGCGCTTCGGCGGTCGAACAGGCCTTGAAGATCGCGTTCCAGTACTGGCACAACCGGGGTGTACCAGGCCGCACCACCTTCCTGGCGTTCGGTGGCGCATACCACGGTGACACGATCGGGGCGCTGTCGGTCGGTGACGACGGTTTCGGCGCCGACGTGTTCGACGCGCTGCGCTTCCCGGTCGTGCGCGCCCCCGCCTTCGACGACCCCACCTGCTTCGAGACGGCCGTCCGCCTCGTGGCCGAGCACGCGCCGCGCCTCGCGGCCGTCATCGTCGAACCGTCGGTACAGGCCGCAGCCGGCATGCAGTTGGCCGACCACGAGGGACTCGCGCGACTCGGAGCCGCGTGCGCCGCGCACGACGTGCTGTTGATCTGCGACGAGATCGCCACCGGGTTCGGACGCACGGGCACGCTCTTCGCGTCCGAGCAGTGCGCTATCCGACCCGACCTGCTGTGCCTCGGTAAGGGCCTCACCGCGGGATACCTCCCGATGTCGGTCACCGCCGCGAGCGGTTCCGTGTTCGAGGCGTTCCTCGGCGACGACCTCGGTGGGAACACCCTGTACCACGGCCACTCCTTCGGAGGGAACGCGCTCGCGGCGGCGGTCGCGCTGCGTCATCTCGAACTCATCGACGCGTGGGACGTGCTCGCCAACGTACGCGAACGCTCCGACGAGCTCGCGGGCCTCCTGCACGACCGCATCGCCGCCAAGGCCGCCGTCCGTGAGGTCCGACTGCGCGGCCTGATGGGCGCGGTCGAGCTGGCGCCTCCGGGTGAAGGACTGAAGTGGGGTCGCCGCGTCAGCGCCGCCGCCGTCGACCGCGGCGTGCTGGTGCGCTCGATCGGCGACAGCGTCACGCTGATGCCACCGTTGACGATCACGTCGGCCGAGCTGCATCGCGTGGTGCACGCGCTCAGCGCGGCAATCGACGAGGTCGCGCCCGACGAGAACCGCCCGCACGAGCACGACGGGACGAGCGTCACGTGACTTGGGATGCCTGGGCCGCGCGCGAGACGGAAGCCATCCGCGCCTCCGGGCGCTGGCGCGCTCCCCGAACCCTCGACGCCAAGGGCCCCGAGGGCACACTCACGGCCGATGGCCGCGCGGTCGTCTCGTTCGCCTCGAACGACTACCTGGGGCTGAGCGCACACCCGGCTGTCATCGCGGCCGCGCACGACGCGCTCGACCGCTGGGGCGCCGGCGCCGGGTCGGCTCGTCTCATCGTCGGCGCGCGGCCGGTCCACGCCGATCTCGAACGCGAGCTCGCGGAGTGGAAGTCGATGCCCGCGGCCGCGCTGTTCCCGACGGGGTTCGCCACGAACCTCGGGGTCATCACAACGTTCGCAGGCCCCGGAGTGCTCGTGTGCAGCGACGAGCTGAACCACGCGTCGATCATCGACGGCTGTCGCCTCGCGCCGCGGATGTGGCGGTCTACCGACATCGCGATCTCGACCATCTCGCGACACTGCTCGGCGGGCGTGGTGCTCGCCGCGCCCTGGTGGTCACCGACACCGTCTTCTCGATGGACGGCGACCTCGTCGACGTCGATCCGCTCCTCGACCTGTGCGCCCGGGAAGCCGCCCTCCTCGTCGTCGACGAGGCCCACGCCGTCCTCGGGCCCGAGCCGGACCTTCCGCATGGCGCCGAGGTCCTGCGCGTCGGCACCCTGTCGAAGACACTCGGAGCCCTGGGAGGTTTCGTCGCCGGGAGCGCGCGCTCGGTCGCCCTCGTGGAGAACCTCTCGCGCCCCTACATCTTCACGACCGCGCCCACACCGGCCGATTCGGCAGCGGCACTCGCCGCGTTACGGATCGTCCGCTCTGCGCGAAGGCGCGGCTCTCGTCCAACGCCTAGGAGCTCATGTCCACCGGCTCCGGCCCGGCCACCCCTCTCCCATCATCCCCTACGTGTGCGGAGCGGAGCAGCGCGCGCTCGACGCGGCCGCGGCTCTCCTCGACGACGGCCTGCTCGTGCCCGCAATCCGCCCGCCGACGGTTCCCACCGGCACCTCGCGCCTACGCGTGACCCTCTCCGCCGCGCACAGCGACGCGCAGGTCGATCGTCTGCGCCAGGCGCTGACCCGCGTGCTCGGCACCGTCTCGGTCCGCCCGCGTTGAATGTCATCGCGGTAGCCGGCACGGGCACCGACGTGGGCAAGACCTACGTCGCCGCCGCGCTGCTCCGGGAGCTGCGGGCTCGGGGTCACCCCGTGACCGCCCGCAAGCCGGTGCAGTCGTTCGTGCGGGCGGACGGATCGACCGACGCCGACGTCCTCGCCGCAGCCACGGGCGTCGAGCCCTACGACGTGTGTCCCCCGCACCGTTGGCTTCCGATCCCGATGGCACCCCCAATGGCTGCGCAGTCGCTCGGTCTGGCGGCCTTCACGATCGCGGAGCTCGCCGCCGAGGTGCGTTCGGGCATTCCCCCTCGCACCCCCGCGCTGGTCGAGACCGCGGGCGGCGTCCGCTCCCCCATCGCCGACGACGGCGACTGCTGCGACCTGGTGCACGCGCTCTCGCCCGCGGTCGTCGTACTGGTCGCCGACGCCGGACTGGGCACCATCAACCTCGTGCGCCTGAGTCGCGACGCGCTCCGGAAGGAACGACTGGTGGTCGTGTATCTGAATCGTTTCGACGCCGGCTCGGAGCTGCACGCCCGCAACGCGCAGTGGCTGGCAACGCGCGAGGGCCTCGATGTCCTCACGGACATCGAGGCCCTCGTGCAACTGGTGGAACCGATTCTGGGTTAGCTGTTGAGCAACGCGGTCGGCGACAACGACGCAGTCTTGCCGTCGAGATCGGTGATCGGCCCCACTGCGACGGTGTGACCTCCGGCTTTGTTGTACTTCACGAGCTGGAACGTCTCGCCGAGGAACCAATCAGACTTGCTCGTGTCCCACGTCGACCCCGGAAGCTGGAGACCTGCCCCGGTGATGCCCTTGAGCGTGCGCGCCGTCTCCATCACCGAGACTCGGTCGAGCTTCGGGGACGCCTCGAGGATCTTCTGCATGAGGGCTGCGGTCGACCAGCCGTAAGCGACGATCCCGTCGCTGGTGTCGGCTTTCGGCTGATACTTGGCCACCTGCTGCTTGTAGAGCACCATGGCGGCGTTACCGGCGTTGGCAGGATCGGCCGGGTCGAGCAGTGGCGTGACGCTCAGCACACCGTCGGCGCCGTCGCCACCGAGCTGGAACAACAGCTTCGAGACACACGTGCCCGACATGTAGGTGAGCGGCTTCCAGCCCGCGTCGTGGGCCGCGTTCAACGCGTTGGGGCAGGCGAGGAGCGTACCGCCCAGGACGAAGGTGTCGGCCTTCGATGCCGCGAGATCGGTGACCTGAGCCTTCACCTCGCTGCCCTCGGCGTTGTAGCTCGCTTCTTTCACGATGCTGAGGGACGTGCCCTGCACGAGTTGTTCGAGCGTCTTTTGGTACGACTGGCCGAAGTCGTCGTTCGCGTAGAGCAGCGCGATCTTGGCGTTCGGCTTGTTCTGCTTGAGGTAGTCGACGAAGACCCGCATCTCGAGCGGGTAAGGCACCAGCTCGGACCCCAACATCCACGGGTACTTCGTATTTCCCCACTGCACCGCGCCGGACCACGATGAGAAGGTCGGGAACGCAATCGGAGTTGACCGTCTCCCGGACCCCGAGGTTGTTCTTGGTTCCGACGGTGTCGAAGAGTGCGAACACCTTGTCGTTGTTGATGAGCGAGTTCACGTTGGTCGACGTCTTCGCGGCGTCGTAGGCGTCATCCTTGCTCACGAGCTGGATCTTGTACTTCTTGCCGGCGACGGTGACGCCCCCGAGCGAGTTGATATACGAGAAGTACGACGATTCGCCCTGCAGGATCGCGTTGAACGCCGAGTACGTGCCGGACAACGGCAGGCTCGTTCCCAGCTTGATCGTGTCGCCGCTGATGCCTTGGGTCAGGGTCGAGGGATCGCACTGCGAAGCATCGATCACCGCCGTCGAGGGCGTCGAGCCGCTGCCCGGGGTCGTGGTATTGCCGGACGGGGTGGAGTTGCTCCGACCACTACCGCACGCGGCGGCGAAGAGAGCCAACGCGGCCCCGAGCACGACCACGCGGATCGATCGGAATCTTCGTGAGCGGGGCTCGCGTCGAACGTCGTCGTGCATGGCGTCGGTCCTTTCCTTGGGGACTGGAGAAGCGATGGTGATCACCTCGATACGGGCGTCGTCCTGCCGCGACGCAGGCTCCGTATCGCATTCATACCGCACGCGGCGCCCGCCGCCGACAATGCCGTCGGGCAGCACGTACATGAGCAGGATCAGCCCGATACCGAAGATCGCAGGTGAGAGGAGGCTCTTCACGGAATCGTTGATGTGCCAAAACAGCAGCGTGTTCGGGAACGACTCGCTGATGTACCGGCCGCTGAAGACGACGATGACCCCTCCGACGAACGGACCGAGCACCGTCGCGGTACCCCCGATCACAACGGCGACGAGGAACTCGATCGAGAGCTGGAAGGTCGACACCGACGACGCGGTCGCCAGGCGCTTGACGAGCACGAAACACGAACCGGCAACGCCGGCGTACAGCGCGCTCGTCGCGAATGCGATCACCTTGACCCACGCGATGTTGATGCCGACCGTCTCGGCGGCGGCCTCGTGGTCTCGAACGGCGATCAGAGCCCGGCCGAACCGGCTGCGCACCAGCAGCGCGAGCGACCACCAGCCCCACAACCGCGACGGCGAGCGCGGCGTAATACGCCCACTGGTCGTTGGCGCCGATGAAGTGCGGAGCCCATGACGGCGGCCGTAGCTTCGTCCGCGCGAGCTCGCCGACCTGGGAGGTCCCGCATGTCTTGCACAAGTCATGGGGCACGAAGCGATTCGTCAGTTGCGGGAAGAGCACCGCGAGCCCGAGAGTGACCAGCGCGAGATAGAGCCCCTTGACCCGCAGGGCCGGAAACCCGACGAGCACGCCCACACCGAACGACAGGGCGGCCGCGACGGGAACCGTCGCGACGAACGGCCAGTTGTGCGACTCCATCAGGATCGCCGTGGTGAACATCCCGAAGCCGAAGAACGCGCCGTGCCCGATCGAGACCTGCCCGTTGTACCCGGTCAGCAGGTTGAGGCCCATGGCGGCCACCCCGATGTAGAACGCCTCCGCCCAGAGATATGTCGTGGTCGACTCGTAGAACTGCGGGATGTACCACCCGAACACGTACGCGGCGCCGGCGACGAGGCCGACCGCGATCACCGCCGCGCGCGATGCGCGTCGGTTCCGGATTCACACGCGCTCGACCCGGTTCGACCCGAACAGGCCCGCCGGCCGCAGCAACAGCACCACGAGGATCAGGCCGAACGGCACGACGAGCTCGATGTCGTGCACCACGTGCAGGTACTGCGTCGTCATCGTCCCCGCGATGCCCACGATCAACCCCGCGACCACCGCACCGAAGGGACTGTCGAAGCCACCGAGAGCCGCGGCCGCGAACGAGTACACGAGGATCTCCTGCATGCTCGCGCCCTGCAGCCCCACGGGCGCGATGACGAGCGAACCCGCGAGCGCACCCAGTGCGGCGGCCATCGCCCAACCCAGCATCAGCATGCGGCCGACCGGGACACCCACGAGCCGGCTCGACTCCGGATTCGAGGCGACGGCACGGAAGGCGAGCCCGATCCGCGTGCGGTTCAACACGAGATACAGGATCAGGCACTCCGCGAGGAGCACACCCACGAGCACGAGGGTGTCACTCGAGATCTGGACGTTGCCCGGGAGCCAGGTCTTGTTCGGATACGCCCGCGGCAGCAGTTTGATGTCGTTGCCGAACTGCACCTGGGCGATCGAGTTGATCGCGAGGAACATCCCGATCGTGACGATGACGAGCACGAGCGGAGATGCCTGTTCCACCGGCCGGATGAGCACCCGTTCGATCGCGGCCCCTCCGGCGAAGGAGATCGCCATCGCCAACAGGATCGCGATCCAGACCGGGACGCTGCGCTGAGTGAAGAACCACACGAGATACGTCGAGTAGAGCGCCATCTCGCCCTGCGCGAAGTTCAGGATTCCCGTGGTTCGGAACACGAGGACAAGCGCCAGTGCCAGCGATGCGTATACCGCGCCGCTGCCGATGCCGTTCATCAGCTGAGTCAGGAAGAGCGACATCAGATCCCCAGGTACGCGCGGCGCACGTCGTCGTTTCCGGCCAGCTCGTCCGCGGTCCCCGAAGTCACGATCGTCCCGGTCTCGAGCACGTACCCCCGCGCCGGCGAGCTCGAGCGCGAGCCCCGCGTTCTGCTCGACGACCAGCATCGAGATACCACCGTCGCGGTTGAGATCACCGAGCGTGCGGAACAGCTCCTGGGTGACGAGGGGCGCCAGTCCGAGCGAAGGCTCGTCGAGCAGGACGAGCTTCGGGCGCCCCATGAGAGCTCGGGCGACCGCGAGCATCTGCTGCTCCCCGCCGCTCATGCTGCCGGCCTGCTGGGACCGGCGCTCCTTCAGACGCGGAAACGTGGTGTACCAGCGTTCGATGTCGGAGTCGACGTCCCGACCCCGGCGCAGGTACGCGCCGATCCGCAGGTTCTCGTCGACCGTCAGGTCGACGATCGTCCCGCGGCCCTGGGGAACGTGGGCGATGCCGGCGGCCGCGATCTGCTCGGGTCGGCGACCGGCGATCGGCTGGCCTTCGAAGGCGACCCGGCCACTGCAAGCGATCATCCCGGAGACGGCGCGCAGCGTGGTGGTCTTCCCCGCGCCGTTGGCGCCGAGGATGACGACGACCTCACCCTCGGCAACCGAGAAATCGAGGCCCTGGAGCACGCGTACCGCTCCGTAGCCGGCGCGCAGCTCCGAGACTTCGAGCAGACCCGTCACGGGAGCAGCCTCACGACAGCACGTTCACGAGATCGGAGTCCCCAGGTACGCCTCGATGACACTCGCATCGTCCCGTACCTCGGCCGGGCGTGCCTTCGGCGATCTTGCTGCCGAAGTCGAGCACGACGACCTTGTCCGAGATCGCCATGACCATCGCCATGTGGTGCTCGACGAGCAGCACGCTGAGATCGAATTCGGAGCGGATCGACCGGATCAGCTCGCCGAACTCGTCGACCTCCGAGTGCGTCAGGCCCGCCGCGGGCTCGTCGAGCAACAAGAGGCGCGGCCGGGCGGCGAGCGCGCGGGCGATCTCGACGCGCTTGAGCGTGCCGTACGGGAACCCGACCGCGGGTCGGGCGGCGAGATGATCGAGCGAGAGCCGCTCCAGGATCGCGTGAGCGTCGGCTCGACGCTTCGCGTTCGCCCGACCGTGCGTGTAACCGCCGACGAGTACGTTGTCGAGCACCGACAACGCGGGAAACAGGGCGAGGTTCTGGAAGGTCCGGGCGATGCCGACACGGGCGATCCGGTGTGCAGGCATCCTCAGCAGATCCTTGCCGTCGAACAAGATCACGCCGCTCGTCGGGTGGTACAAGCGGCTGACGCAGTTGAAGAGTGTCGTCTTGCCCGCGCCGTTCGGGCCCGATCGAGCGCGGCAGATCTGACCCACGTCGATCCTGAAGGACAGATCGGCGAGCGCGACGATGCCGCCGAACTCGACCCGAATGTCCTCTACTGACAACAACGCCACCGGCGTCCCCCCTGAGCAGCGGGAAGCTAGACGCGATCCGAGTGCGAACCAAGCATGTTCACAGGCCGAGGAACGCGTCGAGACCGATCGTCAGCCCCGGGGTCTCGGCGATCTTGCGGATCACGAGCAGCACACCGGGCATGAACGACGCTCGGTCGTAGGCTGTCGTGACGAATCGACAATGTCTGGCCGGTGGTACCCAGCAGCACCTCTTGGTGGGCCACCATGCCCCGCATCCGGACGGAGTGGACCGCGATCCCGTCGACGAGTCCGCCGCGCGCGCCTTCGGCGAGCACGGTCGTGGTCGGGTCGTCCGCCCAGTCCTTCGAAGCCGCCGCCAGCGGTGCGCTGTCAACGCGGCGGTGCCCGACGGTGCGTCGGTCTTGGTGTCGTGGTGCAGCTCGATGATCTCCGCGGTCTCGAAGAATGGCGCCGCCATCTCGGCGAACCGCATCATGAGCACCGCGCCGATCGGCGAAGTTGGGCACGATGGCCGCGTTCGCCGACGAACGATCGAACAGCTCGGCGAACTCCTCGAGCTCGGCATCGCTGAATCCCGTGGTTCCGACGATGGCATGCACGTCGTGTTCGGCGCACCAGCGGAGGTTCTCCCGTGCCGCGTCGAGAACGGTGAAGTCGACCGCGACCTGCGCGCCGGCGACCTCGAGCTGGTGGGCTTCGGCCGCGAGCCGGACCGCCACCGACTTCCGCGTGCCCGCGTGTACGGGGTCGACGGCTGCGACGAGCTCCATGCCGGGTTCCTCGCTCACCGCCCGGCACACGGTCGATCCCATCCGTCCGCCTGCACCGAAGACGCCGACCCGGATCATGTTGACCGAGCCTACGACGCCGACGCTAGGTACCGGAGCCCGAGGACTCCGGGACCGAGAACTCAGATGAGGCATGCGGGCCGACGACGGCCAGTGTCCGGGGCGCGCCGCGCAACACACGGTCGATGACCCGCGCGATGTCCTCGGTGGTGACCGCCTCGATCCGGGCGATGATCTCCTCCAGGCTCGGGATCTCCCCTTCGACCAGTTCGGACCGCCCGAGGCGGCGCATCCGGCTCGACGATGTCTCGAGCGACATCGCGAGCGATCCGACGAGATGGCCCTTTGCCGCTTCGAGCTCTCGGCTTCGGTCAGGCCGTGCCGGATCGAGCCGATCGAGCTCGGTCTCGATCACCTCGAGCGTCTCCGGCACGTGCTCGGGGGCGGTACCGGCATAGATCGCGAAGAAGCCAGCGTCGTCGAAAGCAGCGTGATAGGAAAACACGGAGTACGCCAGGCCCCGCGTCTCGCGGATCTCCTGGAACAGTCTCGACGCCATGCCGCCGCCGAGCGCCTGATTCATCGACCGTGACGCGTCACGGTCGGGATCCAGCGTCGGCCAGGCCCGAAACCGAACACGAGGTGCGCCTGCTCCGTCGCGGTCGGATCACGACCGCGGACCGCTGCGGCGTGCCGCTTCGGAGCGCGGCCGTCCGGTCGGTCGACCGCCGGAGCTGCGGGAATCGCGCCTCGACGAGCGCTACAACAGCGTCGTGGCCGAGGTTGCCCGCCGCCGAGACGACGATGTTCGAAGGCTCGTAGTGCGCGCGCGTGGTAGTCGGCGATGCCGGTCGCGCGCCATCGCCGTGATCGATCTTCTCGGTACCGAGCACCTCGCGGCCCGAGCGGGTGATCGGCGAACATGGCGCCCGCGAACAGATCGTGCACGAGATCGTCGGGAGTGTCGTCGCGCATCCCGATCTCCTCGAGGATCACGCTGGCGTTCCGACTCGACGTCGTCGAGCGGAACGTCGGGCTTCCAAATCACGTCGGCGAGCACGTCGATCGCGGGCTCCAGCTGCGAGTCGGGCACCCGAACGTAGAACACCGTCTGCTCGTGCGTGGTGAACGCATTCATCTCGCCGCCGACCGACTCGATCGCCTCGGCGATGTCGCGCGCGCTGCGGCGCTCCGTGCCCTTGAACAGCAGGTGCTCGAGGAAGTGACTTGCGCCCCACTGCGCGGGCGACTCGTCGCCGAGCGCCGCTTCCGACCCACGCGCCGAGCGTCACCGACGGCTCGCCGGAACGCCTCGGTTACGACCCGCAGCCCCGATGCCAGGCCGGGTCTTGCCGACGCCGCTCACGCCCGTCGCTCCACGGAGGCGTACCGGTCGGCGCCGCCACGCGCGGCGACCGTGACGTGCGGATCAACGGGCAGAGGCGTCAGCGCCGCGGACCGCCGCGCCGGGCGCCGCCACCGCGGCCGCCGCGACCACGCCCGCGATCGCCACCGCCGCCGACCTGCCGGGCTCCTCGGCCGGACCCAGGTCGCCGAACTCCTCGCGGGCCTTGCCTCCCAGCCGCCTCGAACGAAGCCGTCACTCGCGTGGGCGATCGACCGTACGCCTCGCTCCGCACGCGGTCGCGTCCTCGACGGCGGCGATCCCGCGACGGTCGGATCGCGCGACTCGCGGTCGCGGACGCTCGGGCCGCTGCGCATCGCCACCACCGCCGCCGCCGCTGCTCGCCGCCGTCGTCGGAGCCGTCACCGTCGTCACCGACGCAGCGAGAGCGACAGCTTGCCGTTCTGGTCGATGTCGTCGACGCGGACGGTGAGCTCGTCCCCGAGCGCCAGCACGTCCTCGACCCGGTCGATGCGCTTGCCGCGCCCGAGCTTGGAGATGTGGATGAGACCGTCACGGCCCGGCAGGATGTTGACGAACGCGCCGAACTTGGTGATGTTGACGACGCGGCCCTCGTAGATCGCACCGACGTCGGCGGTCGGCGGGTCGAGGATCAGCTCGATGCGGCGCTGGGCCTCCTCGACTGCGGCACCGTCCTTCGAACCGATCGACACGATGCCCGACACCGTCGGCGTCCTGCACCGAGATGTCGGCGCCGGTCTCCTGCTGGATGGTGTTGATGACCTTGCCCTTCGGGCCGATCACCTCGCCGATCTTGTCGACCGGGATCTCGAAGCTCACGATCTTCGGTGCCGTGTGCCGCACCTCGTCGCGGGGCGCTGCGATCGCCGCGTGCCATGACGTCGAGGATCTTCAGGCGGGCTTCCTTGGCCTGGAGCAAGCGCCGGCCGCGAGCACGTCGGCGGGGATGCCGTCGATCTTCGTGTCGAGCTGCAGCGCAGTGACGAACTCCCGGTACCCGCGACCTTGAAGTCCATGTCGCCGAACGCGTCTTCCTGACCGAGGATGTCGGTGAGGGTCGTGTACTTGCCCTCCGCGAACACGAGACCCATCGCGATACCGGCGACCGGCGCCTTGATCGGCACACCCGCGTCCATCAGCGACAGGGTCGAGCCGCACACCGAGGCCATCGACGTCGAACCGTTCGAGGCCAAGCACGTCGGAGACGACGCGCATCGTGTACGGCCACTCGATGCTGCTCGGCATCACCGGCATCAAGCGCCCGCTCGGCGAGCGCACCGTGACCGATCTCGCGCCGCTTCGGCGAACCGACCCGGCCCGTCTCGCCCGTCGAGAACGGCGGGAAGTTGTAGTGGTGCATGTAGCTGCTTGCGTCTCGAGCGTGATCGTGTCGAGCATCTGCTCCATGCGCGGCATGCCCAAGCGTCACGACCGACAGCACCTGCGTCTCGCCCCGCTGGAACAGGCACGATACCGTGCGCGGTGTCGAGCACGCCGACCTCGGCCGACAGCGGCCGGATGTCGGCCGGGTCCACGACCGTCGATGCGCACGCCCTCGTTGACGATGCGGCCGACGCACCACTTCCTTCTGCAACGAACGGAACGCCCTCTTCACCTCACCCGCCTGCTCGGCGTGCGCGCCGGGCTTGTCGACGGTGCCGACGAGGCCGACCGCAGCTCCGACGAGGATCTCGTCGAGCTGGCGTTGCGGTCGGCCTTGTCGGCGATCGTCATCGCCGCGGCGGTCGTGCCGCTTCGGCGTGCGCCTTCACCGCGGCGTACACGTCGGCGCGTGTAGTCGATCGTTCGGCATGTACTCGACCGGCGCGATCGGCCCGTGCGCCTTGATCGAACTCGTCGCGGAGCTTCCTCTGGAGATCGATCGAGGCCGAGATCCACTGCTTCGACTCCTCGAGACCCTGCGCGATGACCTCTTCGGTCACCTTCGGGGCGCCCGCTTCGTAGAGCTCCCACGTGCGCTTCGGTGCCACCGGCCTCGACCATCATGATCGCGACGTCGCCGTCGTCGAGCTGACGGCCGGCGACGACGATCTCGAACGTGGAGTCGTCGCCCTCCTGGAAGGTCGGGTGCGCGATCCACTCGCCGTCGTGGTGCGCGAGACGCACCGCGCCGATCGGGCCGTCGAACGGGATGCCCGAGACCGTGAGCGCCGCCGACGCGCCGTTGATCGACACGACGTCGTGCGGGTTCTCCATGTCGGCACCGAGGATCGTCGCGATGACCTGGACCTCGTTGCGGAAGTCGGCCGGGAACGACGGGCGCAGCGGGCGGTCGGTGAGCCGGCAGGTCAGGATCGCGCGCTCGCCGGGACGGCCTTCACGACGGAAGAACGAGCCGGGGATCTTGCCCGCGGCGTACGCCCGCTCCTCGACGTCGACCGTCAGCGGGAAGAAGTCGATGCCCTCACGGGGCTTCGACGTGGCGACGGTCGACAGCAAGGTGGTGCCGCCGACCTTCACGACGACTGCGCCGGCGGCCAGTGATGCGAGCTTGCCGGTCTCGAGAGTCATCTCGAGACCGGCGGCATTGATGGGACCGGAAACCGAAGACTGTCGTCGCTCACGCGACGGTTCCTCTCTGTTTAGGAGCGAGAGGCGCCGGTTCCCAGTTGTCAGCGTCCGGACCCCGCATTGCCGACCGGGCGCTGGCGACTGACAACCGACTGTCGATCTCGAGGGCTTCGAATGTCAAACGAGGAGCGGATCGCCGCTCCTCGTGCGAATCCCTATCGACGGATGCCGAGCTTGGCGATGAGCGCTCGATACCGCTCGACGTTGTTGCGTCGGAGGTAGTCGAGCATCCGACGACGGCGGCCGACGAGCATCAACAGACCACGCTGGCGTGTGAAAGTCCTTCTTGTGGACCTTCATGTGCTCGGTCAGGTGGCGGATGCGCTCGGTGAGGAGTGCGATCTGCACCTCGGCCGAACCGGTGTCGGAGTCGTGGAGCCTGTTGTCGCTGATCGTTGCGGCCTTGTCGGGCATACGCGCTTTCGAACCTTCTTCGCTTCGGCAGTGATTCGATACGGATTCAGCTGACGACGCTACCAGACATTCGGCACCGCCCCGGTGACGGTCCTGGTCGAACCGGGTTGCAGCGCCCGCACCGCCGTCGACGTCGCGGCGCATCTGGGCGACCAGGTCGTCGACGCTCTCGAAACGCTCCTGGCCCCGGAGGCGATGCGTGAAGCGCACCCTTGCCGCCTGGCCGTAGAGGTCGCCCTCGAAATCGAGGAAGTGCGCCTCGAGGAGGAACAAGCCGGCATCGGCGTAGAACGTCGGCCGGCATCCGGCCGAGATCGCGGCGGGACGGGCGATGCCGTCGGCGCCGGATGAAGGTGCCGGCGTAGACGCCGTCGACCGGGAGGCAAATGTTCGTCGGGGACGCTGACGTTCGCGGTCGGGAAGCCGAGCTCGCTGCCCCGGGCGTCCGCCCCGCTCGACGGGCCCGCGCACCTCGTGGGGCCGGCCCAGCATGGCGGTGGCGCCCTCGACGTCGCCGGCGGCGAGAGTTGGCGGATACCGGTCGACGAGTACGGGACACCCCCGTGTCGCGATCCGGAGCGGCGACGAGGCCGAGCCCGATCGTCTCGAAGCCGAGCTCGGCGCCCATGAGCTGCAGGAGCGGCGACGTCACCGTGGCGGCGGTACCCGAAGCGGAAGTCGGCGCCGACGACGACGAGCCGGGCGCGCGAGCGCGCTCGCGAGCAGCTCCTCGACGAACTGCTCCGCCGGTTCCTTGCTGCGGGTCGCGTCGAATGGCGAGTACGAGGCATTCGTCGACGGCACCGGTCGCGTCGAGCAGCTCGAGCTTCTGGTCGAGCGTGGTGAAGAGCTTCGGGGCGGATCCGGGCCGCACGACCTCGGCCGGATGGCGGTCGAAGGTGAGGACCGTGGCGGAGAGCCCGCGAGCCCGCGCGAGCTCGTGGACGAGGCGCAGGACGGCCTGGTGGCCGAGATGGACGCCGTCGAACGCACCGATCGTGACCGCCCGGCCGCCGACGTACCCGGCGCATCGGAGCCCTGTCGAGGATTCGTCGAACGATTCGATCGGACTGGGGGCGACCTCGGCGGGGTCGCGATAGTCTTCACGAGACCGCCGGCTCGGCGGCGATCACGACCGACGGCTTCACGCCGCCGCCCCGGCGCTCGTACACCGCGAGCAGCGCGCCGCTCCCGTCGACGACCGCGAACGGCCCGGCGCCGTCCCGGTCGCCGATCAGACGCGGGCGCCGCGAACGTGGCACCGTGCATCACCGCCCGGCGCCTGCTCCGCGTCGACCACGCACCTCTTCCAGATCGCGCATGGCTTCGGACGGGCGCCAGCACGGCCGCTCGGGATCCGCCTCGATCACCTCGATCGGACGGCGCCTCGTCGAGCACGAACGCCGCCGACCCGCAGGCGCCGCAGACCCGCCGAGATGCGCGCACCCGCCCAGCGCGGCGCCGAGATCGGCCGCGAGCGTCCGGATGTAGGTCCCGCTCGAGCAGGCGACCCGGATCGTCGCCTCCGGATACGCGCCGGGCTCGAGATCCTCGACGACGAGCTCGCCGATTTGCACGGGGCGGGCGCGCGCGCTCGATCTCCTCGCCCGCCCGCGCCATCTCGTAGAGGCTGCGGCCGCCGACCTTCAGCGCCGAGACCATCGGCGGGACCTGCTCGATGTCACCGACGAACGCTCGCGCCGCGTGCGTCGAGCTCGGCGCGCGTGACGCTTCATCTCCCGGCGCTCGAGCACCGCGCCCGCACCGTCAAGGGTGTCGGTCGCGACTCCGAACACGACGCGGCCGCGGTACTCCTTGCCCGCTTCTTGGAGATACCGCAGCAGGCGCGTGACGCGCCCGAGACCGACGAGCAACACGCCGGTCGCGTCGGGATCGAGCGTGCCCGCGTGCCCGATGCGGCGCTGCCCGTACACGCCCGCGCAACTTGGCGACGACGTCGTGACTCGTCCAACCCGCCGCCTTGTCGACGACTACCAACCCGTCTCGCACGTCAACGAACGCTCGCGCGTCACAGGGCACTCGAGGATCCGCGCGACGATGGCCTCGGCCGGCTCGTCGCTCGTGAAGCCCGCCGCGAAGCGGTGACCGCCGCCGCCTTGACGCTCGGCGATGTGGCGCACGTCGACCGCGCCGAGCGAACGGAGGCTGACCCGCCACGTCGAGTCGGCGGCCTGCTTCAACACGCACGCGACCTGCGCCTCGCGGGTACGGCGCAGCACGTCGATCAGTCCCTCGACCTCGTCGAAGGTGACGCCGTGCCGATCGAGGTCGGCCTGGGTCACCTTGGTCCAGACGAATTCGCTTCTCGGGAACGAGCACCGCGGCTGCAACGCTTCCGCGAGCAGCTGCAGGTACGCGAACCGGTGTTCTTCGAAGAGCGTGCGAGACAGCTCGGGGATCGGGAGATCGAAGCACGAGAGCTCGCGCGCGAGCTCGAACACCGCCGGTGTCGTCGACTCGTACTGGAAGCGCCCGGTGTCGCAGACGAGCGCGGCGTAGAGACACAAGGCGGCGTCCGCGGTTCAGCGGGAGGCCGAGCCGATCGATCGAGCCGCCGGACCAGCACGCCGCTCGCCGCGGCGTCGGGATCGATCACGTTGATGGTGCCGTAGCGCTGGTTCGAGACGTGGTGATCGATCACGACGAGCTCGCGCGGCCGCCTTGGCCGACGCTCGAGGTCGCCGAGGCGCGAGAGCGAACCCGAGTCGAAGGTGACCATGACCGTCGGGCTCGCGCGGGAAGCTCTCGGGTGGCGTCAGCAAGTCGAGGCCCGGCAGCTCGCGGTAGTGCGGCGCGACGACGAACGGCTCGGAGAACGACGCGACGCTACTGATGCCCGCCGCGCGGAGCACGTGATGCAGCGCGAGCATCGAGCCGAGCGCGTCGCCGTCGGGACTCACGTGGCACGCCAGGCTGACTTCGCCCGCGGCCGAGATCGCGCCGGCGGCCCGCGTCGAGCGCGGCCTCGACGGGGAGATCGTCGCTACGTCCCCTACGAGTCCATCCTCGTCACACGACGTCCTCGTACGACCTTCTCGGTACGCGCTGTTCCTCGGTCGATCGTCCCAGCCTGCTCTCGCCGGCGCCGCTTGGTGGTGGATCTCGCGCAGCATCTCCTCGATCCGCTGGCCGGACGACGATGCCCGGATCGACGCACGAAGTCGAGCTTCGGCACCTGTCGAATCCGCATCTGGCGCCCGACGACGCCGCGAAGGTGCGAGCCCGCCGAACGCAGCGCACTCGCCACCGTTTCGGGAACCGAGTCCCGCGCGTCGACCGCAGTGGCAGTGAGGGTCGAGTAATAGACCTTGGCGTGGGCGAGGTCGCGGCTCACGTTGACGCCGGTGAACGTGACCAGCTCGAGCCGCGGATCGCTCATGCGTTCGAGCTCGTCGGCGAGCACCTCGAGCATCACCTCGTTGACCCGCGCCGTGCGCGGGTACTTGCGAGCCGATGTCACGTGCTCACGCCCGCTCGCGCTCGAGCCACGCCGTCTCGACGTCGAGCAGCTCGACGCCGGCGGCGTTGTCGACGAACCGTTCGATCGACGCGATCATTTCGCGCAACTGCGATGCACTCCCCGACGACCAGGGCCACTGCGATCGTCGCGCGCGCTGCCACTGGTCTTGGTGGTCGACCTCGGCGACCGAGACGTGGAAGCGATGGCGCAGGCCGTCGACGATCGGGCGGATCGCCGCGCGCTTCTCCTTCAGCGATCGACTCTGCGGGATGTGCAGATCGAAGCGGACGGCGGCGGCGTACACACCAGCATCATCGCGCCACTCGGCGTGAGGATTCGATCCGATTGTGACGCCGACACCGGGCGGGCGACGGGTGGGCCGTCGGTCGGCGCCCTTTCGCGGTGGTTTCACCCCACGAGACGCAGAACCACGGCCGACACGACGCCGGCGCCGATCCTCGGAACCCGCCCGATCCGGGCGGGCGAACACGGGGGGCAGGATCGCGGCGACGCCCACGAGGACAACTACCGCGACCACGCTCACGGGTCGGTTCCTACGCGGCGATCAGACCCGTGCGATCTCTCGTTCCTCGAAGGTCTCGATCACGTCGCCGGGTTTGAGGTCCTGGTAGTTCTCCAGGCCGATTCCGCACTCGAAACCATCGCGTACCTCGCGCACGTCGTCCTTGAATCGGCGCAGCGTCGCGATCGAACCCTTCCAGATGATCGCGCCCTCGCGCAGGAAGCGGACCTTGGAACCACGGGTGATGACGCCACTCGTGACGTAACACCCCGCGACCTTGCCGACACGCGGTACCGAGAAGACCTCGCGTACCTCGGCGTCGCCGGTGACCACCTCTTCGTACTCGGGCTTCAGCATCCCGACGAGGGCGTTGCGCACATCGTCGAGCACGCCGTAGATGACTTCGTACGTGCGGATCTCGACGCCTTCGCGCTCGGCCACCTCGCGGGCTTTGCGGTCGGGACGCACGTTGAACCCGATCACCGTGGCATTCGACACCGCCGCGAGGTCGAGGTCGGAGGCGGTGATGCCGCCGACGCCGCGGTGCACGAACGACAGCCGGACCTCGTCGTGCTCGGCGTCGAGCTTCTTCAACGCGTCGGTGAGTGCTTCGAGCGACCCGTTGACGTCGGCCTTGACGATGAGGTTCAACGTTGCAACCTCGCCGCGTTGGACCATCGCGAAGATGTCCTCGAGCCTCGCACCACCGCCCAACATCATCGGGTTGCGTTGCGCGGCGACCTTGCGTCGATGCGTACGCGCCTCCGCGACGGTGCGTGCCACCTTGTCGGAGGGAGCGACACGGAGCTCGTCTCCGGCCAACGGGACGTCGTCGAGACCGAGCACCTCGACCGGAACCGACGGACCTGCCTCACTGACCTGCTTGCCCTGCTCGTCGAACATCGCGCGCACCCGGCCCCAGGCGGGACCGGCGACGATCTGGTCACCGACACGCAGGGTGCCTTCTTCGACGAGCGCGGTCACGACCGGTCCACGCCCCTGGTCGAGGTACGACTCGAGCACGTAGGCCTTCGCGGGACGCTTCGGGTTGGCGACGAGGTCTTCGGCGATCTCGGCGTCGGCAACGAGCAGGAGCGCGTCGAGCAGCTCCTCGACTCCTTGGCCGGTCGGAGCAGAGACGTCGAGCACGATCGTCTCGCCGCCCCACTCTTCGGGCACCAACTCGTTCTCGGTCAGCTGTTGGCGCACCCGCGTGGGATCGGCGTCCTCGCGGTCGGTCTTGGTGACCGCGACAACGATCGGGACCTCGGCGGCACGCGGCGTGGCCGATCGCCTCGATCGTCTGCGGCATGACCCCGTCGTCGGCGGCCACCACCAGGATCGCGATGTCCGTGATCTGGGCGCCGCGCGAACGCATGGCAGTGAACGCCTCGTGGCCCGGCGTGTCGATGAACGTGATGCGGCGACCGCCGCGATCGACCTGGTACGCACCGATGTGCTGGGTGATGCCGCCGGCTTCGCCCGCCACGACGTTGGCGTGGCGGATGCGATCGAGCAATGTCGTCTTGCCGTGGTCGACGTGACCCATGACGGTGATGACCGGCGGGCGCGGCTCGAGCAACGCCTCATCGTCCTCGTCATCGGCCGTGAGGAGTGCGATCAGCTCGATCTCCTGCTCACTGCCGGGCTCGACGATCAGGATCTGGGCGCCGAGCTCCTCGGCAATCAGCTCGATCATCTCGTCGGGCAACGATGCCGTCGCGGTCATCATCTCGCCCGCGGCGAACAGGATGCGGACGAGGTCTGCCGGCGTGCGATTCAGCTTCGGCGCGTACTCCTGGATCGTGCTGCCGCGAGCGACCACGATCTCGCCCTCGGGTACCGGGGCGTCGGCGGGTGTGAGTCTCTGCGACGCCGGTTCGAGCTCCGCGCGATCGCGGCGACGCTTCTTGCGCCGTCGCTGCGGGGGACCTCCCGGTCGTCCGCGGCCGCCGCCGGGGCCACCGAAGCCGCCGGGACCACCACCGGGACCGCCGCGCCCGCGGCCGGGCGCCCCCGTGCGAGCACCGCCGGGACCACCTGCGCCACCTCCCGGGCCGCCACCGGGCGTGTACCCGCCGCCGCCGCCACCGCCACGGGGTCCGCCGAAGCCGCCACCCCCACCACCGGGGCCGCTGCGGGTGCCGCCGCCGCCAGGACCGGGACGGGGGCCGCCCGGTCGACTTCCGAAGCTGGTACGCGGACCAGGCGGCGGCGGGGGAACCCTCCCGCCGCCCGGAGGCGGCGGAATTGCCTTGCCGCTGCCTGACGTGGGCCGTGACGGCGCCGTCGGCGGCGGGGTGGACGGCGCGCGCGCGGCCGGGCGTTCTTCGACCGACGGCCCAGGCCGGGTTCCCGGGGCAGCCGTCGTCGGCGTGGTCGCAGGGGTCGGCGGCGCGACGGACGGAGCGGTCGAAGCTGGCGCCGGGCGCTCCATCGGCGCGGGCGGCGCCGGCATGGGGGGCGCGGGCGACGAACGGACGACACGGTGCGCGGAGCGCACGACGGCCGGTTTCGGTTCCCGGGTCGGAGCAGGAGCGGGGGCGGCGGGCTCCACCGGTGCGACCGGTGCAACCGCCGCAGGAGCCACGATTGCGGGGGCTACGGGCTCGGGTGCGGCGGCGGGCTCGGGAACGGGCTCGGGAACGGGCTCCTTCTTGAGCCCGCGGGAGTCGGCGAGCCGGCGAACGCGATCGGCCGAGGGCTCGTCGATGCTCGACGAGTGACTCTTCACGCCGATCTTGAGCTCGTTGGAAAGCTCGACCACGACGGCGTTGTCAACGCCGAGCTCTCGTGCCAGCTCGTAGACCCGAATCTTCTTCGTCGCCAAAACAGTCCGTTCCCTTAGAAATTGATGTTCTCTAGTCTCGCGCGGAACGCCTGGACTTCGGTGCTCGTCAGATCCCGCCGTAGCGCCCGGGCCAGTGCTCCCCGCTTCGCCGCCCGGGCGAAGCAGTCGCCCGAGCAGATCCACGCGCCCCGCCCGGGACTCGTTCGACCGATCTGTATCGCTCCGTCACGGGTGGCCGCAATCCGCAACCAACCCGAGGGTCGGTCGACCCGGCGACAGCCGACGCACGTGCGTCGCGGCTCGGTCAGCTCTCGTCTCCTGCCGTCTGTTCGATCTCTGCTTCTTGTTCGGATCTCACGCTCGCAGCGCCCGCGCCGAGGCCCGAGTCACCGAGCCCGAGTCGGCGGCGATCTCGTCCGCCGCTTCGTCGGCGGCGGTCGCGTCTACGTGCATCGCTGCGTCCTCGGCGCCGAGCTCGGCCGGTTCCTCGTCGGCCAGATCACCCGTGCCGTCGGGAAGATCGCCCGTCTCGGGAGCGATCTCGGGTGCGGCCACGGTGGCGCCGTCGGATGCGACCACCTCGCCGCCGGTGATCGTGCCGTAGCCGGCTTCGGCGGCACTGATCGCGTCGCCACCTTCGGCGGGCTGCCACATGAGCTGGCCATCAGGGCCTTCGACCCACTCGCCCTCGGCGTAGCCGCCGCCCGCCTCCTCCTCGGCAAGCTGCGTCTCGCTCTTGATGTCGACCCGCCAACCCGTGAGCCGGGCTGCGAGACGCGCGTTCTGGCCTTCCTTGCCGATCGCGAGCGAGAGCTGGAAGTCGGGGACGATGACCTCGGCGATGCCGGTGTCCTCGTGGATGCGAACCTCGCGCACCTTCGCGGGCGCCAGCGTGCGCATCACGAATTCCGGTGGGTCCGGGCTGTAGGGGACGATGTCGACCTTCTCGCCGCGCAGCTCGTTGACGACCTGCCGTACGCGCATGCCGCGCGCACCGACGCACGCACCGACGGGGTCGACGTTCTGGTCGTTGGAGGCGACCGCGAGCTTGGTCCGATGCCCGGGCTCACGGGCGACCGCCTTGATCTCGACGACCCCATCGAGCAGCTCGGGCACCTCGAGCTCGAACAGGCGCCGGACGAGGCCGGGGTGAGTCCGCGACACGACGATCTGCGGGCCCTTCGCCGTCTTGCGCACCTCGACGATGTACGCCTTCATACGCGACCCGTGGTCGTAACGGTCGCCCGGGACCTGTTCGGCCTGCGGCAACAACGCCTCGACCCGACCGAGGTCGAGGAGCGTGTACCGGGCGTCGGTCTGCTGGATGATCCCGGTGACGATGTCGCCCTCGCGCCCGGCGTATTCCTCGTACTTCATCTCGCGCTCGGCCTCGCGAATGCGTTGCAGGATGACCTGCTTGGCGGTCTGCGCGGCGATGCGGCCGAAGTCGGCCGGAGTGTCGTCCCACTCGCGGGTGACGTTGCCGTCCTCGTCGAGCTCCTGCGCGATCACACGGATCTCACCGGTCTCGACGTCGATCTCGACGAGCGCTTCCTCGGCCGCTTCGGGCATCCGCTTGTACGCGGTGACCAGCGCGTTCGCGAGTGCCTCGAGCATGATCTCTTCGGGAATGCCCTTCTCGATCGCGAGTGCCGACAGCGCCTCGAGCATCTCCGGATTCTTCATGACTTCCCTTTCGCCCGAGCGCGTCCGCGGTCCTTCGACCGTTGTCGCGGCCGCGGGCCCCATTCGAAGACGGTGCGCGCCTGGGTGATGTCGGACACGACGATCTCCTCGTCGACCCCGTCGTCGGATTCGACCGTGCAATGCACGCCGTCGAACTCCCGCAGGACGCCGCGAACACGCCTCGGGCCCGCGCTCGTATGGAACTTGACCGAGACCTCCTCGCCGAGCGCTTCGGAGAAGTGCTCGGGCCGCCGCAAGGCCCGCTCGATCCCGGGGCTGCTGACCTCGAGCAGGTACGAACCGCCGATCGTCGGTGCATTCTCGACGATCGGGTCGACAATGGGCGACACCGCGCGGGTCACGGAGGTGATGGTCTCGAGATCGACGCCACCGGCGCGCGTGACGGTGAGTCGCAAAGTACGCGCACCGGTTCCGCCGAGGAGCTCGACGTCGTAGACCGCGAGCCCGAGCGCGACGACGACAGGCTCGACCGCGGTGCGTACCGCTTCGAGTTCCGTGTCGATCGCGCCCACGGCGAGTGCCTTCCTCGTGACTCCAAGAAAAAACGTGGGCCACGGCCCACGTTCACCGCTCCCGACGGGAGCGCCCAATACAACCGTAGAAGTGTAGCGCGACCGACCCCTTTGTACCAGGCATGTCCGGCCTTCCGGACCCGCCGGACCCAGCTCCCGACCGGCTGGAATCCCCCGTCGGAAGCCTCTCCGGAGATGCCTCTCAAAAGATGCCTCTCAGGAGAACATGTCTCGCAGCTCCGCCGGGGGGACGGTCTCCAGCTGGCCGTACGTGCACTCGGCCGGATCCTTGTCCGGACGCCACCTGCGAAAGCGCGCATTGTGACGGAACCGGCCGCTCAGCATGCCCTCGAACTCGACCTCGCAGACCCGCTCGATCCGCAGCGGTTCCCACGACAGGTCCTTGGTGGCGTTCCACCGGCTCGGTCCGCCGGGCATCCGCTGGCCCGCCGCGGCTGCCTCCGAGACCGATCGAGCCCAGTCCTTCCACGGGTGGTCGTCGAGCGCGCGGGCGCGGAGCGCTTCGACCTCGGCCGCCATCTCGGCGCGCAGCTTGGCGGCCATCGCGCTCGCGACCCCGACGTGATGCAGCACGCCGTCGTCGTCGTACAGCCCGAGCAAGAGCGACCCGACCCCGTCGCCGAGTTTGTGCATCCGGAACCCCGCGACGACGCAGTCACATGTGCGCTCGTGCTTCACCTTGAGCATGGAGCGCTTGCCCGGGTGATAGCCGTCGGTGATCGGCTTGACCACCACTCCGTCGAGTCCGGCGCCTTCGAAGCGGGAGAACCAATCCGTTGCGACATGGCGTTCGCGGGTTGCGGGAGTGAGATAGATCGGCGGGCGCGCTTCACCCAGCACGTGATCGAGCGCGGCCCGACGATCGGAGAACGCAACGTCGAGCAGAGAGCGATCCTCGAGCGCGAGTAGATCGAACGCGACATAGGACGCCGGAATCTCGACGGAGAGCTTCCTCACGCGCGACTCGGCCGGATGCTGGCGGAGCTGCAACGCGTCGAAGTCGAGGGCGCCGCGGCGCGCCACGACAATCTCTCCGTCGAGGACGACGCGGTTCGGCAACTGTTCGAGCATCGGTGCGCGCAGTTCCGGGAAGTACCGCAACAACGGCTTCTGGTTGCGCGACTGCAGGTCGAGATCGTCGCCGTCGCGAAACACGAGGCACCGGAATCCGTCCCACTTGGGTTCGTAGATCACCGCGCCCGACGGCGGCATCTCCCGGGTCAACTTGGCGAGCATGGGTTCGAACGGCGGAAGCACGGGAAGGTCCACGCCCGCAAGGTACCGACCCCGGATCGCCGGCGCCGGGTGGTCACGGATGCTCAGATGAGGCGGCGGTCCGAGGCCCAGCGGGCCAGCTGGTGCCGGCTCGAGAGCTGGAGCTTGCGCAGGACCGACGAGACGTGGGTCTCCACCGTCTTGGTGGAGATACCCAGATCGCGCGCAACCTCCTTGTACGCGTAACCCCGGGCTATGAGCCGGAGCACCTCGCGCTCGCGCGGCGTCAGCTGGTCGAGCTCGGGGTCCGCGAGCGGGGGGGCCGCGTCGGCGAACGCGTCGAGCACGAACCCGGCGAGCCGCGGTGAGAAGACGGCGTCGCCTTCACGCACCCGTGAGATCGCGTCGACGAGATCGTTGGGTGCGATCGTCTTGGTGACGTAACCCCGCGCCCCGGCGCGGATCGTCGCGATGACGTCCTCCGGCGCATCGCTGACCGAGAGCGCGAGGAACCGCACGCCGGGATGCGTACGCGCGATCTCGGCGATGACCCGGGCGCCGCCACCCCCGGGCATGTGCACATCGACGACCACGACGTCGGGCACACGCTCGCGGATCATCTCGATCGCGGCATCGACGTCCGAAGCCGCGCCGACCACGTCGACGACGTCACCGAGCTCGGCCCGCACGCCGGCGAGAAAGAGCTGGTGATCATCGACGAGGAAGACACGCGCTCGGGAGGCCGTCACGCGGAGTCCCCGACCTTGCCCCGTGGGAGTACCAACTCGATCTCCGTTCCCTCGCCCGCGCGAACGCACCGCCGAGCGACCACCCGCGCGTGCCATGCGCCCGACGATCGAGTGGCTGATGCCGCCGCGATCGGTCGGCACTGCACTCGGATCGAAGCCGCGCCCGCGGTCTCGCACGAAGATCGTCGCCTCCGTCGGCTCCACCTCGAGGTACACCGAGACCGCGCTCGCGCCCGAGTGGCGGGTCGCGTTCGAGGATCGCCTCGCGTGCCGCCGCGAGCAGCGGCTCGGTCCCCTCGATCCCGCAATCACGCACCCGCACGACCTCCACCGGCACACCCTGCTCGGATTCGGCGCTCGCCGCGACCGTCGTCGAGCGCCGCACCGAGCGAGGTGGCCGGATCGGCGTTCGCGGCGGGTGTGTCCCCGCTCAGCAACCATGCGCGCAGCTCCCGTTCCTGCAGCCGGGCCAGGCGCACGACCTCTCGGGGTTCGTCGGCCCGGCGCTGCACCAGCGCGAGCGTCTGCAACACCGAGTCGTGCAGATGCGCGGCAACCGCGGCCCGCTCGTCCACTCGGATGCGCTCTCGACGCTCGGCAACGAGCGTGTGCACGAGTCGGGAAACGCCCGGGCCCACGACGAGCACGACGCCGACGAGCACAGCGATCGCCGCGACCATGGTTCCGCGCAGCGCCCGCCAGGAGTCGACGCTCACCACGAACGCCGACACGCCGATAGCCACACACGCGACACCGGCCGCGACGCGGGCAAACGCTCCCCGCCGAGTGCCCACGAGGACCGCAACCGCATCGGCTGCATCGGGCGGGAGTCGTCGCAACAGCTGCCAATCGGGGAGCTCGACGACGTTGGCGTTCGCGGGCGTACGCATCGCGAGCAGCGCGAGACCCGTGAACGCAGCCGCGAGGGGCCACACCACGACGTCGCCGGGCCATAGCCCCACCTCCCGTACGAGGAGCAGGCCACCCAGCACGACTGCGGCGAACGCAGCCGTCGAGACCGCGTCGCCGCGCCGCGAATCGCGCGGTTCGACGTCTTCGGATGCGTTGGGAAGCAAGACCCACGCCAGGCCGTACACGATCACGCCGAGCCCGCTCGCAATCGACAACACCACGAAGCCGCAGCGAACGACGTTGGGATCCAGGCCGAGCGCTTCGGCCAGTCCTGCGGCGACACCCGCGACCACGCGACCCTCGAGCGGACGGGTGAGGTGCCGCCGGCGGAGAACCCTGGGCGCGTCCACCGAGAGATGATCGCGCCGAAGCCTCCGGGCGACATCCGGGGGCGTCTCAGGGTGATTCCGGATACCGCTTCGAGCTGCGCGGGTGCACGATCGGCGCCATGGATACGAATGCGCCTCCCACCGAGCCACCTGCGCCACCTCCTCCGCCTCCCGGCCCCACCTGGCACCAGCCGCTGCGGCGCGACCGAGCCAACGGGATGTTGGGCGGGATCGCGGCCGGCGTCGCCCGGACCTACGGCGTCGACGTCACGCTCGTTCGGGTGCTCTTCGTCATCGCGGGAGTCCTGTGGATCGGCGTGCCCGCGTACATCGTGGCCTGGATCGCGATTCCGCCCGCCGACGGTCCGGCCGCGCGCTCGCCCTACCGCCGCGACCCCAAGATGCTCGCCGGCCTCGCGCTGGTCGCGATCGGCGTCATGGTGGCGGGCGATCGGGTGCTTCCTCGAGGTCTCCGGCTCGGCCACATCGGCATTCCCCTGTTGCTGATCGCGGGCGGGCTGGCGGTGCTCGTGCTCCGCCGCCGCGACGACGAGACACCTCCGTCCGGACCTGCCTCTCCACCTACGGGATCGGCGCACTCAACCTCCGACGAACCCCTGCACGCGACGGCGACCGCATCTCGAGGCACCGGCGAGGACACGATCGCCGATGGCCCTCGGCCGGATGCAGCCGTGGGCGAAATCCGGACCCGGGCGACGTGCCGAGCGAGACCTCGCCGCTCGGGGAGCCGACCGCCTCCCCTGCCGTGCCACCCAGCGCCTGGACGCAACACGCGCCCTGGCCGACGCCGCCTTCGCCGCGGGCGCTCAGGCGCGCGTGGCGCGACGAGCACCGAACCGAACGGCAGCGCTCGTTCCTGACGCCGTTGACGCTCAGCATCTTGCTGATCGGCGCCGGCGTCGCGAGCCTGCTCCAGGCCACGGGCGCGCTCGATGTCAACCTGACGGTCGTGCTCGGCCTCGCAACATGCGTGGTCGGCGCCGCGCTGGTCACCTCGGCGTTCTTCGGCCGCGCGCGACTGCTCGTGCTGGTCGGCCTCGTCCTCGTCGCGGCGACCGCGATCTCGAGCACCCTCGACGTACCGCTGCGCGGCGGCGTCGGCAGCCGCGAGTTCCACCCGCTCCAGATGTCGGACCTGAACAGCAACTACGCGATGGGCATCGGCGAGCTCCAGCTCGACCTTCGCGACCTCCCGCTCGCGGACCGGACGACCGTCGTGCGCGCGCGGACCGGGATCGGCCAGCTTCGCGTGCTCGTACCGAGCTCTGTGCGCGTCGAGGTGCACGCCCACGCAGGCGCCGGCTCGCTGCTGTTGTTCGGCCGCGAGAGGGGGGCTGGCCCGAGGACCAGGACCGCGCCATTGACGGCACCGGTCCCGGTGTGTTGCGCCTCGACCTCGAGATCGGCGCCGGTCAGGTGACGGTTCGTCGCTTCGAGCCGGGGAACATCGAGACCATCCTGGGAGGGAACGGATGATGCCTCGTCACCCGACCGACTTCGTTCGCCTGCTGTTCGGGCTCGCGTTCCTTGCGATCGGTGCCGGCTTCGTCGTGCACGAGGCCGCCGATCGCGCCGCCGATCCTGCGTGGATCGCCGCGATCGCCTTCGTCACGATCGGTGTCGCGTTCCTCGCGGCCACGCTCTTGCAGCAAACCCGGCGCGAACCGCGGCCTCCCGCCGAGGAGATGCCGGCCGAGCCGCTCGACGAGCCGCGTCGTGACCCTCACGCCGGCAAGCGCGACCAGCCTCACGCCGGCAGGCGCGACCAGCCTCACGCCGGCAGGCGCGACCAGCCTCACGCCGGCGGGCGCGACCAGCCTCACGCCGGCGGGCGCGGATCCCCGACCGTGGCGAGCGGGAGCTCGTCGCGTTCACCGGTGGCACGCACCTTGCGTTCCACGACCCCGCGTCCCACGCCCTTCGCACCGACGACCAGATGTACCGGCACGCCCACGAGATCGGCGTCGGCGAACTTCACGCCCGGGCTGACGTCGCGGTCGTCGTAGAGCACGTCGATCCCTTGTGCCCGTAGCTCCCCGTAGATCGCGATCGGCCTCGGCCACGACAGCCGCTGCCTGCTCACCGCGACCGGGCACGACGATGAGATGGACGGCGTAAGGAGCAAGAGCAGCGGGCCAGGCGAGCCCGTGTTCGTCGTGGTACTCCTCGGCGACCGCGGCGAGCACGCGCGACACGCCGATGCCGTACGAGCCCATCACCATCGGGTGCTGCTCGCCCTTCTCGTCGGTGTAGCGAGCGTCGAGCGCTTCGCTGTACTTCGTCCCGAGCTGGAAGACGTGCCCGACCTCGATGCCGCGGTCGATCGACAGCGGGTTGCCGCAGCGGGGGCACGCGTCGCCGGGAGCGACCGCTCACGATGTCGGCCCAGACGTCGACGTCGAAGTCGCGCCCGAGCACGGCATTGCGCGACGTGATGGTCGGCGCGATTCGCGCCGGTGACCCACGCGGTCCCGGCCCGCACGCGCGGGATCGGCGACGACCACGCTCGCATCGCCGAAATGCGGACCGATGTAGCCCTTCGGCAGCTCGGGCTGCGCGGCGAAGTCGTCGTCGCCGAAGAGACGGACCTTCTTCGGGCCGCAGCGCCGCCGCGAGCGCGTACTCGTTGACCTCCCGGTCGCCGGGGACGATCGCGAGGCCCGAGCTCGCCGTCGACGTCGAAGGCGATCGACTTCAACAGCGCCGCGGGATCGACGCCCATGAGCCCGGCGACGCCCGCGATGCCGGAGACGTCGGGGGTGTGCACCTCTTCCATCGGCGGCTCGCTCGCGCGCGGCCCGGGCCGTCGACCCGGGGCGCGGCGCGGCGGCGCCGCTTCCACGTTGGCCGCGTAGTCGCAGTTCGGGCACCAGACGAAGTCGTCCTCGCCGACTGCGGCGACGGCCATGAACTCGCGGCTCTCGGAGCCGCCCATCTCGCCCGAGTCGGCCTCGACGGCGCGGAAGGTGAGCCCGCAGCGCTCGAACACGCGGTGGTACGCGTCGTACATCAGCTGGTAGCTCGCACGCAGGCCCTCGACGTCGAGGTCGAAGGAGTAGCGCGTCCTTCATCAAGAACTCCCGGCCCGCGCAGCAGCCCGAACCGGGGACGCAGCTCGTCGCGGTACTTCCAGTTGATCTGGTACAGGTTGAGCGGAAGGTCGCGGTAGGAGCCGTACTCCTGGGCGACGATGCTCGTCACCACCTCCTCGGCCGTCGGCGAGAGGCAGTAGCCCGTCTCCTTGCGGTCGAGGAGCCGGAACATCAGCGGCCCGTACGCCGTGTCGCGTCCGCTGCGCTCCCAGAGCTCGAGCGGCTGGGCGATCGGCAGCAGCACCTCTTGGGCCCCGGCCCCGTCCATCTCCTCGCGCACGATCTGCTCGACCTTGCGCAGCACCCGGTACCCGAGCGGCAGCCAGGAGTAGATCCCGGCGCTGACCCGGCGGATGTAGCCGGCCCGGACGAGCAGCCGGTGGCTCTCGACCTCGGCGTCGGCGGGGTCGTCGCGCAACGTGCGCAGGAACAGACTGCTCATCCGCATGGCCGCCGAGGCTACCGGCGGCCCCGAACCGACAGTCGCTCGCCCAAGGCGCCCACGAGCCCCGAACGCCGACCGGACGCCGCCGTCGGCACGGGGACCGATTGTCGACCAAGCTGGTCGGGGAAATTCCCGACCTGAACTGCTGGTATTTCGAGCGCGACCCGGCGTAGGGTGGCGACATGATCCTGCGGGTGGTGGGCGCTGCGAGCATCTTCATGGGCCGCACGCCTCACGAAGTACGCGACGAGCTCTGTCGCGACCGCAACGCCGCTGACGGCGCCGGCCTCGCCCGCGCCGTCCATTCTTCTCCGCCCGTCCCGTCAGGGAGCCGCCGCATGGCGATCGACGTCCGCGATCTCGCGACCCGCCCGCTCGAACCGGTCATCGCCGACGAGCTCGACATCTTCGAGCGCACCGTCGCCGAGTACCTCGACGGCCGTGTCGACGAGGACACCTTCCGGGTCTTCCGCCTGAACCACGGCGTCTACGGCCAACGCCAGGGCGGCCGCACCCAGATGCTGCGCATCAAGGTCCCGCACGGCCGCATCGACCGCCGAGCACCTCGACACGTTCGCCTACATCGCCGACAACTACTCGCGCGGCTGGGGCCACCTCACCACCCGCCAGAACGTGCAGTTCCACTTCATCGCGCTCGAGCAGATCGCCCGAGATCCTGCGCCTCATGGCGTCGGTCGGGCTGACGTCGCGCGAGGCGTGCGGCGACACAGTCCGCAACGTGATGGGCTGCCACCTCGCGGGCGCCTGCCCCCAGGAGGTGCTCGACATCACGCCGTGGGCCAAGGCGACGCACCGACTTCCTGCTCCGCCACCCGTACGGGCAGCGGCTGCCCCGCAAGTTCAAGGTCAACTTCTCGGGCTGCGCGACCGACTGCGGCCAGGCGATGTTCAACGACGTCGGCGTGGTCGCGACCACGCGCACGCCTCGCCGACGGCACGCACCGAAGCGGGCTTCAAGGTGTTCATCGCCGGCGGCCTCGGCGCCAACCCGCACCCGGCTCAGGCGCTCGAGGACTTCACCGCCCGCGAGGACCTCCTGCCGACGATCTACTCGTGCCTGCGCACGTTCGACCACTACGGCAACCGCGACAACAAGATCCGCGCCCGCATGAAGTGGCTCGTCGACTCGATGGGGCATCGACGAGCTGCGCGAGCGCATCTTCCGGGAACGCAAGTTCCTCCGCGCCGCGAGCGACTGGCCGGGCGGGCGTCCCGCGAGCCGTGCGCGACGTCGGGCGACGCGCCCGCGGGCGGCTACGCCCGAGCGCGACCAAGGTCGGACCGGCGTCCGTACCGGTGAAGCTGCTCTCGAGCGACCCGTTCGACCGCTGGCAGGAAGCCAACGTCGTCCGCGGCGTCGCGAACGGCACGATCAGCGCGGTCGGCGTACTCCCGGCTCGGCGACATCACCGCCGATCAGTTCCGCGCCCTCGCCGACATCCAGCGCGACTTCGGCCTCGACATCCGCATCACGAACCGCCAGAACCTCGCGCTGCGCGACCTCAGCGAGGCCGACCTCCGCGCCGCTCTACGACCGGCTCGACGACATCGGCATGGCCGAGGCGGGCGCCGAGCTGGCGCGCGACGTCGTGTCGTGCCCGGGCGCCGACACCTGCAACCTCGCGGTGACGCAGTCGCGTGGACTCGCGGCCGCGGTCGGCGACGCGCTCGAGGAACGCCGGCCTGGCCGAGGTTCCCGGCGTCCGGGTGAACATCTCCGGCTGCACGAACAGCTGCGGCCAGCACCACGTCTCCGACATCGGGTTCTTCGGGCTCGAGCGCCGTGCGCACGGTCGCGCGGCACCCGGGTATCAGATGCTGCTCGGCGGGCACCTCGGCGAGACACCGAGGTCGAGTTCGGCGACAAAGCCACGAAGCTCCCGGCGAAGAGCGCCGCCCGACGCCGTCGTGCGGATCGTGCGGCGGTTCAACGACGAACGCCGAGCCGGCGAGATGTTCCAGACCTGGCTGGCTCGTTCGGGCGGCGCCAAGACCGTCGGCGACACGCTCGCCGACCTCGACCACTTCCCCACCCCCGACGTCGGCCCGGACTTCTACGTCGACTACGGCGAGACCGGTCCCGTACGTCGCCGAGGTCGGCGACGGGGAGTGCGCGGCACATGAGCGAGCGCCGAGCGTGAGTCTGCTCGACCCGGTGAGCGTCGACCCACGCTCGTCGACATCGACCTCGCCGAGCTCGCCGCAGTTTCGGCCGAGCTCGAACGCAAACCCGCGTCGAGCGCGATCAAGTGGGCCTGGGAGCGCTTCGGCGCCGACATCGTGCTCGCGGCGTCGTTCCAGGACTGCGTGCTCGTCGACATCGCCGCGAAGGCCGCGCCCGGCATCGAGGTCGTGTTCCTCGACACGCAGTACCACTTCGCCGAGACGCTCTGGTACGTCGACCGGGTGCGCGAGCGCTACGACCTCAACCTCACGATCATGCAGCCGCTCGATCTCCCCCGACGACCTGTGGCAGACCGACACCGACGAGTGCTGCGCGATGCGCAAGGTCGAGCCGCTCGCTCGCGCGCTTCAGGGCAAGCAGGCCTGGATGACCGGTTTGCGCCGAGTCGAGTCGCCGACCCGGACCAGTGCGCCCGATCGTCCACCTCGACGTCGGCCGCGGCATCGTCAAGGTGAATCCCGCTGGCGGCGTGGACCGACGCCGACATCGCAGGCTACAAGCGGATCACGACCTCCTCGAACACCCGCTCGTGGCGCAGGGCTACCCGTCGATCGGGTGCTGGCCCTGCACACGGCCGGTGGCCCCCGGCGAGGATCCGCGTTCCGGCCGGTGGTCGGGACAAGGCAAGATGGAGTGCGGACTTCACGGGTGGCCCGGACGGCTGACCTCGGGGGTTCGAAGCACGGCAGGGGGAAGCACAGGATGTACCAGCTGATCTCTCATCTCGGACGCGCTCGAATCCGAGTCGATCCATCTGCTGCGCGAAGTCGCGGCCGAATTCGAGCGTCCGGTGCTGCTCTTCTCGGGCGGCAAGGACAGCGTCGTGATGCTGCACCTTGCCAAGAAGGCGTTCTGGCCGGCACGGCTGCCGTTCCCGGTCATGCACGTCGACACCGGTCACAACTTCCCCGAGGTGATCGAGTTCCGCGACTCGTCGGTCGAAAAGCTCGACGTCAATCTCATCGTCGCGTCGGTCCAGGAGTCGATCGACGCCGGTCGCGTCGTGGAGGACACCGGGCCGCGGGCGTCCCGCAACCGTTTGCAGACCACGACACTGCTCGACGCGATCGAACAGCACGGATTCGACGCGGTCATGGGCGGCGCCCGCCGCGACGAAGAGAAGGCGCGCGCGAAGGAGCGGTTCTTCTCCTTCCGCGACGAGTTCGGTCAGTGGGACCCGAAGAACCAGCGTCCCGAGGTCTGGTCGCTCTACAACGGCCGCCACCGCAAGGGCGAGCACATTCGCGTGTTCCCGCTGTCGAACTGGACCGAGCTCGACATCTGGCAGTACATCGCCGACGAGGAGATCGAGATTCCGTCGATCTACTTCGCCCACCGGCGCGAGGTGTTCCGGCGCGACGGCATGCTCATGGCGGTCACCGACTTCCTCCACGCCGGGTCACGACGAGGAGGTCTTCGAGGCGACTGTGCGCTACCGCACCGTCGGCGACGCGACGTGCACGGCGGCGGTCGCGTCGACCGCGACGTCGATCGACGACGTCATCACCGAGGTCGCGGCGTCGCGCATCACCGAGCGCGGCGCGACCCGCGCCGACGACAAGTTCTCCGAGGCGGCCATGGAAGACCGCAAGCGGGAGGGCTACTTCTAGTGGGGTGGGAATAGATGGAACTCCTACGGTTCGCGACGGCCGGATCCGTCGACGACGGCAAGTCGACGCTCATCGGCCGCCTGCTCTATGACTCGAAGCAGATCTTCGAGGACACCCTCGAAGCGTTGGAGCACTCCACCATGCTGCGCGGCGAGGAGGGCATGAACCTCGCGCTCCTCACCGACGGTCTGCGCGCCGAACGCGAACAAGGCATCACCATCGACGTGGCGTATCGCTACTTCGCGACGCCGCGCCGCAAGTTCATCATCGCCGACACTCCCGGTCACGTGCAGTACACCCGGAACATGGTGACGGGCGCGTCGACCGCAGACCTCGCGTTCGATCCTCGTCGACGCCCGCAAGGGCATCATCGAGCAGATCGCGCCGGCACGCATTCCTCGCTTCGCTGCTCGGCGTTCCGCACCTCGTCCTCTGCGTCAACAAGATGGACCTCGTCGACTACGACCAGGCGATCTTCGAGCGCATCAAGACCGAGTTCCGCGAGTTCGCGGCCAAGCTCGACGTACGCGACCTCCAGTTCATCCCGATGTCGGCGCTGAACGGCGACAACGTCGTCGATCGGTCTGCGAACATGCCGTGGTACGAGGGTACGTCGCTGCTCCACCAGCTCGAAGAGGTCCACATCGCCTCCGACCGCAACCTGATCGACTGCCGGTTCCCGGTCCAATACGTGATCCGCCCACGCGACGACAAACACCACGACTACCGCGGCTACGCGGGGCAGGTCGCGAGCGGTTCGTACCGCGTCGGCGATGACGTGGTCGTGCTGCCCTCGGGTTTCACCTCGACGATCTCCTCGATCGACACCGCCGACGGACCCGTCGACGAAGCTGTGCCGCCGATGTCGGTGACGATCCGGCTCAGCGACAACCTCGACGTGAGTCGCGGCGACATGATCTGCCGGCCGAACAACCAGCCCAACATCGGCCAGGACGTCGACGCGATGCTGTGCTGGTTCGGCGAGCGCGCCACGCTCAAGCACGGGTGCGAAGTACGCCCTCAAGCAGACCTCGAAGTGGACGCGGGCGCTGGTGAAGGACCTGCACTACCGGCTGGAGATCAACACCCTGCACCGCGACGAGGCCGCCGAGTCGCTCTCGCTCAACGAGATCGGGCGAGTGACGCTGCGCACGACGGCGCCGCTGTTCTCCGACGAATACCGTCGTAACCGCTCGACCGGATCCTTCATCCTGGTCGACGAAGCGACCAACGACACCGTCGCCGCCGGGATGATCCTGTAGCAATCGTCATCGCACGACTCCGGGGCGACAGAATGTAGGCGTGGTCCACAACGTCGCGGCAGTCGGCTTCAATGATCCGGCCGACTACGAAGCCGCCCGCCCGTACGTACCCGCCCGAGGCGGTGGCGTGGTTCGTCGAGCATCTTCGCCTCGGCCCCGGGCGCGTTGTCGTCGACCTGGCCGCCGGTACGGGCAAGCTGACCCGGCTCCTCGTGCCGTCCGGCGCATCGCTCGTCGCGGTCGAACCCGTTCCCGGCATGCGCGCGACGTTCCGGGCCCTGCTCGTCGACATCCCGATCGTCGCGGGCACGGCCGAGGCCCTGCCGGTGCGTTCGGCGTCGGTCGACGCGGTCACCGTCGCCCAGGCGTGGCACTGGTTCGACCACGACCGTGCCACGGCGGAGATGGCGCGCGGTCCTTCGGCGGGGAGGCCGGCTCGGTCTGGTCTGGAACGCCCGCGATCGGACCGAGCCGTGGGTCGACGAAGTCTGGTCGATCATGGACCGAGTCGAAAAGCGTGCGCCGTGGCGCGATCACGACCAATGGCGCGACAGCGCGAGTCGCGACATGCCGGGATTCGGCAAGCTCCACGTCGGCGAGTTCCGCCACCTGCAGCGGATCACCCCCGAGGGCGTGGTCCAGCGCGTCGCATCGGTCAGCCACGTCGCGGTCCTGCCCGACGCCGAGCGCGAAGCGGTCCTCGACGAGGTGCGCTCCGTGCTCGCCACCCACCCGGCAATACGCGGCCTCGAGACGGTCGAGATCCCGTACCGGGTCGACGCCTTCTGGGCCGAACGGGTCTGACGGTGACGGCGTCGGCCCACCGACCCGAAGGACCGCGATTCCGCGACCGACGCACCCGGTTCCCGCCCGCCGCTCCCCCTCGGTCGCCGCATCGAACTCCCCGGGCGTGGCACGACGTTCGTTCGCGAGGCCGCCGGGCCCGGAGGGAGCCCCGACGCTGCTCCTGCTCCACGGTTGGGTCGCGAGCGCGGGCCTCAACTGGTTCCAGGCCTTCGAGCCCCTGCGCGCGCACTTCAACGTCGTCGCACCCGACCTCCGCGGCCACGCGCGCGGGTCTGCGCACGCGCCGTGTCTTCCGTCTCGCCGATTGCGCCGACGACTGCGCGGCGACGCTCGAGGCGCTCGACACCGGTCCGGTCATCGCAGTCGGCTACTCGATGGGCGGTCCGATCGCGCAGCTGATGTGGCGCCGCCACCGTGACCTCGTCGACGGCCTCGTGCTCTGCGCGACGAGCGCCGGCTTCGCCCCGAACCGCCTCACCCGCGGCGTGTACCAGGCGGCGATGCTCGCCGCGACCGCTGCCGCGCGGCTCCCGTGGCCGTCGCGCCTTCTCGCCGCCGGTACCGATGGTGACGAGTGCAGACTGCGACGATGCCCAGCTGGGCCGCCGCCGAGATGCGCCGCCACGACTGGCGCATGATCATCGAAGCCGGGCACTCGATCAGCACTTACAGCGCGCGTCGCTGGATCGGCGAGGTCGACGTGCCGACCGCGGTCGTGTGCACGACCGAAGACCGCGGAGTGCGCGCCGGCGTTGCAGCTCGCGATCGCGCGAGGCGATCCGCGGTGCGACCGTGCACTCACTCGCCGACGGGCATCTCGCCTGCGCCAACGCTCGCTTCGCCGAGCTGCTCGTCACCGCCTGCCTCGACGTCGCCGCCCGCACGTCCCGCGACACGCTCGGCTGATCCGGCTTCTCGCTCGTCTGCGCCCGCTTGGGCCGCGACGACCTCGGCCCACCAGCGCGGGCGCTCGCGGCGGGCCCATTGTTCGGGGACCCAGCCGCGCACCATCGAACGCAGCGAGTCGAAGTCGGAGAACGCGAACATGATGTGGCCGACGATCACGACGAGCAGTGTGATGAAGACCCAGTCGTGCACGAAGGTCGCGCCGGTCGCGGATGCTGTCGGGGAACGGCTCGAACCAACGCATGATCGACCCCGTACCCAACATCAACACGATCGCGGCGCCGACGAAGATCGCGTTGAGCTTCTGACCCGGATTGAACTTGCCGAGCTGCACGGTCGCGCGGTTGCGAGCGCGACCACCATCGCCGGTCGTCGACCGTCCAGCGGTTGATGCGGCGAGGCGTCGCGCCGCAGCTGCCGACCCGCGGGAAGCACGAGGCCGAGCAGCAACGGGCAGCGGGAGCAACAGACCCGCATACACGTGGATCGTCTTCACGGTGTGCCGGTTCCCGACGATCGTCGACAACGGCGCGAAGTACAGCGACGCGCCGGTGCCGAGGAGCAAGAGGAACAGCGTCGCGTTGCACCAGTGCACGGCGCGTTCGACGCGATCGAAGCGCGGGAAGTGGCGGGACTGCTGGCGCGTCAGCGTCACGACGTGGGTTGATCGTCGCGCCCGTTGCTGCGGCCGACCCAGCCGTCGACGTCGTAGCCCTCGTTCTCCCAATAGCCCGGGATGACGTGGTCGACGACCTCGATCCCGCTCGAGCCACTTGCACGACTTGTAGCCGTACATCGGCGCGACGTAGAGCCGAGCCGGCCCGCCGTGATCGCTGCTGAGCGGCTTGCCTTCGAGGTCGTACGCGACGATCACGTCGTCGCGGCGCGCCTGGTCCAGCGTGAGGCTCTCGGTGTACAGACCGTCGAACGAGGTGAAGCGCAACGCGACGCCGACCGGGACGCACGCCGGCACGGTCGAGCAGGTCGGCGAGCTTCACACCCGTCCAGTGCGTATTCGGGACCCGCCAACCCGTGACGCACTGGAAGTCCTTCGTGAGCCGCGTCGGCGGCATCGCGCGGAGCTCGGCGTAGGTCAGCGTGAAGGGCTTCTCGACGAGCCCGTTCACCGTCAGCCGGTAGTCCTGCGGGCGCGCGCTTCGGGAAGCCGCTCGTGACGGTGTAGTAGCGAAAGTGGTCACCGATCGGCAGGAGCGTCGAGAGCCCGGTGGGATCCGACTTCGGGACGAGGCCGGCCAGGAAGTTCTGGACGTCGGCGCCGAACATCACGCCCGAGCGCGCCGGCGCCGACCAGTCCGAGAAAGACCCGCCGCCCGACCGGAGAACCTGCCTCTGTCACGCGTTCGAGGATACGGCCGAGCCCCGGGCCCCTCGACCGCGACCGGCCGCCGTTCAGTCCGGCAATTTCGCGAATCTTGAGAATCTTGCTCGCCGGAGTGGTTCGCGTCGAGGCCCTGGATCTGCAGCAGCTCGTCGCGCGTCGGCTCGGCGATCGCCGCCGCCTCCGGATCGGCGGCGGCGAGGCGGGCCTCGATGCCCTCGGCCATGATCCGTTCCGCTTCGTCGACCAGCGCCGCGACCATCTCCGCCTCGGGCACGACCCGGACGACCTGACCCTTCACGAACAGGTGCCCCTTGCCTCGCCCGCCGCGATGCCGAGGTCGGCCTCGCGGGCTTCGCCCGGACCGTTCACGACGCATCCCATCACCGCGACCTGGAGCGGGATGTTGCGCTCTTCGAGCGCGGCCTGCGCGTCGGTCGGCGACGCGGATCACATCGACCTCGGCCCGCCCGCACGACGGGCACGCGATGAGGTCGAGTCCCTTGCGCTCGCGCAGACCGAGCGCTCTCGAGCAGCGTGCGCCCCGCCTTGGCTTCCTCGACCGGATCGGCAGTGAGCGAGAACCGGATCGTGTCGCCGATGCCTTCGGCGAGCAGCGTGGCGATGCCCGCGACACCCTTGATCAGACCTTGCGGCAGCACGCCGGCCTCGGTCACGCCGAGGTGCAGCGGGTGATCGGTGGTCTCGCGACAGCAACCGGTACGCGTCGATCATCAACGGCACGCTCGACGCCTTCACCGAGATCTTCACGTCGTCGAAGTCGACCTCACGGAACAGGTCGAGCTCGTGCATCGCCGACGCGACCATCGCCTCGGCGGTGATGCCGCCGTGCCGCTCGGCCATCGCGGGGTCGAGCGAACCTGCGTTGACACCGATGCGGATCGGTACGCCGCGGGCCTTCGCCTCGCGCGCGACGAGCTTGATGTGCTCCGGCTTGCGGATGTTGCCCGGGTTGAGACGCAGCGCGTGCACGCCCGCTTCGAGCGCACCCGAGCGCGAGCTTGTGCTGGAAATGGATGTCGGCGACGATCGGCACCGGCGAGCGCGGGCACGATCTGCGCGAGCGCCTCGGCGGCCTCCTCCTCGTTGCACGTGCAACGCACGATGTCGCAGCCCGCGGCGGCGAGCGCGTAGATCTGGGCGAGCGTGCCGTCGACGTCGGCGGTCTTGGTCGTCGTCATCGACTGGATCGAGACCGGCGCGTCGCCACCGACGGCAACCCGGCCGACCATCACCTGGCGGGTCGGCCGACGCGGAGTCACGCCTCGCAGCCTAAGGCCGCGCCGCTGCGCCCCGACCGCGCCGCACGCGAAACCTTCACGCCCCGCCGGGCAGCGCTCAGGAGCACCGGCTCAGAAGGGATTCGCGACCGGGATGCGTGATGTCGAGGAACAGCCTCGACAAGAAGATGAACCCGAGCACGGCCACCACCGCCACGGTGATCGGCATGCAGCTTGGCGGCGTCGACCTGCACCTTGCGCCGGCATCACCGTCGACGCGACCTTCTCGTACGAGCGCGATCGCGATGTGGCCGCCGTCGAACGGCAGCAGCGGCAGCAGGTTGAAGAGCCCGACGAACATGTTGATCGCGAGCAGCAGCCCGAACACGCTCACCCAACCGGCCTCGACCGCGTCGCTCGCGAGCGCGCCGACGCCGGCCGGCGACACGAAGCGCTTCGACTGGTCGGTGTGGTGCTCGTGTCGCCGGCGAGGATGCGGAAGTAGTTCGAGATGCCCGACGGCGAGAACATGCGTGCCGATCGCCTTGATCGACTCCCAGCCGATGTCGCCGACCTGCTCGGGCGTCTTGCACGATCGACGTGACGAACCCGGGATGGGGAACCACCGACGCCGGCGATGATACCGGCGACGACGCGCTTGACCGCGGGTCGCTGCTCGGCTGCAGCTTCACCGCGACCGGATGTTCTCGCCGCCGCGGCGTACGACGAAGTCGACGATCTGACCGGCCTCGCGGGGTGCCGGGCGGGTTGATGAGCGACTGCACCTGCGTACCAGCTCGTCACCGGCGTGCCGTTGATCGAGACCACGTCGTGTCGCCCGGCAGAAGCCCCGCTGCCCGGCGCCCTGCGAGGTCGCGGCCAAGGTCGTGATCGCGCGTTCGTTGCGGTAGTCGCCCGCGAAGAACAGCACCGCGAACATCAACACGAACGCGATCACGAAGTGCACGCGCCGGCCCGGCAGCCGCGACGACGACCTTCGGGCCCGGTGCCCTTGTTCCGGTAGGCGCGCGGCTCGTCGTCGGGCGTCGACCTCTTCGAGGTTGGTCATGCCGATGATCCGGCAGTAGCCGCCGAGGGGCACGGCCTTCACGCCGTACTCCGTCTCCCCCTTCGTGAACGACCACAACCGGGGACCGAAACCGACGAAGAACTCGGTCACCTTCATACCCGAGCGCTTCGCCGCGACGAAGTGACCGAACTCGTGGAGCATGATCATGACGAACAGCGCCGCGATCACGGCGACCACCGCTGCCTGCTGTCGGGAAGAACACCGCTCCGAGGATCGAGCGCCACGACCACGGCCGACGGTCGCCGCGAGCGTGCGCCTCGGGTCCGACCTCGACGTCTTCGAACGGATCGCTGACCCTCACGCGGTACCTCGGCGATCGACGACGTCGCGCGGCCCGCTCCCGGGCGCGGCGGTCGGCTTCGAGCACGTCGGCGATCTCATCGGCGTTTCCGGTGCCCTCGTTCAGCACTTCGTCGACGACCGCCGCGATCTCGGTCCACGCGATGCGGCCGGCGAGGAACGCCTCGACCGCGACCTCGTTCGCGCCGCGACAGGATCGCGGGCGCGGTGCCCCCTGCCCGCCCGGCGTCGTAGGCCAGAGCCGAGGCACGGGAACGTCGTCGAGGTCGGGCACCTCGAAGTCGAGGCGTCCCGAGCGTCGACCAGTCGATCGGCGCCGTATGCCGGAGCGAGGCGGTTCGGGCGCGCCGAGCGCGAGTGCGATCGGCAGGCGCATATCGGGCATCGAGAGTTGGGCGATGGTCGCGCCGTCGCAGAACTCGACCATGCTGTGCACGACCGATTGAGGATGCACGACGACCTCGATCGAATCGAAGCCGACGCCGAAGAGCTCGTGTGCCTCGATCACTTCGAGGCCCTTGTTCATCAGCGTCGAGCTGTCGACGGTGATCTTCGGCGCCCATGCTCCACGTCGGGTGTGCGAGCGCGTCGGCGATCGTGACGTCGCGGAGATCCTCGCGCGTGCGGCCGCGGAACGGACCGCCGCTCGCGGTGAGCACGATGCGGGCAACTTCCGACGGGCGCCCGGAGCGCAGGCACTGCCACACCGCAGAGTGCTCGGAGTCGACCGGAACGATCTCGCCCGCCGCCCGCCGCGCGCGCCTTGGCGACGACGGGCCCGGCCGCGATCAGGCTTTCCTTGTTGGCCAGCGCCAGCCGCTTCCCCGCTTGCAAGGCACCGAGGGTCGCCGGGAGCCCGGCGAAACCCACGACGGCGTTGAGCACCACGTCGGCATCCGCCAAGGAGGCGAGCTCGGCGAGGATCTCGGGCCGGTCGGCGCACGCGCGGACACGATCGGCCGGAACACCGAACTCGGCCGCCTGCGCTGCGAGCAGGTCCGAGCTGCGGCCCGCGGCGAGCGCCACGACGCGGTACTCGTCGCGATGACGAGCGACAGGACGTCGAGCGCCTGCGTGCCGATCGATCCGGTCGATCCGAGGATGGCGACACCGCGCGTCATGCCCCGAGGTTAGGGGCCCGAGAGGGCTCTGCGGACCCGGCCCCCAGCCGAGATCAGCCCAACTTGAGGACGACGGCGAGGTAGTACGCGATCGGCAAGCAGAACAGGAGCCCGTCGAATCGGTCGAGCACGCCGCCGTGCCCCGGTAGCAGGGTCCCGAAGTCCTTCAGGCCGAGGTCGCGCTTGATCATCGATTCGCAAAGGTCGCCGAGGAAGGCGCCTCCGGCGACGAGCAGCCCGAGGATCCAGCCGCCGTAATGGAGATTCCACGGCGTGATGTTGCCGACGACGATCCCGCCGAGCAGCAGCGACGCTGCCATTCCTGCGACGGTGCCTTCCACGCTCTTGTGCGGCGAGATACGGGGCGCGATCGGGGTACGCCCGAACTGTGAACCGACGAAGAACCCGAGCACGTCATACGCGATGGTGCAGATCGCGACGCCGATGATGAGGCCCACACCGTCGGCGTTCGGCGAGCAGCAACCCGGCGAAGCCACCGAGACCGCCGATGTAGGCGAAACCGAGCACTGTGGTGGCGATGCCCAGCAGTGGCCGACCGGGGGTGACCTCCCACAAGTACCACAGCATCGACACCACGACGATCAGCCCGAAGTAGATCGGATACGCGCCCGATCCGTAGTGCTTGACCGCCAGCGGGAGTGTCGCGCTCGCGACGACGCCGAGGAGCGTGGCCGACCGGAAGCCCTTCGTGCGCAGGGCGTTGCCAAATTCGATCGACGCGATCCCGATGATCACAGCCGCGAGCAACGCGGTCGTGGTGCGGCCGACGGTGAAGCACACGAACGCGACGATGACGATCGTCGCCGCGGTCATGATCGCAGTAGGCAGATCGCGCGGCGACGAGGTCCCGGCGGTCAGTTCGGCTTCGAGGGCCGCGGCCCTGCGCGTGGTGCGCGCCGCGGGGACGTCGGCCGGCGAAACGACAGACGGCTTGGGCGAAGCGGCAGCGCCGCGACCGATCGCGGGGCGTGCGCGGCAGGCGGCGCCGGCGCTGCGCGAGGGCCTCGGCGAACTCGGCATCCTCGTCGACCGGACCGGCCTCGGAGAGCGCGCCGAGCCGTTCTTCGCCACTCAGGTCGTCGCCGAAATCGGCCTCGGCCCAGTCGGAGCCCTCGGCCCGAAAACGAGGGCTGCTGCCGGTGATCGGAGCCCACGCGTCGAGGAGATCGTCGTCGATCGCGTGCTCGCCGGTGTCGTCGGCGAAGATCGCGGGAACCGCCCCCGTCGGCGGTTCGGTCCAGTGCGGGAGGGGCGGCACGTCGCTCGCGGCCGAATCGGTCTGCACAGGCCGAACGTTCACGACCTCGTCGTCGTCGTCGTCGTCGATGCGAGCGACGATCGGGACCGCGCTGCGCTGGGTGAAGCTCGGCGCGGCTCGGATTCTCCCGCTGCGATCGCGGAAAGGTCGAGCGACCCGGTGACCTCGTCACCGCCGGCGTCGGCACCGGTGTCGGGGGTGCGAGCGTCGGCGTCGTTCCCGCGAGCGTCGGCAGGCTCGTCGTGGTCGTCGCCCCGAAGGACGGGGGTTTCCTTCGCACCCAAGATCCGGACGCCCTCGACGGGAGTCACGGCGGCACGGTCGGATTCGTTTCGGTCCCTCACGTCATCCTCCCAGGGCCTCGCCAGGCTACGGGCTCACCCCGGCGGTTTGCACAACGACTCCCGCATCCCACCCGCCTCGACTCCCGACATCCGGCCCGCTCGGCCCGCGAACCGCCCCGGAAGCGGGATCACACCTCGAGCAGCTCTTTTTCCTTGTGCCCGACCAGCGTGTCGATCTCGGCCACCACCTCGTGGGTGAGCTTCTCCAACTCCTTTTCGACCCGGGTCAACTCGTCGTCCGAGATCTCGCCGTCCTTCGCTTGGTGCTCGAGTTCTTGGCGAATGCTGCGGCGAACGTTGCGGACCGCGACCGCGGCCGTCCTCGGCCATCTTCTTCACGACTTTCACAAGTTCCTTGCGGCGGTCCGTGGTGAGCTCCGGAAACGTCAGCCGGATCACGACGCCGTCGTTGCTCGGGTTCACGCCGAGGTCGCTCGACTGGATCGCCTTCTCGATCGCCTTCAACGCGCCCTTGTCGTAGGGAGCAACCACGAGAACCCGCGCCTCGGGCACGGAGAACCCGGCGAGCTGTTGGAGCGGGACCTCGGAGCCGTAGTAGTCGACCTTCAGCTTCTCGACGAGCGCCGGTGCGGCACGCCCCGTGCGGACGCTGGCGAACTGGTCCTGGAGATGAGCGACGACCTTGTGCATCTTGTCGCTCGCCTCGTCGCTCTTCGGGCTGGTCACTTCGCCTCCTTGGGATACACGAGCGTGCCGATGGGCTCACCGGTGAGCGCTTTGGTGATGTTGCCGGGCTGCATCACGTCGAACACGATGATCGGCAATGCGTTGTCCATGCAGAACGTGATCGCGGTCGAGTCCATGACCTGCAGGCCTCTCGTGAGCACGTCGAAGTGACTCAACGTCTCGATCTTGACCGCTTCGGGGTCGAGCCGCGGATCGGCGCTGTACACCCCGTCGACACCCGAATGCGTGCCCTTCAACACGGCCTCGGCACCGATCTCGGCGGCACGCAGCGCCGCGGTGGTGTCGGTCGTGAAGTAGGGGTTGCCGTTGCCGGCCGCGAAGATGACCAGTCGGCCCTTTTCGAGATGGCGGATCGCGCGCAGCGGGATGTAGGGCTCGGCCACCTGCGCCATCGTGATAGCAGTCTGGACCCGGGTGGGCTGACCCATCGACTCCAACGCGTCCTGTAGCGCCAACGCGTTGATCACGGTGGCGAGCATGCCCATGTAGTCGGCGCGGGCCCGGTCCATGCCCCGAGTCGCGCCGGTGAGCCCACGGAAGATGTTGCCTCCACCGACGACGATCGCGATCTCGACGCCCAGATCGGCACGCGCCTTGGTGACTTCCTCGGCGATGCGCTGCACGACCACGGCGTCGATGCCGAACCCGATCTTCTGGTCGGCGAACGCCTCACCCGAGAGCTTCAGCACGACCCGGTGATACCGGCTCGTGGTCATCGGCAACTCCTCTCGTGTGGATCCGGCGGACTGCAGTCCGTGGCGACGGTGCTTATTCCTCGCCGATCTTCACCCGCGGCGAAGCCGCGGACGTGCGCGTCGGGGCCGAGCGATTTCACGACCGCGCCGATCGTCTGCTTGTTGTCCTTGACGAAGGACTGCTCCAGCAGGGCGACGGTCTTGTAGAACCCGTTGAGCTTGCCCTCGATGATCTTCGGCCATGCCTGCTCGGGCTTGCCCTCTTCCCGGGTCTGGACCTCGTAGATATCGCGCTCGCGCGCCGACCTCTTCGGCCGGGACCTCGTCGCGGCTGACGAAGCGGGGCGCCGCGCTCGCGATGTGCAGCGCAAGGTCGTGCGCGACGGCACGGGCGTTGGCGTCGGAGCGGTCGACGCCGCCGAGCTCGATGATCACACCGACCGTGCCCCGCTCGTTCTGGATGTGCTTGTAGCCGTCGAGCAGGCCGTCGGTCGTGGCGAAGCGGAAGACCCGCCCGATCTCGATCTTCTCTCCGAGCGTGCCCGACAAGCCCTTCACGTAGTCGTCGACGGACTCGCCGTCGATCCTCCTCGCGCCGAGCTCGGTGTCGCCCTCGTCGACAACGAGCTTCGTCAGGGCGGACAACGACTGGCCGAAGCCGTCGCCCTTGGCGACGAAGTCGGTCTCACAGTTGAGCTCGACGACCGCGGCGACGCCGTCGGTGACCATCACCTCGACGGCGCCCTGGTCGGCGGCCCGACCGCTGCGCTTCGCCGCGCCCGCGATGCCCTTCTCTCGTAGCCAGTCCTTGGCCCGCTCGAAGTCACCGTCGTTCTCGAGCAGTGCCTTCTTGCAGTCCATCATCCCGGCACCGGTCATCTTTCGGAGCGCGGCGACGTCCTTGGCAGAAATGTCGGCCATCGATCAGCCCTCGGTCGTCGTGTCGTCGGCAACGGCCGGCGCGGCCTCCGGAGCTTCGGGGGCCTCGGCGGCGGTGGCCTCGGCGGCGGTGGCCTCGGCGGCCGCAGGGCCAGCCGACTTGGAGGCTTCCTTGGCGAGGCGGGCGCGCTCTTCGATCTCGCGTTGCTTGGCGGCCGCGGCGTCACGCGCCTCGGCCTGGCGCCGGTCGAACTCGGCCTGCTCCTCGGGCGTGCGTTGCGGGCGCGCCAGGCGCGACCGGAGCGACTTCCTCGGATCGGGTTCCCGGGCGGGCACCACGCCGCTTGGCGATCTCGCGACCTTCGACGACGGCGTCGGAGATGACCCGGCACATCAGCTGCGCCGAACGGATGGCGTCGTCGTTGCCGGGGATCACGTAGTCGATGATGTCGGGATCGCAGTTGGTGTCGACGATCGCGACGACTGGGATCCGGAGCCGGTTGGCCTCGGTGACCGCGATGTGTTCCTTTTTGGTGTCGATGATGAACACGGCCGACGGAAGCTTCTCGAGATTCTTGATGCCGCCGAGGTTGCGCTCCAGCTTGGCGAGGTCGCGGCGGACCTTCAGCCTTCCTTCTTCGACATGAGGTCGACCTCGCCGGAGTCGACCTGGCGCTGGAACTCGCGCAGCTTGGCGACACGTGAGTGCACGGTCTGGAAGTTGGTGAGCATGCCGCCGAGCCAACGGAAGTTGACGTACGGCATGCCGCAGCCCTTCGCCGCGTTCTCGATCGGCTCCTGCGACTGCTTCTTCGTGCCGACGAAGAGCACGGTTCCGCCGCTCGGCGACCGTCTCGCGCACGAACCGGTACGCGGTGTCGATGCGGTCGAGCGTCTGGTGCAGATCGACGATGTAGATCCCGTTGCGCTCCCCGAAGATGAAACGGCGCATCTTCGGGTTCCAACGCCTGGTCTGGTGACCGAAATGGACTCCGGCCTCCAACAGCTGCTTCATGCTCACGACGGCCATGGCCGCGCCTCCCTAGGTTCGGTCTACCGCCCGCGCGAGCACCGATCGGTTGAACACCGTCGGCGCCACCTTGGGATCGCGGGCGTGCGAATGATTGAGTGATTGCCGCCGGAATCGGTCCGGAAGCGACGCCAGCTGTAGCGGACGGCACTTCGCGCTCATCTCCGGGAGATCGGGAACCTGATGCGTGGTCGCTCGCCTCCCGGCCGGAGCGAGGGCGAACCCGGATCGCCCGCACAGGTATCGGTGCAAGGTGGACGACGCGGCGAGGTCGGGCGGTGCCGAACAGCAGCATCGGGTCGACGTAGGCGTCGCCGACCCGCAGCCCGAAGTGCAGCACCGTGCCTCGTGTGCTCGCGCCGAGTCCGCCCGGCCGTGCCGACGACCGCGCCCGGCGCGACTTCGCTCGCCCGGGTGCACGCGGATCGACGGCCAGGAACGAGTACGAGGTCCGCAGGCCGCCCGCGTGGAGGACGACGACGTGGCGGTCCCGGCGACGACCCCGGCGAACACGACGGTGCCCGGGCCCGCGGCCCGGACCGGCGTGCCGGCACCGGCCGCGAAATCGACACCGAGGTGCCCGGCGCCGTAGCGCGTCGGCGGCGCCCGGAACGGGCGCACGACCACACCGGGGACGGGTCGGACCACGACCGCGCGCCCGCCGCGCCGACCGAGGGTGACGCACCGCGCCGGAGCACGAAAGACGCACCACGACGACACGACCACGAACGACGCGACCACGAAGGCGACGGGGCGACGGATCGGTCTGCGCATCGCGCCGACCGTACGGGGCGACCTGGACCGCACCCTCGGATCCGACCAGGTCGGCAGCGAAATCGTCGCCGGCGAGGCGTTCGGTGCCCACCGCCGCACCGGCGCGTCCGGTGACGAGCAGCTCGGTGCACGCGGGCCGAGGTAGGGCCTCAGGTGACGATGCCGCGTTCGGGCAGCGGCTCCGACAACCGGGAGCGCAGCTGGAAGATCGCCTTCGTGTGGATCTGGCACACGCGGCTCTCGGTCACACCGAGCACGTTGCCGATCTCGGCGAGCGTCAGGCCCTCGTAGTAGTAGAGCGTGAGCACGAGGCGCTCGCGGTCGGGCATGCGGTTGATCGCGTCGGCGAGCACCTGGCGCATCTCCTCGGACTCGAACGCCTCGACGGGGTCGTGACCACCGCCCGCGATCGTGTCACCCACCGTTGCACCGCTCCCGCGCTCCGAACCGGCCGACAGCAACTCGTCGAGCGCGACGACGCCCACGAAGCTGATCTGGCCGAGCGTGGTCGCGAGCTCGTCCTCGGTCACGCCGAGCTCGGCGGCGACCTCTTTGTCGTCGGGGCTGCGGCGCAGCTCGTTCTCGAGCTTCGAGTACGCGCGCTCGATGGCCCGGGCCTTGGCTCGCACCGAACGCGGGCACCCAGTCGATCGACCGCAGCTCGTCGATGATGGCGCCCTTGATGCGGCTGATCGCGTACGTCTCGAACTTGTAGCCGCGGCCCGGATCGAACTTGTCGATCGCGTCGATGAGCCCGAAGATCCCGTAGCTCACGAGATCCGACTGCTCGATGTTCTGCGGCAGCCCGGCCGCGACCCGGCCGGCGACGAACTTCACGAGCGGCGAGTAGTGGAGGATCAGGCGCTCGCGCGCGTCCGACGGTCCCGCGCTCTTTGTAATCACGCCAGAGTTCGGCGATGTCCGCGGCGGACTCGTCCACTCTGCTCGCCCTGCTCCCTAGGCCCTTGGGTGCGTCCGTTCGTACACAGCCCTCATCCGCTCACGAGTCACGTGAGTGTAGATCTGTGTCGTTCCCACATCGGCGTGTCCGAGCAGCTCCTGAACCGCTCTGAGATCTGCTCCACCTTCGAGCAGGTGCGTCGCGTACGCGTGCCGCAGCGCGTGGGGATGCAGCGTCCGCCCGTCGGCGAGCGGATGGCGGTCGAGCACCCGCCGGACGTCGCGTGGCGTCATGCGCCGGCCGCGGGCGTTGAGGAACATCGCCTCGGCCGCCCCGCGCTGGGCTGCAGGGCCTCGCGGCCGCCGCGCAGGTAGGCCGCCGACGGCGTCGCGGGCCGGTTCGCCGAGCGGCAGCCGGCGGACTTTTGCACCCTTTCCGAGCACCGTGACGATGCCCCTGCGCAGGTCGACGTCGCCGACGTCGAGGCCGCAACATTCGCTCACGCGCAGTCCGGCGCCGTAGAGCAGCTCGACGATCGCGCAGATCGCGCAGAGCCTGCGGGTCGTCGGAATCGGCCGCGTCCGACCAGCTCGTCGAGCATCGCGGCCGCTTCGCCCGTCTGCGGCATCCGGGGCAACCGGCGCGCGCCCTTTGGGTGCCTGGACCGCGACGCGACGTCGCGGCCGAGCACGCCCGCGCCGGCGGAGGAAGCGCAGGTACGCGCGGACCGACGCGGCCTTGCGGGCGGTCGACGACCGCGAGAAGCCGCGCGTCTGCAGGTATGCCAAGTAGCGCCGAAGCGATCCGATGATCGAGCGCCGACGGCGTCGGGACATCCCCCGCGTTCGCACCACCGCGACGAACTCGCGCGCATCGTGCTCGTACGCGCGGCGCGTGTTCTCGCTCATCGCGCTCAGCGCGACGACGAACCCGTCCGGATCGTGCGCCGGCTCCTGCGATCGCCTTGGCCTGCGGCCGTCGTGGCGCCGACATGTGCGGGCACCGTAGTTCGCGCCTGTCACACCCCGCGCGTATGGTCGCGGCTCACCGTCGGGGTCGCGGTCACGACCCTCCTTCACCGCCGCACGATCCGCCGACGACTCGTTGCGCATCGAACGAGGGGAGGCCCGACGTGCTGGCATCCGTGCGTAGTGCCGTGCTTGGAGGGTGTCGACGGTCGGCATCGTCACCGTCGAGGTGCACGTCTCCCGGGGCCTCCCCGGCTACACCGTCGTCGGTTTGCCCGACGCCGCCGGGCGAGAGTCGAGGGAGCGGGTCCGCGCGGCCCTGCTGCTCGTCGGGTCTCGAGTACCCGCAGCAGCGGGTCACGGTGAACCTGGCGCCGGCGTCGGTGCGCAAGACCGGCGCCGGGCTCGAGCTCGCGGTCGCCCTCGCACTCACCTGCGCGGCGGGCGGCCTCCCGGCGGGCGCGCTCGACGGGGTCGGAGTGCTCGGCGAGCTCGGCCTCGACGGCGCTGTCCGGCCCGTGGTCGGCACGTCGGCGCTCGTCGACGCTCTCGTGCGTGCCGGGGTCGAGCACGTCGTCGTACCCGCCGCGAACGCGGCCGAGGCGGCGCTCGTCCCGGGCGCTGCCGTGCGCGTCGCGCGCACGCTCGGCGAGCTGCACGCGTGCTTGAAGGGCGAAGCGCCCATGGCCCGACCCACCCGATCCGCCGCCCACGGAAGCGGCCGCGGCCCGGAAGCGACGAACCGCTCGACCTCGCCGACGTGCGCGGGCTCACGCACGGACGCCACGCGCTCGGCAATCGCCGCCGCGGGCGCGCACCACCTGCTGATGGTCGGGCCACCCGGCGTCGGCAAGACGATGCTCGCCCGCCGCCTCCCGACGATCCTCGCCCCCCTCGAGCGCGACGAGGCGCTCGAGGTCACCAGGATCCACTCGGCCGTCGGGGAGTCCATCGAGGCCCGTCGCTCCGCATCGACCCGCCGTTCCGCCAGCCGCATCACAGCGCCTCGATGGTGTCGCTCATCGGAGGCGGTTCCAGCGCGCGTTCGTCCCGGCGAGGTCGAGCCTCGCCCACCGTGGCGCCCTCTTCCTCGACGAGGTGCCCGAGTTCCCCGTGCACGCGCTCGAATCGATCGCGCCAGCCGCTCGAGGAGACGGGTGGTGCGCGTGAGCCGCGCGTCGGGGACCATCGAGTTCCCGGCCGACTTCTTGTTGATCGCGTGCGCCAATCCCGTGCCCGTGCGGTCGCCAACGCCGCGAATTGCAAATGCGGCGACGTCCAACGCCTGCGCTACGCACGGCGGCTGTCCGCGCCGTTGCTCGATCGCTTCGACCTCCGGATCAAGGTCGTTCCCGACGACGCAACCGAACCTTCGGAATCCTCCACCGTCGTCGCCGGACGGGTCGCGGCCGCGGTGGCCCGCCAACGGGTGCGGTTGCGCGACACGAACTGGCGCCGTAACGCGCACATCCCGGCCGGCGCACTCGAGCAGTACACGCCCCTCTCCGACGACGCCCGGGCCGCCTGGGTCGAAACGTGCGCCTTGCGCCGCCTCACCGGAAGGGGTGCCGGCGCGCATCCGTCGCGTCGCGCGCACGCATCGCCGATCTCGAGGACTGCGTCGAGATCGACGCACTCCACGTCGACCGCGCCGCCTGGATGCGAGAGGACCTCTGGTGAGTCGCCGTCCACACCGTTGGGAACGCGGCGACGGCTTCCCCATCCGCGACGCCGATCTGCTCGACGAGAGCGTCGAGGCGAACATGCCGGCTCTTCTTCTCGGTGAGGGCGAACGAGCCGACGCGTTCGACGCCCCCCGGATCGGCATCGTCGGCACCAGGGCCGCGACCCCGATGGGCATGGCCGACGCCGCGCGAGATCGCGGGCTTTTGCGCTCGAGCCGGGATCACGGTGATCAGCGGCATGGCGATCGGCATCGACGGCGCTGCACACGCCGGCGCTCTCGACGCCGGTGGCCTGACCGTCGGTGTCGTCGCAACGGGCCTCGACGTCGACCTATCCCCGGCGTCACGCCCATCTCTACGAACGCGTGCGCGCCCAAGGTCTGATCGTGGGCGAGAACGGATACGGGACCCAGCCACTGCCGTGGCGCTTTCCTGTTCGCAATCGAATCATCGCCGCGCTGTCGGACGCGATCGTGGTGGTCGAAGCGACGCTCACCGGCGGCGCCCGTATCACGGCCGCCGACGGCGTTCGTTTCAATCGCGACGTGTACGTGCTGCCCGGTTCGCGCCGGAACCCCGCCGCGGCAGGCTGCAACGCGCTCCTGCTCGACGGCGCCAAGCCGCTCCTCGAGCCGTCCGACGTGCTGTTCGCGATCGGTCGAGGCGGCACCGTCGAAGGCGGCTGGGCCGCGCCGGCGGCGCCCGCCGACCCCGATCAACAGGCGGTCTTGTCGGCACTGGCCGGAGATTCTGGGACCATCGACGAGATCGAGCGCCGCGTCTGCTTCCCCGCCCGGCGCCTGGGCGCGGCGCTCCGAGCGCTCGAGCTCGGTGGCCACGTCGAGCGCAAACACGGCCTCTGGTGGCCACGTTGAGTGTCAACTCTTGGCGATAGCCGCCGAAAAAGACACGTGGAACTCACGCAATGCCCGTACGACCACTCACTCATCGAGGCCGAGACCTTTTCGGGCGGTTCGGTCATCTTGACCTGTCCGGCCTGTGATGCCGCATGGGAATGGCACGGCGCATGGCTTCGCCGGGTGCGAGCGCCCGATCGGGATCGGATGATCGAGGCTCGATCCCGAGCCCGCTCGACCCAACCCGCCACCTGAGTTCGGCCCGCGCTCGGCCTGCGCTGATCTCCAGGCGGCGGTACCGTGATCACTCGCATGACCGGGCACCGTTGGACCGAACCCGACGGCGGCGTCGACGTTCGTCACGTGCAGCCGTACGAGGCAGAAAAGCTCTACCGATGCCCCGGATGCGACCACGAGATCCGGCCCGGCGAAGGGCACGAGGTCGTGGTGCCCCGCGACGCTCCCGAGGAACGCCGACACTGGCACAGCGGCTGCTGGCACCGGGCGAGTCCGGCCCCGGAAACCCGTTTCCGACCGCGGCGACGCGGCGCGGACCCGGCGCTCGCGCAAGCGCTGAGCTCAGAACGCCGCTTCGAGCACGTCGACCAACCAGGATCCCCGTCCGTCGGGTTTCACCGACGCGACGTCGAAACGCAAGCACGTCGGCGCGTTCGTGACTCTCGCCCAACCACTGGAGGGCGAGGCGCCGTAACCGGCTCTGCTTGGCAAAGCGTGACCGCCTCGGCGGGTGAGCCGTAGCGCATCGCCGCGGCTGGTCTTCACCTCGCAGAACACGAGTGTCGCGTCCGTCGGGCGACGAGGTCGATCTCGCCCTCCCGCACGCGCCAATTGCGGGCGAGCACCGCGTAGCCCGCGGCGGCGTACCACCGCGCGACCGCGTCCTCGCCCGCGCGCGCCGACCGCGCGGGCGCTCGTCGGTCATCAGAGCTCCTTGCCGGGAAGCTCCTCGATGTTGACGTCCTTGAACGTGACCACGTGCACGTCGGCGACGAAGCGGGTCGGGCGGTACATGTCCCAGACCCAGGCGTCGCGCAACTGCAGCTCGAAGTAGGTGCGGCCGTTCTCGCTGCTTCGCGTCGAGCTTGACGTCGTTCGCGAGATAGAAGCGGCGCTCCGTCTCGACGACGTACTGGAACATCGGCAGCACGTCGCGGTACTCGCGGTACAGCTGCAGCTCGATCTCGGTCTCGTACCGCTCGAGGTCCTCGGCGCTCATCGAGGCCAGTGTACGCCCGGCGCGCGACCTATTCGGCGCCTCCGAGCAGCCCGGAACTCCGGGGCAGATCGAGTCAGAACCGCTTTTCCTTGATCTTTGCGGCCTTCCCGATCCGGTCACGCAGGTAGTAGAGCTTGGCCCGACGGACATCGCCTCGGGTCACGACCTCGATCTTGGCGATGATCGGCGAGTGGACCGGGAACGTGCGCTCGACGCCCACCCCGAAGCTCACCTTGCGCACCGTGAAGGTCTCGCGCACCCCGCTCCCCTGGCGCCGGATGACCGCGCCCTGGAAGACCTGGACCCGCTCCCGGTTGCCTTCGACCACGCGGACGTGCACCTTCAGGGTGTCGCCGGGGGCGAAGTCGGGGATGTCGTCGCGCAGACTGGCGCGGTCGACGAGATCGGTGCGGTTCATGTGAGGGCTCCCGGTGAAGCGCGTGCCGAGGCGAGCGCGACCCGGATGCTAGCGGGACGGCCGTCGTCGGCTCGGGGAACTCGGCCAGGAGTTCTGCTTCGGCGGCGTGAGCGGCACGGGGATGCAGGTCGGGCCGGCGCTCGAGGGTGCGGCGCAACGCCTGTGCCGCCCGCCAGCGCGCGATCCGCCCGTGGTCACCCGACCGCAGCACCTCGGGAACCGCCCAGTCCCGGAACTCGGCCGGACGGGTGTACTGCGGATACTCGAGACGGCCCGCCGGCGAACGACTCCTCAACGGCCGACGCCTCGTTGCCCATCACGCCCGGCACCAGCCGCGCCGACCGCTTCGATCACGACGAGCGCCGCGCCTTCGCCCCCGGCGAGCACGAAGTCGCCGACCGAGAGCTCGCCGTCGCAGCAGTGGTCGGCGACCCGCTGGTCGACGCCTTCGTAGCGACCGCAGATCAGCGAGAACCCGTTCCAGCGCGCGAGCTCGCGAGCCCGCGCCTGGTCGAAGCGCCGGCCGCTCGCCGACAGCAGGAGCAACGGCCGCGGCGGCTGCACCGCCTCGACCGCGGCGAACAGCGGCTCGGGCATCATCACCATGCCCGCGCCCGCCGCCGAACGGTGCGTCGTCGACGCTGCGGTGGCGATCGGTCGTGAACGTCGCGCGGATCGTGCAGACGCACGTCGAGCAATCCCGCCTTACGCGCCCGCCCGAGCAGCGACACCCCCAGCGGACCTCCAGATAGTCCGGGAAGATCGTGAAGACGTCGATGCGCATCGGATCGCGATTCGCGCTACAGGTCGAACAGGCCTTCGGGCGGATCCACCGACGACCACGCCGGCTCCGCGACGACGACGAACACCATGGGCACGAGCGCCCCGCCGTCGAGCACGAGCAGGTCGTGCGCCGGATTCGCCTCCACCGCCACGCACCCGCCCGACTCCGTGCCGGCGCGGTCGCGCACCTCGGAACCGATCACCTCGTGCACCCAGAGCTCGCCCTCGGAGCGCTCCGCGGAGCGGCTCGGCTTCGCACGACCTTGCCCGCGCAGCGCCTCGGCCGCCGTCACGGTCGTCGATCCCGTCGAAGCGCACGACGAACCGGTGCTGGTTCGGGCGCGCCGATGCGACCGACGATCGCGCGCACCGTCGACGCACAAGGTCGCGCCCTGGGCGAACCGCTCGTGCGATGTTGCGTGACCGGCGTGACGACGACCTCGCCCGCGCAAACCGTGCGCCCGGCCGACGCGCCCCACCTCGAGCCGGGCGCTCGTGCCCACGGAGCGGCGTCTACTCCGCGACGTCGACCGTGACGCGCACGCCCTCGGCGGCACCCGCGGCCGCGCGCGACCTGGCGCACGGCCTGGATGACCCGACCGCGCTTGCCGATGATGCGGCCGAGATCGCCGGGGCTCGTGTGCACCAGCAACGTCGACGTTGTCGCCACGCTCGTTGGCGTCGACGAAGATGCCGTCGGGATCGTCGACGAGATGCCGGGCGATGTGCTCGACCGATGCACGCGCCGCGCGCGCCGACGACGCGATTGCCCTCGGGCGCGACGTCGTCTTCGAAGTCGTCGTCCTCTTCGAAGTCGTCGAAGTCGTCGTCGCCGTCGTCGTCGAGCCCGTCGCGTCATTGGCTCGAGGCGTCTTCGTCGGCTCACGCGTCGGCCGCTTCGGCGGCGGCTTCGGCCTCGACTTCGGCGGGTGCCGGCGCGCGCCGGCGGGCGGCGCGGCCTTGACCGTCTTCGCCTTCGACCTTCACCTTCGGCTTGCGACGCGGCGTCCTTGCCGTCCGCGGCCTTGTACGCGTCCCAGACACCCGCGATCTGCAGCAGCTTGGCCGCGCTGCTCGGTGGGCTGGGCACCGGCGTTCAGCCAGTGCAGCGCCCGCTCGCCGTCGATCGTGACGACCGACGGCTCCTGGCGGGGCGCGTACTGACCGAGGATCTCGAGAAACGGCCGTCCCGGGGACTGCGCGCGTCGGCGACGACGACGCGATAAGTCGGCTGCTTCTTCTTGCCGACGCGCATCAAACGGATCTTGACTGCCAAATGAAACTCCTCTTCGGGGAACAGCCCGGGGAGCTTACGTCAACGGGGCGGAAATCCGGGAAGGCCACCGTCGGGGTCGATGCCGGGGAAGCCGGCCGGGAGGACCCCGGGCCGCCCGCCACCTGGGAATCCGGACGGCAGCTTCGGCCCCTTCACCTTCCCTTGCCCTTGCCCTTCTTCTTGGTGCCTTTGGCTTTGCGGGTCAAGCCGCCCATGCCCTTCATCATCGGCTGCACCTGCTTGAACTGCTTCAGCAGGTTGTTGATCTCGGTGGTGGTGGTGCCGCTGCCCTTCGCGATCCGGCATGCGCCGCGAACCGTTGATGAGCTCGGGCTTGCGCCGCTCTTCCACGGTCATCGAGCGGATGATCGCCTCGATCCGTCCGAGGTCCTTGTCGTCGATCTCGGCGTTGCGCACCTCTTTCGGCATTCCCGGCAGCATCCCGAGCACGTTCTGGAGCGGGCCCATGCGCTTGATCTGCTGCATCTGCTCGAGGAAGTCCTCGAGCGTGAGGCGACCGCTCCCGCAGGATCTCCTCGGCCCTTCGCTTCTGCTCGTCGTCGAAGGCGGCCTCCGCCTTCTCGATGAGCGTCAGCACGTCGCCCATGCCGAGAATCCGGCTGGCCATGCGGTCGGGGTGGAACGGCTCGAACTCGTCGAGCTTCTCGCCGGTACCGGCGAAGAGGATCGGCTTGCCGACGACCTCCTTCACCGACAATGCGGCGCCGCCACGCGCGTCGCCGTCGATCTTGGTGAGGATCACGCCCTCGAGGCCGATCGCGTCGTTGAAGGCTTCGGCGACGTTGACCGCCTCCTGACCGGTCATGGCGTCGACGACGAGCAACGTGTTGTGCGGCTGCGACCGCCGCGTCGATCTCCCGGAGCTCGTCCATCAGGTCGATGTCGATCTGCAAACGGCCCGCGGTGTCGACGATCACGAAGTTGCGGCCGAGCCGCTGGGCTTCGGCGATCGACCCGCGCGCGACGCTCACCGGATCGGTGGCCTCGCTGAAGAACGGCACGTCGACGCGACCGGCGAGCACCCGCAGCTGCTCGACCGCGGCCGGTCGCTGCAAGTCGGCGCCGACGAGCAGCGGCTGCAGACCCTGCGACTTCAACAGCCGGGCGAGCTTGCGCAGCGGCCGTCGTCTTTCCGGAGCCCTGCAGGCCGGCGAGCATCACGACCGTCGGCGGCTTGGGGCTCATGGTGAGCTTGCCCGTTGTACCGCCGAGTGTCGCGACGAGCTCGTCGTGCACGATCTTGATGAACTGCTGACCCGGATCGAGCGCCTTCGCGAGCTCGGCGCCGACCGCCCGTTCCTTCACCCGGTCGATGAACGAGCTTGACGACGCGCACGTTCACGTCGGCCTCGAGGAGTGCGAGCCGGATCTCGCGCGAGACCTCGTCGATGTCGCGTTCGGTCAGCCGGCCCCGGCTGCGAAGCTTGGAGAAGATTCCTTCGAGACGATCACTCAGCGCGTCGAACACAGGAAGGGAATGCAGAGTACTCGACGCGGAAGCGCGCCGCTCCTCCACTGGACACAGGAGATCAGAGAGCGGCGGCGAATTCGCCGGGATCGAACTCGATGAGATCACCGGCGCCCTCGCCGACGCCGACGATCTTGACCGGGAGGCCCAGCTCCGACTGGATCGCGAGGACGATGCCGCCCTTCGCGGTTCCGTCGAGCTTGGTGAGCACGATGCCGGTCACGTCGACTGCTTCGGCGAACTGCTTGGCCTGTACGAAGCCGTTCTGGCCGGTCGAGGCGTCGATCACCAACAGCACCTCCTTGAGCGCGCCCGGGCGTGCGATCGACGATCCGGCGCAGCTTCTTCAGCTCCTCCATGAGATTCGCTCTTGGTGTGCAACCGGCCCGCGGTGTCGACCAGCACGAGGTCGGCGTCCGCGACCCGAACGCGGCGGCCATCGCGTCGAACACCACCGAACCGGGATCGGCGCCTTCCTGTCCGCGCACGAGCTCGCCGCCGGTGCGCTCGGCCCACAGCTGCAGCTGATCGGCGGCCGCGGCTCGAAACGTGTCGGCCGCGGCGAGCAGCACCCGCTGGCCCTTCGGCACCCGTTGCGATGCGAGCTTGCCGATCGTCGTCGTCTTCCCGACGCCGTTCACCCCGACGAACATCCACACGTTCGACCCCGCCCGCCACGATGTGCAACGAGCGGTCGGCGTCGGTGGTGAGCAACGAGATCACTTCGTCGCGCAGGAGCCCGATCAGCTCGTCGGGTTCCGTCACCGACGTCTCCTTGGCCCGCCCGACCCGCACCGCGTCGAGCATCCGCGGTCGTGGTGAGCATCCCGACGTCGGCGAGGAGCATCGCCTCTTCGAGTTCGTCCCACGTCTCGTCGTCGATCTTGCGGCCCCGCAGATCCGTCCGAACGCACCCGAGAACGCGCTCCGGGTGCGGCCGAGCCGGTCACGAAGCCGCGGGCTTCGACGACCTCGGGCTCCTCGGCGGAATCTCCGGTGTCTCGAGTTCGGCGCCTCGGGACCGGATCGGACCGAGGGAGCGCGCAGGAGGTCCTCGAGGCTCTCGGCAGCCGGCGGCGCGACCGCGGGCTTCGTGGCGACGGGCTTCGTGGCGACGGGCTTCGTGGCGACCGGCGGCGGACCGCTCGGCGGCTCCCCGGCGACGCGGCCCCGCTCCTTCGTCCGACGCCGACGACGCGCGAGACCCGACGAGCACGCCGATCGACAACACGGCAAGCGCGACGACAGCGACGATGACGACGACGACCATGCCCGGAGGCTAGCTACGAGCTCGCCTCGTCGAAGCTGCAGATCCCGGATCCGCTGGGTCACGACCCGGCTGGAGCCTCCGGGCGGCATGGAGACGCCGTAGAGCACGTCAGCCGCTTCCATCGTGCGCTTCTGGTGCGATACGACCAGCGAGCTGCGCCTCGTCCCGGAACTCCTGGACGAGATCGAGGAAGCGATGGAGGTTGACGTCGTCGAGCGCAGCCTCGACCTCGTCCATCAGATAGAAGGGCGAAGGCCGGGCCCGGAACACCGAGAAGAGGTACGCCAGCGCGGTCAGAGCGATCGTTCTCCACCCGACAGCAACGACAGCCGGCGCACCATCTTGCCGGAGGGTCGCGCCTCCATCTCGATGCCGGTGTTGAGCAGGTCGTCGGGCTGCGACAGCACCAGTCGACCGGAACCTCCCGGGAACAACAGCGAGAACAGGTCGGAGAAGTTGCGGGCCACGTCGGCGAACGCGGCATCGAAGACATCGCACGATCTCCTCGTCGACCGACTTGATCACGCGTGTGAGCTCACGACGTGTGTTGCGGACGTCGTCGAGCTGTTTTTGCAGGAATTCGTGGCGTTCCACGAGAGCTTCGTACTCGGTCAGTGCGAGCGGGTTGACCGGCCCCATCAGCCGCAACTCGCGCTCGAGCTCGCGCGCCCTCCCCGGGAGCGAGACTGCCCTCGCCGACATCGGGAACGGGCGCCGCGATGGCGGCCTCCGGCTCGCAATCGAAATCGCGACGCACCTGTTCGACCGCCTGTTCGAGCCGCAGGCGGATCTCGGCTTCCTCGACTTCGAGCTTCCCGGCACGGTCGCGCAGCTCTGCGAGCTGTTTCTCGGCCTCGGATCGCCGGGAACGGAGCCCGTCGAGCCGGCGGCCGGCTTCGCCCGCGCAGCCTCGGACTGCGCACGGCGGCGGGTGCGCAACCGCTCTGCCAACGCCTCGATCTCGCCGATGCGGGCCGACAGGCGTTGCGAGACCTCCGCGATCGACGGCGCGACGCTCCTCCATGGCGGCCCGCCGCGCCCGGGCGCGGCGCTTCCTCGGCCGGACGGACGGCGAGGCGTGCCTCGACCTCGGCCAGGCGGGCGTTCAGGACCGTCCGACGCTCGTCGACCGCCGCGCCGCGAAGCTCGAAGTCCTGGCGCAGGCGCGGCGCGGACAGCCTGCTCGGCCGCGGCAGACGCTCCAGCTCGGTGCGCCGATCGCGGCGTCGTCGCGCTGCGTCGGCGCGCCTCGCTTCGAGGCGGGTACGCGCCGGCTCCTCGGCGTCGGGTCCGAGCGACGTGATCAGCTGTTCCAGCTCCTCGGCACGCGTCGGTGAGCGTCGCCTCGCGAGAGTCGAGCGTCGCGACCCCGACCTCGACCTCGCGGCGCAGCTGCGCCGCGAGCGCCGTGGCGTGTTCGAGCTCGACGCGCCGGCGCCGCTCCTCCTCCGCCGCGACCTAGCTCGGCGCGGCGAGCCCCCGCGAGCCGTTGGCGGGCGATCTCGACCTCGGCCTCCGCCGCTGCCGCGCGGCAGCATCGGCCGCGTCCGCGCCGCTGCGGTCGCTTCCGTCAGCGCGGCCGGTGTCACCACCGACGAGCCCGGAGGGCCGGCGCGCCACGCCGAAGAACCGCCGAAGCGGTCCCCGTCGTGCGTCACGGCAACGACGCCCGGGATTCGCGAGAGCCGACGTCGAGCGCGCGCTCGACCATCCCGCCGTCGACCAGCACGAACTGAGAGAACAGCCGGGCCAGCACCGGATCGAGCCCCGGGCGCGCCAGCGGACCGACGACGCCGAGAGCATGCGTTCCCGGCGGCGCGACGAGATGCAGCACCGGAGGCAACGGCCCTCGGCGACGAGCAGCAGGGCCTGACGATCGGCCGCGCTTCAGACGTTCGACCGCGGCGCGGGCCGCATCGTCACCGTCGACGACGATCGCCTTGAGCGCGTCGCCGAGCGCGGCCGCGACCGCGACCTCGCAACCGTCGTCGACGTCGAGCAGATCGACCAGCGGCCCGATCATGCCGTCGAGTCCGGCCGATGTCGTCGCCCCCGACGGCCGCGTGCGCCTCCTCCAGGGCGAGGCGCGAGCATCTCCGCACGCGACCGGCAGCGCGACGCCTCACGCTCGGTACCGCGATGCACGGCGTCGGCCTCGCGGAGCGACTTCCTCGGCCGAGCGCAACTCGCGGGCTTCGTCGGTGAGCTCGAGGGAAACGCCGTCGTGCGCCTCCACCTCGGTCCGCACCCGATCGGCTTCGGCCTCGCGCGGCGTTCGCTTCGATCTTCGCACGCTGCGCGTCGACGTCGGCGCGCTCCGCGGCGACCCGGGCGAGATCGTTGCGGACCCGCGCCAGTCCGCCGCGGTCGTTCCGGCCCGGGAAGTCAGCCCCTTCGAGCTCCTGCGTCGCTCGTTGCAGCTCCGCTTCGGCGACCGTTACCGACACGACACCGACCGCCTCGACCTTGGCCTCGGCTTCTTCGACCTCGATGCGCATCGGCGACAGCGAACTCGAACATCGGCCTCCACCGCGGCCAGCTGTTCGCGCACGTGCGCGGCCTCGGCGACGAGCGTTTCGACGACGCCTTCGTCGGCGACGGCGCCGAGCTCGCGGTCGAGCCCCGCCGGCGTTCGGCGACGAGATTCGTGAGACCACGTGCACGTTCGCGCAGCGCCTCGGTCCGAGCCAGCAGATCGGCGACATCGTCGCCTCCGGGGACCGCGAGCGCGCGCTCGGCCGCGAGTACCGCGTCGTCGAGCGCACGCAACCGCACGCGGACGTCTTGCTCCTCGTTGCGCGAGCTCGCCGCGGGAGTCGGCGCGCCGTTGCTCGCGGCCACGCAAGCGGTCGATCTCGCGACCGGCAAGGTGCAACCGGATGGCGTGCAACTCCGCGACGATGCCGTCGTGGCGCCGCGCCGCGTCGGCCTGGCGTTCGAGCGGCCGGAGCTGGCGGCGTACTTCGCGCAAGAGATCGGTGAGCCGGAGCAGATTGCCTTCGGTGGCTTCGAGCCGGCGCTGCGCCTTCTCCTTGCCGTTTGCGGAACTTCAAGATCCCGGCCGCCTCTTCGATGATGGCGCGACGATCTTCGGGGCGCGCGTTCAAGACCGCGTCCAGCTGCCCCTGCCCCACGATCACGTGTTGCTGGCGGCCGATCCCGGTATCGGACAAGAGCTCCTGGATGTCGAGCAGCCGGCACGGCGCGCCGTTGATCATGTACTCCGACTCACCAGTGCGGAACAGCGTCCGCGTGATCGTCACTTCGGAGAACTCGATCGGGAGCAGGTGCGCCGAGCATTGTCGATCGTGAGCGACACCTCGGCGCGACCGAGGGCCGGGCGCTCGGAGGTACCGGCGAAGATGACGTCGTCCATCTTGCCGCCGCGCAACGCCCGGGCGCCCTGGGCGCCGAGTACCCATGCCACGGAGTCGACGACGTTCGACTTGCCGGATCCGTTCGGGCCGACGACGACGCATACGCCCGGTTCGAAATCGAGCGTCGTCTTGTCGGCAAAGGACTTGAAGCCCTTCAGCGTCAGCGATCGCAGGAACACTCAGCCCCCTTCTCCGACTGGCGATGGTAGGGGCGACGACTCGCGATATGCGGACGGTGGCGCGGGATCGCCCTCACGAATTGGGACCCCGGCGCGTCGACCAGGGCGATCCGCTCGACATCGACGGCGTCGACCCGGCCGCGGCGGCCCGACCCGGCACCATGCGACGACCCGGTCGACCGCCGCCTCCGGACCCTCCAACTCGACCTCGACGCTGCCGTCGGCCCGATTCCGCCTCGAACCCGTCAACGGCTTCACCCCGGCATGCTCCGGCAGCCGTCCGGCAACCACACGCCCTGCACCCGGCCCGTCACGACCACTCGAACCGGATCGGTCGAACGCGATTCTGGCCGGGGAGGCGGGATCCGTCGGTCAGACCTGGCACGCGTCGCAGTAGAAGGTCGAGCGATTCGATATCGAGCCCGGTGGACGGCCGGCGACACCGGTTGCACGACTCGCCTTCGCGGCCGTACACCTGATGGTGGTCCTGGTACCCACCGGGCTTGCCGAACAGATCGACGTACCCCTCGTCGGCCAGCGACGAGCCGCGGTACTTCACCGCACCCTGGAGCGTCTCGCTGATCGCCCGGTAGAGGCGCCGCATCTCTTGCTGCGACAGTGAATCGCTCTGGCGCTCCCACTTGAGGCCCGCCTCGAAGAGGATCTCGTCGCTGTAGACGTTGCCGATACCGGCGATGAACTTCTGATCCATGAGCAGCGGCTTCAGCTTGGTCTTGCGCGCCGCCAGCATCCGGCCGAAAGATCCCACGAAAGGGGCGTCTCGAGCGGGTCGTGTCCGAGGTGGGCCAACTCCTCGACCTGCTGTTCGATCTCGTCGTACTCGGTCACGAACATCTCGCCGAACGTGCGCGGGTCGACGAACCGCAACAAGCCGCCTTGGGTGAACGTGATGACGACGTGGGTGTGCTTCGGCGCCTTCTCGCGCGCGGTCTTCGCCCGCAGCAATTGGCCGGACATCCCGAGGTGCATGACCAAGGCGTCGGAGCCGTCGAGCTTCAGACACGAGATACTTCCCGCGGCGCTGAGCGGCGACGATCTTGTGCCCCATCAGGACGTCGACGAATTCCTTGCTGATTGCGGTGCCGGCGAACGAAGCGCGCGCCCGGTGACCTCCACCGCCTTGATCTTCTTGCCGACGATCTCCTTCTCGAGATCGCGGCGGAGCACCTCGACCTCAGGTAGCTCCGGCATCGTCGCCCCCCTGACCGTCAGCCTCGTCCCGCAGGCGCGTCCATGCGACCCACGCAGCGCGACTGCTCGGCTTGCTTCTTCGATCTGCCCTCGCCGTCGCCGTAGCGACGCTCGTTCACGAAGACCGTCGCGATGAATTGCTTCGGCGTGATCCGGCCCCTCGTCGCGAACGACGTATCGGGGCCGTCCGAGCGAACGGGCCGCGGTTGCCTCCTGGAAACGGGTCTTGTAGTCGCGACCGCCGGGGCCGGCCGCCGCTTCGGCGATCCGCTCCGAAAGGCATCGCAGCACCAGGTCGCGCGCGATCCGCGAATCCGTGATCGAGATACACGGCGGCGATGACCGCCTCGAACAGCATCGGCCAGGATCGACTGCTTGGCCCGCCCGCCGGCTGCATCCTCACCCTTGCCGAGCAGCAGGTGCGAACCCAGATCGATCTCCATCGCGAGCTCGGCGAGGACGCGCGCATTGACCACACCGGCGCGTACTTCGGAGAGCTGACCCTCGGGCAGAGTCGGGAAGTGCTCGAACACGTAATGGGTGACGACCAACCCGAGCACGGAGTCGCCGAGGAACTCGAGCCGCTCGTTCGACTGGCCACCCCGTTCTCGGCGCACCACGAACGGTGCGCGAGCGAACGCAACAGGAGCGGCCGATCGGAGAAATGCACGCCGATGCCGTTCGGCCTCGAGCCGACCGCAGACGGTCCGGGCGCAGCGCCTCGAGTACATCGCGGGCGGCCGCTTCGACGGACTGCACGGGCATGCGCCGCTCGGCGTCGGCGTCGCCGACGCGGCCGAGTCGACCGCTCGATCGCGGCACGGTCCGGAGCCACTCGACCAGATCCTCGTCGTCGATGGAGAGCAAGACGGTGCGTTCCCCGAGCTCCGCTATCGACCCCTCCACCAGGTCGATGAGCGCGTAGTCGTCGGCGTCGAGATCATCACGCAGCCGGGCCTCGAGGCGTCACAGCGTCGGTGTCGACGCCGAGGATCTCGGCGAGCTGGTCACGAACGATGCGTTCCATCTCGGCGCCGCCGATCGGCCCGACGCCGACTGTGCGTCTCAGCGGGCATCGTCGACCTGCCTCCCGTACGGCCGCTTCGGCAAGACGATCGTCGGCCCGCGGCGACGCAATCGCGCGCGACGCGCACCGCGTTGACGATCGCCGTCGCCGACGACGACGCCGTGCGAGATGATGCACACACGCCTCGACGCCGAGGAGCAGTGCGCCGCCGGTGTTGTCGGGCAGCAGGGTCGCGGCCGCCTCGAGCATGCGGAGTTTCAGCGCTTCGGCGCATCGACCCAGGGCTGCCCGGCTCGTCGAGCACTCCGAACACCATGCCCGGCCAGACCCGACCGCACCCTCCACGGTCTTCAGCGTCACATTGCCGGTGAACCCGTCGGTGACGATCACGTCGGCGGTTCTGCCGCATCACGTCGCGGCCTTCGACGTTGCCGACCCATCCCTTGACCTCGCGAAAGCCGAAGGCCACGCGGCCTTGCGGAGCGCGTCACCCTTGCCCGGCTCCTCACCGTTGGAGAGCAGCCCGACGTCGGTTCGGCGACGCCGAGACGGACCCTCGCGTAGGCGCGCGCCAGCTCGCCCACTCGACGAGCCACGCCGGCTGCGGGATCGACCGTCGCGCCGCCGTCGACGAGCAGTTGGATGCGATCGGCACCGAAGACGGGCAAGGGAACGCGCGATCGCAGGACGGTGCACACCCTTGATGCGGCCGAAGCGGAGCAGTGCCGCCGCCATCGTGGCGCCGGTGTTTCCGGCGCCGACCATCGCGCCGCCCGCCGTCCGTGACCGCCTCGGCGCACCGCACGAGCGAGGAATCCTTCTTGGTGCGAACCGCCGTGGCGGGCTCCTCATCCATGGCGATGACCTCGGACGCGGCCAGGATCTCGACCGCGCCGGGGGGCACCTCCGCCGGGGAGATGCGGCGCGGATCGCGTCGGCCGGACCCGACGAGCAGCACGTCGACGTCGAGCTCGACGGCCGCGCGAGCGCGCCGGCGACGATCTCAGCGGGCGCGCGGTCGCCGCCCATCGCGTCGATCGCGATTACGGGCGGCACGGGTCGTGTCCCGCTACTCGACGTCGAGGACCTGGCGACCTCGGTACCAACCACAGTTGCCGCACACCCTGTGCGGAAGCTCGCGACGCACCGCAGTTCGGGCACAGCGAGTGTGCCGGAGGCGCCAGCCGCATATTTGCCGATTTGCGCGAGCGGGTCGCGGAACGGCTCATCTTGCGCTTCGGGACGGCCATGGTGCCGCAACTCCTCTTCACGGGATTTCGGTGACGGAGACTTCGACGGAACGGGACTTCGAGAACGGATAGGGGGCGACCGCGGGATCACCCGTCGTGGCCTAGAGCTCCAGCGACCGCAGCGCGGCCCAACGGGGATCGGGCTCGTGGTCGGCACAAGAACAGCCGGTCAGGTTGCGATCGACGCCGCACGTCGGGCACAGACCCGCGCACTCCGACCGGCACAGAGGCACCGCAGGGAGCTCGAGCAGCAGCGCGTCGCGGATCATCGGCTCGAGGTCGAGGACGTCGTCGTCGGCCAACAGGTAGGTCTCGCCTTCGAGGGGCTGCCGCTCGTAGAGCTCGCCGACCTGAAGTGCGAGCTCGCCCCCGACCGGGACCAGGCACCGGCTGCATGCCGCCTCCCAGCCCGCGCTCACCGTGCCGCGCACCACGATGCCATCCGAGACCCGTTCCAGGGTGACCTCGACCACGATCGGGCGGTCCGCGGCGATCTCGGCCCCCGGACCGCGCACGTCACCCGAGCGCGCCCTCGACCCGGACGGCTCGGGACGCGCCCGGCCGCTTCATCAGGTTCGAGACGGGAACGCGGAACGCGCTGGTGGTCGGCATGGCGATTGTCACTCGAAGCTCACACTTGTGCTCGGAAGCTGATACTGGGCTGGGGCGTGGATGCACCGGGTGGATACGCCGGTCGGATATGCCGTTTGGAATACGCCGGACCGGCGTTCGGACCGGCCTCCCGACCGGCCTCCCGACCGGCTCGGCGCGGCGAATGTACCGCCCGCGGACCGTGGGCGCGGCGAATCGTAGCAGGTCAGCCGGTCTTCCCTGGCGACAGAGAGCAGTCAGATAAGGCGCCCGCGCCTGATCAGACGTCGTCTTGGTCGAAGAAGCCACCGTCGTCGGCGTCGGCCTCGTTGACGACCGGCGACGGAGCGTGCACCTGGAGCCGTTCCCGGCCCTTCTGGACGGTCTGCATCGTGCGGTCGAGGACGACCTCGAACGCCGCCAGCTTGCGGTCGACGTAGTCCTCGGCCTCGTGGCGGATCGCGGCGGACTGACGTTCGGCGTCCTCGAGGATCTCCTGGCTCGTGCGGCGAGCTTCGCGCACGAGCTCGTTCTTCTCGACCATGCGCTCGGCTCGCACGCGCGCGGCGTCGACGAGGCGATCTGCCTCGTGCGCGGCGCGCTCCACGACCGCGTCGCGTTCTTTCAGCAGCCAGCGCGCCTCGCGCAACTCCTCGGGAAGACCTTCGATCGCGTCCTGCAGGACCGCGCCGAACTCCTCGCGGTTGATCGACACCGACGCCGACATCGGGAGTTTGCGGGCGCTCTCGAGGATGTCGCGGAGGTGCTCCAGGAGCGCGGCCGTATCCGGCACCTTCTCCGGCTCGTCCTCGAGCATCGTCAGCCTTCCCGACCGTTGCCGAGTTGCGCGTGAAACGACTCCACGAGGCGCTCGTTGACGTTCTTGGGGACCATGCCCGAGACGTCGCCGCCGAAGCGCGCGACTTCGCGCACGAGACTCGACGACAGGAAAGAGTGCTGCGGGCTGGTGGAGAGGAAGAAGGTGTCGATCCCCGAGAGGCGCTGGTTCATCTGCGCCATCTGCAACTCCTGATCGAAGTCGGACACCGCGCGCAAACCCTTGACGATCGCCTCGACTCCGTGGTCGCGGGCGAAGTCGACGAGCAGACCCTTGAAGAACTCGATGCGGATGTTGGGCAGGTGTTGCGTCGCTTCCTTCAGCATCTGCTGACGGTCCTCGAGGCTGAACAACGACTGCGTCTTTTGCGGGTTGCGGATGACGGCGACGATGACCTCGTCGAAATGCCGGGACGAGCGCTCGATGATGTCGAGATGTCCGAGGGTCACCGGATCGAACGATCCGGGGCAAAGAGCAGTCCGCACGCAGTTTCCCCCCGTCGGAGCGGTTGAGCGATCACGTCACCAGGACAATCACGTGATCAGGCCGGGACGGTCACGTGAACAGGAACGTCAAAAGCGTATCGCCGAAGGTCCGCTCCCAGCCGCTCGCGAACCCGGGCGGGGCAACCACGGGATTTCGGCGCGGCCGTTCGACGGTCACGATCGCGCCGGGAGCGAGCCATCCGGGCGTCGCCAGGGCGCTCAACAGCTCGGTGATCTCCTCGTCCGGGGTTCGATACGGCGGATCGACGAACACGACGTCGAACGGAGCGGGGGACGGCGGGCCGGCAGCGACGAAACTCCCGACGTCCCGGGCGACGACGTCGATGAGCTCGTCGTCGGACACCACCTCGATGTTGGTGCGAAGAGCGTCGAGCGCCGCCCGGTCGCGCTCGACCAGGACCGCGACCGCCGCGCCGCGGGAGAGCGCCTCGATCGCGAGCGCCCCGGTGCCGGCGTACAAGTCGAGCACGGTGGCGCCGTCGAGGACGCGGCGCGCGTCGAGCGCCGAGAACATCGCTTCGCGGGCGATGTCCTTCGTCGGCCGGACGTGCTCGCCCTCGGGCGCGATCAAGCGCCGACCGCGTGCGCTGCCGGCGATCACGCGCAACCCTCGGGGTCGGCTCACCCGGGACCGCGCCCGACGACTCGCTGGGTGACTCGCGGGGTGAATCCCGGGGTGACTCGCCGGGCGCCGTGCTCGACGATGATCCGAATGGCTGTCATGACTTGAAGAGAAAGTCGACGGCGTCACCCAGGAGATCGCTGACCTCGTCCCGGAGTTGTGCGTGGGCGTCGAGCTCGGGGTCGGCGTCGAGGAGCTCCTCTGCGACCGCGCGTGCCTCGATGACGATCGACTCGTCGCGCGGGATCCGACCGAGCTTGAGATCGCTGAAACCCGACTGCCGGTCGCCGAAGACCTCACCGGAGCCACGGATCTCGAGATCCTTTTCCGCCAGCGCGAACCCGTCGGTACTCGCGGCCATGGCGGCGAGGCGCTGCTCGCCGTCGTCGGTGCTCGGATCGGCGAACAAGAAGCAATACGAGCGGTCGCCGCCGCGACCGACGCGACCGCGGAGCTGATGGAGCTGCGACAACCCGAACCGGTCGGCGTCCTCGACGACCATCACGGTCGCGTTGGGCACGTCGACGCCGACCTCGATCACCGTCGTGGCGACGAGCACGTCGAGCTCGCCCGCGCGATAGGCCGCCATCACCGCTTCCTTGTCCTTCGAGGGCATCTGGCCGTGGAGCAGCCCGACCCGCAGATCGTGCAGCTCCTCGGCCTGCAGGCGCTCGTACTCCGCGGTCGCCGCCTTGGCCTCGACCTTGCCCTTGTCCTCCACCAGCGGGCACACGACGTATGCCTGGTGCCCGGCGGCAACCTCGGCGCGCAACGCGTCCCAGGCCGCCGCCTGCGCCAGCGGGCTCGGATCGACGAGCGCCGTCTCGATCGGCGTGCGTCCCGGCGGAAGCTCGCGCAGCTCCGACTTGTCGAGGTCGCCGTAGACCAACATCGCCGCGGTACGCGGGATCGGCGTGGCCGTCATCACGAGCACGTCGGGTTGGTCGCCCTTCCCCCGCAGCAGCGCGCGCTGCTCCACGCCGAAGCGGTGCTGCTCGTCGACCACCGCCAAGCCGAGCCGGGAGAACTGCGCGTCGCCGTAGAGCAGTGCGTGAGTGCCGACGAGGATGTCGATCTCACCCGCGGCCAGCCCGGCGCCGATGCGGCGCCGCTCCGCTGCGGTCGTCTTGTTCGTCAACAGAGCGACACCGACGGGACGTTCGGCGAGCAGCGAACCCTCGGCTGGAACCGAGAGCCCTTCGAGCATGCGCAGCGAGCCGAGGTAGTGCTGCTCGGCGAGCACCTCGGTCGGCGCCATGAACGCGCCCTGGTATCCACCTTGCACCGCGACGAGCAACGCCGCGAGCGCCACGACCGTCTTGCCGGAGCCGACGTCACCCTGCAAGAGCCGATGCATCGGCGCGGCCCCGGCGAGGTCGCGCTCGATCTCGTCGAGGGCGCGCCGCTGGTCGCCGGTGAACGCGAACGGGAGCCCCGCGAGAAACGCGGGCACGAGCGGACCGTCGACCTTGTGCCGGATCCCCGATTCCTCCGACTCGAACGCGCGCTTTTCGCGCGACGAGCCCGACCTGCATGCGGACGAACTCGTCGAAGATGAGTCGTCGCTTCGCAGCTTCGAGCTCACCGATCGATTCCGGACGGTGAATGGCGCGCAGGGCGACGGTGCGGTCGAGCAGGTCGCGCGCATCGAGGAGGCACTCTTCGAGGGGGTCGGCAAGACCGCGAACCCGGCATTTCGCGAGCGCGTCCGAGACGAGGCTCCGCAGCTGCCAGGTGAACACCTCGGCCTTCCCCGACTGCGGGTACACGGGCACGATGACACCGGTCTTCTCGCCGGCCACGCCCGCGCGGCCTACGACGTCGACGACCGGATTCGTCATCTTCCGCTTGCCCCGGTACACCTCGAGCTTCCCGAAGAACGAGGCCTCGGTACCGACGCTCAGCTGTTTCTCCCGCCAGGGCTGGTTGAAGAATGTGACGCTCAACATGGAGGTCCCGTCATGGACGACGGCCTCGACCAGCGCTCGCCCCTGGCGGGTACGGCGACCGTGAATCGTTCGCACCTCCGCGAAGACCGTCGCTTCCTCTCCCACTGCGAGCGACGCGATATCGGTCTTCTTGGATCGATCGACCCAGCGACGGGGGTAGTGCTGCAACAAATCGAGCACGTTGTGCAACCCCATCTCGTCCAGCCGCGCCTCGAGCGCGGGACCGACGCCTTTCAGTCGGGCCAGGGGAATGTCGCGCAGGTCGGCGAGCGTCAGGGGCGGATCACCGGACGGCACGCGCGCTCACTCCGAGCCGGCAAGGTGTCACTCCACGCCCACGAGATAGGGATACAGGGGCTGGCCGCCCTCGTGGAACTCCACTTCCAGGTGCGGGAACGTGTACTCGATGTGCTCGCGGATGCGTTCGGTGTCCTTGGCCGCGGCGTCCGAACCGACGAGCACCGTGACGATCTCGCTCTCGGCGTCGACGAGCACATCGAGCAGCTTGCTCACCGCTTCCGCGGGTGAGGCTGCCGCACCGACCACGCCTTCGCGGACGAGCGCGATCCAGTCGCCCTCGCGCACCTCGGTGCCGTCGACCGAGGCAGCTCGCACCGCTTGGGTGACCTCGCCCGTGCGGACCCGACCGAGCGCGTCCTGCATCGACTCCTCGTTCGACTCGACGGACGCGTTCGGGTCGTACTCGACCAGCGCCGCGAGCGCCTCGGGCACGCTGTGGGTCTCGATCACGGCCACCCGCTTGTTGCTGAGCACGTCGACCTGCTTGGCGACCGCGACGATGTTCTTGTTGTTGGGCAGGACGATCACCGAGCCGGCCCGGCACAGCTCGACGGCCTCGAGGATCTGCGCGGTCGAGGGGTTCATCGACTGCCCGCCGGCGACGACCTGTTGCACGCCGAGGCTGGTCAGGAGCCGCCGGATCCCCTCGCCCACCCCCACCGCGACGACAGCAGTCGCGACCGTCCCCTGTTCGGCGAACTCGTCGAGGTCGGCCAGCACGTCAGCTTCGCGGACCCACCGCTCCTCTTCGACCTGTTCGATGAGATCGGTGATTCGGATCTTGCGCGGCCGGCCCGCGTCGATCCCGGCTTCGACCGCGCCACCGATGTCGTTCGTGTGAATGTGACAATTCCACAGACCGTCACCTCCGACGACCACGATCGAGTCGCCGATCGCCCCCCAGGTGTCGCGGAACGCCGGCATCGACTCCTCGGGTGCCTCGAGCAGGTACATCACCTCGTAGCGCAGGCTCGACAGGTCGTCGCCGGCGAGGTGGGCAGTGAGCACCGCCGGCGCGTCGACCGTTTCGGGCTCGGGGATGGCCCGGCCGGACACGACCTCCAAGAACGCCGCGAGCAGGAGTGTGAACCCCTTGCCGCCGGCGTCGACGACACCCGCATCGCGCAACGCCGGCAGGAGCGACGGCGTGAGCTCGACGGCGGTGCACGCGGCGTCGTAGGCGCGCTCGAGGAGCGAGTCGAGGGTCATCTCCCCTTCGAGCTCGAGCGCTTCGACTGCCTCCGCGGCGGAACGGACGACGGTCAGAATGGTGCCTTCGACCGGGCGCATGACCGCCTCGTAGGCCGCGTCGGTACCACGTCGCAACCCGGCGCGCAGGTCGGTGGCCCGCACGGCGTCGAGCGCGCGAAACCCTTCGACCAGGCCGCGCAGGATCTGGGAGGTGATGACCCCGGAGTTGCCCCGCGCGCCCATCAACGAACCCCGACTCACCGCGTGACACACCTCGTCCATCGATTCCGCGGTCTGCAGCTCGGCGCTCACCGACTCGAGGGTCAGGGCCATGTTCGTGCCGGTGTCGCCGTCGGGAACGGGATAGACGTTCAGCCGGTTCAACTCCTCTTGGTGCGATCGCAGCGCGTCCCGGAATCGGAGCACGGCTTGGCGCAGATCTGCGGCGGAGAGGCAGGTCAGCGTCGGCATCGGCCGCCAGAGTACCGGGGTGCTAGCCTTTTCGTGCTCAACTCACGCTCGATCAAAGGTGTTCCGACGATGTCCTCGGTCTGCGACGTTTGTGCCAAGAAACCCATCTTCGGCATGAGTGTCAGCCACTCGCACCGTCGCACCAAGCGCCGTTGGAATCCCAACATCCAGCGCGTGCGGGCAATCGTCGACGGCACCCCCAAACGTGTGAACGTCTGCACGTCGTGCCTCAAGGCGGGCAAGGTCGTCAAGGCCTAGTCATGCAAGGCACCGTGAAGATGTTCGACCCCGCCACCCGCGAGGGGATCGTGGTGCTCGACACCGATCGCTCCGAGTTGGTGCTCGCGCTCGACGCGTTGCAGGGCTCGTTGTTCCGGATGCTGCGCCAAGGTCAACGCATCGTCTTCGACCTGGACGCCGACGGTCGCGCCACGCACGTGCGCACCGGCTCCGAGCCGGATCTCGGCATCCTCGACGCCAAGATCTGAGCCGGCACCCGCGCCGGTCAACCTGATGGCCGGGGTACACCTAGCGGCGTCGCGCACCGCGTCCGGTGACGAGCCCGACGAGGCCGAGCAACACCACGGCGCCCACGAACGCCACGAACATCGACCGTAGACCGAAGTCGCCGATCCCCTTGTCACCGGCGGCATTGAACAACATCCCACCGATCAGTCCTCCGATCACGCCGACGACGATCGTGCCCAGGCACCCGAGGTTCCAACCGCCGCCGGTGACCGCGCGGGCGAAAGCGCCGGCGACGAAGCCGACGACGATCCAGCCGAACAGGCCCATCGGAGGGCCCTACTCGGCGAGGCGCTTGGCGAGGGCGTCGAGCTCGTCGGTCAACGCCGGCGGGAGGTGATCGCCGAACACCGCGTAGTGCGCCTCGATCAGTGGAAGCTCGGCCCGCCATTCGTCCTCGTCGATCGACAGCAACCGATCGAGTGCACCGGGAGCGAGGTGGAGTCCCGCGGTCGGCAACGCGTCCTCGGTGGGCAAACGCCCGATCGCGGCGTCGGTCGCCCCGGCGTCGTCGGCGCAACGCTCGAAGACCCATGCGAGCACACGACTGTTCTCTCCGTACCCGGGCCACAAGAACTTGCCGTCGGCGTCCTTGCGGAACCAGTTGACGTAAAAGAGCCTCGGCAGCTTCTCCTCGTCCGCGGCTGCACCGATGTCCAGCCAGTGGGCGAAGTAATCCCCCATGTTGTATCCGCAGAACGGCAGCATCGCGAAGGGGTCACGCCGGAGATTGCCGACCGCGCCGGCCGCCGCGGCGGTGGTCTCCGAACCCATGATCGAACCCAGGAACACGCCGTGCTGCCAGTTGTAGGCCTCGGTCACGAGCGGGACCGTGCTCCGGCGGCGTCCGCCGAACAGAATCGCCGAGATCGGCACGCCCGCGGGGTCCTCCCATTCGGGGGCGGCACACGGGACTTGGGAGAGCGGCGCGGTGAAACGGCTGTTCGGATGGGCGGCGGGAACCTCGGAATCGGGCGTCCAGCCGTTGCCCTTCCAGTCGATGCAGTGCGCGGGCGCCTCCGGGGTGAGACCTTCCCACCACACGTCGCCGTCGTCGGTGAGCGCGACGTTCGTGAAGATCGTGTTGCGGGTGAGCGCCGCCACCGCGTTCGCGTTCGTCTCGAGACCCGTCCCGGGCGCCACACCGAACATGCCGTACTCGGGGTTGATCGCGTAGAGACGACCGTCGGCGCCGAACTTCATCCAACAGATGTCGTCGCCGATCGTCTCGGCCTTCCAACCGGGAAGCGTCGGGACGAGCATGGCGAGGTTCGTCTTGCCGCAGGCACTCGGGAACGCGGCGGCGATGAAGCGCGATTCGCCTGCCGGGTTCGTCAACTTCAGGATCAACATGTGCTCGGCGAGCCAGCCCTGGTCACGCGCCATCACGCTCGCGATACGCAGCGCGAAGCACTTCTTGCCCAACAAGGCGTTCCCGCCGTAGCCGGATCCGTACGACCAGATCTCACGCGTCTCGGGGAAATGGACGATGTACTTCGACTCGTTGTTACACGGCCACGGCACGTCGGCGCGGCCCTCCTCGAGCGGCATGCCGACGGAGTGAACGCACGGCACGAAGTCGCCGTCGCGGCCGAGCACCTCGAGCGCGCCGCTCCCCATGCGGGTCATCGTCCGCATGCTGACCGCGACGTACGCGGAATCGGTGAGCTCGACGCCGATGTGGGCGATGGGCGAGCCGAGCGGGCCCATCGAGAACGGGACGACGTACAGCGTTCGACCGTGCATCGCGCCGCCGAAGAGCTCCAGCATCTCCTTGCGCATCTCCGCGGGTGCCCGCCAGTTGTTGGTGGGGCCGGCGTCGATCTCACGCTCGCTGCAGATGAACGTGCGCCCCTCGACCCGGGCGACGTCGCCCGGGTCGCTGCGGGCGTAGAAGCTGTTCGGTCGCTTGGCCGGGTCGAGCGCCGTGAACGTGCCGGATGCGATGAGCTCCTGACACAGGCGCTCGCTCTCGTCTTCGGAGCCGTCGCACCAATAGACGCGTTCGGGCTCGAGGATCCCCGCCCAATGATCCACCCATTCGAGCAGCTTGCGGTTGGCGGTGGGCGCGGGCGAGGACGTGACGGCCATCGGACAAGGGTAGGCCCGAGGGCAGTCGCGGCGTAAACCGTGCGAAGAAATGTGACTTTCGTCCGGGGCGGGCGCTACAAATGCACGACGGGGCAGGTCAGCGTGCGGGTGATGCCGTTGACGAGTTGGACCTGGGACACGACCATCCGACCGAGTTCGTCGATCGAGGTCGCCTCGGCCCGCAGGATGACGTCGTACGGACCGGTCACGTCGTCGGCCTGGACCACGCCTGGGAGTCCACGGCACGAGTCGACGACCGCCGACGCCTTGCCGACCTCGGTCTGGATGAGGATGTACGCGCTGACGGCCATGACGAGCTCCTCGGGCGGAAGTCCCCGGAAGGGGTGGCCGGAATCGTACCGAGCGCCCAGCCGGCGCGGGTTGGGCATTGCGATCGTCAACGCTGGCGGCCCCGGCGGGCGGCTCGGCGCTGCGCCCGCGCGATCGCAAGGTCGATCAGGCGGTCGAGGAGCTCCGGGTACGGCACCCCGGACACCTCCCACAGGCGCGGGTACATCGAGATCGGCGTGAAACCGGGAATGGTGTTCAACTCGTTGACGAGGAACTTGCCGTCGGCGCGCAGAGAAGAAGTCGACGCGGGCCATCGCCTCGCCCCGGCACGCCTCGAACGCTCGCACCGCGAGCCGCTGCACCTCCTCGATCTGTCCGGTCTCGAGCGGTGCCGGTGCGCGCAACTCGGCGGTGCCGTCCTCGTACTTGTCGGCGTAGTCGTAGAACTCGGCGCCGGGCACGATCTCTCCCGGCAGGCTCGCGACGGGTGGATCGTCGCCCAGGATCCCGACCTCGATCTCGCGACCCTCGACCATCTCTTCGACGAGCAACCACTCGTCGAAGGCCAATGCATGCTCGATCGCGTCGTAGAGCTCCCCGCGGGTGTGTGCCTTGCTCACGCCGACCGACGAGCCCAGGTTGGCCGGTTTCACGAAACAAGGAAAGCCGATCTCGGCAATGACACGCTCCACGAACGTGTCGAGCGCGTGCCCGGCGCGCAGCGAGAGCGCGGCGCGTTCGCCAGACCGGCGCTCGTGAACAACGCCTTCATCGCGATCTTGTCCATCCCGACCGCCGAAGCGAGGACGCCGGCACCGACGTACGGGAGACCCGCGAGCTCGAGCACGCCCTGCACCGTGCCGTCCTCCCCGTACGGGCCGTGCAGGAGCGGGATGACCACGTCGACATCGCTTGCTCGGGACGCGCTCGGCAGCGCAACGAGGTCGCCCTCGACCTCGAACGCGTCGGGAAGCTCGAGCGCTCCCCCCTCGAGCATCTTCCGGGCTTCGCCCGCGAGGAGCCAACGGCCGTCGGTGGTGATCCCGACGGGCATGACCTCGTACCTCCGAGGATCGAGAGCACGCGCGACGGCGACAGCGGTCACCCGGGAGACGTCGTGTTCGGCGGACTGCCCTCCGAACAGCAACATGACGCGGCGACGCGGCCCGGGCACCGGCGTATCTTGGCTCAATTCCGCCGGCTCATATCACCTGGAGGACGGCGCGGATCCCGAGGCCCATGATGAAGAGTCCGCCGAGTCCGTAGGCGAGCTCCATCCAGCCCCTGGCCTTCCACACGTACTTGTACGAGTAGAGGAGTCCCACGGTGATGAAGGCCACGAAGCCGTAGAACATGTGGAACCGGGGCGGTTCGTAGTGCTGCACGCTGACCAGGAGCACACCGAGGAGCACCTGGACCATCATCATCGCTTCGGCGACGATCGTCGGCCACCACAGCCAACGCGTTCGCCAACTCTTCCAGCGCCACGCGCCCAGCGTGTACAGCCCCGCCAAGAAATTGGCGACGATCGCGCTGTAGCCCCAGGCGCGGTGGATGTCGAACAGCACTAGAGCGCTTGGTCGTCGGACGTCGCGAACGCCGACTCGCCTCCGCGCAGCAGATTCTTCAGAACCTTGCCGGCGGGGTTACGCGGGAGGGGCTCGTCGCGCAGCTCGACGTACTCCGGCACCTTGAAGTCGGCGAGACGCTCGCGACAGAACGCGCGGAGCTCCTCGACGGTTGTCGACGAGCCCGATCGGAGCTGCACGACCGCCTTCACCTCTTCACCGAGCGTCTTGTGCGCGATGCCGACGACCGCGGCGTCGACGACGTCGGGATGATCGAACAACACGTGCTCGATCTCGACGCAGTACACGTTCTCGCCGGCGCGAATGATCATGTCCTTGGCCCGGTCGACGAGGAACAAGAAGCCGTCGGGATCGAGGTAACCGATGTCGCCGGTGTGGAACCAGCCGTCGGTGAACGACGCCGCATTCGCATCGGGTCGACGCCAGTAGCCGTGGGCCATCACGGTGGGACCCTTGATCCAGATCTCGCCCCGCGCCCCCGGCCGCGCGTCGTGACCGTGGTCGTCGACGATGCGCAGCTCGACGGTGGGCGCGGCACGCCCGACCGAGCCGGGATGCTCGAAGTAATCGTCGCCGCCGTGCGCGGTGGCGACCGACGCGGTCTCGGTGAGGCCGTACGCGGTCGTGAGGGTCTTGCGCATGTGGGGGAACACGCGCTCGATGCGCTCGACGAGCTCGGGCGCGGCCGGTGCGCCGCCGTAGGAAGCTCGTTTCACCGTCGTGAGGTCGTAGCGTCCGAGGTTCGGCGATTCGAGGATCCGCCACATCACGGTCGGCACCCCGCCGATCGACGTGACGTGCTCTCGCTCGATCGTCTGCATCGCGACGTCGGGGTCGAAACGCCCGACGGGCATCAACACGACCTTGGCGCCCGTCGCGTACGCGAGCGTCATGGTCGACAGACAGCCGGTCACGTGGAACAGCGGCACGACGAGGAGATTCGCGCTCTGCAGCCCGGCCGCGGCCTCGGGAGGAGGAGTGCCTCGCATCGCCTGGGCGACCCCCATCACGATGATGTTCTGGACGTTCGCGATCGCCTGGCGGTGTGAGACCGTCGCGCCCTTCGGCTTCCCGGTGGTGCCCGAGGTATAGAGAATGGCGAGGATGTCGTCCTCGTCGATCGGCGTCTCGGGGATCCCGGGATCGTCCCGGCCCGCGGTCAGCTCGCCGAAAGAACGCGCCGCCGCGTCGGCCGGACCATCGATCACGAACACGTGCTCGAGCGCGGGCAGGCCCGCGAGGCGGTCGCGCACCAGCGCGAGGCGGCGCGCGTCGGCGATCAGCACCTTGGCGCCCGAATCGTCGAGACCGAACTCGAGCTCTTCGGCCTTCCACCACGCGTTGAGCGGTACGAGCGTGGCGCCGAGGATCGCGCAGGCCCACCACGTGATCACCCACTCGGGAACGTTGGCCGACACCAGCGCGACCCGATCCCCGCGTTCGACCCCGAGCCGCACGAGCGACGCCGCCAGCACCCGCGCGAGGCGGTCGTGCTCGCCGTAGGTCAATCGGCGATCCGCCTGCACGAGCCAGTCGACGTCGGCTCGCGCCGCGTTCTGGGCCATGAGCTCGCGCAGCGACCGCATCCGCTGCTTGTACACCTGCATCGGATGACCGACGACCTCGTCGACGACAATCTCGAACGGCCCCCCGGGACCGGTGAGCTGCGCAACCGGATCGACCGGGGGATCGACCGAAGGATCGATCAACGTCACGCGTATTCCTCTTGCACCACGTCGAACGCGAGCAGATCGCTCCCCGTGCCGACGGGTCCCTTCTCGCTGTGCTGAGCATGCCCCTGCCCGAAGGCCTGGCTGTTGAGCCAGCGCTCGAAGTCCTCTGTCGACCGCCAGCGCGTGTACACGTAGAAGACGTCCTTGCCGTCGGTCGGCCGCAGGAGCTCGAACGCCTCGAAGCCTTCCATCTTGGAAACCTCGCCGGCGCGGTTGGCGAAACGCTCGACAAGCTGATCGGCGCGTTCGGGTGGGACTGTGATGGCGTTGATGCGAACTACAGACATGGTCGCATTCTCGCGGCGATGTGGCCCGTTCGCCCATTCGGGCCGCCGGCCCTCAGCGCGGGTCCCGCCACATCGCCCACACGACGGGGCCTCGGGGAACGCGAACCTCCGCGGTCACCTCGAATCCGTGACGCACGTAGAACGGGATGTTCCGCTCCTTCGACGACTCCAGGTAGGCGCGCTCGCCCTCGTCGTCGCAGCGTTCGAGCACCGGCGCCATCACCTCGGCGCCCGCGCCCCGGCCCTGCCACTGCGGTTCGGTACCGAGCATCTGCAGGTACCAGTGCCGCTCCTTCGGGTGGTGGTTTGCGAAGTACAAGAGCCCCTGCGTGCGGGTCACGATGCGCGGGCCTACGAGGCATGCGGTGGTGAGACCCACGCGGGCGTCGGCCTTCCAACCCAACGGGAAGGTGCCGGGCGGATTCCAGATCGCGACGCTGCGGGTGCCGTCGGTGGTGTACACCCCGCCGAACGGGAAGGAGGCGCGGAGCAACGAACGGAAGAAGCCGGGAAGCCTGCGTGCTCGCGCGTGCGTCGGGGAACAGCCAAGTCGTGAGCGGATCGTCGTCGAACGCCCGCGCCAAGGTGCGCGCCATGGCTTGGCGCTCTTCGACGCGAGCGGGGCGGACGCCGTGCTCGGACACGAAGGAGCCGTTACTCGTCCGGCTGCTGTCGAAGGAACAGCTCGATCTCGGAGACCAGGTCGTCGGCGGAGGCTCCCTGCTCGCGATCGATGCGATCGACCACCTCTTGGACCTCGGGCCGCGTCGCGAGCCCGGCATCGACGCGATTCGTGTACGCGTCGCAGCGCGCGCGTCGAGCGGCCGCAGGTCGAGCTCGAGCCGGCCGAGCTCGGCGAGGCGCCGGAGCAACGCCCTCACCGCGGGTGGTGAGGGCGAGCCGGACACGTACTGCGGCACCTGCGCCCACAGCCCGGCGCTGCGGACGTCGGCATCGCCGAGCGCGCGCTGCACGATCGTCTGGAGCCCGGTCGGGCCGGCGTACGCCATGCGCAGCGGCGCGATCTCCTGCGCCAGCGAGTGATGCGTCGCGGTGGCGAGCACGGGTACCGGGCGCCGGTGCGAGACCAGTGACGGCATTCCGGCGACGGTACAGGCGTCGTGCACGCGCAGCGTGCGCGCGACCTCGACGACGGCCGTACAGATGCTCGGCCAACGTAACGACGGCTCGGGACCCGAGACGATCACGACGTCGCGCCCCAACGCCCCCGAGACGAAGGTGATCTCGGGCCAGTCGATGACCCGGCCACCGTCGTCGTCGGACCAGCGCGCGTTCGGCCGGGTCTGCTGGAGGTCCATGTGGTCGGTCAGATCGATCGCGGTGAACTCGTCGGCATGGAGGAGCTGCTCACGGAGGGCGCCGACCGTGCCCGCGCCCGCCATCCCCGCGTCGACCCAGCCCGAGAACGCGACAACCATGAAGGGCTCTCGCAGCTCCGGCCAGCGTTCGACGGTCAGCACCCGTGCATCGTACGGTCCGTTCCGCATTCCGCGTGCGTTCGCCACACCCGCCGCCGCATGTGTCTCGGCGGCTAGGTTCCGCGGGGCATGCAGCTGCGTATCTTCACCGAGCCCCAACAAGGCGCGACCTACGACCAATTGCTCGCGGTGGCCCGGGACGCCGAGCGGCTCGGCTTCGACGCCTTCTTCCGGTCCGATCACTATCAACGGATCGGAGCAGGCGACCCCGGACCGGGGCCGACCGACGCCTGGATGACCCTCGCCGCGATCGCCCGCGAGACCACGCGTATCCGGCTGGGCACCCTCGTCACCCCGGTGACGTTCCGATTCCCCGGGTCGCTCGCGATCCAGGTCGCCCAGGCGGACGCGATGAGCGGTGGCCGCATCGAGCTCGGGCTCGGCGCGGGTTGGTACGACGGCGAACATGCGTCGTACGCGATCCCGTTCCCGTCGACGGGCGAACGGTTCGCCATGCTCGAAGAACAACTCGAGATCGTGACCGGCCTCTGGAGCGCGGCGCCCGGAGAGACGTACTCGTTCACCGGCGAGCACTACGTCGTCGTCGACTCCCCCGGACTTCCAAAGCCGACGCAACGGCCGGGTCCGCCGATCGTCATGGGCGGATGGGGGACGAAGCGCACGCCGCGGCTCGCAGCGCGCTACGCCGCCGAGTTCAACATGCCGTTCGCGCCGGTGTCGCAGTTCCGCGAGGGTTGCGATCACGTACGGACGGCGTGCGAAGCGATGGGCCGCGATCCTTCGACCATGACGTTCTCGGTCGCGACGGTCGTGTGCGTCGGACGCGACGAGGCGGAGTTCCGCCGGCGCGCAGTCGCGAGCGGCCAGGACCCCGACCAGGCCCGGGGCGGCGCGGCGGGCGGAACGCCCGACGAGGTCGTGGAGCGCATCCTCGAGTTCGGTCGGGAAGGCGCGCACAGGGTGTACCTCCAGTACCACACCCTCGACGAACCCGATCATCTGGAACTGATCGGGACAGAGGTCCTCTCCAAGATCGGCTCGGCTTCGTGAGCCTGCGATTCGGGGTGCACACGGGCCTGCAGCACACGTCGATCGACGACCTCCAGTCACTGTGGCGGCGTATCGAAGCGCTCGGCTTCGATTGGATCTCGATCTGGGACCACTTCTACGCGGCCGATGCGAGCGGCGATCCGCACTGCCTCGAAGCCGTCACCGCGCACACCGCGCTGGCCGCGACGACCGATCGGGTCGTGTGCGGTTCGCTTGTGTACTCGGCCGGCTACCGCCATCCCGCTGTGCTCGCGAACGCGATGGCGACCCTCGACCAGGTCGCGCACGGTCGGACCGTGCTGGGCCTCGGCGGCGGATGGCTGCGCAACGAGTACGACGCTTACGGGCTGCACTACGGGAGCGCGGGCGAACGACTCCGCCTGCTCGAGGAGTACGTGCAGTGCGTGCGCGGTCTCCTGACGCAGGATCGCACGACGTTCGACGGCGAGTTCTTCACGCTGCGCGACGCTCGGTGCGAACCGAAACCGGTCCAGTCTCGCCTTCCCATCTGGATCGGCGGCGGCGGCGAAAAGGTCACGCTGCGAATCGCGGCCCAGTACGCCGACGGCTGGAACGTGCCGTTCATCCCGCCGGACGTTTGGGCGCACAAGGCCGGCGTGCTCGACGCACACTGCGAAAGACTCGGACGCGATCCGGTCGAGATCACGAAGTCGGTCAACGTCGGCATGGCGTTCACCGAAGAAGAACTGCGTCGCCAGTTCGGCCCCATGTCGCGGGCAATCGAGCCCGGTGTGCTGTCGGGCAGCGTGCAGGAGATGGTCGACAAGGTCGCCGCGTACGTCGACGCGGGCGCCACGTACGTGATCCTGGCGCTGCGCGCCCCCTTCGACCGCGACGGACTCGAGCGCTTCGCCGCCGAGGTCATACCGGCCCTGCGCGCCTGACGCGCCAGTATTGCGACATGCCCGGACCCGGTGGCGAGTTTCGCTTCGACCCGTTGACCCGGGAGTGGGTCAACATCGTCGGCGCTCGCCAGAGCCGACCGAACCTGCCCTCCGACGACTGCCCCTTCTGCGTCGGCGGTCTCGAAGCGCCCGAACCCTACGAGCTCCGTTGGTTTGCCAACCGCTGGCCCGCGCTCGCGCCCGGCGATGCGATCGACCTCGTGGCCGCGGAGGCGGCCGGGATGACGACCGTGCCCGCTGTGGGCGCGTGCGAGGTCGTGCTGTTCTCCCCCGACCACGAGCAGTCCCTCGCGACCCTGCCCCTCACGCACCTCCGCAAGGTCGTCGATCTCTGGGCCGAACGAACGACCTCGCTGCTCGAGCGACCCGAGGTCGAGTACGTGCTCGTGTTCGAGAACCGAGGTCGCGAGGTGGGCGCGACCATCGATCATCCACACGGCCAGATCTACGCGTATCCCTTCGTGCCCCCGGCGCCCGAGCGCGAAGCCGCCGTCTCTCGTGAGCACGGATGCGGGACTTGCGCGGAGCTGGCCTACGAGATCGAGGCGGGTACGCGCATCGTGACGACGCGCGGCGACTGGGTGGCGTGGGTCCCGTACGCGTCGGGCTACTCGTACGGGATGCGCCTGGCATGTCGTACCCATCACGGTTCACTGGCCGCACTCGACTCGCCCGCGCGCAACGCCCTCGCGGCGATACTCGCAGACGCGCTCGGCCGCTACGACCGGCTCTGGCCCGCGCCCGAACGCAACTACCGGTTTCCGTACCTCCTGTGGTTCCACCAGGCACCCGCGTCCGGCGGCGACGAATGGCACCTGCACGCGCACATCGCACCGCCGCTGCGCGCGCCCGGCGTTGCCCGCTTCGTCGCGTCGGGCGAGGTCGGTAGCGGCACACTGTCCAACCCGGTCGTCCCCGAAGCCGCGGCGCGGGCCCTGCGAGACGCATGACCGTGAGACGCATGAACGTCGGACCTCGTGCCGGGTCGGGGCGCGTGAAGCAGAGGCGAACCTACCGAGCGCCCGGCCGGGTGAACCTGATCGGAGGTCAGGTCGACTATCACGAGGGTTGGGTCGTGTCCCTCGCCATCGACCGCGACGTCGTCATCGAGGCAAGCACCCGTCCTGACGGCCGCATCGTCGCGCGATCCGCCGATTTCGACGGCCAGGTCGACATCGCCGCCGACGGGAGCAACGACCCACCGGCGACGCGTCCCGAGTGGGGCCGCGCGATCGCCGGAGTCGCTCGTGTCCTCGCCGAGATGGGCCGCGCCCCCGTCGGCGCCGACCTCGACGTCTCCTCGACCGTGCCGGTGGGTGCGGGCCTGTCGTCGAGCGCGGCATTCGAGGTGGCGTGTGCGCTCGCGCTCGCGGACAGCGGGCGGACTCGAGCTCCGTGGGACTCCTCTGGCGCTGGCCGCGCAGCGCTCCGAGCACGTTGCAACCGGCGTGCCGTGCGGGGTCCAGGACCAGATGACCTCGGTCCACGGACGCAGCGATCACGCGGTGTTCATCGACTGCCGGACCCTCGAGGTCCAGCACGTACCCCTCCCGACGGACCTCGGCGTGCTCGTCGTCCACTCGGGAGTGGCGCGCACGCTCGAAGGCTCGCCGTACGCGCAACGGCGGGCCGAGAGCGAGGCGGTCGCGGCTCACCTCGGGCTCCGCGTGCTCCGAGACGCCTCCTTCGAACAGGTGCGCGACCTCCCTCGCGGTCGCCACGCCGTCACGGAGATGGTGCGCGTGCGCGAGTTCGCGGCGGCACTGCAATCCGGTGACTTCGACGCGCTCGGGCCGCTCATGCTCGCGAGCCACGCCTCGTCTCGCGACGACATGGAAGTGTCGATCCCCGAGCTCGACGTGCTGGTGGAATGTCTCGTCGACGCCGGAGCGATCGGCGCGCGGGTCACCGGCGCCGGATTCGGTGGGTGTGTGGTGGCGCTGGTACCGGCACACTCGATCGGCACGATCGCGGCGCGCGCGACGAAGACCTATCTCGCGCGCACCGGCCTCGAACCGACGGCGTGGCCGGTGCGCGGCATCCGACGGCGCCGGGAAGGTCCTCGAGTCCGGCTAGTTCTGAGTGCCGAAGAGTCCCCGCCCGTGATTCTCTCGGCGGGGGCGGAACGAGCTCTCGAGCTCGGATGGTTCGAAGCCGGGGACGGGCGCTCCCGTTGCGAAGCGGTACAGCGCCGTTTGGAAGATGCCGGTCAGGGTGGTCGTCACCAACATCACGACGACGCACCACACCACGAAGAGCCCGATACCGAGCACGGCAACCGGGCCACCGATGGCGAGGAAGAGGACGAGCGGCACCGCGCCGACGAGCATCGCGACGAAGCCGACGATCCCGATCCCCGCGTTCGTGATGAGGTTCTCGCCCCACGTGTTCTTGAAGAGGGACGCCGAGCGCTTCACCGCCGCGACCGGGCCGAGGCCCTCGAACACGAGCACGGGGAGGACCAGGAACGTGACGACCGACCAGGCGACGCCCGCAAGGCTGCCCACGATCCGGCCGAACATGCCGCCGCGCTGTTCGAGCCCGCGCAGGATCACCGAGACCGTCGCGCTGACGAGCGCCCAGGGCAAGAGCACGTGCGCCCGTACCCGCGCCGCTTGGATCGCGTCGGCGACCGACACGGGCTCACTCTGGAAGCGGCTGTTCGCGGCGTACACGAGTGCGGCATTGAAGAACACGACGATGTACGTGAGGGCCACGGCGCCGAGGAACCCCAGCAGCCAAACCAGTGGTTTCGATCCCGAGTAGCCGCCACTGCCGTCACGGGCGATGAGAGCGATGGGCAACAAGACGACGAGCCCGACGGCCAGCGTGGTCAAGAGCGACAGCAACGGCAACATCGTGAGGTGCTTGTCGTCGCGCAGGACCCTCCACGACGACTTCGCCAAGGCGATCGAGTTCTGGAACCGGCCCATCTGCCCTCCCGAGGGTGTGTCGCTCCAGCGTACCGGTGGCTCCGCCATCGCGATTCGCGGGCGCGATCCGGCCGTAGCCTCTGGAGATGCCGGCCGTACGCGCTCCCGGTCGGGTGAACCTGATCGGGGACCACACCGACTATCAAGACGGATTCTGTCTCCCGACGGCGATCGACCGCGAGGTCGTCGTCCGCGCCGGGCGCCGCGACGACTCGCCGCGTGGTCGCGCGTTCCGACGGGTTCCCCGGAACCGTCGACCTCCCCGCCGACGGCTCGGCCGATCCGGCCTCGGTCTCGGTTCCGTGGGGTCGGGCGATCGCGGCGGTCCTCCGCGAGCTGGCCGGACCCGGGCACCTCTCCACCGGATTCGACGCCGAGATCTCCTCGACGATCCCCGTCGGATCCGGGCTGTCGTCCGAGCGCGGCCTTCACCGTGGCCGTGGCGATGACGACGGCCGAGCTCGACGAGCTCGGCCTCGACGGACGCACACTTGCGCTCGTCGCGCAGTCCGCCGAACAGCTGGCGACCGGCGTGCAGTGCGGAGTGATGGATCAGATGGCATCGGTGTTCGGGCGGGCCGGGCACGCGATGCTGCTCGATTGCCGGAGTCTCGACGTCGTGTACGTTGCGATTCCCGATCCCGTCGCGATCCTCGTGGTGCACACGGGGATCGGCCGCCGGCTCGAGGACAGCGCGTACACGGAGCGGCGCGCGGCGTGCGCTGCCGCCGCGACCCGCGCCGGAGTCGAGACGCTGCGCGATGCGACGATCCACCAGGTCGCCGGCGATCCTTTCGCACGCCACGTCGTCTCGGAGAACGCACGAGTGCTCGAGTTCGTCGCCGCGCTCGGGGCGGGCGACCTCGACACCTGCGGCAAGCTCATGACGGCAAGCCATGCTTCACTCCGCGACGACTTTCGCGTGTCGACGCCCGAGCTCGACACGCTCGTCGACGCGCTCGTCGACGCGGGTGCGTACGGGGCCCGCCTGACCGGCGCCGGCTTCGGTGGATGCGCGGTCGCGTTGGTCGCCGCCGACGGGATCCACGACGTCGAAGCCCACGCCGTAGCGCGCTACCGTTCCTCCACCGGGTTGACGCCGATGCCCTTTGCCGTCCGGGCCGTCGACGGCGCCGGCCTGCTTGCCTGACGAGACCAGGACCGCACCCAGGGAGGACGCCCGTGCCGAGCATCTTCAGCCGCATCATCGCGGGAGAGCTCCCCGGCACCTTCGTGTGGAAGGACGACCACGCGGTGGCGTTCTTGTCGATCGCGCCGATGATGACCGGTCACGCGCTGGTGGTGCCGCGCGAGGAGATCGACCATTGGATCGACGTCGAACCCACGCTGGCCGCGCATCTGTTCTCGGTGGCACAGCACATCGGCCGAGCCCAGGATCTCGAATGGAAGCCGCGCAGAATCGGGCTGCTGATCGTCGGCGAGGAGGTGCCGCATACGCATCTGCACGTCGTTCCCATCGACAACCCGGGCCAACTGTCGTTCGCCAACGCCAGGCCGGCCGAGGCGACAGCACTCGAAGATGCGGCGAGCCGAATCCGCGCCCGGTTGCGCGAGCTCGGTTGCGCCGAGGTCAGCGACTAACGCCCGTACTGCTCGTCGACGGCGCGAGCGAAGGCGTGATGCACACGCGTGAGCACGACCTCACCGTCGTGCTCGGACGGCTTCGAACCGACCCATCGCAGATCGCCCAGCAGGATCGAGCGCGACGTACGCGACGCCGGCGAACGCGGCGAGCAGGAGGACCGCCGAGCCAGCACCGGAGACCGCCGCGGCCAGGGCGGCCAAACCGACGACGAGGGCGATCCACGCGAGACGGGTCACCGACCGACGGGCCCTGACTCGCCGAGCCTCGAGCGGGACGATCGCGGAGATCTTGCGCCCGAGCGGCGACAGCAGTCGCGTCTCCGGGCGCAGCACGAGCGCGACCGGGTTCGCGCACGCCACACCGGTCTTGACCGAGAGCGCCGGGAGATCGCCTTGTTCGAGATCGTCGATACGCACGCGCACTCGCGCCATCAGAGGATCTCCGCAAGTCGTTCGGCGGCCGCGGGGGTGCGGATCCCCCACCAGAACAGATCGCGCCCGTCGATCAGTACCGTGCGTACGCCGGAAACCGAGTCCCGCACCTCCGCCGCGTGGCGCTCCGCGAACGCATAGGGCTCGCTGGGTAGGAGCACAAGATCGGGTTTGGCCGCGTCGACCGCGGCGAGGTCAACCCTCGGATACCGGACGAGCGAGCTTCCGACGACGTTCGTGATGCCGGCCAGCTCGAGCAGCGACGAACCGTAGGTGTCGGCCGCGAGCGACATCCAGGGGCGACGCCAGATCGGGACGAACGCAGTCGCGCGCGCGGGCGGCGCGTGCGTTGCATCCACGAATCCCATTCGCCGAACGGTGCCGGCACACTGCCGGCACCGACCGCGTCCGCGAGCATACGAACCGCCGGTCCGATCTCGGCAACCGCGCGCGGTGACATCGAGTGCAGGGGGATACCGGCCGACGCCGAGCGCGCCGCGCGTCTTCGATGCGATTCTCCTCGTCGTTCACCACCACGAGATCCGGCACGAGCGCGACCACTGCGTCCACGTCGACGGTCTTGGTTCCGCCGACGACCGGAACGCCGCCGATATCGCAATATCGGGTACAACCGACCGGGCGTACTCCGAGTGCGACCAGCGTCTCGGTCGCGCTGGGCACCAGGGAGACGACTCTCACCGCGCTCACATGCGCTCGAGCAGCTGCGCCTTCTTCGTCTCGAACTCCTCCGCCGTGATCACGCCGCGATCGCGTAGATCGGCGAGCTGTTGCAACTGTTCGGGGACCGTGGGCGCCGCCGCGGGCGCCGGCGCGGCGTTCACGGCCGGAGTCGACCAGCTCGCTCGTTTCTTCGCGTTCGCCTCCATCTGGCGGTAGAGCTCTTGCTGGACCCCGTCGGGATGCCACACGTCGTCGAAGTGCGACTGGCCTTCCTTGCCGGCCGACTCGATGTCGAGATCGCCGGCGCCGATGACCCGCTCCCACACGCCCTGGTGGAAGTTGATGTTGTTGATGCGCTCCATCGGGATCTCGACGCCACGTTTGGCCATCACGCCGGTGCGAAAGATCACCCGGTCGTCGGTCACCACGAAGTGCGTGAAATTCCACTCGAGGTACTTGAGGCCGAGCCAAGCCGCCCACGCGACCGCGACCACAGCCCACAGAAGGAACAGCCACTTCTCGACGTCGCCGTGCGTCTCCACCAGGATGAGGATCACCGCGACGAAGAGCGGGATCCCGCTCGCGATGTGTTTGGAGAAGAACCACCAGTGCGGGCGAAGATCGAGCGCGACCTCTTCGCCGTCGTTCAGCAGCTTCTTGGGGTACGGCACGCCGAAATTCTATGCGCGACGGTGGCGCTCGGGGCCGGATCCGGGCCGGGTGCGATCAGGGACGCACGTCGCCGGCGAGCAACACCGGCACGTCTTCGTCGCCATCGCTGGGGTCGAGGTCGATGGCAATGAGGAAGCCCCGGGCCCGCTCGGCTTGGTCGAACCGGTCGACGAGCGCGTCGTGCTCAGGCCCGTGACGCGGCACGACCAGATCCGCGAGCTCGTCCGCGAGCACGTAGTCGAGCACCCACGACGGGTACGCGGCGAGCCGCGACGACACCCGGATCGTGCCGTCCTCGGGGGTGCAGGAGCCCCAGCGCTGGCGCATGTTGTCGACCCAGCGCACGCGAGCGCGGCCGCGGAAGCCCGAGCTCCCGAGCGAGCCTGCGGGCACGCGCGGCAATGTCGATCGCCGACGAATCCGTTCGGCGCTGCATACGCTCGGCGAGCTCTTGAGCGGTGATCTGGGCTTCGTCGATCGTCATCCAGCGCGGGAAGGACACTCGCAGCCGATCACCTACCAGCACCGCCTCGACGTGCTTGCGTCGAGGCGTACCTCGCACCAGCTCGATCTCCATGTCTTCCAGTTAACCGCGTCCGGCGCGACCGCTCGATGCGCGACGTGTGAATGCTCCGCGAACTGCGTCGGGCGCGACGAGCTTCGTTCCCGCACCGCGCGGGCATCGTTGCGCGAGACGTCCCGGCGAAGGCTGAAATTCTTCTTGACGCTCGGTGCGCGCAGTCGTAGTGTCCGCTCTTGCCGGGACGCCGATGCGTCGGACTCCGAGACTGCTTGCGGGATCGGAACGGACGTACGTGCGCACCGGTGCGTGGACCGAAACCACGGGGTTGCGTCCTTCGGGGCGGGACCCGGCGGCGAGGAACACGGCCGGCACGGTCGGAGGAAGCCTGCGAGGGCCACCGAAGATCCGTCGCCGGAGGAAGGCCCCGAGGAGATCGGAGCTGCGAAAGCGGCGAAGACTACTCGGGGCCTTTCCGCGTTTGCGACCCTCTCCGGGGTCGCCCGGCGCGTGGCCGACACGGGCGTGTGGTCGATGCGGGCGTCACACCGCATGGGTACCGTCGCCGTATGTACGGTCGGAGAGTGCGCGACGCGTTGCTGGACGACCTCGATCCGACACAGCTCGAGGCCGTCACGTCGCAAGCCGCGCCGCTCGCGATCATCGCGCCGGCGGGTTCCGGCAAGACGCGGGTGCTGACCCGCCGGATCGCGTACCACTGCCGCGAAGATCGCGTCGAGGCTCGCCACGTGCTCGCGGTCACCTTTACCCGCAAGGCCGCGGGCGAGCTGATCTCGCGGATGGGCAAGCTCGGCATCGACGGCCGCATCACGGCGGGAACCTTCCACGCGATCGCGCTCGGCCAGCTCCGGCGCCATGCAGCGGAACGCAACCGCGAAGCACCTCGGGTCATCGAGCGCAAGGCCCGGATCCTCGCGCCCCTCCTGGGCGGGCGGGGTGCAGCGCCGGCGGTGGCGCTCAGCGATATCGCCGGCGAGATCGAATGGGCGAAGGCCCGCCTCGTCTCTCCCGAAGGCTACGAGGCCGCCGCCGAGGCGGCCGGTCGCAGGCCGCCGCGCGGAGCCGGTGAGGTCTCGGCGCTCTACGCGCGCTACGAGGCCGAGAAGCGGCGGCGACGCCTCATCGACTTCGACGACGTCCTGAGCCGCTGCGCCGACGCCATCGCCCGCGACGAGGAGTTCGCGGCCGGGCAACGTTGGCGCTTCCGGCATTTCTTCGTCGACGAGTTCCAGGACGCGACGCCGCTGCAGCTCCGGCTCTTGCGGGCGTGGCTCGGTGGCGCCGACGACCTGACCGTCGTGGGCGATCCCGCGCAGGCGATCTACGGGTTCACCGGCGCCGACGCCGCTCCCCTCGTCGGATTCGAGCGCGCCTTTCCCGGAAGCACGACGGTCGTGCTGGCCCGCAACTACCGAAGCACGCCATCGGTCGTGGCCGTCGCCGAGGCCGCGCTCGGGTCGGCGGCCGGTGCGAGCCGCCTGGTTCCCGAGGCCGTCCGCGCCGACGGCGCCGCGCCCACGATCGTGTCGTACGCCGACGACGACGAGGAAGCGCGTGCGATCGCCGAGGCGTGCTGGGAGCACCACGTCGCCGGGGTTCCGTGGCCTCGCATGGCAGTGCTGTTTCGCACCAACGCGCAGTCGGCCCGGTTCGAGGCCGCGTTGACCCGGCGGGGCGTGCCGTTCCGAATCGGCGACGGTCAGCGGTTCGCCGCGCGCGCAGGTCCGCGCAGTGCTCGACGAGCTCCGCGAGACCGAGGGCAACGCCCCGGGTCGGCCGTTTGCCGAGCACCTCGCCGACGTCGCCGCGGGCCCCAAGTCCGACGTGAGCACGCCCGAATCCGAGACCGACGAGGCGCGCGCCCATCGCGAGATGCTGCTCGAGCTCGGACGCGAGTACCTGGAAGCCGTCGGTGGCAGCGGTGGTGTCGCCGAGTTCACGACCTGGCTCGACGTCGCGACCAACGGCTCGACGACCGAGTCGGCCGGCGTGGACCTGGTCACGTTCCATCGCGCCAAAGGTCTCGAGTGGTCGGTCGTGTTCGTCACCGGGCTCGAACGGGGGATGGTGCCGATCTCCTGGGCCACGTCCGCTCCGGCCCGAGCCGAGGAACGGCGGCTGCTGCACGTGGCCCTGAGCCGCGCGGAGGACGAGCTGCACTGCTCTTGGGCGCGCGCTCGGACCGTGGGCTCCCGGCGGGCCGAGCGCGAGCCGTCACCCTGGCTCGGACTGATCGAAGAGGTTGCGAACCACTCCCCGCACGGCTTGCTGCAAAGGCGGCTCGAGCCACGCGACCACCTCGCGGAGCTGCGCGCCACCCTGGCCGCGGCGTCACCGGCGTCCCCTCCGCCCGAACGCGCCCACCGATTGCACCGTGACGCCTCGGCGTCGCCGCCGAGACCCGGGCCCGATGACGGCTTCGTGGCGTTACCCTGAGCGGGATGCACGAGTTCGATGCCGCGACGAAACAGCTCGCGGACACGATCATCGAGCTCCTCCGGGAACTGACAGCCCTCGACCCGACCCCGCTCAATGGAACGGTGCAGCCTTCCGAGCTCGCCACCCGGGCCCGCAAGCTGATCAACACGCGCGGTAACGACCCGAAGGTCGTGCTCGAGCTGTTCACCTCGGTCCTGGCACCCGCGGTGATCCGGGCCGACAGCCCGCGCTTTTTGGCGTGGATCCCGTCCGCGCCGACGAAGGCGTCGATGCTCTTCGACGCGGTCGTGTCGCTCGCGTCGATCAGCGGGGTCTCGTGGATCGAGTCGGCGGGTGCCGTGTGGGCCGAGAACGAAGCGCTGCGCTTCATCGCGGATCTCGCCGGCATGCCCGTAGGCGCGGGAGGGACCTTCGTTCAGGGCGGTTCTGCGGCGAACCTCTCCGCGCTCGCGGTCGCCCGAGACGCGGGTCGGCGGCGGCTCGGCGAGGCCCGGCGGCGGCTGCAGTTCGCGGTGACCTCTGACACACACTCGTCGGTGCGCAACACCATGCATCTGCTCGACGTCGATCCGCTCCTCGTGCCGCTGGTCGACGACCGCCTGACCGGCGAAGCGCTCGGCGCCGCGCTCGACACCTGCCCGGATCCCTCGGTGGTGTCCGCGGTCGTGGCCAATGCGGGCAGCACGAACGCGGGCCTGGTCGACGACCTCGAGGGGATCGCCCGCATCTGCGTCGAGCGAGGATTGTGGATGCACGTCGATGCCGCGTACGGAGGTGGTGCGCTGCTCGCCCCGTCGGCCCGCCCCGCATTCGTCGGGATCGAGCGCTGCGACTCGCTCGTGATCGATCCGCACAAGTGGTTGTACGCGCCCCTCGACTGCGCGGCGCTCCTGTACCGCGATCCCGAGCTCGCACGGTCGGTGCACGGTCAGCACGCGGCGTATCTCGACTCGGTGAACGACGAGCGTCGGCGGTTGGAACCCGGGCGACTATGCATACCAGCTCACACGGCGCGCCCGTGGGCTGCCCTTTTGGTTCTCGCTGGCCGTCCACGGCTCGGACGCGTACCCGGACCGCGGTCGAGCAAGTCCTCGCGACGACCAGGGCTGCGGTCGACCGCATCCGCGCGCTCCCCCACCTCGAGCTCGTGCGCGAGCCCGAGCTGTCGGTCGTCCTGTTCCGTCGCGCAGGGTGGAGCGCGGCCCGGTACGCGGCGTGGTCGGCGCAGCTCTCACGTGACCAGGTGGCGCTCGTCGTGCCGACACGCTGGCACGACGAGACGGTCGCCCGCCTCGCCTTCCTCCATCCGAACACGACCCTCGACATCGTCGACGAGATCCTCGCCAGCACCAGCTGATGCCCGCCGGCCCCGGGCCGCCGTACCGGTTGATGGTCGATCAGCCGCCGAAGTGCTAGACCCCCACATCGGACGGGGGGGGTCGAGCATGAAGTTCGGGGTTCGTCGAGGTGGGACCGTGGCCGCCGCGCTGGCGGTCGTCGTCGCCGTGGGATTGGGGAGCCCGTCAGCGGCAAGCCCGAGCTCACACCGCGAGGGACACCGCGAGACCTCGCGTGATTGCGCGGTACTACGTGCTGCCGCCGGGCAACTTCGGCGGCTTGCCGACGACCACTCAGTCGCTCGATCAGCTACCGCTCTACGACGGGCTCACACCCCTACGCGCCAACATCTCGGACACCGACATCACCCAACACTTCCTGCCCGAGAACTTCGAGCCGGTGGGCGCGACGCACGTCGAACCGACCGGAAGGCCGGGAACGACGATCGTCTACGACTCGTACGGCGTCCCGCACATCACCGGCAAGACCCGTGCCGATCTCGCGTTCGGAGCGGGCTGGGTCACTGCTCGCGATCGCGGCTTGCTGCTCCAACTCGGACGCGGCCCGGCGCGTGTCCGCGGTCGCGGATGTACCCGGCATCAACGCGTTCGGTCTCGTCACGAGCGGCCAGTCGTTCGTGCCGAGCGCGCAAACCGAACAGCTCGTGACCGACCAGGCGAAGCTCATCGTCCAGACCTATGGCAACAAGGGCCGTGAGATCATCGCCGAGGCCCAAGCCGAGGCGGACGGCATCAACGCCTATTGGGCGGCAAACCATATCGACCAACCACCGGCGACGGTGAACGATGTCATCGCAGTCACCGCGTTCATCGGATCGATCTTCGGCGCGGGAGGCGGCGCCGAAGCCACGAATGCGCAGTTCCTCTCCGAGTTGCAGAACCACATGGGCACCGACCTCGGTCGCAAGGCGTGGGACGACGCAATGTTGTTCAACGACCCCGAAGCGCCGACCACCACCAATCGCACCTTCGCGTACGGCGAGTTCACCGGCGGGCGCGTCACCGGTTCGGTTTCGATCGACGAAGGATCGATCGTGTCGCTCGACCCGCGTCAGCCTGCGGCCGCCGCGGCGGCGCCGGCGATCGCGACGGCGCGTACCGCGACCACCACGCCGGGCGACGGGTCGACGTATCCGGCGGCCGGACCGGTGCCGTCGAAACAGGCTTCGAACTTCCTCGTCGTCGCGCCGCAACGATCGGCCACCCACGACAGCCTCGCGGTGATGGGACCGCAGCTCGGCTACTACTACCCGGAGATCGTGGAGCAGATCCATCTCTCCGGGCCCGGCGTCGAGGCCCAAGGCGTCGCCGTCCCCGGTGCCGCGATGTACCTGCTGATCGGCCGCACGCGCGACTACGCCTGGAGCCTCACGTCCGCGGACCACGACGTCCGCGACGTGTTCGCCGAGCAACTCTGCAACCCCGACGGCAGTCCCGTCGACCCGCCGATCCGACCACTACATGTTCAAGGGCAAGTGCCATTCCGTTCACGATGTTCGACGCCGGCACGCTCAATGGCACGCCGATCCGCTACCCGACGTCGGTCCACGGGCCCGTGATCGGTACCGCGACGTCGCACGGTCGACCGATCGCGCTCACGCGCCAACGTTCGACGTTCGGTCGTGACGGGCTCAACCTCGCCGCGCTCAAGGACATGACCGACGGGCAGGCGACTACGCCCCAACGCTTCTGGTCGACGGCGAACGAGTTCGGATTCACCTTCAACTGGGCGTACGTGTCGCGCCAAGCGACCGCGTACTTCTCGTCGGGACTGCTTCCCCGCCGCGCACCCGGCCTCGACCGTGGTCTTCCCACGCTCGGAACCGGCGACGTACGAGTGGCGCGGATTCCTCACCCGCGACGAGCACCCGCACGACGTCGGTGGACCCGGAGACTTGTTGCTGAACTGGAACAACAAATCGGCACCCGGTTTCATGCACGGCGACGACACACCGCTCGGATCGGTGCACCGCGTCGAGCTCTTCGACGACTTCCCGCGTCGGGTCACCCTCGCCGAGGACGTCGGCGTCATGAATCGCGCCGCGACCCAAGACGTGCGCTCGCCGGTTTGGCCCGTTGTCAGCAAGGTCCTGCACGGAGCGCGGCGCCGAACGCGTTGGATGCCAAGGTCGTGAGCGTGCTCGACGACTGGGTGCGCCGTGACGCGCCGCGCCTCGATGCCGACAACAACGGCCAATACGACGACGCCGGCCCGACGATCATGGACGCGCTGTGGCCGAAGGTCGCGGACGCGGTGATGCGACCGGTGTACGGAGCGCTCACGAGCGATCTCGACAACATTCGCGACCTCGGCGGCCTCTCCGGCGAGTCGTTCGTCGACAAGGACCTCCGCACTCTGCTTCACGAGCCGGTGAAGGGACCGTTTCACCTCCGGTACTGCGGAAAGGGATCGCTGACCGCGTGCCGGACGTCGCTGTGGGCCGTCGTCGATCAGGTCGCCACACAGCTCGCCGCCGTCAACGGCCCCGATCCGGGTGCGTGGCGGAGCACCGCGTCGCGCACAGGCTTCACGCCCGGCCTGATCCCGAACACGATGCGCGCGACGAACCGGCCGACGTTCCAGCAGGTGCTGGAGTTCGACCACCGGCGCGGCCACGCTCACTGACGGACCCTTCAGCGAAGAGACACGGTGCGGCTTTCTACGTCGCGGCCTGCTACCTGGAGTGGTCGCAGGCGCCCCAGAGGCCGCGCCGCGCGGCGCGGGCTTCGAGCTCGGCGCCCAACATCGCGCGCGGCGTACATGCCGTTGGGCGCGATGATCAGGAGTCTCGCCAAACCGAGACGCAAGAGCTCGTCGTCGTAGCGCGCACCTTCGACATACACGTACGCGAGCAGGCGGCCGTACTTGTCCCTCGGCTCGACGTCGGTCTCGAGCACGATGTGCAAACCCGGGCGCAACCGCTCCTTGGTGTGCGCGCTCGCCTCCGGCCCGTAGCACTGCACCGGCTTGCGGGGATCGACCGTCTCCGGTGTGTCCGCCCCGAGAATCCGCACGCGTTCAGTGCGATCGCCGGCATCCCCCGTGCCGAACTTCACGGTGATCGTGTCGCCGTCGGAGACGTGCACGACGGTCGCGTCGAATTTCGCCGCGGCACGAGCACCGGAACGCCAACCCCACCCGGCGCTCCCGAGCAGGGCGACGGCGAGCGTCGCGCAGGCGGCTCGGGAAAGAGCCATGGATGCACCCTAGCAACGGGCTGCGCCCATCGGAATCCGTGGCGGCGCCGAGCCCCTCGCTCAGGGGTCAGAGTGCCGGCGGCCGAGATTGCTCACCAGGCCGGTCAGCTGCGCGGTCGGCGCGATCCCGAGCTCGGCCTTCAACATTGCCCGGTAACGGTTGAACGCCTCGAGCGCCTCCATCTGGTTGCCTTCGGCAAGGAACACCTTGATGAGCGCGCCGTGCGCGCTCTCCCGCAACGGCTCGGCCCGGATCGCGGCCAGCGCCGCGATCACGGCTTCCGCCCATCTGCCTTTGAGCGTCAGGTGCGCCGCCATCGCCTCGAGCGTGTGCAACCGCAGTTGATGCCACTCCTCGTTCTCGATCACGACCCAGTCGTCGTACCAGCCGGGGAGCAGATCGACCGACAGCGAGGCCACCGCGGCCGCGGTCTCGTCTTGGGGCAGGATCTCGCACGTCGGGTCCAGCAGACGATGCGCCAACGCCCGAGAGTCCCGGATGTCGACGCGAACATCCGGGTGTGGGCTCAGATCGAGGTCCTCGACGACGACCGCGGCGCTCGCGATCGGCTTGAGACGCCACAGGGCCGAACGCAGACTGCTCGCGGCGTCCTGGGGTGGCGCCTCCGGCCAGAGCGTAGAAGCGACGAGGTGCCTGGTGGCGGGGCGGCCCCTGAGCGCCAAGAACGCGAGAAGCTTGCGCGACCCGCTCGGTAGGGCGAGTGCCTTGTCCCCGGCGCAGAAGGTGAAGGTGTCGAGGACCGAGACCGCCAGGCTCTTGTGGATGTCGTCGACGGTCGGGGTCTCGGTGTCGGTCACCGGTGACTCGCGGAGGCCTGCCGGCGGACACGGTTGCTGTGCACAAGACCTATTGGCGCACAGGCGGCGTCGCGCGCGGTGACACCCCTGTGACGCTCCGTGGCCTCGGCGCCTACCAGGCCGGAAATCCCGGGGAAGGAGCTCCCGGAGGGCGGGCCGGCTCACCATGACCGGCGCGTCCCGTTGGCCTCTGGGCCCGGACCCCGCATCGACTATACCGACACATTTCGGGCACGGCGTCGGCGTGAATCACCTTTCGGCGAACGTGTAGCCGGTCTCGGAGTGTTCGGCGAGATCGAGTCCCGAGTCCTCTTCGTCAGAGTTGACGCGAACGCCGTCCGGGAGCACCCGGGCGAGGACCCAGACGATCGCGCCGGTCATCACGAACGAGTAGACGAGCGTGACCGCGACCGCGAGAAATTGCTCGCCGAGCAGCCCCCAACCGCCGCCGAGGAACACGCCGTTCCTGCCGGCTCCGTTCACGTGCTTGTCCGCGAACAGACCCAACAGGACCGAGCCGACGATCCCCCCGACGAGGTGCACTCCGACCACGTCGAGCGCGTCGTCGAAGTGGAGCTTGAACTTCACGTTGACGGCCGCGTAGCAGACCAGTCCGGTGACGAATCCGATGGCAACCGGTGACATGCCGCCCACGAAACCGGCACACGGCGTGATCGCGACGAGGCCCGCGACCGCACCCGAGGCGGCGCCCAGCGTCGTGGCGTGACCACCGTGCAGTCGCTCGATGAGCAGCCAGCCGAGCATCGCGGCCGCGGCCGCCAACTGCGTGTTGACGAACGCCTGGGCGGCAAGGCCATTGGCACCGAGCGCCGAGCCCGCGTTGAAGCCGAACCAGCCGAACCACAAGATCCCGGTCCCGAGCAGCGTGAGGGGCAGCGAATGGGGCGGCATCGGGGTCCTGGGCCGAACCGCGACGCCGGCCGATCACGAGCACGACCGCGAGCGCGGCGATCCCCGCGTTGATGTGCACGACGGTGCCGCCCGCGAAATCGAGCGCACCGCGTCGAGCGAGCCACCCTGCCGGCGCGAACACCCAGTGCGCGATCGGGGCGTACACGAGGACCACCCAGAGCCCGAGGAACCAGACCCACGCGCCGAACCTCATGCGGTCGGCGATCGCACCGGTGATCAGTGCAGGCGTGATGACCGCGAACATCATCTGGTACGCCATGTAGAGCGACGGAGGGATCGTGAGCGCCAGCCCCGGTGGCGCGGTGTGGAAGTGACCGAGCCACAAGAAATCGAGGTTGCCGATCCACCGACTCGTGCCGCCGAACGCGAGCGAGTACACCACGACCGCCCACAGCACGCTCACGAGCCCGAGGCTGAAGAAGTTCTGCATCAGCATCGCGAGCACGTTCTTGGCCCGCACCATGCCGCCGTAGAAGAAGGCGAGTCCCGGCGTCATGAACATGACGAGCGCCGCCGACACACAAACCCAGGCCGTATCGCCCGCGTCGATCCTCAACTCCGCCTCCTGTGCAGGCCCCAAAAGGCGAAGAGCCGTGCCCGCCGATCCGGTCATCCCGAGTTCATGACCACACTCTTGAGCGTGTCTTGACGGATTGTGGCACACCGGGGGTCGGGCAGGCCCGGCCGGGAAACCCGCGCGGCTAATGCTCCAAGAAGTCGACCAGCAACGCGTTGACCTTCTCCGGCGCCTCCCACTGCATCCAGTGGCCCGGCCCCTCGACCCGCTCGTAGCGGAACCCGGCGGCGCAGAAGTCGGCGGAGGCGGTCATCTGCTCTTCCAGCAGCGCGAAGTCACCGCTGCTCCACACGCCCATCGTCGGCGACTGGATCGGGGGCAGCTCGAGCGGCGGCTCGACGAGCGACTGGGGCGGGATGTTGGCCCGGTACCAGTCGAGACCCGTGGTGAGCGACCCGTCGCGCACGAGATCGGCGATCACCCCGTCGACGTCGGGATGCTGCGACCAGTCCCGGAAGTTCGCCCAGTCGTTCATCGTCAGCCACTGCTCGGCGACCCCGGTGAATTGGAAGAGCAGCATGTACCAGGACTTCTCCCGCTGGCGTAGTCCGCTGCTCCCGAACGCGCTCGGATGACCGACCGACAGCGCGACCAGGTGGTCGACGCGCTCGGGCGCGAACGCGGCCGTCGCCCAGGCGACCGCGGCGCCCCAATCGTGCCCGACCACGTGAGCGCGCTCGAGCCCGAGGTGGTCGAGGATCGCGGTCACGTCGATCGCGAGGAACGGGATGGAATACGCCGCGACGTCGGCCGGCTTGTCACTGGCGCCGTAACCGCGCTGGTCGGGGACGATCACCTGGAACCCGGCCTCGACCAGAGCCGGGACCTGCTGCGACCACAGGCGCTTGGTGTCGGGGAAGCCGTGCAACAACAGGACCGGACGGCCCGTGCCCTCGACCTGCACGTCGAGGGTCACGCCACTGGAGTCGACCCGCATCTGTTGACGCCTTTCAGCCGGTCACGATGGAAAGCAACTCTTCGCGGGTCGGCGCGAACGTCGGGTCGTCGCGCCAGCCCGAGCCGAGCTCGAGGACCTTCTCGGCGACGCCGGGCTCGGCGAAGACGTCGTCGGGGCAGGTGAGCACCGTAGCGATCTTGAGCGCCGCCCGGAACAGCTCCGGGTCCTTGCCCGCGGCAGACGCGAGGGCTCGGGTCATCTCGTATTGCGGATCGCCCGGGTCGTAGGGCCTGCCTCGATGCCCGCCTCGATCTCGGCGAGACGGTGCCGGTCGAAGTCGAGCGTGGCGCGGTAGTAGGGCTCCACCGTCGACTCGGTGACCTCGTGCCATCGTTGCGCGAGCTCCGTCGGAACGTCGATCGACGCGACCTGCAAGAGGTCGCGCAGCGCGAGCGGCGTGCATCAGCCCGATCGAAGCGCCACGTCCGAGCGACGGGTTCGTGCACGCCCAGGAGTCGGCGACCGCGATCACCCCGGTGGCAACCGGAATGCCGTCCACCACGAACGAACGGTGCCGGTCCGCGATCTTGGCCATGACCGCGATCTCGTCGTCGAGGGGCTCGCCGTCGGCCCAGTGCGCGACGAGCGGAAAGGAACGCCACGTGCGCATCCACGTGTCGACGTCTTTCAGACCGCGCATCGCCGCGTCCTTCGAGCTCGCGATGATGCCCAGCCCCCAGGTGCCGTTGTCGGCCGGCAGCGTCAGCGTCGACACCGTGCCCCACGGCATGAGGATTCCGCACATGAGCGGCGGAATGCTGCCGTCGGCAGACCGGAAGTGCCGGCCGTAATAGATGAACCCGGAGTCGTCGATCTCTTCCGCCGGCGCGCGGGCACCGACGGCGTCGAGCATCGCCGGCAACGGCGAACGACGACCCGACGCGTCGACGACGAGATCGGCAAGGATCTCCTCACCGGTGTCCGTCCGGACGCCGACGACGTGAGGAACGCCTTCGGTGAGCTCGCCGTCGCTCGACAACCCCGTGACGGCGACCCCGCGCCGTACCTCGAGCCCGGTGAGACGCGCGGCGGCGGTCGCGAGAGCGGTCTCCATGACGGGTCGGCGCGCCGAGAGCATCGCGAATTGCGCGTCGGCCTCGCGGTATCCCCCCGACACTTCCTGGGGCACGAGCTCCATCGCGTTGTAGCGGATCGCTCCGAGCGCTTCGGCTTCGGCTACGACCTCCGGGAGCTCGGCCTCGACGAGAGAGCGAAAGCGCGAGGCGAAGAGGTGGATCATGCGGAACTGATTGACGCCGCGGCGCTCCCAGGTGTTCCACGCGTCGTCCGCCGACGAGGGAGGTGGCGCGCCGTCGCGCTCGAGCACCGTCACCTCGTGCCCGTCGCGCGCGAGCAACATCCCGCTCGTCAGCCCGCCGATCCCACCGCCGATGACGACGATCCGTGCCATGTTCGCGCTCCTTCTACCGGGCGAGACCCTACTTCGGCCACGAGCCCTTCCCACGGGCCTCGCGACGAAGCTCCCGAGGGGCCGCATGCCCGGAATTCCGACGCCTCCACGACTAGGGTCGTCGGTCATGCACGTGATGCGCGTCGATACGCGTGCTGGTTCCCGTCCTGATCGTGGCCGCCGTGGTCGGTGCCGGATCGTCGGTGCTGAGCGCACGCCCTGATCTCCAACGCGCCAAGCGCGACGTCGACTCGGCGTGGACGTCGGCATCGGGCCAGCTCGATCACCGTTACGATCTGTTGGCCGTCGTCGACACCAACCTTCGACCGATTCCCGGCCCTGTGCACACACTCGTGAGCGAGGTCGACGCCGCACTCGCGCGTTGGCGTGACGTCCGGCCTCATGGTTCGCTCGCGGCCCAGGTGGGCGCGGCGAACGACGTCGAGGGTCTCGCCCGGCGGATGCTCGCCACCGCCGAGGCCTCTCCCCGGGTGAAGGGGAATGCCGCGATCCTCACCGCCGAGGCCCAGTTCCTGGCCGATCCGTCGGGCGACGCCTCCACCGCCTTCAACCAACGTGTGGTGAGCTACGAGCGAGAGCGGCACGGCCCGGTGCGCGCGATCGTCGCCTCGATGCTCGGCGACGGGGCTATCCCGGTGCTCGACACCACGGCCTCGTCCGTGTCGGCGCGATCGGCGTAACTGTCACACCCTGTCGTTAGGGTCGCCGCCATGGTGATTGCACTCGTTCTGGGCCTGGTCGGCGGCTGCGTGCTCGGATGCGGGGTCGGCGCGCTGCTGCTGACGGCGGAGCGGGCGCGGCATCGTCGGGCCCGAGTGGACGCGCCACCCGCCCCCGATACCCACGCGGTCGTCACTCAGCTCATCGAGGCCAACCGCGTCCTCCTCGAACAGGAGCGCCTCCGCGCCACCTCCGAGCTCGACGCCAAGAAGGGGCTGATCGACCAGCAGCTGGTCTCGATGACCGATGAGCTCGGCAAGGTCAACCTGCTCGTCCGCGAGCTCGAACACGACCGCCATACGTCGTTCGGCCAGCTGACGAACGAGCTCAAGCGCCAGCACGAAGGGCTCAACGCGCTCGTCGGAGCACACGCACCAGCTGCGCGAAGCGCTCGCGAGCTCCCGGGTGCGGGGCCAGTGGGGAGAGCGGATGGCCGAGGACGTGTTGCAGCTCGCGGGCTTCCTCGAGGGCGTGAATTACCGCAAGCAGGCCACGCTCGCGGGCGCGGGACGCCCCGACTACACGTTTCTGCTGCCCAACGGCCTCGTGATGCACATGGACGTGAAGTTCCCACTGGACAACTACGTCCGTCATCTCGAAGCGACCAACGATGTCGAACGCGCGCGCTTTCGCGACCAGTTCCTGCGGGACGTCCGCGACCGCGTGAAGGAGCTCACGACTCGGGGTTACCTCGATGCAACCGACGAGACGGTCGACTGTCTGCTCTTGTTCATCCCGAACGAACAGGTATACGCGTTCGTGCAGGAGAACGATCGCGACGCGATCGACGATGCCATGCGGCACAAGATCGTGCTGTGCTCCCCGCTCACGCTGTACGCGGTGCTCGCAGTCGTGCGCCAGGCGGTCGACAACTTCCGGCTCGAACGAACCTCGAACGAGATCCTCGGGCTCCTGCGCGAGTTCTCGCTGCAGTGGGAGAAGTATTCCGGTCAGCTCGACCGCGTCCAGCAACGTTTCGACAGTGTCGCCAAGGAATACGCGACGCTCATGACCACCCGCCACCGCGCGCTGCAACGCCCGCTCGACAAGATCGATTCGCTTCGGCTCGAGGAACCTGCCCTCGTCGACCCGCAGATCGTGCCGCTCGCGCTCGAGGCCTGATCCGTCCGCTCCCGACATCGTTCCGAGCGACAGGTATCGTGCCGCGGCATGGCGCGGGTTGCGGTGTTGGGCGGGGGCCAGCTCGGGCGCATGCTGGGCCTGGCCGGGATTCCGTTGGGCTGTTCTTTCGCGTTCCTCGACCCGGCCGCGGATGCGCCCGGCGCGGCGGTTGGTGATCTGGTCGTCGGTGCGCTCGAGGACGTCGCGGCCGCCCGCCGGTTGGCGACAGGCGCCAGCGTCATCACCTACGAGTGGGAAGGCGTCCCCGCCGCCACCGCCCGTTCGCTCGAGGACCTTGCCCCCCTGTCACCGTCGGCGGCCGCCCTCGACGTTTCCCAGGACCGGATCGTCGAGAAGCAGGCGTTACGCGCGCTCGGGATCGCGACCGCGCCGTTCCGGGCGGTCGATTCCGCCGCCGACCTGCGCGCCGGCGTCGACGCGCTCGGCCTGCCCGCAGTCCTCAAGACCCGGCGGGGCGGGTACGACGGCAAGGGTCAGGTCGTGCTGAACCAGCCGACCGGCGGCGCCGCGGACGAGCTCGAGGCGACCTGGGCACGACTCGGGGAGGTCCCGTGCATCCTCGAGGGATTCGTCAAGTTCGGACGCGAGCTCTCGATCATCGCGGTGCGTGCCCGAGATGGCGACGTCGCGTGTTGGCCCGTCATGGAGAACCATCATCGCAACGGCATCCTGCGACTCACCCGAGCGCCCGCGCCCGGCCTCGACGACGAGCTCCAGACCCGCGCGCAAGCCGCGATCCTTCCTCTGCTCGCCGATCTCGACTACGTCGGGGTGTGCTGCGTCGAGCTGTTCGACACGGGCACGGAGTTGCTCGCGAACGAGATCGCGCCGCGGGTGCACAACTCCGGGCACTGGACGATCGACGGAGCCGAGACGAGCCAATTCGAGAACCACCTCCGCGCGATCCTCGGCTTGCCGCTCGGCGCCACCTCGGCGCGCGGCGTGAGCGCGATGGTGAATTGCATCGGCGTCATGCCCGACCGCGAGGCCGTGTTGCGCGTACCGGGAGCCCACCTGCACGACTACGGCAAGGCCGAGCGGCCCGGGCGCAAACTCGGGCACGTCACCGTCACCGCGGACGACGCGGCCCAGCTCGAACCCTCGCTCGGACGGGTGCGCGACCTATGCGACCGCGCCGGCCTCGCGTAGCTTCGCGATCTCGGCGTCGCCGAGACCCCAGTCGGCGAGAGCCTCGTCGGTGTGCTGGCCGGGCCACGGCGCGGACCGCTGCACCTCGCCGGCCGTACGCGAGAAGCGCGGTGCCGGAGCCGGCTGGGGCACGCCGTCGCGTTCGATGATCGTGTTACGGGCCTTGAGGTGCGCATCATTGGTAGCTTCGCTCATCGTCAGCACGGGCGCGTAACACGCGTCGGTGCCGAGCAACAACTCGTCCCATTCCGCGCGCGTCTTGGTGCGGAAGAGGTCCGTGAAACGCGTGCGGAGCGTGTCCCATCCCGCGGCGTCCATCTGCGCGGGAAGCTCCTCGGCGTCGAGGCCGGTCCGAGCGAGCAGCTCGGCATAGAACTGCGGCTCCAACGACCCGAGCGACACGAACTTGGCGTCCTTGGTCTCGTAGGTGTCGTAGAAGGGCGCGCCGGTATCGAGCACGTTCGTACCCGGCTGTTCCTTCCACGCACCGATCTGCTTGAGCCCCCAGATCATCGCCATGAGCGACGCGGCGCCGTCGACCATCGCGACGTCGATCACCTGCCCCCGACCCGAGCGTTGTGCTTCGAGGATGCCGCACACGAGCCCGAACGCCATGAACATGCCGCCACCACCGAAATCGCCGACGAGGTTGATGGGCGGCGTCGGCTTGCTGTCGGCTCGACCGAAGTGGGCGAGCGCGCCGGCAAGGGCGATGTAGTTGATGTCGTGCCCGGCAGCCTGCGCCATCGGACCTTCTTGACCCCAGCCGGTCATGCGTCCGTACACGAGCTTCGGGTTCCGGGCCAGGCAGTCGTCGGGCCCGAGACCGAGGCGCTCGGTCACGCCCGGGCGGTATCCCTCGAACAACGCGTCGGCATTCTCGACCAAGCGGAGCACGAGCTCCCGGCCCTCCGGGTTCTTCAGGTCGACGCCGATCGAGCGCCGGCCTCGATACAGCGGCTCGAGGTTCGGCTTGGCGAACTGCGCCGGATCGACCTGACCCGCGCGGTCGATCCGAACGATGTCGGCGCCCATGTCCGACAGCAACATGCCGGCGAACGGCCCCGGTCCGATACCGGCCAACTCGACGATCTTGACTCCTGCAAGCGGTCCCATGCGCAGCAAGCTACGCGCGGCGACCCACCGGCTGCATACCGGAGGTGTCGCGCGCGAACCGTTCCGGGATCAGTAGTTCAGCTCGAGCCCCGCACGCGGCCACGGCAGCGAGATGAGGCGGCCCGTCCCCGAGCACGTCACGTACGCGGTGCGACCGTCCGGACCACCCCAGCACACGTTCGTCGTCATCGGATCCCCGGTGAGCACCTGGTCGAGCACGTCACCGGCCGGGGAGATGACCGTGAGCGCGCCTGTCACGAGGGTCGCGACGACGATGTTGCCGTCGCTGTCGATGCCGAGGGAGTCGAACAGCTGCATGCCGGGAAGGCCGCACAGCATCGCGCCGGCCGTGCCGACGGCGTTGCGTTCGACTTCTCCCGGGCCGGTGACGTTCCACGCGTAGACACGCCCGGTGTGCGTTTCCGCCGCGTAGAGGCGCGTACCGTCGGGCGACAAGCCGATGCCGTTCGGCGAGTCGCTCGGGAACACGACCTCGCGGATCGACGAACCATCCGGCAACGCGTAGTAGATCGCGCCGACGTGCTGGACGCGGCCCTCACGACGTCCGTGATCGGTGAACCACATCCCGCCGAAGGAGTCGAACACGATGTCGTTCGGTCCGATGAGCTCGTGGCCGTCGCACTCGGAGTAGAGGACCTCGACTGCGCCCGTCTCGATATCGATGCGCTCGATACGGCCGCCGCTGTGATCAGGCGGGAGCTCGGTGTCGGGGATGGTCAAGCCGATGATCTCGCTGAAGCGCCACCCGCCGCTGTTGCAGATGTACAGCGCGCCGTCGGGACCGACGGCGGCGCCGTTCGGGGATCCCCCGCAGGCCGCAATCCGACTCTTGGTGCCGTCGGGTTGCACGCGCGTGACGCACGCACCCTTCAGCTCCACGACGATGACACTGCCGTCGGGCATCGCGACGGGGCCCTCCGGGAACTGCAGTCCCGACGTGATCTCGGTGATCTCCGGCTGACTCATACTCGTCGTACCGCCTCTCTGGACAGCCGCTCTGTGGAGAGCCGCTCTCTGGACAGCCGCTCTCCGGCTCGCTCCCACCGCAGCTGAGCATCAGGACTCGCCGCAGGTCAAGATACGCACATGCGCATACGAATGGAGCCAGAGGACGAGTACATGCACGCGCTGGAGGAGGCATCGAACTTCAACGAGTCGATGTACTTCAACGTGTTCGACCCCACCACTCGCGTCGGCGGGTTCCTCCGCCTCGGGAATCGTGCGAACGAGGGGTACGCGGAGCTGACGACGTGCCTGTACCTCCCCGACGGACGAGTGGCGTTCACCTACAACCGGCCGGCAATCTCCGACAACAGCTCCTTCGATGCGGGCGGCACGCGCTTCGAGATCGTCACTCCGTTCGAGGAGGTGCGTACCACCTACGACGGCAAGCTGGCAGTGCTCACCGAGCCGTTGCAGATGGCGAACCCGCGCCGTGCGTTCACCGAGAACCCATGGGTCGACGCGCACGTCGAGCTGACACACCGAGGCGTGTCCCCCATGTACGGCGGCGAGCCCGTGAACGACGACGGGTCGCCGTTGTCCGAAGACCATTCCGGAGGGTTCGCGCGCGGCCACTACGAGCAGCACATGTCGGTCGAGGGAACCATCCGGGTCGCCGGAGACGAGTGGTCCGTCACCGGGTTCGGTTTGCGCGATCACTCGTGGGGACCACGCTTTTGGCAGGCGCCGTGGTGGTACCGGTGGCTCACCGCGAACTTCGGCGGCGAGTTCGGCTTCGTCGTGTCGATCATCGCTTCGCGCGACGGTGGCCGCCGCTACGGCGGGATGGTGCTCAGGGACGGCGCCTACGAGCACATCAGCGCCGCGACGATCGAGACCGTGTGGAGCGGCGACGACCGGTACCACGCCGAGGTGCGCGCCACGGCCACAACGCCAACCCAGACCTACGAGATCACCGGCAACGTGCTCAACCTCATCCCGCTGCGCAACCGGCGCACGACGCCGGAGGGGGAACAGCTGGTGACGCGGATCTCCGAAGGCATGACGGAGTGGTCGTGCAACGGCATGACCGGCTACGGCCTGTCCGAGTACCTCGACCAGATCATCGACGACCGCCCCGTCGGCGCGGCCGAGGAGAGCGCGTAGCGGGGTTCCCGCCCCGATCCCGTCCCGCGGCTACAGGAGGAGCGTGTGCCGCACGCCGGACGCGGTGCCGGCCTGCTCGCGGTACTCGACGAGCTGTGCCACCGAGACCGAGCGCGATGCGATGCTCCTGGGCGAACAGCTCGAGGTAGGGGAAGCGGGCGGGCGAGCCGTCGTCGTGCAGCACTTCGCAGATCACCGCGACGGGGGCGCAACCGGCCAGGCGAGCAAGATCGACGGCTGCTTCGGTGTGGCCGCGCCGCTCGAGCACGCCGCCCTCTTTCGCCCGCAACGGGAACACGTGCCCCGGGCGGATGAAGTGGTCGGGACGCGACGCGGGATCGAGGATCTTGCGCACGGTCAGCGCGCGGTCGTGGGCGCCGATGCCGCTTCCGGCCTCGCGATGGTCGATCGACACCGTGAACGCGGTGTCGCAGCCCGCGACGTCGGGCGGAACCATCGGCCCGATCTCCAGCTCGTCGAGGCGGCTCACGCTGGACGGCATGCAGACGAGCCCGCGGGCCCAACGCATCATGAAGTTGATGGCCTCGGGCGTGACCCACTCGGCCGCGAGCGTGAGGTCGCCCTCGTTCTCGCGATCTTCGTCGTCGACCACGAGCACCATCTCGCCCCGGCGGATGCGTCGTAGTGCGTCGTCGATAGAGGTAAGCGGCACGGGACCGTCCTTCAGTTGATGAGCTCGGGAGTGGGAGCGCGCGCTCAGATCGACGCGACCCGGGATGACGGCGATCATGCGACACCCGTGCGGCTCGTTGCGAGTCACGCGGATGTCGCCGCCGTGGAGTTCCACGATCCAACGTGCGATCGCGAGACCGAGGCCCGCACCGCCGTCGCTCGACGAGCGAGCGGAGTCGGCGCGGTAGAAACGTTCGAAGACGCGGGTCGCTTCGCTGTCGGGGATGCCGGGGCCGTCGTCGGAGACCTCGAGCCGGGCTCCTCCTTCGGGCGCGGCCACCGCTCGCACCAGCACCGTTCCTTGGGGGGAGAGTGCCGCAATGCGTTCTCCACGAGGTTGGTGACAACCTGGTGCAGGCGTTCGGCATCGGCCTCGAGGCGAAAGTCGCGCGGAGCGATCTCGATGTCGAAATGGACGTCGATGGCGTGCAGTTGTGACTCGCGGATCGCGTGCTCGAGCATCGGGCGGACATCGAACGAAGTGCGGTCGAGCGGCAGGGTGCCCGATTCGAGTCGGGACAGGTCGAGGAGCTGCTGCACGAGGCGACCCAGCCGCTCGACCTGGGCGAGCATCGTACGTAGCGTCTCCGGGTCGGCCGTTCCCGACACCGTCGACGAGATTCTCGAGCACGGCCTGCAGCGCGGTGATCGGTGTTCGCAGCTCGTGGCTCACGTTGGCGACCAAGTCCCGACGCAAGCGGTCGGTCTCGGCGAGCTCGCCCGCCATCTGGTTGAACGCGTGAGCAAGGGTGCCGATCTCGTCGTGCGAGATCGCGGTGACACGGGCCGAGAAGTCGCCACGGGCCATCGCCTCGGTGGCGGCGACCATCTCGCGCAAAGGCGAGGTGAGTCCCCGGGCGAGGACCCACACGACGGCGAGGGCGACGAACCCGGACAGCACGCCCGCGACCGATGGCCAGAGCCCGACCTTCAAGCCGACGAAGAACACACCGACGGTGACCGCCACTGCCGCGAGGATGATCACGCTGATCTTGAGCTTCAGCGTCGGCAGCGGGTCGAGTGGCCGCTCCGGTGTGCGGGGGCGTTTCAGGCGCACGCGTGGGCCTCCTCCACGGCGTAGCCCACACCGTGCACCGTGCGCACGATCGAAGAGCCGAGCTTGCGCCGGATCGTGCGGACGTGCGAGTCGACGGTCCGCGCCCCCGAGGGAACGTCGTAACCCCACACCTGGGCGAGAAGCTCCTCGCGGGTCGACACTCGCCCGGGCCGAGCCGCGAGATAGTGGACCAGGTCGAACTCGATGGGCGTGAGGTGCACGAGCTGACCGTCGACGCGAACCCGACGCGTCGTTGCGTCGAGTTCGACGTCGCCGATCCGGACGACCGCCGGCAGCGGCGAATCGCCCGACCGCTCGGCCCGCCGGAGCAAGGCGTGGACCCGGGCGATCAACTCGCGCATGCTGAACGGCTTGGTCATGTAGTCGTCGGCACCGACCGCCAGCCCGACGAGCAGGTCGGTCTCACCGTCGCGAGCCGTGAGCATCAAGACGGGTAGCGGACGGTCGCGTTGGATGCGCTTGCAGACCTCGATGCCGTCGAGGCCGGGGAGCATGAGGTCGAGCACGACGACGTCGGGCTGGATCCGCTCGCACAGCGCGACACCGCTCGGACCGTCGGCTGCGATCTCGACCCGGTAGCCCTCGCTGCGCAGCCGCGCGGCGACCGCCTGGGCGATCGGCTGTTCGTCCTCGATCACGACGACCGTGCGGACCAGCCCATCTCGCGCTCTCGGCGCAAGCGAGGTCACCCCGCGAGGATACGGATCCGCGGTGGAGGAGTCCTCACGCACCTGTGGAGAAAGTGTGCAGATCGGGCCCGGGCGGGCGTCGGAGCGGACGTCGAGCTGCGCATTTTCGCGGGTGATGCGGCCACGCTGCGCTCCGGGACTGCGCCAATGCCGTAGTGGGTTCGGCGGGGTCGTGCTCGATAGCGTCGGCCCGTGGCTCGAACCCCAGATCCCGGAGGCGCTGGCACGTGCGATCGCTCCGGCGTGCGGGCCCGGTTCGGTGGACCAGCTCAGGCGTCTGTCGGGTGGGGCGTCGCGGGAAACGTGGTCGTTCGATCTGGTCGGCACCGAACACGGCCGCGGATTCGTACTGCGTCGCGACCCGGGTGAGCACGGGGGCGAATCGGACCGCTCGACGGAGTACCAGCTCTTGGAAGCGGCGGCTGCGGCCGGCGTGCCGGTGCCTCGCGTCCGGGTGCTGTTGCGGCCCGAGGACGACCTCGGCCGGGGCTTCGTGATGGACCGCGTCGACGGCGAGACGATTCCACGCAAGATTCTTCGCGACGACGCCTACGCCGGCGTCCGTCCCGGCTTGGCCGCGCAATGCGGTGAGATCGCGGCCCGCATCCACGCCATCGACGCGGGCGTGCTGCCGCAGCTTCGGACTCTCGGCGCCGCGGAACAGCTCGATCAGTACCGCACCTACCTCGACACCTTCGACGAGCCCCATCCCGCCTTCGAGCTCGGACTCCGGTGGCTCGCCGAACGAGTGCCGCGCGCCTCCCGCGGAGCCGGGGCTGGTGCACGGCGACTTCCGCAATGGCAACTTCATCATCGGGTCCGAAGGAATCCGGGCGGTGCTCGACTGGGAGCTCGCGCATCTCGGCGATCCCGCCGAGGATCTCGGGCTGGCTCTGCGTGAAGTCGTGGCGTTTCGGAGTCGGGAGAAACTCGTCGGCGGGTTCGGCGATGTCGCCGATCTCCTGGCCGCGTACGAGCGCAGCGGGGGCCATCCCGTCAGCGAGGACGATCTCCGGTTCTGGATCGCGCTCGGAACCCTGAAGTGGGGCGTCATTTGCGTGGGCCAGGCCTTCACCCATCTCCATGGCCTGGTGCGCTCGGTCGAGCTCGCCACTCTCGGCCGCCGGGTCGCCGAGACCGAGTGGGACCTGCTCGAGATCCTCGACGGCGGGTGGTGAACGATGGCCCAGGATCGACCCACGGCCGCCGAGCTCGTGCAGGCGGTGCGCGAATTCCTCGAGCGTGACGTGATGCCTGCCACCGAGGCAAGAGTGCAGTTCCACACTCGCGTCTCGGTGAACGCGCTCGGCCATGATCGAACGGGAGCTGATCGACGGCCCGGCCTTCGTCGACGCGGAGCGCGCGGGCGGCCGCCTTGCTCCCGGAGCGCGATGTGGGAGCACCCGCCGACGTGCGCTCCCTCGAGCGCGCGATCGCGCAAGGGATCCGGGACGGATCGCTCGACGATCGTCTCGACGCGGTGCGGTTGCACGTACGCGCCACCGTGCGGGAAAAGCTCCTCGTCGCGAACCCCGGCTACCTTCCCGCCGACGCGGCGGGCCCGCCCGTTGATCCGGCCTAGCCTGCCGTCCGATGCGGATCGCGACGTGGAACGTCAACTCCTTGAAGGCCCGGCTCCCGCGCGTCGAGGAGTTCCTCGGATACGCCGAGGTCGACGTGTTGTGCCTACAGGAGACGAAGTTGGCCGACAAGTCGTTTCCCGCGCTGACCTTCCAGTCGCTCGGGTACGAATCGGTGCACCACGGACAGGGACAGTGGAACGGCGTTGCGATCCTGTCGCGCGTGGGTATCACCGACCCCTCGAACGGTTTCGGCGACGCGCACCTCGATCCCTACGAAGGCGACGCGCGCGTTCTCGCCGCGAACCTGCGGAGGGCTCCGCGTCGTCAGCGTCTACGTACCGAACGGGCGGGAGGTCGCCACCGACTTCTACGAACGCAAGCTGGGCTGGTTGGCGAGCATGTACGACTGGATCGACGCGAGCTACACCCGCGACGACCCGCTCGTCGTCATGGGCGACTTCAACGTCGCACCGCAAGATCGAGACGTCTGGGATCCGAAGCGATTCGTGGGTTCGACCCACGTGACCGAGCCGGAGCGCAAAGCGGTGGCGCGGCTCGAGGAGTGGGGTTTCCAGGACCTGTTCCGCCGCGTCTACCCCGATGCCGACCGGCTCTACAGCTACTGGGATTACCGCGCGGGCGACTTCCATCAGCATCGAGGCATGCGCATCGATCTCGTGCTCGCGACCGCGCCCGTGGCCGACGCGGGCGACGTGGGCAGTCGTAGATCGCAACGCACGGAAGGGAACCGGGCCGTCCGATCACGCGCCCGTGATCGTCGACCTCCGCGACTGAGCTCCGCTCGTTCGAGTGGCTCCGGACCGGTAGTCGTCCGGATTGCCCGGCGCTGCTCCCGGCGTGGTTGCGAGCCGTCACCGTCTCACGTGTAGCGAGTGATGTAGCCGCGCTTGCGAAACGTGCGCAGCATCGCGACGAGGAACCACATCGTCGATCCGAGCATCGCGAGACGAGCCGGTCGCGGCGATCGCGAGCTGCGACCAGTCGTCGCCGCGGTGGTCGACGAGCGACCGCAACGCGCTGAACGCGTGGGTCGTCGGCAGCGCGAGGGCGAGCGGCTGCATGAGGCCCGGCAGCGCCTTGGTCGGATAGAAGACGCCCGACAGCGGCAACAGCACGAACATGACCCCCCAGGCGAGCGCCTCGGCGCCCGTGCCGAATCGCAGCACCAGTCCCATGACGAGCAACGAGATCGCCCACCCGACGACGCAGCAGCACCGCGGCGATCGGCACGAGCCCGAAGCCGAGCGACCACGTGTCGGAACGAGAAGAACGCGAGCGCGCCGAGCACCATCACCCCGACGCCGATGACGAGCTTGACCATGCCGAACAGCGCCACGCCCACCGAGGTACTCGACCTCGCGCAGCGGCGTGACCATCAGGTTCAGGAGGTTGCGGGTCCAGGTCTCCTCGAGCAGCCCGGTGCTCATCGCGATCTGCGACTGGTAGATCACGTGCCAGAGCACGATGCCGGCGAGCAGGTAGCCGGACGCCTTCGCCGCGGGCGCCGTGACCCGACGTGCCCACGAACGCGGCGAGCGATCCGAACAAGAGCACGTCGACGAGTGGCCACAGCGATACGTCGAACAGGCGGTGAGGGCTCCGCACGAGCACGTACGCGTGCCGGCGCGACGATCGGCGCGCATACGCAGCCACGACTTTGCGCCGCTCGTCGGCCTGGATCGGGTCCCGGCAGTCGCGCGACTCACGGGTGGTCGCTCTGCTGGGTACGGGTCGGATCGTGACTCTCGGCAAGGTGGAGGAACACGCCCGCGAGATCGCCGTGGCCGTACGACGGCCGCGACCCTCGCCGGCGGTGCCGTCGGCGACGATGCGCCCGTGAGACAAGAACACGACGCGCTCGCACACCCGCTCGACGTCGCTCATGTCGTGACTCGTCATCAAGCAGCGCGGTGCCGTCGGTGCACAGAGTCGAGCAGCCCCGTCGCGGACCCGCTGCGCGACGTCGGGATCGAGGGACGCGGTCGGCTCGTCGAGCACGAGCAGCCGGGGTCGGTGCAATGTCGCGCGGACGATGCCGATGAGCGTCCGCTGACCCGACGACAGCTCCGTGCCCATCGCGGCTGCGAGATCGCCGATGCGGAACCGCTCCAGCCCCTGCTCGATCAGTGGATTCGGGTCGGCGATGCCGTAGAGCTGCCCGTAGAGCCGCAAGTACTCGCGCACCCGCATGCGTTCGGTGAGCGGAAGGTACCCGGCGGCGAATCCGACGTGCATTCCGCCGCCCGGCTCCGCTGCCGTGCGAGATCGAGTCCGCAGATCGTCACCGCGCCTTCGTCGGGCGAGACCACGCCGAGGATCATGAGCAAGGTCGTGGTCTTGCCCGCACCGTTGGGACCGAGCAGAGCCGACCCGTTCCCCCGTGCGCACGACGAGATCGACACCGTCGACCGCGCGGTCACGCCGGTAGTCCTTCACGAGGCCGCGAGCTTCCAACACCACTTCGGCGACCATCCGCGCACGGTAGCTTCTGGCCGTGGCCGAGCCACCCGATATTCCGGCGCCACCGCCGACGGTGATCGCGATCGACTGGTCGGGGGCGAAAAGGACGCACCCGAGGAGCGGGATCTGGCTCGCGGTCGTACGCGAGGGCCGTCTCGTCGAGAGCCGGGCAGTGGCGACTCGCGAGGAGGCGACCGACTACGTCCGGGATTGTCGCCCCGCCGGTCATCGCCGGCTTCGACTTCTCCTTCGGTGTGCCGGAATGGTTCGCGCGCGCGCTCGGCTGCACCACCGCCGACGAGGTCTGGTCGCTCGCCGCGAGCGAAGGTGACACTGGCTCGTGCCGACGGCCGCCGTTTTGGCGCACCCGTTGCGAGGTGCCGCCCGAGCGACCGCTTCCGTCGATGCGAGACCCGGTACCCGCACGGCGAAGTCGGTGTTCCAGCTCGTCGGGAACGGCCAGGTCGGCGCCGGGATCGGTCCGGGGCATGCCTCTGCTCGCTCGGCTGCGAGATGCCGGAACGGCGATCTGGCCGTTCGATCCGCCCGCGCCGCGTACGCGTGTCGAGATCTATCCGCTCTGCGCTCAGACTCGCGGCGCCGGAGTCGGGCCCGTTCGGCAACGAGCACGAGCGCGACGCCGTCGGCTCGGCGCTCGTGCTGTGGCGGCATCGCGAAACGGTCGCGGCATTGCGCTGCCGCGACCGATCCGACGTACCGCCTCGAGGGCGATATGTGGGCGCCCATCCTCCGCCCCAGAGCTGACTACTGCTTCGCTTTGAGCGCCTCGATCAGCGCGGGCACGACCTTGTGCACGTCGCCGACGATGCCGAGGTCGGCGACCGAGAAGATCGGCGCCTCGCCGTCCTTGTTGACGGCGATGATGTTGTCGCTGCTCTTCATGCCGACGAGGTGCTGGGTCGCGCCGGAGATGCCGAGCGCGATGTAGACCTTCGGCTTCACGGTCTTGCCGGTCTGGCCGACCTGCAGCGCGTACGGCACCCAGCCGGCGTCGACGATCGCCCGGGACGCTCCCCACGCACCCTTGAGCAGCTTGGCCAGCTCCTCGACGAGCGGTTCGTAGTTCTCGGCCGCGCCGATGCCCCGGCCCCCGGAGACGACGACCGGCGCCTCTTCCAGCTTCGGGCCCTGCTGCTCCTCGACGTGGCGGGCCAGGACCTTCGCCTCGGCCGCACGTCCGGCGTCGGCGGCGGCGACGGCCTCGACCGCGGCCGCGCTCGCCGCCCGACTCCTCGGCCGCGAACGACTTCGGGCCGGATCGCGATCGAGCGCGGGGCCGTCGCCGGTGAGCTTCACGTCGACGAGCGTGACCCCGCCGAAGATGGCGGTGCCGAACGTCGAGACCTCCGCCGTCGGCCGACAGCGACATGCCGTTTGTGAGTACCGGCTTGTCGAGCTTCACCGACAGGTCGCGCGAGCGCGTCGCGGCCGTCGTAGCTCTGCGCGAACAGGATGACGTCGGGGCTTCTGCTCGGCGGCGATCTGCGCGATCGCGGCGGCCGCGACCTGACCCGGCAGCCCGTCGCCGGGGTCGATCACGTGCAGCTTCGTCGCGCCGTACGCACCGACGGTCGCCGCGATTGCCGCGGTGTCGCCCGAGCCCGAGTAGACCGCCTCGACCTCGGAACCGAACTCGCGCGCCTTGGTGAGGAGCTCCAGCGTGGCGGTCGTGACCTTGTCGGCCGCGACCGCCTCGGCGAACACCCAGACCTTCACGTCAGACCACCTTCAGCTGCTCGAGGAACGCGACGACCTTCTCGGCGCCCGTGCCGTCGTCTTCGAACTTCTCGCCGGCCTGGCGTGCGGGCGCCTGCTCGACGTTCGACGATCTCCTGGCGCGCCCCCGCCCATCCGACCTGCTAGGCGTCGAGCCCGAGGTCGGCGGCGGTCACCTTGTCGACCGGCTTGTTCTTGGCCGCCATGATCCCCTTGAACGACGGGTAGCGGGGCTCGACGACCCCGGCGGTCACGCTCACGACCGCGGGCAGCGACGCCTCGACCTCGTCGTACCCGGCCTCGGTCTGGCGCTGCACCTTGACCTTGCCGTCGGCGATCTCGACGTGCTTCGAGAACGTCAGCGCGGGCCAGCCCGAGCAGCTCGGCGACCTGCGCCGGCACCGTGCCGGTGTAACCGTCGGACGACTCGGTCGCCGTGAGCACGAGGTCGATGTCGCCCGCGCGCTCGATGCACTTGGCGAGCACCTTCGCGGTCGACAGCGCGTCCGAGCCCGACGAGCGCGGGTCGGATACGAGGATGGCCTTCGCCGCGCCCATCGCGAGCGCGGTGCGGAGGCCGGACACCTCGTCGTTCGGGGCCATCGAGATCAGCGTGACCTCGCCGCCGCCCGGCGGCGTCGACGAGCTGCAGCGCCATCTCGACGCCGTAGCTGTCGGACTCGTCGAGGATGAGCTTGCCGCTCCGCTCGAGCGTGTGGTCGGCCGAGAGCGTGCCCGGCACTGCCGGGTCGGGAATCTGCTTGACGCAGACGGCGACGTTCATACGACTCCTGTTCGTGGCGCGAACCGGCGCGCGGGCGCCGGTCCGGGAAACCACGATTCTGCCAATCCCCCGGCCACGGCGTCGAAACGTGCAACATCGCGCCACTCCCGGGGGGTGCGTTCGGGATCCCCAAGCGCCCGGTCCGAAGTGCGCCGAATCGCATCGAAGCCGGTACCGTCGCCGCGATGGCCGAACCCGTCGACGTCGTCGTAGTAGGTGCCGGTCCGGCCGGCACCGCCGCGGCCATCACCGCCGCCGAGCAAGGTCTCGACGTCGTCTGCGTCGACAAGGCAACCTTCCCCCGAGACAAGACCTGCGGTGACGGACTCACCGCGAATGCGCTGCGCCTCCTCGAGCAACTGGGTGTCTCGGCCGGCGATCTCGCCGCGGCCCACCCGATGTTCGTTCGCGAGACCGTCTTGGTCTCGCCGAGCGGCCGGCGGGCGCGGTTGACGCTGCCGACGAACGGTGCCCACGCCGCGGTCGTGCCTCGCCGCGCCCTCGACGCGGCACTCGTCGACGTCGCCCGCCGGCGCGGCGTCGATATCCGCGAAGGCTGGGCGATCGAGACGGTCGCGCACGGCGCCGACGCGGTCCACCTCACCTGTACGAACGGCAAGAGACTCGACAGCCGATTCGTCGTCGCCGCCGACGGTCACTGGTCGTCTGTGCGCCGTGCGCTGGAGCCCGCACGCGCCGCGCGATCTCGGCGAGTGGCACGCCGTTCGCCAGTACTTCGAAGGCGTCGACGACGACCGGCTCTGGGTGATCTTCGAACGCGACCTCCTACCCGGATACGCGTGGGTCTTCCCGTTGCCCGACGGCCGCGCCAACGTGGGCTACGGCGTACTGCGGTCCGACGGTCGCCGCGGCCCCGCGCTCAAGGACCTCTGGTCCGACCTGTTCGGCGCGGCCGGCGCTGCGCGACGTGCTCGGCGCGCGCGGCCCGGCCGTCCGAACCGGTCCGCGCTTGGCCGATCCCGACCCGCTACGACCCTGCGCGCCTGGCCCACGGCAGAGTCCTGTTCACCGGGGACGCGGCGGGAGTGGTCGACCCGATGACCGGCGAAGGCATCGCGCAGGCGATCGAGACCGGCATGCTCGCGGCGCAAGCGATCGCGACCGGCGCCGACTACCGCCACCTCGTGCACCAAGCGATCGGCCGCGACCTCCGATTCGCCCACGCGCTGCAGCGCATCCTCCGCCGCCCGCTCGGCGCTCGCGCCGCGATTCGCGCCGCTGACCTCACCCCGTGGACACGCCGGAGCTTTGCACGGTGGATGTGGGAGGACTACCCGCGCGCCCGCTCGGCACGCCCGACCGGTGGCACCGCGGCGTGTTCCGCCGTCCGGGCGCCGCGATCACGGTGCCGGAGCCTTGACCGGGCCCGGCCCGGCATGCAATGATGTCGCCATGGCCGACGGAAAAGCAGAGATCTCGATCGACAAGAGCCCCGACGAGGTGTGGAAGCTCGTCCGCGAGTTCGGCGGACTCGCGTCGTGGATGCCCGGCGTCGAGACATGCACCGTCGACGGCGACGTACGCACGATCGGGATGATGGGCATCGAGATCAAAGAACAGTTGCGCAGCCTCGACGACACCGCGCGCCGAATCTCCTACTCGGTCGTCGAATCGCCGATGGGCAACCTCGAGTCGCACCTCGTGACCATCGCCGTCGACCCCGAGGGCGGCGGGTCGCACGTCACCTGGTCGGTCGACGTGGTTCCCGACGACCTGCTCGGTCTCTTCGTGCCCATCTACGAAGGATCCGTCGTCGAGCTGAAGAAGAAGCTCGAGGCGTAGGCCGGGAACCGGTCGCCGAAGCGGCGGTCAGATCGCTGCGGGAATCGTCGGGCCGCCCGGCTCGACGAGGATCTTCACGTGCTCTTCGGGATTCCCCAGTGCGTCGAACGCGGCCGGGACGCCGTCGACACCGCACGTTCCGGTGATCATCGGCGTCACGTCGATCTCACCTTCCGCGATCGTGCGCAAGGTGTCGCCGAACTCGAACGGGTCGTACGCGAACGAGAAGACGATCGTCAGCTGCTTCACCTGCGCGACGAGTGGTCGCACCGAATCGGTTTGCATGCATGAACCGACGATGCAGACGCGCCCCAACGCCGGCGCGGCCTTGATCACGGCCTCGAGTGAACCCGGTACACCGATCGCGTCGAACACGACCGGGACGCGCTTGCCGTCCGCGGCCGCCAACGCTTCCATCGGGGCCTGGACCACAGGATCGACCGCAAGACTCGCGCCCATCGCGAGCGCGACAGAACGCCGGCGGGGCGAGAAGTCGGAGACCACGATCGTCTCGACCCCGATCCGCCCGAGCTCGGCCACAACCGCGAGGCCGACCGGTCCCGCGCCGAGCACGACCGCCGCTTCCGCAGGCGTGATCGCGGAACGCACGACTGCATGCCGCCCGACCGCCATCGGCTCGGTCAGCGTGGCGCGGCGATGGTCGAGGCCGTTCGGCACCTTCATACACAGCGCCGCCGACAACCGCATGAGATCGGCGTACGCGCCGTTGTAGATGTTCGAGTACGCCCCGACGGGTTCCATCCCGGTGGGCGTCAGCGCGATCGGCAACGACGTGACCAGGTCGCCCGGCTGCACCGGCGACCCGTCGGTCATCGGTCCGAGCTCGAGCACCTCCGCGGTGAACTCGTGACCCATGATGAAGTCGCGGCTGGGGTCGAAGCCGATCGGCGCACCCATTTCCCGCGTGATCGCGACCAGCTCGTCGGCGTAGTGCAACGCATGGAGGTCGGAGCCGCAGATGCCGCAGGCCTTGACCGCCACCAGCACGTCGCCCGGACCCGGAACCGGATCGGCGACGTCCTCTACGACGAGCACACCCTGTCGGGCTACTGCAGCGCGCACACGACGAGACTAGATCGAGCGACAGCGGAACCGACCGGATGGGGGGCGCCGCGCGACCGAGCAATCAAGATGGAACCGAACCCCTGGTTCGCCGGTCCGGATCTGCAAATGGCCCGAAACGAGGACGGGAAGCGGACGTGGTTGTGACGCAAGCGAGACCGCCGGGCGTGCCCGCGCCATCGGACTCCTCCGCGTTCTACGAACAGATGTGGCCGGGCGCGGTTCGGTTGGCCGCACTGCTCACCCAGGATGCACGCGTCGGCGAGGATCTCGCGCGAGAAGCGTTCGTGGGGTGTTCCCCTAGTGGTCATGCGTCGAGAACCCGAACGCGTACAAGTACGACTCGATCGTGAGGAATCCCGGCGTCGTCAGCATCGACACCTACGACACCAAGGCACACCGCACACTCCACGAGTCGTTGCTCGGCGCCGACCCGACGGCGCAGATCGATCTCACCCGCACGGGCGCCGGAACCACGATCCTTCAGGTCACCGCCCGTAACCGGGCGACCGGAAACGCCGTGGCGACGACCGACATCCCGATCCGCGTCGGCCAGCTGCTGTCGTGCGGCCTTGACCGCTGGGTCAAGGCCGCACGACACTTCGGCAATGGCCATCGACTTCAGCCTCTCCCCCGAGCTCGAAGACATCCGCAACCGCGTGCGGTCCTTGATCGACGAGGTCGTGCGTCCCATCGAGAAGCGCTGGGACCGCAGCGATCGCAAGCAACTCATCGAAGGCATCGTCGAGATGCGCACCGCGGCGCGAGAGCGCGGTCTGTGGTTACCGCACATGCCCGAGGAGTGGGGTGGCATGGGACTCGGCCACGTGCAGCTCGCGATGGTGCAGGCCGAAGCCGCGCGTTCGAGTTTCGGGCCGTTCGCGATCAACGCCCAGGCGCCCGACGAGGGCAACATGCACACGCTCTTGCACTGGGGCACCGAGGAACAGAAACAGAGGTACCTGAAGCCCCTGTGCGAAGGTACATCCGCCTCGTGCTTTGCGATGACCGAGCCCGAGGTCGCCGGCTCCGACCCGACGCTGATCAAGACGTGGGCCTACCAGGACGGTGACGAGTGGGTCATCACCGGCCACAAATGGTTCATCAGCAACGCGCACCGAGCCCGGTTCGCGATCTTCATCGCGCGCACCGAGGAGGATCCCGACATCCCGCAAGCCGCGAACACGGCGTTCATCGTCGATCTCCCCCAGGACGGTTGGACCGAGGTTCGCGAGATCGAGACCATGCACGGTCCGGGCGGCCATTCCGAGATCCGAATCGTTGACCTGCGCGTGCACCAGAACCAGATGCTCGGCGGCCGGGGACAGGGGCATCTGCTCGGCCAGTACCGGCTCGGGCCGGCTCGACTCGCGCATTGCATGCGCTGGATCGCGCAGGCGGAGATGGCGCTCGACCTGATGGTCGAGCGATCACTGAACCGCTACTCGCACGGTTCGCTCCTCGCGGAGAAGCAAGGCATCCAGTGGATGATCGCGGAGTCGACGATCGAGCTGTACCAGTGCAAGCTGATGGTGTTGCACTCGGCCTACAAGATCGACCGCAAGGAGGACTTCAAGAGCGAGGTGTCGATGACGAAGCACTTCGTGGCCAACGCGCTCAACCGGATCATCGACCGGGCGATCCAGGTGCACGGCGCGCTGGGCTACTCGAAGGACACCCCTCTCGCCGACATGTTCCTGCACGCGCGCTGGGCGCGCTTCGCGGACGGCGCCGACGAGATTCATCTCATGCGGACGGCCGAACGCGCGATCTCGGCATTCCGCGACACCGGGAGCACAGCCGCCGCGACCGGCAACCTCCCGCTCTGAGCGAGATCCCGAGAGGAGTCAGGGCGTGACCTGGGAGGCGGAGCTCGAAGAGTTCGCGCGTCGCACCGCGCGGCGCCGGGCAACTCGGCGGCGCCGAGAAGATCGACCGGCACCATGCCCAGGGAAAGCTCACCGTGCGCGAGAGGATCGCCGCCCTGGTCGACCCGGGCTCGTTCCACGAAGTCGGGGCGTTGACCGGGCGCGCGACCTACGACGACGAAGGGAACCTGGTCGACCTGACGCCGGCGAACTTCGTCATGGGCCGCGGGCAGATCGACGGCCGCCCGGTCGTGGTCGGCGGTGACGACTTCACCGTGCGGGGCGGCGCGGCCGACGCGTCGATCTTCCAAAAGCAGGTGCACGCCGAGCGCATGGCGCGCGAGCTGCTGATGCCCATCGTCCGCCTCGTCGATGGGTCCGGCGGCGGGGGTTCGGTGAAGTCGCTCGAGACCGAGCGCCGCTCGTTCATCCCGTTCAATCCGGGTTGGGAGCATGTCGTCGCGAACCTCGCGACCGTTCCGGTCGTGTCGTGTTGCCTCGGCTCCGTCGCCGGCCTCGGCGCTGCCCGGGTCGTGAGCAGTCACTACAGCGTGATGGTGAAGGGGACCTCGCAGCTGTTCGTCGCCGGACCACCGGTCGTTGCCCGGCTCGGCGAGGATGTCGACAAGGAGACACTCGGCGGCAGCTCGATCCACACCCGCAACGGCGCGGTCGACGACGAGGTCACGACCGAGATCGAGGCCTTCGCCCGCGTCCGGCAATTCCTCGGGTACCTCCCGTCGTCGGTCGATGAGCTTCCACCACGCGTCGACACCGGCGACGATCCCCAGCGGCGCGACGAGTCGTTGCTCGGCGCGATCCCGCGTGATCGGCGCAAGGTGTACAAGGTTCGGACGGTCATCGAAGCCGTCGTCGATCGTGGATCATGGTTCGAGCTCGGTCGCTGCAACGGGCGCAGCGCGGTGACCGGCTTGGCTCGACTCGACGGCCGCCCGGTCGCGGTTCTTGGCAAACGATCCGTACTTCTACGGCGGAGGCTGGACCGCGAGCGGCGTCGGAGAAGGTGACGCGCTTCGTCGATCTCGCCGAGACGTTCCATCTCCCGGTCGTGCATCTGGTCGACAATCCCGGCTTCGTCATCGGCACTACGGCCGAGAAGGCGGCGACCATCCGCTACGGCGCGCGCGCCCTCGCCGCGATCTACCAGGCATCCACTCCATGGTGCTCGGTGATCTTGCGCAAGGTGTACGGCGTGGCCGGGGCCGCGCATCAGGACGCGTCGAAGTTCTCGTATCGATTCGCGTGGCCGTCGGGCAACTGGGGCAGCCTGCCCCTCGAAGGCGGCATCGAGGCCGCCTACAAAGCGCAACTCGAAGCGGCCGAAGACCCCGACGCGCTCCGGTCGGAGATCGAACACCGGCTCGCGGCGCGCCAATCGCCGTTCAAGACCGCGGAGGCCTTCCTCGTCGAGGAGATCATCGATCCACGCGACACGCGGCCGCTGCTCTGCGAGTTCGCGGCCTTGGCCGGTCGCGTCTCGAAAAAGGGTCCAAGGTCCCACGGTCTACGCCCCTGATCTGCGAGTGCGCCGTCGTAGACTCGGTTCGATGGCAACCACGTTCTGGCCGAGCTCCGAGCATTGGTCGTGCGAGATCCCGCTCGACACACCCCACCTGCGGCTCGACGTGCTCGCCGCGCGCGGCTTCGTCCAACTCGCGGACCTTGCTTTCGAGATGCCGGCGCGGGAGTACCTCGATCTCGAGTACATGGACTGGAAGAGCGGCGGCGACACCAACTTCGCTCCCATCGCCACCGCCGACGGCGAGCTCGACTGCCGCGGCTTTTGGAACGCCGGCGACGAACGACCCGACAAAGGCGCACGGTTCACGACCAACGCGTCGAAGTGTCCGACGATCAAGAAATACGTCGAGAGCGTGGGCGCCGACTTCGGACGCGTGCGCACGATCAAGCTCGAACCCCAGGACCACGAGACGGCGTTTCGCAGCTTCCATCGAGACGATAACAACCGTTTCAATCCCCCGACCGACGGTTGGGTTGTTCGTACCTGGCTCGAGCTCACCGACAATCCGACGAGCTACATGCTCTTGATGGACACGGGCCCCGACGGTTTGCCCGATCCGGCCACCGAAGCACGCGTCCCGCTGCACAAGGGCTCCCGATTCGTCGTCGACACGCAACGCCTGTGGCACGTCGTCGTGCACAACGGCACCGAGCCCCGGTACGCGCTGATCACGAGCTACGAGAGCGGTCCCGCGCTCGACGCGTGGATCACCTCGCAGACCTCGTAGGCCCTCCGGTCGGCCGATCAAGCTGACCGATCAAGTTGACCGATCGGTCAAGTCGCGGGTCGAATAGGGCGATGCGCTTCGGACTCTTCATGGCTCCGTTCCACCCGACCGGGCAAAATCCGACGCTCGCACTCGAACGCGACCTCGACCTCATCGAGCATCTCGACCGGCTCGGCTTCCACGAGGTCTGGATCGGCGAGCACCACTCGGGCGGGTACGAGATCATCTCGTCGCCCGAGGTCTTCATCGCGGCGGCGGCCGCGCGCACGAAGTACATCCGGCTCGGCAGCGGCGTGAACTCGCTCCCCTATCACCAGCCACTAATGCTCGCCGATCGCTTCGTGCTGCTCGATCACCTCACTCGTCGGCGCGCGCGATGCTCGGCTGCGGTCCCGGCCAACTCACCTCCGACGCGCACATGCTGGGCATTCCCGCCGACGAACAGCGCCCGCGCATGGACGAGGCGCTCGAGGTGATCATGGCGCTCTTCCGGGGCGAGACCGTGACCAGGCAGACCGATTGGTTCACACTCCGAGACGCCCGACTCCAGCTGAAGCCGTACAGCGAGCCGAGCATCGAGGTCGCGGTCGCGGCGTCGATCTCGCCGACGGGGGCCAAAGCCGCCGGGAAGTACGGGGCAGGGCTCCTCTCGATCGCGGCCACGACCAAACAGGGTTTCGACGCGATCGGTCAACACTGGCAGACGTGGAACGACGTCGCCGCTCAGCACGGCAACACCGCCGAGCGATCGAAGTGGCGTCTCGTCGGGCCGATGCATCTCGCGGAGACGAAGAAACAAGCGCGCGGGACGTGGCGTACGGCATCGTCCCGTTCTCGAAGTACTTCACCCACGTGCTTCCGGCGGGCCCGACGCGCGGCGATACTCCGGAGGAGATCATCGCCAACACCGACGAAGACGGCTTCGCGGTCATCGGTACACCCGACGACGCCATTGCCAAGATCCAGTCGCTCGTTGACGAGTCCGGAGGCTTCGGAACGTTCCTGTTGTTCGGCCATGATTGGGCGAGCCCGCAAGCGACCAAGCACAGCTTCGAGCTCTTCGCGCAGTACGTCATGCCACACTTCGCGGGCCAGCTCGAGCGACCGCAGGCATCGTGTGACTGGGTCACCGGAAGCGGTGGCGAGTTCGTCAACCGCGCCATCGGCGCGATCTCGAAAGCCATCACGGATTACGCCGCCGAGCGGCAGGCGACTTCCTGACGGCGTTTCCGAACGACGTGTCCGCACCCTCGACGCACGCTTTCGAAGCACACGGAATCCGGCTCGTCGTCCACGACTGGGGTGGCCGGGGCGGGCCCGTCGTGCTCGCGCACCCGACGGGCTTCCACGGCATCGTGTGGGCGCCGGTCGCGAGAAGGCTCGTCGCCGCGGGACGGCACGTGTGGTCGTTCGACTTCCGCGGCCATGGCGACAGCGACGCGCCCGGCGGCGACTACTCGTGGCACGGCTTCGCCGACGACGCGCTCGCCGTCGTCGAGCACCTCGGCCTCGCGGGCGATCCGGCCCTCGTCGCGTGCGGGCACTCCAAGGGCGGCGCCGCGCTCGTCCTCGGCGAACAGAAGGAGCCGGGAACGTACGCGCGCATCTGGGCGTACGAGCCGATCATCTTCGCGTCGGAAGAACCGCTGGCACCGCAAGACGACTTCTTCTTGGCGCGCGCGGCCCGGAGGCGGCGGAACGAATGGGAGTCGACGGAACAGGCTTTCGGTGTGTACGCATCCAAGCCGCCGCTCGACGTGCTGACGGAAGAATCGCTGCGTGCGTACGTCGAGTACGGCCTCCGCGACCGGGGAGACGGTGTGTTCGAGCTGAAGTGCTCGCCCGAGGTCGAGGCACGCGTCGTACGCGATGGGCCCGAACCACGGCGCGTACGCGCACCTCGGTGAGATCGCGAGCGAAGTGCTCGTGGTGTGTGGCGAAGTGTCGACCTCGATCGATGCCGTTCTCGCGGCAGGCATCGCAGAACGGATCCCGAACGGGCGCGTCGAAGTGCTGCCCGGCCTCGGACACTTCGGCCCGCAACAGGATCCCGACGCGTGCGCCGCGTCGATCCTGCGCTTCGCATCGTGAGCGTCCACCGCGGTCAGGGCGCCGGTGGGGGTGTGAGCGATCATGCGCGCGCTTCAGGTCTTCGATCGTCCGTGTCCAGCGATCGGGATCGGTGCGGTACGGGGCGTAGAACGAGCAGCGGTCGACGACGCCGCCGTATCGGCGCTTGAGCTCGGCGCCTACACCTTCGGGGTCGGCGACCACCGCGAAGGTGTTCAGGATCTCGTCGTCGATGAGCTCGCCCATCTCGACCCAGTCGCCCTTCTTCGAGAGCGCGTTGAGCTCGGTCTGCAGATCTCCCCAACCGTGTAACTCGAGCACCCCACGGTACGCCGGCGTCGAGCCGTAGAAGGCGATCTGCTGCTTCACGCCCTGCTTCGCCGCGGCGACCTCCTCGTCGGTCGAGCCGGTGACGACGAACAACGGACCCGACACCTGGATCGACGAACGCTCACGGCCCGCCTTCTTCAGGCCTCGTTCGACCGCGGGCATCGTCACTTCCTTGACGTAGCGCTCCGTCGTGAAGCCGTGGATGATGATGCCGTCGGCCACCTCGCCGGCGACCTCGGTCATCAACTGGCCGACCGCCGCCAGGAACACCTTCGGCGCGCCGTACGGATTGGGTGCGGGCGCGAAGAACGGCGTCATCAACGTGTGCTTGTAGAACTCGCCGTCGAACTTGAGAGGGGTCTGTTCGTTCCACGACGTCCAGATCGCCTGCAACGCGAGGATGTACTCGCGCATACGCCGCGCCGGATGCGACCAGGGCATCGAGAACCGCTTCTCGATATGGGGCTTGATCTGGGAGCCGAGACCCAACGAGAAACGCCCCTTCGACATCTGTTGGAGGTCGTTGGCGGTATACGCGAGCACCATCGGCGTGCGGGCGAACGCCACCGCGATCCCCGTCGCCAGCTCGATGCGCTCGGTGTGCTCGGCCGCGAGGGCAATCGGGAGGAAGGCGTCGTGGCCCGTCTCCGCGGTCAGCAGCCCGTCGTAGCCGAGCTCTTCGAGCTCCCGGGCCCGGGGCCCGATGTCACTCAACGACGGGGCCATCACTCCGGTGTCGACCTTCATCCTCGATACCTCAATCGCGTCGCCGTTCGGGACCATGACGGGGAAAACTAGACCGTCCGCTCTAGGTGGCACACCCCGGCGGTATCGTCGGTGCATGACGGCGGAGGAGATCACCGCGGAGAAGATCACCGCGGAGAAGATCTACCGCGGAGAAGATCTCCGCGGAGAAGATCACCGCGGAGAAGATCAACGACCGGGCACGTGAGTCGATCCACCCGGTGCCGGTCTCGTTGTCGCCGAGCTCGATGGGCACGTTCACGAGCTGCCCGCTGGCCTTCCGGTTCGGATACATCGAGCGACTCCCCGAACCGCCGTCCGCGCCTGCAAGCAAGGGCACGCTCGTGCACCTTGCGCTGCAGCACCTGATGTGGCGCCACCCGGCCGAACGGACGCTCGACGCCGCGCTCTCCGATCTGCGGCGCGCCGAGGCCGAGGTCTCCGCGCACCCCGATTTCGCGCATCTCGACCTCACCGACGACGAACGTGCCGCGTTCCACTCCGACGCCGAGGAACTCGTCCGCCGCTACTTCGAGATGGAAGACCCGCGCGACGTCACGGTGCTCGGCGTCGAGCTCCGGGTGAGCGCGCAGACCACGGGCGGTGTCACCATCCGCGGCATCATCGACCGGCTCGAACTGGACGCCGACGGCGAGCTCGTCGTCACCGACTACAAGACCGGATCCGCTCCGAGCGAGGGCTGGGAACAAAAGAGCATGGCCGGTGTGCACGTCTATTCGCTGCTCTGTGAGCGCATGTTCGGTCGCCGGCCGGCTCGTGTGCAGCTTCTGTACCTGTCGAAGCCCGAGCGCATCATCACCACACCCTCCGACCAGAGCCTGCGCGGCGTCGACGTCAAGACCAACGCGGTCATGCAGGCCGTGCGCCAGGCGTGCACGCGCGACGACTTCCGCCCTCGCACTTCGGCGTTGTGCAACTACTGCTCGTTCCAGGAGTTCTGCCCCGAGTTCGACGGGCACCCCGAGCTCGCCAAGCCGACGCTCCTGGCGCGCCAGGCCGAGCGCGAAGGTCGGCCCCAGCTTCCGCTCGTCTTTGCGTGAGTCTCGGGCCGGCGAAGATCCCGCGATGAGCAGCGCTCGGTGAGCATCGCGGATCGGGTGGCGGCGTTCGACAAGGCCGTCGACCGACGGTTCGACGCAATCCGGAACCCATCCCTCGACCGGGTCGTCTATCCCCTCTCCAGCGCGGCCGACCACAGCCTCGTGTGGCACACCTGCGGAGTGGTACGAGCATTGGCCCACCACGACGACGTCGGGTGGGCGGCGCGCTTCTCGTTGGCGATGGGCGCGGAATCGGCGATCACCAACGGAGCCGTGAAATCGCTGTTTCGCCGCGTCCGACCGGCCGCGTACGCCGACCTCGACTTCCACCACGGTCTGCGCCGACCGGTGACGAGCTCGTTCCCGTCGGGGCACGCCACCGCGGCCTTCTGCGCGGCCGCGCTGATCGACGCCGGACCCGGTTTGTACGTCGCGGCGACGGCGATTGCTGCAACCCGCGTGTATGTCCGCCTCCACCACGCCTCCGACGTCCTCGCCGGAGCCGCCTTCGGTCTGGCCCTGGGTCGCCTCATGCGCCCGCTCGTGAACCGTCATCGCGGATAGGAAGATGCTCACCGCGCGGCGACCTCAGCGCCGCCGGGACGACACGACGCCCGCCCTTCAGCCGGCCGACCGTCGTGCCTGACTGCCCGGTCGGTCGGGAGTATCGCAACGTTCCCCGAGCGCACAACGACCCTGCGCTTCCCGCACGATCGCGCGGGCGAGCCGCGTTCCTGCGATGGCCCAATCGAAGGACGATTTGCACCGCTCGTATGCGTCGTCGTGCAACCGGTTCAGAGTGTCGAAGTCGTCGAGCGCGTTCACCGCGCCGTCGACGAGCGCTTCGACGGTCGGGAACTCGCGCAGTCCCACTCCGTCGCGAAGCGGAAGTCCGGACACAGATCCGGTATGCACGAACATCGGTAGCCGCTGAAAGACGTAGTCGAGTGCCTTCAGCTTGAATCCGCCGCCGTGGGGTTCGGACACAAGAGCCAGGCGAGCGTTCGAGAACTCGTTCGCGAACGAGTCGACGCGTCCCCGCATCCTGGTCACCTTTGTCGTGCGCCTGACCTCCGCCTCGAACCACTCGGGCGCCTCTCCCAGAACCACGATCTCCGCGCCGACGGCAGCGAAGCGATCGTCGGCCACCCGTAGGAGGGCCATGAGATCGAACTGCTTCACGCGCCAAAGCAAGCTCCCGGCGATGAGTCCGCGGCGCGGAACGGCGGCAGTGATCTCGCGCTGCGTCGAACGGACACTGTCATAGCCGGGCGGCACCACAACGACGTTGTGCCTGCCTCGGCGCGTCTCGAGCGCAATGGCGTCGTCCTGTGTAATGGCGGTGACCACGTCAGCGCTGCACAAGAGTCGGTCCTCCAACGCAGCAACCTTCCGGGCATCTCGCTCCAACGCGAACCGCGCGCCTCGATTCCTCGAGGTCCCCGCCGCCACTCGCCTTCGCACGCTGCCCTCATTGTTGTGACTGACATGCACCAGGACAGTTGACCGATCGAGACGTCGTTCCAACGCGTCGAGCGCCCAGCCCGACTGCACGTGATCCAGCACGATCGCGTCCCAGTGGCACCCGAGCGCCTCGACCAAGACGCGGCGCATCTTCGGCGATCCCGCCGTATACGCCATCGCCGGGAGCCGGGACAGCACGCTGCGCAGCCGATGCCGGTTCGAAGTATCACCCGCATGCCACACGACCGAGTGTCCCGTGCGCGTCTCCGGAGACTGCGATCCGAGGTGCACGACTGCGACATCTGTTCCGAGTGAGGCAACCGCGCGGATCAGTCCCAGGCTGTAGGTGATTTGACCGTCCGGAGGTCGCGTCGGATCGACACTCAGAACCCAGAGAACGCGTTCGGCGCGACGCCGTCGTTCCCGTGCTCTCCGCTCGGCAGCGACGGATCCCGGGGTGCCACTATGCGCCGCCGGCGACGGTGGGTAACGCGACCGCGCGATTCGGCAGCGTTGATACCGCGTTCACAGGCAAATGCGTGCGCGCGATGAAGATCCTGCTCATGCTGGCTGCCCCGCCTCCGTGCCTTCCGACCCCCGCACCTTCAGTGTCGCATGCAAGCATTGTCGTCACGGTTCGTGATTGTCGAACTGACAGACCGGCGGACGACACATGATTCCGTCATAGTCACTGAGCGAGCGCCAATATCGTTGGCGTCACCTGTGTCGGGGCCGTCCACGCAAAACACTCTCTGCCAAGTGAGATTTCCCGCGCGGACATCTTGTCGAGGAGACATTGTGTGCAGAGACATGCGCGTGGCTGCGGGTCGATACACGGTGCACGCGCGCTCGTGGCCGTCACCACCCGAACTACTCGCCAGACTCAAGCGCCACCCAGACTCAAGCGCCACCCAGACTCAAGCGCCACCCAGACTCAAGCGCCACCCAGACTCAAGCGCCACGATGTGCGACACGAGACGCTCCTGCCCCATCGGAACAGCTCTTCCACGGGCATCGCCTCGACTCGACGCGCGCGTACAGCGGGCGCGTGGACGCTCATAGAAGTCTGAGCTGGGGCGTCTTCACTATGATCGTGAGCCGGGCGGACGTGGGGAGTGGGCGTGGTCGAGGAGGCGCTGACGACAGACGCAGCGCCCCCCGCGTCTGTCGACGAGCTTTCCGGCCCGACCCTCCTGGCGGGTGGCGTATGGGTCATCGCCAGCAGCGCGCTCCCGCAGGTTTACGTACTCGCGTCGTCGATCCTGATCGCGCGCTTCCTGAGCGTCGACGACATGGGGCTGCAGAGCTTCATCGCGTTCGTATCTGCCTCGATCATCTTCGTTTGCAGTTTCGGACTGTCTGGCTCTCTCGTCCGGTACGGCGGCGAATTGGTGGGTCGAAACGAGCTGGACAGCCTGCGAGGCCTGATCTGGTGGACCGCCAAGCTCCAGCTCGGTGGCGCCCTCGTCGCGGGGGCGGCGATGGCGACGATCGGCTTGTTCAGCCACGATCAGGTGCTCTGGATGTGGGGGGCGGTTGGGTCCGCATTCGGGACGATCGTGAACATTCCGGCCAGCGTGCTCTTCGTGCTCCGCCGTTGGCGGGAGGCATCGGTCATCACTCTCGTGATCGGCCTGGCGTACACGCTCGCCATCGCGATCGTGCTCTCGCTCGGCTGGGGTCTCGCCGGCGTCTTCGGCATCGGCACGATCTTGGGCGGCATCGCAGCCGTGTGGACGAGCTGGTTGGCATGGCAGCACCTGAAGGCAGTCGCGCCACGCAGCGGGCCGCACACCGCGCTCCACCGTCCACTGCTCGGCTATGCCGCGACCATCTGGGCCGGATTCCTTCTCACCACCATCGTCATGCGCCGTTCGGAATTCTTCTTCCTCGAGCGCTATTCATCCACGAAGGCGATCGCCTACTACTCGGTTGCATTCGCGGTGATTGCGGGTCTCGGGTCCGCCGTGGAGGCGCTCGCCGGTGTGGTCGCACCGACGGTGGCGTCGTTGCACGGTTCCGGCGAGATGAGCCGCGTCGGACCTGCTTTCTCCAGAGCGATTCGGCTCGTCCTGCTCGTCTCCGTGCCGATCACCGCGCTGGGAACCGTCTTCGGGCCGCCGGTTATTCGTGCGGTGTACGGGTCCGAGTACGCGCGAACCGCCGGGCCACTACGAATCATGCTCGTGCCGTTCCCGCTCCTCGCGCTCATGACCCTCTGTGGCGGCCTCCTCTGGGGCAGCGGACGAGTGCGGCTCTGGCTGCTGGTGTTCCTCATGGCCGCAGTCGTGGACATCACCCTCGACTTCGTCTTGGTGCCACATCTCGCGGAGATCGGCGCCGCAGTGGCGAACACGTCCGCCCAGTTGACAGCCGCCGTATGCGTGCTCGGATACACAGCCCGCGCTTTCGGACCTGTCGACTGGCAGGCGCAGGTTCTTGCGCGCGCAGTCGCCGTAGCTGTGAGCGCAGCCGGCTTCGGATGGGTCGTCATCATCACCATCGGTGGCCCGACCGGAATTGCCCTTGGCGCTGCAGCTGCGCTGTTCGTCTTCGCCGGACTGTCGCGCTGGTTACGGACGGTACCCGCCATGGACGGCGCGTGGATCGCCACGTCCGTGCGCGGTCGCCCCGGAACCTTGATCGCCGGCGTCGTCAGGTTCGCGACCGCGGCGTGATCGCGAAGGCGATGTGAATGTGGCGGACCTGCGCGAGTTGAGAGCTATCGAAGCGAAGCTGCGCGGCTGGGTAGAGCGGACCCATCTTCGCGAAGGTCAATGATTTGGTCGCTCTCGACGGTCGCGGCCACGTCCTCGAGTTGGCGCTTACGCGCCTCCACTGCACTCGAAGTCGGGAGTCCGGCAGCGTCGAGCACACGCTCCCATCGGTGAACCCAGTCGTGTCGGCGGAGAGAGTTCGCGACGTTGTCACACCGAATTCGGTCGAGGCGCGCCGGATCGGTGTCGAGTGAGGCCATCGCGTCCAAGACAGATGCGGATTCGATCTCGACGACCGCGTCCCGCCAATCGAAGTTCTCGTCGAAGGCCGGGATCTTCGGAGGTGTACCGATCATCACCGTTCCGGCCGCAGCGCCCTCGAAGAACCTGAAGCCCAGTTCTTGTTGACCGCTCGTCTCGCTGTGTCGATTGTATTTTCCGGGATTTACAATGACGTAGCGACTCCGCTTGAGCACGCCGGCGAGATGTTCACGATGTTCGGCTGGATCCCACACGTCCTCGGGCCGCACACTGTCGAACTCGTAAAAGATCTCGCCTCGCTTGCACGCTTCGAGGAGCGATGCGTGAATTTCAGGGTCGCGGCGACCCACCCGGCACACATCCACAACGCGCGGCGGTGCCGGCCGCGGGCAGAAGCGCAGGGCATCGACTCCCGGCGGTAGGAACGAGCACGGGATGCCGGTCAGCCGTTCGAGAGGCTCGACGCTGCCACTGCATTCGAGGAACACGTGGTCGAACCCTTCCAGCATGCGCGGGATTCGCTTCCATCTCGGAATATCACGCGCCCAGAGTTCTTCGATGACACAAACAGACCGCCGGGCCCGTTTCTGCCAGTGCGGGAGCCGCGCGGAGGGAGTCGAGATCGGCAAGCAATTGGAAGTCGGCGAAGAACAGGTCGTATTCGTCGTCGACGGACGGCTTGCGGTAGCCAAGAGACGCCGGGATCCGCATGCGTGCGTCGCGCGAAACGAGATTGATGACTCGAATCGACGGAGAACGGACGAACGGAGTGGGAGTTACGATCGTTGCATCCGGTTCGATCAACGCAATGACGTCCTCGAACTCGTAGCCGACACAGCGAAACGGTGCTGCGTTCAGGCCGCGCTGTGACCAAACCAGTATTCGACGCCCCGAGTCCACGTTCACCCCCCCTCCCGCTGCTTGCCCACATCACTCGGGACGTATCGCTCGGGACGACATCACTCGGGACGCATGGACGCATCACTCGGGACACATCACTCGGGACAAATTGCCCCCGATCACCCTCGATATCGGAATTCCTCCCCGACAACACCTGCGTGGTTTCCCCGGAGCGCTTCCGCAGTCCTCCGGAGCCGTTCCGTAATTTTTGCAGAGGCAAGCTGTACTGTGCAAGAGCAGGACGACTGCAGCCTGCAGGCAGCGACCTCGACCGAGATCCGGGTCAGCCTTCCTCGGGCAATCACCGGGCCGCGTCAACGGTGCCCATGAGCTGTGCACGCCGGGGGAATGGCGACGGCGCCGCGACCGTTGCCAGTATCACGTAGTCCTGGTTCGAGGAGGCCTCGTGGCACGCCAGTTTGCAGTCACCTACGACTACCGGTGCCCGTTCGCTCGCAACGGCCACGAATCGGTCATCGCCGGCCTGCGTGCCGGGCGCGACTGGGAGGTCGACTTCCTTCCGTTCTCACTCGACCAGGTACACGTCGAAGACGGTGAACCTGCCATCTGGGACCGCGAGCCGGACCAACAGGGTTCGGGTGCGAAAGCGCTGTGCTGGGCCATCGCGGTGCGCGGCGAGTACCCCGACAAGTTCCTCGACTGGCACCTCGCCGCGTTCACCGCCCGGCACGAGCACGGTGCGAAGATCGCCAAGGACGACGTGCTCGCCGAGATCGCGAGCTCCGTCGGGCTCGACCCGGCCGCGATCAAGGCCGAGGTGGACACTGGTCGCCCGCTGAAGGCCCTCGCGCAGTCGCACACCGACGCGGTGAGCCTCCATGCGGTCTTCGGAGTCCCGACCTTCGTCGTCGGCGACCGGGCCGCGTTCGTCCGCCTCATGGACCGCGCCAACCCCGAAGACGTCGACCGGGTGCTCGACCTGTTCGAATGGACTGATCTCAACGAGTTCAAGCACACGTCGGTCCCGAGGTAGCTCGGTGAACGCACCATCCGACGAGATCGCGCACTCCCCACGCGCCGACGGCTTCATCTCGGCGTTCTCAATCGCTTCGTAGCGGGCGTCGTGCGGCCCACGACTGAGTAGCGTTGGTGTCCGTGCGCATGTCGAACGCGGAAGCGATCATGTGGGCGGTCGAGAAGGATCCAGCGCTGCGCTCCGACTTCTGCAACCTGACGTTCCTCGACGAGCGTCCCCGCGACGACCGGCTGCAAGCAACGTTGCAGCGCGCGCTCGAGTCGATTCCGCGGCTGCGCCAGCGTGTGGTCGGCGCGCCGTTGCGTATCGTCCCGCCGGACTTCGCCGACGACCCCGGCCTCGATCTGGGGGCGCATGTCGGTGTCGTCGCAGTTCCCGACCCGGGCGACGACCGTGCGGTCCTCGACCTGTGCGGCGCGCTCGCCGAGCGACCGCTCGATCGGGCACGGCCGTTGTGGGAGTTCACGATCATCGAGGGGTTGACCGGCGGACGTTCGGCGTTGCTCCAGAAGATTCACCACACGGTCACCGACGGCGTCGGCGGGCTGAAGCTGTCGCTCGCGCTCGTCGACCTCGAACGCGACCCCGGGCTGCGTGCGCACGAACACCCCCGGCCGACGCCACTCGGCTCATCTCCGACCCCCCTCTCCACGGCCAGAGACGCGGTCGTCGACGCGGCCCAGCGGAGCTTGGGAATCGTGCGGCGCACGGTCGGCGCAGCCGGCCACGTCGTGAGTCATCCGGGCGAGGTCCCCGGTCGGGCAAACGATGCCGCCCGCCTCCTGACGTCACTCCAACGCCAGGCGCTCCTCACCGACGCGGCGCGCTCCGACGTGATGAGCGACCGTTCACTGCGGCGCCACTTCGAGATCTACGAACTGCCGTTCGAGCCACTGCGCTCGGCGGCCGCCAAACTCGGTGGGAGTGTCAACGACGTGTTCGTCACGGGCCTCGCCGACGCGCTCGGGCGCTATCACGAGCGCACGGGCAGCGGCACCGGCGAGCTTCGCCTCGCGATGCCGATCAGCACTCGGCGGCGTGGCGACACCGAGACGACCAACTCCTTCGTCCCCGCCCGGGTACTCGTGCCCATCCAACCGGCGCACGACATCGTTGCGCTGTTCGACGAGATCCGCGAACGACTGCGCGCCGCGAAGCACGAGACCGCGTTGACCAACGCCGAAGGGCTCGCCGGTGTCATCGCCGGGCTGCCCACCTCCGTTCTCGTCACGATGACCCGCTCTCAGACCCGCACGATCGACTTCGCCGCGTCGAACCTGCGCGGTAGCCCGGTGCCGCTGTATCTCGCCGGTACCCGAATCCTCGCCAGCTACCCCTTGGGTCCCCGCACCGGCTGCGCGCTCAATGTCACGATGTTGTCGTACTGCGACGACGTGCACCTGGGCCTCAACATCGACCCCGCCGCGATCACCGACGTCGCCGGGTTCATGACCGATGTGCGCGACGCGTACCGCTCCGTCTGCGCGGTGGCGTAGACCGCCCACCGCCGCTCGACCGGTCGGGCTCAGCGCCGGATCTGTGGACCGGGGGCGGCACCCGCGTCGAGCCACTCGTCGAACAATGGGTCCCGCCACTGCGGATGCTCGCATGCACTCGCACCGTCGACCACGTACAGATGCAGGGTCGGCGCGTCGTCTGCCAATTCCACGAGCTCGGTCCCACGCGGGTGCGGCGGTGCCGCATCGAGGACGTCGACGAGCGCCCTACTCGCGAGCACCCGACAACGGCACCCGGGGCACGCGGAGATGGTCGCGGCCTCGAGCCCTCCGGTCAGCGCGAAGAGGCACTCGCTCTCGCGCTCGTCGAGCACGACCTCGTTCCCGTCCTCGTCCATGATCACGAGCCCAGCGGCCACGCCTCGACCGTAGCGCCGGGCCCGGGTCCGCCCCGCAGCCCGCTAGGTTGCTGGCTCGTGCGTGCGATCACGATCGTCGATGGCCGGCTCGTCGCAGCCGACCGGGCCGTGCCGGAACCTGCCCCCCACGAGGTCGTGGTGCGGGTGCACGGGGCGGGCCTGAACCGCGCCGACCTGTTGCAGCGGGCCGGTCGCTATCCAGCGCCGGCCGGGGTTCCCGACGACATTCCCGGCATGGAATTCGCAGGCGAGGTCGCGGCGGTCGGCGCCGAGGTCACCGCCCGTGCCGTAGGCGATCGAGTATGCGGGATCATCGGCGGCGGCGCGCAGGCCGAGTACGTCACCGTGCCCGCGGCCCACTCCGCGACGGTCGCCGATCACCTCGACCTCGTGACGATGGGCGGCGTACCGGAGGTGTTCGTCACCGCGCACGACACGATGGTCACCCAGGCCCATGTCACCGACGGCGAATGGGTCCTCATACACGCAGTCGGATCCGGCGTGGGTACCGCCGCGCTCCAACTCGCGCACGAGTTCGGTGCTTACGTCGTCGGCACGGCGCGCACCGCGAGCAAGATCGAACGCTGCCGCTCCCTCGGACTCGACGAAGGCATCGAACCGTTGCGCACCGTCAAGGGCGCACTCGATACCGATGCGCTCGCGTGGACGATCGTCGACGTGACCGGCGGCGGTGCCGACGTCACGCTCGATCTCGTCGGTGGCGACTACCTCGTCACCGACGTGAACGCGGCCGCACCGAAGGGACGCATCGTGTGCATCGGCACGATCGCCGGAGGACGCGCGACCCTGCCGATCATGGCGATCCTCGGCAAGCGACTCACGATCATGGGAACCGTGCTGCGGGGCCGGGACATCGCCGAGAAGGCTGCCGCAATGGACGCTTTCGTCCGCGACGTCATGCCGATGCTGGCCGACGGCAGGATCGAGCCCGTCGTCGAAGCGACTCTTCCGCTCGAGCGGGCCGAGGACGCCTACGCGCTGCTCGAGTCGGACACGACCTTCGGCAAGGTCATCCTCGACTGTCGCTGACGCCGGCGTTCGCGGGCGCTCTCAGCTGATCGTGACGACGACTTGGCGGCGGGGGGCTCCGGTGGCCTGCACGCTGAACGGACGTTTGGAGTCGAGGCCGATCACCCACGTGAGCACGCCTTCGAAATCTCCCGTCTCGACGATCGCCTTCACGTGGTTGGTGTGCCCGATCGGGAGGCTCTTCGGTCCCGTGTAGGTCGCCTTTGCGGCCTCGAAGTCGAAGCCGTAGCCGGGCTGCACCTTCACGACGACGAACGCGCTGCCCGCCACCGCGATCGGCGTGCCCGAAGCATCGCCGACGAAGGGTGCGGCGCCGTAGCTCAGGGTGTAACCGGGCACGTCCGTGCTCTTGCCTGTGAAGTCGAAGATCACATGGTCCACACACCCATCGCTCTGATCCTGCACGTTCGTCAGCAACGCCGCGTGGGGCGACGGCACCGGGCTCGTGATGGGAGTGGTCGGGATCGGAACCGGCTGGCAGGGCAGTGAGGTGGTCGGAAGCTCGACCGTCGTGTCCGTCGTGTCCGTCGTGGCCGGCCCGCCCGACACCGAAGTGGTCGATCCGGGCCCGGTGCCGGTCGTCTCCGTCGAGACCGTCTGTTTCGCACTGCTCCCCCCGCACGCGGCGAGGAGCAAGGTCGCGCACAGGAACGCGGTCGGAGCGGTTCGCACCGACCCATCCTCGCGCCCCGGACCGGGAGCGAGCGGTCACTACTACGATTCGGCTGACTCCGGTTCCGATCTTCGAGGAGTACCCGTGGCCGAGCTCAACGACAACGACGTCGTCATCATCGAAGCGGTGCGCGCGCCGCTCGGGCGGCGCAACGGCGCCCTGGCGACCGTGCACCCCGCCGACCTGCTCGGCCTCGTCCAGCGCGCCGCGATCGACCGAGCCGGGATCGATCCCCTCGAAGTCGGCCAGGTCATCGGTGGATGCGTCAGCCAGGTCGGCGAGCAGACCTTCAACATCGCCCGCACTGCGTGGTTGAGCGCCGGGCTTCCGCTGGAGGTCGCCGGCACCACCGTCGACAGCCAGTGCGGCTCGTCGCAACAGGCCACGAACCTCGCGACCGCGATGGTGGGCTCCGGTGTGGTCGACGTCGCGCTCGCGTGCGGGGTCGAGTCGATGAGCCGTGTGCCGTTGGGAGCGGCGGTCGTCAAAGGTCTCGGTCGACCCAATCCCCCGTCGTACAAAGACCACTTCGAGCTGACGAGCCAGTTCGAAGGCGCGGAACGCATCGCCGACAAGTGGGGAGTCACCCGCGCCGACTGCGACGCGTTCGGTCTGTTGTCGCAGCAACGTGCCCAACAGGCGTGGGCCGAGGGGCGGTTCGAACGTGAAGTGCTGCCCGTCGATGCGCCCGACGTCGACGCCGAAGGCAAGCCCACCGGCACGACACACCGCGTCACCCGTGACGAAGGCCTGCGCGAGACTTCCCTCGAGGCGCTCGCGAAACTCAAGCCCGTCGCTCGCGAGAACGGTGTCCACACGGCCGGGTCGTCATCCCAAATCACCGACGGCGCCGCGGCCGTCCTGCTCACGACCGCGCGAAAGGCGCGCGAGCTCGGGCTGAGACCGCGGGCGCGCATCGTCGATCAGTGTCTCGTCGGCGTCGATCCGGTCCTGATGCTCACCGGACCCATCGACGCGACCCGTCGGATGATGGAACGCACGGGCTTGAGCATCGACGGCTTCGACACGATCGAGATCAACGAGGCGTTCGCATCCGTCGTCCTGGCCTGGGAGCGCGAGGTCAAAGCCGACCTCGCGAAGGTCAACCCGAACGGCGGCGCCATCGCGCTCGGCCACCCGGTGGGCGCCACGGGCGCCCGCTTGGTCACGACCGCGCTGCACGAGCTCGAGAGAATCGACGGGCGGTACGCGCTCGTCACCATGTGCTGCGGCGGCGGCCTCGGCACCGGCACGGTGCTCGAACGCGTTTGACCGCACCGCGCGAGCTCGTCGAGCTCGAGCCAGGGGAAGAGATCCTCGCGATCGCGCGCGCCAGCTTTCGGGGTGCGGCCGTCACGAGCACCCGGGCGACGTTCGCGCTCGGATCGGGTCGCATGCGCATGCGTGCCTACGGGGAATGGCACGATGCCGTGACGTCGGCCGGGTTCCCGACGGTTCCCCCCGACATGGTCGTGGCCGCGTCGGAGCGTCGGGTGCTGTTCGGCAAGCCGACGTTCTGGGGCCGCCCACCGACGCGGTACTGGAGCGCGCTCGACCTCACCGGCATCGCCCAGATCGTGGCCACCTCCCACGGCCTCGTCACCGGGGTCGCGTTCGCGCTCGCCGAGGGCGCCGTCGTCGAGATCGAAGCCCTCCGGGGGCGCAAGCTCCGCCGCTTCGCCGAGACCGTCGAAAGATGCCTCCCGCCTCGCTAGCTCCTGGGAGCCCGCACCACCCACCGACCACAACAGATGTGCGAGAAAACCGCGCCTGGCGCGGATATCTCGCACATCTGTTGACCGGTGTCTGGTGGCCACTGTCTGTTGACCGTTGTCTGGTGACCGTTGTCTGTTGACCGTCGCCGGACGATCCGCACGTCAGCGGCGTCATCCGGCGCCGGAGGACTGCTCAGCCAGGACTTCGCGTAGCCTTCCTGCTCGTGAGCCTCGTCGAGCGCCTCGGGTACGAGCCCGACGCGAAGTTGTTGATCGTCAACTGCGACGACCTCGGATCGTCGCGATCGGCCAACGTCGCTGTCTACGAGGCGTTGCGAGAGGGACTGGCGACGAGCGCGACCCTGATGGTCCCGTGCCCGTGGGCACGCGATGCCGCGGCGATGTACCGCGGTGACGACGTCGGTGTGCACCTCACGCTGAACTCGGAATGGGACACGTACCGGTGGGGTCCGGTCACCCACTCTCCGAGTCTCCTCGACGGCGACGGCGGCTTTCCCCGTACCATCGAGGACGTCTGGGACCACGCCGACCTCGACGAGGTCCGCAAGGAGTGCCGGGCCCAGCTCGAGCGCGCGATCTATTGGGGTTTCGACGTATCGCACCTCGACTCGCACATGGGCACCATGCAGCTGCGGCCCGAGTTCTTCGACATCTACTTGGAGCTCGCCGTCGATTTCCGGCTCCCGCTGCGGATGGCGGGCGCCAGCGCCGAACGTCTCGTCGGATTTCCGTACCGCCGCCTCGCCGAGGAGGAAGGCGTCGTGTTCCCCGATCACTTCGTATACACCCACGTGGGATCACGGCGCGCGATCGAAAAGGCGCTCTTCCAGCTCGCGCCCGGCGTGACGGAGGTCTATCTCCATCCGGGCATCGACACCGACGAGTTGCGGGCGTCGCATCCCGACTGGGCGTCGCGTGTCGAAGACCACGCGTACCTCACGAGAGATCCCTCGCTTCGCGACCTCATCGAACGCGCAGGAGTCGTGCCGATCGGCTACCGGGCACTGCGCGAGCTGCAGCGAGCCGAGCAACCCGTCAGTTCGTGAACACGAGTCCCGAAGCACTTGCCGCGCTGTGCGACGCGGCCATGCCCGAGGAGCATCTCACGGCCGCGGAGCTCGAATACCTCTGCTTCGGCGCGACCGACCAGCAGTTCGGCGACGACCGCGCCGCCGCGGTACTGCAGATCCAGCACCTCGGCGCACATCTCGGCGCGTGGCTGACCCTGGTCGTCGTGCACCCCGACGACCAGAGCCGCGGCCGCGCCAAGGAACTGGTGCGCGCGGCGGCCGACCGCGCGCGGGCGCTCGGCGCGCGCGATTTGCTGCTGGCGAGCGCGGTGCCGCGTTACCTCTGGCCGGGCGTCGACGTGCACAACACGCGAGCAGGCATGCTGCTGGAGACGTGCGGCTTCGCTCGCGACTGGATCGGGACGAACATGTCCATTGACACACGGTTCCGCAGACCGGCGCCGCCCGGAGTCGTCGTCGAACGCGAGACGGGCAGCGGCGCGCACGAATTCGCGACGCGCTCGTATCCGTACTGGGTGCCCGAGCTCGATCGTTCGGTGACGCTCGGCACCGCGTTCGCCGCGGTGATACGCACGGGAACACGATCGGGTTCGGTTGCCATTCGGTCAACCGCTTCGGTTGGATAGGCCCGATGGCGACCGATCCCACGCTCCAGCACGGCGGTGTCGGATCGGCGATCGTCGCCGCGCTCTGCGCAGACCTCTTGGCTCGTGACTGCGCGACCGGGGAGATCTCGTGGGTCAGCAACCTCCGCTTCTACGGCAAATGCGGCGCGCAGGTCTCGCGGGTGTTCCTCGGCGGAAGATTGAGCCTCGAGCCCGCACCGTCTCCGAGTTAGCATCCGATCCGTCACGAGCTGACCAGAAGGGCAGGGCCTGACGGCCCCGGTTCGCAGGCGAAGGCACGGAACTCACGAAAGCACGAATACTCTCCGTTTTCGACGCGCCCGGGAGCCGATATGTCCGCTGCGAAGAGTCCGACACCGAAGATCGAGCTGCACGTCCATCTCGAAGGCGCGGTGCGACCGGCGGCCCTCATCGAGATCGCCGAACGCAACGGCCTCACCCTCCCCACTCACGACGCGGTGGAGCTCGCCGAGCTCTACCGCTTCCGCGACTTCGACCACTTCATCGAGCTGTGGCTGATGACGACGAGCGTCATCCGGACCGAGGTCGACTTCCGCCAAGTGGTCTTGGCGTATCGCGCGAGGCGGCCGCGCACGGCGCGGTGTACGTCGAAGGCATCTTCACGCCCGCCGAACGCGTGCTCGGTGGCGCGTCGTGGGACGAGGTGTTCTCCGGCTTCTGCGACGGCGCGGCCGAAGCGCAAGCCACGACAGGTGTCGAGGTGCGCCTGACGCCGGACATCCCCCGAACCTTCCCGCTCGACGCCGCGCTGGAAACCGCGCGTTACTCGCGTCGAAGTACCGCGACCGTGGCGTCGTCGGCGTCGGGCTCGGTGGACCCGAGGTCGGATTCCCGCCCGAGCCGTTCGCGCCTGCGTTCCGCCTCGCCAAGGAAGGCGGCTTGGGCTCGGTGCCGCACGCCGGGGAGACCGAGGGCGCGGCATCGATCCGCGGTGCGCTCGACGCGCTCGGTGCGGACCGGATCCGCCACGGGATCCGGGCGACCGACGACCCGGGGTTGCTCGACGAGTTGGCCGCACGCGGTGTGGTGTGTGACGTGTGCCCGATCTCGAACGTCAGTCTCCGCGCCGTCGACGCCATCGCCGATCATCCGCTCCCCCGAATGCTGGAAGCCGGCGTGGTCTGTTCGATCAGCACCGACGATCCGGCGATGTTCGACACCGACCTGGACCGCGACTACGCCGCGGCCGAGTTGCTCGGTCTCTCACCCCGAGCCGCGTACGACGCCGGACTCCGGGGCGCCCTCTGCGACGCGAGCACCAAGGCCGCGCTCGGGAGCATCGCCGCGACCTTCGACTGGGACTAGGTAGCGTCCCCACCGTGGGACGCGTGTTGGTCATCGGCGGCACCGGGCCTACCGGCATCCCGCTCGTGCGCGGCCTCGTGGAACGCGGCCACGACGTCACCATCATGCACCGCGGGACGCACGAGCGCGCGGAGACACCACCGGCCGTCACGCACGTCCATACCGACCCTTATGACGACGACGCCCTTCGGGCGTTCTTCGATGCGGCAACCTTCGACAACGCGGCCTTCGACGTCGTGGCCGCGATGTACGGCCGGCTGCGTCGTATCGCGGAGCTCACCGCCGGCCGCGTCGGCCAGTTCGTCTCGGTAGGAGGCGTACCCGCCATACGGGGATGGATGAATCCGTGGATGCACGACCCGGCCGGGTTGCCAGTACCGGTCGGCGAGGACGCGCCGGTCGTCCAACGACCGGGCGACGACGAGAAGGGATACCGCATCGCCCGAACCGAGGCCGCGGTGTTCGAGCACCATCCGCGCGCGGCGCATTTTCGCTACCCGTACGTGTACGGTCCGCATCAACTCGCGCCTCGCGAATGGCTGATCGTCCGTCGGATCCTCGACGGGCGCGACCGGATAGTCGTCGCCGACGATGGGCTCACGCTGCACCACCACGGCTACACCGAGAACCTCGCCCATGCGCTCCTGCTGGCGATCGAGCAGCCCGACGCGGCCGCGGGCAAGCTGTTCAATGTCGGGGACGAGGAGGTGCTGTCGGTCCGCCAGGTCGTTCAGCTGGTCGCGACGGCACTCGGCCGCACGTTGGAGATCATCTCGATGCCGTTCGAGCTCGCGCTCCCGGCTCGCCCGCTGCTCGCCCAGCCGTTGCCCACCCACCGCGTCCTCGACATCAGTCGTGTCCGCGCCGATCTCGGTTATCGCGACACGGTCCCGGCCCGGCGCGCGGTCGCCGCGACCGCGCAGTGGCTCGTCGAGCACCCGCCCCCGCGGAGGTCAGGAGGAAGTCGTGCTCACCGATCCCTTCGACTACGAGGCCGAAGACCGGCTCGTCGACACCTGGCTCGCCGCGACGCGCGCCCTCCCCGACCCCGAGTTCGTCGTCACCCCCGGATACGGACTCGCGTACAGTGGTCCCGGCGGACGGCCGAGGAGCAACGCGGAGTTCGACGCATGAGCGCCGACGGCCCGCTCGCCGGCATCAAGATCGTAGATCTTTCGATCGCGCTCACCGGACCGTATGCGGTCGCGCTTCTCGGCGACCAGGGTGCCGAGGTAGTCAAGGTCGAACGACCCGGCTTCGGCGATATCGGACGCTACGTCGGCGTGTCGGTCAACGGTCTCAGCGCCCTGGCGCAGATGTGCAACCGGGGCAAGCGGTCGCTCGCTCTCGACGTGCACCGGACCGAAGGGCGCGACATCCTTCTGCAACTCATGAGCACGGCCGACGTCGTCGTGCAGAACTTTCGGCCCGGCGTCGTCGAACGGCTCGGTATCGGCTACGACGTCGGCCCGGGCGGTGAACGAGCGGATCGTCTACGCCTCACTGTCGGGCTTTGGGCCGACCGGACCGTACGCAGGCAAGGGTGCCTACGACACGGTGATACAGGCGTACGGGGGCTTCGCGGCGAACCAAGCCGATCCACAGACGGGGGATCCGCATTTCCTGAACCAGACCGCGGCCGACAAGGTGACTGCGCTCTACGCGGCACAAGCCATCACGGCCGCGCTCTTCGCGCGTGAGCGCACCGGTGCGGGTACGCACGTGCAGCTGGCGATGCTCGACGCGGTCGTATCGTTCCTGTGGGCCGACTCGGCCGGCAATGAAGTGCTCCAGGATGCCGACCGTTCGCAACCGTCGAGCTTCGTCGGGAATTTCCGTCCCTTCCGCTTCCGCGACGGTTGGGGAATCTGCACGCCGACATCGGATGCCGACTTCGCGGGCATGTGCAAGGCCTTCGGCGTCGACGGCCACGACGATGCGCGCGTGTCGCGACGATCGGGCAGCGAGTGCAGCACCGGGACCTGATGCGCGAGATCATGGACCGCTGCTACGACGCCGCCGGGGATATGACGACCGCGACCGCGATCGGAGCGTTGGAAGCGAACAACGTTCCCTGCGGCGTCGTGCTCGCTCCGACGGAGCTCGCGAACGACCCGCACGCGCGGGCGATCGGTCTGCTCCAGGACTCCGTCCATCCGACCGCGGGCCGGTTGCGCCAACCTCGACACCCGGCCGAGTTCGCTGACGCCCGCCCTCCACTCGGTGGACCGGCTCCGATGCTCGGGCAGCATTCCGACGAGATCCTGCGCGAGCTCGGTCTCGGCCGGCGGATCGAGGAGTTGCGCGTGGCCGGGGTGGTCGGCTGACGCTCAGCCGGGGAGCAACTCGGCGACCGCGACGCGAGGCGAGGCCCCGCTCGTCAGCGGCAGGAACTGCAACAAGGCCCCGAAATCGCCGGCCATCTTCACCTGTCCGCGCATGAAACCGACCGAGAGGTCGAGGGAGCCGTCGTGCAGTGCCTGCGCGTCGGCGGGCGTCGCGGTGAAGGTGACGTCGGCGGGCGGCGCGGGCGCTCCGGCGCCTCGGGCGACGATCGTGCTTCCGTCGACCTGCGCCCAACCTCGAGCCTGCTCCTTCTTGCCGGCGGCGACGACGAACTCGACGATCATGATCGCTACTGGTGTTGCACGCGCTCGCGCACGCCGGCGAAGAGGTCGTCCTCGAATTCGCCTTCGGGTAGGTGATTGTCGACGAGCGAGCGCGCAAGCGTGTACTCCTCCCACGGAAACACCTCACGCACGACGTCGTCCGGCAGTCGCATCCAGTGCCCCTCGGGATCCACCTGCGTGCGATGGGCGAGGAGCGCGGCCCGCCGCTTCGCGAGGTAGTCGCCGACGTCGATCAGCGTCGTGAACTCGTCCTTGCGGTCGGTGTCGAACCCACGCTCGAACCACGAGGTGTACGCACTCTCTTCACCTCGCGCGAGGTATGCCTCGTGCAGCGCCTTCACCCGCGCGATCGACCACGACACGTAGTACAGCTTCAAGGGCTGCCACGGATCTCCCGCATCGGGGTAGGCCTCGGGATCACCGGCGAGATCGAAAGCAGGTACCGAGATCTCGTGCACGCGAATGTGGTCCGGGTGCGGATAGAAGTTGCGGTCGTCGCGGTAGGTGATGATCACCTGCGGCCGCTCCTCGCGGATGATCGCTACGAGACGACCGACCGCTTCTTCGAGTGGTGCGTTGGCGAAGTTGTCGGCACGGGCGTTGTCGTCGGTATCCGGCATGCCGCTGTCGCGATAGCCGAGCATGTGCAGCGCTCCGTAGCCCAACACGCGCGACGCTCTCGGCGAGCTCGGCCATGCGCAGCTCGTACATGGCTTCCGGCGAACCGGGGTACTCGACCGCCGGGTTCAAGATGTCCCCGGCTTCACCACCGGTGCAACACACGAGCACGTTGTGCACACCTTCGGCCGCATACTTGGCGGTGGTGCCGGCCCCTTTGGACGCTTCGTCGTCGGGGTGCGCGTGGACTTGCAGCAGGCTCAGGCGTTCCTCGGTCACCCTGGGCACGCTACCCGCTGCGCTCCAGCGCGAAGACCTCCACCGGACCGATGCTGCGCACCTGCCGGGTTCCCTTCGAGACCCAGCGCAGGGCACCGCTCGGTCCGGCGCGCAGCTCGTCGTGCAACGTGCCCGGCACCAGCATCTCTCCGGGAGCCGCCAGTTCGGAGAGGCGGCTCGCGAGGTTGACGACCGGGCCGAAGTAGTCGCCGTCGCGAGACACGACAGGACCGGCGGCGAGACCGATCCGCAGAGGTGGCAGTCCGGCTTCGAGGGCGGCGTCGCGCAGTGCCAGCGACGCCGCGACCGCCTCGTCGGTGAGTCCTACGTACATGACCTCGTCGCCAATGGTCTTCACGACCCGCGCGCCGCTCGTGGCGACCGCGTCGTATGCGACGGCCTCCCACCGGCCGACCAGCTCCGACAACTCCATCGCATCGAGCTTTGCGCTCAGCGCCGTGTAACCCGCGAGATCGGCGAATCCCACCGCCACCGCGATATCGGGTTCGGCGGCGAGAACACTGCGGCGCCACACGGCCGCCCGGAGCTGCAATCGGTGCACGTAGTCGATCAAGACACCGACCTCGTCGAGGCGAGTATCCGAGAGGATCCCGAGCGCGATCTCGTCGTCGGACATTCCGTCGGCCCTCATCTCGTCGAGCAGGTCGGTGAAGCCGTCGGCCTCTACGGACGCGACCCGCGCGAGCGCGCCACTGATGACCCGGACCTGTTGCAGCAACGTCCCGTGCTCGATGTCGCGCGTCGGGCGCCTGCGCGCAGCACAAGGCGCGCGGCCTCGACGTCGCGATCGGTGAACGCCGCGAAGCCCGCCGGCACATCCGGGAACCCGACCGCGCGCCACAGCCCGCGGGCGAGATCCTCGTCGATACCCGCCGCCTCGACGAGCGCGGCGAGGTCGTAGCGATGCGCGCCGGGAAACAACGTCCGTTCGAACGCGAGCAACGGAAGCCATCCTTGCGCCTCGGCTCGATCGATATCGTCGTCCGACGCGCCGAGCGCGTTCAGACCGCTACGGAGTTCGTCGCGCATGCCGCCATTCTTCCCTCTTTCGGTAGCCTGCCGCCGATGACGGAAGTGGCACGGGTCGTTGGCTCGAAAGGCCGACGGGTGCTACTCATCGCCGCCGCGGCCGTACTCGGAATCGCCGGGTTGCTCGTGCTGGCGTCGGTCGCGGAGCATGCCTACTACTCCGGCTCCGTCCTACCGGGTGTGCACCTCGCCGGTTTGGACCTCGGCGGAGACGGAAACGCGACGGCAGCGCGCGACGATCGACCGGCTGAGCCGGCGCCTCGACGCCGAGGGGATCCGCGCGACGCCGGAAGTCAAAGCTTCGTCGCCGATCCCGGCCTCATCGGATTCACGGTCGACGCGGACGCGACGATGCAGGCGGTGCAGCGCGCCGGCCGTCACTCGAACCTCTTCGGTGCCGTGACCGACACGGTCCTGCGGCGCTTTCGCCCCGACGACGTACCCCTGGTGGTGCGTTACGACCAGGATCGATTCGCGGGATTGCTCGACGGCTGGACGAACGCGCTGCAGAAGGGGCTCGTCGAGGGCGGCCTGCGTGTGACCGGCACGGCGGTGACCGCGGTCGAACCGCGTACGGGTGTCGGTCTCCAGCGAGATCGAGCGGAGCAGGCCCTTCGCCGGATGCTGGCGGGCGGGACGCGCTACGACATCACGCTCCCCGTCGGCACGGTGTACCCGCGGATCGGAACCGAAGCCGTGGCGGCCGCGCTCGCCCGGGCCCGGACGATCCTGACCGGCGACTACCTCGTCGCGGCCGGCACGAAGCGGGTCACGCTCAAACCGGCACAGATCGCACCGACACTCGGATCCAGCATCAACCACCACTCGCTCGAGTTGACGATCGATTCCGAGAAGCTCCGGTTCGTGCTCGGCCCCGCGTTCGGCACGGTCGAGCAACCGGCCGTCGACGCGACGTGGGACATCGGCAATACCAACGCCGTCACCGTGGTCCCGTCGCGTGACGGGCGCCGGGTCGATCTCGACGCCGTGGGACACACGATCCTCCGCGGCACACGTGCCATCACCGCGACGGTCACGACCGAGCACCCGGCACACGACACCGCGTGGGCGCAGAAGCTCGGCATCACCCGTCAGGTGTCGACGTTCACGACGAACTACTTGGCGGGGCAACCGCGTGTGCACAACATTCACCTCGCGGCCGACACCCTCGACAACACCGTCGTCACCCCCGGCCAAACGTTCTCCCTGAACGCAAAGCTCGGGCAACGGACCCCACAAAAGGGTTACGTCCAGGCACCGATCGAGACCGAGGACGGCTTCGGTCAGGACTACGGAGGGGGCATCAGTCAGCTGACCACGACGCTCTTCAACGCAGTCTTCTTCGGCGGCTACGTCGATGTCGACCACTCGCCGCACCACTACTACGTCTCCCGCTACCCGCTCGGCCGTGAAGCAACGATCGTCTGGCCGTACGTCGACTTGAAGTTCCGCAATGACACGAAGCACGGCGTGCTGATCCGCACGAGCTACAGCGACACGTCCATCACCGTCACCTTCTACGGCAACACCGACGGCCGCGTCGCGACCGAGACCAATCGGAAGATCCTGCACGTCGAACCCATCACCGATCGTCTGGTTCCGTGCCCGGCCGTGAAGCCGGCAGACGATCCGGACAACGCGTGCGCCAAGCTGCTTCCGGGCGAGCACGACACGACGGCGGGCGGAGAGACGGGATACGACGTGCAGTTCGACCGCTTGATCCTCCAGCCCGGAAAGCCGCCCGTGCAGACGCGCTACCGGGCGCATTATCCGATGTTGCAGAACACCGTCCTCGTCGGTGCTGCCGGCGGAACGGCCGCTCCGGCTACCCCCACCACAACGCCACCGCCGGCCACGACGGCGCCGCGCACCACGACCACCCGCAAGGCAGGTCCGACGAGCACAGCTCCGCGCCCCTGATCCCGGGTCGCGCGCGCGAGGGTCGATTCGGCCTCCATCGGGCGAATGCCGCCGGACGCGTCGACGTCCGCGCGCTGAAATCCCCTCAATTCCGAACTGCAACGTGCCGAACTGACTCGTGGACTTGAAGGCAGGGGCGGCGGTACGGGGAGATCCTGATGAAGCAAGCTCGAGGCGACGCGTGGCGCCCCGGGCGCGCCCCGCGCCTGCTCCGAGCACCGGCGTTCGTCCTCGCCGTCACCGTCACCGTCACCGTGATACTGACCGCGACCGCTTTCGCCGACGCGTCACCGGTACACGCCGCGAACGCTTCCGTCGAGTCGACGATCACCCCGCTTGCCGCGCCGGTCGTCGGCCTGGCCGCGACGCCCAGCGGGAAGGGCTACTGGCGCGCGGCAGCCGACGGAGGCGTCCTGACCGCGGGCGACACGCACTACTACGGCTCGGCCACCGGAATCGCACAGGACCCGATCGTTGCGATCGCGGCGACTCGAAGCGGCCACGGATACTGGCTCACCGACCGCCACGGCGCGGTGTTCACCTTCGGCGACGCCGCGTACCACGGATCCATGGGTGGGCACCCGTTGAACCTACCGATCGTCGGCATGGCCGCCACGCCGAGCGGTGACGGTTACTGGCTCGTCGCGAGCGACGGCGGCATCTTCTCGTTCAACGCCCCCTTCCTCGGATCCACCGGCGGCATGCGCCTGAACCAACCGATCGTCGGCATGGCGGCGACTCCGAGTGGCCGCGGCTACTGGCTCGTCGCACAGCGACGGCGGAATCTTCTCGTTCAATGCCCCGTTCTTCGGTTCGACCGGGTCGATCCGTTTGAACCAACCGATCACCGGAATGGCGGCTGCGCCGAGCGGCGTCGGATACACGCTGGTCGCCGCGGACGGCGGCCTGTTCCGTTTCGGCTCGAACAGCCCCTTTTACGGTTCGGCAGTGAATGCCTGCCCGGGCGCACCCGCGGTCGCGGTCGCGATGTCGCCCGGCGCCCTCGGATACTGGATCGCGTTCGCCGACGCGCGTACGTACGCGTTCTCGCCTTCCTCGAAGGCGCCCAAGTGCGACCCTCCCGCGACCTCCAAGACCGCGGTGATGGCTGCCGACCTCTTGAGTCGCCGCGAACAGCGAACGTGCCGCCCGCCATCTCGGGCCGCTCTCGTGGGATCAGGGCCTGGCGAACTACGCGTCCGTGTGGAGCGCCGACATGGCGTCCCACGGCTTCCGCCACAGCGCGATCGGCGACCTGCTCGGCACGTACAACTACGTCGGCGAGAACATCGCGGCCGGCGGTCCGGGCACGACGGTCGGTTCCCTGCACAACGCGTGGATGCACTCGGACGGCCACCGCGCCAACCTTCTCGCCCCGGGCTTCACCCGCGTCGGTGTCGGTGTGCACTGCAATGCCGACGGTTCGGTCTTCCTGACCGAGGACTTCGGCCACCCGTCCAGCGCGGGACCGGCACAGACCGGGGCCCCGACCCCGCCGGTCGACCCGATCGCGTGGCCCGACGCGGGCTCTCTGCACTGCTGACAGGACGGCGTGCGGCTCACGCCGTGGGCTGACCGGGAACTCCGCGCCAGGCCCAACGCACGGTGCGCTCGGCGGGGGGCAGGCGCCACTGCCGTACCTGCCAGCCGAGCTCGAGCACCGCGATGCCGGCGCTGGCCGCCGCGCCCGCGGTCCACATGGCCGCACCGCTCGGGAGGTTCAGCGCGAACCAGTCGCGCAGTCCCGGGATCCCGAGGATCACGAGGAACGCGCCGACCATCGCACCGAACAAGATCGCGCGCGGCGGTGTGATCGGACGTGCCAAGAGATTCAGCACCCACAGCCCCACGATCAGGATCGTGATCGTCGCCGCGGTACGTGACACGGCGAGATCGTCGTAGTGGCGTGCCACCGCGAAAGTCGCGAACGTGGACATCGCGACGACGACACCGGCCGGGCCCGCCGTCACGAGAACTCGCCGCACAAAGCCGGGAACGTAACGACGCCGGTTCGGCGCGAGCGCGATGAAGAACGCGGGCACGCCGATCGTGAGCGAGCTGACGATCGTGAGATGACGAGGCAGGAACGGATACGGCCAGCGAGCGATTCCGACCGCGACCGCGAGCAACATCGCATAGAAGGTCTTGGTCACGAACAGGTTCGCCACCCGCTCGACGTTTGCGATCACGCGCCGGCCTTCGGCGACGACGCTGGGCATGTTCGCGAAGCGCCCGTCGAGCAATACTACTTGCGCCACGGCGCGCGTCGCAGGAGCGCCGCTCCCCATCGCGATCCCGATGTCGGCATCCTTCAACGCGAGCGCGTCGTTGACGCCGTCACCCGTCATGGCAACGAAATGACCGCCGTGGTGCAGCGCGCCGACGATGGCCCGCTTCTGTTGAGGCGACACCCGCCCGAACACCGAGAACTCCTCCAGCACGCCGGCCAGAGCGTCGACGTCATCGGGCAGCTCACGCGCGTCGTACGGCCGGTCGGCGCCGGGAACACCGACGCGCCCGGCGACGGCCCCAACCGTGTGCGGGTTGTCGCCCGAGATCACCATGCACCGCACGCCTTGGTCGGCAAAGTAGTGCATCGTCTCGGCCGCGTCGGACCGCACCTGTTCCTCGAACACGATCAATGCGGACGCCGAGAGCCCGCCGGGCAGACTGTCACCGACGAGCGCGGCATCCGTTCGCGCGAGCAACAGGACTCGTTGACCTTCCCCGCGAGGCGGTTCGCCTCGGCGCGCACCGGATCGTCGGCCGGGGCGTCGACCCACACCATCTCCGGTGCGCCGAGCACCCAGGTCCCCCTGTCACCGAACGTCTTGGCGCTCCACTTCCGGCCTGACGAGAACGGGGTCGCCGCGGTACGCGTCCATCCCTCGGGCGCCGGAAAGGCGTCGCACAACGCATTCATGGTGGCGTTGCGGTTGTCGTCGTCGGCAAGCGCGCCGAGCGCCTCCGACACCGGGTCCTCGGCGGCGAGGTCGAACTTCTTCCGGAAACGGATGGCCCCCTCAGTGAGCGTGCCCGTCTTGTCGAGCAGGATCGTGTCGACCCGGGCGAGTCCCTCGACGGCCGGCAGCTCTTGCACCAGCACCTTGCGCCGAGCCAGCGCGATCGTCGCGACACCGAACGCGAGACTCGTGAGCAGGACGAGGCCTTCGGGCACCATCGCGACGACCCCGGCGACGACGCCCTGGATCGCGGCGGCGTTCGAGCCCTGGACGCGGAACTGACTGAACGCGAGCAGTATCGCGGTCGGGAACAAAGCCCACTGGACGTAGCGAAGGATCTGGTTGATGCCGTCCATGAGCTCGGATTGCGTGAGCGTGAACCGGCGCGCCTCGGTCGCGATCCGGCGGGCGTACGCGTCGGCGCCGACGTGTGTCGCCTGGAATCGGGCTTGGCCGGCGACGACGATGCTGCCCGACAGGATCTCGTCGCCCTCGACCTTGGTGACGGGATCGGACTCGCCGGTCAGCATCGACTCGTCGAGCTCGAGGCCGGCTTCGGAACGCACCACACCGTCAGCCGGAACCTGGTCACCGGCGAGCACTTCACAGATGTCGTCCAAGACGACGTCGGTGACCGCGACTTCGCGTTCGTCGCCATCGCGCACGACCCGCGCCCGCGGTGCATTCAGGACGGCGAGCCGGTCGAGTGTGCGTTTCGCCCGCCACTCCTGCACGATCCCGATCAGCGCGTTGAACACGACGACATAGCCGAAGAGCGCGTCGCGGACCTGGCCGAACACGAGAATGAGCACGAACGCCGTGCCGAGGATCGCGTTGAACCGCGTGAAAACGTTCGCGCGCAGGATTTCGCGCACGGTGCGACTCGTCCGGTCGTCGGCGAGGTTCACCTGTCCGGCGCGTACCCGTTCGCCGACCTCGGCCGACGTCAGGCCCGCGGGTCGGGTGAGCGCGGAGGCGGCGGCGAGTCCCGTGTCACCCATCGCGCAACGCTACCGATCCGGGGGCGTGCGGGTGCGCCGGTGCGCATGCCACGAACCGGTACCGTGAAACGTTCTATGACCCAGGAATCGCCGCCGGTCACGTGCTATCGGCACCCCGACCGACAGACCGGACGCCACTGCACCCGCTGTGGCAAGCCCGCATGTCCCGAATGCCTGCGGGAGGCGTCGGTCGGGTCACATTGCATCGACTGCGTGCGAGCCGAGGCCCCCACGCCGCGGCAGCGGGTCGGCGCGTTCACCCGCAACGAGAACATGCTCGCGACGAAGATCCTCGTCGGCGTCACGGTCGCCGCTTTCATCGTCATCGGTCTGCGCGACGCCAACTTCAGCGGCACCGGCCATACCGCTGACAACCTCGTGCTCTACGGACCGCTGGTGCACCAGGGGCAGTGGTACCGCATCTTCACCGTGTCGCTCGTGCACGTAGGCTTCGTCCACCTCTTCTTCAACATGATCCTGTTGTGGATCATCGGCAAGCTGTTGGAACCGGGCGCGGGCCCCGTCCGCCTCGGGCTCATCTACCTTGCCTCGGTCGCGTCCGGATCCGCGGCCGCCCTGCTCGCCACCCCACACGCGGTGTCGGCCGGTGCTTCCGGAGGCGTGTTCGGGGTCGCGGCCGCGGCCACGATCGTCATGCAACGACAGGGCATCCGCTTTTGGGACACGGGCTTCGGCCCCCTCTTGATCTTCAATCTCGTCCTCGACTACTTCACCCCGAACATCTCGATCGCCGCGCACATCGGCGGCGCAATCGGCGGACTTCTCGTCGCGGAGGCGATGTTGCAGTCGCGCAAAGCCGGCCGCCCCGAGCTCGGCATCGCCGGTGGGGTGGTCGTCGGCGTCGCCGCGGTGGTCCTGGCCCTGGTCGTCGCGCACTAGTCCGACCCGCCGGATCGGTCGGGTTTGCGCCGGTTCGCGACGAAAATCTGCGCATGGGCCTGGCCCGGCAGCGGTCCCCGCCGAAGGGACCGTGTGAGCCCCGCGACCGACCCCCGCGGTAACCCGAACGAACGCGGGGCCGAAGTCGCGCCGGTCGACGCCGCCGGCGCCGCGCCGTTCGGGACTCTGATCCCCGCCGTCGTGCTCGGCCTCGTCGGGGCCGGGCTCGTGCTCCTGACCCGCGTCGTGATCGTGCCCTGGGTCGAGAGCGCGAACGCGTGGGTGATCCCCCAAGACGTCTGGACACCTCTCCCGGCGGCGCGTTCGATCGCGAACGGCGATCTCTTCCACATGTACGAGCCGCTCGTGGGGCGAACGGGATATCCCTACACGCCCGGGCTCCCGATCCTGCTCGCACCGTTCAGCGCGTTCGGCGACCACTTCCACTTGCTGGGCGACTACTTCTTCACACACCGGCACCCGGCCCTGTTCCTCGTGCTCGGCCCGGCCGAGGCGTTCGTCGGCATGCTCCCGGTCCTGTACGTCAGCGGACGTGCCACCCGCGGGCGCGGCGAGCGTATGTGGGTGCTCCAGGGCCTCGTGTTCGTCGTGGCGGCGTGGGCACCCGTCGCGTGGTTTCACCCCGAGGACACCATCGCGTGCGCGCTCCTGATCGCCGCGTGTCTCTGCACCGAACGCGACAACTGGAGGATGGTCGGCGCGCTCGTGGCCGGAGCGGTCTTGTTCAAACAGTGGGCCCTGTGGCCGGCAATACCGATACTGCTCGCCGCGCCGCGCTCGAAGCGATCGCTGGCCGCGTTCTACGCGCTCGCGCTCCCCGCGCTCGTGCTCGTACCGTTCCTGCTCGCGAGCACGGGCACGTGGTCGAGCCTGACCGGTACGCGTGCCAGCCTCGCGCTGGGTCAGCAGCAGCTGTGGGCGACTGTCGCGTTCGGTCACCGGCAACTCGCGAACCCGACGCTCCTGCGGCTCGCCTGGGGAGCAGCGGCGCTGGCGATCGCGCGGCGGACCGCGCCGCGGCCGACGACCGACACGCTCCTCGCCGCGATGGGAACCGTCATGCTCGCCCGGCTGTTCTTCGAGCCGGTGCTCTTCGGCTACTACCTCGTGCCCGCGGCGGTCATAGCGATCGTCTGGCGCTCCCGCAACGGCAGGCCGATCGCGCTCGCGGCGATCACCGCGTCGATGTTGTCCGCGTTCTGCTTACCGCAGACGTTCCCGCAGCCCGTGTTCTTCGCCATGCTCGCGACCGGCCTCGCCTACGTGTGCGGACCCATGGTCGAATCGCTCGTCCGACCGGGCCAGGCGCAAGGGCTCGAGACGGCTCAGGAGTCGTCGTCTTCGTCCAGGCGATAGCCACACTGCTGCGCGAGCACCGCCCGTCCCTCCCACGGGCCCGTCGCAAGAATCTCGTCGCCGGCGGCGAGCGTGACCCGGCGGGGTCGATACAGGTAGCGGCCGCCGCGCCGGATCGCGAGCAGGTGAAAGCCGGTGTCGTCACCGATCTGGGTACCGGCGACGATGTCGCCGTCGAGCGCGCTCCCGGTCGCGATCGGGTACTGCACGAACACTTCGTCGGCCTCGCCCAGCGCCACCGCGAGCACCGGGTGCATCTCCTCCTCCTGCTCGACGAGCCACACCAGCTGCTGCGCGGCGTCACCCACCTCCTCGGAAGCGGCTCCGAGGTGAAGGAGCCCCCGCAGGCCCGACGGATCGATCGTCTCCGCACTCGCGCGCAGTACCCAGAGCTCGAGTTGCTCGCGCATCTCGTCGAGCCGGTCCTCGAGCTGGGTGACTTGAGAGGCAAGGCCCTGATCGTTGAGCAGGAGCGCGCTGTAGGCGAGCCCGACCGCAGCTTCGGACACGTTCTTCATCTCGACCAGCACGTCGACGGCCCGATCGAGGTCGGAGATGGCCGGATCCTCCTCGACGCCCGCCGGCCGCCACACCGGCGCCCCCGCGAGCTCCCGGACCTCGCCGATTCCCTCTCGGGCGCCGCGGAGGATCAGCACGTCGTCGGGCAGGAGATGCTCGTCGCCGTCGGGGTCGATCAGCCATTCGCGGCCGCGCCGGATCGCCACGACGCGCATCCCCACCTCGACCGGCAACTCGACATCGTCGAGCGATCGGTTCGCCAGGGCCGACTCCGACCTCACCCGGACGCGGTGGGAGACCTCTTCGGCCCCGGCCAGGTCGGAGACGAGCGAAGCGGGGATACCCAGGTGATGGGTGACGACGCGGGCGATGTCGACCGCTGCGTTCCCCATGCGTTCGATGGCCGCCACCACGTGCAGCACACTCGACATCTGTTCGGCGTCACGTTTGGACCGCGCCGCGAGCACACACACCTCGCGCATCTCGTGCACGAGCTCGGTCAGTCGCTCTTCGAGCTCATGGACCTCGTCGGCCATACGCGTGTCGCCGAAGAACAACGATGCGTACCCCAGATCGACCATGAGCTCAGAGGTGTCCTTTGCCTCCGACAACATGGCCTTGAGATTTCGTGGTCGTTCGTCCATTGATACCGCCGGCTCCGCAGCCGGCTCCTCGAGGGGCCCTAAGCCAGCCCGAGGATCACGATGGCCAGGATAAGCGACAGCGCGCCGAGGAGGTCAAGGCTCGAGGTCACCAGGGGAATCGAGTGGTTGTCGGGATCCAGCCCGAACCGGTGCGTCGCAACGGCCGAGTAGAAGCCGACGACCACCGATGCCGTCGTCGCGAAGAAGCCCGCGATCAAGCTCGCGGCGAGCATGTCGACCACGCCCGGACTCGCCTTGTTCAACACGTTCGCCACGACTGTCGAGGTGATCCCGAGGAACACGAACACGGGAATCGCATAGAGGTACACGAGCGTCACGTCGTTCTTCGCGGCACGCCAGGACGCGCCGCTCTCGCCGAGCGTTCCGAGGTGGAGCTTCGTCGACACCCGCGCCGCGAGGATCGCACCGAGCGAGCCCGAGTCTTCGAGGAACGCGGGCACCATCACGAGGAGAGCAGGGAACTTGAGGAATGAGTCGAAGCGGTTCTGGATGGTGATGCCGGCGAGGATGTCGACCACGCCCGCGAGCGCGAGTATCGGAAGCGACTCGATCACGATCCGGCGCAGGATCGGCATGACCCGCGCCCGGAGGCCCACCGCCGCGGCGCCGACCCCGATCACCGCGCACGAGATCGCGATGATCGGCGTCAGGAGATGGATCCCGAGCAGGTAGGTGGCGAGGAAGAGGCTCGGGAGCGTCACCATGTCGCCCGCGGCAGTGACGATCGGGGCGGCGACGTTGTCGAGGTCGAGGTCGCGACGCGCGCAGAATCCCGCGACGGCAACGGTGAGTACCAGCACGACGATCGACGAGAGGATCGCACCGACGACCGACACCACCATGAAGTCGGCGATCGAGATCGAGGTGCCGCCGACGAGCATTTCGCACATCAGCTTGGCCAGCACCGCGAGCAGCGCCGCCGTCGACAGCGACGAGAGGATCGCCGCCGACATGTTCTGGCCGACCTCGGTGTCGACCCGGCCCGAGATCCTGAACGTACCGGTGTGGATCATGGTGCCGAGGCGGCTGCCGAGCCCGCCGAAGACGTTTCCCCGCATCCCGATCGCGGCCGGGATCAGCACCACCAGGCCGGGGAGCAACGCCAGGGTGTTGCTGATCGTGGCGAACGTGACGCCGGTGACGAGGTCGCCACCCGAAGAGATCAGGAGCGCGACGAAACCCGCACGGACTCCGGAGATGTCCGCGCGGAGGAACGCGACGAAGCGCGCGCCCGTACGACGCGACGACCGAGGCATGAGGAACTGGGCGGGTCAGCCATCTGAAGTCCTCCGGAACCCCGCCAGGGTAACCCGCCGTGGACCTGCCTCGTCCCACTTCCTGCCGAAGGGGCCGGTTGTTGCCGATGCAGAGGGCGTGAGGTCTCCCCTCCTCGAGGTCGGCCAGCCTGTGCTCGTGGCCACAACACCCGACGACCCGCCGCGGCGGATGACGGTCGACCTCGTCCAGGAGGGCCGCGTCACATTGGCGGCCGACGACGACGAGAATCTGCCCGACGAGTGGTCAGCGCTCGACGAAGTCCATCTCACCTGCCTGGGCCGCTTCAGCGTCTATCTGATCCATGTACCCGTCGTCCGCAGCGGTGCGACCCGCCTGGTGATCGGCACACCCGACGACGACTCCGCCGTGCAACGGCGCGCGTACGCACGCGTGCTGCGGCACGTGGCGCTGAGCTGCACGGTCCTCGACCTCGAGACCCATGCCTGGAGCGCGTTCGACGGTGAGGTGCGCGACCTCGGCGGCGGCGGCTGCTCGATTCTCACCGACCTCACGCCTCCCGAGGGTGCCACGATCGCGATCTCGCTCGCGTTCGACGACGACACGCCGGTCACGCTCATCGGGCGCGTCCTGCCTCGAGAAGAGTTGCCCACGATCGGCAAGCCGCTGACCCGGGTCGAGTTCACGCTCGTCCGCGAGTCGGATCGCGATCGGATCATGCGCTTCGTGCTGCTCTCCCTGGCGCAGCATCGGCGCGCCGAGCTACGCACCGCCCGGTAGTCGTTCGCTTCACGACGGTCGGCGGCGCTGAGTCGGGTGGTCCCGCTCAGACGGTCAGCCCGTACAGCTCGGCGACGTTGTCGTGCAGGATGCGTCGGCGCGCGCCATCGTCGAGCTGCATCGCGTGCTCCGCGAGGAGCTGCTGACTGTGGGGCCAAGTTGCGTCGCTGTGGGGGAAGTCGTTCGCCCACATCAGACGGTCCGGGTTCATGAGATCCGCGGTACGGAACGCGACCCAGTCGTCTTGGAACGTGAGGTAGACGTTGTCGGCAAACCACTCGCTCGGGCGACGCGTCAGCTCTCCGGCAGTGAGCCAGTGGCGATGACGGTCGTAGCCGTGGTCGGCGCGGTACATCCAGTGCGGCGCCCATCCTGCATCGGCCTCCACACATACCACCCGCAGGTCGGGGTGACGTTCGAAGACGGCGCCGAAGATGAGCGTGCCGATGATGTCCTGATTACCCCGCACGATGCTCATGAAGCTGTTGAGCTTCGGGCCCCGTACCGTGTCGGCACCCGGCGTATCGGTGCGGCTCGTCAGGATGTGGAACGACGGAGGCAGCCCGAGGTCGACGATCGCGTCCCAGAGCTCGTCGTACATCGGGTCGTCGTAGTCCTTTTCGGGCGGGAACCCGGGCAGCATCACGCCTTTCAGCCCGAGGCGTTTGATCTCCTCGAGGTCGCGGATGCCGTCTTGGGGGGTCACGAGCGCGGTCTGACCGAGACCGACGAGCCGCTCGGGCGCGGTCTCGCAGAACTCCGCGATCCAGCGGTTGTACGCGTGGAAGCACGCGCGTTGGTACTCGGCGTCGGGGTGATTGCAGAGCAGCATGCCGACCGACGGGTAGATGACCTCGGCCACCACGCCGTCGGTGTCCTGGTCGGCGAGCCGGGCCACGGGATCCCAACCCCCCGGCCACAGATCGCCGAACCGTTTGTCGATGTCGAGGCGGACCTCTTCGGTCGGACGGCCCGCGGCCGCGACCAACCAGAACGGCACCAGACTCTTGCCGTTGTCGATCAACATCACGTCGCCGAGCACGTCGTGATGCTGCAGTCGCGGCGCCCGATCGCGATACGCGGGGTCGATGCGATCGACGTAGGTCCCCGGCGGCTCGGTGATGTGCGAATCGGCAGAAATGCACGGCCCGATCGTGGCGGTCATTTCCGCAGTCTCGCACTTCGCGCGTGGCCGACGCCCGTTGTCGAATAGCCCTTGACGAGCTAGCTCCGCGGTGCTCCCGGCGAGGTGGGGAATCATACGATCGCGGCCGGCGGCCACTGGACGTACGCGCGGCAGGCCTAAAACGACGGGCCCACCACCGCGGACGTCACCGTCACTGCCTAGGAGTTCTCGAACGAGGGGTTCCCGGCGCCGGTCCCGTTCTTCTTGCGTCCGCGGGTCCTCGTCGATCAGCGAGTTGACATCGTTGTTCCACGCCTTGCCCTCCATCGCCGCGTTCAGGCCGTCGAGGTCGAGCTGAGGCGAAACACCCAGGACCGAGGGACGTCAGTCCGAGACACACCAGTGTCAAGCTATGTAGCCAGAGCGAGAACGCCACGACGGCGAGCAGATCGGCAGTTACGGCCGCACGCGGACAGCGTCCCTCGGGATCGGCCCCGTGTTCGTCCAACGTGTAGAAGCGAAGCTGGATGCCGTCGGGATCCTCGAATATCAACAGGAATCCGATCGTCGCTTCGATGATGTCGGAATGGGCGACACCAAGTTCATCGAGGCGCCTTGCCCAAGTCTCAATATCCGGTCGCCCGTGCAACATGATCGCGAAGAAGTCGAAGCCCGCGACACCTCTTGCTGCCTTGCCGTTCTCGCGCAACGCGAGCGAGAGGTCGCCTTTCGCTCGGTACGAGACGCCTCGGACGACGCCGTCGTGGTCGTCTCGAAACTCCGTGAGAGGTTCCAGATCGAAGACCCGTTCGTACCATGCACGGCTTCGCACGAGGTCCGAAACCGGGATCTTGACGTGGTGAACGCCGAGAATCTCACCAGTACCCACCACACGAGCGTCTGACATCCACGCATGCTGCCTGATTGCGCGCTGGGCGGGTAGTCCCGAGCTGTAGTCATGTATCGCCCGATGTGGAGCGACAGTGTGCCCGTACGTCGATCCAGTAACGCATTGTGGGGACCGCGCGGTCGTCCAGTTGGACGAGATCCTCCAGCTTGCCTCCATGGGTTTCGATGATTACACGTGCGCTGTTCCTCGAGATGCGGGCGGACAACACTTAGGGCCGCGCGAAGTAGGTGCCATCCACCGGTCGTCGGGTTGGCTCGGGTTTGATCCCGAGTGCGACCCAAACACGACGACACAGTGGAGGCCCCGTCATCATGCGCGCGGCTCGAACCCGAAGTGGTAGATGCCGTCTGGGCAGCGATCGAACCGCTGATCCCACCGATTCCGGACCATCATCCGTTGGGCTGTCACCGGCCCCGAGTCGTGGATCGCCTGTGCTTTTGGGGGATCCTGATCCGACTCGTCACGGGCTGCTCGTGGGTCAGCGTCGAAGCGATCCTCGAACGGCAAGTATCCGACACCACGCTGCGATCACGACGCGACGAAATCGCGGCGGCGGCGTGTTCGACCAACTGCGCGTCGACGCGATCCATGCCTACGACCGAATCATCGGCCTGGACCTCACCGAAGTTGCCCTCGATGGCTCATTGCACAAAGCGCCCTGCGGTGGTGAAGGCACCGGAATCAACCCCACGGACCGGGCGAAACTCGGCTGGAAGTGGTCGATCGCGTCGACGCCAACGGCATCCCGATCGGATGGGCGATTGACGGCGCCAACCGCAACGAGCTCAACCTTCTCGGCCCAACCCTTGACGATGTCGCACGAGCCGGACTGCTCGCCGACATCGACACCATGCATCTCGACCGCGGCTACGACTACCCCAAAACGCGTGCGGCATCTCGCCAGCTACGGACTCGCCGATCTGAACATCCAACACCGAAAACCCAAAGGACCCACCGAGAGACGACCACTCGAACTCGGACTGCGATGGGTCGTCGAAGGCACCAACTCGTGGCTGTCGAACTACGGGCAACTCCGCCGCAACACCGACCGCCGAACACGACACCGACACGCGCAACTCTGCTTCGTCACCGCGCTCTCATCACCGCCAAGCTCATCGACTGGCGCAACCGATGGAGCCCCGACTCACGCCCTAACCGCTAGACCCCTTAGTGGAAGTCGCGGGACTTGAGGCCGTCAGCGAGGCTGATCGGCAGGCGGGTGATGCGGCCGGCGACCAGGTTGATCACACCCTGGTGCTTCTCCAGCACCCCGCGCACCCGGAGCGCGGGCGCGCCGCGGGCGACGATACGGAACCGTTTCCACACACCCTTGGCGCAGATCACGTTGGTAAGACCCGTCTCGTCTTCGAGGTTCAAGAACACGGTGCCCTTGGCCGTCGCCGGTTGCTGACGGTGCGTGACGACGCCCGCCACCTCGACCACCGAGCGATCGGGTAGCTCACGCAGCTGCGCGCTCGTCACGACCCCCTGGCGGGCCAGCTCTTCGCGCACGAACTCGGTCGGATGCTTGCCGACGCTCAGACCCATCGCCCACAGATCCGCGTACACGGTCTCCATCTCGGTCATGCCCGGAAGCGCGGGCGCGTCGGTGCCCGTGAGGACGCCGGGCAGCGTCTCGACGACCGAACCATCGCGCCGCGCATTCGGTCGAGCGGTACCGAGCGCGCCTGCGGCCCAGAGCGCGGAACGTCGCGACTGACCGAAGCACCCCTCGAACGCGCCCGCAGTCGCCAACGCCTCGACCTGGTCGACGGTCGCGCCCGTACCGGCGCACGAAGTCCTCGAGGTCGGTGAAGCGACGCTCCACCCGTTCGTCGTCGATGCGGTCGAGCAGCGCGTCGTGCAAGCCGCGCACACTGCGCAGGCCGAGCCGCACCGCGAGGTGCGACGGCTCCGCATGAAACCCGCGCAACGGACGACCGATGGGCTCGACGTCGAGCGGGCGCGGTTCGAGCGTTGCGTCGCGCATCGACGCGTTCAGGTCGGGACCGAGCACGTGGACACCGTGCCGGCGAGCATCGCGCACGATCGAGTGCGGTGAGTAGAACCCCATAGGCTGCGCGTTCAACAACGACGCCGCGAACTCGGCCGGGTAGTGGTACTTGATCCACGAGCTCGAATAGACGAGATAGGCGAAGCTCACCGAGTGGCTCTCGGGGAAACCGAAGCTCGAGAACGCCTGCAGCTTCGTGTAGATCTCCTCGGCGGTCTCGCCGGTTATCCCGCGTTCGGCCATCCCCGCCATCAGCCGTTCGCGCATCCGTTCCATCCGCGCCTGGCTGCGTTTCGAACCCATCGCCTGCCGGAGCTGGTCGGCCTCGGCCGCGGTGAAACCCGCGCAGTCGACCGCGAGCTGCATGAGCTGTTCTTGGAACAGCGGTACCCCGAGCGTCTTTTCCAGACACGGCTTGGTGAGCGGGTGGATGTACGTGACCTCCTCCTCGCCGTTGCGGCGCCGCAGGTACGGGTGCACCGAACCGCCCTGGATCGGACCGGGGCGGATCGAGCGCGACCTCCACCACGAGGTCGTAGAACGTGCGGGGCCGCAGGCGCGGCAGCGTGGCCATCTGCGCCCGGCTCTCAACCTGGAACACGCCGACGGTGTCTGCCGCGCACAAGAGGTCGTACACCTCGGGTTCCTGCGGGATGGTGGCGAGGTCGATGTCGACGCCCTGCGCCCGCACGAGGTCGACCGCGAGGTGCAGCATCGTCAACATGCCGAGGCCGAGCAGGTCGAACTTCACGAGCCCGGCCGCCGCGCAGTCGTCCTTGTCCCACTGCAGCACCGAACGGCCCTCCATCCGCGCCCACTCGACCGGGCAGAACTCCACCAGCGGGCGATCGGCCATCACCATGCCTCCGGAATGGATACCGAGATGCCGGGGGAAGTCGATCACCGCGCTCGCGAGCTCGAGCGCCAAGGGCGGGATCGTGGGCGGGCGGGTGGTGGAGGCGGGACCGTCGAGCGGCACGCCGTCGCGGGTGCGATCGCGCAACGTGCGCTCGAAGCGACGCTCGTTGCGGGGCGTCACCTGGCGCTGGTCCTTCAGCTCCTTGTCGGTGAGCTCGCCAAACGCCTCGGGACCGGCCGCCCATCGGTCGACCCACTTGCCGAGGGCGTCGGCCTGCCCGGGCGCGACCCCGGCAGCCTTCGCCATCTCCCGCAACGCGGAGCGGGGCCGGTAGGTGATCACGTTCGCCACCTGCGCGGCACGGTCGCGCCCGTAGCGTTCGTAGACGTACTGGATCACCTCCTCGCGGCGCTGGTGCTCGATGTCGAGATCGATGTCGGGTGGACCGTCTCGCTCGGGTGAGAGGAACCGCTCGAACAACAACCCGAGCGCGACCGCGTCGGCTTTGGTGACACCGAGCGCGTAACACACCGCGCTGTTCGCCGCACTCCCACGACCCTGGCAGTAGATATCGGAACGCCGGCAGAACTCGACGATGTCGTGCAACAACAAGAAGTACCCGGGGAAGCCGAGCTGCTCGATGACGGTCAGCTCGTAACCGATCTGTTGCATCGCCTGCGCGTACTGCGGGTGGCTCTCCGGATAGAACACCGCCGCGCCCCGGCGCACGAGCTCGCGTAACCACGACATGTCGTCGTAGCCCTCGGGCACCGGCGCGTCGGGAAGCTGCGGCGCGGCGAGCTTCAGGTCGAACGCGCACGCCTGCGCGATGTCGACGGTCCGCTCCACCGCACCGGGCCAGCGCGCGAACCGGCGCAGCTGTTCGGCCGCGCTGCGCAAGTGTGCGAACGGCGCGGCCGGCAACCACCCGTCGATCTCGTCGAGCGACCGGCGGGCCCGCACGGCGGCAAGCGCCTGCGCGAGCGGACGCCGAGCGGGGGTGGCGTAGTGCACGTTGTTCGTCGCGACGACCTCGACTCCGACGCGCATCGCGAGCTGCACGAGCGCGTCGTTGCGGTGCCGATCGAGCGGATCGCCGTGGTCCCACAGCTCGACGAGCACACGATCGGGCCCGAACCCGTCGACCAGCTCGCGCAACGCCTGTTCGGCCGCAGCGGGGCCGTCGCGGATCAACGCGGCGGGAACGGTGCCCTTGCGGCACCCGGTGAGCACGAACCAGTGATCGTTCCCGGGGCTCGGGCCGTGGCCGTGCACCGGCGCCCGGGCCGCGTCGACGAGTTGCGCGAGCGAGGTGCGCGGCGCGCCCTTCTCCCCCGCGAGCTGGGCCCCGCTGATCGCCTTCGCGAGCCGGGCGTAGCCGATCGTGCCCTGCGCGAGCACGATCAGGTGCTCGCCGGGCGGATCGGCAGTCCCGTTCGGCGCCCCGTGCGCGCCGAGCGTCAGCTCGGTGCCGAACACCGTCGGCAGCGCGAGGGCACGCGCCGCTTCCGCGAAGCGCACGACCCCGTAGAAGCCGTCGTGGTCGGTGATCGCGAGCGCGGCCAGGCCGAGGCGCGCCGCTTCCTCGGCCAACTCCTCGGGATGGCTCGCGCCGTCGAGGAACGAGAAGTTCGAATGGCAGTGCAACTCCGCGTACACAGCCTTTTCCTGGTTGTTCGGTAGGTGTCAGTCGTAGATCGCTTCGATCCCTGCTCGGCCACCTTCGACGACCACGATGCACGCGACGTCGTCTCGAGGGCTCCCTCGGGCGCCGCTGCGCTGCGTCTCGTGCGCGCCGACCACCACCTGCCAGCGCGCGCAGCGCCGACGCGCGCGCGTGGGTCCCACCACCGCACGTCGTGCGCCCACGGGCCTGCCCACGCGCGCACCGCTCCCCCGCCTCCGGGAAGCGCCGGACAGCGCACCTGCGCAGGCGCGTACGCCTGCTCACCCCGGCCGTTGACCGCTATCGCGTCGCCGCGGGCGTCGACCAGCTCGGCCGGGAGCGGCGGATCGAACACGCGCGCCGGGAACGGGGGCGGGATCGCGCCCGGCCACGCCGCGACCTCGGAACCGACCACGAGCGGCCGTTCCGGCCTCACGCGACTCTCCCCAGGGCACGAACCGCACCTGCTCGGCCGCGGTACGCCCCCCCTGCACGACGGCGGTCGTGACCGCGTCGTAACCGAACATGCCCTGGATGCGTGCCAGCGCGCGATCGGCCCGTTGGTGTGCGACCTGGTCGCCACCCCAGAACCCGAGTTGGCGGCCATCGGCGGGCACGACCTCGTCGGGGGTCAGCATCAGACTGGTGATCCCGGCGGTGGTCTCGCCCGTGTTGATCCACGCGTCGAGCTGCCAGCGCACCCGTTCCGCCAGCACTCCGGGGGTGAGCGCGTCGCCGAGCGCGGAACGGGCGTGCCGCCAGCAGCGCGTGAGCCGCTCGCCGTGCTCGGTCTCGACCTCCACCAGCACACGCGTGCACGCGAGACCGCGCTCGGCCAGCCGCTCGAGAAGACGGTCGGCGAGCTCTTTGGCCGCGAACGCGGCGACGTCGACGCGTTCCGCGGGCGGATCGAGCTCCGTACGCTCGACGAGATCGGGAGGCGGGACGACGAGCACCGCCGGCCCCGGGTCGATCCCCCGCGCCAGCTCGTGGATGCGTCGGCCCTCCGAACCGAAACGGGCGAGCACCGCGTCCGGCGCCAACGCCGGCGACCGCGCCGAGGGTCGGCAGTCCGAGACGGACCAGGAGGCCGGCGAGATCGTCGTCGTCGAGCACCGTCACCGGCCAGGGCGCGACGTACTCGGCCGACCTGCCTGCCGGCACGACCACCGACCGCCGCGCCGCGAGCCGGGCGACGAACACGCCGTCGGCGATCCCGACCCGCACGTCGTCGCCGTCGGGGCCGAGCACTGCCGCGACCCCGGCGCGGATCTTCTCCGCGAGCGCTTCGTCGCCGCCGAAGTAGCGCGACGGGCCGAGCGTCGGGAACTCGCATCGGCCGGGGCGTTCGAGCACGACACGCGGCGTGAACGTCTCGATCGCGCGCGCCACCACCTCGAAAGCGCGCGCCTCGTTCGCCTCGTCGGCGTCGACACACACCGCGTCCGGGCACCGCGCCTCGGCTTCGCGACGGCGCATCGAGCGTGTCACCCCGACCGCGCGCGCCTCGGACGACGCGCAACGCACGAGGTCGCGGCTTCCCACCCGTTCGCGCACGATGACGGGCCGGCCGCGGAGGCTTTCCGCGCCGACGTCGTCGGCATGCCGACGCGCCGCGATCACGGGCCAGTCGGGGCACCAAACACACCCGGTCCGGCGTCCATGTCCACTGGTCGCGCGTCCACTGGTCGCGCGTCCACTGGTCGCGCGTCCACTGGTCGCGGCGGGCCCGGCCGTCCCCATGGCCGGCCTCGCGTGCGCTCATCCTGCTCGTGCGTGCGCGCGCACCCGCTTTCCTTCGACCCGAACGTCGATACCGGTTCCCGGCGCGAGCAACCCGGCGCCGGGGGCGAACACCGACACGTCGCGGCCCTGCGCGCGCAGACGCAGCGTTGCCTCTACCGGCCACGGTCCGAGCGTGACGAGCACGGTGGCCCGTTCACGCGCTCGGGCCGTGAGCCGGCGGGCGTCGCCGGGGCGGAGGCCGGGGGGGACCGCCGCCGCGACGAGCGAAACACCATCGAGCAGGGCGCCGACGATCATCGGCCATCGATCGGCCGGTACGCGCCGGACCATCGCGCACCGTTCCAGGGCCACGCCCACCTCGGCCGCGGCCCGTGCCCCCACCGTTCCGTCGGGGTCGACGACCGCCGCCCACTCGCCTACGGAGGTGGTTGCCGCGGCGAGAACGAGCGCAATGGTCGTCGACCCCGAGCCCGGTGGCCCTTCCAGCGCGACCGTGCTGCCGCGCTGGATCCCACCCGCCGGAAGGAGTCGACCGATCGGGCCGGCGACGGCAAGGAGCCGGTCACCGGCCAGAACCGCCGGAGCGGCGAGCGTGGCCGCCGCCCGCAACTCTGCCCGGGCGTGCTCGTCTCGCCGGGGCAGAGTGGGAGAAATAGGGGCTGCGACCACGTCCTGACGCTAGCGAACATATGTTCGCCTCTGCAAGAGGCGCGGTCGGGCAATATTCGTACGGTCCCCCTGTCACGAAGGCACGAAAGAGCCGAGAATCGCGCCGTTTCGCCCGACGCGGGGCGCAGATCGGGGTTCTCGATCGCGATCGCCGCGGTCGCGTGGCTCAGCCCGCGCGTGCGTCCTGCAACGCGGTGAGCGCGGAACGCAGATAGTGCCTGCACCCGTCGACGGGGATCGAGACCTGGAACACGCCCGCGCCCGTCCGCGCGAGCACCACCTGGGGCAAGTCGGCGTAAAGCGCGCACACCGTGCCGGGCACGGTCGGATCGTCCGGAAGCGAGAGCGCCGACACCAGCGGGGCGAACGTCGGGGCGTCCGCGGCGACCGTCACCGACTTCGACGGCCGACCGGGCGCTTCGAGCGCGCACAGCAGGAAAGTGCGCGGCGTACCGATCGGCGCCGGCTTCGCGTCGGGTTCGACGACGCCGCGGGACACGCCATCGCCTGCACCGCGACACCTCGCAACCCGGCCGACTGCCCAGCCGCGGCGGTCGTGGTCGTCGAACCCGCGCCGCTCCCCGTCGAGCTCCCGCACGCCGTCAGGAGGACAACGAGGGACACAGACCACCCGAGTCGACTCATGCCCGTTCGACGCTCGCAGGCCGGCTTCGGTTCCGCAAGCGCGTTCGCGCCCCCGTTGTCGTCACACCCCGTTGTCGTCACACCCCGTTGTCGTCACACCCCGTTGTCGTCACACCCCGTTGTCGTCACACCCGGTCGTTATGATACGAACACATGTTCGCCTTGCTCGACGCCACCCGCAGCACGCTCGACTCGATCGCATTCGAGTTCGACGCGGCTGCGTTGTCACCCGAAGCGGCGGTGCGGGTCGTCGACGAGCTGGGCGCGATCCGCCGGGTCGTCGACGGGATGCTGGGCAAGGTCGCGGCGCGGGTCGCGCAGACGAACACCTCCGCACACGACGCGGCAGCGTCGGTCGCGCGTTCGCTCGGGGTGAGCGTGGCCGAGGTGCGCGGCGCGATCGATACTGCGAAGCGGCTCGACGCGTTGCCCGCGACCGATGCCGCGGTACGAGCGGGACGACTGTCGGCTCGTGAAGCGGAGCTGATCGCGGGTGCTGCCACGAAGAACCCGGCAGCGGAAGCCGATCTGTTGCGGGTTGCGGAGCAGGGATTGGTGCCGTTGCGCGACGCGTGTGTCGCCGCCCGGGCCGCGGTCGAAGATCCGGATGCGCGAGCGAACCGGTTGCACGGCAAGCGGGCATTCCGGTACTGGACCGACGCCGACGGGATGTGGGCGGGACAGTTCCGCTACACACCCGAGATCGGCGGACAACTCAAAGCCGTGATCGACGCGCAGGTGCAACGCATCTTCCGCCACCGCAAACCCGGCACCGATCACGAGTCCAACGACGCCTACGCCGCGGACGCGGTCGCCGGGTTCATCCTCGACGCCGCGTCCACCCGACCCGATGCCAACGCCGCGACCCTGCCGGCCGCGTCGCACCCGCGACTCCCCGCGCAAGGCCTCGACGTGCAACTGCACATCCTCATCGACCACGGCGCACTCGCGCGGGGTGGGACCGCCGACGGTGAGATCTGTGAGATCCCCGGCGTCGGACCCGTCGACGTCACCTGGGTCGAAGCGCTGATCGGCTCCGCGTTCCTCACCGCCGTCATCCGTAACGGCAAAGACATCCTCACCGTCGCCCACCTCGGCCGGCACGTCCCGGCCGAGGTCATGACGGCGCTGGTCGTCGACGGCCGCGAGTGCGACATCGACGGCTGCAACCACCGCGGGTACCTCGAACGTGACCACCGCCACGACCACGCCCAGGGCGGACCCACCTCGTACGCCAACCTCGGCTGGCTCTGCTACCGCCACCACCGGCTCAAGACCGCAGGCTGGACCCTCGGCCCACCGCATCGGATCACCCGCAAACGCACGCTCCGACCACCGCCAAACCGGGCAGTCGCGTGAGAAGTCCGCGGCTATTGGACCTTGGAGACCTCGGGTTCGATGCCGCGGGCTTCGAACGACCAGCCCGCGTCGTCCCCGTAGAACTCGAAGAGGTGCTCGATCGTGAAGATCGCCTTGGGCTCGAGCACGGCCCACGTGTCGGCGGGCGCCTCGACGGTCGCGACGTTGGAGTAGATCGTCACCTTGGTGGCGCCCGCGTCGAGCAGGCGCTTCGGCGAGCACGTCGGGCGGGCGGGCACCGATGGGCGAATCGGCGGTGTACACCTCGATGGCCATGCCCGTGAGCGAACGGTTGCATTCGAAGAAACGGATGTCGGCGGCGGCGCCGGCGCGCATCGTCACGGTGATCGGCTGACCCATACCGCCAGCCTAGGAGGAACGGCTGCGATAACGCCGGATCAGGGCGTTGGTCGAGGCGTCGTGCGCCGAGCTCGGCGTCGTCGGACGCGGCGATCTCCCCCGCGATCTTCTGGGCGAGCTTCTTGCCCAGCTCCACCCCCCACTGGTCGAACGAGTCGATTCCCCAGATGGTGCCGAGCGTCATCACCTTGTGCTCGTACGCGGCGACCAGCGCACCCAACGCGAACGGCGTCAGCTGGGACGCAATCAACGTGGACGACGGCCGGTTGCCCGGCATCACCCGGTACGGCGGCAGCGTGGGGTCGTCGGTACCGAACGCGAGCGCCTCGGCCTGCGCGAAGAGGTTCGCGTTGAGGAGGTCCTGCTGGTCTCCCGAGCACGTGACCGGGCTGGGGGTGATCGAAGCCGATGAAGTCGATCGGCACCAACGTCGTGCCCTGGTGCAACAGCTGGAAGTAGGCGTGCTGCCCGTTCGTACCAACGGTGCCCCACACGATCTCGCCGCTCGGGGACGTCGACCGGCGAGCCGTCGGCACGCACCGACTTGCCGTTGCTCTCCATCTCGAGCTGCTGCAGGTACGACGGCAACTTCACCAACGCCTGCGAGTACGGCACGACTGCCTGCGACTGCGCGTCGAGGAAGTCGCGGTACCAGCAACCGAGCAATCCCATCAACACGGCAGGTTCTCCTCGAACGGCGCCGTGCGGAAGTGCTCATCCATCGCGTGCGCACCCGCGAGCAGATCGCGGAAGTTGCTCGGGCCCGATCGCGAGCATCAACGACAGGCCGATCGCCGACCACATCGAGTAGCGGCCGCCGACCCAGTCCCAGAACTCGAACATGTTCGCGGCGTCGATGCCGAACTCGGCCACCTTCTCCGCGTTCGTCGAGACCGCGACGAAGTGCTTCGCCACCGCCGCTCGTCGCCGCCGAGCCCGCGACCAGCCACGCGCGTGCCGCGTGCGCGTTGGTCAAGCGTCTCCAGCGTCGTGAAGGTCTTGGACGAGATGATGAACAACGTCTCGGCGGGGTCGAGGTCGTGGACGGCGTCGAGAAGATCGGCGCCGTCCACGTTCGACACGAAGCGGAACCGCATGTCACGGCGGCTGTAGGCTCGCAGCGCGTCGTAGGCCATCGCCGGGCCGAGATCGCTGCCGCCGATGCCGATGTTCACGACGTTGCGGATCGGCCGACCCGGTGTGTCCGATCCAGCTTCCGTCACGGATCGAATCGGCGAAGGTCGACATGCGCCGGAGCACCTTCTGCACCTCGGCGACGACATCGACACCGTCGACGACGAGGCGCGTGGCCGGCCGGCATCCGCAGCGCGACGTGCAGCACGGCCCGGTCCTCGGTGACGTTGACGTGCTCACCTCCGAACATCGCGTCGATGCGAGCACGAAGCCCGCGTGCTGCTCGCGAGATCGAGCAACAGCCCGAGCGTCTCGCGCATCGACGCGGTGCTTGGCGTAGTCGAGATACCAGCCCGCGGCCTCGACGTGCATCCGGTCCCGGTGCGGATCCAGCTGCGAACAGGTCGCGGATCGTGCGCTCGCGCATCTCGTCGGCGTGCCGCGTGAGCGCGTCCCATGCCGGGTCAGCCATCGAAAGCTCCCGAGAAGAGCGTGGGTTGACGCTCGAAACGCGAGATGCCGCCCCAAAGGCAGTAGTCCATGAAGATCCACGAGCGCCGGTGGATCGCCGAAGGTCCGTATCCCGCGAGCGCGCACTTGTGGTGCGGCGCCGGATAGCCGCGGTTCGACTCGAATCCGTAGGCCGGGTAGTGCTCGGCCTCCTCGGCCATCATCGCGTCACGGGTGGTCTTGGCGACGACCGACGCGGCCGCGACCGACAACACCTTCTGGTCGCCCTTGACGATCGTACGCACGATTCGGGGCATGCCGAGATAATCGTGTTTGCCGTCGAGCACGATCCGGTCCGGGGTGAATCCCTGCGCCGCGAGCTGCTCGAGCGCTCGGCCGGCGGCCCGGCGCTGCGCTTCGGTCATGCCGACGAGATCGCACTCCTCGTGGGATGCGTGGCCGATGCCGATGGCGCGTGCCCAGCCGCGCACCCGCGCGGCCGCGACCTCTCGCTCCGACGCGCTCAGCAGCTTCGAGTCCCGCACGCCCGAGAGATGCTCGTCGCCGGGAACGACGGCCGCCACGGTCACCGGGCCCGCCCACGAGCCGCGGCCGACCTCATCGATGCCAACCACGATGCGGTCGCCGTCGGCCCAGAACTTCCGCTCGACCCGCAGCGTCGGATAGGGCGCGGTCACAGCGCCTGACGCTACTCGCCCGCCGCCGCAGCACCCCGCGCCGCGCACCCCCGGCATCCGACATCCCTTGCCGCATCCCTTGCAGCATCCCTTGCCGCATCCCTCGCCCAGCGCCGCGCGCCTACGACGCTGGACACGCGCCGTACGATGGCCGCGTGCGACCCGGCACCCGCGTCGAGGTCCGGAACCGTTTCGAGTCGAGGTGGTCGCGCGGCTTCGAGGTCGCGGACCGCCTCGATGGCGACCGCGACGACGGCGGCGAACCGATGTACAAGGTCCGGCGGCGCTCCGACGGGTCGATCCTGCCGGTGCCCTTTCCGGAGTCCGACCTTCGCGAGGAGAACCGGCGCAGCACCTGGTGGATCTGACCCGAGGCCCGGCCGGCACGCGACGGTGGGCTACGTCCCGGCGCTCGGGTTGTCGGCCTGCAGGCGGGTGATCAGCTGATCGACCGGAATCGCGGGGAGTGTCGCGGTGCGCATCGTGCCTCGCGACGCCAACATGATTGCCGCCGCGGCCATCGTCTCCTCGTCGGGCGCCTCGATGATGTTCAAGAAGTCGTACTGGCCCATCAGTGCGTACTGGGCGTGCACCGTCAGCCCGAGAGCTTCCACCTCTGCAGTCACTTCTCGAATCCGCTCGGGCTTCTCGCGGAGGGTCTCCCAACCGCCGGGGCCGAGGGTGGACAGCATGGCGTAGATCGGCATCCGACGAGGCTAACGGGCCCGGCCCGGCTGGGGCAGCCAAGAATGCGGCCCGGGTGGAGCGATCCGTGCGATCGTGTCGACCGGATGCACCTGACCGAACGGCCTCTGATCAGAGTGACGGCGGCCGTCGTCACCGTCGGCGCGGTCGCGGGCGCGGCCCGGGCCGCGCACGCCGACCTGACCGTCGCCGCGCTCGTGCTCTTGGTGACGGTGCTCGGGGTCGGGACCCTGGGCCTGCGATCGGGCCTCGTCGGCGCACTCGTCGGCTTTCTCGCCCTCAACTATCTCTTTACCGAGCCGACCGGCTCCTTCAAGATCCACCGGACCGACGACGTCGTCGCTCTCGCCGTGTTCGCGGCGTCGGCCGCGCTCGTCGGCTGGATCGTGCAGCGACTGTCGAGCCTGCGGGCCACGGCGTTGCAGCGCGAAGCCGAGGCAAAGGTCCGGCTCGACCTGACGAACAGACTGCTCGAGGGTGCCGACGTCGACGACGCGTTGCACAGTGCCGCCGCGGCCCTCGCCGACCTGTTCGCATTCGAGGAGTGCACACTCACCGCGCGACCACCGCTCGACGCGGCCGACGAGCCGCGCACGCCAACGTGCGCGTCGACGGGCAGGGAGTCACGCTCTTGGCCCGAGCGCCGCTACCGCTCTCCAATGCCGACCGCGAGCTGCTGGAGGCACTCGTCGCCGGGCTCGCAGCGGGCGTCGACCGACTGCGGTTGCAGGACGAGGTGCGTGAAGCGCGACTCATCGCCGAGGTCGGTCGCCAGCGCGCGGGCTTCTTGTCGGCGGTCAGTCACAATCTGCGGACGCCGCTGACCGCGGTGAAGGCCGCTTCGGGAACGCTGCTCTCGTCGTGGTCGCGCATCGAGCCCGAGGAACGGCGCGAGCTGCTGGAGACGATCTCCGACGAGGCAGAACGACTCGAGCAACTCGTGCGCAACACGCTCGAGCTGAGCCGGATCCGCGCCGGAGCGCTCGAGGTCGAGCCGGAGCGGGTCGACATCGCAGATCTCGTACAACACGCCGTCCGCCGGCTACGCCCGATCGCCCGCGCCCACCGGGTTCGCCTCGACGTCGACGAGAACCTGGGGCCCGTCTCCCTCGATGTGACGATGGCCGAGCAGATCCTGCTCAACCTCTTGGAGAACGCGCTGCGCTTCGCGCCCCCCGGCTCGGAGATCCTGGTCGGCGCGCACGCCGGCCGCGGCGAGCGCGACGAGGTCGATCTCGTCGTCGCCGATCATGGACCCGGGGTCCCGCTCGAGGCCCGCGACCGCATCTTCGAGGAGTTCCAGAGCGCCGAGACCCGTCCCGATCGTTCCGGCACGGGCCTCGGCCTCGCCATCGTGCGGTCACTCGTCGTCGCGCACGGCGGGTCCGTGCGGTACGAGGACACGCCGGGCGGCGGAGCCACTTTCGTGTGTACCTTTCCGCGGGAGGCCCGCACCGCGTGACCACGATCCTGCTCGTCGAGGACGATCCCGCGCTCCGTGCGCGCGCTGCGGACGATGATGCGAAGTCGCGATCTCGACGTGCTCGACGTCGCCACCGGGGAGGACGCCGTCGTCGTCGCGTCGGGCGGCAGCGCCGACCTGATGGTGCTCGACCTCGGCCTACCGGACATCGACGGTCTCGAGGTGCTCCAGCGGGTGCGCGCGTTCTCGTCGATGCCGGTCATCGTGCTGACAGCGCACCATCGTCAGGCCGACAAGATCCGCGCGCTCGACGCCGGCGCCGACGACTACGTCACGAAGCCGTTCGACACCGAGGAGCTACTCGCCCGCGTGCGCGCCACCCTGCGTCGGGTCCCGCAGTCGGACCCCACACCCACGCTCGTGCATGTCGACGGCGTCGAGATCGACCTTGCCCGACGGCGTGTCAGCCTCGACGGCACGCCGGTGCACCTCACACGCACCGAGCTCGCCTTGCTGGAGCTCCTCGTGAGCCATCCGGGCAAGCTCCTGACCCAGGAGTACCTGCTGCGCGAAGTCTGGGGGCAGGGCTACGGGAGCGAGAGCAACTACCTGCGCGTCTATGTCGGCCAGCTGCGCAAGAAGCTCGGCGACGACGCCGCTCACCCTCGTCTGATACTCACCGAGCCGGGGATCGGCTACCGCTGGATCGCGGGCGAGGAGAACCTCGCCGGAGCCGACTAGCGTCGAAACATGCCGACGCGAGTTGCCATCGTCCCGCACACGCACTGGGATCGCGAGTGGTACTCGCCGTTCCAGACGTTCCGGCTCCGGCTCGTGCGCCTGCTCGACGCGCTGCTGGCGATGCTCGAGTCGGATCTGTCGTACTCGCGCTTCTTGCTCGACGGTCAGACGGCCGTGCTCGACGACTACCTCGCGGTGCGCCCGGAGGCCGCAGCGACACTCGCCCGGCTCGCGAGCTCGGGCCGGCTCGCGATCGGTCCGTGGATGGTCCTGATGGACGAGTTCATGGTCTCGGGAGAGACCATGGTGCGTGATCTCCAGTTCGGCATCGCTCGCGGCTCCGAGCTCGGGGGAGTCATGGACGTCGGCTACCTCCCCGACATGTTCGGTCACGTCGCCCAGATGCCGCAGTTGCTCCATCTCGCCGGGTTCGAGCACGCGGTCGTCTGGCGCGGCGTTCCCGCCGCGGTCGAGGAGACCGCGTTCTGGTGGGAGGCACCCGACGGCTCACGCGTGCGCGCCGAGTATCTCTACGGCTCGTATTCCAACGGCCGCGACATTCCCGACGACGCCAAGCGCCTGGTCCTGCGCGCCCGTGACTACGAGCACGAGCTCGGCTCGGCCCGGTTGCGCGACATGCTGTTGATGAACGGGACCGACCATCAGATGCCTCAGCCCTGGCTGGGCCGGGTGGTCGCCGAGGCAAACGCGCAACAAGACGACTACGAGTTCTCGGTCACATCGCTACCCGAGTATCTCGCAGACCAACCGACGGAGGGCCTCGTCACCGTTCGCGGCGAGCTGCGATCGGGAGCGCGCGCGAACCTGTTGATGGGAGTCGGCTCGAACCGGGTCGACGTGCACCGCGCGTGCGCCCGAGCGGAACGATCACTCGAGAAGAGGGCCGAGCCGTTGTCGGCGCTGTACCTTCCGGCCGACCGGTACCCGCACGCACTCGCCGACATCGCCTGGCGCAAGCTCGTGTTGAACAGCGCGCACGACTCCTCGTGCGCGTGCAGCAATGACGAGGTGGTCGACCAGGTTCTCGTTCGCTACTACGAGGCACGCCAGATCGGCGACGGCCTCACGCACGACGCGGTACGCGCACTCGCGGGTCAGGTGCGCGCGCCGGCCGGCGCGACCGTCGTCATCAACCCCACCGCACGGCCACGTTCAGGTGTCGTCGACGCTCGGGTCCCCGGCACCGGTCCGTGTTACTTCGTCGGTCCGGACGGTTCGACGCATCCGGCGCAGCTGATCGACGACGAAGGCGGCGACGGCTTCCAGACGATGGTGACCGGCCAGAAGATCCGCTGGGTGCTCGACATGATGCGGGGCACGGAGTTCGCGGGTCGCCAGATCCACGCGTACGAGCTCAACGACGAGGGGGGACCGGCGATCGGCACGACGTCGTGTTGCACGAGGCTCGCGGTACCGACGAGCGCGTCGACCTCTCGGAGCTGAAAGAGGAGCTGCTCGCACTCGCCAACGCCGGGCACACGATGCGCGTGCGGCTGCAGGTCGCGCCCGGTACGCAACGTGCTGTTCGATACGGGCGAGATCGCGGGCTTCGGCTGGTCGTGCTTCACGGTCGCGCAAGGCGCGGCGCCCGGACGGGCCCCGGGGATCGTCGCCGCCCGCGACGATGTGCACGAGCTCTCGAACGAGTACCTGCGGATCACGGTCGACCCTGCCGACGGCACCTACTCGATCGAGACGATCGGCCCCGACGAGATGGGTCTGCGAGTCAACGGTTGCGGCCGGCTCGTCGACGGCGGCGACGGCGGCGACACGTACAACTACTCGCCTCCCGACGTCGACGTCGTCGTCGACCGGCCCGTTCGAGTGCGCGTGGTCACGACGGAGAGCGGACCCGTCCGGGCGCGGCTCACGATCGACGCCGATTACTCGTGGCCGGCGTCGCGGTCGGCGACGTCCGTTCGTGCGGCAGGCGCAGCGACGAGACCGCCCCGTCGAGCATCCGTACGACGCTGGAGCTCCGGCCCGGCGAGCGATTCGTACGTGTCGCGCACGAGATCGACAACCACTCGCGCGACCACCGGCTGCGCGCGCACTTCCCGCTACCCGCGCCGGTAACGGGCTCCGACGCGGAATGTGCCTTCGCGGTCGTGCACCGGGGGCTCACTGCGGAGGGTGGAGTCCATGAGTTCGGCCTGCCCGACCTTCCCCTCACGGCGGTTCGTCGACGCGTCCGACGGCACCGCGGGCCTCGCGCTCGTCCACGACGGCCTCCTCGAGTACGAGGTCGTCGACGACGGTCGCGCGCTTGGCCCTCACCGTGCTTCGGGCCGTCGGCTACCTCTCGCGGACCGAACCGCAATTGCGTCCGAATCCCGCCGGCCGCTCCGGATCCGCTCGACGGCCCGCAACTCCTCGGCATGCAACGAGCGGAATACGCGGTGCTCTTGCACAGCGGCGACTGGCGCGCCGCCGACTGCTACGGCACGGCCGACGCGTTCCTCGTGCCCGTTCGAACGCACCCGCGCCGCTGCCGAGCAGCGACGCCGCCGGGCGGCGGCCGGCACGGCGCTGCGCGTCGACGGAGCCGAGGTGTCGGCTGTGCAACGCGTGCCCGGCGGTCTCGTCGTGCGCGTGTTCCGGACCTCCGCCGACCGTGGCCGGTCGGCGTCGAGCACGAGGGTGTCCCGGCACGTGGTTTCGTCGTCGACCTGCGGGGCCGCCCCGTCGCATCCTTCGAGGGCACTGTGGACGTCCGGCCGTTCGAGATCGTGACGCTGCGGATCACCGCCTGACCCTGATCGGAGCGAGCGGGCCCGCCGGGCCCTTGGGTGCGGCTCCACGTACCTGCTCGATGGCCTCGACGGCCGGCTACGGACGGAGGAGCTGAAACGCCTCGACCGGCTCCTCGAAGCCGGCCAGGTTGTACTTGCCCGCCGCCGCGAACGCGTAGCCGCCCCGCACTCGGGCGAGCCGCTGGTGCAGGCTCGCGTCGGTCAGCGCGGTGCCCGCCTCGGCCGAAGACACCAGCCGGGCGGCGAGGTTCACGGTCGGCCCGTAGAAGTCGCCCTGGCGAACCATCACGTCTCCGAACGCGAGGCCGACGCGGAGCTTCGGCAGTCGTGCCGCCGCGCACGCCTCGAGGAGATCCACGGCGAGCGCGCACGCGATCCCGGGCGCGTTGGTCACGAACATCACCGCGTCACCGATGCGCTTCACCACGTTGGCACCGGCCGCGGTGATGACGTCGGCGGTGATGGCTTCGAAGCGGTCGAGCATCGCGGCCAGATGGTGCGGCTCCAACTCCTGCCACAGACCCGTGTAGCCGGCGAGGTCGGCGAACCCGACCGCAAGCTGCACCACGTTCAACGGCGACGGCGGCGCGCCGACGTCACTGTAACGACGACCGATGGCCTGGAGATGATGGCGATGCATCGCGTCGATCGCCGCCGCGATCCGGGGAAGCACTTCGTCGACGACGGCGCGGTAGGACCGGGCGACGTCGAGGTACCGACCGCGCTCGGCCAGCGGCGCCTCGATGTTGGAGCGCACGAGCGCGACCTCGGCTTCGGCGACGCGACCGATCGCTTCCCCAATCGTGCGCATGAGCTGCAGCACCTGCGCTTCGGACACAAATGTCGCGAGGAGAGCGACGAGCCGGAACATCTCGACGTCCGCGCTCCCGAAGCGACGCTCGAACGGGCGCGGGTCGGCGAAGCCCGCTCCCTCCACATCGCCAGCGCCACATCGGGGTCGATCTCGGCTCGTTCGGCCGCCTGGGCGAAGGTCATGCCGTCCCGACCGATCCGGAGTGTGCGGAAGGCGGCGAAGCTCAAGAGCCCGCCCTGCTCGTCGGCCTGGACGAGCTCGGGTATCGATGCGCCGATCTCGTCGAGCAGGAACACGAAGAGCGCGAGTCGCTCGGCCGCATCGGGACTCGACGGGTCGTAGAGCCCGGCCGCGACGAGGTCTTCGATGTGCTCGCTCACGTGAACTGCTCCGGCGCGTCGACCGTCGTGCCGGCGAGCCCGGTCCCTTCTCCCATTGCCAACAACGCGGGCGACGGCTCGGCGAGCAAGGCCTCCCCGACCGGTTCGTTCGATGACCACGCCGGATCCAGCAGAGGGGCGCGCACCGTCGAGCCCGCGGGCGCGTCCCAGAGGAGCGCCGGCCGCGCACCGTGCCACCTGACCGCGAACGAGCACGGGCCTCGGCGCATCGGAATGCCGTGCGCGGCGAGATGTTGGCCGAGCCACGCCGCCGCGAAACCCGGGTAGCAGATCGATCGTCGATCCGCTCTCACCTACGAGAGCGGTACGGATCTCACCGAGCAAGCCCGTCGGCGCCTGCGACGACGCGCGCCGAGCCGCCCTCCGGGCACGCATGGAGAGGCACCCCCACATCGCGATCGCTTCCTCATCGAACCCCCATGCCTCGAGCGCGACGAACGTCTCCGGCGATGACGACGCGAGCAACAGATCGGCACGGGCGGCGTCGACGTGCGTCTGTAATGGATCCGGGAGCTCGGTACGCAGGCCGCGCTCGAGGATGCGGTCCCACGCTCGCACGACTGCGTCGACGTCGGGGAGCGAGTGCACGTCGCCCGCCGTCGTCACCAACGCAACGCGCACCTTGGTGCGGTGAGGCACGGGAAATATGACACCGTGATCGTCGTCGACGTCGCCCGCGCGCCGGGCCGCGCCGAGCACCCGGGATCCGTCGACCACAGCCCCGTGCTCGTCGAACACGACCCGGCCCGGCGACTCGACCACGAACCCGACCGCGATCGCCTCCGGCGAGTCGTTCTCGACCTCGACGACCACGATCGCGCCGCCGGCCGTGCCGTCGGCGTCGCCCACGGCATACACGCGCTGGATCGCGTCGCCATGAGTGATGCGCAACGCCGTATGGACGACCGGGGCGGGATCCGGACGTGACTGTCGCACGGGCACGTCGAGACCGGGCACCAACCACTCGTTGCCGTGACGTACTCGCCATCGCAGGGACAGTTGACCGCGGCGGACCGTGCCGTCGGCGCCGACCTCGGCCGAGATCCCGCTCGCGAGCGTGCCGACACCGATCATCGCCGACGCCTCAACGCATGCCGTGCAGCTCGGGTTTCGCCTTGCGCAACATCAATTCCGGCACGAGGTCGGCCGGATGCGCGCCTTCGTACAGCACCCGGTGGACGAACGAGGCGAGCGGCATGTCGACGCCATTGCGCGCGGCGAGCTCGAGCACGGCGGTCGTCGACTTGACGCCCTCGGCGACCATGTTCATCTCGCTGATGATGTCGTCGAGCGCCCGGCCCCGGCCGAGCTCGACTCCCACGTGACGATTGCGGCTCTGGGGGCTGCTGCAGGTGGCGATGAGATCGCCCATTCCCGCGAGCCCGGCGAAGGTGAGCGGGTCACCGCCCATGGCGACTCCGAGGCGGGCAAGCTCCGCGAGACCTCGCGTCATGAGCGCGGCCTTCGTGTTGTCGCCGTAACCGAGGCCGTCGGCGATGCCGGCGCCGATCGCGATCACGTTCTTGAGCGCACCGGCCATCTCGCACCCGACGACGTCAGGGTTCGTGTACACACGAAACGTCGGTGCGAAGAAGAGCCGCTGCATCTCGGCGGCGATCGCCGCGTCGGTCATCGCCACCACCGACGCCGTGGGCTGTCCTGCCGCGACCTCGCGCGCCAGGTTCGGGCCGGTGAGCACGCCGATGCATGCGGTTTCGTGGCCGGTGAGCACCTCGCCCGCTACCTCGGTCATCCGCGCCAGCGTCGACTGCTCGATGCCCTTGGCCAAGCTGACGACGGGCACGTTCGGCGCGACGAATGGTCGCGCGTCGCCCAGCACCGCCCGCAATCCGTGCGACGGCACGCCGAGCACGAGCACGTCGGCCCCGGTGCAAGCTGCCTCGAGCGAGTCCGTAGCCTGGAGCCGGTCGGGCAACATGACGCCGGGCAGGTAGGTCGAGCTCTCGTGCGCGTCGCGGATCTGCGCCGCGAGCTCGGATCGCCTCGCCCAGAGGGTGGTCTCGACATTCCCGGCCGCGATCGCGGCAACCGCCGTTCCCCACGATCCCGCACCGAGGACGGCGACGCGAGTCATGCCGATCTCCGGTGTGCGTTCACCGTCTCGGGTCCGCGCCACCACCAGCCGTCCTGCCCCGCGGCCGGACGCTGCGGGTAGATCTCGCGCGCACGCGCCACGCACCGGGTCACCGCGTCCATCATTCGCAGCGTCGCCTCGCGCGGGCGTTCGCGCTCACCCACGTGCACCGGCTCCCCCACCACGGCGACCTGCGCGACCCTCCACGCGAACTGCGGCTTGCGCCCTTTGGTCAGGATCCGGTGCGTTCCCCAGAGCCCGACGGGCACGATCGGGACGCCCGCCGCCTGCGCGAGCCGGACGGTCCCGGACTTGGCCCGCATGGGCTCCAGGTCCTCGGAGATGGTGCCTTCCGGGAACACCGCGACACACTCGCCCCGGTCGAGGGCCCCGACCGCGGCCGACGAGCGCGCCGGACGAGTCGGCGGTCCCGCGAGACACGGGGATCTGGTGCGCGGCTCGTAGGAGCGCACCGAGCGCCGGACTCCGGAACAGCTCGGCCTTGGCGAGAAACCGGATCCGCCGGTGCCGACGATTCGCGACGTACGCGAGGGTGAGCGGATCCAGGTAGGACACGTGATTGCTGGCGAGGATCGTCGGACCACGCGCCGGGATGTTCGACACACCCTCGATCGTCCAGCGCAACCCGAGCCGCAACCAAGGGAAGAACACCGCCTTCGCGGCGGGATACACCGCGTCCACGGCCGGTAGCATACGCAGCGAATGCCGAGTCGATCCCGAGACGACGCGGGGATCGTGATCCCCCTCCGGTCGTTCGCGTTGGGCAAGGCGCGGCTCGCCTCGGTGCTGTCCGATCCGGAGCGCGCCGACCTCGCACGCTCCATGGCCGAATGCGTCCTCAGAGCTGCAGGGCGTCGGCCTGTCGTCGTCATCTCCAGCGCCCCCGAGGTCGTAGCGTGGGCCCGGGCCCGGGAGCTCGCCGTCGTCGACGATCCGGGCTCGCTCGGCGCGGCCGCGGCGGCCGGCCGCGACTGGTCGGCGACGCTCGGACTCGGCCGCTACGCCGTGGTGCACGCCGACCTTCCCTTGGCGGAATCGCTCGACGAGGTCGTCGGCGACGGCGAAGCTCCCGTGGCAGTCATCGTGCCCGACCACCGCGACGACGGCACTCCGGTGCTCTCACTCCCCACCCGGACGCCGTTCACGTTCGCCTACGGCCCGGACTCGGCGGCCCGCCACGCCGACGAGGCGCGCCGGCGCGGGCTCTCCGTGAGGATCGTGCACGACCCGTCGCTGGCCTTCGACGTGGACCTGGCCGCCGATCTCACTGAACTCGAAGCGCTCCGGCGCACTCCGACGTCGTGACCACGACCGTCGACCTCGGCGTACCGGAGCGCGTGCTCGCGGTCGGCGCGCACGCCGACGACATCGAGTTCGGGTGCGGTGCGACGCTCGCGAAGTGGGCCGCGGCAGGTGCCCGCGTGACGATGTGCGTATGCACGGACGGTTCCAAGGGGACCTGGGACGGCGACGCCGATCTCGGCGCGTTGACCGCCAGACGCGAGCAGGAGCAGCGGGATGCCGCCGCGATCCTCGGCGCGACCGACGTCGTCTTCTTGCGCTACGTCGACGGCGAGCTCGGAAGTGACGCTCCGGCGATCGCCGCCGCGTGCCGGGTCATTCGTGAGGCCCGTCCCGATGTCGTGCTCGGACACGATCCGTGGAAGACCTACCGGATCCACCCGGACCATTACCACGCCGGGTTGCTCGTCACCTCCGGGATCGTCGCCGCGCGCGATCCGCACTTCTATGCCGAGCAGGGAGTCGGGCCGCACCGCCCGGCGACGTTGCTGTGTTTCGAGCCCGGACACGTCGACCACGTCGAGAACGTCGACGGCTACGTCGATCGCAAGATCGAGGCACTGCTCGCCCATCGAAGCCAGTGGCGGTCGACGATGGCGATCCACGAACGACCCGACGAACAGCGCCGCGCCTTCGCGGCCAAGCTCCACGCCCAGCGCGCGCGCCGAGGCACTGCGTGCAGGACTGCGCGCGGCCGAGCCGTTCGTCCGCATCGACGATCTCTAGCGACGTCGGAGGTCAGGCCACCGGGCGGTCTCCGGGACCCGGACGCGAAGAAAGGGCCCGGTCGCCCGGGCCCTTCTTCGAAGCACCGAAACGCGAAGCTATTTCCTCTTCGCGGTGCGCTTCCGCGTCGTACGACGCACGGCACGCTTGGCCGGAGCCTTCTTCGCAACGCGCTTCTTGGTCGCCTTGCGCTTGGCCGGAGCCTTCTTCGCTGCCTTGCGCTTGGCCGGAGCCTTCTTCGCTGCCTTGCGCTTGACGGTCTTCTTCGCCGCCTTGCGCTTGGCCGGAGCCTTCTTCTTGGCTACTGCCTTGCGCTTCGCGGGCGCCTTCTTCTTCGCTGCCTTGCGCTTGACGGTCTTCTTCGCCGCCTTGCGCTTCGCGGGCGCCTTCTTCACGGCCTTGCGCTTGGCCGGAGCCTTCTTGGCAGCCCTTTTCTTCGTTGCCCTTTTAGCCGGAGGCACGGTCACCACCTTTCCTGAGAGCTCTCACTCGGGGAAGTTCGAACTTCTTGAGTCATTCGGTGCGCGAGGGAGTGCGACCCCACGCCCTACGCGATTACGACCCTTGTACCTGGGCCTTGAATTTCGAGCCCACGGAGAACTTGGCACTCTTGCGTTCGGGAATCTGCACGGGTTCGCGCGTACGCGGATCCATACCCGTTCTTGCCTTTCGTAGTGCGGGCGAGAACGTCCCGAAACCCGGGAGCGTTACCTTCTCGCCTGCTGTGATGGCGGACTGAACCGAGTTGATGAACGCGTTGAGCGCACCCTCGGCATCCGTCTTGCTGAGATTCGCGTCGGCCGCGATCGCGTCGACGAGCTCGCCTTTGTTCACGTAAACCTCCACGCACCGCGTGTGTTTCGTGTTATGAGAACTTATTCACGAAGAAACGTCAAGCATCGCCCACGCAAAGCGCGTGCCATCCACCACTCGTTGCGCGACTCGTGCAAGGATGGATGGCTGTGCGCGGACGCACGTGAGCGCGCATGAGCGTTGTGCGGCGAACGCGCGGATCGACGTGCGCGACGGTGCGTGACGACACTCGGCGACGGCACGCGCAACCGGCGCGTGTTTCGCCCGAGCAACATGACAACGGTGTCGCGTCGGCGCGCGCGATTGCACCCGGCATTGCACGCGGCGTCGTTGGCAACATCGTGACCAGCGGTTATGGCGCGCGCGACGCGCTTTCGTTCGTCGGTGCACCTGACACGTTGACCGTGCACGGTGACGGGATCCTCGTGCCGCGCTCGACCGCGACGCACACATGTTGCGACCGCGACGATGTGTACACGCGGCATCGCGCGTCCCGGACCGACGCGAGATCGTGCCGACCCGGCGCTGCTGTCGTGCGCGCCGAGCGTGACCGCGCGACCGGGAAACAATTTGGAAAAGAAATGTGGCCCGAGCGCACCTGCTCGGGCCACATGGCACCCCGTACGGGATTCGAACCCGTGTTACCAGGATGAGAACCTGGCGTCCTGGGCCGCTAGACGAACGGGGCAGGTCTCGTGTTGACGCTCGGGGGGGAGGAATCGAACCCCCAATTACAGGACCAGAACCTGCCGTGTTGCCGATTACACCACCCCCGATTGGGTGCCCTTGCGCCGACCCACCGGTCGCCGTAAGGGAGGCCACATTCTAGCGACAGGTCACCCGGAGTTTTCCACCTCAGAGGCGCGACCGCGCAGCCCTGAGGCGAGCGCGCGCCGACTCACGGCCGAGCATGCTGATCGAATCGAACAGGGGCAAGCCTTGGCCGCGCCCTTCGATCGCCGTGTACAGGACGTGCATCACCTTTCCCGGCTTCAGACCCAACGCTTCGATCCGAGCGCGCGGATCGATCTGGTCGCTCCATTCGCATTGCTCGACGAAGTCGTCGACGACATCGAGGATGTCGGCCGCTCGCTCGACCTTCACGAGCCTCTCCCACGATTGCGGATCGATCTCGAGTTGGTCGTCGGGAGTGAAGAGAAACGCCATCTGCTCGGCGATCTGCACGAGCGTGGTGGCGCGCGGTTGCGCGAGCGCCACCGCGGCTTCGAAACGAGGGATGTCGAGCAGCTCGGCATATCGCGTACGCGCGAACGGTAAAACCGCAGAGACCAGGCCGGGGAGCGGCATCGCACGGATGTGCTCCCCATTCATCCATTCGAGCTTCTTCGGATCGAAGGTGGCGCTCGAGGTGTTCACGTGGCCCAGCTCGAACTCCGAGACCAACTCCTCGATGCTCAGAATCTCCCGGCCGTCGTCGGGACCCCATCCGAGCAGTGCGAGATAGTTGAGCAGCGCACCCGGCAGGTAGCCGGCGTCGCGGTACTCCTCGACCGAAACGGCGCCGTGACGCTTCGACAGCTTCGCTCCCCCGGGTCCGAGGATCAGCGGCATGTGCGCGTAGGCAGGCTGATCGTCGTGCCCGAGCGCCCGCCGGATTGCGAGCACCCGATGGGTCGAGTCGATGAGATCCTCGCCGCGCAGCACATGGGTGATGTGCATGTCGAGATCGTCGACCGCGTTGGCAAGGAAGAACACCGGCGTGCCGTTCGACCGCACGATGACGAAGTCGGAGATCGTCGACCATTCGACCGACACCTCGCCCCGGATGACGTCGGTGAAGGTGCTGCGCCCGCTGTTCGGGGTACGGAACCGAACCGAGACGGGCCGGCCCTCCGCCCGGCGGGTCGCCCGTTCCTCGGCAGTGAGGTCACGGCACCTGCCGTCGTAACCCGGGGGGCGGCCCGCTCGCATCGCCTCTTCGTTGCGTTCCTTGACCTCGGCCTCGGTGCAGAAGCATTCGTACGCCTGACCCGCGCCGACCATGCCGCGTTGCAGCGGCGAGGTACGTGTCGAACCGAGCACTCTGCAGATAGGGGCCCTCGTCCCAATCGAGCCCGAGCCAGCGCATCACCTGTTGGATCTGATCAACCGACTCCTGCGTCGAGCGCGCGACGTCGGTGTCCTCGATCCGCAAGATGAACGTGCCCTCGACGTGGCGGGCGTGCAGCCAGTTGTAGAGCGCGGTCCGGACGCTGCCGATATGCAGGAATCCTGTCGGTGCCGGAGAGAAGCGAAGCCGGACACCCGGGTTCGGTTCGGGGGTCACGTACCGAGCAATCGCTTGGCGATGACGACCCGCTGGATCTCGTTCGTGCCCTCGTAGATCTGGGTGATCTTGGCGTCGCGCATGAACCGCTCGGCCGGGACATCCCTGGTGTAGCCGACACCGCCGAGGAGCTGGACGCAGTCGGTGGTGACCCGCATGGCCGCATCCGACGCGAAGAGCTTCGCCATCGAGGACGCGCTCGCCGTCAGGGGGGTGCCGCCCAAACCGTCGTCGAGCAAGGAGCACGCGCGGTACACCAGGAGGCGAGCCGCGTCGATCGCCGTCGCCATGTCGGCGATCATGAACTGCAGCCCCTGGAACTCGGCGATTCTGCGCCCGAACTGCTTGCGTTCCTGCACGTAGTCGACGGCCAGGTCGAAGGCGCCTTGCGCGATCCCGAGCGCCTGCGCGGCGACGAGTGGGCGCGAGCGGTCGAGCGCGTTCATCGCGTACGCAAACCCTCGGCCCTCCTCGCCGACGAGATTCTCGGCCGGCACGACACACTCGTCGAAGACGAGCTCGCCCGTCGGCGAGCCCCGGACCCCCATCTTCCGTTCGAGCTTCGACACCGAGAATCCGGCGAAGTCCTTCTCGACCACGAAACAGCTGATCCCACGATGGCCGGCCGCCGCATCGGTCTTGGCGAACACCGTGTAGAAGTCGCTGACCCCCGCGTTGGTGATCCAGGTCTTGCGTCCACTCAGGACGTAGTGGTCGCCGTCGCGCACCGCCTTGGTGCGCATCCCGGCGACATCACTTCCCGCGTCGGCTTCGGAGAGACAGTACGAAGCCTGGCACTCGCCGGTCGCGACCCGCCTGACGTACTTGCCCCGCAGCGTCTCGTCGCCGTGGTCGAGCACCGGCGTCATCGCGAGCTTCGAGATGAACGTGAACAACGCCGAAGACGCGCACACCCGCGCGACCTCTTCGACGGCGATCGCGTGCGCGAGGAAGCCACCACCCTGGCCGCCGACATCCTCCGGAAACGGGAGCCCGGCGAATCCGGCTGCTTGCCACGCGTTCCACGAGTCCCACGGGTACTGCTCGTCCTCGTCGGCGCGAGCGGCGTTGGGTGCGATCTTGTCCTCGGCCAGGCGGCGGATCGAAGCCCGCAGATCTTCGAGGTCCTCGGACAGGGTGAAGCTCGGCAACTCCTTCGACCTTTCGCTGAGATTCCTGGTGCGGTCAGCCCGAGGCGGCGACCGCGGGAATCGACGCCCGCCACGAGGCGATGTCGGCCGCGTGGGGCGACCGGGCCCGCAGCAGCGCGTCCGGAACCGCGTCGACCAGAGCCCGGCGCCGCCGGTATTCATGACTCGCTTCGTGTACGAGCGCGGAGCGCGCCTTGACGAAGTCCTCGGTGGCGCTCCCGTCGTAGCCGAGCACCGCGATCGCGAGATCGATGTCGCCGATCATGGGCGCCCGTCCGAACTGGGCGGCGCGCTTGCCCGCGACCTCGGCGACCACCGCGACCGCATCGTGGGCGTGCTCGTAGGGGCCGAGCCGCAACCGGTCCTTGGCCCGCTGGGCAAGCGTGTAGGCGTAGCCGACGTTGGGACCCGGTCGCCCGAGGAGCGCGCCCTCGGGTTGCCCGGGGCCAAGATCGCCCGGGCGGTCCGAGCGCCAGTCGTTCGCCGGCGGCAACGCGACACCCGGAGGCAGGTTCTGCTGCTGGCGCGGCCGCGCACTCGGGTCGGGCGGTACGAAGGGATCGGTCGGCACGGACCTCGACAATACTCGGGGCGCTCGCGGGCTCGACTATTGGTTGGTCAGGGGCCGGCGACCTCGGCGCGCAGCAACCCGTAGTGGATCGAGTCGAGCAGCGCCTGCCAGGAGGCTTCGATGATGTTCTCGTTGACGCCGATCGTGGTCCAGGTGGCGTCGCCGTCGGACGAGTCGATCAACACGCGGGTCGCGGCGCCCGTGCCCTTGCTGGTGTCGAGCACGCGCACCTTGTAGTCGGTGAGATGCACTCGGGAGAGCGCGGGGAAGGCCCCGTCGAGCGCCGTTCGGAGCGCGGTGTCGAGCGCGTTCACCGGCCCGTTGCCCTCGGCCGTGGCCACCACCCGCCGTCCACCGAGATGCACCTTGACGGTCGCTTCGGTCATCACCGTCGCCATCGTCTTGTCGGTCAGCGTGTCGACACCGAGGATGTCGTCGGTAATCACACGGAACGACTCGACTCGGAACCAGTCCGGTTCCCAGCCGGTGGCCCTTCGCATCAAGAGCTCGAGCGAGCCGTCGGCAACCTCGAAGTGGTAGCCCTCGTGCTCGAGTCGCTTCAACGTCTCGACGACGTCGGCGAGTTGAGGCCCGTCGAGAGAGAGCCCGAGCTCCTTGGCCTTGAGTCCGAGCGTCGACTTCCCCGCGAGCTCCGACACCACGAATCGTGTGCCGTTCCCGACGATCGCAGGCGACACGTGCTCGTACGCGTCGGGCCGCTTCGCGATCGCGCTCGTGTGCAGGCCGGCCTTGTGCGCGAACGCGGAATGGCCGACGTACGCGGCCTGCGGATTGAGGGGCATGTTCACGAGCTCGGCAACGTGGTGTGCCACCGGGGTGAGCCGGTCGAGGCGGTCGCGGGGGATCGTCTCGTACCCCATCTTCAACGTGAGGTTCGGGATGATCGTGGTGAGGTTGCAGTTGCCGGTGCGCTCGCCGTAGCCGTTGATGGTTCCCTGCACCTGCGTAGCACCGCCGAGCACGCCCGCGAGCGCGTTGGCGACACCTGTACCGGCGTCGTCGTGCAAGTGCACGGCGACCTTCACGTCGGTACCGAAGTACCGCACGACCTCGGCGACCGCGCCTCGACCTCGTGCGGCAGCGCACCGCCGTTCGTGTCGCACAGCACCAAGTGGCTCGCGCCGCTCGTGGCCGCCGATTCGAGCACACGCAACGAGAACTCGGGATTGCGGGCGAACCCGTCGAAGAAGTGCTCGGCGTCGAACAACACCTGCATGCCCGCGCGGCGCAGGAACTCGACCGAGTCGCCGACCATGGCGACGCCCTCGTCGAGCGTGGTGCCGAGTGCTTCGGTGACGTGGTAGTCCCAGGACTTCCCGACGATGCACACCGTTCGCGACGTTGGCCTCGACGAGGTGACGCAGCGTGTCGTCGCTGTCGACACTTGCCCTTGACCCGCCGAGTGGACCCGAAGGCGACGAGCGTGCTGGTCTCGAGCTTCAGCTCGTCCGGGGCGCGCCGGAAGAGCTCGTCGTCCTTGGGATTCGCACCGGGCCAGCCGGCCTCGATGTAGTGGACGCCGAGCCAGTCGAGCTGCTCGGCAATCCGGAGCTTGTCCTCGACGGTGAGCGAGATCCCCTCGAGCTGCGAGCCGTCGCGAAGTGTCGTGTCGTAGATCTCGATACGTCCTCTGTCGCCTTCGGTACTCATACCGAGCTCGCACCATTCCTTGTACTTGTCGATCTCGCCCCGCACCGCTTTGCCGTACTCGTTCGCGATCACCTTGGTCATCGGGCCCGGGCACGGGATCGCGCGGTCGTCGACGGAGTTGACCGCGCTCACCTCCGCCGCGGTCCCGCACACGAACATCTCCTCGGCGACATAGAGGTCGCTGCGCGAGAGATCGTCGACGCGCACCTCGAAACCGTGGTCGCGAGCGATCGTCGTGACCGAGTCCTGCGTGATCCCGGGAAGGGCGCCCGCCGAAACCGGCGGTGTGATCAGCACGCCGCGTCGCGCGGCGAAGATGTTCTCGCCGGTGCACTCCGAGACGAGCCCGTCGGGGTTGAGCATGATCGCCTCGTCGTACCCTGCTTTGAGCGCCTCGACCTTCGCCAGCGACGAGTTCACGTAGTTGCCGGTCGTCTTCGACAGCGGTGGCATCGTGTTGTGGTCGTGGCGCGTCCAGCTCGAGATCTTCATGCGCACGCCCTTCGACACGGCATCGGCGCCGAGGTACGCACCCCAGGGCCAACAGGCGATGGCGACGTCGACCTCACAGGGGAGCGTGTTCAATCCCATCTCGCCGTAGCCGTAGTACGCGATCGGGCGGATATAGCACGACTGCAATCCGGTCGAGCGGACGGTGTCCTTGGTCGCCTGCACGAGCTGTTCGACGGTGTAGGGGATCTCCATCATCATGATGGCGGCCGAGTCGAACAACCGGGCGATGTGCTCGGTGAGGCGGAACACGGCAGGGCCGCTCCCGGTCTCGTAGGCGCGGATGCCTTCGAACACCCCGGTTCCGTAGTGCAGCGTGTGCGTCAGCACGTGGATCTGCGCGTCGGCCCACGGAATGAGCCGGCCGTTCATCCAGATCTTCTCGGTCGGGGAAATGGGCATCTCGGTGCCTTTCGTCGTGCCGCGACGTCAGCAGGCGGCGGCGATCGCGTCGCCGACCTGCGTGGTCGTGCCCTCTACATCGTCGGTTTCGTTCAAAGCCTTCTGAATTCGGGCCACCGCGTCGGTCTCGCCCAGGAATTCGCACATCATCGCCGCCGAGATGACCGCTGCCCTTGGATCGGCCCGGCCGGTACCGGCGATGTCGGGCGCCGATCCGTGGACGGGCTCGAACAGGGAGGGCCCGGTCCGGGCCGGGTTCAGGTTGGCGGAGGCCGCCCGCCCGATCCCGCCTCCGATCGCGCCACCCAGGTCGGTGAGGATGTCGCCGAACAGGTTGTCGGTGACGATCACGTCGTAGCGCCCGGGGTCCTGCACGAAGTAGATGCACGCGGCGTCGACGTGGTTGTACGCGGTGGCGACCTCGGGGAATTCCCCGGCGACGTCGGCGAATGTGCGCTGCCAGAGATCGCCGGCGAACGTGAGCACGTTCGTCTTGTGCACCAACGTCACGTGCTTGCGTTCGCGGCGACGCGCGCCAACTCGAACGCGAACCGCACGCACCGCTCCACACCCATGCGCGTGTTCACCGAGCCCTGGGTCGCGATCTCCTGGGCCGTCCCCTGCCGCAGGAAGCCGCCCTCCCCGGCGTAGGTGCCCTCGGTGTTCTCGCGCACCACGAGGAAGTCGACGCCGTCGTTGTGCCGCCCGGGGCCCGCCTTGAAGGGTCGCAGGTTCACGTAGAGATCGAGCCCGAAGCGCATCTTCAAGAGCAGGCCCCGTTCGAGCACGCCGGGCGGCACCTCGGGTGTACCCACCGCTCCGAGCAGGATCGCGTCGAAGCCTCGGAGCTCCTCGAGTACGGAGTCCGGTAGTACCTCACCGGTCGCGAGATAGCGGCGGCCGCCGAGGTCGTAGTCGACCGTGTCGAGTTCCACGCCCGCGGCGCGCACCACCTTGAGCGCCTCGCCGACGACTTCGGGACCGATGCCGTCCCCACCGATGATGCCGACCCGATGGGCCACGGTTGCTCGCTTTCCCTGTTGATTCGCCACTCGTTGATTCGCCACTCGTTGATTCGCCACTCTCTGCCTCGCCACGTCCTCGTTCGGCACGAAAAAACCGCCCACGCTGGCGTGGACGGTTGAAGCGAACGCCGGGGTGGCGTTCGCTTATCGAATGACGACGACCGAGAAGTGCACGTACATGAGGCCTCAAGGATCGCAGCAGATCACAACGATGTCAAACCAGTACCCGAAGGGTCCCGGGGACACGACGGCGCCCGGCCGCCCGCACGGCGCGAAAAGGAGCGGCGTCATCGAATTGCGGCGACGGACCGAACTACCCTGACCCTCCATGGCCGAGCAGCCCCATCTCTCGCCCGAGGCCTACGCCCGGCTCGTGGCGGAACTGGAAGAACGCACCACGACCCGCAAGCGCGAGCTGTCCCTCGCGATCGAACGCGCCCGGGAACACGGCGACATCAAGGAGAACGCCGACTACGACGCCGCCAAGAACGAGCAGGGCATCAACGCGGCCCGGGTGCGCCAGCTCGAACAGATGTTGGCGAACGCGGTCGTGATCGATTCGAGCACGGCCGGCGAGGTGGTCGAGGCGGGAACCGTGGTCGACCTCCGCTACAAAGGAGACGACGACATCGTCACCTATCTCGTCGGCTCGATCGAGGAACGCAACGAGAAGTACGACGTGCTCTCGACGAACTCGCCGATCGGTCAGGCCATTTTGGGCAAGGAACCCGGCGAGACGGTCACGTACCAGGGACCGAAGCGCGAGATGTCGGTGACGATCGTGGCCATTCGCCTTCCGGACTGACGATTACCGAGACCGCCCCCACCCTCCGCCTCCGGGCGTGAGGATGCGCACGACGTCGCCCGCGTGCAGCGGAACCGTGCACTTGTCGGCGAGCCGTTGCGCGCGGCTCTCGTCACCCCCGGCCAACAGCCAGTTCTCGCCGTTGGCGCCGGGCCCGCCTCCGGCGGCTCCCCACGGGCGCGACGCCCGACGTTCGGTGATGAGCGACAACGTCGCGTCCTCGAGCACCTCCAGCTCGCGGACGATGCCGTCACCACCGCGCGCGATCCCCGCTCCGCCGCTGTCGGTGCGTAAGGCGTACCGCCGCACCCGCATCGGGTACGAGCGCTCGAACGCCTCGACGGGCGTGTCACGCGTATTGGTCATCGAGGTGTGCACGCCGTTCATGCCGGCGCGACCGTCGGGACGACCGCCCTGCCCGCCGCCGATCGTCTCGTAGTACACCCAGCCGTCGCCACCGACCAAAAGGTTGTTCATCGTTCCTTGCGACGCGCCCCCCACGCGGGTGGGTGCGGCATGCGCGAGCGCACCGAGACACACGTCGGCGACCCGCTGGCTCACCTCGACGTTGCCCGCGCCCACCGCAACCGGCAAGCGGGCGGCGACGATGGACCCGGCCGGAGCGAGCACACGCACCGGCCGCAGGACGCCCCCGTTGGCCGGAAGGTCGGGGTCGATCACGGACCTGAGCGCGAACACGACCGCGCTGACGGTCACTGCCGCCACTGCATTGACCGAGCCGGCGCGTTGCGCGTCGGTTCCGGCAAAGTCGAAAGTGATGGTGTCGCCCAACACCGTGACCTGCACGCAGATGCGAGCCGCGCTGGGAGCGCCGGGGCCGCCCGTCGAGTCGAGCACGTCTTCGAACCGGTAGTGACCGTCGGGCAGGGCGGCGATGCCCGCGTGGGCGTGACGTTCGCCGTAGTCGACGATCTCATCGAAGACTCCGGGCGCCGACGCGAGCGGAAGGTCGCGCAGACGGGTGACGCCGAGCCGGTTCGCTCCGAGCTGCGCGTCGAGATCACCGATTCGTTCGCCGGGAGTGCGGGACGCGGCCACCACGAGGGCCCCGATCTCGGTCGTCCACCGGACCGGCGGGATGCGGATCCCCTCTTGGAAGATCTCGGTCGCGTCCGGGGGCAATGATCCCGGCGCCATGCCGCCGACATCGGCGTGGTGGGCACGATTGGCGGCCCACCCGAGAAGCGTCCCGTCGTCGGCGTAAGCGGGCGCGACGAACGTGATGTCGTTGAGATGGGTGCCCCCTGCGAACGGGTCGTTCACCACGATCTGGTCACCCGGGCCGACGCCGTCGCCACAGGCATCGATCGCGGCGCGCACGGCCGCGGGCATCGAGCCGAGATGCACGGGAATGTGCTCGGCCTGCGCGAGCAGCGTGCCTTCAGCCGAGAACAGCGCGGCACGAGCAGTCGGCGCGCTCTTTGATGTTCGGGCTGTACGCGGCGCGCCGCAGCACGGCGCCCATCTCGTCGGCGATTCCCGACAAGCGTGAGATCCACACCGCCAGCGTGGCCGGATCGATCATCGTCGACCGCCCCGTCGGACGACCCACGCGCCCAGCTCGCGGGTTCGCCACGCCAACCGTCGGGGATCCACACGGTGCAATCCGGCTCGGCCACGACGGCGGGGCCGCGCACGACGGCTCGGTCGACGTCGGGAAGATCGGTGATGCCGAGCGGCGCCGCGATCCGGGCCCGGGCGCGCACTGCGATGACCTCGACCGCCGCGCCCGGGCGGGCGTGACCGTTCCGGCGCTCGTGCGCGGCGGGAAAGTCGTCGGGAGAGCTCACGGTGATCTCGTGACTCTGACCGACGTACCGGCAGTCGAACGCCGTCTCGACCGCGGCGCCCGCGCCGACACGCGGCGCGCGCCTCCCGAACGACCCGGTCGAGCGCCTCACCAAGTGATCCGCCGGCGTACGAATGCACGACTTCGCGTGCCTTGGGCGCGCACAGCAGCCCCGCCGCCGAACACACACCTGCTCGCGGTGGGATCACGACTGCACGCATGCCGAGCGCGTCGGCGATCGCGCACGCGTGGAGAGGACCGGCGCCGCCGAACGCCACGAGCGCGAGATCACGCGGGTCGACACCCCGTTCGACCGTCACCGCGCGCACCGCCCGCTCCATCGCGGCGTCGACCACGCGTACAACGCCTTCGGCCGTGACACCGGCCCGGTCGAGCGCGCGCCGCGCCGCCGCCACGTCGAGCCGGCCGAGGTCGGGGAAAGCCCGGTCGGCGGGGATGCGACCCAGCACGAGATCCGCGTCGGTGACGGTCGCGTCCTCGCCGCCCCGCCCGTAGCACGCCGGCCCCGGGACGGCACCGGCGCTGCGGGGACCGACGACCAACGCACCCCCGGCATCGACACGGGCGATCGAGCCGCCTCCGGCACCCACCGTGTGCACGGCCAGCGCCGGGAGCCTGATCGGAAAGCCCGCGACGAGCCGCTCGGAAGTCGGCTCCGGCGCGCGCCCGCGCACCAGGCACACGTCGGTACTCGTCCCACCCATGTCGAAGCTGACGGCATCGGGGTAACCGCACGCCGCCGCGATCTCGGCCGCGGCACGAACGCCGCCGGCGGGTCCCGACAAGAGCAACGCCGCGGCCGCACGGGCGCCATCGACGACCGGGATCAGACCGCCGGCCGAGGTCATGACCAACACTTCGCGAGCGAGCGTCGCCAACCGCTCGAGATACGAAGCGCACGCGGGCTCGAGGAATGCCTCGACGACGGTGGTCACCATACGTTCGTACTCGCGATACTCCGGGCTGACATCGTGCGAGCAGACAACCACCTCCGAGCGCACGGCTCGCACGGCATCGGCAACCGCGCGCTCGTGCCGATCATCGAGATCGGAATGCAACAAGCAGATCGCGATCGTGTCGATCGCATCACCGAGCTCGGGTAACCGACCGTCGAAGGGTTCGATCTCCACGCCCCGTCGGTCGAGCCTCCCCGACACCTCGAAGCGCAGGTTCCGGGGGACCAACGAGGCCGGACGGTCGGCGAAAGAGTCATAGAGCGCCGGTCGAACCTGGCGCGCGATCTCGATCTCGTCGACGAATCCCCGCGTCGCGATCAGCGCGACCCGTGCACCTCGGCGCTCGAGCAACGCGTTCGTCGCAACCGTCGTACCGTGCGCGACGACGTCGACATCGACGCCCGCATCGACGCCCGCATCGACGCCCGCATCGACATGGGCACCCGCGGTGACCGCCCCTATCGCGGCCTCGACCGCACGGGTCGGATCCCCGGGGGTCGACGCGACCTTGGCGATGCGACCGTCCGCGACGACAACATCGGTGAACGTCCCACCGCTGTCGATCCCGAGTCGCACCCGACGACGCTACTCATGCTCGCCGGAACGAGCGCGAGCTAGGACAGGACGACTTCGCGCGACTGCATGAGATAGCCGCGGGAGCGAACGGTGCGGATCTCGAGACCCACGGGCGCGATCCGGCGGCGGAGGCGCAGCACGTGCACGTCGAGCGCGTTCCGGGTGGGCACTCCCGCGGGCCACGCCCGATCGGCCAGCATCTCCCTGGTCACCACGGCACCGAAGCGGTCGAGCAACACGCCCGCCAGCGCTTGTTCCACCGGCGACAGCGACACCCAGGCGTCGCGATGATGCAGCAGCCCGTCGTCGTCGAGCAGCGGGCGCACCGCGTGCTCGCCCGCACGCAACACGAGCGCTTGACGACGGGCGTCCACCTCCCACTCGGGCGCCCCCGACGTCACCCAATCCTCGAGGCAATCGGTGGGCAACGGCAGCTCCCCGTCACCGTCGGCCACGACGAGCAGCCGGGGTATGCGCAGTTCCCGAAGCTCAGCGAGTCGCTGCGCATCGGCCGGCCATCGGACAACTTCGACGTTCACGCTGCCGACCGTAGGGCGCTTTTGTTACGCCCTTGTTACCCGGCCGTGACGGGCGCGGGGTTGCCGGGGTCACCCAGCGCGGCCGAGAGGTCTGCCGCGGCCTTCACGACCGCGACCGCCAGGTGGCGCTCCGGATGCTGGCCCAGCCGCTCGATCGGGCCACTGACGCTCACCGCGGCCACCACCGCGCCCGAGCCGTCGAACACGGGAGCGCTGACGCTCGCGACTCCCGATTCCCGCTCGCCGACCGTGGCCGCGAATCCTCGCCGGCGCACGCGGGCGAGATCGCTCGGCGGTACCCCGAACGTCTCCCCGTCCGCGGCCCACGCGAGCAGGACTTTTCCGCCCGAGCCGCGACCGAGCGGGAACACCGCCCCGAGCGGCACCGTGTCGCGCAAACCGCTCGGACGTTCGTGCACGGCGATGCACACCCGGTGATCGCTTTCGCGCACGTACAGCTGCGCGCTCTCGCCGGTCGCCTCGCCGAGGCGCGCCAACACCGGGCGGCCGGCGTCGGCCAGCCCGCGGCCTGCGACGGCGCCCCAGGCCACCAACCGATGCCCGAGCAGGAACCGACCGCCGTCGTCTCGCGCCAACACGCCGTGGCGCACGAGCGACATCGCGATCCGGTACACGGTCGGGCGAGGGAGCTCCGTCACCCGTTGCAGATCAGCGAGAGTGCAGGGGCCGGCACCGGCGAGCGCATCGATCACCACGACCGAACGATCGAGCACTTGGATCCCGCTTGTTACACTGACCATCTGGCGATATTAGTGTCTCATATCATGAGACAGGAGCACACGATGACCTCTACTCCGAAAACTCTCTCCGAGAAGGTCTGGGACCGCCACGTCGTCAATGCGACGCCGGGCGAGCCCGACCTGCTGTACATCGACCTGCACCTGGTGCACGAGGTGACGTCGCCCCAGGCGTTCGACGGGTTGCGTGCCGCGGGACGGCGCGTGCGCCGCCCCGATCTCACCGTCGCGACGATGGATCACAACGTCCCGACTGCCGACCTCGACCGACCCCTGGCCGATCCGATCTCGGCGAAGCAGATGAAGGTGCTCGCCGACAACTGCGAGGAGTTCGGCATCCGTTTGTACGGCATGCGCGATCCCGGCCAGGGAATCGTGCACGTGATCGGGCCCGAACAGGGTCTCACCCAGCCGGGTATGACGATCGTCTGCGGGGACAGCCACACCTCCACGCACGGTGCGTTCGGCGCGCTCGCGTTCGGTATCGGCACGAGCGAGGTCGAACACGTGCTCGCCACGCAGACGCTTCCGCAGGCCCGGCCGGGCACGATGGCGATCATCGTCGAGGGGGATGCGCCCCCGAGCGTGTCGGCGAAGGACATCGTCCTCGCGATCATCGCCCGCATCGGCACCGGAGGCGGCATCGGTTCGGTCATCGAATACCGCGGCTCCGCGATCCGCGCGCTGTCGATCGAAGGGCGGCTGACGGTCTGCAACATGTCGATCGAAGCCGGGGCCCGGGCCGGACTCGTCGCGCCCGACGACACGACCTTCTCGTACCTCGAGGGTCGACCCTTTGCACCCAAGGGCGCCCAATGGGAGCGGGCACTCGACGACTGGCGCTCCCTCGTGACCGACCCCGACGCCGCGTTCGACAACGAGGTCTTCATCGACGCGACGACGCTGCGCCCCCACGTGTCATGGGGAACGAACCCGGCGCAGACGGTCCCGATCGACGCCGCCGTCCCCGATCCTGATTCGCTCACCGACGAGTCGGCACGGGAATCGGCCAAACGCGCACTCGTGTACATGGGACTCCGGGCGGGGACGCAAATGCGAGACATCCCCGTCGACACGGTGTTCATCGGGTCGTGCACCAACTCCCGCATCGAGGACCTGCGCGTCGCGGCGGAGGTCGCGCGCGGGCGCAAGGTGAGCGACGGGGTCCGCACCCTCGTGGTGCCGGGCTCGTACGCGGTCAAGATGCAGGCAGAGTCCGAAGGGCTCGACCGCGTGTTCCGGGACGCCGGCTTCGACTGGCGGGAGCCCGGATGCTCGATGTGTCTCGCGATGAATCCCGACAAGTTGGCGCCGGGCGAGCGTTGCGCGTCGACGTCGAACCGCAACTTCGAAGGCCGTCAGGGCAAGGGGGGCCGAACCCACCTCGTCTCCCCCGCGGTTGCGGCTGCCACCGCGATCGCCGGGCACTTCTCGACACCGGAGGACCTGCACTGATGGAACAAGTCACCGTGATCACCGGACGCGGCGTACCCCTGGTGCGCTCCGACGTCGACACCGACCAGATCATTCCGAGCGACTGGCTCAAGCGGGTGGAACGCACCGGCTTCGGCGAGGAACTCTTCTCGGAGTGGCGCGAGAACTCCGACTTCGTGTTGAACCAGGCGCGTTACGACGGCGCGACCATCCTCGTAGCCGGGCCGAACTTCGGAACGGGATCTTCGCGTGAGCATGCGGTCTGGGCGCTGATGGACTACGGCTTCCGAGCCGTGCTGTCGACGCGCTTCGCCGACATCTTCCGCAACAACTCCGGGAAGATGGGCCTCGTCGTCGCCGCGATCCCCGAGGCGGCGATCCACCGTCTCTGGGAGGCGATCGAGGAGGACCCCGGCCTGGAGATCGTCGTCGACGTGGAAAAGAAGCGGGTCGCCGCCCCGGCGATCGACCTCGATGTCAGGTTCGAGCTCGACGACTTCACCCAGTACCGGCTCCTCAACGGCCTCGACGACGTCGGGCTCACGTTGCGTCACGCCGATGCGATCGACTCCTACGAGTCGGCCCGTCCGAGCTGGCTACCCACAGCCGCCGTCTGAGACGGGCGGCCGCCGCACACCGGTCCGGGGCTCAGGCGGTCCGGGGCTCAGGCGGTCCGGGCTCAGGCGGTCCGGCTCAGGCCGGGCTCGAAGAGATCGGCGATCTGGCGCGAGACCCAGACGTCGGCGAGCTCGTGGGCGAGCTCGACCGTGTGCTCGCTCGAAGCCAGGTATTCGAAGAAGTCGATGACGCTCATGACGTGTTCCACCTGCCGTAGTCGCCGGCCGCAGTTCCCGGCCGTACTCGTCGCAATGTCCAAGTCTGCGCTCGTAGGGTTTGTTCCCGCCCGGGGCCCGGGTCATGCACGCTCCGGGGCACTCAGGGGCGGGTACCCGACAACACCGCCAACTCCCGCCACTTCCAAGAGCAGTCAGAATTGGCGAAGCCGATCTCGTTCAGCCAGGTCAGATGCTGTTCGACCGCGACCAGCTGATTCGAGGGGTCGTCGTCGTACTTCGTCCGCCCGATCGCCGAAAGAAATTCTTCGTGCAGCTCGGCAGTCGGTGACGCAACGTGTTCGGCGTTCACGAAGCGTCCCCCCGGACGGAGCAGCGAAAAGACCTCGCCGTACAGCGCGCGCTGGCGGGAGGGGGCGAGATGATGGATCGCGAAGCTCGACACGACGACATCGAAGTCGCCGAGATCGAAGTCGCCGAAAGACTGGCGGGAGGGGGCACGCGAGGTCGTGTCGCTCGAAGCTGACGCGGTGGTCGCCGGCAAAGCGCTGCCGGGCACGACGCAACATCTCCTCACCGAAGTCGAGACCGAGCCCGGTCGCGGCGGGTCGGGCCGCCAGGACGAGCGCGAGCGTGACGCCGTCGCCGGTGCCGAGGTCGAGGACGCGCTCGACATTCGCCGGCAGGAGCTCGCAGAGTTGCTCGAGCGCATCGACCCGGTGTGGGAGCGACTCACGCTCGCGCAGGTATGAGATCGCGTGCTCGTCGTTGACCCAGAGGTTGATCGTCACGTCACGGACCTACAGCCGTGTCGCGCACCTCGTCGCCGCGGTCGCGCAACCGCACGAGCTTGTTGACCGCATTGAGATACGCGCGCGCCGACGCCTCGACGACGTCGGTCGCCACGCCGCGGCCGGTGACCTTGCGGCCGTCGAAGTCGACGGTGATCGCCACCGCGCCGAGGGCGTCGGAACCACCCGTCACCGAGGAGACCTGGAAGTTGCCGAGCTTGCCCTGCACCCCCGTCGCCTGGCCGATGGCGGCGATCGCGGCATCGATCATGCCGTCACCCGTGCCGGTCGCCTCGATCTTGGCGTCGGCATCGGTGACGATCACGCGCGCGACCGGCGGAACGTTGGTACCACCATGGACGTCGAGCTCGTGCAGTCCGAAGCGGTGCACCACGCCGGCACCGAGCTCCGCGGCGACGATCGCCTCGAGGTCGGCCTCGGTGATCTCGACCTTCTTGTCGGACAGCTCCTTGAAGCGTACGAACGCACTGTTCAGCGCGTCGCCCTGCACACGGATCCCCATCTTCTCCAGCGTGTCGGCGAACGCGTGCCGGCCCGAGTGCTTGCCGAGCACGATCTGGGCAGCTTCTTGACCGACAGTCGAAGCGTCGATGATCTCGTACGTCTCGCGGTCGGCGAGCACGCCGTGCTGGTGGATGCCGGCCTCGTGCGCGAACGCGTTCCGGCCTACGACCGCCTTGTTGTACTGCACGTGGTAGCCGGTCAGCCTCGAGACCATGCGTGAGGTGCGCGGCGAGCTCTTCGGTCCGTACGTCGACGTCGACGCTGCCGAAGTAGTCGCGCCGGGTGCGGATCGCCATGACGACCTCTTCGAGCGCGGCGTTGCCGGCGCGCTCGCCCAACCCGTTGATCGCGCACTCGACCTGACGGGCGCCGTGCATCACGCCCGCCAGCGAGTTCGCGACGGCCAGGCCGAGATCGTTGTGACAGTGCGTGGAGACGACGAAGTCGCCTTTCACCGTGTCGATGACGTACCGGATCAGCCGGCCGTAGTCTTCGGGCACCGCGAAGCCGACGGTGTCGGGGATGTTCAGCGTGGTCGCCCCGTTGTCGACCGCGATCTGGCACACGGCACACATGAAGTCGGGATCGGACCGGTAGCCGTCCTCGGGCGAGAACTCGACGTCGTCGAGATAACCCTTGGCCCGGGCGACAGCCACGCCCGCTTCGTGCATCACCTGGTCGGGCGTCATGCGGAGCTTCTTCTCCATGTGGATCTTCGAAGTCGCGATGAAGATGTGGATGCGGGGCTTCTCCGCGTGCCGCACCGCCTCCCACGCGCGGTCGACATCCTTGAAACCGGTGCGCGACAGCGCGGTGATCGTCGGGCCGTGTACCGCCTTCGAGATCGCCTCGACCGACTCGAAGTCGCCCTCGGACGCGATCGGGAACCCGGCCTCGATGATGTCGACGCCGAGGCGCGCGAGCTGTTCGGCGATCTCGAGCTTCTCGGTGACGTCGAGCGAGATTCCGGGCGATTGCTCGCCGTCCCGCAGGGTCGTGTCGAAGATCTTGACCGTGTCCATCTCGTTCACCTCTGGGCTGTGGTGGTTCCGGGGACGTCGCGGCGGGGGTTGTCACCGCAACGAAAAAACCTCCGGCCGAGTCGGCACGGAGGTTCGAGCGCGAGCACCGGTGGGCGCTCGCGCCTACATAAGGAGGAGGCTCAGCTGGGCCGCGAACGCCCGCTTGGAAACCCGTGTCTCCTTACGCATAAGTCCTGCCAGTCTGCCAGTGTCGACGGGGTTCGTCAAACGTTTGCTCGGCTACAACTCGGCTGCCACTCGCCGCCCATGAAGGAAACGGCGCGTCGCGTGTGCGAGAATTGGCACTGATGCGCAGGTCGGTGAAAGGCGCGCTCGGCGTCGGGATACTCGGTGGCGCCGTGTACGCGGCGTGGCGAGCATGGAACGCTCGGATGCCCGTGCGGGCCACGACGCTCGACTGGTCGACCGCTCCCTTCCCGTTCCCGCCGGTGCCTCACCCTGCCCCGGCCGCGCCGCACGCGGACGCGGCGGCGAGTGCCGAGCCGAACGACGACGGGAGTTGCCCGGCGCCGTTCCCGATCAAGGCCAAGCTGCGGAGCGGGATCTACCACGCTCCGGGGGGTCTGAACTACGACCGCACCAAGGCCGACCGCTGCTACGTCGACGGAGCGGCCGCCGAAGCCGACGGCCTGCGGCCTTCCAAGGTCTAGGAGCCGGACGCCGCGCCGCGCCCCTTATCCAAGACCCGGATCCCTCAGCCCAAGTCGATGGCGCGGGCGCTGTGCACGCCGGCTTGGTGGTTGATCTCCTCGACCACCTCGGCCGGCACCGTCGTCTCGGTCGCGATCGCCATGAGCGCGGCCTCACCGCTCGGGCTCTGACCCACATCCATGTTCGAGATGTTCAACCCGGCATTTCCGAGCACGGACGCAACCCGACCGATCATGCCGGGGCTGTCGTCGTTGTGCACGACGAGCATGTGGCGCGCGGGCGGGAGGTCCACGGAATGGCCGTCGATCCCGACGATGCGCGGCGCGTGGTGCTTCCCGAACAGCGTCGCGGCCACGTGCGTGCCCTGGTCGCCGCGCACGACGATGAGGTTCACGTAGTCGAGCGGGTCCGAGGACTTCGTCTCGCGCACCGAGATACCGCGTTGCTCGGCGATCTGGGGCGCATTGACGAACGACACCGGCTCGGCCACCACGGGTGCGAGCACGCCCTTCAAGATCGACAGCGTGAGCACGCGGCAGTCGTAGTCGGCGATCTCACCCTCGTATTCGATGTCGAGGGTCGACAGCGCGCCCCCGGCGAGCCCGGTGAACAGACGGCCCACCCGTTCTGCGAGCGGCAGATACGGACGCACGCTCTCGGAAGCCTCCGACGCGGCGACGTTCACCGCGAACGGCACGAAGTCACCCCGCAACGCGAGCACGACCTGCTCGGCGATCGTCTCGCCGGCTTTGTCCTGCGCCTCCGCCGTCGACGCGCCCAAGTGTGGCGTGACCACCACGCTGTCGAGCGCGAACAAGGGCGACTCGGTCGTCGGTTCCTTGGCGAAGGTGTCGATGGCCGCGCCGCCGAGACGGCCGTCGGCGATCGCTTCCGCGAGCGCGACCTCGTCGACGATCCCACCCCGCCCGGCATTGATCAGGCGCATACCCGGCTTCGCATGTTCGAGCACCGACGCGCTGACGAGCCCGATCGTCTCGGGCGTCTTCGTGGCGTGAATCGAGACGAAGTCGCACGCGGCGACGAGGTCCTCGATCGTCGGCGCGAGCTCCACGCCGAGCTGGCGGGCGCGATCGGGGCTCACGAACGGATCGAAAGCGATGAGCCGCATGCCGAACGCGTGCGCGCGCTGCGCGACCAGCACCCCGACCCGGCCCAGACCGACGATGCCGAGGGTCTTGCCGTGCAGCTCGACGCCTTGCCACTTCGACCGGTTCCACGAGCCCGCCTTGAGATCGGCGCTCGCCTGAGGCACGTTGCGGGCTTGCGCGAGCAGCAGCGCGAGCGTGTGCTCCGCGGCCGACAAGATGTTCGACTGCGGCGCGTTCACGACCATCACGCCGCGTCGCGTTGCTTCGGCCACGTCGACGTTGTCGAGCCCGATGCCGGCCCGGCCGACCACCACCAGGTCGGAGCCCGCCGCGAGCACCTCGGAGGTCACCTGCGTGGCACTTCGGATCACCAGTGCGTGCGCGCCCTCGACCGCGCCGAGCAACTGTTCCGGCGACAGGCCGGTCTGCACGTCGACGTCGAGGCCCGCGGCGCGCATGGCGTCGAGCCCGCGTACGGCGAGAGGTTCGGAGACGAGAACGCGTGCTGCCATCGGCGCGAGGGTAGACGCCTAGCCCAAGATGTCAGCGATCCGGCGGACGCCCTCGCCGAGGTCGTCGTCTCCGAGCGCGAACGACAGGCGCGCGTAGCCGGGCGCGCCGAACGCCTCGCCGGGAACGATCGCGACCTTGGCGACGTCGAGCAGGAGTTCGCAGAGTTCGAGGGTCGTATGCGGGGTACGTCCCGCGATCTCGCGTCCGAGGACTCCGTCGAAAGACGGGAAGCAGTAGAACGCCCCTTGCGGCGCGAGCAGGCTGACGCCGTCGATCTTCGACAACAGCTCGTACATGAGCCGGCCCCGCCGGGCGAACGCCTCACGCATCTCGACGACGGCCGACAGGTCGCCGCTCACCGCCGCGAGCGCAGCGGCTTGGGCCACGTTGGAGACGTTCGACGTCGAGTGCGACTGCAAGTTGGTGGCCGCCGCGGTGACGTCGGCCGGCGCAATCATCCAGCCGACGCGCCATCCGGTCATCGCATACGTCTTCGCCACCCCGTTGAGGATCACGCACGTGTCCATCAGCTCGGGCACCAGACCCGGCATCGACGAGAACGAGTGCCCTTCGTAGGTGAGGTGCTCGTAGATCTCGTCCGTCACGACCCACACGCCGCGTTCCAGCGCCCAGCGACCGATCGCCTCGACCTCGTCCGGCGGGTACACCGCCCCGGTGGGGTTGCTCGGCGAGACGAACAACAACGCTTTCGTCCGGCGCGTGTAGGCCGCCTCGAGCTGTTCGACCGTGACCCGGAAGCCGTCGGCCTGCGAGGTCGCCAACTTCACGGCAACGCCACCCGAGAGGCTGATCACCTCGGGATAGGTGGTCCAGTAGGGCGCCGGCACCAGCACCTCGTCGCCCACGTCGCACAGCGCCTGGAACGTGTTGTACACGGCGTGCTTGCCACCGTTGGTGACGACCACCTGGGCGGCGGAACAGTCGACCCCCGAGTCGCGCTTGGTCTTGGACGCGATCGCCTCCCGCAGCTCGGGCAGGCCGGGCGTCGGAGAGTAGTGGTGAAACCGCGGATCGCGACAAGCGGTGATCGCCGCTTCGACGACGTGGGCCGGGGTCGGGAAGTCGGGCTCCCCGGCGCCGAATCCGATGACGTTCTCGCCCGCTGCTCTCAACGCCTTCGCCTTGGCGTCGACGGCCAGGGTTGCGGACTCGTGGATAGCGGCGACGCGGGTCGAGATGCGGTTCGAGGTGCGAGAGGAGGATTTGGCCACGGCTCCATGGTGGCACGTCACGTGCGTGGATCCCGAGCCGTTTGCGCGACCCGAACCCCGGCGAGCCGACTCCTCCGGGCTGGTTCGGCCTAGCCTGGACGCCCATGCGCCGCCCCCGCCGCCTCGCCGCGATCGCGGGAGTCGCGGCAGTGGTGAGCACCACTCTCGGCGTGCTCACGTTCACGCCCGTCGCGGCCGGCGTGGCCGCAGCCGCCGGACTGCCTTCACCGAAAGCCGACATCCTCGTCGACGCCGGTACCGGTCGTGTGCTCATCGGCGACAACATCCACACGGCGCTGCACGCCGCGAGTACGGCGAAGATCATGACCGCGATCACCGCCGCCGAGCGGTTGAGCCCCTCGGCACCGGTGACCGCCAACGCCCGGGACGCGGCCGTCGAGACCATGCGCATCGGCCTCCCGGTCAACCAGGCCTGGCCGTTCGACGAGATGATGGCCTCCATGATGATGGTGTCGGCGAACGACGCGGCCTACGCGTTCGCGGACACCGTGGGTGGGAGCCTCGACGGATTCGCCTCCGATCTCATGACCACCGCCAAGGAGCTCGGCCTCCGGGACAGCACGCTCGGTGACCCGGCCGGTCTCGACGACACGACGTCGTACAAGGGCGGACCCCTCATGAGCGCGTACGACCTCGCGATCGCGACCCGCAACGCGCTCGCCGTCCCCGAGATCGCGAAATGGGCGATGACGCGCGAGTACTCGTTCGTCGACCCGAGCGGCACCCACCACGATCTCGTGAACCACAACAAGATGCTGGCGGGCGGCGCCGACGCCTATCCCGGCGCAATCGGCTTCAAGACCGGTTTCACCGAACAGGCCCAGCACTCGTTGGTTGCCGTCGCGAGCCGCAATGGCCGCACCCTCATCACCGTCATCCTCGGCGCGTCCGACGCCGGCTACGCCGAAGCCGCGTCGCTGCTCGACGCCGGCTTCGGCATGGCGCCGAATGCAGGCGGCATCGGGATCACGCTGCCGCCCGTCAAGGTCTCAACCTACGCGAACCGGGCCGCCGACCAAGCCGCGTTCGCGCGGCTGGGCACGACGACGAACACGTCGGTCTCGCCGGCGGTGACGGTCCCCGCGGTGATCCCGGTGCTCAACAAGGCACCGCTCGCGGCCACGACCACCACGACGGCCCCGGCTTCGACGACCCGAGCGAGCACGCACCATTCCGGTGGCCTGTTCACGACCCGGAACGCGCTCGTCGTCCTCATCTTGGCGTTGGCGGTCGTGATTGCCTTCCGCCGGCGCGCGGTCAAGCGCCAACGCGCCATACGATTGGCGCGGCGGCGCCAGCGCATCAGCGCCATGCGCAGCGGCGGCCTACCCGTTGTCGACGGCCGTTACCGCGCCGGAACGCGCATCGGTCCGCCCGTCGAGTCGCACGTCCGGGTGCGCCCGGCGCGCCGGCCGCACCGCACCGACCCCGCCTGAAGCTCCGACCTACGTTCAACTGCGAAGCCTTCGGGGCGAATCCGGGCGTGCTACCAGGGCATCGAGACGCCGCCGTTGGGGCGTTCGATCTGACCGGTGATGAACGACGCGGCGTCCGAGACGAGATAGAGGAAGGAACGGGCCACGTCCTCGGCCTCGCCCGCCCGACCCAGCGGAGCCATCGCGCTCGCGCGCTTGTGGTACTGCTCGAGCTTCTCCGGGACGACATTCCCGTCGGCGTCGGTGAAGTTGTGCGTCGAGAAGTTGGTGAGGATCATCCCGGGCGCGATCGCGTTGACACGGATGCCGTTGCGCCCGACCTCGGTGGCGAGCGTCTTGGTGAGCATCGCGACCGCGGACTTCGTCATGGCGTAACACGCAAGCGTCGGCGCGGGAGTGTCGATCGCGCCGGAGGAGATGTTGACGATGTTGCCCGACCCCTGCGGGATCATGTGGCGGATCGCGGCCTGGCACCCGTAGAACACGCTCTTCAGGTTGATCGCGAGGATCCGCTCGAACTCCTCGTCGGTGCAGTCGGCAACCATCTTGTTGTGCGGGATGCCGGCGATGTTCCCCATGATGTCGACGCGGCCGAACTCGGCTTGCGCGCGGGTCGACGAGCGCGTCGACGTCGGCGCGCTTGGTGACGTCGACCCGTTGAACGACCGCGGTGCCCCCGTCGACCTTGATCTCGTCCGCGGTAGCCTGCGCGCCCATCTCGTCGATGTCGCCGCCGACGATCGTGGCTCCGGCCGCCGAGAGCATGCGCGCCGACGCCTTGCCGATACCGCTCGCGACGCCGGTCAGCACTGCAACCCGGCCCGACAAGTCGAACAAGTCTGCACGCGTGTCACGAGAACCCTTTCGGTCGCTCAGGAGTGGACCCGGCGTGAGCCTACGCAACGGTCCCGAGGGCCTGTCCAGCCGCTCGAGGATCGCCGGGACGGGCCCGGGTACGTTTGCCGCCCGACCAATCGCCCACAATGGTTCCGTGGCTCGGGATCTCGTGATCGGTCCGGCGTGACCGCGATCCTCGCGCTCGGGGCGCGCTTCAACGACGTCAACGCACTGGCCTATCTCGCCGCGTTCGGAGGCGGCGTCATCTCCTTCTTGTCGCCCTGCGTGCTCCCGTTGTTGCCGGGCTACCTGTCGATGGTCACCGGGCTCGACCTCGGTGAGCTACAGAACGAGTCGCGAGTTCACGCCCGCCGCATCGTCACCACCACCGCGACGTTCGTCGCCGGCTTCGGCGCCGTGTTCATCGCGTTGGGCCTGTCGGCGACATCGCTCGGTCGGCTGTTGCGCGATCACCAGAGCGTGCTGACTCGATTGTCGGGCACGGTCATGCTCGCGATGGCATTGTTCCTCCTCGGATCTCTCTTCCTGCGCGCGCCCTGGCTGTACCAGGAGAGGCGGTTCCACCCGCAGCTCGGTCGCTTCGGCGAAGCGGCACCCGCGATCGTGGGCGTCGCGTTCGGATTCGGGTGGTCGCCGTGCATCGGTCCGATCCTCGGCTCGATCCTCGGTATCGCCGCCAACCAGCACCGCGTGGGGCGGGCGGAACCCTGCTCGCGGTGTACTCGCTCGGGCTCGGCCTGCCATTCCTCTTGAGCGGCCTGTTGTTCGAGCCGCATCGGCGGCGCGCTCGGTTGGGTCAAGAGCCACTTCGTCCTGATCGTCGGCGGCTCCGCGGTCGTGATCGGCGCGTTCGGCCTGTTGTTGATGTTCGACGAGTTGTCGAGCCTGAGCCTGCACCTACAGACGTGGCTCACCGACGCGCACCTCGAATGGCTCGTCCAACTCGGCTAACCAACAGTTGTGCGACTTTTCTGCGCCTGGCGCGGATTTTCGGCACAACTGTTGGGCGCAGTGGGCCGGGGTGCTCTCGGAAGTCAGCTGTCTTGGGGGCGCTCTCGGGCACTTCCATGAGCGGCTGGCGGATCAATTCCACCTGGATGTTGTCGGGGTCCTTGAAGTACACCGACTCCTTGATCCCTCGGTCGGGGCCCGATGTAAGGGATCCCCGCCTCCTCGAGCTTGCGCTTCAGCATCTCGAATGCCTCCGGCGTGACGGAGATCGCGACGTGTTGGACACCACCGAGGCCCTCCGGCACCGGCGCGAGACCGAGCCCGGGGAAGTCGAAGAACGCAAGCATGTTGCCGGCGCCGATGTCGAAGAAGAAATGGGTCGAGCCTTCGTAGTCGCGATTCTCGAACAACTCGACGAGTGGGAACCCGAGCACGTCTTGATAGAAGCGGATCGTGCGCTCGGGATCAGCGCAGATGAGCGCGAGGTGGTGCACGCCTCCACCGTTCGAATCGGGTCGATCGGAGCGAAGGAACTTCTCGCGGAGCTCGGCCCGCCGCTGAGCGAGAGCCGCCAGATCGCGTTCGATGGTCGCCATCTCCGCATTCTCGCGAGGCTGCCCGAGTGAGGACCGTGCGGACGCAGCGGAGCCGCACTTGCGGAGCGAGGGAGCCATGAGGACCGTGCGGACGCAGCGGAGCCGCACTTGCGGAGCGAGGGAGCCATGAGGACCGTGCGGACGCAGCGGAGCCGCACTTGCGGAGCGAGGGAGCCATGAGGACCGTGCGGACGCAGCGGAGCCGCACTTGCGGAGCGAGGCTGCCCGAGTGAGGACCGTGCGGACGCAGCGGAGCCGCGCTTGCGGAGCGAGGGAGCCATGAGGATCGGGACTTCGTTGCGGAGTGGGTACGGGCCGATGCCGACGCGGCCGGGCGCGCAGTGGATGGTGGAGCGGGCCCGGGCCGCAGCTTCGGCGGGACTCGACAGCCTGTTCGTCGGCGACCACCACAACGTTCCCGTGCTCTATTACCAAAACGTCGCCATTCTCGGCCGCCTCCTGGCGGAGTGGGACGACGCGGCCCGCGGGTGCACTGTTTCTGCTACCGCTGTGGCATCCGGTGTTGCTCGCCGAGCAGATCGGCACGCTCGCGTCGATCGCGTCCGGCCCCTTCATCATGCAGTGCGCGGTCGGTGGCGGCGAGGAGCAGTTCCGGGGCCTCGGCACGACGTCTGCGAGACCGAGCCCGGCGATTCGAGGCCGGACTCGACATCGTGCGGGCGCTCTGCCGGGGAGAGACCGTCACCGAACCAGGCGGTCCGTGGGAGATCGACCGGGCCCGGATCTCGCCGGTGCCCCCCGAGCCGCTCGAGGTCTGGATCGGCGGGTCGTCGGCGCCGGCGATCGACCGGGCCGCTCGCATGGGCGATGCGTTCCTGATCGGCCCCGAGGCCACGCCGACCGAAGTCGCGCGCGCTCGTGCAGACCTACCGGGACGCGTGCGCGCGCCACGGACGCGAGGCCGACGCGGATCGCGGTGAGGCGCGACGTGCACGTCGCCGGAACCGACGAGGAAGCGGCCGCGGTCGCGGGACCGATCGTCGAGCGCGGTTACCGAGGTTTCGACCCGGCGGCGGTCGTCGTTCGGCACACCGGCACGGGTCGTGGACGCCTTCGTCGAGCTGGGCGCGCTCGGGCTGCACCGACGTGATCGTGCGTCACCTCGCCGAGGATCAACCCTCGGTCCTGCGCTCGTTCGAATATCTGGCCTCGGTGCGCGGCATCCCTCGCCTGACCAGCCCGGCCGCGCCTGCCCGAGCTAGAAAGCGGCGCCCGGGCGCCGGCGCGCGGCAAGCTGGGGCCGTGGAACCCCTCTGGATCGACCAGCCGGCACAACTGGCCGAGTTGGTGCAGACGCTCGCCGACGAGCCCCGGTACGCGCTCGATACCGAGTTCCACGGCGAACGTTCCTACTGGCCGCACCTGGCCCTGATCCAGATCGGATGGCCGGGCGGCATCGCGCTCATCGACCCGCTCACCGTCGACCCCGCTCCCCTCGGCGAGTTGCTCGCCGGCCCGGGGTGCATGGTCGCCCACGCCGCCGATCAGGACCTCTCCATCCTCGAGCGCGCGTGTGGCTGTGCACCTTCGCGACTGTTCGACACTCAGGTCGCGGCGGGATTCATCGGCATGGGCACCCCGTCGCTGGCGGCCACGGTCGAGAAGCTGCTCGGTGCACGCCTCACCAAGGGCGACCGGCTCACCGATTGGACCCGCCGTCCGCTCCGGGTCGAGCAGCGCGGTACGCGGCCGCCGACGTGGAGTACCTCTTGGCCCTGCACGACGAACTGGTGACGCGCCTCGAGGCGATGGGTCGCCTCGAGTGGGCGACCGACGAGTGCGAGGAACGCCGCCAACGCATCCGCCAGCGCCCCGAGGCCGAGACGGCATGGTGGCGGATCAAGGGTGCGCGCCAACTGCGGGGCAGCGGTCGCGGTGTCGCTCAGAAGGTCGCGGCATGGCGTGAGCAGACGGCCGAGGGTCTCGACGTCCCGCGCGCGCTTCGTGCTGTCGGACCTTGCGCTCGCCGGCATCGTCCAGCGTCCGCCTCGCAGTCGCGAAGACCTCGTCGGCATCCGTGGCATCGACGGGCGCCTGCGCGACAACACGGCAACCGACCTCCTCGCCGCCGTCGAGGCAGGCGTCGAGCTTCCGGCGTCGGAGCTCCGGCTCCCCGAGTCGGATCGGATCGACCGGTCGCTCGCACCCGCGGTGACGGTGCTCGGCGCGTGGCTCGCCCAACGCGCGTCGGAGCTCGACCTCGATCCCGGCGCTCCTGGCCACCAGGGCCGAGCTCACCCACCTGCTGCAGGATCGCCCGAGCCGTCTGGCTGCAGGTTGGCGCGCCGGACCTCGTCGGCGAGCCCCTGCAGCGGCTCCTGCGCGGAGAAGCCGCGCTCGTGCTGCGCGACAACGGCCGGCGGCTCGAACTGCGGGAGCAGTAGTCGAAGGTAGCGTCGGACGCATGGCGAGATTCAAAGTCGGCGTCCAGCTCCACCCGCAGGCCACGACGGTCGAGCAGATCCGGGCCGCGTGGAACGCGGCCGATGCGCTCGAGGTCGACAGCATCTGGGTGTGGGACCACTTCTACCCGCTGTACGGAGATCCCGACGCGGCACACTTCGAGGCGTACGCGCTGCTCGCGGCGATGGCGGCCGACACCAGTCACGCGAACATCGGCGCGCTGGTCACGTGCAACTCGTACCGGAATCCCGAATCTGCTCGCCGACATGTCGCGCACCATCGACCACATCAGCAATGGTCGGTTCGTCCTCGGCATCGGCTCCGGTTGGTTCGAGCGCGACTACGACGAGTACGGCTACGAGTTCGGGACCGCAGGCCGGCGGCTGCGCGCGCTCGAGCGTGACCTCCCCGTCATCATGGATCGTTTCAGTCGCCTCGAGCCGGCACCGCGCGGGCCGCCTGCCGATCATGATCGGAGGCAGCGGAGAGAAGGTCACGTTGCGACTGGTCGCGGAGCACGCCGATTCGTGGAACACGTTCGGTCCCCCCGAGAACTTCGCCCACAAGAACGAGGTGCTCGACGAGTGGTGCACACGCCTCGGACGCAAGCCGACCCAGATCGAACGAACGGTGGGGATCAACGTCACCGAGGTCGAGAACTGGCAGGCGTTCCTCGACGCGGGAGCGGAGCATCTGATCGTGATGGTCGGTCATCCTTTCGACCTTGCTCCGGTCGAGAGTCTTTTGCGTGCCGCGCGGAGTTGAGGCCGCCGCGCCGCGGCAGTTGACGTCGTCGCCGTCGTGATCCGGGTCGTCCGAGGCGGGCGGCCCGGTCGTCGGCGGCGTCCGGGAAGGTGAAGTCGTCGGGGTCGGCCGAACCGGCGGCGGAACCGGCGGAACCGAAGGCCCGGGGACAGCAGGCGGTGGGGCGATCGTCACCGGCGCCGGTGGGAGTCTCGCCGGCAGTGCCGTCGTCGGGGCCGCCACGGGAACGACCGGGGCCGGCGCAGCACGTGGTCGCGTGCCGGCGAGCGCCGACGCCGGCAAGATCGGGACCGGCGACACGTGAGGGGACGCCACGACGTTCGCGCCGGGTACCCGGCGCGGCAGGGGCGACGGGAGTCGCAGCCGCGCCGCCCCGTGCGGATCCGGAACGCGGCCAGCGAACCTGGCGATGGGCCGACGGGGTTCGTCGTGCCTCCGTCGGCCACCGCCATGAGCGCGAGCGCGACAACGAGCCCGACTGCGCTGACGACGAACGAAACCGAGCGCCGGAGGCGCCGGTTGAAATCCCCCGCTGCAATGCCGTGCTCCAACTCGCCCGGAAGTTCCCACCACGGAACTCGGGGCGCGGTGTCGTCAGGCGGCCGCGAAAGCTTGAGCGTCGTCGGAGATACAGGCGTACGTGACGGGTCTTGACGAGCGCGTCAAGTCGGCGACCGGGGTATCGGCGAGCACCGCGCCGATCCGCAGGAGCTCGGGTGTCGCGGATCCGAGTGAGAACTCGTAGCGCTTCAGCCAGAGGAAGTACCTGTGGATCGGGAAGTCGAGATCGATGCTGATGCCTCCGTGGATGTGCAGCGCCGCGTGCCCGATCCGGTTGCCGCCCTCGGCCGCCCAGAATTTCGCGGTCGCGACCTCGAGCGGATCATCGCGACCTTCGTCGAGATGCGTCGCGGCTTGCAGCATCGTCAGCTCGATCGCCTGATTGTCCGTGAAGCAGTCGGCCATGCGCTGACCGACTGCCTGGAACGTACCGATCGCCCGGTCGAACTGCTTGCGCTCGGTCGTGTACTGCGCGGTGAGGCGCAGCGCCTTGTCGGCGACGCCGGAAACGAGCGCGCACATCGCGACCGTCGTGCGGTTGAGCGTGAACGCGAGGATCTCGCTTCCCTGTTCGGGCGTGCCGAGCAGCGCGTCGGCACCCAACCGCACACCGTCGAGCCGGAGCTCGAACAACGGCTCGTGGTTCATGATCTCCTGGCGCTCGAGCGTGACGCCCGCCGCGCTCGTCGGCACGAGGAAGAGCCCGACACCGTCGTCGATACGGGCCGGCACGACGACGAGCTCGGCCGCGGCCGCGCCCGGCACGCTGCCCTTCAGACCGTCGAGACGCCACCCGTCGCCATCACGGATCGCGGTCGTCGTGGGCTGCTCCGGCTCGGCGCCGTACTCGACGAGCGCGGCGGTGAGCAGCACCTCCCCCGCGACCACTTTCGACAGCACGGCCTGCTGGGCCTCGGTGCCGTAGCGGGCGATCGGAAGCGCGGCGCTGACAAGGGTCTGGACCATCGGCAGCGGCGCGACGCTGGCGCCCGACTTCGCGCAACACCATGCAGAGGTCGAGGAAGCCGAGCCCGAGGCCGCCGACGTTCTCGGGCAGCGCGATCCCGAGGATGTTCGCCTTCGCGAACTCCTGCCACGTGGCGAGGTCGTACCAGTCGGCGGAGCGGTCGCGCTCTTTCAGGTGCTGCAGGTCCATGCGGTCCTCGAGGATGCGCGCCGCGAGACCTGCCAGTTCCTGTTGTGCTTCGGAAAGTGCAAAGTCCATGTTGGTCTCCTAGGCTCAGCGCGGGCTGCCGGGCATGTTGAGCCCGAAGATCGCGATCAGGTCGCGTTGCATCTCGTTGGTGCCACCGCCGAAGGTGAGGATGTGCATGCCTCGCAGCATGCGCTCGACCCGGCCGCGCGACGACAGCTCCCGGCGAAGTGCCGGACAGTGGAGCCTGGTCGCGCATGATCTCCATCAACAGGCGCGCGGCTTCCATGTAGAACTCGGTGCCGTACACCTTGATCGACGAAGCGTCGGCCGGATTCAGCGCCTCGCCGCTTTGCGCGAGCCACGCAACCCGCCAGTTCGCGAGCTTCAGGAACTCGAGCTTGGCGTGCACGCGGGCGAGGTTTACCTGCACCCATTCCTGGTCGATGACGCGCCTGCCGTCGGCCAGCTTCGTCTCCTGCGCCCAACGGCGAACGTCGTCGAGCTGGCGTTCGACGACTCCCGACGCGCACAACGTGACGCGCTCGTGGTTCAGCTGGTTGGTGATCAGCGACCAGCCCTGATTCTCCTCGCCGACGAGGTTGCCGGCGGGAACGCGCACGTCCTCGTAGTAGGTGATGTTGGTGTTGGTCCCGCCGAAGTTGTCGATCTTCTTGTACGAGAAGCCCGGCGTGTCGGTCGGCACGATGATGATCGAGATGCCCTTGTGCTTCTTGGCCTCTTGGCTCGTGCGCACCGCGAGCCATATGTAGTCGGCACCACTGGCGAGGCTCGTGAACACCTTCTGGCCGTTGATCACGTACTCGTCGCCGTCGCGCACCGCTTCGGTCTTCAACGATGCCAGGTCGGTGCCGGCATCGGGCTCGGTGTACCCGATCGCGAAGTGGATCTCACCCTTCAGGATCTTGTCGACGTAGAACTGCTTCTGCTCTTCCGATCCGTACCGCATGATCGTCGGTGCGACCGAGTTGATGGTGAGCATCGGCACCGGCGCGCCCGAGCGCATCGACTCGTCGAAGAAGACGAACTGTTCGATCGGCGTCATGCCCCGGCCGCCCCACTCCTTGGGCCAACCGACACCCGCCCAGCCGTCGCGGCACATCTGCTTCCACACATTCTTGGAGACTTCGCCGACACCCTCGCCCTTGCGCAGGTCGTCCTCGACCTCGGGCGTGAGCAGGTTGCCGTAGTACGCGCGGAGCTCGTCGCGCAGCGCCTCTTGCTCTTTGCTCAACCCGACGTACATCTGGCCTCCGCGTCCGACTCGACGACGATCACTCTCTAGAACGTGTTCCATCTTCGTCCTCCGACGCCGCGTGTGTTGAACGAGCGGTCCGGGCCGGGTCGGCGAGCGGTACGCAGCTGGTCCGGGCGGCGGGCGGCACGGCGGGACGGGGGGTGCCACCTCCGTTGCGGGGCGCCGCGCCAGACTGACCCGAGATGAAGCGTGCGCTCGTGTTCTTCCTCGCGCTCGTCGTCGTGGCCGGGGTCATCGTGGGCATCACGCTCTCCCGGACCCACAGCGACACGATCGCCCTGCCGACTCGCGAGGTCGACACCTTCTTGCACGCCTGGGCCCGGGGCAACACGGCCGACATGGCGACCCTCCTCGACCGACCCGTCGCCGACCTGGACGCCGTCGCGTCGAGCCTGGTCAAGGCGGTTCCGGGCAGCTCGGCCACCTATACCCGCACCGGGCTCTCGGGAGCCGCGACCGACGCCACGGCGACGTACCACGCCCAGGTGAACCTGCAAGGGCTCGGGGCGATCGCCTGGGACGGCACCCTGGCGCTGCAGCATTCGAAGGCGACGGGCTGGCGGATCACCTGGAACCCGAGCGAGCTCTATCCCGGTCTCGAGACCGGGCAACACCTGACGGTGACGCGGACGTGGCCGGCGCGGGCGTCGATCCTGGCCGCGAACGGCAGCGTCCTGGCCGGAGCGCAGGCTACGGTCGTCATCGGTTTGGAGCCGGACCACATCAAGACGCCGGCCGACCTTGCCACGGTGAAGGTCGCCATGAAAGCGACCCTGGCGGTCGACCCGGCGACCATCGACAAGGTCCTGCACGCCCCCGGCATCCGGCCGAACTACTTCCTCCCCGTCATCACGGTGCCGCGTGACCGCGCATACCAGAAGATCCACGACACGCTCTTACCGATTCCCGGGATCATCTTCCGCGCCGCGACGGGTGTGAGCTCGGTCGACGCGCCGCTCGGATCACAGGTGCTCGGCACGGTCGGCGACATCACAGCCGACGGTCTGAAGAAGCTCGGTGCGCCGTACACGGTGGGCGACCAGGTCGGGCTCTCGGGTCTCGAAGCCGTCTACGAGAAGCAACTCGCGGGAACGCCGCGCCGCGACGTCGTGATCGTCGACGCGAAGGGGAACACCGCGAAGCTGGTCAAACGGTTCCCCGGCAAGGCCGCGCAACCGGTCCGCCTCACGATCGATCCGACCACCCAGAAGGCGGCGGAGGCGGCGCTCGCGGGCGTCGGCCGGAACGCGGGCCTCGTTGCCGTCGATACGACCACCGGTGCGATCCGAGCGGTCGTCTCCAAGCCGTACGACGGGTTCTCAGCGAGCTCTCGCGGGCCAGTATCCGCCGGGCTCGACTTTCAAGGTCATCACCGCGGCCGCGCTACTGGCCGCGGGCGACAACGGATCCACACCGGCGCCGTGCCCACCCAAGCTCACCGTCGACGGACGGACGTTCTCGAACTTCGAGGGCGAAGCACCCGGCGCGCTCGACCTCGCGCGCGTGTTCGCGATCTCGTGCAACAACGCGTTCATCGGCCTCGCCGACAAGCTCCCGACCGCAGCGCTGGGCCAAGCCGCGGCGTTGTTCGGATTCAACACGCACTGGTCGCTCGGCGTCGACGTGGCGGGCGGCTCGTTCCCGACTCCGAGCGACGCGGCCGAGCGCGCCGCGTCGGCCATCGGGCAGGGGCGCGTGCTCGCGAGCCCGGTCGAGATGGCTTCGGTCGCCGCGGCCGTCGCGTCCGGGCGGTGGCGCGCGCCGACCCTCGTCACCGCGCCGGCGCCGCGGTGAATCCGGTCGGTTCGCCGGCGCTCGACGCGGTCGTTGTGTCGACGCTGCGCTCGTTCATGGCGAGCGTGGTGCGCGCGGGCGGTACCGCGGCCGGCGCGGGGCTGCCGGCCGACTCGTTCGGAAAGACCGGGACCGCCGAGTTCGGCCAGGGAAACCCACCGCCCACGCACGCGTGGTTCATCGGGTACCGAGGCAATCTCGCCTATGCCGTCATCGTCGAGGGCGGAGGCGTCGGCGGAGCGGTCGCCGCGCCGATCGCGGCGGCGTTCCTTCGCGCGCTCCCGAAATAGCCCGGCCTCGCGAGACAACCGTGCACTTCTTGCGGGTGCGTGCTCGTCCGGGCCCGGTAGCCTGGTTTCGTGACGGTATCGGGGGTTCGGCTCGCGATCGTGGGAGTTGCCGTCGCAGTTCTGGGAGCGTGCGGCACCTCGAGCGCCCACTCGATCGGAGCGAACGGGCCCGCGGGGCGCCAACGGGCCCGCGGCGACCGAACACTCCGCCCACGTCAGTGGCAACCACCACGACGCTCGAGAAGCCGAAACCGTACGACCCGAGTGAGCCGATCGATCTCGGCGGAACACCCGGCGTGACACCGGCCGAGCAGCACCGCGCCGAGACCCTGGTGCGCGAGACCATCGTGGACCTCCGCAAGTACGAGTACCCGTCGCAGGCCTACGCAGCCGGATACCGCTCGATCGGTGACGCGCTCACCGGCGACGAGCACTACGTCAAATGGTCGAACGTCGACGACGGTCACATCCTCGACCCGACCCGCCCCGAGTCGCTCGTCTATGAGAAACGCGACGGAAAGCAGCAGGTCGTCGCCGCGATGTACATGATGCCGTTCGGCAGTCGCTTCACCGATGTCCCCGACGTCGGTGGCGCGCTCACGCAGTGGCACATCCATGCCGACCTGTGTCTCACCAACGACCCGGTGCAAAAGACGTTGTCGGGCGCCACCACGATCAACGGCCAGTGTCCGCCGGGCTCGTCGAAGGCGGGCTCGATGCCGATGCTGCACGTGTGGGTCGTGCCGAACCCCTGCGGCCCTTTCGCCGCCCTCCAGGGCGTCGGCGCGGGGCAGATTCCCACCGGCCAGACGCGACTGTGCGACACCGCGCACGGCGAGGCACCGACGAACTGACCCCCCGGCGATCCGGGCACCCGGATCAGCGCAGGTTCGGGTCGAGCACGCGCGGCCGGAGTCCCATCGCGGCGAGCATGGCCCGGTCGGACGCGTGATCGGCACAAGGCGTGGTCTCGGTGAGCATCATGTTGCGTTCGCTCGTGAAGATCGAGTTGGCGCCGGCCAGGAAACACAACGCCTGGTCCGAGAAGCTCATGAGGTGGCGACCGGCGGCGATACGCACTACCGACGCGGGCATGAGCACGCGCGCGGTCGCGATCATGCGCACGGTCTCGTCGATCTCGACGTCGGCCGCGTCCTCGAGCGGGGTGCCCGGCACGCGTGACAGCACGTTGATCGGCACCGATTCGGGATGCGGATCGAGTGTGGCGAGCCGCTGGAGGAACGAGATGCGATCGGCGGCCGACTCGCCCATCCCGATGATTCCGCCGCAACACACGGTGATGCGGGTGGTGCGCAGGTTCTCGATCGTGTCGAGGCGGTCTTGGTACGTCCGGGTCGTGATGACCGAGTCGTAGTACTCGGGCGAGGTGTCGAGATTGTGGTTGTACGCGTAGAGCCCGGCTTCTTCGAGTCGGCGGGCCTGATCGGCAGTGAGCATGCCGAGCGTCGTGCACACCTCGAGACCGAGCTCGTTGACCTGTTTCACCATCTCGAGGACACGCTCGAATTGCGCGTTGTCCTTGACGTCGCGCCACGCCGCGCCCATGCAGAACCGGGTCACGCCCTGCGCCTTGGCCCGTTTGGCGGTGCGCACGACCTCATCGACGGCCATGAGCGGCTCGGGCTTCACACCGCTGTCGTGATGGACCGATTGCGAGCAGTAGCCGCAGTCCTCGGGGCACGCTCCCGTCTTGATCGACAGCAGCTGGTTCACCTGCACGACGTCGGCGTCGTGGAACTGCCGGTGCACCTCGCCCGCCCGGCGGACCAGGTCCATGAGCGGGAGCTCGAAGAGTGCCCGCACCTCGTCGATCGTCCAGTCGTTGCGCACGTCGGTCATCTGTCAGTCGCCCATGCCTTCGGGCATCAACACCGACGGGTCGATCTGGCCGGTGAACATGCCTCCTTTGAAGCCGCCGTCGCAATCGAGTTGGTGCCCCGTGACGAACGACGAACGCGGGCTGTTCAGGAACACCATCGGCCAGGCCTGCTCCCCGGCGACCGCGTGACGTCCGAGCGGGACCGGGAACTCGTCCATGTACCGCTTGCCGATCGCCTTTTCGAACTCGGGCATCATCGGCGTGTCGGTCGGGCCCGGGTTCACGCAGTTGATCCGGATCCCATCCTTGGCGAGGTTGAAGGAGCGGAACGCCGTATAGAGGTTGATGGCTTCCTTCGAGAGGCCGTAAGCGTTGCGCAGCTCCTTCGGATGCTCCTCACACCAGGCGCGAGCGGCGTCGAAATCGGGCGTCATGACGAGACCGAACAAGGTCTCCATGTTCTGCATCCAGCCGATGCCCGCGGTCGACGCGATGCTGGCGATCGAGGAACCCTCGATCATCAGCGGGACCACGGCCTCGGTGATCTGACGCAGGCCGCAGAAGTTGACGAGCATCACGTCGAGCGTCGGAGAACGTGTTGGGAACACCTGCGCAGTTGAACAACGCGTTGACGATCTTGCCGATCTTGGCGACAGCGTCGTCGATCTCCGCCGGCTCGCGAAGGTCGGTCCGGGTGAAGCTCGCCAGACCCGTGACCTCGGGCTTGTTGATGTCGATCGTGTGCACCTCGGCGCCCGAGATCGACGAGGATCTGTGCGGTCGCGGCGCCCATTCCCGACGCCGCGCCCGTCACGATCACCCGCTTGCCCGAGTACTGCAGCACGTCGTTCATTCGGAGCCCTCCAGGGAGATCGCCCGCTCAGGGCAATTCTCGGCACCGACGCGAGCCTGCTCGGCGAGCGTGCCCTCGACCTCGGAGACGAGGAGCTCGCAATGGCCGAAATCGTCGGACGCGAACACGTCGGGCGCCAGTACGTAGCAGCGACCGTGGCCGACGCACAGATCGAGATCCACGCGGACCTTCATCGCAACTCCGCCTCCACTGCAACTCCGTTCGATCTCCACCGCCAAGCGTCCGACCCGGATCCTATGCTCCGACCCATGCGGCCCCGCACCTCGGTTCTCGCGGTCCTCGTCGTGCTCCTCGTCAGCGGGTGCAGTGGTGGCGGAAGCGGCGACTCGGCGCCCGCGGTCGAGGCGACCTCGCCGTCAGGACCCACGACATCGACCCTCGCGCCTACCGGCTCGACGACACGCTGCGGATGGATCAGATCCAGGTCCTCGGCTCGCACAACAGCTACCACGGCCGGCCGTATCCCCAGGTTCTGGCAGCGCTGTACAAGTCGACACCCGCTCTCGCACGCACCCTCGACTACGCCCACGCACCGCTGCCGCAACAGTTCGACATCGGTGTGCGCCAGATCGAGCTCGACGTGTGGTCCGACCCGTTGGGCGGCAAGTACGCCAAGCCGTCGTTCCCGATCCAAGAAGGCGTCAAGATCCCGGACAACCCCGTGATGCGCCGGCCCGGATTCAAGGTCATCCATCAAGCCGACGTCGACACGAACTCGACGTGCCTGACCTTCGTGTCGTGCATCCGGCTCGTGAAGACGTGGTCCGACGCGCACCCGAGTCACGTCCCGATCGACATCCACGTAGAGATGAAGGACGACAAGGCCACCGAACCGCTGTTTGCAGAGCTCGAGAAGGAAATCCTGTCGGTCTTTCCCCGCAACGAGATCATCACGCCCGACGACGTGCGTGCCAACGCCCCGACGCTCGGTGCGGCCGTTCGCGCGCGCACGGCTGGCCGACGCTCGCCAAGGTGCGCGCCAAGGTGTACTTCACTCTCGACAACGAGGGGTTCCGCACCGCGTACCTGGACGGGCATCCGTCGCTTCGCGGCCGGTTGCTCTTCACACCGTCGTCGCCCGGACAAGACGACGCCGCCTACGCGAAGTTGAACGACGCCGTGGGTGACCTGTCGAAGATCAAAGCCGCGCTCGCCGCGCACATGATCGTGCGTACCCGGGCGGACGCCGACACGGTCGAGGCACGGGCAAACAATCACCACGACGAGCAGGTCGCCCTCAACAGCGGCGCGCAACTCGTGAGCACCGACTACGAGCAGCCGGACCCGATGCTCCACAACGGGTACACCACAAAGATCCCCGGCGGAACTCCCGCCCGCTGCGACCCGGTGACCGGGCCGCCCGGCTGCAAACCAACCGATGTCGAGGATCCCGCCCGGCTGACCGTCAGAGTTCCCTGAGCCAGTCGCGCGTCTCCACGATCTCCCGGACCCGGCCGACGAACGCACCCGCGTAGGCGCCGTCGACCGCGCGGTGATCGAACGCACAACAGAGATGACCGATGGGAGCGACGGCGAGACGGCCGCGGTCGTCGGCGACGACCTGCTTGGTCACGCCGTCGGTCGCGAGGATCCCGACCTGCGGGCGGTTGATGACCGGGAAGGAGATCCACGTGCCGGACGCGCCGGGATTGGTGATCGTGAAGGTGCCCCCCGCGAGGTCGTCGGGACCGAGCTTCCGGGCCCGGGCCCGTCGCCGCGAGATCACGAATCGCCGCGGCCAGCGCGCGGAGGCGCAGACCGTCGGCGTCGCGCACGACGGGGACGACGAGGCCTTCGAAATCGAGATCGACCGCGATGCCGAGATGCACACCTCGATGTCTCACCACCGCGGTGCCATCGTCATTCACGCTCGCGTTCATCATCGGGAACTCCCGGAGCGCGTCGACAACCGCCCGGGCGACGAACGGCAGCGCCGTGAGGCGCTCCGATTGCCGCGCGGCCTCGACTGCGGAGTAGTCGGCAGCGACGGCGGCGAGGGCGTGCGCGACGGTGCCCTTCGACGCGAGCAGTCCGATGGCGGTCCGGCGCCTGACGGTGCCGAACGGGATCACCTCGTCGCGGGCGTCGGTACCACGCCGCCGCGTCCAAGATGTCGTCCCGGGTGACGCGGCCGCCGCTCCCGCTCCCGATCAACGCCCCGGGGTCGACTCCGCGTTCGCGGGCGAGCACGCGCACAGCCGGCGAAACGAACCCCGCGGCGTCGCGGGCTGCGCGTCGGCGCCAGGGCAGGATCAGGTACTCCGTCACCGCACACCAGCGTACGCCGTACACTGGCGCACAGTGCCCGACGCCGCACTCCACCGATCACTCGACACCGCGAACCTCGCGGAGGCGATCGACGACTTCGGGCTCGCGCTGGTCTCGCCGCCCGTGCGACGACCGCGAGATCGCCCTCCGTAACAGAACCGCGTCTTCTTCCAGATCTCGGGCGCGGGCCACGAGGCACTGCTGCTCGGGCTCGCCCGGTCGCTGCGGCCGGGCTACGACTGGTTCTTCCCCTACTACCGCGACCGCGCGCTGGCGCTCGCGCTGGGCGTCACCCCGCGTGAGATACTGCTGCAGGCCGTCGGCTCGGCCGCCGTGCCCTTCTTCGGGAGGCCGCCAGATGCCGTGCCACTGGGGCAACCGCGCCTTGCAGATCGTGAGCCAGTCCTCCGTCACCGGCGCCAGTGTCTCCCGGCGGTGGGCTGCGCAGAAGCCGACCCGCTACATCGGTCGCCGGCCCCACCTCCCCGGGCTCAGCGCTCGGCGACGAGCTCACCTATGTCTCGCTCGGCGAGGGAGCGACGTCGGAAGGCGAGTTCTGGGAGGCGTTGAATACCGCAACTGCCGCCTTCACCTGCCGGTGCTCTTCGTCGTCGCCGACAACGGCTACGCCATCTCGGTGCGGGCCGACGACCAGCATCCCGCACCCATCTCGGAGATGGTTCGGGGCTTCCGGGGGTTGGCGTCACAAGATCGACGGGCGCGACTACTTCCAGGCCCGCCGTTAGGGTGCGAACGCCGTGGCCCACGTGCGCGCCGGCGAGGGGCCGGGCCTCGTCCACGCCCTCGTCACCCGGCCCTACTCCCATTCGCCCGCCGACGACCAGAAGAAGTACCGCCGGCCGCAGAGCTCGCCGAGGAGCGCGAGCACGACCCGGTCCTGCGCTCGAGCACGGCTGATGCTGGCGGGATGCGATCACGGCCGAAGTCGCCGAGCAGATCCGCGTCGGACGCGAAGGAGCCGTGCCGCGCGGCCGCGGAATCGGTGGTCGGGATGGCCCGGCCCGCACCCATCCCGGTCCTCGACCATGTGCTCGCTGCCCGACCATCCCGTGACCGCGAGATCCGCCACCGCCGCCGGAGGCGAGAACGACGGCGTGACGTTCGGCGAGGCCATCCGGCTCACGCTGCACGAGCAGATGGCAACCGACGAACGGATCCGCGTGTTCGGCGAGGACGTCGCCGACGCCGAGCCGCACGTCTCGACGAAGTGCCGGGAAAGGCGGCGTGTTCGGCATGACGTTCGGCCTCCAACGCGCGTTCGGCGTCGCCGCGATGCTTCAATACGCCTTTGGCAGAGGCCAACATCGTCGGGCGGGCCGTCGGCCAGGCGATGCGAGGGCTGAGCCCGTGCGCGGAGATCCAGTTCTTCGACTACGTATGGCCGGCGATGAATCAGCTCAAGTTCGAAGCCGCGACGACCCGCTGGAGGTCGAACGGCACCTTCACGTGCCCAAGGTCGTGCGCATAGCCATCGGCGGGTATCTCCAGGGTGGAGCCATGTACCACAGCCAGTCGCGGCGAGTCCATCTTCGCCCACGTACCGGGATCATTATCGTCGTTCCCGTCACGCGCGCCGCCGACGCGGCCGGTCTGCTTCGTACGTCGTTTCGATGCGACGATCCCGTGCTGTTCCTCGAGCACAAGCATCTCTACCGCCAGGGCTACAACCGCGACGCGTTCCCACCCCCCGATTGGATGTTGCCGTTCGGCAAGGGCACCTGCGTCACGCGGGGAGATCGCGCGACCGTGGTGACCTAGGGCGCCACCGTGCACCGGGCCCGATCGCGGCCGAAGGCGCTGGGCCCCGATGCGGGGATCGAGATCATCGACCTACGGACCATCGCACCCTGGGACCGCGAGATCGTCGCCACATCAGTCCGCAAGACGGGCCGCGTCCTCGTGGTCCACGAGGACACGCTCACGTGCGGCTTCGGCGCCGAAGTCGCGGCGTTCGTCGCGGACGAGTGCTTCGAGTACCTCGACGCGCCGGTATGGCGGGTCGCGGCGACCGACACGTTCTGCGCGTACGAGCCCGGCCTGGAGAATGCGATCCTGCCGCAGGCGGCCGACGTCGAGCGCGACCTCCGCGCGCTCTTGGCCTACTGAGCCCGGCTACCGCAACTGGAGCAGCAGCCCGTCGCGGTCGGGTCCGAGCACCGGAGGTTCCGGGCCGTGGTCGCGGTCTTGGTACACGGCGAGGACCTCGCCGACGATCTCGGGATCGGCCATCAGCGCGTCGGGCGTGACGAGCAAGTTGAACCAACGCAAGAACGCCCGGAACACCACGGGCGAAGTCCGCATCGCAGGGAGGAGCCCCTCGCGAAACACGGCCTGCATGAAGGCGCGCGGATCGTCGGGGGCAAGATCCGCGTGCATGGCCCGGGCTTCGGTGTCCTGTAGCACTGCGGAACGGAACCACGGCACCAACTCGCGAACGGTGAACGCCGCGAACTCTCTTGTGAGCGCGTCGAGATCATCGCCGTGGTCGCGCAATACGTCGGCCAGCCCGAAGGCGTGCACGAACGCGAGGCTGCACCCGCGACCGTACAGAGGGTTGGTGCAAAGCGCGGCGTCGCCGACCGCGAGGAACCCATGGACGAGCGCCGTGCCGTCGGCACGCACCAGCGGTCGGAACCGATTGCGTAGGCCCGCCATGACATGGACGGCGGTCAGCGGATCGGCCACGCCCGCCTCGCGCCACGGTGCGGTGGCGACGAGCGACCGCGCGACACTCTCGAAGCCATCGTTCGTCGCGAGCGCCCGCCGCAGCTCGTCGTCGTGGCTCTCGATCGCGTACGTGATCGAGAAGGTTCGGTTGTCGCCGAGGAAGATCGCATACTTGAGGTAGCCGAGGTCGGCCGCGGTGGGCCCGATGTACGGCGGCATCTCCCGGCCTTTCCCGACGCGGTAGAAGCGGGAGAAATACACGATGCCGCTCTCGTGCAGCTCCTCTTCGACGGGCTCGGCGCCGATCGCGGCGAGCCACTCCGCCGACGAGGAGCGTGGACCGCGCGCATCGACCACGAGATCGGCGGGCCTGCCGTCGACTCCGACGACCGTGGGAATCGTGCCCTTCCGGGCATCGAGCGCGGTCGCGGCCACTCCGTGCTCGATCGCGACTCCCGGCTCTGCGAGCACGAGTCGCCGCAACACCCACTCGAAGGTGGTCCGCCGGCACGCCAGCGCCACCAGCTCCTCGTCGCCGTCACGGTGTGACCGGTCGGTCAGCGTCTCGGGCAGGTTCGCGGTGAACTCGATCTCGCTCGCGCCCGCGGCGAACAGCGCTTCGAGCACATCGGGCGCGCGCTCGCGCAACAGGTTGCGCAGCCGCGCGAGAAAGGCATGCGAGTGTCGCACCTGCGGCGCGCCCGTCCGTTGCCACTCGAACGCGGCATCGGGATCGCGCGGCATCGGCGTGTCGTCGCGTTCCAGCACCGTTACCTCGTGCCCGGCGCGCGCGCACGCGAGCGCGGTCCCGAGGCCGGCGATCCCGCCGCCCACAACGATAATTCGCACCGCACCTCCCGAGGGCGTGCGCCCCAGACCGACGGAGGGTACCGCCCACCCCGGCTCGGCAGGCGGCGCGGCCCGCGCGCCGATCACGGGCAGGCACACGGCGTCGCGAGGCAATGCGGGCAGCCCGATCGATACCGGGCTGCGGCATCGTCGAGCGACAGGCCGAGCTGGTCGGTCAGGGAGGCCAGCCAGGCGAGCAGATCGCCGATCTCGTGGAGCTGTTCCTCGCGCGTGCCCTTGCGGACAGCCTCCGCGAGCTCGCCCAGCTCTTCGGCCAACCAGGCGACCGTCGCGTCGACACCTCGGGCCCGGTCACGCGCCCCGTAAGTGCTTGCCATCAGAGCCTGGAAGTCGTCGAGCCGCATGGGTGGAGTCTGGCCCAGACCTCCCGCCCGACGCCGGTGGCCACTCCGGTGACGACGTCGGTGCGGGCGGCGACTACGAGGGAAGATCGCGAAAGGGCGTGTCCTTGCCCGGGCGGGGCTCGCTCGGAAGGCCCAGCACGCGCTCGCCGATCACGTTGCGCTGGATCTGCTCGGTGCCACCGCCGATGCGACTACTCCACTGACCGAGGAATTGCTGCTGCCAGTAGCCGTGCTGGATCGCGTCGTCGTCGTAGAGCATCGACTGCGCGCCCTGGAGCTCCATGACGAGGTCCCCGTCGTGCTCGAGTCGTCGCGATGCGGCCAGCTTCAACACCGATGCTTCCGGACCGAGGCCACCGTCCTTGCGGCTCCGGGCCCGCAGGCCGAGCCACTTGATGAGCTGCGTCCGGGTGTAGCTGCGTGCAAGCTCCTGACGCAGCACGACGTCGTCGTTCGCGCCGCACCGCTGTGCGAGCGCGACGAGATCACGAAATCCCACCCGCCCACCGCCACCGATCATCGCCCGTTCGTTCGACAGCATCGTGTTGGCCGCGCGCCAACCGTTGCCGGGCGCGCCGAGACGCATGGCGTCGGGAACGCGCACATCGGTGAGGAAGACCTCGTTGAAGTGCGAAGCACCGTTGATCTGGCGCAGCGGGCGCACGTCGATGCCGGGGGTCCGCATGTCGAGAAGGAAGGCGGTAATTCCCTTGTGCTTCGGCGCGTCGGGATCGCTACGCGCGAGCAGCAGCCCCCAGTCGCTGTAGTGCGCGCCCGACGTCCACACCTTCTGCCCGTTGATCGTCCATTCGTCGCCGTCGCGCTCGGCCCTCGTGCGCAGCCCGGCGAGGTCGGAGCCCGCGCCCGGCTCGGAGAACAACTGGCACCACACCTCGTCGCCGCGCAGCATCGCGGGAAGGAAACGCTCCTGTTGCTCGGGCGTGCCCCAAGCGATGATCGTCGGACCGGCCATGGCGATGCCGACCGCGAACACGCCGGTGGCGACGTTGTAGCGCGACTGCTCCTCGTTGAAGATGCGGGCCTGCCAACCGGGTCCGCCGCGTCCACCGGCTTCGACAGGCCAGGTGATACCGGCCCATCCTCCGTCGTAGACGATGCGCTGCCATTCTTTGCAGGCCGCGACATGACGGTCGTCGGCGTCCGGGTCACCGTCGCCGGGCATGTAGGAATGATCCGATTGCTCGCCCGGCTCCCGCCGCTTGGCATGCGCGTCGAGCCATGCTCGCACCTCGACCCGGAACGCGACCTCTTCTTCGGTCTCTTCGAAATCCACTGGTCAGCCGTTCATCACGAGGCCCCCAACACGGAGCCGTAGTCGGGACCCGCCCGGAGTTGATGGCCGCCGTCGATCCCGAGCATCTGCCCCGTGACCCACGTCGATTCCGGACCGGCGAGGTAACGAACAGCCGCGGCGATGTCGTCGACCGTCCCGACACGCGAGACCGGCATGTTCATGCGGTAACTGTCGAGAATCGGCCCGCCCGCGGTGATGAATGCCATCAGCTCGGTGTCGACGATCCCCGGCTGCACCGCGTTGACGCGAATGTTGTGCTCACCGAGCTCGTCGGCCGCGCACTTGACGAGCATCTCGATCCCGGCCTTGCTCGCGCAATACGCGCTCATGAACCGGTGAGTCGTATGGCCCGCGATCGACGACATGCCGATGATCGAGCCGCCACGGCCGCGCATCATCGCCGCGGCCGCGTGCTTGATGCAGAGAAACGTCCCCCCGAGGTTGAGGTCGATCGTGGCTCGCCAGGCACCGGCGTCGGAGGCAACGATCGCGCCACCGTGCAAGGAGCCGCCGGCGCACGCGAACAGCACGTCGAGGGTGCCCGTGGGCTCGGTTGCGGCGGCGACAGCACGCTCGACGGCGGACTCGTCGGTAACGTCGCACACGACGTAGCGGACAGACGCGCCCGCCGCGGCCCCGGCCGTGATCTCGTCCACCGCCTCCGCGAGCCGTGCCTCGGTACGGCCGGCGATCGTCACATGGGCGCCGTCGGCTGCGAAGCGCTGCGCGCAGCCGAGGCCGATCCCGCTCCCGCCGCCCGTGACCAGCGTCGCCATCCCTTCCATGCCGGGCACCGGGGTGTCCTCAGGAGGCGTCGACGATGGTGATCGCCTGCTTCGGGCAGACCCGAGCGGCTTCGTCGCACTTGGCCCGAAGATCGTCGGCCGGCTCGTCTTGGAGCACGTACAAGAAGTCGTCCTCACGTACCTCGAACACTTCGGGCGCGGCGGCCATGCACAGGGCATTGCTCTCGCACTTGTCGAAGTCGACGACAACCCGGAAGCTCATTGTGTTCCTCCCGTTGACACTGACGGCGGCACCGTAGCGCACCGGGGCGCGCCTGCATCCAGGAGCTCGGTAGGCCGTGGGGACCCGGCGCGCCAACGGGTCGATCGATCAGATCATCGAAGTGCCTGATCGAGACTCGGCCTGGTAGAGAATGGGGCGATGTTCGACGACCTGCTCGACGCGAATCGCCACTACCGCTCGGAGTTTCACGATTCCGGTGTCGCCGGCACGGCCGCAAAGGGCCTCGCCGTCCTGACGTGTATCGACTCCCGCATCGATCCGCTGGCGATGCTCGGGCTGCGGCCGGGCGACGCCAAGATCATCCGCAACGCCGGCGCGCGCGTCACCGACGACGCTTTGCGTTCGCTCGTGATCGCCGTCAACCTGCTCCGGGTCGATCGCGTCTGCGTCGTGCACCACACCGATTGCGCGATGGTCGGTCGATCCGAGACCGAATTCGAAGCGCGGGTGACGGCGGCGAGCGGGGTCGACGCGAGCGGCTGGGACTTCCTCGCCACCACCGACCAGCACACGACGATGCGTGCCGATCTCACGCTCGTCCGGTCGTGCCCGTTGGTGCCGGCGGGCGTCGTCGTCGCCGGATTCATCTTCGACGTGCGCACCGGCGAGCTCGTCCCCTTCGCCGAGTAGTGGCGCCCGGCCGGTCGGACCGCCACCGCGGCGGACCGGTAGTTTCCGAGCTATGAACGACGCCAGCATCTCCGCACAAGACGTCACCGTCGACACCGCCGACGGACCGATGCGACTCTACGAAGCCCGGCCGCCGGGCGACGTCCGTGGCGCGATCGTCATCGTCCAAGAGGCGTTCGGTGTGAACCCGCACATCGAAGACGTCACGCGCCGAGCCGCCGCCGCCGGCTACCACGCAGTCGCACCCGACTTCTTTCATCGGTCGGGACCGGGGGCCGTGGTGGAGTACGGCAAGTTCGAGCAAGTGATGGAGTACTTCCAGGCCCTGGGCAGCGACGACGCGATCCTGACCGACGTCGATGCCGCGCTCGGCCATCTGCACGCCGCGGGTCACGCCGACTCGCGGATCGGCGCGGTCGGGTTCTGCTTCGGTGGTCGCGTCTCCTTCCTGATCGCCGCGCGCCGAACGCTCGGCGCGTGCGTAGGGTTTTACGGCGGCGGGATCGTCACCGGCCGCTTTCCCAGATTCCCGGCTCTGATCGGCGAAGTCCGGTCGTTGCAGACGCCGTGGCTCGGCTTGTTCGGCGATCAGGACGGATCGATCCCCGTCGCTGACGTCGAACAACTCCGCGCCGCGCTTCGCGACGCGAAGGTCGATACCGAGATCGTGCGCTATGGCGAAGCGGGTCACGGCTTCCATTGCGACCAGCGGCCCGACTACCGGCCCGACGATGCGGCCGACGCGTGGCGGCGGGCGCTCGACTGGTTCGCTCTACATCTGCACTGAGGGAGTGCACCCGGCGTCTCCACCCCGTCGCCGCGTGTGCCCGCTGATCGCGGGCGTAGGCCGGCTGATCGCTGCGTAGGCTGCGTCGATGGCACCGTCCGCCCGCCTGCGCGTCGCACTTGCCGCGATCGACGATGCCAACCGCGCCGACCCGACATCCGTCGTGGTGCGTGGCAGCCGGGGCCCGAAGGAGATCGTCCACGCCAACCTCGTCACCGAGTGGGTGCTGCGACTCCGGCCCGATGCCGATGAGGCGCTGTTGCTCGCCGCCCGTGGGCATCACTTCCGGCGCTGGACCATGCCTCGCACGAGCTATCCCTCCGGTCGTGCCGGGTACCTGCGCTGGCGCAAGGACCTGCACGCCCAGCAGGCCCGTGAGCTGGGCGTCGTGCTGACCGGCGCCGGTTACGACCAAGACACCGATCGCGCGCGTGCAGGCGATCGTTCGCAAGGACGGCTTGGCCGCCGCCGACCGACGACGACGACGTGCAGGTGCTGGAAGACGCGCTCTGTCTCGTCTTCCTCGAGACCCAGCTCGTCGACATCGCAGCTCGCCTCGATCCGGCCAAACTTCCGGACGTGATCACCAAGACCGCACAGAAGATGAGTGCGGCCGGGCTCGCACAGATCGCGAACGTTCCGATCGGCGCGGGCACGCACCGGATCCTCGACGAAGCATTCGCGCGCGCGTCGTGCAGCGGTACCTGGACGCGCTGGCTGCCGGTGACTGGCACGCGTTGGCCGCGACCCTCGCGCCCGAAGTCGAACGCATCGGCCCGTACGGCGACGAGATCCACGGGCGCGAGCAGTACGCCGACTTCCTTGCGCGCGTCATCGGCTCACTCTCGGGGTACGTGCTCGGAGTCACCGCCACGCTCGTCGACGGCAACCGCGTGGCGGTCGAGCTGAGCGAGGCAGTCGATGACGGCGACGGGCGACTGCACACGGACGAGCTCGTCGTGTTCGACGTACACGACGGGGCGATCGCGAGAGTCGCCGTGTATCTGAGGGCCTCGGAGCGCCACGCGCCGGGTCGGAATCGGAAGCGGAGCGAGCGTGACCGAACCCGTCTGCACGCTCGACCTCGAGCGACTCCGTCACGACCGCGTCGCCAAGCTCAGTACCGCGATGTCGGCAGCGGGAGTCGACACTCTGGTGCTGTGCGGACAACAGAACGTCTCGTCCGCGACCGGCACGTGGGTGCCGGCCGCCGACCACGTCCGGGCGTCGTGGTGGCGATCGGTCGTCGTGTTGGAACTCGGCGCTCCGTGGCCGAACCTCTACACCGACTTCCCCGAGGGCGCGCCCCAGAGATGCCCGACGAGTACCTGCACCGGGCGCTCGATGTCGAGACCGCGGCCGGTGCCGACGAGCTCGTGGCGAAGTTGAGCAGCGGAACGCTGGCCCTCGACGACGCATCGGTACCGCTCTGGCAGGCGTTGCGACCGACGCGACCCATCGACGCCGGCACGGTCATGGCGCCTGCGAAGTCGACCAAGACGCCGGACGAGCTCGAATGCATCCGCAGGGCGCAGTCGATCAACGAAGCGGCGATCCGCGTGGTCCGGCCGCGGGCGCAGCCCGGGGCGAAGGCAACCGATCTGTCGGGCGTGTTCCTACGGGCGGTCGCCGAGTTCGGCGCGACCGCGAACACCGTCGATCCTGTTTTCCAGGTCATGGCGACCTCGGTCGGCGACGGGCCCCTACAGCATCAGCGGCGAGCCCGTCTTCCCGATACCGACCCGCGACCGCGAGCTGCAGGCCGGAGACGTCATGTGGATCGACACCGGTATCAATCTGCACGGATACGCGTCCGACTTCGGTTCCACCTGGGTGATCGGGCGCGAACCCGACGACGGTCGAACACGATCAGTTCGCGCGGTGGCGGGCCATCGTCGACCGGGCGCTGGCCCACGTGAGAGCCGGCGCGACGGCCGCCGACCTCGTCGCGGCCGCGAGCCTCGACGATGGCACCGCCCGTGGCTCTCGTACTTCTACCTCGCCCACGGCATCGGTACCGACAGCGCGGAGATGCCATTCGTCGGCACGGACCTCGGGACGAGTTCGACGCTTCGCTCGTCCTGCAACCCGGCATGGTCCTCGTGTTCGAGCCCGTTGTGTGGGACGACGGGCAGCGCCGGGCACCGATCCGAGGAGATCGTCGCGGTGACCGACGACGGTTACGTGCGCCTGTCAGCGCCGGCGGCGCTCGACCAGGGCGGCGCGGCGTGAGCCGTTTGCGCGCCTGCCTCGATCTGATGGCCCGCGACGACGTCGACGTCATGCTCCTCGGGCGGGAGGCGAACGCACGGACGGTGTCGGACGCCGCCCGGCTGTGGTTGGCGGGGACCCGGGCGTTCTCGCCGGGCTGTGTCGTGGTCCGACGCTCGGGTGCTGTGCACGTCCTGTCGAACACCGACGCCGTGTTGCCCACCGGATTCCCAATCGAGCACCTGTACGGTGTCACCTGGAATCCCGACAAGCTCGTCGCCGCGCTCGGCGCGATCGACGGTGTACGCGATGCGCGCCGGGTCGGCGTCGACGGCATGTCACCTGCGGCCCGGGCACTGCTCGCCCGGGTCGCGCCCGCAGCAGAGCTCGTCGACGCCGGTGCCATGTTCGCCGAGCTCTGGGCACTCCCCGATCCCGAGCGGACCACCGGGGTCGAGATCGCCGCGGTCGCGGCCCGAGCCGGGCTCGACGCGATCGTCGCAGGGCTCCGTCCCGGGACTCGCCCCCGCGACCTGCGAGGCACGGGCGCGGCTGCCTTCGCCGCGCAGGGTGTGACGACGCCCGCGTTCGAAGCCGTCGTCGCACCGCTGGGCGGCGGCGCGTCGACGTGGTCGCCGCCCGAGCGCGCGCTCGACGACGGCGAACGAGTCGTGGTCCGCGTCGGCGTTCTGCGCGACGGGTGGGAGGCGACACTCGCGCGCACGTACGTCGTCGGCTCCCCGTCGGTCGAGCAACCACCGCCGCCGGGATGGGCTGAACTGCTGACGTCGTGCGCGGCGGGGACGACGGTCGGCACTCTGCGCGCAACGAAAGCCGTCGTCAACGGTGCCGGCCGGGGGGTCGAACCTTGGCCCGACGACCTCGTCCTCGCACCCGGCCTGATCGTCGCGCTCGAGCTCGGCGACGACACGACCGTCCACCAGGACCTCGTCCAAGTCGTCCGCTCACAACCCCACCAACACCCCTGACAATCCCACACCCCCCCCACAACCTCCCAACAGATGTGCGAGAAATCCGCGCCAGGCGCGGAAAACTTGCACAACTGTTGGAGGTGCTTGGCCGTCTGTTGGGAGGTCAGGGCTGGATCTGGGTGCGGCCGCGTTCGACGATCTTCATGCGACGCGACTCGATGCTCGCAGGGTCGAACCCGGGTCCTTCCCAATCGCGACTGACCCGGGCTTCGATCTTCCAACCTTCGTCGACGGTCGTGGCCGTGACCTCGTCGTAGGTACGCAACATCCTGCGCACGCCCATCTGATCGTTCGACACGATGTCGGCCGCGAGCTTGCGACAGTACGGAAGCAGCTCCTCGTGAGGCACGACCTCGTTCACGAGCCCCCACTCGTACGCGGTCTTCGCGTCGAGGTAGTTCCCGGTGAAGCTCAACTGCTTCGCCCGGGCCACGCCGATCCGCTGCGCGAGCAGGACCGTGAGCCCCCAACCGGGCATGACGCCGACGCGGGCGTGGGTGTCGGCAAAGCGGGCGCGGTCCGAGGCGATGATGAAGTCGCAGTTGAGCGCGACCTCGAAACCCCCCGTTACCGCGACACCGTTGACCGCGCCGATCAGCGGCTTCGCGTGCGGCGGGAGCGCCCCCCGGAAGGAGTCGCGGCTCTCCGCCACGCCGCCGAAGCTCTCGCCCGGCTGCACCTGCCCGGACCCGAACTCCTTCAGGTCGACGCCTGCCGAGAAGGCGGGATCGGCGCCCGTGAGAATCAGCACGTCGACGTCGTCGTCGGTGTCGCAACGCGTGATCGCCGCGGGGAGCTCATGCCGCACGGCGCGATTGAGCGCGTTGCGTTGGTCGGGACGGTTGATCGTGATGACGGCAACCCGCTCGGAAACGTCGACGAGGACGACGTCGCTCATCAGTCGTTCCTGTAGTCGAACGCCACTTTGATGGCGCCTGAATCGTCCTGGGTCGCGAGCGCGGTGAACGCGTCGCGCCAGGCGTCGAGCGGGAACGTGTGCGTGAGCATGCCCGTGAGATCGACGCGCCCCGACGAGACGAGGTCGAGATAGTGGTCGATGCCGTGCTTACGCACACCGTCGATCTCTTCGAACCCGAACGCGTTCGAGCCGACCATCGAGATCTCCTTGAAGTACAGCGGCGTGTCCTCCCACCACGTGGGCCCGTGCACACCGGCCTTCACCAGGGTGCCCCGCGCCTTCAGCACCCGGGTACCGACCTCGAAGGTCTCCTGCTTGCCGACCGTGTCGTACACCACGTCGATGAAACCGGGGAACGCCATGGGGAGACCGTCACTGGCCCGTAACACTCCCCCCGACCATGCGGCGGCTTCCTCGATCACCTGTAACGCGGGCGAGTGTCCGATCACCTTGGCGCCGAGCTTCCGCGCCAGTTCAGCCTGCGCCTCGAAGCGGGCAACGACCAACACCTCGACATCGGGATACAGCGCGCGCAGGATCGCGGTGGCGCACGTACCGAGCGCACCGGCCCCGTAGACCATTGCCTTGCTCCCCGGGGCCGGGGGATGGCGCGTGACCGCGTGCAACGACACGGCAAACGGATCGGCGAACACGGCCAGCTCGTCGGGGACGTTGTCGGGGACCTTGAACAGCTGCGAGTCGTGCGCCGACATCACCTGCGCGTAGCCACCGTTCACATCACGGGCCGTACCGATGTGGATACCGGGCGGGATCGGACCGACGTCGAAGGAGTAACAGAGGCTGAAGTCCCCGACCCTGCACGCCGGACACAGGGGGGTCACACCCCGCGGCCCGCACGAGAGCCACGGGTTCAACACGACCCGGTCGCCGATCTCCAAACCCTCGGCCTCCGGACCGACGGCTACCACGTCGGCGACGACCTCGTGCCCGAGTACCTGCGGCAGCGAGAAGAAGCCCTTCATGGGGTTGTCGGGCGAACGCACCTCGCCCCAATCCATGAACACCTGCTTGGAGTCCGAGCCACATATCCCGGTCATGCGGGGCCGGGTCACGACCCAGTCGGGCAAGAAGAACCCGGGCTCGTCCATCTCGACGAGCTTCATCGGAGTCTGGGCGAGGTTGCGCAGCAGGTGATTGTCGGTCACGGGGACCGGCACCGGTTCGGGCTTCACGCCGTAGAGCAATGCTTTCATGACGCGGGAAGGTACACGTCGCGGCGATGCTCGGTCACCCCGACGAGCCGCGTTCGGCCCGGCGACGAGCTCTCTCCGCAACACTGCTCGCGGTCGATGCTCAGAGCTCGTCGCGCTCCGCTCGACGCCGGTCGCGCGCGGTACCGATCAACAACGCCACACCGAACAGCGCCGCGATCACACCCATCAGCGTCCAGAATCCCTCGCCCGTCATGAACGAGCCGTGCAGCGCGCCCGAGCCCTGCGCGATCCAGACGCCGCCCACCGCGACGAGGATCGTTCCGAGGATCCGTCGGATCCTCATCAGCCCCAGCCCATCAGCCCGAATCCGTCCACCAGAAGCGCTAGATGGTGAATGCCATGTTGTCGACGACCCGGTCGCCGAGCTCACGGTCACCCTCGACGCGCACCACACCGTGCGCGCGGGCGTGCTCCCCGGTCCACCGGCCTCCCGCCAGGCGCGCGAACGTACGCCGGTCGGTCGTGATCCGGACCGAGACTTGGTCGGGCACCTCGTCGAGCAGCCGCGCCCGGCCTTCGGGAGGCACCGAGATGGCGGCGACGATCTCGGGCGCGCCGTCGATCACGAACGCCACGATGCTCCCCGCCGGCGCAGCGGCCTTCTTGCCGACGACGTAGCCCAGACCCTTGGTCGGTATGCGCCCCAACGAGAGATCGGCGACCGGACCGTCGAGAAAACCGGGGCGACCGAGCGCTTCGCGGATGTCCTCGTCGTGGTACCAGCAGTCGAAGACGCGGATCGCCATGAACTGGCGGTACGGACCCGGCCCTTCGGGAGTGAAGCCCTCGGCGTCCCACTGCTCGGGCGCCATCGCCCGCAACGCCTCGAGCCGGCGTCCGGTGACGGCGCGGAACTCCTCGAGCAGCGCGGGTCCGGCCCAACCGCGGTAGGCACCGATCCAGCGCTCGTTGGCCTTGCCGATGTCGTTGCGCACATGGGGCGCGTCGCCGACCTCGGCGCCACCTGCTTCGGGCTGCTCACCCGACAGCATCCGTTCGGTCCCGATCATGTGGGCGACGTTGTCGAAAACGGTCCAGCCCGGGCACTCCGTCGGCGTGTTCCATTGCTCCGCGCTCAGGTCGCCGCATACCTCGGCGATATCGCTCCACACTTCGTCCAAGCGGAGAATCAGCGGCTCGGTCATCCGCGCACGGTACCGCGCCCGGACCGGTCCGGTCAGAGCGTGCGAGACTGTCGTCGTGCCCGAGTCGATGATCTTCTACCTCGACCCCATGTGCCCGTACGCCTACCAGACGTCGCTCTGGATCCGTGAGGTACAGCGCCAGGTCGACCTCGCAGTGACCTGGCGCTTCTTCTCGTTGGAGGAGGTGAACCTGGTGGCGGGCAAGCCCCATCCCTGGGAACGCCCCTGGTCGTACGGATTCGGCCAGATGCGCGTCGGCGCGTTGATCCGCCGCGAGCTCGGCAACGACGCTCTCGACCGTTGGTACGCCGCCGTGGGTCGCGCGTTCTTCTACGACGGAGTGAAAACCCAGGTACCCGAGCTGCATGCCCGGGTGATCGCCGACGCCGGCTTCGACCCGACCTTCGTCGAGCGCGCGATCGCGGACGACTCGACCCTGACGGAGGTACGAGAGGAGCACCAGGACGCGGTCGCGCGCTACGGCGCGCACGGCGTGCCCACGCTCATTGTCGGCGACGGCTTCGCGGTGTACGGGCCCGTCGTCGTACCCGCCCCGACGGGTGACGACGCGGTGGCCCTGTGGGACTTGGTCCGCACGCTGCCGCGGTTCCCGCAGCTCTACGAGCTCCGCCACCCCAAGACGCGAGCCGATGTCGCGAGCGTGGCCGAACACTTCGCCACGTACCTCACGACCCGGGACTGGAAGACGATCGAGAACCCCGCGCTCTGACGCGGCGCGCTCGGCTCGGTGCCGCCGGCGGTCACGCGTCGTCACGGGACGGGGCCACCGCGACGACGCGCTGCAGTCCCTCCGGGCACACCTTGGATCCCCCGCCGTCGCGCGAGGCTGCCCGTACGCCACCGCCCGGGACCACGAGGCAGGCGTCCGAGGCAACGAACGCGAGCGAGTCGGCCTCCGGGGCGACCGCGACCAGCTTGCCCCGTGCCTTGTCGATCTTGGCGGCCTTGAGTCCCGAGCCGCCGCGCGCCTGCACCGGGAACTCGTCCACCTCGGTGCGCTTGGCGAAACCCTCGGCGGTCGCGATCACGACGACCTCGCCGGCGCCCGCCGCGCACGCACCGATCACGCGATCCTCTCCCTTCAGCCGGATACCGCGCATACCTCCCGCCGCGCGACCGACCGGCCGGACTTCGTTCTCGGCAAACCGGATCCCCTGGCCGTTGGCGGTCACCAACAGCACCTCGTAGTCGTCCCAGCCCGGGAAGACCGACACCACTCGGTCGTCGGCCGCGAGCTTCATCGCCGCGATCCCGTTCTGACGGCCGGAGGCGTCGGCGAACTCGCTCAGCGCCGTGCGCTTCACCGCTCCCGAGGCGGTGACGAACACGAGGTTCGGATGCTCGTCGGTCAGGCGCGCGTCGAGCACCCCGACGACCGCCTCACCCTCGGCGAACTGGAACAGATTCTCCGCGGCGCTCAGCTTCTCCTTGGGCAGGTCGTGCACCGTCGCCCGGTAGGCACGACCCCGATCGGTGAAGAAGAGCACTCCGGCGAGCGCGGTCGTATCGATCACCTGCGCGACCGCGTCGCGTTCGCCCGGGTTCGCGACCAACGACTTGCGCGACCGCTCGGGCACCGCCCTGACGTAACCGCGCGCGGTCACCGTCACCACGAAGGGCTCGTCCTCGACCAGCGCGACGACGTCGATGGCGCCGGAGTCGTCGGTGACGATCTGCGTCCGCCGTGGCGCCTTGTGATCGTCGCGGATCGCGACCAGCTCTTCGCGGATGACGCTCATCAACACATCGCGCTTGGCGAGGATGGCGGTCAGCTCCTTGACGAGTGCCTGGAGCTCCTTGCGTTCCTTGTCGAGCTCCTCGCGGCCGAGCTGGGTGAGCCGCCCCAGGGGCATGTCGAGGATGTGATTGGCCTGGATCTCGGAGAAGTCGAAGGGCTTGGCCATCAGCGCTACACGCGCGGCGCCACGGTCCTTCGAGGCGCGGATCGCCTTCACGATCGCGTCGATCATGTCGAGCGCCTTCACCAGACCGTCGACGATGTGCAGCCGATCCTGTGCCTTTTGGAGCCGGAACTGGCTACGCCGGGTGACGACCACGACCTGATGATCGAGCCAGTGCTGCAGCGCTTCTGGCAGCGTGACCGTGCGGGGCACGTCGTCGACGAGGGCGACCATGTTGACCGGGAACGTCGTCTGGGCCGCGGTGTGCTTGAACAGGTTGTTCAAGACGATCTGCGGGTTCGTGTCGGGGCGAAGCTCGATCACCAGACGCGTCTTGCCCCGCCCCGACTCGTTGCGAATGTCGCGCACGCCGTCGACCTTGCCGGCCAGCACGAGCTCGGTCAGCTTGCCGGAGATGGCGTCGACACTCGTCTGGAACGGCACCTCGGTCAGGACGATGGCCTGGCCGCCGCGACGCGCCAACTCCTCGATCTCGTGCACCGCTCGCACCCGAATCGTGCCCCGTCCGGTACGGAACGCGTCCTTGATGCCGTCGTCACCCATGATGAGGCCGCCCGTCGGGAAATCGGGGCCTTTCACGATGCGCATCAGCTCGGACAGCGTCACGTCGGGCTTGTCGATCAGCTTCACCGCGGCATTGCAGACCTCGGCGAGATTGTGCGGCGGGATGTTGGTGGCCATCCCCACCGCGATGCCCTGAGCGCCGTTCACCAAGAGGTTCGGGAAGCGCGCGGGCAGGACGACGGGTTCGTTACGGGACCCGTCGTAGTTCGGCTCGAAGTCGACGGTCCCTTCGTCGATGCCTGCGAGCAGCTCCATCGCGAGCGGTGACAGCCGGCACTCGGTATAGCGGGAGGCGGCCGGCGGATCGGACGGCGACCCGAAATTTCCGTGCTTGTCGATCAGCGGAGCGGTCAGCGAGAACGGTTGACCCATGCGCACGAGCGCGTCGTAGATCGAGGCGTCACCGTGCGGGTGGTAGTTCGCCATCACCTCACCGACCACGCGCGCGCACTTCACGAAGGGGCGATCGGGTCGCAGGTTCGCGTCGTGCATCGCCCAGAGGATGCGGCGCTGCACCGGCTTCAGTCCGTCGCGGACGTCGGGCAGCGCGCGCTGGACGATGACGCTCATCGCGTACTCGAGGAAGGCGCCTTCGACCTCCTCTTGCAGCGTGCGCGTCGGGATGTCGGCATTCGCGGGTGCGTCGAGCGTCAATTGGTTGGTCGCCTTGCGACGGGCCATCGGGTTGTCTCCCCTACACGTCGAGGAAGCGGGCGTCTTTGGCGTTGCGCTGGATCCAGTTGCGGCGCGCCTCGACGTCGTCGCCCATCAGGACCGAAAGGATGTCGTCGGCGATCGAGGCCTGGTCGACGTCGATCTGCACGAGGTGACGGGTTGCCGGATCCATGCAGGTCTCCCGCAACTCGTGCGGGTCCATCTCGCCGAGGCCCTTGAACCGGGCGAAGGCGAGCTGGCGATTCGGATGCTCTTCCATCACGCGCAGCCGCGCGGCGTCATCGGCGACGTACTGCTTCGCGCCGCCGATCTCGACCGAATAGAGCGGAGGCTGGGCGACGTACAGGCGACCGGCCTCCACGAGCGGCGTCATCTGCCGGTAGAAGAAGGTGATCAGCAACGTACGGATGTGACCGCCGTCGACGTCGGCGTCGGCGAGGATGATCACGCGGCCGTACCGCACCTTGGCGACGTCGAAGTCGGCGCCGATACCGCCACCGATGGCCGCCGTCAACGACTGGATCTCCGCGTTCGCGACGACCTTGTCCATCGAGGCCCGCTCGACGTTGAGCACCTTGCCTCGCAGCGGCAGGATCGCCTGGATCTTCGGGTCGCGAGCATCACGCGCGGAACCGCCGGCCGAGTCGCCTTCGACGAGGAACAACTCGGCGCCGTCGCGATCGCGCGTTGCGCAGTCGGCGAGCTTGTCGGGCATGCCCACGCCGTCGAGCGCGGTCTTGCGGCGCGTGAGATCGCGCGCGGACTTGGCGGCCGAACGGGCCCGGGCCGCGCTCGACGCCTTCGCGACGAGCGCCTTCGCCGGGTTCGGGTGCTCCTCGAGCCAACGCGTGAGGTGCACGTTCGTGGCACGCTCGACGAGCGTGCGTATCTCGGTGTTGCCGAGCTTCGCCTTGGTCTGACCCTCGAACTGCGGATCGGCGAGACGGACCGAGACGATCGCGGTGAGCCCCTCGCGCACGTCGTCGCCCTGGAAGGCCGCGTCCTTGGCCTTGACCAGGTTGCGGTCCTTGGCGTACCGGTTGACGGCCTGGGTCAACGCGCGCCGGAAACCCTCGACGTGCATCCCGCCCTCGGTCGTGGAAATGCCGTTGGCGAACGAATGCAGACCCTCGTGGTAGCCGGTGTTCCACTGCCAGGCGACCTCGACCTCACCCTCGGGCCCGCTGTCGCCGAAGTAGCCGATGTTCTTGAACAGCGGTTCCTTCGACTGGTTGAGGTGACGGACGAAGTCGACGATGCCGCCGTCGAATTTGAACGACTCCGACTGCTTGTGACCCGCGCGTTCGTCGCTCAACGCGATCGTGAGCCCACGATTGAGAAACGCCATCACCTGGAGGCGCTCCGCGATCGTCGCGTAGCGGAACTCGATCTCCTCGAACACGTCGGGGTCGGGCCAGAACGAGACGCTCGTTCCGGTGAAGCCCCGCTTCGAGTGCCCGACCACCTTCAGCTTCCCTTGCGGGACGCCGGGCTTCACCGCATGCCTCCCGGCGGGCTCGGCCGCGTACTCCTGGCGATAGGTACGCCCGCCGCGGTCGACCTCGAGCACGACCCGGGCCGACAGCGCGTTCACGACCGACACACCGACGCCGTGCAGCCCGCCCGACACCTTGTAGCCACCGCCGCCGAACTTGCCGCCCGCGTGCAGCGTCGTCATCACGATCTCGGCTGCCGATTTCCCCTTGTATTGCGGATGCTCGTCGACGGGGATACCACGGCCGTTGTCGACGACGCGTACGCCTCCGTCGGCCAGGAGCGTCACCTCGATCCGCGTGCAGTGGCCCGCCATCGCCTCGTCGACGGCATTGTCGACGACCTCCCACACGAGGTGGTGCAGGCCGCTCGGACCGGTCGAGCCGATGTACATACCCGGGCGCTTGCGTACCGGATCCAGGCCCTCGAGGACTTGGATGTGCTCGGCGGAGTAGTCGCCGGATGTCGAACGGGCCATGGGGTCAACCGTAGGTGACGGCTGCGCCGAGATCGGGTTTCGCCGCCCGAGGGCGCGGGCTTACCGACGACCGTCCGAGCGGCGCCCCGAGAGGCGCTCGGTCAGGAACACCTCCACCTCGTCGGGTCGGATCGGGGGTCCGAAGGCCGGCCCCGTCGCCAAGTCGCAGCCGAGGTCTCGGAGCCGGCGAGCGTGGGCGTCGTCGTACACGTCGAAGGCGACGACCACACGTCCGAGCGCACGCGCGTAGCGGACGATCGCAGCGAGCAGCGTCGTGCTCGCGTCCTCGTGGCGCTCCTGCGGACTTCGGTCCCCCGGGTCGCGCGCACCGAGCGCGGCGGAGTCGCGTACCGCGGCGACCAGGGGGCCCGCGATCGTGATCGTCGGAGCCGGGAGGAGCCGGAGTTGCTCGAGCGACGACACCACGGAGCCGAAATCGCGTAACGCTACGCCTACTCCCAAACGGTCGAGCGCGACCACGACGCGCGAGGCCACGTCCAGGTCGTGCGCGACGCGCGGCTTCGGGGACACCCAACCAGAGCAGCGCGGGCCGACCCCGGTCCGCACGAGAAGGTCACGGACCAGTTCGACCAGCACCGGCGAGCGAGCACCCGCTCGTCAGGGTGATGCTGAGACCGGGGACCGCGCCGGCGGCGGATGGTGTTCCCACTCGGCGATCTGGGCGAGCGCGGTGCGTATCGTGGCGACGTCCAGCGCCCGCGAGATGCCCGCGTCGTCGACACGCGGCCGCGATCACCTCGGGAGGCTCCCGGATCCCCGCCCGCCCCCAGTCGACGGTGCAGTCGAAGCCGACGACGGCGTCGTCGCGCAGATCCACCAGGGGCGAGCAGCGGATGGGCAGGCGCGGCCGATCCAGCAACCGGCCCACGGCGCGGGCGACACGGCGTCCCTGCGCGAGCTGGCGGCGCAGCGCATCGTCGAACATCTCGACCCGGCCCCGACCGAGGCGCTTGGCGCGGTACGCGGCGACGTCGGCGTTCGAGAGCAGCTGATCGACCGATACGAGATCTGCCCCCGAGGTGCCGGCGATCCCGATGCTCGCGCCGACCAGCAGCTCGTGCCCGTGCACATCGTACGGTTCGTTCAGCGCGCCGAGCAGGCGTTCCGCGAGCTGCAGCGCACGTGCGTGCGCTCCCAGCTGCGTGTGCCCGACGGGGCTCCGTCGGGCTCGGGACAACACACCACGAACTCGTCACCGCCGAGGCGCACGCAGACGTCACCGCCGCGCAACGCGGTGCGCAGCCGCTTGGCGACTTGCACGAGCAACTCGTCGCCGGCCGCGTGACCGAGCATGTCGTTGACGCGCTTGAAGCCGTCGAGATCGATGAACAACAGCGCTACGTCGGGACCCCCGCGGCGCGTGCGGGCGAGGATGGCGGTGAGCTCCTCGATGAGCAGCGAGCGGCTACCGAGTCCGGTGAGCCGGTCGTGCGTGGCGTCGTGGGCGAGCCGCGCCTCGAGGCGCTTTCTCTCGGTGATGTCCTCGAGCGTGCCGAGGAAGCCCTTGACTTTCGCGTCCGAGCCGCGCAACGGCACGGTTCGGACGCTGACCCACCGCGAGGTTCCGTCGGGCGACGCGATCTGCATCTCGCACGCCGGCGAGCCGTCGCCGGTCGCGAGGTCGCGGTCCGCGTCGAGTTGTTCGCTCCGGAGGCGTTCGAAGTCCTCGCTCGCGATCACCGACGACCAACCCCGGCCGAGGGCCTCGCGGTCGAGAGCCCCGTCAACCGGGCGAACGCCGGATTCACGAAGGTGCAGCGATCGTCGAGATCGACTTCGAAGATGCCGATCGGGCTCTCGGCCACCAGTGTCCGCCACCTGACCTCGCGGTCGAAGAGGGTCTGGTCGACGGCGCGCACGATGGTGCCCTGCACGTCGGGATGATCGAGGAAGTTGCAGAACACGAGCGTCATGTCGTGCCAACCATCGTGCTCGTTGTGCACGCGTACTTGCGCTTCGACGTCGACCGCAGGCGCGCGGCGGCTGCGCGCCAACGCATCGAGTACCACCGGAAGATCGTCGTGGTGGACCCATTGCGCGAGGCGGAGGTCCAGGTTCTCCAGACGCGAAAGCCCGACGTATCCGCCGAGCCGTCCGAGCATCATGCGCGGGCGCAGGTCGGGCCCGAGAATCGCCACCGCGTCCGAGAGTGCACGCACCACGTCGGGATCGCGGACGTGGAGCGGTTCCGCGCCGGCCGACTCCCCGGCTGCCCCGTCTTCCGCGTCGATCGACGACGGCGCGCCGAGGCTGTCACCTTCGGGCGCGACGAACGGAAAAGCTCCTGCCATCGGCCATGCATCGACATCCGCGGCGCAAAGCCTTATAGCGTCCGTCCCATGACCACGAACTACGCCTCTCCCAACGACCTACTCGAGGCGGTCGGCGCCGATCTCGGTGTCACCGGCTGGGTCACGATCACCCAGGACCAGATCGACAAGTTCGCAGAAGCCACGCTGGACAACCAGTGGATCCACGTCGATACCGAGCGCGCGAAAGCGGGACCTTTCGGCACCCCCATCGCCCACGGCTTCCTCACAATGTCACTTGCGGCGCATTTCCTGTCGCAACTCGTCCACGTCAGCAACATCTCGATGGGCATCAACTACGGAGTCGACAAAGTGCGCTTCCCGGCACCGGTCCCGGTGAACTCGAGGCTGCGAGCCAAGGGCGAGCTCCTCGCGGCCGTCGAGGTCGCCGGCGGCGTGCAGGCGACCGTTCGGATCACGATCGAGCGCGAAGGCGGCGACAAGCCGGTCGCGGTCGTCGACTCGATCTCGCGGTACCTCTCGTGAGCGCGCTCGACGCTTTTCGCCTCGACGGCAAGGTCGCGATCGTCACGGGTGCCGGGCGCGGCATCGGCGCTTCGATCGCCCGTACGTTCGCCGACGCGGGCGCCAACGTCGTGCTGACCGCCCGCACGCAGGAACAGCTCGACGAGGTCGCCGCCGACGTGCGCGCGCACGGACGCGAGGCGCTCGTCATCCCCGCCGACGTCAACGACAACGACGTGCTCGAGGAGATCGTCGAGCGCACCGTCTCCGAGCTCGGCCGCATCGACATCGTCGTGAACAACGCGGGAGGGACGATGCCCCGGCCGTTCCTCGACACGAGCGCCGGGTTCTTCGAGCGTTCCTTCCACTTCAACGTGACCACAGCCTTCGTGCTCAGCAAGGCCGCCACCCCGCACCTGCTCGCGAGTGGAGCCGGGGCGATCGTCAACATCTCCTCTGCGATCGGCCGTCTCCGTGACCGGGGCTTCGTGGCGTACGGCACCGCCAAAGCCGCGCTGTCGCACATGACCCGCCTGACCGCGGCCGACCTTGCGCCCAAGGTACGGGTCAACGCGATCGCCGTCGGGTCGATCGCGACGAGTGCGCTCGAGATCGTCCTCGAGAATCAGGAGATCCACGACGAGATGGTCCGCCGCACGCCGCTCAAGCGGCTCGGACAGCCCGAGGACATCGCATTGTGCGCGCTCTATCTCGCGTCGCCGGCCGGGAGTTTCGTGACCGGCAAGCTCTTCGAGGTCGACGGCGGGCTCGAGGAAGCCAACCTCGAGATGGGTCTCCCCGACCTCACCTGAGAACCCCCACCCCGCGAACACGCCGATTCCCCACCCAACAGTTGTGCGAGTTCTCCGCGCTCAACGCCGATTTCCCACCCAACAGTTGTGCGAGTTCTCCGCGCTCAACGCCGATTTCCCACCCAACAGTTGTGCGAGATCTCGGGGGGGGGTGCCTCAGCCGTCGAGGAGGTCGTGCACGACGTCGGGCAGGGCGAACCCCTTCTCCCCGGGACGCCAGGAGATCGCGGCGACGACCGACTCGATCGCGATCGGGCCGTACACGTGAGGGAACTCCCCTGCGAAAGCGTCGGCCGAGGGTTCCCACCGCAGCTCGCTGGTGAGGTGGGACGGGTCGATGCACAACAGAACGAGGTCGGGGATGTCCCGGTAGAACCAGTCGGCGACGTGATTTACCTGCGTCGGCAGCGAACAGTGGATGAAGCCCTCGGTTTCCAGGCTCGGGGAGCGGTAGGCGCCGGCCCGACGGGCCGCGTCCCACTCGGGCGCGGTCGTGATGTGGAAGATGAGACGGGTCACGGGCGCAGAGCCTAGGCAGCCGGCATCACCGGGGCGCGGCGGTACGGTGCCGCCGATGGCCGCGTACGCATTCCTGCTTCGTCCGGCCGCGAACCGCCTCTACAGCAAGGGCGCCGCGACCCTGAACGCGGCCGAGCTCTCCGTCCTCGACGACCGGGTGCTCGACACATTGCTACGAGCAGTCGGCCCGACGGTCATCGGCGGCGTCGAATACCTCCGCTTCGAGACCGACGCCGCGCTGTCCGAGCACGACATCGCCCACCTGTCGAACCTCTCATCGGCGTTCGCGCTCTTCTCGATCGTGGATGACGGCACGCACCTCGTGCCGGTCACCCTCCATCCGGTGGCGTACCTCGACGACGACCTCCTGACCATCATGCGTTACAAGGGAAAGACGAACGAGCAGTTCACGAAGTTGCTGTTCAACGTGACCCTCGCGAGGTCGGCCCACGGCACCGACTGGCCGAATCGACGGCTGCGTGTCCTCGACCCGGTCTGCGGAAGAGGCACGTCGCTCAACCAGGGCCTCGTCTACGGCTTCGACGTCGACGGCATCGAGGTCGATCGGACCGCCTACGACGCGTACCGCACGTTCTTGGTGACCTGGCTGAAGGACAAGCGGAACAAGCACCAGGTGCACACGATGCCGCTGCGACGCGAGGGCAAGGTGGTAGGCCGCCGTTTCGAAGTCGTGTTCGCACGCGACAAGGACGAGTACAACGCCGGCGACGTGCAGCGCGCCCGGTTCGTCAACGACGACACTGTCGAGGCAGGCGCGCACTACCGCAAGCCCGTGTTCGACGCCGTCATCGCCGACCTCCCGTACGGCGTGCAGCACACGAGCCGGGCCCGCCTTCCCCATCCGCGCAGCCGGCGCCCGGAGGACCTCCTCGACGCTGCGCTTCCCGGCTGGATCGGCGCGATGAAACCCGGCGCGGCGATGGGTCTGTCGTGGAACGTCAAGGTGCTGGCGAAAGACGCGCTGGTCGAGCTCGTCGCGCGCCACGGCCTGGTTCCGTCGATCTCGCCCGTCTCCTTCGAACACCGCGTCGACCAGGCGATCACGCGCGACCTCGTGGTCGCCGTGAAGCCGGACTGATCGGCCAAAGGGCCCGGCGACATGGTGGCGCGTCTACCAACCTCTTTGATCGGCCGTTCCGCGCTGGCACTCGCGTCCGCCGAGATCTTCGAACTCAATGTTCGGAGACTGAACCACTCAGTGCAGCTTGGCGATGACAGCCTTGGCAACCGCGATCGAGTTTGCCCACGATCCCGGCGCGCTGCCCTGGTCGTCGGCACCGTGGACATCGATCACGTTGTTGCCCGAACGCGCGTCGAACTGTGTGCCGGAATATGCAGCCTGATCCCCGACGCCGCTCACAGTGATCGGCGTGGCTCCACCGTTTTGTTGCAGTGTCTGAAGCGCACCGTTCCAACCACCAACCGCGTCGAGGGTGCTCACAATGACAAAGAACGCCGCCGACGACGACCGGTAGTTACACATCCCACCGGTCCCGCTCGTCGCGGTGAAGTTGCCGCCGATGAGCTTCGACATATCGGCAGCTGACACCAGAGCACAGACATCGACCTTCGTCGCGTTCGCACCCACCGACGGCAGCGATGACGTGCTCGCACCGCTGCCGCTCGCCCCACCGGTCGAACCCGTCGAACCCGTCGAGGTGTGCGACGAGCTCCCGCAGGCACCCAACCCGACAAGGCCCACACCGCACATTGCCAGCACAGCGATGACGCGCCCCACGCGTGGCCCGGTCGAGCTTCGAGCCGGTGCCCACTCACTACTCAGATCGTTGGAAGTCATCGAGGCCCGTCCCGTCGGAGTGTCACGGTCGCTCAAAAGGGTCTCCTCACTCCTACGCGGCCCGCCGCCCGGTGACCACCCGCTCATATTGCCCTTCAGGGGTGCGTTCGGCAAGGAGGTCCCTGTCCCGCCCGGCCGCACACAACGTGCCTTCGCTGGACGTCGAACTGTGTTCGCGACGGAGCGAGCCACACGTCGGTCCTGAAGAGCAGGGCGGCGCCGGCTTCTTGGTGGATGTCGATTATTGACCGATGTCATTGTCAAAGGGCTATCGGCCGCGTGTAACACCTCGACGCGGTCCAAAGTGGCGGTACGTTGACACAACCCAAGGCGCGCATGATGATGCGTGGAGGCCGCCACGTCGAGGAGGTGTCCGATGGGAGGCGTCGTTCACGGGGGGCCCGGGAACGAGCGAGGCTACGGGGGCCAGCGCCTCGCACAGCTCCGCCAACTCGCCCCGAGCCTGACCGCGAGCCAGGTCGTGTCGGCGAACCTTTCCACCGTTTTCCGGCCGCCCGAGGTGGCTGGCTTCTCGATGATCGGCGCGGCGTCGTCGGTGCTCCCACAGCTCGACGGCGCGGGGCTTGTGCTGAGGGGACTCACCTCCGACGACGAGCCGCAGTGGCGGACGCTCATCGAGCGCAACCGGTCACGTTTACGCGATGCGAGCTCGGCCCGCGACGCAACGTCCAGGTCGGACTTCGCCGAGCGCCTCGCCAACAACGAGCTCGCCGCGGTCTTCGACCAGAGCTACGCCTTCGGTGTGTTCGAAGACGGGAACCTCCTCGGCGAGGCCGTGCTCCACGACGTCGCGCGCGACAGCTGGCAGCGGGCCTGCTTCTCGATGTTCCTCGACGCGGACCGGACCGGCCAAGGTCGGGCGCAGGCCTGCTTCGTCCTCCTCCTCCAGTTCGCCTTCGACGTGCTCGCGCTGCACCGGGTGGATGTCCTCGTGCTGCTCGACGACGTGGCGGTCCACCGAGCCTTGGCGAAGCTGGGCCTCGAGCCGCGTTGGGTCGACCCCGAGGCCACACTCGTGCGCGGCTCGTGGCGCGACCTCGACCACTACGTCGTGCCCGTCGGCTATTGGCACGAGCACGCCGCCGACTGGAGGGCGACCTGGTTGTCGATCTGAAGGGCGACCCGAGAAGCCACCCGGCCCTGGCGCGAGCCACAGGACGCAACCCATCAACCGACCCACGAGCCCGAACCGACGGGGATGACGTCCCCGGTTGTCACACCTAGGCGCCGCGCGTCTGCGACAGCGCCAACGCGTTGTCGCGCATCACCAGGTGGATCTGCTCGTCGGTGAACGTCGGCAGGTCGTCGACGAACGACTTCGGATCGGCGAGGCCCTCAGCGTGCGGGTAGTCGGACCCGAAGATCATCTGAGTCGCACCCAACTCGTCACGTAGCTCCTCGAGATCGTCCTCGTAGTACGGCGAGACCCACACGTTCTTTCGCACCTGTTCGACGGGGTCGACACCTTCGTATGCGCCGGGGGTCTGACCGAACGACTTCTTCAGTGCTCGCAGCAACAGCGCGACCCAGTCCGAACCACTCTCGATCGTGGCGACCTTGAGATCGGGATGGCGGCGTAGCACGCCGTGGCATGCCAGCGCCGCGATCGTGTCGTACACGGGCCGGTGACCACTGGTGACCGTGCGGAACGGGTCGTTGCGGAACGCCTGGAAGTCGCCGCCCCCACCCCACTCGTCCGCATAACGGTTATAGCCCGCGTCGCCGGAGTGGTACGCCGCGAGCACACCGGCCTCGGCCAGGCGAGCCCACATACGGTCGTACACGGCGTCGCCGGGGCTACGGGAGAACCCCGGACCCCGTACCGGACCCGAACGCATGACCACGACGTGCGCGCCGTTCGCGAGCGTGTACTCGACCTCTCGTTCCGCCCGTTCCGGATCCTGCAATGCGATGTACGGCGCCGCGTAGATGCGGTCGTCGTAGTTGAACGTCCAGTCGTCGAGGATCCACTCGTTGAACGCGTGGAACACGTCGTGCAACGCATCGGGATCGTGCAACAACGCCTCTTCCACGCCGACACCGAGCGTCGGGAACAAGAAGCAACCCTGCATGCCCTGAGAGTCCATCAGCTTCGCGCGTGCTTCCGGCTCGCGGTACGCGGGGTTGATCGGTTCCAGCTCGCCGAACGCGGCCCGGATGTCGTCGCCGGCCTGCTTGCCCCGGAAGTAGTCGTCGAGGCAACCGGGTCGGGCGACGGGGTCGAAGGTGGGGTTCGGGATGAAGCGGAAGACCTTGCTGTCGACGATCATGCGGTGCTTGCCGTCGATGTCGGCCCACTGCACCAGCTTCGAGCGCCGCGCCGGTAGGTGGCGGATGAAGGCGTCGGTCGCCTCGTAGTAGTGGTTGTCAGCGTCGAAGACGTCGAAGTCGACGGTACCCATGGCCACCTCCGCGTTTGCGCAACCGCGCGAATCTAGAACCTGATTCTAGTCTAGCGGGCGAGGGGTCGGGAGGCGCTCGGCGCGGAGGGCAGAACGCCTCGACTTGCCCGCGTCGTCACGCAGCGGCTCGGCGGTGAACTCGAAGGTCCGGGGGATCTTGTAGCGGACCAGGCGCTCGGCCAGGTGCGCCCGCAGGTCGTCGAGGTCGATCGCCGTACCGTCGTCGGTCTGCACGATCGCGTGCACCACGTTGCCGAGGTCGTCGTCGGGAAGACCGATGACCGCGCACGAGCGCACGCGACCGTGCTCGTCGAGCGCGGCCTCGATCTCGGCCGGATAGATGTTCGCACCGCCGGCCAGGATCATGTCGGTCTGGCGGTCGCTCAGGTAGAGGTAGCCGTCGGCGTCGAGCGAGCCCATGTCCCCGAGCGATTCGTAACCGCCCGCGATGCGGCGGGCCTCGGCCCCGATATAGCGGTACGTGCGGACGTTCTCGTCCTCGGACGGACGCATGAACACCTCGCCGACCTCGCCCGGGCCGGCTTCGGTGCCGTCGGCGCGCAGCACCTTGAACTGCTGCACGTTCACCTTGCCGACCGAGCCGCGATGCGCGAGCCACTCCGGACCCGTGATGATCGTCGCGGCCTGTGCCTCGGTGCCGCCGTAGAGCTCCCAAATGGTCTCGGCGCCGAGCCAGTCGATCCACTCCTCTTTGAGCCACGGCGGGCACGGCGCCGCCAGGTGCCAGACGACGCGGAGCGACGACACGTCATAGCGATCGCGCACATCCGGAGGAAGCTTCGAGATGCGGGCCATCATCGTCGGCACGAGGTAGAGCGAGTCGGGGTGATATTGGTCGATGAGCTGCAACGTCCGCTCGGCGTCGAACTTGCCGCCGAGCACCACGTGATTCCCCGCGAGCAACGCCGTCATCGTCCAGATGAACGGACCGTTGTGGTACATCGGCCCGGGCATCAGGTGCGTGCCGTTGATCTGCATCCCGAGCAACGGCGGCGCCTCGGGATCGATGAGGCTCGGCTGGTTCGCGAGGATCAACTTGGGCCGGCCGGTCGATCCTCCGGAGGTCATCGCCTTGTAGGGATTCGAGACCGCGTCGGGTAGCGGCCCGTCGTCGAACTCGTCGACCTCGAGCGCGGACTCCACGACGACCTTCGAACCCGCGAGCTCGATGATCGCGTCGAGCTCGCGCCGCGGCAGCCGGGCCGAGACCGGCTGCGGCACCGCGCCCAGCTTCCAGCAGGCAATCGTCGTGGCCACGAACGCGGCGCCGTTCGGTAGCGCGATCGTCACGAGGTCGTCCTGGCCAACGCCCTTGGCCCCGAGCGCGCGCGGTGCGATTGGCGAGCGATTCCAGCTCGGCCCTGGTCACCGTCGCGCGCGTGTCCGTGAGTGCCGGGTGGTCGGGATCGGACGCGAGATGCTGGGCGAGTCGTTGCGGATACGAGATCAGGGCCACGGACGAGATTCTGGCGCGCCGCCGCAGCGACGGACAGCCGACTTCAACCACCGGAGCTGGGACAGCTCGGCACGGCAGGCACGGCACGCATCGAGATGACCGGCGATGGCGAGCATCGACGTCACGTCGCACTCGCAGTCGACGTAGCAGTTGATGACCGCCCGCACCTCGACGCACGACGGCTCGGGCGGTACGAGGAGGGGATCTGACGGCACCACGAAGATTCGAACCCGCGGATCGGCCTCGGGATTCCCCCTGCCGTAGGGTCCTGGGCCATGCCGAACCCCGATGCACTCTCAGGAACCTCTGCGCTCGTCACCGGGGGCGCCTCGGGCATGGGTGAGGCCACCGCCCGGCGCCTGGCCGCGGCCGGCGCGAGCGTCGTGATCGTCGACCGGGATCGGAACAAGGGCGAGCAGGTCGCCGGCGAGCTCGACGGCAGGTTCGCGCCCGCCGATGTCACCGACGAGCACGACCTCGAGGCCGCCGTCACCGCCGCCACCTCGATCGCCCCGCTGCGTACCTGCATCCATTGCGCGGGGATCGGCTGGGCGGAACGCACCCTCAACCGCGCGGGCGACCCGCACTCCCTCGACACGTTCCGCAAAGTGCTCGAGATCAACCTGGTGGGAACGTTCAACGTGCTCCGGCTCGCCGCGTCGGGAATGTCGGTCAACGACCCCGACGACGGCGGTGAACGGGGTGTGATCCTCACTACAGCGTCGATCGCGGCATACGACGGTCAGATCGGTCAGGCCGCGTACTCGGCTTCGAAGGGCGGGGTCGTGGCGCTCACACTCACAGCTGCCCGTGACCTCGCCGCGGTCGGCATCCGCGTCTGCACGATTGCGCCGGGTCTCATCGACACGCCGCTGCTCGGCGGTCTCCCGGCCGAGGCGCGCGAAGCGCTCGCGCAGTCGGTGCTGTTCCCGAAGCGCCTCGGCGTACCGGACGACTTCGCGTCGCTCGCGATGGAAGTGGTGCGCAACCGCTACCTGAACGGAGAGGTCATCCGCATGGACGCCGGCATTCGTATGCCGCCGAAGTAGTGGCATGGCAGAGTAGGGGCATGGCGAAGCACCCGACCCGCGACGACATCGACCTGCTCGACGGCAGCTTCTACGTCGACGACCCGCACGAGAAGTACACGTGGATGCGCGAGCATGCGCCCGTGTACTTCGACGCCAAGAACGGCGTGTGGGGTATCGCGACCTACGCAGCGCTGCTCGCGATGGAGAAGGACCCGACCACCTTCTCGAACGCGGGCGGCATCCGCCCCGACAACGGCCCCATCCCCATGATGATCGACATGGACGATCCCGAGCACTGGAAGCGCCGCAAGCTGGTGAACAAGGGTTTCACTCCCGGCCGCGTCCGCGACAGCGAGCAAAAGATCCGCGATACGTGCGACACGATCATCGACTCGGTGTGCGAGCGCGGCGAATGCGACTTCGTCAACGACATCGCGGCACCGCTGCCGATGATCCTCATCGGCGACATGCTCGGCGTCGAACCGGAAGACCGCAGCGATCTGCTCCGTTGGTCCGACGACATGGTGAGCGCGCAGAGCGGCAACGCCACCGAGGAACAGTGGTTGAAGGCGATGCAGGCCATGGACGGCTACAGCGCCTTCTGCACGCACGCCGTCGCGCAGCGTCAGGCCGAACCGACCGACGACCTCATGAGCGTGCTCGTGCACGCCGAGGTCGACGGCGATCGTCTCAGCCCCGATGACGTGCTGCACGAGTCGCTGTTGATCCTCGTCGGCGGCGACGAGACGACGCGCCACGTGATCAGCGGCGGTATGGAGCAACTCCTGTTGCACCCCGACCAGCGCCGACTCCTCCTCGACGACCCTTCGAAGATGACCGTCGCCGTCGAGGAGATGCTGCGGTGGGTCACCCCGATCAAGAACATGTGCCGAACGGTCACCGTCGACACCGAGTTCATGGGTCAGCCGATGACCGCCGGGCAGAAATGCATGTTGTTGTTCGAATCGGCGAACCGCGACTCCACCCGCTTCGACGATCCGTTCCGCTTCGATGTCGAGCGCAACCCGAACGAACACCTCGCGTTCGGCTTCGGTACGCACTTCTGCTTGGGCCAGGCACTGGCGCGGCTCGAGCTGAAGGTGATGTTCGAGCAACTCCTCGCGCGGCTGCCGGATCTCGAGCTCGCCGCCGACCCCGCCGACCTGCCCCGGCGGCGGGCGAACTTCATCAGCGGCCTCGAGTCGATGCCGGTCCGGTTCACCCCTAGCCGCCCGCAACTCAGGAGTGTCCGTGTGAACAATCGCGAACTGGTCGAGAAACTCTGGGTCGATCTCTACAACCGCGACTTCGACGCCGTCGGCGCCGCGTTCACCGAGAACGGCGAGTACACGGACATGCCGACGCCCGCCGAGGACGTCGCGCGTGGCCCGGCGCAGATCGCGGCCCGGCTCCGACTCGGGCTGGAGCCCCTGTCGGGGATCTCCCACGACATCCGGGTCATGATCTCCGAGGGCGACACGGTCGTCACCGAGCACGTCGAGCACTGGGAATGGCCGACGGGCGAGAGTGCGTCGCTGCCATTCGTGTCGATGCACGTCGTGAGCGACGGCAAACTGGTGCGGTGGTGGGACTACTGGGATCTCGCAACCCTCATGAACGCGGCACCGGCGTGGTGGGTCGAGCACATCATGGACGAGTCTGCGCGGCATCGGGCTCCGGGACGCTTGAACGTCCTGCGGGCGGCCACCGCGTGATACTCGTCGATCGACCCCGCTGGCCGGCGCACGGCACCCGCTTCGCGCACCTCGTGAGCGACACGTCCCTCCAAGAGCTCTACGCCTTCGAGGCCGCCCTGACACTCCCTCGGCGTCTCCGTTTCCACCACGACCACTTCGACGTGCCCGAGCGGGCGTGGCAGGCGGCGGTCGACGCCGGTGCCGAAGTGGTCACGACCCACGAGCTCGTCCGTCGGATCCGCGCCGCCGGCTTGCGGGCGCGGCCCACCTCTGCAGGAACCGCACCGCGCCGTCGAGTCGGATGACCTCGCCGACGCGGTAACCGCGCTCGACCATGTGCCGCGCGAGTGCCGAGTCCGCAAGCCGCGGCCCGTCACGAGCGAGACGGTGCCGCCAATTTCCACAGCTCGTCTGCCCTGTTCACGATTCGGTGGACGAGCGTTTGCTCCCCCGCACACACCACGTATTCGACGTTGCGGAGATGAGACACCCGTCCGACCTTCTTCCCCGCCGGGCTGTGGATGCCGATCTGGGCGCCGACGTAGCGACGCGAGTCGAACGCGAGGGTGGCCACGGCTTCGCTCCGCTCACGACACACCTGCTCGAGGTCTTCGATCGCCATCCAAGACTCGTTGTTGTACGACACCACGATGAGCGCGGCATCGACGTCGCGGATCACGCTCGCGAGCGCGGCCGGCATCGCCCGGCGGCTGTTGAACACGCTCTTGGTCGCGGGTTCACGCGCATCCACGCGCTTGCACGCCACGCCGTAGTGCTCGGGCGCATCCCACGCGACGAGCGTTTCCCACACGTGGTAGTTCGTGAAGTACCGGTGCTGGTTGTACGGCGGATCGAGGTAGGCGAGATCGAACGGGCCAAGCGCGCCCGCCACCTGGAGCGCGTCCGCACGCAGCGCGCTCCCGAACCCGCGACGAGCGCCGGCACGCGCAGTTCGAGAGGCCGGTAGGACCGGTCGGCCCACTGCTTGACGTACGCCATCTGCACACCGGTGGTCGAATCGACCCGGTCGGCCGCCTCGATGAGGCTCGTGAGCAATACCGGGTACATCCATGAATCGCGGTAGTCGGCCTCGATCGCGTCGCGCACGGCGTCGACACGACGCCCGTTCTCGGGCTGCAGGAATCGCGACCGGACACAGAACGTGTCGGTGAAATAGCCGTCGACGCCCGGACGTGTGCTCAGATCGCGCAACGCCTCTTCGATCGCTTCCAGCTCCACGGTCGCGCCGTCGAGGGCGACGTAGCACCGCGGAAGACCTCGGCGTACCGCGCCGAATCGACCGCGGTGACGAACGCCCCGTGTCGCTTCAGCTCCTGGGCGACGCGGGTCGTACCTGTAAAGAGGTCGAGCGCCGTACGCGCTCGCGCAAGGGTCGCGATCGCGCCGAACACCGGGACCAGCCGTCGTTTCGAACCGATGTACTTGATCACGACGAAACGCGAGCGTAGAGGGCCGCGCTTGGGTGGAGGATGATGCTGCGCGCGACCTCACCGGTCGGCAGGGCCCGGAACGCCTCGCTCACCTCGTCCAACGCGATGAGACGGGCGATGAGACGGGCGATGAGCGCGTCGATATCGAGCTTGCCAACCGGCGGAGCCGGTGCCTCGCAGCACCGCCTACTTCACGAGGGCGTGAACCGGAGGTGCAGGTTCTCGGTCTGGCGGATACCCGGCGAGAACGCGATCGTCGTGTGCGGTGCAAGCTCGTAGTCGGGGACGCGTCGGTGGAATTCTTCCAGCGCGACGGTGAGCTCGAGCCGGGCGAGATGCGAACCGAGGCACCGGTGGGCTCCGCCGCCGAAGGCGAGATGGCGGTTGGTCTCGCGGTCGAACCGGACTTCGGTGGCATCCTCGAACTCGGATCGGTCACAGTTCGCGGCGCCGATGAGCAACGTGGCGCCGTCACCTGCTTCGAACTTGACACCGCCGATCTCATAGTCCTGGGCGATGATGCGAGGCACCATCATCACCGGCGTCTGGTGCCGAAGGAGCTCTTCGACCGCGCCGGCGACCAGCGAGCCGTCGTCGACGAGGGCGAGTCGCCGCTCCGGGTGCTGGGCCAGGTAGACGATCATGCAGTCGAGCGTGGCCGTCACGGTGTCGAGACCGCCGAGCAGCAGCAGGTGCGTCGTCCCGATCAGCTCGGCGTGTGTGAGCGGCCGCCCCTCGATCTCTCCGTGCACGAGCGTGCTGAGCAGCCGGTCGTCGGGGTGAGAGCGCTTCTCCTCGATCTTGGCCTCGAAGTAGTCCTCGATTGCCTTGCCGGCGGCTTCGCGCTTCTCCTCCTCGTTGCCCGACTCGTCGGCGTGCGGTCGGATCGTGTCGTCGCGCCACCGGAGGAACTGCGGCAGGTCTTGTTGGGGGAGGCCCATGAGGGCGAGGAAGATCGTCGACGGAAGCGGCGTGGCGAAGTCTTCGTGGAAGTCGCATTCCCTCGCGCTTGCGAACCTGTCGATGATCTCGTTGACGAGCACCCGCGGCTTCGGGCTCGAGGGCACTCATCCGCTTGGGCGAGAACTGCGGGTCGAGGAGACGGCGGTACTTGGCGTGGTCGGGCGGGTCGACGGACAACGGGATCAGGGGTACGTCGTTGCCGATGTTCACCACGTTCTTCGACGAGAAGACCTCCGGGTGCTTCAGGGCCCAGAGCACGTCGTCATAGCGAGACAGGGTGACGCTGGTGCTCCCGAAGAAGTTCGCGTCGCGTGTCACCGGACACTTGGCGTGCACCTCGTGGTACACCGGGTGCGGATCGTTCGCGCACTCCTGCGAGAACACGTCGATGCTCGCATCTGCGGTGCCGGCCGAGACGGCGTCGTCGGTATACATCAAGTCTCCTTGTTGACGACGCGGAAGGTCGTCGGATCGATCATTGCGGGGAATTGTCCGGCAGCCGAAGCGCTTCGGGAACCGGGTGGCGAAAAAGGATCGACGCGTTCTCCCACGTCACTTTGCGTACGACGTCGGGAGCAACCTCGCCGAGCGCGGCCGACGCTCGCGGCCGGGTATCGGGCCAGGTGGAATCCGCGTGCGGGTAGTCGCTCTCGAGGCAGATGTGATCGACGCCGATGTGGTCGCGCAGCGCGAACGTCGATCCGATGTCGATGGTGCAGAACCAGAAGTTCCGACGCAGCGTGTCGGTCGGCGAGATATCCGGGTCGTCCCAACCGTGCGAACCGACGGCGGAGTGCTCGAGCACGTAGTCGATGCGATCGATGAGCATCGGCACCCAGCTGATGCCGCCCTCGGAGAACGCGATACTTGATGGTCGGGAAACGAGTCGGCACTTTCGCCCAGAGCCAGTCGGCCGCGGTCACTAGCGTGTTCACCGGGAACAGGCTCGTGTAGAGCTCGAGCGGGGCGCCCGGCGAACGGGCCGCAGTCCACGATGACGACCCGTTGTGCAGGCACACGACGGTCTCGGTTTCCGCGGACGCGGGCAGGAGCGGGTCCCAGTGCGTCGAGCCCATCGGCGGCAGCCCGAGATCGACAGGGTTCTCGGGAAAGCTCACGGCTCGAACGCCGCGACCCGCGTTGCGGAGGATGTCGCCGGCCGCGATCTCCGGATCGTTCACCCAGGCGATCTGCAAGGGGATGACGCGATCGGGGTGCGGTCCCGCCCACTCCTCGATATGCCAGTCGTTCCATGCCCGCAGCGCCGGCGAGCCCGAGCTCTTGGTCGGTGCTCTTGGCGAAGATGGTTCCCGCGAACCCGGCGATCAGCGAGGGGAAGCAGAGTGTGGCGTAGACGCCATCGAGATCCATGTCGCGAATACGTGCTTCGATGTCGTAACAGCCCGGGCGCATCTCGTCGAAGCGCGCCGGCTCCATGCTCCACTCCGCCTTGGGCCGACCCGCCACCGCGTTGAGTCCGACCTGCGGGTAGAAGTTGTTCTCGTAGACCCAGGTCTCACGTCCGTCGTCGAGCGTCACGACCGCGGGTGCGTGCTCGGCAGCGACGCCGGAAGCCGCCCCTCGAAGCAGTGCGCAGGTTCGATGAGATGATCATCGACCGAGATGATCGTGTAGTTGCGCACGCGGGGCTCGGGCTCGGGCAAGAACGTGGCTGTCATCGCCGACCGACACCCTGGGTGCAGAACCGCTCGAGGTACCGGGCGACCTCGTGCGCGTCGGAGGCACGTCCGACCACGACATCGTGGATGCCGTCGAGCAACACCGCGAACATCGTGCGGGCATCGCGCTGGGATCGTCGGAATCGATGTTGTGCGCGAGCAGATCGACGAGCGGGGCCAACGCGTGCGCAACGCTCCGTCGTGGAACTCCGTCAACCGCCGATGCTCACGCACGAGCACGCCCGCGTAACCGATGGCGCCCGGCAGCGTGAGCATGTCGAACAACTCGAATACGTAGGCCCGCAACGCCTCGGTTCCGGTACGCGTACCGACACGATCCGCCAACACATCGGCGCCGATACGGCTGTCCTCGGCGAGGAGCGCGAGGAGAAGATCATCCTTGGCGCGAAAGCACGAGTAGAACGCCTTGAGCGACAGGCCCGCCCGGCCGCTGACCTGCGCCACCGTGAAGGCCGCGCTCCCCGTCTCGTTGGCGAGCGCACGAGCCGCGGCTACGAGGCGATACGGCCGCCCGGCTTCTGCGGAGAATGTCATTCTCCGCCAGCATAGGCGCGGCAGATCCCAAGAGATTCAGCCATGACAGCCCTTGACTAAAGTTATACGCTGTGCAAATATGCCGATCGATGAGCAATGCGGAGGGGACGTCCGACTGGCGTGAAGGCCGCCGCCGTGCGGCACGAGACGCGATCGTCGATGCCGCGTGGGCGTTGGTGGGCGACGAGGGCCTCGCTGGTCTGTCGCTGCGAGACCTCGCCCGCCGGGCCGGCATCACCACGCCGACGGTGTACGCGTATTTCGACTCGAAGAACGCGATCTTCGACGCGATGTTCGGCCAGGCGGCCGACCAATTCGCCGAGAGAATGGCCGAGCCCTACCAGGCCGGGGGTCCCCGTGACCTCCTCTGCGAGAGTGTGCGGCGGTTCGCGGAGTTCTGCACCGGCAATCCCGCGCGGTATCAGCTGCTGTTCCAACGCACGCTTCCCGGATTCGAACCGTCGCCCGACTCGTTTGCGCCGGCGGTACGTGCCCTCGACCTCGCCCGAGAGCGACTCGCACTGAACGGGATCACCGATCCGCGACACATCCACCTGTGGACCGCGCTGGTGACCGGCCTGGTCGACCAGCAGGTGTCGAACGATCCCGGCGGTGATCGCTGGACGCGCCTCATCGACGAGTCGATCGACATGTTCCTCGTCCATTGTCACGCCGCCGGTGACTCGCACCGCCCAAAGTCTCATCCAACCCGAGCCAAAGGGGCCACATCATGACCACAACGGTGATCGACGTCGCGACTGTCCGGCCGTTGACACATCAAGAAGCGATGCGCATGCAAGCACACGAGTTGGCGTGCACGCTCGCGTCGCTGCGAGCGCTCGACGAAGCCGAATGGGCCGCGGCGACCGACTGCCCCGATTGGGACGTCCGGGCGATGTCCCAGCACGTCCTCGGCGCGTGCGAAGCCGGCGCCTCCATGCGCGAGAACGTTCACCAATTGCGCCGGGCCCGGTCCGACCGCAAGCACCACGGCGGACCGCTCGAGGCCGCGCTGTCCGCCCTGCAGGTGCGCGAGCGTGCCGACCTCACGCCCGCGCAGATCGTCGAGCGGCTCACGGCGATCGCGCCGAAGTGCGTGCGCGGCCGCGGTCGAACTCCGTCGCTGATCCGCAACGGCGCGAAGCTCGCGATCGACGGACCGGTACACGAGAAGTGGAAACTCGGGTATCTCATCGACACCATCTACCTGCGCGACCTGTGGATGCATCGAGTCGACGTCGCGCATGCCGTCGGCCGGACGATGAACCTCAGCGCCGATCACGACGGCCGCATCATTGGCGACGTCGTCGCCGAATGGGCGCGACGCCACGGCCGGCCATTCGTCCTCGAGCTCGCCGGCCCGGCCGGCGGCACGTACACCCACGAGCCCGACTCGGCCGACGCCGAACACGTGGCCCTCGACGCGGTCGAGTTCTGCCGCACCCTCGCCGGTCGCGCGCCGGCAACCGGCCTGCTCACGACCATCGTCCCCTTCTGACGCCCCCTTCGGACGCCCCCTTCTGACGCCTCGGCCTCCCACCGCCCCCTCGACCCGACCAACCGACACAGCGAGGAATTCCCATGACCACACGCGTCGACGAGATCGCCGATCAGATCTACCGCCTCTCGACCTTCGTCCCGAACATCGGGCCGACCGGCTTCACCTTCAACCAGTACCTCATCGCGGACGAACAGCCCCTCCTGTTCCACACCGGACCGCGTGGGATGTTCGAATCCGTCACAGAAGCCATATCGTCGGTCACACCGGTCGATCGGCTGCGCTGGATCACGTTCGGTCACGTCGAGTCCGACGAGTGCGGTGCGATGAACGAGCTCCTCGCCGTGGCCCCCGCCTCCGAGGTCGCGCACGGTGGGCTCGGATGCATGGTGTCATTGAACGACATGGCCGATCGCGCTCCGGTCGTGCTCGCCGACGGCCAGGTCCTGGAGACCGGATCACACCGCGTCCGGCACATCGACACTCCACACGTCCCCCACGCCTGGGAGGCACGCGTGCTCTACGAGGAAACCACCGGCACGCTCTTGTGCGGCGACCTCTTCACCCAACTCGGCGAAGGCCCGGCGCTGACGCCTGACGACATCGTCGGCCCCGCGATGGAGGCCGAGGATGTCTTCGGTGCGACCTGCCTCACACCGCGTACGGGCCCCACCATTCGCGACCTGGCGGGCCTCGCCCCGATCACACTCGCGGTCATGCACGGCTCGTGCTTCAGCGGTGACTCGACGAAGGCCCTGCTCGCACTCGCCGACGAGTACGACACCAGGCTCGCGGCCGGTCTGTCGTGAAGCCGCTCTAGGCGGGGTGGTCTCGGAGGATGCACATCGCGAAGTATTGGGCGGCGCCGCCGTACGCCTGGGCGAGCGCCGTGCGGGCACCGTCGACCTGGTGCTCGCCCGCCTGCCCGCGCACCTGGAGGGCCGCCTCGGCAAAGCGCAACATGCCCGAAGCGCCGATCGGATTCGAGGAAAGCACACCGCCGGACGCGTTCACCGGGAACGATCCCGTCATCTCGGTGTCGCCGCTCTCGACCATCTTCCAGCCCTCGCCCGGACCCGCGATGTCGTGCCCTTCGAGCCACATGGGCTCGTACCAGCTGAACGGCACGTAGATCTCGGCGACGTCGATCTCCTGGCGGGGCACCCCGATGCCGGCCTGGCGGTACACGTCGTGCGCGCACTCGACGCCGGCCTGAGGGCGGACGGGATCACGCCCGGGGAACTGACCCAGCTCACTTCTGACCGCGGTCGCCGCGACCCACGCGGCCGGCTTGGCCGCCTTCTTCCCGTTGGCCTCGTTCGTGAGCACGACGGCGCAGGCACCGTCGGACGACGGACACGACTCGAGGAAGCGCAGCGGATCCCAGAGCATCGGCGATTCCTTGACCTTGTCGATCGTGATGTCTGCGAGCTGCAGGTGCGCGTACGGGTTCTTCAACGCGTTCAGACGGTCTTTGACCGCCACCTGCCAACCGATGTACTCGGGCGCGCCGGTCTTTTCGATGTACGCGCGGATCCAGGGCGCGAACGCTCCACCGGCACCGATGCCGCGACCCCTACCACCCGCGAGTCCCCACTGCGCGTTGCCTTCGCTCTGCTTCTCCCACGCGATCGCGAGCACCCGCTCGTGGATGCGTGACTCGATCAGGTGCGCGCCGACGATGAACGTCGAACCACCGACGCTGCCGGCGGTGTGGACGCGCAGCATGGGCTTCCCCGCGCAACCGAGCGCGTCGGCCAGGAACAGCTCTGGTTGCACGACACCCTCGAACGCGTCGGGCGCCTTGCCGATCACGACCGCGTCGATATCGGCCCACGTGCACTCGGCGTCCTCGAGCGCACGCACGGCGGCCTCGCGCAACAGACCGGGAATCGAGACATCTGCCCGCTTCTTCTTGTGATGCGTCTGCCCCACTCCGATGACCGCGCACTGTTCTGCCATGATCAGTCGCCCTCCATCAGGCACACGAGGTTGTGTTGCAGCACCTGCCCACCCGTTGCGTGCGCGAGCCCGGTCCGGGCGCGGCCTCGGATGATCCGCGAGGCAACCTCGACGAACCGGACGAGACCGGTCGCCATCACCGGGTTGCCCGCCAGCGGCCCGCCCGAGGGGTTCACGTTGGCGTCGGCGGCGAGGCCAAGAGCATCGCGCAGGATCAGCTCCTGCGGGCTGAACGTGGACGACAGCTCGATCACGTCGAGGGGGCCGCCGTCGAAACCCGCCTTGCGCGCCGCCAGTGTGGTCGACGACGACGAGGTCAGATCGCGCATTCCCGGCTGGTGCACCTCGATGCGGTGGTCGAGACCCCGGATCCACGCCGGGCGCTCGCACAACGCCCGCGCCTTGTCGCCGCGCGCCAGTACCACGGCGACGGCGCCGTCGGATATCGGAGGGAAGTCGTGCTTGCGCAAGGGCGCCCGCAGATAGGGAGCGCGCAGCAGTTCGTCGGCGGAGTACCGGCCCGACAGCTGCGCGTTCGGGTTGTCGAGCGCGCGCTCGCGGCTGCGCACCACGACCTCGGCGAAGTCGCGTTCTGTCGCCTTGCCCGAGTCGATCAGCGCGGCGGGCTTGGATGCCGGCGAGCGATCCCGGATCGACGCCCAGCGGCGCGAGGTAGTACGGGTCGAGCTGTTGCGCCCACATCTCCTCGGGCTGCGAAGGCGACGACTTGCCCGAGCCGAAGACGAGTGCAGTGTCGATGTCGCCGTGCTGGAGCCGTACCCAGGCTTCGTAGAGCGCCCACGCGCCGTCCATCTCGACGTGCGACTCCGAGATCGGTGGCCAGGCGCCCGCCGCCTCGAGGTTCGAGACGAACGCGAACGGGCCGCCGGTGAGATAGTCGCAGCTGCCGGCACACGTGAACCCGACCTCACGGCGGTCGAGTCCGGCACGCTCGAGCGCCTCGGTCACGACCGGCACGAGCAGCTGCACCTCACTCTCACGCGCCCGCCGCAACGACGGGGTCTGCGCGTAGCCGACGATGGCAATGTCGGTAGCGGCCATCAGAAGATGTGCTCCTCGTACTCGGAGGGATCTGCATCGGGTTCACCCGTCCACTCGAACGCGTCGATGACCGAAGCGACGCTCCCCCATCCACGGTTCGACACACCCTCGGCGCTGCGCTCGCTCTTGGGCTTCCACACCGCTCGGACCCGCATGCCCGAATGCAGCTGGTCGTGGGGAACCCCCACGATGTCCTGACCGCCGAGGTTGCCCGACGAGCCGTCGAGCAGGACCGACGCGTACACGAAGGGTTCGGTCTCGGTCTGGCCGTAGTACGCGACCGGCGTGATGATCGTGAAGCCGGTGACGGTGCCGTGGTCGCTCACCTCGAACTCGTCGGCGTCCGTCGTCCGGACCACGCAGATCGGGCAATAGCCCTTGCCGGGCACGTAGACGCGTCCGCACTGCGGGCACTTGTGACCGACGATCCGCCCGTCGATCAGCGCGTCGACATAGCGCTCCAGGATCGGCGTGAGCTCCTCGGAGTAGTGGAGCGACACGAGATGCTCCATGACCAGATTCTCCTTGGGCGTACTCACATCGGTCATGCGGGCTCCCAGCACGCGAGATCGTCGATCATGTTGTGGGCCTCGGCCCGCCACCGGGGCCGCACGCGCATGCCGGTGGCCATCTTGTCGATGCCGCCCGCGTCGACCGCGTGCACCATTGCCGTGTCGGCGCCGTCCGGCGTGATGAGCGCGAAGGCGAAGGGGTGGTCGAGCGGGTGCTTCGGCGAGGGCCGGCCGACCCAGGTCCACGACCCGACCGTGCCTTGCGGACCGACTTCGACGAGGTCGCTCAGCCCGACGCCCGTGTTGGGGTCGTATTCGAGCGGCGGCACGAGCACGCCGCCCGACGGCGTGCGGACACCGAGGATGCGATGCTCACGCAGTCCGGCGAGGAACGCGCCGACGACCGGCCCGAGCGATCGCGAATAAGGGAACTCGAGAGTGCTCTCGACGATGCGCGGTTGGCTCATGGTCGAGAAGCTAACCACCCGGTGCGAGCGCCGCATCTTCGGCGAGCGCTCGCTTGTCGACCTTCCCCACCGACGTGAGCGGAAGCGACCCGACGAACCGCAGCCGGTCGGGTGCCTTGTAGTCGGCGAGCGCGGTTCGGCAGAACGCTCGGAGCTCCTCCAACGTCGGGCACCCAGCCGAGTCCGGGTCCGAGGTCGACACCACGTAGGCGTATCCGATCTCACCGAGCACGGGATCCGGGACACCGAGCACAGCAACGTGCGCGACCCCGGGATGTTCCGACAGCACGCGCTCGACCTCGGCGGGATACACGTTGTAGCCGCCGCGGATGTACATCTCGCTGCGCCGGCCCACCAACGTTAGGTAGCCGCGCTCGTCGAGGAACCCGAGATCGCCTGTCATGAGCCAACCGTCGGCGCCGAGCACCTCCGCGGTGCGCTCCGGATCGTGCCAGTACCCGCGCATCACCGCGTCGGAGCGGCACCGCACCCGTCCGACCGCACCGGTCGGGCATTTCTCGCCCTCGTCGTCGACGATCTCGAGGGCGACGTTCACGCGAGGTCGGCCGACCGTCCGGGAGATGACCTCGGGAGAGTCGCCGGGGACGGTGCCCGAGGTGATCGCGGCCTCGGTGCTCGTGTAGCCGATGACCACCGGGCAGCCCAACCGCGCTTGCATCTCCCGGATCAGCTCGGGCGGAACCGTCGCAGCACCCGTGCCGGCGATCCGAAGGCTCGAAAGATCACTCTGCTCGAAATCGGCGTGGTCGAGGACGAGCCGCCACTGGGTCGGCACGCCCTGGCCGACGGTGACCCCTTCGCGCGCCATCAGTCGCAGCGCGTCGGTCGCGGTCCACGGCGTCGGCGTGATGACCGTGGTGATCGCGTTCTCGATCTCTTCCCATGGACGCGACATGAACGCGACGTGCGCGAACGGGAGCGGTGCGAGGCGGACGTCGAACGGCGCACCCATCGCGCCGGCGCCAACCGCAACCGCTTGCAGGTTGCGATGGTCGAACACCGCGCCCTTCGGCATCCCCGTCGTGCCGCTCGTCCACACGATCGCGACAGGGTCGCCCGGCTCGACCCGCGGCGCGGCGCGAAGCGGAGCGTGCGTGTACGCCTCGCGCACCTCCCCGAGGTCGCCGTCGCGAATCACCACGCGCGGTTGCGTCCGTTCGAGAATGCTCGCGATCTCCGGTGGTCCCAGGCGGGTGTTGACGCCGGTCGTGATCGCCCGCAGCCGCATAGCCGCCTGGTAACAGACCGCGTAGTCGATCGACGAGGGCACGAGCAGCGCGACGACGTCGCCGGGCCGCACACCGCGACCGGCGAAGAGCGCGGCCACGCCGTCGGCCGCGCGATCCCACTGTGCGAACGTCAGCCGCCGATCGAGCTCGACGAAGGCAGCCCGATCGGGATGTTCCGCCGCGATCTTCCTCAGCAGCTCCACAGTCGTCTCGGGCGCGCTCACCTGCGCCAACGTAGCGGCGCGGCTCGCGACTACCGTCTCCGGCCGATGCCCTCGTCTCGAGAAGTGCGCGCGCGCCAGAATCGCCAGAAGGAGCGAATCGCCGCCGCGCACATCGAACGGCGGCGGCGGTTGCGGCGGCGGCGCCAGCTCAGCGCGTCGGCGATCATCATCTTGGTGGTGGTCGCAATCTCGGTTGGCATCTTCGCCGGGTCCGGGAACAACGCCGTTACGAAGACCTCGGTTGCACCGACGAGCACCGAGGCGCCCACGACCACGACCACGCTCCCTTCGGCGAAGGGCAAGCCGTGTGTCGGCCTGAAGGATCCCCTGCCGAAGGGCTCTCCGGCGTTTCTGATCGCTCCCGGGCCCCCGCCGACGAAGTTGGGAATCCAAGACCTCAAGATCGGGACCGGTGCCGTGGTCCCGAAGAATGCGAAGGTGACCGTGAACTACGTGGGCCTCGCGTGCTCGACCGGCAAGATCTTCGACTCGTCGTACACCGCCGGCCAGCCCTACGACGCCGACATCTCCGCCGCGGGAGGAATCATCGCCGGATGGCAACAGGGAGTACCGGGAATGCGGATCGGTGGCGTCCGGCTCCTGTCCATCCCGTCCGATCTCGCTTACGGCAAGACCGGGAACCCCCCGATCGCTCCCGACGAAGCGCTCTTCTTCCTCGTGGTGGCGGTCAAGCTCGGCTGATCGCGCGACGCGTCCGCGTCGCAGTCACTCTCCCGGATCACTCCTCGGCTTCGGTGAGGTCGACCAGCCCGTTCGCGGCGGCGAGCGCGAACGCCCGCCGCGACGCCTTGTCGTACGCAAGCGCGAAGTAGTGCTCCGCGATCGTCTCGCGCCCGGGGAGGGGCGGCGGGCCGAGCGACCTGATCATCGCCGAAGGGTCGTCGGAAGGGCGAAGCGCGGTGACGGGTTCGTCGCCCGTGTCGAGATCGCCCCAGAAGTCGCGACGGGGCGCCGCCTTCTTGCGGGGTTTCGAACGCGCACTCGAGCGCCGGCGGGCGGGACTCACGCGTTCACCTCCTCTTCGGAAGCCATCAGGTCGTCGGTGAGCAAGGCTTCGGAACGGATACCGAGCGCGAGCCGTAGCTGATCCTGATCGAGGTCGGCGAGTGAGCTCGATTTCGGCAACACGAAGTCGGCAATCCGGCGCTTACCCGCGACGACCTCCTCGACCCGCTCGTCGACGGTTCCCGGGCATATCAGCCGGTGGCAGATGACGGTGCGAGTCTGCCCGATGCGCCACGCACGGTCGCGCGCTTGGTCCTCGACTGCCGGGTTCCACCAACGGTCGTACAGCACGACGTGACTGGCAGCGGTGAGGTTGAGCCCGGTGCCGCCCGCCTTCAGCGACAACACGAGCACACGCGGTCCGTCGCTGTCTTGGAAGTCGGTGATGATCTGATCGCGGGCGGTTCGCGACAGACCACCGTGGTAGCAGGCAACCGGCGTACCGGTGCGCTTCGTGAGATGGTCGGCGAGCTTGATCCCCCACTGGGCAAAGTGCGTGAACACCAACACGCTCTCGCCCGCCGCGAACACGGCGTCGACGATCTCTTCGAGGCGCGCGAGCTTGCCCGATCGTCCCTCGAGCGGGAGATCGTCGTCTTGATACGCGGCCGGATGATTGCAGATCTGCTTCAGCGCGGTGATGGCCGCGAGGATCTGCCCATTGCGCGCCTTTGCCCCGTCGGGCGGCGCAGTCCCCGTCACCAGCGTGTCGAGCAGCGCCTGGTACAGGCCGATCTGCTCCGGCGTCATCGCGCAGCGGTCGAGCTCGTCGATCTGGTCCGGGAGCTCGTCGGCAATCGCAGGCTCCGCCTTCGTTCGCCGGAAGACGAGGATGCCGTTCAGCGCACGCATCGCGTCCTCGGCCTCGACGCGCGCGGCGCGCCCGTCGTCGGAAAGGCGGGCGATGAATTGCGGGCGCGGGCCCACGAGACCGGGATTCGCGAAATCGAGGATGGCCCAGAGATCACCGAGCCCGTTCTCGATGGGTGTGCCGGTAAGCGCGATCTTCGTCCGGGCAGGGATGCGGCGCAGCTGTTGCGACGTGTCGCTCGCCGGATTCTTGATCGCCTGCGCCTCGTCGAGGATCACCTTCGACCACGAGACTTCGACGATGGCGTCGATATCGCGAACGGCGGTGCCGTAGGTCGTGACGACGACATCGGCTTCGGCCACATCGCCCGCGATTTCGTCGGGCGTAGCGCGGTTCGCTCCGTGATGCACGACGACCCGTAGACCCGGCGTGAACCGCGCCGCCTCGGCAGTCCAGTTGCCGACGACGGCGGGAGGAGCGATGACGAGTGCGGGGCCCGAACCCGCTCCGGCGAGAAGGTCGGCGAGCATCGTCGGCGTCTTGCCCAGGCCCATGTCGAGCGCGAGACAGCCACCGAGCCCGGCCTTGGCGAGGAATCCGAGCCACGCGAGCGCCTCCGACTGATAGCTGCGCAGCTCGCCCACGAAACCGTCGGGGGTCGCGGCCGGCGACGAGGAGACCTCGGCGGCCGCTTCCAGCAGTTCGGCGGCCCAACCACCCCCGACGACGGACACGCCGCCGGCGAGCGGCGAACCGTCGATGCCGAGCGCGAGTCGCAACATCTCCGCACCCGACATCTGCGGCGTGTCGGCCCGTTCGGCCAACGCGTCGGCGGCGGCCTGCAGGTCGGCCTTGTCGAGCGCGACCCAGCGCCCACCCGATCGGATCAACGGCCGCGCCTCGCGCGCCAGGCGGGCGATGTCGGCTGCGGTCAGCTCGACGTCGTCGAACACCGCCGACCAGCGGACGTCGGCCAACTGGTTGGCGCCGACCGCAGACCCCGCCGGCGCGTCGACGAACCCGCGCAACGACGGAGTGGGCTTGCGCCGCGAGAGCGCGGGGACGCGGACGTCGAAGCCGGCCGCTTCCAGTTGCGGTCCGGACGTCGCCATCAGATCCCAGGCCTCGTCCTGACTGAGGATCACCTCACCGCGGCGGGTGCCTCCCGGCCGCAGCAGCGCCGGCAACATGCGCTCGAGGCGTGTGATCTCGTCTTCCAGATGGGGACGGGCGGCGCCGGCGTTGACAATTGCCTGCTCGATGGGGAGCAGCTCCCCCCGTGTACCCGTTGCGAACACCGCGAGATGCCAGACGTTGGCGTCGTCGGGCGGGTCGAGACGGACGATCAGACGACCGCGTTCGCCGGTAACGGAACGGCCCCAGCGCTCGACTCGCGTGGCAATGTCGCCGGCGAGGCGGGTCGGCGCGTCGAACGCGCTGCCGTCGAGGCGACCGAGGAACGCTTCGGCAACGTCGGTCGCGGTCCGTACGTTCGGTGGCGGTGCCGGGGTCTCGAGCTGGCGCGCGCCGTCGCGACAGATCGCGTCGACCATCCCCGTGAGCGCGGACCGGGTCAGCGCGCGTGCATCGACGTCCTGGTCGAGCGCGAGGAGGGCGCCGGGCATGGTCTCGATCAAGTGGGCAAGGCGGACGGGATCGACGAGGGCCGGCGTCCAGCGCACCGAGTACGACCCGTTCGAGTCGCGCGCGCTGCCGCCCCGCCGGGTGCGCTGGCGGAGGAACGGCACCATCGCGCCGCGGGCGGTGAGCTCGACTGCCCAGATCGCCACCCGCCCGAGCCAGCGCACGCTCTCACCGATGGCGTCGACCTGACCGGCACCAGCTGCGACCAGCCAGCCCAACACCTCTCCGACGGGAATCGCCTGCGCGTCGGCGCGAGCACCGCCCGGGAGCGGTACCGCACCGTGACGCGTCCATCCGGCACCCGGCGCGCCCGCAGTGGCGAGTATCTCCGCGAGCTCGTCGCCGCCGACGGGCGGTGCGTTGCGACCCGCGGCCCACGCCACGACCCGGCCCGGTTCCCACGACACTTGGACCTCGACGACACCCGGCTCGAGATCGTGATCGTCGACGACACCGCGATCGCCACGCGCGCTGCGGTCGGCACGATTCGGACGCACCGTCGTCTCGGCGCGCTGCTGCCCCGTGTGCCGTGCCCACGCCTCGGCGAGGCGCCGATGTTCCGACTCGAGGTCGGCAATCACCTGCTCACGCTCCTCACCCCGCAGGGAACGCGCGCTCGCGAGGTGCTCCTCCGCGTCGCGCAGCAGCGCCAGCAACGACGCGCGCCAGGCGACGGGGTCGGCGTGGAGCACCGCGAGTTGTTCGGGCGTCGCGTCGCCGTCGACCTCGGCATCGACGTACATGTCGAACTGCCACGGCGCGAGCGGCGTCGGCGTCGGCGTACCTGTCACATATCTCCGCTGGATACCAAGGGGGCGCGATGTGCGTCCCGAAGAATGCGGGCCCGGAAGCCCTACCGTCCCCCGGTGGCGCGCTCGGTGCGGACCGGAGGCCGGAGACCCGGCCCCCTCGCGCGAACGAAGGTGTCGATGCCGGCACAGACGGACTGGGCTGGCACCGACGGACTGGCCGTTCCCCGACATTGCGTACGCATGCATTCTAGGCCACCCCGCCGGCACCGAGCGCCCGAGCCGCCACCGCCACCTAGTGGTGAGCCCGATTCTCCCGCAATGGCGCGGTTCCGACCCCGGCGTGCCTGCGGGAAACCCGCGCCGGAATCCTGTGAAAACGGCCCGCGACGTGCGGTGAGGTGGGATAATGCAGCTCTCTCTCGTTGCCGGGCGGCAAGGAGACTCGATTTGAGCCTGGCCCCGGAATCGGTCATTCACCTTGCCCTCGTCGACGACCAGACGCTCTTTCGCGCCGGGTTGTGCGCGCTGATAGGCGGGGAGCCCGATCTCGAGGTGGTCGCCGAGGTCCCGACGCTCCAGGCGTTGGAAGATCTCGACATCGATCCGAACGTCGTCGTGACCGGCCTCGTGCTACCGGACGCCCGCCGCAACGTCGTCATCGAACGATTGCGCGAACGGTTCCGCAGTGCCGCAATCGTCGCGCTCGAGCGCGCTCGACGACCTGGCGACGATCCGAGAAGTCCTCGCGGCGGGCGCCGACGGCTACGTCTTGAAGTCCGCATCCAGGCAAGACCTCTTCGCGGGCATCCGCACGGTCGCGCGTGGCGGGCTCTATCTGCAGCCGTCCATCGGCATCGCGTTCGCATCGCGCCCGCCCGACGAGGTCGCGCAACCGTCCGCCGGCGGCCTCACGCCGAAAGAGACCGACGTGCTGCGGCTGCTCGCGCTCGGGCACACGAACGCGGAGATCGCGGAGGTGCTCGGAACCAGCCTGCGGACCATCGAGACCCACCGAGCGCACATTCATCAAAAGCTCGACCGGCACAGCCGAGCGCAACTCGTGCGGTTCGCGCTCGACGCGGGCCTGCTGCGTCTCGACGACGAGGGCGCTCCCGCGCCCGACACTCGCGTCGAAGCTCGCGAGATCGATCCCGCCGACCGTTGAGGCCCGTGCGTGTGCCGCCGGTGCATGTCCTGGCAGTGCGTGAGGTCCGAGTCTAGGGTGCCCTCGATCCGCGGCCGGGCTCGACCGCGTGGATCGTTGCGGGAAGGATTGCGCGATGACAGACCAACCGGGCGCACCGGCGGCCCCGTCGGCGACCTTGGTCGGCGCGCCCGCCGGTGCCGGCGGTTGGGGCTCATCCGGCGGACCCGCCGACCCCCTGCGCTGGATCGCGCTCGTCATCTTGTCGAGCACCTTGTTCATCATCGTGCTCGACAACACGATCCTGAACGTCGCGGTCCCCACCATCATCCGCCAGTTCCACACCCAGGTCTCATCGATGCAATGGGTGATCTCGGGCTACTCGCTGGTCTTCGCCTCGCTCTTGATCAGCTTCGGCCGACTCGGCGACATCGTCGGCCGCCGCAAGATGTTCTTCATCGGTGCGGCGCTGTTCGCGGTGGGATCGCTCATCGCATCGGTCTCGCAATCGGTCGTCCAGCTGTTCATCGGCGAATCACTCATCGAAGGCATCGGCGCCGCGATGATGCTGCCGGCGACGCTGTCGATCCTCTCGGCGACGTTCCGCGGGCGCGAGCGTGGCGTCGCGTTCGCAGTGTGGGGTTCCGTTGCCGGCGGCGCGGGCGCGCTCGGCCCGTGGATCGGGGGAATCCTCACCACCGACTACTCGTGGCGTTGGGCGTTCCGCGTGAACGTCGTGATCGCCCCGCTCGCGATCATCGCCGGCATCTTTTTCGTGCACGAGTCCAAGGACGACAAGGCCAATGGCCTCGACCCGAGCGGCGTCGCCGCCGTCACCGTCGGGCTTCTCGCGCTCGTGTTCGGCATCATCGAGGCGGCCCGGTACGGATGGTGGAAGCCCATCGGCGACCAGTCCATCGGCGGCTGGACCTGGGGCCTCCATTCGGTCTCGGTAGTACCGGTGTCGTTGCTCGTCGCGGCGATCACGCTCACCGTCTTCGTCCGGCTGGAGTTGCGGCGGGTTCGCAGCGAAAGACCTGTGGTGTTCGACTTCACCGACTTGGTGCACCGGGGCTTTCGGTACGGGCTCATCAACACGACGGTCCTCGCCATGGGCGAGTTCGGCGCATTCTTCGTGTTGCCGATCTTCTTGCAGGCGGGCCTGCACCTCTCGGCCATCCGAGCCGGCACGTGGCTGTTGCCCGCCGGCATCATGGCGTTCGTCGGAGGTGGCATCGGCGGGCAGCTCAGCCGCCGGTACGGACCGAAGTATGTCATTACGATCGGGTTGACACTCGAAGCCCTCGGCATTTGGCTCTACGTCGCGGTCTTCTCGCATTCCACGACGTTCTGGGCGCTGTTGCCCGCGCTCATGCTGCACGGCGTCGGCATCGGGTTCGCGACGAGTCAGCTGACCAACGTCGTGCTCAGCGACATCCCGCCGCAGAAGTCGGGCTCGGCGAGTGGCGCCGCGGGCATGGTGCGCCAGGTCGGTACCGCGCTCGGCATCGCGCTCATCGGCGCCATCTTCGTGTCACAGGCGACGAGTCATGTCCGCCACGACTTGAACCAGGCGACCGACATCCCGGCCGCGCTGAAAGCAGAAGTCGTCAAGGGCGTCGGCGACGGGATCGGCGGCGGCGCTCCACCGGGAGGGACGGACACACCCGTCGGCCGGCGGATCGTCGTCATCGTTTCCGAGGGCGTCGCCGACGCGGCGAAGCCCGCCGTCACGTTCGCGGGCGCGGTGGTAACGCTCGGTGCGCTGATCTCGCTCCTGGTCCCGAACATCCCCGCCGAGCACGAGCTCTCCGAGTCGAGCTGGGCTCCCGAGCCGGCCGCCGGGCCCGAACGCGACACCGAGAACGATCCCGACCCCGAGCCCGAACCGTCTCCCGCCTAGGTGGCCGCCTCGGGAGGCGAGCAGAGCGGGCGAACGCCTAGCGTGCCCGACACGACCCGGTCCCGGCCGGCCCGGTATTCGCTTGCATGCCCGTAACCCTCCCCACAGACGCCACCCAGACCGGCTCGGGATCGTGAGAGACGGCCCATCGATCGAAGCGAGGTGGACGATGTTCGAGCGCGCCCGACGCCTCGACGGCTTTCACACGACGAGCGCGCTGCTCGGGATCTTCGGCGGACCCTTCCTCTTGTGGCGGGGCGGCCCGGCGGGCTGGTCACTCCTCCTCGTGGTCGCGGGTCTGACGATCCTCTCGGCCCAGTGGGCGACCGCGCACGACGTCACGTTCGATCTCACCGATAGGACGCAGGGGATCGTGCTCCTCTTCGGTGCGCTCTGCATCGGGGTCGCGACGGTCTACCTGACGCGCGCCGCCAATGATCTTCCTTCGCTGTTCCCGGGCCACGACGGTGACTCGGAGCACTTCCGTATCCTGCCCGGCGTCATGACACTCGTCATCGGCTTGGTCGGGATCGGCCGCGCGCTTCCGTCGATACGAGTCACGACGGCGTCTCGTTTGCCGAGCAGCGGGGCCTAGCGAGCGCGTGACTTCCGAGCCGGGTGTGCAGCTCCGCAGTAGCGCCTGGCAGAACGTCGACGCAACGGCCGAACCGTTGATGTTCGTCGACTACCTGGATGCATTCGACCAAGCCATGCGCGCGGCGCGCCTGGCGAGTCTCGTACCGCTCGCCCTCGGCCCCGGCGGCGCGGCGCTCGACGTCGGCTGCGGGCCCGGCGAAGTGCTGATCGACCTGGCCGGACTCGTAGCGCCCGGCGGACGGGTAGTCGGGGTCGACGTCAGTGAGACGATGCTCGCCACGGCGCGATCACGCGCCGCCGCCCGGGGTGTCGACGTCGAGTTGAGGCACGGCGACGCGCACATGCTCGAGTTCGGCGATGGGTCGTTCGACGCCGTGCATTGCGACCGCGTGCTGCAACACCTCGACGATCCCCGGTCGGCGGTCACCGAGATGGCTCGTGTGCTGGTGCCGGGCGGCCGCCTGATGCTGAAAGAGCCCGACTGGGACGGGTTGTTCATCGACGCCGACGACGTGGCCACCACGCGTGTCGTCCGGGACTCACTCGTCGCAGGAATCCGCCATCCCTTCATCGGCCGCAGACTCAGGCGCCTCGCGCTCGGCGCCGGACTCGAGGTCGTCGACTTCGGCGGGACGCTCGGCGTGTACGCCGTGTCGAGGGACGCCGCCGACCGGATGTGGTGCCTGCACGCTCAACTCGACCGGGCGCGGGACCGGGCGGTCATCGAGCGCCGGGCCGCGCAGGCGTGGTGGGACGAGCTCGGGGCGCTCGACGCGGCCGGTCGGTTCTTCGCGGGGATGACGAGCTTTCGACTCGTCGCGCGCAAACCGTCCGCGATGGGAGGGACCGGCGGCTGAGCCCCGCGCCGCGAAAGGGGTGCCGCACGTCGGCGCTACGGTGGTTTCCCGACACACGGGTCAGGAACGGGGCGACTGTTCGCGGGAGTGGGCGGGGGCGGGGCAGGTGCGCAGGCGTGACGTAGCCCACGGACGCCACGACGGTGTGCGACCCGAGTTCGCCGTGGTGCTCGTTCCGACCTTCGGCGACCTCGTCCGCCGGCTGCCACGCCTCGCCGCCGGGATCATGCTCCTCGGTACCGGCATCGCGATGACGGTCCGGTGATCTTCGCCTTCACGATCGGGCCGTTGGGTCACTTCTTCTTGCGCAAGCTCCACCTCGGGCCGTCGAACGTCGATCCCGATCCGAGCGCGATGCTCGGAGAGTGACCGAGCTGTCGGTCGCCGGTCGACGCACGGCGTCGAGCGTCGCCTCGAGGCGCGGGTCACCTCACCGCGTACCGAAGCGCCGATTACTAGTGTCCGGATTCGCGCCGGGAGGTCGGAAATGCAGAGCCACATCGTCGAACGCGTCGCCGCGTGATCGAATTCCTCGGAAGGGACGGCAACCGGCTCGCGGCCGACGTCGCCGGTGACCCCTCGGATCCGCCGGCGCTGTTGCTCCACGGAGGCGGCCAGACACGCCATTCTTGGGGAACCACGCTCGGGGCTCTGGCCAACCGGGGCTGGCGCGCGTACGCAGTCGATTTGCGCGGTCACGGCGAGAGCGATTGGGCCGCCGACGGCGACTACACGCTCGACGCGTTCGCGGGAGACGTCTTGGCGGTGTCGCGCACACTCGACGCGCCGCCGGCGCTCGTGGGCGCTTCACTCGGTGGCATCGCGTCACTCGCCGCGATCGGCGAGCATCCCGACGAGAAGGTCGCACGCGCGCTCGTTCTCGTCGATGTGGCCCCCCGAATGGAAGAGGAAGGCCGCATGCGCATCGGTGCGTTCATGGCCGAGCACATGGACGACGGCTTCGCGTCCCTCGACGAGGTCGCCGACGCGATCCAGCGCTACAACCCTCACCGGCCGCGCCCGTCGGACCTCGGCGGTCTCGCCAAGAACTTGCGTCACGGTGCCGACGGACGTTGGTACTGGCATTGGGACCCGAGCTTCATCGGGGGCCGCCTCGGGGGCGTCGACGAGACGCGCTCGTCGCTCGTCGATCCCACCCGGCTCAAGCAGGCCGCGCTCGGGCTCACGGTCCCGACGCTGCTCGTGCGCGGCCGCGTCAGCGATCTGCTGAGTGAGGAGGGCGCCCGGGAGCTCCTCCAACTCGTCCCTCACGCGCAGATGGTCGACGTCGCCGGAGCCGGTCACATGGTCGCAGGCGATCGCAACGATCTCTTCAACGACGCCGTCGTCACCTTCTTGGAGTCGGTCCACGGTTGACCGGGCGGGTTCGGGTCGGCGGGCCCGCCGGCGCGCCGAGCCCCGCACGGGCCCCGACCACGGGGAGGTGGATTCGAGGCTCGGCTTCGACGATCAGGACAGGACCGGCGAGGACAGGTGCCGGCGGTGCGCGGATCGAGATCCCTTCGCTCCCGAAGGAGGACAACGTGCGATCACGACGGATCAGCCCGACGACACGGACAGTGACCCTGGGCGCGATGGGCCTGGTGGCCGGGCTGACCATGACGATCGCGCTGGTCGTGGCCGTCCGGGGCACGTACTCGGTCGCGCGGCAGAACACCGACCGGGCGGTACCGGCACAGATCGCGCTGCGCGAGACCTGGGCGGCCGCCACCGCGGGACAAGAAGCGCTGTTGGAGGTGCTCCGAACCGAGGACCCCGCGACGAAGAGCGCGGGGCTCGCAGCCGCCCAGGCGTCGAGCCAAGGACAGAACTCGGCATGGGCCGCGTACATCGAGCATGCGCTGGGGCGCCCCGGTGAGGCCGACTTGCAGCACTCGTACGAGGTGGCGGCGGCACAATCGGTGAAGCTCTCGGCGGCGCTCCTCGGAACGCCGCCTGCGGATCCGACGTTCGCGACGAAGCTCGCGGGCGAGCGGCGGGAAGCGGCAGACATCGTCACCGCCATCGCTTCGCTCGAGTCGACCATCTACGACCCGGTGGTGCAGAGCAACGCCGCTTCGACGGCGTCCGGCATCAACGGCGCGCGCAACGTCGCGTACCTCGCCTACGGCGTGCTCGCGCTGATCTTCGCGGTCGTCGGCGGGGCGCTGATGCGAGGGTCGAGCCGGGACGAGCGGGGGGTACAAGCCGATGCCACGGCCATGAAGGCGGCCGCGGAATTCGCCAAGCTGGAGACCACCCTGCAACGAGCGCTCGACATGGAGCGCACAGAGGAGGCCGCGTACGACGTCATGGCCCAGGCATTGACGATGGTGGCTCCCGAGGTGCCTTCCGAATTGCTGCTCGCCGATTCGAGCCACGCACACTTCCGCCAGGTGTTCAGCACCGATCCCGGCGCGGACGCCGGGTGCCACGTCTCCGCACCCGAGGAATGCCCGGCAACGACGAGCGGCCAGACGCAATTCTTCGCGGACACGGCATACCTCGATACGTGCCCGTACCTCCGCAACCGAGACGACCGGGTGTGGGCAACGTGCGTGCCGATCAGCATCGCGGGCCGCGCCACGGGTGTGATCCACGCACAACGGGCCGTCGAGTTCCACCGCGGCGACACGACCCCCGCATGGGAGCTGATCGGCCGCAAGGCGGGCGAGCGGATCGGGATGCTCCGGGCGTTCGCGCGCTCCGAGACCCAGGCGGACACGGATCCGCTCACCGGTCTGCTCAACCGCCGCAGTCTCGAGGAGCGCACCCGCGACCTCCTCGAATCCGGCCTCCCGTTCGTCGTGGCGTACGGGGACCTCGATCAGTTCAAGCTGCTGAACGACGTGCACGGCCACGACGCGGGCGATCGCGCCCTCCGGCTCTTCGCGCGGGTCCTGCGCGACAGCGTGCGTCCCAACGACATTCCCAGCGCGCTACGGCGGAGAGGAATTCGTCACCGTGCTCCCCGACTGTTCGATCGACAACGCGCTCGCCGTCGTCGAACGCATCCGGTCTCAACTCGGCGTCGCGCTCACGAACGGTACCCTCCCTCGATTCACTGTCAGCTTCGGCATCGCCGCGTCGGAGACGGGCGTGGCGTTGCGACAAACGCTCGACGCCGCCGATCAGGCCTTACTCGTCGCCAAGCGCGCGGGCCGCGACCGGGTCGTGGTCGCGGGCGCGGAGCCGTCCGACGACGACATGACGGAGTTCTCGACCGGCTCGGCATGACCGGCATGCCGACACCCGCAACCGCGTCCGGCGCCCGCAGCAAGAGGTATACGGTGCAGTCGAAGGGACGATGACGCGGGCGGCAGTATGACCTTCACGGGCGAAGCGGGATGTCACGGCGGAGCGGGGTATCCATCTTCTCGGATCCGCGGGTCTGACCGATGAGCGAGGCGTGGCTCGAGTCGCTGTCCCCCGAGACCTGTCTGAGTCTCCTGCGCGAAGGGAAAGTCGGCCGGATCGCCTTCGTCGTCGACAACGATCCGCTCATACTCCCGGTCAACTATCGACTCGTCGAACCCTCCTCGGGCCCGATCCTGGCCCTGCGAACTCGGCCGGGCACCGTCATCGAACAAGCGCCCATGAGCGTCGCGTTCGAGATCGACGCCATCGACCCGGGCCACCACCAGGGCTGGTCGGTGCTGGTTCGAGGCGAGCTACTCCACGCGAATCCCACATCCGCGGAGTTTCGGGAGCGCTACGACCCCGCATCGTGGCTCACCGAGGGAGAGTCGTGGCTTCTGATCGACCCCTGGGCCATCACCGGCCGCCAGCTTCACGGCGCCGAGTCCGTCTGGCCGTTTCACCCGGGCGAATATGTATGACGAACCTATCGGTGCAAGCGACGACGCCCTCGAGGAGCGCGCAGCCATGACTCACCACATACCCCCCGATGAGCCGGTAGAAGCGCCCGGAGAAGGCGGCCCGGTCGACGAAGGCGTTCGACACTATCTGCACGACCCGAACGGATTGCTCGAGCACGCGCCGCGACGAGGACGAGCTCGAGATGGACAACCTGCTCGAGCTCGATCAGGCCGAGCTCGTCGAGCTCGGCCTGCTGCTCGACGATCCGCACCAGCCGGAGCCGTGAACCGCGTCCGCGGACGCTTCACCCGGTAGAAACGGCCGAACGATCCACGTCGTCGTCCCGCCCGAAGAGCACGACGGGAACCGATCCTCGGGCGAGCACCTCTCTCACAAGGCGACCGTGACCCCCGGAGAGATCGCGGTGCCATGCCAACACGACCAGATCCACGTTGAGCTCGCGTACCGCATCGCAGACCACATCCGCGGGATCGCCGATCCGCGTCTCGACCCGGACACGGGATGGATGTGCGACGACGCCGTGCGCGACGCGGGTCCTCAGCTCCTGCACGAATGCTTCGGCTTCGAAGACGGGACTGTCGGCGAACGGCGGCAGCGCGGAGCCTTCGATCACGTGAAGGGCGATCACCTCCGGAGGCGAAAGATCATCGAGGTGATCGAACAGCCGCCTGAGACCGGTGCTCGGGCCACGTCCCTCGACCGCGACGAGGACTCGGCGGAGCGGCCGGTCCACGGCGCCGGGCGGGACCACGACGACGGTGCACTCGAGCGACTGCACCAGCTCCAATGCGACGTGACCGGCAGGTGACGCGCCCCCCGACTCACCGCGCGAGCCGATGACGAGCGCGACCGCGCCACGCTCGCGCAGCTCGGAGCACAATGCCTCGGCGACGTCACCGTCGCGCACACGCAGCGACCATCCCGCGGCTTCAGCCATCACCGCCGCCGCCGCGCCACTCCCGTCGGTCCGGACGTGGACCACGTCGACGCTCGCGCCGAGCAAGGTCGCCAAGCGCTTCGCCGTATCGAGCACGGGTCGAGCGGTGGCGGAGTCGTCGATGGCAGCGATGATGGTCATGCCGATCTCCCCTCGGAACGCGGAACCCGGGTGTCGCCCGCGTCGCAGGTGACGCGCCGACCTGCGACGAGCAACACGATCGGCTTCGAAGCGCTCGCTACGATTTCGTCGGGCTCGAGCCGGAGATGCAAGGAGACGCCCCGGAACTCGACACTGAGCTCGAGGGCGGGCCAACCTGGCGGAAGGCACGGATCGACGGCGAGAGCTTCGCCCCGAGGGCGCAGACCGGCGAATCCGTACGCCAGTGCCTGCCAAAGACTCCCCATCGCTCCGAGGTGCACACCACCGGCTCCGGTTCGGGTGAGGTCTCGGGTGTCGATTCCCGCGGTCATCCGCAACAGCGCAAGCGCATCGTCGGGTCGGCCGGCGCGGGCGAACAGCGCCGCGTGTATGCCGGGCGAGAGTGAGCTGCCGTGCGCGGTGCGCGGCTCGTAGAACTCGAGGTTCGCGACCAACGACCCGGGCACCACCTCGTCGGGGAGCAAGTGATGCAACATCAAGACGTCGGCCTGCTTCAGGATCTGGGCGCGGTGCACCTTCTCTGCTCCGAGCAACAGATCAGCGGTGATCGGCCGTCGTGGCGCGATGTCACGAATGATGAGCGGTTCGAGCCCGAAGAAGCCTGCGAACTCCTCGTAGAGTCCCGTGGCCGCGTCGAAGCCGTCGACCAGCGCGTCGGCGAGCCGCCGCCAGCTCTGCAGCTCCTCGTCGGGCACCTCACCGTCGTCGACGATCGCGGCGGCGGCGGTCGCGCGCCGGAGGTTCCAGCGTGCGAGCACATTGGTGAAGGCGTTGTCATCGACGGGTTCGTGATATTCGTCCGGTCCGATGACACCGTAGAGATGAGCTCGACCCGAGTTGTCGAGGCGTATCCGCGACGCCCAATAGCGTGCCGTCTCGATCAGAATCCGACGGCCCGCACCGGTGGCAAACTCCTGATCGTCGGTCCAGTCGACATAGCACGAAGCGGCCCACGCGACATCGCCGACGATGTGCACCTCGGCCTCGCCGGTCCGTATCGGCGTGACGTGCCCACTCTGATCTCGCCCTTCGTGGGGCGTGACGTCGAATCCGCTGGCGGCCGACTCCCAGGGGAACCGCGCGCCCCGCCGGCCTTCGGCCTGGGCCGCGCCGAGCGCGGCCGGGAGCCGGTTGTACCGGTACTCGAGCATCGCTCGCGCCGCCGGCGGGTTCGTCGCGGCGAGAAACGGGAGCACGAACAGGATCCGCGTCCCAGAACACGTGACCTCGATACGCGTGTCCGGAGATGCCGCGCGCGCCGACCGCCGCCTCGCCGTGGTCGGCAACCGAGGCCATCAGATGGAACAACGCCAATCGCACTTCGCGTTGGAGCTGCTCGTCACCCTCGATGACGACGTCGGAGCGCTCCCACCGGCACGACCACGCGCGCCGGTGTTGTGCCAACAGCACGTCGAATCCATCGGCGCGAGCGCTCGCAAGCTTGGTGAACGGCGCGACCCGGTTCGGCCTGCCCAGCACCCGAGACGTACGCAACGATCCGATCGACACGCCGTGCCTCGTGGCGCTGCCACGCCGCCGCCGTGATCGAGCCGCCGGTGCCGAGTGTCGCCATCCATTGGAACCCGTCGACAACGCCCGTCTCCGCGTTCGCAGGCGGGAGCACGAGCGCGTCGGGGCTCTCGGGCAGGTCGACGTCCGCTCGCAGTACGGCAACACCCGGCCGCGCCAGCGAGGAGAATCTCAACGACCGCAATCGGCTGACACCCACCACGTCCTCACCGAGCACGCCGGCGTGCAGATCCAGCACTCGCCGGACCTGGTCGCCGACGGCGAGCGGGCGTGGCAACGCCGCCCAACGAGGTCCGTCCAGGAGGTCGGTGCCGGGTCCCTCACCGACGTACACGCCGGCCGCGACCAACTCCGGCCGGGCGGAGGGATGCGTGAACAGGGGCGCGCCGTTGCTCCCGATCATGCCGTCGGCGGTCGTGAGCAATGCCTCGTTCGAACGCCCGGCATCGGGGTCGAACGCGTCCACGACGAACGACCAACCATCCTGCACGACGGCGTCCGGAACATCACCCCGCCGATGCAACTGGCTCCCCAAGACCTGTTGGAACCGGGCCGGTCCGCCGCCCAGATGAACGACACCGTCGGGAACACCGTTGGGCTCGACCCCTACCGAGCACACCACCGAGCCCGCGGCGTCGGCGATGATCATGAACGAGTCGCTTCCCGGCATTCCGCCCACGGCACCGAACTCGTCACCACCTATCAAGATCTGCTGCGGGGCGATGCCGTCCCGCCAAAGCTCGGCGAAGACGGCACGCGCCGAATCCGTCTTGTCCGTGAGTCCGATCTCCACGTGCTTGGCGTCGCTGGTCACCCGCGGATCCGCAAGCCCCGCTTCCCGAGCGATGTCGGTTGCGAGCGCGGCGACGGTCGGCGAGGTCGGCGATTCCCACGGCGTGCAGCCGTTGCTCGACGGCGGCGAGCAGCCGATCTATCTCGGACTTCGGCGGATCGGCCCATTCCGGGAGAGGGATCAAGTCGATCTTGCGACGGTTCAACCGCTGGGAGACGACGCGCGCCTCCAACCCGCGCGCCGCGAGCTGCGCAACTGTCTGTTCCGCCGGCGCGCGTCAGGGCCGCGTCCTCGTCGGCCGTCGCTTGGCGCCGAGCGAGGAGTGTGGGACCGTCGGCCCCCACCTCGAACAGCTCCGAACCACGATTGAGCGCCATCAACAAGCGACCCGGCCCCACCGGGCGGGCGCCCAGCTGATCGTCGACGTTCTCGAGGTGGGTGCCACTGACGACGGCGACGTCGACACCGCTCCGGCACAACTTCTCGACGAGATCGCACACCGCGCTCGCGTCCGCCGCTCGATCGACTACCGCGGTGCCGTCCCAGTCGAACACGACCGCTTCGAAGCGCCGCGCCAGCGAGGCCGGAAGCTCGACGTCGTCCATGCTGCTATGGCCGTACAAGAATCGGCCGGCTCGAACCGGGACACGCGCAGGCCCCGGGACCCGCACCGAAGCACACGTGCAACCGGTCAGTCACGGGTCACTCTTCTCCCTCGCCGCGTCGTCCTCACCGTACCCCTCGACGTGCGCGTCGACGAGCTCGGACGACGGCGCGCGGGGGCGGTCGACGCCGCGACTCGACACCCGTTAGCTTGCCGACATCGACCAGGCCAGGGACGCGATGCCATCGACGCAAGCCACGACGTCCGCGACGACCGAGGACCGCACAACGGCGTCCGGACGCCGGATACATCTCCGGACGTGTCCGCTCTGCGAGGCGATGTGCGGGCTCGAGATCCACGTGCGCGACCGAGCACGTCGAACTCATCCGCGCCGACCGCGACGACGTGTGGTCGAAAGGTCACCTGTGCCCGAAGGGCACGACGCTCGGCCACCTGCACCACGATTCCGACCGGTTGCGCGCCCCGATGCTGCGTCAGGGAGACGGGTCGTTCCGCGAAGCGACATGGGACGAAGCGTTCGCACGTTGTGGTGAGCTCCTGTTGCCCGTCATCGCCGAACACGGCATCGAAGCGGTGACCGCTTTCGTCGGGAATCCGCTCGCCCACGCATTCAGCCTCAGTCGCTACATCGGCATCCTCATCGGGATGTCGGGAATCCCGATGATCTACTCTCCGGGAACCGTCGACCAATGGCCGAAGAACGTCAGCAGTCATCTGATGTACGGCGGCATGTGGACCATTCCCGTGCCCGATGTGCGTCGTACCGACCTGCTCGTCGCGATGGGCGCCAACCCGCAAGCGTCGCAAGGATCGCTGCTCGCGTGCCCGGACCTCATGGGAGAGATCGACGCGATCCGAGCGCGCGGCGGCGAGGTCATCGTCATCGACCCGCGCCGGACCGGCACCGCGGATCGAGCGAGCGAGTGGCTGCCGATCACACCCGGAACCGACGCCGCCTTCCTGCTCGCGGTCGTCCACGTGCTCTTCGCCGACGATCTGGTCGACCTCGGATCGGTCGGCGATCTGATCGACGGGGTCGAACGGCTGCGCGACCTTGTCGTCGACTGGTCTCCCGAGCGGGTCGCGGCGACGACCGGGATCGGCGCGCCACGGACGCGCCGGCTCGCGCACCAGCTCGCCGAGACCGAACGCGGGGTCGTCTACGGACGCATCGGGTTGTGCAACCAGGAGTTCGGCACGTTGGCGAGTTGGCTCGTCGACGTGGTCAACATCCTGACCCGCCACTTCGACGTGCCCGGCGGACTGATGTTCCCGACCGCCGGCCGCGTGGCCGCTCACGCTCCTGCCGATGCCCGGACTCGAGAACGGCGCTGCGAACTTCGGACGTTGGCGCAGCCGCGTGCGCGGCGCGCCCGAGATCCTCGGCCACGTTCCCGCGTCGTGCCTGGCCGAGGAGATCGCCACCCCGGGCGCAGGGCAAATCCGCGCCCTGCTCACCGTCGCCGGCAATCCGGTGCTCTCCGCGCCCGGCGGCGACCGTCTCGACGAAGCCCTGGCCGAACTCGAGTGCATGATCAGCGTCGACAACTGGATCAACGAGACGACACGCCACGCCGATGTGATCCTGCCCGGTATGTCGGCGCTCGAGCAGGCGCATCACGACGACCTCATCTGGCAGTTCGCGGTGGGCAGCGGTGCCAAGTACTCGGCGCCCGTGTTCCCCCCCACCGACGGCCGGCCCCACGAGTGGGAGATCCTCATCCGCTTGGCCGGACTGTGTTCGGGACAGCCGGCTGCAGAAGTCGACGTCGCCGCCATCGACGACGGATTCTTCGACGTGCTCGCGGCGGTGCACGGCCTCGACGGCCCGACGTTACGCGAGGGCTACGACGCCGGCGGACCGGAACGACTGCTGGATCTGACGCTTCGCACCGGTCCCTTCGGCGACCGCTACGGCGAGAAACCCGACGGCATCAACCTCGACAAGGTGAAGGCCGAGCCGCACGGCGTCGACCTCGGCCCGAACGTTTCCCGCCTCTCCGAGGTACTGCAGACCGCGAGCGCCAGGGTCGTGCTCGCACCGGATTACATCACCGCCGACGTTCCCCGCCTCGCGCGACGGCTCGATCGGCCGACCGACGATCTCGTGCTGATCAGCCGCCGCCACCTCCGGTCGAACAACTCCTGGATGCACAACGTGCCCGTCCTCGTGAAGGGCAAGGACCGCTGCACCTTGCTCATGCATCCCGACGACGCGCAACGATTCGGGCTCGGCGACGGCGATCATGCCAAGGTGAGTTCCGAGGCCGGCGCGCTCGTCGTGCCGATCGAGGTGACCGATGCGATCATGCCCGGCGTCGTCTCGCTGCCGCATGGATGGGGTCACGACAAGCCGGGAACCCGCCTGGCCGTCGCCAACGAGCACCCCGGGGTGAACACCAACGTGCTGTCGCCGGGTCACTTCGTCGACGTGCTCTCCGGCAACGCCGCGGTCAACGGCATCCCGGTGAGCGTCTCTCCGGGCTGAGGCTGCGTCAGCCGAACTGGACGAAGGCCGCGAAGCCGAGCTGTGTCACGCGTGCCGATCCGAGTGTCGTCGTACGTTCCTTCGAAGGACCTGTTGTATTCGGAGACACGGATCGATCCGTCGGCGTACACGGCCTCGACGAACGCGACGTGTCCGGGGTTGCCGGGTTGCACCGCGGCGTCACCCCGCATCGGCATCGTCGTGACGCGCACTCCCGCACGCCCGGCCGCATTCGCCGCCCATTGACCACCGTTGCCGAGTCCGCGCACCAAGGCCTCGGGCGCACCGAGCTGCTCGAGCCTCCATGCGACCCAGTCGGTGCAATTTCGGTACGCGTACCCACACGACGAGCGGCTGGCGGCGACCGTCCAACCCGGTGTCGAATCCGGGAACCGGTCCCCAGTCGTACGGGCCGTTCACCGACGTGCAATAGCCCGTCGAGGAGTAGGGAGCGTGCTCGCACGGCATGCCGGCATCTGGATAACCGCCCGTGTCGGGTGTCGCCGCTACGGACCAGTCGCCGCGCCCCGATCGCGCACGCACGATGCCTACGACATGCTCGCCGTCCAGGGACGCCGCGGGCGTCGATCCGAGGAAGCGGGCCGCGCCGAAAGCGAAGATTCCCCCGTCACGAGCGGCGAGCCAGTACCCCTGGTCGGCGCGACTGGACGCAATACCGACGATCGGCTGGGCCAGGCGCATCGCCCCGGCCGAACCGTAGAAGTGGGCGTCGCCGAAGGTGAACACCCCACCATCGGACGCGACCAACCAATACCCCCGCCCGCTCGCCGTCGCCGCCATCCCGACAACCGGACGACGCAGCACGAAACCGCCCGTCGAACCGTAGAAGTCCGCGTCACCGAAGCTGAAGACCCCGCCGTCGGACGCGACCAGCCAATACCCCCGCCCACTCGCAGTCGCCGCCATCCCGACAATCGGGCGACGCAGAACGAGATCGCCGGTCGAACCGTAGAAGTGCGCGTCACCGAAGCTGAAGACCCCGCCGTCGGACGCGACCAGCCAATACCCCCGCCCACTCGCAGTCGCCGCCATCCCGACAATCGGCTGGGTCAGGCGCAGGTTGCCGGTCGAACCGTAGAAGTCCGCGTCACCGAAGGTGAAGACCCCGCCGTCGCGGGCCGCCAGCCAGTACGCCGCGACTGCTCGGAGTCGACGCCATTCCCACCAACGGCCGACCGAGGACACTGCTCTGCATCGATCCGAAGAAGCCCGCGTCACCGAAATTGTGGACGTCAACGGTAGCCGACGTGCCCGCGGCGGCCGCCGAATGCCGAAGCGACGGCACCACGACAACAACCAGCAGGATCGACGTCGCGAGCATCGAGCGGACACCCGCGCCGTTCACGAGTCCGAGAGTCGCGCGTCGACCCACGCCATCACCGCGGCCAGGTAGTCGGCGGGACTGGCGGGTCCGTGTTGGTCAACCCGGCGTGAGTCGTGACCACGTGCAAGGAGCAGTCCGGCGTCGAGTCGTTGTCGACGCACAGCGGCAGATTCTCCGAACGCCTGTCCGGACCCTCGGCGGCGATCGCGGCGGCGAGCGGCTGGTGGTTGCAGTCGGTCGCACCCATGGTCACGACCGAACCGTCGCGCAGCGGACACTGCATGGGCGCGCTGCCGCACGTGCTCACATCGCCGTGGTTCCAGATGTGCAGCAACGGCACCGTCAGATATCCCTTGCTCACCAACTTGTCCGGCTCGTTGTTGATGCTCGCGATCTCGGGTGCCAGACGCTTCCGGACGATCGACTCGTTCGCCGGCGCGTACGCAGGATTGCGGCACACACCTTGGGCGTAGACTGCCTCGCCCTGTTCGGCGTTGAGCACGCTCGCGTCGCCCACGACGCCGGCGGGCGAATTGTTCGAGGCCTGCTCTGCCCAGGCCGCTTCGTAGGCACCCACGGAACCCGCACTCCCGCCGGCCAGGAAGTACTTCGAGGTGCGATACGTACTCTGCGCGAACGCGACGGCCGCTTTGGTTGCCAGCAGCCCGTTCGTCGTCTTGGACGAGCCGTCGGTGTTCAGATTCGGGTTGTTCGGGTCGGCGGTCGCGTCGCCGCTATAGATGTCGCGAGTGCAATACGAGACGGCCATCACCCGGAACCCGGCCGGATCGTTGCGAATGCTCGTCAACAGGCCGGCGTTGGTCAGCCTGCCCTGGAGACTGCTCGCCGAGTTCTCGGACATCTGTTGGGTGTCGGGCTGTGCCGTCCCGTTGGTGTCGAACCAACCGATACCGCCGCCGTGCATCCACACGAACAACGGCGCCGAGGTCGCGCCCGACGACCCAACCTTCGTGCCGATCACGAAGGTCTGGTAACCGCTGATACTGCACGGATAAGCCGTGTTCCGGTAGAAGTCGTAGCGCCAGCCGCTGAGCGTCGTGGAGCTGACCAGGCTGATCTTGGAGGTGTCGCCGGGGCTCACGATGCACGCCGAGCACACGGCGGCGACGAGAGCCAGGACGAAGACGAGACTGCCGATGCGTCGCATGTGGTGTCCCCCGGAAGCTGGAACATCGGTCGACCGGCGTCGACGCGGCTCACCATCGCGGTGGTTTGTAAAGGGAACGTCCGGGCGATGTGATCACATCGCGAAGAACCTCGTCAATCGATCGGGGTCGCCCGGCAATCGGGGTCGGCAAGGTCTGGGTCGGCACCGTGGTGCTCCAGGGGCGCGAGCCTGCGGCACCGCGCCGGGGGGCTAGGTGAAGATGATCTGGCCGCCGGCGGCGATCTCGTAGAACTCGCCGACGGTGATGATGTCCTGGACCTGCTCGATGAAGTCGTTCTTCTCGAGCCCGAACAGGTCGACCGACGCCTTGCACGCGTACATGCCGGCGCCGGTGTCGGCGATCATCTCGATGAACTCCGGGATGGACGGGATGTCGAGCTGCTCCATCTTGTGGTTCATGTAGTGCGTCATCACCGTGGACACGCCGGGCAGCCCACCGGCCATCGTGGGCATGTGCAGGCCCGGGTTGCCGACGGTCGCGAGCTTGATGTGGTCGTGGCGGGCCTTGTGGATCGCGTCGAGCCCGAAGAAGGTGAAGAAGAGATTGGCTTCGATGCCCTCGGCGCGCGCGCCGTTGGCCATGATCAGCCCGGGGTAGATCCCTTCGAGGGACCCCTTCGAGATGATGATCGAGACCTTCGTGATCGGGTCGGGCTTCGGGGCGTCACTCATGGTTGTGCCTTTCGAACGCAGTCGACGGTCAGATGCAGCCGCGGGGCTTGGGGATGCCGGCGATCTTGGCGGCGATCTTGGCCGGACCCTTCGGGAACAGCTGGTAGAGCTCCTTGATCGAGACGCCCGACGTCTTGCCGAGCACGCGCACCGTCGGACCCGTGCCCTTCTCCGCGTACTCGGAGCGCATGAACCGATGCACCCGCCAGTGGTCGTCGGTGAGCTCGTCGATGCCCTCGGCCCGCGCGATCTCGGGGGCCATGGCCTCGGTCCACTGGTCGGGATCGGTGAAGAAGCCCTCGTCGTTGCGGTCGACGGTCGACGCCGGCGACGGTGGCGGTCGGCATGGTCAGTCCTCCTGCGATGTGGGATTGCTTGCCCGAAGTGGGCATGGCCGAGCCGAGGCCGGGCAGGTCGCGCCCGGGCAGCAGGCTGTGCCAGTACACGGACTGGAACAGGAGCTTGCCGAGGTGGTTGAGCCGCGACTCCTTGAGCAGCGGCAGGCCGACCCGCGGGGAAGTGGCCGGTCAGCGGCTCGGTGTCGTAGTTGAAGTCGATGAGCAGGGCCTTGTGGAACCCGGTCTCGATGAAGCAGTTGGCGTGCCCGTCGAAACCGGCCTCGAGCGGCTCGCCGGCGAGGAACCGGCGCACGTTGCCGACGAGCGTCTCGCCCTCGAAGTGGGTGACCGAACCGGCCTTGGACGCCGGCACGTTGGCGGCGTCACCGATGACGAAGACGTTCGGTGCGGCCTTCGACTGCAGGGTGTGCTCGTCGGTGGGAACGAAGTCGAGCTCGTCGCCCAGGCCCGGTGAGCGGCCGACGTACGCGGCGCCGCCGTGCAGCGGGATCACCACGGCCAGGTCGAACGGGACCTCCCGGCCGTCGTAGACCGACCAGCCGGCCGCCGGCATCGACCTCGCCGGTGTTGAACTCCGTGACGAGCTCGATGCTCCGCTGCCTCGAGCATCCCGCCGAGGTGCTCGGCCGCGATCGGCTTCGTGAACGCGCCGTCGAGCGGCGTGGCGTAGGTGATCTCGACCCGGTCGCGGATGCCGCGCTCGGTGAAGTACCAGTCGGCCAGGAAGCAGAACTCGAGCGGCGCGACCGGGCACTTGATCGGCATGTCGACGACGTTGACCACGAGCCGGCCGCGGTCGAAGGTCGCGAGCGCGGCGCCGAGCGCGGCCGCGCCTTCGGGCGTGTAGAACGTGAACACGTTCTCCATCCACCCAGGCCCGGTCAGACCCTCGGTCTCCTCCGGCACCAACCGGGCGCCGGTGGCGACGACCAGCACGTCGTAGCCGAGCGTGGCGCCGTTCGCGAGGTGGACCTCGTTGGCCTCGATGTCGACATGGTCGATCGCCGATTCGATGAAGTCGATGCCGCTTGTGCAGCTGCCGCTCCCGCGGGCGGACGATGTCCTCGGTGTGCGCCAGCCCGAACGGCACGAACAGCAGGCCCGGCTGGTAGACGTGCCGGTCGTCCTGGTCGACGACGGTGATGACCGCGTCGTCAGCCGGTCGTACAGCCGCCGCAGGCGGTTGGCCGTCAGCGTGCCACCGGTTCCGCCGCCGAGGATCACGATCCGCGAGGTCACCTGACTTCAGCATCGCCCTCCCGCCCCGGCCCGCTAGGTACGAACGTCCCGGCGGGGCGTGGGCCTACGGCCCAACCCCCGGTCGGCGACGGATAGGTGCCGAATTGCTCTACCGGAATATACCCCTGGGGGTATACGGTTACCTGACCCATGACGAGGAGCGACCCGATGTACCGGGACATCGATGCCGCGGAGTTGGCCGGACGGCTGGGGACCGACAACGAGCCACTGGTGCTCGACGTCCGGGAGCCCGACGAGGTCGCCGAGTGGGCCATCCCCGGCTCGCTGAACGTCCCCCTGCGCGAGCTCGGCCACTCGGACTCGCGGAGCTCCCGCGCGACCGCGAGGTCGTGGCGGTGTGCGCGTCGGGGAGCCGCTCGGCGCTGGCAGCCGACGCTGCTCGCCCACGAGGGCTTCGCGGGTCGCGAACCTTCGCGGCGGCATGGCGGCGTGGGGCTCGGTCTACGACTGGGTCGTCGTCGAAGCGGGCGCCGCCCGTGTCGTCCAGGTGCGGCGGCGCGGGCAAGGGTTGCCTGTCGTACGTCGTCGGCGGCACGCGGCGACGAAGCGTTCGTCATCGATCCGTCGATCGACGACCGATGTCTACTTCGAGATCGCGGCCGAACACGGCTGGCGGATCGCTCACGTGTTCGACACCCATCTGCACGCCGACCACCTCTCGGGCGCTCGCACGCTGGCCGACCGGGCGCGAGGCCGTGCTGCACCTCAATCCGGCCGACACGTTCGACTTCACGTTCACGCCGCTGCACGACGGCGACCGCTTCCCGCTCGGCGACGGTGATCGCGATGTCGGTCGCCGCGTTGCGGACGCCCGGGCCATACCGAAGGCTCGACGATCTACTTCGTCGGGGATCGGGTCGTGTTGACCGGCGACACGCTGTTCGTCGACGGTGTCGGCCGACCCGACCTCGCCGAACGGGCCGAGGAGTTCGCGCACAATCTCTACCGCTCGCTGCACGAGCGCGTCCTGACGCTGCCCGACGACGCGCTGGTGCTGCCCGGTCACTACGGCGACGCGGTCCGACGTGACACCCGACGCACCGGTCGGCGCGACGCTCGGGACGCTGCGCGCCACGCTCGAGCCGCTCGGCTTCGACGAGGACGCGTTCGTCGCCTGGGCAACCGCGCGACACGACACCGCGCCCGCCGAACTACGTCGAGATCATCAAGGCGAACATGGGTCACCCGAACCTGATCCGCGATCGAGCTGCAACGGCTCGAGGTCGGTCCCAACCGCTGCTCGGCATGAGCGGCACGAGGAGCATCTGATGCAGATCCCCGAGAACGTCGTCGACGATGTGCGCAAACGCCTGCGGCGCGCGGCCGGACAAGTCCAAGCCGTGGAACGCATGCTGTCCGAGGGCCGCGAGTGCCGCGAGGTCGTGATGCAGATCTCCGCCGCGACGAAAGCGCTCGAGCAGGCCGGCTTCAAGCTGGTCGCGGCGGGACTGACCTATTGCGTCGAACAACCCGACGAAGCCGAGGCCGACGGCTACGCGCTCGAACGACGTCGAGCGCATGTTCTTGAAGTTGGCCTGACGATGCACGCCCTCGAGACCACCGTCGCGATGACGCATCGCCGAAGCCGAGGATGCGATCCGTGATGCGCTCGCGGCTCAAGGCTTCGGCGTCCTCACCGAGATCGACGTCAGCCGCGACGCTCAAGGCGAAGCTCGGCGTCGAGCGCCCACCGCTGAAGATCCTCGGCGCGTGCAATCCGACACTTGCCGAACCGAGCGCTCGACATCGATCCGTCGGTCGCACTGCTGTTGCCGTGCAACGTCGCGCTCGACGAGATCCGACGGCGGCACCACGCGTGCGTATCGTCGACCCGCACGACCTCATGGACGATCCGCGCTTCGCGGCATTGGCCGACGAGGCGACGGTCCGGCTGCAGGCCGCGGTCGACGACTCTCGCACGTGCCGCGATCGGCGAGCTGAGGCCGCTGAACCGATGCACCTGCTGCGCGATCGCGATCGCACTCGGAGTCGATCGTGGGTGGGCTGTTCGGCCTGTTCGGGGTCGGCGGCTCGTCGTTCGCGACGCCGCTGCTGTCGCTCGCCGGACTCTCGGGATTCGCGGCCATCGCGTCACCGCTCCCCGCGACGATCCCGGCCGCGCTCGCGGGCGCTCGCCAGTACGGACGCGCCGGCGCGATCGACCGCGACGTCGTGCGCTGGTCGCTCGTCGGTGGCATCCCGGCGACGATCGTCGGCGCGTTGTTGTCGCGATTGGTCGGCGGTCCGGCGTTGCTCGTCGCATCCGGCGTCGTGCTCGGCGTCGTCGGCGATACGCGTCCTGCGCCCGATCTCGGCCGCGAGCGTCGCCGCCGGAGCCGCTCGCCGTCATCAACCGGTCGCTCATCGTCGCCGTCGCCGCCGGGGTCGGCCTGTTCACCGGCCTGCTCGCGAACGGCGGCGGATTCCTGCTCGTCCCCGCGTACCTCCTCCTCCTCGGGCTGTCGATGCGCACCGCATCGGGAACGAGCCTCCTCGTCGTCGCCGCGCTCACGATCCCCACGCTGCTCACGCACTGGGCGCTCGGTCACATCGACTGGGCCGCCGCCCTCGCATTCGCGGTCGGCTCGGTCCCGGCGTCGTGGATCGTCAGCCGCCTAGCCCAACGAATCCGTACCGAGCACCTCCAGCGCGCGTTCGGAATCGCTGCTCGTCGCGTTCTCGATCTGGTTCGTCACCTACCGCCTCTACTTCAAATAGGAGCGCTCCCATGAAGCCTCACGCACGACCCCGGATCGGCCGTGCACGATCCGTCGGCCGCCACCCGACCCGAAGGCGCTGTTCTCGCGGCTGGCCGCGTTCTCGGCCCGGCACCGCCGCGGCGTCATCGTCGCGTGGCTGCTCCTCGCGTTCGCAGCGGCGCCGCTCGCCCTGACGCTCACGAACGCGCTCGTCGGGTGCGGGCTGGGAGGCGCAAGGATCGACTGCCCAACGGGTCCGCGACGAGATCCGCCGCGACTTCCCCCAACTCGGCGCCGAAGACCCCGTCGTCGTCTACCACCAGTCGAGCGCGATCGCGGCCGACCCGGCGCCCCTCGCCCAACTCGTCGCGCAGCTGCAGCACTCGCCGCATGCGCGCGCCGTCGTGAACCCGCTGACGCTCCCCGCCGCCGCCGGGCTCATCTCGCCCGACGGCCACACCGCGCTCGTTCCGGTCGACCAGATCGTGAACACGGATGCCGACCGGCCGGTCGCCGCCGGCGCGCTCGGCTCGTACGTCCACAAGCTGACACTCGCGCCCGGCGCACGCGCCGAGGTGACCGGAGAATGGCCCGTGTGGAGCGACTTCAACAAGATCAACGCCGAAGCGCTGCACAAAGCCGAGCTGGTGAGCGGCCTGCCGACCTTGATCCTGTTGTTCGTGGCGTTCGGCATGCTCATCGCCGCCGGTATTCCGCTCGTGCTCGCACTCGCCGGCATCGCGGTGGGCTTCGCGCTCTTGCACGTGATCGGCTGGTTCATCCCGATGTCGGTATGGTCGATGAACTTCTCCATGATGATCGGCCTCGCGGTCGGCATCGACTACAGCCTGTTCATCGTCAGCCGATACCGCGAGGAACGCGTCGAAGGCAAGGACGCGCTCGCCGCGATCGAGAACACCATGTCGACCGCCGGCAAGGCGGTGTTCCTCTCGGCGCTCGACCGTCGTCATGGCGCTCGCCGCGGTGTTCCTCGTCCCGGTCATGGTGTTCCGGTCGATGGCCCTCGGCATGATCCTGTCGGTCGTCGCCGTCGCGCTCGCGTCGCTCACGCTCCTGCCCGCGTTGCTCGTCGCGCTCGGCGACCGTGTGCTCGTCCGCAAGAACCACGACGATCCCGACATCACCGCGGAGTCCCGCTGGCAACGGATGACCGGCGTCGCGCTGCGACGCCCGGCCGCGGTACTGGCGATCGGGCTCGTCGCGCATCGGCGCGCTCATCGTCCCTGCGTTCGGCATGCATCTCGGCATGCCCGGCGCCAAGGTCGTCGACAAGGGCAACACCAGCCGCGACGGCTACGACATGCTCGTCGACTGCGTTCGGTCCCGGCGCCGCGGCGCCCGCGTTCATCACCACCCCCGGCGTCGCGACGCGCCGACCGTCGTCGGGATCGCCGCCGCCGTGCCCGGCGTGGTCGACGCCCGCGTCGTCACGCCAGCCGGCGGCGACGGGCCGGGTCGTCGTACGCGTCACCGGCTCGACCGCGGTCGACGACTCGCGCACGGCGACGCTCGTCAACACGCTTGCGCGCCCGACTCGCGACTGCGGTGCCCGCAGCACGAGAGTCGGCGGTCCGGCGGCGCAGAACCGCGACCTCACCGCCGTCCTCACCGGACGTGCGCCCTATGCGATCGGCCTCATCCTGATCGTCGCGTTCCTGCTGCTCCTCGTCGTGTTCCGCAGCCTGGTCGTCGCGCTCACCTCGATCCTGATGAACCTGCTCACCGTCGGCGCTGCGTTCGGCTTCGCGACGCTCGTCTTCCAACACGGCTTCGGAACCGGGCTGCTCGGCATCGAGCACCAACCGTTCGTCGACGCGTGGGCGCCACTCTTCTTCTTCGCACTGCTTGTTCGGGCTCTCGATGGACTACCAACTCTTCTTGCTCGCCGCGATCCGAGAGCGCTACGAAGCCACCGGCGACACGAAACGAGCGATCGGTGAAGGCATCGCCCGCACCGGACGACCGATCACCAACGCGGCCCTGATCATGATCGTCGTGTTCATCGCCTTCGGGATCACCGGACCGATACCTCCGACGGAGCTCGGCCTGACGCTCGCGCTGGCGGTGCTCCTCGACGCGACCATCGTCCGGGTGATGCTCGTACCCGCGGCCATGGCGCTGATCGGCGACCGCAACTGGTACCTGCCCAGGTGGCTCCAACGCATCCTCCCGCACGTGCACTTCAGCCACTGACATCGAACACAGGAGTCGACACGATGCCTTCCCCCACTTCCACCAGATCATCCGAACCGAGCACTTCCGCCCGGACCGGTGCAACCCCTGCGTCGGCACCGCTCGAGCGCGTGCTCTTCGCCCTCGCCGGAACCATGACGTTGCTGAGCGCGTTGCTCGCCGCAACCGTCAGCCCCTGGTTCCTGCTCCTGACCGCATTCGTCGGGATCAACCAATGGCTCTACGTCGCGGTCGGCAACTGTCCGGCATCGCTGATCCTCGGACGATTCGGAGTCGAGCGATCGTGCCGCTGGTGATCTCACGACGACGCGGCCGCCAGGCCGCTCCGTTCCGCACCAAGGAGGTGTCATCATGACCCACTACCATGACGTCATCGGCGAGCTGCGCCGACCGACCCGCGAACTGAGAGACGCCATTCCCGACGCCTGGGCCGGCTTCGCGGCGCTCCATCAGCACGCGCTCGAAGCTGGAGCCCTGCCCGCTCACGTCAAGGAGCTGGTCGCGCTCGGCGATCGCCGTCTCCGAACAATGCGAGGGCTGCATTGCGTACCACGCTCGCGGTGCCGCGATGAAGGGCGCGAGCCGCCAGGAGGTCGCGGAGGTTCTGGCGGTCGCGCTGCTCATGAGCGGCGGGCCGGCGAGTACGCACGGGCCCCTCGCTCTGGCCGCCTTCGACGAGTTCGTGCCGGCTACCGAACCAGGCACGAACGGGGTGACATCGTGATGGACAGTCGTGCCTGGGACGAGCGCTATTCCGGCGACGAGTTGGTCTGGTCCGCCACGCCGAACACGTTCCTCGTCGCCGAGGTCGCCGACCTCACACCCGGACGCGTGCTCGATCTCGCCTGCGGCGAAGGCCGCAACGCGGTCTGGCTCGCCGAGCAGGGATGGGATGCGACGGGGGTCGACTTCTCGGAAGTCGGCCTCGACAAGGCTCGCCGCCTCGCGCAGGCGCGTCACGTGACGCCACGATGGGAACACGCGGACGTCACCGCATACGACCCGCCGACCGTGGGCTTCGACCTGGTCATCGTCATGTACCTGCATCTGCCCGAGGCGGCCCGCCGAACGGCGTTCCGCCACGCGGCCGCGGCGGTCGCTCCCGGTGGCACCCTTCTCGTCGTCGCCCACGACATCACCAACCCCAAGGAGGGTTGGGGCGGTCCGAAGGACCCGCAGGTGCTCTACGGGCCGGACGAGGTGGTCGCCGACATCGCCGGACTCGAAGTCGTGAGGTCCGACGCGTGCGGCGCACCGTACAGACCCCCGACGGCGAACGCACCGCGATCGACGTGCTCGTGCGCGCGACGCGCCCGTGAGACGACATCGAGGACTTCACCGAATCTCGATTCACGGACACGGCGTACCTTGCAGCGCTTGGGTCACGCGGATCAAGCCGGTGCTCTTGGCTACGACGTGAGTCCAACCGTCCGTGCTCGGACCGATGCAGCCGTGCTGATCGACGTACCAGTGCGGTGAAGCGTGGATACGAACGGTGAGAGCTCCCGGCGCGCGGACGTCCAGAGTGAAGCTGTCGGGCCGCACACTCACGACCGCGGCGGGCCCCACGACGAGGCCGCGGTAGCCGACGAACTGCCAGACGCGCCAGTGTGCGTTGTGCCATACCGGTTCGAGGTACGGGAGCCCCCCGAGGATCAGCGCCTTCTCTCCCGTTGAGGAGCTGTCGAGCCGCGCGTCGGGCAGCGCTACGTATTCGACGCCGTTGACGGCGAGCCAGGCTCGGTAGGTGTCGCCGTTCAGCACCCCGCCGTAGAAAATCGGGTTGTACCCAATATCGAGTTGACGTTCCCAACCTCGCGCCAGCGGCACCTGGGGCGAGAGATACGCGGTCTCCCAGTGCCGGTAGGTGGACGGAACCTCGACGCGACCCATGGTCGCCGGTCGGGAGTCGAGGAAGGACAGCAGTGGCTGGTAGTAGCTCTGGTGGGTCGAGGGGTCGTGGGTGGCGGCAGTGACGGCGTCGAGTGTCGGGGACCACTGCCAGACCAGCAACGGCAGTGCGACGATCGTGAGGAGCACGCGCCGGCGCGGCGCGAGGACGCACAGAAGCAGCGGACCCGCGAGATATTGGCCGAAACGGTTCACGTTCTCGCCGAGCGGCGAGGCGACGACAAACGCGGCCACGACGATCGCTCCGTACACGATCGCGCCCCAACGCAGCTCGACGTTCCGGCGGGGAACGAGGAAGTAGAAGCACGCGCAGACGGCCAGGTCCCACGCGACCGCAGAGGCGGGAAACGGATAGGACCCCCCGCCGGGGAACAGCGCCGCGGAAATCAAGATCGGAGCGACCCCGGCGATCGCTACGACTGCGGCCGTGGTGCGACGATCTCGGCGGGCGAGACCCCAAGCGGTCACCCCGATCGCCAGGAACAATCCCGCCAACGGGCTGGCCAACGGAGCGGCCAGCGCACACGCGATGGCGATCACGGTCTTGCGATGTTGCAACGCAAACACCGCCGCCAGCGCGATCGCGACGCCGAGCGCGAACGTGATTCGTCCGACAACCAGGTTCGTGACGGTACCGACCGCGAACCAGAGGGAGCCCAGACGCGACGCGGGGGCGAGCGCTCGTTGCACGATCCGCTCGAACAACAGCGCGGACACCACGCCGCTCAGCGCCCCGAGAAGCCGTGGACCGGTCAGTGCGCCCAGAACGGGCGAGAGCACGCTGTAGCCGAACGTCGCATGACCCGCGAACCATTGGCTGTCCCACAACACGAGCCCGTAACGGCGATACAGCTCGACCCGATACACCTGAGCCGGCAGGTCGGCACCTCGCCAGCCGAGATGCAGCACCACCCAGGCGAGCACTCCCGAGGCTGTCCCCGCGAGCCGCGAGGTTCGACCAGGGCGACCTCGTCCGCGGGGCGCGACCGAGGTCGCCCGGAGAGAGCAGTGCGACGTCGCTCACACGACGACCGACGTCATTGCAACCCGATCGGGTGCTCCCACGGAGCCGTTCGTGCCCACGTGCCTCGCGACCCTCCTCGGCGCCGGACAGTCCGAACGACGATACCGCCGCGACCGAGCGCCACACGTTCACGAGACCCGAGCCTGTGCGCCGCGACCGCTCGCTCGACCGGAGCGTTTCCCTCTTGCGAACCTATGCGTCACATAGCCGATCCCTATGTGATCGGATCGCGAGCCCCCGGTGCCGCCGGTGCCTCAGGGCGGCGACGTTGCCGGGTGGTTGGAACGGCGTCGTGACTCTGCATCGGTGATACACCCAAGACCTTGGCGCACGACCGATCGACGCAGCCCGGCGCACCCACCGTGGCGTTCGGATTCATCGCGCTCGCATGGGCGACCTTCGTCGTGACGTACCTGCGGCACGGAATCGTCCTGACGTCCGACAGCATGAACAACTACGTCCACGTCTGGTACCTGGCGCGGGACATCTGGCATCACGCGCGCCTGCCTTGGCGCATGCCGGTTCTCGGCCACGGCAACGCCTACGCGTATCCCTACGGCTTCGTGAACTGGACGACGTGCGCACTGGCGTGGCCGGTGTTCGGTAACTGGACCGTCACGCTCTGGACCGTCCTCGGCGCTGGTGGCTGTGCCGGCGCAACCTTCTTCGCCTTCCCGGAGTTGCGGCACGGATGGTGGGCGTCGGCAGTGCTCATGAACCCGGCGATCAACGAGGCCTTGCTCTTCGGGCAGCAGACCTTCGCCTGGTCGGCCGCGCTGCTCCTGGTCGGTATCGGTTGCTGGCGCCGAGAGCACCGAGTCGCCGCCGCGGTCCTGGTCGGCCTCGCACAGCTGAATCACGTCGCCGTCGTGGCTCCGATCACACTCATCGTCGTCGCGTGCAGGATCCCGTTCGAGGTTCACCGCCGGGACCTCTTGCGCTGGTACGCGCTGTCGGCGGTGTTTGCCGTACCCGCCGCCGTCATCGTCGTCACCTCTCCGATCTACTCCGACAGCAGCGGCACCGACAAAGTCGTCAACTTGGTCACGACGATTCCGCCTCGGGCGCTCGTCGTCCTGCTGCCGATGCTCTTCGTCGCGGTTCAGCGCGAGATGCTCGCGGGCGGGGTGCTCGTGCGGGGCGTGCTCGCACTTGTCCTGTCGATCGGCTTGAACGGTGCTCTCGCAGTCCCGTTGAACCTCGCGAACCAGTGGGATGCACTCGGCCGGTGGCCGCAACATCACCCCATCGATGCCTTCACGCGGTCGCCGGCCTTCGGCGTCGGCGCGACATACCGCGTCCTGCGCGGCACCCGCGATGCCAAGTTCAGCATCTATCAGGTTCTGGTCGCAGGTGGGCGATCGGACTCCGAGCTGTTCCCCGAAGGCATGGCCATACAGAGCTTCGACTCGGTCGACGCGTACGAACGTCTCCTCTGCGACCGCAGGGTCGACTTCGTGCTCGCGTTCGACAGCTACACAGCATCGCACCACACGAACGAGCAGGAGTTGCTGCGAACGCTCTCGGCCCACCCGGCCGGCGAGGTCACCGTGCACGCGATCGCGTCCGGCCCCGGCTACACGTTCTATACCACCGATCGGTCGCGCTGCCGGGTGACGTGAATCGGCGGCGCCGGAGCGGCATTGTGACCGCGTGCCGCGGCGCGAAGGCCCTTCGGCCCTGGTCTCCGGCGGCGACCTCGACGAACCTCGAACGCGGACGAATCTCGAACGCGGACGAATCTCGAACGCGGAGGTGTGGCGAGTGATGCGGAATTGGCATGGCGGTTGGGGACCGGGGGCGTGGATCGCGATGGCAATCGTCATGCTCGTCTTTTGGACGATCGTCGTCGCAACCGCCCTCGCCCTCGTGCGATCCGACCGTTCCCATACGACTATTCGAGAAGCGGCGCGTGATCCGGACGCCCCGCGCGCCCCGACAGGTTCGCGAGCCGAGCAGATACTCGCCGAGCGGTTCGCGCGCGCGGAGAGATCGACGCCGACGAGTACGCGCAACGGCGCGACACCCTGCGATCGAGCTGACCCGCGTGCATACACGACGTCCGCTCGTGCTCGGCGCCCTCGCCGCCGTTGTGCTCACGGCACTCTCGCTCCTCGCGGTCGCGGCTATCGGCGGTCGCACCGAGGCATCCCGCGGGCCGTACGGCGACTCCCGCGCCGCGTCGTGCGCTGTCCCGAACCTGGCCGGAGCCGTCGTGAACGTGTCGTTGATCAACTCGGGCGGGCCGATGATGGGAGGAGCACCAGGAGGCGGAGTGCGCGGTGGCATGATGCGATTGACCGCGCAGCCCGCGTCGGTGCCGCACGGCGTCGTGTCCTTCGTCGCGACCAACCTCGGATCGGTCAATCACGAGCTCGTGATCCTGCCGCTCGCAGCTGCCGAGATTCCCGGCACACGTCAGCCGGGCCCCGACAACACGGTCGACGAGTCCGCAAGTCTCGGCGAGGCATCGAATACTTGCGGAGCCGGCACGGGCGACGGCATCGCGCCGGCGAGCTCGGGCTGGACGACCGTCACGCTCACGCCGGGCCGCTACGAACTCGTCTGCAACTTGCCCGGCCACTACGCCGCCGGCATGTACACGCAGATCACTGTTCGCTGAGCGCGCACCGCTGGGACCTCGAGCGACGCGCCGGTCAGCCCGGCGCGACCGAGACCCCGTGGCCGCTCTGCAGCGCCGCGTCGAGAGCCACTGCGAATATCGGCGCCAACCACGAGACGAACTTCGTGGTCAGATGGTTGTCGTCGCGGTAGACGAGCAGATTGCCGACCATCACCGCGCAGGACACAGCTGTGCACGCCCAGGGTACGACGTCGACGTAACTGCCGCCGGCGGCCACAACGGCATCTCGCTCCGCCTTCATGCCCGCGAGGTTGACCGCGACGCTCGTCGCGGTCGTGCACGAGACCGCGTCCTCAAGATGCGCCGACAGACAATCGGGCACGTCGGGCAAGTTGGGCTTCGGGGTCGGACCCATGACGACCACTTGCGGTCCGAGCGCCCGGATCTCCCGCACCATCGACGCGAGCCCGGAGATCCACTCGGGCCCGTACACCGAGAAGTGATAGGCGGAGCTGTAGTGGCGCGCGACACCGAGGATCACGACCTTCGGCCGCTCGGCCCGGATGCGGGCGAGTGCCGACTGCCGGAACTGCGCGCACTCGGTGTACGTGCGACCGAGGACCGGACTGAAGAGGGTCAGCTCGAGCGGCGGGCACGTGCTCTTGTCGAGCACGACCAGGCGCCAATTCCGCTGGTTGGCCAAGGCGTCGACCGCCGGGAACCACTGCGAGGCGTGTGAGTCGCCGAACAGCACGACGCTCGTCGCCGACTGCGTGTCGGCATACGCGCAGCGACGAACGGTAGTAACGCTGTACGTCGCGTTGCAGCCGTCGACGAACGGCAGGGCCTTGTCGCCGTGCGCGCCGGCAAGGGACGGTTGCAGATTCGAAGGAACGGCACGGGCCGCGACACTGTGGGCGATCTCGGTGGTGAGCGAGGAATACGCGACTGTCAGTCGTTGGCCGAGCGTCGGGGCGGCCTGACGCACCTGCCGGGCCGAGCCGGCGGTGCTCGTCGTTCCCGACGCGAGCGGACCGGGCACAGCCACCGGGTTCGCACCTCGCAGCGGAGCCAGCGTCGACGTCACGATCGCAATCACGGCCACCGTCGAAACGGTGATCGTGGCGCCCACGGCGAAGGACAGGCGGGGACGTGAGGTGAGGACCGACGCATATCGCACCGGGCGTTCGACGAGCGCGACCGTCGCAGTCGCGAGCCCCGCACTCAGAACCACGAGCAGGAGGTTCTCGGCAAGGTTGAAGGAATGCCCGATCATCGCGGGCACCAGGATCAGCACGGGCCAGTGCCACAGGTACCACGAGTAAGAGATCCGACCGGCCCGCTGGAGCGGTGGGCTCGCAAGCGCAACGCTCGCGCCGCGCCGCGGTGCCGCGCAGCCGGCTGCGAGCACGAGTGCCGCGCCGACAACCGGGAGGAGCGCGGCGGTGCCGGGGAACGGTGTGGAACCGTCGAGACGCGCGATCGCCCAGACGATCGAGCCGACGCCGACCCAGCCGCCCAACGCCGCGGCGATCTTCGGCGTGCGCGAGATCGCGGGCGCCGCCAACGCAATGCCGGCCCCGGCCGCGAGCTCCCAGGCGCGGGTCGGCAGGGAGAAGAACGCCCACGGTTCGGACGCATGCGTGAGATACAGCGACAGCGCGAACGACGTCGCCGCGAGGAGGCCGAGGACGGCCGCGACGGTCGCGCGCGCGTTCGTTCGCAGTCGAGCCGGCAGTACGGTCCCACCGAGCATCACGAGCAACGGCCAGAGGAGGTAGAACTGCTCCTCCACTGCGAGCGACCAGAAGTGCTGAATCGGTGACGGCGTGTGCGCCGCCAGATAGTCGGTGCGCAACACGGCGAACCGATAGTTCGCGACGTACAGAGCAGCCGCCTCGGCATCCTTCATCACGTCGCGAGCCTGCAGGGGGGAGAGCACCGCGGCCGAGACGGCGACCGTCACCCCGAGCACGAACCCCGCGGCCGGGAGCAACCGGCGGATACGACGACCGTAGAAGGAGGCAAACGAGACGCGACCGGTCTCGACGACCTCATTCCACAACAGCCGGGTGATGAGGAACCCGGAGATGACGAAGAAGACGTCGACGCCGACGTATCCACCGGGCGTGAGGCCGAGTCCGGCGTGATACAGCACGACCGCGATCACCGCGACGCCGCGCAGACCCTCCACGTCGGCACGGAACCGCTCCCGGGAGGGATGCTCCCGCGAGGGTTGGGCTCGGGAGGCTCCGGACGGCCGGACCCCGGTCCTGAGTGCCCCCGCCGCCATCGAGCGTATTGAATAGCACGTGGAGGCCGCGGGGAACGACCAATCGGAAAGTCCCGGACGCGGAGGTGCTCTGCGGGCCGGGACCGCCGGACGATTGCTTCGTCGACCCGCGCGACCCCGACCGCGCCCGGTCGACGGTACAAGTCCTCCGAGATACCTTCGGGTCGGCGCTGCGATCCGACCGCGTCTCGAACGCGATGCACCTCGACCGCGTCCGTCTGCACACCGTCCCCGCAACTCAGGAGCCGCAATGGATATCTCGGTCGTAGGTGCCGGCGTGGGCCGGACGGGGACGCACTCTCTCAAGCTCGCACTCGAACAGTTGCTCGGCGCTCCGTGTCACCACATGATCGAGATCATGGGAGACCCCACGCAGATCCCGGCGTGGACCGACGCGATCGAAGGCAGGCCCGTCGATTGGAGCACGATGCTGGCGCGCTACGCCGCCATCGTCGACTGGCCGGGCGGCTCGTTCTGGCCGGAGCTTTCGGCCGCGTACCCCGACGCGCTGGTGCTGTTGTCGGTGCGAGATCCCGAGTCGTGGTACCGCAGTGCGTCGAACACGATCTTCTTGTCCTTCGACAACGCGCCGCCCGAGCTCGCACCATGGATGGAAGCCGTCCGCAAGCTGCTCCACGACCGTTTCAGCGACCGCTTCGAAGACCCGACCTCGATGATGGACGCCTTCGTACGTCACAACGATCGCGTCCGCGCCGAAGTACCGAAGAGCCGTCTCCTCGAATGGACGGCCGGTGACGGGTGGAATCCGATCTGTGAACGGCTGGGACTTCCGGTGCCCTCCGAGCCGTTCCCCGTCACCAACACCACCGACGAGTTCCGAGAGATGCTCGGAATCGAACCCCTGCACTGAGCGGTCGGGCACGCCGACGCGAGCACCGGCTACGCCCCTTCGGGTTCGCGGACAGCAGCCCGTCCGACCGGCGGAACCGAGGCGACCAACGGCGATCCGTCCGGGCTCCACCACACCCCGGGAGTCGGTCGCCACCGTCGCCGCGCGGCCGGGCCCTACCAGTGTTTACTTACAACGTTTGCTATACTACAGTCAACTCGTCCGAGGCCGACGGTCTCATGCCCTCCGCGGTCGATCGAAGATCGATCCCGAGCATTTCAGCGAGGAGTCGACAAGGAGGTTCCGTGACGCGAATCATCGTCGGCCTCACGGGGGATGCGCGCGATTCGACCATTATCGATTGGGTATCGAAGTTCGCCGGCGATCTGTCCGCTCACGTCATTCTCGTGCACACCGTTCCCCGCACGACCCTCTGGATCGTGTCGAGCGTGCAGGCCGACTCGGACAAGTACCTCGCAAAGGTTCGCTCCCACTTCGACCGAGATGTTGCGGAACCGCTCCGGGGACAAGGCCTCGTCGTCACGCTTCGGGTCACACGGGGCGACGCCGCCCACGAGCTCGCGGACATCGCCCATAAGACGGGCGCGGAACTCATCGTCATCGGTGGACCGGATCACACTGCGCTTCACGACGCGGTGTCGAGCATCGCACGACGACTCGAACATTGCAGCGAAGTCCCCGTCGTCGTCGTTCCGAAGGCGCGGGCGGTGAGCAGTGGACGCGCCTGACTTTGGCAACGACCCGCCTGCAAGCGACAGCTCGCGTGGCCAGGGTCTCACCGGTTCTGAGTACGTCGCCCTCACCAAGCTCGCCGGGAACGAACCGGTGCTCGTGGACCAGCTGGCCCCCACGCTCGAGGTGTCGGCTCCCGCCGCCGCGTACATCCAGCACCGTTTGCGAATGCTCGGGCTGCTGATACGCGTAGCCGACGCCTCGCCCGGGCGCGGTGACGTGTTGATCGTGTCGACGGCGGGGCGGTCCCTGGTCGCGGGCGGCGACGCGCCGGGCGGACGCCAGATCGCGTAGCCCTTTCGAGCAACGCTCTCGCGTGGACGCTTGACGCAAGCGTGCATGTGTCATATAACAAACGTTGCTGCATGTAATCTATGCGGGCTGGACGACTCCCGGGGGCGCCTGCCGGGTCCTCGGGAGTCGTCGGGCACAGCGCCGGTCACGGGCCTCGGACGTTCCCGACGTCGATCGCGGGGGTCAGTGTCGCTGACCCAGATCCCGCAAGCCCGCTCGTGCCCGCTCGAAGGAGCGCTGGACATGCGAGAGCCTGGAGCTGATCTCGACCTTCGATCGGCGTAGCCGCAGATACGCTTCGTGTTCGTAGTCGGTCCACGGCCGCGCGACCCGTACCTGCACGAGCCGGGCGAGTCCTCGGTTGCACTCGGCGAGCTGGTCCAAGCGCTCGACGTACTTTTCTCCGCAACGCCGAAGCGCCGATTCGTAGCGTGCGCGCTGGCTCGATGCGCCCCCCTCGACGTCACCCAGCCCGCTCGGTTCACCTCCGCGGACTTTGCGGCTCTGGTTCGGCCGCGTCACTGCGAGGGGTCTTCGTGGACGCGTGCATCGTCGTCGTCGAGCGCGGCGAGTTGATAGGTCGTCACCGATCGTCGGCCCATCATGAGCTCGGCCACCACCGCGGCGAGGAGGCCGGGAACGACGAAACCCGGTCGCCCGGTCGCTTCGGCAACGAACATCACGGCCGCGAGCGGCACGCGGTAGCCGGCCCCGAGGAATGCGGCGACTCCGATCACGACGAACAGCGACGTGTCGAGCGCGTTGACACTGCCGCCGACGATTCTGCCGGTGAGCGCGCCGGCGACGACCAGCGGGATGAAGAGTCCGCCGACGCCTCCCCCGGCGATCGTCACCGAGGTGGCAAGGCAGCGCAACACGAGTATGGCGCCGATGAGCCAGACGCTGTGGGTTGGATCCAGAGCCCAACGAATCGTGTCGTAGCCCGGGCCCGTGGTCAGGCTCGAACCGGCGCAGAGCCTTGCCGCAACGAAGATGCCACCCAGGCAGGCTCCGGCAGCAGGCACTCGGACCCAAGCCGGCACCGACGTGTGCAGATGCTTCGCGCTGCGGATCAACCAAGCGAAGACCCGGGCGCCGATCCCCGCGAGGACGCCGAGCGCAAGCGCGGCCGCGAGATCTTTGAAGGAAAACGGAGGGCTACCCGTGACGCTCAGCAGCGGGCTGGTGCCGTGGATGGCCACGAAGACGAGATAACTCGTCGCCGAGGCGATCAGTGTCGGGCCCAACATGTAGCGCGCCAGATCGTCCTGGTACGGCACCTCGAGCGCGAAGATCGCGCCGGTTGCGGGCGTCTTGAAGATGGCGGCGACGCCGGCACCGGCGCCGGCGACGAGGAGGAGCCGACGTTGCTTGGCCGAGAAGAGGCGGGGAAACCGACGCTCCAGCGTTTCACCGATACCGGCACCGAGGTACAGCGACGGTCCCTCGAGTCCCATGGGGGCCCCACTCCCGAGCGTCGCGATGCCGGCGACCATGCGAGCAATCAGGGGCCGTACAGGCAGTCGGTAGCCGGGATCGTGAAACGCGTGAAGGTACTCGTCGGCGGTCGACGGCGACGCCGACGGCCCGAAGAAGTACAACACCAGCGCCGCGGCGCTGAGCCCCACGAGTGGTGCGAGCGCGGTGGCCCAAAGCGGGAACGAGTTCATCTTGTCGACACCGCGAGTCACGACGGTGTCGAAGCCTGCGACCCCGAGCCCCGTCAGTGCACCGACGATCGCGGCGAGCAGCACCGCTTCTTTCGACCGTCGAGCCAGGTCACGCGAACGCTGCGCCCATCCTCGCATGTCCAGCCGACCGCGCCACGGTTGGCCGGGTGGTATCACGACGTCCATCCGAGCTTCCATGCATCGTCGGTCCCCTCACCCGCAGCATCCGCGAACGCAACGAACGCGGCCACCAGCGCCGCGCGCTGCGGCGTGCCGACCCTGCCGACGATCTTCACGATCTCGCGACGTCGGCGCGTGCTCACCGACCGCACGAGCGCCCGACCTTCCGTCGTGAGCCCGATCACGACCTCCCGCCGACTCTCGGTCGAGGTCTTGCGGTCGATCAGACCCTTCTCCGCCAGCCGGTCGCACAGGCGGGTGGCGGTCGACGCGTGAATGCCGAGCGCCTCCGCGAGCGTGCCGACGTTGACCGTCCGGTGTGTCGCGAGCAGCACGAGCGCCCGATACTGAACGAGTGTGATCGTGCCTTCGATCGCGGCCAAGGAACGTGCAGCGACGCCCACGAGCGCCCGAGAGGCCATCAGCGCCGCGTCCGCGGCTTCCTCGACGCCCACGCCGACATCACCCCGACTGGAGGAACGTGCAGCCATCTATGCAAGCTAGCAAGAATTGCAGAAGGCCGACCGGTGTCCGAAACCTCCGGTCCCGGACCTGAGCCCACGGTGCCGTCCGGGGGACGGCGGGCGGGATTCGCGGCGGCGGGCGGGATTCGCGACGGCGGGCGGGATTCGCCTACACGCTCTCGTTCAGCACCAAGCGGTATCCGACGCCGGGGTCGTTCAGGATGCGAACCGTCGACGCCGACCCTTCGCCGAGCTTGCGGCGGAGCTGGTTCACGTGTGTTCGCAGCAACTCGACGCGACCGATCTCGGGTTCCCACACGCCGGCGAGCAGCACGCGATGAACGATGACGCGACCTTGATTGCGAGCGAGCATCACCAACAACGCGAACTCCTTACGGGTGAGCGGCATCGGCCGGCCACCGAGCCGCGCTTCGTGGGCCGCGGTGTCGATGCGCAGCGGGCCCACCTCGATGAAGCTCGGTTCCGACGTGTGGGCGATCGCCCGGCGGTGTCGGATTGCAACGCGCACCCGGGCGAGCAGCTCCGGCATCGAGAAGGGCTTGGACACGCAGTCGTCGGCTCCGGCGTCGAGAGCCTCGATCTTGCGGCTTTCCGCGCCGTCGCCGCTGAACACCAGAATCGGCACCGATGTCCACTGCCGCAGGCGGCGACAGATCTCGATGCCGTCGAGATCCGCCATGCCGAGATCGACGATGACGACGTCGGGTTCGACGGCACCGGCGAGCTGCAATCCGATCGCGCCGGTCGCAGCGACGTGCACCGTGTATCCGCGGGCACGAAGGGCGTCATCCAGTACTAGCCGTACCGCCGCCTCGTCGTCGATGACGAGAATGGTGGCGTCAGTCGCTTCGGGAGATGCTGAGGACAATGGACGTTCCGAGACTCTCGCCGCAGTCTCGCAGGGTAGCGCCGTGCCCCTGCATCGTCGTGCGCCAACCCCGAGTGAGCGCGCGCGGCGAACGCGATCAGCCGCTCAGGCCGAGCGCCGCGCAACCTTGCGCAGACTGAAATGAGCCCACGCCGCCTGCGCCGCCATTGCGATGACGATGCCGACGAAGACAGGATGGATCGTCGCCGCGACGCTGAGCGCGATCAACGTTCCCGGGATGAACCACAACCAGAACAGCCGCATCCAGACGCGCTGCAGCTGCATCTGCGCGTAGGCCGGCGCCAGCCGGGCCAACGTGGGGTCTTCCACCTTGCCGCCGATGCGCACGAGGCGGCGGAGCCGGAGTCGCTGCGAGCGTTCCAGCGTGTTCCACTCGGCACCGAAGGCACTGGATTCGAAGTTGGCAGTCATTTTGCGATCGTCGCATGCCGACCATGCGCCGGGGAAGCCTTCGTCCGAGTCGTAACACGCCCTTGCGCGAAGCCTACGAAGAGCGGATGCTTTTGCTCATATTTCCGTCAGTATGCCGCGGGTATCTTGTCGCAATCTGGACAGAACTCCGACAATGCACTGATCGTTTGTCGAAACAGTTTGGTCACTGCGTCGAAATCCTTGCCATTTACCGTCACCCTGCACGAGACCAAATGGGACGAGGGAGGGCTTTGGTGCGACATCGAACGGCGTTACGCGTGACTGCGGTGGCGGGCCTCGTTGCCGCGATCGTCATGTGTACGACGAGCGTGGCGTGGGCGAGTTCCGTCGACGGCGGGGGCACAACTACAGACAAGATCACTCATACTGATATCAGCTTGAACCTGCTCTGGATCGTGGTCGGCGCCGTGCTGGTCATCTTCATGCAGGCCGGGTTCGCGCTCGTGGAAACCGGCTTTTGCCGGGCGAAGCACGCCGCGGACGTCGTATCCACGAACTTTGCGATCTTCGGTCTCGGGTTCGTCGGGTACTACTGCGTCGGCTACGCCTTCATGTTCGGTGGCTACAGCTTCCCGAACCTGTTCGGTTACGACAATCCGGTCGGCAAGAACCTCGTCGGATCGCACAACTGGGTGTTCCTGTGGAAGGGCGGATTCTTCCTGCAGGGCCACGCGTACGACGTCGGCGTGATGGCGTTCTTCTTGTACATGGTCGCGTTCATGGACACGACAGCCACGATTCCGACCGGTGCGATGGCCGAGCGTTGGAAGTGGAACAGCTTCGCGCTCTGGGGCCTCTTCTGCGGTGCGATCTACTACCCGCTGTTCGGCGCCTGGACGTGGGGCGGTGGCTGGCTGGCCAAGCTGGGGGCCAGCGCGAGCCTCGGCCACGGCTACGTCGACTTTGCGGGGTCGGGTGTCGTGCACATGATGGGCGGTGTCGCCGGACTGGCGGGCGCGCTCGTGCTCGGGCCGAGGATCGGCAAGTACGGACCGGACGGAAAGCCCCGAACTCTTGCCGGTCACCACATCCCGATGGCGATGCTCGGCACGTTCATCCTCTTGTTCGGGTGGTTCGGCTTCAACGCCGCATCGACGCTGTCCGCGACCGACAACCGCTTCGCCGTGATCGCCACGAACACCGCGATCGCGGCGGCCTTCGGGGCGGTGTTCGCGATGCTGTGGGTGCAGTTCCGAACACCCAAACATCTACCCGATCCGGGCATGATGGCGAACGGCATGCTCGCGGGCCTCGTCGCCATCACCGCCCCTTGCGCCTTCGTGCAGCCGAGGGACGCGGCGATCATCGGCATCATCGCCGGTATTCTCGTCGTCGAGTCCGTGTGGTTCTTCGAAAAGCGCGGCGTGGACGACCCGGTCGGCGTGGTCTCGGTTCACGGGGTGTGCGGCGCGTGGGGCGTCCTCGCGGTGGGCATCTTCGCCGACGGAACCTACGGAGGCGACTGGAACGGCACCGGGAGCAAGACGGTCGAACGTGTACGGGATCCTGCATGGCCACGGCGGTGGTGGACAGCTGATCGCCCAGGTGATCGGCGTCGCGACGATCGCCTTTGTCATGGGCGGGATCGCGTTCTTGTTCTTCTACTTCCAGAACAAGCTGACCAAGGGTGGCATCCGGCCCACGCCGGAGGTCGAGCTCCAGGGCGCCGACCTCCCCGAGATGGGAGTACTCGCCTACCCCAGCTTCTATGGATCCTCGATGCACGTCGAGTTGCCCACCGGCGAAGGGGAGCTGATCGAGCTACCCGAACCGGTGCCCAGCGGTCAGGAGACCTCACGCTGACCGAGCCGTTGAAGGGAAATCGTGTGTCGATGCACACGGACGGTGCGTTTACTCCGGCCCCGGACCACGACGACGATGTCGTCGTGGTCCGGTGGCCGGAGCAGCGCGCCGATGCGGAGCGACTCGCGGCGCTTCATCGGCCGCATCTGTTGCTCGTCGAACCTGACGCAGCCGCGCCGGTCCTCGAGGACTGTCTCGCCGACTGGATTCGGCTTCCGGCCGCGGATGCCGACGTACGTGCACGCCTGACCGCCCTGGTGGCGCGGGTGCACCGACATCCCGCGGTTCCCGTGCTCGACGGCTTCGGAGAGCTCTCGTTCCGAGGCCGGCGGGTATTCCTTTCTCCCATCGACGAGCAACTCGCGACGGCACTCGTGGCGTCGTTCGATCATGGAGTCCCCGACGCGGAGTTGTTCGACAAGATCTGGGACGGCGGTGACGCCAGCAAGGTACGGGTACACATCTCGCGACTGCGCAAACGCATCCGACCTCTCGGCCTCGAGATCGCCTCTATCCGGGGCTTCGGATACCGGTTGCACGTTGCGCACGCGAACGTCCGCCACCAAGACGGCAACGAGTAGTCGAGTTGGACGTCAATCGGATTCTTCTCGACATCTTGGTGGTGCTGCTCGCGGCAAAGGTCGCCGCGGAGCTCGCCGATCGCGTGCAGGTCCCCGCGGTCGTCGGAGAGATATTCGCGGGCGTGATCGTCGGCCCGTCTGTGCTCGGGTGGGTCCATAACAGCCAGGCGTTGGAAACGCTCGCTCAGCTCGGTGTCATCTTGTTGTTGCTCGAGGTCGGCCTGGAGATGGACCTTGCCGAGCTCGGAGGCGTCGGCCGCGCCGCGGTCCTCGTCGCATTCACCGGTGTCCTCGTCCCGATGGTCACGGGCGCGGGGGCCGGACTCGCGCTCGGCATGACGGGCAAGGAAGCGCTCTTCGTCGGCGCGGCACTGACGGCTACGAGCGTCGGGATCACCGCACGCGTGTTCGGTGACCTGCGCGCCCTCGCGACAGTCGAAGCCAAGACGGTCCTGGGTGCTGCCGTGGCCGACGACATCCTCGGGCTTGTCATCCTCACGGTCGTCACGCGGATTGTCAGCCAGGGTTCCGTCTCGATCTTGGGAGTCGCGTGGGTGGTGCTCGTCGCGGTTGGCTTCGTCGTCGTGACGACTCTCGTCGGCGTACGCGTCGTTCCGCAGGCATTCGCCTGGGTTCGCCGCTACAGTCGCTCCCCCGGCACGCTCATTGCGATCGCGCTCGCGTTCACGCTCGCGGTCTCCGAGCTGGCGCACGCGGCCAAGCTGGCACCGATCGTCGGTGCTTTCGTCGCCGGCATCGCGTTGGCGAGAAGCCCGGCCGCGGGACGCGTCCGTTCCGAGCTCGCACCGGTGACGCATCTGCTCGTGCCCGTCTTCTTCCTGCAGATCGGCATCGAAGCCGACGTCAAGCAATTCGCCCGGCCGGCCGTGCTCGGGACCGCGGCGATACTCCTGGTCATCGCCGTGCTCGGAAAACTGTGCTCGGTGGCAGGGCTGTTCGGCTCTCCGGGCGATCGCCTCCTCATCGGGATCGGCATGATCCCGCGCGGTGAAGTCGGCCTGATCTTCGCCACGCTCGGACTCACCGAACACGTCTTCGGCCAGGACGTGTACGCCTCACTGCTCCTCGTGGTGCTCGCCACGACGGTAGGCACACCGCCGCTGCTCAGATGGCGGCTGCTGGCGTTGCGTGACCGACACCGCGCGTCACCGGCGACAACCTCGGCCGGCGGCGTCGAACTCCTGCACCTGGGCGAGAACGGCGTCGTCCAGTTGGACGCGGAGCCGGTTCCGGGCGACGCTTTGCTCGTCGGGTTACGCGCGGCTCGCATGTGCGCGCAACATCCCGCGAGCCCGGCACTGCTCGAGTGGTTGGCCGCGTTTCCGCCCGGGGCACGACGATGGGACGACGCATCTCGCCAAGAGTTCTTCGCACTGCTACGCGGCGCGGATCCGCGCTCGTGGCGGATGCTGACCGCGTCCGGGGTTCTCCAACGCTGCCTTCCGGAACTGGACGACGCGATCGTGCGTCACCGCCCGACCGCGCTCGATCTCGATCCATTGGGCGCGTTGCGCTTCAACCTGCTGTCGCGTGTGCACGAGTTGCTGATGCAGGTGGACGAACCCACGTACGGGCAGGCCGTCCTCCTCGCCGCGCTCGTACTCGACGCGTGCGGCGACGATTCGACCTCCGCGGCACTCGTCGCGCGCCGGACCGTGCAGCGGCTCGAGCTCGGAGACTGGGTCGAACAGTCGGTTGCCGGGTTGGTCGAAGACGTCGACCTGATGGGCGCCGCGGCACGTCGGTCCGACGCGCTGGGTGAGGAGGCGGTGCTCCAGATCGCCGTCCACCTCGAGACCGTCGAGCAGGCCGACGCTCTGTACCTTCTCTCACAGGCCGTCGGTGAGCCCGACCGGCTCGAATCGGAGCAACTTCGCGAGCTGTACGAGCTCGTTCGGGCCGTGCTCGGCTACCCCGAGCTCGTCGGACGCGAGGCCGGCAACGAGGTCGCGCGGCGCCGAGCCGAGGCTGCCCAGTTCGTGGTGAGCGAACGGCTGCGCGAGCGCATCCGTTCCGCGCCCCGCGCGTACACGCTGGCGCACACTCCTGCCGAGCTGGCTCGAGCACGCGGCACTGTGCGAACCTCCCCCGGATCGCGACGAGGTGCGGGTCGTCGTGACCGATGACGACGACGCGGTACGCGTGGAAATCGTGGCCCGAGACCGAGTCGGCCTTCTGGCGCGGTCGACGCGAGTCCTCTTCGAGGCCGGTTGCTCGATCGAACAAGCGACCGCGACCACGTGGGGCGACGGCACCGCGCTCGCCTCCTACCGAGTGCACACGATCCGCACTCCGGACGCGGCCACGATCCGCACGACGGTTGGAGAAGATGCTCGGCGAGCCGGTCATCGCCGCTCCGCTCTCGGACATCGAGTTGACCTTCGACGATGCGAGCTCTCCTTGGCACACGCGTTGTACGGTGACCGGACCCGACCGACCAGGCCTGCTGCACGCGTTGACCGCGGTGTTCGCGGCCGCGGGACTCAGTGTCCATTCGGCACGGGTCGGCACCGACGGGAGAATCGCCGTCGACCATTTCGAGCTGACCGACACCCGAGGCGCCAAGCTGGACGAGCGAACGAAGGCGAAGGTGCTCGACATCGTGCTGCACGGAGCCGTCCCCCGCCGACGGCGTTTCTCTCGCGGGGAGAAGTACGTGACCGCGGTGCAGGCGAAGCCCGCCATCGACGGACCGGCCTGGTTGGGTTGAGCTCGCCGGCCGGTGCGACTCCGAGGCGCGTTCGACGGCGCGAGGTTTCTCAGAACCCCAGGTAGCGGTCGCGCACATCCGAGACCGTCGACGCCGACAGCGCTTCGGCGTCGAGGAGCGCCTCGACAGTGACCGAAGCGAACGTCGTCGGGTCCACGAGCAGCGCTCGGTAGCGAGCGCACGCATCGGCGAAGTCCGAGTTGCCGGCAGGATGGACGACGACGAACCTTCCCCATCTCCACGTGCGGCTCGGGTGCCGAAGCATCGACAGCACGAGCAGGTGCGCCAACCAGATGTGAACGAGATGGGTCCCGTTCACCGCGTCGATCGCCTCGGAACCGAACACACCCGAGGTCTCGGTGATCTCGCGGTACCGCGCCAGCCGGCTCGGCTTCGGAGCCTGCGGCTTGTTCACCTCGTGGTATGCGGTCATGACGCCGACGATCCCTCGCGCACCCGCTCCGAGGTCTTGGACGAACGCGACGTCGAACGCGACGAGGTTGGCGAGGTAGCTCGGGTCGAGCCGCCCCGGTGAGTGTGCGAACCGCACGTCGTCCACCGTCCCGGGAGTGTCGGGCCACCAGAGGTGGACGGCGCGGTCGGCGAGGCCAACGTCGGCGAACAGGTCGCCGAAGAGGTTGAAGGTCATCGCCGACGTCGACAAGAGATCGGCCCACAGCCGCTGGTGATCGAAACTCTGGTGAGCTTCGATGAACGCGGTTCGGGCTCTTGCGGCCTCGACCGCGGTTCGGGTGAGAAAGTTCGCGCCCGTCGCTCGGCCATAGGCGAGCGGGATGCGGCTTCCGACGAGTCGCGGCGGCCGACCGTCGGGACGCGGCACGATCGGTTGCGAGCCGATGGGGTGGCCGTGGGCAGCACGCCACTGCGCCTGATGGAAACGCAGCCTCCGACGGAACTCGGTCATCTCCGGCTGCCGCGGCACTTGGTCGTCGGATTCCCAGCAATGCGCGGACTCGAGCACCTGCTTCGAGAGCGTTCCCGTCACGTCCCGCTCGTCATGTCGTGCTCGCAACAGCACTGACCGATGGCGCGCCGAGCACTACGACGGAGCCCCTTCCGTCGCGTGGAAGTCGATGCCGGCGGTCTCGACCACGGTGGCCGAACGACCGGGGCCCGATTGCCAGGTCCAGTACATATTGGTGTGGGCGATGACCTTGTCGGCCGGCGGGAGCCCGTGGCCGGAAAAGTCCTCGGTGGTGTGCGCGTCCGCGACCAAGACCGTGTCGTAGCCGCGTACGAACGCCCCGTGGAGCGTTGCCGCGAATGCAGGCGTCGGTCTGGGCGCCGACAACGACGAGCCGGCCCACGTGCCGTTTGGTCAACTCGGACTCCAACGTCGTGTCCTCGAACGCGTCGCCGTACCTCTTGTGCACGAGCGCTTCGGACGCCTGGCGCCGGAGCTCCGGCACGTACTGCCAACCGTCGCTGCCCTCGACGAGCTCGTCGTCCGAGTGCTGGACCCAGATCACCGGCACCTGCTCGGTACGCGCGTGGGCGACCAGGGTTTCGATATTCGCGATCACGTCGTCGCGCCGGCAGGCGTTCGCGACCACGTCGTTCTGCACGTCCACCACCAACAAGGCGGTGTTCGGACGGTCGCTCAGGCTGGTCACGGGGGTCCTCCCTCGACACAACGGTCTCGACAACGGTCTCGGCTCGGCGCGCTACGATCGGTAAACTTCGATTGAGATTACCGGAACGAACCATTTATGTCGAGTGAAACTGTGATCCCCGACTACGACCTCGAAGACCGGCGGCTGGTGTCCTCGTCGCAGGAGCTTCGGGCAATGTTCCACCCGCTGCGGAGCACTCTGCTCGAGCTCGTGGTCGAGCGCGCCGCCACGGTCGGCGAACTGGCTGCTGCGGTCGAGCGCCCGAAGGGAACCGTCGCGCACCATGTCGGCGTGTTGTTGGAGGCCGGCCTCCTCCGGGTCGTACGCACGAGGAAAGTGCGGGCGGTCGAAGAACGCTTCTACGGCCGGACTCCGCGGATCTTCCAGGTCGGTGTCATCGCACCCGAACAGGTCGCCACGATCACGAACCACCTCTCGGTCGCGGCGGCCGAGTCCAGGGCGGCCCACGAAGCGGACGACCTGCGAGCGATCATCCGCCACGCCCGCGTCTCGACCACGAACGGGCTGCGGAGTTCTGGGACCGCGTCGTCGAGTTGGTACAGGAGTTCTCGGGATCCTCGCGTTCGGGCAACACCGTCTATGCATTCGTCGCCGGGATCTACCCGACTCCCGAGCACCCGGCCCTGCCCACGGACGACGCCGGTTGATCGGAGCGGGCGCGCCCGATGCCACGAGGTCAGGTGGTGAGCGCGCCACCGTTCAGCTCGATGGTTTGACCCGTGACCCACGCCGCTTCCTCGGAAGCGAGCCACACGCAGGCCGCGGCAACGTCATCGGGCACCCCGGTACGCCCGACCGGAATCGAGCGCGCGATCGCGGCAGTGATCTGCGGATCCGCCATTCCCATGAGGCCGATCGCGAGGGTGTTCGCAGTGACACCCGACTTCGCGACCTCGAGCGCGAGCGTGCGCGTGAACGAGATGCCGGCGCCCTTGCCGGCGCTGTACGGCGCGACGCCGATGTTGACACCCCGGGTGCCCGCACCCGACGAGATCGTGATGACGCGGCCCCAACCTCGATCGCACATACCGCCGACGACCACGTGACTGCAATTCATCACGCCGTAGACGTTCACGCGCAGCGGGCCCTCCCATTCCGCCGGCTCGGTGTCACGGAACGGCTTGGGCACCATCGTGTGCGCGCCCGCGTTCCCGGCGTTGTTGACCAAGATGTCCACGGTGCCGAGCGCGCGTACGGCCTCGGCGACAGCCGCGTAGTCAGTAACGTCGAACGGCGCCTCCATCGCCGCGCCACCGCTCGCCACGATCTCCGCGACGACGGCTCGGGCCCGGTGCACGTCGATGTCGTTGACCGCGACGTTGGCGCCCTGGGCCGCGAGCAACTTCGCGACACCTGCCCCGACGTTCTGCCCCGCGCCCGTGACGAGCGCGGTCCGACCGGTGAGGTCGAACAACATTGGCGTGTCCTTCGACGGTCGCCCGACACTACTTGACATAGTCATACAAGTATCTTAGGTTCCGGACGATGTCCAAGGGCCGGGATCATGTCGAAGACGTCGAACACGCCCTCGAGCGGCTCTTCCGGCTGACGATGAACCGCAAGGTCCACAGCAGGCAATCGGCCGCGGTCGGTGCCGACGTGACCGCGCGGGTTACGCCGTGCTGCGCTACATCGACGAGGCCGGGCAACCGAGCCTCGGCGAGATCGCCGCGAATGCTCCATGGACCCCGCGGCGGCCGGCCGCCAGGTCCGCGTGCTCGAGAACGACGGCTTCGTCGAGCGTTCGCGACCACCGACGACGGCCGCGTGACGGTCGTCCGCCTGACCGACGCGGGGCTCGACGTGTACCGCCGCATCGTCGATGTCCGCCACCGCGTACATGGGCGACGTGCTCGCCGATTGGTCGGCTGCGGACCGAGAAATGCTCGCCGCGGCTCGTCGACCGCTTGGTCGAGGACCTCAAGGCCGCGCGGTTCCGCCCGGCGGCGTCACGAGGGCTCCGGAGTTGACCCGCGACGATCAGCGCCGGATCGACTACGCGGGCAGCGTGCACGACGACCGCGAGATCGACGCGGTGGTCGCCGTGCTGCGCGGCGGCCCGCAGGCGTTGCGCATCGGCAAGAACGTGCGAGCCTTCGAGCAGGGCGTCGCCGCGCTGTTCGGCAAGCGTCGCGGCGTCATGTGCAACTCGGGATCGTCGGCGCTGTACCTCGCGGTGGAGCTCCTCGGACTGCGGCCGGGCGATGAGATCATCACCTCCGCCGTGACGTTCTCAACGGATATCGCGCCGATCGTCCGCGCGGGGCTCGTTCCGGTGTTCGTCGACGTCGAAGCCCGACACCTACAACATCGACGTCGACGCGATCGATGCGATGATCGGGCCGCGCACGCGCGCGATCCTCGCTCCCAACCTCATCGGCAACGTCCCGGACTGGGATCACATCCGGGCGATCGCCGACGCGCATCGCCTGCGGGTCATCGAAGACTCCTGCGACGCCCTGGGATCGACCTTGCGCGGAACACCGACCGGCACCCGATCCGACATCTCGGTCACCTCGTTCGCGCTCTCGCACATCATCACCGCGGCCGGCACCGGCGGCATGGTCTGCCTCGACGACGACGATCTCGTCGACCGCTGCCTCCTGCTCCGCCGCTGGGGTCGCCGATCCGAGACACAGATCTACGGATCTCGCAAAGGCGTCGACCGGCGCTTCTTCTCGTCGATCGACGGTGACCTCGAATACGACAACCTCTTCATCTTCGACGAGATCGGCTGGAACTTCGAGCCGGCCGAGCTCTCCGCCGCTTTCGGGCTCGTCCAGCTCGCCAAGCTCCCGGACAACCTCGCCAACCGCAAGCACAACTTCGCCCGTTTGGCGCAGCTGTTCGCGCAACGCCCCGACGTGTTCGTCCTCCCCCGCACAACCGCCCGACGTCGACACCGCCTGGCACATGTTCCCCGTCCTCATCCGGCCCGAGTCCGGAGTGCAGCGGTCGGCCTTCCAACAGCACATGGAACGCAACGGCATCGACACCCGCATGGTCTGGACCGGCAACGCCCTGCGCCAGCCCGCGTTCAAGGACATCGAGCACCGCGCCCCCGCCGACGGCCTCCCGAACGCCGACCGGGTCATGGAACAGGGCCTGATCCTGCCGTCGAACCACAGCCTCACCGACGACGACATCGACTACATCTGGACCACGGCCGAGGCGATACTCCCGTGAGCGGCAAACAGTTCGCCGGATCGGTACTCATGGGGCCGCCTCGTCGTCCAGTCGCAGGAGCCGGAGCAGTGCCGAGAGCCCGTCACGGGTCCCCGGCCAGTGCTCGTCGAGCTTGGAGACTCCGGCGCGGGCGATGACGTGGCGCAAGACGAACGACGTGACGATCGCGTCGTCGGCGTACCCGATGATCGGAAGGAAATCGGGCACGAGGTCGATCGGCGAGGCGAGATAGATCAGAAGAGCCCAGATCAACCCTCGCGTTCTTCGCGGAATCGTCCGGTCCACCGCCAACCGGCGAACGAGCCGAAGCGTGTCCGGGAGCAGACGGACCGCATCTCGCAGCGACGTACTGTCAGGCCGGATCAACCACACGAACACGACGAAGACCAGCCACACCACGACGAGCGCCCCGGCGACGACGAGGACCGTCTGCAGCACACGCCCAGACTGCCGCATCTCGCGCCGTCTGTGCGAAGCCCTCCGACAACCTCACCGAAGCAGGCCGAGCCGAGACACCTCATCGGCACACGAGTCGAGCCGACCGGGCGCCGATCGCCCCGGACCTCGATCGCCCGGGACCTCGATCGCCCCGGATCCCCGCGGGTTGGGACCGGCCCCCGGGAGACGCCGGCGCAGACGGCCCCCGCGGTTGGCGGGGGCCGTCATCGTCGCTACCTCTCGCCTAGTGCTGTACGTGTGTGCCGACGTTCGCGTACACGTTGTGCGAGATTCCGCTCGTGTCGAGGCTGCTCGAGATCCAGATGCCGATGTGATCGTTGGCGATCACATTGTGCTGGATGACAAGGCCGTGCACCGGCACGAACGCGGAGAACACGATGATTCCGGTCGTCTGCATGTCGCCGGAGTCGATGTCGCCTGCGGTGTTGTTGGTCCCGATGAAGTTGTGAGTGATGGTGTTGTTGTCGATGCTCTGACTCGGCGTGTGCGCGTGCATCTGCACACCACCCTCACCGTTGTTCACGATGACGTTGTCGGTCACCAAATTGTCGGTGACCGCCGTCCCGGGCATCGGAGTCGCGATGAGCACACCTGCACCACCGTTGCGGGCGATGAAGTTGCCCCTGACCACATTGTGCTCGACAGCCAGTCCGGGAACGTGCGAGGGCATCGTGATGCCGCAGTCTTCGGCATTGTCGACCACCGAGTTCCACGCGATGAGGTTGCCCGAGGTCGACGCGGCCTCGTCGGAGACGAGAATCCCGCCGACGTTGTGGTCGACCCGGTTCGACACGATCGTCGAGTTGGTCGTGCCCTGCAGGTGAATGGCCTCGCCGCAGTCGCCCGGAACGGGGCCCTGGTCCTCGCACGGTCCGTACGCGGTGCTGTGCGCGCCCTTGTCGTTGCTCGTGACGCGGTTGTTGCTCACGGTTACGTGGTCAACGAGCGTCAGCAGGATGCCTTCGCCGATCGCGTTCTTCACGGTGAAGCCACTCACGGTGCTCCCCGACGCGTTCGGGCCCTGCACCCAGACACCCTGGTCCACGCCCGACGCGTCGATCGTCGCGTCGTGGCCCAGCAACCGGACCCGCTTCGTGATCATGACGGTTCCGGCGTATGTCCCCGGAAGCACGACAACTTGCCGACCGGGTGATGCGTTCGCAACGCCTCGGCCGATCGTCTTGCACGGATTGAACGAGCGACCGCACGTGCTGGAGTCCGAGCCGTGTGATGACACGAACACCGACGAGCCGTATCCGTCGCCGTCGGGCCCGTATCGGCCGCCGCGATCTGCGCTCGCAGGGGTCGCCGCCAGACCCGCGATCGCGATCGCCGCGGGAACGGCCATGAGCACCGTGATCGTGTGTCGTAGTCGAGGTCGTTGCATACCTATTCCTCCATGAGTCGAGTCCCGAGCCAGTCTGTCGGGCCGCAGTATTACAGGACCGGCAGACACGATGTGGAGCCGGGCTCTCAGGTCACCGTGAAGCAGCTGCTGCAGACACCTTGCGCCGTCGCCGTTGCCGACCATGTTGGCGGACGGACGACAACGATGCTTTGCGGACCGACCGGCGCGCCCGGAGCCACGGTGTAGGGGATCAGCGCGAGCGTCGTACCGATCACAGTCGCCGCGCCGAGGGAGACGCCCGTACCCGACATCTCGATCGTCATTCCCGCGGTGAACCCGGTGCCCCAGAGCGCGATCGTGCCGCTCGTGCTGCGAGCCGCCGCCGACGGCGACGCGTTCGTCGCCGTGATAGTCGCGACGTAGCGCAACATCACCTGGCCGTCCGCGCGGACCCACGCGGCATAGTTGCCGTCGGGAGAGAGGACCGTCGAACTCGACGGATCCGTCTCGACCGGGTTCTCCTGCACGTCGGTCGACACGAGTGTGCGGCGCGAGTCGTCGACCTGGGTGAGCCCGAGCGACATGTCGTACACGAAGCCGTGGTGCGTGTTCGTGTAGATGCCCCACCAACTGCGACCGAACTCCCGCCCGTCGGTACTCATCGAGAGCCGACCGAACTCGTGCTGGTAGGCCGTTGGCAGAGTCCAGTCGACGGTGTTCGTGTAACGGTCGACCCGCACATCATTCGATCCGTACTGCGGCTCGGACGTGATCCCGTAGAACCCGACGTACCTGCCGTCGTAGGAGATGGTGGCCTCTTGGCCGTACCAGCTGGACCCGTCGGGCGGGTTGTGCGGCTGATCCATCAGCTGCTCGCTCCACCCGGTGCACCGCTGCACGGCCGGCGCCAGGAACACATCTGCGAGGTTGTTCGTGTCACCGCTGTAGAGGTTCGTGGCGAGCGACTCGAACGCGACCCAGTTTCCGTCGCCGCTCAGCGCCACGTGCGAGCTCGGGCCGTTCGCCTCGATCGTGCCCAGTCCCAGCGTGCACCCCGCCGCACTCTCGAGATACGTGCTCGATGACGGGAGATCGCGCAGGAAGATATTGGTAAAGATCCCCGTTCCGCCCAGGTTGCCGCCGAGGTTCGTCGACGTCGACTGGAAGGCGACGCGCTGACCGTTCGCGCTGATCGACGGGTAGCGGCTCTCGCCGTTGCCCTGGGTACCTGCCGTCGAAACGCTCACTCGCACCGTGGTACCCGCTTGGCGGTCGCGCACGAACACGTCACGGTGACCGTTGGTATCGCCGGTCACGAGGTTCGTCGCGTACGACTCGAACGCGACGTAGCGCCCGTCGTAGCTGATCGACGGCGCGCCGCTCTCGGCATTTGCCTGTGCGCCGGTTCCCGTCGCGACGCTGACCGCGCTCGACCGCGCCGGTCGCGTTGTCGCGCACGAATACGTCGGCGGCGCCGTTCGTGTCGTTGGCGACGAGGTTCGTCGCGCTCGACGTGAACGCGACGTAGCGGCCGTCGAGGCTGAGCGCAGGCTCGCTACTCGCCCCGTTTCCCGAAATCCCGGTCGAGCTCACGCTCACCTGACCGACGTAGACACAACTCGTCGTGAGCATGCCTAACACGGTCACGAGCCCGAGCGAGCGCCATCCCCGCATGCGCCGAACAGTACGGCGTCGCCGCCAGCGAGTCGAGCGAGAGTCCGAAGACGCCTCCGTCCGGGAGCGCACGAAGGGTTACCGTGCTCCTTCGCACTGACCTCAGGGCGAGCCCGCGGCACCGTAGAGCGAGGGCAGGCGAGTGGCGCGGTAGACGAAGGGGGCCGGTCCGGTGACTCGCAGCTCGAAAACGATGACGCCACCGCTCGCGGTCGCCGGCACCACCTCGTCGATCTGGGCGTAGACGCCCCGGACCGGAGGAACGATCCCCCCGGCGTCGACCAAGACGTTCCCGTTCGAGAGGAGATTGGCGTCACCGACGAAGAACGCGTACACGGGTGCGCCGTCGACCGTCGGGCGGAATTCCCACTGCTGGGTCACGGTCCACGAGGACCTCGGCCCGGTGTCGTGGATCTGGTAGCGCACGGCACGGCTGTAGAGCGGCTTCGTGTTGGGACGATCGTTTCCGTTGTCGAACATCAGCAACGAGCCGTCAGCTTCCAGCTCGATCGTGTGCTGGTGATATTGCCACTCGCCGGGACCGGTCAACGTGAAGTCGCCGCCCCTCGGGCCCATGCGCCAGAGCTGGGTTCCGGCCGAGCCCGCGGCGTCGGTCTCGTACTTGATCGAGAGGATGGTGTCGAGGTGCCGAATGGAGACCAACAGCCGATTGTGCTTCGCGTCGAGAACCACCGCGTTGACATGAGTCCAGTCGCGCACGTCACCTTGCGCGGCATACAGGAAGTTCGGGTAGGTGGACTGGCTGCCGAAACCGCAGATGTTCGCGTCGGCGGGGTTCGTCTGCGGGTGCAGATAGTCGGCGATCGGGTACTTGTGGACGATGCGACCGGTCGTCGGCCTGGAACTCGACGATCACGTCGGTGATCAGCTTGTAGCTGCCGGTGAACCCACTGGCCGGCTCACCGCAGATCGGCTTGGTGAAGCCGCTCACGGTTCGCAGCTCGTTGCTGATCGTCAAGATGTCGCCGTTGGCCAACATGCCGAGCTCGTGATGCATGCTGTCGACGTCGACGGAGATGGCGTTCGGCCCGGGAATCGTTCGCCCGTACTTGTCCCTGAGAAATGGCCCGCGCTCGAGGCGGCCCGCCCACTCGCGCACGACCCGGCCGAGAATGTCGATCTCCTGGGCGCCCATGTCGTTGTACTCGTACAAGATGTGACCGTCGACAAGCATGTGCGCGTCGCCAATGGGCGCCGGCGCGCGGTGGTACCAAACGACCTGTCCCTGCGCGTCGACGGCGATCAAGTTGCCCAGCATTGGTCGCGGTTCGGTCGAGGGAGCGGTCTCGGTCACCGTGAACATGGTCACACCGGGCGCCATCCGTGACGGGTCGGAGCGGGTCGTCGACAAGGTCGGGAAGTCGGGCGGGAGCGCCTTCGTCACGATCGTGACCGACCTCGAGGTCGTCGTCCCGTCGTTCGCGGTCACCCACGCTCGATACGCCGACCGGGCACGAAGATCGACCACCGCCAGGTCGTGCACGGCGGTCGCCGCGTGCTCCGGCGCGACGCTCCACGACCCTCCCGGGCCGTCGACGTGCAGGGTCGTGATCGCGGGCGCCGACGTCCGGAACTTCAGTTCGAAGCTCAAGACACTGTCAGGGTTGGCAACGAGCTCGAGCGTGCCGATCGTGACCTTCGGCCCCACGGTGGTCGTGCCGGGTGGCCGCGTCGACGACGATGCTTTCGATGACGCACGCTCGACGATGACGCGCTCGAGGACGAACAGCCTCCCGCGACGAGTGCAGCTGCCACCGCGAGCGAGAGAACAGGCTGCCAGGTCAAACGCATTCGTCCACAGCTTTGCACAGCAGCCTTTGCCGTCGGCGCATGGCGCTCGCGGCGCGGGCAGCATTCGCTCGCGCGGTGAGGAGTCGCGCCGGTGCCGAGTCCTCAGCCCCGAAACGCGCCTGCAAACGTGACGGACGATCGACCCGAACGTGTCCGGAGAAAGTCGTGACTTTGGCCTCTTCGATCCCGTCGGGGGCGGATCGACAATCTCGCGATGAGCGATCCGACACTCACCGAGTTGGGCCGGGACGAGTGTCTCGCGTTGCTCGGCACGTCGATCGTGGGCCAACTCGCTCTGACCCGCCGGGGGCTGCCGACCGTGGTACCTGCGCGCTTCGTTCTCGAAGGCGAGTGTGTGCTGATCCACGTCACGACGGGACTCGACCCCGTGCCGTGGATCGACGGCCAGGTCGTCACGCTGCAGGTGTGCGAGTTCGACGACGATCAGCGGTCCGGTTGGTCAGTATCGGTGACGGGCGCCGCGCACGGAACCCCCGACCTGCGCCGGCGCGGAACGTCCCCCACGCACCGTGGATCGCCAGCGGTGGAGGCGATCTCATCGCGCTCCGCACGGATGTCATCTTCGGTCAACAATTCCGCCCGCGGGACGAACCTTCCGCGGAAGAGGACTCGGGACCGCCACCACCTGGGTGAGCTTCCCTATGCTTCGGGCTCGAGACGACGCCGGAGTCGAGGTGCCGTGGACGATTGGGCGGCGTCCGGGAGCGATCACGGCACTGCGGGAGATGGGCAGCAATGGTGAAGTTCGGGCTGGCCGAGGTCGACGTGCATCCGATCGCCCTGGAACGGCTGGCGCCCATCATCGGACCCGACCGAACGTCACGATTCGAGAGCACAGCCGCGACGGCCCGTGATCTGCTGCGCGGCAGGCGCGTCGTCCAAGTGAACTCGACCGCGTCGGGCGGCGGCGTCGCGGAGCTGTTGCAGACACTGCTCGCATACGCCCGCGGTGCGGAGGTCGACGCCCGCTGGCTCGTGATCGAAGGCGACGCCGCCTTCTTCGACATCACCAAACGCATCCACAACCACTTGTACGGAAGTCCCGGCGACGGCGGCCCGCTCGGCTCGGCCGAGCACCGCCACTACGAGACGACGACAGCCCGAAACGCCGAGATGTTGACCGCGTACCTCCGTTCCGGCGACATCGTGGTGCTGCACGATCCCCAAACCGCTGGACTCGCACGCCACCTCCTGCATCGTGGCGTGCACGTGGTGTGGCGATGTCATGTCGGAATCAACGTCCAAAACGAGCATTCGGATCACGGATGGGCGTTCTTGCGCCGGTACGTGGAAGATGCCGCCGCCTACGTGTTCTCGCGCACCCAGTTTGCGCCGCAATGGATGCCGAGCACGCGCCTCGCCATCATCCCGCCCTCGATCGATCCGTTCTCCGCCAAGAATGCGCTCATCGAACCCGACGCCGTACGCGACCTCTTGCAGTTCGTCGGACTCATCACCAACGGTGGCACCGACCGCGCGACACCGTTTCGACGCCGAGATGGATCGGTGGGCACGATCTGTCGCCAGGTCGATCTCGTGGGGACGGGTCCAGCGCCGCCCGCGGAGGTGCCGATCGTGCTGCAAGTGTCACGCTGGGATCTCATGAAGGACATGCAAGGCGTCATGCGGAGCTTCGCCGTATCGATCGCTCCCCACGCCGACGCACATCTCATCCTCGCGGGACCCGAAACGGACGGCGTCACCGACGACCCCGAAGGGGGGTCCGTGCTCCGAGACTGTCTGGAGACATGGGCGCACCTCCCGGAGGCGATCCGTGCGCGTGTGCACCTCGCATGCGTGCCGATGACCGACGGCGACGAAGCCGCCTCCATCGTGAACGCCCTGCAACGCCACGCCCGCGTCGTCACCCAAAAGAGCATCGCCGAGGGATTCGGGTTGACCGTCGCCGAAGCCATGTGGAAATCGCGACCCGTGATAGGGAGCGCGGTCGGTGGCATCATCGACCAGATCATCGACGGCGAGACCGGCTGGCTCGTCGAACCGGCAGACAGCGAACAGTTCGGACGAGCCGCGTGCTCGCTACTCGAGGACGTCGTCACCGCAGACCGCATGGGCGCCGCCGGTCACGACCGAACCATCACCCATTTCCTGGGAGATCGTCACCTCGAGCAATGGGTCGACCTCTTCATGACACTCGACTAGCCGGCAAGAGGGGCGCAGTGCGACGACGCGGACGGGACGACGACCAACCCGAACCCATATCGGCGGGCGGCTTCCTGCGCGCGATGCGCCAGGTCGCGACGAGTGGGACGGAACATTTCAGGTCGGAGGCGACGGTGCCGGCGGGGCGGGCAGAGCGGCTCGGCCTCGCCGCCGTCGACAATGCCGCGAGCGGCGCTCTTTCGCTGCCGTTCGAGTTCCTGCGCATCGGAGACGACCGGGGGGCGTCGGCCGAGCTCTCCGGCAGCATCGACGGACTCGGCGCGCGAGTCTTCGAGTTCAAGGCCGACGAGTTCGTGCCGGCGCAGGCTCCCGGCGGGAGCAGCCCCCTCCTTCCTACCGCGTTCTACCGGTATCACGTCGTGGCAACCGAGCTCGGGTTCTCGCTTCCGTGGTTCGCGATCGCGGCGCGTCGCGTGCCCGTGCCCCGTCGCAAAGGATCTACCCCGGTCGTCGAGGTCATGACCTGCCGACGACGGACCGGCACACGAGCCGCGAGTACGTGCTCTACGCCGACGACGTCACGGCCGCGACAGGTGTGCTCGACGGGTCGGTGCAACGCTGGTTGGTGGACGCACTGGCCCTGCGCTTCCAGCACCGACCGGTCATCGCGGTCGAGGCCTGCGGCGGTTGGGCGATGGCCGCGGTCCAAGCGGGCGTGATCTCCGAGCCCGACGAGGTCGCGCTTCGATCGCGCGGCCGTCAGGGTCATCCGGGTCCGTGGCCGGACGTCTTGCTGGAGCTCCTCGCGGGCTTCCGCGAGCACCTCCGGGCGTACGGAACCGCAGGTGCGTGACGGCCGCCGGCCGGATGCCGGGGCGAAGAGAGAAGCGGACGCGAAGGGAACAGCATGACGGCACGCAGCTCTGACACCCACACCGGTTGCCACGCCCGCGGCCGCGGTCGTGCGGTCCGCGCGGCGTGTGGCCTACCGCGGTGCTCGCGGTACTCACGATGATCGCGGTGATCGGCGCCGCCGGGTGCGGTTCGTCGTCGAAGCATGCGACCACGGCCGGCGGCCCGACCAGTACCGTGGGCACGACGAGCACCGCGGACACGACCGCCCGGTCGAGCACCTCCGCGACAACGGCGCCGGTTGTGCCGGGCACCGCGAGCGCCCCCACCGGGGCATCCTCGAGCTCGGCACCGGACGTGTGCTCACTGCTCACCACCGACCAGGTCGCGACCGTGTACGGGATGACACTCACATCGCATTCGACGAATGCCGCCGGCGGCGGCTCCGGCTGCAACTACGACGACAATTCGGGCCGGCACCGTCTCCTCGTGACGACCTACTCGGGTAGCGCTTTCTACAGCCCCGACCAGCAGATGCAGCACCCGCAATCGGTGAGCGGCTCGTGGGACAAGGGTGCCGTCGACGCGTCGAGCGGCGAGATCGAGTATCTCGCGCACGACGTCACGGTCACGATCACCGACCTCGGCACGACACTCAGTGCCTCGCAGCTGACGACACTCGCCGGAGAGAGCGCCGCGCACCTCTGAGCCGGAGGGCCCGCTCCCCGATCGGGATTCCTCGCCGCAAGCTCCTAGCGGTCCAGGCTTTGCAGTGTGCGGTGCTCGCCGAGGCGAGCCGCTGGTGTCTTTCCCGACGGGATGGCGTCGTACGTCCAATCGGGCTGCTTGTCGCGATGCCGTTCGTCGATCGTCGCGACCCCGTCGTCGATGTCGACGAGCTCGGCCATCAGCCTCGGAGCCGCCGGCCGTGCCCTGCGGTTGACGTGAGCGTCGACAACCTCGGGGTGCTGGTCGAGCATGCTGGAGACAACGGTCTGCTGCTGTGACGCCAACGAGCATCTCGCGCTATCGGCAACGCTCGCGAGATAGACGCGAAGTGCCGCGACGTCGTACTTGTTGGCTCGCGACCGGGCCAACCGGTCGAGAAGGGCTGCGATCCGCTTTCCGCCGAGCTTGCAGGGTGTGCATTGTCCGCAGGATTCGACGGCCAAGAAGCGCGAGACACCTGCGGCGACCGCCACGAGATCGTCGGAGTCGTCCAAGACGATGAAACCGGCTGATCCGAGGCCGCTGCCGATACCCGCGAGCGTCTCGTAGCTGATCGGAGTGTCGAGGAGATCCTCGGGAATCAGCGCGTTGGACACGCCCGGCAGCACCCCGACCAACCGCCGGCCGGGGCGCGCGCCTCCACCGAGCCTCTCGATCACGTCTCGCAGCCGCGCGCCCATGATCACTTCTCCGACTCCGGCGCGCCGAGTCGAGCCGGTCACGGTGCAGACGATCGTCCCCGGCGATTCCTCGGTACCGACGGTGCGGAACCACGCTGACCCTCGAGCGAGGATGCGCGGCAGGTTGGCGAGGGTCTCGACGTTGTCGACCAACGCCGGAGGCGCGAACAGCTGCTCGTCGGACCCGGCGAGCAGCACCCGGGCCGACAGGCCGCTGCCGGAGTGGACTGCGGCTTCGGTCCTGACGACCTCACGCACGCCCCGGCGATACGGGGGCGCGATACGCGGGAACGGGTATCGCCCGTCGATCGTCTCGAGGAGCGCGGTCTCCTCGCCGTAGAGATACTCATTCGGTCCTTCGAAGATCTCCAGCCGAAGACCGTCGGTCCAACCCGCGCGGTGCAGCTCGTCCGCCGCCGCACGCAAGCGCGCGACCTCACGCCCGAAGCTGCGCTTGGTCGCAACGATGATCTCGTCCGCGCCGACGGCGTAGGCCGCGATGAGGGCTCCCTCGAGCACCTGATACGGGTTGTTGCGCAAGATGGTGCGGTCCTTGAAAGTGCCGGGCTCACCTTCGGCGGCGTTGACGACGACCGACGTCCCCAGCCGCGCCGACCGGTTGTCGCGGACGGTGCGCCACTTGCGTCCGGTCGGGAACCCCGCGCCCCGCGCCCTCGCAGACCCGACGCCGCCACTTCGCCAATGAGGTCGTCGGGATCGAGGCTTCGCGCTCGGTCAAGGCCGTCACCCCCACCCCGCGTCCTGACGTACTCGTCGAGAGTCGTCAGGTCGAGCGGGTGCAGGACGCGGTGAACGAGGTTCATGTGACACCATCACTTTCTCGCGCCGGTTTCCGGGCGCGCGTCTTCGACGGTTCTTGGTATGTCCTCTCTTCCGTTCCTCTCGATGCACCGATGCGAGGTCGTCGCAATACCCGGGATGTCCGGGTATTGGCGATCTCTATCTGCGCGATCGCTCGCGCCTATACAGCAATCCCGTGAGCTCGGAACGGTCCGGCCGCGGAGCGCGGTACCGGAGTACCAGGCGACGCGGCGTCCCTCTTCCGGGGACAGTGTATCACTGTTCTCTTACAACGTTTGTAAGAATACATTGGTCGCGCCGGGCGTAGCAACTCGGGGCGAAACTTCGTGCAAGATCTCGACCCGCGCGCGGACGGGTCGTGCCGAGCGCGGGCCCGGCCGCACCGGCTGGTACGCGATGTCGAAACCCGCGTTCGTGCGCGTATACCGTGCGCTTGTGCGGGCACGGCGGAGCTCCAGCGTGTGGCCACTGGTCGGACGGAACGCCGAGCTCCAGGTCGCGGACGAAACCTGCGCCGAGGGTCGGGGGGTCGTTCTCGTCGGTGCGGTGGGGGTCGGCAAGACGAGGCTGGCACTCGAGCTGCTTCGGGAACTGGAGCACGACGGATACCCGACCGTGTGGCTCGTCGCATCACGCAGCGCCGCGTCGATCCCGCTCGGGGCTTTCGGCCCATTGGTCCCGCCGAGTCCGTCCGTCGACGTTCTCACCGTGAATTCCGTCGCCGACGATGTGAAGCGGCGTTTCCCCGACCAGCGGCTCGCGCTGTTCGTCGACGACGCGCACCTTCTCGACGAGGCGTCGGCGGCCCTTCTGCATCGGCTCGTACTCGAGGGCATTGCGCTCGCCGTCGTCACCATCCGAGGCAGACCGACCGCCGACGCAGTGGTCGCGCTCTGGAAGGACGGGCACTGCGAGCGCTTCGAGGTACTGGCGTTGTCGTTCGAGGAGGTCCGGGAGCTGGTCGGCGCCGTATTGGGTGGCGCCGTGGACGAAGCGGTACCTCAGAGGCTGTGGCGCGTCAGCCGAGGCAACCCACTGTTCCTGCGCGAGCTGGTCGGCGCCGCGCTCGACGCCGGGACGCTGGCGGAACGGCGCGGCACCTGGGTCTGGACCGGTCCAATGCGGCTGGCGCCGGCACTCGCCGACCTGGTCCGAGCCCGCCTCGACGAGCTCGACGCCGACATGCTCGACGTGCTCGCACTGCTCGCGATCGTGGAGCCGCTCGCACTCGAGATGTTCGTCGCGCTGCGCGGGACCGACGTCGTCGATCGCCTCGCGCGCGAGCAGCTGATCGAGCTCACGCCCCACGCCCGTACCGCCCGGCTGGCGCACCCACTGTTCGGAGAGACGGTCCTCGCCGACGCAGGCGCGCCGACCCTCTCCCGGCTGAGCCGCGAGCTCGCGCATGCACATTCGCGCAGCCTGCAGGAGCCGGCCGCGGAGCTACGGCGCGTCGTCTGGCACCTCGACGGGGGTGTCCCCGTCGACAGCGACCTGCTTCTCCGCGCGAGCAGATACGCCCAGCAACACAAGCTCTCACTCGCGACCCGACTCGCTCGTGCCGCCGTCGAGACCGGCGGCGGCGTCACCGCATACCTCCGCCTCGCCGATCTCCTCGCGAACGCCGGCCGGGTCGAGGAAGCAAACGAGGTCTTGGCCGAGATCGACAACGAGTCCCTCGACGACCGGGCACGTATTCGGATCGCGTCACTACGGGCGACGACGCTCCTCTGGTTCTTGTCGCGTCCCGGTGACGCGCTGCGAGTGATCGAGCAAGCAGAGCGGACCCTGTCGGATCGGTCTCTGGCGTCGGAACTGGCGGCGACGCGACTCCAGGCTGCGATGCAGGAGGGACTCGTCGACGAGGTGAGCCGGCTCGCGGCCCGGGTGCTCGACGACGAGGGTGCGAGCTTCGAGGTCAAGGCGGGCGCCATCATCGCCGGCGTCCCTTCGTGGTTGCTCGCCGGCGACTTGCTGACCGCGATCAAACGCTGCGAGCAGGGTGTCGGTATCGCCGGGGGCAGCGCGAATGCCTTCCCGGTACGCGACCTCCTCCACTTCGGCGCCGCCGCGGCACAGTTGTATCTCGGCCGGGTCGAAGCTGCCGAGAGGACGTTCGAACACCGGCGCCGCCTGGCCGCGGCATCCGAGAGCGACGTGCAGCTCCGGTTCCTCCACAGCCAGGGCCTCGCGCGCGCCGCGATGGTACGGGGATCGGCACCTGCCGCAGTCCGGTACCTGCGCGAGGCCGTCGTCATGGTCGAAAAGTCGCCCGAGCTGATCGCGTGGAACCTTGGGCTCCTCGCTCAGGCCCTCGCGCTCGCGGGCGACGTCGACGGGGCTCGGAGGACGCTCGACGAGGCCCTCGCGACAGCACCGAGAGGGCTGCTCGCCCCCGATCAGGGTCGAGCCGCGGCCCTGATCGCCGAGGCGCTCGGCGAGCGGTCGCGCGCCATCGAGCAGGCGCTCGCGACGGCCGACCGCGCACTCGATCAGGGTCAACGCCTCCCCGCGTTGTTCTGCTCGCATGACGCCGCTCGGTGGGGCGCCGGCACCAAGGCCCTGCGCCGCCTTCGTGCCGCCGCGCGGTGACATCCCCGGCGACCTCGCGCCGGCGCTGGTCGCGGCACGGAGCGGCGACCACCTCGGGAGATCCCGCCGAGCTCGCGGCAGGTCGCGTCTCAGCTCGAGTGCATCGGGGCGTTCGGATTCGCGGCGGAAGCGGCGACGCTCGCGGCGGTGCGCTTTGCCGAGCAATCCCTGAGTGCTCGAGCCGTCCGCGAGGGCGAGCGGGCTCGGGCTCTCGCCGAGCGCGTCGGCGCCTCCGTCGCAGACCTCCCGGCGCTCCGTGCCGTGTCGACCTTGACCGCACGAGAGCGGGAGATCGCGTCGATGGCCGGCCGCGGGCGCTCCGACAAGCACATCGCGGATGCGCTCGGTGTCTCGGTCCGCACCGTCGAGACGCACCTGCACCGCGTGCACGCGAAAGTCGGGGTCAACAGCCGCGGCAGCCTCGCCGAGGTCCTCGGCCTGGATTCACCCGATCGGTCTACGTGATGCACCACTGACGACCGCCGGACCCGCGTTCCGTAGGTTGCACGGCATGGAACGAGGCGAGGCGATCGAGCATCTCCCACTTCCCTACGCAGTCGCGTTGCGGCTCCGAGACGCGGGGGTGGGCGACGCGGAACTCGCCGCCGGTCTGGCCATCGAGCCGGAGGCGGTTCCGACGCTGCTGAAGGTTGCCGAGGCGAAGGTCTCGGAGTTGTTGGGGAGCGGCGAGACCCGCCGGCGTACGTGATCGGGTCCGGATGACACGACGCCCGACCTCTCCAACCACTCGAACGCGCCGTCGACCCCGAGGAGCAAACGCGAACGGTGAGTGCCGAAGATCCTGGCGGCACCGAATCCCGGATGGCGAGGGGAAGAGTGCCGATTCGACTGTGCGGGCTTCTTCGCGGACGCGTGTGAGGAAGCCACGCCGGTAGCAAGAACAATGCACATGCGCAGGACCAAAGGCCCGATCACGGCATTCACCGGCAATTGCATACGGCCCTTGATGAGGCGACGGCCACGTTGGCACACTCGGTTCCGGAGGGCACCGACCACCTGGAGTACGTGAACTGAACCGGTGGAGGTCTCGAATGGACACCGAGTCGTGCCCGCAGCGGCGAGCCGATCCGTGCGATATCGATCTGAGTGCCGACGACGCGCCCCTCGAGGCGGGCTCGCCTGGACCGCCCCGTCTGGACGTCGCGCTCCTCGGCATCGCGGGGAACGGCATGGCACTGTCAGTGCTCGACACGTTCGTCTTCCGCGCCGAGGACCGTGTGGTGTCACTCCCCGCAATGTCGCGCAAATTGTTGTCGCTACTGGCACTCCGGGGACAACCGATGACCCGCCTGTTGGTCGCCGGAACCCTGTGGCCCGACGCATCTGAGCAAGAAGCGGCGTGCAACCTTCGTTCCGCGTTGTGGCGGCTCAAGCAGGCTGCGGGCGACGCACTGGAAATCACGACGCTCGACCTCGGATTGCGTTCCGGCGTCGCGGTCGACCTGCACGACTCACGGGAGCTCGCGCGACGGTTGATCGCAGATTCCGGCGCAACTCCTGCGAGTGATACACCCGCGAGCGCAGTGCAGATGTTGTCCGGAGATGTGCTGCCCGGTTGGTACGACGATTGGGTGTTGATCGAAGGCCGAGAATGGCACCAACTCCGCCTACACGCGCTCGAGGCGTTGGCGACCCGATTGGTCGTCGAGGGTCGTTGCGCAGACGCGATACAAGCAGCACTGGCGACGGTGCGAGCGGAGCCGTTGCGCGAGAGCGTGCACGGAGCTCTCATCAAGAGTTTCATCGCCGAGGGAAATCAGAACGAGGCGCTCTCGGACTTCTACCGATACCGTGATCTCCTCCGAGCCGAGCTCGGAATCGAACCCGGCCCACAGATCACAGGTCTCGTGGAGAACTTGCACCGCCGCCGCACGGATCGCTGAGCCCCGCCCGGCGAGCCCGTATCGAGCGCACCGAATCACTCTGGAAGTCGTGCGACCGCCGCGACGACCGGGATGCCGAGGATGTCGCACCGTCGCTGGTTCGTGATCTCGAAGCCCGCTTGGGTAACGAGCGCGCTCAGCGGAATCGGGCGGCAGTCGGCGAGACGCGCCATGACCCGGTGCGCGACGAGAAATAGGCGCGCTCCATCAACGCCGGCGGTTCGGTCGTAGTGAGCGAAACGATCGCGACGCGGCCGCCGGGCCGAAGGACGCGTTTCAGCTCGCCGAGCACACCGAGAAGCTCGGGGGTATCGAAGAGTTCGAGCGTGAAGCTTGCGAACGCCGCGTCTGCGAAGCGAGTGCGAAGTGGGAGTCGGGCGCCGTCGGCAACGATGAACCCGACCGATCCCGCGAGGTCCTGGCCGCGAAGACGCTCGGCCGCGGCCACATGCATCCTCGGTGCGATATCGACTCCTACGACGAATCCGTCACCACCGGCCGCCCGGGCAAACGCCGCGAGACTCGCGCCGGGACCCGATCCGATCTCGACGACCGACTCTCCCGGCCTGACCGCGAGGAGTTGCTCGCCCGTCACGCGGGCATGGCGTTCGAAGCGGCCCTCGACGCGTTCGTACGATCCGCTGCGACGGTCGTACGTCGCTCGCGCTTGTGCTTTGGATCGGACAACCGGCGCGATACGTGTCACGACCTGATGACCTCCATCGGATTGCGTACTGCTCACGAACCTCGCGAATCTTGCCCGCTCGGGCACCGTCCTGCGAGGGTAACTTGCCCCGGTTCGGGCGTGAGCGCGAACCCTCGATCCAGGTGAACGATCCCGGCGGCGGGCGGGCAACCGCGTCGTCGGCTACACATTCACGGTGATGACCGACGAGCATCCGACCTTCCGGCTCGAGCCGTGAGTCACTGGCGCCGGTTGACCTGGGCACTGTCATTGCTGCTCGCGGTACTCGTCGTCGGCACGCTCGGCTACATAGCGTTCGGTTTCGGATTCGTCGACGCGATGTACCAGACCGTCACCACCGTGGCCACCGTCGGGTTCCGCGAGGTGCGACCGCTGTCGACCGGCGGGAAGTTCTTCACCATGGCCCTGATCCTCGTCGGGGTCAGCAGCACGTTGTACGCGTTCAGCGTGCTCATCGAGACCCTCATCGAAGGTCGTCTACTCGACTCTCTCGGAAGGCACCGCATGGAACGGAGCATCGGCGCGATGCACGACCACATCATCATCTGTGGTTGGGGGCGCGTCGGGCGGTCGATCGCGTCCGAGGTCCACGACGCGGGCAGGCCGTTGGTCGTGATCGACAGTGACCCGGACCGGATCACCGATAGCCCCTACCCCACGGTCCTCGGCGACGCGACCGAGGATGCCGTCCTGGTCGATGCCGGTATCGACCGGGCTTCGGCTCTGATCGCGGCGGTCGACGCCGATGCCGCGAACTCGTTCATCATCTTGAGCGCTCGGGCCACCCGACCCGACCTGTTCATCGTCGCGCGAGCCCGGAGCACCGACAGCGAGGAGAAGCTCCGTCGCGCCGGCGCCGACCGGATCGTCAACCCACAGCACATAGGCGGCGCGCGTATGGCCGCGTTCGTGCTCCGCCCGCATGTCGCGGAATTCATCGACGTGGTCACCCACGACCGCAGCCTCGAGTTCCGGCTCGAGGAGCTCCTCATCCGCCCGGGCTCGGCGATCGCGACGAGGAGTCTGCGAGATGCACAGATCCGAGATCGAACCGGCGCTCTCGTGCTCGCAGTTCGCGAGCGGCTCGGCGGCTTGCACACAAACCCGTCACCCGACACGACGATCGAAGCGGGTGATCTCCTGATCGCCATCGGCACGGACCACGAGCTCGCGCGCGCTCGCAAAGCTTGTCGATGATCAGGCCGACTGATCCGCCGTTCGCTCACGCGCCGCGGCGTCAAGGACGTCCTGCCTCGCGTGAGCAGGGATCGCGTCGAGCACCACTCTCGACAACCCTGCTAGGAAGCACGGTGATCCAAGCGGTTCGGGGCCGAGGAGACGAGACGGCGTCGCTCGTCCCGAGCCTGCAAAGCTGTTCGAACGCTGTCGGCGGGACGCGACCACGCAAGAGAGGAACGAGAACATGGAGATCAAGGGCAAGAAGGCCGTTGTCGTCGGGGGAGCCTCGGGAATGGCGCGCGCGTCCGCCGAGCTCCTCCACGCAAAGGGCGCGTCGATCGCGATCCTCGACCTTCCGACCTCGGCCGGCGCCGAGGTCGCGAACGGTCTCGACGGGACGTTCCACCCCGTCGACGTCACCGATGACGCGAGCGTGGAGCAGGCCCTGGCCGACGCGGCAGAGGCGCTCGGCGGGATCCACATCGCGGTCAACACCGCGGGCGGCGGCACCGCGGTCCGAACGCTCGGCAAGGACGGTCCGCATCCCCTGGCGGAATTTCGCCGAGTGATAGAGCTCAACCTGATCGCGACGTTCAACCTCAACCGCCTCCAGGCGTTGCACATGTCGCGCAACGAGCCGGAGGACGGCGAGCGGGGTGTCATCATCGATACCGCCTCGATCGCCGCGTTCGAAGGTCAGATCGGCCAAGTCGCGTACACGGCTGCGAAGGCGGGAATCGCCGGAATGATGCTCACGATGGCGCGCGACCTCGGGAGCCTCGGAATTCGTGCCGTGGCCATCGCGCCCAGCTTGTTCAGCACCGGCATCACCAAGGGGATCCCCGACGAGTTCGCGGAGGTCCTGACGAAGGACGCGGCGTTCCCGAAGCGGATGGGACGGCCGGAGGAATACGGCCGGCTCGTCATCGCGATCGTCGAGACGCCAATGCTCAACGGCTCCACGATCCGCCTCGACGCCGGGCAACGCTTCGCCCCGAAGTAGTGCAGCGCGGCGGCGCCGTGGCGCCTCGAAACATCTAAAGGTATCTTGGTCCATGGCCGCGCCGACCGAGCTCGACGACGAGACCATCGACGGTATGGTCCGGCGGCGCGGGGACGCGCACACTGCGCTGCTCTTCGGCGACCGGCGGCGGACCGCAACCGACATCCGCCACACCGCTTGCCAGCTCCTCGCGACCGAGAGGAAGCTCGTCCCGCTCATCGACGGACTCGACCTCGGCGTCGCGAGCGATCGCGTCCTGGTTGTCGATAGCGCCGAATACCACGACGAGGTCGACAAGGCCGCGCTCCAAGACCTACTGCAGCCAATCGGACTACCCACACCGCGCACCACGCGCGACCACACACGAGAGGACACCGTGCGATGAGCCGCGCCATCGACTGCCTGGTGAACGTCGACATGGGCGACCAACGGCAACCGGACTGGATGGTGCGCGTCAAGGAGGACTACTTCCACGGCGATGCCTCGTTCTTCACGAGCCCTGAACTCTCGGAGCTGCTCGACGACATGGATGCCAACGGCGTCGAACGGGCGATCTTGATGACGAACATCGCGGCCGAGAAGAGCCGGGCTCTGTCGTTCGTTGAATCCCGACCCGACCGGTTCGCGCTCGCGGTCGGCGGCTTCAACTTGCTGCGCCCGATGCCCACCGTGCGCGCGCTCGAGTCGTTCACACGTGACAACCCGGTCGCGTACGCCGTCGTAGGACCGAGCTTCTGGGGCGACGGCAGGTACCCGCCGACCGATGCGGTCTACTTCCCGCTCTACACCAAGTGCTGCGAGCTCGACCTGCCCCTGTGCATGAACACCGGCATCCCGGGTCCACCACTGCCCGCCGAACCGCAGCACCCGATCCATCTCGATCGGGTCTGTTATCGCTTCCCCGAGCTCAAACTGTGCATGATCCACGGCGCCGACCCATGGTGGGACACTGCGATCCGCCTCATGATCAAGTACCGCAACCTTCGCCTGATGACGTCGGCGTGGTCACCGAAACGCCTCCCGGCCGCACTGCTCCATTACCTGTCGACCCGAGGGAAGGACCGAATCCTGTTCGCATCCGACTACCCGGTGCTCTCGATGCAACGGTGCCTCGGCGAGGCGGCGGCTCTCGATCTCGCCGACGAGGTCCGTCAGGCGTGGCTCTACGACAACGCGCATGCGTTCTTCTTCGGCGAAGGTGGAGCGTGACCAGGCTGGGCTCACCGTGCATCGCGTGGTCCGGTCCGCGACAGTTCGAGCACGAGGTCCTGCCGTTTGCCGAGGCGTAAGGAGCGGCACCACCAGTCAGCCCGGTTCGGGAACCGGGCTTACTAACCTCGGGCGCACGCCGCGGCCCGACCTACCGACGGAGAGTGCGTGTCTGCCGCCAAGCGCAACGAGCGACCTCGGGAGAAGCCGCAGCAGATCGCCGACGAGCTGCGCGGCCTGATCGTTTCGGGCGAGCTGGCGGAGGGCGACTCCCTCGGACACGAGCCCGACCTGGTGGAGCGCTTCGGCGTTTCACGCCCGTCGCTGCGCGAAGCGCTGCGGATCCTCGAGGCCGAGGGCCTCATCACGGTCGTGCGCGGTGTGCGCGGCGGCGTCATCGTGCACTCCCCCGACGAACGACTGACGGCTCGGACGGCAGCCCTGCTGCTTCAAGCGCGCAACGTGTCCCTCGCCGACGTCTTCGAAGCGAGAAGTCTGCTCGAACCGATCGCGGCCCACGCGATTGCCACGGCGCGCGGGCGGCGGACCGCGGTCAAGGAATTGCGTGCCCTCATCCGTGACGAGGAGGAAGCCATCGAAGACCCGGAGCAATTCGGTGTCGCGAACGCGGCATTCCACCGACGCCTCGTCTCGTTGGCCGGGAACCAGACATTGAGCATCGTGGCCGAGATGCTCAACGAGATCGTCGTGCGCGCCGTGACGGCAGTGAGCCGCGGCGACGACGGACTCGGGTCCTTGTCGGTCCGACGTCGCGGCATGCGCTCGCAGGACCGGCTGCTCGACCTCATCGAAGTCGGCAACGGTGCCGAGGCCGAAGAACACTGGCGATCGCACATGCAGGTCGTCGGGCGGGTGATGCTCGGACAGCGCGCGTCAACCGTGGTCGACCTGCTGGACCACTACTGAACGAACAGTCTCGTACCGAACGGCGGCTGACGCAGCATCTCCGCCGCCTCCAACCGCGCGACGTGCGCGCCGAGACAGACGCGTGGCCCGATACCGAAGGCGACCTGCGGATTCGGGCTGCGGAGCAGGTCGAATCCGTGCGGGGCGGCGAAGATCGAAGGGGCGCGGTCCGCCGGAACTGATGCACCGGCGACACGTACCGGATCAACTCCTCGGTAGCCACCTCGAGATGCTCGGGGTGCTCCGCCAACCACGACCAGAGGCCGTGCGACGACCCAGAACCCGGGGCTGTCGATGAGCTGGAGCACGGGGTTGTCGCCCATCAATCCGCTCACGGTCGGCAAACCTCTAGATGTTCATACCCGCCTTCCGTCGCGGCGTTGAGGCGAAACATCCAGATGCTTTACGGTACGGAGCGTGTCGAGCCTTCTCCACCTCCCTTCACACGACCCGGGCATCCGCGTCGAACGCGAGGGGCACGTCGCGACGGTCACGATCGACCGGCCGGAATCGAAGAATGCGTGCACGGGCGACATGTGGGTCGCGCTCGGTGCTGCGTTTCGCGACCTCGGCTACTCGGGGGTGCGGGCCGTCGTGCTCACCGGCGCGGGCGGCAACTTCTGCACCGGGGCCGACCTCGGTAGCACGAAGCGCGCCGGCAGCTCCGGCGGTGGCTCCGCACCTTCGGCGACCATGTCCGACGCGATGCGAGTCCTCGCCGACGTCGTGCTCGCCATCCACGACTGCCCGGTTCCCGTCGTCGCCAAGGTCGACGGACTGTGTGTCGGCGCCGGGCTCGGGCTCGCCCTCGCCGCGGACGTCACGTGGTGCGCCGACCGCGCCCGCTTCTCGGCGATCTTCGCGAAGCGCGGGCTCAGCCTGGACTTCGGCACCTCGTGGCTGTTGCGCCAGCGGATCGGCGTTCACAAGGCGAAGGAGCTCGCGTTCACTGCGAGGATGCTCAGCGGTACCGAGGCGTTCGAGCTCGGGCTGGTGAACGCGGTCGTTCCCGCGGCCGAGCTGGACGACGCGACGCGTACGGTCGTCGACACGATCGCGACAGGCCCGCCGATCGCGCTCGCCGCGACGAAGCGCGAGCTCGACCACGCGTCGACGTCGTCGCTCGCGCAGGCGCTCGAGATGGAGACGCTCGCGCAGAGCGTCAACGCGAAGACCGACGACCTGCGCGAGGCCCTCGTCGCCTACATCGAGCGCCGGCCGCCGGTGTTCACGGGTCAGTAGTCCACTGCATGGTCAAGTCTGACGGCACCGGCGATTGGGGCGAGGTCCTCGAGGACCTGCAGCGTCGCCGCGGCGCCTCGCGAGCGATGGGCGGCGAGGAGCGGCTCGGCAAGCACCGCGGCGCAGGCAAGCTCGACGCCCGGGCCCGTATCGACCACCTGCTCGATCCCGGCTCGTTCCAAGAGCTCGGCACGCTCGTAGGCGGAGAGGAGGCACCGGCCGACGCCGTCGTGATGGGCTCCGGTCGCGTCGAGGGACGCCCGGTGATGGTCGCCGCCGAGGACTTCACGGTGAAGGCCGGCACCATCAGCGCCGCCGCGAATTCCAAGCGGTACCGGGTGGCCGAGCTCGCGGTGCTCGACCGCGTGCCGCTGATCATGATGCTGGAGGGTGCCGGCTTCCGCGCCGACGGGCGCGGTCACGGCGCGCGGACTCCGACCGACATGCTCGCCCAGGCGCGTTGCTCGGGCCGGGTGCCGCTCGTGACGGCGGTCCTCGGCCCGTCTGCCGGCCACGGCGCGCTGGTCGCGCCGATGTCGGACTTCACCGTGATGAGCCGGCACGCCTCGATCTTCACCGCCGGCCCGCCCGTCGTGTTCGAGTCACTCGGCGAGACGATCACCAAGGACGACCTCGGCGGCCCCGCGGTGGCGCTCGACAGCGGCCTCGTACACAACGTTGCCGAAAACGACGAAGGGGCCCTCGACCTCGTGCGAACGTACCTGCGCTACTTCCCGTCGTCCGCCTGGTCGTACCCGGTCGACACCACCGGCGGCGACGTCGAACCGCGACTCGTGCCGGAGATCCTCGACATCGTCCCGCACAACGGTCGGCGCATCTACGACATGCGCAAGGTGATCGACGTCGTCTTCGACGCCGATTCGAGCTTCGAGGTGCAACCCGACTTCGGCCGGCCCGTCATCTGCGCGCTCTGCCACCTCGGCGGGCACCCGGTCGCGGTCGTCGCAAACCAACCGCGCGTGATGGCCGGATCGATCACCGCCGACGCCGCGGACAAGGCCGCGCGCTTCATCATGGTCGCCGACTCCTTCCATGTTCCTCTCATCTTCTTGTCCGACAATCCGGGCGTCATGCCCGGGTCGGTTTCGGAGCGGGCGGGCATCCTTCGCAAAGGCGCGCGCATGTACGCGGCGCAGACGCAGGCGACGTCACCGAAGTTCGAAGTCACGCTGCGCAAGGCCTACGGCTTCGGTTCGATGGTCATGGGCATGATCCCCTTCGATGGTCAGTCAGGCGTGTTCGCGTTCCCCGGAGCGACCATGGGCGCGATGGGCGCGGCGGCGATGAGCCGGTCGCGAGGATCCGACGACGACGAGGCAGCGATGCTGCGCCGTCACGAGATCGAGGCCTCGTACCGATCGGCGCAGACATTCGGGTTCGACGAGCTCATCGACCCTCGCGAGATCCGCAACGTCTTGCTGCACTCACTCGAGCGTGCTCTCCACCGCCGAGCGGCACCGGCCGAACCGGTCGCCCGCATCGGAATCGTGCCCTGACGACCCGCGGACGCGGTCGATATCTTCGCGAGCGCCTGGACGACTCCGTTGGCGATGCGTTCTTGTCCCTCCGCGTCCGGGTGGTCGCCGTCGCTTGCAAGGAGGTTCGTGTCGTCCCGATCGTCGTCGGGCCCGCGAAAGGCGGTCCGGAGGTCGACGTAGACGGAATCGGTGGTCAGTGCGATGGACTGCATCGCCGCGCCGAATGCGTGGGTGAGAGAACTGGCGGCACCAACGTAGGCCGGTCCTCGAGCTTGCGCGTACTGCCCGCCGAGCCAGACACTCCAGTAGTCGAGCAGGACAACCGTGACGTGCCGGCCGGTGGCGAGCTGGCGGACGCGGGACACGATGGCGGTGACGTTCGCGGCGACTTGGGGCAGGCTCGACTCGTAGCACGAGGCGTCGGTGCCGCAGGCGGTCGAGTAGGCGATGTCGTTCGCTCCGATCTCGATGGTGACCGCGTCGGCTCTCTGCACGTCCGCGATCGCGCTTCGGTCGCTGCCAAGTTGTCGCAGCACGTCACTGCTGCGGAATCCCGGGACCGATTCATTGAAGGCCTCGACCGCGTGGCCGGAGATGCGTCCGACGTCCGCAGCCGCGAGTTGCGGATAGGGAGAACAGCTGCACGCGGTCCCGTACGGCACCGAGTCACCCAGTGCCGTGAGGACCGAGACTCGCGCCAGGGCGGCCCGGGACGTGGCCGAGACCACCGGCGTAGGTAGTGGAGATGGCCCGGGGACCGCCGCGGTGGTCGTCGTCGCAGCAGCGAAGGGCGCCGATCGAGTGCCGTTCGAGCACGACGCGATCAGGAACACCGAAAGCGCGATCAGGAACACCGAAAGCGTGACGAGCAGCCACGACCTCCCCGGGCACCGCGGCACCGCGACGCGACGCCGCGGCCGACCGTGGCAACGGACTCCACTGGTCGTCGAGGAGCCCCTCATGCCATCAGTATGTCGGCCTCGTGCGAGACCCACCCGGCACGGTCGGCACGGCTGACGCATCGGCAGGACCACTCGCCGAGACAGCCGTGTTCAGGACAGCCGGGTTCGGACAGCCCGGTTCAGGACAGCCGTGTCAAGACCGGGGCGAGGACGACGGTCCCAGCACGCGCGCAACGGCGGCTCTGGCTCGGTCGATGGAGATCGGATCGTCGTGAAGGATGAACGCGGTATTGGCGGCGACGACCAACGCGTTGAGCTCGAACACCAAGATTGCGCTGTCGGTGTCCTCGCGGAGCTCGCCGCGCGAGATGGCCTCGTCCGCGGCTGTCGTGAGCAGCCCCATCCACTCCTGTTGGTAGTTGGCGACCCTCTCCCTGACCGGGCCGGGCCGAGCGCCCAACTCGGCGGCAGCCGCGGCGAAGAAACAACCGCCCGGCAGCGTGCGATGCTCGACGTAGGACAGGAACGACTCGCACAGCGGCGCGCAGACGGTCGATCCCCTCCGCCGCGAGGGCGGGGGCGACGACGACGTCGATGAACAGCCGCCGAGCCGTTCGGACCGTCGCCAGCTGCAGTTCCTCCTTGGACCCGAAGTGGGCGTAGAGACCGCTCTTGCTGACTCCGGTGGCCTCGGCCAGTCTGCCGATGCTCAGTCCGTCGAGCCCCTCGACCGTCGCGAGGCGAACCGCCGTGTCGAGGATCAAACGGCGGGTCTTGTCGCCGTCAGCTCTCGTGCGCCTGCGGCGCGGGCGCTCGTCCGAGGTCATCACTTGACAAGTTAGCACGACCGATCGTACTTTACCTTGTACGACCGATCGTTCTCTCTCGGGAGGGGCCGTGACCGATTCGGCTGACGTCGCATCGAAGCACCCGGTGGGCGTGGATTGGGCCGAAGCGGGACGCGCCTGGGGCGCGCGACCCCTGGAATGGGCCTATCTGTTCGAACCGTACGCCAGACACGCGAACGACATCCTGTTCGATCAGCTCGGCGTAGGCGATGGAAGCCGTCTGCTCGATGTGGCGTGCGGTTCGGGGTTGGCGGCGAACACGGCGCATCGGCGGGGCGCTTCGGTGGCGGGGCTCGACGCGTCCGCCGACCTGGTCGACATCGCGCGCGCCCGCACGCCCGCGGCAGACTTCCACGTCGGCGACATGTTCGCGCTCCCGTTCGACGACGACAGTTTCGACGTCGTCACGACCTTCAACGGAATCTGGAACGGGTGCGAGGCGGCACTCCGAGAAGTCAAACGCGTACTCGTCGATGGCGGTCGGTTCGGGATGACGTTTTGGGGACCCTATGACCGCCTCGGGCTCCTGCCCTACTTCCTCAAGGTCATCGAACTGTCCCCACCGAGCCACCAATCAGCGACAAAGCGACAGGGTGAGACCCAGCGTGTCGTCGAGGACATGCTGCGGACGACGCGCTTTTGTATCCGGAGCCAAGGGTCCGTCGACGTGACCAACGAGTGGCCCGACGTGGCGACGGCCGTGCGCGCGCTCGCGGCGGCCGGCCCCTCGGTGCCGGCCATCGAAGCGGTCGGCTACGACGACTTCTGCCGAGCGATGAGCGAAGTCATCGCTCCGCTCCACGATCCGCGCACCGGGGTGCGCATCTCCTCGGAGCTCGGCTGGGTGACTGCTCAACCGAGCTGACCGCTCACGCCCGAACGTCGACGGCATCGGTCGGCGCGCACACTCGTGCACGCGTGCGGGTCGCCGCTCAATCGGCGAGCGTCTCGATGACGGCCATCGCGTCGTACGGCTCGGGCATGGCGGCGATCTCGTCGGCCAGTCGTTGCGCGGCGCGGCGTTGGGGGCTCTCCGGGGCCATCACCGCGCGAACGGCCTCACGGACCGACGAAACCTCGACATCGCCGGGACGCACGACACGCGCCGTTCCGGCGTTCTCGCATGCGAGCGCGTTCTCGAACTGATCCGCGCCCATCGGGACGATCACCAGCGGCAGCGCGGCGTTCAGTGCCGCCAGCGTGGTGCCGGACCCGCCATGGCACATCACCGCGTCGCAGCGATCCAGCAGCGGCCGCAGCGGAAGCCACTGGTACACGTGGACGTTCCCGGCCCGCGGAGCCAATGCCGCCGGGTCGTTGTTGGCCCCTACGGTCACGACCACGTCGATGTCCTCTCGGGCGACGGCGTCGAGCAGCACCTCGAACACCGCCATCTGATTGAAGATCGGGACCGTACCGAGCGTCACGTACAGCAGCGGACGCTCACCGAGCGACGCGATCTCCGCGGGCAGCGGGTCGGAGGTTGCGCCCGGGATCTCGGGCCGGATCGCTTGCACGACGCGCGCCGGAGCGGCAGCGCCCAGCCTCATACTGGGCGGGCACGGGTCGAGGAAACAATCGCGGTAGATCCCCGCGTGCGCATCCGGAGCCAGACCGGCCGCTTCCCACAGCGGCGCGACCCGGCCGGCCAGCGCGCGCACCATCGCGTCGTCGAGGAGCTGCCCGAAGCCGTAGGTCACGCTCGGGATGTCGCGCTCGGCCGCAACGATCGGCGACGCCGCCTCCACCGGCGGGTGCACCACCGCGTGCGGAACGAACTCGTCGGCGACCGCACGCAGCTGCGGCAACAGATCGGGTGCGAACACCTCGCCGAACATGACCGACCCGAACGTCGGGCCCGCGCCCGGCGATTCCGCGGCGGCGGGGTCACTCATGGTACGCATGACCGCTTCCATCGCGTGCGGACCAACGACCCTCGCGTCCAACCCCGCGCCCTCGACACGTCCTTGCACGTCGGGACCGACCGCCAACAGCACCTCGTGGCCGCGCGCACGCAACGCATGCGCGATCGGCAACAACGGACCTACGACACCCTCCATCGGCGTCGATGTGCAGAGAACGCGCATCCCAATGCTCCTCGGTCGCCATCGGCGGACCACGCGCCGGTCGAAGCACCAACCTGGCGCCGGGCCCAATCGGTCGGCGCACGCTAGCGGTACAGGAGCCGACAACGCCCGTCGCGGCGTGTCGACTGCTCCGAACGTGGCCTGCTCAAGTGACGGGCGCGACGTCGAGCACGACCTTGCCGATCGTTCGGCCGTCTGCGACGTACTGCAACGCATCGGCGACGTCGTCGAGCGCGAACGTTGCGCCGATGTGCGGCACCGCGCGGCCGTCGGCGAGCAATTCGAGCAGTTCGCGCTCGTTACGGTCGAGCTCGCCGGGTGCGTGTGCAACGAAGTCGATGAACTGGAACCCGAGCACGTGCACGCCCTTGAGGAGCACGAGGTTGAGCGGGATCCGCGGGATGACGCCCGACGCGTAGCCGACGGTGACGAAACGGCCTCCCCAGCGCAACGAGCGCAGCGCCGGTTCGGAGAGGTCGCCACCGACGGGATCGACCACGACGTCGCCGCCGGCCGGCAAGAGCTCGCGCAGCGCGTCGCGTAGAGGGCGCGCCGCGATGGTCGACGAGGTGCCGGGCACCGTTGGCCGCGGCGACCTCGAGTTTCTCCGGCGTCGACGCGACTGCTGTTACCGACGCACCGAGCGCGCTGCCGAGCTGCACCGCCGCCAGCCCGACGCCTCCGCCCGCGCCCAGCACGATCAGCTCCTCGCCTGGTCACGACCGCGGCGGTCGATCGGAGGACGTTGTATGCGGTGCGATGGGCGACGCCGAACACGGCCGCGTGACGGTCGTCGATGCCGTCGGGAACGAGGCACAACGACGAGGCCGGCACGACCACCTCTTCCGCGAACGCGCCGTGAAGGCATGAGCCGAAGACGCGTGCGCCCACGGCGTGCTCGGTGACGTCGTCGGCGGCGTCGACGACGACGCCTGCGAATTCGCTGCCGGGAACGAACGGCACCGGCACGCTGAGCTGGTACTTGTTCGGCGACGAGCAGCACGTCCGGGAAGTTCACGGCTGCTGCGTGCACCCGCACACGCACGTGTGCGGGAGCGAGCGGCGGCACCGGAACCTCGTCGACGCGTACGACCTGCGGAGTGCCGTATTGCCGGCACAACGCCGCGCGCAACCTCAGCTCACCGACCCTGCCACGTCGGCGGTCGCTTCTCGACGAACGCCTGCGCACCCTCGCGCGCGTCCTCGCTGCCGAACACGACCGGCTGGAGCTCGCGCAGGCGCCCCCACGCGCCGGCAACGTCGGCGACCCCGAGCCGGACGAGCTCCTTGACCGCGCCGACCGCGAGAGGACCGTTGCCCGCGATGCGGTCGGCGATCTCGACGGCGCGTGCGAGTACCTCGTCGCCGGGGACGACCGCATTGACGAGGCCGAGCTCGTAAGCGCGAGCGGCCGAGATCGGGTCGCCGGTGAGTGCCATCTCGAGCGCGATGCTCAACGGGATCCGGGTCCCGAGGAACGTGCCGCCGCCGGCCGGCATGAGGCCGCGTTGCACCTCGGGAAGCCCGAACGCCGCGTGCTCGGCGGCGACGATCACGTCGCAGCCGAGGAGCAGTTCGAATCCTCCCGCGACGGCCGTGCCATTTGCCGCGCCGACGAGCGGCACGGTGACTTCGCCCCTCGAGTAGTCGATGGAATGCGCGCGCGATGTCGTCGTCGCCCAGTCCGAAGGCGTCGCCGGCCGCGAAGGCGCGCAGGTCCATGCCCGCGCAGAACGCACGATCGCCGCTGCCCGTGAGCACGACCGCTCGTATTTCGGGGTCGCGTTCCGCGTCGACGATGGCACTACCGATCGCGCGTATGAGGTCGGGCGTCGAGCGCGTTACGCGCCTGTGGACGGTCGAGCCGCGCGATGAGAACTGCGCCTCGTTGCTCGCGTGCGAGCGGCGCGGCATCGGTCATCCCTTGTAGTCCGTCGTCGCGGCGAGCTCGGCCGCGCCCTTCATCAGGTCGAGCACGATGGGGCCGAATGCTTGGAGCTTCGGATCGTCCGAGGCGCGTTGATAGCCCTGTTCGAGCACGACGGCGAGCTTCCACTTCGCGAGGATCAGGTAGTAGTCGATGTCGTCGACCTGGCGGCCGGACACCTGCGCGTAGTGCGCGAGCACCTGGTCGCGCGACGGCATCCCCACCATGTCGACGTAGCTCGATCCGGCGGCGTCGGGCGCGTTGGTGTCCTCGGGCCAGCTCTGCACCGTCCAGCCGAGGTCGAGTTTCGGGTCGCCGACCGTCCCCATCTCCCAGTCGACGATCGCCGCGAGTCGCGCCGGCGCGCCGTTGCGGTACATCACGTTGGCGAATTGGTAGTCGCCGTGCATCAGCCCCGGGATGAAGTCGATCGGGCGATGCCCGCGCAGCCACGCCGCGGCCTCGTCGAAGCCGGGCAGGTCGCGACCTTTGATGCGCTCCAAGAACGCGGTCCAGCGGTCGACTTGGCGTTCGTGGAAACCGTCGGGACGACCGAGGTCGGCAAGGCCCTTGGCTCGCCAGTCGACCTTCGACAGGAGCGCGATGCCTTCGACGAGCTGGTACGCGAGCCCCTTGCGCGCCTCGATATCGGTGTCGAACGGGGCCGGCCAGCCGTCGGTGAGCCCCATCGGCGACCAACCGTCGACGAAACCCATCAAGTAGAAGGTGCGACCCAACACCGAGGGGTCGGTGCAGAGCGCGACGGCTCCCGTATGCGGTACGTCGGTGCCGTCCAACGCCTCGGTGATGCGCCACTCGCGCACGATGCCGTCGTCTCGCGTCGCAGGTGCGGACGCCGGGGGGATGCGGATCGCGCAGTGCAGGTCGCCGCGCCGCAACTCGTAGATCTCGTTCTGCGATCCGCCGGAGACGTAACGCTGCTCGATCGGTTCGCCTTGGCCCGGAAGTGCGGCCTCGTCCATCCAGGCGCCGAGGCGCTCGACATCGATCACAGGGCTCACAGGTTCCCCACCTCGTGCTCCAGGTACTCGGCCAGTTTGGCGCGCGCCGCGTCGCGCAACTTCGGGATGTGCTGCGTTGGCCACATGTCGTCACTCGGGCGGTAGCCGCGCAGCACTTGACGGGCGATCGTGACCTTGTGCACCTCGGTCGGGCCGTCCGCGAGCCCCATGACGCCGGCGGCAAGAACCATGGAGAAGAACGGCATCTCGTTACTGACACCGAGCGCACCGTGTACCTGCATGGCCCGCCACGCGACGTCGTGCAAGACGGTGGGCATCACGACCTTCGCAGTCGCGATGTCCTTGCGCACCTTGCGGTAGTCGTTGTGCTTGTCGATCGACCAGGCGACGTACAGCACGAACAGGCGGAATTGGACGAGCTGCGCGTACGAGTCGGCGATGTAGCCCTGCACGAACTGCTTGTCGGCCAGGATGCTTCCTTGTGTCGTGCGACTGAGCGCCCGTTCGCACATCATGTCGAGCGCTTTGTTCGCCATGCCGATCGTGCGCATCGCGTGGTGGATGCGGCCGCCGCCGAGCCGGGTCTGTGCGATCGCGAACGCTTGCCCCTCGCCGCCGAGCAACGCGTCGCTCGGCACGTGCACATTGTCGTAGTGGATGAGCGCGTGTGAACCCTCACCTTCGGGCTCACCGGCAAGCCCGACGTTGCGGACGATGTCGATGCCGGGTGTGTCGGTGGGAACGAGGAACATGGACATGCCCTGGTACGCGCTGATCTCGGGATTCGTTACCGCCATGACGATGAGAAACGACGCGGTCCGGGCGTTCGACGAGAAGAACTTCCAGCCGTTGATGACCCACTCGTCGCCGTCGCGCTCGGCTCGTGTGGTGAACATCGTCGGGTCCGCGCCCGCGTGCGGCTCGGTCATCGAGTAGCAGGAGAACATCTCGCCGTCGAGCAGCGGACGGAGATAACGCTCTTTCTGTTCCGGCGTGCCGTAGTGAGCGATGATCTCGGCGTTGCCGGTGTCCGGCGCTTGGCAACCGAACACGATCGGCGCCCAGGAGGACCGTCCGAGAATCTCGTTCAGCAGCGCAAGCTTCAGTTGCCCGTAACCCTGGCCGCCGAGCTCGGGACCGAGGTGAGTCGCCCACAGCCCGCGCCGCCGCACCTCGTCCTTCAACGGGTCGATCGCACGCCGGCGCGTCTCGTCGAGCGGGGTGAATTCCAGGCCCCGCCAGACGAGGTCGAGCGGCTCGACCTCCTCGCGTACGAAGGCGTCGACCCAGTCGAGCTGCGCCTGGAACTCGGGTTCGGTCTCGAAGTCCCACGCCATGTGCGATCCCCCTTCGCGGCAGTGTGCCAGAATATGATTCTGATGTCACAGAACGCAATTCTCCCGGGGTCCCCGGACCGGCCGGTCGGGGACGTGGCCGGCGTGATCGCGCAACGTGGAGTCGCGAGGCGCGAAGAGCAGTACGCCAACGAGGTGCGCAGGCTGCTCGATGCGGGGCTCGAGGTGATGCGCAACTGCGGAACGGCGTCCAGCCCCCGCGTCGCCGACATCGTGGCGGCCGCAGGTCTTTCGAACGATGCCTTCTACCGTCACTTCGCGTCGAAGGAAGCGCTCGTCGCCGCGATCCTCGAAGACGGCTCGGTCCGCCTTGCGAGCTACCTCCGTCACCAGATGGAAAAGGCATCGACGCCGGAGGAACAGGTGCGGCAGTGGGTCGAGGGCGTGATGGGGCAGGCGACCGACGACGATGTCGCGGCGACCACGCGCGCCGTGCTGTGGAACGGCGGAGCGCTCACCGAGCGGGTCGGGGTGCACCGCGTGTCCCCGGCTGCATCGCTCGCAACGCTCTTGCACGAGCCGTTCGAGCAGTTGGGCGGCAGCGATCCGCCGACGACTGCCATGTTGGTGGCCCACGCCGCGGTCGGCCTTTTGTCCGACTGCCTGTGGGAACGCGTACGCCCGACCCGTGCGCAGATCGATCACGTGGTCGACTTCTGTCTCGCGTCGGTCAGCTCGGGACCACGGTCCGAGCACGAGGCCCCGTCCGCCGCGTCGCGCCGGGCCGAAAGGGAGAACCACGCGATGAAGGCGATACGCGCCGCGTCGTCCTCGACCCGTCCTGAACACCGCAGCACGCGCGCGAGCGAGGCTCGCGCCGGCATTCGCACTGCAGGCTTCGACCTTCCTACCCGGGATCGCACTCGGGTCGCGCCCATGGCGCCTTCGGCTTGATCGATCGACCGCCACCCGGCGCATCGGCGGGCCGAGATCTAAACGGCATGACGGTAGCGCCACACGCCGAGCGGCGCGAAGACGACGATGATGCCGACGAGCCAGGCGACGGATTGCCAGACATAGGTGCTGGTCGGTCCGCCCAGCACGAGGGCGCGTACTGCGGATGCAGTGACGGACACGGGTTGGTGGCGGGCGAATCCTTGCAGCCACCAGGGCATGGTGGTGACAGGGATGAACGCGGACGAGGCGAACACGAGGGGCATGAGGACGGGGAAGGCCGCGGCTTGGGCGGTTTCGGGGTCACCGACTGCGAGTCCGACGACCGCGCAGACCCACGACAACGCGAGTCCGAACAACAGCACGAGGAGCATGGCGAGAATGAACGGCACCACCCCGATGTGGAACCGGAATCCGACCGCGAATCCGACGCCGGCCATGAGTGCGACGACGAACACGTTCCGGGCGAGGTCGGCGATGGTGCGGCCGGCGAGCACTGCCGATCGGGCCATCGGCAGGGAGCGGAAGCGTTCGAGCAGTCCGGATTGCAGATCGGTTGCGAGCCCGACAGCGGTATTCATGGCGCCGAACACTGCGGTTTGGACGAACACGCCGGGCATGAGGAAATCGACGTAATGAACGTTTGGGATGGCCAGCGCGGCGACGCCGCCGAACACGTATCGGAACAACAGTACGAATACGAGGGGCTGGATCGTGGAGAACACGAGCAGCTTCGGCACTCTGCGCAGCGCGGTGAGGTTCCGTCCCGCGATTGCCAGCGCGTCTCGTGTGCCGGCGATCGCGCGCCCGCGGGTCGGGCGGGCAACGGGGAAGGCGGTGACCGTCACGACGGACCGGTGCCGACCAGGGCGGTCGCCGCGGCGTCGCCGGCGTCTTGGTGCGGGCGACGGTCGGTGAGCAACAAGAAGACGTCATCGAGGCTCGGTTCACGTACCTCCAATCCGTTGGGGCAGATTCGCTGTACGTCGAGCGCGTGTAGAACCTCGATGAGGAGCCGGGTTCCGTCGTTCGAGGTGAAGCGAACCACCCGTCCGTTTCGTTCGACATCACCCGGGACCGCGCGGGCGACGATCGCCGAGGCCCGCGTTGCGGTGGGTTCGTCCGCCAGTGTCAGTTCGATCGCGGTGCTGCCAAGCGACTTGAGGTTCGTGGGGCTGTCATTCGCGATCACCCGACCCCGATCGATTACCGCGACACGTTGTGTCAACCGATCCGCCTCCTCCAGGTACTGGGTCGTCAGCAAGACACTCGTGTTCGCCGCGACGAGCTCTCGGACGAGGTCCCACAACTGGTTGCGACTGTGCGGATCGAGCCCGGTCGTCGGTTCGTCCAGGAACAACACCGGCGGACGGGACACCAGCGCAGCGGCCACATCCAGGCGACGCCGCATCCCACCCGAGTAGGTCCGCACCGGTGACGCGGCCGCGTCGAGCAACTCGAAGCGTTCGAGCAGTTCCTCGACCCGAGGACGGAACTCGCGGCGGGGCAGCTGGCCGAGGCGACCCATCAGCCGAAGGTTCTCGCGGCCCGTCAGGTTCGCGTCGACCGCGGCGAACTGGCCCGCCAACCCGATCAGGCGACGTACCGCCGCCGGCTCGCGGGCAACATCGACGCCCAGCACCGTCGCCCGACCGCGGTCGGCCCGCAGGATCGTCGTCAGGATCCGGATGACCGTCGTCTTGCCCGCACCGTTCGGTCCCAACAGACCGAACACGCTGCCGAGCGGGACCTCGAGATCGATCTCATCGACCGCGACGAACGAGCCGAACCGCTTCGTCAGGCTCTCCACGACGATGGCGCTCTCGCCCATCCGACAACTACCTTCCGACAGCCGTAGGACGCACCCCCACAACCTCCATCAACCCCCAAACGTCAGCCAGAGTCCAAGGTCCTCGGCCCGGGCGCGTAGGACCTTCACGCCGGGCCGAGGCGTCCCCTGAACACGCGGCGTATGGTGTCGACCCTCATTACGATGTACCTTGTATCGGAATGGATGGGGGATCCGACCGACGGTCCGCGGCCGGGCGTCCGCGCGACGCCCGCCTCGATGACGCGATCGTGGATGCAACTGTCGCGCTCCTCGAAGAACGCGGGTACGGCGACCTCGCGCTCACGGCTATAGCCGAGCGGGCGAACACGACGACGGCCGCGATCTATCGCCGGTGGGCCTCGAAGTCCGACCTCGTCATGCACGCGGTGTTTCGGACCGACGGTGACGACGTGGTCGCCGACACGGGAGATCTCGCAGCCGACCTCGTGATGATGACGGGCTGGGCGGCCGAGAAGATCTGCCGCCCGGCGGCATTGGCCGCGCTCGTCGGCCTGGTGAGTGAGTCGGGACGCGAACGGGCCGCCCGCGCCCGCGACGCCGCGACGGCATCGCGGCGAACTGCCGACCGGATCGAACGGGCGAAGGCCGACGGCGAAATCCGCGCCGATGTCGACACCGGCGTACTCGTCGCACTGATCTGCGGTCCTGTGTTGGAGGTCGCGTTACGCGGTGCTGCGCACGAGATCGACGGCGCGTGGATCGCGGACGTGGTGTCGGTCGTTCTCGACGGTGCTCGGCCCCGCCGTCCTCGCCGCCACGCCGTGGCCCCGCACCGGGTGGTGACCCGACGATGAAGCAAATCCGTGTCCACGGGCCGAACGACGTCCGCCTCGATGACGTGCCGGATCCGACACCCGGCCCGCGCGACGCTCTCGTGCGGGTCGCGGCCTGTGGAATCTGCGGCAGCGACGTGTCGTACGTTCATATGGGTGGCCTTACCGGTAAGCCCATGGCGCTCGGCCACGAGATCGCGGGCGTGGTCGAGTGGGTCGGCGACGAGGTCACCGACGCGTACGTGGGTGAACGTGTGGTCGTCTATCCCTCCGGCGAGGAGCACGGCCCGATGGGAAGCGGCGCGACCGAAGGTGGGCTCACGCCGTTGTTGCTCGTGCGGGAAGCCGCCAAGGGCCGGCGGCTGTTCCGCGTGCCTGAAGGGATGCCGTTGCGGGTGGCGGCGTTGGCCGAACCGCTGGCCGTAGGCATGCAGGCGGTGAACCAGGCGAACGTCGCACGGGGCGACAAGGTCGCGGTGTTCGGGTGCGGCCCGATCGGTCTGACGGCGATCGCAACGCTCGCCGATCGCGGAATCGACGACGTCGTCGCGATCGACCCGAGCCGCCCGCGTCTCGAGTTGGCGCGGGCGGTCGGGGCGTCGAACACCGTCGATCCAACCGAGGTCGACGCGTGGGCGGAGTTGGCCCGGCTCCACGGCACCGCGCCCTTCATGTTCGGCCCGACACCCGCGACCGACGCGTTCATCGAGGCGTCGGGCTCCGACCGTGTGATCGGCGAGATCCTGCAGAACGGACGTTTCGGAGGACGGATGGCGGTGGTCGCGCTGCACTACGCGCCGGTCCCCGTCAACTTCGTGCTCGTGTTGATGAAGCAGTTCACGATTCGGGGTTCGTTCGAGTACCCGCCGCGGTTCGAGGACGCGATCGAGTTGCTGGAGCGGCGAGACCTGTCGATGCTGATCACCCACACCTTCGCCCTGGAGGAGTTCGATCAGGGATTCGCCCTCCTCGACGGCTCCAAGGATTGCGGGAAAGCGATGATCACGATCGACGGTGACACATGACGAACCGGCTGGACTTCGACTTCGACGGGGCATCGGTATTGGTCACCGGCGGTACGAGCGGTATCGGCCACGCCGTCGCCTCCGCGTTCGCGGTCGCCGGCGCGTCGGTCACGGTTACCGGCACGCCGCGCCTTGGCCGCCGACTACGACACCGACGTGTCGGCGTTCGGGTATCGCCGCCTCGAGATGCGCGACACCGCAGCGATCGACGCGCTCGCGGATGGCCTCGACAAACTCGACGTGATCGTGAACAACGCCGGCGCGACCTTCCCCGACGGCCGCGACGAATGGGACCCCGACGCGTTCTCGGCGGCGCTCGGCCTCAATGTCGAAGGCGCGATGCGTCTCACGGTGCGGTCGCGTACCGCGCTCGCCACGAGCACAATGGCGGGCGGTGCGAGCGTGGTCAACATCGTCTCCATGACCGCGTTCCGTTCGACGACGATCGTGCCGGGGTACTCGGCGGCCAAGGCGGCGTTGCTGGCGCTGACCCGCAACCTCGCGGTGCACTGGGCCGGCGACGGCATTCGCGTCAATGCGGTGGCACCGGGGGTCATCGACACCCGCATGACCGCGCCGATGAAGTCGTTCCCGGAGATGCTCGAAGCCGAGGTCGCCAAGGGCGCGATCCATCGGATGGGAACGCCCGAGGAAGTCGCGGCCGCGGTGCTGTTCCTGTGCTGCGACTCGTCGGCGTTCACCACCGGGTCCGTCCTCGCCGTCGACGGCGGCTATCTCGCGGAGTGATCGGAAGCCGACGATGACCGCCGAGATCCGCATCGACGACCTGGCCGCGCCGGTGCTCAACGACGTACAGCGGCTCGCGATCGAGTACGGCGAATCGCGCCACACCGCCTTGACCGTCGATCGGGTCTGCGAAGCAGCGATCGTCCGTACCGCGCTCGACGACTTCGGACCCGACGATTTCACCGAACGGCTCGGCCTGTGGCTCGCCGAGATGGATGCCGACGAGGACCGCACGGGCATCGGTCGCATGGTGATGTTCGGCGACTGCGTCCGCTACGCGGCGAACCGGCTGCTGATCCGCGACTTGCTCCGCCGCCACCCGGAGATCCTCGAGATTCCGATCGAGCGGCCGGTGATCGTCGTCGGGCTTCCCCGCTCCGGCACGACGCATCTCGTGAACCTGCTCGCAGCCGATACGCGTTTTCGGTCCTTGCCGTTGTGGGAGTCGTACGAGCCGGTGCGGAACCCGAACGAGCCGGCCTCAATCGACGGCGTCGATCCGCGTTGGACACGCTGCGACGGTGCGTGGCAGGCGATGCAGGCGGCAGCACCGCTCGTCGCGGCGATGCACCCCATGGAACCCGACCACGTCCACGAGGAGATCGAGCTGCAACTGCCCGACTTCTCGTCGTACAACCTGGAATGGGTGGCTCGGGCGCCGCGGTGGCGTGACTACTACCTCGCGCACGACCAGACGTGCCACTACGCCTACATGAAGACAGTGCTGCAGATCCTCCAGTGGTACCACCCGCGCGAGCGCTACGTGTTGAAGTCGCCGCAACATCTCGAACAGCTCGGTCCATTGCTCACGACCTTTCCCGACGCGACGATCGTCATCACCCATCGCGACCCGGTCGCGGTCGTGCAGTCGACGATCACCATGGACTGCTATGGCGCGCGCACCACGTACCGCACGACCAAACCCGAGTGGTACCGCGACTACTGGACCGAGCGCATCGGGCTGCTGCTGGACGCGTCGCTGCGCGACCGCCACCTTCTCCCCGACGACCGCACGATCGACGTCTTGTTCCACGAGTACATGGCCGACGAGATGAGCACGCTCGAACGCGTCTACGAGCGAGCGCGCATAGCGCTCACCGACCGCGCGCGCAACCAGATCGCGGCCTACCGGGACGCGAACCCGCGCGACCGCGGTGGACGGGTCGTCTACGACCTGCGCGGCGACTTTCACACGACACCCGACGAGGTGCGGTCCCGGTTCGCCGCCTACCTCGACCGCTTCGACGTACGGATCGAGGTCCGGTGAACATCCAGGAACAGGTCGATCACCTCATCGACACGTGTCCCGGCAGGGAGTTGCTGCGAGCGGTCTACGACGATCCCGCGTATCCGATCGGCGACATCATCTTCCGATCGGGCGGTAACACCGCCGCGTACATGCTGCTCACCGGCAGCGGACGGGTGATCGTGAACACCGGCATGGGCTACGAAGCACCACACCACAAGCGCGTCTTCGACGCCATTCGCCCCGGTCCGACGCGCTACGTCATCACCACGCAGGGCCACGTCGACCACCTCGGCGGGGTCGACCTGTTCAAGGAGCCCGGCACCGTCTACGTCGCGCAGGCAAACAACCTCGCGTGCCAGGCCGACGACGCACGCATCCGCGAACTGCGCATGCGCACCGCCGGCATCTGGTTCGACACGCTCGGCACCGACGCCCGCCGCATCTACAAGGAGAACCCGGGCGTCTCGATGGCCCAGTCGGAGCCGACACCGGACATCACCTTCGCCGAACGACTCGGCCTCACCGTCGACGGTCTGCACATCGAGCTCATCGCAGCCGTCGGGGAGACGACCGACAGCGCGATCGTGTGGCTGCCGGAGCAACGCACCGCGTTGATCAGCAATCTCTTCGGTCCGCTCTTCCCGCACTTCCCGAACCTCAACACCATCCGCGGCGACCGCTACCGGTTCGTCCAGCCGTACCTGCAGAGCGTGCGGAAGGTCCGTGAGCTCCGACCCGAAGTGCTCGTCACCGGACGGCACGAACCGATCGTCGGGGCGGACCTGATCGACGCGTCACTCGAGCGTTTGCACGGCGCGGTGGACCACGTGCACCGGCGTGCACTCGAAGGATTCAACGCCGGGGTCGATGTCTGGACGCTCATGAACGAGATCGAGCTCCCCCCCGAGCTGCGCGTGGGCCAGGGGTACGGCAAGGTCTCGTGGGCCGTGCGCACGCTCTGGGAGACCTACGTCGGGTGGTTCACGCTGCAATCCACCACTGAGCTGTACCCCGACTCGTCCGGCCTGGCACTGGCCGAACTGGTCGACGCCGCGGGCGCGGATGCCGCGCTCCAACGCTGCCGAGGCCGCGCTCGGCCGAGGTGACGCCGTTCTTGCCATCCGGCTCGGCGAAGCGATTACACGAGCAGCACCCGGCGAGTCGCGCGTGTCGGCGCGCTCATGCTCGGTGCCCACCGATACCTGCTCGATCACGGCGGCGACGTCAGCTTCTGGGAAAACGGTTGGCTGCTCGACCAGATCAAGAAGTGGGAAGGCAGCGGACCGTCGACGCCGAAGGAGACCGATGATCCAAGCTGACGTCGCCCCCACGCCCGGGCGTCCCACCGAAGGAATCCTCCTCTTGCATGATCGAACTCGTCGCGAGGACCGGTGCGCCCCTCGTCGGCGTCACCGAACTCCACGGTGATGCGGGCTTCGAGGCGAGCGACGGGTGGGCAAGAGCAGGAATGCATTCCCTTGCCGATCGGTTGGCTGCTAGCCACGTAGACGAGCAAGCCCGCGGCTCGACATCGTCCAGATGATGTAGCGAGTCATGCAACGCATGTTCGAGCAGGCGGTGCACGTCGCTTCGGTTCGCTCCGATGGTCAGACCACGCGACCAGCGATCAGGTCCGGCATCGTCGGCGAGTTGCGCGAGACGCTTCGCCTGGTTCTCGAGCGCGCCGAGGACAGCTTCGGGGTCGGCGCCGCCGTAGCTCCCGGCCGCGGAATCGACGAGATCGTCCGCGATCGGCGGGAACGACGGTTCGTCGAGCGTGAGGGCCTGTTCGACTCCGAACACATGCAACGTCGTGATGTCTCGGCTGTGCGCGGCATATTCGAGCGCCGACCAGACTTCCGACTCGGGACGCTCCCGAAGTTCGGGACCGGCCTCGGACAGCAACGATCGCCATCGCTGTCCCAGGGCCCGCAACGCCCCCAGTAGCGAGGCGTCGTCGTAACGGGCCCCGTCGAAGCCGCAGGCATCGCAGTGTTCATGCTCCATCACGGTCGAAGGTAGTCACGATCGGCACGTACCGCGCGGCGGAGGGGCGGTCTGGCCCGGCAGCAAAGTGACTTTCGGCCTTTGCGGGACCTTCCGCCGTGAGCCGAAAATCGGCGAATGGAGTCGTCGAGCGAGAACGCGATCACGACGTCCGCATGTTGGGACCTCCTCCGAGACGGGTGGTTCGGTCGCGTCGCGCTGTCCGTTGATGCCCTGCCTGCGATCTTTCCCGTCGAGTACCGGGTCGATCGCGATGAGCTCGCGATACTGTCTCGGCCAATACCGACTGAGCCAGCGTTCCCTCGACAACAGCGTCGTCGCGTTCGCCACGGACGCAATTGACAGCACCGCACACATCGGCTGGACGGTTCAAGTGCAGGGCCGCGCCCGACTCGTCGAACCACGCGACGCCTCGACCGAGTGCGGACAACATGAACACGGCCAGATCGTCTATCTTGCGCCGCACACCATCAGCGGCCAGCGCCTGCAACTCTGCCCGTACGGCACCGGCCTCCCCGCCTCGGGTCGGCTGTAGGCGCACACAATGCCCGGTTGTTCGGACAACGCTCGAACAGCGTTCGAACGGAGTAGTCGCGGCTACGCGTATCGCGGTGAACGAGCGGGGCATCGCGACGCCGCGCCGCGCTGAACCCGCATTTCGATCATCGTCGGGAACGGTTCCGCGCGGCGAATAAAGCGCCCGCACGTCGGTATGGACTCGGCGATGTCGCGCCCTCGGCGAGTGAGCAGTCGGAGGCGGCGTTTTCGGCCGATCCCCGATCGCGCAACTAATGGTTGCGCGTTGGTCCTCAACGTGCAAGGATTGGTTGCACGTACGGGAAGCGCCCCGGCGGAGCTGCAACAAAGGAGACATCATGACCACACGTTCACCGTCCGCACGTTCTTCCACCGCAGTTACGGACGACTACACCTACGAAATGCAGGTGCACGTTCCCCGGGCGCAGATCATCGAGGCCCTCACCGACGAGACCGTGATCAGCCGCTGGTGGACTGCCGTGACCCGGTCCGAGCGTCACGGCGACGCGGTGCAACTCTTCATGGGCGGCGACGCCCCCGCCGTGGTCGTCACGATCGACCGCGATCCGGGAACGAGCAATGTCACCTGGTTGGTGACGGACTGTCCCGTGATGTCCGACTGGGTCGGCACGAAGCCCTCGTTCTCGGTGCGGCCGAGCAGCGACGGAACCTCCGCCATCGAATTCCGCCACATCGGGTTGCGACCCACGCTTCCGTGCTTCGACCAGTGCCGCGCCGGCTGGAACCACTTCATGCCCAGCCTGCACCAGTTTCTCGAGACCGGCGAAGGCCGACCGAACGAGCCGCGCGGACGCGTCGGCCTGATCTTGACGAACCTCCGTACCCAGGTTGCGAACGAGAGTGGGCCCATGAACAACTACACGATCGAGCGCGACATCGAGATCGAAGCTCCGGTGGAGGTCGTGTGGCGCACGATCACCGAACCGGACCTGATCCGCACCTGGTTCAGCGATGTGGCCGACATCGAAGCGCGACCCGGCGCGACCGGCTCGCTCACGTTCCGGGCCGGCACCGACGAGCCCCACATCGTCGGCATCACGGTCGTCGCCGCCGATCGTCCGCACCGTTTCTCGTATCGTTGGGTGTATCCCCCCGGCGAGCGCGCGACGGAATCCAACTCGACGCTCGTCACCTTCACACTCGTCGCGGACGGCGAAGAACGGACGCGACTGCGCGTCGTCGAGTCCGGCCTCGATCAGATGGACATGGCGGACACCGAGAAGCAGCAGTTCTTCGAGGATCACAGTCACGGTTGGGAAGTCCAGGGAGACCGCTTGCGGGACCTCTTTGCGTCGGGGCGTGCATCGTCACCATGAGCGATTCCTCCGATGACGACGACCTCTGGGAAGCGATGGCGGATCCGACGCGCCGCAAACTGCTCGACCTCCTCGTTGCCCGCGGTCACGCCACGGCGACAACCCTCACCGCGGATATGCCCGTCAGCCGCCAGGCGATCTCCAAACATCTCTCGCTCCTGCAGCGAGTAGGACTGATCGACGGACACCGTCAAGGACGCGAGGTCCGCTACGAGGTCCGCGAACAACGCCTCGCCGAAGCAACCGGCGCGTTGTCCGAGGTCGCCAACCGTTGGGACCGCCGACTCCGAGCGATCAAACAACTCGCGGAACAGGCTCACGCCGCCGATCGTTCGGTCGGAGTTGACACCAACACAGATCACACCGCGCGAACCGCGCACCGACTGAGCGGAACGCCTGCTCCGCGACCCGCTCCGATCGCCGGTAGGCGTGCGTCGCGCCCGAGCTTACGATTTCAGCCGGTCGAGCGCCGCCGTAGCACTCGTTGCTCGATCGCGCCGACGCCGCTGTAGAGCGCGACGCTGACGATGGCGACGACGGCAGCAACGGCCCACGGCACGTAGTAGTCGAGCTCTCCCCGGGCCTGGCCGATCAAGTCGCCGATCCCCTGCCGGGTGATGAATTGCTCGGCCAGGATGACGCCGAGCAGCGCGGCGGCGCCGCGAGCCGAGCCGATGCGAACAGGTAGGGAAGCGCGTTCGGCACGCTCACCTTGCGCAAGATCTGCCAGGGACGCGCCGCGACCGACTCGAGGACATCGATCGCCCCCTGCGGTGCCAGCGCAAGTCCCTGCGAGATGGCGACGAAGCTCGGGAAGAAGGTGACCGAAACGGTGATCACGAGCGTGCTCGCGATGCCGCGGTCGAACACGATCGCGATGATCGGCACCAGAGCGATGATCGGCATCGTCTGGCTGACGAACGCGAACGGAAGCAGCGCTGCCGCGGCAGTCGGTCGCAGGCTGAGGACGGTCGCCAACGCGAACGCCGCGCCGAGTCCGAGCACCAATCCGATTCCCGAGACGGAGAGCGTGTGTTCCAACGCACCGAACAACGCGTGGCGGTGGTCGGCCGCGGACGGGACGCTGTACAGGTAGCGCCAGACGTCAGTTGGCGACTTCGCAAGTGTCGAGGGAAGCCCGGTCGAGTGGATGAAGAGCACCCAGCCCGCTATGACGACCACCAGGGACAAGAGTCCCATGCCGACGCGCCAACCGGCGCGTGCCAGCGGTGATCGACCCCTGGCCTCGCCGGCCGTGAGCAGGTCCGCGGAGATGCTCGTCGACACGACCGAATCGACGGTTCGGCCGGTGATACGCCGACCGATCAACGCGAACACCGCGTAGAAACATGACGACACGACGGTGGCGACGATGCCGATGTCCCACAGCCGCGCCGGGTTCGCCTGTCCGAGCGAACCGAGCAAGTACACCCCGAGTCCGTGGCGGCCGCCGAGAAACTCGCCCAGCATCGCGCCGAGCATCGCCCCCGGCGCCGCGATCCGGAGCCCGGCGAGGAATCCGGGCAGGGCCGTGCGCAGCCGGAGCCGCAAGAAGACGTCGCCACTCCCGCCACCGACCGATCGCAGGACATCTACCTGGGCGGGCGCGATGGATCGCATCCCCACAACCGTCGCGGTGAGCGTCGGGAAGTAGACGGCGAGCGCGGCGAGGACGATCTTTGCGGTCATGCCGCTGAACGCGAGCCCGACAATGGGCGCGGCGACGGCGAGCGGGAGGCAGAACAGGGAAACGACGACCCCGCGTGCCGCGCGCTCGACGACCGGCAGTTGCACGAAGAGCGCGGCGAGGAGCAACGCGATGACGTTGCCGTACAAGAAGCCGAGCGCGGCTTCATGCAATGTCGCAAGCACGTGCGCGGGATAGTCGGCGCGATCGATCCAGAACTGGTGCGCAATATCGCTCAGCGCCGGGAACGCGCCGTGACCGACGAGTTCGAAGCGCCCGACTATCTCCCACAGGATCACCGTTACCGTCAACGCGATCGCGGCGCCCTTACGTGACGGCTGCACGACGATCAGCCGATGTGACCGGCCACCTCGGCCGGCATCTGGAAGAGCGCCTCGGCAAGCCGGTCGGAGACCGCGTGAAACGCCGGGTCACGAAGCAATTCCGGCTGGCGCGGACGCTGCGAACGGAATGTCGACGACCTCGACGACGCGCCCGGGTCGCGGACTCATGACGACCACCCGGTCCGCGAGGAACGCGGCTTCGGCGATCGAGTGCGTGACGAGCACGGTCGTGGCTTGACGCTCGAGCCAGATGCGTTGCAGCTCGAGGTTCATCGATCGACGCAACAACTCGTCAAGGGCACCGAACGGCTCGTCGAGAAGAAGCACTTCCGGCTCGATGGCGAGCGCGCGTGCGATCGCGACCCTCTGCCGCATCCCGCCTGACAGTTGCCCCGGAAGTGCGTGCTCGAATCCCGTGAGTCCGACGAGGTCGATCAGCGTGTCGATCGCGGCCGACGGTGGTTTACGCCGCAACACCTCGAGCGTCAGCCCGATATTGGCGCGCACGTCGCGCCACGGGAGTAAGGACGGGTCCTGAAACGCGACGCCGATCTTTCCGGCTTGCCGCAGCGCGCGGAGGCTCTCCATGGATCGCAGCGGTTCCCGTCGTGGGCTGCTCGAGATCGCCCATGACCCGGAGCAACGTCGACTTGCCGCATCCAGACGGTCCGATCAGCGCGGTGAACGACCCGCGCTCGAGGTTCAACTCGATGCCTTCGAGCGCGACGACCTCCTGATTACGGCCCGCGAACACTTTGCCCACGCCAGTGAGCACGATGCCGGTCACGACGACCGTTCCGAGCGCATCCGACGGAGCTCGTCGACGGGCGGAAGGTGCTCGTGCTCGGTGCCGACGAGGAGGTCCCAGAACACCCTCCCGGGCTTGCGGACGAGCCCATCGACGTGCAGGGTGCGCGTCGGAGTCACGATCCAGTCGACCGCAACGTCGTGGACCTCGCCGTCGAGATCCTCGTCGACGTACTGGACGTCGTGCACCATGTCGACGACTTCGCTGTGCACGTCGATCAGACCGATCTCACTGAGCATCGCCCACTCGAGATCGAAGTATCCGTGGCCTTTCCCGAACCGGATCCCGTTGCGACTCACCGCGGAACCACCGGTCACGAGCAACCGGATCGGATCGCCGCTTTGCAGATCGTGCATCGAGACCGGCCTTGCATAGCGATCGAGCCCGTCGAGGGTCGCGGCGTAGGAGATCTCTGACGGCGGCACGACTGCGGGATCGACTTGGAGGAACCCGCGCCGAATGGCGTAGGTGGTGACGAGCAGCATCTTGCCGTCGCGCAGCGCGGCCCGACGCAAGAGCTCGGTGGAGTTGTCGGGAGTGATGAAGACGCGTGCCGCGCGCTTCCACCCGTCGAGCTCACGCACGCGTTCGGTTGCCGCGTCGCTACCCTCGAAGTCGCAGATGAACGACGAGAAGTCCCAGTGGAACCGCGAGTCGGGACGCGCGACATCGCGCAGCGCCTCCCAGATGCGCCTTCGATGCGCAGCCGCGTTGTCGAGTGTCACACCGACTCCTTGGCGAGAAAGGGTCGCGGCGATTTCCGCCGCTGCAGTTCGGCGAGATACGCGAGCTCGTCGAGGAGCTCTTCGTCAAGGCGATCCCAGGTGATCCCCGTCGGGCGCGGCCACGAGCAGCGTGTCGTGTGCACACCCGAAGGAGTGACGACGACATCGATCGTCACGTCGAACGGTCCGGGAGTGACGTCGCCGTCGATGACCTGGCAGTCGTGCACGAGGCAGACCGTCGGAGTCGAGGGCCCGACGAGGTCGAGCTCGGCCAGGATTGCCCACTCCAGATCGAGGTACGCCTGGCCGCCGCCCACGTGCGCGCCGGTGAGCGTCACCGCGGTCGCACCGGTGAGGAGTAGGTCGATCGGTTTCACGGAATGCATGAGCGCGTCGAGGGCGAGTGTCTCACCGAGCTCTTCCATCCCGTCGAGCGTCGCGGCGAATCTCCGGTCGGAGGCCGCGATCTTCGACGGGTCCAGCAGCACGATGCCGCGCCGCATGCCGTAGGTGGGTACGAGGACCGTCTTGCCGTCATCGAGCGCCGCCTTCCGCAGCACCCCGACGCTGTTGTCAGGCGCGACGAACAACGTATTCGCCTCCTTGTACACGTCGAGGGCGAGCACAGCTTCGTGACAGCGATCGCTGTCTTCGAAGTCGGGGACGAACTGTGCGATCTCCAGATGGAAGCGGGAATCGGGTCGAGCAACCTGCACGAGTCGGGACCAGATGATCATGCGTGCCTGCGTGCGTTTGTCGACGAACGTTCCCCGCCCTATCTCCGAGCGCAGCAGACCGCGTCGCACGAGCTCCCTCGTTGCCTTCCTCACGGTGCCCCGGCTCACGCCGAACTGTTCCGACAACTGCGCCTCGGTCGGCACCGGTGACGTGTCGTCGAGTGGAGTAGCCAGCGCAAGTGACTCGATGCCGAGGTACACCTGGCGGTGCAACGGCAGGGCACCGAAGGTCCGGCGGGCGCGCACGGTCGGTGGCCCGGAAACGGCGTTCATGCGACCTCCACGGCGGTAAGCACGAACGCGTCGACGTCGACCAGACCGCGGTCGGTCATGCGAAGCTTCGGCAAGACCGAGAGCCCGAGAAACGACAACTGCATGAAGGGCGCGTCGATGCACACGCCAAGGTGTGCGCGCGCGGCGGTCGTGACGGCGGAGATCGCGCCGGCGGCGTCGGCCGCGCAGCGGTCGGACATGAGCCCGCCGATCGGGAGCGCGACCTCGGCGAGGACGCGCCCGTCGAGCACCACGACCTGTCCCCCACCGATCTCGGCGAGCCGGGACACTGCCGCCGCCATGTCGGACGGACCGGACCGGCCACGGGCGCCGACGACCATGACATTGTGGGCGTCGTGCGCGACCGTCGAAGCGATCGCCCCCCGCACCAGACCGAAGCCGGCAACCCACCCGAGTCCCACTCGACCGGTTCGATGGTGCCGTTCCAGCACCGCGATGCGCGCCACGTCGTTCGCGGCGGCGCGCAGATCGAGCACAAGGTTCTCGGTCACGATCTGGCCGGGAACCAGACCGATCACGCGGGCCCGGCCACCTGCCGGCTCGCCGAGATCGAACTCGTCCGCGCCAGGTACGTGTGCCAGATGAACCGACTCGAGCATCCACTCCGGCGGCGGGCTGTCGGGCACGATCCCGGTTACGAGCGTTCCGTTCTCGACGACCGCGCGACCGCGCTGCCAGACCCGGTCGGGGCGCATCGAGCCGAGATTCGAGAACGCGACGACGTCGGCTTGAAATCCGGGCGCGAGTTGTCCGAGGTGGTGCATCCCGTGATACTCGGCGACTCGGGTGGATGCCATCACGATTGCGTCTTCGATCGACACGCCTCGCTGGACGGCCCTTCGGATGCAGTCGTTCATGTGCCCACGCTCGCGCAACAGATCCGGCTCACGATCGTCGGTGCACAGTGCCACACGGTCGGTGCCGTCGGCGATGACCATCGGGATGAGGTCGTTCAGATTGCGACTCGCCGAGCCTTCGCGGATGAACACCCACATACCCTTACGACGCTTCTCAACGGCTTCGGCGAGTGTGGTGCACTCGTGATCCGACTCGACGCCGGCCGCAAGATACGCGTCGAGGAGGGGGCCATGGAGTCCCGGTGCATGGCCGTCGACGCGCCGGTGTCCGGCCGCCGCGATCTTCGCCATGACCTCCGGGTCGGCGGCGATCACCCCGGGGAAGTTCATGACCTCGGCGACGCCGATTGCACCATGCTGTTCGAGTAGGGCGCGAACATCGCGCGACTCGAGCGTCGCGCCCGAGCTCTCGAAGATGGACGCCGGGACACAGCTCGACGCACAGATGCCGAACGTGAACGGCATGGTCGCGGCGGCGTCCCGCAGGGCGACGACACCCGGGACACCGAACACGTTCGCGAGCTCATGCGGATCGGCGGCCACACCCGTCGTGCCGTGTACCAGCACCGTTCGTACGAATTCGTCGATCCACAACTTGGTCGACTCGAGGTGCATGTGCGCGTCGAGAAAGCCCGGAGTCAACGCGGCACCACCTACGTCGACCTCGCTCACCGCATCCCGCGCCCCCCAGCCGACGATGACACCATCCGCGACGGCGAGGTCGGTCACCAACCACTCGCGAGTGGTCGCGACGAACACGCGGCCCCCGGTGATGAGCAGATCCGCGGGCTCATCGCCGCGAGCGGCTGCGATCGCGCGCGGTGACGCCGACGGTCTGGCCATGCGTCAGATTTCCGCGAGGAGGCTCGTATCGAACATGTCGGTCGTTGCCTTGATGCCGATGTCGTTCAGCGACTTGACGTTGGCGGCGATCGACTCGGACGACATCGAGAAGATGCCGGCGCTGGTGTCGACGAGAGGCTTCGCCGCGTTGTTGAAGAAGAGCTCGTTCGCGATCGTCCGACCGTTCCCCTTGAAGTAACTGTCCTTGAACATCGGCGGGTACTTCGCCGGATCGGCGAAATTCTCGGTCCAGGCCTTCCGGCTCTGGCGCAGGAACGAGACCAGCAACTCGCGCTTGTTCTTCAACGTGTCCTCGGTGACAACGACGGTGTCGTTGAAGATCTTGAAGCCGTAGTCGTACAGCAGGAACGACGACGGCTCCTTGCCGGCCTGCTTGATCGTGTACGGCACGTCGTCGGTGAAGTCGACCGTGGCGTCGACATTGCCCTTGATGAGCGGCGTCGGGTCGTATTCGTACGGGACGATCTTCACCTTCGACGAGTCGACGTTGTTGAGCGTGAACATCGCCTTGACGGAGATGCGGTTCACATCGGGTACGGCCAGCGTCTTACCCTCGAGGTCCTTGGGTGAGTTGATGTTGCTCGCCTTGAGCGACACCACGCCCAGCGGGTTCTTCTGGTACTGCGTGCCGATGATCTTGAACTTCGCGCCGTTGTCGACGATCGCCTTGATCGTGGTGTCGGGCGTCGTGAGGGAGATGTCGGCCTTGCCGGCCGTCAAGGTCTCCTCGGGGATCACGTTCGGACCGCCGGGCAGGTACGTGAAGTCGATGCCGTTCGACTTGTACAGGCCCTGACTCATCGCGATGTAGTAGCCGAGGAACTCGGCGTCGTTGACCCACGCCGATTGCAAGGTGAGCTTCCCGGTCGCCGGGCCGGCCGACGTCGACGGCCCGCTCCCGGTCGACGCGGCCGGCTTCGACGAACTGCCACATGCGGCCAGGAGCGACGATGCTCCTCCCGCGACCACGAGACCCGCCGCCCCGATCGCACCTCGGCGCAGGAACTCGCGGCGCTCGATTCCAGTCATTGCCATCCTCCTCGTAGGGACCACCGCGAGTCTTCGGGCGGGTCTCGACGCCGGTGTGTCGGCTCCGAGAACTCCGTGCGGCGAGGTTCTGACATCTATCCAACAAGACATCCAGACGTCTATACAAATTTGCTACGGTGGCGCCGGCACACCGATCCTCGGGCGGCCGGACGACGAGGATGGTGCCCATGCCCGAATCCAAGGTTCCTGCCGGAAATGACGACCGTGCCCGCGTTCGGGACGCGGTCCGAGCGCGGCTTCAGCCACACGCCTGGCCCGACACGCGCTTCGTCTACGACCTCACGCACTTCCTGCCGGGTTACGCCGGCTGCGAGCGACTCCCCGACCAACTCGGCGAGCTCGCCTGCTGGCAGGGCCGCGGGCCGATCTACGCGACGCCCGACAACTGTCTCGAAGGCGTCCGCAGCGCGCTCATCGCGGCGCACCGTCCGCTCCTGCAGACGATCGCGGTGCGGATGGGATTCCGCTTCTTCGCGCCCGGGTCAGTGGCAGCCGGATTCGAGCAACTCGCCGGAACGCTCGACGGCGCGGACCGCCTGTCGGGCAGACTCGACCTCGAAGCGGTCGCGGCGCTCGGCCCGCTCGACGCCGTCATCACGGGTTGCCGCGCGGTGTCGCTCGACGGCGTGCGCATGGGCAAGGGATTCGGCTGGTTCGATCTCGAGTGGGGAATCCTCACGGCGCTCGGCGTGGCCGGAGAAGAAACACCCGTGATCGTCGCGTGCCACGACGTGCAGTTGCTGCACGACGACGAAGTGCTGGCACCTTCCCCTCACGACACCCTCGTCGACTGGATCGTGACGCCCACACGCGTGATCCACGTCGACCGCGACCGCGCCAAGCCCCATGGCATTCAATGGGATCGCCTGCGCCCCGAACAGGTTGCATCCGTCCCGTCGCTGCGTGACCTGCAAGCGTTCGAAGCTCGAACGCGCGACTGAACCAAGAGGAGTTCGCTGCAACTCGTCTCGGTGGTCTTCGGTCAGCTCGGCCAGGACAGTCCGGCGCGGGCAAGGGCGATCTCGAGTGCGCGGGTGAGGTGAGCCGCGGATCCTGCGCACTCCGACAGTTCTCGTGGTCCCAGGAGGACCGTGAACCCATCGTCGGTCTCGGCCAGAACGACCGGGACGACGCCGCCGGACGCCACGGAGACGGCTTCGGGTTGGTCGTTGCGATGGTAGGTATCGACCGGGACGGGAAGACCGGCACGGCAGGTCTTCCATTCGGATCGTTCCCGTGCGAGGCCGTGGGTGATGTCGCAGAGCGCGCAGTGGCTTCGGCCGAGGCGGGCTCCGACCCAGTAGGCGAGTTCGCCGCGCAGGGTCCCGTCCGCGTCGTAGACGCCGACCAGACGGATGATGCGACGGTCGGCGCCCTCGCCAGGGAGGGGCGACCTCGTCGGCCTCGGCACATCGGGACCCGAATTCGACGGTCGATTCACGAGTCCAGCATCGCGGAACGCGAGCGAGAACCGGAGTCGGCCCTGCTCGTGGCGTGAGAACCGCGGAGAGCCGGGCCACCGAGGGCGAGCCCGGACATCAGGTGCTCGAGGTCGAAGGTCGACCATCCGATCATCCTCGCCACGTGGGTGACCCTTCGGTTCGGTGATGCGTCGGTGTGGACCCACTCGAAACCCGCCAGCGCTCGGCGTCCTTCCATCGAGTGTCCGGAGATCCGGTGGGAACATTCGATGGAAGGATGGGTGGGGCTCAGCGGGTTCCTCACTGACGCGAGCGAGGCTGCCGGAAGGCGTGGGCGTGGAATGAGGACTTCGACCGAAATCGCTGATGCCTGACGAGACAGACCCGGAGATCACCGAGAGCAGCCGCGCAGTAGTCGGCATCCGCTTCGACGCGGTCGTCGTTCCCGAGCTCGACGTGCTGTTTCGGGTTGCGCGGTCGATCTCGGTCAATGTCGACGATGCGGAAGACTTGGTGCAGGACACCTTGCTCCGAGCGTTCGGGGCGCTCGATCGCTTCGACGGCCGCTACCCGCGCGTGGTTGTTGACGATCATGCGGAACGCTCAGCACAATCGGAACCGACGCCGGCGGCCCACATTGTTGCGAAACGAAGCGACGATGAGTGCCGAGATCGATCGGCGGAACCCGGCGGCGCCGAGCGCGGAGGATGTCGCGACAGGCTCGGTCGCGGCGGCATGGGTGGCCGACGCGCTCGAGCACCTCACTCCACGTCTGCGCCAGGTCGCACAACTCGTCGACGTCGACGGACTCACCTACGACGAAACAGCCGCGCTGCTCGACATCCCGTCGGGGACCGTGATGAGCCGGTTGCACCGCGCTCGCCGCCAGATGCGCGTCCGACTCGGACGCCGTCCCGACTTCCGGAGCGAGAACTGATGAGACCGAACGACATGCTCGACATGTTTCGCCGCAAAGGAGGCAGCCGCTGCATCGAGGTCGGAAGACTGATCCAGCGCTACCTCGACGGCACACTCGACGCGGACGCGACCGCGAAGGTCGCACTGCACCTCGACGCGTGCCGCCGGTGCGGCCTCGCCGCAGACGACTACCGGCGTCTCGAGTCGGCGCTCAACGAGGCTGCATCGCCGCTGCCCGCCGACGCGCTGCAACGGCTACGCGCGTTTGCTGCCGAACTCGCCGCGAACGACCGGCAGCACGAGTGAACGCGCCTGAACCGTTCGCGTCGCGGTGGAAACGACGCGCGGTCAGTATCCCGGTCATGTTGACTGTGACAGCGATCGGCGTCGTCGGCTTCCCGGTCATTGTCGCCGGCGCCGCGGTCGCCGACATCGCGCGCCTGCGACTCCGGTTTCCGACCGTCCGGGTGGCTGTCTTCTCGCTGCAGTACGCACTCAACGACAGCGCCGAGATCCTGCTCGCCCCGATCCTCTGGGCGATGGCCGGGCTCGGCACGCGGTTGGACGCACCCGCGTCGGTGCGCCGCCACGAACGACTCCAGGCATGGTCGATCGCCGTCCTCGCCCGCCGCGCCGAACGACTCCTCGGCCTCCGGCTCGAACTCGACGTCGACGGTGTGGACGCACTCGAACCCGGGCCGGTCATCGTGCTGTGCCGCCATGTCAGCATCCTCGACGCGTCGCTGCCCGCGCTTCTCTATCAGCGTCTCGGCTACCGGACCCGGGGCGTCATCATGGCCGAGCTCCTCGCCGACCCCGGCTTCGATCTCATCTACGGCCGGACCGGTTCGGTCTTCATCCCCAGGGACAACGGTCCCGAAGCCAGGGCACGAGTTGCGCACCTCGGTCACGGAACCGACCCGAGGACCGCGTTCGTGATCTTTCCCGAGGGGCGCCTCTTCCGACCCGACCGACGCGATCGGTCCCTCGCGCGCCTGGCCGAACGCGATCCCGACCGCGCCCGCCGACTCGACGGGATGACACATGTCATTCCCCCGCGCCCGGGAGGTGTTCTCGCGCTCCTCGACGCGTTCCCGGACGCAGATGTCGTCGTGTTCGCCCACAGCGGGCTCGACCGCTACCCCACGTTTCGCGAAGTGGCCCGTGCCGCGCCGCTGCCTCGTCCGGTGCGCGTCACCGCATGGCGCGTGCGCGCCGCCGACATCCCCGCCGGGGACGACAAGCGCACCGCCTGGCTCGACGATCAATGGTGCCGTGTCGACACCTGGGTCACCGCCCACGCGCCATCGGCATGAGGTCACGTCAGCCCGCATGGGCGGACTTCATCGACTGGTTCCACACGCAACGTCCCGGCATCACCGAAGAGGTGCTCGCCCGATGCACCGACCGAAACGGCGTCAGCCCTTACGGGTGGCTCGCCGACGGCCTCGACCCCGCCGCTCAGGTCATCGATCTTGCGTGTGGCAGCGGACCGACCCACGCGCTCGTCACCGGAAATTGGATCGGCGTCGATCGCTCGGCCCCCGAGCTCACTGGCGCACTCGAACGCGGGCGCGCAACGTTGGTTCGAGCCGACGTGACCGGGCTGCCGATCCGCAATGACAGCGCCGACGTGGTCCTGTGCTCGATGGCGCTCATGCTGATCGATCCGCTCTCCTCGGTCCTCGGCGAGATCCGGCGGATCCTCACCCGGGCCGGGGAGTTGCGGGTTCTGCTCCCCACGACCAAGCCACTCACCAACGCCGACCGCTGGAACTACCTGCGGCTGTTCGTCGAGACGCGTTCGCGACCTCGTTTCCCGTCGACGCCCCTGCGAAGACACGCCGCGCACACGTTCGGCGGGTCGGGGCTCCTCATCACCTCGGACCAATCGAAGCGATTCGGCTACCCGATCGATACCGCGGTAGACCTCGACCGCTTCATCGAGTCTTGGTACCGGCCGGGCACGCCTCCGGGCCGAGCTGATGAGCGGCGGGGCCGACACCACGGTTCACGCACCACCATCGGTGTACCGCTGCGACGCATCATCGCTCGCACAAGCGTGTGATCGAACCGGTCGTGCAACCGTGCGTGACCGGACGGCCGCCGCATCGAGCGAAGAGTCACAAGCCGTCGGTGAGATGCCGAAGGCCGATGTCGCCCAGCCGTCCGGCTCCGACGCTGACGAGACTCAGCAAGGGTTGCAGCGCCTGGAGACCCGCGAGAGCCTCCGCGGCGGTCCGGATGTGCCGGAGTTGGATACCGGCGTCAGGCTTCTCGTCGCTTCGAGGAGCGCGTTCCCGCCGAGCGCGGCGGCGATGCGCACGTCAGTCGGAGAGCGCGGCGACGAGGACCGCCTTGATGGTGTGGAGCCTGTTCTCGGCTTGGTCGAACACGATCGAGCGCGACGATTCGAAGACGCCGTCGGTGACTTCAGCTCCGTCGAGACCGTACTGATCGTACAGGCGCTGGCCGAGTTCGGTGTTGCGATCGTGCACGGCGGGCAGGCAGTGCATGAACTTCGTGTCAGGTTTGCCGGAGGCGTGCATGACCTGTTCGGTGACCCGGTACGGCAGGAGCAGCGGAACCCGTGTGTTCCACTGCTCGGTTGCCTCGCCCATGCTGACCCAAACGTCGGCGTACACGAAACCGACGCCGGCAACGCCCTGTTCGACATCATCGGTCACCAGCACCCGTGCCCCGCTCGTCGTCGCCAGCGCCCGCGCGGCGCTGACGACATCTTCGGGTGGCCACAGCTCGCGAGGAGCGCCGATCCGCACGTCCATGCCGAGCAGCGCACCGGTGATCAGGAGTGAACAGGCGACGTTGTCGCGACCATCGCCGAGGAAGCAGTAGCCGATTTCCTCCACAGGACCGGAGTGGTGTTCGGTCATAGTGAGGATGTCGGCCAGCATCTGGGTCGGATGCCAGGAGTCGGTGAGCCCGTTCCAGACGGGTACACCAGCGTGATCGGCCAACTCTTCCACGCTGTCTTGTGCGAAACCGCGGAACTCGATGCCGTCGAACATGCGGCCCAAGACGCGAGCTGTGTCGGCGATCGACTCTTCCCGGCCGATATGCGACCCCTCGGGACCGAGGTAGGTGGTGCGCGCGCCTTGGTCGCCGGCCGCGACCTCGAACCCGCAGCGGGTACGAGTCGAGCTCTTCTCGAAGATCAGCGCAATGTTCTTGCCCGTCAACCGAGGCCGCTCTGTCCCGTCGGCCTTGGCGACTTTGAGCTCGGCGGCAAGCGTAGTCAGCGCACGGAACCGGCTCTTGTCGAGGTCGAGTGTCTTGAGCAGCGAGCCGGGGTGACGCCGTGTCGACGCGAGATCTGTCACGAAATCGTCCTCAGATGCCGTCGCGTTGGATAGGACAGGTCATGCAGCGAGATCCACCGCGTCCACGTCCCAGCTCGCTGCCCGGGATGCTGATGACCTCGATGCCGCGGTCGTTCAGCATGTTGTTCGTCACGGTGTTGCGTTCGTAGCCCATCACCACACCGGGCGCGACGGCCAGGAAGTTGTTGGCGTCGTCCCATTGTTCTCGTTCGGCCGCGCGGGCGTCCTCGTCGGCGGACAAGACACGGAGCTTCTCGACACCGAGGGCCTCGGCAATGGCGGCGAACACATCCTCGCGGCGCTCGACGTGCATGCCGCCCGTGTCGCGCTCGACGACTTCTTCCGGGTCGGCCGGTGTGACCACCCATGCCCGCATGGTCGAGGGGTCGAGGTACGGGTAGCGGACAAAGGTGTCGACGTCGATCATCGTCAAGACGGTGTCGAGGTGCATGAACGCGTGAGACTTCGGCAACTGCACCGCGATGACCGTGGTCGCCTGACTGGAGCGGAACAGAGCGCGGGCCAGGATCTCCACGCCCATCGGGGTTGTGCGCTCGCCCATTCCGATCAGCACGACACCGCGGCCGAGGACGTGAATGTCTCCGCCTTCGAGAGTGGCGGGTTGATGGCTCGTGTCGTCGTCGCCGTAGTAGATCGGGAACGAGGCACCGGCGAACATCGGATGGAACCGGTAGACCGCCCGGCTGTGCAGAGACTCGCGCTGCCGGGCGGCTTTGGCCATCGGATTGATCGTGACCCCGCCGTAGATCCACGCCGAGTTGTCGCGCTGGAACAGTGTGTTCGGCAACGGCGCCAGCACGAAGTCGTCCAAGGTCAGGGTCTGCCACCGCAGGCTCCGCACCCGCAGCGGGGACAGGTCCGAGCGAGTCACACCGCCGATGAGCAACTCGGCCAGCGTCGCGGCGTCGGCATCGTCGGCGAGGGCACGGAGCGGTCCGGCCAGCGTGGGTCCGACCAACTCTGCGGTGAAGAGACGATCGAGCACGAATGCCCGAGCCTCCAGGCTCTCGAGCGTCTCCGTCAGCAAGACTTCGAAATGATGGACCGTGACCTCGCGATCGCGCAGCAACTGAACGAACGTGTCATGTTCTTCTCGGGCCTTCGTGGCCCACAGCACATCATCGAACAGCAACGCTTCGCAGTTGCTCGGCGTCAGGCGACTCAGCTCCAGTCCTGGCCGGTGCACGATTGCTTCACGGAGCTTGCCCACTTCAGAATGCACACCGAGCGTTCGAGTCACAGCGTTCTCCTCGTTCGGGAGGTAGGTCGGGGCCGCTGCTTCAGCCCGGTATCGGCGTGCGAAGACGTTGGGGCTGCGTCTCGATGCCGACGACACCGCGCAGGTCGAGCAAGAAGTCGACGATCTCGGCGCCGCTCACCAGCGAACGGCCCCGAAAGCGGATCAGCGCCTCGTCGATCACGGCGTACTTCCCCGCAGTGACATCGGAGTCGCCGTTCTCCTGGGTCCGCGTGTTCGCTGTGTTCATGAGAGCAGCTTCCGCCCCAATGATCGCCGGCGACAGGGACGGAGGTCCCGAAACGGCGAAGGCCTCCGGCCGGTGGTCCGCGGAGTGGGCGCGCTCCTGGCGGTAACGCCGTCCGGCGCGAGGCATCTCGTCCCGGACCGCGACACGCGGCGCGGGCGGGCCTTTCCCGGCTCTCGAGCGGGACCTTCGCCTCTGAACGTCGTCCGCAGCCCTCGTCAGGATGACGGCGACGGTGGCGCGGTGCCGCCGACCTGCGAGGAGAAGACCGATGACGGCGACACTCGATGCTCCACCAGCGACTCCTGGAGCTCCACACAACGGAGCATCTGCGGCTGATCACGCGGCCAAGGCCCTGGGCCTGCCGTCGGCCACGGCTTTGGTGGTCGGCAGCATTATCGGCACCGGCGTGTTCACGATGCCTGCGGTCATGGCGGGCGCGGGCACGAGTTCGATCATCACGCTCGGCGTCATCGCGCTCGGTGCGGTGCTCCTCGGAGTGCTGTTCGGTCAGCTCACAAAGCGGGTGCCCAACGTCGAAGGCGGCCTCTACGCCTACGCGCGGCACGAGTTCGGCGACTTCGCCGGCTACCTCACCGCGTGGTGCTACTGGATCACCTGCTGGGCCGGCAACGCGGCGATCGTCGCATCGTGGGTGCTCTACGTCGAATCTCTGTTCGGCATCAGCAACCCGTCGGCCTGGACCAACTTCGGAATCGCGCTCACCGGCCTGTGGATTCCCGCCGCGATCAATCTCGCAGGTGTCCGCCAAATGGCCTGGTTCCAGAACCTCACCGTGATTTTGAAGTTCCTCCCGTTGCTCCTTGTCGGAGTGGTCGGCTGGTTCTTCGTCACGTCGGCGAACTTCGGGCCGTTCAACGCGTCTGGTGGAAGTCTCTACGACGGTATCGGCATCGCCTCGGGCGTTGCACTGTTCTCGTTCATCGGAGTCGAGTCCGCGTCGATCGCGGCCGGTCGCGTGAAGAACCCGCGCCGCAACGTCGGTCGAGCCTCCGTGTACGGCACCGCGGCCAGCGGCCTGCTCTACATCGCCGTCACCGCGGTCATCATGGGTCTCGTTCCCCACGCCAATCTCGTGACGGACGGCGCACCCTTCGTCGCCGCGTTCAAGACGATGTTCGGCGGCGCCGGTTGGGTCGGCAAGCTCGTTGCGCTCACGGCGGTGATCTCCGGAATCGGAGCGCTCAACGGATGGACGCTGGTGACCGCCGAGATGCCCTACGCGGCCGCCAAGGACGGACTGTTCGTCAATGCGTTCGCGAAGGTCAACAAGAACAACGTCCCCTGGTTCGGCATCATTGTCTCCACCATCGTGGCCTCGGCGCTCATGGGCTGGAGTTACACCGGCAAGACCGGGCTCAAGGTCTTCACGTACCTTGTGTACCTCTCGGTCGTCACCGTCGCGATTCCCTACTTCCTCTCGGCGAGCGCGCAGCTCGCGTACCTGGTGTCGCGGCGCCGCAGGGTGCAGGGTTGGGTACTCGCCCGTGACCTGGCGATCTCGGTCACGAGCCTGCTCTTCTCGCTGTGGGTCACCTTCGCCTCGGGCTACCAGGCCGTCTACCAGGCAATGGTGCTCTTCCTGGTCGGCATCCCGCTGTACGCCTTCTTGAAGGCCCGTCGGGAGCGGCTCGGACAGGTGCCGGAACCCGTGGAGATGACCGAGAAGCAGGTTGCCGCCGCGGCCCTCGCCGAGGCCTAGAGCACCATGGTGTCGAACCCGATCGCACTCATCCGTCGGCCCGGACCGAGGTTGACCGAGGGAATCGTCACCCACATCGACCGGGTGCCGGTCGACCACGCACTCGCTTGCACGCAGTGGGAGCACTACGTGCAGGCGATGGAGGCGGCCGGCTGGCGCACGGTCGAGGTGCCGGCCGCCGATGACTGTCCCGACGCCGTGTTCATCGAGGACACAGCGGTCATGTTCAAGAACGTAGCCGTGATCACCAGGCCCGGCGCAGATCCGCGCAAACCCGAGATCATCGACGTCGAGAAGGTCATCGACGATCTCGGATGTTCGATCAACCGCATTCACGCGCCGGGAACGCTCGACGGCGGCGACGTCCTCAAAGTCGGCAACACGGTCTACGTCGGCCGCGGAGGACGCACGAACGCCGCGGGCATCAATCAGCTTCGCAGGATTCTCGAGCCGCTAGGCGCGACCGTCGTGGCCGTTCCGTTGACGAAGGTGTTGCACCTCAAGTCGGCCGTCACTGCTCTCCCCGACGGCTCGATCATCGGCTACGTACCCCTGGTCGACGACCCGCAGTTCTTTCCCCGCTTCGTGTCCGTCCCCGAGGAGTCCGGTGCGCACGTCGTGCTCTTGGGTGAAGGGAAGCTGCTCATGGCGGCCGATTGCCCGCGCAGCGCGGATCTCTTCGCCGAACTCGGTTACACACCGGTCACCGTCGACATCAGCGAGTTCGAGAAGCTCGAAGGTTGCGTGACCTGCTTGTCCGTGCGCATCAGGGGAATGCAGAGATAACCGCTCTCGGCGTGCACTCGCACGGTCCCCCGACGTCGTCGCGCACCTGGCGCCCGAAACGGGCCTACTGACTCGGCGAGTTGTTCAGCGACGTGCAGGTGTCGTGGTACGGAGTGATCGAGCTCACGAGCCCGTTCTACTCGCAGCGCCTCAGGTCGCGACCGACGATCGTGCAGACGGCGCGGGCCATGTCGTCGGGCCGCAGGGACCAGGTCACAGAGCGCGTCACGGTGGTGCGATCGGTGCCGGCTGCACCGTCGATGACGGGGACGAGCTCGCTCACGTCGCTGACATGGAGCGTGTCGCCGCGCGCGGTGAACCAGGCCGGCAGGCGGCGCATCGAGCTCCACCGAACTGGGATGAACGCCTTGCGCGCACAGGGAATGATGCTCGGCCAGACCGACTTCCACGCGCAGCGCGGCCGCATGCTGGTCGATTCCGACGATCTTGCCGCCGCGCGGGCCGCGATCGACGACGGCTTCGCGCTGTCCAACCTCCTGTGCGAGGCTCGGTTCACGTCGATACGTCAGCGTGACGGCTGTCGTGCTCGGTGCACCAGTCACACCGGCGGCGGTGAGCCATGCCGGGATGGTCGTTGTGATTGCGTTTGATCTCTTGTCCGTAGGGACAATCGCGGTTGTCGTGAAAGACAAGGTCCCCGGGATCGGTGTCGGTGTGGAACGGGGCGACCTTTGCGGTGGAAGCGACATCGGGCTCTTGATCTGCCTGGGAACGGCGCTCGGTCGCCGGCGTGTTCTTGGCGGAGATGCCGTCACTCCGGCCTGGGTCGAGGAATCGGTAGGCGAGTAGTTTCACGCGGTCGTTCACGAGGAACCAGGCCAGGGCGTAGCCCCATACGAACGCAGCCCAGCCCCAGCCGAGGGGGGTCATGAAGAGGCCGTAGACCGCGATCAACGTGGCGATGATCTGGGTTCCGAGCACGGCGAGGAAGAGCAGCCTCGCGGGGCGAGGCCTCGACCAGAAAGGGCTGCGCGTGCGCGTCAGGAAGATGGTCAGGTGCCCCGCGACCGAGAGCTTCAGATACATCATCGTCTGGACGTGCGCACGGTCGAGATTGAAGACGCGCTCACCGAGATAGAACAAGCCGAAGGCGGCGACCACTCCTATGACGCCGAGCACGGTCGAGATCCCGAGCACGAGGCGCATGTTCCACGCTTCGGGCTCGTTCCTGTACCGCACCTGGTCGTAGGCGATCGACAAGATGGCACCGTCGTTGAGCAACGCAATCATCACGATCATGATCGCGGTCACGGGATAGAAGTTGAAGACGAGAATCGCGAGTGTCATGAACAACAGCACGCGTAACGTCTCGGCGATGCGGTAGATCGCGTAGCTGTTCATCCGCTGGAAGATCTTGCGGCTCTCCTTGATCGCGTCGATGATCACCGACAGTCCTGGCGTCGTCAGCACGATGTCCGCCGCCGCGCGCGCGGCATCGGTGGCGCCCGACACCGCGATACCGCAATCGGCCTTCTTCAGCGCGGGCGCATCGTTCACACCGTCGCCGGTCATGCCGACGATGTGGCCGCGCTCTTGCAAGACGTCGATGATGTGGAACTTGTGCTCGGGGAACACCTGGGCGAACCCGTCGGCGCTCTCGATGGACTCGGCGACTCGCTTCGTCTCCCCATGCTTGACGTCACCCAGGCCGGCGGCATCGAGAATGTCGGTACCCAAGCCGACCCTTTTCGCGGTCTCCTTGGCGATGGCCAGCGCATCGCCGGTCACCATCTTGACCGTGACACCCATGTGGCTCGCGGTGGCGATCGTCGCCTCGGCGTCATCGCGGGGCGGGTCGAACAGGGGCAGGACACCCAGGAACCGCCAATCGCCGTCGCCGTCGGCGCGGGCCACGCCCAAGGACCGAAACCCGCGGGCGGCGAAGTCGTTGACCGCCTTGTCGACTGCAGACTTCACCTGATCGGCGTCGCCGGAGAGCGCGAGGATCACCTGCGGGGCACCTTTGCTGACCTTGAATGCCGTTCCGTCCGAGGCTTTGACCGACGCCTCGGTCCGCTTGTGTACGGGATCGAACGGTTGGAAGTGCACCACCTCATAGCCTTGTAGTGCAGTCTTGTCCGGTAGGCCACCGAGGACAGCCCGGTCGATCGGGTCGTCGTTCTCCGCTCGCGATGCGAGCGCGGCGTCGAGGATCACATCGTGGGTGGTGACGTTGCCGACGCTGAACGGATCGCCCAGGGTGAGCTTGTTCTGGGTGAGCGTGCCGGTCTTGTCCGCGCACAGCACGTCCACACCCGCGAGTTCTTCGATGGCCACCAACCGGCTCACGATCGCTTTCTTCTTCGCGAGAATGCGGGCGCCGACGGCCATCGTCACCGACAGAACGGTCGGCATCGCGACGGGGATCGCGGCGACGGTCAGGACCAGCGCGAACTGCAACGTGGTGAGGATCGGGTCGCCGCGGACGATCGCGACAACGATGATCACCGTGACCAACGCCACCGCGAGAACGATGAGATAGTTCCCGATCCTCAACACTGCGCGCTGGAAATGGCTCACCGTGTGCGCCTCTTGCACCAGCTGAGCCGTCTTGCCGAAATACGTGTTCGGTCCGGTCGCGTAGACCAGCGCACCGATTTCACCCTGACGGACGATCGACCCCGAGAACACCGCTTCGCCGGATTTGCGGGTGGCGGGCAACGACTCCCCCGTCAGCGCCGATTGATCCACATGCACCGGATCGCCGGACAACAGTCGCGCGTCAGCCGGCACGATGTCACCTGATCGGAGGCGGATGACGTCGCCCGGCACCAACTCACGCGCCGCGGGCGTCACCCATTTCCCGTCGCGCCTCACCCGGGCTTTGATCGCCAACTTGGCCTTCAGGGCCTCGATCGCATTCCCCGCCTGACGTTCCTCCCAGAACCCGACCAACGCGTTCGACACGAGCAACACCAAAATGATGAAGAAGTCCGGCCAGTGCCGCGCCGCCGCCGACAGCACCACCGCACCCTCGATCATCCACGGGATCGGACCCCAGAAGTAGGTGAGGAACTTCAGCAGCGCGTTGGCCTTGTGCTCCTCGATCTCGTTCGGCCCGTATTGGGTCAGCCGCTTCTGCGCCTCGGCCTGACTCAAGCCGTCCGGCGACGACCCCAACCGCTTCTCCACCTCCGCCAGCGGAAGCGACTTCAAGTCGTCGTTCGCGGCGGGTTGATCTGGAACCGGCGCACTCACCGAAAGTCACCCCACTTCCAGTTCCGGATCTCGGGGAGGTCTTGGCCGTGCGTGTCGATGTACTGCTTGTGCTGGACGAGCTTGTCCTCGACGGTCTGTTTCAGGTAGTCGCCCCGGGAACCCAGATGCGGGAGCCGGTCGATCACGTCTTGCACCAGGTGAAATCGATCGAGACGGTTCTGGACCCGCATGTCGAACGGGGTCGTGATCGTTCCCTCTTCGTTGTAGCCGCGGACGTGCAGGTTCCCGTTGGAACGGCGGTAGGCGAGCCGGTGGATCAGCCACGGGTAGCCGTGGAACGCGAAGATGATGTGCTTGTCTTTGGTGAAAAGCGAGTCGTAATCCTTGTCGCTGAGCCCGTGCGGATGTTCGGTTTCGGGTTCCAGCTTCATCAGATCCACGACGTTGACGACCCGGATCTTTAGGTCGGGCAGATGTGCGCGAAGGATCGAAACCGCGGCCAACACCTCCAGCGTCGGCGTGTCTCCGCAACAGGCCATGACGACGTCCGGTTCGCCGTCCTGGTCGTTACTGGCCCATTGCCAGATGCCGATCCCTTCGGTGCAGTGCACGACGGCTTCTTCCATCGTCAGCCATTGGGGAGCGCGTGTTTCCCCGCGACGACGACGTTGACGTAATCGCGACTGCGCAGGCAGTGGTCGACGACGCTCAACAGACAGTTGGCGTCCGGTGGGAGGTAGACGCGGACAATGTCGGCCTTCTTGTTGACCACGTGGTCGAGGAAGCCGGGATCCTGGTGCGTGAACCCGTTGTGATCCTGCTGCCACACATGCGACGCGAGCAGATAATTCAACGAGGCGATCGGCCGACGCCACGGCAATTCTTTCGTGACTTTGAGCCACTTGGCGTGCTGGTTGAACATCGAGTCGACGATGTGAATGAACGCCTCGTAGCAGTTGAACAGTCCGTGACGACCGGTGAGGAGATAACCCTCCAGCCAGCCCTCGCATTGGTGCTCGCTGAGCATCGAGTCGAGGACCCGCCCGGCCGGCGCGAGAAACTCGTCGTTCGGCCTCGTACGCGCGTCCCACTGACGACTCGTCACTTCGAAGACGGCACCCAGGAGATTCGAGAGGGTCTCGTCGGGACCGAAGACCCGGAAGTTCCGTTCCTGCGTGTTCAGGGTGACCACATCACGCAAGAACTGGCCCAGCACGAGGGTGTCCTGAGCCACGACCGCGCCCGGCGACGGCACCGCGACGGCATGCACGCGAAAGTCCGGCATGCGCAGCTCGTGCAGCAGCATGCCGCCGTTGGCGTGCGGATTGGCGCCCATGCGCCGGTGGCCCTCGGGGGCCAGCTCCGTCAACTCCGTGAGGAGCCCGCCGTCGTCGTCGAAGAGTTCCTCGGGCTTGTAGCTCCTCATCCAGCTCTCGAGCTGGGCAAGGTGATCGGGATGCTCGGTATCCACCACGAGCGGCACCTGGTGGGAGCGGAAGGTGCCTTCGACCTGCAGCCCGTCGACGACCTTCGGACCCGTCCAACCTTTCGGCGACTTCAACACGATCATCGGCCAGCGCCGCCGCGTGACGGGGCCGTGGTTCCGCGCCTGGTCTTGAATGTCCCGGATGGTCGCGATTGCCTCGTCGAGCGCGCCGGCCATGAGTTGATGCATCTCCTCCGGCTCATGCCCCTCCACGAAAAGCGGCTCCCAACCGCACCCGCGGAGGAACTGCTCCAGCTCCTCTGCCTCGAGCCGGGCCAGCACGGTCGGGTTGCTGATCTTGTACCCGTTGAGGTGCAAGATCGGCAGCACTGCCCCGTCGGAAATCGGGTTCAGGAACTTGTTGGACTGCCACGACGTCGCCAACGGACCGGTCTCGGCTTCCCCGTCACCGACAACGCACGCGACGATCAGCGACGGGTTATCGAACGCGGCTCCGAACGCGTGGCTCAGTGAATAGCCCAGCTCGCCGCCTTCATGGATCGACCCCGGCGTTGTCGGCGCGACATGGCTGGAGATCCCGCCCGGAAACGAGAACTGGGTGAAGAGCTTCCTGAGGCCGGCTTCGTCCTGACTGACGTCGGGATAGACCTCGCTGTACGTGCCCTCGAGATAGGTGTTGCCCACCAGCGCAGCGCCCCCGTGGCCGGGGCCGGCGACGTAGAACATGTCGAGGTCGTACTGCTTGATAACGCGATTGAGATGCACGTAGATAAAGTTCTGGCCCGGTGTTGTGCCCCAATGACCGACGACCAGCGGCTTGACGTCCGACAGTTGTAGCGGCTGTCTCAGCAGCGGGTTGTCGTAGAGATAGAGCTGACCGACCGACAGATAGTTCGCGGCACGCCAGTACGCATCCATCTTGCGAAGAAGTTCCGGCGAAAGAGTCCGTTCGTTCATCGCACACTTCTTTGCGCAGCCGGGTGCGTCTGCAACCACGCTTCGGTGTGGCTCGTCGCAACGAATTGTCGGCAGGCGGCGACCTTGGGCCCCGTGGACCCGGACGGGAATCGCAGATGTGCGAGTCCGTCGAGGTCGAGGTTGCGCAGGGGCACAGCCTGTGGTGTCACGGCCTCACGAGAACAGGGAATCGCGAAGAGGCAACGGCTCCGCCGAGTCGCCCACACCGGGCCAACAAGAATGCCCATAACGTGCACGACCTCCGAAAGCGAGACGCCAAGGAACAGGTCTCAGCCGCCGGGGTCTGGGGCACCGAGTCGAGTGTTACTAAACCAAGCGGAGTGTAACCCTGCCCGTCGGGCCGAAACTCCGCTCCCGAGAGGCCGTGTCGGCCCGGATCGGCGCGCGGCCAAAGGAGCCACACTGAGGCGCTGTGCAACCGGCGAGCGTTTCGGCGCTCACGACGATCGGCAGGTCACCGGGTATCCTGCTCGCGGTACCGCAGAGCAGCGTCGACGACGCCAAGCATCCCCTCGACGCGCAGTCACGCCGATCGATCGCGCCGCGTGCCGCTCTCTACGCGACGCTCATCCTCGACTCTTGAACACGCGTCCGCGTCGGAGCGAAGCGCGTCGTACCCGACTGTGATCTGGTGGAAGAAGACCCGGCGGATCGGCGTCTCGCACACCCTCAAACCTCGTCGACGCTCGACAGCGGCTCGTGGGCGAGGTCGGCCATCCGAGCGAGCCCGCGGTCGGCGACCTCAGCCAGGCGTGCAGCCGCGACCCGTACCGCGGGATCGTCGCGTTGCGACGGTTCGATGCGCGCGGGGTTCAGAGCGCAGCCGTTGGCCCAGGCCGCGATGTCGGGCTCGGCGCCATAGTTGCGCGCCGCGACGGTTCCACGAACCTGCATCCGCGCCCAGTCGGCAGGGCTGTCGGAAAGAGTGTTGGGCGGACACAACCGGTTGCGCTCCCGGTCGTCGTCGCGAGTTGCCTCCACGTAGCCGGCCAGAGCCGCGCAGAAGCACGGGAAGCCGACCCGGATCGTCTGGAGTCGGATCTTGTCCGGCCCCCAGACGGGAACCAGCGGTGGGTACTGCAGTCCGGAGGCGGCGCAGTGCACCACGAGCGAGCCCGGCGCCAGTGGGACCGAACCGTCGGCGAGGACGATCTCGCGGCGAGTCACGTGATCGATGTGTCCCAGGCGAACGACGTTCTCGACGGTGCGGAGCAGATCGAGCTCCCATGCGCCGAGGGTCGGGGTCTTGGCCATCGTGGGGTTGACGTCCCCGTCGATCCGAAGCATCACGCCGGCGGCTTCGAGGCGCAAGAAGAGATCGTCGAGCGACTCGGCGTCGGCGGCCGCCGCCATGGTGTCCGCAGCAAGCCCGAGCGCCACCGCCGGATCGGGCTGGACGACGGCGCGATTGAGCATCCAGGGTTCACGCGGGCGCACCCAGACGATCCGATCCGGCTGCACGCCGTTTGCCAACAACCACACGATCCCGTCGGTGGCGGTCTTGCCGGATCCGACGATCACGTAGCTGTTCGGCGCCGCGGTCAACCGGGCGAGCTCGTTGATGGCGACGACGCGGACGTCGTCAGCGACACCGAACGGCGGGGGTGTCGTCGCGGGGATCGTCGGCGACAAGTAGGTGGCGTCGACGACCCGGCGTCGCACGTCGACCTCCACGGTGTCGCCCGACACCAGGGACGTCACGAGATGGGAAGAGCCGTCCGTGTGATACTCGCTCCCCCCGAGGAATCTCACGCGGCCCGAGCCGAGGAAGCGGCGATGCAGGATGTCGTCGTAGTAGGACTGGATCTCCGACTGACGGGCTCGTTCCTGGAGCCCCGCCTCCGGGCCGCTCTGCTGCTTGGCGCCGCCGACCGAGCACGGTCGATGCGACGCCGTAGAACAACGACGCCTGATGTAGCTGGACGAACGGATACGCGTCCTGCCAGTGCCCGCCGGCCGCGTGGCGACGGTCGACAAGCGTCACGTGCGCATCCGCGTGATCGATCAGGGCGTCCGTGAAGGCCATGCCCATCGCGCCCGCGCCCACGACGAGGTAGTCGGTCTTCAACGATGCCATCGCCATGGCGCTCGGTCTCCAGTCGCATGGACGACGGTTGAGCAGCGGATGCTACCGAGGCGCCGATCGAGGCGAGAGTCATCGATGCGACTGCCTCGCCCGCGACGACGATCTGCGTCGTGTTCACCAGACTCTCTCGAACGGCGCCGGGGGTGTCCAGTCTTCGAGTATCTCCACGCCCCGCGCGCGATCCTGCGCCAGATCGAGTGCAGCAAACAGGGGGTGCACGATCGGCCATTCGAGCCACGATGTTGCCATCGCCGTCGGCGTGTTGCGAGGCCGCACCACGAGGATTGTTGGTGCGACGGCGACAGTGCATGCACGTTCGTCGGGGTTGATGGCGGCGTGAAGTTCGCGTCGCGCCAGCGCGGGCTTCGTTCTCGTTCGGTACGTAGAAGTCGGGCGGCGCGCCCGACGCAACAACCACGGGCGCTGACCAAGCCGCCGCGGCAAGCGTGCCCCCGGCCACCCATCCTGGTGCGGCTAGATCGTCGAGGCCGAGAGCGAGCCGAGCGCCCCCTCCGGGCCTCGGCGCTTCTGCGAGCGCGTCGCGTCGTGGCTGCCAGGCATCGGCGAGCGCCCAGAACAGTTCGGGGATCAACCCGCCGCCGTCGGCTCGGAGCAAGGACGCGTGCCGTAAGTCGGCGAGTGCTGCGCTCACACTGCTCGGCGCGAGCCCGCCCGCTCGTGCGATCTCTCGAACCCCGAGTGTTGCGCCGGGTTCGAGGAGTAGGCATGCGGCCGCAGTGATCCCGGCGCGGCCCCGAATCGGGTCCTTCGCTTGTCGATCGCCGACGGCATTGTCGATGCTCGACTCGACATCGGTCGCGTGGATGATGAGGCCCGAAGTCCGCAAGTCGAGTTCACCGCGACGATCCAGCCATCCCCAACCGTTCTCGCGAAGGATCGCCTTCGTCGCCTCAGGAATGGCCGCAGCCACAACAACCCCATAGACCGAGTTGCCCGTTGACCGGCGCAACCCGACAAGGCGCTCATTCCATGTTCGCAGCGCGTTCGCGACGGGGCCCGGCTCGGCGCGGTGAGCTACCGCCTTCACCTCGATCACCACCGGCGGCCCGTGCGGCAGAGTGATCGTGAGATCCGGGCCTGAGCCCGGCGAGTGCACGACCTCGAATCCATCGCCGAGCACGCGCTGAAGGGCGCGAGACAGCGCCGCCTCAGCCTCGGACGCCACATCGGCGGACGATTTGCGAACCATCTCACCTACTGCAGCCTGTTCGCTGTTCGGTTACAACCGATCACCGCACATGTGACGGGCCGCCGGCCGGTCGGACCCAAGGCCTAGGTCAAGCGCTGCCCTACGCGCGGTCGTAACGATCATCGAGACGCACAACGTCATCAAGCTCGGTCGTGCTGGCCTCGAGCACCACGGTGTCCTCCAGCGCGGTCATGCGGTGCCGAGTACCGGGGAGCAGATGGACTGCCTCGCCGGGAAGCAGCTCGAATGACTCGAGCGGGCGGTCGGGACCACCCACCTCGAACAGAAGTCGACCCGACTGAACCGCGACGGTCTCCTCTTTGTGCTCGTGATACTGAAGCGAGAGTGCGTGACCTTCATCGATGTGCAGTGTCTTTCCGCAGTAGCGACCGTCGACCAGCGCGAAATGTTCTTCGTGTCCCCACGGCTTCTCGACTCGAACGACGGCCGATACCCACGAAGACTTGGTCATTCCGATTCCCCCAAGAACAAGTGCTGATCGTTCACGGACCCGACATCTCATCGGAAGTCCAGAGAAGCCAACGTAGACGCGGCCGCGGGAGGCTGACTGAAGCCGCGGACAATCGCTCGGCTTCTCTCCAACATCTCGCGGGCACGGGCCCAATGGTGAAGCCGGCCGCTCGCAAACTCGGCTGGCATCTCCGCGGTCCTGTACGAGGAACTCCTCAACCTCTGATGTTGCACGTGCGACATCTCGACCTGAGGTGTCGCACGTTGTCGCGACGAGCGTCGCGAGACGCGGCTGCAAAACACCTAGTCGCCCGCGCCGCTGCCATTCGTCCACGTTCGCAGCAATCCGCCGACGGGCACGGACGCAAGACTCGTGGCCGTACGTACGGCCAAGAACTCGCTACCGTTGGGCCGTCACGTGCACTGTCGACACGCGAAGGTGCAGGTCAACGCACGAATGCCCTCGTAGTCAGGGGATAGAGCATCGGTTTCCTAAGCCGACTCAGCGGCGTTCGTCGAATGCCGCAGACGTCCGTAACTCTGGCCGTCAGAGATCCGCACCTTTGCCGGCGGTTTGGTCGGTGGATGTGCGACAAGACGTCTTCGAGGAATTTCTCGGCGGCGAGTTCGTACACCACGTCACCGATGCCGGGTGCTCCTTCGTTCAGAGCATCTGCAACGCCGCCGCTGTCGTGGCTCTCGACGAGCCGCTCGATCTGTCGACTGGATCGAGTGGCGTCGCCGAGCTCTACGGCGTGTCGTCGCCGCGCGCCCGCCCGAGTCCGACCTCGCGCGCGCGGACGATGGCCTCGCTTCGGTCGAGCAGGTGGAGTTTGTTCAAGATGTTCGACACGTTGTTCGCGACGGTCTTGGTGGAGAGGTGGAGGCGTTCACCGATCGCGGCGTTGGAGTGGCCGGCCGCAAGCTGGTCGAGGATCGCGTGTTCCCGTTTGGTGAGTTCCGGGAATGGGACAGTGCGCGTGTCCCGGTCACTGGAGACCCATGACCGCAGCCGAGACGCGAGCGTGGCGCCGAACACTGCCTGCCCGGCGGCGGCCGACCGGATCGCCGCAGTGATGTCGGTACCGTTCGCTCCTTTGAGCAGGTAGCCGACGGCACCGGCGCCGAGGGCGGCGCGGACGGTGTCGTCGTCTTCGTGCATGGTGAGCACGAGGACCGCGGTAGCCGGGCAGCGCGCGGCGATCTCGCGCGTGGCCTCGATGCCGTGCAGTTCTGGCATCTGGAGGTCCATGAGCACGACGTCGGGTGCGAGCTCGGCGACGAGCTCTACCGTCGTCCGCCCGTCGGCGGCCTCGCCGATGACCTCGAGGTCGGGCGCGGCGTCCAGGACCGCTCTCAACCCTCGGCGCACCATCGGGTGATCGTCGGCGATGACGACGGTCGTCACTGCAGGCTCCCCACCATGGGGAAGGTCGAGATGATGCGACCGCCCGCGGGTGGGTTCGGCCCGCCGCGGAAGGTGCCGCCGAGCTCTTCGGCGCGTTCACGCATGACGGTAAGGCCAACGCCGGGCGACCACGGGCCCGCGGAGGTCCCGTCGTCGTGCACTTCGAGCACGAGATCGCGGCCGACGACCTGCAGCCGCACCTCACAGCGGTGCGCGCCGCCGTGGCGTACCGCGTTGTGGAGCGCCTCGACGGCGGTGCGGTAGGCGCCGACCTCGACGGCGGCGGGAAGCGGTGGAAGGTCGCCGACGTCGAGGTGCACGCCGACCCCTTCGGCCGGGAGCCGGTCGATCTGCGCCTTCAGGGCGCCGACGAGACCGAGATCGTCGAGCGCCGGGGGTCGGAGCCCGTACACGAGTTGACGCAGGTCGTCGATCGCGTGCGCGGTTGCTTCGCGCGCGCCCGCGAGCAGCTCGTCCGTTGCCGGATCAGCACCGAGCCGGCTGCGCGCGGCGTCGATGTTGAGCCCGACCGCGGTGAGCACCGGACCGAGTCCGTCGTGCAGGTCACGGCGCATGCGCCGCCGCTCCTCTTCACGAGCCGTCACGAGCCGCTGCCGAGACGCGAGCAGGTCATCGGTGAGCGCCGCCGCGTGCATCGCGGCACCGGAATGGTGGGCGACATCCGCCAGCACGGCCCGGTCGCGGTCATCGAAGAAATCCTCACCGCTACGAGGCGACGCGCAGAGGAAGCCCACCGTTTCGCGCTCGAAGGTCAACGGCCACCGCTCCACGGCACGCGTCGGCTTCCCGTTTTCGGCTATCACCGTGCCATCCGGCCGTTCGACCGCAGCAAACGGAAACCGCAACGACGTCGCGACCGCGTCGACTATGACCGACGAGACGTCGGTCGGTCCGGCATGCTCCAAACGGCGCGCCAGGTCGCTCAACGCACGGTACGGGTCCGTCCGATCGCCGTAGAACCAGCGGTCGACGAGCCGTTGCGTGCGGTCGCGCAGCGGAGCGAACGCGACCGCGATCGCGACCGCCGCGACCATCGCCCCGATTCGCTCCGACATCAACGCCGAACCCGCAGCAACGACCGCGGCATAGGCACCGACGAGCACCGCGATAACGCCGGCGTACGCGACCGAGCGGCGGACGATCGTGTCGATCGACCATAGGCGGTAACGAAGCACCGGTATCGCCAGCGTGACGACGAAGAACGGGACGTCGAGACGGTTGAGGAAGTTCACCCTTCCCGCAACGCTCACCGGGAAGAGCGCGATGGCCAGCACCACCCCTGCGGCGCGCCACGTGAGTTGCTGTCGCTCGACGCCCACGGCGCGCCGCCACCGCACCAGCACGCCGAGCCCGGCGAGGACGCCAAGGAACGCCACAATCGGGGCGAAGCCAACGAGCGCGTCGCCAATCTTGCCGACGACCGTGCCTCCGGTGAGCGGGTGCTCGAGGTGCGGCACGACGCGTGCCACTCGCGCGTCGAGTTCGGGATTCAGGCTCGTCGCGCCGAACAAGGATCCGACGACCACGAGCACGGTACCCGTGAGGATCGCGACCTCGAGCGCCCGCGCCCGCCGGCTCTGGAGCCCACCCGACGGGAAGCGGAGGTTGACCAAGCCCTTCACCATCTCCGGAACGAACCAGAGCCCGGACATCGCGAGGCCCCAGCGGGGCAACGCGGAGGTGTTTCCATGTTCGACCGCGAGCAGCGCCGGTGCGTGGAGTGCCACGACCAGGGCTTGGCCGACGGCACCGATACCGAGGAGCCATCCAAACGGCAGGTCAGGACGCCGGTCGATCAGCACTGCACCAGCGACTCCCAGTGGGAGGATGGACGTGAGCCCGTCCTTCCAGAGATCGAGCAGCTGCGGGTCGGCCGCCGGAAGATCGCGTGCTCGCACACTCCACACGACGCTGAGCACGACCGCACCCGCCGTGACCGCGACAAGTGCGAGCGCGAAAGAGCCAGAGTGGCGGCGGGGAAACGAACGCGTCGGTGTGATCGCCGAAGCATGCCCGGACGCTCCCCCTGATCGCAACGGAACGCATTCCCGGCGGCGCGGGAGATCTTCCCGGTAGCGCGGGAACCCACCCCCTGGGCACGGTCGGCAAGGGCGTCGATGATCGCCGCAACCCGCTTGCACCGACGAAGGAGGACCGATGAAGCGAACGCGATGGACGATCGCACTGATCGCGGTGATGTCCCTGCTGAACCTGCCGGCCGCCGTCACGACCGACGCCGGTTCGGTACCTGCCGGCTCGCGATGGGTCAGCACCGCGCTCGGCGTGCTCGGTGTCGTGGCGCTCGTCAGTCTGTTTCGGCATGCATCGAACAGCCGCGCTCTCGCTCGCGGTCGGCGTGCTCAATGCCGCGGCCGGGGCCTGGACGCTCGCGACGGGTTACGGCGACGGCATCGTCGGGCTCGTCCTCGGCATCGCCATCGTGACGCTGGCCGCGCCCGTTCCCTCCGGCACGGGCATCGCGAAGGCGGCACGTCGATGAGGCGCGCGGCGTCGATCAGTGCAGCCGTGGTCGCCGTCGCCCTTACGGCGTGCGGAAGCAGTTCCGGTCACACATCCGGCGCACCGGCGGCGTCTGCAGCGACCACGACAGTGCCGCGGCTCACGAAGACGGCCTTCGTCGATCGCGTCGACCGGCTCTGCGCCGCGAACACGAACGCCACCGACGCAATCATCGGGCCGTTGTTCTCCTCCGGACCCCCGAGCGCCACGGCCGCGCAGGACGCGCTCGATCAAATCGTGGCGCTCAACCGTAAACTCGACCGCGACATCCGCGCGCTCGCCGGACCCGTCGAGATGCAAGACGACATGACGACCCTGCTCGACGCGTTGAAGACCGCGACCGATACCGCCGCGGCACAGACCGGCGCCGCGTTCTTCGCTTCCCAAAGCGACCCCTGGAAGCAGGCGACCGAACTGGCAAAGCGCATTGGTTTCACGGCCTGTAGCGGAGGCGAGAACGGCTGAGTCCGAGCCATCGGTCGAGCGCGTGCCGGGCGGCTTTGGCGACGACGTGCACGGGACCGTTGTTGACGGCCGCGCCGCAGTTGACGGTGTCAGCGATCGCGGGGGCGCAGGTGCAGGTCGGCGTGCGCGCGAGCGCCGGTCGCGCAAACCGTTTGTCGTCCGATCCGCCGCCGTTCGTTGACGTTCGCACCGATCTTCTGACGTGCGCGAGGGCAAGACCTTTGGCCGTCATTACGGCCGCCAACTCGCTACCGTTGGGCCGTCACGTGCACTGTCACGCGCGAAGGCGCAGGTCCGAGCACGTTTGCCCTCGTAGCTCAGGGGATAGAGCATCGGTTTCCTAAACCGTGTGTCGCATGTTCGAATCATGCCGAGGGCGCCACTTTTCACAGGTCGGAGGACCTCCCCGCGTTCCGCGAGGTCGAGCGAGACGGCCCTCGTCCTCCCCCGGGCCCGCGAGATCCTCGCCGCGGTGCCGCCTGGTCGGTCCTCGCGGCGCCTGCTCACTCGTTGGGTGGAAGCCCGGTACCTGTGAGCGTGACCGCCTGCGTTGCCGTGGTGTGGAGGCGGCGGTAGTCGGGTCGGCAGTCGTGACGGCCACGGCTGCCGCGAACCTCGAGGGCCCGACCCCCCGTCGCCGATTCGCACTCGTACCATGCCAAGGTCGAAAGGAGTGCCTTCGTGGATGGGCACAGTTGGCGAGTGAGGATCGGCCTCGTGCTCGCGATCACGGTATCGGTCGCCGCCTGCGGAACGGGCGGAGCCAGCACGCAGAATGGGTCCGGCCTCGTCGCCAAGGACTACGCGCAGTGGGCGGGGATCGCCGATCACACCCACACTCATGGTGACAACTGCGTGGCTGATTTCAACAACAGCGGTCATCTTGGCGTGCTGCTCAACTCGCACTACGACCAATGGAAGTTGTTCTACGGGACTGCCGACGGCCGGTTCACGCTTGCGAGAACCTTCTCGTTGCGTGACCGTCACGGCTGTGCCGTTGCCGATTTCAACGGCGACGGGCTCCTCGACATCTACTTCGCGCTCGGTGCATGCAAGGGCGACTGCAAGAACGCAAAAGAGCTCTGGATCCAACGCCCGGACCACACCTTCGTAGAAGAGGCTGCGCAATGGGGCCTCACCGATCCGGGAGGGCGCGGCCGGGTACCGATCGTGGTCAACGCCAACGGCGACAACCGACCGGATCTGTTCACCGGTGAGGAAGTAGGAGTCGATTTCCCGAGCCCGAACCAGCTGTGGATCAACGTCGGACCCAAGTTCGGTCTGCATCAGAACCCCAAGTTCGTGCTGCATCAGAACCCCAAGTTCGTGCTGCATCAGAGCCCCAAGTTCGTCGTGCATCAGGGACCACCGACCGCCGAGATCGGCGACAACTCCGCGGCCGCCGCCGATCTCACTCACAGCGGCCTCGACGACATCGCGGTGTGCACCCCGTCGAAGGGCTTCTACCTCTACCGGGCGCTCGGGAACGCCAACTACAAATCTGACGCTCACGGCTTCGGAATCGCCTCGTACGGGCGTCGGGCAGTCAGATTTGCCGACCTCAACCACGACGGCTGGGCCGACTTCATTTCCGTGACCGCGACCAACGTAGAAGTGTTCCTCAACGATCATGGCCACTTCGCCAAGTCCGCCTTCACCTTGCGACTCGGCGACGTACGGGACGTCGCGGTCGGCGACGCCGACGGAGACGGCAACCTCGATCTCTACGTCCAACGCATCGACCATGCCGACCAGATCTACCTCGGTGACGGCACCGGGCACTTCGCACCGGGACCTCTCGTTCCCAAGCGCAACGGCGCCGCCGAGTCGGTCACGGTCCTGCCCCACTGGCGCGACGGTCGCGACGCCTTCATCGTGAACAACGGATACGAGAACACGGCCGGCACCCGCCAACTCATCGCGCTCGTCGGCACCCGGACCAAGAAGTAGCAGCGAGAAGCAGTCAGCTCATCACGCTTTCCGTCCGACGGCTCCCTGACGACCCGGTCGGCCCCCCGGCGGGAACCGATTACCTCGCCTCCGAGTGGCGCCGCCCGTCCTCGCGTAGAACACTCATCGTCATGTTCAGTTCGATAGTCGTCGGCACCGATGGGTCGGAATCAGCGGGCGTGGCCGTGCACCGGGCCACCGCGCTCGCAGCTTTGACGTCCGCGACGCTGCACGTCGTCTACGGGTGCCGCCAGGTCTTGCTCGGGAACGTCGCCATGGCCGCCAGCACGGGAGCGCCCGTGGTGGACGTCGAACAGGTGAACCGAAGCATCGCGCTCGAGGGCGAGCAAGTTTGCGAACATGCCGCTGCGGACGCTCGACGTCAAGGCGTGCCCGTCGAGGTCCATGTCGTGCACGCGGACCCGGCCGACGCGCTCATCGGCGTCGCCGCCGACGTCGGTGCCGATCTGGTCGTGGTCGGCAACCGCGGGATGAGTGGCGCGCGCGACGGTTCGTGCTCGGAAGTGTGCCCAACAAGGTCTCGCATCACTGTCCATGCAGCCTCCTCATCGTCGACACCCACACGGTCGAGACCCACACGGCAGAGACGGCGACGTAACCAAACGGGCGTTTCCCCCGTCACACGAGCGTGCCCGATCGTGCGGCGCGGGCGAACGGAGTCGGGTTTCCCGTGCGGTTCCTCCGGGCGGTCGGGAACGAAGGGTGAGTGATGGCGGGTCCATCGGTTGGCATCATCGGCATGGGCGGGGTAGGTGTCGCGACCGCGTCCGCGCTGATCATGCGCGGGTTGGCCTCTCGGGTGACCGTCTATGGCCGAGACGGTGGTGCCGCGCACGGCCTCGCTCTCGACTTCATGCACGCGCGGCCGCTGCTGACGCATATCGACGTGCGTGGTCGCAGCCTCGATGAGATCGACCGCGAGGACATCTTGGTCATCACCGCGGGCCATCACACCACGCCGGGTGAGAGTCGACTCGATGTACTGAACGAGAACATCAAAGTGATGGAGGCGATCGCGACCGCGGTGGAGGCCGGCACGATGCCGCGGATCGCGCTCGTGGTGACGAACCCCCTCGATGTGGTGACCGAGTACCTGACCCGCCGGTGGAACGATCGCCCGGTCGTGGTGATGGGTACCGGAACGGCGTTGGAGACGCTTCGACTGACCGACGCGATCGGTCGGGAGTGCGGGGTGCATCCGCGTAGCGTGCACGCTTGGGTTGTGGGCGAGCACGGCGACTCGTGCGTGTTCCTCCTCGACTCCGCCGTCGTCGGGACGCTGCCACTCGTGGAGTTCGCGGCCCAACGCGGCATCGACCTCACGGCCGATCGCCTCGCGGCGATCGAGCATGACGTCCGCACCGCGGCATACCAAGTTCGCGACCTCAAGGGCTCCGCGGTGCAGGGCATCGGTCTGACCGTCAGCGGACTCGTGCACGCGCTCGTCCACGAGGTCGGCGCACTCATTCCGGTGTCTCGTCGCGTCGGCAACGAGGTATCCGCGAGCCTGCCCTGTGTGCTGGGACCGGATGGCCCGAGCACCCCGCTGTGGCCCCAGATGACGTCTCGCGAACGCGACGCATGGGAACGCTCGCTCGAGGTGCTCGCAGCGGCGAACAAGTCGTTACCTATCTGAATCGAGCATCCAACCGGAAACCCGCGGGCGCATTCGACCGGGGTCTTGTCTGCGGGCGCCACGGGCGCCGCCGCGTCGGTATCGTCGGTGCATGGGGGAACAGTTCCATTTCGATCCGGACACGTATCTCGACATGGTGAGGTCGGAGGTCCCCGCCTACGAAGAGCTGCAAGAAGCGATCGCTCGGGCCGCAGCCGAGGTCGGAGCCTCGGCGATACTCGAGCTCGGGACGGGGACGGGCGAGACCCTGCGCCGCGTGATGACCCGTCATCCGGCGGCCACCGTGATCGGCATCGACGAGAACGACGGGATGCTCGCGGTCGCGCGCGGCATGGTCCCGCAGGCCGATCTGCGGGTCGCCAAGTTGCAGGACCCGCTTCCCCGCGGCCCGTTCGATCTGGTCTTCTCCGCCTTGGCGGTCCATCACCTCGACGGGTCCGAGAAGGTGGCCTTGTTCCGTCAGGTGGCCGACCGTCTCACGCCGGGCGGCCGTTTCGTCCTTGGTGACGTGGTGGTGCCGGAAGACTCGGCCGACGTCATCGTCCCGCTCGACGAGGGTTACGACAAGCCGAGCCGAGCCGACGAGCAGTTGCGGTGGCTCGCCGACGCAGGCTTGACCGCGACTGCGGTCTGGGCCCGGCGCGATCTCGTCGTGCTGGTCGCGGACCGCGCCTAGCGCCGGGGCGCGCGACTTGGCGCGGGCGGTCCCGACCTCGCGGTGGTCTCGGACGGGATGGCGTCGGGGAACGAGCCCGGGTTCTCCCCCAACCGCACCGAACCCGGGCGCGACGAAGCGCACGCGGCGGCGTTGCCGCCTACGCGGTCGCGGATCGGCTCAGCCGATGCTCACGCGCAACGCACGATCCGGCACGCACCAGAACATGAGCCAACGCATCCCTGCCCCCCAAACGCCATCCCGAGCACGAAGCGTGGCAAAGCCAACCACGGACCGTCAAGTTTTCGCGGCGATCGGGGCGGAAGTCACAAAGGCCGTCCCGGCCGGACTCACAGGGGGGAGGAAGAGCCCGGCCGAGATCGATGGCCTTTGTGACGCCCATTGTCGGCGTCCCCCATGAGTCCGAGCTGTGCGCGAGGTCATGAATCCCTGAGCATGCACGGGTGCCGAACCGAGCAGCTGGCACACCGAGCCCCGCACCGAGGCTTCCTCGATGCGGGGCTCCGGGGCGGTCATGCTCTCTGCCGGGGGGGGTCAGAGCATCACCCTGGGGCATCCGGGCCGGGGCCGAGCGGGTGTCCCGAGGGAACCAGATTTGCGAGCCGGCGTCACCGATGCGTGACACGCCGGCGGGTACGACAGGTTGATCGAGCCTGCCGGCGCGGGCCACGATCGCGACCATGACCGGGGTCGGGCTCATCGGCGCAGGAATGATCGGCCAGGGTCACGCGTACGCGTTGCGACTGCTGGCCGACGACGGCGAGGTCCGCCCCGTCGCCGTCACCGACCTCTCGACCGAGGCCGTCGAGTCGGCCCGCGCGATCTGCCCGTTCGAGCGCGTCGCGCCGGACGCCCAGACCCTCATCGACGACCCCGACGTGGAAGCTGTCGTGATCGTCACACCAACCACCACACACCGCGATCTCGTGCAGGCCGTGGTCGCGACCGGTAAGCCGTTTCTCTGCGAGAAACCGCTCGCAACCCGGTTCGACATCGTGACCGAGATGTGCGCGCTCGTCGCGTCGTCGGGCCTCACCGCTCAGGTCGGCTTCCACTCGCGCTTCCATCCGCTGATCAACGAACTGGTTCGCATCGTCGAGTCGAACGACCTGGGCGCGCCGATGGGATACACACTGCGCGACGATCAGTACTGGCCGACCGGCGACGTCGTTGCGGGTCACAGCTCGTGGCGTTCGGAGCGCGTCCACGCGGGCGGCGGGGCGCTGCTCGAGCACTCGATCCACAGCGCCGACATCCTCACGTGGCTCTTCGGGCCGGCCGGCACCGTGTACGCGCGTACCCGCAACGTCTTCGGCTACGACGTCGAGGACACTGCGGTCTGCACCATCGAACACTCGTCCGGCGTGGTCGGGACGTTGATCTCGATCTTCAACGGCGTACGCGGTCGTGAGGAACGACGGCTCGAGGTGTTCTTCGAGCGAGGCGCGGTCGAGGTGACGACCGACTTCCTCGTCGGCGCCCGCGAGGACAGCTTCTTGATCCAGCGTCCCGACCAGGAGCCCGAGCGCCTCGATGTCGGTGCACTCCGTGATCGCCACTTCGACGCCGAGGGAATCGAGCGCCGAGACTTTTTCGTCTACCTGTACCCCGCCGCGCGCGCTTTCGTGCGGTCGGTGCGGGAGAAGCAACCCGCCTCCCCGACCTTCGCCGACGCGCTCGCGGCGCACGCTCTCGTCGATGCCGCGTACCGCTCGGTCACGAGCAACACCGCCGCCGAGGTCGACCTCTAAGAACCCGAGCGCGCGAGCCGCCGCAAGGTGTACGGGAGGATGCCGCCGGCGAGGAACACGTCGAGCTCGAAGGGTGTGTCGATGCGGACGCGCATCGGGAACTTCTGCTCATCAGCCGTTACCGTGACCGAGCGGGGCAACGGGGCCGCTTCGGCCAACGCCTCCAACCCAACGATGCGGTACGTCTCACGCCCGGTGAGACCCAGCGACGCGACGCCGGCACCGTCGAGGAACTCGAGGGGCAGGAGACCCATCCCGACCAGGTTCGAACGGTGGATCCGCTCGAACGACTCGACGAGCACCGCTCGGATGCCGAGCAGTTGCGACCCTTTGGCCGCCCAGTCGCGCGACGAGCCGGAGCCGTACTCCTTGCCCGCGAGCACGATGAGCGGGACTCCCTCGCTCGCGTAGGTCATCGCGGCGTCGTAGATCGTCGCGGCTTCGTCGTCGGGCAGGTGGACGGTCACCCCACCCTCGGTGCCGGGTGCGAGCCGGTTGCGTAGACGGATATTCGCGAAGGTGCCGCGAACCATCACCTCGTGGTTGCCGCGGCGAGACCCGTACGAGTTGAAGTCGCCGAACCCCACGCCGTGCTCCTGCAACCACTTCCCCGCCGGACCGTCGCGACGGATCGCGCCGGCGGGCGAGATGTGATCGGTGGTGACACTGTCGCCGAGCAACGCCAGCACGCGCGCGCCGTCGACGTCGCGTTGCGCGGGAGGCTCGGCGGTAATCCCTTCGAGAAACGTGGGACGCCTGATGTACGTCGACTCGGCATCCCACTCGTACCGGTCCCCGGTCGGCGCCCGAAGCGCGCGCCAGTTCTCGTCGCCTTCGAGGATCGTCGCGTAGCTCTGCTCGAACATCGAGCGGTCCAACACCGAGCCGACCACGTCGGCAACCTCCGCCTCCGACGGCCACAGCTCGCGCAAGTACACCGGCGCGCCGTTCGGGTCGTGACCGACCGGATCGCTCGACAGATCGACGTCGATGGTTCCTGCGAGCGTGTACGCGACGACCAGCGGCGGCGACGCGAGATAGTTCATGCGGCAGTCGGGCGAGATGCGGCCCTCGAAGTTGCGGTTGCCCGAGAGAACCGATGCCACCGAGAGATCGCCGTGATCGATCGCCGTCGAGATCTCGGGCGCGAGCGGGCCGGAATTGCCGATGCACGTTGTGCAGCCATAGCCGACGACGTCGAAGCCCAGCTGATGCAGCGGCTCCATGAGCTGCGACCGGTCGTAGTAGTCGGTGACAACGAGCGAACCGGGCGCGAGCGACGTCTTCACCCACGGTGGCACCGTGAGCCCGCGCTCGACCGCACGCTTCGCGAGCAAGCCCGCGGCAATCATCACTGACGGATTCGACGTGTTCGTGCACGACGTGATCGCCGCGATCACCACATGACCGTCGGCGAGCTCGAACTCACGACCGTCGCCCAGTGTCACCGGGCAGTGGCTGCGCTCGATGAGCAGGGGCGCGACGGCCTCGCCCGCGGGCGGCGCTTCGTGCGCGGTCGTGCTCGGCGCGGGAGCGGGCGGGTCGCTCGCCGGAAACGACTCGAGCGAGGGCTCGTCGGCCTGTGCGCGCCGGGCACCGACGGCGGGCGCCGGAACCGCCATCGCCTCTTGGCGGCGGAAGGCGAGCAGCGCTTGCTCGAAGCTCGCGCGCGCGCCCGGCAACGACACTCGGTCCTGGGGCCGGGCCGGACCGGCGAGCGAGGGCTCGACGGCAGAGAGATCGAACGAGATCGTCTCGTCGTACACGGGCCTGACGTCGGGATCATGCCAGAGGCCTTGTTCCTTGGAGTACGCCTCCACGAGTGCGACGAGCTCGTCGGAGCGACCCGTGGCGCGCAGGTAGCGAAGTGTCTCCTCGTCGACCGGGAAGATCGTGCACGTCGAGCCGTACTCGGGCGACATGTTCCCGATGGTCGCCCGGTTCTCGAGCGGGACCCGCCCCACGCCCTCGCCGTAGAACTCGACAAACTTGCCGACAACCCCGTGGCGGCGGAGTCGCTCGGCAACCGTGAGCACGAGGTCGGTGGCGGTCGATCCCACGGGAAGCGCGCCGACGAGCTCGATGCCCACGACGCGCGGCAGGAGCATCGAGAGCGACTGACCGAGCATCGCGGCCTCGGCTTCGATACCGCCGACCCCCCAGCCGAGCACGCCGAGACCGTTGACCATCGGCGTGTGCGAGTCGGTTCCGACCAGCGTGTCGGGATACACGAACCCGCTCTCGTGGCGGAACACGACCTGCGCGAGGTACTCGAGGTTGACCTGGTGACAGATCCCGCGGTTCGGCGGGAAGACGCGCAACGTCCGGAATGCCGACTGTGCCCAGCGCAGGAATGTGTAGCGCTCGCGGTTGCGCGCGAACTCGAGCTCGGCGTTGCGCTTGAACGCGTCGGGCACGCCGGCGACGTCGGCAACGATGGAATGGTCGATGACGAGGTCGACCGGGATGCCGGGCTCGATGAGTCGCGGGTCGCCGCCGAGATCGGCCATCGCGTCACGCATCGCGGCCAGGTCGACGATCGCGGGCACACCGGTGAAGTCCTGCATGAGCACGCGCGCGGGCATGAACTGCAGTTCGCGCACCCCGGCTTCGGTCGCCGCGCGCGAACGGTCGGAGAGAGCACCGATGTCGTCGGCGTCGACGTTCGCGCCGTCCTCGTGGCGCAGCAGATTCTCGAGCACGATGCGCAACGAGTAGGGCAACGTGTGCGGGTCACCGACCACTCTGTCGAGCCGGTACATATCGTAGGTACGGTCGCCGACGGTCAGACCCGCACGGGCTCCGAAGCTGTCGAGGGTCACACCCGCAAGCTACCCGCACCGTCGTCGCCATCCGGTGGCGCAGACAATGCAGGTACGCTCCGCGAGATGGACACGGTCGTCGCCGTCGACATCGGCGGCACCAAGCTGGCTGTCGGTGTCGTCGACGCGACGGGCCGGATCCTCGACCGGCGCGTCGTCGCCACACCCCGAGCGGTGGATGCCGGCGCTCTGTTCGCCACCCTGGGAACCGCGATCGACGGCCTCGGGGACGCGATCAAGCGTGCGGGAGCCGTCGGCGTGGGCTGCGGCGGGCCGATGACCGCGGACGGTGAAGCGGTGTCGCCACTGAATATCCCCGCGTGGCGCGACTTCCCCCTGCGCACACGACTTGCCGAGCACTGTGGACTGCCGGTGCTGATCGACAACGACGCCAAGGCCCTCGCCCGCGGCGAAGGATGGAAGGGCGCGGCCACCGGCGTGCGCGACTACATCGGCATGGTCGTGTCGACAGGAATTGGCGGGGGCATTTTCCTCGGCGGGCACCTGCTCGACGGTGCGGGCGGCAACGCGGGTCATGTCGGCCACGTCATCGTCGAGCCCGACGGCGCCGTGTGCGCGTGCGGGGCGCGCGGCTGCGTGGAGGCCGAGGCGTCGGGAACCGCGATCGAGCGCATGACCGGCCGGCCGCCGGCCGAGGCGCCTCCCGAGATCCGGGAGCGGACGGGGCGGCTCGTCGGCCGAGCGATCGCTTCGGTCGCGAACCTGCTCGATCTGCAACTCGCGGTTGTGAGCGGATCGGTCGCGCTCGGATACGGAGCCGCGTTCTTCGACGCCGCCCAGGCGGAGATCGCCGAGCGCTGCCGGCTCGACTTCTCGCAGCGCACGCGCGTCGTTCCCGGCGCGCTGGGCGACGACGGGCCCCTCGTGGGGGCCGCCGCGGGTCGCGTTCTCCGCCCGGAGGAACGGCTGAACCGCGCAACGGCGGACCGGCTACGTGCCGATCAGCGCAGGTGGAACCGGCCGCCGTCGATCACCACGACACCCTCTTGGTTCACGGTCTGGAAGATCGTCGCACCCGCGCCCTCGTCCCACATCTTCACGGTGAGGGTGTCGCCCGGGTACACCGGCTTGGAGAAGCGCGCGTCCATACTCCCGAACTTGGCGACATCGGAGCCGCACAACTCGTGCAGCAATGCGCGACCCGTGACGCCGTACGTGCACAGGCCGTGGAGGATCGGCCGCTCGAACCCGGCGAACTTCGCGAGCTCGGGGTCGGAGTGCAGGGGATTGCGGTCACCCGAGAGGCGATAGAGCAACGCTTGGTCGGGCCTGGTCGCGTACGTCACTTCGTGGTCCGCGTTGCGCTCGGGCATCTTCGGCGGATCCGCGATCACCGGACCACGGCTCTCTCCGAAGCCACCTTCGCCACGGATGAACGCGGCAAACCGCGTGGTGAACGCGGGCTTGCCCGAATCTGTGTACTTCGACTCGGCCTCGAGGCGAACCACTGCAGCCTTGCCCTTGTCGTAGATGCCGACGATCGTCGTGACGGTCTCGACCTCCCCGTCGGGCGGGATCGGGCCGTGGACCGTCACCCCCTGCTCACCGTGCAAGAGCATGCGGAAGTCGAACTCGCCCCAGCTGGGCAGGCCCGGACCGCCACCCATACCGAGCACGACCGGCATCGTCGGCAGCACACGCTGCTCGATGTTCTGGGAGTTCTCGGTCGTGAACTCGAGCTCGAAGCCCGTCGGGTCGATCTGGCCGGCGCCGGTTCCGAGCGTGTAGAGCAACGCGTCCTTCGACGTCCACGAATAGCTGGCCGGGTTCGACACGGCACCAACAGCGTCCAGGTTCATCGGCATGGATTTGCTCCCTTGTGATCTGTGTGTGCACGGCGCGTGGCGCCCGATCGGGTCTTGGTCGTCACGACAGCATGTTCGACGGTTCCGCGGCCTGGGCCACGAGGCCCGGAACAACCTTCGTGAGCTGCGCGGGCTCCCATCGCATCTTGTCGTTCGTCGCCGTCGGTCCACGGCGCCATCCCTCGGCCACCGACACGCGGTCGCCGTCGACGAGGAACACACGGCCGCTCACGTCGTCGTTGTCATTCGAGCCGAGCCAGACGACGACGGGCGAGATGTTGGCGGGATCGAGCGCATCCCAGGTCCCCTCGGCGGCCGCGCCGAAACCGAGGTTCTCGGTCATGCGGGTCCGGGCTACCGGTGCGATCGCGTTCGTGCACACGCCGTAGCGACCGAGCTCGAGGCCGCAGATGATCGTGAAGGCGGCGATGCCGGCTTTGGCCGCGCCGTAGTTCGTCTGCCCGGCGTTGCCGAAGATGCCCGACGGCGACGACGTGTTCACGACACGCGCCTTCACCGGCGTTCCCGCCTTGGCCTGATCCCGCCAATACGCAGCCGCGTGCCGGGTCGGCGAGAAGGCGCCCTTGAGGTGGACCGCGATCACCGCGTCCCACTCGCTCTCCTCCATGTTCGCGAGCATGCGGTCACGCAGGATGCCGGCGTTGTTGACGAGGGTGTCGAGGTGTCCGAAGGTGTCGATCGCGCGTTGCACCATGCGGCCGGCGCCGGCGAAGTCGGCGACGTTCTCGCCGTCGGCGACGGCTTCGCCGCCCATCGCCTTGATCTCCTCGACCACCTCCATGGCCGGGCTGAGGGAGCCTCCGTCGCCGTGCATGTCGCCGCCGAGGTCGTTGACGACGACCTTGGCGCCCTCGCGTGCGAACGCGAGCGCGTGCTCGCGGCCGATGCCGCGTCCGGAGCCGGTCACGATGACAACTCGGCCGTCACAGATACCCATACTTCAACTCACCTCGAGCTTCGGAGCTGCTCTCGCAGCTGATGTTTGTAGAGCTTGCCGTTGTCGTGCCGGGGCAGGGCCTCGACGAAGACGACGCGACGCGGACACTTGTAATGCGCGATCCGGTCCCGACACCACTCGACCAGGTCGGACGCGAGGGTATCGGTCGGCTCGATCCCGGCCTGGGGCTCGATCGCGGCGACCACGACCTCGCCCCACTCCTCATCGGGCTGGCCGACCACACCGACGTCGCCCACGGCCGGGTGTGCGAGCAGCACCGCCTCGACCTCGGCCGGATAGATGTTGACGCCGCCGCTGATGATCAGGTGCGCACTGCGGTCGGTGAGAAAGAGGTAGCCGTCGGCGTCGACGTAGCCGACGTCGCCCAGCGTGAAATGGGAGTCGCGATACGCCCGGTCGGTCTTCTCGGGAGCCTTGAAGTACTCGAAGCGGTCCTCGACCGGTGCCTCGAGGTACACCGTGCCGATCTCGTCGGGACCCACGAGGTGGCCGGAATCATCGAGGATACGGACGCGATCGGGCGGATCCACCTTGCCGACGGTTCCCGGCTTGGCGAGCCATTCGCCGGGACCGACCAGCGTTCCCGCGCCCTCCGTCGCGGCGTAGTACTCCCACACGATCGGACCGAGCCAGTCCATGAGCCGTTGCTTGACGTCGACCGGGCACGGCGCCGCGCCGTGCAGGACGAACATGAGCGAGGAGATGTCGTAGCGCGCCCGCACCGCGTCGGGCAGCGAGAGCAGGCGGTGGAACATCGTCGGGACCATGTGGGTGTGCGTGACGTGATGCCGTTCGACGAGCGCAAGTGTGGGCTCGGCCGCCCACCCGTCCATCATCACGATCGGCACGCCCATTGCCGCGGGCGCGGTGAGCGAGAACGAAAGCGGAGCGGCGTGGTAGAGCGGGCCGGTGCAGAGGTGCACATGCCGGTCGCCGCGGTATCCCGTGAGACTCGCCACGCCGAGCGCGGCACGCGGTCCGGCATCGCGGCGGACGCCCTTCGGACGACCCGTCGTGCCGGACGTGTAGAGCATCGTGTTGCCGGCCTCGGGATCGTCGATGTCGGTCCCGGACTCCGACGCGAGCACCTCACTCCAGGATTCGAAACCGTCGATGTCACCGCCCAGCGCGACGCGCGCACGCAGCCGTGGTGAAACGTCGGCGGCCTCCCGCGCCGCGCGGGCGAAGCGCGCGTCGGCGACGAACGCCGTGGCCTCGCAGTCGTCCACGATGTAGCCGGCCTCGTCGCCCGTGAGGTGCCAGTTCACGGTGGTAAGCCACAATCCGCCACGCTGCGCGGCGGCAACCGCCTCGAAGAACTCCGGCCGGTTCGAGCACAACAATGCGATGCCGTCGCCGGCCTTCACTCCCCTGGCCCGGAGCGCACGCACGAGCCGATTGGCATTCGCGTTCACCTCCGCCCGGGTGCGCTCGCCCGCTTCCGAGATCAGTGCGGGGGCAGCACCGTTCTCGGCGGCCCAGAACGCGGTGAGCATGCCCAGATCGGCTGCAGCATTCAGCGAGTCGAGGTCGGGTGCGCTCACGCTCTCGATGCTTGCCGGTCCCCCGCGCCGCGTCCAGCCGCACTCACCATGCACCCGCGCATCTCGAGTGCCCGCAGGCCCAGGCCCAAGCCTACGCCGACGCCGACGCCGCGCGATCCTTCTCGACCTCGTCGAGTGCCTCGTACTCCTCACCGGTATCGGCGAAGTCCTCGAACTGGATGACCCCGATCTCGGTGAAGCGCTCGCGGAGCCAGCCGTCGGCCGCGTCGAGCAGCCCGAGCTTCTTGCAGTTCGGCATGATCTTCGAGAACAACAGCTGCTGGAAGATCTGCTGCGCGGGCGGGTTGACTTCCTCCATGATGCGGTAGATCGCGGCGGGATCGACGCCCATCCGCGCCCACATCTCGGTGTGCGCGAACCGGCGCTGCAGCCGCCGGGCGACATCGAACGCAAACTCCTGACGCTCGCGCATCTCGACGTCGGTGAGCTCTTTGTAGAACTCCTGCAGGGACAGCACGCCGAACGCCACATGGCGCGCCTCGTCGCTCATCACGTAACGCAACAGCTTCTTCAACAGTGGCTCGCTGGTGATCTGCTGCATCATGCCGAACGCAGCCAGAGCGAGGCCTTCGACCATGATCTGCATCCCGAGGTACGCGATGTCCCAGCGGGGGTCGGAGAGAATGTCGTCGAGGATCCCCTTCAAGTTCTCGTTGATGCCGTACTGCGTGCCCAGCTTGTCGTCCAGATATCTGGCAAAGACCTCGACGTGGCGCGCTTCGTCGACGACCTGGGTCGCGGCGTAGTACTTGGCGTCGATCCACGGCACGGTCTCGACGATGCGCGCGGTACAGAGCAACGCACCTTGCTCTCCGTGCATGAACTGCGACAGCAGCGAGTTCTGCAACTCGACACCCACCTGGCGCCATTCCTTGTCGCCGAAGTGCTTCACGGGCGATCCCTCGGCCTCGGCCAGCGCCTGGAATCGGGCGGTGCCACCCTGACCGAGCTCGTCGGCGACCTTCTCGGGATCGACGTCGATCGACCAGTCGAGGTCGGTCGTCGCGTTCCACTGCGAGGTCTTCGCCTTCTCGTACAGCTTCATGAGCGGCAGACGGCTCCGCTCGTAGTCCCAGGTGAACATCGTCCCGATCTCGGCGTTCACCGCGTGGATCAGCTCGAGCTGTTCGCTCCGCCCATGAGTCATGACTTCTCCTCCGAGATGGCATCGAGTAGACGTGAGATCAGCTCATGCCACGCACCCTCGTCGGGCGCGTCGACATGCAACGTGCGCATCACGAGCGCACCCATCGCAAGGGTGAGCCCGAACCGCGCGAACACTTCCGCGTCGAGTGCGGAATCGAACACGCCGTCGCGCTTGGCCCGATCGACGACGTCGACGAGCGCGCGCTCGCGCGCGAGCACCCGGTCGCGCAGCGAGGCCGCGAGGTCGTCGTCGCGGCGCCGCCGCGGCCACGGCGTCGATGAGCAGAGGTGGCTGCGTCCGGGGCCGCACGAGCTGATCGCCCAGGAGCTCGAGGAACGCCCGGGGCTCGAGCTCGAGCCCCACGGCCAAGAGCGCGTCGACCTCGATTCCCGCCCGTGCGCCGATCGCCGCGAAGAGCAGCTCGTCCTTCCCGCGGAAGTTGGCGTAGACCGCGCCCGTGGTGAGGCCGGCCGCGCGGGCGATGTCCTGCAACCGGGCGCCGTCATACCCCTGCTCGACGAAGACCTCGACCGCCGCGCTCAACAGCCGATCGCGGGTCGACGTGTCCTGAACGGCTGCCACGCGCTCATGATAACGGTCATTATCCGAGGTGGCAACGCACCTCCCCGACTCGGCGGGATGCGAAACTGCCCCGATGGACCGCCCCTCCGAACTTCCCGTGACCGTCGCCGACGTCCGAGCCGCCGCCGAGACCATCCGGGGCGCGGTCCGGGTCACGCCGAGCACACCCTCGGAGACGCTCTCGGCCATCACGGGCGCACGGGTCTGGCTGAAGTTCGAGAACCTCCAGTTCACGGGCGCGTTCAAGGAACGGGGCGCGCGCAACTTCCTCGCCCACCTCACCAAGGAGGATCGAGCGCGGGGCGTCGTCGCCGCGTCGGCGGGCAATCACGCCCAGGGCGTCGCCTACCACGCCCGGCTCCTGGGCATCGCGGCAACGATCGTCATGCCCGCCGACACGCCGTTCGCCAAGGTCTCGAACACCGCACACCACGGCGCCCGGGTCGTACTCGAGGGTCCCGACTACGCGGCCGCGCTCGAGGGCGCGATCCGTCTCGGGCACGAGACCGGCGCGACGCTCGTGCCGGCTTTCGACGACCCGCTCGTGATCGCGGGCCAAGGGACGATCGCGCTCGAGCTCCTCGACCAGACGAGTGCCGAGCCCCTCGACACGATCGTCGTGCCCATCGGGGGCGGGGGCCTGATCTCGGGGATCGCGGTGGCCGTCAAGGCCCTCCGACCGGAGGTACGCGTCGTCGGGGTGCAAGCCGAGGGTTACACCGGCATGTTGCATGCGCTCGGGCGTTCCCCTGAGGTCACCGGCGGTCCCACGATCGCCGAGGGCATCGCGGTGGCCTCGCCCGGGGAGATGACACGGCGACTCGTGGCCGAGCTCGTCGACGAGATCCTCGTCGTCTCCGAGCAGAGCATCGAGGAAGCCATCGGTCTGGGCGCCGAGATCGAAAAGACGATCCTCGAAGGAGCCGGAGCGGCCGGGCTCGCCGCGCTCCTCGAACACCCTGCGTCGTTTCGCGATCACAAGGTCGGCGTGGTGCTGAGTGGCGGCAACATCGATGCACGCATGCTGGCGTCGGTGCTGTTGCGTGCGCTCGCCCGTTCGAGCCGACTCGTCCGGCTCCAGATCGAGCTTCCGGACCGTCCCGGCGTGCTGGCTGTCGTGGCCCAGATCGTCGGCGGACTTCGAGCGAACATCGTCGATGTCGAGCATCGCCGCGATCTTCCCGGCGTCGCGCTCAAAAGCGTTCGGCTCGACCTGTCGGTCGAGACCCGCGACCGTGCCCATGCCGACGAGATCGTGCACGCGCTGGAGACCGCCGGCTTTCGCGTCGACGTCGCCTGAGCGAGCCGCGAGCCCGGAGCCCCGGGCACTCGAGAACCGTACGGGTCCGTGTGGGTAGTGTCTCGTGATCCAGAGGTGGGAGGCACCACAGTGCGGAAATTCGCAATCCTGGCCACAGCCGCGATGTTCGCGGCAGGCGTGGCCGCATGCGGAAGTAGCAGCAAGTCGAGCTCGTCCAACGATTCGACGACTTCCGTCGGCGCCGCGACGACCACTCCCGGGGCATCGACCACGCCGACGACCGCGTTGGCGAAGATCGACTGCAACGGCACGAGCGCGTACGTGACCGACATCGGCGCGGCGTCCGACTTCAAGCCGGTCACCCCCGACACCCTGACGGTCGTCACGAGCCTTCCGGGCCCGGGCTTCTTCGAAGGCAGCGACACCGACCCGACCAAGATCACGTCCGGGTACGAGTACGACATCGCCAAGGCGATGCAGCAGGCCTTCGGGTTGAGCAAACTCGTCATCCGGAACGAAAACTTCGACTCGATCACCGCCGGCACCGTCACGAACTACGACATCGCCCTGTCGCAGATCTCGATCACGTGCGACCGGGCCAAAGTCGTCAAGTTCTCGATCCCCTACTTCCAGTCGAACCAGGGCGTCCTCGTCAACACCGACGGCGGACCCACGGTCGCGACGCTCGCCGATGCGAAGAAGATCCAGTGGGGTGTGCAGGTCAGCACTACGGCCGTCGACCTGCTGAACAAGATCAAGCCCGACAAGGACCCGAAGGTCTTCCAGCAGCTCCCCGACGCCTACGCGGCGCTCCAAGCCAAGCAGGTCGACGCAATCCTCATCGACACCGCGATCAACCTCGGTGAAGCGGCCCGTTCGAACGGCAAGTTCAAGGTCATCTCGCAGTTCTCCCAGACCGGCGGGCCCGACCAATACGGCGCGATCCTGCCGAAGGACTCGACCAACGCCGGCGCGGTGAACGCGGTGTTCAAGAATCTCGAGGACTCCGGCCAGCTCGCGCAGCTTGCCAAGACGGATCTCACGGCCGACCCCGGCACGCTCCCCCTGATCACCGTCCCTTGAGCCGGTCGGCAGACCGGTCGAGAGACCCGAGCAACTCGAAATGGAATCCGAGGAACTGATCTCGGTCGCACCGCCCGGCGCATCAGTGCGCCGGGCGGTGCGTTTCCGGGGAAACCTCGTCGCCGCGTCGATCACCCTCGTCGCGTCGGTCGCGACAGCGATCATCACCCTCGCAATGCTGCACAAGTTCGATCAATCCCTGCGCGTCGACACGACGCGTCTCGGATCGCGAGATTCGTCGAGATCGCCCTGGCGCTCGCGACCCTCGTCGTCCCCTACTACGGCGTGCGGGCGTTCAGAACGTCGCGGCGCGCCGAGAGGCTCGCAAGGAGCGATAACTACCCGGACGCGCACGCGTCGCGGTCGAAGACTCCCGCGACCACATCTGGGTGGTGGTCGGTATCGGCATGACCGCCCTCGTGGTGGCGTTCTTGTGCTTCTTGCTCTCCGCGAACCACGGCGCCGTCCGCTCGGTGCTCTTCGACTGGTCGATCATCTGGAGGAGTCACACCGGGCTCCTCAAGGGCTTTTGGCTCAACATCAAGCTCTTCGTGATCGGCGAGATCCTGGTGCTGATCTGGGCATTGCTCGTCGCGGTCGTGCGTCAGCTGCCCGGGCGCGCCTGCGCACCCATCCGCTTCCTCGCGATCGCGTACACCGACGTGTTCCGGGGCGTGCCCGCCGTCATCGCCATCTACCTGATCGTCCTCGGCTTCGCGCTCGCCGGGGTTCCCGTGTTCAAGAGCATGAGCCAGAACGGGCAAGTGTTCTGGCTCGCGATCCTGGCGTTGGTGCTCGTGTACGGCGCGTACGTCGCCGAGGTGTACCGAGCCGGGCTCGAGAGCATCCATTGGAGCCAGACCGCGGCGGCGCGTTCGCTCGGGCTCTCGCAGTGGCAGACGATGCGCCACGTCGTCATTCCACAAGCCGTTCGCCGCATCATCCCACCGCTCCTGAACGACTTCGTCGCCCTGCAGAAGGACACAGCTCTCGTCGCGTTCGTCGGAGTCGTCGACATCCTCAACTACGCCACGATCTACAAGAGCCGCTTCTTCAACCTCTCTCCCGTCACCGGCGCCGCGATCGCCTACCTCATCATCACGATCCCCGTTACCCGTTTCGTCGACTATCTCATCCGCATCGACAAGCAACGGACGCAGGCGCAATGAACGCGTTCCTCGAATTGCGCGGCGTCCACAAGCAGTTCGGCGACAACCAGGTGCTGCGCGGCGTCGACCTTCAAGTCGACGAGCACCAGGTCGTCTGCCTGATCGGCCCATCCGGGTGCGGGAAGTCGACGTTACTGCGGTGCATCAACGCGCTCGAGCCCATCCACTCGGGCGAGATCCACATCGACGGCGAGCGGGTCTCCGGGCGCGGCGTCGACGTCAACGCGCTGCGCGCCGACGTCGGGATCGTGTTCCAGAGCTACAACCTCTTTCCGCACATGAGCGTGCTCCAGAACGTATCCCTCGCACCCCGCAAGGTGCTGAAGCTGAGCACCGAGGAGGCCACCGAGCGCGCGTATCAGTTGCTGAACCGCATCGGGCTGGCCGACAAGGCACACGAATACCCCGACCGCCTCTCCGGAGGCCAACAGCAGCGTGTCGCGATCGTGCGCGCGCTCGCCATGCAGCCGCGAGTGATGCTGCTCGACGAGGTGACGAGCGCGCTGGATCCGGAGCTCGTCTCGGAGGTGCTGACGCTCGTGAGTCAGCTGGCGCGTGAAGGTATGACGATGCTCCTGGCCACACACGAGATGGGCTTCGCCCGCGAGGTGTCGAGCAAGGTCGTGTTCCTCTACCAGGGTCGGATCGAGGAAGAGGGCCCGCCCGAGCAGATGTTCAACGACCCGAAGAGCGAACGCACGCGCGGATTCCTGCGCAGCATCATCGAAGCCAAGCGGCTGTAGCCTCTGCACATGGCCGGCGGTGCTGAGATCGCGAAGACCGAGACCGACCTCCCGTTCACGCTCATGAACGGGAAGGTGTCGCGGGGATGGAACCGAGGTCTTTGGATCCGGTTCACGCTCGCGATCGCCCCGACCGTGATTCTCGCGATCCTGGGTTACCTGCAGACCCATTGATCACCGTTCGGGTTGCGACGCCTGGCGAGTACGACCGCGTCGGCGCGCTCACGGTCGCCGCGTACCGAGCCCTGCCGGTCGATCACCTCTTCGGCGGCTACGACGCCAAGATCCTCGACACCGCGACACGCGCCGAGCACGGCGACGTACTCGTCGCAGTGAGCGACGAGTACGTGCTCGGCGCTGTGACCTACGTCGCCGACCAACGCTCGGAATGGAGTGAGTGGACGGAACCGGGCGAGGCCCAGTTCCGCTTGCTCGCCGTCGATCCCGGCACCCACCAACGCGGCGCGGGCACGGCCCTGGTCGCGGCCTGCGTCGAGCGGGCCGCGGTCGACGGCAAGACGATCCTCATCCACACGACACCGTGGATGAGGCAGGCTCGGCGGATCTACGACCGCTTCGGTTTCGTCCGCCGGCCCGATCGCGACGCGCCCTACGAGGTCTGGCACGACGATCGAGAGCTGCAGCTCCCCTCCGAATGGGTCGGCCAGCCCTTCCTCGCCTACTCGTGGACCCCGCCAACCTGATCGGTGGCCCGGGGACCGCGGTCCCGCCGGAACCCGGCTACACGTCGGGTTCGGGTTGGTTCAGCTCGATGAAGTTGCCACTCGGATCGTGCAAGAAGGCCTGGCGGCCGGCACCGACCATGTGGTCGATCGTGTCGACGCGATAGCCGGTCGCGCGGATGTCGGCGACGGCCGCCTCGAGGTCGTCGACGCGGATCGCGAAGTGGTCGCCACCGGAGCGGGTGGACTCGCTCTGCATCAGATGGACCTGCTGGCCGCCGGCGTCGAGCCAGTAGCCGCCGAAGCCGAAATCGGGCCGGTCCAAAACCGTCAGGCCGAGTACCCCCGTATAGAACCCGACGGCTTCGTCGGCGTCGCGGACGCAAATGGCGACATGGTGGATCCCGGACGGCTTCATCACGATCAACCTTAGGTGCGGACACCGGGATCGGGCCACAACCCCGAATCGCCCGGCCACCCGGCCGACTTGTAGCGTCGCCGTCCGACTGGAACCGGTTCTCGGAGGCGACGTGGGTGCACTCGACGGCAAGGTGATCGCTATTACGGGCAGTGGGCGCGGGATCGGCCGCGCCGTGGCGCTGGCAGCCGCGACGGAAGGCGCCGCGGTCGTCGTGAACGACTACGGCGTGTCGATGGACGGCAAGGAGCCGACGAGCGAGGTCGCCGACGCCGTCGTCGAGGAGATCAAGCGCGCGGGCGGCCGTGCGGTCGCGAACGCGAACTCCGTGACGACGATGGAGGGCGGCGCGTCGATCGTGCAGTCGGGCATCGACACGTTCGGCCGCATCGACGGCGTGGTGTGCGTCGCCGGCATCCTGCGGGAGCGGATGCTGTTCAACATGTCCGAGGACGAGTGGGACCCGGTGATCGAGACCCACCTCAAGGGAACCTTCACCGTCTTTCGCGCCGCCGCGTCGGTGTTCCGCGGCGCAGAAGGGCGGCCGGATGATCGGATTCACGTCGGGCGCGTTTGCGGCGAGCGTCGCGGAGGCGAACTACTCCGCCGCGAAGGGCGGCATCGTGTCGCTCGTCCGCAGCGCGGCCGCGGGCATGCAGAAGTACGGCGTGACCGCGAACTGCATCGCGCCGGTCGCGAAGTCACGCATGTCGGGTCAGGTCCCCTTCGGTCTGGAGATGGGCGAGCCCGAGGACGTCGCCCCGATGGTCTGCTACCTGCTCTCCGATCTCGCCGCCGCGGTCACCGGCCAGATCTACACCGTCAACGCGGGCCGCATCGCGGTGTGGAACCAGCCGATCGAGGTGCGCGAGATGCGCAAGGACGGCCGCTGGACCGTCGAGGAGATCTCGGCCCGCTTCGACGAGGTCGGCCAGGAGCCGATGCCGATCCTCGAACGCCTGCAGGCCATGGAAGCCGCCGCGAAGGCCAAGGAAAAGCCCAACAGCTAACCCCCCCCCCCCGAATCCGCGGCACAACAGTTGTGCGACATTTCCGCGCTCCACGCCGATTTCCCACTCAACAGTTGTGCGACATTTCCGCGCTCCGCGCCGATTTCTCGCACATCTGTTGAGTGGGGGTGGGGCACTTCCCCGTACGCTGCCGACTCGTGGCCGGGATCACGTTGCGCGCAGGGCAGTTCGAGGCGACGTTCCGGCCCGACGCAGCAATGCTCGGCGCGTCGTTACGGTTCCGGGGCGACGAGTACGCGGCTTGGCCCCGCCCGATCTCGGTGTTTCGCGCCGGGCACGCCACCGCGATCCCCCTGATCCACCCTTGGGCCAACCGGCTCGCACGACGCGGCTATCGCGTAGGCGACACCCGGGTCTCGTTCCGCGGGTTGGCCCTCCCCCACGACGGCAACGGGCTCCCGATGCACGGCAACCTGCTCGGAGTTCCGTTCGAGGTGCGGCGCGTCACCGACACACGTCTGATCGCGCGGCTCGACTACGGCAGGTATCCGGACAAGCTGCGCGCGTTCCCGTTCCCGCACATCGTCACCGTCGACGCGCGGCTCCACCCCACGCGTGGGCTGACGATCGTCACCGAGATCGAACCGACGTCGGAACGCGCCGTGCCGGTCAGCTTCGGATGGCACCCGTTCTTGCGGCTCCCCCGGGCCCCGCGCCGGGAGTGGGAGCTCGGCTGGCCCGGCTGCGAGCACGTCGAGGTCGACGCACGCGTCATCCCGACCGGCCGACGCACCCACCAGCCGGCCGAGCGCGCGCCGATCGCCGGTCGGACCTTCGACGACCACTACGCGCTCGGCCGGGACCGCCGCTTCTCGATCCGCGCCCGCTCGGGCAGAACCCGGCGCACGCTGTCGCTGCACTTCGACGAGTGGTACCCGTACGCGCAGCTCTACGTGCCGGCACGCCGTCAGATCGTCGCCATCGAACCGATGACCGCGGAGATCGACGCCCTCGGCCGGGGAACCGCCCCACTCGTCGAACCCGGCGCCCGGTTCCGCGCCGCGTTCACCCTGACCGTCACCGCGACCTGACTCGCCTCGCCGCCAGCTGACGTGTGTGTCAGGTAGCGTGCGCGCCATGCCCGGTGCACTCGACGGTGTCCGCATCCTCGATCTTTCCTGGGGAATCGCCGGTCCGCTCGGTGTCCTTCTCCTCGCAGAGCAGGGCGCCGACGTGATCAAGGTCGAACCACCGGGAGGCGATCCCTTCCGCGCCTACGACGGCTACCGCGTGTGGAATCGGAGCCGGCGGTCACTCACGCTCGACCTCAAGTCCGATCGCGGTCGCGAGGTCTTCGAGCGTCTGCTCGGCACCGCCGACGTCGTCGTCGAATCCTTTCGGCCCGGCGTCATGGAGCGTCTCGGATTCGGTTACGAAACCGTGCACTCCGCGCACCCCGGCATCGTCTACCTCTCGTGCCCCGCGTATCCCGACGGGCACCGCTACGCGCAACGCCCCGGCTACGACGCGCTCGTGCAGGCGAGCAGCGGGCAGATGTGGGAACAACCGGGTTGGCGTATGGGCCCGATCTTTCTGCACATGCCGATGCCGTCGATGGGTGCGTTCTTCCTGATCTCCACCGGCGTGCTCACTGCGCTGATCGCGCGCGAGGCACGGGGCGCGGACAGCACGTGACGACCTCACTCTTCGCCGGCGCCATGCTCTACACGACGCAGATCTGGCAGCACCTCGAGCGCTCCGGCGCGCAGACGCACGAGCTGATGGGGAAGTCGTATCCGCCCGGCATCCACCAATCGATGATCTTCGAGTGCGCAGACGGCTGGGTGCACGCGTCGATCATGAGCGGCCTGAACCCGACCAAGTCGCAGGACGCGATCCTCGGCCTCGACGACGCGCCTGATCCGTTCGCGTTCATGGCGCTCCCGCCGGAGGAACGCGAAGCGTTCAACGCCAAGCGCCGGGAGAAGTTCCGGGAGTGGAAGCGCGACGACATCGTCGCCGCGTTCCAGCAGCACAACCACGCGATCGAAGCGATCATCACCCCCGACGAGCAGTTCGCCCACCCGCAGCTGATCGCCAACGACATGGTGAGGACCGTCGTCGACCCGGTGGTCGGCGCGACGACGCAGATCGGCACTCCGCTCCACATGTTCGGCACGCCTACCGAGATCCAGGGCCCGCAGCCCACGCCGGGTCAGCACAACGACGAGATCCTGAAGGAGTTGGGACTATGACGCTCGCGCTGGAAGGCGTGCGGCTGATCGACTTTGGTCAGTACCTCGCCGGCCCCTTCGGGCCCATGATCATCAGCGATCTCGGCGCCGAGGTGATCAAGGTCGAGCCCGTGACCGGTGACGGGATGCGCCTCGCGACGAAGCCGTTCTTCGGGTGCCAACGCGGCAAGCGCGACATCGCGTTGAACGTCAAGGACCCTCGCGGGCTCGCGATCGCGCTGGAGCTCGTGGCGACGGCCGACATCGTCCATCACAACATGACCGCCGGCGTCGCGACCAAGCTCGGCATCGACTACACGGCCTGCAAACAAGTGAGGCCCGACATCGTCTACTGCAACACCTGGGCCTACGGGCTCGAAGGGCCCCTCGCCCGCTTCGGAGGCCTCGACCCGCTCTACCAGGCGTCGTCGGGCCTCGAGCACGAATCGGCCGCCGTGCACGAAGGCAACACACCGCTGTACTACCGCTTCGGCATGTGCGACGCGTCGAACGCGATGCTGTCGGTCGTCGCCGTGCTCGGGGCGCTGTATCACCGCCGGCGCACCGGAGAGGGCCAGGAAGTGTGGACCTCGCTGTTCGACGGCGGGGCCGTCTTCACCTCCGACGCGCACCTGGTCGGCGGCGCGCCCGCGCCCCGCCCACATCTCGACAAAGACCTCATGGGCGTATCGGCGACCTACCGCTTGTACCGCACCCAGGACGACGACTGGATCTGTGTCGCCGCGGTCACCGACGACGAGTTCCGAGCGCTGTGCTCGGCGCTCGGCGTGCCCGAGATCGGCGACGACGAGCGCTTCGAGAACACCGCACGTCGCTCTGAGCACCGGCGCCAGCTCGAGTCGATCCTCGAACCGCGCTTCCTCACCAAGACCGCGAGCTTCTGGACCCGCACCTTCGACGACGCCGGCGTCCCCAACGAGGTGCCGTTCGACACCCGTGGCGGCGAAGCGCCGTTGTTCGACTCCGACAACGTCGAGCTGGGCCTCGTCGCCCACTACTCGCATCCGGTACTCGGCGACATGCGCCAGTTCGGCGAGCTGATCGGCTTCTCGGAGACGCCGGGCCGCATCCTCGGACCCCCGCCGCTGGTCGGCCAGGACACGCGTGCCGTGCTGCGCGAGCTCGGCCACCGCGACCCGGAGATCGACGGGCTGATCGCCGACGGCGTGTGTTACGAACCCGACGATCACTACTCCGAGCGGTTCCTCAACTGGAACACGTCGGAGTGACCCGCCTGCGCGTGCCCCCCCCCGGGGCGCACACCGGCTTCCTCGGCGATCTGTGCGTTCCCGACGACCTCTACTGGATCGCGCGCGAACCGGTCGCGCTCGCCGGCATGTCGTATCCCGGGCGGGCCGACTGGTCCCTGCTCGACGCGCACGGCATCGGCCACGTCGTGTGCCTGTCGAGCGCCGCGCCCGTGTACGACCCCTCGCCGTGCACGCTGACCGCGGTGCGACTCCAGGACCTCGTCAGCGGAGACGAACCCCACGACCCCGAGCGGGAACGGGAGCTCGTCGACATCGCCGCGGCCGACGTCGTCGACCATCTCGAACGCGGCGTCGGGGTCGCAGTGCACTGCATGGGCGGCCGGGGCCGAAGTGGCACGGTGATCGGCGTCGCGTTGGTGCGTCTCGGTCACGATCCCGACGAGGTCGTCGAGCCACCTCGACCGCGTCGCCCGGGCCCGGGGCCGCAGAGGCTGGCCCGAGAGCCCGTGGCAGGCGGCCGTTGTCCGGTCGGTCACGTGAGGACGTTCTCCGTCAGGCGAAGCGTCCACGCGTTCTCCGCCCGTACGGGCAACCTCCGCAGGTGCAAAGTCCGCGTGTGACGAGAGCAGTCGGGTGGCGGCGTCCGCGCCATTGCCGACGCCGTCACCCGACCTGCAGCTCCGGGCTCAGGGAGCTTGCATGAGGTCAACTGCCCAAGAGCCCGAAAGCGAACCGAAGTACCGGGCGCTGCCGAACGCCGACACCGTCCCGTTGACGCCGAGGATGTAGTAGCCGTCGTTCGACGGCAGCGACCGCATGCGGACGCTCGACACGTACGGGTATCCGTAGAGGTCGCGCACCCGAGGCAAGCTGCCTTTGAAAGGAACGTTGAATGCGAAGATGCCGCCGTCGTCGGCGACCATCCAGTAGCCGCTGCCGTTCGCAGCGGCGGTCATCGAACGCACGGGCCGGGCCAGCGTCATCGCGCCGGTCGAGCCGTGGAAGCGCGCGTCGCCGAAGCTGAAGACGCCGCCGTCGGCCGCGACGAACCAGTAGCCGCGGCCGTCGGAGGTCATCGTCATGTCGAGCACCGGCGCGTTGAGGCGCCAAGCGCCCGTCGAGCCATAGAAGCGCGCGTTGCCGAAGGCGAAGATGCCGCCGTCACGCCCGAGGAGGATGTACCCGTCGCCCTTCGGCGACGCGGCCATACCCACGATGGGTGAGTTCAGGTGCTTGCCCGCCAACCCGCCGCGATACTTGGCGTCACCGAACGCGTACACCGCACCGTCGGCGCCCGCGAGCCAGTAGCCCCGGCCGTCGGGTGTCCGCGCCGCGGCGACGATCGGCCGGCTGAGCACAACGCTCGAGAGGTCGCCGTAGAACGCCGCGCTGCCGAAGACGCGCACACGACCGTCGGCGGTGACGATCCAGTACCCGTGTCCCTTCGTGCCGTTGTTGATCCGGTCCGGTGACGCCGCGAGCAGCGCCGAACGGGGGTTGATGAGGCCGTAGCCGTACGTGTTGTCCCGCCCGGGTGCACCGAGGTCACTGGCGTTCGCCTCGAGGATGTGCGTCAGGTCGGACGCGCTCAGCGTCGGGTCCTCGCCGAGCACGAGCGCCGCGGTCGCGGTCGCGTACGGAGTCGCCATCGACGTGCCGCTCATGAGGGCGTACTGCGCATGACCTTGGCCGTAGGTCGACCAGATCAGATCGCCCGGCGCAACGAGGTCGACATACGAGCCGGTGTTGGAGAAGCTCGCGTGGTGGCGGGTCTGGTCGATCGCGCCGACCGCGACCGCTTCGGGGTACGCCGCCGGATAGCTCGCCTGGTTGCCGTCCTGGTACGAGTTCCCCGCCGCCGCGAACGTCACGACCTGCTTCGAGAGCGCGTACTGCAACGCTTCGCGCATCCCTTGCGACGGGCCGCCGCCCAGGCTCAGGTTGATCACACGAGCGCCGTGATCGGCCGCCCAGATGATGCCCTCGGCGACTGTCGAAGACGAGCCGCTTCCCGACGCGTCGAGCACTCGTACCGGCATGATCTTCACTGCGGGTGCGGCACCCGCGATGCCCACCTTGTTGTTGACGTGGGCCGCGATGACGCCGGCGACGTGGGTGCCGTGACCCGCAGGGTCGACCTCGCCATTGTTCGCGTGGTCGTAGGTGGCGGCATCGGACGCGAGGTCGAGTCCCGGGATCACCGAGCCGGTGAGGTCTTCGTGCGTGCCGAGCACGCCCGTGTCGACCACGGCGACGGTGACCCCGGCGCCCCTCGACATACCCCACGAGCCTTCGAAGTCGACCATGTTCAGCGCCCACTGCTGCGGGCGCAACGCGTCGTTGGTGGTGAGGACCTGGACCTTTTCGTCCTGCTCGGTCGACAGCACCTGGTCGGCGTCCTGCCCGAGGAGGTTCCCCATCGTCGCGACCGCGACGTTGAGGCCCCGGACGACGTGCAGATGCCCGTTGCGGTCCCGGGTGACGGCCCAGGTGCCCTTGGTCGCCTCGGCCGCGTGCGCAGAAGACCCTGCGCCGGTCGCGAGCACGCCCGTAGCGACGACCACCGCGACGACCACGCGCCGTGTGGCCACGGACCATTTGCCCCGAAGATGAGCGCCTCCCAAACGCATAGAGTGGGCATCGGCACGTTATGTGAGCACCTCAAGCGGAAAAAACACTCACGGTGGTATCAGGGGTCCGCACTGCCGCGGACGGCGACCGGCACGGGGTTGTCAGGCCAACTGGCCGCTCACCTCGGCGAACCGGTCCGCGACCTGGGCGCAGACCGCGTCGTAGTCGCCGGCCGAGATCCCGAGCTCGCCCATCGCCCGGGCAAAGGTCTCGATCTCGGTGTTGTCGTCCGTACCGGCCCCGACGGCCTTGGCCACCACGTCGCAGAGATGCACGGCGTACGCGATCAGGACGGTCGACTCGGAATGCGCCTGCCCCTTCGTCGAGTGGTGACGCTCGATCCCGGCGATCAGCGAATCCGGCAAGCGCCAGGCCCGGGCGACCATGCCGCCCAGCTGGGAGTGGTCGACGCCGAGCACCTCGGATTCCGCCTGCCGGCGCGTCGCGTGCCGTCGCCGCGACCCGCCTCGATGGCGCCGAGGCTCTCGCCGTCGACGAAACGCGCCATCACGAGCTTGCCTACGTCGTGGAGCAGCGCGGCCGTCGGAGTCTCCGTCGGCAACCGGCGGGGCGCCACCCGCATCAGGCACTCCGCCGCGAGCGTCGCCGCGACCGAATGGTTCCAGAGGTCGCCTTCGGCAAGGCCGTACGCAGGGACCGGAGCCGAGAGCCGGTCGCGAACATTCACGCTCAACGCGAGCGCCACCACCGGCCCCACGCCGATACGGACCACCGCGTCCTTGACGGTCGTGATCTCGGAACGGGACGCGCTCCACGACGAGTTCGCGCGCCGGAGCAGGGCCGCGGTCAGGGCCTGGTCGTACGAGACGACCTCCACGATGCGGGCAACGTCAGGGATCTCGTCGGCCACGAGGGCCGCGAGTCGGGTCGCGCTGGCCGGAAGCGGCTCGAAGCATCCGGCCGCGCGGGACACCGCGTCGAGATCGATCACTCCCGCAGGATCGACACCCGACCGCACTTCCTCAAGTGCCAGACCCGTGCGCCACCCGGCGCCCCGCCCGGAGGCCGTCACCGGAGCAACGACGCGACCAGCCCGGCCTGCCCCAGGTGGTAGGTCACCATGATCGCCACCGGCGCCCACGCGAACCGGCGCACGAACCGGTCCCAGGCGATCATCGAGTCGGAGGCGACGAAGAGCAACGCGCCCAGACCGGCCGCGACGTCGCCGCTCGCCAACGCGGTCGCGAGCATGCCCGAAATGACCGCCATGTAGGCCCCGACGGCCATCCGGAGCCCGACCGGTTCCCGGGCCCGCACGATCGCGGCCATGATCCGCGCGCCGACGGGCGCGACACCGATTACGACGATCACGGCCGAGATCGCGAACGACGTCGACCCGGGTCCGTGCGTCCAAAAGCCGACGAGGTAGAAGACGTGGCCTACGAGAAACGCCGCGAGTCCCGGGACGAACAGATCGTTCGGGAGCATCAACAACACGTCGCCGGTCAGACAGCAGACGAGCGCGACAACGAACCAGACCCGGCGGGTGTGCGCGTCGGTCGCGGGGTCGAGGGCACTGGCGGCGACGAGCAACGCGGCCAGCGTCGCCGGCTTGCACACGTACTCGAGCACCCGAATCTCGCGTGCCTTCGCGGCCCAGTTCCCGACCGCGAAGACGAGCGCGACGGCAAACGCAACCCACGTCGCGGCGTTCACGGCGCGAGCCGCTCGCGAGTCCAACCGCCGCCGGCCACGCGTCGATACCGGAGCCTGTCGTGCAAGCGATCGGTTCGTCCCTGCCAGAGCTCGAGCTCGTCGACGGCGACGCGGAACCCGCCCCAGAACGGAGGCAGCGGCGGTTCGGCGTTCGCGAACCTCGCTTCGACCTCGGCCACGCGTGCCTCGAGGTCGTCGAGCCCCACGACCTCGCTCTGCGGAGACGCCCACGCACTGATGCGGTGACCGCGCGGGCGGCTGTCCCAATAGCGCGTCGCCTCGGCCACGTCGACGGGTCGCACCGGGCCGACGACGCGCGCCTGGCGCTCCTGCTCTCGCCAGTGAAAGACGAGCGCGGCGACGGGATTCCCCGCGATCTCGGCACCTTTCGCGCTCCGGAAGTTCGTGTAGAACACGAACCCGCGCTCGTCGAGGGCCCGCATCAGGACCGTACGCGCGGATACCCCGCCGTGCCGTGTGGCCGTCGCGAGGGTCATCGCCTCGGGCTGGACCACCCCCGCCGCCCGAGCCTGGTCGTACCAGCGGCGGAACTGTGCGATCGGGTCGGGCGCGGCCGAGTCGGGGTCGAGAGGGAAGGAGCGAGGGGCGCTCGGATCGGGCGGCACAGCCGACAACCGTGCCAGAGTGCCGGGATCGGTGCCAGACTCGGGGCATGCCTTTTCACCATGTCGCCATCGCCACCCGCGACCTCGAGGCGACCCACCGCTTCTACAGCGAGGCGATGGGCTTCGAGCTCGTGCACGTCGACACGATCCCGTACATGGAGCACGGATGGGCCCGCCATCTCTTCTACGACACGGGCAACGGCGAGATGCTCGCGATCTGGGACCTCCACGACGTCGACCTTCCGGAGTTCGATCCCGCGATCTCGACCGGACTCGGCCTGCCGAGCTTCGTGAACCACATCGCCTTCGACGCACCCTTTGCTTCGCTCGACACCAAGCGCGACCGTTGGCTGGCGAACGGGCTCGACGTGGTGCGGATCGACCACGGCTGGTGCACGTCGATCTACGCCAACGATCCGAACGGGATCATGGTCGAGTTCTGCTCGACGACTCGCGCGTTCACCGCGGACGACGCTCGCGAGGCACAGGAGCTGCTCGCCGCGGCGAAGCCGGAACTGAACCGGACCGAGCCGCCCATCGAGTTCTTCGAAGCCCGTTCATACGACGACGCCGGCGTCTCGTAACGCCGCGATCTCCGCGGCCTCACAACGCGGCGAGGTCGCGAAGCACCGCGTCGGTGTGCTCGCCGAGCGCGGGGCCGACCGACCGGATCGCACCGGGTGTACGCGAGAGCTTCGGCACCACGCCCGCCATCGGGACGTCACCCGCGAACCCGGCCGCCAGGCGCACGATCATCTCGCGCGCGGCGATATGGGGATCGTCGGCGAGGTCGGGAGCCCGGTTGATCAGCCCGACAGGAACGTCGTGGGCCCGCAACAATCCGACGAGATCGTCCGCGTTCACCGTCGCGGTCCACGCCGCGATCTCATCGTCGAGCGCGTCCTGGTGCTCGGCGCGCGCCTCGTGAGTTGCGTACTCCCGAGCGAGTTCGGGCCGCTGCATCGCGACACACAACCGAGCGAACACCGCGTCGGCATTCCCCGCGATCACCACGTCACGGCAGTCGAGCGTGGGATAGGCGTTCGCGGGAGCGACGCCCCGCAACACACCGCCCGAGCGCGTGCGCGTAACGCCCCCGAGCTCGTAGTCGGCCACCGTCGACTCCATCAACGCCATCACCGCTTCGTAGATGGCGACATCGACCTCTTGGCCCCGGCCACTGCGGGTCCGTTCGTTGAGCGCGGCCAGCGCCCCCACCACGGCGAAGAGACCCGCGAGCGAGTCGCCGATCGAGATGCCCGTCCGGGCCGCAGGTCGATCGGCATCGCCGGTCGTGTAACGGATTCCGCCCATGGCCTCGCCGATCGACCCGAATCCGGGCTCGGCGGCCCGGGGACCGCTCTGACCGAAGCCCGAGACGTGCACCAGCACGACGCCCGGATTGTCGAGCGCGAGCGTTGCATAGTCGAGGCCCCACGCCGCCAACGTGCCGGGCTTGAAGTTCTCGAGCACGATGTCACAGCTCGCGGCGATGCGGCGGGCGATCGCCCGCCCGCGCGTCGCGCAGATCGATCGCGACGGAACGCTTGTTGCGGGCGATCGCGGGCCACCAGAGGCTTCGGCCGTCGACGCACACGCCGTAGCGCCGCATGATGTCGCCCTGTCCGGGAGGCTCGATCTTGACCACATCGGCACCGAGGTCGCCGAGAAGCTGACCCGCGAACGGGCCTGCGATGAACGCGCCGAGCTCGAGGACGCGCAAGCCGGCGAGCGGGGTGTCCGTCACGGAACGAAGAGTAGGGTCTGGCCCGTCCAGGAGGTTTGCATTGGAGTTTGCACCGAGCGCCCGCGCCGAAGAGCTGCAGGCCCGACTCGTCGAGTTCGACAACGAGATCGTGCGGCCCGCGGAACCGACCTACCGCGACCAGCGCGCGGAGTCCGGCGATCCGCACTTCCCGCCGCCGATCATGGAGGAGCTGAAGGTCGAGGCACGCAAGCGGGACCTCTGGAACCTGTTCCTCCCCGAAGCCGAACACGGCCCCGGACTCTCGAACGTCGAGTACGCGCCGCTGTGCGAGGTGATGGGCACGTCGCCCTTGCTCGGTGAAGCGACGAACTGCTCGGCGCCCGACACCGGCAACATGGAGATCCTGGCGCAGTTCGGTACGCCGCTGCAGCAGGAGCAGTGGCTGCGACCGCTCCTCGACGGCGAGATCCGCTCGTGCTTCGCGATGACCGAGCCGTGGGTCGCGTCGAGCGATGCGACGAACATCTCGAGCCGGATCGAGCGAGACGGCGACGACTACGTGATCAACGGCCACAAGTGGTTCACGAGCGGCGCCCTCGACCCGCGCTGCAAGCTCGCGGTGTTCATGGGCGTCACCGATCCCGACACCGATACCTACCACCGCCAGTCGATGATCCTCGTCCCGATGGACACGCCGGGCGTCACCGTCGTGCGCGGGCTCCCGGTATTCGGCCACTCCGAAGGCGGCGGGCACGGCGAGACGCTGTGGGAGAACGTGCGCGTCCCGAAGGAGAACCTGCTCGGCGAGGAGGGCGGCGGCTTCGCGATCGCGCAGGCGCGCCTCGGGCCCGGCCGCATCCATCACTGCATGCGCGCGATCGGCATGGCGGAACGCGCGCTCGACCTCATGTGCATGCGCGGCGCAGACCCGGGTGGCCTTCAAGAAGCCGCTCGCCGACCAGGGCGTCGTGCAGGCCACCATCGCCGAGTCGCGCATGCAGATCGAGCAGGTCCGGCTGCTCACGATGAAGGCCGCGTGGATGATGGACACCGTCGGCAAGAAGGACGCCCGAACGGAGATCGCGGCGATCAAGGTCGTCGCGGCCCGCGTCGCCACCGACGTGATCGACCGGGCGATCCAGCTCTTCGGCGGCGCGGGAGTGACCGACGACTGGCCGCTCGCGTCGATGTACGCGCACGCGCGCACGCTGCACCTCGTCGACGGCCCCGACGAAGTGCACCTGCGCCAGATCGCCCGCCGACGAGCTCGGCAAGTACGCCGACCTTCGCCCCGCGGGCTTCTGAGCGCGGATGAATCGATCGGAATGGTATGAAGAGTGTCGCCCATGAAGGTTCGAGATCGGGTACGGGCTCGGCAACCTGCGCCCGCTGTCGGGCAGAGCGCCTCGGCGCGCTCGCCGAGGCGCTCGAACGCAACGGCTTCGACTCGCTGTGGCTGTCGGAGCGGATCAGCGGTCCCGCTCCCGACCCGTTGCTCGCGCTGACGTACGCGGCGGCGCGCACCGAGCAGATCAAGCTCGGTACGAGCGTGCTGGTGCTGCCCGGGCCGCAGCCCGGCGCTGGTCGCCAAGGAGTGGGCCACGCTCGACGTGCTCTCCGGCGGGCGCGCCCTCCCCGCCTTCGGGCTCGGCATCGCGCACCCGGTCGAGCAGCAGGCGTTCGGCGTCGAGCGCGGCGATCGAGCGTCGATCTTCGACGAGGCGCTCCCCCTGCTCCGCCGCCTCTGGGCAGAGGACGCCGTCGACCACGACGGCACGTTGGTTCCACTACGAGCACATGACCGTGCTCCCCAAGCCGGCCCACCGGCTCGACGTCTGGCTCGGCGGCAAGGCACCCTCGGAGCTGCGCCGCGTCGGGCGGCTCGCCGACGGCTGGCTCGCGCAGCTTCACGCACACCCGAGCAGTGCAAGGCCGCACGCGTCACGGTCGAGGAAGCCGCCGACGCCGCCGGACGCGAGATCGATCCCGAGCATTTCGGCGTGATGGTCCTCTACACGCACGACGCGATCCCCGACGGCTCGTCCAGGCGATCAGGACCCGCAATCCCGACGTCGAGTCGACGATCTCGTCGCGCACGGGACCGCGTGGCACTGCGCGAGCTGTGCGAGCGCTACATCGCGGTCGGCTTCTCGAAGCTCGTGCTCGTTCCGCTCGGCGAGCCCGCCCGACTGGGACGAACGAGCTCGAGCGCCGCACGCCACCTGCGCTGCTCCGCTCCGGCCTGCCCGCAGCGGTGGTCAGCACCTCGAGGAAGCGGCGGAGGCCGACCATCGAGCCGACGACGCCGATCGTCGGCGCCGATCACGCAACACCAAGGATCCGATGACGAGCGCGTCGGCCGAGGTGACGCGGAACGTCGAGAGGAGGGTCTGCTGGTGGCTCAGCAGGTTCGCGATGATGATCTTCAACAGCCACACGAGCCCGAACGCGAAGCCGGCGCCGATCGCACCCTGCACGAGGCCCTCGGCCATGAACGGGACGCGCACGAACCAGTTCGACGCGCCCACGAGCTTCATGACTTCGATCTCGCGCCGCCGGGCGAAGGTGGCGAGCCGAATCGTGTTCACGATGAGGAACAGCGACGACGCGAGCAGTACCCCCGCCATGAGATGAACGCGAACCGGATCCACCGGGTCGCGGTGAGGAGACGCTTCATCTGCTGCGCGGCGGTGATGATGGTGTCGACGTCCGGGACGGTCTGGAATGGCTGGCGCCAGTCGGCGCGGTGAGCTCGGCCTGAGTCGGCGCGACCCGGAACGACTCGGGCAGCTCGCTCGGCTTCGTCGACTCCACGAGCGCCGGCTGGTCGGCGAAGTCCTTCTTGAACTCGTCGTAGGCGTCCTTCTGGGTCGAGGAACCGGTAGCTCTTGACGTGCGGGTCGGCCTTCAGCGCGGCCTCGACTGTCCTGCACCTGCGTCTGTGAGTCGCCTCGACCTTCATGAAGATCTCGAGCTCGACGCCGTGCTTCCACTTCTGGGTGCCGTGATCGACCGTGGCCGAGACGAGCAGGATCCCGCCGAACAGGAACAGCGACACCGCGACGGTGATGACGCCCGGCAATCGTCATCAGCAGGTTGCGGCGCAGCGAGATCAAGCGTCTCGCGCACGAAGTAGGCGAGCCGCGACATCAGCTACCGACTCCGTAGACGCCGCGCACCTGGTCGCGCACGAGCGACCCGTGGTCGAGCTCGATGACCCGCCGCCGCATCGCGTCGACGATGCGCTGGTCGTGGGTCGCCATGACGACCGTGGTGCCGGTGCGGTTGATGCGGTCGAGCAGGCGCATGATGCCGACCGTCGTGGCGGGGTCGAGGTTCCCGGTCGGTTCGTCGGCGAGCAGGATCAGGGGCCGGTTGACGAACGCGCGGGCGATCGAGACCCGCTGCTGCTCACCGCCGGACAGCTCGGTCGGGAAGTTGTCGGCCTTCTTGGTGAGGCCGACGAGGTCGAGGATCTGGGGAACCTGAGTGCGCATGATGTGCTTCGGCCGGCCGATCACTTCGAGCGCGAACGCGACGTTCTCGTACACCGTCTTGTTCGTGAGCAGCTTGAAGTCCTGGAAGACGCAGCCGATGTTGCGCCGCAGCTGCGGCACCTTCCAGGCGCCGAGGCGGCCGATGTCGCGCCCGGCGACGAGCACCCGTCCCTGGGTCGCGACCTCGTCGCGCAGCAGCAGCTTCAGGAACGTCGACTTGCCTGAGCCCGACGGGCCGACGAGGAAGACGAACTCGCCCTTGAGGATCTCGAGGGAGAGGCTCTTGAGGGCGACGACGTCGCCCTTGTAGGTCTTGGTGACGTCTTCGAAACGAATCATGTGAGGCGCAGCATCGGAAGCGGGTCGAGGGTAGCAGCGTGCTCCGAGTGCACGGACGACAGTACCGGATTATCCAGACTTCGCGGCTCTGCGCCACTGCAGGTACGCCTCGATGAACGCGTCGAGGTCGCCGTCGATCACCGCCTGCACGTTGCCGGTCTCGTAGCGCGTTCGCTCGTCCTTCACGAGTTGGTAGGGCGCGAGCGTGTAGGTGCGGATCTGGTTGCCGAACGCGACGTCCTGCTTGTCGCCCGAAAGCGCGCTCCAACTCCCGGCGATGCTCCTCGCGCTGGCGCTCGGCCAGACCGCGCCGCGAGGATCTGCATCGCCTTCGCCCGGTTCTGCAGTTGTGACCGCTCGTTCTGGCACGACACGACGACACCGGTCGGGATGTGCGTGATGCGCACCGCCGAGTCGGTGACGTTGACGTGCTGACCACCCGCGCCCGACGAGCGGTAGGTGTCGATGCGCAGATCGCTCGGATCGATCTCCGGCTCCTCGGTCTGTTCGAGCGCCGGCACGCAATCGAACGACGCGAACGCGGTCTGGCGACGCGCGTTGGCGTCGAAGGGCGAGATGCGGATCAGCCGGTGGACCCCGCGCTCGCCTTCGAGCATGCCGTACGCGTAGCGGCCCTTCATGATGAAGGTCGCCGAGGTGATCCCGGCCTCCTGGCCTTCGGAGATCTCGTCGACCTCGACCTCGAAACCCTTCGTCTGCGCCCAACGCCGTGATCATGCGCAGCACCATCTGGGCCCAGTCCTGCGCGTCGGTGCCGCCCGCGCCGGAGTGAACCTCGCAGATCGCGTCGCGCTCGTCGTGCTCGCCGCTGAACAGCGCGCGCAGCTCCAGCTTGTCGAGCGTCCGACCGCGAGGCCCGCGACCTCGGCGATCTCCGGCTCGACCGACTCGTCGCCCTCCTCGCGCGCCGATCTCGTACAACGTCTGCACGTCGGACAGCCGGCGCTCGAGGTCGATCCATGAGCTCGACGTCCTCACGCACGCTCGCCATCTCGCACGTCACCTTGCGGGCGCGGTCGGGGTCGTCCCAGAGCTCGGGCGCGCTGACCTGCTTCTCGAGCTCGGCGAGCCGAGTCCGCGCCTCGTCGATCCGGAGATACCGGTGCGCGTCGGCGACGCGACCGCGAGATCAGCGATCCTCGGAGAAGTCGCCATTCAACGACTTTCTCGGATCGACCCGGTCGCGCTCGCCGACGGCTCGCTCCAGCTCATCTCCCATGGCACAGCTTGTACTTCTTGCCACTGCCGCAGAAGCAGGGCTCGTTGCGACCGGGCGTCTTCTCGGCCCGGACCGGCATCTGTTGCACCGGGCTCGGTGCGGCGGGCATCGTCGACGCTCGTCGTCGTCGAACGCCAGCGGCGCCTCGGCGACCTGCGCGACCACGCGCCGCCTCGATCGCCTCGACCCCTGGACCGGGATCCGCGGGCGCGCTGTACTGAGATGTTGCGGATGTCGGGCGCGCGGCTCCTCGTCGACGACGACCTGGAGGTGGAACACGTACTGCACGAAGTCGTCTTCGATCTGGCCCATCATCGCCTCGAACATGTCGAAGCCTTCGCGCTGCCACTCCGAGAGCGGATCCTGCTGACCCATGGCCCGCAGGTTGATTCCCTCCTGGAGGTAGTCCATCTCGTAGAGGTGCTCGCGCCAGTGCTGGTCGATCACCGACAGCATCACGCGGCGTTCGATGTCGCGGAGTGTCTCGGCGCCGACCGCCTCGGCCTTCTCCTCGTACAGCGCCGTTGGCGTCGTCGACGAACAGTCGCCTCGAGCGCTTCGCGTCCGATGACGTCGTCGATCTGCTCCTTGGTGATGCGCGTCGGGAAGTAGAGCGCGCGCCGCGTCGAGCAGGCCCGGCACGTCCCAGTCCTCGAAGAACTCGCCGCAGGCAGTACTGCGCGACGAGACGGCTGATCGCCGACTCGATCGCCAGGATCGCGTCCTCGCTCGAGGTCTTCGCCGTCGAGGATCTGCTGGCGGCGCCGGTAGATGATCTTGCGCTGCTCGTTCATCACCTCGTCGTACTTGAGCACGTTCTTGCGGATCTCGAAGTTGCGATCCTCGACCGTTCCCTGCGCGCGCTCGACCGCCTTCGAGACCATCTTCGACTCGAGCGGCACGTCGTCGGGGAACGACTCGTTCATCACGCGCTACATGAGGCCGGTCGCGAACAGGCGCATCAGCTCGTCTTCGAGCGACAGATAGAAGCGGCTCTCCCCGGCGTCGCCCTGGCGGCCGGCGCGCCCGCGCAGCTGGTTGTCGATGCGGCGCGACTCGTGCCGCTCGGTACCGAGCACGTAGAGGCCGCCGGCTTCGCGCACCTTCTCGCCCTCGGCCTCGCACTCGCCTGCTCGAACCGCGGGGAGCAGCTGCTCGTAGCGAGCCGTCGTACTCGGGGGTGCCGGCGCACGAGCCCTTCCTTTAGGCACTCGCTGCGGGCGAGACCCTCGGGATTGCCGCCGAGGAGGATGTCGACGCCCCGCCCGGCCATGTTCGTGGCGACCGTGACCGCGTCGCAGCTGGCCCGCCTGGGCGACGATCTCGGCCTCACGTTCGTGCTGCTTGGCGTTCAGCACCTCGTGCGGGATGCCCTTCTTCTGCGAGCTGCACGCGAGAGCTTCTCCGACTTCTCGACCGAGATGGTGCCGACCAGCACCGGCTGCCCCTTCTCGTGGCGCTCGGCGATGTCTTCGATCGCGGCCTTGAACTTTGCCTCTTCGGTCTTGTAGATGTAGTCGGTGTTGTCGATGCGGACCAGCGGGCGGTTCGTCGGGATCGACACCACCTGGAGGTCGTAGGTGTGCGCGAACTCGCCGGCCTCGGTGGCCGCGGTTCCGGTCATCCCGCCGAGCTTCTCGTACAGGCGGAAGTAGTTCTGGAGCGTGACGGTCGCGAGGGTCTGGTTCTCCTCCTTGATCTTGCACGCCCTCTTTGGCCTCGACCGCCTGGTGCAGTCCCTCGCTCCAACGCCGGCCCTCGAGGATCCGACCGGTGAACTCGTCGACGATCTTCACCTCGCCGTTCTGGACGATGTAGTCGACGTCGCGCTTGAAGAGCTCCTTGGCCCGCAGCGCCTGCTGGAGCTGGTGCACGAAGTTCTGGTGGACGTTCTCGTAGAGGTTCTCGACCCCGAGCGCCTCCTCGACCCGCGCGATGCCTTCTTCGGTCGGCACGACCGTGCGCTTGGCCTCGTCGACCTCGTAGTCGCGGTCGCGTTGCAGCCCACGCACGACGCGCGCGAACTGGTAGTAGAGCTCGGCCGCGTCGGCTGGCGCGCCCGAGATGATGAGTGGTGTGCGGGCCTCGTCGATCAGGATCGAGTCGACCTCGTCGACGATCGCGTAGTAGTGCGGCGACCACGACTGGTTTCGAAGCCCGCGCTGCACCTGGTCCTCGATGCTGGATGACCATGTTGTCGCGGAGGTAGTCGAACCCGAACTCGTTGTTGGTGCCGTAGGTGATGTCGCAGTCGTACTGCACGCGCTTCTCCTCGGGCGTCGAGTCGTCGGGAACGATCACTCCGACCGACAGCCCGAGGAAGCGATGGAGCCGACCCATCCAGTCCGCGTCGCGCTTGGCGAGGTAGTCGTTGACGGTGATGAGGTGCACGCCCCGCCCGGCGAGCGCGTTGAGATACGCCGGCAGCGTGGACACGAGGGTCTTGCCCTCGCCGGTCTTCATCTCCGCCACCCAGCCGAGGTGCAGCGCCGCGCCGCCCATGAGCTGCACGTCGAAGTGGCGCTGGCCGAGCACCCGCCGACCGGCCTCGCGCACGGTGGCGAACGCCTCCGGGAGGAGGTCGTGGAGCAGGTCGGCGACGAGCTCTTCTCGCGGCTCGGCGTTCTTGCCTTCGGACCGGGCCCGGTCGACCTGCTGCCGGAAATCGTCGGTCTTGGCGCACCAGGTGGTCGTCGCACAGCCGCTCGACCTCGGGCTCGAGGGCGTTGATCTCGGGCACGATCGCCTCGACCGCCTTGAGTCGGCGGCCCTCACCGGCGTGGAGGATCTTGTGGATGATTCCCATGCGGCGGCGAGTCTACCGGTGGTCGGTGCCGGTCCCGGGCCGCGGCCGGGTCCGGCGCCGCCAAGATCAGGGTGCGTCGACCAGCTTCTCCCGCACTGCGTACATCGCGGCCTCGACATGCGGCGCAGCTGCAGCTTCTCCAGGATGTTGCGCACGTGGTTCCTCACGGTGTTCTCGGCGATCACCAGCTCGGCGGCAATGTCCCTGTTCGACATCCCCCGGGCGACCAAACGCAGCACCTCGAGCTCACGCTCGGTGAGCCGGCGGCCGTCGTGCTCCTCCTCGACCCGGCGCGACAGCGCGTTGAACTCCGACGAGCAGTCTCGTCGCCATCGAGGGTGAGACCAGGCCTGGCCGCGAGCGACCGCAGCGCACCGCGTCCGCGATCTCCTCGATCGACGACCTCCTTGAGCAGGTAGCCCGGTCGCGCCGGCGCGCACCGCGGCGAAGAGATCTTCGTCGTCCTCGGACTCGGTGAGCATCACGACCCTCACCGTCGGCTCGCGGCACGGATACGCCGGGCGTCGCCTCGATCCCGTCGACGCCCGGCATTCGCACGTCCATCAGCACGACGTCGGGAAGGAGTTCGACGACCTGCTCGACCGCGTCCAGCCCGTCGTCGGCCTCTCCCACGACCTCGATGTCGGCCTCGTCCTCGAGCACGAACAGCAGGCCGCGGCGGAACAACGCGTGCTCGTCGACGAGCAGCACACGTATGGCGGCGCGTCGTCCGCCGACGACGTCGACCACCGTTCGCTCCCGGTCAGCCGGTCACCTCGATGAGGCCGAGTGGCCGTCGTTACGCCGGTAGAGCACCGCCGGGCTCTCCGTCTCGCTGTTGCGGAACAGGAAGAAGTCGTGGCCGAGCAGCTCCATCTGCAGCGCCGCTTCGTCGGGATGCTATCGGCTTCACCTCGAACTGCTTGTTCTTCACCATGACCGGGCGCCGTCGGTTTCGTGGCCCGCGTCGCCGGTCGAGCTCGCCTGCGACCTCGGGCTCGGCGTCGCCCACGTTGCCGCGGAGCGCGACCTCGGTCCCGTCGCGCCCGGTTCCCGCGCCGACCCGCCGCTCGTGGAGCCGCCGCATCTGCTGCTCGACCTTGTCGAGCGCGAGATCCAGCGCGATGACGTGCTCCGCCGCCGCGGCGCTGCCCTTCACGAGGTGGTGGGGTAGGTGTACGAGGATCTCGCACGTGCAGAGTCGCCGGCTCGCCGGGTCTGATGGATCCCGTAGTCGACTTCGACGCGGCGGACGTCGCTCGCGAACTTGGCGACCCGCTCGACCTTCTCGAGCGTGACCGCTCGGAGGGCGGGGTCGACCTCTACGTGCTTGCCGAAGACGACGACGTCCACTGGCTCCCTATCGGAGTTGGTCCCCATCGCGATGGCGTATCGCGATGCGTGCGGGCCCGGATACCGTCCGGAGGACGCGGAGTATACGCAGCCTCTGCCGGCCGGGTCCCGGGGAGCGGCGTACGGGCGATCGTGGCCGCGAACACCGAGCAGGCGGGTCCCGAGCCCAGTGCCCGGGCGGCAGCAGCGAGCGTGCCGCCCGTCGTGGCGACGTCGTCGACGACGAGCACCGTTGCGCCCTCCATCGGTCGCAGTGCCCGCAGGCGGGGCCCGAGACGGCGGTCGTGGGCGTCGAGGCCGGTCTGCGCCGGACCCGGCGCCCGGATCAAGCACGGCGCGACCGGCGTGCCGGTCGCGCGCCCGACCGCGCGCGCGAGCAGCTCGCCGTGGTCGACACCATGGGCCCGGATGCGCTGCGCGCTGGCCGGCGCCCACGTGATCGACGTCGATCGGCGCCGGCGCGGCCTCGGCCGCTCGCGCGACTACGGCTGCGATCACGACGAGGAACCGGCGCTCGTTGCGGTACTTGGCCCGGGCAACGAGCTCACGGGCCACGCCTTCGTACGCGAAGCATGCTGTCCACCACACGAGAGGTTCGGGAGGCGTCGCGGGCGGCGGGGCAACGAGGCGCGCGAGCGCACCCAACACAGACGAGTGCTCCCCGCCGGCCGCAGCCGGGACACCGAGCCGGCAGCATCGCATCGAGCAGGTCTTCGACGACGGCTCGCATCAGCATGGAGGCCAACCCTACGGACGCGGTGCGACAACCTCCGCCCGGCGGACGTGGGCCGGCAACGAACGACGGTACGGCGGCCGGGCGGCGCCGCTCTCGGTCACGATCGCGGTCACGAGCCGAGCAGGAGTGAGGTCGAACGCGGGATTGAAGGCCGCCGCACCGTCGGGAGCGATACGCCTCCCCGCGGCGTGGGTGACCTCCTCGGGATCGCGTTCCTCGATCACGATGTCTGCACCCGTCGCGGTGGTCAGGTCGACGGTCGAGGTCGGCGCGGCGACATAGAAGGGGATCTGGTGGTGGCGGGCCGCGACCGCGAGCCCGTAGGTGCCGATCTTGTTGGCAACGTCGCCGTTCGCGGCGATGCGATCGGCCCCGACGATCACCAGGTCGACGAGCCCCCTGCTCATCATCGCCGGCGCAGCACCGTCGACGATGAGCGTCGCGTCGATGCCGAGCCGTTGACACTCCCACATCGTCAAGCGCGCGCCCTGGAGCAACGGCCGCGTCTCGTCGGCCGAGCACCGTCGGGCGGCGGCCCAGCTCGAACGCGGCTCGCACGACACCCAACCCGGTGCCCCATCCGACAGCCGCGAGTGAGCCCGTGTTGCAATGCGTGAGCACCCGGGCGCCGACGGGCACCAGCCGGGCGCCGTGCGCGCCCATCATCCGATTGCGGCGCACGTCGTCGGCCGCGATCTCCCCGCGACGGCGAGGGCGTGTGCGGCACCCGCCTCCTCGAACGCTTCGAGACCGCGCCGAACGCCCCACTCGAGATTCACCGCGGTCGGTCGTGCTCGCGCAACCCGCCTGGCCGCGGCGCGGACACGGGACTTCGTACGCACCGTGCTCGCCGCGAGCGCGACCCCGAATGCGCCGGCCGCGCCCAGAGCGGGCGCACCACGCACTGCGAGCGACGACACGGCACCGATCAGCGAGTCGACGTCACGGCAGGTGAGGAATCTGAGCCGTCCGGGCAACGCTCGCTGGTCGATCAGGCGGATCGCGCCCCGGCACCACTCGATCGTCGGCGGAATCGGATCGGCTGCGGTCGCAGAGGATGTCACGAACCGGGTCAGAGAGGAAGACCCATCCGGGGATTGGTGCGCGACTCCAGCGACCGGAACCGCGCGTTCACCCCGTCGACCCAGAAGTCGCCTTCGTCGTCGTGCGTCAGGATCCAGAACTCGTCGTTGCGCACAGCTTCGAGCACTCTCGCGGCGACGTCTTCGGGGGCCATGCCCTTCTCGATGACGTCGCGCAACAGGTTGGCCGTGTCCCCGCCCACCACCGGCTCCCGGAGGTGCTCGGGGCGGTTGCGAGCGCTCTCGGCAATCTTGGTGTTGACCCAGCCCGGGCACAACACCGAGACCTTCACGTGGGGCGCCACCATCGCGAGCTCGTGGTGCAGCGTCTCGGAGATCGCCACGACGGCATGCTTGCTCGCGTTGTACGGTCCCATGAACGGCGCCGCCACCAATCCGGCGACCGACGCGGTGTTCACGATGTGCGCCCGGTCTTGTTGCATCAGCACGGGTACGAACGAGCGCACCCCGTGAATGACACCCCACATGTTCACGCCGATGACCCACTCCCACGTGGAGAGCGGCATCTCCCACGACAGCCCGCCGCCGCCCACGCCCGCGTTGTTGCAGAACACGTGCACGCCGCCGAAGCGCTCGACGGTCGCGTCGGCCAACGCCTGCATCTGCGCGGGTTCGGTGACGTCGGTGACGAAGCCTTCGACCTCGGCGCCGCCGGCGCGGAGGTCGGCGACCGCACGCTCGAGTGCCGCCTCTTCGACGTCACCGATGACGACCCGGGCACCTTCGGAGGCGAAGCGACGCGCGAGCGCGTTTCCGATGCCGCTCGCGCCGCCCGTGACCACTGCGACCTTGCCGTGAAAGTCCTGCATACGACCCTCCGCTGCTCCCGGCCGCGCACCCTCGCCGTGCCCGCGCCGCGAGATGCTACGCGAGCCTGCGTCAACGGCGCCCGCGGAACGTGGACCGTTGACGCAGGACCGGCAGTTCGTCAGTAGCGGTAGTGGTCGGGCTTGAAGGGACCGTGCACCGGGACGCTGATGTAGTCGGCCTGCTCCTCGGTGAGGGTGGTCAGCTTCACCCCGAGCTTGTCGAGGTGCAGACGCGCCACCTTCTCGTCGAGGTGCTTCGGCAGGACTGCACCTTGCGTCTCGTAGAAGTCGGTGTGCGTGAACAGCTCGATCTGCGCGATCACCTGGTTGGTGAAGCTGTTCGACATCACGAAGCTCGGGTGGCCCGGTCGCGCACCCGAGGTTGAGCAGCCGGCCCTCGGCCAGCACGATGATCGAGTGACCGTCGGGGAAGACCCACTCGTCGACCTGCGGCTTGACGTTGCTGCGCTCGATGCCCTTGAACGTCGTGAGACCCGCCATGTCGATCTCGGTGTCGAAGTGGCCGATGTTGCCGACGATCGCGTTGTGCTTCATCTTCGCCATCGAGTCGACGGTGATGATGTCGCGGTTGCCGGTGGTGGTGACGAAGATGTCGGCTTCGCCGACCACCTCGTCGAGCGTCGTGACCTGGTAGCCCTCCATCGCCGCCTGCAGCGCGCAGATCGGGTCGATCTCGGTGATGACCACGCGTGCGCCCTGGCCGCGCAACGACTGCGCGCAGCCCTTGCCGACGTCGCCGTAGCCGCAGACGACCGCGACCTTGCCCGCGATCATCACGTCGGTCGCACGGTTGATGCCGTCGATCAACGAGTGCCGGCAGCCGTAGAGGTTGTCGAACTTGCTCTTGGTGACCGAGTCGTTGACGTTGATCGCCGGGAACAGCAGCGTTCCGGCCGCGTGCATCTGGTACAGCCGGTGCACACCGGTGGTGGTCTCCTCGGTGACGCCCTTGATGTCGGCGGCGATGCCGTGGAACAGCCTCGGCGACTCCTCGTGCAGCTTCGCCGAGAAGCTTGAGGACGACCGCGTATTCCTCGCTGTCGGCCGTCTCGGGGCCGGGAACCTCGCCTGCCTTCTCGAACTCGACGCCCTTGTGGATCAGCAAGGTGGCGTCGCCGCCGTCGTCGAGGATCATGTTGGGGCCACCACCGTCGGGCCACGACGCCTGCTCGGTGCACCACCAGTACTCCTCGAGCGTCTCGCCCTTCCACGCGAACACCGGGATGCCGGCCGCCGCCATCGCGGCCGCGGCGTGGTCCTGGGTCGAGAAGATGTTGCAGCTGACCCAGCGCACCTCCGCGCCGAGCTCGACGAGCGTCTCGATGAGCACCGCGGTCTGGATCGTCATGTGCAGCGAACCGGTGATGCGGGCGCCGCGAGCGGCTTGCTCGCCCCGAACTCCTCCCGGCAGGCCATCAGGCCGGGCATCTCGATCTCGGCCAGCTCGATCTCCTTACGGCCGAATGCGGCCAGCGAGAGGTCGGCGACCTTGTAGTCGGTGAAGTGCCCGTCGCAGGCACGCGTGATTCGGTCTTCGTCATGTCTTTGGGTCCTCCGGTTCCGGCGCGGGAGCGCATCTCATGGTGCGCCGAGCGCCACCATGCACGGAGGCCAGCCCGGATCACCGGATGACAGCCCAAGGGGGCCCGACCAGGCCCCATGGTAACCCAGATCCGGTGTCCGGGAACCCGGGCGGAACGAGACAATCGTCTCGTTTGGCCGTGGTTTCGCGTGCCCGGCGGTCAGTCCAGAGCGAAGGGCGGGTAGGTGTCCGTGAGCAACAGGCACGGACGCCACCACCCGCTCATACCACCGCTGTGACGCCGACGACGAAGTTGCGTAGCCACGCGAGCCAGTGCCCGGTGAAGAGCACGGCGAAGAACGCGATGACGTAGACCACGTACGTTGCGATTCCGAGCACACCGAGCACGATCGCCTGCGGGATCGATCATCAGGATCCGGAAGAACACGGTGACACGGTTGCGGTCGGTCAGTTGCGGTTGTATGTCGACCCGTACACGCGGGTCGTCGCCGGGGTCGGCGCCCGTCGTCGCGAACGTGAAGGGTGGGTATTCCTCGCCGGAGGAACCCGATGTACGAGTAGGTGCGCGCCGCGTAGCGGATGTACATCACTTGGAACCCGGCCAGGCCCTCGGGCATCTTCCCCGTGAACACGATCGCGAACCAAGCAGATCACCGCGACGACCTCGGACACGATCTGCAGCACGTAGAGGATCACGTAGTGCGGGATCGCGATCAGCCAGTTCACGCAGCGGTCGCCAGTTGGCGACCTTCTCCGGTGGATCGAACGCGTCAGGTCGCCGATACGGAGGAGCAGAGTCGAGCATCAAGGGCCTCCCGAAGCCGAAGGTGACGGCCGCCTCAGTGTCCCGCCCAGTTCGCGGCGAATAGGCTGGATCATTACGGGCTTCCGCATCAGCAGGTCCGGAGTCGAAGGGGCCCGGCCCGGCGCGGTGCCGGCGAGAGGGCGGCGCGGCTCGCGCGCGAATCAGAGATGGGGCCTCTTGGAATCGCGTTCCGGGAACGCGCGTCAGGGCGTCTCGGACAGCCGCGCCTTCAGCTCCACGATCGCGTCGATCGGCCCGGGATCGACGTCGTTCTGCAGCGCGAGGTAGCAGCTCGTCCAGTCGCCGACGTACATGAGGTCGAGCAGCTGCGCGAGCCGGCCCTCACCTTCGGCCTTCGACCGCAACACCTGGTGCACGCACTCCTCGATGATCTCGCGCGTCGCGTCGAAACGCAGCCGGAGGCGCGTTGTGCTCGAAGCCGTGCCGCAGCTCGACGAGCGAGAAGACCTGGCGGGTGACGTCGCCGTGCTGGCCCCACCCGCAGATCTCGTTGTGGTCGAGCTCCGGGTACTGGTGCCAGAACGCCGGGCGACTTCGCGTTCTCGTTCACGTCGCACTTCCAGCGGTACGCCGCGACGGCGCCGATCGCGCCGCCGCCGTAGACGATCGGGATCGTCCGGCCGATGCGGCGCGCGAGCTCACGGGCCGCGTTCGCGGCGCCCTTGACCGGCCGGCACGCAGTGATCTCGGCGGCGCGCGAGCTGGGCCTGCGCGGTGCACGAGGTGCGCGTGCGCGCCCGGCGCGAGACCGGTGCGGAACAAAGCGTGACGACAGCGGCGCGACCGAGCGCACCGATCGCGGCGCGGGGCAGAGCCCTAGGGGCACGGCGAGGTGCAGGCCGCCCGGCGTCGCGCGCGACGCTCCGCGAGCCGGCCGCCGCACGAGACCGCGACGAGCTTCGCGCCCCTCGTCCGCCGCGCTGCGCGCCATCGAGACCGTCTCCTCGGTCCCGCCGGAATACGACACCGCGATCGCAAGCGTCTCGGGTCCGACGAAGGCCGGCGTGCGGATCTGCTTCAGGACGGTGATCGGTACCGGGCAGCTCGTCGTTGAACGCGGCCGCGACGACATCGCCCGAGATGCCCGAACCGCCCATGCCGAGCACGACGACGTTGCGGATCGAGTCGCCGTCCGGGAAGCGCGTCGGCGTGGCACCGTCGCCCGCAACCTCGTGCGCGTGCGCGAGCTGCTCGGGCAGCCCTGCGACGGCGAGAGAAATCGAGAGTGTCGCGGGTCACGGTCTGAGCATCGGTGTCACCACCGGCACGACGTGTCACTGCTCGAACGTGGGCTTGACGCCGTCGCTCTCCGCCTTCTTCGCAAGCCGGGCGTGCTCGGCGTCGTCGACGGTCTCCGCGTCGTCGATCAGCAGATCGGGGATGTCTCCTTCGAGCACCCGGTAGCGGCGGCGCAGCCGCGGGTTGTAGAGCGCCTGCTCGTCTGCGAGATACAGCAGCGGGCCCTTGTCCTGCGGGCACGCGAGGATCTCGAGCAGTTTCGGGATCGAGCGCCATGCCGCGCGAGACTAGCGGGACAATCCCCCCGGTCGACCCGGCGGCCCGCGTCCGTCGTGCCAGCCGGCCCCCCGGATGAGCGCGAGCACCTCGGCGGTGTGCTGCGTCGCACTGCGCGGTGTCCGGCGCTTCGAGGTTCAACCGCAGCAGCGGCTCGGTATTGCTCGGCCGCAGGTTGAACCACCAGTCGCCGCAGTCGACCGTCAGCCCGTCGAGCCGGTCCTGGGCCGGTCCGAGAACTCCTCGGCGACCTGCTCGATCGATCCCTGCCGGGTCGTCGACTCGGGAGTTGATCTCGCCGCTCTGCACGTAGCGCTCGAACGGCTTGCGCAGCTCCGAGAGCGGGACCCCGGCACGACCGAGCTGCTCCAGCACGAGCAACGCCGCGATCGAGCCGGAGTCGGCCCGCCAGTTGTCACGGAAGTAGTAGTGCGCGGAGTGCTCGCCGCCGAAGATCGCGCCGGTCTCGGCCATGACCTGCTTGATGAACGAGTGGCCGACGCGCGTACGGACGGGTATGCCGCCGTGCTCGCGGATGATCTCGGGCACCGCGCGCGAGCAGATGAGGTTGTGCACGACCGTCTCGCCCGGGTGACGGTCGAGAATGCCGGCCGCGACGATCGCCGTCGTGGTCGAGCCGCTCACCGGAACGCCCTTGTCGTCGACGAGGAACACCCGGTCGGCATCGCCGTCGAACGCGAGACCGACGTCGGCGCTGAGGTCGAGCACGGCGCGCTGCAGGTCCTTCAGGTTCTCGAGCTGGATCGGGTCGGCCGGATGGTTCGGGAACGATCCGTCGAGCTCGCCGAACAGCACGGTGAGGGAGAACGGCAGACCCTCGAACACGGCCGGCACGACGAGCCCGCCCATGCCATTGGCGGTGTCGGCGACGACCTTCGAGCGGCTTCAGGGCGGAGATGTCGACGAACGAACGCACGTGATCACCGAACGCTTCGAGGATGTCGACGTGCTCGACCTTGCCGGTCGACCTCGCCGCGAGACGTCACGCCCGGACGACACCATCTCCTTGATCTGCTGCAGGCCCGTCTGCTCGCCGACCGGCGCCGCCCCGGCGCGGCACAGCTTGATGCCGTTGTACTTCGCGGGGTTGTGGCTCGCGGTGAGCATCGCGCCGGGCGCGTCGAGACGGCCGGAGGCGAAGTAGACGAGGTCGGTCGAGCGAGGCCGATGTCGGTGACGTCTGCACCGGCGAGCGTCGCCCCTTCGATGAACGCGACCGCCGAGCGGCTCCGACGACGGTCGCATGTCGTGGCCGACGACGAGATGCTGTGCGCCGGTGAAGTGCGCGAAGGAATTGCCGATGCGCCGAGCGAGCGACTCGTCGATCTGATCGGGATACACGCCACGGATGTCGTAGGCCTTGAAGACTTCGTCGAGCGACACGCTGTTCTCCTACCCACTTCCCAAACTGCAACTGGGCGTCAAAAGCGAGTCATGGTACCGCCCGCACCGGTTCGCGCCGATCGGGAAAGTCGCCTTCGGACGGAATGGGCGCCGGATCTACGAGATCGCCGGATGCGGCACCCGGCGGTCCTTCGGAAGAGGGATTCGTCTCTTCGTCGTCGGGGCGGGCGTCGCGCGGCGTGACGGCGTCCGACCCGTCGTCGTCGAGACCGCCGTCGTTGCTCGGGTCGGTCTCCAGGCCGTCGTCACCGGCCGCGTGACGCCGGGCGCCGGTCCACAGGCCGAGGAGCACGAGGCCGACAGCTCCCACGGCCGTGACGAAACGTCCGGCCCAGTCGGCTCCCGTCAGACCGTACGTCAGCTCGACGTGTTTCGACGTCGGTACGACGACCATCAGGTTGGGAGCCAGCCGGTACGGGCCCTCGGCGCCCTTGACGTGCCAGTTGGGGAAGTACGACTCCTTGACCTCCACGGGTTTGCCGACATCGGAGACGTCGAAGGAGATCGAGTCGACGCTCGTCTTCACGTTGGCAACCTGCACCGGCGAGACCGGGCGGGGCTCCGCCCGGGCGAGATCGGACGCCCTCACGCGGAGCCAGTCGCTCGGACCCGTCTGCGCGTACGCGGTGCCCAACTCGTCGCGGTTCACCCACCACGGCGCCGTCGTGCACTCCCACCCGTTCTCCATCCGGGGCTGCGCCCTCGCGGACGAGTCCCACGACTGGCCCCAACACTGCGAGTACGTCAGACGCCCGCTCGGCAAAGAGGTCACGACGACAGGCTCCTTGTCGAGCCCGACGACGAGATCGCTGTTCGCGACCTCGTAGACCTTCCAGTCCTTCAGCTCTTTGTCGGGCGCGGGTCCGGCGATCGGTGGATTCTGCGGGATGTCCTTCACGAGCCTCAGTTGCGGGTTCTGCGTCGGCGAGCTTCTGCATCTCGGGGGTCCACGCCATGTAGTAGCGAACCCCGAGCATCTGCAGGTGTCGAACACAGAGATCGAAGTCGGCCGGTGGCTTCCCGTACACGAGACCGCGCACCGGGTTCGACGGATGCTGCGAGCACTCGGCGACCGTGAGGAAGTGGTAGTCGGTTGTCGCAGACGCCTCGAAGTAGATGCCCTCCATCGAATCGATCCTGCCGTGGGTGAAGTACGGGAGCAGCTCGAGCGCGAGGCTCGTGCCGTAGCTGTTGATCGCGTCGGGATCGCCCGACGACGGTTCCCAGAGTGCTCGACCGTTGCCGTTCGTGTCGGCGACCTGTTCCATCGAGGTCATGATCTCGTGGTACTGCGGATACGCGGCCTTCTGCTCGTACCCGGAGTAGTTCCACGCGGCCCAACCACTGATCGCGATCAAGGGATTGTTGTCTCGGGCGTCATAACCGCGGTTCATCGCGAAGACGCCCGCGAACGCGACGATCACCGCGATGGTGATCGCGCCCGCACGGCGTTTGCCTCTGGCGACCGCAGCGTCGGAAAGCTTGTCGGGCGGGACCCATCCGGCGGGTGCCCGATCGAACCGACGATCCGCGAGTACCCACGCGGCATCGTCTCGCAGCGCGGGGTCGACGTCGTCGGTGTCGGGAGCTGTCGCGATCGCAGCCCATGCATGGGCGCGCGAGTCCCGCAGGTCGCCATCGCGTATCCATCCGTACGCTCCCCGGACCCGCGAGCGCGGTCAGACGGGCGATCTCGGTCGCGCCCATCGCCGCCAGCAAGGCCCACGAGAGCATCCAGAACGGCAGGAAGCGCGTGTTCCAGATCGTGTTCTCGGGCCATTCGATGAACATCACGCCGAACACGAGTGCCAGCACCAGGAGCACGAGCGTCGAACGGCGCCGGTACCAACCCGCGGCGACGATCGCGACGCCCGCGAGGAGCCACATCCACCAGGGCAGCCACAGCGTCGGTGACACATGTCGAACCGGGTTCGTGGTGGGGTCGAGCGGCGGCCGCCCGACCGCGTTCCACAGGCCCTCGAGCGTGTGCCGCACCGGACCCGGTAGCCACAACCACGACGGGAGCTTCGCGTTCCCGTTGGGGAGCAGCTTGGTGTACCGCATGCTCTGCGTGTACGCCTGTTGCCACGCAAGGGGGAGGAGCCACACCGCGCTGAGTGCGCCGGCGACGAGCCCGATCGGGATCGCGATCCTCCATGTCCGGTGCGGCCTTCGCGTGAGCCAGAGCAAGATCGCCGCGATCGCGACGAAGAACGCGACGACGATGTGCGACATGATCGCCAGCGCGATCAACAGAGCCGGTAACCAACGACGACTGCCCGGTGTCGAGCGTGAACGCGAGCGCCCCGAGCCCGAACAGCGCGAGCGCCGAGCGCGATGCAGAACGAGAACTCGCCCGCGAGCGTGCTCGCGATGTTGCCGCCGTAGATCTGCCAGTCGTTGCGGGTCTGCACGAGCGTGCCGAACGCGGCGATTGCAAAGGCGGGCGGCGCGGGCCACGGCGCCTTCAGTCCGCGGGCGAACGAGTACGCCGCCGCCGGCAGCATCAACGGACCCGCGACCGTCACGAGCTTGAACGCGACGTTGTACGGCATCACGACCTGCAGCGCCCAGATCGTCGAGCGCAGGGACCGGGAAGTAGTACTGGCCGACGGGGAAGCCGGCATACCAGTCCGGAGCCCAACCCGAGAGGCGGAACTTCGGGAACCAGTTGTCGATCAGGAACTTGGGCCACCACACGTGCGCGCCCATGTCGCCGCCGTTGGTGGTCGTGTTGCGGAACAGATCGCCGAACCGGAATTGGGTCGGATTCAGCGTCCAGTGGTGCGCGGGATCGATGATGCAAAACACGAGGAACGTGCAGACGACGATGACCGTCCACCCGACGGCCCGCTCCCAGCGCGCGCGCGGCTGATCGTCTTCGTCGAGCGCTCCGGGGGCCCGTACCGGCGCCGGATGGGCGTCGGACGTCACGGCCTCACTTTCCGTCGTGGGTGCAGCCACCGGAAGCAAGGATGCCAGACCGCGCCGAGGGCGCGGACGCATCCCGACCCGTCATTACCGGCGAACCCGGGCGGGTTCGGCCGCTATCGGCGCGCGCGAGCGAGCTCGAGTACCTCGGTCAGCGAGAGGACGCCCGCGTCGTCCTTCCACGTGTTCGCCTCGCATTTCGAACAACGATGGAAGACGATCTCACGCCCTGCGACTCGCATACGGATCGTAATGAGCACCGTCTTCGCACATCCTGTGCAAACCAGCATTCCGTGCCTCCCTGACACCGCACCGCCAGGAGATTCGTCGGCAGTCGAGAGCGCCGACTGAAGCGGTGCGGAGGTGACATTTGCCATCCGGAGGCCGGTTCGAGCCGGCCGATGCCGCAATCCGCAACGACAGACCCGGTCGGAGACCCTCGCTCAGAGCGCCAGGAGCGTCGTCACCAAGTTGAAGCCGATGTGCATCATGATCGACGCCGAGATGTCGCCCCTGCGCACCGCAACGATTCCCGAGACTGCTCCGAGCAAGAAGAGCGCGGGAACGACGGCGAGGTCGCCCAGCGTCGGACTCAGCATCGGGTGCGCGAGCGCGAAGGCGAGCGCTTGCACGATCACCGCCGGCGTCGGCGCCATGCGGCGCCGCAACGCCCGCAACAGGAGGCCGCGGAACAAGAGCTCCTCGCAGACCGGCGCCACGAAGGCGGCGACAACGGCGAAGACTGCCAGCTTGGCCCCGCCGGCCCGGTCGAGGTCGTTCACGACGGCCTGGCGCGCGTTCACGATGTTGACGAGCGGCGTGATCATCACCGTGCCGACGAGAAACAAGCCGATGCCGGCGAACGGGGCCCACCAGTCGCGCAGCCGCAAGGTCAGGCCGAAGTCCTCCCGGACCGACCGGCCCTTGGAGTGTGCAATGAAGACCACGAGGCCGAACCACGTCCCGAACTGCGCCAGGGTCGAGAACGCGGTCGTCACCGCTCCCGTGTGATTCGCGGTGTCGCCGGTGAGCGCGAAGCCCACCGACGCCCCGACGACCGACGCGACGATGCCGGCCACGTAGATCCACACGAAGTCGCCGAGTCCCCAGCGCAGACGCGCGGCGCGTGGGTCCGGACCGGGCGCACGACGGCCCGCGTCCCCCGTCGGCAGTGGATCCGGTGACGACGACGACGAACCGGGATCCACGGGCTCAGGCTACCGAGCACGTGATCCCGGCCGATCGACAGGACAGGCGCGGGGCGGGAACGGGAATCGTGTCCCGTCCGCCATACGATGGCGACGAACAACTGCCGTGGAGAAACACTCATGAGCCCAGGCCCCGAAGACCAGTGGCGCCCGCCGGAACCACCGCCGGGTCGTTCACCGCGGCCGGGCACCCCCGGCAGCCCGCTGCGTTCCTCGAACCGGCCCAAGTGGTTGCCGTGGGTCGTCGTCGGATTGATCGTGGCGATCTTCTTCGTGTGGAAAGCGGCGCCGTCGTCGAGCACGTCCCAAGAGAAGCTCGATTACGGCGATTTCTTGACGCTCGTGAAGCAGGACCACGTCTCGAGCATCAAGTACGACGCGTCGAACGGGAAGATCACCGGGGCGTTCAAGGACGGCTTCTCGGTCAAGAACGACGGCAAGAAGGAATTCACGACCCAGGGCCAGATCAACCAGCTGCCCGACGCCGATGTCGCGCTGCTCACGGCGCACAACGTCGCCCGGAACTACAAGCCCCGCTCGAGCGACATCTTCGGGACCCTGCTCGTCTATCTGTTGCCCCTCCTGCTGATCGGCGCGATCTGGTTCTTCGTCGCGCGTCGGGCCCAGGGCCAGATGGGCGCGGTGATGAACATCGGGCGATCGCGCGCCAAGGTGTACAACACCGACAAGCCCAAGACGACGTTCAGCGACGTGGCGGGATACGGCGCCGTGAAGGAAGAGATCACCGAGGTCGTCGGCTTCTTGAAGTCACCCGGGAAGTTCAAGGAGATCGGAGCCCGCATCCCGAAAGGCGTCTTGCTCGTGGGACCCCCCGGCACCGGCAAGACGCTGATCGCGCGGGCCGTCGCGGGTGAAGCCGGCGTTCCGTTCATCTCGATCACCGGCTCGGACTTCATGGAGATGTTCGTGGGAGTCGGCGCGGCGCGTGTCCGCGACCTGTTCCAGACCGCGAAGAAGCAGGCGCCCGCGATCATCTTCGTCGACGAGATCGACTCCATCGGCCGCAAGCGCGGCGCCGGCCTCGGCGGCGGACACGACGAGCGTGAGCAGACGCTCAACCAGATGCTCGCGGAGATGGACGGCTTCGAGGCGACCGAGGGCATCGTGATGATGGCCGCGACCAACCGGCCCGACGTGCTCGACCCCGCGCTGCTCCGGCCGGGCCGGTTCGACCGTCAGATCATGGTGCCGCTCCCCACGCTCGACGAGCGCATCGAGATCCTCAAGGTCCACATGCGCGACAAGAAGATGAGCCCGGACGTCGACGTGAACGTCGTCGCGCGAGGGACGCCGGGCATGAGCGGCGCGGATCTCGCCAACCTCGTCAACGAGGCCGCCCTGTTCGCGGTCCGGCGGGAAGCGCACGAGGTCCACCGTGAGGACTTCGACGCCGCCCGCGACCGCGTGCTCATGGGCCTCAAGCGCGAGTCGCTGGCACTCTCGGAGGAGGAGAAGGAGATCATCGCGTACCACGAGGGTGGTCACGCGGTGTGCGCGTACGTGCTCGAACACGCCGACCCGCTGCACAAGGTCACGATCCTCCCGACCGGCATGGCGCTCGGCGTCACCCATCAGCTGCCCGTCGAGGAACGCCACATCTACAAGCGCGAGTACATCGCCGACTCGCTCGTCGTCCGGCTCGGCGGTCGGGTCTCCGAGGAGCTGATCTTCGGTCACCAGTCGACGGGGGCGCAGAACGACCTCGTCGGCAACACCGAGCTCGCCCGCAAGATGGTGCGGGAGTGGGGTATGTCCGATCGCATCGGCCCGATGGCGTGGGGCTCCCAGGGCGCCGTCTTCCTCGGCGAGGACCTCATGCACTCACGCGACTACTCCGACGAGACCGCACGCGTGATCGACGAGGAGGTCGAGCGGATCCTGCGCGACGAGGAAGACCGGTGCCGCAAGGTGCTCACCGAGTACCGCGCCGGGCTCGACGCGGTCGCCAAGGGGCTCTTGGAACGGGAAACGCTCAGCGGGCTCGAGGTGGAGTCGATCGTCGACACCGCGATGGGCCGCAAGGTGGGCGGTCCCCGGCTGATCACGCGTGCCGACGGCACCGAGACCCCGGCCGAACAACTGTCGACCGACGACGACCTCCTGGGTGACCTCTCGGGCGGCGACTGACCGATCGAATCAGCCGGCGCGCAGTTCGGCGACCGCCGTCCAGAGCTCGGGTGCCGAGAAGGCTCCGAGAAACGACGCCCGCACGACGCCTTCGGAGTCGGCGACGAGGGTCATGGGCGCGGCGTCCACCTTGTAGCGGTCGTGCATCTCGGGTTCGGAGAAGTACTCGACCTCGACGACGGCGACCTCTTCGGACTCGAGGGTCGCAGCCTTGTCGTAGAGACCCGCGCACGAGTCACAGTTGCTCGACGTGAACAACACGACCAGCCAGCGCGCGTCGGGCCGGGCAAAGTCTCGGCGATCGAGTTGGAGCGGGATCACGCCCGCCGTCTGCGTCGGCGCGTCGTCGTGGCGGCGCCGCTCGAGCCACCATGCGAGCGCGGCGAGCAGCACGAACAACACCACGGCGGCGGCGACCCGGACGGCCATGACCGCGAAGGTACCGCCGGCCGGGCGCCGCACCGGAACCTCGCCGGCACACCGGAACCTGGGCGCGGAGCGCGCCCTCTCAGCCTGCGACGATGCCGACCGCGCTCGACGCCTCGTCGGACGTGACGATCAGGCGCTCGACGAAGACCGGCAGGTCGGCACCGACCACCAGGGCCGCGTCGAACGTCGCCGGCTTGCGGCCGCCGACCACGACGATCGTCACCGCCCGTCCCGGTCCGACCTTCACGTTCTGCAACGCGCGTGGTCGATCGACACCGCCGCCGTGAGCGAGCCCGACGCCGACGACGGCAGTGACCGCGCCCGGGTTGTACACGGACAAGGTCGTCGCACGCTCGCCCGGCACACGGCTACGGGCAAATGCCCATGCCTTCGAGGGCGAGACGCCACCCGGCGACGTAGCGGTGCCGACGACCGTCCCCGACGCGCCGAACCGGGTGAATGTCTGCGCAACGATCGAGATGCTCTGCTCCGCCCGAACGTCGAGGCTGTAGCGCACACCGTTCGGGATGCTCACGCACGCCTTCCCGACCGCGCCCCGGCACTGGCCGAGCGATACCCATACCACGGCGTCCTGGGCGACCGGGACCGTGAGGGGAGCGATGACCTGCTTCGTGGACTCGGCCGTCGCCTGGACATCGACCTGCGCGTCGTCGTTGCCGACGTTGGCGATCGCCACGAACGCAACCGAGCTCGGCTCGGCGGTAACGCTGGCGAAGCTCCATTCCGTGCCTGCCGTCGGCGCGCCCAGCGAGAGCGCGACTCCAGGCCTACCCGCGGTTGAGCTGTAGACGAGTGTCTGCGCGGCCACGACGGAACCGACCTCGGAATCGACCTCTACCGCGACGCGGTCCTGGCGGACGGCGATGTCATGGATCGCGACGACTTCTCGCGATCGCCGCGCGACGTCGACCCCCTGGAGCGCGTCGGGTCGCAACACGCCGCTGCTCGTCCGAAGCGTGACGTCGACCTTCGCGTCGGACGCGTAAGGGTTGTCGATCACGAGCCACTGCTGCACGCCACGCGGGGTGCTGCCCGCGGCGAAGTACCAGTGCTGCGAAGTCTCCGTCGCACACGGAGTGCTCTCGAGCGCGCCCGGCGCTTCGATCCCTTCCTCCACCAGAACGCGTCCACCGAACGTCTCGGCGGTCAACGCGCCCGGAGGACCGATCTGATCGCGCGCCTTGGTCACAACCGTGTCGACGGGGACGGTGAGCGTGATGTGGCGGGGGTTGCCGGTGTCGGCGAGATCCGTGATCACAACGTCAGCCGGCACGGTACCGACATTCGCGAACGTCACGCGCGTCGATGCGTGCGGTAACGACGGCGGCAGTCCCGGACAGAACCACACCGTGCTCGAACCCGTGAGTACCGCGCCGTTCGGCGCGACCGCGGTACCCCCTGCCGACGGCTTGGTCGCGTCGGGCGATCGACCGGCCGCGAGCGCCCCGGCGACGAGTGCGCCCACGATCAGCACGAAGAGCACGCGCCGCGACCTCATGCGTGCGCCGGGGAGGCTCATGCGTGCGCCGGGGAGGCTACGGACGCCTCGAGGTCGGGGGGCGTCTGCGCTCGTCGCGGTGTGATCGGGCCGGGCCGCGAACGGCGCCGCCGGGTTACGAACCAGGCTGCCGCAAGCGCGATCCAGATGACGACCTCGGCGGCGCGCGCCAAGCCGAGCACGCCACTCCCCGAGTAGTGCACCTTCACCGGTAGCGAGGAGTCGAGCGCGAACGCATTGGTCCAGCCGAACGCGTCGCGACGGACGAGGTGGCGCCCGTTCGCGGACGCTACCCAGCCTCGATTCGCAGCTTCCGACCACAGCAACGTGCCCGGGCCGATCGGGTTCGCCTTCGCAGTACCGGTCGACACGCCGATGACGCCATCGGGTTCCGACCGGATCGCGGCCGACTGCGGATCACGGTCGTCGATCCGCACACCGGTGGCGCGGGCAGGTACGACCGCGTGAACAGGTATCCAGGCGTCGTTCTCATAGACCACGCCGGAGTCGTCGACGCGCGACAGCGTCAGGTCGAGCTGGCGCGCCAGCGCGTTCGCGATCGTTGTCTCGTCGCGGCCGACGGGGCCACTCGTGGGAGCGGCCCGAGTGAGAAATGCGATGTATCGAACCCCTGCGGGCGCCAGGAGGTGTCCGAGTCGAACGGTCGATGCCGACGACGCCGACGCGACCATCCCCGCCGAACACGCGATCCGCGTGGCCTTCCGGCGCGGCCCACACGACGCGGGCGTCCCCGGGGCCCTGACGCGTCAAGGCGAAGCCCACGTCACCGACCACTTTGGCGTCGGCCGGCAGAACGGTGGGATCACCCACCCAGAGCACGCGGAACCCGCCGACCGGCGGGTTGTCGTTCATCCACGAATACGTCCCCGGCCAGTCGGACGCGTGCAGCCCGTAGCGGCCCGAGAGGGTGTCGGCCGAGAACCCGAGGACCGCGAACGCGAGCCCGAGGAACGCGACGATCATCATGATCTGGCGCCAACCGAAGTGGAAACGACGGAGATCGTCGAGCACGGCCGCGACGCCGAGACCGGCCGCGAACGCCAACCCGACCGCCGCGAGCACCAGAACTCCCTCCGGAGCGGGCACCTTCGCTCCGGCCGAGAGCCGCCCCGGCAACCATGCGATCGCGAACGACATCACGGCGAGCGCCCACGCGCGCATCGCCCATGCCAGCCGCGGTCCGGTCGCGATCGCGAGCGGCACCACAGCCGCCGCGACGATCCCCCACGGACCGATCCCGGCTCCGGCCCGACCGGTGTGGAAGTGCAGGATCGCGATGAACGACAAGGACGCCCGTGGTTGCGCGGCGAGCGTCGGCGCGTCGGCGCCGAGGAGCGAGAACGACCACGGCGCGAGCAGCACCGACGCGACCAGGGTCGCGGCCAGCGCACCCGCGATCACCACGCGCGCCTGGCCGACACCACCCGCGAACGGGAGTGCAACGCAAAAGGCGAGGGCGATCGCCGGTGCGAGCAAGAGCGCGGGAGGCCAGACCGAACCCGCCAGCGCCACCAGCAAGCCGACCGAGCACAGGAGGTGGAAGCGGCTGCGATTCGACGCGTGCTCGCCCGGACCACCCTTGGTCTCCGAGTCGGTCGCCCGGATGAACGCTCCGAGCACATACGGGGCGAGCGCGAAGCATACGAGTGGACCGAGCTCTCCACGCCAGATCGCGTTGCGGGCGATCGGGTTGGCCGCGTACGCGGCCGCGGCCGCGACGCCCGGCAACGCCGACGTGGCGAACGGGCGCAGGAGCCGGTACGCGCCGAACGCGCCGAGCGGCAGCGCGCCACCCACGACGAGCGACTCCGCCAGGCCGGTATGACCGAACAACACCGCGCCCGCGGCCGCCATGAGGCCGAACACGGGACTCGCCGGGTGCGCCGATCCCATCATGGTCGTTCGCCAGGACGCGTTGAAGGTCGACCACGCGGCCGCTACACCCGGCCACGCCTGGAGCGAGCCGACCTCGGGGACATGACCGGTCAGCAGCGAGCGCGATCCGAACAGCACGAGCGCCCCGAGCACCACGGCGAAGATCGCGGGCAGTTGGCGTGCCCGTCTCGCGGCTTCGTCCATTCGCACCCTGGTGCGCGTCGAGACTTCCGCGAGGCGCTCCCCCGCGTGGACGCGCTCCAGCATGAACCGTCGCACGCGGGCGCTGCCGCGGATCATGAGATCGCGGACGTCACCGTCGTCGATCCTCCTCGTGCGCTGGGTGGCCGAGCGCGCGCGGCGCACCTCGCCCGGATGTGCGAACGTCGCGAGCCCGCCCGCCATCACCGACCGCGCCCACGCGACCCTGCCCGTCAGCACGAGGACGATCGCCTCGAGGAGATTCAGCACGAACGCGACGGGCAAGACCCAGACGAGCGCGAGCGCGGAGTACGACTTGTACGACACGCGAATGCGCGACCGGGTTCGCTCCCTCACCTCGCGCGGTGACCGTTCGCGAGCGTCGCGCGCTCGCCGTTCGCGTTCGGCCGTTTGGCGGTCATCGTCAGCGGTCGCGCGTCCGTGGAGGACCCGAGCGGCGGGAGCGACGATGACCCGCGCGCCGGCCAGCCGGGCGCGCCAGCACAGATCGATGTCGTCTGCGCCGGGAAATGTCGCCGGGTCGAATCCGCCGAGCTCGTGGAAGAGGTCGGCGCGCACGAGCATCGTTGCGTGCGAGACGTAGAAGACGTCGCGAACACCGTCGTGCTGCTCCTGGTCGACCTCGTCGGGTTCGATGCCCGAGAACGGCTCGGCGTAGTGGTCGATCGACATGCCCACTTCGAGCAGAACATCCGGATTATGGCGATCCACGACTTTCGGACCGACGATGCCGGCATTGGACCGGTACGCCTCCTCGACGAGCGAACGGGCGGCGTCGGGATCGAGCACGACGTCGTCGTGGCAGAACAGGAGGAAGACGGCACCTTCAACCGCTTCCAACGCCTCGTTGGCGGCCGCCGCGAAGCCCCCCTCGAGCGAGCAGCGGCGTACGAAAGCACCCGGAATCGCCTGGGCGACGCGATCGGTCGGATCCTCTTGTGAGCCGTTGTCGAGCACGAGCACCGACAGCGAGGGATAGTCCTGGGCCCCCAGCGAGGCGAGGCCCTCCTCCAACCAGGGCCCGGAGTCGTGGGTGACGACGACCGCGACCACGGGCGGTACCGTCGGGGCCGTTTCGGTCTCGTCGTCACGCCCGAGCAGCTCGGCGCTGATCGAGTCGGGGTCGATCGTGTCCATGAGGCCGGGAGAGGATAGCCCGGCCCGGAGGCATCCCTTGTCCGCGTGATCACGAATGCTTGCTAGAGTTAGCAATGCGTGATATTGTCGCGAGCAGTCCCCCAAGGAGCCCACATACCCATGAACGCACAAAAGACACTCACCGACGCCGGCTACATCGCAGTAGGACTCGGCGTCATGGGATTCCAGCAAGCCCAGATCCGCGCCCGGGCGCTGCACGAGCGCGTCGCCGGCGTCGGCAGCTGTGTCGCCGGCCGTGCCCACGAAGTCCGCAGCTCGTTCGACACGCAAACCCAGTCCACGCGCTCGCAAGCCGAAGCTCAGGTGCGCAACACGGTCGCTCGCGCCGGCGAGTTGCGCGACGAAGTCGGCAAGCGGGTCGAGCCGGTCGTCGGTCAGGTCCAGGCGCAGCTCGGCGACTTGCCGGAGCGCGTCGTCCAGGCAATGGAGCCCGTCGCGGCGCGCGTGCGCGAGCTGACGGGTAACGCCGCCTGAGCGAACCCTCTCGCTACTGGGCAAACCTTTCCGGCGAGAGGCACACCGGCGATAGGGTCGCAACGTGTTTGCGACTCTCGCCGGTGGTGTCGGTGCCGCCCGCTTTCTCGCCGGGCTGGTGCGAGTCGTGCCCGCGTCCGACATCGTCGCCATCGTCAACACCGCTGACGACGACGAGTTCCACGGTCTCCACGTCTCCCCCGACCTCGACTCGGTCACCTACACCCTTGCCGGCGCGTCGAATGCCGCCCAGGGCTGGGGGCTCGAGGGCGAGACGTTCGCCACGCTGGACGCGCTCGCCCGCTACGACGTACCCACCTGGTTCCGTCTCGGCGACATGGATCTGGCGACCCACCTCTTTCGCACCGAGCGGCTGCGCGCCGGCAGCCCGTTGTCCGCGGTGACGGCCGAGATCGCCCGGGCCTGGGGCCTCGAGGTCGAGCTCTTGCCGATGACCGACGATCCGGTCCGGACCCGCATCACCGTGCAGCGCGACGGGCAGCGGCTCGAGGAGCTCGCGATGCAGGAGTGGTTCGTCGGCGAGCGGGCAGCGCCGCCAGTCGTGTCGGTCCGCTTCGACGGCGCCGCCGCGGCCCGGCCCGGGCCCGGCGTGCTCGATGCCCTCCGACACGCCGACACGATCGTGATCTGTCCCTCGAACCCTGTCATCTCGATCGGTCCGATCCTCGCCGTGCCCGGCATCCGCGAGGTCCTCACCGAACGCCGCGCACGCGTCGTCGGGGTGAGCCCTATTGTCGGGGGCGCGCCCGTGAAGGGCCCCGCCGATCGGCTCATGGGCCCGCTCGGGATCGACGTGTCGTGCGTCGGCGTGGCTCGCACCTACGCCGAGTTCTGCAGCTCGCTGGTCATCGACGCGGTCGACGCAGGTCTCGCGGCTGCGGTCGAAGGTGCGGGCGTGCATGCGGTGGTGACCGACACGATGATGCGCAGCCCCGAGATCGCCGCCGCGCTGGCCGCCGAGACCCTCGCCGCGGTGGCGTGACGCTCTCCGTCATCCCGGTCGGAGGAATCGGCGAGATCCGTCCCGGCGACGAGCTCGCGGTGATGATCGCCGACGCTGCGCGCGAGCAGGGCACGCCGTTGCTCGGCGGCGACTGCCTGGTCGTCACGCAAAAGATCGTGTCGAAGGCCGAGAACCGGCTGGTGCGCCTCGATCCCGACGACCTGGACGCGCGCCGCACGCTCGTCGAATCGGAATCGGTGCGCATCGTTCGCCGGCGCGGCGATCTGACCATCAGCGAGACCCGTCACGGGTTCGTTTGCGCGAACGCCGGTGTCGACCTCTCGAACGTAGAGCAGGGCTGGGCTGCGCTGCTCCCCGTCGACTCCGACCGTTCGGCCAAGCACATCCGTGACGCCATGCACGCCCGCGAGCACCTCGCGGTCGCGGTCATCATCTCCGACACGTTCGGCCGTCCCTGGCGTCGAGGGCTCACCGACGTCGCCATCGGTGTCAGCGGCATCGCCGCGGTGGTCGACCTGCGCGACACGACCGACGCGCTCGGTCGGGTGCTGCAAGTGACCGAGGTCGCCGTCGCCGACGAGATCGCGTCGGCCGCGGAGCTCGTCATGGGCAAGGCCGCGCACGTGCCCGTCGCGATCGTGCGCGGCTTCAATCCTTCCTGGCTGCGGGAAGGCTCCGTGCGGGAGTTGATCCGACCCGCCGGCGAGGACCTCTTCCGGTGAGTCGTGTCCCGGCCTTCGTCGAGGCCCGACGCTCGATCCGGGCGTTCGTCCCCGAGGCCGTCCCTCGCGCCGACCTCGACGCCATCGTGGAAGCCGCGTGCCTCGCGCCGGCGCCGCACCACTCCCGTCCATGGCGCTTCGTCGTCGTCGACACCGCGGATGCCAAGCGCGCGCTCGCGCTCGGCATGGGCGCGCGCTGGCGTCGCGATCTCGGTGCCGACGGGGTTCCGCCGGACCGGATCGACGACCTCGTGGCCGCCTCTCACGAGAAACTCGTGCAAGCGCCGGCTTTCGTCGTCGGCTGCCTCACGTGGAACGGGCTGGATCGCTATCCCGACGAACGACGACAGCGAGCGGAGTGGGGCATGGCGCTGCTCTCGCTCGGCGCCGCGGTCGAGAACCTGATGCTCACCGCGACCGATCGTGGGCTCGCGTCGTGTTGGGTGGCAGCACCGATCTTCTGCCCGGAAGAGGCGCGTGACGCGCTCGGTTTGCCCGCCGAATGGTTGCCGCACGCACTCGTGCTCGTCGGCCGGCCCGATCCCGACTACGTCGGCCGAATTCGGCCACCGGTCCCGCTCGACGACATCCGCCGCTTCGCGTAACGCCGAATCGCGTCGCGGTCAGCGCACACCTTCGCGCCCGCGCTTGAAGTGCTCGAGGGTGCGGGCCAGTCCCTCCTCGAGCGACGTGAAGGGCTTCCAGCCGAGATGGATGGCGGCCTTACCCGGGTCGACGGCACTGCGCGCCAACTCACCTTTGCGTGCGGGCTCGGCGCGAGCGGGCCCGCGGAACCCGGTGAGCTTGACCATGAGGTCGAACAAGGCCTGCACGCTCGTCTCGATGCTCGTGCCGATGTTGATCGTGAGACCACCACCCTTTTCGACCGCGCGCACGAACGCGTCGACGACGTCGTCGACGTACACGAAGTCGCGCGTTTGCGACCCGTCGCCGAAGATCACCGGCTGTTCCCGGTCGAGCAGCGTGTTCGCGAAGATCGCAACCACGCCCGCTTCGCCGTGCGGATTCTGACGAGGGCCGTACACGTTGGCGAGCGCCAACACGGTGTACTCGAGCCCATGCTGGGTCCGGTAGTAATAGAGGTAGTCGCCGACGGCCTTCTTGGCCACGCCGTAGGGCGACTCCGGATGTTGGGGCGCCGTCTCCTTGGTCGGGATCTTTTGCGGTGTGCCGTAGAGCGTTCCTCCCGAACCCGCGAAGACGATCTTCTTGACGCCGGCCGCGCGGGCTCCTTCGAACACGTTGAGCGAACCGATCACGTTGACGGTCGCGTCGAAGACGGGACGGGCCACAGAGACACGCACGTCCATCTGCGCGGCGAGATGAAAGATGACGTCGGGCTTGCGATGGTTGATCAGCTCGATGACCGCGGGTGACGCGAGATCGAGCCGGTGGAACGAGAACCGGCGGTCGGGAAGCGATCGGGCCGTCGACAGGTTCGCGAGCGAACCGGTCGAAAGATCGTCGATCACGTCGACACGCCAGTCCTCGGCGAGTAGGCGGTCGACGAGCGTCGACCCGATGAACCCGGCACCACCTGTGACGAGAGCCTGCACGGCCGCGGTCCTAGTCGCGTTCGGCGGGGACGCGCCCGCCCGAGATCCGGGTGCCGGAGGGAATCGTCGCGCCCGCACCCACGATCGTCTCGGCCGCGAGGGACACGTCGGGCTTGAGCACCGCGAACGCGCCGACGACGGAGTCGCGCACGCGGCCTCCGTGGGAGACACGCGCGCCCTTCGTGCAACACCGCGCGCTCGAGAACCGCTCGGGCTTCGACCACCGCGCCGGCGCCGAGCACCGACGCGTGCACTCGGGCACCGCTCTCGATACGGGCGCCGGGACCGACGAGCACCGGCGCCTCGATGTGCGCGTCGGGTTCGATCGTCGCGTCACCCTGTACCCACACGCCGGGTGCGACCTCGCGGGCGCCCGGCGCGGGAGGGTCCGACAACCGGCCGGCCAGCGCGTCGGCGTGGGCCTGCAGATACTTCTCCGGGGTGCCGATGTCGAGCCAGTAGCTATCGCTCTGGTAGCCGAAGAGCAGACCGGGCCGCGCCGAACATCCGCGGGAAGGTCTCGCGTTCGACCGAGACGTTGAGCCGGGGCGGGATCCGGCGCAGGAACGAGGGCTCGACGACGTAGGTCCCGGCGTTGATCCAGTTGCTCGGAGCCTTGCCCGGGGCGGGTTTCTCGACGAACGCGATGACACCGCCGTCGGACTGCGTAGGTACGACGCCGAACGCGCTCGGGGTCGACGACCTGGGTGAGCGAGATCGTCGCTTCCGCGCCGTGCTCGTCGTGGAAGTGCACCATCGCATCGAGGTCGAGGCCGGTGAGCACGTCGCCGTTGCAGACGATGATGCGTTCGTCGATCCCCTCGGCCGCGAAGCGCACCGCACCCGCGGTGCCGAGCGGTTCCTTCTCGATCGCATATCTCAGGATGACGTCACCGAACTTGTCGTGACCGGCGCCGTCGGACTCGAAGTGCCGGTGGAACGCGTCGGGGAGATAGCCCATCGACAACACGACCTCGTCGACACCATGCGATGCCAGCCACGCGAGCTGACGTTCCAGGTGCGGCTGATTGGCGATCGGCAGCAGCGGCTTGGGCGTCGTAAAGGTCAGGGGACGTAGCCGGGTCCCCTCCCCGCCGACGAGAACGACCGCCTTCACGGCTTCGTCGGCGTGGCGGCCGTCGTTGCTGTGGATGTGGTTGTCGGCGTCGTGGCCGCGGGCGCGGGCACGCTCGTGGGAATCGTCGCCATGCCCGCGACGCCCTGACCTTCGGCGCCGAGCGCCGTGGCGAGCTTCGGGACCGACGGCGGATCGCCGATGCTCGCCATCGACGTGCCCTGGGGCAAGAACGCGAGCACGACGATGTCGTACTGATTCAGCTTCCATTTGGCCGGGTTCCCGGTTTCCACCGTGTACTTCTGTTTGACCTTGCCCGTGGTGTCACCGTCCCAGCGCCCGACCTCCCACTGCAGCGAGCCGGTCTTGGTGCCGCACTTGTCACCGTTCTTCACGGTGGTTCCGAGGAAGGTGAAGCCCGTTGCCGAGAGCTTCCAGCCGCCGTAGTCGAAATACAGCCCCACGGTCGCGTTGCGGCCGGCCTCGGCCGACACGAGCGGTTCCATGTGGATCACACCGTCGTCGTGGCTGTGCAGGCCCGCGTACTCGTTCGTGTTGCCCGCACGCGCCGGTTGGCCGGACGGTGTCGACGCGGGCCAGTTCCAGATCCCGTTCCCCGTGCTGTCGCCCATCCAGTGGTCGCAGTCGTAGACGCCGAGCGCCGCGTGCCAGTGGGTGTCCTGCTTCGTAGGGTTGTTCGGGTCGGACAGGAAAGGCCCGACCGGCGACGGCGCCGTCGCCCGTGCGTACACGACGAGCGAGACGCCGAGAATGGCCACGATCGCGGTCAGCGCGTACCACCACGTGTTGTTGCGCGAGCGCTTTGCAGACCGTACGGCCGCGCGTTTGCGTTTCGCTCTGGAGGCGTTGGTCACGACGGGCAGGCTACTCGCGGCTCGGACGGACCCCGGAGGCATGCCAGGCGTGCTCTGCCATCGCCAGGGCGCAACGTCCCGCGAGGTACAGGGCCGCGAACGGCAACAGCGCCGCGCTCGCCCCGGTGAATCGCCGCCGGGCGAACCGCCACGCGGATCGATGGTGCTGGAGCAGCATCCGGTAGGGGGTCCGGGAGGTGCTGGCGCCCTGGACGTGGACCACCGAACCCGCTGGTTCGTACGCGACGTCGAAGCCGGCCCGGCGCAGACGCCAGCAGAGGTCGAGATCCTCCATGTACATGAAGTACCGCTCGTCCCATCCGCCGACCGCGTCGAGTGCTCGCCGGCGCAGCCATATCGCTGCACCCGATACCCAGTCGACCGAGCGCGGCTCGGCGGGATCCGCGTTGAGCTGGCGGTAGCGCGCCGTGCACCGGTTCGACGGCCACCACAGACCGAACAACCCGTGCGCGACCCGCGAGGGGAATCGACGGGGAGCACCGGGCCGACGGATAGTCGGACCCGTCGAGGTTGCGGATACGGGGTCCGCACGCACCCAGGGCGGGCTCCTCGTCGAAGCGCGCCAGCATGGCCTTGGCCGTTCCCGGACCGATCGTGAGATCGGGGTTCAGCACCGCGACGATAGGGGCGCGTGTCGCCGCGATGCCCAGATTGGCGGCGCGGGCGTAGCCGACGTTGCCGGGGGACACGATGACCCGCGCGCTCGGGACCGTTCGTCGCAACTCCTCCACCGACCCGTCGCTCGAGCCGTTGTCGACCACGACGAGCTCGATCTCGCCCGCGCTCGAGTCGGCCAGCACGGAGCGCACACACTCGGTGAGCAACGGCCCGGCTTCGAAGTTGACGATCACGCCAGCCCAGGACTGGGTCACTCCGACGTCAGTCCCGGAAGCGGTACTTGACGAGCGTCCACAGAGCGGAGAAGCCGTCGCGCCATGTGATCTTCTTGCCTTCGTCGAACTCACGACCGGAATAGGAGATCGGGACCTCGTAGATGCGGATCCCGCGTTTGAGGATCTTGGCGCTGATCTCGGCCTCGATGTCGAAGCGGTTCGACACCAACTTCATGTCCTCGATGAGGCCGCGCTCGATGAGCTTGTAACACGTCTCCATGTCGGAGAGCGTCGTGTTGTACAAGATGTTCGTCGTCATCGAGAGAAAACGGTTCCCGATCCAGTGCAACAAGAGCATGTTGCGGCGTTCACCGGTGAACCGGGATCCGTACACGACCTGCGCCCGTCCGCGCAGCACCGGGTTCAAGAGCTTGGGCCAGTCTTCGGGGTCGTATTCGAGGTCGGCGTCTTGCACCAGCACGTATTCACCGGTCGCGTGGGTGAATCCGGTGCGCAACGCGGCGCCCTTTCCGCGGTTCTTCTCGTGGAGCACGATGCGCACCGTGCTGTCGCCCAGTTGGCGCAACACGTCGCGGGTACCGTCGGTGCTCCCGTCATCGACAACGATGATCTCGGCCTCGATCCCGTCGGGAAGCTCTACGGCGCGCATACGCCGGAGCACTTCCACGAGTGTGTTCCGCTCGTTGAAGACCGGCACGACGACCGACAGCTTCCGCAACTTCGCGGGCACGTTACGCTCAGGCACGGCCATGGCGACGCTCCTCGAGATACCAGTCGCGCGTGTTCGCCAGACCCTCACGCAACGTCACTTCGGGCTCCCAGGCGAGCAGCGTGCGCGCCCGGGTGATGTCGGGCTTCCGCCGGGTCGGATCTCCGATCGGCAGGGGCTCGAACACCACGTCCGACGGTGATTCGGTGACCTCCCGCACGAGCTCCACCAGCTCGAGCATCGTGATCTCGTTCGGGTTCCCGATGTTCACCGGGTCCGCGACGTCGGAGTCGAACAGCGCGACGATGCCGCGTACCTCATCGGAGACGTAGCAGAACGATCGCGTCTGCTCGCCCGTCCCGTAGATCGTCAACGGCTTCCCGTCGATGGCCTGCGTGAGGAAGTTCGACACGACGCGTCCGTCGGCGGCGGCCAACCGGGGTCCGTAGGTGTTGAAGATCCGCACGGTGGCCGTGCGCAGGTCGTAGAGCCGCCGGTAGGTCGCGGTCAGGGTCTCCGAGAACCGCTTGGCTTCGTCGTAGACCGCGCGGGGACCGTTCGGATCGACATTGCCGTGATACGACTCGATCTGCGGATGCACCGCCGGATCGCCGTAGATCTCGCTCGTCGACGCCAGCAGGAACCGGGCCTCGTGCGCGAGCGCGAGATCGAGCGCGCGTCGTGTCCCGAGCGAGTTCACGTCGAGGCTGTCGAGAGGGGCCGCCAGGTACTCGGGCGGGCTCGCCGGGCTCGCGAAGTGCAAGACGCCGTCGACCCGACCCTCGACGGGCAGGTCCTTCGACACATCGGCCCGCACGAAGGAGAACGCCTTGCGCTCGGCCAGGTGTGCGAGGTTCTGGAGCCGCCCCGTCGACAAGTCGTCGACCGCGACGACCTCGTCGCCGCGCGCCGAGAACGCGTCACACAGATGCGATCCCACGAAACCGGAGCCGCCGGTGATGACGATACGCGCCACTACCGCCGTCCGACGGCCTGATAAGCGAAGCCCCGGCGCCGCATCGCGGCAGGATCGAGAAGATTTCGCGCGTCGACGATCGCCCGGCCTCGCATGGCGTCGCGCACCTTCTCGTAGTCGAGCCACCGAAACTCGTCCCATTCGGTGAGGAGCACGACGGCGTCGGCCGCCGCCGCGGCGCCGTAGGCGTCGATGCAGAGCTCGAGGCCGGGAAGGAGTTGGGCGGGGCGGTCGCCCGCCCCGGGGTCGAAAGCGCGCACGATCGCTCCCTCCTCGAGCAGGCGGCGGGCGACGGACATCGCGGGCGAGTCGCGCAGATCGTCGGTATCGGCTTTGAACGTGAGCCCGAACACAGCGATCTCGGCGCCGGCGAGCGACCCGCCGACCGCGGTGCGGACCTTGTCGATCATGCGCTCGTGCTGGGCTTCGTTGACGTCGACGACGCCTCGCAGGAGCTCGAAGTCGTAGCCGGCGGATCCCGAGATGTGCAGGAGCGCGGCAACGTCCTTGGGGAAACACGAACCGCCGTAGCCGGGACCTGGCTGCAGGAATTGGAATCCGATCCGCGGGTCGTACCCCATCCCGATCGCGACCTCGTGCGCGTCGGCATCGACCGCCTCGCACAGGTTCGCGATCGCATTGATGAACGAGACCTTCGTGGCGAGGAACGCGTTCGACGCGTACTTGATCATCTCCGCCGACGCGGGATCGGTAACGAGGATCGGAGCAGCCACCTTGCGGTACAACTGGCTCACACGCACGGCGGCCTCGCGGTCGTCGCAGCCGATGACGATGCGATCCGGGTTCAAGAAGTCGCGGACGGCTTGACCCTCGCGCAGGAACTCGGGGTTCGACGCGACGGTGACGCGATCGGAACGCGCGCCGGCTTCGGACAACACGCGCTGCACGAAGCGGGTCGAACCGACGGGCACAGTCGACTTGTTCACCACGACCGTGTTCTCCGACAGGACCGGGGCGATCTCACGAGCAACGTCTTCGACGTAGCTGAGATCGGCCGAACCGTCGGAGCCTTGCGGCGTCTGCACGCAGAGAAAGATGACCTCCGCCCGCAATGCCGCAGTGGCAGCCCCGACCACGAACTCCAGCCGCCGGGCCGCGATGCCCTCCTTGATGAGCTCGGGCAGACCGAGCTCGAGGATCGGCACCTCGCCCTTCTTCAGGCGCGCCACCTTCTCGGAATCGATATCGGCGCAAAGGACCTCGTGCCCGAGGTGCGCGAAGCACGCGGCGGTGGTCAGCCCGACGTAACCGGCTCCGACGACCGCGATCCTCACAGCTCGCCCCTCGCACTCGGGCGCCTCATGACCCACCCGCTCCGGAGCATCGACATGAGCGCTGAGTCTAGGGTCCCGTGGCCTTCGCGCTCAGCAGCCGGCAACGGGTAATCCCGACTCGGAGCCGGCATTGGGCGCCGTCGTGGCAGATGTGGCTCTACTGTTCGGAGCGGGCGTGCTCGGCGAGGTCGTCGGGGCAGCGGCCGGCGCCGGACGGCTGAGGCCCGTGTAATCGCGCCCGAGCACCAAGACGATGTCGGCTCCGGCCGGCGCGGCGCCGTTCAACGCGACGATCTTGGCGGCACCGCCGAGCTCGGAGAGCAGGAACTGCGCCTTGGCCTGAGCGCCCGAGGTGTACCGGACCTCGGTCACGGTGTAGTCGCTGCGGTCGGCGTTCGTCGCCGGCCCTACCACTGCGTACCCCAGTCCACCGAGCGCGTCGCCGGCGCGGGCGCCGAGTCCGTTCTGCCCGCTCCCGTTCTCGACTGCGACGTGAATCGTACGGGGGTCGACCCCTTTGACGGTGCCCGTGGTGTTCGAGGGGTTCCCGATACCGCGGAGACGAGCGAAGATGGGCGCCGCCTTGGCGTCGTCGAGTGCAAGCGCGTCCTGACCGTCGAAGAACTGACGATTCACCGGCAACGTCACCGTCTCGACCCCGCCGGGCTTGTGGAACGCGTACGCGAGCGCGCGGAGCGAGGAGAGGCCCAGCTTCGGATCACGTTGGAGGTCCGTCAGCATGGAATCGAGCAGGCTGCTCGCCTTCCACGGCTTGGCGGTGGCTGCGTGCAACGTCTGCTGGGCGAGCGTCCGCAGGAAGTACTGCTGGCGCCGGATCCGGCCGAGGTCGGACGTGGGATCCTGCTGCCACTTCCCGTTCACGAACGACTCGTAATAGCGCGAGCGCACGTACGCGAGGGCCTGATCACCGTTCAGCTGCTGGCAACCGGCCTTGTTGACGAGGAGACCCGTCTTCGCGTCGCGTGCGGGCGTCGGGAAGTAGATCGGGATGGTGCCGATCGCGTCGACCATCTTGCGGAATCCCTGGAAGTCGACCTCCAGGTAGTGACTGATCGGGATGTCGAAGTCGTTCTCGATCGTCTCGATCACGCGTTGCGGGCCCGCGTTGAAGGCGGCGTTGATCTTGGCGTGCCCGAGGCCGGGGATCGCGACCCAGAGGTCGCGGGGGAACGAGACGAGAAGCGCGGTGCCCGTCTTGTCGTCGATGTGGGCGACCATGATCGTGTCGGAACGTTGCCCGGTCTGCTGCGAAGCGCTCCCGAACGCCTGCGCGTCCTGTGGATCGTTGACGAATGCGCGCGAGTCGGAACCGATCAGCAAGAAGTTGCCGCCCGACTGCAACACCGACGTGTCGATTCTCGCCTTGGCCACCTTGGACACCTTGGTCGCGGCCTCCGCGTAGGCGCCGGCGATGGCGACTGTGGTGAGCACGACGACGACGACGAACGCCGTGATAACGCGGTGGACGAACGCCTGGGGGGAGAGCACGCTCACTTGGACGGGCAACCGACCAGCGGGCCGCCGGTCTTGGGATCGACGGGCACGAACCGGGTGTCGACCGTTTCCTTCGGGACGGTCGTCGTGGTCGTGATGGTCGTCGGGCTCGGGCCCGCAGTCGTCAGCGTCGTCGTCGGGAGGTTCGCCGGCTTCGGCACGAGGTCGAACCGGTGTTTCAGCGAGCTGTAATCGGTGCCCACGATCACGAGCACATCACCGCCGAGCGTGTTCTTCGCAGACGCGGCCTCGACGAGGTTCAGCGTTCCGACTGCCGTCGCCACCGTGTAACCCTGGGTGAACTTTCCGGGGGCGTAGCGCACCTGAGTCTTGTAGTCGCTTCGATCGGCGTCCTCGGCGGGGCCGGCCGACTTGAACCCCGCGGCGACGAACGCATCGAGCGCGCTGGTTCCGGCACCCTTCACCCCGGAGCCGTTGACGACCCGCACGGTCACCTTGCTGGAGAGCAACGGTTTGACGACCGCCTTCTTGGGCTGGGTGAAGTTCGCGAGAGCGTCGATCACCGGGACCACGTCCGGGAACTTGGCGACGACTTGGCCGGGGAACTGCGGATAAGGAGACGGTGCCCACGGCAGCGTGGACATCTCGACCTTCGCGGGATTGAACCCGCGGAACGTGAGCGCGAGCTCCTTCAGATCATTGAATGTCAGATTCTGGTCGTGGGTCAGGTGGGTGAAGGCATCGGTCAACAGTCCCAGGATCTTGGTGGGGTCGCTCCCGGTCTTCGCGGTGGCCGCTTGGCTGATGGTTCGCAGGAAGTATTGCTGGCGCGGAATTCGATCGAGGTCTTCGAGTGGGTCGGAGATCCAGCCGTTCGAGGAGATGGATCCGTCGCCGGCCGTGTGGGGCTGCCAGGCGGCGGGGTGCTGCAAGTCCTTCGGTATGTAGTAGTGCCTCGAACGCGTGGTACGCGAGCGCCTGATCGCCGTTGAGACTCACGCAGCCGGCCTGGTTCACCGACAGACCTGTGTACGGATCCTGCACCGGGGTGGGGAACCAGATCTTCACGTGCCCGATCGTGTCCACGATGCTCTTGAAGCTGCGGAAGTCGACCTCGAGGTAGTGGTTGATGCGTAGTGGTGGGAACTGCGTCTGCAACGTCTGGATGACCAGCGTCGGGCCGCCGAACGCGTAGGCCGCGTTCAGGAGGTTGCGCCCGTGGCCCGGGATCTGGACGATGAGGTCTCGGGGAAACGACACCAGCTTGCCGACGTGGGAGATCGGGTCGATGTGCAGGACCATCATCACGTCCGACCGTCCTTGACCCCCGACCTGGGCCGAGGAGCCGTATGCCTTCTTTTCGGCCGGAGTCTCGTCGGCGGCGCGGATATCGGATCCGATCAGGAGGTAGTTCGCCGGTTCACCCGGCTTGAGCTGCTGCAGCACGGCGTCGGAGATGTGGATCGTGTGGCTCTTCGCGAACTGACGCTTGCCGTACGCGTCCGCAGACATGAACACGCCCGCAGTGACAACGGCTACCGCCACCAGTGCGATCGCGAAGCGGCGAAGAAATGAAAAAAACGACGAGGGCGGGGGCACGCGACGAGGAAGTGTAGTGACGCGAGGTCCGGGAATTTCGGGCGCGTCACTCCACCGGCAACCCCAGGCTCCGGGCGATGACGAGACGTTGGATCTCGCTGGTCCCCTCGCCGATCTCGAGGATCTTGGCGTCGCGGTAGAAGCGGCTCACGGGCGTCTCGTCGATGTAGCCGTAGCCACCGTGGATCTGGACCGCTTCTCGCGTCGCGTTCACCGCGACCTCGCTCGCGTACAACTTCGCGATCGCAGCAGCTTGCCGGATGGGGCGTCCCCGTTCGCGCAGCCACGCCGCCTTGTAGACGAGGTTGCGCGCGTTCTCGACTCCGACGGCCATGTCGGCGCACTTGAACGCGATCGACTGGTAGCGACCGATCGGGCCACCGAAGGCGCTCCGTTCGTTCGCGTACGCAACCGACGCGTCGAGGCACGCCTGCGCCATGCCGACCGCGATCGCGGCGATCGCGATGCGGCCGCCGTCGAGAATCTGCAGGAACGTCTTGAGCCCCTCTCCCCGCACACCGAGCAGATTCCCTCCGGCGACGCGGCAACCGTCGAACACGAGCTCGTGCGTGTCGGAGGCGTGCCATCCCATCTTCCGGTACGGCGGCTGCACCACGAAACCGGGAGTGCCGGAGTCGACGATGATGTTCGAGATCTCGTCGGGCGCGGTGCGTGCCGTGATCGTGACGCATTTCGTGATTGCGGTGCCCGAGTTGGTGATGAACGTCTTCTGGCCGTCGATCACCCACTCGTTGGTGGCGTCGTCGAGATTCGCGCGTGTCTTCGTCGCGCCCGCGTCGGAACCGGCCTCGGCCTCGGTGAGACCGAACGCCCCCAGAACCTCGCCCGCGATCATGGGGACGAGATATTCCTGCTTCTGCGCCTCGGTCCCCGCGTAGAGGAACGGGGACGCACCCAGGCTGACGCCGGCCTCGAGCGTGATCGCCATCGACGCGTCGACGCGAGCGATCTCCTCGAGCGCGATGCAATAGGTCGAGAAATCGGCGCCCGCGCCGCCGTATTCCTCCGGGAACGGAAGCCCGAACAGGCCGAGACCGCCCATGGCGCGCACGGTGTCGATCGGAAACACGTGATCGCGGTCCCATGCCGCGGCGTGGGGCGCGATCTCGTGTTCGGCGAAATCCCGCACGACGTCCCGGAATTGCTCCTGCTCAGGAGTCGGTTCGAAGTCCACAGCCGTGACGGTACCCGCGGCGGTACCGTTCCGAGCGTGGATGCGCGCCCGGGTTATGCAGTCGTGCGCGACGGCGCCGAATGGATCGAGTGCCAGGGCGCCACCCGTCTCGTGACCGCGCGCGGTCACGAGATCTTCGTTGCGCTCGACGAGGTCTCGCGCGCCGGGTTCTGGGTCGGATTCATCTCCTACGAGGCGGGACACGCCATCGAGCGCATCGAAACGCACATCGACGACGATCTCGGGCTCCCCGACGTCGCCTTCGTGCAGTTCGACCACGTGCACAGAGTCACCGAGCTCCCCTCCCCTGCCGGCTCGGTCGGCAGTGCGGCCGGCCGGGAAGTGGATCTCGGCCGGCCGGTCTCCAGTCTCGGCGAACACGAGCACGCCGACCGCGTGGCCCGCATCCACGAGCTGCTCCGCGGGGTGAGTGCTACCAGGTGAACCTGACGCGCCGAGTCACATTCGGGGCCGAGCCCGACCCGTTCGCGCTCTTTGCCGCGTTGACGCGGTTGAATCCGGCACCGTACGCCGGTGTGTGCACGTTCGGCGACGCGTTCCCCGGCCTGGCCGTCGTGTCGGCGTCGCCGGAGCTGTTCCTGCGCGTCGACGATCGCGACGTCGAGACCCGCCCGATCAAGGGGACCGCGGCCGACGCGGCGACGCTGGGTGCGAGCGCGAAGGACCGCGCCGAGAACCTCATGATCGTCGACCTCGCCCGCAACGATCTCGGACGGGTCTGCGAGTTCGGATCGATCACCGTCCCGTCCTTGTTCGCGGTCGAGGAGCACCCTGGCCTCGCGCATCTCGTGAGCACCGTGCGCGGCCGGCTCAGAGCCGACGTCGCTCTCTCCGACCTCCTGCGCGCGACGTTTCCGCCCGCCTCGGTCACCGGCGCGCCGAAGAAACGCGTGCTGCAGGCCATCGAGGAGCTCGAGCCCGTACGACGCGGCGTCTATTGCGGCGCGTTCGGGTGGATCGATGCCGACCACGCCCTGATGTCGCTCGCCGTCGCGATCCGCACCTTCACCGTCGCCGGCGGCCGCACCCACCTCGGCGTCGGGGGAGGGATCGTGGCCGACTCCTGCGCGCACGCAGAATGGGTGGAGACCGAACTCAAGAGCGCCAGGCTGTTGCAGGCGGCCGGGGACCGTTCCCTCCGCCCGGTCGACATCGGGTGAAGGATCGGGGCCGGGCTGACCGGGAGGGTCGTAGCCGTATGACTGCACGGATAGCCGCATGACTGCATGGATAGCCGTATGACTGCATGGATAGATGGTGCGCTCGTTCCTCTCGCCGAGGCCAAGGTGTCGGTGCTCGACCACGGGCTCGTCGTCGGCGACGGAGTGTTCGAGACGCTGCGCGTCGTACGGCGGCGTGCCGTTCGCCTGGACCCGTCACCTCGATCGGCTCCGCGTCTCGGCCAAAGGCCTGGGCCTCGTGCTGCCCGACATCAGCAAGCTGCGCGTGGCCGCCGATGCGGTGCTGCGCGGCGAACGATCTCACCGAGGCCCGGTTACGGATCACCGTGACCGGTGGAATCGCTCCGCCCGGCTCCGGCCGGGGCGACGAGCCGCCAACCGCATTCATCCTCGCGTTCCCGATCGAACCTGCCAGTTCGAGCGTCGATGTCGTGATCGCACCCTGGACGCGCAACGAGCACGGCGCCGTCGCCGGGCTGAAGACCATCTCGTACGCGGCGAACGTACGAGCCCTCGCGTACGCGCGCGAACGTGGCGCGGGCGAGGCCATCTTCGGGAACACCCGAGGCAACCTGTGCGAGGCGACGGGCTCGAACGTGTTCCTCGTACGCGCCAACGTGCTCCTGACGCCTCCGGCCGAGGCCGGCTGCCTCTTGGGCGTGACACGCGTGCTCGTCCTCGAGCTCGCGAGTGACATCGGCGTTGCCGCGGCGGAGCGCGACATCACGATCGACTCCCTCACCGACTGCGAGGAGGCCTTCTTGTCGTCGACGACTCGGGAGGTCCAACCGATCGCCCGCGTCGACGGGGTTCCGCTGCCGAGCGTCGGCGCTGCCGTGAGCACGCGTCTGGCAGCCGCGTTCCGCGAACTGGTCGCACGCGATCTGGATCCGTAGCCCACGCTCCCCCGCCTGGCGATGCGGTTTAGCGGATCCCGTCGTGACGAAGGTGCACGAGATCGCCCGCGCTCACGACACGACCGTCGACCACGAGGAAGCCCTCGTCGGTGAGCGCGGTCGCGGTGCCCTCGAACGTCTCGTGCGGGAGCTCTACCCGCACCCGCCGGCCGATGGTTGCCGATCGCACGGTCGCGTCGGTGACCACGGAGTCGAGGGCGTCGAGACGCGTGTCGTACGCGCGCGAGCCAGGCGGCCAGCAGACTCCCGCGATCCACCTGTACCGCGGATCGCGATGTCCGCAAGCTCCTCGGGCAGAGCGCCGGGTGCGACGTTGCAGCCCATCCCGACGACTACCGCGCCGGCGCCGTCGGTCTCGGCGAGGATCCCGGCGAGCTTGCGATCGTCGATCACCACGTCGTTCGGCCACTTGAGCCCGGCTTGCACGTCCGCGAGTTGCGCAGATCGCGTCGAGGGCGGCGAGACCCGCGGCGAGCGTGACGAGATGGGTTCGTTCGACCGGCACACGCGGGCGTAACAACACCGACACGAGCAGCGCCGACCCGACCGGCGCGACCCATGCCCGACCCAATCGGCCCCTGCCCTCGGTCTGCTCGTCGGCCACGGCAACCACGCCTTCGGGCGATCCGTTTGCCGCGCATTGGAGCAGGTACCGGTTGGTGGAATCGATGCGGTCGAACCAACGGACGTCGCCGAACCGCGTGCGCGCCACCCGGGAATCGGTCCAAACCGTGTATTCGAGCGGCGAGACCATGCGTCGGTGTTCTCGCTTTCGTCGGGGCGACCGGTGGCTCGCTGACGGCCACGCGGCCGAGGACACTTCGCTGGGCCCGCAGGCGCACCCTTAGGATACGCAGCCGTGCTCACGAAGATCCTGATCGCCAACCGGGGCGAGATCGCGATACGCGTCATGCGCACGTGCCGCGAGCTCGGCATCGCCAGCGTCGCGGTGTACTCCGAGCTCGACCGTGACGCCGCCCACGTGCGCTACGCCGACGAGGCCTACGCGCTCGGCGGCCAGACCGCGGCCGAGAGCTACCTCAACACCGAGGCGATCCTCGACGCGATCCGCAGGAGCGGCGCCGACGGAGTGCACCCCGGCTACGGGTTCTTCTCCGAGAACGCCGACTTCGCCCGCGCGGTCACCGATCTGGGCGTCGACGTGGATCGGCCCGCCGCCCGAGGCGATCGAGGTCATGGGCGACAAGATCTCGTCCCGCCTCGCCGCAGCGCGCGCCGACGTCGAGAGCGTCCCCGGCACCACGACGCCGATCACCGACGCCAGCGAGATCGTCGCGTTCGGCGACGAGTTCGGCTACCCGGTCGCGATCAAGGCCGCGTACGGCGGCGGCGGACGCGGCATGAAGGTCGTCGAGCGCGCCGAGGACGCCGCCAGCGCCTTCGACTCCGCCGCAGCGCGAGGCCCAGGCATACTTCGGACGGCCGGAGTGCTACCTCGAGCGATACCTGACGCGGCCGCGCCACGTCGAGCTCCAGATCTTCTGCGACTCGCACGGCAACGGCGTGTACCTGAGCGACCGCGACTGCTCGACGCAACGTCGACACCAGAAGCTGATCGAGGAAGCGCCCGCGCCGAGCATCCCCGACGCAGACCCGCACGGCGATGGGTGAGGCGGCGGTGAAGGTCGCCCTCGCGTGCGGCTACGTCAACGCGGGCACCGTCGAGATGCTCTACCAGGACGGCGAGTTCTTCTTCCTCGAGATGAACACCCGGCTGCAGGTCGAGCACTGCGTGACCGAGGAGATCACCGGTCTCGATCTCGTCGCCGAGCAGCTCCGGGTCGCCACGGGCGAGCCCCTCTCGTTCGGACAGGACTCCATCGAGCGGCGCGGGCACTCGATCGAGTGCCGCATCAACGCCGAAGACCCGACGCAAGAACTTCCTACCGTCGCCCGGCACGATCTCCCGACTGCGGGTGCCGGCGGGACCCGGCGTGCGGTGGGACGGTGGGTACGACGAAGGCGACGCCATCTCGCAGTACTACGACAACCTCGTCGGCAAGCTGATCGTCTGGGCACCGGATCGCGACCGCGCCATCGAGCGCATGATCCGGGCCCTCGGCGAGTTCGAGATCGGCGGGATCAAGACCACGATCCCCGCGCATCTCGCGCTGTTGCCGACGCAAGCCTTCCGCGACGTGACGCACTCGACGAAGTGGGTCGAAGAAGAGATCGACAAGTCGGAGTTCGCCACGCACGTCTCCGGCGCGAGCGCACTCGCGGTTGCGCCCGCGACGCAGGACGAGTCGGCCGCAGCTCCGCTCGTCGAGCAGCTGGTGCCGGTCGAGGTCGACGGTCGTCGTTACTCCGTGAAGGTGTGGCTCCCGGAGGCCGCGGCCCGAGCCGCCAGCTCCGGACCGGCGCCGCGCAGCCGTCCGAAACGAGCGACGACCGGAGGGACGGGCGGCGCGGGAAGCGGCACCGTCACCGCCCCGATGCAGGGAACGATCGTGAAGGTCCTCGTCGAGGTAGGCGCCGCGGTCACGACCGGCGAAGCGGTCGTGGTGCTCGAGGCGATGAAGATGGAGAACCACATCAACGCCGAGACCTCGGGCACCGTCAAGGAGACTGCGGGTCGCCGCGGGCGACTCCGTCGGCACCGGCGACGTCCTCGCGATCATCGAATAACCCGACAACCCACCCAACAGTTGAGCGGAAAAACAGCGCCACGCGTGGAAAACTCGCCCAACAGTTGAGCGGAAAACAGCGCCAAGCGCGGCAAACTCGCTCAACTGTTGAGCGGGGATTCGGGGCGGGTGGGTGCGCGGCGTGCAGACTGCTCGGATGAGTCTTCCGATCTTCGTCGTCGACGCGTTCACGTCCGAGCCGTTCCGGGGCAACCCCGCGGCAGTGGTGCTCGGCCACGGCGACGCGGCGTGGATGCAAAGGGTCGCGGCCGAGATGCGGCACTCGGAGACCGCGTTCGTGCGGACGCGTGCCGACGGGGGGTTCGACCTGCGCTGGTTCACGCCCGAGGTCGAGGTCGACCTGTGCGGGCACGCGACCCTCGCCGGCGCGCACGTGCTCTTCGAGATCGGGCAGCTGGCGCCCGACGTCACCGCCCGCTTCCGCACCAGGAGCGGCGAGCTGCGAGCCGAGCACGCCGGCGCCGCGGGCATCACCCTCGACTTCCCCGTCGCGGTGCCCGTGGCCGAGCCGCCCGATGCCCGCGCTCTTCGACGCGCTCGGCCTGCCCGCGGGAGAGCTGCTGCGGACCGACGGCGACTTCTTCATGTGCCCCGTCGACGATCCTGCGACCGTGCGCGCGCTCGCGCCCGACTTTGCCGAGCTCGGCGGGCTCGTCGGCGTACGTGGCGTCTACGTCACCGCGCCCGGCGACGACGGCTTCGACATCGTGCTCGCGGTGCTTCGCCCCGCGAGTCGGCATCGACGAAGACCCGGTGACCGGATCGATGCACTGCGTGCTCGTCGCATACTGGGGTCCGCGCCTCGGCCGGGACGAGCTGCGCGCCGTGTCAGGCATCCGAACGCGGCGGTGAGCTCACGGTCTCACGCAAAGGCGACCGTGCGATGCTCACCGGGCACGCCGCGACGGTGCTCGAAGGCGAGCTCCGAACCTAGCGACTCCGAACCTGGTTGCCGGCTCGGCCGGTGACTACGACCGGGCACGATGCCATGCGAGCTGCGCGGCGAGCCCGTCGCGCAGCGACACCTCCGGCCTCCAACCGAGCAGGTCTCGCGGCCCGGCGGATCGAACCACCGTTGCGGAACGCGTCGCCGGCTTGGCGCGGTTGCTCGTCGATGTCGAGCGGCGCACCTGCAAGCTCGCCGACGAGCGCGATCAGGTCCGACAGGGTGATCTCCCCGCCGCCGGCCAGATTGCAGTACGTGCCGGGCGCGACATCGCGCTCGGCGGCGAGGAGATTGCCGCGCACGATGTCGTCGACGAACGTGAACTCGCGGATCTGAGAGCCGTCGCCGTAACGCGGGAACGCCGTGCCGTCGAAGCGCCGCCTCGCACAGTCGGTGGATCGACATGTCGGGGCGCTGGCGCGGACCGAAGACCGTGAAGTAACGCAACGAGACCGTGGAAATGCCCCAGTTCTCCGCGTAGAGGCCGCACAGGTGCTCGCGCCGCGAGTTTCGTGACCCCGTAAGGGCTGAAGGGCCTCGGGAAGGTCGTCCTCGTGCGTGGGATAGCGCGGCTGGTTGCCGTACACCGACGACGACGACGCGTACACGACCCGCGCGCCGGACGCGCGCCGCGACCACGGCTTCGAGCAACCGCTGCGTGGCGAGCACGTTGTGGCCGACGTAGTCGGCGAACCCACCCGACCACGACAGCCGCACGCCGGCCTGCGCGGCCTGGTGGAACACGGCGTCGACACCGTCGAGCAGCGGCTCGATGGCGACGGACCGCAGATCGGCATCGACGAGCTCGAACCGGGCGTGGCGACGGCGCGCAGTCGCAGGTTTCGCTCCTTGTCGGCAACGCGCGTAGTAGGGCGTGAAGCAATCGACGCCGATGCACCGTGTCGCCGCGCGCCAGCAACGCGTCGGCGAGATGCTCCCGACGAACCCGGCCGCGCCGGTGACCGAGCGCGCGCACGCTCAGGACGCAGCGTCGGCGAGCGACTCCGAGAGCGCAGGGTGGACGAGCAGCGAGTCGACGATGTCGACGACCTTCAGATGGTTCGTCACCGCGACCGCGATCACCGAGATCAACTCGGCCGCGTTGCGGCCGACGATCGCGCCGCCGAGCACGACGCCGGTGGCGGGATCGGAGAGGATCTTCGACGAAGCCGCGCGTGTCGCCGTTGATCAACGCCTTCGGGTTGGCCGAGAACGGCACCTTCGTCACCCGCAGCTTGCGGCCCGCCGCGAACGCCTCGGCCTCGGCGACGCCGACCTCGGCGATCTCGGGATCGGTGAAGATCGCCTGCGCGGCCTTGTCGTAGTCGAGGTGACGGTGTGCACGCGCGGTGAGTCCCATCACGTGCTCGGCGATCTTGCGCCCCTGCATCGCCGCGACCGACGACAGCGGCAAGCGGCCGGAGACGTCGCCGGCGGAGTAGATGTGCGGCAGGTTCGTCTGGCAGTGCCGGTTCCCGGGAATGTAACCGTGGTCGTCGACCTCGACGCCCGCGGCCTCGCACCCGAGTCCTTCGCTGTTCGGCATCGAGCCGATGCAAAGCAGCGCGTGCGACGCCGTCGACGGCGCGACCGTCGTCGCACGCGACGAAGCACCTTGTCGTCCTCGCGACCGATCGCGGTCGCGCGTGCGCCCTTCAGCAACTTCACGCCGCGCCGGAGGAACTCGTCTTCGAGAACGGCGGCGACCTCGGGATCCTTGTACGGCAGGACCTGCTGGCGCGACACGATCAAGCGTGACCCGCGCGCCGAGCGCGCTGAACATGTGCGTGAACTCGACGCCGGTCACACCGGATCCGATGACGACGAGGTGGTCGGGGATCTCGGGCGGCGGATACGCCTGGCGGGTCGTGAGGATGCGCTCGCCGTCGACCGCCGCCCAGTCGGGAAGGCGCGGGCCGCGATCCGGTCGACAGGAGGATCGCGTCGGCCTCGAGCTCCTCGGTACCCTCGTCGGTCTCGGCCGCGACCGTGTAGGCGCCGTCGAGCCGCCCGGTTCCACGGATCAGGCGCACGCCCTGCGACTCGAGCAGGCTCGTGACGCCGCCGCGCAGCTTCTCCTCCATGCCCGAGATGCGGTCGCGCAACGCCGGCGACGTCGAGGCGGCCCGTCGCCTCGAGGCCCATGGTCTTGCGCGAGCCCGAGCTCGGCCAGCTCGTTGCCCGTCGCCACCATCGCCTTGCTCGGGATGCAGTCCCAGAGGTGCGCGGCGCCGCCGACGACGTCGCGTTCGATCATCGTCACCTCGGCGCCGATCGACGCCGCGACGGTCGCCGCGGTGTTTCCCGCGGGACCGCCTCCGATGATCACCAAGCGCACAGCCATGCGGTCCAGGCTACGCGCGCGCGGGCCGCCTACCCTGACCCTCGATGCAACAGCTCCTGGTCGACGAGCTGACCGGCGATCGTGTGATCCTCGCCCCGGCGCGAGCGCTGCGGCCCGACACGTTCCGCGTGCACGCCGAACCCGGTGCCCGCCGACGTCGCCGTCGCTGCCCGTTCTGTCGCGGGCAACGAGCACGAGACGCCGCCCGAGGTCGCACGCTGCGGCGGCCGGGCGGCCCGACGCCCCCGGCTGGAGCTGCGGGTCGTACCGAACAAGTACCCGATCGTCGGCGACGGCGTCCCCGGCGCGCACGAGGTCGTGATCCTCTCCCCCGCGCACGACGCCGACCTCGGCGCACTGGCCGGACGCGACGGCGGACGACGTGCTGCGTCAGCGCTCCGGGATCGCGCCGCGCTTCCATCTCGCCAACGGCTCCGGTACGCGCAGGCCTTCGTCAACCACGGCAAGGCCGCGGGCGCGTCGATCGAGCACCCGCACGCGCAACTCGTCGCCCTCGACGTCGTGCCCCACGCGGGCAGGCACGCGCCTCGATCGCTTCAGCCGCGGACGCGTTCGCCGGCGATCAAGCAGCACCGCGTCGCACGAGGGCGAGGCCGACGTCTGGTGCCCGCCGGCCTCGGCGACCCCGTTCAGCGTACGCGTCGCGCTCGACCGACGGAGGCGCTCGCTTCGACCGAGGCCACCGACGACGAAATCGCACGCGGTCGGCGCCGCGCTGCGCGACGCGATCGCCGCGATCCGCTCCGTCGCTCGGCGACGTCGCCTACAACGTCATGATCGAGACCGCGCCACCTGAGCACGACCGAGCCGTTCCATTGGTGGGTCGACATCGTCCCCGTCTCGACGTCGGCGCCGGCTTCGAGCTCGGCACCGGGCTCTCGGTGAACATCGTCGCCCCCGCCGACGCCGCCGCGTTGCTCCGGGACGCCGAGTCGCGGGCACGAGCTGAAGGACGAGCGTGAGCATCCGCGTCGGCATCACGATCGACGCCCCTCCGGACACGGTGTGGCGCGTCGTCGAGCCGATCGAGCATCACGTCGACTGGATGGCCGACGCGGAATCGATCCGGTTCACGAGCCGCACGACCGCGGCGTCGGGCACGCGCTTCGACTGCGTCACCAAGGTCGGACCGTTCCGGCTGACCGACCGACATGACGGTCACGCGAGTGGGAGCCGGGCCGGCGCGATGGGCATCGAGCACCGCGGCGTCGTCACCGGGCGCGGCCGTTTCACGCTGCGAGCCGCGGGGCGGCCGCACCGCGGTTCACGTGGAACGAGCGGCTGACGTTCCCGCTGGTGGATGGGCGGTCCGGTCGGCGCGCTCGTCGCCAAGCCCGTGCTCGCGCGCGATCTGGCGCCGTAACCTGCGCCGGCTGAAGACGATCGTGGAGGCGCCGTGACCAACCGGGCAGTGAGCGTCGCGGGCCTGCAGACGCTGGGCGCGGGCCTTTCGCTCGACGTCGCGCGACGAAGCCGACGCAGCTCGGCTACGCGACGGTGTGGGTCGCGGAGGCGAACGCCGCCGAGGGCATGTCGATGCTCGGCGCGATCAGCCAGGCCGCGCCGCACATCGGCATCGGCACCGGCGTGCTCGCGCCTCCAACTCCGCACACCGCCACTGCACGCGATGGCGGCGGCGACGCTGCAGCAGCTCGCGGGCGACCGCGACGTGTTCCTCGGCGTCGGCATCTCGTCGCCCGCGGTCGCCGGACAATGGCACGGCGCCGGCTACACCGACCGGCCGATCGCGCAGGTGCGCGAGTTCCTCACGCTGCTTGCGGGAGTGTCTGACCGGCGAGACCGTCGACGTTCGAGGGCGACTTCTACAACGTCAAGCGCTTCCGGCTCGGCCTGAAGCTCGGCGACCGCCGCCCGAAGATCGCGCTGGCGGCGCTGAACAAGCAGATGCTGCGCCTCGGCGGCGAGCTCGCCGACGTCGTGCTGTTGAACTACCTCCCGGCCTCGCTCGTCCCGTGGTGCGTCGAGCACGTCCGCGCGGGCGGCGACGCGGAGATCCACGCGTACGTGCACTGCGCGGTCACCGACCGCGACCGGTATGCCGACCTCGCCCGCAAGGACCTCCTCAACTACGCGGTCGTGCCCGCGTACGCGGCGCAGTTCGCAGCGGGCCGGCTTCGTCGACGAGGTCACAGCACTTCCAGAACCGCTGGGCGAGCACGTGACCGCGAGGGCGCGCTCGCGGCGATCAGCGACTCCTGGGTCGACGCGATCCAGATCATGGGCGACGAGGCAGCACGTGCGCGACGCGGTGCAGGCGTACGCCGACAACGGCGTCGACGTCCCGATCGTGTTCGCGCTGCCGTGGGGCGAGGACCGCCGCGCGACGGTCAGCCGGACACGGGCATTGGCCTGACAGCGCTGCGCCTGAGCGGCCGAGTTCCGCGGCCGAGTTCGGGCCTCAGCCGGCCCGGAGAACTTCGCCTTGCCCGGGACCGTTGGCGAGGAACGACTGCACGCCGGTGACGGCGTCGTCGGTGCCGAACACCTCGACGAACGCTTCGCTGCTCGAGATCGAGCCCGTCGGCGAGAGCACGGCCGAGCCCGCGTCGATCGACCCGCTTCGCGAGCCCCATGGCGACGACGGCGCCCTTGCCGAGCTCGGCCGCCCAGTGCTGCGCCGCTGGTTCCTCGTCGACCCTTCGGAACCACGCGGTCGACGAGGCCGATCGCCAGCGCCTCGTCGGCGCGCACCTGACGGCCGCTCCAGACCATGTCCTTGGCCCGGGCCGGGCCCGACGAGCCGCGTCAGTCGTTGCGTGCCGCCGGCGCCGGGGATGATGCCGAGCAGGATCTCGGGCTGGCCGAGGCGGGCCGACTCTCCGCGCGACCCGGAGGTCGCACGCGCACGCGAGCTCGAGCCCACCGCCGAGCGCGTACCCGCGCATCGCGGCGATGACCGGACGCGGGATGGCGGCCACCGCGTCGAACGCGTCGCGGAACGCGATGCTCGATCACGCGCGCCGCGTCCGGACCGGAGAACTCCGAGATGTCGGCGCCCGCGGCGAATGCCTTATCGCCGCCCGCGATCACAACCGCCTTCGATCGACGCGTCGGCGCCGACCTCGAGCGCGACGTCGCGCAGCCGTTCCAGCAACGCGCGCGACAACGGGTTCATCGGTGGATTGTTCAGGCGGACCACGGCGATGCCGCTGGCGTGACGCTCGACGAGGACGAGATCGTCGGCCATCGCCGGACCTTATAGCCGACGGTCCCGATGGCCGACGGTCCCGGTTCAACCTCGGGCCCGCGGGAACAGCACCTCGGCGCCGACGGGCACGAACCCGGCGCGGGCGAGCGCACGCAGTGACGCCGCGTTCCCCGGCGCCACCTGCGCCCACAGGGCTTCGCCCGCGGGGATGATCCCGACCGCGGCGTCGGCGACCGAACGACCGATCCCGAGGCGACGTGCACCCGGGTCCACCTCGAATCCGAACTCCCATCGGTCGCACACACCCCGTCCGACCGCGAGTACCGCCGTATCGTCGTCGGCGACGAACACGCGCACGTCCCGCCGGTACCGCGACGCCCGTGCGACACGTGGGTGATCGCTCTCGTCGACCTCGTGCATCCAATCCGGTGCACCGGCGCCGGATCCGCCACGACAGAGCAGGGCGTCGAACGTGGCGGGCGTCGAGCCGAGCCGGCGTGCGAGCCACTGCAAGGTCTCGGCCGACATCGGCGCCGAGAAATCCCCGGCGGGCAGCCGGGCCGCCACCTCCGCCGGATCGATGTCGGCCGCGAGCATGAAGTGACCGGTCAGGCCGACGATCGCGTCGGCACGACCGCCGGGGGACGGAACGACCTCGACCCGACCGTCCGCGGGCGCAAAGAGCCCTGCGGCCACATTGTCGAGCAGCTCGCCCAGCGGGTGTGCGCTCACGGCCGCAGCAACTCCTCCACGGCGGTGTAAGGGTCGCGGGTCCGATCCGCGACCTCGTCGACGATCGTCTCGAACCGGGGCCCGCTGCACAACGCGGCGGCGCGCTCGAGCATCTCGGCTCCTACCAGCCCGCGCAGCTCCTCGCGCAGCCGCGCCCGGCGGCGAGCGTCGGCATCGCCCGTGGTCTCGAGGTGATGTTTGTGCGCGAGTATCGCGTCGAAGAGCTCTTCGACCCCTTCCCCCGTGGTTGCGACGGTGCGCACGATCGGCGGCCGCCAGGACCGGCGACTCGAGAGCTCGAGCATGCCCGAGAGGTCGCTCGCGGTCTCGGCCGCGCCCGGCCGGTCGGCCTTGTTGACGACGAAGACGTCGGCGATCTCCATGAGACCGGCCTTCGCGGTCTGCACCGCGTCACCCCAACCCGGATTCACGACGACGACGGTGGTGTCGGCGTGCCCGGCGATCTCGACCTCGACCTGACCGACGCCGACCGTCTCGATGACGATCCAGGTCTTGCCGACGGCGTCGAGGACGCGAACCGCTTGGGGCGCCGCGAGCGCGAGACCGCCGAGATGTCCGCGGGTGGCCATCGATCTGATGAACACGCCCGGGTCGGTGGTGTGGCTCTGCATCCGTACGCGGTCGCCGAGAATGGCGCCGCCGCTGAACGGGCTCGTGGGGTCGACCGCGAGCACTCCGACCTCGCCGCCGGTGGCGCGCAACTTCCCGACGAGCGCGTCGGTCAGGGTCGACTTTCCCGCGCCGGGCGCGCCCGTGATGCCGATCGACCACGCGTTTCCCGTGCGGGGGTGCAGCATCTGGATCGCGACGCGCGCACCTTCGCCACCCCGTTCGACCAACGAGATGACCTTCGCGATCGAGCGCCGGTCACCTCGGAGCGCGCGCTCGACGAGCGCGACGTCGGCGTCTCCCATGGAGCGCCGACGCTACTCGTCGGCGACGACCTCGGTGACGCCGGGAACGCGGTCCATGATGATCCGCTCGACGCCGGCTTTGAGCGTCATGGTCGAAACCGGGCACGACCCGCACGCGCCGATCAGCGAGACGTGGACCACCGCGTCCTCGTCGATGCCGTTGAAGACGATGTCGCCGCCGTCGCTCTGCAGCGCGGGCCGGATCGCCTCGATCGCCTCGAGAACACCTGGTTCCATCTCCGCGACGTCGACCGGCATCAGCATCTCCACTCGCGACTTCCGGACAGACAGCTCGACCGCAGCACCCTTCGGGCAACGGGCTCGCTCTGCGCAACAGCTCCAGTATGGCCCTTGTTCCGCGGAACCGGCTCACCCGGCCCGTCGAGCCTGCGCTCGGAGGGTGCCGACGGGCGTCAGCCGTCGAGGCGCTCCACGTCGGCGCCGAGGGACCGCAGGGTCGCCGCGAGGTCGCGAGTACCCGCGCTCGACGTGCTCGCCGTCGTACACCACCGTCTCGCCGTCGGCGACCAGACCCGCCAGCACGAGCGCGGCACCGGCCCGCACGTCGGAGGCGGTCACCGGCGCCCCGGACAGACGGTCGACACCGCGCACGATCGCGTGCCGACCCTCGGTCCGAACGTCGGCGCCCATGCGCAGCGAGCTCGTCGACGAATTGGAACCGGCCGTCGTAGACGTTCTCGGTCACGATCGCGCTGCCCTCGGCGACCGTCAGCGAGCGCGACCGCGAGCGGCATGAAATCGGTCGCGAATCCCGGGATGCGGCAGCGTCGCCACGTCGACCGCGTGCAGGCGCCGATCGCGGCGAGCGCCCACAGCCCGTCGCTCGTCGGCGAGATGCGCATACCCATCTCGCAGAGCTTCGATCGACGACCATCTCGACGTGCTCCGAACGCACGCCGACGAGCTCGATCTCGCCGCCGGCGATACCGCATGCCATGAGCAGCGTCGCCGCCTCGACGCGGTCGGCCATGATCTCGCTGTCGACCGCGTGCGAGCTCCTCGACACCCTCGATCTCGATCGTCGACGTGCCCGCGCCCAGCAGGTGCAGCGCCCATGCGATTCGAGGAACGTCGCGAGCTCGGTCGACCTCGGGTTCGCGCGCCGCGTTCTCGATCACGGTGGTGCCCTTGGCGAGCACCGCCGCGCACATGAGGTTCTCCGTCGCGCCGACGCTCGGGAATTCCGAGCACGGTGCGCGCGCCCTGCAGCAGCTCCGCGTGCGCCACAACGTATCCGTGCGCGACCTCGACTCTCGGCGCCCATCGCCTCGAGCCCGCGGAGATGCATGTCGACCTTGCGGCTGCCGATGTTGTCGCCGCCCGGGAACGCGACCCGCGCCTGGCCGCAGCGTGCCAGCAACGGACCGAGCACGTTGAACGAGGCGCGCATGCGCGCGACGAGCTCGTAGGGCGCTTCCGGCGTAGAGCTCACCGCTCGCGTCGACGCGCACGACGTTGGGCGCGGGCTGGTCGACGTGCGCGCCAATCGCGCGGAGCAGATCGATCATCACGTCGAGGTCGCGGACCGTCGGCATGTTGCGCAACGTCGTGACACCGGGAGCGAGGAGCGCGGCGGCCATCTGCTTCAGGCCCGGCGTTCTTCGTCGCACCCGAGGGCTGCACCCGGCCGCGACAGCGGTCCGCTCGCAGCGGACCCGGAATCGAGTCACGGGCGAACAGCCTACTTACCGGTGTATTCGGGTCGGCGCTGTTCGACGAACGCCGCGATCGCCTCGCGCATGTCGTCCGAGCGCAGGCACACGGCCTGTGCCTCGGCCTCGACCACCAGCCCCTCGGCGACCGGCACCCGACCGGCGCCGTCACCGCCCGCTTGGCGCCCTGAACGGCGAGCGGCGGCTGGGCGGCGATCGTGGCCGCCAATGCACCGGCCTCGGCTTCGAGGGCGTCGTCGTCGACGAGCCGCTCGCACAGTCCGATCCGGAACGCCTCGTCGGCGTCGATCCGCGCGGCGGTCCAGATCATCTCCTTGGCCTTGCCGGCACCGACGACCCGCGGCAGGCGCTGCGTACCGCCGAGATCGGGGAGGATCCCGTACTTGTGCTCGAGCAGGCCGACCGACGTGCCACGCGCGAACACACGTATGTCGCACGCGAGTGCCATCTGCAGCCCGGCGCCGAGTGCGAATCCGCGCACGGCGGCGATCGTCGGGTAGCGCGCTTCCTCCAACCATGAATACGCCTCCTGCGTACGCAGGATGCCGTCGACGGTCGGGTCGGGGTGACGCGTCCCGACGTCGTCGCCACCTTCGATCGAATCGGTCGAGCCGCCGGTGAACACCGACGTGTCGATGCCGGACGAGAACGCGCGTCCGTTCCCGATGACGACGAGCGCGCGGAGGTCGGGATCGTCACGTAGCTCCTTGCCCAGTGCCCGCAGCTCCTGCCACATCTGGATCGTGAAGGAGTTGAGCTTTGCGGGCCGGTCGAGCCGGAGCCAACCGACCCGACCATCGCGCGTCAACTCGACCGTTTCGTATCGCGTCATGCCGCGAACGGTATCGCCGGCCGCGGCGCAACCGAAACGCATGACCTCGACCGGTTCCTGGATACCGGCGACCGTGATCATCCCTGCGGGTTCCATCGGAGTGTCCGGCGGCGCGTAGTCGGCCAGCTCGACGGTAAGGAGGATCTCGTGCGGACGCGCCACCCCGGCCAGCCGCGCCGCCAGGTTGACCGAGCGCCCGGTGTAGTCGTCGCCTTCCAACAAGATCACGGCGCCGCCCGCACAACCGGCGTGCATCGACAACGGCAGCGCGAGCTCGTGCGAGAGCGCCTCCAACCTGGCCACGCCCGAGATGAGCTGCACCGGGTCGACCGACACCAACATGCAACCGTCGCCGAGCCACTTGGCGATCCGGATACCGAAGTCGGTCGCGACCTGGCGGGTCGCGCCTCGGAAGATCGTGAGCACGCGGACCGATTCGTCGTCACCGAATTGATCGCCGAAGGACGTGAAGCCGGAGAGGTCGACGAAGGAGAACCAACGCTCGACTCGCACACGCCGATTCTCTCACTTGCGCTCCGGAAGACCCGTAACGAATTCGACCACGGTGGTCGCGACGTCGGCCAGGACCGAATCGACCGTCGACCCGCTCGACTTCAACGGCTTGAACCCGTGATCCCCGGTCTCGACCCAGTGGAACGTGACGGGTCCCGTCACCTTCTTCGCGTGCCGCCTCAGCTCGGCTGGGCTCGCGAACGCAGTCTCGGGTGCCGCTGACGAACAGTGTCGGCACCCGCACCCGCGCGAAGTGCTCGACGCGCAGCTTCTCGGCGTTGCCGGGCGGGTGCAGCGGGTAGCCGAGCAACACGAGTCCGAGCGGATCGCTCCCCGGCTCGGAATCGGCCGCGACCACCGAACAGATCCGACCGCCCATGGAACGCCCGCCCAGCACGAGCCGATCCGCGGGCAGCTTCGCCATGCCGCACAGCATTCCGGCGGCATCGCGCACTGCGGCCTCGAGCACCGCCGGCCGATCCGGGGCACGCCGTCCCGCGGCCCGATACGGGAAGTTGAAACGCAGTGACGGCACCCTGGCGTCGGCCAACGCGTCGGCCACCGTGGTGAGGGTCGCCGCGCGCATGTCGGCTCCCGCTCCGTGCGCGAGGAGCACCGCACGATCAGCTCCCCGTTTCGGTCCTTGGTACGCGAACGACTCGGTTGCCACGCTCAGCGCCTCATGCTCAGGACCATCGCTTCTCAACACCACCGCTGCAAGAACGTGTCGAGGCGCGCGAAGCTCGTCCGCGACCGTCGTCGCACGTCGCCAACCGTGCCCTTCGCCGGCATAGACGTGGGCCTCGACGACGCCACCCGCGGCGCCGGCACCGATTCGACGAACCGAACGGTGCCGTCGGGATCGACCGACGCGATCGGAGTCGCCCTGCAGGACGAGCAGCGGCACGCGTATCTCGGATGCTCGAGTGATCGGCGAACGCGCGAGGTAGTCGGCGCGTGCTTCGGGCAGCGGGCCCACGAGCCGGACGAGGTCGCCCGACTCGAATCGGTGCGTCGTCGCCGCGAGGTCGAGGAGATCGGTGACGGGATAGAGCGCCACGACCGCCGCGATCATCTCGGGGTACTCCGCCGCGACGTTCAATGCGGTGAAACCGCCTGCGCTGGCGCCCATGAGCGCGACCCGACCCGGGTGCAGACCAACCCTGTTTGATCGCGTGCCTGATCCCCGCCGCGACGTCGGCAACATCGAGCTCGCCCCACCGGCCGTCGAGCGCGTTGCGGTATGCGACCCCGTACCCCGACGAGCCGCGGTGATTCGGCTGCAGGACCGTGTATCCGTGCTGGACGAGCCACTGGACCCGCGGGTTCCAGTCCGCGAGCGCCTGGCCGGTCGGGCCCCCATGGACGTGTACGACCGTCGGTGCGGGGCCGCTCGCGTCGGCGCTCCTCCACAACAGGCCGTGCACGGCCGCGCCGCCCGACTTCCACGTCACGGGCCGGGGCTCGACGAGACCGGTGGCCTCGAAACCCCCGACCGGACCCCGAGCGATCGTGCGCCGCCCCGACCCGTTCGCAGCGAGCACCACGAGCTGGTTGGGCGTGACCGCGCCCGATCGGACACACACGATGCCGTTGCCGGCCCAGTCGAGGTCGCGGTGCCAGCCGCGCGAGAGCTCGCGCGCCGATTTGCGATCGGGAGCACCGATGACCATCCGGCCGAAGCCGGACTCGTTGCGACACCACGCGAGCTCGCCGCCGTCCGGCGACCACGCGTACGAGCGCTGGCCCGGTGACCACGCCGGTTCGGCGCATTCCCGGAGCGGTTCCCCGGAAAGCATCGCCGTCCCGTCGACGACCAGCGCACCGTCTCGGACCCACGCCAGGCGCGTCCCGTCGGGCGAGAAGCGGGCTTGGCTGCACGCGCCCCCGCTGTCGACGACAGACGCGTTCGCCTCGGGCCCGGACCCGTCGCGGCGCATCACGCGTGCCTCGTGCCACGGCATGTCCGGCAGATCCCACTCCTGCCAGACGAGCGCACCCCCGTCGGGCGACCAGGCCGGGTCCCAGGCGTAGTCGGCATAGGAGACCCGTTGCGGCCAACCGGATCCGTCGAGTGGAACCGTCGCGATGTCGCACGCGTCGTCGCGTTCGATGGCACATGCGACCTCACCGCGCACCGACACCGTCGGAGCGAGCGCGCGACCGTCGCGGGTCAAGATCCGTTCGAGCACACCGTCGGCGCGCACGAGGCCGAGCCGGCCGTCGGCGCCCGCGACGACGAGACGGTCGTCGTCGACCCAGGCGTAACCACCGCCCACCCCGAGCTCGGCCGTCACCACGACGGGCGGTCCGGTCGGGTCGGGTCGATGACCGACCCGGGGCCGACGACCAGGTCCGAGCGGCCGTCGTAGGTCTCGACCCACGACACCCGGCGGCCGGACGGGGACCAGCGACAGTTACTCACGCTCCGTGAGCGGACGAGCATCGTGGGTACTATCGTCGGGGCCACCGAGCGGCGACGCTACTGCGCGGCTTGCCTTTCGGGTCGCTCCCCCTCCATCCTGGGTTCCACATGTCGACCCCCCGATCTGCCCTTTCGCGTGCGCGCACGCCCTCGCCCGGAGACCCCCTCCGCGTCGCATTTCTCATCTACCGGGGAAACCCTCACTGCGGCGGACAGGGTGTCTACAGCAGGCATCTGACCCGCGAGCTCACCGAGCTCGGTCACACCGTCTCCATGTTCGCCGGCCCGCCGTGGCCCCTCGCCGACGCGCCGGTGACCCTGGAGCACATCGAGAGCCTCGACCTCTACAAGCGGGAGAACCCCTTCCGGGTCCCGTGGCCGCACGAGTTCCGCAGCCGCGCCGACATCGAGGAGTTCGGGATCATGGCGGGCGCCGGCTTCCCCGAGCCGTACGCGTTCAGCCGCCGCGTCTACTCGCATCTGCGCGACCGCCGCGACGAGTTCGACCTCGTCCACGACAACCAGTGCCTCGGCCGGGGGCTGCTCGGGTTCGTGCGCGACGGCTGGCCGTTCGTGAACACCCTGCACCACCCGATCACGGTCGACCGTGATCTCGACATCGCGGCCGCGAGCTCCCCCGTCCGCAAGCTCACTCTGCGGCGGTGGTACGGCTTCTTGGGCATGCAGATGAAGGTGGCGCGGCGAGCTGCCCCGACACATCACCGTGTCCCAGAACTCGAAGAAGGACATCGTCGCCCAGATGCGCGTCGACCCCGACACGCTGCACATCGTGCCGGTCGGCGTCGACCAAAAGCAGTTCCGTCCGATGCCGAACGTGCGGCGCGTGCCCGGTCGCCTGATGACGACCGCGAGCGCCGACGTGCCGCTGAAAGGCCTCACGCACCTCATCGAAGCCCTCGCCAAGATCCGCACCGAGCGCGAGGACGCCCACCTCGTCGTCATCGGCCAGCCCCGCCACAAGTCGGCGGTACCCGCGCAGATCCAACGGCTCGGGCTGCAGGGCGCGATCGAGTTCGTGACCGGGGTGAGCGACGAGCGGATCGTCGAGCTCTACGCGCGAAGCCGAGATCGCGGTCGTGCCCTCGCTGTACGAAGGATTCTCGCTCCCCGCGATCGAGGCGATGGCGTGCGGAGTGCCGCTCGTGACGACCACGGGTGGCGCCCTTCCGGAGGTCGTGGGAACGTCCGGCGACGGCGCGATGACGGTGGCCCCGGGCGACGCGGGAGCACTCGCGCAGATGATCATCGAGGTCCTGAACGACAACGATCTGCGGGCGCGGCTCGGTGAACGCGGGCGCCGGCGTGTGCTCGACCGGTTCACGTGGCGCAAGACGGCGGAAGGCACCGCGGAGCAGTACTACCTCGAGCTGGAGGCGCACGCGAAGCGACGCCACGACTCGGGCAACGGCTCCTGATGCTGACGGTCGACTTCGATCGCATAGGACTGGTCCCCGGCGAACGGCTGCTCGACCTCGGCGCCGGTGGTGGCCGGCACGCCTTCGAGGCAATGCGCAGAGGTGCCCGGGTCACCGCGCTCGACTACTCGGCCGCCGATCTGAAAGACGTCGCGGCGGTCGCCGGAGCGATGATCGACGCAGGTGAGGTCAGCTTCGAGCAGTGGGCCGGTGTCGCCAACGGCGACGCGCTCGACCTGCCGTTCGCGCCGAACAGCTTCGATCGCGTGATCGTCTCCGAAGTGCTCGAGCACGTCTGGGACGACGAAAGGGCGCTGACCGAGATCTGCCGCGTGCTGCGCCCGGGGGGCCGGATCGCGGCGACGGTCCCGACCCGTTGGCCCGAGCGCGTTTCGTGGGCACTCGACTGGCACTACCACGACACTCCGGGCGGCCACGTGCGCATCTACCGACAGCACGAGCTCGAGCTGAAGCTCGAGCGGGCCGGTTTCTTCCTCCGCGGTTCGCATCACGCCCACGCGTTCCACTCGCCGTATTGGTGGTTGAAATGCGCGTACGGGCTCGAGAACACCGAAGCCGGACCGGTGCGGCGCTACCACGACTTCCTGTGCAGGCTGATCGAGGAGAATCCGCGCTGGGCCGAGGTGACCGAGCGAGCCCTCAACCCCCTCATGGGCAAGAGCGTGGTGCTGTACGGCGAGAAGGTTGCGCCGACGATGTCGAAGTGGGGAAAGCGAAGCCTTGCCTGATCACGAGCTGCCCGAAGTCGAAGGAGTCCTGACACGCGCCGAGGTGGCCCAGACGGTCGACGCGATCGCCTCGGTCCAGCTTCCCGACGGCAACATCCCGTGGGCACCCGGTCATCACACCGATCCGTGGAATCTCGTCGAAGCCGCGATGGCTCTCGACATCGGCAACCGATTCGCCGACGCGGAGCGCGCGTACGAGTGGCTCGCTCGCATGCAGCACGATGCCGGCTCCTGGCACGCCTATTACGTCGAGAACGACGTCAAGGAGTCGACGCTCGACACCAACGTGAGCTGCTACGTGGCCAACGGCGTCTGGCACCACTACGCATGCACCCGCGACGCGGGGTTCCTCGAAGCGATGTTCCCGGTCCTCGAGCGTGCCATCGACTTCGCACTCGACAATCAACACCCGACCGGCGAGATCGAATGGGATGCCGATCCGGCACGCGTCGAAGGCAAGGGCGCGCTGCTCACGGGATCATCGAGCATCTACTCGTCGCTGCGCTGCGCCATCGCGGCCGCCGAGCGCATCGGCAGGGAGCGACCCGACTGGGAGCTCTCCCTCGGTTCGCTCGCCATCGCGATCGCCCACCGCCCCGAGCGTTTCCTCGACAAGGATCGCTGGGCCATGGACTGGTACTACCCGATCCTGGTCGGCGTACTCCGCGGCAACGCCGCCGAGGCGCGGCTCGCGTCGAAGTGGGACACGTTCGTCGCGCCCGGACGCGGTGTTCGCTGCGTCTCGGATCAGCCCTGGGTCACGGCCGCGGAGACCTGCGAGCTCGTGATGGCCCTCGACGCGATCGGGCTCCACGAACAAGCACACGAGCTGTTCGAGTGGGTGCAGTTCCTGCGCCACGACGACGGCGCGTACTGGACGGGCATGAACTTCCCCGAGGCGAGATACGACAGGTGGGGCGAGTACTTCACCGCCGAGCAGCCGACGTGGAACAGCGCCGCGGTCGTGCTCGCCGCCAACGCCCTCGGCGGCTCGGGCCCGACCGCGGGCATGTTCCGCGGCGAGGGCCTGCCCGGCAGCCTGACCGCGCAGGAGCTCATCGAAGCCGGCGCGGCCATCGAGGCCGACCGCGCCGCTCGAGACCGACGCTGATCGTTCTCCCTGCTCGAACGGCATGCGTGACGATTTGCACCGTTCGTCGTACTATCCCCGACGCATGCGGGGTTGGTGGAGTGCGCGATCGAAGGCGAAAGTGTGGGACAGCGCGACGGCCCGTGCGTTCGGGCAGGTCGATGATCCCGCCCGTGCTCCGGCCGTGAGCCCGACCGCGCCCCCAACCACCGCGCCCCAAACCACGGAGCCCCAAACGACCGCGCCCGCAACGACCGCGCCCCGAACCACCCCGCCCCCAACCACCGCGCCCCGCGCCGCCGACGACGCCCCCCGCCATACCGGTCGCGCCACCCGCGACCGCGGAGGCGCCACCCGCGACCGACGAGAACTCTCTCGCCGCGCCTTCGAGCCCCGACCGAACGAGCAGCACCCGATCGGGACCCGGGCGCCGACGGCCTTCGCCTCGAGGCCGGGCCCGACGCCAGCCGCGGCGAGCGTGCCCCAGCCGGTTTACGAATCGACCACAGTAGGTTCGATCCCGGCGCCGTCGCTCGTCGCGGCGCCACTGGACAACCAAAGCGAGTTCCTTCGCCTGCTCGAGGTTGTCACGAGCATGTGCGACCACGTGATCGAGTACATCGAGGCGGATCGAGCCGAGCGCCAGCACATGATGGAGACGCTCGCCCAACTCGGCCAGATCATCACCGAGGGAGCGGCGACAGCAGTCGCGGCGTTTGCGGCGCCTGCCCGTGGCGGGCGCCGCTCCGGCGATCGAACCCGCCGCCTCGCCCGCGCCCTCCTCGCCCCAACGAGCCCTGGGGATTTGCGCGACCCGGTGCGAGCCCGGCGCCGGCCGGCCCCCGCGAGCACGTCATCGGGGGTTCGATGCCCGCCGGGCCCGACCCGGACGTCGATCTCGTCGCCGCCGAATCCGGCCCGACACCAACGCCCGCCGCCGGACCGACCGAGATCGCGGTCGAGGTACGCGGCCGCTTCGGTGACCGCTGGGTCGACGGCTTCGAGATCTGCGAGGTCATGACGACGCCGTCGGGCCCGAGGTACCGCCTCCGCCGTCAACGCGACGGCGTCGTGCTCCCGGAGCTCTTCGACGCCACCAACATCCGCCACGTCGAGACGTTCGAACAGATGAGCACCGGACCGGCCGGCGGCCGAACGGCGAACGGCGAACGGCGAAGCAGCGAGCAGCTCGGCCGGGAACGGTCGATGGACGCGCACCCGAGCGGTGGCGACACCGACACCGGTCCGATCAACGGATCCGCGGGGTACTGGTCGTGTTTCTGAGCACTCGCAGCGAGCCCGTCGTGGCGACGGGCTCGAAGCCGTCGGCGACGGCGCGCTGCCAAACGTGAAAGGGCGCCTGACCGCCCTCGGCGGGATCGTCGAAGACGTCGTGAATCGCCAGCGTCCCGCCCGCCACGACGTTGGGTGACCAGTGCGCGTAGTCGGCCATCGCGACGTCCTCTGCGTGCCCGCCGTCGATGAACAAGAAGCCGAGCGGCGTACGCCAAACCCTCGCGACCGGCACCGAGTGACCGATGACGCCGACGACGACGTCTTCGAGACCTGCCTTCTGGATGGTGCGCCGGAAGAAGGGCAGCGTGTCCATGCGGCCGGTCTCGGGATCAACGACCTCACGGTCGTGGTGTTCCCAGCCGGCCTGGTTCTCCTCCGAACCCCGGTGATGATCGACGGTGAACAACACCGTGCCCGTCTCGCGGGCCGCCGCACCCAGATACACCGCGGACTTGCCGCAGTAGGTGCCGACCTCGAGCAGCGGTCCCAGGCGACCGGCAGCGCGCGCCGGCTTCGTACAGCGCGAGCCCCTCGGCGTCGGGCATGAAGCCTTTCGCCGTACGAGCGGCCTCGAGCAGGCGTTCGTCCATCACGGCCGCGCACACTAGGGCGCAGTCGTCCGAGGCGCGATGACCGACCCGACGTGAAGACGACCGACTCCGGGGCGCTCCCGACGGACCGGCTCCGGCAGGCTGCGATCACCATCGTCGCGCTCGGCTTCGTGTGCGGGTCGATCCGACTCGCGGCCCAGTACGCCTACGGCTACGACTTCGCCGTCTACCGGGCGGCCGGGGCGCGGTCGTCCGTCGCGAAGTCGCTCTTCGGGCCCTGGATCGGGCACCACCTCTCCTTCCCGTTGCCCTTCACGTACCCGCCGGTCGCGGCAGTGCTCGCCGTGCCGTTCGCGCTGATCGGCCGCGATCTCGGCTACGCGCTTCTGGAACACCGCTTCCCTCGCGACGCTCCTGCTGGTGGTACGAGCGACGACTCGGACCCTGGTCGGTCGCTTCGACCGACCCGCAGTCGCGCTGGCCACGCTGTTCGCCGTGGCCCTCGCTCGCTCCGGTGCAGGAGGAGATCCGCTACGGCCAGGTCGGCATCGTGCTGATGGCTCTGTGCCTGTTCGACTGTCTTCCCCGGCCGACACGTCTGCCCCGCGGTGCGCTCGTCGGACTCGCGACGGCGGTCAAGCTCGTGCCGGGGATCTTCATCCCGTACCTGTGGCTGACGGGGCGCCGGCGCGCGGCGGAGTCGCGGTAACGACGTTCGTGGTGTTGTCGTCGGCCGCCGCCGCCCTGACTCCCTCCGACTCGAAGACATTCTGGACGTCGCGCGTGTTCGACAACAGCCGCGTCGGCAATCTCGGGTACGTGAGCAACCAATCGCTCAACGGGATCCTCGTGCGTGCGGTCGGTCGTGACGACCACGCGCTCTGGCTCCTGCTCGGCGCGCTGGTCGTCGTGTTCGGCTTGGGTCACGCGATCGCCGCGAGCCGCCAAGGTCGGGAGTTGCTCGGCATCGCCTTGGTCGCGCTCGTCGGACTCCTGGTGTCACCCGTGTCGTGGATCCATCACCTCGTGTGGGCGGTCCCGGTGCTCGCGGTGCTCGTCGGCGACGGGACCGATCGCCGCCGCGTCGCGATCGCGGCGGGCGCGCGCCGCGTTGTTCACGCTGCGGCTGCCCTACCTCGCCGACAGCATCCCGAGCGGTTGGCATCTCGGGTGGATCGCCGCCGTGGGACGCGACGCCGACGGCCTGGTCTGTCTCGGGCTGTTGGTGGTCCTCGCGAGGCTCGTCGCCGCGCCCGGTCTCAGATCCGGGCGGACTCCGTCCAGCGACCGAACACCTCGGCCAAGGCACCGACCACCTCGCCCAGTGTCGCGTAGGCCCTGACGGCATCGATGAACGCCGGCATCAGGTTCACCTCGGGTTCGGCCGCGGCGGTGCGGACCCCCGCAAGTGCCGATCGCACTGCGCCGGGGTCGCGCTCGCGCTTGACCTTGTCGAGGCGGCGCCGTTGCTCCTCTTCCACTTCCGGACCGATGCGCAGGATGGGCGGCGGCGGCTCGTCGCTTCCTTCGAGGAAGCCGTTGACCCCGACGACGACGTCGCGGCCGGAGTTCAGCTTGCGTTCGAGCTCGTAGGCGGAATCGGCGATCTCACCTTGGTACCAGCCCTCCTCGACACCGCGCACGGCGCCGTCGAGCATCGAACCGTCGCCAAGCTCCTCGATGGTCGCGAAGATGGCCTCGGCCCGGCGTTCCATCTCGTCGGTGAGCTCTTCGACGTACCACGACCCGCCGAGGGGATCGGCGACGTTCGTGACGCGGGTTTCGTGCGCGATCACCTGCTGGGTCCGCAACGCGATCCGGGCCGCCTTCTCCGACGGGAGGGCAAGCGTCTCGTCCATCGAGTTGGTGTGCAGGCTCTGGGTCCCGCCGAGGACACCTGCGAGCGCCTCGATCGCGGTACGCACGATGTTGACCTCGGGCTGCTGCGCGGTGAGCGAGACACCCGCCGTCTGTGTGTGGAACCGCATCTGCAGCGAACGTTCGAGCTCGGCGCCGTAGCGCGCCCGCATCCAACGGGCCCAGATCCGGCGAGCGGCCCGGTACTTGGCGATCTCCTCGAAGAAGTCGATGTGCGCGTTGAAGAAAAAAGACAACCGCGGCGCGAACGTGTCGACGGGAAGACCGGCGCGCGACGCGAGCTCGACGTACGCGAACCCGTTGGCGAGCGTGAACGCCAGCTCCTGCGCGGCGGTCGAGCCGGCCTCGCGGATGTGATAGCCCGAGATCGAGATCGGATGGAAGCGAGGCATCTGGTCGGTGCAGAACGCGATCGTGTCGCGCACGAGCCGGAGCGACGGGCGGGGCGGGAAGATGAATTCCTTCTGCGCCTGGTACTCCTTCAAGATGTCGTTCTGCAATGTGCCGCCGATGCGTGCGCGCTCGACGCCGGTGCCTTCGGCGTTGGCAACGAACATCGCGAAGATCACCGCGGCGGGACCGTTGATCGTCATCGACGTGGTGACGTTGCCCAGATCGATTCCACGATAGAGATCGTGCACGTCGGCCAGCGTGTCGACCGCCACGCCGCACTTGCCAACTTCGCCAAGCGCGAGCGCGTCGTCGGAATCGCGCCCCATCAAGGTCGGGAGATCGAACGCGGTCGAAAGTCCGTCGCCGCCGGCGGCGAGCAACTCGTGGAAACGGCGGTTCGTGTCGATCGCGGTGCCGAACCCGGCGAACATCCGCATGGTCCAGAGCTTCGACCGGTACATCTCGGCGTAGGGCCCACGCGTGTACGGGTACTCGCCCGGCCGTTCGGCGCCGGCCGGTCCGTACACCGACTCGACCGGAACTCCCGACATCGAGGTGTAGTCGCCGGTCACAGCTTCATGCTAGTGCCGCGTCAAGCAACGCTTGCCCGCGCACGAGCGCCCGTTGGCACTACGCAGCGGGTCAGACGACAACGCGACGGTCGATGCGCGCGTTGCCACCGCGTTGCTGTCGTCCAGCTTCAGGGACACCCCGTCGCAGCGACGATCGCTATCGTCCCGACGACGGGGTGCACGGTCGAGTCCAACGGCTTCTGCGTCGTGTCACGAAACGGACGCGGCCGCTAGCTGTAGTGCCCTGGCAGGTCGCTGACGCGGCTGATGGGTGCGCCGCCGATGGCGGTGTGGGTTCGGTGATGGTTGTAGCTGTGGCGCCTGGCGGCGCGGAACGCCAGTTCGGTGCGGTGGCGGTATCGCCGAGGTTATGGGTGCTGCGTCGGGGTAGATGTTGGTCTTGGTGCGACGAGGGTCATCGCCGCGACGAGTTGTTCGAGGACGGTGAGGTTGACGTTGGTAACGCCGTGAAGGCTCGCGAGGTAGTCGATTCCACCGTGCGACCACGTGAGCAAGAGGTGCCCGGTGTATGCGCCCTCGCCGTGGGTCGCCTCACGTTCGATCAGTGGACTGTCGACTGGGCAGCCGTACTCGACTGTCGTCCAAGTGCCGGCGGTAACGGTTCCGAGCTTCTTGGCGCCGATGCAAGGACGGCTTGGGCTCGCGCGGTGCGGGCGCGCCTCGACGAGCATGTGACCGTCAGCCCGGCCATCGACGCCGACGTAGTTCGGTGGCACGTCGAAGCCCGCGAGTTGTAAGAAGAAGCCAAGTTGACCGTCGGACTCGAACCCGACGCAGGGCGGGAGCGCCGCCGCGCCGCCTTCCGATGGTGGACAGGACAGGGCCCGCCCCCGCAGCGCCGGGATGAGCGCCGGACACGGCACGGCGAAGCCGATCTTCGTCGCCGCCGCGAAGCACTGTCGTGCCAGCGCGGCCGGAGCTGCGACGAGGGGAACCTCCGCCGCTGACGATGTCACGGGAGCCGGCGACACGCTGAGGCTCGACCTCGGGAGAGAACTCAACCGGGTCGGAGCGCGACCGGTGTTCGTCAAGGTCGTCGTGCTCGTCGCCCGGGAATGCGAACTACTGCACCCTGCTCCGACAACGAGGATCCCAACGAGAAGCGATCGGCGCACGAACCCCTGACGCCCGACCCGAGACAACCGTTCCATCGGCCTTACCACGGCCTACAGAATGCCCAATCACGCGCCCGCTGCGGCGCCCGGCCCGCCCAGTTGTGTGCCGGCCGGCGTGCAACCGGCGTGCAGCCGGCTACGTCTTCAGCCAGACCGAAACGTGGCTCCGGCTCTCGCTCGTGAACGGTTCTCTGTTCCAGTTGCTCCACCGATGGTGGAGTGTCATACCTGCGAGGCGTGCCATCAGGTCCAGCTCGGCCGGCCACACGTATCGGTGCGGCGACGAGAACGTCCGCAACTGTCCGTCAACCACCCAGTAGTGACGCGAGACCGCCACTTGGTCGGCGACGCTGTACTCCTCGAAACCGACATGGGTTGGTGTCGCGCTGAACACGACCTTGGTCTCACCGGGCGGGAGGCGCTGAAGCTCCGGTATGTAGTTCTCGATGACGAAAACGCCTCCGGAGCTCAGGTGCGCGGCGGCGTTGCGGAAGCACGCGACCTGTTCATCTTGGGTGGTCAGATTCGTGATGGTGTTGCGTACTAGGTAGACAAGCTGGAACCGACCGTCGAGCTTGGCCGTCGCGAAGTCGCCGATCGTTACGCCGATCTTGCGTCCTCCCGGCTTCGCCCGCAAGACCGCAACCATCGCAGGCGACAGCTCGATTCCGTGCACAGGAACACCACGTTGTTCCAGTGGCACGGCAAGACGACCGGTACCGATTCCCAGTTCGAGGGCAGCGCCTCCGGCCGCCAAGTCCGCGAGGACCTCGACAGCCGAGTCCAGCAGCGATGGATCAAGCAGCTCCGGCCACAACGTGTCGTATCGCTGCGCTATCCACTCGTCGAAGTGAGTCTCGGGCACGCGCGAGAGACTGCCACGAACATTCGGGTGCGAACGGCAAATTTCTGGCGTCCCCGATCACATCTGTGCCCGTACCGATTGTGTGCCCGTACCGATTGTGTGCCCGTACCGATTGTGTGCCCGTACCGATTGCCCGCTCTCTGGGACGCTGATGCGAAGAAGCAGACCCACGCGCAGATCGGCGAGAGGCAAGTAGCGAGATCACCGCGCGAACCGGTTCGGAATCCAAACCGGGTGAACGTTGCCTGAACCGGCACGAGATCGGTCAGAAGCCGAACATCTCGGTGACGCCGTGGTCGCGCCCGGCGGTGTACCCGCCGTCGACCGCGATCGCCTGACCCGTCACGAACGACGCGTCCTTCGAGACGAGAAACAAGGCAACAGCTGCGATCTCGTCCGGACGGCCGAGCCGGCGCAGTTTGTGCTCGAGCCGGATCTCCTCCCGGACGTGCTCCATCCCCGGCATCCCGAACACGCCTTCGAGCATCGGGGTCTCGATGAACCCCGGACAGATCGAGTTGGCCCGGATCCCGGCGCGGCCGTAGTCGATCGCGAGGTTCTTGGTGAAGATCACCACCGCGCCCTTCGACGCGTTGTACGAGCTTCCGCCGGCGGTTCCCTCGAGCCCTTCGACGCTGGCGATGGTCACGACGCTGCCGCGCTCGCCGTCGACGGGATCCTGGCCCAGCATGTGGCCGATCGCGTGCTTCGCACACAAGAACGTGCCCGTCAGGTTGACGTCGAGCACCCGCTGCCACTCGCTCCGGTCGAGCAGGTGGGCGGGCCCGCCCCCGGCGACGCCGGCCGCGGTGACGATCGAGTCGATGCGGCCGTGCTCGGCTACCAGCCCGTCGATCGCGCCGACGAACGCCTCCTCGTCGCGGACGTCGGCCCGGACGAACGAGACGTCCGCCGCGCCGCCGGGTAGGTCGAGCTCCGCGGTCGGTTCGTTCAGGTCGACCCCGACGACGCGCGCGCCCTCGGCCGCGAACCGGGTGACGCAGGCGAGCCCGATTCCGGACGTCGCGCCCGTCACCAGCGCTGTCTTTCCGTCGAGTCGACCCATTTCCCTGTTCTAGTACGCGACGGCGACCCCAGGGAATCCCGGATCGACTCGACTAGGGTCCGTCGACCGTCCACAGACCGGGAGGGGAAATGCCGCAGCAACAGCCCGATCGCAACCTCGCAATGGAGCTCATGCGAGCCACCGAGGCCGCCGCGCTCGCCGCCGGTCGGTGGATGGGTCGGGGAGACAAGAATGCCGCGGACGGCGCCGCGGTGGAGGCGATGCGCGTCGTGCTGAGCACCGTGCGCATGGAAGGCGTCGTGGTCATCGGCGAGGGCGAGAAGGACGAAGCGCCGATGCTCTTCAACGGGGAGCAGATCGGCGACGGCTCGCCGCCCAGCATGGACATCGCGGTCGACCCGGTCGACGGCACCACCCTCACCTCCCTCGGCCGCGGTGGAGCGATCGCAGTCGATCGCGATGAGCGAGCGGGGAACGATGTTCGACCCGGGCCCGTGCGTCTACATGGAGAAGATCGCGGCGGGTCCGGCGGCGATCGACGCCATCGACATCAACGCGCCGGTCAAGGCGAACCTCGAGGCGGTCGCCAAAGCGCTCGGCGAGAAAGTCAGCGATGTCACCGCGGTGATCCTCGACCGCGATCGCCACGCCGACATCATCCGCGAGTGCCGCGAGGCAGGCGCGCGGATCCGGCTCATCCCCGACGGCGACGTCGCGGGCGCGATCTCCGTCGCGTGGCGCAACTCCGGCAACGACATCTTGTTCGGCGTCGGCGGCACACCGGAGGGAGTCATCGCCGCCTGCGCGCTGAAGTCGCTCGGCGGTACGATCCAAGGGAAGCTCTGGCCTCGCAACGACGAAGAGCGCACCGCGGCGCTCGACGCGGGCTACGACCTCGACAAGGTGTTGCTCCTCGACGATCTCGTCTCGGGCGACGACGTGTTCTTCGCGGCCACGGGGATCACCGACGGCGAACTGGTGCGTGGTGTCCGCTATTGGGGCGAGGGCGCGAGCACGCAGAGCCTGGTCATGCGCTCGAAGTCGGGGACCATTCGCATCATCGAAGCCCAACACCACTGGACGAAGCTGAACGCGTACTCGGCAGTCAAGTACAGCTGAGCGCGGTCAGCTCGCGGTCGAACCTCTCGAGCGTGGCATCAACTTCGTCATCTCCGCAAGCTCGCGCGCCATCGCAGCACGAACGAGGTCCGCTCGGCCGCTGAAGCGCCTCAGGCGGAGGCGGCGACGTCGAGGCGCACCGCCGCGCGCAGCAGCGCGGCCGCGGCGAGCTCGTCGTCGGCGTCGGCGCGCAACGCCTCTTCTGCGCGCGCCTTGGCGTCGGAGGCGCGAGCAACGTCGATGTCGGCCGGCGGCTCGGCAACGTCGGAGAGGATGATCACCTGGTTGTTGCCTGACCTCGACGAAACCACCGTGCACCGCGAACCACGCCTGCGTGCCGTCCTCGAACTTCACGCGCGCGGGCCAGTCGGCCAGCGCACCGAGGAACGACGCGTGGTTGTCCTCGAACGCGATGTCGCCACCGCCGAGGGTGCGCACCACGACCATCTTCCCGTCGCCCTGGTACAGGATCTGCTCGGGCGAGACGAGCTGCACGTCCATGAGTGCAGGTCCTAGCCCTCGAGCGTCTTCGCCTTGGCGAGCACCGACTCGACGCCGCCGACGTTGAAGAACGCCTGCTCGGGCACGTGGTCGAGGTCGCCGTTGACGAGCGCCTCGAAGCTCTCGACCGTCTCCTCGACCGGCACGAAGATCCCCTTCAAACCGGTGAAGACCTCGCCCACGAAGAACGGCTGGACTGAGGTACTTCTGCACCTTGCGGGCCCGGGCGACCGTCACGCGGTCCTCTTCGGAGAGCTCGTCGAGACCGAGGATGGCGATGATGTCCTGCAGCTCCTTGTAGCGCTGCAGGGTCTCCTGGGTCCTGCGGGCGACGTCGTAGTGACGCTGCCCGACGATCTCGGGCGCGAGGATGTTGCTGGTCGAAGCCAGCGGGTCGACCGCCGGGTAGATGCCGAGCGCCGCGATCTCGCGGGCGAGCTCGGTCGTGGCGTCGAGGTGGGTGAAGGTCGTGAACGGCGCGGGGTCGGTGTAGTCGTCGGCCGGCACGTACACGGCCTGCAGCGACGTGATCGAACGACCCTTGGTCGAGGTGATGCGCTCCTGCAGCTCGCCCATCTCGTCGGCGAGCGTGGGCTGGTAGCCCACGGCCGAAGGCATGCGGCCGAGCAGCGTCGACACCTCGGAGCCGGCCTGCACGAACCGGAAGATGTTGTCGACGAACAACAACACGTCCTGGTTCTGCACGTCGCGGAAGTACTCGGCCATCGTGAGCGCGCTCAGCGCGACCCGCAGCCGCACGCCCGGCGGCTCGTCCATCTGGCCGTACACGAGCGCGGCCTTCTCGATGACGCCCGACTCCTGCATCTCCAGCCAGAGGTCGGTGCCCTTCACGGGTGCGCTCGCCGACGCCGGCGAACACCGACACACCACCGTGCTGGGTGGCGACCCGGTTGATCATCTCCTGGATGAGCACCGTCTTGCCCACGCCCGCGCCGCCGAAGAGGCCGATCTTGCCGCCCTGCACGTACGGCTCGAGGAGGTCGATGACCTTGATGCCGGTCTCGAACATCAACGCCTTGGGCTCGAGCTGGTCGAAGGGCGGCGCGTCGCGGTGGATGTTCCACCGGTCGGCGATGTTGGTGACTTCGGACTCGGTGATGTCGAGCGGCTCGCCGATCACGTTCCACACGTGACCGAGCGTGCCGTCGCCGACCGGCACCTGGATGCCGTGACCGAGGTTGCGCACGGCGGTGCCGCGCTGCAGACCGTCGGTCGGCTTGAGGCAGATCGCGCGGCAACGGCCTTCGCCGATCTGCTGCGCGACCTCGGCGGTGACGGTGATCTTCTCGCCCTCGAGCTCGATGTCCATCTCGAGCGCGAAGTTGATCTCCGGAAGCGCGTCGGGCGGGAACTCGACGTCGACGACGGGGCCGAGGATCGCGACGACCCACCCGTCCTTGAGTTCGGTCTTGGGTTCGGCGGTTGCGGTCATGGCAGCTGTAGCTCCCGGGGTTTCAAGCGGTCTTGTCGTAGTACTCGGCGGCTCGCACGTCGTCGTGGTCGCGCCGCGCCCTGGCTCAACGCCTCGGCGCCGCCGACGATCTCCATGATCTCGGTGGTGATCGAGTCCTGGCGGGCGCGGTTCATCCGACGTCGGTACGTGAGGATCAGCTCTTCGGCATTGTCGGTCGCGGCCTTCATCGCGCGCTGGCGGGCGGCATGCTCCGACGCGGCGGCGTTGAGCAGCGCCGCGTAGACGCGAGACTCCGTGTAGCGCGGCAACAGCGTCTCGAGAATCGTCTCGGGGTTCGGCTCGAACTCGTAGTCGGCGCTCGGCCCGTTCGGGCCCTCGGTCGGCGACGTCGCCGCCTCGGTCGGCTCGAGCGGCAACAAGCGGCTCGACGACGACCTCCTGGCGACCGGCGGAGATGAACCGCGTGTAGACGAGCTGCACCGGTCGAGCTCGCCGGCCTCGAACCGGCTGACCACGGCCGATGCCACGAGCCGCGCGTCCTCGTAGGTCGGGCTGTCGCTGAAACCGGAGAACGCCGCGTCGATCGGGTAGCCGCGGAAACGGAAGTAGCCCTCGGCCTTGCGGCCGACGGTGACGATCGCTCGGGCCCGGCCCGCGTTCCTGGTCGCGCATGTCGTGCTCGGCGGTCGCGGATGACGGTCGAGTTGTAACCACCGCACAGACCGCGGTCGGCGGCGATGATGATCTCGGCCACCGTTGCGCACCTCGTCGCGCGGCGTGAGCAGCGCGCTGTTCGAACCTCCGCCGGCGCTCTGCAGGTTGCGCACGACGTCGGTGATCCCCTCGGCGTACGGCTGCGCCGCGTGCACCGCGTGCCTGCGCCTTCACGATCCGCGACGCCGCGATGAGCTCCATGGCGCGCGTGATCTTCTTCGTCGACTCGACCGACTTGATCCGCCGACGAAGAATCCGCTCCTGACCGCCGGCCATCGACTACTCGCGCCGTGCGTCGGTCGGGACGAACTGCGACTTGAAGTCGCCGACGCCGGTGCGCGAATCACGTCGCCTTCGGGCATCGCGCCGGTGTCGCGGATCGTTGTTCAACAGGTCGGCTTGCCGGGTGCGGATGAAGTCGAGCAGCTCGTTCTCGAAGCGCTCCACGTCGGAGACGGGATGTCGTCGAGGTAGCCGTTCGTGCCGGCGAAGATCGAGACGATCTGCTCCTCGACCGCCATCGGCGCGTGCAGACCCTGCTTCAACAGCTCCACGAGACGCGCGCCCCGCTCGAGCTGCGCCTTCGACACCGCGTCGAGCTCGGAACCGAACGTCGCGAACGCCTCGAGCTCACGGAACTGCGCGAGGTCGAGCTTCAGCGTTCCCGACACCGACTTCATCGCCTTGATCTGCGCGGCGCCACCCACGCGGGACACCGAGATGCCCACGTCGACGGCCGGGCGCACACCCGACTTGAAGAGGTCGTCCTGCAGGTAGATCTGACCGTCGGTGATCGAGATCACGTTGGTCGGGATGTACGCGGACACGTCGCCGGCCTTGGTCTCGATGACGGGGAGCGCGGTGAGCGAACCGGCTCCCCGCTCGTCGTTCAACTTCGCGGCCCGCTCCAACAAGCGGGAGTGCAGGTAGAACACGTCCCCCGGGTACGCCTCGCGGCCCGGCGGGCGCCGGAGCAGCAACGCCATCTGGCGGTACGCCTCGGCCTGCTTCGACAGGTCGTCGTAGACGACGAGCGCGTGCTCGCCGTTCTCCATCCAGTGCTGGCCCATCGCGCAACCCGTGTAGGGAGCGAGGTACTTGAACACCGCTTCGTCCGATGCCGGCGCGCTCACGACGACCGTGTACTCGAGCGCGCCGTGCACACGCAGCGTCTCGACGGTCTGCGCGACCGTGGAGCCCTTCTGCCCGATGGCGACGTAGATGCACTTCACGCCCTGACCCTTTTGGTTCAGGATCGTGTCGATGGCGACGGTGGTCTTGCCCGTCTTGCGGTCGCCGATGATGAGCTCGCGCTGGCCCCGGCCGATCGGCGTCATCGCGTCGATCGCCTTGATCCCGGTCTGCAACGGCTCGTGCACCGGCTGGCGGCCGGTGATGCCGGGCGCCTGCACCTCGAGCCGGCGCATGGTCCTGGCCGAGATCGGGCCCTTGCCGTCGATCGCGACACCGAGACGCGTTCACCACCCGGCCGATGAGCGAGTCGCCGACCGGAACCGACAGGATGCGCCCGGTCGCGGTGACGAGCTGGCCCTCTTCCACCGAGTCGGCGTGCCCGAGGATCACGGCGCCGATGGTCTCTTCTTCGAGGTTGAGCGCGAGCGCCTGGGCGCCGCCTTCGAACTCCAAGCAGCTCGTTGACCGCGGCGTGCGGGAAGGCCGGCAACGCGGGCGATGCCGTCACCGACCTCGAGCACGCGACCCACCTGGGCCCGGTCGACTTCGGGCCGGAATCCCTCGACGTTCTTGCGCAGTACCGACGCGATGTCGGCCGCGTCGATCGTGAGCTCGGCCATTAGATCGTCTCCTTGAGCTGTTCGAGACGGTGACGGACGGTGCCGTCGATCACGGTGTCGCCGATGGTGGCGACGACGCCGCCCATGAGGGTCGCGATCGACCACCACGCGGACCTCGATGTTCTTCTTGGTCGCCCGACCGAGCGCCTCGCCAACCGCTCCATCTGCGAATCGTCGAGCGGTACCGCGCGAGCGCACCTCGGCAACCTCGTGCTCGCGGCTCTGCGCCGCGAGCTCGACGAACCGCGCCACGATCGCCGGGAAGATCGTGACCACGACCCGCGCCCGACGATGAACGCCGCGATCGCACGGGTCGTCTGCAGCGAACGGTTCTCGAGCAGCTCGTCGACAATCGGCGGCACGGCGGTCGGCAGGTTGCCCGGGGTTCGCGAGCGCCTGGCGCAGATCGTCGTTGCCTTCGACGATCCGGGCGAAGCGGAACAGCTCGTCCTCGACCTCGTGCAGATTGCCCTCGCTCTGCGCGATCTCGAGCAACGCCTGCGCCCAGGCTTCGATGCGGTCGGCCACGGCTAGTTGCTCCCGGAGACCTGGTCGATGAAGCTGTCGACGAGCTGACGGTTGGTGTCGCTGTCGAGGTTGCGCTCGACGATCCGGCCCGCGAGATCGATCGACAACGATGCGACGTCGGTGCGCAGCTGTGCCATCGCCTGGTTCCGCTGGTTCGCGATGTCGGCCTGGGCCCGGGCCCGCACGTCGTTGGCCTCGGCCTCGGCGCGAGCGATGAGGTCGGCCCGCACCGTTTCGGCCGCCTGGCGCGCCTCCTCGATGAGCCGACCGGCTTCGTTCTTGGCGTCGGCGATCTGAGCGAGATATTGCGCCTTCTCCGCCTCGGCTTCGAGCTTGGCCTTCTCCGCTCCCTCGAGATCGTTGCGGATGCGGTCTTCGCGAGCCTGCTCCATGTTCTTGACGGCAGGAACACCGAACTTCCATACCGCGAACAGCAACACCACGAACGCGGCGGAGCCCCACGCGATCTCGTTACCACCCGGCAGCAACGGTGACGGAGCCTTCTGGCAGTCGTTGATGTCGCCACCCTTCGCGAGCTTCTCGGCGCATTGCTTCGCCGCCTCGTTCGTGTACTTCGGAGTGGTCTCTGCACCGTATGCGGGCGCGGCGACGACGAACATCGCCACCGCGATGCCGACGACTGCGATCAGTGCACGGATGTGCTTTCGCACCTTGCCCCCTCAGCCGGAGATGATGAACGCGAGAACGAAGCCGAACAGCGCGAGCGCCTCGGTGAACGCGATGCCGAGGAACATCGTCGTGCGGACGGTGCCGGCCGACTCGGGCTGGCGCGCCATGGCCGTGATCGTGTTCCCGACCACGAGACCGATGCCGATGCCGGGGCCGATGGCGGCGCCGCCGTAGACGATGCCTCGACCGATCGCGGTCAACCCCTTGGTGGGGTCGGCGGCAGCCTGAGCGAGGAGGAGATGGAGCAGAGCCACGTGGGTTCTCCTTGGTTGTTTCTCTTTGAGTGCTTGTGATTGAGATTCGTTGATCAGTGCGCGGGATGCATCGAGCTGTCGATGTACACAGCTGTCAGGATCGTGAAGATGAAGGCCTGCAGGAAGCTGACGAGGATCTCGAAGCCGGTCATGGCGACCAGCAGCAGGAACGAGAAGGGCATGATCACCACGGTCGGCTTCAAAGCGAACAGCGCGGCCGACAGTGCGCCGAAGGTGACCAGGATGAGGTGACCGGCGAGCATGTTCGCGAAGAGCCGGACCATGAGCGAGAAGGGCCGCACGACGAACGTCGAGACGAGCTCGATGATCATCACGAGCGGCAGGATCGCCTTGGGCACGCCCGGGGGACGACCGAGTTCTTCAGGTAGTGCAGCGGACCTTGCTTGGCGACGCCGACCACGTTGTAGATGACCCACGTGAGCAGCGCGAGCGTGAGCGGCATGCCGAAGCGCGCGTTGGCCGGAAACTGCACACCCGGAATGATCTCGGTGATGTTGCTGAAGAAGATGAAGAAGAACAGAGCGGTGAGATACGGCAAGTACCGGAGACCGTCGGTGCCCATCGTTTGCATGATGATCTGGTTGCGGACGAAGCCGACACCCGACTCGGCCGTGTTCTGCAGCAGGCCGGACGGCACCAGCGCGTCCTTGCGCCGGGTACCCAACACGAACAGGAGGATCGTGGCAACCGTGGCGAAGATGTAGATGGCCGCGGTCTTGTTGAAGCCGAGCGGTCCGCTTCCCCAGATCGTGACGTGGCTGATCGGCGGTACGTCGACCGCGAGCAGGAGGTTCATTGGTCTCCGGAAGGTCGTGCGGGCTTCAGACCCGGCGCAGCGAGCGTGAGACTGACGTACTTCATTTCCCAGACGAGCAAACCCAGATGAGTACCGACGATGGCGATGCCGAGCGACGGCAGATCGATCCAGGGTTGGTGGCGCAACACTACGAGAGCGACGATGATCACGGCGAGGCGGACGACGTACCCGCCGAGCGCGGCCGCACCGATCGCGGTGGGGCCGCTCTTGGCGGCGCGAGACATGATCGCGGCCGCGGCAAGGAAGTTGACGAGCACGATGCCGAGGGCGATCGCAGCGCTCGTCGCTCCGTCCCAGCCCCGGATCAGCCCGGCGGCGAGTACGACCAGCGGCGCGACCATGAGGCCGTGCTTGACGATGTCGAGCGCGACCTCGCGTTCGACGAGCGGCGCTACCGGCTCTGCAGCCACGGCTTGCCCTCCTCGTCGCGGCGGACTTGATGCATATACGTGTAGTAGGACCGCACGGCGAGACCGATCACGGCGAGCAACCCCAAAAAGACGGTGAAGAGCGGCTTGGTACCGGCGCGGTCGTCGATCCAGAGGCCGAGCAGCACGAAGACGACCGTCGTCGCGACGATCTCGAACGAGCGCGACAGCGTGTCCGAGAAGCCGTGCCATGTGTCTCGCCGGTCGCGACGCTCCCCTGCCGGAACCACGCCGAAGCCCCTTCTGGATGACGAGCGTGGGCCTCCGTCACCGTTGCCGGAGGGCGCTTGTGAATCCATTCGCAATCTAAGGGCGGGGCGAAGAACGAGTCAAACCGAAGCGCAAGTTCTTGGGCTCGATCCGAAGAAATGACGCGTACGGGAAAAGCTACGCTGCTCGTCTGCGGCGTTCCGCGAGGTCGACGACGTCTTCGGCCGGATGGCCCGTCGGGTGGCGGGCGCGTTCGTGGCGTTCGCGCCGGGACCGCACGCCCGGGTGGAACCAGGCCAGCAGCAGGAGAGCCAGCGCGGCGACCACGAACGGCACGAGTGCGTTGCTGCCGCTCTTCGGGAAGTAGGTGGGGACGAGGGCGACACCTGACAGCAACGCGGTCCAGGCCCAGAGGATCACCACGGTGCGCCTGGGTCCGTGGCCCAGTCGCATGAGTCGGTGGTGCAGGTGACCGGCGTCGGCCTGATGCCAGCTTTGGCGGTGGATCATGCGCCGCAGGAACGAGAACACGGTGTCGAGAATCGGGACCCCGAGGATCAGCACCGGGATCAGCAACGGACCGAAGAAGAAGAACGTGTTCCCCGAAAAGGCATGATCGGTGCGGCCACCGATCGTGATCGTCGGAACTGCGAGCAGCACTCCCAAGAAGAGCGCGCCCGCGTCTCCCATGATGATCTTCGACGGGTGCCAGTTGTACGGGAGGAATCCGAGGCAGACGCCGACCGCGATGATCGCGACGAGCGGCCCGATGTTCGAACCGTCGATGAAGTTCTGCTTGAACAAACGGTCGGCGAAGAGGAACAGGGCGCCGCCCCCGATGGCGACGATACCCACGGCCAGACCGTCGAGACCGTCGATGAGGTTCACGGCGTTCGTCATCAGAACGACCCACAGCGCGGTGACCAACGGAGCGAACTGCGAGCCCAGCACCACCGTGTCGGTGTGGAAGAGGTTGAACGGCATCCGGAAGTAGAACATCACGACGCCGTAGAACGCGAGCACGCTCGCGGCCACCACCTGGCCCGCGACCTTGGCCGGCGGCGACACGTCGATGAGGTCGTCGAGGCCACCCACGACGAACATCACGCCCGCGCCCAGGATGAGCCCGAACGGTTCGGAGTTCGACTGGAACATCTCGTGGAACTGCCGCATCTGCGACGCGACGGCCATCGCCGCGAGAAAGCCGACGAACATCGCCATCCCGCCGAGGGTGGGCGTGGGACGCGTGTGCACGTGGCGCGCGTCCGCCGACGGCGAGACCACCGCGCCGAAGCGGATCGAGACCAACCGGACGACAGGAGTCAGCAGCAGCGTGGTGCCGAGGGCGACGGCGAGAACGACCGCGTAACCGCCCATGGCGTTACCCGCTCACCCGGGACTCGCTCACGCGTTGGGTCATGCACCCTCGGGGTAGGGGGTGAACTTGGAGCAGAGCCGATTGGCCTGTTCCCGGACGTCGACCGCAACGGCGTCGTCGTCGACCGCGCGCAACACGCTCCCGATCATCGCCGCGATCTCGCGCATCTGGTCGGTGCCCATACCGGCAGTCGTGCAGGAGGCCGTCCCGAGGCGCAGGCCACTGGTGACGAACGGCTTCTCGGGATCGTTCGGAATCGCGTTCTTGTTGCAGGTGATCCCCGCCCGGTCGAGCGCCTCCTGCGCCACCTTTCCGGTGACCCCGAACGGCCGGAGGTCGACGAGCATCAGGTGATTGTCGGTACCTCCGGAAACGATGCGAAAGCCCTCCTGCCGCGAGAGCGGCCGCCAGGGCACGGGCGTTCGTGACGACGTCGGCCGCGTACTGGCGGAAGGCAGGCTCGCTCGCCTCCCGGAACGCAACCGCCTTGGCCGCGATGACGTGCATGAGCGGGCCGCCCTGCAAGCCGGGGAACACGGCCTTGTCGATGCCCGCCGCGTGCTCTCGACGAGACAGGATCGCGCCGGCTCGCGGTCCGCGCAGCGTCTTGTGGGTCGTGAACGTGACGACGTCGGCGTGTGGCACCGGCGACGGGTGCGCGCCGCCGGCAACCAGACCCGCGATGTGCGCAGCGTCGACGAGCAACATCGCGCCGACCTCGTCGGCGATCGCCCGGAACGCCACGAAGTCGATCGTGCGCGGATATGCCGTCGCGCCCGCGATGATCAACCGAGGACGCTCGCGCACGGCCAGGTCGCGGATCACGTCGTAGTCGAGCATCTCGGAGTCGTCGTCGACGCCGTACGCGACGAAGTCGTACATACGACCGCTGAAGTTGACCGGCGATCCGTGGGTGAGGTGACCGCCTTGATCCAGGCGCATCCCCATCACCTTGTCGCCCGGCTCCAGCAGGGCCACGAAGGCGGCCTGGTTCGCGTTGGCACCGGAGTGCGGTTGCACGTTTGCGTTCTCGGCGCCGAAGAGCTCACACGCACGCGTGCGGGCCAGACTCTCGGCTTCGTCGACCACGAGGTTGCCGCCGTAGTAACGCTTTCCCGGGTAACCCTCCGAGTACTTGTTCGTGAGCACCGAGCCCTGCGCTTCGATCACTGCACGTGAGGTGAAGTTCTCCGAAGCGATGAGCTGGATCGTCGTGTTCTGGCGCTCGAGCTCGCGCCGGATGATGTCGGCGATCTCGGGGTCGGTGCGCTCCAGGGGTGACGTCATCGACTGGACTCCTCGGTCTCGATGGCGGTGATCTCGGCCAGGCGACGGACGTGCCGAGCGCCCTCGGCCGTCCTCGTACGTCGTCGCGAGGAAGATCTTCGTGATCTCGTCGGCAAGCTCGGGCGCGACGATCGCGGGCGCCGATCGACAGCACGTTCGCGTCGTTGTGGGCACGTGCCATACGTGCTGTGTACAGGTCGTTGCAGAGCGCGGCGCGCGCTCCGTGGACCTTGTTCGCCGCGATCTGCTCGCCTTGACCGCTGCCGCCGAGCACGATGCCCATGTCGGCGGATCCGCGGGCGACCGCGCGGCGACGTTCGCGCAGATGTACGGATAGTCGACCGGTTCCTCGGAATCGGTTCCGAGGTCGTCGATGTCGTGGCCCCACTCCTTCAACAGTCCGACGAGGTGCTGTTTCAGTGAGTAGCCGGCGTGGTCGCCGCCGATTGCAATGCGCACCCGACGAGTGTACCCAGCGCCTCGCGCCCGCCCGCCGAGCCGGACGCGCCCGTGGCACCGGACGCGCCTGCGGCACCGGACGCGCGGACGCGGCGCACGTCACTACTAGCGTTCGGTGCGTGTCCGTTCCGCCGCGCCCGGGCCCGCCGAGAGCGAGGAGCTGCCGCGCATCAGTCCGCGGCACCTGCGCCTCGCCGACGACATGTGCCGGCGCCGCCTTGCCCGCGAGGTGCACGGTGGCAAACGGAACGTGAACCGGACCGCCGACATGCGCTTCGCGGTCTCGAACCGCATCGAAGGAGACGCACGGCTCGCCCAGGCCGAGCCCGGGCTCGCGCGACCCGAAGCCTTCGTCGTGCCCCTCGACCTCGAACCGGAGCAGCAGGCGCTGTACCGCGCCGCGGCACGGGGCTACCTCGACGCGTTCGGAGGCGTCGCGGCCCGGGTGCGTCGAGCTCGGCTCTCGCACGCTCCTGCCCGAGCTCGGCGTCGAGCTGTCGTCGAACCCGGGGATTGCGGCCGAGCTCGACGACGGCGGCCGCGAACTGCGCAAGGTTCTCGTCGGCGCCCGCCGCGACACCAACCTGCTCGAGCACGTCGACGTCGCGCGTCGCGTTGGTACGCACCGAGGAGTGGGCCCCGGTGCAGCTCGACATCGTCGCCGTCGATGTGATCGAGCAACGGCGCGCCCGTCACGCGCCCGACGTCGAAGCCGAGCGGGCCGCCGCGCAGACCTGGGTCGGCGAACGCGTCGACACGCGTGCTCGAGCTCGCCGCCGACGCGCGGCCCCGGGCCGGGCGCGACTGCCAGGGCTGCGCGTTCATCTCCGGCTGCTCCAAGCATCCGGGTTGATCCGTCGATGGCCGCGAAGCGACTCCTCTCCGACATCGTCTCGCTGACACCGAGCAACTACGACGACTTCACACGATGCCCGCGACTCTTCTACTGCAAGGCCCTGCTCGGGCTCCCTGCGAGCGACCCGGCTCCGTCGACCGACCAGGGCCTGCTCGTACACGACATGCTCCGCAAGATCCACGTCGACGGCAACTGCTACGACGTCGCCCACGTCGCCGACGTCCTCGTCGCGCACGGCATCGACACTCCGGCGGTCCGCGACATGGTCGCCCGGCACGCCGACCGCTGCCCGTCACGTTCCTCCGATCGGGCCGCGCACGAGGTCGACCTCGCCCGCTTCCACCGCGTGCCACCACCGATGTTCATGGCGACGGCTCGTATCGATGCCGTCTGGATCCACGACGGGATCATCGACGCTCGTGACTACAAGACCGGTGGGAAGTGGATCGACGACGTCTCCGAGATCAAGGCCGCGCATGTCCAGGCCTTCGTGCTGGCCGAACGAGCCGCCGGACTCGGCTTTCGGCTCCGGCTCCGCTACGAGTACCTGCAGCCCGAGGTCGACGAGGATCCCGACGTCTGGGAGCTCGACGAGGACACGCTCGGCGAGATCGAAGAAGAACTGCGCGACGCGGTCGAGCGGATGTGGGCCGAAGACGACTGGCGCGGTGTCGCCGACCCGCAGACGTGCCGGACCTGCCAGTACCGCTCGATCTGTCGCGACAGCGCCGCGCCGGGCGAACCGGCCTGGCCGGTGTTGAGCACCGAGATCGCGGACCGCGGCGACTGACGGGTCGCGCCGGGCGCCGCCGGTAGGGTGACCGGCGTGGCGCAGGTCGATCGCCGCGCTCCGGTCATCGTGGGCGTCGGCCAAACGAGTCAGAGGTCGACACCCGCGGACGCCAAGGCGCCGATCGAGTTGCTGGCCGACGCGGCCCGCGCCTGCGATACCGATGCCGGGGGTTCTCCATCACTGTTGGACCGGGTCGACGTGATCGCCGTGGTCGCGATCGGGTCGTGGAAGTACCCGGATCCCGGGCGACTCCTCGCCCGCAAGCTCGGCATCTCACCCCGATCAACGGCCGTGTCGACGGTCGGGGGCAACAGCCCTCAGTTGCTCATCGACGAGTTCGCCACCCGGATCCGACGCGGCAACTGCGACGTCGTGCTCGTCGGCGGCGCCGAGAGCATGCACACCCGCTGGCGGGCTCGCCGCGAACCGCGCGTCGAGCTCGACTGGGAATCCGGCGACGACCCACCCTGTGCCGACGTCATCGGCGACGACAGACCGGGCTCGAGCGAGTACGAGAACGCTCACCTCGCAGTCGCGCCCGACGATGGTGTACCCGCTGTTCGAGACGGCGTTGCGCGCCCACCTCGGCCACGACGTCGACGAGCATCAGCGTTACATCAGCGAGATGTGGTCGCGCTTCGCGGCGGTCGCGGCCGAGAACCCTCACGCATGGACCGCGGTCGCGTACTCGCCGGAGGAGATCCGCACGATCTCGCCCGACAACCGGGCGGTCTGCTTCCCGTACCCGAAGCGGATGTGCGCGAACATCGACGTCGACCAGGGCGCGGCCGTGTTGCTCTGCTCGTACGAGGCTGCGCACGACGCCGGCGTACCCGACGACCGCATCGTCTTCCTGCACGGCGCCGGCGGAAGCACACGACCATTGGTTCATGACCGAGCGTTGGTCGCTCACGTCGTCCCCCGCGATGGCGGCGACCGGCGCCGCGGTCACGCGGCATCACCGGCACGAACATCGACGACATCGCCCACCTCGACCTGTACTCGTGCTTCCCGGCCGCCGTACAACTCGGCCGCGCCGGCCTCGGGATCGAGCCGACGGACTCCCGGCCGCTTACCGTCACCGGCGGCCTCGGCTTCGCCGGCGGACCCGTCAACAACTACCCCACGCACGCAATCGCGAGCATGGTCGAGACGCTGCGAGCGCATCCCGGTGCCACCGGGCTGCACGACCGCGCTCGGCTGGTACGTCACCAAGCACGCCGCCGCGATCTGGTCGACCCGTCCGCCGGCCGAGCCGTTCCGACGCGTCGACGTGCAGTCCGAAGTCGACCGTCGGCCCAAGCGGGCCGTCGCCGGCCTGGTCGACGCTGGAAGCCACCGTCGAGGCAACCTCGGTCGCGTTCGAACGCGACGGCGAACCGTCGGTCGCCATCGTGACCGCGCTCGACCGACGACGGCAGCCGGATCATGGCCAACGCCCGCGACGCCGACACGCTGCGAGACATGGTCGCGGTCCCGTGGGAAGGACGGCGCGTGAAGGTCTCCAACGACGGCACGACGAACGCGATCGTCGACGCATGAGCAACCGGACGCTGGACCCGTCGCGCGGCCTCATGCTGTGGCGAGGGTTGCGACGCAAATGCCCACGGTGCGGGAACGGCAACCTGTTCCAGCCACTGGTTCGGGATGGTCGCCGACTGCCCGAACTGCCACCTGCACTTCGAGCGCGAGCCCGGCTACTGGGTCGGCGCCGTCGCGATCAACACCGCCGCGGTCGGGGTCATCTTCGCGATCGTCATGATCGTTTTCAGCGCGGCCACCATCCCCGACATCCCGTGGGTGACGCTGTTGATGATCGAGATCCCGATCATGGGACTCGGACCGGTTGCCTTCTACCCGTACTCGAAGACCCTCTGGGTCGCGATCGACCGCGCCTTCCTCGCACCTGTAACGAGGCACGCCTCTCCCACCCGGAGCGAGACAGGGCCGGCGGAGCCGCGAGCAGCTCAGGCCGGGCGAAGATCGATCGTCAGCGTCAGCACGCCGTCGACGAACGTCCATTGCGCGTCGCCGATCATCGCGAAGTCCTGGAAGTCGAGTTGCGCGCTGTTCGAGGAACTGTTGGCGCTCGGGACCGGCGACCGGCGGCAGCGGCCGCGCTGTTGCACCGCGGCGGCGCGCTCGCGGAACCGTTCCAGCATCCCGTCGATGTCGAGCTGATCGTCGGCCGCCATCGCGTCGAAGCTACCCCGTGCGCGCCACGAGCACGCGGGCCGGCCCGTGAGGTCGTCGCGCACCAACACCTCGGAGTAGCCGACCGCGCGGGCCCGGTCGCTCATCGCGTTCCGCCTGGTGGGGTGCGATCTCGCACACCAAGGTCGCCGCAGGCGCGAGCCACTCGGGCGCGGCATCGAGCAGATGCTCGATCGCTTCGGTACCCGACGGGCCCGAGACCAGGGCCGCGGCGCGGCTCGTAACCGGCGACCTCGTCGGGAAGGTCGGCGACCTCGTGCTCGGCAATGTAAGGCGGGTTCGACACGACCAACCGCAGCGACCCGCGCAGGTACCCCGGCAGCGGCTCGAACCACTCCCCCGCGGTCGGCGACGCGCACCCGTGTCGCCGCACACCCGGCCACGTTGGCGCGGGCAACCGAGAGTGCTTCCTCACTCACGTCGGTGGCCCAGACCTCGACGTCGGGCAACTCGGCGGCGAGCGCGATCGCGATCGCGCCCGAGCCCGTCCCGAGGTCGACCGACGGCCGAGGGCGCCCCCGTCTCCACCAGGGAGAGTCGCCGACGCGACCGTCGCAATCCCGAACGGGCCGCTTCCTCCAGCGCGACCTCGACGACGTATTCGGTCTCGGGCCTCGGGATCAGCACGCGTCGGTCGACGAACAGGTCGAGACCTCGAAACCCCCACCCGCCCAGCACGTACTGCAACGGTTCGCCCGCGACTCGGCGCGCGCACCAGGTCGCGCACCTCGCGTTCGGCGCGCTCGGTCGGCCTGCTGTCGGCGATCTCGAGCCATTCACTCGCCTCGTAGCCCGACACGCGCTCGACGATGAAGCGTGCCTCGGTCTCGGCCGGTCCGATGCCCGCGTCCGCGAGAGTACCCGACGCAGTCGCGCTCCGGATCTCCCGCCAATCGCATCACGGTCACTCGCCGCCGAGCTGGCGGGAACGCTCGTCGGCCGCAAGCGCGGCGACCACCTCGTCGAGCTCGCCGTCGAGCACGCGGTCGAGCGAGTGGAGCGTGATCGGGATGCGGTGATCGGTGAGCCGGTTCTCCTTGTAATTGTACGTCCGGATCTTCTCGGACCGGCCGCCCCCTTCACCTGGTCCCGGCGAGCCGCGCTCACCTCGGCGTGCTGGCGGTCCTGTTCGGCCTGCAGGAGACGGGAGCGCAAGATCCGCATCGCCTTGTCCTTGTTCTGGAGTTGGCTCTTCTCGTCCTGACACGACACCACGAGACCCGTGGGCTCGTGCTTGATGCGGACCGCCGAGTCGGTCGTGTTGACCGACTGCCCTCCCGGGCCGGTCGCGCGGAACACCTCGATCACGAGATCGTTCGGGTCCACCTCGACGTCGATGTCCTCGGCTTCGGGCAGGACCGCGACCGTCGCCGCGCTCGTATGGATGCGTCCCTGGCTCTCGGTGGACGGCACGCGTTGCACCCGGTGGGGACCACCCTCGTACTTGAGGAGGCTCCAAGCCTCGGGACCTTTCACCATGAACGTGATGTCGCGGTAGCCACCGTGCTCGGACGGCTGGCTCGAAAGGACCTCGATCTTGAGCCCGTGACGCTCGGCGAACTGCTGGTACATGCGGTAGAGGTCGCCGGCCCAGAGGTTGGCTTCCTCGCCGCCCTCGGTTCCCTGGATCTCGATGATGACGTTGCGACCCTCGTTGGGATCGTGGGGAAGCAGCAGTTCCTTGATCCGCCCTTCGAGCTCGACGAGCTCGGCGTCCTTCTCGGCCAGCTCCGCCCGCCAGGTGTCGCGCTCGGGGCCCTCGGGCATGTCCTCGAGCAGCTCCCGAGCGTCGGAGATGTCGTCTTGCACCTGCTTCCACTGCGCCGTATGCCTCGACGACCGGTTTCAGCTCCTGGTGACGCCGGCCGGCATCCCGGGACGCGCGCCGGTCGCCCGCGGCATAGATGCGGGGAAGGTCGGCCTCGAGCCGATCGAGCTCATCTGCGAGCGCGGCGAGCTGTTCGAACACGGTTCGGAGGGTACCGGGCACGAGGTTCCGGTCACGGCCCCCTTCTGTCCGGCGTCACGCCGGATTCCGGCCCGACTTTCTCCGGGCGGCGCTCAAGATCACCGACCGGAAGGTCGAAGACATCGGCGGGTACGGGCTGGGAACCTGCTTGCCAGGGACGGCAGCATGCGCGTACCGAACATCGACCTCGACCCCGGGAGCACCGCAGGTGCGGCGCGCGCGGTCACGCACCGGGCGATCGCTCACTCTGGGTCCCCCACGATCTCTCTCACCCGTTTGGCCTGGTTCGACGCCAACGGCGATGGCCGGATCGACCCGCGCGGGCAGGCGCCGGTGGCGACGCGACGCTGCTGGTCCCGACCCACGAGGTCGACCTTCCGACGTACGCGCGCCCCGCCCGCGCTTTCCTCGACGGCGGCCCGGCCAAGCCGAGCGAGCCGGCCGGCACCGCCACGCCACTGCCGGCAAACACGGCTCGGACCCAACGGGCTGTCGAGGCGTACCAGCGCTACGGGCAGGCGCCGGACGCGTCCGCGGTCTCCGCCGCGGCACCGAGCGGGGTGGCCGATGCCGTCTCCGCCGCAGCCGGTTCGGCGGCGCCGGCGCTCGCCGTCGCCTGAGCGCCGTGCCGGACAAGGGTCGGATCGCGTGCGGCTAGCGGCCGTTGATGAGGCCCTCGATACCCCCGGGTCCGACCGCAGATTGCTCGGCGAGCTCGTCGAGCATCTTGTGGAACTCGTCGCTGCCGAACCGGTCCGCCATCGTGCGCGGCATCGCCGGGAACGAGTAGTCCTCGGCGGCAGCGGCGGGTGATCCGCCGCGGGCTTGCGGGCCATCGACGGCGTCGATGCACCGGGGCGAGCCGCGCCGCCTTGGCCTGCACCTGAGCCTCGTCGCGATCCTTGAAGGCCGGGAGGACCTCCTTGCCGAACAGCTCGATCGATTCGCAGATGTGCTCGTGGCGGTTCTTGCCCGCCTGCATGCAGAAGATCAGCTGGTCGACGCCGGCTTCCTCGAAGCGTTCGGAGGTACTCGCGGATCTGGCTCGGGCGTGCCCGTGGCGCCCCGCAGGCCGGCCGTGTCACCGGCGACCACCTTGGCACCGAGGCGTCCTCGTTCTCGGCCGCCGGCGAGCACTCGACCTCGGGGTCGTAGCCGTGCTCGGCGCGCGTTGGCCACGAACTCCTGCCACACATCGTGAAGCCGGGCATGTGGTCGCCGAACACGTAGTAGTGGCCGAGCGAGTAGCCGAAGAAGTTGCGCGCCCTCGAGGCCGCGCCGCAGCGCGGCTTCTTCGTCGTCGTGGCACATGATCGGGGTCACGCACGCGACGTTGGCGTTGACGCGCTCGCCGACCGGTACGCACTTTCGGCTCAGCGTTGCTCGTAGTCGTGCACCCAGTAACGCGCCTCTTCGGGGTCGATGAACGCGAAGGTGAGCGAGCCGATGCCCTTCTCGGCGGCCAGGCGAGATCGTGTCGCGGCGCCAGCACGCGACCCAGAGCGGCGGGTGCGGCTTCTGCACCGGCTTGGGCACGACGTTGCGGGGCGGCATCGTGACGTACTTGCCCTGCACGCCCGTGAAAGGCGTCTCGGTCATGCACCGCAGCGCGACCGCGAGTCCCTCGTGCCACATGTCGCGCTTGTAGCACGGGTCGATCTGGAAGCCGGCCAGCTCCGCCTCCGAGGACGACTCGCCGGAGCCGAACTCGACGCGACCGTTCGACACCAGGTCGAGCATGGCGATCCGCTCGGCCATGCGGGCCGGATGGTTGAAGGCCGGCCCGTCTGCACGATGCCGTGGCCGAGGCGGATGTCCTTCGTGCGCTGCGACGCGGCGGCGAGGAACACCTCGGGCGCGCTCGAGTGCGAGTACTCCTCGAGGAAGTGGTGCTCGACTTCCCACACGTAGTCGATGCCCAGCTGTGTCGGCCATGCTCGACCTGCTCCAGCGCGTCCTGGATCAGCGGCACTCGCAGCCCTCGTTCCCACGGACGCGGGCAGCTGGTGCTCGTAGAAGATGCCGAACTTCATGCGCGCCGCGGTCCTCGCCGACCCGAGCGCTTCGAACTCGGCCAGCAGGTCCTCGCGCCGTTGGTGCCGCCGCTGCACCCAGTGCTCGACCTCGCCGCCATCGCCTTGCGACCCGCCTCGCGGCCGGCGCCCAGGGACTGCTCGAGCGCGGCGTCCCACAGCGTGCCGATCATGGCGGCGCCGTCGTATCGCTTGCCGGACGTCGCCGACGAAGGTGCGGTCGCGCATCTCGGTGAGGGCGGTGCGCAGGTAATCGACGTGGGGCGTCTCGTCGGCTCGGATGTACCGACACGAGCTCGGCCGCGCCGCCTTCGCCGGCGACGAGGTCGGGGTCGGACAAGCCAGTCTTCGGCCCACGCGAACGTGTGGAACGCCGACACCTCGATGAAGAGCAATCCGACCATGCGCCGCACCATCATCTCGAGCGCGAGGTCGAGATCGGGGAAGCGACGCATCGCCTCGGTGTCACGCGACCGCTCGGGCGAGACCGGCTTGCCTCGCCGGCAGATGCCCATGCGCACGAGCATCGCCTGGTGTCATGTCCTCGGTCTCGGATCCTCGAACGCGATGTCGCGTGCCGCGAACCACATGTGCTTGTGGCCGGCCTCCTCCTCCCAACCGGCCTCGTCCCGCGCGTGCGCCTCGAACAGGCCCCGCCCGCAGGTGGTCGAGCGCGGTGCCCGTGATGCTCTCGACGAAGTGACGCTGCATGTTCTCGACTGCACGAGCGGATCATCGACGCCGAAGCCCTCGACGGTGCCGATGCGGGTGAGCGCGTGCGATCGTCGGCCCGGGAACGCCCGAGCGGAGCAGGAACTTCGTCTGCGCGACGTTCGGGAACATCTCGGGCCACAGCTCGATCGGTGCGTCGAGCATCTCGGTACCGAACATCTCGCGGTGCGCCTGCTGCCATGCCTTGATTGCCGGCACCCGGTGCTTGGTGCGCGGCGAGACGTACGTGCCGTCGGCGGCGAAGCCGCCGTGGCAGCGCACGCCGCCGGCGACGAGGGGTTCCGACCACGCTGTCGTTGGCCAGCAGCTCGGCCTCGGACCAGGTCAGTTGGAGGTTGCTCACGGAACCAGTGTAAACGCTAGAGTTACACCTATGGCAAGCGCGATTTCCCCGCGCCGGAGCCCGGCGCGGCGGGTCGCGCTGCTCCAGGCCGCAGCCGAAGCGTTCGCGCGCGCTGGGTACGCGGCGACGTCGATGGACGAGATCGCGGCGACGGCCGGTATCACCAAGCTCATCGTCTACCGGCACTTCGAAGCGAAGGAGACGCTGTACCGGGCCGTGCTCGAACAGGTATTCGAGCGCCAGGCCGAACTCTTCATCGCGAACATCGGTCAGGGGCTCGAGGCCGAAGGCAGCACCCGGGCGCTGCTCGAGGTCGCCCGGGAATGGCCCGACGGCTTCCGCCTCCTGTGGCGGCACGCCGCACGCGAACCCCGGTTCGGCGAGTATGCGCTGTCGCTGCGCGACGTCGCGGTGAACGCCGCCCGAAGCGTCGTCACCCCGCTCGTCGCGGTCGAGCTCGCGGAATGGGCCGCCCAGGCCTTGTTCGATCATCTCGTCGATGCCGTCCTCGACTGGCTCGACTACGGCCAGGCTCGGCACGACGACGCGTTCGTGGCCTTGGAGACCGCGGCCATCCGAGCCACGGTCGCCGCGTGGGCAGCGGCATCGACGGCACGCCCCGCCCGGTAGGCGTCCTTCACCTCGACCACATCGTCCACATCGTCCTGGCGCGCGTCGGAGGGGTCGGAGCGTCAGAAGGTCAGATCGCGGGCGCGACCGTGGGCACTCGGACTCCGGCTCGTCCGTCGACCGCAGCGAGCTGTTCGGCCGTCATCACCGCACGCAGCGAGACGATCGCGACCTCGAGCTGGTCGAGATCGGGGCGGCGGGTCGTGAGCCGCTGGAGGAGCAGCCCGGGGCGCATGAGCACGCGCACGAACCGCCGGTGCATGTTCGCGGCCGCGAGCCGGATGACCTCGTAGCTGAGCCCTGCGATCACGGGGACGAGCACCACGCGGGAGCCGAGGACGACGAGGAGGTTCGGTCGCGGGATCACCGAATACACGAGGATCGCCACCACCATGACGGTCAGCAAGAAGTTCGTGCCGCACCGGACGTGCGCGGTCGAGAACTGCTGGGCCGTGCGCGGTGTGAGCTCGACGCCGTTCTCGTACGCGGCGATGGCCTTGTGCTCGGCGCCGTGGTACTGGAAGACGCGCCGGATATCGCGCAGCCGCGAGATCGCCAAGAGGTACACGACGAAGATCCCGAGCCGGGCAACACCTTCGAACAACGGGAACGAACCGTGGAAGAGGTGCCCGAGCGAGCGACCCGCGAACGTGGGCAGCACGATGAACAGGGCGCTGAAGGCGACCGCGGCGATCGCGACCGACCAACCCATGACCTTCTCGGACACCCGGTCTTCCTCCGGCACCTGCTGGTTGGCCGACCAGGTGAGCGCGGGTAGCCGAGGCCGAGCGATTCGACGAGCCCCATGACGCCCCGCAGCACCGGGATGGCGCGGTAACGCTCCGACCAGCCCGGCACCTCGCGTATCTCGAGCCTGATCGCGCCGTCGGGACCGCGCACCGCGACGGCCCAGCTCGACGGCCCGCGCATCATCACGCCTTCGAGCACCGCCTGTCCGCCCATGTACCGGGGCTCGGCCCGCCGCACGGGGTTTCGAGACTGCGGGTTGCGCGGGTTCGTGGCTAGGCCTTCTTGACTTTCGCCTTCGCTGCTCGGCGTTGGAAGCGCTCCACGCGCCCTCCGGTGTCGACCAGCTTCTGCTTGCCCGTGTAGAAGGGGTGACACTCCGAGCACAGCTCGGCCCGCAGCTCGGAGGCGGTCGATCGAGTCGTGAACTCGTTCCCGCAGGAGCAGTGCACCCGGCACTCGACGTATTCGGGATGGATATCGGTCTTCATGGTCCGTCCAGTCTATTGGCAGGCCCTCTTGCTTCCCAGACCGGGAAGAACGGGCTGCCGCTACGGGATCTCGTCAACAGGAGCGGTCAGGTTCCCATTCCCGTGGGCGCCTTGGCGATCTCCATCAGGAACTGCGTGTTGCTCTTGGTACTGCGGAGCTTGTCGATCAGCAGCTCGAGCCCGGAAGCGCCCTCGAGGGCGCTGAGCACCCGCCGCAGCTTGTACACCTGCTGGATGTCGTGGCGGTCGAACAGCAGCTCCTCGTGCCGGGTGCTCGACTGCTCCACGTCGATCGCGGGATAGATGCGGCGATCGGCCATGCGTCGATCGAGGCGGAGCTCCATGTTTCCGGTGCCCTTGAATTCCTCGAAAATGTGCTCGTCCATCTTGGAGTTCGTTTCCACGAGCGCAGTCGCGAGGATCGTGAGCGAACCACCTTCTTCGACGTTGCGGGCGGCGCCGAAGAACTTCTTCGGCGGATACAGCGCGCCGGCGTCGATGCCACCCGACATGATCCGGCCGGATGCCGGTGCCGCGAGGTTGTAGGCGCGCGCGAGGCGGGTGATGCCGTCGAGGATGATGACGACGTCCTTGCCGCACTCCACGAGTCGCTTCGCCCGCTCGATCGTGAGCTCGGCGATGTGACAGTGCTCGTCCGAGGGCCGATCGAACGTCGAAGCGACGACATCGGCGCGCAGCACGTGCCGACGCATGTCCGTGACTTCTTCCGGCCGCTCGTCGACGAGGAGCACGATGACGTGGCACTCCGGGTTGTTACGTTCGATCGAGTACACGATCTGCTTGATGATCGTGGTCTTGCCTGCCTTCGGCGGCGAGACGATCATGCCGCGTTGGCCCTTTCCGATCGGCGCGATCAAGTCGATGATGCGGCCGGTGATCTCGGCCGGGTCGTCGGCGAGCTCGAGCTTCAGGCGCGAATCGGGGAACAACGGGGTGAGGTCCTCGAAGCGCACTCGGTGGCGGGCCTCGTCGATCGACACGTCGTTGATGAGGTCGACGCGGACGAGCGCGGGGTACTTCTCGCTGCTCGCCGGCGGGCGGGTGGCACCCTTCACGTGGTCGCCCTTGCGCAAGCCGAACCGACGCACCTGTGAAGCGGAAACGTAGGCATCGTTCCGACCCGCGAGGTACCCGGACGCGCGCAGGAAGCCGTAACCCTCGTCGCGCAGATCGAGCAGTCCTTCGATCTCGATCAGGTCGCCGCTGTACTCGTCGCCACCGCGCTCGATCCGCTCGGGCCTGCCGTCGCGCTCGGGCGTGCGATCTCGATCGCGGCCGCGCCGACGGCGACGGCGCTTGTTCGCCGAAGCGTCGTCGTCGCGCCACTGCTGACCCGACTGGCCCCGCTCGCCGGCGTCGCCCTCGGTGTCGGTCCCGTCCGGACGCGCCTCGTGATCCCGCCCGAGCTCGGCACCCGAGGACGCGGCGTGATCCTTCGACGGATCGGCGGTGACCGGGACGTCGGAATCCGACGGCGTTGTCGCGTTCCCGTTCGCCGATCCGTCGGTCGGCGACGGGCGATCGGCCGCCGGCGATCGGCGGCCGGGCCGGATCAGCGCCATGTCGTCGGACGGCTCCGTGGCCGCCCCGAGCGCATTCTGTTCCTCGGCGATCGACGCGACGTCGTCGTCGACGACCCGCGTCGAACGCACCTTGCGGGGAGCGGCGCGCCCGGCGCCGTTCGCCTCGCTGCCGTTCGAGCTCGAACCCGAGGACGCGCCGATGATCGCCTCGACGAGATCGGCCTTGCGCATCCGGCTCGTCGACTTCACGCCGAGCGCGCCGGCGATCTGCGACAGCTGGTCGCGATCCTTGCCGTCCAGTTGTGAACGGTCGAAGGTCTCACTCATGTCCTGCTCCTACCGACCGGCTGCGGCTCTGCCTACAGCGACCGGAGTGATCGTGTGATCTTTGGTTGCCAAGTGCCGACGGGTGCCAAGTGCCGACGCGCCAGGAATCAGCGGCGGCGGACGTAGCCCTCGGAGGACCTCGCACGATCCCGCCCGGGCATGAGGAGCACGGAGGAGAACGTGAGGTGATCCGGCCCCCAACCGCCGGGAAACTCTCGTGGAAAAGGCTCCCATGGGAGGCATTCCCCGTGAGAGACATGCCCCGGGGCGTGGTCTCGAGGGATCGCGGACACCCTATACCCATGCTCTGTACCCGTGCGGGGTGCAGAAACCGGAGGTGCCCGGTCCCCGATGCCGTCTCGGCGATCTCTCACTCGGCCGGAGCACGCAATTTCTTACTTCTTGGGAGGACCCCAACGAACAGCGCGGGTTCAGGCCTCCACGAGTCGCGCCATCAGGGAGTGGCCGGGAACCGGTGCGCAGCGCGCGGTCGCGGCCTCGGAGTAGGTGCCCCCGGCGCCTTCGCGAGCGGAGTCGAACAAGAGGTACGGCACCGACTCGGCACTGTGCGTCTTGGTGTCGCAGTGCGTGGCGTGATCGGGCAGCAACAGGATTCGATACGGCGTGTCCCCGCCATCGAGGGCGTCGACGACCGGACCGATGACCTCGCGGTCCCAACGTTCGAGCGCGTCGACCTTGATGTCGGCTCGACCCTGATGACCGGCTTCGTCGGTGGCCTCGATGTGCAACACGAACAGGTCGCGATCGGCGAGCGATCGGATACAGGCTTGCGCCTGGGCGCCGTAGTCGTTGTCGAAACCGGCGGTCGCGCCCGGAACGTCGACGACCTCGATACCTGTCAGGACGCCGAGTCCCTGCACGAGATCGACCGCCGACGACATACGGCCGCTCGTTCCGAAGGTAGCCGCGAACGACGGGAGCGCCGGCTTGATTCCCTGGCCCCACAACCAGATCTGGGTCGCACTCGAACCAACCGCGGCGGCCGTGTCGCGCACGACCGATCGTGATGCGACCATCAGACCGTTCACCTTGTCGGCCGCGGAACCGCTCGGGAACACCGCCACCCGGCCGGTGAGATCGTGGGGCGGGACGCACTCCGCGTCGCTCCACGATCGAGGCACGACGCAGAGGTGGCGATACTCGACGCCCGCATGGAACCGCACACCGTCGCGACCACCGCCGAGCGCGGCATCGAGCGCGGCGACGATCGCGTGGCTCTGCGCGTTCGTGGGATGCCCGGCCGCGAAGTCGACCATGATCGGAGCGTCGTCGTCGGAGAGGGTGACGAGATTGCAACGGTACGCGACCTCGTCGGAACCGAGCTCGACACCCATGGCCGCGGCCTCGATCGGCGCCCTACCCGTGTGGTAACGGGCCGGGTCGAAACCGAGGATCGACATGTTGCCGACGTCGCTTCCCGGAGGCAGACCCGCGGGGATGACCGCAGCCCGACCCACGTCGGATCGCGCCGCGAGCGACGACAAACGCGGCATGCGCGCGGCCTCGAGTGGGGTGCGACCACCGAGTTCGGGCAATGCCACGTCAGCGCAACCGTCGGGAACGAAAACGACATACTTCATCGGAGCGCATCATACGGTCGCCCGCGCAGACCCCGGCGACGAGTCCCGCGCGTCGAAACGCGTCCGTCCGATCCGTAGCCTGCGTGGATGCGTCGCCTCTGGATCGGAGTCGGTGCGGCGCTGCTCGCCGCGTGCAGCAACGGAACGTCACACGGAACGGCGCCGACCGTGCCGATTCCGCCGACGAGCCCGGCGCGACCCACGAGCACCGCCTCGTCCGGACCGGCGAGCTCGACGACTGAGGCCCCTGGTGGGGTCGCCGGCCTCGCGCTGTCCACGTGAGGCTCGCGACCTTCGCCACGGGTCTCGACAGTCCGGTCGCCCTCGCATGGCGTACGCACGACCCGCGCGATGTTCGTGGCGGAGCAATCCGGCCGCGTGCGCGTCGTCGAACCCGACGGTCACGTCGACGCCGAACCGGCGCTCACGGTGGGGCCCCTGGCGCACGGGAACGAGGAGGGGCTCCTCGGCATCACGTTCTCACCCGACGGGTCGAAGTTGTACGTCGACTACACCGACCCGACCAACGACACTCACGTCGACGAGTACACGATGCGGGACGAGACAGCCGTGACATCGAGCCGGCGCGAGCTCGTCGTGATCCCGCAGCCGTACGACAACCACAAGGGTGGTGAGGTCGTCACCGGCCCCGACGGCATGCTCTATATCGGGGTCGGCGATGGTGGCAGCGAGGACGACCCCGACCACACCGGTCAGAACCTCGGAATTCTCCTGTCGAAGATCTTGCGCATCGACCCGACCCGGTCCGGTCGATCGCCGTACTCGGTTCCGGCCGACAATCCCTTCGTCGGTCGCCCCGGCGTCCGGCCCGAAACCTGGATGTGGGGGCTGCGCAACCCCTGGCGATTCTCCTTCGATCGCGCGACCGGCGATCTGTGGATCGGAGACGTGGGCCAGAACGCCTACGAAGAAGTCGACTTCGCACCCGCCGGGCAGGCGGGCATCAACTGGGGCTGGAGCGCGCGCGAGGCTTTCCATCCGTTCCACGGCCCGGCGCCGAGCGACGCGCGCGACCCGTTGCTCGAGACGAGGCACTCCGACGGCAACTGCGCGATCGTGGGCGGATACGTGTACCGGGGCAAGGCGATCCCGGCACTCGACGGCGTGTATCTGTTCGGTGACGACTGCCGGCCGAACCTGGTCGGCGTGATCGAGTCCGGGGGCCACGTCCCGGTGCAGCGCGACCTTGGACCGACCGTGTCGCAGCTCACGACCTTCGGAGAAGACGCCGGCGGCGAGGTGTACGCGGTCACGCGGGAAGGCACCGTGTACCGCATCGTCGCGGCCTGACGCGGTCCGCCAGGACGCGGCCGACCTCTAGTGATTGGCGCGCTTGAGCACCATCGCGCCGACGCGACGGGTGATCGTGTGCGGGGTGACTGCCGAGAGATTGCCCATCACCTTGTTGGTCGCGCCCGGGATCACGACGGCACGGTTCTTGGCGAGACCGTCGAGCCCCGCACGTGCGACCTCCGGAGCCTCCTGCCAGAGGAAACCGGGGACCTCGTCGGCCGGCGCCTGCGCACGTTCTTGGAACTCGGTGTGCGTGAAGCCGGGGCACAGTGCCGTCACCGACACGCCGGTACCTTTCATCTCCTCGTGCACCGCCTCGGTGAACGAGGTCACGAAGGCCTTCGAGGCGCTGTACGTGGCGTTCGAGGGGCCGGGCTGAAAGCCCGCGAGCGACGACACATTCAGAATGCCACCGCTCCCCCGGCCCGCCATCGCTGCCGCGGCCGCGTGGGTCAGGCGCACGAGGGCGACGACGTTCAGGTTGATCTCTCGGGTCTCGGCGTCGATGTCGAGAGTGTGGAACGCGCCAAAGGTCCCGAAGCCGGCGTTGTTCACGAGCAGGTCGACGCTGCGGACGCGTTCCTCGACCGTCGCGAGCTGTTCGGGATGGGTGAGATCGGCGGCAAGTACTTCCGCGCGAAGCGCGGCCTCCGCTCTCGATCTCCTTCGCGAGCGATTGGAGTCGCGCAGCGTCGCGCGCGACGAGTACGACATCGTGACCTCGTTCCGACAACTGGCGCGCGAACTGCTCACCGATGCCGGCCGACGCGCCCGTGATGAGGGCAACCGGTGTGCTCATGGGCTCGATGCTATGCGTGGACCGAAATATCAGCTACGAGTTTCCCCGTCACCACGATGCGCTGCGCGGCGCTGTGCTTGGGATTACACGCGATGAGCGTGACCGTGGGCGTCGGTGTGGGATCGGTCACGTACAGCGCGCTCGGGAGAACGATCTTGGTCCCGGTGACCTGGTACACGCAGTCGTGGCCGGGCATGTGGAAGACGATCTGATCCCCGGGCGCGAGCAGATCGAGGTTGAGGAACGGGTGTGTATGGGTGACGCGGTGCCCGGGGAACACGGAGTTGCCGGCCTGGCAGGGCATCGCCGATCCCGGCCAGTGACCGGGACCGTGATCGATCACGGTGAGGGTGATGCCCTCGAACACCTGGTGCACGAGGCCGATCTTGGGGATCTGGATGCTGCCGATCTGGATGACGGGCCCGGCCGCGTACGGATCTGCGGGCGGTGGAGCCGGGTGAGGGAGCTTGGCGAGGTCGACCGTGGTCGACGTCGCATGGGTCGTCGGCGTCCGCGCGACGGTCGCCGTCGTCGTCGACGGGAGGAGCAACGGCGAGTCGTCCTCCCCCGATGCCCGAGCATCGCCTCGGTGCAACACCGCCGCGGTGGTGAGCGCCGCCGCCGCGACGACAGCGAGAGCGGTGAGCCCGCCTATCCACCGCTTGTTCGTCATCCCGATCCCATCCTGGAGTGCACCCTCACAAGCCGAGCTCTTCGACCACGACGTCGATCGACGCGTCGACCGCGGGGCGGGCCTCGATCTGGGCGATCGCCCGGTTGGGGTCCTTCAGCCCGTGGCCGGTCACGGTGCACACGATTGTCTCACCTCGCTCGACGAGTCCGTCCGCGACCCCCTGCAACAGTCCGGCCACCGACGCGGCCGACGCGGGCTCCACGAACACCCCCTCCTGCGACGCGAGCATCCGGTAGGCCTCCAGTATCTGGGCATCGGTGACCGCGCCGATATGGCCGCCCGACTCGTCGCGAGCCGCGATCGCGCTCTCCCAACTGGCCGGATTCCCGATCCGGATCGCCGTGGCGATTGTCTCGGGATGGGCCACGGGCTCGCCGAGCACCAGGGGCGCAGAACCCGCGGCCTGCCAGCCGAGCATGCGGGGCAACTCCGTGACCACGCCGTCGCGCGCGTACTCGCCGTATCCCTTCCAGTACGCGGTGATGTTGCCGGCGTTGCCCACCGGGATGCAGTGAACATCGGGAGCCGTGCCGAGCGCGTCACAGATCTCGAATGCGGCCGTCTTTTGGCCTTCGATCCGGAACGGGTTGATCGAGTTGACGACGGTGACACCGCCGCGCTCACCGAGCTGGCGCACGACGTGCAACGCGTCATCGAAGCTGCCGCGGATCGAGACGACCTTGGCCCCGTGGATCAACGCCTGCGCGAGCTTTCCCAGCGCAACGTGACCGTCGGGGATGATCACCGCGGCGAGCATGCCCGCGCGCGGCCGCGTACGCAGCCGCGCTCGCCGACGTGTTGCCCGTCGACGCGCACACGACCACCTTGGCGCCTTCTTCGGCCGCCTTGGAGATTGCCATCGTCATTCCGCGATCCTTGAACGAACCGGTCGGGTTCGCGCCCTCGACTTTCAACATCACGCGCGCGCCGACGGCGTCGGAGATACGAGGTGCATCGACGAGCGGCGTATTGCCCTCGCACAGCGTGACGACCGGCGTCTTGTCGGTGACGGGAAGTCTGTCGCGGTACGCCTCGATGATCCCTTCCCAGCGAGCGACCATCTATCCCTCGCCTCCGACGACCCGCAGCACGGATCCGATGCGCAGCACCACGTCGAGCTCACGCACCTCGTGGATCGTCGCCGTCGAGCGCGGCCTCGCGCGCCAGGTGTGTGACGAAGATCAGGCGCGCTCCGGCTCCCTGGCCCTTCTGCTGCATCGACTGGATCGAGACCTCGTGGTCGCCGAACACTCCCGCGATCGTGGCGAGCACGCCCGGCTGATCGGCGACGTCGAGCGAGACGTAGAACTGCGACGCGGTCTCGTCGATCGGCCGGATCGGCTTGCGCACGAGATCGCCGATCGTGGCGCCCCGGGCGCCCGCGCGGACGTTCTTGGCGGCATCGATCAGGTCGCCCAGCACGGCGCTCGCAGTCGGACCGCCGCCCGCGCCCCGGCCGAGCAACATCAACTGGCCCACGGCCTCGCCTTCGATGAAGACCGCATTGTACGAGCCCCGCACCGACGCGAGCGGGTGGTCGAGCGGCACCATCGCCGGGTGCACACGCGCACCGACACCACCGTCGCGCTCCTCCGCAACCGCGAGCAGCTTGACGACGTATCCGAGCTCCTTCGCCGCCGCGATGTCGTCGGCGGTGATCTTGGTGATCCCTTCGCGGTACACGTCGCCGGCGACGATGCGCGCGCCGAACGCGATGCTCGCGATGATCGCGGCCTTGGCCGCGGCGTCGAGCCCTTCGACGTCGGCGGTGGGATCACGTTCGGCGTAACCCAGATCCTGAGCCTCGGCAACCGCTTCGGAGAAGCTCGATCCCGCTTCGGTCATCTGCGTGAGCACGTAGTTGGTCGTGCCGTTGACGATGCCCATCACCCGTGTGATGCGTTCGCCCGCGAGCGACTCGCGTAGAGGGCGCATGAGTGGTATGCCGCCCGCGACCGACGCTTCGAACAACAGGTCGACTCCCGCGGTCTCGGCGGCATCGAACAGCTCCTCGCCAAAGTTCGCGAGCAGCTCCTTGTTCGCGGTCACGACGGGCTTGCCCGACTTCAGGGCGGTGAGAATCAGGCGCCGCGCCGGTTCCACGCCGCCGATGACCTCGACCACCACGTCGATCGTCGGATCGCTCACCACCGCGTCGGCGTCGTTGGTCAACACCCCCGGTGCGAGCTCGACGTCGCGTTCCTTGGCGACGTTGTGCACCGCGATCCGGCCGACCTCGAGCTTGACACCCGCACGCTGGGTGATCAGGTCGGCGTTTGCGTCGAGGAGACGCACCAGGGCCGCACCGACGTTCCCGCAACCGAGCAGTCCGACTCGCACGACGTCCGTCACCCCGCCATTCTTGCGGATCGGTCGACCCACACTGAACCGATCGGCGCGAGGAGACCCCGCAGGAGGACGACGCCGGGTCGTCCCGGCGACCCGAGCTCGTCGAGGTGCGCGAGAACCGCGCGGACAGTGAGGAGGCGTCGGGAGCGGGCTGCCACGAGTGCCCGCTCGAGGTCCGGGGCGCCGAGCACGCCGGCCAAGTCGACGATCGTGCGCACCGGGGTCGTGACGGGGAGCCGGCCCACACGCGTCACGTCCTCGTCACGGAAATGCCCGGTGCGGTGCACGATCACGCCGTCGGCACGCGGCACGCGTACCCGGGGCACGAGCAGCTCCGGCGCCCCGACGGGCAGACTCCCCATGCCCCAAAGCGCAGCGGCGCTGGTGTGCGAGAGCGCGCACGGCGGTCCGGCCCACAACACGGCCGACCAGCGCGCGAGCGCGAGCGTGGGCGGCGACGCCGCGTGGCGGTAGACGCGCGGGAGCACGCGCTGCCACGCCCGGCCCGAACCCGGCGCTCGATCCGACCGGCGCCGAAGCCCGAAGCGAGCGCCTGCGCCCGGGTGAAGGCGCCGTGCTGCGTCGCCGCCGTCGCGGCCAAGCGTCGTTCGTCCTGCATCGACATCGACAGCGATCCCTCGTTGCTCGGTCACCGGGGGAAGTTGCGCGAAGAGCGGCGGGATCGTTCAGATCGGCACGTCGAGACGAACGAGATCGGCGTCGGTCTCCCGGCGCACGACGAGGCGCGCTTCGCCGTCGCGGACGAACACGACGGCGGGACGCGTCACCTTGTTGTAGTTGGACGCCATGGAATGGCGGTACGCGCCGGTGACCGGCGTCGCCAGCACCTCGCCGATCGCGAGGTCGCCGGGCAACAGGGTGTCGCGCACGATGATGTCGCCCTGCTCACAGTGCTTCCCCGCGACCGTGACGCGCGCCGAGCGATCGGTTGTCGCCCGGGCCGGGAGGAAGGTCTCGTACCGTGCCCCGTAGGTGACCGGACGCAGGTTGTCGCTCATCCCACCGTCGACGGCCACATACGTGCGTATCCCGTCGATCGCCTTGACGGTCCCGACCGTGTAGAGCGTGATCCCCGCGGGCGCGACGATCGAACGGCCCGGCTCGGTGAGCAGCTGTGGACGCGAACGCACACCCGAGTCGGCCAACGCCTTGGCAACCGAGTCGCGCACCGCGGTGGCGTACTGCTCGATGGAAGGCGGGGCGTCCTCGGGCAGGTACCGCACCCCGAGACCACCGCCAAGATTCAACTCGTCGACCAACGCGCCCGTCTCGGTCTCGATCGCGTGCACGAGCCCGACCATCTTGTCGACGGCGCGTTCGAACGAGTCGAGTCGGAACACCTGCGATCCGATGTGGCAGTGGATTCCCGCGAACCGAAGCAGCCCGCGCCCGACGACGCGCTGCACCGCGGCGAGCGCCTCTCCGCTGTCGAGACCGAATCCGAACTTCGAGTCCTCGGCGCCGGTCTCGATGTACTCGTGCGTGTGCGCCTCGACACCGGGCGTGACCCGGACATGTACCCGCGGTGCCGGCAATCCCTTCGCGACCAGGACCTCCAGCCGCGTGAGCTCGTCGGTCGAGTCGACTGCGATCCGTCCCACGCCCGCGTCGAGAGCCACGCGGAGCTCGGCGGCCGATTTGTTGTTGCCGTGAAAGACGATGCGTTCCGCGGGGAAACCCGCCGCGAGCGCGACGTACAGCTCGCCGCCGGTGGCGACGTCGAGGTGCAGCCCCTCCTCGTTCACGAGCCGAGCCATCGCGACGCACAGGAACGCCTTGCTCGCGTACGCGACGCCGTCGCCCAGCGCCGCCTTGTACGCTCGACAGCGCGCACGGATGTCGGCCTCGTCGTAGACGTACAAGGGCGTGCCGAACCGGGCCGCCAACGACTCGAGGTCGACGCCGGCGATCGCGACGCGGCCGTCGGCACCGGTCGTCGCCGATGCCGGGAGCAGCGACAGATCGAACCCGCTCATGCTTCGAACGATTCGTCGGCGTCGAGTCGCGTCATCTCGTCCGGTGCGTTCACTCCCAACACCGCCAAGGCGTTCGCGAGACCGATCCGGCAGGCCTCGGTGAGCCACAGGCGTGCTTGGGTGAGGTCTGCTTCACCGGACAACACTTTGCAGTCGCGGTAGAAGCCGTGAAACTCCGAAGCAAGATCGCGCACCCATGTGCTGAGCTTCTGTGGCGCGCGTGCCTCGGCCGCTTCGTGGATCGCCTCGGGGTAGTTCGCGAGCGCCCGCAGCAACGCGTCTTCGCGTTCGTGCACCAGCGGCGAGAGGTCGACCTCGGCCAAGGGCTTGCGGACAACGCCGGCGTTGACGGCGCGCCGGCCGATCGAGGCGATGCCGCGCGTGCGCGTACTGGACGTAGTAGACGGGATTCTCGCGCGACTGCTCGGTCACGACGTCGAGATCGAAAGTCTGTCCGGTGTCGATACCCTGCAGCAGGAAGGTCATCCGCGCGACGTCAGGATCGACCTCGTCGAGGATGTCTGCGAGCGTGATGATGTTGCCCGTCCGCTTCGACATGCGAACCTCGTGGCCGTCCTTCAGCACCTTCACGAACTGGCCGAGGATGATCTCCGGCTCCCCTGGGCTGAATCCGAGCGCCTCCATGCCCGCCTGGAGCGACTTGACCTGACCGTGGTGATCGGCGCCCCAGATGTCGATCAGGTGCGTGAACCCGCGCCGGAGCTTGTCCCGGTGATACGCGAGATCGTTGCACAGGTAGGTCGTGCTGGAGTCGCGGCGGACAAGGACGCGGTCACGCTGGTCACCGAAATCAGTGGAGCGCAGCCAGCGCGCGCCCTCGTGCTCGTAGACGAATCCCTTGGCGGTCAGCTGTTGGAGCACGTCGGCCACGTCGCCCCGCTCGTGCAGTGTCCGCTCGGAGAACCAGGTATCGAAGTGCACACCGACGCGGCCGAGGTCGTCCTGCAGGCTCTCCACGATCTTGCGATAGCCCCACTCGCAAGCAGCGTCGGGCGTGACGTCGTCACCCAGCTCCGCGCGCAGCGCGGCCGCCATGTCGATCAGGTACTGGCCCTGATACCCGTCCGGCTCCGGAGGCTTGCGACCCTCGTAGCACGCGTAAAGGGAGTCTCGAAACATGTCGAGCTGCGCGCCGAAGTCGTTCAGGTAGTACTCACGGTGGACTTCGGCTCCCTGCGCCGCGAGCAGGTTGGCGATCGCGTCGCCGACGGCAACCCATCGACCCCCACCGGCATGCAGTGGTCCGGTCGGGTTCGCCGACACGAACTCGAGGTTGATCCGGCGACCCTCGAGGACCCGGGACCGCCCGTACTGGTCCCCCGCGTTCACCACTTCGCGCAAGACGTCGTGCAGCCAGCTCGGCGCGAGGAAGAGGTTCAAGAAGCCCGGTCCGGCGATGTCGACCTTCGCGAGGTACGGCAAGGCTTGCGCCTCGAGCCCGAGCTTGATGCGTTCCGCGATGTCCTGCGGTTTCCCGCCGACCTGGCGTTGCAGCTTGAGCGCGACGTTCGACGCCCAGTCGCCGTGCTCACGACTCCGCGCCGGTTCGATCTCGATGCCGTCCGGCGGTTCGGGAAGGTCGGCCTGCCCGAGCGCGCGACCGATCGCTCGGCTGAGGTCGTCTCGAATCATGGCGACGGGATCGCGGACGAGATCACGGAGGCAGGCACAACATTCGCTCGGGTGGGCAAATCGTACCTTGCCTCCGAGGAAACGCCTCGATCCATTTCCGCGGGAGGGGGGCACCTCACTATGCTCGGTCGTCACGCAGAAGTGATTTCGAAGGGGGCGGCGCACCAAGGGGCGGGGGCCGTTGCGATGAGCCAGGGAGGGCAGTGGTGTCGCAACATTCGAGTCGTGCTCGCGGGTTGGGAGCGCTGTTTCCCGGACCGGCCGAGCCCCACTCGACAGCATCCGGCGCCGGCGGCGACCTTCGGAGCGGGGTAGGAGCCATGAGCGCGCTGGGCGAGGACTTCGCCTCGATGGTTGCCACCAGCGAGTCCGGTATCGCGCTCGTCTACAAGGCACTCGACTCGCTCGTCGAACGGTTCGGTCTCGACGACGCCGCCGTCGTGGTCGAGGAAGCCAATCTCGGCCTGCAGATCTTTTGTGCCGGCCGCCGACCGCTCGGCATCGACGACGAGGAGCTGCTCGCCTCCGCTCCGGGCCTCTATACGCGGCCGGCTCTCGACGAGCACACCTTCGATCGCTCCCTCCTCCTGACCCTCTGTGTGCTCGCGTTGCGCCTCGACGTGTTGCGGTACGACGCCTGGCACGACCGCGCTGACCGGCCTCTACGACCGCCGCAGCTTCGATCGTCTGCTGGAGATGGCCGTCGCGCGGAGCACCCGTTACGAGTGGCCGTTCACGCTCGTCCTGCTCGATCTCGACCACTTCAAGGTGCTCAACGACGAACGCGGTCACCAAGCAGGCGACGCGGCGCTACGCGATCTGGGCGAGCGCTTCCGGCGCACGCTGCGATTCGGTGACAATGCGGGCCGCATCGGCGGCGACGAGTTCGCGATGATCCTGCCGAACACCGAGCCGGACCTCGTCCCCGCGCTGCTCGATCGGATCCGCCGGACCGAAGGTGTCAGCAGCGGGTGTCCGGCGTTCTCGTACGGAGTCGCGCAATGCCCGAACGAGGCGACCGAGTTCGACGAGCTCGTGAAGCTCGCCGACACGCGGCTCTACGAGGCGAAGCAGGCGAAACGATGAACCGGTCCCGCACGAACGAAGTGTGGTCGATCGACGACCTCGAGCTCGAGCTCCGCAAGCTGCCGGGCGTGCGAGCCGCGGGATTCGAGGAGTGTGACGACGTCCTGCTCGTCCAACTGCACGTCGCCGAGCACATCGACCGCACCGACCGGCCCGTGCCCGTTTCGGCGTCGCGGATCGCGGCGCGACACTCCGACCTGCCGGTCGCGGTCGAAGTAGTGCGCTGGCGCGCGGCGCCGATTGCGTCACCTGCGATCGCTCCCACCGCGGCTCCCTCGCGCCCCACCTCCGAGAACCCGGCCCCCGAGCGCGATGCAGTCGAAGCAGTCGAAGCCGTCGAGTCGAGCCCCGCGCTCGCGCCACGCGCGCGACGCCGCGAGGTGTCGGCTCCTCGCGGTGCTGGCGTTCCCCGACACCGACGAGCTCGAGGTGCACCTCGTGCTCGACGGCAAGCGCACGATCGGCCGTGCAGCCGTCAGCATCGGGGCCGAAGGTGCGGTCCAGGCGACGCTCGACGCCGTCCGAGATCTCGGCACCGGCATCCACCCCCGCGTCCGGTGGGCGCGCAGCCTCGGCGCAGGCGACGGCGACCGCGAGCTCGTCGCGGTCGCGCTGGAGGGCGTCGACTCCCGCTCGTCCGTGCAGTACGGGGTCGCGACGGGCACCAGCCTGATCGACGCGGCCGCGCGCGCGACCCTCGACGCATTGAATCGGCGCCTCGGCCGCGTGCTGTGAGCGTGCAACCGCCGTCGCGCACCCGCGCCCGCTACGATCGGACGCCCTTGCCCTCGTAGCTCAGGGGATAGAGCATCGCCCTCCGGAGGCGTGTGCGCAGGTTCGAATCCTGCCGAGGGCGCGGTTGTGAGAAACACGACGTTCGACCGGGTCGGACCGGATCGTCGCATCGATTGCTCGATACACCCTGCGGGTCGCTTTCGAACCTCTTCGCACGCGCGCAGCCGCGATGGGAAAGCGCTGAAAGCCTTCGCGCCTTGGGCCAGGCCGGCGGGTCAGCCGGTGATGATGTCGGCGACGAGCGCGACTTGTTTGGATCGAGCCAAGCGGTAGGCGGCTTCGACAGTCGCGTGTGCGATGAGCGCGTCGGCGAATCCGGGCGCGGCTGGTTTCTGTGATCGTATGGAGCTGAAGAAGGCTCGGCTCGCGAGTTCGTTCCAGAAGAACGGCTTGCGAGTGACGCCGAGCGCGGAGAGGTGTTCGGTGAGGACGTCCGCGGGGTCGATGATCTGGGCTGGTTCGCCGGAGCGTTGGATGCGCATCGAGGCTTCGGGTGCGTCGACGAGAACGCCCCAGGTGATCTCGACGATGCCGTCACGGAAGAACACTTCGAGGCGGCTCTCTTCGCGTCCTTTCACCCCGCCGTAGATGGTCACGATGGTGCCGGTGACGCCGGAGTCGTGTTCGAGCATGAGCCGCGGCGGTGTCTTCGACGTCGTAGCCGAGTGTTCGATGAGTGGCCCGCCGCCCGAGAACTTCGCTTGCGATCGCCAGTCACTGTTGTTCGGGTCGAGGTCGGTGGTTGGAAAGGCTTCGTCGTCGCGTAGGAGGTAGGCCATGGGTGGGCCGGTGCGATCGGCTTTTCGGCGTAGAGGTGCTTTCCGGCTGCGAGCGCCGCGAGGTAGAGGTCGCGGTGCAGCGCGGTGGGGGTACAGATGGATACTGCGTCGACTTCGCGAGCGACGCCGTGTGGAGTTGCGCGATGTTCCCGCACCCGATGAGACCGACCCCGATCGTGTTACCCATGGCGGGTGACGTTACGCGCCGGCGGGCAACCCCGGTAGCGCACCGCCCGCAGCTCGGCGGATCGGAGGCCGGGCGAGGGGTGAGGGAAGCGCGGAGGTCGGTGCTGGCTGTGCTGCTCGAGCTCGGGGCGCGACCAGCGCGAGTGTTTCGTGAGGTCAGTCGCCTGAGTACGGCGCGCCGACGTCCATCGTGACGTTCCAGCTCTTGCCGTACCGCTGTTTGAAGACCAGGTACCGCGAGACCATTGCTTGGCCGGTGCCGCCGTTCCACAGGTCGTAGCGCGCGTCGACATGCCGGGTGAAGAAGGACTCGAGTGTTGCATCGAGTTCGTTCAGGACGATCGTGCGGGAGGTATCGGTGGCGACGTTGGTCCATTGTTCGGGGTCGGCGATGAGGTCGTAGAGCTCGGGTTCGCCGGTTCCGCCGAGGTGTTTCACGTACAGGTACTCGGGTGTGCGGATCGCACGGGCGGTTTCGGCTTCGAAGAACACCGCGTCCTCCCACGGTTCGAGGGCCTTGCCGTGGAGTGCGGCGGCGAAGCTACGGCCCGGCGAGCCCGCGAGAGTGACGTCATTGATACCGACGTGATCGAGGATCGTCGGGAACAGGTCGTAGTGCGACACCACCCGGTCGACAACCCGCTGGGGCGGAATCGTTCCCGGCCGGCGGACGATGAGCGGAACGCGGAAGGTGACGTCGTGCATGAACGGCGGGTCGGTCCATTGCGGATGTCCCCACAGCCCGCGCTGGCCGTACGGGTTGCCCTGATCGGTAGTGACGATGACCAGCGTGTCCTCGGTCAGGCCCTCCTCGTCGAGGGTGTCGATGACCCGCCCGATCGCGTGGTCGACGAGCGCGTTCTGGGCCGCGACATTGGCGTGGGTGGCCTGATCGTTGTGCATCCGCACCGTCCACCACAGATTGTTGAACGCGCTCGCGAGCGTGTACTCCTCGGCCGGGTCCAGATCGAAATCGAACGGCGCGACCAGCGACCGGATGAGGCGGTCGTCGATCGGCGGGAACGGCCGGAAGGTCCGGCCCGCGAACCGCTCGTAGAACGGATTGCGTTCATCCGCACCAACCACCGTCGGCGGCAAGACGTAGGGCCCGTCGAAGTTCACCTGCAAGAAGAACGGCCGATTCCGGTCTCGGCTGGTGAGGTAATCGATGGCACGGTCGCTGAAGTGCTCGACAATGTGCTGGCCGGTCACCCGCTCGACCGCACCGTTCGTGAAGATCTCGTTGTCGTAGAAATCGGTGGTGTGCCCTTTGGTGAACGCGACCCAGTGCTCGAAGCCGTGGCCGGGCTGGCGGTAGTTGCCGAGGTGCCATTTGCCGACCATCGCGGTCGCATACCCGTGCTCGCGTAACGTGTACGGCAGGGTGCGGAACTCGCGGGTCACGTCGTAGTCGTCGGCCTTGGGTAACACGTCGTCGTCGGGCATCGCGATATGTACGCCATGCTGGGAGGGCATGAGACCGGTCAGGATCGATGCCCGGGTCGGTGAACACAACCCATTCGTGCAGAACGCCCGCAAGAACAACACACCCTCACGCGACAGCCGATCCATACGCGGGGTTTCGTGTTCGGTGTTGCCGTAACAGCCCAACGAGTCGGCCGACTGATTGTCGGTCACGAGCATCACCACGTTCGGCGCCATCGACGAAGCGGTCAATGTTCGCGTGCCCACGGGCCGACGCCTCCGAGGCGTTCGACGGCGATGTGCATGATGCGGCCCGGGGGCGGGTTGTCGAACGCCGGGAACTTGACGTCCGGGCCGAGATAGACCTGCGCGAGCTGTTGGAGCAGCCCCGGTCCGCCACCCTCGGTGATCCGGGCGGTTCCGTGCACGACGAGATATTGCTGCAGTCCGGGCGGCTCGATCGCAGCGCCCTCGACCGACAACGCGATTCGTGGGTCGCGCTCGACGTTGCGCATCTTCTGACCGGCACCGAGGTGCGCGAGCACGATCTCGTCACCATCGAGGCCGATCCATACGATCGAGACCTGCGGTGAACCGTCAGGATTGATCGTCACCAGATGACCAAGCTTCCCGGACACCAGCAGGGACCGGGCGGACTCGGGGATCGTCACCATACGCGCCACATTCAAGCAGCCCCCACGGATCGAACATCGACCGGTAATCTCGCGCCGAACCCCGTGACAGACGCCGACCGGCGGTGACGCTCCCCAATCGGGCCCGAGAGTCCCGCGACCGAGGCATCTCTGATCGCAGGGTTCGCGTGCCCCCACAGCCCGCCCCAGGCATCGGTCACCGACGGAACGATCGGGTTCGCGGCCGCGACCGCGACCGCGGTCAGGTTCTCGGTGTGTGCTTCACGAGCCCGTAACCGATCAGGGCATCGGCCATCGCGATGGTCATCTCGGGGAGTGTGCGCAGCGGCCGACCCAAGAGCTCGACGACGGTCCCGTTGTCGATGTCTTGGGGTTGGAGAGGCTCGCCGCCAGCTGGTCAGCTTGCGGCTGCTGCGCGTCGTTCCCAGAGCTGGTCGACGAACGGCGTCGGCGCGATACCCCACTGCTCACGGATGTCGGACAGGGGTCGTTCGACCTCGTCCTCCCAATTGTGGAACGAGAGCTTCGGTGTCCGTCGGCCGTACTGCCAGCCGTCGGTGATGGCGTCCATCAACCCAGGGATGCTTTGGGGGCCGCCGAAGGTCGCGCGCGTGATGGACACCGACATCCACATCGCGAAGTAGGGGAAGTTGATCTCCGCGAGGGAGAACGCCTGCAGCGCGATCTCGCCGCCGGGGCTCGGGTCGTAGCCGGAGAGCACGTGCATGAAGTCGTGCAGCTGGAAGCCGCGCAGCACCGCGTACTGCATCTCCTCGGGCATACCGTCGAGCGATCCGGAGTCGGACAGCATCTTGTGGAAGTCGCGGTAGTTCATTGCGATCTGAGCGGTGAGGTTCTGGTCGACGATCCAGTCGCGGTACGTCTTGCCGAGGGTCCCTTCGGGCAGGTCGTCCAGCGCATCCAGATCGAGCGGCTCGGCGTAGTAGCCCTCGTCCACCCACGCGGCGAAGGCCGGGTCGCCCATCAGCAGGTCGCGGTATCCGGCGACGACCTCCTTCGGTGCCTCGTTCCACCACTGGTTGAACAGCAGGTGCACCGGGTTCTCGTGCATCGCGTTGATGGTTTGCAGGAACTTCCGACCGAAGGCCTCGTCGAGCATGGCGGATCCTCGAACACGAGTCGTAGGGACACACGCGACGATACCGACCAGCCGGCGTCCCCTACCCGCTCGGCCACACCGTGGCATGTCCCCCGAGGTGCCGATATGGGATACCCATACTCGCTCCGGATGGCGCGTCGTCAGGCTCGTTCCCGCGCCGACATCGATCGACGAGCGGTCGGGGCAGATCGGGCCGGAGGTTTCCGACTTCCGCGGCCTGTTCGCGGCTTGCGGACGTCCTGACACCCCACTCTTCCTGGTCAGAGCATCCGCAAACCAGTGTCCGGCCCACAGGGCCTGTCTTCGTCGATCGATAAGTCACAGGCCAATCACGTCGTGTCGTCAGGCAGGTGAAGGTTCGAAAGGAGTCTCGCCAAGGGCGCCCTGTGATGTCGCTCGAGTGATGTCGCTCGAGTGATGTCGCTGAGTGATGTCGCTCGAGTGATGTCGCTGAGTGATGTCGTCAGAGATCTGTCGCTCGACCGGACCGCCGGAGACCTCGCCACCCGCCGCTCCGCAGACCGCGTGCACACACGAACGGTGCGGTATCTTTTGCCGGTTGTGCGAGCCGTCGAGTGAAGAACCTCTTCCACCGCGAGGTTCAACGCGGCGGCTCGTCCCTCACGCGCCGCGTTCGGACGGGGGCACACCGATGTGCGCACCCTGACCGACATCGCCCCGACCGAGGCACGCCCGGGCGAGTCGGTTCGTTCGCCCGTCGACGCTCCGCGCTGGCTGTGCTCGTTGGCGTTCGCTCTCGCGGCGGCCATGTTGTGCTTCGGGTGGATCGGCCTGTTGTTCGCAGTGAACGACTGGTACCGCTGGTTCCTCGTGCTCCCTCTCGGCGCGGCGGCCTGGGTGGCCATGATGCTCCTCGTCCGGCCGATCCTCGCGATCCGCACGCCGAGCTCGCGGCGCGCACATACGGCCGCCGCGGTCGGCGTCGCCGCGATCGCCCTGATCACCGTGTGGAACGGCGCCCACGCGTCGCAACACGTGCTCATCAACCGCGACGGCGGGGCCTATACGAACGCGGGCCGTTGGATCACGCGTACGGGAAGCCTCGACGTGCACCCGCAGGTCGGACCGTTCGCGAACGAGCCGTCGCTGTCGTTCGCTTCGGCGGGCCTGTATCAGATGCCGAACGGATCGTTGCAGTTCCAGTTCGCCCATCTCCTCCCGGCGTTGCTCGCCGAGGCCCATGGCGTGGGCGGCGACGGGTTGATGTTCCATCTGATCGAAGCGCTCTCCGGGATATCCCTCATGGCGTTCTTCGTCCTCGCCTGGCGAGTGCTCCGCCACCCCGCGTTCGCCCTCGCCGCCGTGCTGGCGTTCGCGTTCGTCGTTCCGCAGGTCTCGTTCTCTCGCGACTCGTACTCCGAGATCCCGTCACAGGTGCTCCTCTTCACCGCGATCTGGCTCCTCGTCAACGACCGGCTGCTGACACGCTGGCGACTCGCGCTCGCGGCGGGGTTGTTCCTCGGCGCGACCGAGGCGACCCGAATCGACGCGCTCTCACTCCTCGTCGGAGCGCCGATTCTCGTCGGCGTAGCTTGGCTCCTCGCGCGCTCCGGTCCGGACCGACGCGACGTTCAGCGGGCCATCATCGCGTTCGTCGTTGGTCTGGTGCCCGGAGTCGCTCTCGGCGTGATCGACCTCACCCGACATTCCGGCGGCTATTTCGAGAGTCTTTCGAGCGAGTTCACCGAGCTCACGATCGCAATCGTCGTCTCGTCGGCCGCGATGCTCGGTGTCGTGATGCTCGGGTCCCGAATGAAGCGTCTGCCCGCACCTCGAAAGCTGGCGAACCTCGCGACCGCGGCCGCGGTCGCCGTGCTCGCCGCCGGCTTCGGCGCGTGGGCACTGCGCCCCGACCTGAACGCGATCCGCGGCTCCGACCTCCCGCTGATTCGTTCGCTCCAGGGAATCGAGGGTATCGCCGTCGACGGAACGCACTACTACTTCGAGTACTCGCTCACCTGGATGAGCTGGTACCTCGGCCCGATCACCCTCGCGGCCGCGATCGTCGGGGCCGCGCTGCTCACGCGGTCACTGCTCACGGGTCATCGCGTGAGAACGCTCCCCGCCGTATGTCTGCTCGCGTTCGAAGCCGGCCTCTACCTCTGGAAGGCGAGCGCGGTTCCCGACCACGTCTGGGTCGATCGGCGCTTCCTCGGAGCGACCATCCCCGGACTCGTGCTCCTCGCGCTCGGCTTCGCCGCGTTCGCGGCAACGCGCCGCGGCGGACAGCGGCGTGATCATGACCCGCACCGTGGGAGTCGTCATCGCCGTCGCCGCAGTCGTGTACCCGATCTACACCGTGGCGCCCGTCGCGGCCATGACCGAGCAAGGGGGATACGTGCTCCCCGTCCGGGATGCGTGCGGGCTCATCGGCCACTCGGCTGTCGTCGTCCTGCACGCCGACTCCGATCACCTCTATCTCGACCGCTGGGCTCCACAAACGCTCCGCGGCTGGTGTGGCGCCGACGTCGCGATCATGAAGGGGAACCAGACGACATCGACGTTGGTACGGCTCTCGAGCGCATGGAAGGCACGCGGTCGCGAGCTGTTCGTGGTCGCGGCCGCGACCGCGACGATCCGAGCGGTACTTCCCGACACCAGGATCCGGGCGACGCGACTCAAGACCAACACGAAGCTGCTCGCGACGACGCTCACGAAGCGGCCCGACAAGTACCAAACGCAGTCGTTCCAGATGCTCGTAGCGCTGGTCCCGAGCTCGTAGGGCGAAATCCGCATGCGCGAAGCCGACGTGCTCTACGTCACTCGGAAGTTTCCTCCGGCCGTGGGCGGCATGGAGAACCTGGCGTACGAGATCGCCAAGAGTTTGGGCGCGTGGCGTCGCCACGCGTGATCAGTCTCGGCAAGGCACAGAGAAATCTGTCGTGGTTCTTTCCCCTCGCGGCGCTGCGCACGTTCTTCGCAGTCGCGCGCAAGAAGGTTTCCACTGTGATCGTCGGCGACCCCGTTGTGATGATCGCGTTGTGGCCCGTCCTGGTGCTGTCGCGCCGCACGTGCGTCATCCTCGTGGTGCACGGCCTCGATCTCACGCTCCCGGTCCGGGCGTACCGCTTCCTCGTCCGGCGCAGCTCGCGCCGGGCCGATCTCGTGCTCGCGATCAGCGAGGCAACCAGGCAGGAGGCGCTCGCGTTGGGTATCGCGCCGGAGCGGATCGAGATCCTTCTGCCCGGCCTCCCGGTGCCGGCGCACGTCGCGAACCTCGACACGGCACGCGCCGAAGTCCGCGCCCGCGGCCGGCCTCGATCCCGACGACATCGTCGTTTCCACGATCGGGCGGCTGGTCCCTCGCAAGGGTCAGGCCTGGTTCGCAGGCAACGTGCTCCCACTGCTTCCGGCCCGCTTCCGGTATGTCATCGCGGGAGACGGCCCGGACCGCGACGCTGTCCGCAACGCGGCTGCGGCGGCCGGTGTCGGCGAGCGCTGCGTGTTGCTCGGAGTCGTCGACGAGGACCTTCGGGAGTCGATTCTCGCCGGTGCGGAGGTGTTCGCGGTCCCGAACATCTCGGTACCTGGCGACATGGAAGGCTTCGGGCTCGTCGCCGCGGAGGCTTCGTTACGCGGTACGCCCGTCGTCGCGGCGCGCCTCGAGGGATTGACCGATGCCGTGATCGACGGGATCACCGGCACGATCTGCGAGCCCGGCGACGCGGTGCGTGTTCGCCGACGCCGTGCGCAGGATCGCCGAGGCCGCTCCGATGCCGGGATCCGGCGACAGCAGCTCGCGCGCCACGGTCGCGGCGGCCGCCGCGGCGCGCTACGGGACAGCCCGGCTCGACGCCGACCTCGCCCGCGTCCTCGCCATCGGCCCCGGTGCGCGCGGCACGGGGCCCGGTTCCGAATCGACGCGGTCACACGCGCTGCTCGATCCCGAGAGCAGGCGCCGCAAGGCCGCGAAGCTCATCGCGCTCGTCGGCCGCCGACGGTTTCTTCGCGGCACTCGCACGATCGAGGTCGGGACCGGGTCCGGGGTCATGGCCGCCGAGATCGCAACAGCCGTGGGACCTGACGGCCTCGTGTGTTCCGTCGACGTGCGCGACGAACGAGTCGCTCGCTCCGGGTTCCACTTCGTGCGCGTCGGCGACACGCGCCTCCCATTCGCCGACCGGTCGTTCGACGTCGCCATCTCGAATCACGTGATCGAACACGTCGGCGACCGCGCCGAGCAACTCCGTCATCTCCGAGAGTTGCGCCGCGTCTTGCGCTCCGACGGAATCGTGTACCTCGCGGTTCCGAACAAGTGGGGGCTGCTCGAGCCGCACTACCGTTTGCCGTTGTTGAGCTGGCTGCCGGGGAGACTCGCGAATGGCTACGTGCGTCGCACCGGCAAGGGCTCGATCTACGACGTGCTGTCGCCGAGCCGGCGCCGCTTGATCGACCTTGCGCACAGCGCCGGGTTCTCCGTGGAAGAGTGCTCGCTCGAGGCGTTCCGGGTGTTTGCCGAGACGGAGCGCCCCGCGCTCGCGCTGCGGATCATGGCTCGGGTCCCCGACCCGCTGCTCCGCATCGGGCTTCCGGTCGTGCCGACCATGATCTTCGTGCTCCGGCCTCGCACTGGTTGAGATCCGCGTGCGGCCGCTACGTCGGCCGCGTGAACCGACTGAGCCTGCGGGCGCCGGGCCCGGCGCAACGCCGCGTAGGACGCGAACCGCGATCAGCGCGACGATGCCGTCGGCCGCGGTGAGCAGCAGCCGAGAGATGAGCGCCACCGCGGTCGCGCCCGCCGTCGTCATGACGGTTCCGAGCGCGAGGATCAAGATCGTCTCCCGCACGCCGACGCCGGCCGGCGACAGCAGGAACAAGAAGCCGGCCACCCATGCGATCGCGAAACCACCGAACGACAGCGGGATCAGCGATGCGGTCGACCCTTCGCCGATCGATCGGGCGAGGATCAAGACGTGGAGCCCGTTGCACAGCCACGTGACCAACGTCAAGAGAAACGCGCGTACCAGTGCACCCAGGGCAATGCGATGTTCCAGGGGTTGGCGCCGAAAGACACGCGTCGCGAGCGCGACCACGCGGTTGAGCACCCGCGGATGCAGGATCACGAGTCCGACGGGCACCGCGAGCAACACCAACAGATACGCGGTTCCGCCGTTCGACGCGAGCGCAGGGACGGCGGTGACGCCGAGCATCGCACCCGAAACCAGTGCGAGGATCATCGCGATCGCGGTCGCCCAGAACATGCTCGTGCGCGGGACGTCGTAGGCCTTGCCCATCTCCATCTGCGCCACCACCGGCCAGACGCTGCCGGGGAGGTACTTCCCCAGCTGACCCAGGTAGAAGATGCGAGCCGCGTCGGTGACCCGGAGCCGGGACCCGAGCGACGCGAGCAGCACCCGCCAGGCGAGCAGGCTCGCGATCAGGCCGGCAACCAAGGTGATCTCAGCCGCCACTGCCGACTCCCACGAGAGGCGGTCCACCGCGGCCGTGATCTCCTTGCGCTGACCGCGCAGTGCGAGCACGAAGAAGACTGCGGCGACGACGACGAAGGCGATACCTACGAAGGTTCGGCGGCGATTTCGGCTGCGAGGAACGACGATGTCGAACGCGTCGTCGTCCGCGGCGCCGACGGCGCCGACGGAGTCAGTCACTCCTGGAGGACTGGACCGACGCCGGCGACACCTCGTTGCGATCACGGTTGACGCGTACGACGAGGTCGGCGAGGAGGCCGATGGCAATCACTTGGAAGGCCGCGAAAAGAATCAGCAGCGTGTTCGTGGCGAGGTGGAAGTCGTACTCCACGAAGTCGTAGATGACCTTCCCGATCCCGAGCGCGCTCAGCAACAGGCCAACCGGCAAGAAGATGCCGAGAGGGTTGTACGACAGCACCATGCGGACGACCTGCGTTCCGTAGCGACGCGTGTCCTTGATCGGGTGGAACTTCGACTCACCCGCGCGCTTGGCGTATTCGATCGGGACGTACTTCACCGAGTACCCGTTCGCGAGGAAGGTCATCGTCATCGTGGTGACGCACGAGAATCCGACGGGCAGGAACCGGAGGTACTGGCGGGCGACATCGGTGCGGAACGCCCGAAACCCGGAATTGAGATCGGGAATCTTCGTGCGCGTGAGGAAGCTCGCGAGGCGCCTGATGAGCCACTTGGCCGGGACCCGCAGCCCCTTCATCGTGCCCTGCTCCGACGTGCGGGCTCCGACGACCTGGTCGTAGCCGTCGAGCTCTTTCACCAACTGCGGGATGTCGGAGTTGGGGTACGTCATGTCGACGTCGGTCCAGACCGTCACCTTGCCGCGCGCGGCCGTGGTCCCCGCCTTGCGCGCCGACCCCGACCCACGGTTCTGCAAGAACCGGATCACGCGCACGCCTTCGAGCGATTCGGCCAACTCCGCCGACCCGTCGCTCGACCCGTCGTCGACGACGATGATCTCGTAGGAGTACTGCGATGCGTCCATCGACGCACGCACGCGGTCGACCTCTTGACGAAGATGCTCGACCTCGTTGTACACCGGCAGGATGATCGTCACATCGAGCGTGTTGATCCCGCCATCTGGGACCGGTGCGCCGGAGGGGGCATCTGCGACCATGAGTAGTCAGCCTACGGGACGCGTCGCGAAATCCCCGGGACGCGCACCGCGGTTGCGCCCGATCAGCCTGCGCCCGCCGCGCCGTGGCGCCACTCGTGCCGGCACGGCACCTCTTCCAGCAACACGCCGGCGACCGCGGCGCTGATCTCGCGCTCGACGGGGAATCTGTGCCCGATTCCGACGACGAAGAAGCGGGGCCGAACGTCTTCGACCATGCGGACGTAGTCGACCCGCCGCATGCCCGAGGTGGCGGAGCCGACACTGTGGAACACGCCCATCGATCGCACCGACTTCGTCCTCGCCTGCTTCTTGATCGACGCCATGAGGCCCACTGGCACATCCCCGAGTGACACTCCCGAGGAACCTTCTCCTGAAGAACCTTCTCCTGAAGAACCTTCTCCCGGGAGCTTCGGAGCGGGTCCCTCCGCCCCGAAGAACTCAGGGCAGCCTAACCTGACCTCAACCTCCCGTCAACGGCGCCCGGCTCCACCGCCCGCGGCTCCACCGCCCGCGGCTCGACCACCCCGCTCAACCACTCGGTCCGAACCGCTCGACCCGGATCAGTTCCGCGGCGACGCCGGCGCGCAGCAGCACGTCGCCGGCGGCGTCGGCAAAGCCGGACGAGCCGCAGACGTACGCACGGGTCCCGGGCGCGATCGGCACGGGGAGATCGGCAGACGTCAATCGCCCCGCCGGCCGCGCCCACGCCGGTGGTGTCGCCCTCGTGTACACGATCGTCGTCTCCGGGCCGCCGATCTCTTGTGCGTAGTAGAGGTCCTCGGGCGTGCGGACCGACACCAAGAGACGCACGAGGTCGGTCTTGGCGCTTCGGCGCGCCAGACGCAGCATGGCCATGAGGGGCACGACGCCCGAGCCACCGCCGACGAGGACCGCAGGAGCATCCGCGTCCCACACGAACCAGCCCCCGATCGGGCCGCGGACCTCCAGCTCGTCGCCGACGGCAAGCTCGTCATGCAGGAACGTCGAGACCTCACCGCCGTCGAGCCGTTCGACCGTGAACTCGATCTCACCGGAGTCGTCGGGCGCGGACGCAACCGAATACGACCGAGCGGCGCGGTAACCGTCGGGCGCGGTGAGCCGGAGCACGTAGTGCTGACCGGCGCGATGGCGGGAAGGTTCGGAGAGTGCGAACGCGGAACGTCTTGGCGCGAGCCGTCTCCGCTCTGACGTCGAGGACCGTTGCCATCTGCCACACGATCGGCCGGGGCGGGCCGGTCGGCGCCACCGCTTCCACTCAGTCCCCCTGGTAGCGCTGCTCGAGCCACGGATCACCGCGATCGTGGTACCCGTTCTGTTCCCAGAAGCCGGGTTCGTCGTGGTCGAGCACGCGCAGGCCGGCGATGAACTTCGCGCTCTTCCAGAAATACAGGTGCGGAACGAGCAGGCGCGCCGGACCGCCGTGAGCCGGTTCGAGCGGACGTCCTTCGTAGTCCCAGACCACCCACGCCTTACCGCCCGTCACGTCGGCAAGGGGGAGGTTCGTCGTGTACGCGGTATGCGAGAACGCGAGCACATGACTCGCGCCCGGCTGCACACCGGCCGCGTCGAGCAACGTATCGACGGAGACACCGCTGAAGTGCACGTCGAACTTCGACCAGGTGGTGACGCAGTGGATGTCGCCCGCGTACGCAGACGGTTCCAGCGCGTGGATCTCGTCCCACGTCCACGTGGTGGGACGATCGACCATTCCCTCGATCCTGAAGGTCCACGAGGTGGTGTCGAGTCGGGGCGTGACCTCGGCGGTGAGCACCGGCCACCCCGTGCCGGTGTCGTACTGACCCGGAGGCAAGCGTGCATCGCGCTCGCCTCGACCCCGGCCTGCGAACCCTCGAGTGAATCTCGCCATGACGTCCTCCCCGGATTGCTCTCACGCGTGAGTTGCGAGATATTCGTGCACCTGGCGTACCGCGCTCGACCTTCGCCGACAGCGGCGGCGACACGCTTCAGCGATCCGCTCCGCAGGTCACCCACCGCGAACACGCCCGGTATCGACGTCTCGAACGGCAGGGGCTCGCGGCGCGCGACACGGGCCCGGAAGAGCGTCTGGTCGTCGAGCGTCGGCCACGCCACGTTGCCTCCGCTGCTACTCGCCTCGGGGTTCTCGTCGTCGCGGCTCATCGCGTACGCACCCTAGAGGGCAGTTGTTCGCATCGTGGGCGCCGGCGGACAGCGCCGCACCGGCGGCTACGGCCGTGTGAGTTCGATCGGTGGGCAGCGGGCGGGATCGGGTTGCAGCGGCGGACCGTCGACCGAGCAGAAGACCCTGCGAGCACTGCGGCGGGCCCGGATCCGCGCGCCGAGGCCGAAGAAGCCGAGCGGCGTCGCCGCGGCGGCGACGATCGCGGCGATGACCAGCGACACCCGGAACGCGTGCGTCACCTGCGCCTCGCCGACTGCATTCGTCAGTCCCGACACCACCGGCACCACGGCCAGTGCGGCCAACCCCGCCGTCCGCGCGACCGCGTTGTTCACGCCCGAGGCCACGCTGACGTGATCAGGATCGACGGAGCCCATCACCGTGGCCGTCAGCGGCGCTACGAACGTGACCAACCCGAGCCCGAAGACCACCGCGCCCGGTGCGACATCTGTGAGCCACGACGCGTCCGGACCGATCCGCGCGAGCAACAGCAAGCCCAGCGCCGCCAGCAGCGGCCCGACGGTCAGCTGCAGCCGTGGTCCGATGCGTTGTGCGAGGGACCCGGATGCCGACGAGAACGCGAACATCAGCACCGTCCCGGGCAAGAGCGCGGTGCCGGCCCGCAGCGCCGACCAGTCCGCGGCGACCTCGAGCTCGTAGACGACGAGGAAGAACGCGACGCCGAGTGCGCCGTACAGCAACACGGTCGCGAGGTTCGTGACCGTGAACTCGCGGCTTCGGAACAGCGTCGGCGGGACGAGTGCATCGCGTGCGTGGCGCATCCGCCGTACGAATGCGACGCCGCCGACGACGGCGAGCGCGCCCGTGCCGACGACCGCGGCGTCGGTCCACCCGCGCGGGCCGGCTTCGGTCAACGCCCACGTGGCCGCGCCCAGGCTGAGCACGGCGATCGTCGCGCCGACGAGATCGAGTCCCCCGGCCGCGTGCGGATCGCGCGATTCGGGCACTGCGGACCGCGCGCAGATGACGACCAGCACCGCGACGGGGACGTTGACGAGGAACGCCCAGCGCCAGCCCGGCCCGTCGACCAACCAGCCCCCGAGGAACGGGCCGACGGCCCCGGCGACACCACCGAGCCCCGACCAGGCACCGACCGCGGCGGCACGGTCGTCCTGACGGAAGCTGGCCTGGAGGATCGCGAGACTTCCCGGGGTGAGCAACGCCGCTCCGACGCCCTGGAACACCCGCGCGACCACCAGCACGTCGACGTTCGGCGCGGCCCCGCACGACAACGAAGCCGTCGCGAACCACACGGTGCCGATCACGAAGACCCGGCGCCGCCCGAATCGGTCACCCAGCGCGCCACCCAGCAGGATGAGCGACGCGAGCGCGAGCAGGTAACCGGTCAAAACCCATTGCAATGCGCTCACGCTCGCCTCGAAGTCGGATCCGATGTGCGGCAAGGCGACGTTGACGATCGTGCCGTCGAGCATCGCCATGCCACTCGCACCCACCGTGGCGACGAGGGCGATCCTGCCTTTCGACGATCGCAGGAGCAGGCCGTCGGGAGCCGTCAAGGGTTCCGCAGGGCCCATCGCCGCACCCTACCGATCCGGTTGCGAACGGACTACCGCCGCGGTGGATCCCAACGGAAGCGCTTGGCTGCCACGACGAGCGCCGCGATCCCCCACGCGACCAGCACCGCGACATGCACGCCCGACACTCCGGTGCCACGCGTCGTCGGGTCGAAGACCGCCACGATCTGCTGCGCGAGATGGCGAACGGGGAACACCGCCGCGATCCGGCCCGGTACCGACGTGTTCGCGATCCGGCCGAACACTCCGGAGATGAAGAGCAACGGGAACATCACAAAGTTCACGATGGCGGGTGCTGCATCCTCGTTCGGTATGAACGTGGCGACGGCTGCTCCGCACGCGGTGAAGCAGAACGCGCCGAGCGCGACGGTCAGGATCAACGCGAGGTACCGGTGAGGAAGGGTGACACCGTATGCGGTCAGGCCGAGGGTGATGGTGAGCGCCGTGAGGATGGTAGCGACGAAGACGGCGTTGCCGACGATCCCCGACAAATAGACGGCGGGCGGCAACGGCGTACCGCGCACGCGCTTCAACGTGCCTCGATCGCGCCGGACCGAGATCGAGAACGCGAGGTTCGAGTAGCACGCGGAGATCACGCCGAAGGCGACGATGGCGGGCACGTAGTACTGCGCGAATCGCACCGTGCCGTGCGCGAGACGTATCCGATCGTTGCCGTAGATCGCCGCGAAGATGACCAGGAACATCAGCGGGAACGCGAAGGTGAAACCGGCCGACGCGGGATTGCGCCAGAACATCTTGCGCTCCCAACGCACCTGGCGGAACACCGCCTTCACGAAGGCGCTCACGCGTCGTCGCGCTCGCCGGTGAGCTCCAGGTACACGTCTTCGAGCGACGGGCGTTCGACGGTAAGTCCCTCGAGCTCCTCGCCGCGCCCGATCGCCCACGCGGTGAGCGCACCGAGGACGGGGGTGGGCTGCGCGGTCCGGATGAAGGCAACGCGGGCCGCACCCTCGGTCGCGGCGACGGGCAGGTCGCTCACCGTCACGCCTGCCGGCAGGTCGAACCGGATGGTCACCTCGGCCCTGGACCGACCACCGATCGAATCCGGCGATCCGTCGGCCACCTTCCGGCCCGCCGCGATGACCACGACACGGTCTGCCAGCGCCTGCGCCTCTTCCATGTAGTGAGTGGTGAGGAGCACTGTCTTGCCCAGGTCGCTCAGGCGCCGGATGACATCCCATGCCTGGCGCCGCGCCGACGGGTCGAATCCCGTCGTCGGCTCGTCGAGGAACAGCAGCTCCGGATCGCCGATGAGCCCGAGCCCGAGGTCGAGCCGACGCTGCTGACCGCCCGACAGCGTGCGCACGCGGCTCGTCGACTTCTCACCGAGGTCGACGAGATGGATCACCTCGTCGACCGAGCGCGGATGCGGGTAGTAGCCGGCGTACATCTCGAGCATCTCGCGGGCGGTGAGATACGCATCGAAGCTGCCGGACTGCAACACGATCCCGATCCGGGATCGGAAGTCCGCCCCGCCGTGCGACGGATCGAAACCGAGGACGGTCACTTCGCCGTCGTCGCGGTCGCGGAAGCCCTCGAGAATCTCGACCGTGGTCGTCTTGCCGGCCCCATTGGGACCGAGGACCGCTACCACCTCGCCCTCGTCGACGTGAAAGCTCAGGTCCCGGACCGCCGTGAAGTCGCCGTACGACTTGCGCAAGCCGTTGACCTCGATCACCTTCACACCGCTCATCCTTGCCGAGACGACCGGCTTCGCGCAGAACGCGGAAGTACGCCCGAGCGTCGCACCCAAGTGTCGAGCGGCGCAGTCCTCGCGGACGGGAGTCGATCAGCCGACTGGCGCCGATGCTCGCCGGCTCGCGAGGCGTCGACCGATCCGCTCGATCCGCGAGATGTGATGGACGATACGTTCGCGCGCGATCTCGGCCTCCGGGCTCAGGCCCTCGATCGTCCCGATACCCCAGTGCCGCAGCACGACGGGAACGAGCACCTGGTCGTGGTGCAACGCCAGGTCGTAGATGCCCGCGGCGGCGATGGCCGTCGCGTGCGCGGTGAAGTCGGGGATTCCCGCGCCGGGCATCTCGAACGTCCGCACCTGCCGCTCGATCGCGCACACCGTTCCCGAAGGATCGATCTCGAGCGCGGCCGAGACGAGATCGCGATAGAAGAGGTAATGGAGGTTCTCGTCCGCGGCGACGCGCGCCATCACCCGGTACCCGGATTCGTCTTGGAGCAGGTTCCCGGTGTTGCGGTGCGAGATCCGCGTTGCCAACTCTTGCAGCGCGACGTACGCGAGCACGTCCGCCGCGGATCCCGGCTGGGGCACCTGCCCGCCACAGACCTGGTGCATCGCGCGCATGCTCGAGCGCATCGAGATCGACGGCGTGGGTAACCGCCATGTAGTCCCGGATCACGATCGCGTGCCGCATCTCCTCGGCGGTCCAACGCCGGGCCCACTCGCGCCAGACGTCGTTCGCGAACATCCGGTTGATGGTCTCGAAGTAGTACGGGAGGTTGTCCTCGGTCAGGAGGTTGACGATGAGCGCGCTCCGTACGCCGCCCGGGAGTGGCGACCGCACCTCGTCGAAGGCGCCGCGCGGATCCGACTCGACGGCGCGCTCCCACGGGATCAGGTCGTGGGGCATCCACGACTTCGTCGTCGCCAGGTGCCGTTCGTACAGACGCTCGACCTGAGGGACCAAGATCTCGACCAGATCTCGCTGGTTCGTGAGGGTCATACCTTGAGCCTACCTACCCGTAGGTAGGGAATCTCCATCGGAGTGCGGCCGGGGCCGCTCGGCGCCACCGTCGCGGCCGGACTCGATACGTTCGGGCGATGATCATCATCGTGGCCGCGCTCAAAGGTGGGGTCGGCAAGACCACCACATCGGTATACCTGGCGGCCCTGGCAGCGGCCCGGCGACCGGCCACCCTCATCGACGCCGACCCCCAGGCCAGCGCCGCCGACTGGATCGAGAGCACCGAGGATCAGTACCTCGAGCGGGTCGGTCTCGTGGAGGCCCCGACCGACCGCCTCTTGCTGAAAGCGCTCGACAGGATCGACGCCGAGGAGGTCGCGGTCGTCGACACCCCACCCGGCAACGAGCGTCTCCTGGCGAAGGCGATCGAACGCGCCGACGTGGTCATCGTGCCGACCCGCGTCGGGGGCGTGGAGACGGCTCGCGTCGAAGCCGTGCTCGACCTCGTGCCACGCAAGCTCCCCGTCGGTCTCGTGATCTCGTCGGCGCGCACGTACACGCGCGACTACCAGGAGGTCGTCGATGCGTGGACGGAGGCGAACGTCGCGGTCTGGGGCAGCGTGCCCGAGCGAGTGTCGATCGCTACCGGCCCCGAAGCCGCGCTGTCACCCGACGGCATCGACGCGTACCGCACCGTGTGGAGACGAGCGCTCCGCGCCGCGCGCGAGAGCTGAGCGGGTACGCGCGCGCCGAACCCTCTCGCGTCGAGCCGCGCACCGGGATGCTGCGGCGAGTCAGCACCGAACCGAGCAGGTCGGCGAAGTTGTCGACGTAGAAGCGCTCGCGCCCCGCGGCGTCGACGTGGGCGGCGTCCATACTGCGTTCGAAACGCGCGATCGGATTGCGCCCGCCCTCGACGTGAGGGAAGTCGGACGAGAACATGCACACGTCGGGCCCCGCGTTCGTGATGGTCCAACCGGTGTCCTCGTGCGGATAGGGCGTCACGCGCACTTGGCGCTGTACGTACTCGCTCGGGCGAAGGTCCATCTCCTGTAAGCGGGATTCGTTCTTGCGGAAGGCCTCGTGCGCGGAGTCGAGCGCGCGCATCCACCCGGGAACCCAAGTCGCTCCGAGCTCGATCACACCGACGCGAAGCGACGGGTGCCGCATCAACACGCCGTCGACGATCAACGCGTTCAGCGTCTGCATGACTGGCAGCGGGATCGACAGATAGTCGATCGACTTGAAGTTCGTGTCACCGCCGTGGAAGTCGGGAACCGCGGGACGACCGTTGTCGAAGAAGTCGGGTGACATTACGTTCGCACCTGCACCCGCGACGTGCAGCACGACCGGTACCCCGGCTTCCGCGCACGCGTCCCACATGGGCTCGAGCGCGACGTGGCTCGGGGAATGGCCGGCAGGATATTGACCGATCCAGATCGCGGCGCTCCCGGCCTCGATCGCTTCGGTCGTGAGTGACACGGCGGCCGACATGTCGCCGACCGGGACGACAGTCACCGGCAGGAGCCGCGGGTCGACCGAACACCAGTCGAGCGTGGCGCGGTGCTGCGCTCGCGCAAGCTTCACCGCAAGGTCGTGATCGCCGTCACGATCGAAACGCAACACGTTCGGGCTCGTGAAGGTGTCGAAGACGAGTTGGCTCGCGAACCCGAGGAGGTCGAGCGCCCCCGGTCGATCGGCGTTGAGGAACGAACCGGTCGCGAGGAAGTTCTTGCGCAAGGTGATCTGCGCGGCGTCGTCGGCGCGGTACCCGGGATCGCGATGGCGTGCGGTCGCCCGTTCGACCGCGTCCCGTGGCGTCGTCTCCTCGTCACCGTCGTTCCATACGAACGGGAATCGCTCGCGGACACCGGCCTCGAGATACGGATGCAGCCAGTCGGCCGGCTCCATGATGTGCGAGTCGGCATCGTGCATCGGTCTGGTCGCGTAGGGCACGGCCCGACGGTAATTCGGTCCCGTCCCCGGGACCAGCGGCCACGCGCGACAGCCCTGGGCAACCGGGTGTCCGGGACATTTGCCCTGACCAGCTATCCTGAGGGCTCGGGTTCCCACGTACACCTGCCGGGGCCCGCGGCCGTCCCTCATCTGTTTCCGTCCGGAGATGCCGAGGATCGGCCTCCGATACGACGTACAGGTTGAGGAGAAACGTGACCACATTCCAAGAGCTCGGCCTCCGGGCCGAGATCGTCGACGCCCTCGCGGAACAAGGCATCAACGAGCCGTTCCCGGTCCAGGCCCTGACGATCGAAGACGCACTCGCCGGCCGCGACGTCTGCGGGAAGGCCAAGACGGGCTCGGGCAAGACACTGGCGTTCGGGTTGCCCGCGATCCAGACCACGGCCGCTTCGAAGCCCGGTCATCCGACCGCGCTCGTGCTGGTCCCCACGAGAGAGCTCGCCAAACAGGTCGTCGACGTGCTGAGCCCGATCGGCAAGCAGATCGGCGTACGCGTCGCCGCGTTCTACGGCGGCACCTCGATGGATCGCCAGATCCGCAACCTGTCCAAGCGCATCGAGGTCGCCGTCGCCACCCCGGGACGACTGATCGATCTGCTCGAACGCGGCGAGCTCGACCTCGACCAGATCGGGATCCTGATCATCGACGAGGCCGACCGCATGGCCGACATGGGCTTCCTGCCACAGGTCGAGTGGATCATGCGCAAGGTTTCGAACGACCGCCAGACGCTGTTGTTCTCGGCCACGCTCGACCGCGAGGTCGATGTGCTGGTGCGGCGTTACATGCACGATCCCGTCATGCACGAAGTCGTCTCCGAAGAAGCCGACGTCGACGACATGTTGCACCGCTTCTTGAAGGTGCACGAGCTCGATCGCATCAAGGTGCTCGCCGCGATCTCGGCCGGCGTGGAGCGCACGATGGTGTTCGTCAGAACCAAGCGTGGCGCCGACAAGCTCGTGTCGCAACTCAAGCGTGAGGGCATTCCCGCGGCCGCGATCCACGGCGACCTGCGCCAGTCGGCGCGCGAGAAGGCGTTGAAGGACTTCCAGAACGACGAGCACGGCGTACTCGTCGCGACCGACGTCGCCGCTCGCGGCATCCACGTCGACGACGTCGACGTGGTCGTCCACTACGACCCGCCGGAAGAGCACAAGTCGTACGTGCATCGTTCCGGTCGCACCGCCCGAGCCGGCAACGAGGGCATCGTCGTCACGTTCGTGCTCTGGGACCAAGAGCTCGAAGTCGAGCGGCTGCAACGCCGCCTCGGGATGCGCGAACCGATCATCGAAGTCTTCTCGAACGATCCCCGGCTCGCGAATCTCGTTGCGCTCGACAGCCCGGCGCCGCGGCGCAGGACGGCGTTGGTCTGACCCGGAGGGACGAGGGACGGACTCGGGCGGACGTCGCCGAGGGATCACTCCGGGACGACGAGCGCCGGGCCGGTACCATGCCGCGTTCGTGACACAAATACAACCCGGCCCCGGCGCTTCCCCGTCGAACGATGGTCCGGTCACGCCCGAAGTGGTCGAGGGCCCGATGATGCTCCCGGAGGCGTCGACGGAGAGCGAGGAGCAGGTCTCGCGCCCGACGAAGCTGATCCGCATCGCGGCCATGGTTCGCGCGCTCCTCGACGAGGCGCGCCTCGCACCGCTCGACGACGCCGGCCGCAAGTTGTTGAAGGAGATCCACGAGCGCTCGATCCACGAGCTGCAGGAGATCCTCTCCCCCGACCTGCGCGACGAGCTGGAGGCGGTCACGTTGCCGTTCTCGAGCGACGCACCCACCGACTCGGAACTACGGATCGCGCAGGCGCAGCTCGTCGGATGGCTCGAAGGGCTGTTCCACGGGATCCAGGCAACGTTGTTCACCCAACAGATGCAGGCCCAGCGACAGTTCGAGGACATGCGCAACCGACGCTCGCTCGACGCCGGCACCGGCGCCGGTCCCACCGAGCGCACGCCCGGCGCGTACCTGTGATCCGATGACTGCACCCGTGCCTCTCGGCGCCTTCGACTGGGAACCCGCGAGCTGGCGCCGGCGCGCCGCCGCGCATCAACCCGAGTGGCCCGACGCGGCGGAGCTCGAACTCGTGACCGACGAGCTCAGGCGCATGCCACCACTCGTGTTCGCCGGCGAGGCCCGCTCACTCGCGCGAATCGCTCGCCGCCGTCAGCACGGGCGACGGCTTCTTGCTCCACGCCGGCGACTGCGCCGAGTCGTTCGACGAGTTCACCGCCGACAACATCCGCGACAAGCTCAAAGTGATCCTCCAGATGTCGGTCGTGCTCACCTACAGCACGGGTGTACCCACGGTGAAGGTGGGCCGGATTGCGGGGCAGTTCGCCAAACCTCGGTCGTCACCTGTCGAAACGCGCGACGGCCGCGAGCTTCCGTCGTACTTCGGCGACATCGTCAACGACTTCGCGTTCGACGCGATCGCCCGTCGGCCCGATCCTCGGCGCATGCTGCGGGGCTACAACCAGGCCGCCGCCACACTCAATCTGCTGCGCGCGATTTACCAAGGGCGGCTTCGCCGACCTCAACCGGGTGCATCAGTGGAACCTCGAGTTCATCGCGTCCCGCCGACAAGGTCGCCGCTACGAGGAGGTCGCCGACGGCATCGAGCGGGCGCTCCACTTCATGGCAGCGTGCGGCATCGACCTCGCGCACGAAGCGCAGCTCCACGAGGTCGACTTCTACACCTCGCACGAGGCGTTGATCCTCGGCTTCGAGGAAGCACTGACCCGCCGCGACAGCCTGACCGGCGACTGGTACGACTGTTCCGCGCACCTGCTGTGGATCGGAGAGCGCACCCGTCAACTCGACGGCGCCCATGTCGAGTTCCTGTCCGGGGTACAGAACCCGGTCGGGGTGAAGCTCGGACCCGAGACCACCCCCGAGGACGCCCTCGCCCTCTGCCGCCGCCTCGACCCCGGCCGGGAGCCGGGTCGCCTCGTGCTCGTCAGCCGCATGGGCGCCGACAAGGTCGCCGAGAAGCTCCCGCCCCTGTTGCGCGCCGTCTCGCGGGCGAACCACCCGGTTGTGTGGGCGTGCGACCCGATGCACGGCAACACGTACGCGCACGAGAGCGGTTACAAGACGCGCCACTTCGACGCGGTCATGCACGAAGTCGAGCAGTTCTTTCTGGCGTGCCGGACGGCCGACGTGTGGCCCGGCGCGGTGCACGTGGAGCTCACCGGCGACGACGTCACCGAGTGCCTCGGCGGGGGCGACGACGTCCGGGGCGAACAGCTCGAGAACAAGTACGAGACCCGCTGCGACCCACGCCTCAACGCCCGCCAGTCGCTCGATCTTGCCTTCCGGCTCGGCGACCTCGTTCAGCGCTGAGGTTCGCGGCGCGGTCGAGCCCTTCGGAACCGGATTCACCGTCGTCTGCGCGCGGGTACGAACCGGCCGATCGGGTGCCATACCCTCCTAGAGAGCAATCGCCCGGAATGAGGTGCGTTCCCCAATGACGACCGACGCGACTCCGGCCCGGTCACGCCTCGCCGAGCTCGGTCCCAACGCCGGACTGATCGACGAGATGTACCACCTGTACCGCGAGAACCCGAACGCGGTGTCGGAAGGCTGGCGTGAGTTCTTCGCCGACTACCAGCCCCGGCCCGACGTCGCGGCCCCGGTCTCGCCCCCACCGCCGCTCGTGGCCAAGCCAACCGCGCCGAGCGCCCCGATCGCGCTCGACGGCGACACGCCGCGGGCACTGCGCGGCGCGTCCGCACGCATCGTCGACAACATGGTCGCAAGCCTCGCCGTCCCCACGGCAACGTCGGTGCGGACGCTCCCGGCCAAGTTGCTGGAGATCAACCGCCAGATCCTCAACAACCAGCTCGCACGCGACCGCGGCGGCAAGGTGAGCTTCACCCATCTCATCGGGTTCGCCGTCGTGCGGGCCCTGCAGCGAGTCCCGAACATGAACGCGAGCTTCGGTGTCGTCGACGGTACGCCGAGCGTCGTCCATCACGAACGCGTGAACCTCGGCCTCGCGATCGACCAGCAGAAGGCCGACGGGAGCCGGACTCTACTCGTGCCGAACATCAAGAGCGCCGACGCGCTCGACTTCGCCGGCTTCCACGCCGCGTACGAAGATCTGATCCGGCGGGCCCGCACGAACAAGCTCACTGTCGACGACTTCGCGGGAACCACCGCGTCACTCACGAATCCGGGAACGATCGGGACCCTGCACTCGGTCCCACGACTCATGCCCGGTCAGGGCGTGATCGTCGGTGTCGGGGCGATCACCTACCCGCCCGAGTACGAAGGGGCCGACCCGCAGACGCTCGCAGAGATCGGCGTGAGCAAGACCGTCACGCTGACGAGCACCTACGACCACCGCATCATCCAGGGAGCCGAGAGCGGCGAGTTCCTCGCCACGTTGCACGATCTCCTGCTCGGCGGCGACGAGTTCTACGACGACCTCTTCGCAAGCTTCGCGGTCCCGTACGAGCCGGCTCGCTGGTCGTCGGACCGCAGCCCTTCCGACAGCTCGGTCGAGGCGCAGGACAAGATCATTGCCGTCCAGCAGCTCATCAACATGTACCGCGTGCGTGGGCACTTGATCGCGAACCTCGACCCGCTCGGCCTCAAGGAGCCCCGAACCCACGAGGAGCTCGATCCGAACCATTGGGGCCTCACGATCTGGGACCTCGACCGCGAGTTCCCGACCGGTGGCCTCGCGGGCCACGAGTCGATGAAGCTGCGAGACATCCTCGGGGTGCTGCGCGACGCCTACGCCCGCACGATCGGCGTCGAGTACATGCACATCCAGGAGCCGGATCAGAAGTCCTGGATACAGCACAAGGTCGAAGGGATACACGGCGACACGACACACGCCGACACCACACTCGACGACAAGCGCCGGATCCTTTCGGCATTGAACGGGGCCGAGGCATTCGAGCGGTTCCTCCATACGAAGTTCCTCGGCCAGAAGCGCTTCAGTCTCGAAGGTGCCGAGACGCTGATCCCGATGCTCGACTTCCTCCTCGAGGGCGCCGCCGACGTGGGCATGGAAGAGGTCGTCATGGGCATGGCGCACCGGGGCCGGTTGAACGTGCTCGCCAACGTCGTCGGCAAGTCGTACGAACAGATATTCCGGGAGTTCGAGGGCGAGCTCGATCCGAACGTCCCGCAGGGCTCCGGCGACGTGAAATACCACCTCGGAGCCGGCGGGAAGTACGCGGCGGCATCGGGCGTGTCGATCGGCATCACCCTCGCCGCGAACCCGAGCCATCTCGAAGCAGTCGATCCCGTCGCCGAAGGAATGGCCCGCGCCAAACAGGACCGCCTTGACGACGCCGACCACGAACGGGTGCTGTCGGTTCTGATCCACGGCGACGCCGCGTTCGCGGGGCAAGGCGTCGTCGCCGAAACCTTGAACCTGTCGGAGCTACCCGGTTACGACGTCGGCGGAACGGTGCACATCGTCGTCAACAACCAGGTGGGTTTCACGACGACGCCCGGATTCGCCGCGCTCGACGGTTCACGCCACCGACATCGCCAAGGCGGTGCAAGCGCCGATCTTCCACGTGAACGGCGACGACCCGGAAGCTGCGATTCGCACGATCCGCTTGGCCTTCGAGTTCCGCAACGCGTTCAAGAAGGACGTCGTTGTCGACATGGTCTGTTACCGACGCTACGGACACAACGAGAGCGACGAGCCCGCGTTCACGCAGCCCCGCATGTACGAGGTGATCGGGAAGCGGCGATCGATCCGCAAGCTGTACACCGAGTTGCTCGTCAACCGGGGCGACCTCACGCTGGAAGAGGCCGAGGGTGCGCTGGAAGATTTCCGATCGCGCCTGGAAGAGGCATTCGACGAGACCAAGACCAGCAAGCGTCCGCCCGCGACGATAGGAACGAGTCTCCCCGAGCCGGCGCCCTCGCGCCTCGACACCGGCGTCGCCCGCGAGCGGCTCGACCACATCGTCACGACGCTGACGACCTTCCCCGACGGCTTCGAGCCCCACCCGAAGCTCGCCCGCATCCTCGCCGGCGCGCCGGACGGCATTCGACGACGATCACGTCGACTGGGCGCTGGCCGAGGCGCTCGCGTTCGGCTCGTTGTTGCTGGAGGGAACACCGGTGCGCGTCGCCGGGCAGGACACTCGGCGGGGCACGTTCAGCCAGCGCCACGCGACCATCGTGGAGCACCGGACCGAAGAGGAGTTCACGCCCCTCGCGCACCTCGGCGCCGACGCGGCGCCGTTCATGATCTACGACTCGGTCCTCTCCGAGTTCGCCGCGCTCGGCTTCGAGTACGGATACTCCGTTTCCGATCACGACGCGCTCGTGTGTTGGGAAGCGCAGTTCGGTGATTTCGACAACGGCGCGGAGACGATCATCGACCAGTTCATCGTCGCCGCCGAGGACAAGTGGGGCCAACGCAGCGGCCTCGTCATGCTCTTGCCCCACGGCTTCGAGGGACAGGGACCCGAGCACTCCTCCGCCCGGCTCGAGCGATTCCTCGCACTGTGCGCACAGGACAACATCCGGGTCGTGTACCCGACCACCGCGGCGCAGTACTTCCACGTCTTGCGCCGCCAGGTCCACGACCGCACCCGCAAGCCGCTGATCGTCATGACCCCGAAGCGATACCTGCGCATGCCGGTGAGCGCATCGCCGGTGTCGGCGTTCAGCTCCGGCGGCTTCCTGCCCGTGCTCGACGATCCCACGCCTCCGGCCGAGGTCAACCGCGTGCTCTTCTGCAGCGGCAAGTTCGGACAAGAGCTGATCGCCCGCCGTGACACCGAGCATGCACCCGTCGCGGTCGTGCGCGTGGAGCAGTTGTACCCGTGGCCGCGCGACGAGGTCGCGGCCGCGCTCCGGCGCTACCCGGACGCCGCGGTGTTCTGGGCCCAGGAGGAGCCCGGCAACATGGGTGCCCGGTATTACGCCCGGCGCCGGCTCGAGGAGGTCGCCGCGGGCCGTCCCGTCGATGTCATTGCCCGGACCGAGAGCCCGAGCCCGGCCACGGGGAGCTCGACCGTGCACGACGCCGAGCAAAGGGCGCTCCTCGACCAGGCGATGCGCCCGGCCTGACCCGGTTTCTCCCGTCGCTAAACCTTTCGGGGCGTCGTAACGTTTCCCAGGCGTGGCCGAGTGGGAGTTCGACGAGTTCTACGAATCCCATTTCGACAAGGTCGCCCGCGCGTTGACCCTCGCCGGCGGCGACCGCGACCTCGCGTACGACGGCGCGCAGGAAGCCTTCGCCCGCGCGTTGCGGCGATGGCGCACGGTTCGGGAGATGGACCGGCCCGACGGTTGGGTCTACGTCGTCGCGATGAACCACCTACGCGACCACTGGCGGCGGAACGAACGGCGTCGGGACCGCACGCCCACGCCCGAGTTCCTCGCCGACAACACGAGCGCGGTCGCGACGCGGGTGTCGGTGCGCGACGCGATCGCAACCCTGCCGCCCCGGCAGCGGGAAGCGGTGGTGCTGCGGTACCTCGCCGACCTCCCTCTCGCCGATGTCGCTGGCGCGATGGGCTGCGCGACCGGAACGGTGAAGGCGACGTTGCACCAGGCGATGGCGAGCATGCGGATCGAGCTCGACGACACGGAGAACGATGATGAACCTCGATGAGCTCAGGAACGGGCTCACCTCGCTCACGGACGAGATGGAGCCGTTCGAAGGCAACGTCCGCGCGCTGCACCGACGCGAGCGCCGACGCCGGATCGCGGTGTCGTTGATCGCCGCGGTCGTAGTTGTCGCAATCGTGGTGGCAACGGTCGCGATCACTCGGGGCAAGTCGGGCAAGATCCAGGTTGCGAGCATTCCGAGCAAGGAAGTCTCGTCGGATCGGATCACGCATATCGACGCGATCGTCGTTCCCGCGAGTGCGGCGGTGAAGGAAGTCCTCGACAGGTCCTCGCTCGTCGCTCGGTACGCACTGATCCCGGCGGCCGACCGATCCGGGCCATCCCTGTCGCTCATGACGACCCAGCCCGTGATGTCAGCGCTGTGCAAACTGCAGACGAGCGACGGGTACGCGATCGATGCAGTCACTCCGGGACCGAACTTCGAGAACGGACTTGCCCGTGCGTTGGCCGGCGCGGCGAGCGTCACCGTCACCGATCAGTACAGCACCGACGCCGAAGTCTTCCTGCAGGTCGGGATCGCGCGCGAATACTCGATGGCGATCCAAGGCCGACTCGCGTCCGATCCGGACGTCCAATCGTTCGAGTACGTCAGTACCACCGACGCCTACGAGATCTTCAAACGGGACTTCGCCGACCAGCCGGCACTCGTGCAGAGCACCAAGCCGAGCGACCTCCCCGAGTCGTTCCGGATCACGGTCAAGCCGGGCCACTCCGTCGCGGTGGTGGTCGACCGGTACGGCCACCAAGACGGAGTCGACACGACGATCACGCCGTCATTGACCGCGCTCTTCGATCCCTCCGGCATCGTCCACGGTCCGGGCAAACGCATCTCGCCCTGCGTGAAGCCATGAAGTCGACCGATCGCCTGCACGTGATGTGCGGGTTTTCGGCGCTATGCGCCGAAAACTCGCCACACTGTTGGTGGACCCTACCGAGGGGGTTCTAGCGGGAGCGGAGGGCGCGGTAGCCGACGTAGCCGGCGCCGATGCCGAAGGCCATCGAGATCACCGCGAGCGTGTCGTGGACGACCTTGAACCCGATCGGGTGGTCCTGGCGTCCGATGATCACGATCAGTGTGATCCAGATATAGAGCGACCAGGCGCAGAGCGCGATCAGGAACCAAGCGACGCGGCGGGACACGCCCTCGAGGCTACGGGTGCGACGCGCGGCGGACCGCATCGAGGCAACGCTCGACCGCGGCGGCCGATCCGTTCATGAGTGGCAGGCGCACGTCGGGCGTGGCGATTCGGCCCTGGGCGTGCAGGACACCCTTGAAGACCGCGGGATTCGGCTCGGCGAACGCGGCCCGGATCACCGCCAGCAATGCCTCGGAGTGGGCGCGCCCGTCCTCGATCTTGCCGGCCAGCCCGCACTCGATCATCGCGACGAACCGCTCCGTGCAGAGGTGGGCGGCGGCCGAGATCGTCCCGACCGCCCCCATGCACATCAGCGGGAACAGCAACGTGTCCTCACCGCCGAGCACCGAGAATCCCTCGGGTGCGCGAGCGAGCACTTCGAGCGTGTCGGCGTCGAGCGTGGCGACCGCTTGCTTGACCCCTGCGACATTCGGGACCCGGGCCAGCTCGAGCAGACCCGCCGCACCGAGGTCGCGCCCGGTGCGCGCCGGAATGTTGTACACGACGACGGGAACGGGGCTGGCCGCCGCGACCGCCTCGAAGTGCGCGACGATACCGGCGACCGAAGGACGCACGTAGTACGGAACCACGACCAGTGCACCGGCCACGCCGTCGATGCGACCGAGTTCAGCGGTCGCCGCGATGGTCGAGTCGGTGTTGTTCGATCCGGTGCCGACGATCACCCGCGTGCCCGCGTCCTTGCACGCACGCACGACCGAGTCGATGACGGATTTCTTCTCCTCGCCCGAGAGCGAGCTCGCTTCGCCGGTGGTCCCGAGGGCGACGATGCCGGCCACGCCCGCGGTCGAGTACTCGTGGCACAGGCGTTCGATCGCAGCAACGTCGACCGCGCCGCGGGCGTCGAACGGCGTGATGAGCGGCACCCAGACGCCGCGGAGATCGAGATCGCTCGTCATACGGTCAGCGTAGTTCCTCGGGGTCCGGCGTTCATGGGCGTTCCCGCGACACGGCGGGTTACCTTCCCGAGGTGCCGGTGTGGGTCGAAGTCGTCATCACGGTGTTCGCAGGCGTCGCCACCGGCATGTTGTCGGGGATGTTCGGGATCGGAGGCGCCGTGGTCTCGACGCCGGCGATCCGCGCACTCGGGGCACCGCGCTGCAGGCAATCGGTTCGACGCTGCCGTCGATCCTGCCCTCGTCGATCGCGGGATCACTGCGCTACCGCCACGAGAACATGATCCGTCCGCGCGTCGTCGTGCTCACCTCGACCTTCGGTGTCCCCGCGTCGGTCGCCGGTTCCCGTCTCTCCGGCGCCATACCCGGCAACGGTCACGCGCTGATGATCCTGACCGCGCTCCTCGTCGCGTACACGGCCTACCGCACGGCCTTCCCCACCGCGCGGACGCTCGAGCGTTCCGGTTCACCGATCAACGACGAGCTGTGGCGGCTCGCGACGATCGGCGTCGCCGCGGGCGCGCTCTCGGGCTGCTCGGCGTCGGCGGAGGCATCCTCATGGTGCCGGCCTTCTCGGCCTGGGTCGGCCTGCCGTTGAAACCGAGCATCGCAACATCGCTCGCTTGCGTAGGCATCTTCGCGATCCCGGGCACGCTCACGCACTGGTACCTCGGCCACATCGATTGGACGTTCGCGATGGCACTCTCGGTCGGCGTGGTCCCCGGCGCCCGCATCGGCGCGCACCTCACGATCAACGCGGCCGACCGGCTGTTGCGATACAGCGTCGGCTCCGTCCTCGGCATCATCGCCGTCGTCTACGGAGCCGGTGAGCTCGCCGCGCTGATCAAGTGACGCGCCCGTAGAAACACGTCGTCGAGCATCGGCGGCGTGAGCCTTCCGGTGAAAGTGTTCTGTTGGCTGGGATGAAACGCACCGACGATGGTCAGGGCTCCGCAGCGCACCTCGAGACCGTGGCGCGAAACGCGGGCGCCGCGCCGGAAGCTCGATGCCGGGGCGCCGGCTCGAACGCAGTGTCTTCCACGTCGCCTCGTACCCGAACGCTCCGAGCACAACGATCACCCGGAGGTGCGTGAGCAACTGCAGCTCGCGCACGAGGTAGGGCATGCAGGTGTCACGCTCCTCGGGCGTCGGCTTGTTGGCCGGCGGCGCGCAACGCACGGCGGCCGCGATGTACGCGTCGAGGAGCTGCAAGCCCGTCGTCGATCCGGATCGACTCGGCCTGGTTGGCAAAACCCGTACGGTGCATCGAGGCGAACAGGAAGTCACCGGAACGATCGCCCGTGAACACCCGTCCGGTGCGGTTACCGCCGTGCGCGGCGGCGCGAGTCCCGACGATCCCGAGCCGGGCCCGAGGGTCCCCGAAGCCCGGTACGGGTCGACCCCAATACTCCTCGTCGCGAAACGAGGCCCGCTTCTCCCGGGCGACCTGCTCGCGCCAAGCGACGAGCCGCGGGCACGCGCGGCAATCGATGATCTCCGCCGTCAGCGCGGCGAGGGCACGGGCAGACACGGCGTGCGAGCCTACGGCCCCGGGCGCCGCTACCCTCCGGCGATGCGGGTGCTGCTCCTCGTCAACGCGACCGCGTCGTCGGTGACGGCCCGCAAGCGCGTGATGATCCGCAAGCTGCTCGCGGCGCATCACGAAGTGGAGGTCGCGGAGACGTCGCGTCGCGGTCACGCGACCCGGCTCGCGCACGCCGCCGCGAACGACGGCTTCGACGTCGTCGGTCGTGCTCGCCGGCGACGGCACGTTGAACGAGGCGGCCGACGGGTCTGCTGCACACCGACACCGCGCTCGCTCCCCTGCCCGGCGGCTCGACGAACGTATACGCGCAGACGCTCGGTTTCTCGACCGACGCGATCGACGCGACCGGTGAGCTGCTCCGCTCACTCGAGCGAGCGTTCGACGAAGCGCATCGGCGTCGGCCGCGCCAACGACCGCCCGTTCTTGTTCAACACCGGGATCGGCTTCGACGCCTCGGTCATCCGGCGGGTCGAGCGCTACGGCGAGCTCAAGCGCATCTCGTCGCATCCGCTGCACGTCGCCGCCGCCTTCGAGGCGTTCTTCCGCCACGAAGGGCCCCGGACCCGGCTCGATCTCGAGCTCGACACGCGGCGAGGTCATCGAGGGCGTGCGCTTCGTCGATCGTCTCCAAGACCGACCCGTACACGTTCCTCGGCCGGCTCCCGCTCGCACGTCGCGCCGGAACGCCGGCCTCGACACCCCCCTCGCCGCTCACCGCGTTTCACGCCCTCGATGCCTTCACGCTCCTCGGCGGCGCCGCCTCGGCGATGCGTTCCGGGCAAGTTCCTCGAACACCGCCGCGGGGTCGACCATCGCCGGGACGTGCATCGGATCCTCGTCCGCAGCGCCGAGCCGTTTGCGTACCAGGTCGACGGCGACGACGTCGGCGACACGCAGCAGCTCGACATCGAGTACGAACCGGACGCGCTCACCGTCGTGCTTCCCTGAGCAGTCAACCCCGGCGACCGCGTCCCTTGACCCGCCGCTCCTCGCCCCGCCTGTGTTCGAGCGCCGCGATTGCGACGTCGGGAACGTTGGTGATGATGCCGTCGACGCCCGCGGCCGGCGAGGTGCGAGCGATCTCGGCGGGATCGTCGACCGTCCACACGTTGAGGCGGACGCCCGGCAGCGCGTGCGCGGCGCGATATCGCTCGTCGGCGCCGCGCGAGCGCGGCCACGCGATCGGGGTTGAGCCACGGGTGCCCGTGCTCGCCGCGCGATCGACGCGGCCGCGGACATCTCCTGACCGCTGCGTCAGCCACGCCGGTCGAGAGCTCCGGCGCGATCGCGGACACGCGTCGACGGCGGCGAGGTCGAACGACGAGACGATCACATCGTCGTTGGCGACCGCAGCGCTCCGCGCACGACCTCGACCACCGCGCGCAACGTCGTGATCGGGCGTGTCGGCGTCGGGCTCCCACGGCAGGCACTTGACCTCGACGTTGACGATCATGCCCGCAGCACGCGTCGAGGGCCTCGGCGAGTGTCGGGATCTCGGGGTGCGCGGCCCGGAGCTTCGCGAACGGCTGATCGACGATCAGGCCGAGACCCTCGACGTGCGGGATCGTGGTGCACGACGAGCAGGCCGTCGGCGGTGCGCCGCACGTCGAGCTCGACGCCGTCGGCGCCGAGCTCACGGGCCTTCGCGAACGCGGCAATGGTGTTCTCGGGCCGGACGCGCAGACGCGCCGCGGTGACCGAGGACGAGCGGACGTTGGTCCATGACGCCAGCCTAGAGGCGGCCCGCGGGTCCGCTACGTGAGTGCGCGAGCGGGAACACGTTCCACTCTGCGGACGTGAAAGACCTGGTCAGACCCCTTGCCGCCGGACCGGCATGCGCCCGTTAGCCTGCACAAGCCTCAGGAGTCGAGGCGTGGGAATTCTGTCGACCGGGCGCACAAGTTCGTGGCGTGGCCGCCAGCGCTATGCGACCCAACAGGGGGGATCGACACGTGGCGTTGACCTGGATCCGAACCCACGATTGGGACGCCGAGGACTGGCGCGACCGGGCATCCTGTCGCGACACCAGCCCCGAGCTCTTCTTCCCGATCGGGACGACCGGCCTCGCGCTCGACCAGATCGACGCCGCCAAGCAGGTCTGCGACGCAGTGCCCGGTGACCACCCAGTGCCTCGAGTTCGCGCTCGGCGACCAACCAGGAGTCGGGCGTCTGGGGCGGCACTGACCGAAGACGAGCGGCGCCGGCGGCGCAAGGGCCCCGACGTCACGGCCGTCCGCAGCCCGCCTGGCCTGGCGATCCCGCCCGCGACCGCAACGACTTCGCAGCGCGACGGCTCTACAGCTCGACCCGCGGCATCTCGACCGGGACCGCGCACGCGCACCGACGTGCCGTTGTCGTTGTGCATCTCGATCGAGCCCTGCAGCTCGCTCGTGACGAGCGCCTGCACGATCGACAGGCCGAGCCCGCGCGACCTCCTCCAGCGTGAACTCGTCGGGAGCCCGGCGCCGTTGTCGCGCACCTCCATCGTCGACGTGACCGTCGGTCGCGCTCGAGCATCACCTCGACAGGCCTCGCCGGCCGAGCACCGTCGGCGAACGCATGGTCGACCGCGTTCTGCATGAGCTCGTTCAGCACGACCGCGAGCGGCGTCGCGACCTCGCCGGGCAGCTCGCCGGCGTCGCCTTCGACCTTGAACCGGATCGTGAGCTCGGGCGACGACGCCGCGTCCTCGACCAGACGCGCGAGCGGCCGCACGATCTCGTTGAACGAGACGACGTCGCCGGCGTCTCGCGACAGCGTCTCGTGCACGATCGCGATCGAGCGGATGCGGCGCTCCGACTCCACCAGCGCGGCCGGCCCTCCGGCGACTGCAGGCGGCGGGCCTGGAGTCGCAGCAGCGACGCGATCGTCTGGAGGTTGTTCTTCACCCGGTGATGGATCTCGCGGATGGTCGCGTCCTTCGAGAGCAGCAACCGGTCGCGGCGCCGGAGGTCGCTGACGTCGCGCATCAGCACGAGCGCACCGGCCGGCTGCTTCTGATCGACCAGCGGGAGGACCCGGCACGAGCACCGAAACGTCGTCGCGCTCGATCTCCTCGGCGACCGGGAGGTGCAGAAGCATCGCGCTCGCGCGCGGCATCGTCGTCGAAGCCGATGTCGATCAAGCGCTGCGTCTGCGCGTAGGTGTGGATGCCCATGCGGTGCAGCGAGCTCACCGCGTTCGGGCTCGCGAACTTCACCCGGGTCTCGGCGTCGATGACGATCACGCCGTCGCCGACGCGGCGGGCGCTCTCCATCTCGACCTCGTCGACGTCGAACGGGAAGGTGCCGTCGGCGATCATGCGGGCGAACCGGTCGAACACCTCGAAGTACGTGCGTTCGAGCTCGCCGGACCGGCGGGCGAGCGTCATCGACTCTTCCCGTGTGACGAGCCCGATGAGGCGGTCCTCGCGCCGCACCGGGATGACCTGCACCCGCACCCGATCCTTCGATCCGAGCGCGGCGGTGTCGCCGCGCACGATGTCCGCCGAGCGCCAGCACGCGGGCGTAGAGCGGCCGCTCCACCTCGTCGACGACGTTGCCGACGAGATCCTGCGGGTAGTTCGTCTGCCCCGTCACCGGCCGAACCTGGGCGAGCACGACGAAGCGGTGGCCCTCCTCGCCCGCTGATCGGCGCGAGCAGCAGCAGGTCGGCGAACGAGAGGTCGGCGAGGTGACGCCACGTCGAGACCAGGCGCTCCATGTGCACGAGGTCGGCGCCGCGAGAGCCGCCGTGCGCGGCGAGCGCGAGAGTCGTCGAGCGTGCTCATGACGCCGGTCCGCTGAACAGGTACCGGCTGATCGCGTCGAGCCCGTCGACGTCGCTGATGTCGTCGGAGAAGCTCGGGACCCGCGCGACGACATCGGGCACGCGTGCGAGCTCGGCCCGCAGTTCGGCCTCGCGCATCGCGACCACGGAGAAGTTGCGGTACGACTCCCCGACCGTTCGCAGCACCCGGGCCGTGCGGTCGCGATCGGCGAGCGGTCCGTCACCGGTCTCGAGGAGCGCGTCGGCGAGCGGGCCGGCGTCGTCGATGCACGCCGTCGCCGCGCCGCGCCGTCGGGATCGCGCAAGCGAATCCGGGAGCGTCTTGTTCAGCACGAGCGCACCGAGATGGAAGTCGCGCGCGCACGAACGTCTCGCAGAACCGCTCGGCCTCGTGCAACGGCGCGGCCTCGAGCGTCGTGACGACCGCGAACGTCGTGCGCTTGTCGTGCAGCAGACGTTCGACGGCCTGCGCACGCGTCGACGAACCCGTCGTACATCGACTGGAAGTTCAGGAAGAACTCGGCGATGTCCTGCAGGAACTTGCTGCCGAGCATGCGGTCGGCCATCTGGTAGAAGGGTCGGCTGGCGACGTTGATCATGCGCGCGCCGCGTTTGCCGCCGACGCGGTACGGCAGCGTCAGCCAGCGCAGCAAGCCGGCCGCCGAAGAAGTCGGCCATGCGCGCGGGCGCGTCGAGGAAGTCGATCGCGTTCCGCGTCGGCGGGGTGTCGATCACGATGAGGTCGTACTCACCCGTCGCGTGGATCTCGAACAGTCGCTCCATCGCGATGTAGTCGTGACTCTGCACGAACCGAGCGGTGAGGTTGGTGTAGAGCCGATTCTCCAGGATCCGGTACGCGGTCTCCTCGTCGGGCGCGTGCCGCAGCACGAGGTCGTCCCACGACTGCTTGGTGTCGAGCATCGCCGCCCACAGCTCGCCCCGGGCGTCGACTCCGGCGGCTTTGAGCACCTCGGGCGCGACGCGGTGCCGCCCGGTTGCCCAGCCCTTCGAGGCCGAGCGCGGTCGCGAGCCGGCGGGCCGGGTCGATCGTGAGCACGAGCACCTTGCCGCCGAGGTGCACCGTGGCGCCGAGCGCGGCCGCGGCAGCGACCGACGTCTTGCCGACGCCGCCCGAGCCGCAGAACACGACGATCTCCTTCGCCGCGAAGAGCTGCTCCAGTGTGACCGCGCGTCCGGGCTCGGCGCGCCGGTCCGACCGCGCCGCGCGGTCACAGCCCGAGCTCCGCGCCGAGCGCATCGGCGACCATGCGCGTCACCCGGAGGCCGTGCGCACGCACGAAGAGGTACGGCACGTACAGGAGTGGCAGGTCGACCGAACGTTGCAGGAGCTCCGAGGTGTGTCGGCACCCGTGCGCCGCAGCGAAACCGCGAGCCGGGCCGCGTCGAGCACGTCGGTCGCGCCCGGACCGACGCGCGCGGGCCATGATCGCGCGCGGCTCTCGGCGCGCGCAGCGCCTCGAACGTCTCCTCGTCGGCATGTGTGAACAGCTCGGGCAGCACCCGGTTGACGACCACGCTGCCGAGCGGCACGTTGACCTCGTCGCGGATGCGCGCGACGAGCTCGATCGTCTCGGCGACCGGCATCTCCTCGGGTGTCGTCACGACGTTGACAGCGGTGACCGCCGGATCGGCGAGCAGCTCCGAGACCCACTGGGTCTGCGTGCGCAGCGGACCGACGTCGACGAGCTCTCGGATCGCGTCGGCAGCGCCGAGCTGGGCCACGATGTGACCCGTTGCGGCCGCGTCGACGATCACGATGTCGAAGTCGGCCCGGCCCTCGATCGACTCGCGCACCTCCCACACGATCTTGCCGATCGTGAGGATCTCCTTGACACCCGGCGCCGCGGTCGCGACGAAGTCGAGGGCCCGCGCGAGCGGCCCGATGCGACCGATGACCGGCACTCGTAGGTTGAGTCGCAGGTACTCCTGCAACGACGCCTCGGTGTCCATCGCCATCGCGAGCACGCCGGGGTGGATCTCCTTGGGGGTGAAGCCGACCGGGGCGTGCTCGAACTGCGCGGGGATGTCGCCCTTGGCGTCGACCTCGATGAGCAGGACCCGCTTGCCGATGCTCGAAGCCAGCAACGCCGTGGCCGCGGCCATCGTGCTCTTGCCGACGCCGCCCTTGCCCGTGAAGAAGAGAAGCCGTCGATCGAGCAGCTCGGGCGCGGGCCCGTTCACGACGGTGCTCGTTTGCTAGCTCGCGCCGAAGCCGACCTTGCGGCTTCCCGCGTCGGTCACGATCTCGACGTACGCGATCTTGTCGACGGGTACGCCGACCCGGCGGCCCTTCTTGTCGGTGAGCCACATGATCGTGTCGCCCTTCGACATCGCGCTCTCGATGGTCGCGGTCACGCCGTCGACCGAATCGTCGGTTTCGACCGTGAGCTCGCGGGCTGTGTACACCACGCCGATGCGTACTTCCATGCCTCGACCCTAGCCGTCAGACGATCTTGAGCTGGGTTCGGTAGATGCGCGTGGGCGCCATCTCGACGTCGAGTCGTTCGGCCATCGCCGTGAACGCCTTCGACGCGGGATCGTCGGGGTTGCTGACGACGATCGGATCGCCGCCGTCGGCGCCCGCCCGCAGCTCGGGCACGAGCGGGACCTGCCCGAGCAGCGGAACTTCGAGCTGGTCGGCGAGCTCCTGACCGCCACCTTCCCCGAAGAGCCGGTACTCCGTGCCGTGCTCGCACGTGAACCACGACATGTTCTCGATGACGCCGACGACCGAGAGGTTGACCTTGCGCGCCATGTACGCGGCCCGCTGCGCGACCTTCTGCGCCGCGGGCTGCGGCGTGGTCACGACGACGACCTCGGCGCGCGGCAGGAACTGCGCCATCGAGAGCGCGATGTCGCCGGTGCCGGGGGGCATGTCGACGATGAGGTAGTCGGGCTCACCCCAGTGCACGTCGGTGAGGAACTGCTCGAGCGCCTTGTGCAGCATCGGGCCGCGCCACACGACGGGCTGGTCCTCCCGGGCGAAGAAGCCCATCGAGATCAGCGTGACGCCGTTGGCGTCGGGCGGGACGATGACGTCGTCGATGACCGTCGGCGGGCCGGTCGATCCCGAGCATGCGCGGCATCGAGAAGCCCCACACGTCGGCGTCGATCGCGGCGACCTTGCGCCCTCGCTGCGCGAGCGCGACCGCGAGGTTCGTCGTCACCGACGACTTGCCGACACCGCCCTTGCCCGACGCGATCGGCGATGATGCGGGTGTTCGAGTCGGTGAAGGGGTTGGGCCGGTGCTCGTGGCCGTCGTCGACCGTCGCCGGGCCCGCCCTGGAGCTGCTGGGCGAGCGCGGCCCGCTCCTCGTCGGTCATCACGCCGAGGTCGACGTCGACCCGGGCGACGCCCTCGAGGGGCGCCACCGCGTCGGTGACCCGCCTGACGATCTCGGTCCGCATCGGGCAGCCGGCGACCGTCAGGGCGACCGTGACCTTGACGTTCCCGCCGTCGATCTCGATCCCGCGGACCATGTTCAACTCGACGATCGAGCGGTGGATCTCGGGGTCTTCGACCGGGCGCAGGGCTTCGAGCACCTGGGCCTCGTTGGGCATCTCTTGCCTCCCGGGGATTTCCACTACCGACGTAGGTACAATACCCAGCGTGGCTAACGAAGATCTCACCGCGGACGAGTTCGGCGCCGCGGTCGCCGCGGTCACGAGCGCCTTCGGCGACCCCACCCGCCGCGACATCTACCTCTTCGTCCGCTCGTCCGCCGACGGGGCCAAGGCGGCCGAGGTCGCCGAGCACTTCGACCTCCACCCGAACGTCGCCCGCCACCATCTCGAGAAGCTCGCGGGCGGCAGCTATCTCGACGTCGAGCTCGAGCGCCACGTCACCGCGGGCCGGCCGTCGAAGCGTTACCGGGCTGTCGGCCGAGCGACACCCATCTCTCGTTCCCGCCCAAACGCGACGACCTGCTCGCGACGCTGCTCGCCCGTGCGCTCGAGCGGCTTCCCGATCGAAGAGGCCCGCGCCCTCGCCGAAGAGGTCGGCTACGACTACGGCCGCTCCATCGCGGCGCGGATGGAGCCAACCGAGGGACACCGCTCGGTCAAGGCCGCGGTCGCGTCCGTCGCCGACGCCCTGACCGCGCACGGCTTCGCCGCGCACGCCGAGGCGCGCGGCAACCTGCTCACGCTCGTCTCCGAGCACTGCCCGTTCGGCGAGGCCGCCCAGAAGTGGCCGCACGTGCTGTGCGCGGTCGACACCGGCATGGTGCGCGGCATGCTCGAGGGCCTCTACGGCGAGACCCAGCCGCAGCTCGACCGAGAGTCGCCCCGACGGCGACCAGCACTGCGTCACCCGCGTCTGAGGGCGAGGCCGCCAGGTGACGGGTGCGCGCGCGTACCTCGATCACGCATCGACGTCCGCCTTGCGCGCCGGAGGCGCTCGACGCGATGCGACCGTTCCTCGAATCGACCTTCGGCGATCCCGGGCGCCTGCACGCGAGAGGGACGGGCGACGCGGGTCGCGTCGGAGATCGCCCGCGAGCAGGTCGCGGCCTTCTTCGGGGCCCGGCCGCGTGAGGTCGTGTTCACGTCGTCGGGAACCGAAGCGGTGAACACCGCGATCGCGGGACGCTGACGCGCGCGGCGGAGCGGCCGGCAGCACGTCGGTCACGACCGCGGTGGAGCACTCGTGCGTACGCGACGCGCTCGCCCGACGAATGCCGAGGTGACGACGGTCGGCGTCGACGGCGACGGGACGCTTCGACGCCGGCGAGATCTCGACGCGGTGCGCGACGACACCGCGCTCGTCTGCGTGCAGCTCGCGAACCACGAGGTCGGCACCGTGCAACCCGCGGCCGAGGTGTGCGCGGCGCTGTCGCGGTCACTCGGCCGTGCTCGTGCACGTCGACGCGTGCGCGGCTGCAGGCCACCTCCGGTCGACTTCGCGGCGCTCGGCGCCGATCTCTGCTCGGTGACGGCGCACAAGTTCGGAGGGCCGCTCGGCGCAGGCGCGCTGCTCGTGCGGCGAGGCCTTCGCATCCCGCCGCTGCTCGTCGGCGGCGCCCAGGAACGGGCGCGGCGCGCCGGCATCGAGAACGTCCCCGCATGGGTCGGATTCGGCGCCGCGTGCGAGGCGGTCGACCTCGACCGGAGCCGGCCGCCCAACGCGAGCTGATCGACCGGGCGGCGTCGGTCATCGATCTGGTCCCCGACGTCGAGCGCTTCGGCGACGCATCGCTGCCCAACGTCCTGTGCCTCGGCGTGGCGGGCGTCGAAGCCGAACCGATCCTGCTCGCGCTCGACCAGCACGGCGTCGCCGTGCACTCCGGCTCGTCGTGCTCGTCGGAGACGCTCGAACCGTCACCGGTCCTGGAAGCGATGGGCGTCGACGCCGACCGCTCGCTGCGACTCTCGGTCGGCTGGTCGTCGACGCGCGCCGACGTCGAGCGCTTCGTGGAAGTCTTCCCGGGAATCGTCGAACGGCTGCGGGGGTTGCGAGCGATCATGACTGCAACAATTCGCCGGTTGAACCATGCCGTCCTCTACGTGCGCGACGCACGCGCGCGGCCGCGGCGTTCTACGCCGAGGCGTTCGGCTTCGAGGTGCTCGCCGACTACGGCGACGGTGCGGCGGTGTTCATGCGCGCCGCCGGCACCGAGAACCACCACGACCTCGGCCTCTTCTCGCTCGGACCGCAAGCTCCCCGCCCGAGCAGGGCGGGTCGGGCTGTACCACCTCGCCTGGCAGGTCGACACGATCCATCGATCTCGCCGAGATCCGCGAGCGCCTCGTCCGCCTGGGCGCGCTCGTCGGCGAGAGCGACCACGGCGTGACCAAGTCGCTCTACGCCAAGGACCCCGACGGCAACGAGTTCGAGGTCATGTGGATGGTCCCGCGCGAGCAGTGGGGCGACATGGAGCACGACGCGATCACCGAGCGCCTCGATCTCGCCGCCGAGCTCGCCCGCCACGGCTAGCCGAACCCCCACCCAGCCCCCCAACAGATGTGCGAGTTCTCCGCGCCTGGCGCGGATTACTCGCACATGCGTGTTGGGTGGGTTGGGTGCGGGTTGGGTTGGGCGGGTCGGTGCTCGGGAGGCTGGCGCTAGCGGCGAGGCGAGGAGGTTCAGGGCGGAGCCCGCCTTGAACCACTCGATGTGCTCGTCGGACAGCGTGTGCTTCGCGGCGAACGACTCGCTCGATGCCGTCGGAGTGGCGCACCACGACCCGCACGCGTGCTGCCCGGGGCGAGCGCGGCGAGACCCTCGAGGTCGACGACGTCGTCGGCGCGGATCTTGTCGTAGTCGGCCGCGTCGGCGAAGGTGAGCGGGAGCACGCCCTGCTTCTTGAGATTCGCCTCTGCGATGCGGGCGAACGACCGTGCCAGGACGGCGCGCCGCCCCATGTAGCGCGGCTCCATCGCCGCGTGCTCACGGGACGAGCCCTCGCCGTAGTTCTCGTCACCGACGGCGAGCCACTCGATCCCGCGCGTTTGTAGGCGCGGGCCAGCTCCGGCAGCGGCTCGAGCGAACCGCTCGCGCGCATCGACGCCCATGCCCGGTCTCCGCGTCGGCGAACGCGTTGACCGCGCCCAGGAAGAGGTTCTGGGAGATATTGGTGAGGTGGCCGCGGTATGTGAGCCACTTCCCGGCGGGCGACACGTGGTCGGTCGTGCACTTTCCCTTCGCCTTGAGCAGCACGCGCAGACCGTGGATGTCGTTGCCGTCCCAGGCCGCGAACGGTTCGAGCAGCTCGAGCCGGTCGGAACCCGGCGCAACCGCGACCGTCACGCTGGCTCGGATCGCTCGCGGGCGCCGAGAACCCGCTCGCGCCGCGATCGAACCCACGCGCAGGCAGGTCGTCGGCGACCGGCGGGTCGAACTCCCGGAGGAACGACCCGTCGAGTCGGCCGCTCAGGGCCATGCCCACGACCGTCTCCGGCGAGCCGATGAACGCGAGCGTGTTCTCGTTGCCGTCGTTCCGGGCCGGGAAGTTGCGGTTGAACGAGGTCACGATCACGTTCGGTCCGTCGGGCGCGTCGTCGCGTCGCCACTGCCCGATGCACGGCCCGCACGCGTTCGCCAGCACGGTCGCGCCGATGGCTTCGAGGTCGGCGAGCAGCCCGTCGCGCTCGATCGTCGCCCGGACCTGTTCGGACCCCGGCGTGATCATGAGCGGCGCCTTGACGCGCATTCCCCGCGCCGCCGCCTGGCGGGCCAGGTGCGCCGCTCGCCCGATGTCTTCATAGGAGGAGTTCGTGCACGACCCGACGAGCGCGGCGGAGATCTCCTGCGGGTAACCCTCGCGCGCGGCCTCGGCCGCGATCTCCGACACGGGCCGATCGAGGTCGGGCGTGTGCGGACCGACGAGATGCGGTTCCAGCGCCGACAGGTCGATCTCGATGACGCGGTCGAAGAAGCGTTCGGGATCGGCGTCCACCTCGGCGTCGTCGACGAGGTGCTCGGCGTGTCGGTCGGCAAGATCGGCCACAGCCTCGCGCCCGGTCGCCTTCAAGTATTTCGCCGTGTTGTGGTCGTAGGCGAACAGCGAACAGGTTGCGCCGATCTCGGCGCCCATGTTGCAGACAGTCGCTTTCCCCGTCGCCGAGATCGACTGCGCGCCCGGGCCGAAGTACTGGACGATGGCGCCGGTGCCCCCCTTGACGCTGAGGATGCCCGCGACCTTCAAGATGATGTCCTTGGCCGCGGTCCAGCCCGACAGCGCTGCCGGTGAGGCGAACGCCGATGAGCTTCGGCACGCGGGTGTTGTAGGGCCATCCGGCCATGACGTCGACCGCGTCGGCGCCGCCGACACCGATCGCGATCATGCCGAGACCGCCCGCGTTCGGGCGTGTGCGAGTCGGTGCCGATCATCATCCCGCCCGGGAACGCGTAGTTCTCGAGCACGACCTGATGGATGATGCCGCTGCCCGGCTTCCAGAAGCCGATGCCGTACTTCGACGACACCGTGCGCAAGAACTCGTAGACCTCGCGGTTGGTGTCGAGCGCGACCTGCATGTCGGCGTCGGCGCCGACGCGAGCCTGGATCAGGTGATCGCAATGCACCGTGGTCGGGACCGCGACCGACGGCATCTTCGCGAGCATGAATTGGAGCAACGCCATCTGCGCGGTCGCGTCCTGCATCGCGACGCGGTCCGGGCGATAGTCGGCGTAGTCGACGCCGCGAGTCCAGCCGACGCCGCTGCGGATCGTCGGCGTGCGCGGCCAGCACCTTCTCCGCGAACGTCAACGGCCGTGCCGAGACGCGCGCGCGTGACCGCGATCCGTTCCGGAAAGCGTGCGTAGACGTGCTCTCGACGAGCGATCTCGAGGCGAGGGCGGTGGCCGGTCTGGTCAGGCATGCTGCAGTGTTCCTGTTCTCAACGAGAACTCGATCTCGAATGTGGTTCGGTCGGCGGGATAGCGATGCTCGGAAACGAGCGTGGGGACGCCGGCCGCGTCGAAGGTGACGCGCCGACAGAGCAACAAGGGTGCACCCGGGCGCGCACGCGAGGAGGAGCGCCGCGTCGGCGCTTGCGATCTCGGCGGTGATCGTCTGGTGCACCGCAACCGAGCTCGACGCCCCGCAGCGGCAACAGGTCGTAGAACGTCGCCCGCTCGACGTCGGCACGCGACACGTCGGCGCCGAGGTCGGCACGCACCCAGACCGTCACCAGCGCGAACGGCTCGTCGTCGGCGAGGTTCACCCTCTCGACCCGCAGCACGTCGGCACCGGGGTCGACGCGCGAGCGCGTCGGCGACCGTCGACGGCGCCTCGACGAAACCGAATCCGAGGATCTCGCGGCCCGGGCCGGGCGCCGGCGGCTTCGACCGCGGCCTCCACCGTGGTGACGCGCCCGAGCGGCTGGCGGACCGGGTCGACGCGCGGCGAACCAGCCCGCGCCCCGCCGACTCGTCACCAGCCCCTCCTGGCGCAGCAGGTCGAGCGCCCGCCGGACGGTGACCCGGCTGGTGCCGTACTCGCGGGCCAGGTCGAGCTCCCCGGCCAGCGCGCCGCCGGCTCCGAGGTCGCGGGCCACGATCCGGGCTCGGAGCGCGTCGGCGAGGTCGAGGTACCGCACAACATGTATCTTACTTGTCTACATCGAGGCCGACAAGTCGGCACCCTCGCTCATGGGCCGACGGGTGGCGGGCCGGCCTCCCGTGATCGACCGGGTCCAGCTCGAAATACGGGCTCGCCGCGAGAAGCCGAGGAGCGCGAGCGACGAGCAGCGTCGGGAACGTCTGCACGAGGCTGTCGTACGCCCGCACGTTGGCGTTGTAGATCCGCCGGGCGACCTGGATGCGATCCTCGGTGTCGGCGAGCTGGCGTTGCAGCGCGAGGAACTGCTCGCTGGCCCGCAGCTCGGGATAGCGCTCGGCCACCGCCATGAGTTGTGCGACGCCCTGGCCGAGTGCCTGCTCGCGGGCTGCCTGCTCGTCGGCGGGGCGAGCGGCCGCCATCGCCTCGGCGCGCTGCGCCGTTACCGCCTCGAAAGTCTGCTGCTCGTGCGCCGCGTACCCCTTCACCGTGCTGACGAGATTGGGCACGAGGTCGTAGCGCCGTTGCAGTTCGGCATCGATGTCGCGCCACGACTCCCGAGTGACGTTCCGGAGGTGCACGAGCCGGTTGTAGACGCGAACGAGAGCGCTGCGAAACCGACGATCGCAACGATGGCGAAGACGCCGATCATTGGATCCTCGGGCCGGTCACGGGAAGCGATCGTACGCGCTCAGCGGGGCGGGTAGGTCGAGTACACGACCGGCGGGATCTGCCGAAGCGAACTGCTCGAGCCACGTCCCGAGACTCGAGCCAGTGAGCACGGGTCCAGCTTGGTGCCCGCGACGAGTACCCAGGGACCGTCGACCTCGAGACTGTCGAACCCGTCGTCGACGAGCAGCCACTGCATCATGCGACCGTCGAGGAGCGAGAATGCGAACTTCTGATCGTCGCACTTCACCCGGAATCTGCGGTTGAACTCGTCGTACTCGAGCTCGACGTCGTCGCAGACCGACGTCGCCGCCGAGCCGGGTGAGGACGTTTCGTGACCGAGCCGCAACCGAGGGCACGCGGCCGGGATGGTGACCAGTGCGCACGTGAATCGGTGATACGTGCGGCTCCGTCGCCCGCGAGTCGACTCGTAGTACCAGTAGTCGAACATGCTTCATCGGTATACCGTTGTGCGTTCCCGATGATCACCAACTCGACGCCGCCGGCCGTTGCCTCGCGAGAACAAGCCGAACGGCAGGTCGACGATGTGCTCGACGTCTCTGCTCGAGAACGTGAACCCGACCGCCGCCGCGACGCGTCGCGACCGTCGCGCATACGGGCCTGACGCGAACGGTACTGAACCCACGCCGCGACCGCGACGAGGACGACCCCCAGCGACCACTGCGACGACGAGAACACAGCACGTGACCCTAATGCGCCTTCCACGCGTCCTTCGGACGCGTGCGCTCCTTCACCACCGCGGGCAGCCGGCCGCGGGCGATGTCGGCCAGCGTGACGTGCTCGAGGACGTCGCGCAGGCTTGCCCGCAGCGCGACCCACACCTCGGGCAGCCGCTCGGCCGCCCCGCCGTAGGAGAGCTTGTCGGGCCGGATCCCCTGCACCGCCGCGAGCGGACCTTCGACGGCACGCAGCACGTCGGCCACCGTGACCTCGGCCGCCGGCCGTGCGAGCTGGTATCCCCCGTCGGCGCCGCGCCGGGTCCGGATGATCCCGGCCCGGCGCAGCTCGGTGAGGATGTTCTCGAGAAAGTTCTGCGGGATCTGCCTGGAGCCCGGCCAGGTGCTCACCCTTGACCGGCTTGCCCGACCCCTCGGCCGCGGCGAGCTCGACCGCCGCCCGCACCGCGTAATCCGCCTTCGCCGTGATCCGCACGAACCGATTCTTACCGCTCCGGCCCGCCACGCCCGGGCTCTGGGTCCCCGAGCGTCGTCCTCGGCTCGGGCGCCGACCTCGTCGTACTCGTCGTCGGCGTCGCGGCCGACGCACCGGTCACCGCTCGCGCTCTTCGACCTCGAACTTGTTGAACACGTCGCCGACCTTCGTCGCCTGCGCGACTTCGATGCCCTCGACCACGTGGCCGAACAGGTTGTAGTTCGGCGTGAGCTTGCGGGTGCAGTCGTCGATGCAGATGAAGAACTGCGAGCCGTTCGTGTCGGGGCCGGCGTTCGCCATCGCGACCGCGCCGAGCGTGTACTCGCCCTTGACCGGCTCGTCGGCGAACTTGTAGCCGGGGCCGCCGCGGCCGCTGCCTTCGGGGCACCCGCCCTGGATCACGAACTCGGGCACGACGCGGTGGAACGTGAGGTTGTCGTAGTAGCCCTGGCGCGCGAGCCCGATGAAGTTGTTGACGGTGTTCGGCGCGAGCTGCGGGTCGAGATCCATCACGATCGCGCCACGATCGGTCGTGATCGTGACGCGGTAGATCTTCGACGACGTCGGTCTGCGGCTCGGGCATCTTGCTTGGCGGCCACGACGGGCTCCTTACGGCTTGGTGGTTGGTGTGGTCTTCGGCTCGGGACAGTTGCCCGGCCTTCATCGCCGTCGCGAGCGCGGTCAGGACCTGCGGGCGCAGCGGATGGTCGTCGGGCGCGATCACGAGGAACTGCTGGAACGCGACCGCGCCCGGCGCACTGCTTGTTCTCGATCTGCGTGAGCAGCACGCCCTTGAACACGTAGGAGTCAGGGTAGGTCGGATCGACGCGCGATCGCCTGGTCGAGATCCTTGGCCGCGACCGCGATCGAGCGTTCCTGGCGCCGCGTCGCGTCGTCTCCTGCTCGCCGAGGAGCGCGGTGAGGTCAGCCCGCGTACGCGAGCGGCTCGGCCTGGGTCGGGTCGAGCTTGCGCGGCCGCGAGGTACTCCTGGATCGCGGCCGGTGCACGCGCCGGTGCTCAGCAGCGCCGCGCGCGTACGGATCTGGGCGGCGTAGCTCTTCGGGCTGCGCAGTGGCGGCCGCCTTGGTCGGCCAGCGATCGGATCGCCGGTCGAGCGCGGTCGTCGGCGTCTGCCGCCGGACTGCGCGTCGCCGGTGATCTGCTGGCCCGGGTGACGCTGGCCGACCGTGTGCGCGAGCAGGACCGCGGCGAGCACCGCGAACACGACGATGCCGCCGACCGTCGAGCACGCGCATCAGCGGCGGGACGCGGGCCGTGTCGGGAGCTGCGCGTCGACACCGTCGGCGATCGACTGGATGACGGCCGACGGCGCGCGCGGTGTAGTCGTCGTGCAGCACCCGATACGTGTCGGGATCGATGTTGCCGGCGAGGAGCTCAGCTGTCGAGATCGTCGAGCGAACGCAGCAGGAATTCGCGCTCGTCCTCGAGCTCCTCGCGGCTCGGGACTGTCGCTCGCCTTCGCGTCGGCCTCCGGTCGTCGGCTCGCGTCTGGTCGCCTCGCGACCTCGTGCGTCGACGGGCCCGGCGCACGATGTCCTCGTCCTCGTCGGTCGCGGTCGAGCGGGGCGCGTGGCTCCATCGCCGCACGCGCGACGCCGATGCCCACGCGCACCGAGGATCAGCGCGAGCGCCGGGCAGCCCCCACGCGACGATGCCGAGGCCGGAGTTCGACGGCGTCTCCAGGATCTTCTCGCTGTAGAGCGCGACGTACGCAGCGCGGATCTCGCGCGTCGGACTGGCCGGCGGCGATGCGGCGCGGGATGTCGGCGCGGATCGCCGCGGCCTGCGGCGAGTTGCTGTCGGCGACCGACTGGCCGTCGCACACCGGGCACGCGAGCTGGTGCTCGAGCCGGTACGGCGCGGGCCGCGGGCGAGTTGTCGGGCCGGGAGCGCACCACGAGCACGACGACGCCGACGACGACGACGAGTCCGAGCGCGAGCCACGGCACGAACGTTGCGCGCTTCATCGTCAGGTCTTCGCCGACGTGCACTCTTGGCCGGTCCGCGCGGCCTGCAGCCACGCGTCGAGCTCGGCCTGCGTCGACGCGACCGAGGTTGCCGCACACCGCGACGCCGTCCGGCGCGATCACATACGTCTCGGGTTGACCGGTCGTGCCGAAGCTCGAGCGACGCCGCTGCCGTGCGGGTCGACCCCGACCGGCCACGTGATGCCCTGCTCCTCACGTAGTCGCGCATCGTCGCGGCGTCGTCGTCGATGATGATGCCGACCATCGCGAAGTCGGCTTCCGACTGTGCTCGGCGTAGAACGCCTTCAGGCGCCGGCTCCTCCTGCTGGCACGGGATGCACCAACTGTTGAAGAAGTTGACGACGTAGGTCTTGCTCTGCAAGCTGACGCGGACTCGACCGGTTTGCCGTCGAGCCCCTGGAGTGTGAACGCGGGCACGGGCTCGTGCTCCAGCACGAGGCGCGGCACCGACGGCTCCGACCGGTGCTGGACCGCGAGCACGACCCGAACAGCGACCAGCACGACCGCGACCGACGAGCGCGATCCACCGGGTCGCGGTGCCGCATCAGGTGCGCGCCTCGACCAGCGGGCGCGGACTCGCCGCTCGTCGACCCCGCGCCGTCCGGGCGGAGCGCTGCCGACGCCGGCGAGCATGTCACGCTTGCGGGCCGGGACGAGTGCGAGCACGCAGCCCAGCGCCATGATCAGCCCACCGATCCACAAGAACATCACCATCGTCCCGACCTGCACGCCGATCGTGACCCGGCCCGGACGTGGGCGACGACACGAGCGTCAGATAGACGTCGCGCCACGGAGTGGTGTGGATCGACGGCGTGCCGATCCCCTCGGCGGCGTTCGGGAACGTCGAGATCGCCGGCGCGAGTTCACCGATGCCGCTCACCCCGTGCACCCGCGCCTTGATCGTCGTCTTCTGCGCGGATCGGTCGACCTCGCGGCCGAGATACGTGACGGTGTAGCCCGCGCACTCGCGCCGACTCGCCCGGCGCGAGAGTCGACCGTCTTCTTGGTCGTGTAGCCACCGGTCGTGGCCAGCGCGACCGCGACGACGACCACGCCGACGTGCACGAGCAGACCGCCGTACAGGCGCGGGTTCGAACGCACGGTGCGCGCGGCCGCGACCGGCAGCGCCTCCGACGTGCGCACGGCGGCGCGCCCGCACGCCGATCGACGACGGTGCGACCGATGCTCGTGAGCGCGAAGGCGCCGAGCGCGAAGGCGCCGACGTTGGCGATGCCGTGCGCGCCCGCGACGAGCGCGACCACGAGCGTCGAGCGCGCCCGCCCACGCCGGGATCAGCAACCGGTCGCGCAGGACCTGACCGCTCGCGGCCCGCCAGGGCAGTACCGGGCCGATCGCCATCAGGAACAGCAGCGCGATGCCGATCGGCACGCCGAGGCGGGTGAAGTACGGCTCTCCGACCGTGATCTGCTTGTTCTGGAGCGCCTCGACGAGGAGCGGGAACACGGTGCCCGTGAGCACGACGAGCGCGAAGCCCGCGAACAACAGGTTGTTCAACAGGAACGCGGCTTCGCGCGACACCGGCGGAATCGATGCGGCCCGGAGATCGGAGCTTGTCGCCGCGCCAGGCGATCAAGCCGACGCTGCCGAACGCGCACATTCCGAGGAACGTCAACAGCCACGGTCCGATGCTCGACTGCGAGAACGCGTGCACCGAGTTGATGACGCCCGAGCGGGTCAGGAACGTACCGAGGATCGTCAGGCAGAACGTCGAGAGCACGAGCGAGAGGTTCCACACGCGCAGCATCCCGCGTCGCTCCTGCACCATGACGGAGTGGATGAACGCGGTGGCGGTGAGCCAGGGCAGCAGCGACGCGTTCTCGACCGGATCCCAGCCCCAGAAGCCGCCCCAACCGAGCACCGAGTAGCTCCACCAGGCGCCCAGCACGATGCCGACGGTGAGAAAGCCCCACGAGACGAGCGTGGTCCGGCGCACCGCGGCCAGCCAACCCTCACCGAACCGTCCGGTGACGAGCGCGGCGACCGCGAACGAGAACGGGATCGCGAAGCCCGACGTAGCCCGCGTAGAGGAAAGGCGGGTGGATCGCGACGAGCGGGTGGTTCTGCAGCAGCGGATTCGGGCCCGCCGCCGTCGAGAGGAATCGTTCCCGGCTGCGCCTTGAACGGGTTGGCCGCGAAGAGCATCAGCGCAAAGAAGAAGAGCAACACGCCGTACTGCACGAGGGTCGCCCACGCGACGAGCGGGTCGTCGGTACGGTTGCGGAAACGCCACGCGGTCACGGCGACGTAGACCGAGAGGATGAGCGCCCACAACAGGATCGACCCCTCGAGCGCGCTCCATGCAGCCGTGAACGTGTACAGACCCGGGCGTCGCGCGCGCGACGTTGTCGGCGACGTACTTGATCGAGAAGTCGTGGCCGTACAACGCCGTCTCCATGACGACGAACGCGGCGATGGACGTCGACCAGGATCACCGACGATGTAACGGCGACCCATGTCGAGCAGCGCGCGGTCGACCTGTCGCCAACCCCGTGGCGAGCGTCGCCAGCCCGAGCGCGGCCGCAACCGTGCCGATCGTGAGCAAGCCGTAGCCGAGTTGCGCTCTCATGCGCGCATGTTCGGATCAGCTGCCGTTGCCGAAGGGATCGGCGGGACACTGGGTGGCGGTCTTCGGAGGCTTGTAATCGGCGCCATGCTTGATGAGCAGTCGGGTCGAGTCGAAGGTTGTCGATCCCCGCGCGCTCCAGTGACCCTCGGCAACGACCGGCGCGCAGTCCTTGAAGAGCTCCGGCTCGTTACCGATGTGGTGGATGTGGACGGTGACACCGCCCTCGGTGAGGTCGAAGTCGGCGCCGTTGGGCCGTTGCTTGATGCTCGCCGGGAGCGACACCGCCGCCGATGCGCATCGTTCGCACACCATCGTGCGCCTCGTCGTGCACCGCCTGCGACACGGTCTTGAAGAACACGACGTTCTTCTGCATCAACACGATCATCCACCCGACGGCACCGAGACAGAGCACCGCGACGATCACGTAGCGCAGCCCGATTGCGCTTGCGCGGCGGCAGGAGTTGCGGGTTCGACGGCGTCAGTCACGAGTCTCGTCATGCAGGTTCCGCCGCAGCCGGCGTGACCGTCTGTCGGATCCACCCGAAGTAGCCGACGAGCACCACGGTGGTGATCGACGTATCCCGCGATCACGAAGCTCCAGTTGTGGCTCATGCGGGGACGACCTCCACACCGTCGGCCCGGACCCGCTCCGCGATCGCTCGCTCGAGCTCGCGCGCCTCCCGGCCTTCCTCGAGCTGCGCGAGCTGGAAACGCTCGAGGACGAGATATGCATACAGCAGGGTGAAGGCAACGACGGCGAGCACGAGCGTGAAAGCCATCGTCCCATCGATCAGCACGTTGTTCTGCGGATTGAAGACCGTGCCCTGCTGGTGCAGCGTCTGCCACCAGGTGACCGAGAGGTAACTGATCGGCACGTCGGCGAACGCGATGAGCGCGGCGACGGCGCTGCGCTTGCCCCGCTCGTCGGCCGTCGAGCCGGTGCGGCGCAGCGCGAGGTAGCCGAGATACAAGAAGAAGAGAATCGCGGTGGTGGTGAGCCGTGCATCCCATTCCCACCACGTTCCCCACGTGGGCCTACCCCACACCGACCCGAGCATGAGTGTGAGACCCGTGAACACGACGCCGACCTCGGCCGACGCGCCCGCGAGCAGATCCCAGGCGGTGTCGCGGGTACGCGGGAACAACCACAACGCCGACGCCGAGCGCGGTCACCCCGAAGGCGAGATACGCGACCCAGGCGGTCGGGCACGTGCAGGTACAAGAGTCGGACCGCGTCGTAGCCCTGGTCGGCGCGCGGCGGCGTGACCCACAGCGCGAAGACCGCGGTGACGGCGAGAGCGAGACAGCGTGGTCGCCGAGGAAGAGCCGCTTCATGCTTCCTCCAACAGCGGTCCGAACGCGACCGTGCCCGCCGTGACCGCCAGCACCGCGAACGCGGACGAGCAGCTGCACCCACGGCCACGCGTCGCCGGGCGTGCCCTGGAGCGCAGCCTGGAACGATCGCGTCGCGCCCATCATCACCGGCATGACCGCCGGGAGGATGAGGAGTGGAACGAGCGTCTCGCGGGCGCGCAATCCTCCGGCCAACACGCCGTAGACCGTACCGGTGGCGGCCAGTCCGACGGTCGCGGCCAAGGCTGCACAGACCAAGATGACCACTCCACGGATCGAGACGTCGTAGAGCACCACCACAGCCGCCCCGACGATCACCTCGAGCAGCAGCATCTCGACCGCGACGGCCGCGGCCTTGCCGAAGAAGATCGAACCGCCGTCGAGCCCGCAAAGACGGAGACCGTCACGGGCGCGATTGGCTTCCTCGATCGAGAACGATCGCCCGACCGCGAGCAGGACGGCCAGGAGCACCGCGGCCCAGAAGAGCCCGGGAGCCGCCTGCCGCAACAACGTGGGATCGGAATCGAGTGCGAATGCGAACAACACCACCACGATCGCACCGAACGGCACGATTTGCTGCAACGCGACTCTCGAGCGCCGCTCGATGCGTAGATCCTTGCCCGCGACAAGCATCGCATCGCGCAGGAAGCTCATGCGCGTGCCTCCGCCGGGGGCACGGGAGTCGGCGCGTCGGGGACCGGCGCGGTCGGCGTCGAGTGGCGCGGGGTGCGGGGGCGCGGAGTGCGGGGCGCGGAGTGCGGGGGCGCGGAGTGCGGGGGCGCGGAGTGCGGGGGCGCGGAGTGCGGGGGCGCGGCGATCGGGTGGACCTGACCGCCGACGACTCGCACCTCCCGCGTCGCAAGCCGGCGCGCGAGGTCGAGCTCGTGGGACGCGAGCATCACCGTGCACCCGTCGCCCGCGGACGCGGCAACGACTTCCTCCAAGACATTGCGGCCATGCTCGTCGAGACCGGCGTGCGGTTCGTCGAGCAGGAGGAGGCGGGGCTTGCGCGCCAACGCGTTGGCGAGCGACAAGCGCCGCCGCTGACCCTGGGACAGCCGACCGTGTGCGACGTCGGCAACCCGTCGCAGACCGACCCGGTCGATCGCGGCTTCGGCGTCGCCGGCGGCGTGACCTGTCGAACGAGCCACGAAACGCACGTTCTCGGCAACGGTGAGGTCGTCGTAGCAGAACGTCTCGTGCCCGACGAGCGCGACCGCGCCGGCGAATCCGGCGAGGTTCCACCGCCATGTCCACTCCGAGCACTTCAGCCTCTCCCGCACGCAATGCCAGTAGTCCGGCGCAGAGCCGCAACAGCGTCGTCTTTCCCGCGCCGTTGGGCCCGCTGAGCAGCACCACCTCACCGGTCTCGACATCGAGATCGACGCCTGCGAGCGCGGGAAATCGTCCGAGCATGCAAACGGCCGACCGAAGGCGTACGCAGCGCAACCTGAGCTCCGGGGACCGGGGGTGCGGTACGCAGCAAGCTTACGGAGGGGCCGCCGGAGGCTGCGAACCGGGCCGACCACCGCGCGTGGGCGCAAGAGCACAGCCGGTACGATTCAGTCCCTGTGCGGCGTGCGATCGCGGGTATCGGCCGGATGCTGGTGACGCTGGGCCTGTTGATACTCCTGTTCGTCGTCTATCAGCTCTGGGGGACGGGCATCTTCACGGCCCGCGCTCAGGAGAGCCTCAAGAAGCAACTGAACGCCCAGCTCGCGGAGAGCAGGGAAAACGACACGGTCGCGCCGGTTCCCACCACCGCGACCACGGTCGAAGCGCCGGGCCCGGCGCCGGCCGCGCCGACCACCTCGACGGTCCACTACGACAACATCCGACCCGCGCCCCCCACGCCCGCCGAAGGTGAGGTCGAGGGCATCATTTCGATCCCGAAGATCGGCGCCAATTTCGCGTACGTCGAAGGCACGTCGCGAGACGACCTGAAGAAGGGACCCGGTCATTACCCGGGGACGCCACTGCCGGGCACTCTCGGCAACGCCGCGATCGCCGGCCACCGCACCACGTACCTGCATCCGTTCTACGACGTCGACAAGCTCAAGCCCGGCGACGACATCATCATCCACGACGCCGTCGGCGGAGTCTTCGACTACCGCATGACCCAACAGCTGATCGTGAAGCCGACCGACATATGGGTGGTCGCCAACACGCCCGACGCGCGAGCTGACACTCACCGTGTGCAATCCGAAGGGCTCGGCGTCCCAGCGCATCGTGATCAAGGCCAAGCTCGTCCCGAGCAAGAGCACGAAGCCCACGAAGCCCGCGAAGCCGAAGCCCGTCACCCCCGGAACGGCTTCAGCCGGGACCAGTCAAGCCGCAGGCCTGGCCGAGGGACTGTCGGGCCAGACCCGCAGCCTCGTCCCGAGCGTCGCGTGGGGAATCATCACGGCGATCGTCGGTCTGGCCTGGTGGTGGGGATTCCGTCGGTGGCGGCACCCCGCGACCTGGTTCATCGGTCTCTTGCCGTTCGTCGTCGCATTGTTTCCGTTCTACGTCTTCTTGGAACGCGCCCTGCCCGCCGGCTACTGAGCTCCACCTTGAGTGTCACGCGGGCGCAGATCGAGGTTGCGGCGGAACGAATCCGGCCGTTCGTACATCGCACTCCGGTGTTGCAGTCTCGTTCCCTCGGCGAGTGGATCGGCGCAGAAGTCTTCGTGAAGGCGGAGCATCTGCAACGCATCGGTGCGTTCAAGTATCGCGGCGCGACGAACGCGGTGCAGTCGCTGCCCGCCGGACGAGGCGCGCCGGGGTGTCGCCGCGCACTCCTCGGGTAACCATGCGGCCGCGCTCGCGCTCGTGGCGCGGACGTGCGGGGTGTGCGCGCCTACGTCGTGATGCCGGAGAACACGTCGATCGCGAAGCGGGCAGCCGTCGGCAGAAACGGCGCCGAGATCTCGTGGTGTGCGAACACGCTCGAAGCGCGTGTCAGGCAACTCTCGCCGAGGTGGTCGAGCGGACGGGCGTGGTCGAGATCCACCCCTTCGACGACGAACGTGTGATCGCCGGGGCCGGCACCGCCGCGCTCGAGCTGGCCGAGACGGTTCCCGATCTCGACGTGCTCGTTGCACCTGTCGGCGGCGGCGGTTTGGGGTCCGGTACCTGCATCGCGGTCGCACCGCTGCGCGTGATCGGGGCTTGCCCTCTCGACCGGAGCGCGACGATCGCCGACGGACTACGAACGGGTTGCTCACCTCGTACGGATGCGATACTCGACGAGCACGACGTCGAACGAGTCTTCGTGGACGAAGCCGCGATCGTCGACGCGATGCGTGCCGTCTGGGAGCGGACCAAGCAGCTGATCGAGCCGAGTGCGGCCGTGGCCTTCGCCGCGGCACGTGCCGCAAAGCTCGACGGAGCACGCGTCGGAGTCATCTGTTCGGGCGGCAACGTCGATCTCGACGCGCTCCCGTGGTGACGACGTAGCCGCGGTCAGACCGCGACTTCGTCGGGTTCTGCGCGGCGGCCTCGCGCCGTGGGCTCCCGGATCGCGGTTGCCGAACCGGCTCGAGCGGCTCGCGACGGCGAGAGGATTCGCGTCACGACCAAGAACACGATGCCGACGAGCACGACGAACGCCGCCCACTGCACCAGGCGGTTCGAGCGGTCGGTGCCCGCCAAGAATCCGTGCACGGTCGCGATGGCGAGCATCGGAAGGCTCAGGACGTGCACGCGATGCCACAGTTTGCGAGGGAGCCGACGCATGGCCCACGAGGTGATCTGCACCGCGAGCAGCAGATACGTAGCGAAGATTCCCCACGCGACCCGTGCGGGCGCCACGTCGAAGCGAACGGCACGAACAGCTGCCTCGGCGTGAACTTCACGAACGAGTCCAGCCAGATCGCGACGACATGGACGATCACGAAGACGATCGTGAGCGTCCCGAGATATCGGTGCAGGTCGAGGATCCACGCCGGCATACCCCGACGCCGGATCATCTTCGTCGACGCGAGCAGTCCCCAGACGACGGCCGCTGCGACCACGACCCAGGCGACGATCCCCGAGGCTCGGGTGACCCACCACCACACACGGGGATCCATCGCCGCAGTCATGCTGGGGCCCACGCGCTCGTCGGATGGTGCACGCCGTCGGCGTCGACGACGATCGCGGCGACCCCGAGCCGCTCGAGCAGCTCGAGCCCGCGTTCGGTTCCGGCAACCAGGGCGGCCTTGGCGACGCCTTCGGCCCACCATGCCTCGTCCGCCTGCGCGACGACGGACGTCACCCCCCGTTCGGCGGGCGCACCGGTGAACGGATCGATGATGTGGTGCAACCGCTTCCCGCCGCGGCTCCATCGCCGGAAACGAGTCGTGCTCGTGACGATCGCTTCGTCGCGAAGCCGGCGGCTCCCCAACATGCGAGCCTCGTCCAGCGGATCCTCGACCGGGATCTCCCATGCATCACCCTCGCCGGGAGCACCGGCGACGCGGATGTCACCACCGAGACCGACGCACGCGCCGATCGCGCCACGCTCGACGAGCCCGGTCGCGACAACATCGGCCGCGAGGCCTTTGCCGACCCCGCCGAGGTCGAGCGGTGACACCCGCGGGCAATGTCACCGTCGATGCGTCTCGGTCGACCTGCACACCACCGCATCCCGGGGCCGGCTGCCAAGATTCCTGCAACGCGGGACCGGACGGAGCGACGTCGCGAAATGTCCGGTCGTACCCGCTCGCTTCGAGCGCGCTGGCGAATGGTCGGGTCGAAGAGGCCATCGGTGACGTACCAGAGCGACAGCGCGTGTCCGACCGCGTCGATGAGGTCGGACGACGCGACCGCTGCTCCCGCCCCGGCGCGCCGCTCGAGGGCGCAGAGCTCGCTGTCGGGGCGGAACCGACTCCAGCACGATTCGAGATATTCGAGACGGCTGACCGCCCACTCGGCCAAAGCGGGACCCGCGCCACCGACGATCACGATCTCCGCGGTCGTTCCCATCGCGGCCACCCGGCAGCTGACAGCCTGGTGCGTGCCGGCGCGCTCGGCGGTCGTCAGGGACATTTCGACCCCTGGCACGTGGGGGCGGGTGGAGCCGGAGCGGGCGCGGGTGGCGGAGCCGGTGCCGGAGCGACGGCCGCCGGTGCCGGCGCCGGCGCCGGCGCCGACACGGACGCGGCGGGCGCGGCCGGAGCCGCGGCGCGGTTCGCGCTCGGCTGGTACGACTGCACGTAGCCACGCGCCGATCCGGCGCCGGAGCCGGACCCGGTCGCGGCCGGCAGATCGTTGACGACGACTACCCGGTGCACCACCCGCCAGACGATCGTCGTCGGCGTGGGCGTGGGCGCTCGCCGAACGGCGGCGATCGGCAAGGTCGTCGTGCGCGCGGGCGCTGCCGTCGTGCTCGATGCCGACGGTGCATGGGCGCCGATGGCTCCGACGAGTCCGAACAGCGCACCCGCGCCCAGGCCGGTCGCGGCGATCCGGCCGCCCGCTGCTTTCCGACGCCGCTTCATGGTCGTCACTTGTCTCCCGTCGCGCCACCGTTCGCCGAGCCGGAGGCACCCGAATCAGGGATATCCGTCTCCGCGTAGTGCTCGCCGTGCGCGTCGTCGGTCCACGTCGCCGACGCGGTGGTGGTCGTCGTCGGCATCCGCACCGGAGCAACGGCCGCCGCGGGAACGGTGCTCGTTCGTGGCGCGGGCGCCGTCAACGTCGTCGCCGAGCGGACCGTTGATGCCAGTGGCGTGTAGCTCGGCGCCGGGACGCGCGCGCTTGCTACTGCACGACGGTGCACGATGTCGTCGACGTAGCGCGTCTTGACAATGATTCGAGGCACGACCTTTCGAGGTGCCACGGTCGTGGTGGGCTTCACGGGAGTTGCACTCGCCGACGCGACGGCGGGCGATCCGAAGCCGAGGATCGGCAACTGGAAGACAGCGGCAGCCGCAACTGTTGCGCCGGCCGCGACGATGGCGATCGAAGCAGCAAGGGCTCGGGTCGTGGTCTTGGTGAATGACACGGACAACCTCCGGTTCGCGTCCAGGTGACGCGTCGCATACTCGGACCGAACGGGAGTCGAGAGAAGCCCCGAACCGATCATTTGCGGCGGGCTTGGCACCGAATTGGCGTTCACGCACCTGCGCCGGACGCGCACCGGCGAACGCCGAACGCCGAACGTCGAACGTCGAACGTCGAATCGAATTCGAATGTCGAATGTCGAATGTCGAACGACGGGATTGCGCCCTACCGAGGAGGTCCCAGCACGACCTCGACGCGCGTACCGCCGAGATCGCTGTGGCCGACCGTCACCGATCCTCCCGCATCGCGCGCGACGTGCCGGGCGATACCGAGGCCGAGGCCGCTCCCCTGCTTCTCTCGTGTGGTACGGCCCGTGCGAGTCGGGAATCCCGGCCCGCCGTCGTCGACGCGCAGGCGACCTCCTCCGGACGCTTCGGATTCGGTGGTGACCCGTACGGCGCAGCCGGCCGGCGTATGTCGGAGCACATTGTCGACGAGCACGTCGACGAGCTGCTGTACATCGCGCCGACGGGCCGCCACCGGCAGGGCGCCGGGAAACAGCCGCAGCTCGAGCGGACGGTGCTGCGCACGCGCCAGCACCTCCCAGAACACCACCCGCTCGCGCACTACCTCGCTGAGGTCGGCGCGGCGCTGCTCCGGCGACGGGCGCTCGCGCCGCGTATCCGCGATCACCGTGGTGACGGCTGCCTCGAGGTCGTCGATTGCCGCCATGATGCGCCGCGCCTCGTGCTCGTCCGCCAGCAACTCGGCATCGAGCCGGAGTGCGGTAAGTGGCGTTCGCAGACTGTGCGACAAGTCCGCGGCGTACTCCCGTTCCGCTTGAAGGAGATCGCCGATCCGGACTGCGAGCGTGTCGAGCGCCCGGCTCACGTCGACGACCTCGGCGGTGCCCTGAACCCGCGATCGGGCGTCGAGGTCGCCATCGGCGAGGCGACGCGCAATCTCGGTAAGTGTGTTCATCGGCTTGGTGACCGACCGCGCCATGCGGTCGGCGACGAGCCCGGCAACGAGTAAGAGCACGACGGCGAGAGCTCCGAGCGACAACCACGCGGCCAACACTCCGCGCTCGAGCTCGTGTCGCGACACGCTCACCCGCACCACTGCCGTCTGGCCGGCAGGCTCGAGTACGGGCAAGAAGACGTCGACGCCGTGCGCGGTCGAGCGGCTGAACGAACGCCCGCGACGCGCGAGTTGGAGGCTGTCGGCGCCGGGAGGTGCAGACGGATCACCGACCACGGTGCCGTCCGGGTAGTAGACGGAGATGCGCCCGACCGACGACGCGTCCGCCTGCGCCACCAGCGCGGGAGCGGCAGCTCGGTTGCCGGCCACGATCTGGGCGACGTACTGCGCGTCCGCGTTGGCGCGGTTCGTCGCGCGGTCGGAGGCGATCGTGCGCACGAGGAACGCCAGTGGCAACACGAACGCGATGACGACGATCGACGTGACCGCAAGCGTCATGGACACGAATTGGCGGCGCACGTCGCTCGCTCAGTCCCCCGGCGGGAGGAGCTTGATACCGACGCCCCGCACCGTGTGCAGGTACCGCGGCGCACTGGCGCTCTCACCGAGTTTGCCCCTCAGCCACGAGAGGTGGGTATCGATCGTCTTCTCGACCCCGCCGTAGGGCTGATCCCACACCTCGGCGAGCAACTTCTGCTTCGTGACGACGCTGCCGCAGTGACGCGCCAGATAGAGCAACAGGTCGAATTCCTTGCGGCTGAGCTCCAGCGGCTTGTCCGCGAGCTCGGCCGTGCGCGCGGTGCCGTCGACGACGAGCTCGCCGATCTCGATGCGGTCCGGCACCGCGCTCGCGGTCCGTCGCAACAGCGCGCGGACCCGCGCGTCGACCTGCTCGGCGGAGAAGGGCTTGATGATGTAGTCGTCCGCGCCCGCATCGAGCAGCCGGACGATCTCCCGCTCATCGTCGCGCGCGGTCCCGACGATCAACGGCACCGCGCTCGATTGCCCGGAGCATCTTGAGGAGGTCGCCGCCATCGATGTCGGGAAGCCCCAGATCGAGCAGCACCACGTCGGGAGGCTCGTCGACGATCGACTGGAGCGCCGGGAGACCACTCCCGGCCTCGGTGACGACGTGACCCCGGGTCGTCAGGGAGTGGACGAGCGGCAGCCGAACGCGGTCGTCGTCCTCGACGATGAGCACCTTGGCCATGAGGCACTCAGCGTACGGCGGACTCGTTGTCGTGACTGGCGGCGCGGGCGAGGCTTGACGCGGTCTTGCAGCGCATTTGTGCCCACGGGTGGTCCTCGTGGACGAGAATCGGCTGGTGAAGCGTGGATTCCTGCTCGCCGGCGTCTGGGCGCTCGGCATCGTCGTGGCGGTGAGCCTGGCCTTCGCCGCGGTCGCGCGGGTCGCCAGCGGCGTCGCTCCCAACGACGTCACCCGGTTGTCACAGACCGCGATCGACCACGAGCTGGCCGCGCCGGCGGCGCGGCCGGGGCCCACCCCGACCGATCCGACCTCGACCTCGAGCACATCGTTCTCCGGCGCGGGGTCTTCGAGCACGACGTCCTCGAGCACCAGGCCGTCCGGCCGCGGGCAGTCGACGACGACATCGACCTCGAGCACCCTCCCGAGATCGACGACCCCGACGACACCCGGCCCCACCGACACGGCGGCGTCGGGCTCGATGCCACCCACGACGTCGAGCGCCGCGCCCCCGGCGAAGGTGACGACGACGACACAACGACCGGTCGTCGGAGCCGGCAACACAGCGACGACGTCACAGGGCGGAACCGTGCTCACCCGCTGCTCCGGGCCCGGCACGATCGTGTTCGTCGCCGCGGTGCCGAAGAGCGGCTACGAGCGAACCGTCGACGTCGAGAGCCCGGGCGGGATCAGACAGTCGTTCCAGAACTCGCAGCATCGTTCGAACATCAGCGCCCAATGTTCCAACGGCACCGTGCACGCCGAGGTCGAAGAAGAATCTGCCGACGACTAGTCACGTGCGGCGAGCAGACTGCACGTCGACGGCGACGCTCAGTAGCCGACCGATCCGTCGACGAGCTCGCGGATCAGGTCGGCGTGCCCGTTGTGACGCGCGTACTCCTCGATCATGTGGACGTAGATCCAGCGCAACGAGCACGGCTCGCCCCGGCTGATGCCGGTGTCGTCCAGATGGCGCGCCGCCACCGCGGCGCGGCTCTCGTCGCACTCGGACTGCCACGCGGCGAGGTCGACGTTCCAGTCGGCGTCGTCGAGCGGTACGAGATCACTGTCCTCGCCGATCGCAGGGTCGTACCAGATGTACGGCGTCTCCGGTTCGCGCGAACAGCACCCGGTGAAACCAATTCCGCTCGACCTCGGCCATGTGCCGGACCAGTCCGTGCAGTGACAACTTGGAGCTCGCGACGGGACGGCGCTTGCGTTGCTCGTCGTCCAGTCCTTCGCACTTCAGCATGAGCGTGACCCGGTGGAACTCGAGCCATCGCTCGAGCATCTCTCGTTCGCCGAGGACAAAGGGGGGTTCCTGTCGGCGCGGGTCCTCGATGTCGCCTACCACTTCGCGCACCTTCCGCTCTCTCGCATTGCCGTCTCTACTCGCCCTTGAAGTCCGGAGTGCGCTTGTCGGCGAACGCGGCCATGCCTTCTTGCAGATCCTTGCTGGCAAATGCTGCGGCCTCGTGCAGCGCGATCTCCTCGCGAGCGGCGGCACCGATCCACTGTGCTTCCTCCACGAGATTCAGCGCGCGCTTGTGGCCGCGAACGGTCAACGGCGCGGACGCTGCGATCTCACCGGCCAGCGCCAGCGCCGCGCCCAACGCGTCGCCGTCGACGTACTGCACCAGGCCCAGGCGCAGAGCCTCGTCGGCATCGACGGTGCGCCCGGCGAGCAGGAAGTCGCGAGCGGCACCCTGGCCCACCAACTGGGCCAGGCGCCAGATGTTGCGCGAGCTCAGATGGATGCCGAGCTTGCCGCCCGGGATGGCGAGCCGGGCTCCGAGGGCGGCGACGCGGACGTCGCAGGCGACCGCCAGCTGCATCCCGGCGCCGATCGCGGGGCCGTTGACGGCCGCGACGACCGGCGCCGGATGGGCAACGATGGCATCGAGGACCTGCTCGAACGCGGGGCGGAACGTGTCGGTCTCGGCGTCGCCGTCGGCGGCGAAGCGGGTGACGAGGTCGGCACCCGCACAGAACGCGGTGCCCGCACCGGTGATCACGATCGCCCGCAGGCCGTCCGAGCCCTCGAGGCGACCGCGGATCTCCTCGCACATCTCGGCGTTGAGCGCGTTGCGGCGTTCCTGGCGGTCGATCGTGACGACGCCGACCTTGCCTCGTTCCTCGAAACTGATCACGGGCGGCGCTCGCTCAGGACTCGTCGATGAGCGCGATGCGATCGCCTTCTTGCACGGTCTGGCCGGGTTCGACGTCGAGCTCCCGGACCACACCCGGAACCTCGGTGATCACGGGGATCTCCATCTTCATCGACTCGAGGATGCAGATCTCGTCGCCCTCGGCGATCATCTGCCCCACTTCGACAACGACTTGCCACACGTTCGCTGTGATCTCCGCTCGGATCTCGGCCATGAACGGGATCGTAGGCGGCGCCGGGTTCAGACCGGCAACACGCCGTGCTTTCGCCACGGTCGATCGACGCGCTTGTCGGCGGTGATCCGCAGCCCCCGGGCGATCGCGGTCCGGGTCTCCGCGGGGTCGATCACGTCGTCGAGCTGGGCGTGACCGGCCGCGATGTAGGGGTCGATGTTCGCCCGGATCTCCTCGGCCAGCTCGAGACGCCTCGCGGCGCGCTCGTCGTCGTCCTCGATCGCGTCGAGCACCCTGCGGTGGATGATGTTCACAGCACCGTCGGGGCCCATCACCGCGATCTCGGCCGTGGGCCACGCGACGATGTAGTCGGCCTCGTACGCCAGGCCGTTCATCACGAAGTAGCCCGCGCCGTAGCTCTTGCGCAGGATCACCGAGATCTTGGGCACCGTCGCCTCGCTGACCGCGAACAGCATCTTGGCGCCGTGGCGGATGATGCCCTGCTTCTCGACCGCCGAGCCGACGATGAAGCCGGGAACGTCGTGGAGAAAGACGAGAGGGATGTTGAACGCGTCGCACAGCCAGACGAACCGCGCGGCCTTGTCGGCCGCGTTCACGTCGAGCGCACCCCCGAGAACCATGGGCTGATTGGCGACGATCCCCACCGGCCGGCCGGCGACGCGTGCCAAACCCGTGACGAGGTTCTTCGCCCATTCGGGCTTCATCCAGAACACGTTGCCGTCGTCGACGACCGCCTGCACGACCTTCCGCACGTCGTAGGCCCGTCGGGGCGCGGTCGGGACGATGTCGTAGAGCTCTTCGACCCGCCGGTCGACGGGATCGGTCGTCTCGCGCACGGGCGGACGTTCGCGATTGTGCTGGGGGAAGAACGACAAGTAGTCGCGCACGGCCTGCAGACACTCCTCGTCGTCGCCGACCTCGAGGTCGGCGACACCGGAGATCTTCGTGTGGACGGCCGAACCGCCCATCTCCTCCTCGGTCACGTCCTCTCCGACGGCGGCCTTCACGAGGTGCCGGCCGCCGAGCGCCATCGAGGAGGTGCCCTTCACCATCGGCACGAAGTCGGCGAGCCCGGGTATGTAGGCCGTCCCCGCGGCGCAGTGGCCGAGCATCGCCGCGACCATCGGAACTACCCCACTCATCGCAACTTGCTCGCGGAACAGCGCCCCCGCACCCGCGAAGGTCGATCCGCTGGTCGATTGGATGCGCGCACCCGCGGAGTCGAGCAGCCAGACGAAGGGGATTCGTTGGCGCACCGCGTGCGCGCGCATGCCGCGCGATCTTGTCCTCCCCCACCGCCCCCATCGAGCCGGCCATCACCGTGAAGTCGTACGCCGCGATCGCGACCTGCCGACCGTCGATCTCGCCGATACCCGTGATCGCGCCGTCGGCAGCGAGATAGCGGTCTCCCAGGCCGGCGTCCATGTGATCGGCGAGAAGGCCGTACTCGACCCAGGTACCGGGATCGACGAGCAGGTCCAGGCGCTCGCGCACGGTCCGCTTGCCGAGCGACCGTTGTCGCTCGACCAGCTTCTCGCCGCCCATCTCGAGCGCGCGGGCCTTCCGGGCGCCGAGATCCTCGACGAGAGGTCCCCAATCGTGACGGGCGTCGGCCATCGCTACCGGCCTTTCCACTGCGGGGCGCGCTTTTCGCGCGAACGCGGCGACGCCCTCGGCCGCGTCCTCGGTCTGGGACGTGACCGTCAACATGCTCTGCAGGTACGACAGTGCTGCATCGGCGTCGAGCTCGAACGCTCGGTAGAACGAATCGCGCCCCCAACGCATGACGATCGGCGACTTCGACGCCAGCTCGGCGGCCAGGGCATCGACCGCGCCGTCGAGGTCGGCCACCGGGACGACACGTTGCACGAACCCGATACGGGCACCCTCCTCGGCGCCGACGCGGCGTCCGGTCATCATCAGGTCGAGCGCGGTCTTGGCCGGCATGGAGCGCAACAAGGGAACGGTGATCATGTAGGGCCAGAGACCGACATTGATCTCGGGGGTACCGAAGACCGCGTCGTCGGCCGCGACGACGAGATCGCACGCGCACGCGAGCCCGAAACCCCCCGCGAGCGCGTACCCGCGGACCCGCGCGACGATCGGCTTGCCGAGCTTCCACATATCGCGGAAGAGGTCGGCGAGCAGACCGCGCCCGTCGTGGGCCGAGGCGGCGCCATCGGCGATCCCTCCACCACCGAGGTCGGCGCCCGCGCAGAACGCTTTGTCGCCCGCGCCCGTGAGCACCACCACTCGAACCGCGTCGTCGGCCCGGGCGTCTCCGAAAGCGTCGCGCAGGCCTTGCATGACCTCGAAGGACATCGCGTTACGACGCTCGGGGCGGTTGATCGTCACGCGAGCGACGCCGGCGGCACTGTCGTACACCACTTCGTTAGCCATCGATTCGGGATGGTATTCGCATACCATTCACCGTGTGCCGGTGTACGCGATCGCGATCGTCGTGGCACTCGCGATACCCTGCGGTCACACGCGGCTCCTACGGCCGCATGCTGGGCGTGCGGTGGCGATTCGGGTTCGTCCTCTTCTTGGGGCTCGCGATCCAGATCGCCCTCGAGTACGTCACGATCCCGCGTGAGCACTGGCACGACGTGGGATTCGGGCTGCTCGTCGCCTCCTACGTGCTCATCTTGGCCTTTGCCGCCCGCAATCTCGTGTTGCGGGGCATGGGCATCGTGTTCATCGGCATCGCGTGCAACGCCCTGGTCATCACGCTCAACCAGGGAATGCCGTTCAAGTTCCCCGTCGAATGGCAGAACGAGGCCTGGACGAAGCCGACGGTCAAACATCACCCGCAACAGCCCGACGACAAGCTCCGGTTTCTGTCCGACATCATCGTGCTGAAGGGGCCGTTCGACTCGGTGCTCAGCTTCGGCGACCTCATCCTCGCCGTCGGCCTGTGCGATGTCGCGTACAACGTCAGCCGCAAGCCCAAGCGGCGGGTAGGAAGCCGTCACGACGCAAGCGTGGCTCCCGGACCCTCGATCTCACCCGGCACGAGCACGGCGAGCGCCGAGCGGCGCGTGGCCCGGATCCGGCGGACGGTCAGGAGTTGGCGCTGACCCGGTCGCGGAGCACCCGCTCCAGAGCGACGACCACCCGCTCGTCATAGACATAGGCCGGCGCCGATCGCAGCGACTCGACCGCGAGGTTGCCGGGGACGTTGTCGCGGACCGTCAGGTCGTCGTACTCGCTCGCGAGCCTGCAGCGCTTGCACCGCGAGGCGGCGCTTCGGGTCGTCGACCTCACCGGAGACGATCTCTCCCGCGGCGACGAGTGGGCGGATCTCGCTGAACATGGAACCGGTGACCGAGGTGACCTCTCCAGGGTCGACACGCCGGCCGTCGGCGGGTTCGTCGAGCGTGACCTGTCCGAGATGGTGCAGCAGCGCCGCCATCTCGAGATCGCGCACCTCCGACGAGGGCATCCCGCAGCTGCTCGCCCATCGCCGAGACGAGCGTGGCAACTCGCTCGGCGTGACCGGGCGGCACCATCCCCCCGAGCTCCGGGCGCCATCGCGAGCGCCTCGATCGTCTGGCGGTACGAACGGGTGGCCGCGTCGAGGCGTTCGAACGCGTACCACGCGGCCAGCAGCGGCGTGGAGAACAGCAGCGGTCCGAGGATGCCGACTCGTCCCATACCGTCGACACCCCGGTACCCGATCGCCATGAGCATGCCCGACGACGCGATCGCCAACCACGCCAGGCGGCCGCGCGCCGAGAACGACTCACCGAGACGGAAAACCTTGCTCGCCGTCACGTCGACGGCGAGCTGGGCAGCCGCGGCTGCCCCGAGCGCGACCAATACCGGGGCCATCGCTTCGCGCCGACCGACGAGGTGCCAAGCCCCTTGGTAGGCCCCGTAGGTCGCCGCCGCGACCGCGATGCGGACGCCGAACAACACGGCCGGACGCCCGCGCTGGCGGTCGGTGACGCGCAACAGGATCGAGACGACCTCGGCACCGGCGACGGCGATCGCGTACTCGCGCAGCTGGAACGTCGACGCGAGTACCACGAGCACGGCGTACGAGAGCGGCACCGCGCCGCGGTCCTCGAGCCGGAGCGCGAGCAGTTCACCGAGCACGAGCCCGGTCGCGAGCAGGGTGAGCGTGTAGGCACGGCCGCTGGGATCGGTGAGGTGGGCGATGAGCGCACCGACGAACCCGAGCCCGCACACGAACGCGATCCGACGCCCACGATTCATCGTGCAGCCCCCGAATTTCGAGGTTTCAGCCCCATCACTAGTTACTCGGCAGCCTTCGGCGGGCAGAAAAGGGCTGATCCACCCTTTTGGATGCGGCGATCGTAGCCAGCAACCCTCGAAATCGGTGGGTTTCGACCCGTCAGGACTGGGAGGACGACCGCGAGCGCTCGCTCGACTCGCTGTCGAGCAGGTCGCCGAGTCCGGCACTGCCGACGCCGGCCACAGGAGCGTTGTCGAACTCCGTGTCGCGCTCGAACCCGTCGCCGTGGTGCTCGCCCCGCTTCTCGACTGCGTGGATGAGCGCCTCCACGCACGCCGGGTGGAACTGGACGCCCGCCTTGTCGCGCAACTCCTGGAACGCGACCTCCTGCGGGAGCGCCTTGCGGTACGAGCGCGTCGAGGTCATGGCGTCGTAGGCGTCGGCGATCATCACGATGTACGGCTCGATCGGGTGATCGAGGTCGTCGGGATCGAAGCGGGTCGCGTCGCTGTGCGACGCGGCCGCGATCGGTCGCAGGAAGTCGATGTGGCTGAGCATCTGGACGCTGACCTTTTCGTGCACCCGCACCTTCGAGTACTCGGTGGGCGTCAGCCGACCGGGCTTGTTCAGCAACTGGTTCGGGACGACGAGCTTGCCGATGTCGTGCATCAGCGCCGCGAACCGCAAGCCGTTCGAGCCGGGCCGGCATGAAGTTGAGCTCCTCGCCGATGTAGCGCGGCGTAGTCGGCGACGCGTTCGGAGTGACCCGACGTGTAACGATCCTTCGCCTCGAGCGCGTGGATGAGCATGCCGACGGTCTCGTCGTGCGATTCCTTGACCCGTATGATACGAGGCGAACATCTCCCGGGCGATGAGGATGGGAACGATGATGAGGAGCATCACGGTCGGGACCGAGCGAGATGTAGAGCCGCCCGAGCAGCACACCGAGCAGCGCGAACGGCACGACTTGTCCGAACGACGAGCGAATCCCCACCAGCACGTCGCGCTCGACTCGTCCGGTCTCCACGACGTACGACAACGCGAGCAGCGAGCCCGAGACGGCGACGCAGATGAGAGCAACCGGGATGGCGCCGACGATCGCCGCCGGAACCGACGAGCGAACCTGCGCGGGCAGATGGGCGTATGCCTCTGCACCCGCGAGCGTGGCGAGCCCGGTTATGCCGGCGTTGAACGGGACCCACGGCCACGCCGACCGGGTGAGGCCGGGCCCGTAGACCGCGCTCGAGCATGCCGACGAGACTGCAACCGGCCAGCGAGTCGCCGTGCACGAACACGACGATCGCAGCCATCGAGACCATGAAGGCGGGCGAGACCGAGACGCCGCTCGGGAAGAAGACTCGGCGGTGTGTGCTGAACACGACGACCACCGAGAACGAGATGATTGCGGCCGTGGGCGGCAGCCCTTCGCGCACGGCGAACAGCGCCATCGACGCGATGGCGGCGACGAAGACGAGGCCCGTGTACCAGGCGAGCCGCTTGGGGAAGGGATGAGGTCCGGCCATTCTGTCTATAACTCTCGGCACCAAACCGGACCTAGGAAAGAGGCGGCAAGGCCGCGGGCCCGAAAATGAGCCTTTAGCCTCGGTGGACCCACGCACCGCCGGCAAGCAGCAGCGCGACGAGTCCTCCAGCAGCGGTGGACACACGGACAGCAATCTTCTTCACAGGGAATCACCCCTCGCGTACGTCCTCCGCCACGACCGCTATGGGCGACGGGACAAACCGCTCCGCTGAGGAAACTCGTGCATGTGAAGTAGAGGCCGGCCCGAGGCCTTGCCGCCTGTCTCTTGGGTCACTCGACCGAGGCATCCTCCATTGTCAGCGGCAACATCTGCACAAGCGTCTCACGCAAACAACAGCAGCCCCACCCGCCGAGGTGGAACCTTCGCACGACCCGCCCGGGGTTCGGCCAATTGTCGCCTCGTTGCGGCCTATGCGCAACCCCTCGGCCGAAGTATCCGGTCAGACGGCAAACCCCGACGGTTTCGGCGCGAATTCCCCGATGGTTACTTTTTGCGCGCGCCTGCCTACGGTGCGTCGTGTGGGGGACCGGGTGGTGGGAGTCGTTGCTGCGTCGATCGTGATGCTCGCCGCGTGCAGCCAAAGCACCACGACCGGGGCCCCGGCCGGGACGACGATCGGCACCACCGTCGGGACGACAGCGGCCGAACCCGGGGCGACCGTCTCCATGACCAGGCCCGAGTTCAGCTTCGACGACTCCGTCCCTCCGCCCCGACTCGTCAACACCGGCACCGACTACGTAGCAATTCTGAAATCCCTGGAGAACTACGGCAGCTGGCTGGCTGCGCACCGCCCCGATCCAGCGCTGGCATCGAATGTTCTCGCGGGGGGAACCAGGCTGCTGGTGCTCTTCAGCAGAGATCTCACCCGCCTTCGCGACAACAGTCGGCGTGAGATCGAACAGGATCAGCATCCCAGTAGGTACACGATTGTCAGTACCACGCCCGACGCGTTCTCGATACGTGTCGACGAGGGCGCACAAGTCCACAAAGTCGTCGACGCGACCGGCCGCGTCATGAGCCAACTGCGTTCGGACTCGCCGGCCACCTATCTCGACCTTGCGGTGCTCAGCGGGGGGCGTTGGCTGTTGGCAGCTGTCGACGAACAACCCCGGCCGACGGTCGAGCAGTGAGGCGCCTCGTCGCTCTCGTCGCACTGTGGTTTCTCACCGCGATGCCCTCCGCGTATGCAGGTCCCTACAACGCTGACGGCTCGCTCGGGAGTGGCGGCGGGGTGACCGTCGGCGTGAAGGTCCAGGCGCCGGGGTCGGGGTCGGATGGGCGGGCCGGGGATGACCGGGCGAGGCCGGTGGTTCGCTACGACGTGTCGTGGTCAGTGGATCCCGTGGCGGCGCAGACGGGAAGCCTGAACGGGCTCTGCCTCGTTCCGGGCGCGTCGGGCGCGGCCGCCTTCGGTTTCGAGTTCCATCTCGTCGGACGCGATCCGAGCGGCAAGATCGTCGACGACCGCTTCGTATGCGTCGCCTTCGTCGGCGGCGACGCGACGCAGCGTCCGCCCTCGCCTCCCGTTCCCGCGGTGCCGACCTTCGGGGAAGCCTGGAACAGCGCGCAGCTCCCGCCGCCCAGCGTCACACTCGACCCCGCACGCCGCGGCATCACCGGGCTCGACACGCGCATCTCCACCGACGGTCCGAGCACCGTCGTGATCGGCGCGACGATCCGCGGGTACACGATCACCGGCACGGCCACGCTCGATCACTACACGATCAGCGTCGACGGCCACCCGGCGATCGACGCCGCTCAGGGGCATTACCTGTTCGAGACCAAGGGCAATCACACGATCGCCGTCAGCGCGATCTGGCACGGCGTCGCGAACATCAGCGGGCCCGACCTGCCGGGCACGTTGGCCGTGGTCGACCTCGGAGACGCGACGATCACCTCGACGCGCACGTACCCCGTCAACGAGATCCGCTCCGTCCTCCAGCCGTGACCGCGCCGGCCTCCACACCGGTACGGTGTCGGCCCATGGCCCTGGCCGACGCTCGGCTCTTCCATGTCAACGTGAACTGTTCCGATCTCGAACGTTCCCGCCGTTTCTATACCGAAGGGCTTGGTCTCACCACCGGCGCGCACACCGCACCCGAGGCGGCACAGCCCGGGGCTGCGTTCGGTCTCGACCGGGCTCGCTGGGACGCGTCGATCCTGCTCGGGCCGCGCGGCTACGAGGGCGGCGCGATCGATCTGTTGCAGTGGCACGAACCCGCTCCCGTGGGCGCGCCCCCGACCCGGTTGTACGAGACCGGCTTCCAGCGCCTCGGCGTAGGCGTTCCCGATCTCGACGCCGCCGTCACGCGCGTCCGTGAGCTCGGCGGCGCGGTGTGGAGCGCGCCTGTCGTCCATTCGCCGGCATCCGGGCGAGAGATCCGGATCGTGCTCGGCAACGACCCCGACGGCACCGCGTTCGAGCTCGTCGAGGGTGGAGCCGCGTCGGTGTCGTTCGTCGGCCTGACCTGCGCCGACCTCGACGCGGCATGTGCGTTCTACCGCGGCTCGGCTTCCGTGAGGCCGCCCGCTTTCCGAGCCAGAGCGACGACGGCTCGCACCTGCGCGTCGACGGGCCGGTCGCGATGGACGAGGTCGCGATGGTCGCGCCCGGTGGCGGCGACGTGCTCCTCATGCTGGTCGGATTCCGGACGCCGGCGTACGAGTCCGGCACCGTTCGTCCCGCCAACGCGCTCGGCATGTGGCGCGCCGCGTTCGTGGTCCGAGATCTCGACGCGGCCGTCGCCGAGCTCGCGCGCCTGCAGATCGAGACGATCTCCGCACCTGTGGCCATGGAGATGGGCCCGGGACTTCCCTTGCTGCGTTTCGTCTGCTTTCGTGGACCCAACGCCGAGGTCATCGAGCTCATCGAACCGCCGACCCCGTAGCGCGCGCTTCAGCTCTCCCGAGCAACATCAACCACGCTCGCAACCTCATGTCGGGCACCACCGCCCCACGGCGTGCAGCGGCCCTCGATCGAGCACCGGGCGAGGACGAAGGAGGACGAAGAAGGTCCTGCGCGACGAAGCCGCGAAGCCCTAGTGTCTCGGCGCGGACGAGTGGAGAGCAAGAGGCATGGACGAACTTGACCTCACGGAAGTGGAACGGGAGATCTGTCGGCTGCCCGACGTCTCGATCGTTCGGCTCGTCGGCGAGCCCGACGGCCGCATTTCCGAGGTACACGTGGTCGCGCACCAGGGCAAGCATCCGAAACAGATCGTTCGCGACGTCCAATCCATCGCACTGGCTTCGTTCGGGCTCGAACTCGACCGACGCGTGATCTCGGTCGTGCAGGTCGGCACCGGCGTCCTCGACGAGAACGCCGCCCCCGAACCCCGGCCCTCGATCGTCGCGATCACCGCCGAGGCGAGCGGCCTGCGCTCGTTGGTGCGGGTCACGCTCGGCCTCGACGACGACGAAGCAGTCGGGTTCGCCGAGGGTTCGATCGCGACCACTGCTCGGCATCGCCTGGTCGCGGTCGCCACCGTCGACGCCCTGCGCCAGCTCGAGCCGGCGGCCGAATGTGTCGACGTCGACAACGCGCAGATCGTGCGCATCGGCGCCCAGGACGTCGCCGTCGTCACCGTGGTCTACGTGATCCCGCCGGCCGAACAGCTCGTCTCGGGATCCGCGATCGTGCGCCCGCAACAAGAGGCCGACGCCGTCGCCCGCGCGGTGCTCGACGCCACGAACCGTCGACTCGCGTACGTTCCGGTCCCCTAGCTCGCCCTAACGTCGCCGCATGGCGCCGCAGGCGGTCACCGTTTCGTTCCGGCTCGGAGGCGACGACGGCGTGTCGGTGGAAGCACGCAAGTGGGCGTGGGCGCTGCACGAGCTCGGCTTCGAGACCCGGCGAGTCGCGGGTGCGATCGAGGGCCGCCCGGAGACCGACGACGTGGTGATCCCGGGTCTCGCGATCGATCCGGCCGACTCGGCGCCGCTCGATCGCGACGCGCTGCGGGCTGCCCTCGATGGAGCGGACCTGGTGATCGTCGACAACCTGTGCTCGCTCCCGCTCAACGTCGATGCCGCGCGCTCGGTCGCGAATGTCGTGGAGCTGCATCACGGCCGCGTGTGTTTCCGCCATCACGACCTCCCGTGGCAACGGCGTCAACTGACCCACCTCGAGCAGGAGTTCCCGCCGCGCATCCCCGGCGCACTGCACACGACCATCAACCTTCGGAGCCGGCGCGAGCTCCACGCCCGCGGCTACGCCGACGCAGTCACCGTGCACAATTACTTCGATCTCGATCCGGCACCGGGCGATCGGGTGGCGACGCGTCAGCGGTTCGGCTTCGTCCACAACGACTTCGTGCTGCTCCAACCGGCGCGTGCGATCGAGCGCAAGAACGTGCCCGGTGCTCTCCGGTTCGCGCAACAGATGCGAACCCTCGCGCCGTCGCTTCGGTCGCGCCTTTGGATATCGGGACCGGCCGAGGACGGATACGAGCCTGTGCTCGATCGCATCGTGGAGCGGGCGAACCTGCCGGTGACCGTAGGCCGCGCACCCGACGCGGCCGACGCCTATGCCGCTTGCGATCTCGTCGTGTTCCCGTCGACCTGGGAAGGATTCGGCAACCCGGTCGTGGAGTCGATCGCGTACCGGCGTGCGTGCGCGGCGTATCCCTACCCGGTCCTCGCCGAGTTGGTCGCGGCCGGCGTCCGCGTGTTCTCCACGCAACTGCCCGAGACGATCGTGAAGTTCCTCGCCGAGGAGGCGCCCGTGCAAGAGCGCTACTTCGAGGCGAATGTGAACCGGGCACGCGTGTCGTACTCGCTCGCCGACCTTCCGGCCGCCATCGACGAGACGTTCGCCGTCCACGGATGGGTCGCGTGGTAGCCGAGGACCCCGTTGTAGCTCGCCGCGAGCGCATCGCGCGCTTCGCTGCTGTGGGCAAGCGCTTCGGCTATGTCGCGCTGCTGATCGCGATCCTCGCCTTCTTCGTCGGAGTCGCCACCTCGTTCCCGGCGTGGACGGTCACGGTGTGCGTCACGGGCCTCGCGGTGGCGTGCGTGGTGCTGCCGATCCCGATCGTGCTCGGCTACGGAGTGCGGGCCGCCGCCCGCGAGGACCGCGAACGGGGGGTATAGACCGAGGCGTTACGATCGGCGCGTCCTTCCGGAAAGAGGAGTTCCCCATGCCCAAGGCCGCCGTGTGTCCCGGGATCAACGAGTCGCTCGAGGTCGTCGACGTCGGTCTCGACGATCCGCACGCCGGCGAGGTGAAGGTGCGCATGGGCGCGTCCGGCGTCTGCCATTCCGACCTCTCGGTCGTGAACGGGACCCTGTTGTCGCCGCTGCCGGCCGTGCTGGGTCACGAGGGTGCCGGCGTCGTCGAAGCGATCGGCGAGGGTGTGACACGGGTGAAGGTGGGCGACCACGTCGTGCTGTCGTTCGTGCCCCAGTGCGGCACCTGCTACATGTGCACGCACGACACGCCCGAGATGTGCGAGACGGGCTTCATCGCGATGGCGATGGGCGCCCAGCTCGACATGACACCGCGCTTCTCCCGCAACGGTGCCGCCCTGCATCAGATGTCGGCCCTCGGCACGTTCAGCGAAGAGCTCGTCTGCCCGGAGATCAGTGTGGTCAAGATCGACGCCGATGTGCCGTTCACGAGCGCGGCACTCATCGGTTGCGGCGTGCTCACGGGTTTCGGCGCAGCCGCCAACACCGCCGACATCGCCAAAGGTGACACGGTCGCCGTGATCGGGTGCGGCGGTGTGGGACTGAACGCGATCCAGGGGACCAAGTGGAAGGGCGCGGAGCGGATCATCGCCGTCGACCGCTTCGACTCGAAGCTCGACATGGCCAAGCAGTTCGGCGCCACCGACCTCGTGAATGCGAGCAACGGCGACCCGGTCGCGCAGGTACAGGAGCTCACCGGCGGGCGCGGGGTCGACGTCTCGTTCGAAGTCATCGGGCTCAAGGACACGGTGCAACAGGCGTTCGCGATGGCTCGGCGTGGCGGCCAGGCGATCATCGTCGGTGTCCCCAAGATGGAACAGATCATGGAGATCCCGATCGCCATGGAGCTACTCGTGAACGAGAAGCAGGTACGGGGCTCGTGGTACGGCTCCTCGGACGTGCAGCGCGACGTTCCCCGGCTGGTGGAGCTCTACAAGGACGGGACCCTCAAGCTCGATGAGCTGGTCTCGCGCCGGATCGGCCTCGAGGGGATCAACGACGCATTCACCTCCATGGAAGCGGGTGAGGTCGCCCGCTCCGTCGTCGACTACGACATCTGAGCGCTGCGGCATGTGACCGACCGGCCCGGGTTCCCTCCCGAGCCGCCATGCGAGCGGGCCGCGACGTAGCCTCCTCACATGCGCTATCGCACTCTGGGCAAGAGCGACCTCGTCGTCTCCGAGGTCGGGTTCGGTACGTGGACGCTCGTCACCGATTGGTGGGGGCGCACCGACGATCCTCACGACATGATCAAGGCCGCGCTCGACGAAGGCATCACCTTCTTCGACACCGCGCCGGTCTACGGCACCGACGGCGCGGGCGAGACGATCCTGCGCGACTACTTGTCCGAACGCGACGACATCGTGCTGACCACCAAGGTCGGGTATGACATCGAGGCGGAGCGCAAGTTCCCCGGCCAGTCGGAGCGCCCGCACGACTGGGAGCCCCGGTCGGTCCGGCGTCAGGTCGACGCCTCGCTCGCGCGACTCGGCACCGATCACATCGACCTGTTGCAGCTCCACAACCCCCGCATCGAGCCGATCGTCGACGACGCGCTCTGGGAGACGCTGGTCGCGCTGAAGACCGAGGGCAAGGTCCGCGAGCTGGGCGTCGCGCTCGGGCCGGCGATCGGCTGGGTCGAAGAAGGCAAGATCTCGATCGACGAACGCCCGATCATCACGCTCCAGACCGTGTTCAACGTGCTCGAGCAGGAACCCGGGCTCACGTTTGCGGCACGCGAGCACGTACGCAACGGCAACGTGTCGCTCATCGCGCGCGTTCCCCACGCCTCCGACACGCTCTCCGGCAAGATCACGCTCGACACCGTCTTCCCGGCCGGCGACCACCGCGCGCACCGCAACCGCGACAACATGCTCGACAATTTCGAGAAGGTCGAGACCCTCGAGTTCCTCTGGGCCGCGGAAACCGGCCGAACGATCGGTCAGGCGGCAATCGCGGGCATCCTCGCCAATCCCAGCGTTCGCGACGGTGCTCCCGACGGTCCTGTCGGTCGACGAAGTGCGCGAATACGCACGCTCCTGCGAGTTCCCACTCACGGCCCAGGAGACCGGCGCACTCGACGCGCTGCGAGCGCGCAACTTCGATCACGTCGACCGTTACATGATGCCGATGAAGTCGAGTGTCTGACGCGACGAGCTCGCCGGCGCGTCCGCCGGTGCGGATGCCCGCCGATCAACGGCGCCAACAGCTCTTCGACGTCGCCCGCGGGCGGTTCGCGCTCCAGGGTTTCCACGCGACCTCGATGGACGAAATCGCCGAGGGTGCCGGCGTCACCAAGCCCGTCCTCTACCAGCATTTCCCGAGCAAGCGGGCGCTGTACGTCGAGCTCCTGGAAGAGACCGGGCGCCAACTGCTGAGCACGCTCGCCGAGGCCACCGCCCAGGCCGGATCGTTGCGAGAGCGAGTCGAGCTGGGGTTTCGCGCGTACTTCCGGTTCGCGTTCGGCGACCCGACCGCGTTCTTGTTCCTGCTGGGCACGTCACTCCGGTCGGATCCGGAGTTCGCCCGCATCGTCGAGGAGATCCTGGATGCCGCCGCCGAGACGATCGCCACCCTGATCGAGATTCCCGCGCCCGCCGAGCAACGCCAGATGCTGGCGAATGCGATCGTGGGCATGGCCGAGTCGGTGGGGCTCAATGCGCTACGAGACCCGGCCGCACACGTCGACGGGGATCAGCTCGCGGCCTGGATCTCCGAGCTCGCGTGGTTCGGTCTGCGCGGTGTCCGCACCGACATGTCGCTCGACTAGAGCTTCCGCAGCCGGACCCGCCCGATGGCGTGGTCGCCGCCCTTTTCCAAGACGAGGTTCGCACGTCCTCGGGTCGGCGCGATGTTCTCGCGCAGGTTGACGAGATTCACGGTGTTCCACACCGACTGCGCGAACTCGCGCGTCGACTCCTCGGTGTACTGCGTGAGGAAGTTGAAATACGAACGCGGATCGTGGAGCGACGTCTCCCGGAGGAGCAACAACCGGTCGACGTACCAACGTTCGAGATCCGTCTCGATCGCATCGACATAGATGGAGAAGTCGAAGAAGTCGGAGACCACGACGCTGGCCTCGACCCGGCCTCGCCGAGACGGCGTCTGCAACACGTTCACGCCCTCGACGATCACGATGTCGGGTGCCGTGAGCACGATCTCCTCCCCGTCGACGATGTCGTAGGTGAGGTGCGAATAGCGGGGCGCCCGTACGCTCGGCGCCCCCGCCTTCAGCTCGACGAGGAAGCGCATCAGCGCCCTGACGTCGTAGCTCTCCGGAAAGCCCTTACGCGCCATGAGCCCGCGCGCCTCGAGCTCGGTGTTGGGGAACAGGAAGCCGTCGGTCGTGACCAGGTCGACGCGGCGGATGGTCCGGCCACCGTCCGAGCAGCGCCTGCAACATACGGGCGATCGTGCTCTTGCCGGCCGCGACGCTTCCCGCGATGCCGATCACGTACGGCGGACCGGTATGCAAGTTCCCGAGGAACGTCTCCGTCACCCGATGGCGTTCACGGGCCGCGGCGACGTTCAGGTTCAGCAGTCGTGAGAGAGGCAGGTAGACGTCTTCGACCTCGCTCATGGGCATGTGCTCGCCCAACCCGCGCAGTGCCGCGAGATCGCCCTCGGTCAACGACAACGGTGTCGACGCCCGCAGTCGGCTCCACTCCGCTCGGGTGAAGTCGACGTACGGGTCGATACTTGCTTCCTCGGGTGTCTCCATGCTCGGGACTACTCGGCGTGTGCCACTCCGACGGGGCAGCTCACACCGGTACCGCCGAGACCGCAGTAGCCCGTGGGGTTCTTGGCCAGGTACTGCTGGTGGTAGTCCTCGGCGTAATAGAACGTCGTCGCGGGCGCGATCTCGGTAGTGATCTCGCCGTACCCGGCTGCGGTCAGTCGCTGCTGGAACATCTCGCGGGACGCCTCGACGGCCTCGGCCTGCGAGTCACTGAACGTGTAGACGCTCGAGCGGTACTGCGTGCCGATGTCGTTGCCCTGACGCATGCCTTGCGTCGGGTCGTGGTTCTCCCAGAACACGCGCAGCATCTCGTCGACCGAAGTGACCTTGGGGTCGAACACGACGAGCACGACCTCGCTATGACCGGTGCGACCCGAGCACACCTCTTGGTACGTGGGATGAGGCGTGATGCCGCCGGCATAGCCGACCGCGGTCGTGTACACGCCTTCGGCCGTCCAGAACTTGCGCTCGGCGCCCCAAAAGCAACCCATGCCGACCACGATCTGCTCGAGCCCGTCCGGGAACGGCGGCTCGAGCGGCGTCCCGAGCACGAAGTGGCGCTCGGGAACGGCGAAGGGCCGTTCCGGGCGGCCCGGCAACGCATCGTCGGCGGTGGGCAGCTGGGCCTTGTCGCGACGCAGAAACATCCTGTACCTCTTCGGATTCTTGGGTTCCTCGGGCGGTTACCGTCCCAGTGAACCATTGTTCTACCCAAAAGGTTCCCGCCGCGATGGAGATGCCGCCCGAGCTTCGACGTCAGCCCCCGGCGGCGGCGATCACCTGGGTTGCGGCTTGCGTGGGACCCGGCGCCCGGGTGGTCGGCGTGCGGAGACTCCACAACGCGTGGGCGGCGGCGGTGCACGCGATCGACGTCGACCGCGAGGGTCACCGGCACGAGTTGGTGATCCGGCGCTGGGTGCGCGCCGACCTGCCGCCCGATCCCGGCGTCGTCGAGAACGAGGCCGCCGCTCTCTCGCTGCTCGCGGAGGTTCCCGGCCTCCGTGTGCCCACCCTCGTCGGAAGCGATCCCGACGGCACCCACGCGGATGTTCCCGCGATCGTCATGACACGCTTCGCCGGACGCGACGTGCTCTCCCCCCGCGACCTCGACGGGTTCCTCGACGGTCTCGTGCGCACCTTGCACGTCCTGCACGCGCTGTCGCTCCCCGCGCCCGGCCTCGCGAGCTACGCGCCGCACGGACTCGCCGATCTCGGCGACCCGCCGTCGTGGTCGCGACAGCCCGAGGTGTGGCGGCGGGCGTTCGAGCTCGCTCGCCGACCGGCGCCGGCGTACACGCCCGTCGTGTGCCACCGCGACTTCCATCCCGGCAACGTGCTCTGGGCCGGCGGTGAGGTATCGGGCGTGGTCGATTGGACGAGCACGTGCATCGGTCCCGCGGCCGCCGACGTCGCACATTGCCGGGTGAACCTCGCGATGCTCTTCGGCCTCGACGTGGCCGAAGACTTTGCCCGTCGGTACGGACCACTCGACGACCTCGCCTGGTTCGATCTCGTCGACATCGTGGGCTGGGGGCCCCTCGACGTATGGCGCTGGCACGACGCGGGCCGCACCGACATCACCGGCGCCGGCCTCGCCCGCGCCTCGGACGCGTTCCTCGCCCGTGCCGTGGAGCGCTTGTCCTGACGAGCGGTCAGTCGTGCTTCTCCCGCGCGAGCTCCACGAAGGCTCGCGCCGACGGCGTCAGCGGGCTCGCTCGATGCAGGAGCCCGATGGTACGGGTCAGCGCGGGCACGAGCCGCGCCACCACCGCGCCCTGGTCGCCGAGTGTCTCGGCCAACGACCACGGCAGGAACGACGTACCGGCGCCGGTGAGCACGAGCGGCGCGATCGCTTCGCGTTGGGAGATCTCGACCGCGATGAGCGGCGCGACCGAAGCCGCCGCGAGCGCGCGATCGAGCAGATCGCGAGTCGACGTGCCGGGCGGCGTCGCGACGAGCGGCATGCCGGCGAGTCGGCCGACGGGCAGTCGACCAGGAGCCGGGAGCAGTGTCCCCGGAGGGCACACGGCGACGATCTCCTGACGAGCGAGCGTGATGGCCACGAGATCGTCGCGGCGCGCCGGAAGCTCGGCGAGGCCGATCTCGCTGTGACCGTCGGCGACGCGATCCGCCACCGCGCCGGCCTCCTCCGGCTCCGACACGCGGATCGCGACGCCCGGGTGCAACATGCGAAAGCGGCCGACGAGCGACGCCAGGGGATCGACCGCGAGTGTCGGCAGTGCCACGAGGTCGAGCGTTCCCGTCTCGAGCTCGCGCACGGCGCCGACCGCGTCGAGCACGACCGCGCGTTCTCGGATCATCCGCCGGGCCGGTCCTTCGAACGCGCGCCCCGCGTCGGTCACGACGACCGTCCGGCCGATCCGATCGAAGAGCCGGACGCCGAGCTCTGTCTCCAGGCGCCGGATCCCCTCCGAGAGCGACGGCTGGGAGACCCCGACTGCGGCGGCGCCCGCAGTGAAGGTGCCGTGATCGATGACCGCGAGGACATATTCGAGGTGACGAAGCTCCATCAGGCCCCCTCCATAGGGTGTCCCGATCGTATCGGTAGTTCTCAAAGGCTTGATCAATGCTAGCCGGAGCCGTTGAATGAGGTCGTGAGCATGCACATCGTCGTCGGGGCGCTCCTCATCGGAGCGGGCGTCGGCTTCTTGTCGGGGGCCTTCGGCAAAGGCGGATCCGCGGTGTCGACTCCGCTGCTCCACGCGTTGGGTGTCCCGGCCATCGTCGCGATCGCGTCACCCCTTCCCGCGACGATCCCGTCGACGCTGCTGGCAAGTCGCGGCTACGCCCGGGCCGGTCACGTCGACCGCGCGTGCTGCGGATCGGATTGATCGTCGGGCTCCCACTCACCGCCCTCGGAGCGCTGCTGACCCGTTGGATCGGTGGCGAACCTCTCGTGCTCGCCACGGACGTGATCCTCCTCTTCCTCGGTATGCGTGTCCTGCTGTCCGCCCACGCCGAACCCGACGCCACCAACGACGCAACGCCGGCGGCCGCGCCGCCGAAGGTCTCGAGGGCCAGGACGGTCGCCGTGGTGGGGGCGGCCGGCGCGGTGTCCGGGTTGCTCGGTAACAGCGGCGGCTTTCTCCTCGCTCCGCTCTTCATGAATGTCTTGCACATGCCCGTGCGGCGCGCACTCGGAACATCCCTCGCGCTCGCGGCCGCGCTGGCCGTACCGGGCACGATCGTGCACGCCTGGCTCGGCCACATCGACTGGTCGCTGACCTTGGTGTTCGGACTCGCGTCGGTCCCGCTCGCAAGCCTGGGCGCGACGGTGGCGATCCGGACCCGCGAGAGATCGTTGTCACTGGTGTACGGAGCAGGCATCACCCTCCTGTCGGGCGGCCTGCTGGTCTTTGCCCGCTAGCCGGTAGATCGCCGCGGGGCCGATCGTCGCGCCCGGATCAACCGGCCGCGACGAGGGGCAGCTGACGCGGGATGCGCCGGGTGCTCGAGGTACCGGTGCGCACGAACACGTTGCCGGCCGCATCGACGAGCCGGTAGCCGCCGGGCGCGGGCACGATACCGACCACCACGGCGGCGAGGGGCAGCGGGGCGTTGCCCTCGTAATCGGCATCCCCGAACGCGAACACCTGGCCGGCCACGGTGACGAGCCAGTAGCCACGGCCGTCGGGGGTCGCGGCCATGCCTACGACCGGGAATCCCGGCGGTGCACCCCCGGTCGAGCCGAAGAAGCGCGTGTCGCCGTAGGAGAAGATGCCACCGTCGGACGCGACGAACCAGTAGCCACGGCCGGTCGGCGACGCACTCATGGCGACGATCGGTTTGTTGAGGCGGATGTTGCCCGTGGAACCGAAGAAGCGCGCGTCGCCGAACGAGAAGATGCCGCCGTCGCGCGCGACGAGCCAGTAGCCGCGGCCGGTCGGCGTTGCGGCGATGCCCACGACCGGTTGGTTCAACTTCACCCCGCCCATCGAACCGTAGAACCGCGCGTCGCCGTACGTGTAGACGCCGCCGTCGGCGGAGGCGACCCATCCGCCGAGCGCGGTCGGTGTGCGAGCCACGGCCACGGCCCGGCTGGTGACCGACAGGAGGAACCCGACGCCGCCGTCGACGGGGGTCACCCGGCCGGTGTGATCGACACCGAAGGTCGGCGTCCACGGCGACCCGCTCGCCACGCTCGCGGGGCGCGGCGACGCGGCGGGCGGCGACGGGACGTGGATCGACACGAAACGAGGACCGAGCATCAGCCCGTCCCGGCGCGAGTCGGCCGGATCGAAGCTGTTCACGTTGTACGAGGCAAAGAATCCGCCGTCGCCGTAACGCACGCCGGCCAGGACGACCGGGTTGTACGTGTACGCCTGCTGGTACGTGAAGCCCGACACGTTCGACGGCGGCGGCGCCGGAACGTTGAACACCGTTCCCAGGTCTTGCCAGGGACCGACCGGGTTCGGCGACCACCAGGCCTCGACCGGTGGCCCGATGATGTTCACCGTCTTGGTGACGAGCAAGAACCCGTTGCCGTAGGGCTGGACGTCGGTATTGCTGACCGCCGCGCTCAACACCGGACGTGCCGCGTTGGGATCGGCGACCCAGTTCGAACCGGCGCGATAGCGCCACGCGCTCGGCACCATGATCTGGCTGTCGGGCACTCGCGCGACGTACATGTCGCTCGCGAAACAGAACGCGCACGTGCGCGCTTGCGGTGCGTACGTGTAGACGTAGCCGTTGTCGTACACCGCTCCGTTTCCGAACACCCGCTTGGCCATCCACGGGATCGGCGTGAGGCGGGCGAGCTTCAACGACGGGAGATCGAACTCGGCGAGCGCCGATCCGAGAGACGTGCCGAACGCGCCGCTGGCGCGCAGCCGCTGCATGAACACGTACAGGCGCTGTCCGACGACGACCGAAGCGCCGGGCCAATAGAACGAACCGTCCTGCTGCGGTGGCAGCACCCAACTCCTCGAGCCGGGACCGGTTCGGTTCAACAATGTGAAGCAGGTACCCGACTGCACCCACGCCGAGTTGTTGCCGAAACCTTGGATCGTCCCGGTGCTGCCGTCGCGATTCAGGTTGTAGTAGGCCGTGTCACCGAATGCGAAGAAGCGGCGACCGTCGGGCAAGGCGACGATCGAGGTGATGTCGCCGACTCCGAACGTGGAGTCACGACTGTTGGAGAGCGCCTGGTAATCCGCCGGCGACGACGGCCAGTGAGAGAGACATCGACGCGCATCCGCGTGAGCAGGTGTCGCGTTCGCGACCAATGCCGCGGACGACATCGTCAACACTGCGAGAAGTACGCGCACGCGCGCGCGCTTGCCTGTCCGGGTCCTGCTCAACGCTCTCCCGTTTCGTCGCGCTCCCCCGCCCGACCACGCGAGCGTAGGCGAGCGCGAGCGCGAGTCTCCGTCGCCGGATGGGGCTACGGACTTGCCGCAAAGGATCGGCTCGACCTTCGAGATCGACGACGCGGTGTTCGCGCCGCCGGCCCCGACCGAGCCGGCCGCGGCCCTGCTCGGTCACCAGGAGTCACCGCTTACTATCACTCCGAGACCTCGGCACTCCGAGACCTCGGCACTCCGAGACCTCGGCCTCTCCGTACGGTCTCCCTGCCCCACCACCCAAAATCCCGACTGCCCGTGCTCCCGGAGGCTCTCCCCCCATGTCTCTCCGCGCTCTCGCCCGCTTCTGCTATCGCCGCCGGCGTCTCGTCGTCGTGTTCTGGCTCGTCGCCCTCGTCGGCATCAATCTGGCCTCCTCGGCGTCGGGGACGAACTTCACGACGAACTTCAGCGCGCCCAACACCGAGTCGACCCGCGCGACCAATCTGCTCGCCGCCAACTTCAAGGCTCAGTCGGGCGACGGCGTGCAGGTGGTGATGAAGGGCACGCCTTCGATCCAGGATCCGGCGGTCCGCCGGCAGGTGCAGTCGTTCATCACCGCGTTCGATCGCGTGGAGCACGTCACGGGCGTGGACGATCCACTCACTACCCCGGGAGGTGTCTCGAAGTCGGGAACGGTTGCCCTGGCAAACGCTCAACTCGACACCAAGGCACAGGACATCCCGAACGCGATCGGCAAAGAGATGATCGCGCTGGCCGAGCGTCACACGACCCCTCAGCTCGAGGTGCGGCTCGGCGGTCAGCTCATCCAGCAATCGGAACGCACGCCGCCGCCGTCGAGCGAGGGCATCGGCATCATCGCGGCGATGATCATCTTGCTCATCGCGTTCGGTTCGGTGCTCGCGATGGCTCTGCCGATCGTCGTGGCGCTCGCCGGCATCGCGGTGGGCCTCCCGATCATCGGGCTGCTGACGCACCTGTATCCGTTGCAGAGCTTCGCGACGACGCTCGCGACGATGATCGGTATCGGTGTCGGTATCGACTACGCGCTCTTCGTCGTGACCCGCTATCGCCAGGGCCTGCAGGCCGGACTCGATCCGGAGGAGGCGGTGGTCACGGCGATCGACACATCCGGGCGCGCAGTGCTGTTCGCCGGCCTCACCGTCATCATCGCGCTGCTCGGGATGTTGGCGATCGGTCTGTCGTTCATCAGCGGCCTCGGGATCGGAGCGGCCGCAGTCGTTGCCGTGACGGTGGCCGCGGCGGTGACACTGCTCCCCGCGGTGCTCGGCTTCGTCGGCACCAAGATCGACAAGCTCCGGCTGCCGTGGGTGCACAACGACGGTGGCGGCACCCGCGAGACGATCTGGCACCGCTGGAGTCGTTTCGTGCAACGCCGACCGTGGTTGTTGACGATCGCCGGGCTGGCGATCGTCCTCGGCGCTGGCCGCGCCCGTGCTCTCCCTGCGTCTCGGCTTCGTCGACGCCGGCAACAATCCCGCAGGTACCCAGACTCGACAGGCCTACGACCTGCTCGCCGAAGGCTTCGGGCCCGGCTTCAACGGACAATTCCTGCTCGCGGTCGCGCTGCCCACCGGCGGCAATCACGCCACCGAGCTCGCACGGCTGCACGACGCCATCGCCGCGACCCCCGGAGTCGCATCCGTCCTACCCGCGATCAGCAACCCCGCAGGGACGACCGCCGTCATCCGCATGTACCCGACGACCGCACCCCAGGACAAGGCCACGAGCAGCCTGTTGCATCGGCTCCGGCACACCGTGATCCCCGAGGCAACCGCCGGGACCACCGTGCAGGTCTACGTCGGCGGATTCAACGCATCGACCGACGACTTCGCCAACTTGCTCGGACAGCGGCTCCTGCTGTTCATCGGCGTCGTGATCATCCTCAGCTTCTTGTTGTTGATGATGGTGTTCCGTTCGATCCTCGTGCCGCTCAAAGCGGCGATCATGAACCTGTTGTCGATCGGCGCCGCGTACGGCGTCGTCGTCATGATCTTCCAGTACGGCTGGGGCAAGCAGCTCGTCGGGGTCGGCAAGGAAGGGCCCATCGAGGCGTTCTTGCCGATCATGATGTTCGCGATCCTGTTCGGGCTCTCGATGGACTACGAGGTGTTCCTGCTCTCACGCATCCGGGAGGAGTATCTCGAGACGGGTGACAACGGCGGCGCCGTCGCCGACGGCTTGTCGGCGACGGCGCGGGTCATCACCGCCGCCGCCGCGATCATGTGCACGTTCTTCTTGTCGTTCGTGCTCGGTGACAACATCATCATCAAGCTGTTCGGGATCGGATTCGCGAGCGCGATCTTCATCGACGCGACCCTGATCCGGATGGTGATCGTCCCGTCGACGATGGGGCTGCTCGGCGACGCCAACTGGTGGCTGCCCGCATGGCTCGATCGGGTGCTCCCGCACCTCGATGTGGAGGGTCCGACAACCACCCACGCCTCCAGCCCGACGTCGGAGAAGTCGGCCGACAGCGAGTCGGCGGCATGATCCCTCTCCAGTTCGCGCTCGCCGGCACGCGCCTCGATGGCTGAAGCGCCGCCCCTTCCTCCGCTGTCGGTCCTGGATCTCGTACCCGTCGGCGACGGCACGACGGCCGCGGCCGCGCTGTCGAGCTCGGTCGAGCTCGCCGCGCCTCGCCGAGCGGCTGGGGTACCGCCGCCTCTGGGTGGCGGAACACCACAACATGCCCGGCATCGCGAGCTCGTCGCCACCCGTGCTGATCGCGCATCTCGCGGCCGCGACGCAGAGCATCCGTGTGGGCGCGGGAGGAGTCATGCTCCCGAATCACGCGTCACTCGTCGTCGCCGAGCAGTTCGGCATGCTGGAGGCACTGCATCCGGGTCGCATCGACCTCGGCATCGGCCGTGCGCCGGGGACCGATCCCGTCACGGCGGCCGCGTTGCGACGGAGCCGCTCGTCGATCATGGCCGACGAGTTCCCCGAACAGCTGCGCGATCTCTTCTTGTTCTTCGACGGGACCCATCCCCAGATCACCGCTGTACCCGGGCGGGGCTATCGCCCCGCGATCTGGATGCTCGGCTCGAGCGACTTCAGTGCCCGCGTCGCCGGCGCACTCGGTCTACCGTTCTCGTTCGCGCATCACTTCGCGTCGCAGAACACCGTTGCCGCGCTGCAGATCTACCGGGAGAGCTTCCAGCCCTCGGTCGAGCTCCGGGAGCCGTACTCCATGATCGGCGTGCCGGTCATCTGCGCCGAGAGCGAGGAGCGGGCCCGCTGGCTGTCCGGGCCGAGCGCGCTCTCGTTCGTTCGCCTGCGCCAGGGTGCACCGACTCAGTTGCCGACACCCGAGGAGGCCGCCGATCACGTGTTCACGCCGACCGAGCGCGAGATCGTGCGGGGGTGGACCGCGCCCCTCGTCCGCGGCGAGCCCGACCACGTGCGCCGCGAGCTCGAAGCACTCGCGCGAGCGAACCGGCGCCGACGAGCTGATGATCACCACGATGATCCACGGGGCCGAGGACCGGCTCCACTCGTACGAGCTTCTCGCCGACGTGTGGAACGCCGCGCCGGCAGCCAAAGACACGTCGGTCTCGGAACCCTGACCCGCTGGAGAATCCCTAACCTTGGAGCATGGATGATCCGGTGATCGAGACGGCGCCCCTCGGATTCCAGTGGGCGACCGTCGATCCGTTCCTGTTCTGCGTGCATCACGTCGACGACTATCCCGAGGGCAACGACACCCTCGGTCCCGACCCGGCGCTGCTCGCGGGTCGCGAGATGGGCATGGATTTCGCCGGTCGCGACGGTTGGCGCATGTACCACGGCACGACGGTGCCCGGTTTCCCGCAGCATCCGCATCGCGGCTTCGAGACGGTCACCTTCGTCCGTCGGGGCTTCGTCGACCACTCCGACTCGCTCGGAGCTACTGCTCGCTTCGGCGCCGGCGACGTCCAGTGGCTCACCGCAGGCAAGGGAATCGTGCACTGCGAGATGTTCCCGCTGCTGGAACGCGACGAACGCAACCGGGTCGAACTGTTCCAGATCTGGCTGAACCTTCCCACCGCCGACAAGATGGTCGACCCCTACTTCACGATGCTCTGGAGACGAGGACCTTCCGCGACACGTCGCGACCGACGCCAACGGGCGCCCGACCGAGATCACCGTGGTTGCCGGTGAGCTCGCCGGATTGCGTCCGCCGCCGCCGCCGCCCGATTCCTGGGCGTCGCGCCCGGAATCGGATCTCGCGATCTGGCACGTGCAGATGGCGCCCGACGCCCGGTGGAGCATTCCCCCGGCGGCCGGACCCGACACCGTGCGTGTGCTCTACCTGTTCGAAGGCGACGTCGCGCATCGCTGAGCACGATCTTGTCGCGCCGACCGGCGCTCGATTACGCGTCGACCGCGACGTGGCGATCACGAGCGGACCGCGGGGCGCCGACGCGCTCGTACTGCAAGCCCGCCCGATCGGCGAACCGGTCGCGCAGCACGGACCGTTCGTGATGAACGACCGTGAGGGTATCGAGCAGGCTTTCGCCGACTACCGCGCGACCGCGCTTCGGGGGTTGGCCGTGGCCTACTGACGACCCCGTGCACGGCCGAGCCGTCGGCCGCTTCGCCCGCGATGCCCGGGGCCGCTCGATCGTGCCGTCAGAGTCGATCTCCCGCTGACCGAGCAAGGCATGATGTCGACATGACGTTGGCGATCACGTCGCTTCGCGACTTCAGCCGGTGGGTACGCGGGGACGGGCTCGTCGTCGTGCTGCTGGTCGTAGGTTCTGTCCTCCTCACCCGCTTCGCCACCTGGTTCGGCGCCAAGACGACGAAGCGCATCGACGAGAAGGACAAGAGCGACGACGCCTTGGTGAAGTCGGAGGCAGCCAAGCATCGCCACTCGCTGACGCAGGTCATCACGTGGACCGTGGTCGCGCTCATCTACTCCGTCACCGCGGTGCTCGTCATCGCACGGTTCGGAGTTCCCCTTTCGAGCCTGATCGCACCGGCGACCGTCGCCGGCGTGGCGTTGGGTTTCGGAGCGCAACGCATCGTGCAGGACATCCTCGCCGGCTTCTTCATCATCACCGAGCGCCAATACGGCTTCGGCGACCTGATCCGCATCTCGAATCTCGGGTCGACCACCGGAATCGTCGGCACCGTCGAGGACGTCACCCTGCGCACGACGCGCATCCGTACGGTCAACGGCGAAGTCGTGATCGTCCCGAACGGTCAGATCAACCAGGTCACCAACCTGTCGCGCGACTGGGCCCGCGCCGTCGTCGACATCCCACTTCCGGCGAGTGCCGACATCAGTCGCGTGAGCGCGATCCTGCAAACTGTCGGCGAGGAGGTCTACGCCGACACATCACTCCGGCCGTTGTTGCTCGACACGCCGACCGTCATGGGTGTCGAGAGCATCGACGTCGATCGGCTGAGCATCCGCATGGTCTCGCGCACTCTTCCCGGCAAGCAGTTCGAAATCGGTCGCGACCTCCGAGCGCGGGTCGCGACCGCGCTCCGGGAAGCGGGCATCATCATCCCCGTCGACCTCGAGACCAGCCCGGTGCGTTCGGTCTGATGCGGCTGCGCGTCCGCACCTCGACGGCGGTTCTGAGCGCCATCTTCGTCGCGACCCTCGCGCTCTACCTGCTCGTGCGACCCGAGGCGCTGCCGCCACCGGCGACGGTCCCCAGCGTCGGGACACCGGCGCCTGTCGTCCGAACCACGACCACTTCGCGGCCGAAGCCGACCACCACGACCGCCAAGCCCCGACCGACGACCACGACGGCAGCTCGGTCGACCACGTCGAGGTCGACGTCGACGAGCGCACCCGGTTCTCCGGCGACGTCGACCGTTTCCACGAGCTCGACGTCGCCACCCGCGTCGACCGCGAGCAGTTCGACGACCTCGTCGGTCGGTGCCTCGACGACGGTTCCGTAGCGCGCGCTACTGGACCCCCGGGCGGAACGACCCCATGAGCTCCCACGACGCTCCGCCCGCCGGCGCCGCGCGCACCGTGTTCAGCCTGATGCAGTTGAGGATGCAGTTGACCCGGCCACACTTCAGCCCGGTGCAATCGCTGACGTCGCCACAGCCCCCGCCGTACTTCGGGCACTCCGGCGTGTTGTAGCCGGTGACGTCGGCGTCGCGTGCTTCGAGGGTGCGCAGAAGCGTCCCGAGCGCGGCCTCCTGCTCGGCGTTGAGATCCACACCTTCGCCGCAGGCGAGATACACGGAGACTTCACCCACCGTTGGCGGCGGCTCCACGATCCATTGGCGGTCGCCCCGATCGTCAACCGGCATCCCACTCTCCTTCTCATGTCATTTCGTGTCGACATCTCGCCGCCGCGGCCACGGAGAAGCCGAGGCGCTACCGGGAACGCGGCGCTAGCTGGAGCGCGGAGCAAACGATCCCATCAGACTCCAACCCGAAGATGCGGTGGCCCCAAGAGCCTTGGAGAGGGGCCAACAGACCAAGGTCCCGCAGACGACCCGACTGCATTGGAGTGGCTGGCACCAGGTGATGTCGTCCTTCGGGCAGCTGGAGTCGAGGCCGGTCACCTCCGCATCGTGTGCCTCCAGGCTTCGGAGCAGGGCGCCGAGCGCGGCCTGTTGCTCGTCGGTGAGGTCGACGTCGTCGCCCAGGGCCAGGTACAGCGAGACCTCTCCCGCAGCCGGAGGCGGCTCGACGATCCATCGCCGCTCTGCCTGGTTCTCGTCGGGCATCTCGTTCCCCTTGCTCGATGCCGCCCGGTTCGCCGGCGTCCGACGATTTCGGTCAGCGCGTGTCCATGCGAGGTCCGGACGACGCCGAGATCTGCACCGGTGCCGCGCCGGCATCGACGGTCCTCGCGAGCAGTTTGATCCGGTCGGTGTAGTTGTGCCGGAACGTGTCGCAGCGGTTCTCGTATTGCAGGACGTCCATCCCGTGGTGCGCGCAGCCGCCCATGCAGGTCGGGAGCGCGAGGCACGAGCGGCACTCGTCATTCGTGAACGGGTCATAGCTCAGCCATCGGCGGAGACGTCCGTTCGTGTTCGCGTAGTCGCGAATGTTGCCGATGACGTGAGCCGGGTTTCCGACCGACTCCCAGCACTTGTACAGCTCGCCGTCGCTTCCGAGGATCAGCTCGTTCGACCGGACGGCGGTGCACGGCGCTCCGACCGGACCGGGGATGCTCGGACCGCTGAAGCCGTATCCCATCGCGAGCTGGGTGAACGCCATCTCTGCTTCGGCGAACTCCTTGCCCGTGAAGCACGGCGACTTGTAGCTCGACGACGGCGCCCGGCCTCCGTCGTCGACGGCAACCAGCTGGCCGAGATACACGAGGAGTCGCCCGGACAAGCCGTTCTCGGCGAGGATCTGCAACAGCTCTTCGAGTCGCACATAGTTCTGCGCGTCGACGTTCACCCGCACCGCCACGGAGAAGTAGTCGACCGCGTGACGGAGATTCTCGACGATGCGGTCGAACGAGGGGCCACCTCCGACAAGGGGCCGCATGCGGTTGTGAACATCGGGCGGCCCGTCGAGAGTGATCTGGGCGGTGCCGACGCGGTGCGCTCGGAGCTCGCGACAGGTCTCCTCGTCGAGCATGTACCCGTTCGTGACGATATCGGCGGTGTACGCCACGTCGGCCTCGTCGCAGAGCGCGATGAACTTCTCCGACATCGAGAGCAACGGCCGCTTCCCGATCAGCGGCTCGCCGCCGTACCAGCCGACGTTGAATGCGTTGATACGGGGGAGCTGGTCCTTCAACAGCTGGACGCAGGCGGCCTCGACTTCCTCGCCGAGGATCGACGGATGCTTGTCCTCGAAGCAGTACGGACAATCGAAGTTGCAGCCCAGACTCGTGACGATCGTCAGTGCGAGCCGGCTCGTGTCGTTCCGAGAGAGCTCGTAGCGGGTCGCGAGGAGCTGGAGCTCGTCCACATCGTCGGAGACGAGCATGCGCCCGCGCGCGAGCCCTTCCAAGAGCGCGGCCGAGCATCCGGAGCTGCCCTCACCGGCGAGGTAACGCTCCACGGCCTCGCGTTCGCCGCTCGCCAGCTTCAACAGCGCGCCCGACATCCCGTTGTACACGAAGTCGGCACCGTCGTCGTCGACCCAGACGTTGTACCGGGATGCCTTCATTGCAGCCCCGTGCCAAAGCTGCCCATCAGGCTCCAGCCCGTACCTTCGGAGAGCTTGGCTTTCAGGGTGCCGCACCGCAGTTGGCAACTCACTGGCGAGCATGCCAGCGTGATGCAGCTCGACACCGGCTTGCACTTGGAGAGACCCGTCACCTCCGGGTCGCCGGCTTCGAGGGTACGGAGCAGTTCGCCGAGCGCCGCCTCCTGTTCAGCGGTGAGTTGCACCCCATCGCCGAACGCCAGATGGAGCGCAACCTCTCCGCGTTCGGGTGGCTCGACGATCCACTGCCGCTCGCGTTCGTTGTCAGCCATGGGACCTCCTGTGACCGGGTGGATGTGTCAGGGGTTGACGTTGAACGTGCCCATGAGATTCCACGGCGCCGAGGCCTCCGCGGTCAGCTCGGCGGTGAGGAAGTGACAGATGAAGGTCGCGCACCTCACGGGTTTGCACGACTTCTGGTTACACGACGACAACTTGCACGGCTGCCTGTGCCCTGTCACCTCCGCGTCGTTCGATTCCAGCGTCCGCATCAGCTCGCTGAGCGCCGCCTCCTGTTCAGCAGTGAGGTCGACACCTTCGCCGACCGCCATGTGGAACGAGACCTCGCCTGCTGCCGGCGGCTCGACGATCCATTGCCGCTCACCCTGGTTGTCAGCCACGCGCAACTCCCCGTGTTCCCGCCTTTGGTATAGACGGACAGAGGCGCACCCGGTTACACGCAAGCCGCCCGAATTGCCCACGACCCCACCCGAAACCCCCGGTGCAGGATCGGTTCCATCACTGTTCGCGTTCGGCCACCCAAGTCGCGAGCGCGGTCAGCATCTTGCGAGTCATCCGGGGGAAGTCGTCGAGGAGCGCCACGAAATCGTTGCGAATCAACACCATGACCTCGCACGGCGCCGTCGTCGTCACGGTCGCCCGTCTCGGGGTACCGGCGAGCAACGCGAGCTCACCGAAGGAGTCGCCCGGCCCGAGCTTGCTCAGCGTGCGTCCGCCCCGCGTGACCTTGGCCGAGCCCGACATCAACACGAAGAACTCGACGCCGCTCGCGCCCTCGGTGACGACGTCGGTTCCCTCCGGGAGCGACACCTGCTCGGCACGGTGCGCCAGGCTGCGGAGCTCTCGATCGGACAGCCCGGAGAACAGCGGAATGTTCGAGATCCGATCGCGGTACATCTGCAGGAACGCACGGTCCTTGGCCACGCGCGGAGCCTAGCCACGGCGCGGACGACCGGCTACGGGTCGCGGCCGAGCCGTCGCGAACCCGAAGCTCAGACGACGGTCGCGATCGCCTGCGCGGTCGCGCCCGCGAGAAACGCCAACCCGAGAAACACGTACGCCAGCCGGAGGTGCCGGTACTTCTTCTCGATGAGGTACCGACCCTGATCGTGGATGTCGGCGGCCTGAGCTTCGTACAGCGCGGAGTCGTCCGACGCGATCTCGGCCACCGTCTCGATGAATCGCGCCCGAGGCATCGCCGCGAAGTGACCGAAGAAGAGCGGGTTCTCGTGCGCCTCGAGATCGATGCGCACCTCGCCTTTGCGCGGCAGCCGAAACTTGGGAATCACGACCGTGATCGCGGTCAGCAGAGCGAGCAGCGTCCCGACCGCGACACCGGCGAGACCGGGCCGCAGCGAATGCTCGCTCCATCGGGTCGCGACGACCGTCAACACGAGCGACGACGTCGTGATGACGATGTTCGCCTTGAGGTCGGCCTGACCCGTGTACTCGACAAGCGAGCGCTGGAGGCCGGTGAAGAGCTCGTCGACCGACCGGCGCGGCTCGACGTCGGCGAAAGGACCGATTTGCTCGTCGGCCCCGTCGCTCCGCGCGAGCCGAACCGCCTCCTCCATGGCGACAAGGGTATACGCCTACGCCGAATTCGGGCCTCGTCGCCGTGTGCCCGATCGCGCGATCTGGCGCGGGGAGGTCCGATCCGCCTACAGTCCGACCAGCTGGGGAAGGCTGCGGGCGGCCAATTCGGCGATGTCCCGCGCCACGGATGGGAGCACGTCGATGAGCACACGAGGCAACGAGGTCGGTCACACCACATTCGCGTTCGCGCGACGGCGGCTCCATGCGCTGCTGTCGGTCGTCGTGTTGGGCGCAGCCGTCGCGGTCGCGCCGATCGGTGCGGCCTCTGCCGGAGCGACGAGCACGCCGTGTCCGCCGTTGCGGTCGGGCACCTGGGTCGGTACCGCGTCGTCCGGTCCGTCGACGGGCCCGTGGTCTGCCAATCTCGATTTCAGCGCCGGCCTCACCGGAACGATGATCAGCCTCGGGGGAATCCCCACGAACCTCGCGATCTCCGGCACGGTGTCGTGTGCCCAGATCCAGTTCGGCGACGTGAGCGGAGCGATCGCGTTCAGCGGAACGATCGCCGCCGACGGCAACTCGATGTCGGGCACCTGGCAGCTCGGGTCGGGCGGCGGTACCTACAGCGGAGTGGTCCAACTCGGCGGGCTCGACATGACCGGGTACTGCCAGGGATTGGGGTACCACGCACCCCCGACCCTGCTGCTCGGCAGCACGGTCGGACCGAACTTCGCGTTCGACAACTGGGCGTGCGTTGCCGACGACACGACACCGGTTCCCGTCGCGACGTCCGGTCCGGCTCCGAGCATGAGCGACGCGTGCGCGACCCAGTACCCGGGCGTCACGACGTACGCGCACCCAACCGATCCGAACGATGCGTACTCGTGGAACTGCTATCCGACATCCCTGGTCACGTCGATCTCCGGCACGCCGCCGACGGTGACCGCCGGATCCGATGTGCAGTACGTCGTGACGGTCACCAACAACGAGCTCGAAACCGTGAGCGGAGTCCAGGTCGTCGACACGTTGCCGACCGGCACTACGCTCGTATCCGCGAACGGCCCCGGCCCGTGCAGCGGGACGGCCACCGTGACGTGCTCACTCGGGACGCTGTCACCATCGGCCTCGGCCACGGTGACCCTGCTGGTCCAGACCTCCTCGGTGGTGCCGGCGGGCGGTGTCATCACCGACACCGCGACCGCTTCACCGGGCGCCAACAACACGGCGAGCCTCGACACCACGGTCGTCGCGCCCAGCCCCGGGACCGCGCAGGGCTACGTTCCGCCGGGCGGATCGCTCGGCACGGGTGGTTCGAACCCCGCGGTGCTCACGCTCCCGAACAGCGGGAACGGAGCACCCGTCACGATCACCCAGCAGCCGAGCGGCAACAACTTCTGCAACGGCCCGTGCAACGGAACGGCGTCGTTCATCTCCGACTTCCCCGGCTACAGCGACCCGTACCAACCGATCGATCTCAAGCTGACGTTCGCCGACCACGGCTTCATCACTGCCCTGAAGGACTACGCGCTGTCGACCATCTACAAGGTGCGCGACAACGAGACCGTGGGCGTCGTGGTGCCCGACTGCCAGGACAACCCCGCGTGGACGCCACGGGAGAAGCTCGCCGCTGCCATCCGACGGGCGTGGCGAGCCGGCACGCAGAGCGGGATCGCCAATCCGGCACCGTGTGTCGACCGCCGCACGATCACGAAGGGTCACGGCGACACGTACTACGTGACCTTCGAGATCCTGTTCCTGTCGGACGACGGCGGGTTCTCACGAAGGTAAACGGCGCGCGTCGGTGCCGCCTCGACTACGTGCGAGGTGGCACCGACATGACCTCGGGGACCACCTCGACACCGAGGCCGGCGAGGATCGCCGTTGCCTCCTCGTCGATTCGGACCGGCGCGCTCATGCTCGTCGCGTCGAGCCGGCTCGACGCGACGAGCGTGAGCGCGACCTCGTAACTCTGCGCCTGCTCGCGCCCGAGCGCGAGGCTCTCGTCGAGTGCCGCGCGCGTGCCGACCGGATCGCCGATCTGCGCGCGCGGTACCCGAGACAGCGAAACAGCGGTGGTCCGAGCAACCCGATCTCGCCGCCGGAACGGGCGTCCGCGATCGTCCGTTCGAGCTGCTCGACGGCATGCGCCGCATCGCCGGCCAGCACCAGGGCCTCCGCGATGAACGTCTCGACCTGACGAACCTCGAACCCTCCCTCGATCGCGACGAACCCGGCGCGCGCTTCCTCGAGCAGCACCTGCGCCTCGGCGGCCCGACCCGTGCGCGCTGCGACGCGGCCGAGGAACGCGGTCGTGAGCGCGAGCCCGCCGCGGTAGCCGACCGACTTGTAGACGCGGCGGGCGTCGAGGAGAAGATTTTCGGCCTCCTCGTAACGACCGCGTTCGAGCAGGATCTCCGCACAGTTCGCGCTCGCGAGCGCGGCCTCCACCACGTCGCCGGTTCGTAACCGCGTGGCCCGGGCGCGCTCGAGCAGCTCGAGCGCCTCGTCCCAACGGCCCCCGTAGAAGGCGAGCTGGCCGAGGTTGTTCGCGACCGCAGCCTGACCGCCGAGATTGCCGACCTGCTCGTAGAGCGCGAGCGCCTCGACCGAGTTCGTGGCGAGATCGAGACGTCCGAGACCGATGTACGCCCAATCGAGCAGGAACTCGGCGTGCGCGAGCGCGTCGAGATCGCCGGCGGACCGAGCGAGCCCGATCGCCTGCTCGCACCACTCGATTGCCTCGTGGTGACGGCCTTGTGCCTGTCGCACCGCGCCGTACCACGCCGCGAGCTGCGCTCGGGGTGCGGCGGTCACCGAGGCATCGTCGAGCTCGTCGAGGCGGCGCAATCCACGGCGCAACCATCTGACGGCCTGCGAGTACCGCCCGAGCCGCTCCGCGATCCACGCTTCCTTCAAGCAGAGCTGCGCGTCGTACACGGGATCGTCGGCCCGCATACGACGGGCGATGCGGTATGCGTCCCGCGCCCGGTCGTAGACGCCGATCTGATCACGAACGTCGCCCAACGCCTCCGCGACCAGTGCCACCTCGGCCGTTTCGATATCACCCACCCGCCGCGCCGCGGTGAGCGCGCGCTCGAGGAGCTCGGCGGCTTCGACGTTCGCGTACTCGGCCCGGGCTCGATCTGCCGCAATGCGCGCGTAGCGCCAGGCCTCGGGGTGGCGATCGCCGTGGAAGAAGTGCAGAGACAGCAACGCGGCGTGCTCCTCGGGGCGTTCCGATTCGGCTTCGAGTGCCTCGGCCACCCGTTGATGCAACTGCCGCCGGGTTCCGTACGCGAGTCCCTCGTAGGCGACGTCACGGAGTAACGTGTAGCGGAATCGGAGACGACCCGGACCGTCGGTGACGACGAGCCCCTCGAGATCGCTCACGGCCGATTCCCCCTCGGCGTCGGCGACGGTTTCGAGCAATGCCTCGTCGAAGGCATGGCCCAACACGGCAGCAACCCGGAGGCGACGGCGCGTCACCGCGGGAAGGCGGTCGATCTGAGCCGAGACCAGCGAGTCGATCGAGTCGGGCAGCCCGCTGACCCCGCCCGCCGCGCCCGCCTCGCGGGCGAGCTCGCTCAGGTAGCGCGGGTTCCCGCCGGCGCGACGCACGAGGGCCACGTCGTGTGGATGCAACGGCCGCGCGTCGGTCGCGCTACGGACCAGCGCCGTCGCGTCGGCGTCGGAGAGCGGTCCGAGCCGGAGTACTCGCGATCGGGAATCCGAGGCGTGGTATCCCGTCTCGTCGTCGTTTCGGGTCAGGCAGACGAGCCACGGGCCCCCGTCGATGCCGATCTCGATCTGGCGCAGGATGTCGCTCGATGCCTCGTCCATCCAGTGCGCGTCCTCGAGCACGATGAGCGTGGGCTCGCGCAGCAAGGTCGCGACGAACGCCGCACTCACCTCATCCACCCGGCGTTTGCGGAATCGCGGCTCGAGCGCGGCGGTTTCCACGGTGTCGGCGACGTTGAGCTGCAGCGGCGTCGCGAGCAATGGGAGCTGGTCGAGGAGCTCCGGAGCTACGAGCGCTACCCGGTCCCGGAGCTCGCGTTCGATGAACGCGGTCGACGAGCTGCTCGGGATCCGCATGATCTGCAACAAGATCTCGCGAAAGGCGCCGTACGCGTTCGCCGACTCGTACGGCGTGCATGCGACACGGGCACTCTGCAGATCGTGTGTCTCGCGTCGTAGCTCCTCGACGAGGCGAGACTTACCGATGCCGGGTTCACCACGCAGCTCGACAACCGAACCGGAGCCGGCCCGAGCGGCCGCGACCGCGCCCCGCAACACCTCGAGCTCGTCGTCCCGTCCTACCAGCTCGACGGCGTTGTCGTCGCCGCCGGCAACCGGTCGCGCCCCACCGACGGCATATGCCTGCACCGGGCGCGACTTGCCCTTGACCATGAACGGTGGGAGCGGTTCGGTGGCGAAGGCGCTGCGGGCCTCGCGGAGCACGCCGGTCGTCGCCAGGATCTGCGCGGGAGCGGCAGCCGCCATCAGTCGCGCCGCCAGGTTCACCGTGTCTCCCATCACGGTGTAGGTGCGCCGGTAGTGCGGACCGATCTCCCCGGCGAACACGTGTCCGCGATTCACTCCGATGCGCACCGGCAAGGTTCGTTCGGGCTCGACGATGCGACGCAAGGCGCGCAACATGCGTTCCTCGTCTTGGCCCACGGCCCGAGGCACGCCCGCGGCGAGGATGATCTTCCCGCCGTCACGATCCACGTCGGTACCGAGGAACGTCACGTCGTACTCTTCGGCCGCGGCACCGGCGTCGACGATCAGCTCGTCCAGCGCTTCGGCCAGCGCCGCCACGCCCGCGCCGTTCGACGAGCTCGTCGACTCCGTCGAAATGCACGAAGGCGACGGTCGCGACGCGGTGCTCCGGATCGTCGCCGCCGGCCAAGAGATGATCCCGGAGGCGTACGGGCAGGGCCACGTCGAGGCGCGTGCCCGTCACGTCGACCCGGCGCGGGACCTCGCCGCTCGACCGACCGGGCGCGTTGCGCAACAAGAAGCCGGGCCCCTTGGCCGCACCGACCGCGGAGTCGGCGATGAGCGCGGCCGTGGCCTGACTCACCACGATCTCACCGGCGTCGGCCGTCGCTTCCATCGTCACGGTCTCGGTGGCCGCCGGACCCGTGATCACGAGCTCGCGATGGGACCCGCCGACGAGGAACAGCAGAAAGCGACCGCTGTGTATGCCGACCGACATGCGCAGCCGTACGACGCGACCCGGCGTCTCGATCCGCCCGACCGAACGCAGCCGGGTCCGCATGCCCGTCGCCGCCCGACAACCGCGGGCGGCATGGTCGTCACCGACGAACAAGATGAACAGCGCGTCGCCGCCGAACTTGAGGAGCATCCCGCCTTCGGCGTACGCAATGGCCAAAAGCTCCGCGAAACACGAGCCGATGACGTCGGTGAGCTCCTCCGCACCGACCCGGCCCCGCTTGGCCAGCTGCTCCGACAGGCGCGTGAACCCCGAGATGTCGACGAACACCGTCGTCGCGTCGAGCTCACGCCACCGGCTTCCGGGCTCGTTGGCGAGCCACTCGTGGACCAGGCGCGGCATGAACGGAGCGAGGACCTCGAACTCCCCGTCTGTCACGCCAGATGATCGCGCGCCGGCGGCCCGGGCACGTCGGTGCCGGCTGTGGCAAGCTGCTCGGAACGCTGCGGGACCGGGGGGACACGGATGGCGCTGGACCGAAGGGAATTCGTCAAGGGAGCGCTCGGGGCTTCCGGCGTCGTCCTGCTCGGCAACAAGCTCGGGACCTCCGGGAGCTCGACCATCTGGGATCGCCCCGGGCATTGGTACGACGGCCTGCCCGACCCCGAGCGTTCGGGGATCGAGCACGTCGTGGTCGTGATGATGGAGAACCGGAGCTTCGACCACATCCTGGGCTGGCTGCCGGGCGCCGACGGTCGCCAGAACGGCTTGTGGTTCGCGACCCCCGACGGCAAACGGCACAAGACCTTCCACCAACGCCAACTCGACGGGTGCGGCTTCGCCGACCCCGACCACTCGTACACGGGCGGTCGGATTCAGTACAACGGCGGCAAGATGGACGGATTCCTCACCGACACCAAGAACGACGAGTTCGCCATCAGCTACTACAAGGCAACCGACCGGCCCTTCATGGGGAGCCTTGCCCGGCATTACACGACGTGTGACCGCTACTTCTGCTCCATCTTGGCCCCGACGTTCCCGAACCGGATCTTCCAGCACGCCGGCCAGACCGATCGATCTCAGCAACACGTTGGTCGCGTCGACATTGCCGACGATCTGGGACCGGCTCAACCAGCCGGGTGGGCCGACCGGGCGCTACTACTACAGCGACCTGCCGATCGTCGGGTTGTGGGGCGCGAAGTACCTCCCGATATCGGCGAAGCTCCCCCAGTTCATGACCGACGCGGCCGCGGGCACGTTGCCCAACGTGTCGTGGGTCGACCCGAGCTTCGTCGGCGAAGGGGCCGGAACCGCCAACGACGACCACCCGGCCTCCGACCTGCGCGCCGGTGACTCGTTCTTGTCGCAGATCTTTCAGGCGGTGTCGACGGGACCGGGGTGGGCCAAGACCGTGCTCGTCATCAACTACGACGAGTGGGCGGCTTCTTCGAGCACGTCCGTCCCCGGCGGGTGACGCCGGGCGTCCCGATCGGCGCCGACCCTCGCACCGGCATCGATCAGGATCTCGACACGAGGAACCGGGTGCTGACGGGCTTTCGAGTGCCGTGCATCGTCGCGTCACCGTTCACCCGGCGCCGCAACGGCGGGCCGGTGAACCACGGGTTCTACGACCACACGTCGATCCTCAAGCTCATCGAGTGGCGCTGGGGTCTCGCGCCGCTGTCCCAACGCGACGCGTCCGAATTCGTGGAACGACCCCGGGAACCTCGCCCGCGTGCTCGACTTCCGGTCTCCCGACCCAACGGTGCCGAAACTGCCGGTGCTCGGACCGTTCGTGCCTGCCGGGTGCGCACCCGCGAGCGACGACGGCGGCGAAGCCCGCGGCGCTCACCGCCGCGAGCGACGTGTCGCCCCACTCCGACTGGGCGGACCTCCGGGACTCCGGGCTCCTCGCGAGTTGGGCCTAGGACCCCGCGAACATCCGCGTCTCAGCGCACCTCGAGACGGCTGGCGGAGCGGTGTCTCCGACCAGTGGGTGCGGCGATGGGCGAAGCGGGGCGGTCGGTCGGTGAGCACCTCGGTCTCGAGCCACAGGCGCTTGAGGTGGCGAACCTGCCCGGCGGCGCGATCGTCGGCGTAGGCGGTGCGTCCGTGGAGCACGTGGTAGTTGTTGATGAACTGCATGTCGCCCGGGCGCAGCTCCATGGTGACGTGGTTGTCGGGGTCGTCGGCCATGGCGACGAGGGTGCCAGCGCCTCCCGCTGCGGCGGTGTGAGCCTCGGTGCCTCCGGGTGCCGTTGCGAGGCGAGGATGTAGGGCGGGATGGACGCGCACGAAGAGGCGGTCGCCCCAGGCGGTGAAGACCGGCATCGTGTAGAAGGGCGGCGCGCCCGGCGCCTGCTCGCCGCGGAAGTCGTAGGGGAGCTCCTCGTAGAGGGCGGCGGCGAGGTCGGGACGCTCGGCGACGAGGCGGTTGTGGATGGTCACCGCGTTGGCGACCGCAGAGAGGCCACCGTCGATCCCGTTGGCGAGGCAGAGCAGCCCGACCAGGTCGGACCCGTCACAGTGGAACGGCAGCGCGACCCCGCCCAGCTCGTAGCCGCGGGCCGTCGGGTCCTTGGCCGCCCGCCGCTGGTCGGTGACGTCGCCCAGCACGTGGCCGTGGTGGTTCTGCGCCCACGGGAGGCCGAGGTGCATGCCGAAGCCCCAGTAGAGCATCTCCATCTCGGCTTGTGCGTAGGCCGCCCGGTCGACGCCTCGGATGCGGACGAAGCCGCGCCCGTTGATCAGCTCCTCCTCGATGGCCTTGAGCTCGGTCGCCGAGGCAGGGGAGGGGGAAGTCGTCGCGGTCGATGTCGAGCACGTCGTCCGACGTCGCCAGCGCGTGGCGCAGCGCGGCGTCGAGCTCGGCGAGCTCGTCGCCGGTGAGCACCTCGGTCCAGGTCGCCTCGTCGGCGACATCAGTCGTGCGCCACTCGCACTGCGGCTCGAGCGGACACGGCGAGGTCGACGTTCGTCATGACGATGCCTCCTGGCGAGGTGCGGGCTTGTTCGCCGCGGACGAGGCGTCCCGGGCAGCGGCGCCGGTGGGCGCTCCCGTCGGCGTAGGTCTCGACGCCGGAAACGACGGTGTGCAGGTAGCCGTCCGCGCGCCTTGCACCAGGCGCTTGCCCGCCCGCGGGCAGGTCGTAGCCCATCTCCGGTGGCGTGAGCGCGAGGTGTCGAAGTCGATGACGTTGACGTCGGCCTTGTGACCGGGAGCGAGCACGCCCCGGTCGAGCAGGCCGACCCTCGGCGGTGGCGCGGCCCTGACGGTGCACGAGGAACGGGAGGTCGAACCGGCCCCGGGAACGGTCGCGGCCCCAGTGGGTGAGCAGGGTGGTGGGAAAGCTCGCGTCGCAGATCGTGCCGACGTGCGCGCCGCCGTCGCCGAGCCCGACGACGGTGTCCGCGTGGGCGAGCATCTCCGCCGCCGCGTCGAGGTTGCCGTCGACGTAGTTGAGGAACGGCAGGTAGAGCAGCGCCCGGCCGTCGTCGCCGCAGGAGCAGGTCGTACGCGAGCTCCAGCGGGTCGCGGCCCGGCGCCGGCCGCGGGCCGCGATGCTGGCTCCGGGTCGGGCTCGTATTCGGGCGGGTCGCCGAGCTCGAACATGCGGTCGAGCCGAGAACGGCCGCTGATGCTGTCCTGGCATCTCGGCGGCGCCAGCACCCGCGCCGGTCGGGCTGCGACAGGATGCCGCGCCCGTTCGGCGAGCGGGAGGTTCGCGACCGCGCGGTACGAAGCGGTCGGCGAGCGAGCGGGTTGATCGTCCCCTGGAGGCCGAGCAGCACCCCGACCGCCGCGTGCGGCGACCTGCGCTCGCATCGTCAGCCCTTCGGCGCGCGCGAGGTCGAGAAGGTCGAGGCGCGACGCCATACCCCGCTCCCGCGGATGCCTGGAGCAGCGAGATCGAGAGCGGTCGACCGGACGCCTCGCATCATCTCGAGCAGAGTTTCGTCGCTCGGCTTCGCGGTCGGCGAAATCGGAGACGACCTGCAACACGCCCCGCCCGTCTCGCCGATCGCGCGGGCGATGCCGACGAGCTCGTCCGCCGCCGCGGTGAGCGTCGGCGTCGGCTCACCCCGGCTCGTACGGTGGTTGAGGTGCGCGAGGTGCTGAAGCCGAGCGCACCGGCGCGGATCCCCTCGGCCGCGAGGCGCCCCATCTCCGCGATCTCCTCCGCCGAAGCCGGTCTCGCGCTCGGCGCCGCGCCGGCCCATCACGTACAGGCGAACGGGCGCGTGAGAGACCTGCGCCGCCACGTCGATGTCGTAGTGGCGGCGGTCGAGCGCATCGAGGTAGTCGGGGATCGACTCCCACTCCCACGGCAGCCCTTCGTCGAGCACGGCGCCGGGAATATCCTCGACGCCTTCCATCAGCTCGACGAGTCTCTCGTGATCACTCACGTGCACCGGTGCGAACCCGACACCGCAGTTGCCGCTCACCACCGTCGTGACGCCGTGCAACGACGACGGTTGCAGCCGCTCGTCCCACGTGGCCTGACCGTCGTAGTGCGTGTGGATGTCGACGAAGCCGGGCGCGACGATCGCGCCGTCGGCATCGATCTCACGCACTCCCTTGCCGCCGACCCGCCCGATCTCGACGATGCGGCCGTCGGTGACCGCGACGTCGGCGGTGCGCGGGGCGGCGCCCGTCCCGTCGACGACGGTGCCGGACCTGATCACGAGATCGAACGGCATGCTGGCTCCCCGGCCTTCCGGTAGCTGACACCAATGAGTGTCACTCATGGCACCTACGAGTGTCAAGCCGACTAGGATCGGGCGATGGCCTCCGCCACCGCACCGACGATCGCCGACGCCAAGCGCCAGGCGACGGTCGATCGCATTCTCGCGTCAACGCGCCAACTCCTGATGGCCGGCGGCCTGGACGTCACGATGGACGACATCGCCGACGCGGCGGGCGTCGGCCGGCGCACCTTGTTCCGCCACTTCGAGAACGTGTGAGCGTCTCGTCGCCGCCGCGCTCGAAGCGGGGATACAGCTCTACGGAGAGAAGCTGCCCACGTTCGAGGGCGAGTGGCACACGTGGTTGCGCGGTCTGTGCGAAGCCGCGCACAAGATGCAGGCCGGATACGGCGCGGGGTACTGGGAGCTCACGAGCCGCACCGACCTCGCGCCCGAGATCGCCGCCGTCGAGTCACGTCGGAGAACCCGGCGGCGGCGGGCGATGGCGCGCATCGCCCAACAGCTGTGGCACGAGGCCGGTGGAAGCGGAGACGCGCCACCACGGGTCGTCGCGGTCGTCGGCGCGCACCTGAGCGCGCGCTTCACCGCTGCTGTCGTCAACGACGTCGGCTTGCACTGGAGCGTCGCGAGCGACCTTGCCTACTCCGCGGTCTCCGAACTCGTCGAGGCCGAGGCCGCGGACCAACGCCGCACTCCCCGCGCCCGAGCCGGCACTTAGCTCGCGGGAGCGAGATACACCTTGGCCCAGCCGGCGGCGGGAATCGGGACCTCGACGACCCACGCCCCGGACCCGGGCCCGGGCGTCACCGTCACGGCGCCCGGACCGTCCGCGGGGGACCAGGCGCGGGCCGCAACCGGTTCGCGCGACCAACCCTGCAGCCGGACGCGTTCGCCCGCGCCCAACACCGTGACGACGACCGAGTCGGCGTCGGACGTGATGCTCGCGACCCGCGTATCGCCCGCGCACGCGTACACGTCGGGATCACCGACGACCGCGATCCCACCCGCCAGCACGGGCGCGAGCACTCGGAAGTCCCACTCCGCCCGTGCGAGCATGACCTCGAACGTGCCGTCGGCGTCCAAGATGTCGATTCGACGCGTGCGCCAGTCGAACACCGCGACCGATGCAGTGTTCGGGCGATCCTCACCGAGATCGCCGAGAGCCACCCGGGCGCGGCGGGGTTCGTCCGATCCGACGTTCGCCGTCACCACGTAACCCCATCGTCCGGCGTCGTGATCGGTGTGCGCGGTCGCGACGATCGCCTCACCCGTCCACGCCGGCGCCGTGAACGCGGCGCGATCGATCGCGGCGATCGGCACGTCCGGGCGGACCAGGACACCGTCGGCACGACACGTCCGCCGGATCACGTCGGCATCGGCTTCACCGATCGCGTCACCGATGCCCACCGGACCGCCCGACAACGCCGAGAGCAGAGCCTCGACCTCCCGGGTCGGCGACGCCGGTGTCGAATGGAACACGTCCTTGTACGGCCACAACCCGAGCGCCCGCGCCATCACGTTGGTGTGCAGGAACCAGGCCCACAGCACCTCGGGGCCGACCAGGTAGCCATGGTCTCCGCTCGTGCGGATCGACGTCACGTTGTGCAGCCCGGTGGTCTGGGCGAAATCGGCCGGAGACGCCATGCACCACTGCGCGTGCAGGCCGCGTGCTCCGAGAGCGTCGTCGATTCCTTCCTGCCAAGCCGCGGCCCGGCCCGCTCCGCGCAGACCCCGTACTCCGAGAAAGCATTCGATCAGCCAGTCGTGCTCGAACACCTCGACGCCCCACGTCACGGCCTGGTCCAGCAGGCGTTCGTACAACTCGGGGCCCTGCGGATGGGCCCGATCGCCGTCGGTCCACATCGCGATCTCAGCTGCGTACGCCGACTGCGACGACAGGTGGCGGCAATGCGCCACGAGGGGGCGGCGGCCGAGACGTTCGCGGAGCGCGGCGATGCCGTCGGGGAGCACGTCGGCGCGGGGCTCCCACCGGACCATGCCCGTCGGGGGAACGACCCATTCTTCGGTATCGAACGGGCGCAGCACTTCGTGCGGGTACCACCACGAATCGAGCTGCACGGCACCCACGGGCGCGACGCGCGCCTCGACGTCGTGAACCGCGCGCAACGACGGTCGAGGCCGGATCGAGTCCGGGTTCGGTCCGGTACCAGTACGCACTGCCGTTGTCGGTCCAGTAGGAAAGGCGCGTCCCGAGCACGTCGGCGTCTCGCGGCGGCGGACCGACGCCCGACGCCGAGCGAAGCAGACGGGCCCAGCGGGCGAAGCAGTCGCGGGGGCCGTCACCGGCGATGATCGCGAGCTCGGTCGCGAATCCCGCTTCCACGTCGTCCACGTCGCCGTGCCAGCCCGCACGCAATCCCGAACTCGCTTGCTCCTTGCCCGCCGGCACCCCGATGACCTGTTCGTGGAACGAGGTGAGCGGCGCGAGCAACAGGGTTCGGCCGTCGGGCGCGACGAGACCGAGCGGCATCACGACCGCGGGGCGGATGGGAAGCAGGCGCCACCTCGACATGGCGGCGTCGCTGAACACGGGCAGCGCGAACTCGGTGTACTGATGCCCGAACGCGCGCACGCCTTCGGGCGCGCCGTGCGCGGCCCGAGCCGCGGGTGCGAAGTGCCACGCGACCGCGGGTGTCGCGAAGTCGCCGGTGCCGGCACCGGCGCGTGCGTCGCGCGCCTCGAGCCGCAGGACGATCACCGGTTCGTCGGTGAGCGCCCGCACCTCGCCGAGCACCCAACCCGATTGCACGCCGACAACCGCGTCGGAGACGGAGACGACCGACGCGGCCGGCGCGCCTGCGACTTCCAGCGTCGCCGGGCCGAGCCAGTCGGGCTCGTCCCACCCGACCGTCAGCACCGCCTCCGCGGTCAGTTGCACCCGCAGCGGTCCGGCGGCGACACGATGAGCACTTCCGTCAGGATCGGTCACACGAAGCATTCAATCGGAAACGAGCCGCCGCCCTCGCCGAGGCGAGCACGGTTCGGCCACGGGCACCGAGCCGCGCCTCACACTCGTTCGATCCTCAGGATCGACGCGTCGGCGGGCGGGACCGGGCGGAACGCGGAGGCAGGGATCCGTGGCCCGAGTGAGCAGCTGAATGCGCGCCTCGCTCCGGCGCCGCCGACGCCTCGCCCGGCGGCCCAGCGCGCGGCCGCCCATGTCGGGAGGACCAGGCTCGCCAACTCGAGTCGGCTCGACGGTGCCGTCAGGCGCCGAAGCAGCGCCGTCGTGACGCCAAAGGGCGGATTGGCCACCACTTTGAACGCTCGGCGCGGCAACCTGAGATCGGCGGCATCGGCGCGCACGACCTTGACGGCAAGCCCGGCGAAACGGTTCCGGAGCAGCGCGAGGCGGTGCGGATGCAGTTCGACCGCGATCACGGACGCTCCTGCCGCGACCAACCGTGCCGTGATCGCGCCCGAGCCGGCGCCGACATCGACGACGAGGTCTCCCGGACCGACCTCGGCGACTTCGACCAATCGGCTCGCCCAGCGTCTATCGAGTTGGTGCCACCCCCAGCGGCCGGATTCGGCGGCCACGGAGCATCATCGTCGTCGTCATGCCGAGAGTCTGACGGCGGCGGGACCGACCAGCCAACGAATTTCGCCGCGCTACCCGCCGGCGCGGCGCAATGACTCTTCGAAGGTTCCCGTCGCCGCGCCGGTGAAGTCGCGCTGGCGCCAAGCCTCGTAGGCGACGACACTGACCGCGTTGGCGAGGTTCAAGCTGCGGTTCGCCGGACGCATCGGAATGTTCAGCCGAAACCCGTCCGGGAAGTCCGCGAGCCGGGCATCGCCGAGGCCGCTCGCCTCGCAGCCGAACACGACGGCGTCGCCGGCCCGGTACTCGACGTCGTCGTAGCGTCGGTGGGGAACATGTGTGGTCGTCGCGAACCAACGCCGTTCCGGCCCGAGCGCCGCCCGGCAATCCGGCCAAGTGTCCCAGACCTGCGTGTCGACCAGCTCGTGATAATCGAGTCCACCGCGTCGCAACCCGGCCGCGTCGAGCGTGAACCCGAGCGGTCGCACGAGGTGGAGCCGGCACCCGACGTTCGCGCACACCCGGATGATGTTGCCGGTATTCGTGGCGATCTGCGGTTCGACGAGGACGACCTCGAGCATCGTCACGATTATGGCCCGCCTCCCAGAGCCGGGAACTGCCTCCGGCTACCGGGCGGGTACCGCCCCACCGTGGTAACACCAGTCGAACGCGATCGGGTCAGTCAGGATCGTTCGCCCGATCCCGGCGATGGTCTCGGAAATCTGGGGCGTGATCCCGTCCTCCGCGCTCGCTCCGAGCGTTCCCTGGCGGATCATCGCCCCGGGGTCGAGGATCGCCGGCCAGCTCTCGTCGGGCACGTCGAAGTCGAGGAACTGCGCGATCCGGCGAATCGATGCCTCGGGCTCGCGCTTGAGGTCCGAGTAGTGCGAAGGAACGATCTCCAGCCACGGCACCTCGGCGTAGACGTCATCTGTTCGCCTCCGATGTTCGCCGAATCCTGGCTAGCACGCAGCGCGCGAGCAAGTTGCATCGCGGCGGGGACCCGAGGACCTAGCCCACCGAACCTGTGCGTCGCAGGCCGAGCCGAAGCTCGTCGAGGATCGCTCGAGCTCGTGCCTCGTCGACGCCGAGATACGCGCACGCGAGGCCGAGCTCGGGAAAGGTCCTGGCCGCGAGTTCCTGGGTCACCGTCGCATACCTGAGGTCGGCGTCGGACAAACCCGCGGACACGACGACTGCAACCGTCAGTTGGTCGGCGAGACTCGTGCCCTCGTACAACGCGTCGAGGACTACCGGATCGGGCTTCGGCGCACTCGCCATCGTCGTCAGGTCCGTGAGATGCGCGCGACCGGCGGGCCAGGAGCGGTCGCGCGCGAGGCGGACCAGATACTCCTCAACCTCCTGGGCACCGACGTCGCCGTCCCAAACGTCGAAGGTGCATCCCACGGACGGTTCCGCTCGATGAGCAATCCCCATGCGAACCCATCCTTGGCCGAGAAGATCACTTCTTCTGCGTGTTGCTGACGTTAGCCTTTCAGCCCTCGGAAGACTTGGCAGGGCGCCCTGATGGGCAGGCCGCCGCTCCCCGAGCTGCGGGCGCTCGCGGCGAGCAACACCTCTTCGAAGTTGTCCGCGATCGGCCCGATCCGGAATTCGTTTTCCGCATAGGCGCGTCCGGCTCGGGCCATCCTCGATCGCGTCGCGGGGTCGCCGTGGAGCGACTCGATGGCTTCGAAAGCAGACGCGGACGAGCCCGGTGCGAACGTCCAACCCGCGTGTGCGTCGCGAATGGTGGCGGCGGCGTCGTTGTCGAGCGGGAGAATGCCGATGATCGGCCGGCCCGCGCACAGATACGAGAGCACCTTCGACGGAACCGAGTAGCTCCCTGCCGCCGGAGTGAGGATCGCCACCAGCACATCTGCGGCGGCGAGCACCTCTGGGTACGTGCCGGCGGGCTGGAAAGGGAGCACGACGAGGTTGGTGAGCCCCGCGCCGGCCGCGCGAGTGAGTCGTTCTGCGCCGGGGCCCTCGGCGACCACCAGAGTCGTGACGTCGGCCCGATCTCGGAAGTGCCGAGCGAGGTCGACGAGCAGCTCCGCATCATGTTTGAGGCCGAGGATTCCGGTGTAGGCGACGACGAATCGTCCCGTGAGATCGTGAGCGTGCGCCCACGGGTTGTTCGCGGCCATCACCGGGAACTCGCCGAGCGGGGCCCAGTTCGGGATCACACTGATCCGTGATGCGCCAATCCCCCACTCGGCGAGGCGCGGCCCGAAGCGATCGGAGATCGCGATGACGTGTTCGCATCGGCGCAGTGTCCGACCTTCGACACGCGGCGGCGACGCGCCCGACGACCCTCGACGCGATTCCGGGCCTGACCGCAGCCGTGACGGCGTCGGAGTAGAGATCCTGCACCCAACCCACGAGCGGGATGCCCCGAGCGGCGAGTCTCTCGTTCATCACCCACTGACTGAGCAATGGGGTGTTGTCGGAGATGACGACGTCGGGCTGCAAAGCGCCGATCGCCCGTGACGCAGTGAAGCCGTATTCGATCTCCTGCAGCAGGCGCTTGCCGTAGGAGTACTTCGCGAACGGACGTCGATGCCGGAGTGCATGTATCTCGAGCGAGGCCGAGTCCTCAGGACGTGGCCCGAGCGCGCCTTTCGCCGACGCGAACGTCGCGCAATAGAGGTGCACCACGTCGTGTCCCCGGCACGCCAATTCGCGGGCTGAGCTCGATCTGCAACGCGTGACCGCAATGGTCGTGGACGACGATCTTCACGACGCTTCTACACGTACGATCGGGCGAGAATGAACGCCTCGGCCGCGGGTGCGCCGATCTGGCGACCGCGCATGCGCATCTGGAGCTCGAGGTCAGCGCTATCTCGCCCGGGTGCCCCTTCGGACGTGTAACACGCCATCGCATCCAACTTCCGCTGCACGTGAGCCTCGTCGAGGTGGACAAAGAGGTTCGGGGCGAAGGCTTGGCCCCAAGTCTGGTCGGTGGAAGTGGCGACCTCCATGAATGCCACGGCGCGCTGTCGGCGGAACGGCCGCGTCGCGATCTCCACTGCACGCGCGACTTGGCGGTGCACCTGATGCACGTCGTGGGGCCAATGGGTGATGACGGTTTCGCACCACTCGACGTGCGGGACCACGAGCTCGTGCAGGGCTTTGACGTCCGCCTCGGCTGCCTCTTCGGTCATCTGTCCGACGGGGATGACCGCCTCCGCACCGACGATCTTGGTTGCGGCGGCGAACTGCTCGATCAACTCGTCCCACACGGCAATGCCGCGAAGATCCGTGCGCCGGACCGGGAGTAGAACGCGTACTTCGCTGCCTGAGTCCGCGGCGCGCGCCAACGTCCCGCCGCACCCCAACGTCTCGTCGTCGGGATGGGCGATCACGCAGAGGAGACGATCGGCTAGGAGCGCCATGTGCCGTCGAACGGTTGCGCGAGCCCGTGGAACGCCAGCGCGGCGTCGAGCTCGTGTGCGTCGAGCTTCGAGTACCACGAAAGCGTTTCCTCGAGCGCAGACTCCCAGTCCGTCAGGTCCAACGACCCGACGATCTTCTCGAGCGGTTCGGTGTCGGCGACGAGCTGGGTCACTCCTGTCTCACCTCGCCGCATCGCAACGTGTTCGATCCCGCCGGAATTTTCGAAGTAGTCGTTCACGGCTGCAGCCAGTGCGTTCACCGTCATTGCCTGTCCCGTCCCGCAGTCGATCGCATGATCGACGAATCCCGCTTCCAGGAAGTCCACCGTCAACCGGGCGGCGTCGCGGACGAAGATCATGTCGACCGTCTGTTCGCCGCTGCCGTAAACCTGGATCGGTAGCCCTCGCATCGCCTGAGCTGCGAATGTGGGCAACACCTTGCGGATCGGGGTCAGTTTCTGGCGCGGGCCGAACATGTTGAGATACCGCAACGAACAGATGCGGGTCGGGCTCTGGTGCGACAAGAGGCGACCGATCTGCTCCGCCGAATGCTTCGTGATGGTGTAGGCGTTCAACCACACATGGGCTTTCGACGCAAAGAACACGCGGGGCACATGGGCTTCGATTGCCGCTTCGAAGACATTGAGCGAGCCGAGCACGTTCGTTTCGATCGACCTTCGCAGCTGACTGTCGAGCTCGCTGGTGCCGAGGGCGCCGGCGAGGTGGTAGATCTCGTTCGCACCGGTCACGACATCGACGAGGGCATCTCGATCGCGTATGTCCGCCACGCGGTGCTCCACAGTGCCGTCGACGTCGGCCCGAGGACGCACCCGATCCACGGCGACAACCTGCCTCCCGCGCGAAACAAGCTCCTCGACCAACGCCGCACCGAGAAATCCGGAACTTCCCAACACCACGGCTCGCATGTGCTACTCCATCCTCGAATTCGAAGTTGCCGGACACTGAAGAACGAGATCCGCGGCCACAAGGCCGGACCGAAGAGATGTCGCCACGTCTTGGAGACCGGCGCCGCGACCGACGACATACAGACCTTGGATGGATCCGAGGTAACTGCGAATCGCGTCGACCGCGATCGGTGAGCCGATATGCGGAACGAGATGCGTCGCAGGCAGACGCATCACATGCGTCCCGCCGACCTTGGACCGGTCGACCAGGCCCGCTTCGTCGAGCTCATCGATGGCGGACTGCGCCACGACGTGATCGTCTTCGGTCCACGCCGCGTCGCTCGTTTCGCACCAGATCTCGCAGCAGAGCAACGTGCGCGGGCGGGAATCGGCGCCGGGACTCCGCGGGGCTTGCCAGCGAGCAAGGTTCGCGACGCGGCCGACAGACGAGTTGGGGTCGCAGAGATAGCGCCAGAGCTCGGGGAACGGGGCGAGGTCGTCGACTGCGAGGTACACGAGCACCGTCGAGCGAGTGCGCAGCGTCTCGACCCATTCCGCGATCTCGGACGGAGCGTCGACCAACCGGCTGATGACTGGAAGCGGAGCTGCTGTCACCACTGCGTCGAAGGTTCGGCTGAGTGCACCACTGCTGAGTGCCGTGACACTTCCCTGCTCGACGCTCAGGCGTTCGACCCTCGTGGACGTCAGGATCTCCGCACCGCTTTCGACGGCCGCGGCGGCCATCGCCTCCGACAGTGCTCCGATTCCGTCGGAGGGATAGAGGAAGGATTTCGATCGTCCGTGCGCGGAGGGCGCAGGGTGCATGCGTCCCCAGGCCCGGGCCCAAGCGCCTTGCTCCGACGCTTGGCCGGTGGCGCCGGTCAGGGCCCGGGCGAAGGAAACGTCGATGCAGCTCGAGGGAATTCCCCAGAGCTTCTCGGCATACGGCCGGAAGAACCGGTCGTGAAAGGCACGCCCGAACTTGGCGACGATCCACTCCTCCGCAGACTCCGGCGTTCGGGAAGGAGCAGACTCCGGCGTTCGGGAAGGAACTGCCTCGGCCCGCCGACGCAGGAAGCCGTTCACCAGCGCCAGCGACGTCGCGGGGCCGCTCTTGCGGACGATGTCGATCGGGCGAAACGGGTACGTGAAGCACCGCGTCCCGACCATCACTCCCCGGCGCAGCGGGACCCGATGGATCCGACTCCCCAAGAGCTCACGGAGAATGTCGGCGACTCCGGGAATGTCGTCGGACAGAACGTGCGACCCGAGGTCGACGCGCCGGTTCCACAAGTCGATCGAACGAGCCAGACCGCCGATTTCGGCGCCCGATTCGTAGACCGTGACGCGTGCACGCTCCCGGGCCAGGCGCATCGCCGCCGCGAGCCCGGCGGGCCCGGCGCCGATGACCGCGACGTCCACTAGTTCGCCCCGTTTCGACTCAGGAGGACGTACGGGGTTCGGAGCAGGATGCCGACGTCTCGGCGAAGCGACCGTGTTCGTACGTAAATTTCATCCAACCGGATCCACTCCGACAGGTCGTTCGTGCTCCTCCCGCACACCTGCCACAGGCCGGTCAGTCCGGGCTTCACCTGCCGGCGCAACTCGATGTGTTCGGGGGGAAATGCCGCGAGAAGATCCGTAGACAGCGGCCGGGGTCCGACAAGACTCATGTCCCCGGTCAAGACGTTGACGAGCTGGGGAAGCTCGTCGATGCTCGTCCGGCGCAGGAACCGACCGACGTACGGCAGCACGCGCGGATCATTTCGCAGGCACAAGTAGCGGTCCCACTCTTCCGACAGTGCCGGATCCGAAGCCAGCATTCCCGCGAGCCGCGTCTTTGCGTCGCGCCGCATCGTCCGAACTTTGAGCAGTCGAAACGACGCGCCGTTCAGACCTTCTCGTTCTTGAGTGAAGATCACGGGCCGGCCGTCGACGATCAGCACTGCCAGTGTGGCCAACAGGATCACGGGAAGCGCGAGCAGGAGCAGGACACACGCCAACGTGAGATCGAGCGACCGCTTCGCCGCGCGTGAGAACCGCGCGCCGCGAACCTCCACTTCCCTCCCGCCAGGGTGCATTGCCGCTCCGCCCTCGACCCGAACCGTCCGAAAAGACACGTCAGAGCTCGCGCCGTTCTATGCGCGTCCAGGCATCGACGCCAGCCCAATCTCGCATGTGTGATGACCGGTGCAACCTGATCTTTACTGTCGAGTGTTTGCGCACGCGCTCAGTATCACGACAGGTGCGACAGTTACACATGTGTGATTCATGCGCACCGAGCGTGAAGTCGATGGCCCCACCCGACTCGTCCGCAATCGCCGTCGGGCCATGGGAGTGTCCCTGCGTGACATCGAAGCCACCGTCGAGGCCGTTGGATCCGTGTCGAGCACCGAGGTCGACGACGCGATGAAGGCTCCACGTACTCGTGCACCAGCTCGAATGGGCGCACACGCGTCGTAGGGTCCACGAAGTTCGGGGCCGTCGGCAAAGCCGCCCCGCCGCCCGGCGCCCGGCGCCCGGGCACCTTCGGGAGAACGTCCAGGCTTTCATCCGGAGCGTGGGCGATCCGGTCCGACCGGTGCACATCGCCGAAGCGCTCGACGCGAATCTCGCCGCCGTGTCGCGGGCACTCGGTCAGCTCGAAGAGAGCGGCGACGTCAAGGTCACGAAGCTCAACGGCGCCGACGGGCGCGGGCGCTGGTACTCCCCCGCCGGCGCGTCGACCGCGCGCCTTTGAGGCGCAACTACTTCGAGAAGGTGTAGGTCGCGATCGTTCCGGCGGGGAGGTTCACCAGCCACGAACCTGTATCCGTTCGGCGGGGCAACTGTGAAGCCGGCACCGAGGCCAGGCTCGCCGACGCGCTCGTCACCGCGCCCGTCCGCAGCTTCGCCCGCGCGTCCGGCAACACGACGCCGAACTGCGCGGCCGTCTTCCCCTCGTTCCACGTCACGACCGTCCAGCCGCCCGCACCTGCAAACGCCAGCGTGTGCACGCCCGCGGGCAAACCGGCGACGTCGTGGCGCACCGCACCCGGGCGCACATACCGACTGAACTGGCCGAGCACAAAGAAGCGCTTGGTCGTGAAGATCTTGGTGACGCCATCGGCAACACCGTGTTGGTCGTAATACAGCAACCCGTCGTTGAAGCCCTTCGTATTCACCTTGGTGGGGCACGCGGGATCGGCCCTGGGATCGCAACCCAGAACAGGGGACAACGCGGTCCACCAGTACCACGCGCTCGTCGCCGGCGACGGTGAAGTCGCTCTCGATCTGGTCGGCGAGCCAGAAGCCCTGCGTCATCGTCGGGTCGTAGTTCGCACCGAAGCTCGACGCCACACCACCCGAACCCTTGTAGCAGCAGATCTCCGTCATCCACGTCGGCGTGTGGAACTTGGCCGAGATCGGCGGCACCAGCTTCCGCAGCGTGTCGTCCGGGAAGTCGTAGGTGTGATGCGCGATCGCGGCGACATACGGCGCGGTGCCCGGCACCGACAACCACTGCGGCGCCTCGGTCGACAGGACCGCGTCGGCCGTCGTCTCGTCGGCGATCACCTGCGCGTACGGCGCGCGCCGCGCCAACTCCGTCCCCAACGCCTGCACGACCGCGGCCCGCTGCGCGACCGGCACCCGCATGCCCTCCTGCCCGCAGTCACCAAAAGCATTGTCGGGCTCGTTCATCGGGCTCACGTACTGCAACGTGACGTGGTCCCGATCGTGCAACGTCGCCACCACACCCGCGAGGTACTGCGCGTACGCGGCTTCCATCCCCGGCTTCAGGTCGCCGCCGCACGCCTTGCCGTTCGTCGTGAAGCGCGGCGGCGCGCTGTTCACGAAGCCGGTCAGGATCGGCACGCCGTCGGCCGCCGCCGCACGCAGGAAGTACAAGCCGGCCACATCGGCAGAGAGCTCCTTCGGTGCGCGATCAACGGTCGTGACGCCCGCGCCCCCACCACCGATGTTGTAGCGATAGCCCGACAGCGCGATCCCGTCCGATGAGAACAACATCTTCGCCACCGACTGCCGCACGCTCCCAGGAAACGACGCGAGATCGATCGGCCACCACGCACCCGACGCGCCGAAGCCCCGGATCGTCTGGCGGGCGACCGCGCTGACGTGCGCGACCGCGAGGTTCGCGGGCGTAGGCACCGACGGCGCCGGCGCGGTGACCGTCGGCGTCGTCTGCGAGCTCGACTCGGACGCGGACGACGAGCACGCAGCCGCCGTCAGCACGCCGGCGACGATCACCGTCGCGACCCGCACGATCCGAGGCAGACGCATCTGCCTGATCATGGCACTCGCGTCGCCCGGTACGGCAAGGCCGCACTAATCATCCGGCCCGCGGCTACGTGTACCTGGCTAGGACGCGACCAGCATCACGATCGTCTCGGGACGCACACCGTCGTACTTCATGGCCGCGGCGCCGACGTCGGATTGCAGCATGGCCATCATCGCATCCACGTCGGGGATCTCGGCGAACAGACCAACGCGGTTCGAACCCTCGGGGTCGACGAACGTGCGAACGCTGATTCCCAATGCTCCGAAGACCTCTTCGCGCTTCGGCGAGGCCACCCAGTGGGCGACATCGTCAACCTCGTGGAAGATCATCATCGTCGTCATCAGCACATCCCTTTCGGCCGGTCGGACACGGATCAGTGCGCCACAGGTGCGGCACCGAGAGCCTGCCTGTCGTCCGCGTCAGGCAGCGCGTCACCCCCGCCGCCGGGGTGACGCGCCACTGACGCGTGAGGAGTCGATCATCGGGTTCGACATACACCCGGCCGGAGGAGCCTCCATGCCCTTTGCAATCATTCATCACTTCCCCGGCGGCACCAAGGCGCAGTACGAGCGGTCGGTCGAGATCGCGCATGGTGGCGCCAATGTGCTGCCTCCGGGGCAGCTGTTCCACGCGGCAGGCCCGGAGGGCGACGGCTGGACCGTGATCGCGGTCTACGAGAACGAGGCGGGCTGGGTGGAGTTCCGCGACACGGTGCTGATGCCCAGCCTCCAGGCCGGCAACGAGGGCGCGTTCACGAGCCCGCCGGAGGAGCGGACACTGGAGCTCACCACACTCCTCCAGAAGTCCTAACGGCCGCGCGCCAACTCCCGACCAACCCGAAACGCCGACCAACCCGAGAAGGACGACCAGACCATGAGCACGCAACAGTACGAACAGTGCATCGCCGAGTTCCACCAGGTGCTGGCGGCCGTGTCGCCTGACCAGCTCACGGGCTCGACACCGTGCGCATCGTTCAACATCTCCCAGCTCATCGATCACACCATCGGCACCCAGCACATGATCATCGACGCGCTCCAGGACAAGCCGTTCAACATGACCGGGGTCGAGGTGGCTCCGGGTGAGAAGGTCGCCGCCTTCGATCAAGCCGCGGCCGACGCCGTCGCCGAGCTCCACCGGGACGGCGCGATGGAGAAGACCGTGACGTTGCCGTTCGGCACGTTCTCCGGCGCGCAGCTGATGGGTCTCGGCGTACTCGACACGTTCCAGCACGCGTGGGATCTCGCCAAGGCCACCGGCCAGGACACCGACCTCGCACCGGACCTGGCCGCGGCCCTCATGGGCCCCGCCGTCGCGCACATGGCCCACGCGCCGTCGCGGCGAAGAGCCCGCCCCCTACGGTCCCGAGCAGCCCGCACCCGCCGGCGCCCCGGCCGCGGACCGGCTCGCCGCGTTCCTCGGTCGGGCGCTCTGAGCGGGAGCGCCTACCTACCGATCGCTCGGCGAGCGTGTGGCCTCCGGCTGCGCGTTCGCGAGCGCGTCGATCTTCGGGATCCAGATCGCGAAGCCGCCGGCCCGGCACTGCGCCGACGCCTCGTCCAACCAGGCGCGTCCCTCGGCGTCGAGTGCCCCGAGCCGTCGGTGGCGGGCCTCCGCCAACGTGTACAGGGTGGTCGCGCGGTGATAGATCCAGCCGAATCGCTCGGCGACGTCGAGCGCGGCACGGAGGTGCTCCTCGGCGCGCTCGTGCCGGCCGAGGAGTGACTCCAGCTTCCCGACGTACGCCGCGACCGGCCCCTGACTCGTCATCCCGGTGAACGACACCTCGCCGACGAACGGCTCGAGCCGCGCCAGCAACCGGGCGGCGGCGTCGACGTCGCCGAGCTCGATCGCGAGGATCGCGTAGCCGATCAGATTGGTCGTCAGCATCTGGTCCACCGGGATCGCGGTGAAGTCGCCGGCGGCACCCTCGGCGAGGATCGCCTCTGCGGTCTCCCGTGGGCCGGCCGCGCTGCAGAGGATGCCGTAGGCGAGTCGCACCGACAGCACGTCCGGGTTGTCCGCCATGCCTTGTTCGACGAGCGGGATCAACTCTGCATGGCGCCCTGCGAACGAGCCGACGGCGAAGACCTGACCGACGAAGGCGGTGAACGCATCGGACTCCAGGACCTGCTGTCCGATCTCGAAGGTGGTCGTCGCGAGGGCCTCGGCTTCGTCGAGCCGGGCCTCCATCGTCGCCTGGAAGGTCTCGAGCATCCCGACGATCCAGTTGAATCGCGGCGTACCGGTCCGCGCGGCAATCTTCGTGCATTCGCTCGAGCGCGCGCGTCGTGGCCGCGGCGTCGGCCAGCTCGATCGCGACGTTGAACACCACGTGTTGGACGACGAACTCGAGCATGGGATCACCGGACGCGGCCGCGGCGACGACCGCACGTTCGGCGATGTCGGCCCGCACGGACGTGCGTTCCGGTCCCGCCAGCGCGTTCACCACCGGTGACGCGATCCGCGGGAGCAGGGATCCATCCGCATCATGCTCGGCGATCGCGAGCGCCTCGCGAGCTCGAGTCGGCGCTCCGCCTCGCCCGCGTAGACCAGGCTCTGGGCCAGCAGCGCCAGGAGGCATGCGTACGTCGCACGATCGTCGGGGTCGGCGACCGCGACTGCCGCCTCGACGATCGCGTGTTGCTCGGGCGCGCGCTCGCCGTGCCGCTGGAACCCGCGGTCGGTCGCCAGCGCCGCCCGGATCAGCACGTCGTGCGCGCCGTGGTCGCGCGCGAGCTCGGCACCGGCGAGCAACGTCGAGAACGCCTCCAACTCTCCGGCGCGGTCCTGGGCTTCGCCGAGGCGCACGAGCAGGTCGGCGTGTTCGGCGCCCGGACGTCCCCGGGCCGACGCGATGTCGAGTGCGGTGCGGTAGTGGTGCGCGGCCTCGATCATCGCGAGATGGTCGTACGCGTCGTCGCCGGCGACGGTCGACCAGTGCTGTGCTTCTTCGAGGAGGCCACCGAGCACGCAGTGTCGAGCGAGAGCGGCGACCATCGGCTTCGGCACCTCGTCGCGACTCTTGAGCAGGGCATGAGCGGCTCGTTCGTGGAGCCGAGCTCGGCGCGATCCGCCGAGATCGGCGTAGAGCGCGTCGGCGACGAGCGTGTGGACGAAGCGCAGCGACCGCGGGGTGGCGCCGGTCTCGGCCAGCAGGCCCCCACGGGCCGCCGCATCGAGGGCGTCGACGGCCGCCGGTTCGGCGACGTCGACCATGTCGAGCACGACGGCCTCGTCGAACTCCGTGCCCAGCACTGCGGCCGCGGTCAACACCTCGGTGGCGACGTCCCCCAGCGCGTGGACTCGACTCCACACGACGTCACGCAGCGTCGGCGAGACCTCCGGGCGCGACGGCTCGGACCCGTCGCCACCCGCGTCGCCCCAGTGCCGGATGAGCTGCGACGCATAGAACGGATGCCCGGCCGTCTCCTCGCGGAAGAGATCGAGGACGCGCTCGGGAACCGCGGTCACGGACTCGGATGCAGCGCGGCTCCCACGGACGAGTGCGGCCAGCTCGGCATCGTCCAACCCCCCGAGCGCGAGTCGACGGGACCCGCTCCGGTCCAAGTCGGCCAGCGCCAGTCGCAGCTCCTCGGGAGACTCCGCACCCGTGTCGCGACAGCTCACGACGAGCAGCAGCGGCGTTTCGGCTCCGGCGCGGACGAGATGGCGCAGGAGGTGCAACGCCGTCGGCTCGCCCCAGTGGAGATCGTCGAGCATGACCACCAACGGCACGCGCTGCCGACAGGCGTCGGAGCAGATCGGTAACCGCCTCGAAGACGAGGAAGCGCTCGGTGGCGTGATCGGTGTCGGTCGGGGCCGGCGTCTCGACCCGGGCATCCAACTGGGGCGCGACCCGCAACAGCTCACCGCCGCAGCGCGGCGACGTGGGCCCGCAACACGTCGACGGGTGCGTGCTCAACGCACGTGCCCACGATGCTACGAAACGGTTGCAGCGGCACCAACGCCTCGTCACACCGGCCGTAGACGACGACGGGTCCGTCGCGGAGTGCGACGCGGTGAGCGAACTCGCCCAGCAACGATGTCTTGCCGATGCCGGGCTCGCCGCTGACGACCACGCACCGCAGACCGGACCGCCGCGTGCGGTCGAGCTCGGCCTCGAGCACCCCGAGCTCGGCACGGCGACCTACGAACGCAAGCTCGCCGTGCGAGCGTGCCGACGAGGGGGACCGAGAAGGAGTGGTCGCGATCCGTGGGCGCACCCCGTGAGCCGTCGCCGTCGGGCTCGATCCCGTCCCAACCGGTCGCGACCCGTCGCTCGATCGCGACGAGCTCGGCGGACGGCTCCGTGCCCACCTCATCGGCGAGGAACGACCGGTACGCCTGGAAGGCCCGCAGCGCCTCGGCCCGGCGTCCGGAACCGGCAAGGGCGCGGACGAGCAGACCCCGCGTTCGATCACGGAGCGGATGCGTTGCGATCTCACCTTCGAGCCACGCCACGGCTTCGGCCGAGCGCCCCCGAGCGATCAGCTCGGCGCCGTAGTCGTCACACGCGGCGGCGTGCTCCTCGGTGAGCCGGGCGGCTTCGCCGTCGGCCCAGGACTCGCCGCGGAACTCGTCGAGCGCCGGTCCGGTCCAGTCGTCCAGCGCCGCTGCGAGCGCGGCGAGGCGATCCGGGGCGCCCCTCGACTCGGCCACCGCGCGGCACCACCGGTGCGCGTCCACCTCGGCGTTGAGGCGGTAGCCGGTGCTCGTCGTGCGGATGACGTCGGGCCCGAGGGCGGACCGGAGCCGGGCGACCAGCTTGCGGAGTGCGCCCGGCGACACGACCATGACGTCGGCGAGCCACTCGCCCCGGACGGCGTTGGGGGCGTGCAACGCGAGGAGTGCGACGAGCCGCCGTTGACTCGCGGCTGGGAAGCTCGATCGGAGTTCCCCGGTGGGTGGTCGCCCGCACCGAGCCGAGGATGCGTACGCATTCGATGCCCGCCGCCGAGTCGTCCACCGGAGAATTGTGACACAGCGCCGTTCGCTTCCTCGGGGCCGGCTTCGCCGAGGCCGCCCTCGCCTTGCGCCGTACGCGCGGGTGCCGACGCGCTTGTCGTCGGTCGTCTCCATCTGGCTCGAGAACACGTCGTCGCTCTGCGCTCCCCCGTCGCGAAGAATCGTGCTGTCGCGGCCGAGGAGTACTCGACGACGGCGTTCGCCCGAGCGCGGTGCGTGCCAGCTGCATGACGTCGGCGCAGTGCGGTGCCGTCGGAGCGACGAAATAGTCGATCCGCAGGGATTCGTTCCCCTTGCGCACCAACATGGTGCAGCCGGTTCCCGTGGGCGGGCTCTTGAACGCCGCGTCGCCGAGGCCGGTGACTGCGACGGTGGCGCCCGCCGAGTCGGCGCTCTGGACGAAGAAGCTGGGGAGCGGAACGTTCTGAACTCTGACGGAGACGTAGTTGTACATCGTCGGCGTCGAATAGTCACACTCGAGCGGCGTGTCGGTCTTCGGTGGCGCGGTCGGCGCCGTGCCCAGGGCCGCCGTGACGTCGCTCGCGGTCACGAGCTTGCAGGCATCCGGCCATGCGGCCGGCGAGTTCGCAGTCGCAGTCGATGTCGACGTCGCGCTCGCGGTCGCGGTCGAGGTCGAACCGCTGTTCGCAGAGCCGGCCGGTGACGTGCTCGACGGCTTCGACCCCGAACCGCATCCCGCGGCCGTACAGATCACCGCGGCCGCGAGCGCGAGCGCCTTCATCTTTCGTCGTGTTCCGATGACGATCTCCCTGTTCACTTGTTCGGGCTCACTTGTTCGGGCTCACTTGTTCGGGCTCACTTGTTCGGGCTCACTTGTCCGGATTGGGCGGCGCGGCGGCGCGGCTGCGTCCGAGCGGCGCCCACATGGCGAGCAGGATCCCCGCGATCAGTCCCACGAACGGGAGGACCGTGATGGTGTCGTTGTCGAGGCGGATCACGCCGAAGAAGACAAGATCGAGCGCGACGAACAATCCCGTGAGAAATCCGAGAATCGCGGCGAGGACCGGACGGCCTCGGTACTTCATGGCACGACCTTTCGGGCGCGGATCACGAGCGACAGGTTCAGTACCAACAGCACCGTGATCGCGAGCGAGGCCCACGCGAGCGGGCTCGTGCCCGATATCTCGACGACGACCGATCCGCGGCACAGCACGCCGCCCGGCTCCTGGTCGCGACCATGCACCAGGACCTTGATCCCGGCGATCTCCGTCGGGAAGTCGTAGTGATACACGCCGTGGTTTGCGTTCGATCCTGTCTGCTTGCCGTCCTTACCCCAGTGACCGATCTCCACGTCGCCGACAGGGAAGGGGAACTTGACCTGGACCTCGCCGACGGCGAGTCGCTTGGTCGCCGGGACCGGCACCGAGGCCTTCCAGTCGACGTCGCCCGTACGCGGAATCTTTGCGAAGTCGGTCGTCACCGCGTTGTACGAGGTCCCGGTCTGCAGCTGAGTACCGGAGGCCGTGCATCCGCCGGTGAGCTCCGCCGCCGCCGGCGCCACCGCCCCACCGACGACGACGAACGCCGCCAACAACATCGTGCACGCGAGTCGCGAGATCCAGCGCAACTGTCCCTCCGCAGCCGACACACGACCACGCGCCGCGTGCCGCAGAGCTCGATGATCGACGATCGAGCGCGCGCGGGCCAGAGACGAAACGACCCCTCTCGGGCTCGGTAGGAATACCCACACACGCAAGGTCCGGACGAACCGACCCCGCTATTCGGCGGGTGGTGCGATGCCCAGCCGGTGGGCGAGGTTCGTGAGCTCGGCCCGCCGGCGTGCACCCGTCTTGTCACGAATCCGGTCGAGATGAGAGTGCACCGTCGTCGTCGCGATCGTCAGGTGTTCTGCGATGTCGCGGTCGGTCTCACCCGCCGCGACCAGAGCCAGCACCTCGCGTTCGCGTGTCGTCAAGGTGTAGGACGCGCTCGATCGGTCGGCCCGCAGGAGGTACGACGCCAGCGTCGGAGAGACGTACGTGGCCCCGGCACCCACGACCCGAACCGCGTCGGTGATCTCGTCGGCGTCGGCCTCCTTCGTGAGGTAGCCGGAGGCGCCGGCGGCGATGGCGTCGATGACGTCCTCGGGTGTGCCGGCTGCCGAAACCACCAGAACGCGATTGCCGCGCGCGCAGACGTGAGCGACACCGGCGGTCCCTTCGATCCCGGGCAGGTGAAGGTCGAGGAGCAACACGTCGGGGCGCGTCCCCAGCGCGTCGAAGGCCTCGATCGAGCTGGCCTGCGCGACCAGTTCGAGATCGTCCGCTTCATCGACCGCGAGCGCCAGGCCCTGCCGGTACACCGGGTGGTCGTCGACGATGGCCACCGAGATCATGCCGGGCCCCACAACACCACTCTCGTCCCGACGAGAGGTTCGCTGAACCACTCGCTCCGGCCGCCGACGTCGGCGAGGCGCAGCGCAATCGACTCGGTGGTACCGAAACCGGCGTTGACCGTCGGATCGAAGCCGGTGCCCGCATCTTGCACGGTGACACGCACTCCGCGCTGCGCCGCCTCGACGTGCACCGTCGCGCGGCTGACGCCGGCATGTTTGACGACGTTGGTGAGCGCCTCGTTACACGCGTCCCGGAGCGCAATCACGACGGGTGCCGGCGGGTCGGGAACGTCGTCGACCTGCAGGTCGACCTCCAGTCCTCGCCGGACATGGGTTCGCACGACCTGTTCGACTTCGGTGCGGATCGAACCGACACCCGCCGATCGACCGGTGAGCTCGTGCTGCAGGCGATCGGCCTCCTCCCGGGCACGGGACTGCAGGCTCGTGGCGTCGCGATAGCGCCCGCTCGCAACCGCTTCGAGCGTTTGCAGCGCGCTGTCGTGCAAGAACCGCAGCTGGCGCGCCCGCTCTTGTTGGACGGCCAGCCCTACGCCTTTGTCGACCGCATCGACCCGAGCGCGCTCGAGGCGGCGCGACCCACGCCGGATTTGTGCCGCAAGAAGATGCGCGCCGGCGGACACTCCTCCCATCGCCGTAAGGTTCGCAACGAGTTCGCCCGGCCGTCGGCTCAACGCGACGCTCGCAGCGCCCGCGACCGCGGCGGCGGCGCCGACGGACGCGGGGAAGTGCGGGGCCCGGTCAGCGCCTGCCCGGCAACCGACGGCGCGGCGAAGCTCCACGGGATCCAATCGACGAACGTCCCGCGGTCCGCGGACGCGATATTCACTCGACCGAGGCCGAGGGCGGCGACGGCCACTGCAGCATCGGCCCGGGCCGCAAGGAGATCGGCGCCACCACTGCGCCACAATCGGTGCGCCATCCAGACGGACTCGATCGTGGCGGCGGCAAACAGCGCAGTCGCGACACCGCGCGAACGATACCGACTCCGACCGACCACCAGTGCGGCGAGTCCTGTCGCCAGGCCGGACATCCGGTACGCGAGAAAACCCGACAGGATGGCGCGACCGGTACGGAGCTCCTCCTGCGCGCCGGTCGCCCCGGCGTCGGCGGCGCCGCGCGAGAAAGAGGTAGTTCTCCCCACGACGGCCCGCACTTTCGCTGACATTCTGGAGCCGTGCATCCACGATCGAGGACCCGGGTCGTCGCGCGCCAACCGCTGTTGCGGGCGGGGCTGGAACGTCTCGCGACGCGTGCCGGCCTGCAAGTCGTCGACGACACCGACCCGGCCGATCTGGTTCTGTACTGCACGGACGACGCCGTCCTCCGCCCCGACGACGGCGTCACGGTCGCGATCGGAAACGTCGTCATCTCGCGTCGGGGCGAACCCGATCCGGCGGAGTGGGAGACGATCCGCCTCCTGATCTGTGGCCTGCTCGCCGGCTGAATCCGGCCCGCACGGTACACGAAGCGTGACGCGCACACCACGACCGGGCGCCGACCACACTTCCGCGACACCACCCACACTTGCCAGGGTCGCGGCGAGGTCGCCGAGACGTTGCTCGTACTCCGCATCCGAGCCGACGGCGAAGCCCTCTCCCTGGTTGCGAACCGTCACCGTGACACCGGTTGCATCATCCGATGCCCGCACGACCGCGTGGCGCTGCTCCACCGACCTCCCGCGCCGCGAGGAGCGCGGTTTCCGTTGCCCGCCGCAACGCGTCCTGCGCGACCCGAGAGACCTCGGCCGAAACCTCCGATGTGACGAGCTCTATCGACAGCCCCTGTGCCCCGGCGGGCTCGCACGCGCACTGCAACGCAGCGTCGAGCCCCGTGCTCCGTGCACCTCGGGTGCGGAGCGCATGACGGAGCCTCGCCGCCTCGCGTCGCGCGACGTTCGTCGCCGCCTCGACGTCGTCGGCGCGCGGAGCGCACGCAATACGTCGACGGTCCCGACGTGGAGCAGACGGTGCTGGCGGCTTCGCTCCTCCTCGGCCGCCGTTTCCTTCGCGGTGGGCCACGGCGATCGCACTCGCCTCTTCGGCGAGGGCTGCGTGACGAACATGCGCCGAAACGTAGCTTCGGGCCGCGATCTCTTGGGTCGTCCAGTTGACCGCGTCGTTGAGGCCCAACATCCAACCGGCCAGGTGAGCGTCGCGACCACGCGCACGCGCCCCGGTCCACATCGCGGCCGCACCGAGCACACTCGTTGCTGCGATGCGTTCGACGCGCCGATCGGAAGCACTCACCGTGTGAGCCGCGCCGATCGCCATGTTCTTCATCCAGAGCGCGCCACCACCGTCACCGAGCCCGGCCCGGCAGACGATCAACCCGAGCCCCGCGAACGCCGTGTCTACCCACAGCACGAGCGGGTCTCGGTAGGTGCCCGTTCGCAGCCGGCGGGCGATGAGCCACACCGACTCGGCGGTCACCGCTCCGAGTAGCGTCCACTGCAGGCGCGGCCGTCTGAACCGGTGGCGGTCGTTGATCACCATCAGCGCGGAAAACAAGACCTGACCCGCGCGGTCGACCACATGCACTCTGGCAACCGACCGTTCAACGTCCCCCAGCGCCGACTTCTGAGTCGTCACGACCTCTCAAATTACCGTGCACGCTCGACACATCCCAACAACACGAAACCAATCGCCCTGGCCGACGTGATCCGGTACCTCGTCGCCGCAACACACGTGGAGCGCGGTACCTACGAGATCTGCGGCGCCGTGCTCACGACATCCCGAGACATGATCGCGGCGTACGCCATCGCGCGTGGTTTTCGCGGCCGACGCATCATCGGCATGCCCTACCTGACCTTCCGCTCTTCCGGTACCGGAAGCAGGTGCGGGTCGGGCACGTGGTCAATGCTGGGTTCTCCGCTGTAGGCTTTTCCCACGTCGGGGAGGCGGTTCGATGCCGTGGGTCATGCTTCCGGTACCCGAGGATCGGGTCCTCGAGGTGATGCAGTTCGTCGTGCGTTCGCTTCGTCCCGCAACGAGTTCGTGGGACAAGGAATCAGTAGCAAAGGTCTGGAGCGAGGTGGATGTGCCGGGTCGCTCGATGCTCGCACTTCTCGCACATGCGGCTTTGGTGGGCGAAGACGCAGAAGCAGAATTTCTGCGCTGAGCGGCTCGGGGTCAGCATCCGGGAGATAGCCGCGCTGGTGCATGAGCTCAACGACTTCTCGCGTGCACGTCGTCGCCCGAACTTGATCACAGCGCAACGGGACGAGGTGACCAGGTTGGACGGCACGACCGTCGAGGCGACGATGCTGCGAATGACCGCGGAGCTGGCCGACCTCGTCCGTGGGCTGGACGACGCGGTGATGCCGCTTAGCTGATTCGTCTCGTCTCGTCCGGTCTCGGGACGTGCGGGACAGGCAAGGCGCAAAGCGCGTCGAGGTAGGCCGGAAGACTTCCGACGTCGATTCGATAGCTCGAGAACGTGCGGTACTCGACATTCTTTTCCACGACGTCGCCGGTCAGGATCAAGAACGGTTGACCGAGCTCGCGGCAGACCTGCTCGTACCACTCGCAGTCCTCGGCGTAGGCGTTCGTGAGGACACCGACGCGGGTACCCGGCTGCGCGAAAAAGCTCGACATAGTTGGATGAACCATCGGGTCCGACGATGAGCTCTGCGTTGCGTGCGAGCCGAAGTTGCTCCCGGAAGTCCAGAACGCCGAAGTCGACGACGGCGAACTCTTGCGCTTCGAACCAGGCCTCGACCTCATATCGATTCACCATCCGCCGGTGCTGCGTGTCCTTCCGCGCAAGGTAGATCCGCCTCGGTCCCGGTTCGTCGGCGAAGTCGGTGACGGCCGCGGCGGCGTTGGTGTACATGCGCGCAAACGCCTGCGCGTCGACCACGAGTGCGTCGGGTCGCGTGACGACATCGTCCGCGGGGTCCTGACCCGGTTTTGGCGCGAGCGGTAGGTACGAGATCGCCGAGCAACACCAGAGCTCCTTCACCCGGACCGCGTCTCGAGGCTCGAGGGCGACGACGGGGTGCTCCGGCTCGATGAAGAGCTTCAGCGCTTCCCGGTGCTGGCGCGGCATTTGCGAATCGATGAGGATCGGGACCGAGGAGAACCCGGGCCGGCCGAGACACGCCGAACACCTTCGGCAGGTATTCGAGCAGCCAGTGGCCGAAGTTCACTGTTGCGACGCCGGTGAGGGCGAAACCTCGATCGAGCTCCTGACCGGTGACTGCTCGCTCCGCAATGAGGATCGTCGCATCGTCAGCGCTGGGCCCGAAGACGACGGGGTCGAGATCGAGGTCGAGTGCGAACCGTTCGAGTTCGTCGTCTTGCACGTCGAGCAATGCGTGGTCGTCGCAGAGCACGACGCTCGACTTGTTCGAAACGATCGCATCTACAAGCCGGCACAGGAACATCGTCCGCGATCTCGCGGCGAGACCGCCGGCCGCATGCGGGGTGGGGAAGATGGGAGGCGCCGGAAGGACGATGTCTCGAGCGCTGACGAGCTCCTCGTAGTGCGGACGCGTGGCTTCCGCGAAGTCGTGAAGCCCTACCATCGGCATGCGTTTCACCGTGAAGCCCGGCGCGAACCCCGCCATCTCCGCGTAGGCAACGGCTGCCGGTCCGCCGCCGAGCTCCTGTGCGAGCGCAGACTTCACCGGCTGGAGGCTCCAGAGCCCCGGCCGCGCTGCGATGAGGAATGGGGCATACAGACGCATCTCGCGGGACGGAAGCTCGTCCAGGAATTCGTGGATGACCCACGGCGTCACGTGCCAGCACAGCGAGTCAGCAGTGATACCGCCGCGTTCGTACTGACCGACGCGCTTGAAGTACCGGCCGCATTGATGGAGCAGCGGTAAGAGCGGGACGCCGAGTTCGTAGACGCGGTCGAAGCATTCGGCCGCTTCCTCAACCTCTCCTTGCCCCTCGTGCAGACACCCGCGCGCCGCCAGGGCCAGGCTCTCGCTCACGACGGAACTCGGCGCGCGATCGCCGAGAACCTCGACCGCTTCCGAAAACTCGCTCCGGCGGAGATGCTCGGTTGCCCTTCTGATCTCGCCGACGGTCGGACCGCAGACTGAGCTCACTCGGTCTTGACTCCGATGTAGAGCCCCCGGGAGAAGATCTCGTCGAGTCGATGTTTGACGTGGAGCCCGGACGCTTGGAAGGCGCCGACGTATTCGTCGTTGGTGAACAGACCCATCTCGTGCAGCTCACGAAACTGGCTGATGCCTGCCGGCGTCCCGATCTGAAAGTTGATGTCGAGCAGCGAGAGAGCGCCGCGCCGTTCGCCCACATACATCCACGAGATCTTCAGGTCGGGTTGGTCGACGACATTTGCCACCAGGTGCCGCAGCCAAAACGTCTCGGGGGTGAACCAGGGCTCGAGGATCAACAAGCCGTTCGGGGCGAGATGGCGCGCCATGCAGGCGATCGACCGACGAGCGTTGTCGAGAGTGCGAACGTACACGATCGCACTGAAGAGACACGTCACGACGTCGAAGCGTTCCGCCAGCTCGAAGTCGATCATGTCGGTTTCATGAAACGGAATTCCCGGACAGCGGGCACGTGCAGTATGCAAAAGGTCGGCGCTGAGATCGAGGCCTTCGACGACGAAATCGTCACGCCACAACTCGAAGTGCTTCCCGGTACCGCACGCGACATCGAGCAGCGTCCGGGCGCCCGGGTCGTTCTCGCGTATCATCGTGGTGATCGCCGCCGCGCCTCCGACGTAATCGCGAAAACCGTAGATGTCGTCGTAGTACTTCGCAGACTTCGTGTACACGATCAGTTCCTCACGGAGCGCGGTACGGCGGAAAGTAGCTCGACCAGTCGCCGCCGTCGACGCCCGCGGACCGGCACAACTGCTCGAATCGGTCGCAGTCGTACACCTGGCGCAGCCGGCGAAGCGGCACGGGACGGGCACCGAAACGTTGTTTGAACTCGGCAACGCCGTCACCCTGTTGGATACCGCCTCCGAGATTCAGCGCCGGAACGCCGAGTCGTCGCAGGCGAAGCGCGCCCTCCCACACGACGGCCGCCGAATGTGGCACACCGGTCGGGTCGAGGCCGAAGAGATCAGTCCCCGACTGCCGGCGTGTGTGCGAAGACCGCGACCGAGCTCACGTCTTTGCCATCTGCAGCTCCGACCAGAACGACGCTGTCGAGACCGAGCAGGTACTCGAGCGTCGACCGAGCGAAGTTGTACACCGCAGCTGCGCCATGGCGCCCCATGAAGGTGTAGTAGGAGTCGAGAAAGAACGCTATGAGTCGTTCGCGATCCTCGACGACCGGCGATCACCCATCTTGCGCCAGACAGAAACGTTCCGTTTGCGGTTCGTCGACAGTGCCTTGAACATTTCGTCTTCACTCGGCCGCAGGTCGAGCAGAAACACTTCATTTTGGGACTCCGCCTGACCGTCCCCCATTCGACACGTTCTTCCAACACCGGGTTGAGGCCCAGGTAGCCGCACACGTATCCGCGCTCGTACCGCGAAATCACGCCAGCCCTCCAACACCGTTGGACCGAGCCCACGACCCGCGAAGCCGCCAAAACCGTAGGGCGTCACGACGTCGAGCGATCCGCCGAAGACCCGTTCCACGATCGGGCACACAACCCTGTCTCCCCACACACGTCTTGGACGTACAGAAAGGTCGGCCACCCCGTGCTGAGGTGCATGGCGTAGCAGTTCTCCCAGGTGTCACGCGAAAGCGTGGTCCAAGCCGTCCAACGCGTCGCGCCACGCCTCACGCTCAGTGAGAGCAATGCACGAGTGAGTGAACTGCTTCATCAGGTTCGAGTACTTGCGACGATGTCGTCGCGGATAGCCGCGAGCGGCTCCCGCATCAGAGCGGGCAGGAGGTGAACGAACGTTCCGTCGTAGGGACGGAGGAACGACAGGCCGAGACCGGCGGCGGCGAAGGTGTCGACGTCGTAGAGCCCGCGACCGCCCGGCGAGTTGACGTAGTCGGTCGCGCCGACGGCCCGCGCCGCGGCGATCGCGCGGTCCTGGCCGCGTAGCTCGGCATCGAGGTGAAGATCGCTGCTCCGCGTGATCACGACGTCGAGCTCCAGGAGACGGGCAACGAGTCGCAGCCCCACGGCCAGGAAGTCGATCACGCGGAGTCGAGCGGCTCGCTGAGATACGCCCGCATGTCGTCGGCCGCCGGTCCGCAACTCGTCGCAATCCCGTCGACAGCGCGAGCCTTTCGTCGAAGCGAGCTCGGGCATCCGCCGGGAACACCAATACGCGAATCTCGATCGACCACGCTTGCCGAGCGAGGGGAAGAGTGAGCCATTCACATCGCCCGGCCATTCCCGGGACTTCCGACCGGTGAACCCGTCCGCGCCGAGGAAACTGCACGCAATCGAAGATGACGAACTCGTCGACGGCTTCGAACAAGCGGAAGTACCCGGCATCAGGAAAGATCCGGTACATCACAGCGACCTTCTTACCCTGTCGTCGCGTCTTTGAGAAGGTTGGCGCGTATTCGTCGCCGACCGCCCGTTCCGATTGGGCCACGGTGCGGTTCGTACTCACGGGAACTTCGCTGCTTGCATGCGATCGACGAACATCTGCTCAGCCGATCGAACCACGCCGCGCCGACGGAGCTCGTCGATCGTTTGGTCGTCGAACATCATGCTGTCGAATTCTGCTCGCAATGATCCGGCTCGAGCCGACGCTGCCCACCGTCGCCAATGGAGCGCTCGTCCAGCGCCGAAGGACTCGTCGTGAACACCAAGGAACTGTTGGATGTTGTCGACCTTGCGGCTGAACCGTTTCCACGTCGTCGTCGGCACGTCCGCGACGAACGCATCGGCCGCCGATCGTTTGCGCCAACCGAGCGACTCGTTTGCAAAGACATTGTGGGCGCCAACGCCCAGACGCTCTATGCACTGCGGACGTGCGAGAACACGGGGCCCTACTTTGGCGTACATCCACGACGCGTTCTCGTAGTGTTTCGCATCGCTCCAGAAGTCCGCGACCGGCTCGGCGATGAGAAGAAGTTCGTCGTATCGCTCGGATACAAGTTCGTCCGGCATTGCCGGGCCGTCAGCGGCAAGCGGCACGTTGAACCGGTCCAGGCCGACGATGTCGGAGGACGCAAGCGTCGCGCATTCCTTGAGCTGACCGGACGTCGAAATGATGAACTCATCGGCGTCGAGGAACGTCACCCAGTCGATCGTCAGCCGATCCACGAGCGTCAAGACTCTCTCGGCCCACACATCGTGGCTCTCGCGATCACTGATTTCGACGAGGCCAAAGCCTGGTTCCTCACGGTATGTTTCGAGCCGCTCACGGGTTCCATCGGTCGAGCCCTTGTCGCAAGCGAGAATCTCATCCACGCCGATCCGGCGGAGATGCGATTGATCGATCGATCATGCTGACTTCGTCCCTGACGCTCGAACACCGCGGCGATCCGCATTACCTGCTCTTCACACCTGTCACGAGCACGTCCACGACGGCAGCAAGATCGTCGTCCGAAAGATCAGGCGCGACCGGAATGCCGAGCAACAGACCGGCGAGCGTTTCGGTGACGGGTAGCTGATCGCGGGACATGTCGGAAACGCGGCGTGATGCTGCAGGCCACGCTCGTACCACAACCGATGGCCGATACCGCGCTGCGCTAGGACGGTGCGAAGCCGGACCGATTCACACTCATCGGAACAGCAGAACAGGACGTAGGCCGCGCTGACATCAGGCGTGGTGATAAGACGCCCGGATAGCTGGTGCGGGGCGAAGGCGCCGCGATAGCGCTCCGCCAGCCCTTGCAAGGCGGCATGCTTGCCACACCAGCCGTGGAGTTTCCCGCGTGTCCGACCGCGGCGTGATACTCGCTCATCTTGCCGTTGATGCTAGCGCCACGACTTTCGCACATCACCGAGAATCCGAAGTTCAGGGCTTGAGCAGCGCGGGCTACGACATCCGTATCCGACGAAGTAATCGCGCCTCCCTCGCCGACGCCAAAGCATTTGGTCGCGTGAAAACTGATCGCCAGCGGAACTGTCCCAAGTTGTGCTTCGCCGTCGTTTACGAGCCGGTCAAAGCTCGCCGCTCCATCGATGACGACGGGAACCCCTTCGGTATCACGAAATGCTTCCCACTGCGCTCGATCGACCGATCGACCGAAGGGTGCGACCGGAACGACGAGACCGACCCGGCCGATCTCGGGATGATTCCCCAGGGCTGCAGGATCGAGCGCCCACGTCTGCGGGTCAACATCAGACCAAGTACGGCACGTAACCGCACCGCTCAACCGCATCCGCGGTCGCGGGGTACGTGAATGCGGGAAGCATCGCTAGGGGCCGGCGTTCGGAAGCCGGACCCGCAGCGGCCAATTCCTCCAATCAAAGCGCTCGTGCCCGAGGCCCCACATGCAAGACCGCCGCGAGGGAGCCGCAACAAGGACACGAGCACGTTCTGAGAGATCAGAACAGAGCGGCCCCTGGTTCGTATAGACCCGCGCATTGTCGATACGGCGGAGATAAGGCAACAACGTGTCGGCTGACGGCAGCAACGGACGCACACACAGCACCGCGGCGCGCGGCGGCAAATGTCACCACCGTGCCATCGCGCAAGTCGCAGCGGTCTGCGAATCGACAGCCACGATGCATCGCGCATCTTCGCACTGGCTCTTCCCGCAACTCTCTGTCTTGACTGCTCTCTATTCTCATTGCCCTTCGCACAGCCTACTGAGAGCGTCTCGCGATCTCGGAATCTTTGTATTGCGGATTGCCCGCAGAGATCTCGTGGTCATTGCACTCAATCGCTTCGATACTCCGTTGCCCATTGGTTAGGTCGTACATGTATCAGCACCAGACTTCATGTGACTTTCGTTCGCGAGGTTTCTCAAATCTTCCGGACAGTCATCTCGAGCCGCGCTCGCCGTAGCACGCGATGGCGGAAGAGACCGGACCCCATGTCTGCAGTGACCGGGAATGGCGCTCTGTTCGCTAGACGGGGACGACGTTGGGCGGATCACATGCTGCTGGTCCGCTCGTCGCAGTGGCGGGTGGTTGCTGCGGGTGCGCGGCCGCCGAAGAAGACGGCGAGCAGTTCGTCGGCTGCAGGCGACCGCGGAGACGTCGACGCTGACATTGTCGCGAGTGATGATGCCTTGCGATTGGATCGGCATGGTCACGATCCGCATCGACGCCCGTCGCATGACGTCGATTGCGGGGATGACGAACGTCAGGCCGGGTTGTTTGAGCCCCGACCACGCAGCCCGACCGGAAGAGGACGCCGGCCTCGTACTGCTTGCCGATGCGAAGCGACATCGCGAGCACGATCATCGCCAGCAATACCAATGCGACGACCACGGTTACCAGAACGGCCATTGCGGAATCCCATGTTCGGCGCGGCGCTCAACAGCGCCGCCGGGGTCCGGAGCGGCATCGCCGGCATGAGCAGCCCGTGCCGGCGAACCGAACGATATACCCGATGAGCCCCGAGTCGGTGCCCGGTGAACGTCGTGATCCGAGCCAGATCGAACACGCCGTTCGCGCCGGCGGCTTCTCACGCCGCGTCGGATACCCGGTCGTCGCTCACGTTCGATCTCCTGCCATTCTTCGGTATCGCGAAAATGCCGGCCGGACGCGCCCTTCGGTCCCAAGCTTCGCGTGGAACCGCGACAACGGCGGCCGGCACCCAACAGACTCGCCTCCGCGTCTTGCCGGCCGTGAGTCCGGGTGTGGACATCCCGAGAGGAACCGTAAAGAGACGCAGGACGTAGTCAGTGGTCCGTCCGAACCGCGCTCACCATGAACGCGACGCCAACCCGCGACGAGTTCCGCCCGTCAACGTGCGGGCGTGTTCCAGAGCTCGAGACCACCCAAGATGCCGGCGTTCGGGTCGATGACACTGACCTTGGGCCCGAGCTTGTCGGTCTTGAGATGGCGGGCATTGCCGCCCCCGATGTAGAGGTGGTCGAAGAATGTGAGCGCGTCGAGCGTGGCGACGACTCGCCGCATCCGCTTGTTCCACCGCCGGTTGCCGATCTTCTTGCGCGCGGCATCTCCTACTCGTTCGTTGTAGGTGCCGCCTTTGCGGAAGGGGTGTTGGGCGAGTTCGAGGTGGGGGCCGAGTTGGCCGTTCTCGAACACGGAGAAGCCGAGCCCGGTACCCAGCGTGATGACGACCTCCACCCCGGTGCCGGTGATGACATCGAGGCCTTGGAGGTCGGCGTCGTTGATGATGCGCACGGGCCGACCGAAGCTCCGGGTGAGCGCGGCGCCGAGGTCGAATCGATCCCAAGCGGCGATCAGCTTCTTGTCGGTCGAGCTGCCCGGGCCGTGGACCGTGATGAAGTGCGGTGCTGACAAGATGACACCGAGTCGGTACGACGCCGGGAAAGCCGACCGATACCCGATCGAACCCGGGAAGCGGCCGAACAAGTTGCGTTCGAGCTGCGCGACCATTTGGTCGGGGGGCAGGGATAGGTCGTGGGGATGCGAACCCGGTCGGTCAACATGACACCGCCACTATCGAGGACTGATGCCTTGAGCCCGGTACCGCCGATATCGATGACCAACGTTTTCGCACCGTCCGGTGTGGGTGCCGTCGCCGGCGGTGTCTCGATCGGATCGGTCATGGCCGTCACGATACGCAACCCACGATGACGACCGGCATGCGCGCGATCACCGTTGCGCCGGGCCGGGCCGACTCGGCCCGACTCGATGACATCGCCGAACCGCCCGTGACCGACGGGCCGGTACTGGTCGAGACGATGGCGATCGGCGTGTGTGGGACCGACGTCGACATCGTCGAGCGGCAAGTACGGGACCGCGCCTACGGGTTCTGACCGTCTGGTGATCGGGCACGAGTCCCTCGGCCGGGTACTCGAAGCCCCGCCGAGCTCCGGATTGGCGGCGGGAGACCTCGTCGTCGGCATCGTGCGGCGGCCCGACCCGGTGCCGTGCCCGAACTGCGCGATCGGCGAATGGGATATGTGCCGTAACGGCCAGTACACCGAACGCGGCATCAAAGGCCGCAACGGCTACGGCTCCGAGCGATACCGGATCCGACCGGAGTTCGCGGTCAAGATCGATCCTCGTCTCGATCGGGTCGGGGTGCTGCTCGAACCGACCAGCGTCGTCGCCAAAGCGTGGGAACACATCGAGCGGATCGGGAACCGCGCCCGTTGGCAACCGTCCAAGGTGGTGGTGACAGGCGCCGGACCGATCGGCCTGTTGGCCGCGATGCTCGGTGTGCAACGCGGCCTCGACGTACACGTCTTCGACCGGGTCACCGAAGGACCCAAGCCCGCACTCGTCCGAGATCTCGGCGCCCGCTACCACTCCGGGTCGATCGAGACAGTCGTCGAGTCTGCCGATGTCGTGATCGAGTGCACCGGCGTCTCGTCGGTCGTCCTCGCCGTCTTGGGCGCGACCGCACCCGACGGCATCGTGTGCCTCACCGGCGTGTCGTCGGGAGGACGATCGCTACCGATCGATGCCGGTACCGTGAATCGCGAGATCGTCCTCGACAACGACGTCGTCTTCGGTTCGGTGAACGCCAACCGGCGCCACTACGAGACCGCGGCGACGGCACTGGGGGGCGCCGATCACCGATGGCTCGAGCGCCTCATCACGCGGCGCGTGCCGCTCGACAAGTGGGCCGACGCGTTGGTCCGAACCCGAGACGACGTCAAACCCATCATCGATTTCTCCGACGGGCACAGCTGACCGCTCCCATGATCCAGGCTTCGACGGTCGGAGTTCGGTATCGACGACAACGTCCGAGTCGAGAGGTGCGGGCCGGAGCACGTGTCGGATCGTGGCCGACGTAGGGTCTGTCATGGCTGGTGATTCTCCAGGGTGGGTGACGGGCGCGTTTCCCGACGTGCGCTACGCCGATGCCGATGGTGTCTCGATCGCGTACAGCGTGCGCGGGGATGGGCCGCTGGATCTCGTCATGGTTCCGGGAAACCTGGCCGGCATCCTCAGTTGCATCGTCGATCCGCAGGCCGAGGCGCACTTCGCGAAGTTGGAACGCTTCGCTCGGGTCATACAGATCGACCGTCGCGGCTTGGGCATGTCGGATCCCATCGTCGCCGGAGGCGCCCCTCCGCTCGAACAGCAGGTCGCCGACGTGCTCGCGGTCATGGACGCGGTGGGATCAGACCGCGCCGCAATCGACGGTTCGGCCGATGGCGGCATGGTCGCGATTTTGTTCGCGGCGATGCATCCGATCGCGTCAGCGCGCTGGTGCTGCACAGCGCGTGGGCGTGCGCGACCGAAGGTTGGGTCGGCTCGGCGGAAGAGGTCGCGGTCGTGCGGGCCCGACGAAGTGAACAGATCCGGTCGCAGTGGGGTGATCTCGAGCACCCGTGGGGTCTGCGGTGGCTCTCGCCGAGCCGGCTCGCCGATCCGGAGTATCCGCGCATCTTGGCCCGAGTGCAGCAGGTCAACGGGAGCCGAGCCGCGATCGCGCAGACCATGGATGTGTCGGACAGTGACGTGAGCGCGGCCCTCCCGCTGATTCAGGCTCCGACCCTGGTCCAGTGTCAGGCCGACTGTGCAGTCAGGCTCGGCGGGTTACGCATTCCCGAGCATTCGAAGTTCCTCGCCGAGCACATCCCCAACGTGCGCTTGTCGCAGACTCCCGGAGTCGACATGTACTTCGGTGCGGGCTTCGCAGCCACGGCCGAGCACAAAGAGGAGTTCCTGACCGGAACCCGCGCGATGCCGATCAGTGATCGCGTAATCGCGACCGTTCTGTTCACCGATATCGTCGGTTCGACCGAGCAACTCGCGGCGGTCGGCGACCAGGCGTGGCACGACCGTCTCGACCGCCACGATGCCATGGTGCGGTCACAGCTCGAAAAGTTCCGAGGCCGCGAAGTCAAGACCACCGGTGACGGCTTCTTCGCAACGTTCGACGGACCCGCGCGTGCGGTTCGGTGCGCGCAGTCGATCGTCGAAGGCGGGCGCTCGCTGGCCATCGGCGTACGCGCCGGCGTGCACGTCGGTGAGTGCGAGGTACGCGAGGGCGATTACGCCGGCATCGCCGTGCACATCGGGGCGCGAGTCTGCGGCTTGGCGGGTAACGGCGAGGTATTCGCGACCTCGACCGTCCGCGACCTCGTGGCCGGCTCCGGGATCACCTTCGCCGATCGCGGCCGCTACACGCTCAAAGGCATCCCCGACGAATGGACCATCCTCGCCGCCGAGGTCTAACCGCCCTTCCCTCGGCCTTCTCACCGCGAGCGTCGGTCAACTGCGCACGAGCACGGCGACGAGTCCTTCCGGGTCGGACACCGTGACAGTCAACGCCGCGTGAACCGAACGGCGCAGTCGGCTCGGCGCCTCCGCGGGAAGTGAACACTCCTACAACACCGTCGAGAACTCGCCAGTAGACCGACCGCGGCAAACGAGAACGGCCCGCCGACGCGATGCCGGGGGCCGTTGCTCGGCGAACCCGAACGGAAGCGGTCAGGCTGCGCTGCAGAACTCGATCGCTCTACTGATGGACGGGAGGTAGACGTCCTCGGCGTGGTCAATGCCCGTGCCGTTGGAGCTGAGGCCCTTGGTCGTAAGGATCGGGCTGTTCGCGGCAATGCCCCCACCTTGGCCGACGGCCTGCTTGGCGACGAAGCACTCGGCGCCGCGGCCGGTCCGGCCAACAGCACGAGTACGCCGAGCGGTTCCCTGCGAGTTGCTCGGCAGCGACGCCGGGATCCTCGGCGCCGCGGATGCGGCACGCGGGCGATTCGCGGCGGTGCGCGGCGCGCCGTGGGTGCGCTCATCGCCTGAAGCGCACGCGGCCGGGTGGCGTTCCGGCTTTCGGATCACGCGAGGGTGCTGGACGGCGCTGCCGAAGTAGTACACGGTAAGGAAGTGCGCGTTGCGGTTGTCGGAGCCAGCGGTTTCGTCGGTCGAGCGCTTTCGATCGCGCTGATCACGGCGGGTCACGACGTCATCGCGATCGCTCGCCACCCGACCGAGATCCCGGGTACTCGAAGCCTTGCCGTCGACGTCGCGCACGAAGACGAGCTCCGCGACGCCCTGTCCGGATGCGAGGTCGCCTACTACCTCGTGCACTCGCTCGGCGCGGGCGACTTCCGCGATCGCGATCGGCGGCTGGCGGAAAGTTGCGGGAGAGCCGCCGCCGGGGCCGGTGTCGGACGCATCGTGTACCTCGGCGGGCTGGGAAACGACCCCGAGTCGGAGCATCTGGTGAGCCGCCAAGAGGTCGGGACGGCGCTTGGGTGTGAACATGTCGCGGTCGTCGAGTTGCGCGCGGCGGTCGTGCTCGGGGCGGGAAGCGTCTCGTTCGAAATGCTTCGTTACCTCACCGAGCGCCTGCCCTTCATGATTTGCCCCCGATGGGTTCGCACCGCGCTCCAACCCATCGCGCTGGCCGACGTGATCCGGTACCTCGTCGCGGCAACGCATGTCGAGCCCGGCATCTACGAGATCGGTGGCGCCGAGGTCACGACCTACCGCGACATGATCGCGGCGTACGCCCTCGCGCGCGGTCTTCGCCGCCGACGCATCATCGACGTGCCGTACCTGACCCCGCGCTTGTCCTCGTACTGGTTGGATCTCGTCACCCCCGTCGATCGGCGCGTGAGCCATGCGCTCGTCGAGAGTCTCGTCACCGAGGTCATCGTGGGTGATCGTGCGCGTACCGACGCGGCGTTCGGCATCGAACCAACCGGGCTCGCCGACGCGCTGTCAGTCGCTCTCGACGATCAGTCTCGCGCTCTCGACCGAGAGTTGCTGAGCCGCGAGAGCGGCCTGCTCGACGGCGTGTACACCGTTCGGGTGGAAGAGCCGATCACCCACGAAACTGCGGCGCGTCTCGACGCTGATCTCGACGGTATCGGCGGGAGCTTCAGCTGGTACGGCCTCCCCCTCGCGTGGCGAACCCGCGCCCTGCTCGGTCGCCTCGTCGGCGAACGATGGAACCTCCACCGCCCGCAAGCGATGGCACCGGGTGAAACCGTCGACTGGTGGTGCATCACGCGGCGAGATCCCGGGCGCCTCGTGTTACGCAGCCTCGACTGGTTCCCCGGAGAAGGCTGGCTCGGCTATCAGATCGGCGAGCACGAACTGATTCAGGTCGGCGCGCTCCGTGCCAAGGGAATCCCCGGATTCCTGTACTGGAAGGCACTGCAGCCGGTACATCGCCGCGTGTTCCGGGCGCTGGCCGTTCACCGAGTCGAGCGCGCCGACAACGCATCTCTCGGTTGAGCACGTCACCCGATGGCCGTCGCCCGAACCTCGAGCAGGCGGGGCCGATCGTTGCGACCGAGCGCCAATCCCCGGACTGCCCCCGGGCGATCAGGCGTCGGGCGCATCGGGCGGGACGAGGTGTGAGGTGATGGCGCTCATGAGCTCGATGACGTCGCGACGCGCCATGCCGCGGAACATCGTCTCGGCGGCGCGGTTGGCGGCTCCCGCGACGATCGATGGCGTCGTCCCGAGTGCGGCGAGCGCGTCGCGCACGACGTCGGCCGGCTCCATGACGCCTTCGATTTCACCGCTCGCCGGTTGACTGGACTGCCATCCAGGCGTCCGCGTCGACCCGGGACGGATCGCGACGACGTCGACGCCACGCTCACGTAGTTCGTACCACAGGCCTTCCGCGAGCACGAGGTCGAAGGCCTTGGTTGCCGAGTACAGCGCGACGTTCGCGGAGCCGGCCTCGGCCGCGAGCGACGACATCACAATGATCCCGCCATGTCCTCTCGCAGCCATGCGCGCGCCGATCTCGTGGACGAGCACGACCGGCGCCCGGCAGTTGATGTCGATCGCGGCGAGCAGGGACGTGAGGTCGACGTCGAGAAACCGGCCGATCGCCGACGACGCCGCGTTCGTCACGAGCAGGCCGATCTCGCGGTCACCGACGGCGTGCCGCACCGCGTCGAGCAGATGTTCGGGCGGCTGAGCCAGGTCGACGACGGCAGTCGCGACCTCCGCCGCGTCCGGAGCCGATCGCAGCTCGCTCGCGATCGCGTCCAATGCCGACTCGTCGCGGTCGAGGATCACGAGCTCGATCCCCGTCGCGGCGATTTGGCGGCAGTACTCGGCGCCCAAGCCACTTGCTCCGCCGGCCACCAACGCGCACGGCCCGTACCGGCCCCGAACGGCGCCATCGACAGGGGCAGCTCGGTGTGGTCGTCCGGCATCGCCGCACCGTACCGGCGGACACGCGTCACGAATCGGCACGTCAGATGCCGCCGAGTGCGAGCTGCACCGTACCGGTCCCCGCTGTGAGCCACCTCGCGGCAGGGCGTACTCTCCTCACGGAGCTCGGGGCGGCGTTCCGGCACCGCCCCGAGCAAACACGTTCAATGCGGTGCGGACTCCCCGCGCTCTCAAGGTCCGGTCTCGAGAGAAGGAAGGCGATGGTCCTCGAACGATTCTTGCTCACCGACCGAGTCGCGGTCGTGACCGGCGCCGGTCGCGGGATCGGGGCAGCCAGCGCCGTCGCTTTGGCCGAGGCGGGGGCCGACGTGGTCGTGTCGTCCCGCACGGCTACGCAGTTGGACGACGTCGCGGCCCGGATCGAGATGGCGGGACGTCAGGCGCTGGTCGTACCGGCTGATCTCTCCGACCTCGACAACGTCGCGCAGCTCGCAACGGCCGCGCACGAGCGATTCGGTCGCCTCGACGTCGTCGTCAACAATGTCGGCGGCACGATTCCCAACGCGTTTCTCGATACGACCACCGAGTATCTGGAGGAAGCCTTCCACTTCAACGTCGCGACCGCACATGCGCTGTGTCGCGCCGCGGTGCCGCTCATGCTCGAGCGTGGAGGCGGAACAATCGTCAACATCTCCTCGGTGATGGGGCGCGTGAGCGGCCGGGGATATCTGGCATACGGCGCAGCGAAGGCTGCGCTCGCGCACTACACGCGCCTCGCCGCGCGTGACCTCGCACCGCGGATCCGCATCAATGCCATCGCAGTCGGTTCCGTGGCCACCTCGGCGTTGGAGTTCGTCGTGCAGAACGATGAGATGCGAAAAGCGATGGAAGACGCCACGCCGTTGCACGCAATTGGCGAGGCCGATGACGTCGCGGCGGCGGTGATCTACCTCGCGTCGCCCGCTTCGGCATACGTGACGGGCAAGGTGCTCGAGGTCGATGGCGGGCTCGATCAGCCCAACCTCGACCTGGGCCTTCCCGACCTCTGACGCTCGCGCAGCTCCACCCCATCGAGGCGCGACGGCCTCCGCGCCCGAACGGCGAGAACCGCCAGTCAGTCGAGCTGTTGCTTGTTGATCTGGACGGCGTGACGATGGCGGCCGCCCGCAACCGTGAGTAGGTTCGGATTCATGGCGCGAGGGTTTGACTTTGTGGTTGTGGGTGGTGGTTCGGCGGGTGTGGTTGTCGCGGCGCGCCTGTCGGAGGATCCGAGCGTTCGGGTCGCACTGCTCGAGGCGGGCGGACCGCCGCCTGCGACCGAGGCGATGCCGGCCGCGTGCGCGACGTTGCAGCAGGACCCGGACACCGACTGGATGTACACCGCCGATGCCGGCGGTTGCGGGCTCGGGCTCGACGACGGCCGGATGATGGTGCCACGCGGCAAGATGCTCGGCGGCTCGTCGGGCATCAACTACATGGCGTACGTGCGCGGGCATCCCGGCGACTTCGACGCTTGGGCCGCGGGTGGCGCGACCGGCTGGAGCTACGACGAGGTACTGCCTTACTTCAAGAAGAGCGAAGGCCTTGCGCCGAGCGGTGACGTCGTCATCGACGCCGACGCGCACAACACGACCGGCGCGCTCGGCGTGTCGGTACGCGCACCGGTGCTGCCGCGCCGCGCAGCAGTTCGTCGACGCCGCGGTCGCGGCCGGAATCCCACGGGGCGACTACAACGGCCGTGAGCGTGGTGGATCCGACGGCGTCGTGTCGCTGCTCCAGACCACCACCACGCGATGGCAAGCGCGCGAGCACCTATCACGCGTTCCTCGAAGGTGACGCAGAGCAACGCCCGAACCTCGAGGTCATCTGCCACACGCACGTCACGCGCGTCGTGCTCGAGGGTGACGGCAGACGGCGCTGCGGGCGACCGGCGTCGAATACCGCACCGCGGACGGCGCGACCCAGGTGGTCCGGGCCGACCGCGAGGTGATCCTGAGCGCGCGGCGCGGTCGGATCGCCGCATGTGCTGATGCTGTCGGGCATCGGGCCACGCGCAGAGCTCGAGGCCGTCGGTGTCGCGTGCACGCTCGACCCGCCCGACGTCGGCAAGCACCTGAAGGACCACTTGCAGGTCGGGCTCATGTTCCCGGCACCCGGAATAGGCGTGTCGATGAACGACGTCGGCATCTCGATGGGGCCGGACGCGCTCCGCGCGCCGAACGGCCCTCTGCCGGCAGACCCGGCCGACGACTCGTCGCTCCCGCCTGAGCTGCAGGCGCTCAAGGCCGATGCAGAGCGGCGCGTCACCGAGTGGGCGACCACGGGCCACGGGCTCGTGTCCTCGTCGCTGTACGACGCGGCGGCATGGTTCTCGACCGGCCTCGGCGACGACCACACGCACGACGCCCAGCTCGCCGTGTTCGTCACTGGCTACAACCGCGACGTCTGGCAGCGGTGCTTCCGCGTCGACCCCGATGAGTACTTCGACGATGCCGACGCCACCCTGGCGCCCGACGCGGAGAGCATCTTCGTGCTCGCCAACCCAGTCCAGCCGCACAGCGAGGGTGAGATCCGCCTCGCGAGCACCGACCCGCTCGCGCACCCCGACATCCGCATGAACTACTACGACGACCCGTACGACCTCGAGGTGATGATCGCGGTGCTGCGCCGCGGCGCTCGACATCGCCGAGCACTGGCCGGGCGAGCTCGGTCCCCTGCTCGTACCGAAGCCGCTCGCGGCCAAGCACGCCTACAAGCCCGGCGACCGCCCGAGCGACGCGCTCCTCGCCGACATGGCGCGCCACTACTCCTTCACCGTGTACCACCTCACCAGCACCTGCCGCATCGGTAGCGTGGTCGATCCGCAGTTGCGTGTGCACGGCGTGCGGGGCCTTCGTGTCGCCGACGCGAGCGTGATGCCGAACGTCGTGAGCGGGAACACCAATGCGGCGTGCATCATGATCGGTGAGAAGGCCGCCGAGATGGTCGCAGCCGAGCACGGCGTGCAGCTCGCCGAACGAGTCGGCACGGGCGCCTGACGCGACCGGCGCAAGAAGGCGGCGCTCGGCACGGGCTTGGTCTCGGGTGTGCGGTGGCATGGGACCGGTCCGCGGTTGGGGTTGCCGGGATCGCGCTCGGCCGGTGAGAATCGGTGCTGCCAGGCGTGTGGCCGAGCGGCGGGGCAATGAATCCGGGAGGATGGAATGGCAGGACAGGGTACGACGCCACTTGAGTTCGAGCCTCCCGGTCCCGGGTCGTGGCACCTGGACCCGGTGCACTTCCCGCGGCCGGTGACTCGGTACTGGGCGGAGATGCATCCCGAGCCGTTCCGCCGGGGCACCCATGAGTTCATGGCGCTTCTACGGAACGCCGATCGACGGCGATGGAGACGCAGTACGTCAACGGCTTCGCGTACAGCTCGATGCGGCCGGCGCCCGACGACGAGATCCCGCAGCGGTTCGCCCGGGCCGAGGAGGTGTGGGAGCGCAAGGTCTGGCGCGACCAGCTGCGCGAGTGGGACGAGACGTTCAAGCCCGCCGCGATCAAGACGCACCGCGAGCTCCAGTCGGTCGACGCGGAAGCGCTTTCCGACGACGGCATGGTGGCGTACCTCACCCGCTGCCGCGACCACCACTCGCAGATGATCTTCCAGCACATGCGCTTCACGGGCTCGGCAATGCTCCCCGTCGGCGACCTGCTCGCGCACCTCGGGGCCTGGACCACGCGTCGCGCCATCCGACACGCTCGCGATGTTGCGCGGCGCGGCGCCGGTGTCGGCGGGCGCGTCCGGGCGAGCTCGAACGGCTCATCGCCGCGATCACGAGCGACCAGGCTGCCCGCGCGCTGCTCGACTCGAGCGGCGACCCCGGCCAAGACGCTCGCGGCGCTCGCGCGCGTTCGGCGGCGACGTCGGTCGGGCGGTGTCGGACTATCTCGACCTCGTCGGCTGTCGCCTGCTCGACGGCTTCGACATCGCCGGCCGTTACGCGCTCGAGCTGCCCGACGTGCTGCTGCGCTCGATCCGATCGTCCGTCGACGGTGCCGGGAACGACAACGCGGATGTCGACGCTCGCATCGCCGGGATCCGCTCGCAGGTGCCCGAAGAGCACCGCGCCGAGTTCGACGAGCTGCTCGGCGAAGCGCGCCTCATGTACCGCCTCCGCGACGAGCGGGGCGTCTTCAGCGACATCTGGGCGTCGGGCATCATGCGTCGGGCCGTGCTCGCGGCCGGTCGCCGGCTCGAGGACAAGGGCCGCGTCCACGACGCCGAGCACTTCGTCGACGCCGGCTTCGACGAGATGTGCGCGCTCGTTGACCGGCACGGGTGGGCCGTCGGCCGACGAGCTCGCGCAACGCTTCGCCGACCGCAGCGCGCGCACCGCCAAGGAGGCGCCGGAGTCCCTCGGGCCGCCGCCTCCCCCGCCGCCCGACCCCGTCCGGGCTCCCGCCGGGAGTCAGCCGGGTCATGCACGCGGTCGGCATCGCCATGGGCGAGTTGTTCGGCAGCTCAGAAGCGGCGCACGACGAGAACCTGCTGCGCGGGCTCGCCGCGAGCGGCGGCATCTACGAAGGGCCGGCTCGGCGCGTCTCCGGGCCCGACCGACTTCGATCGCATCTTGCAAGGCGACGTGCTCGTCACCGAGTCGACGACCGAGGCGTTCAACATCCTGTTGCCGCTGCTCGGCGCGATCGTCACCGACAGCCGGCGGCCTGCTCTCGCACTCGGCGATCGTGGCGCGTGAATACGGCATCCCGGGCGTGGTCGGGACTCGCAACGGCACCGACCTCATTCCCGACGGGGCGCGCGTGCGAGTCGACGGCGACGCCGGAGAAGTGACGGTCTACACGTGACGCGAGGTCGTCCCGCTCGCGGAGGCGCACGACGACTCGCGCTTCGGGGCGAAAGCCACTGGGCTCGGAGCAGCAGCGCGCGCCGGGCTTGCCGAGTCCCGCCCGGCCTCGCGCTCTCGGGTTCGTTCGTCGACGACGTCGCGGCGGGCGAAGCAAGCAGCCGATCGACCAGCTCGTCGACGGCGGCCCAGTCGCTGGCGGGACCGCTCGCGGTGCGCTCGTCGGCGGCCGACGAGGACGGCGCCGACGCGAGCTTCGCCGGGCCAGCACCTGACGCTGCTCAACGTGCCCTCGGTCGACGACCTCGACGCGCGGCGGTCCGCGAGATCTGGTGGTCGGCAAACTCCGACTCGGCGATCACCTACCGCCAGCGCGTGGGCCTCTTCGCCCGCGCCGAGTGTCGGCGTCGTCGTCCAGTCGCTGCTCGATCCCCGACTCCGCCGGCGTCATGTTCACGCAGAACCCGATCAACGGGGCCGACGAGCGGGTGATCGAAGCCAGCTGGGGACTCGGCGAGGTCGTCGTCGCGGGCCGCGTGATCCCCGACACGTTCCGGATCGACCGCGGTGGTGCTGTGCTCGAGCGCACGCGCCGGCTTCAAGAAGCTCGCGATCCGCGCCGCCGACGACGGCGGAACGTTCGAGGAGGCCGTCGCGCCGGAGCTGATCGAGGCGCTGTGCCTCGACGACGGCCAGCTCGCGCAGCTCGACGCGCTCGCCGACCAATGCGAGGACGTGTACGGACCGGCACGCGACATCGAGTGGGCGTTCGCCGGCGGCCGGCTGTACCTGCTCCAGTGCCGGGCGGTGACGCGGGCGGGATCGTCACCGCGTCCGAGCGCGTCCGTCGGCCGAGCGGCAACCACAGAGGTCATCGAGCGCGTGCCGCTCTTCGCCAACATGAGCGCCCGCGATGTCGAAGGCATCGCGCGCGCTGTTCAAGGAGCGCCGGTTCGCGCCGGGCGAGACGATCACCAAGGAAGGCGCGGGCGGCGCCGCGTTCTTCGTGATCGAGTCCGGCGACGCGACGGTCTCGATCGGCGGTCGGCAGCGACGCGACGCTCGACCAGTGGCGACTACTTCGGCGAGATCGCCCTCATCGACGAAGGCGCACGCTCGGCGACCGTCACCGCGACGCACCGACCTCGTCTGTTACGGGCTCACCTACTGGGAGTTCCGCCCGCTCGTGCAGCAGAACGCGACGATCGCCTGGAACCTGCTCCAGACGCTCGCCAAACGGCTGCGCACCGCGCAGGACGACCAGCCCGCATAGCCCACCCCCAACGACCGGGCACCTTCGACGCTCCCGCCTTCGCGCGCCCGGTTGTCGCGATTCGCGGTCTCGCCAGGAGTCGACTCGACGAAGTCGAATCAGGGAATGTGCAGGCCGGAGTAGGGATGGCAATCGTCCAGGCAGTCGTTCGTCGAGCATCTCTGCGCTCGGTTCGCTTCATAACGGCGGCGCGCACCGCTCGACGAGTGGTGATGGCGCACGTCCTGGTTACGGCGCAGGCTCGATCTCGGTCACGGCCATCTGAGTGCGCCGGTAGATCAGTTCCGAAGAACGTCGAGGGCTGCCGCGGCGCGGTTGGCAACTCCGGCGCGGAGCAGGCTCACACATCGGCCAGGCGAGAAGTACCTCGGTGATACCTCGCACCGCGGTGAACGTGGGCCACGTAGGCTCCGGCGATGGCGGAGGACGGACAACGAATCGATACGGCGACGGTGCTGTTCACCGACGTCGTCGGCTCGACGGAGCAGCGATCCCGTCTTGGTGAAGAAGCGGCCGACGAGTTGCGCGTCACGCACGATGCATTGTTGCGCGACACGATCGCGGGGCAGCGCGGTCTGGTCGTGAAACACACCGGCGACGGAGTGATGGCGACCTTCTCGGCTGCGGTCGATGCGGTCGCGGCGGCGGTCGCGATTCAGCAAGCGGTCGACGCGCACAACCGCCGTAGCGATCAAGAACGATTCGAGGTGCGGGTCGGGATCAGCGTCGGCGACGTCACGTTCGACGGCGACGACTGCTTCGGGCTGCCGGTCATCGAAGCGCAACGGCTCGAAGCCGCGGCCGAGGGGCGCAGACGGCGCCACTCCGAAATCAGGGAATGTGCAGGCCGGAGATGCTGCAAGCCACAACAAGTCGCTGAATCTCCGAGGTGCCTTCGAAGATCGTGTAGCTCACGGCACTTCTAAGGGCAGTAGTCGCACGTCCGCCGAGCAGGCAGGACTCGCCCGAATGGTCCGTTGAATCCGACGAGCACCCGTGCGTTGCAGGGATGAAAGTATCAGTCGATGATCTTGCGCAGCTTGTCGAGGGTTTCTTGTTTCTGGGCGAGCGATCCGATGAGGGTGAGTTGCAGGTGGGTCACACCGCTGGCGGCGTAGGCCGCGATGCGGTCCTTGATGTAGCCCTCGGGCCCGACGAGTGACGATGCCGCAAGGAGCTCGGCGGGCACGGCCGCGGCGGCTTCGTCTTTCTTGCCGTCGAGGTACAGGTCTTGAATTTGCTCGGCCGCAGCTTCCCAGCCGTAGGCGCACATGATCTCGTTGTAGAAGTTCTGGCCACGGGCGCCCATGCCACCTACGTACAGCGCGACGGTGCCGCGGCCGAAGTCGTTGATCTTGGCCGGCATGTCGGGATCATCGGTGAACATGACCGGTCCGCCGGCGATGGTTTGGAGGGGCCCGAGCAACGGGTCGCGTTTGGCTTTGCCCGCGTCGAGTGCGTCACCCCAAACCCGGTCGGCTCGCTCTGGCACGTAGAAGCTCGGGATCCAACCCTCGGCGAGCTCGGCGGTCGCTTGGACGCTCTTGCTCCGCAGGCTGGCAATCCAGATCGGGATCGACTCGCGGATCGGCGTGTTGATGAGTTTCAGCGGTTTGGCCAACCCGGTGCCGTGACCTTCGGGGAGGGGGATGTCGATCGTCGCGCCGTGATGCTCGATCACCTCGCGCTTCCACACGCGCCGACACACGTCGATGACTTCCTTCGTGCGGGCCAGGGGCTTGTCGTACGGAACGCCGTGGAATCCCTCGATCACCTGGGGGCCGCTCGCCCCGAGACCGAGATTGATTCGCCCTCCGCTGACGACGTCGAGTCCCGCCGCGGTCATGGCGAGCAGCGTTGGTGTCCGGCTGTAGATGTTGACGATCGCGCTGCCGATCTCGAGCCGGTCGGAACGTCCGGCCAGGTAACCCATCATCGAGACGGCATCGAAGCTGTAGGCCTCGGCGACCCAGACGCAATCGAGCCCTGCATTTTCGAGCTCGATGGCCTCATCCGCGGCGGCCATCACATCGCCCGAGTAGTTCAGCATCACGCTGAGCTTCATGTCTTGCTCCTCAGTCTTTGCGCCGCGGCCGGCGGAGGCGGGCTTGCATCGGTCGGTCCTCGGTCGAACCGGTCGATGAGCTTGTCGAGGATGCGGTCGAGGCGTTGTCGTTCGGCCCCGCTGAGCTCGCTGAAGAGTTCGTTCTCGGCGGCGACGAGATCCTCGACGGCCCGGTCGGCAATGGCGTGCCCGTTCGGGGTGAGCTCCACGAGGGACCCGCGGCGGTCGCCCGGGTCGGGTCGACGGACGATGAGCCCAGCCGCTTCGAGCCGGTTCAGGCGGTTGGTCATCCCGGCCGGGGAGATCATCGCGACGCGGGCAAGGGTCGTCGGGCTCAAGACGGTTCCAGTACCGGCGCGGCGCAGCGCGGCGAGGACGTCGAACTCGCCAACCGTGATTCCGTGCGGCGCGAAGAGGAACTCGGCCCCCCGCAGAGCTGCGTTCATGAACTGGTTGATCCGCAAAGTGGTGCCCATGGCGGCGAGGTCGAGGTCGGGGCGTTCCCGTTTCCAGCTCGCAGTCGTGTCGTCGAGGAGTTCGCGCAGTGTCATGAGCGCATAGTACTTCGACATAGAATCTTTTGACAGCGAAACTTCGACGTCGTACTATCTCGGCATGGCTGGTCCCATCATCCGTGTCCACGACGTCGCGTTCCCGCGCTTTCAAGCGCCTGATCTCGAAGAGATGGAGAACTTCCTCCACTCGTTCGGGATGCACACCGCAACCCGCACCGACACCGCGCTGTACATGCGCGGTACCGACACGGATCATCACGTGCACGTGACCCATCTCGGCGAACCGGTGTTCCTCGGCCTTGGGTTCGAAGCCACCCGTGCTGACCTCGACCGGCTCGCCGCGGAAACCGGCAGTGTGGTCGAACGGCTCGACGAACCGGGCGGCGGATGGGTCGTGCACCTCACCGATCCCGACGGGCGCATCGTCGATGTCGTTGCCGACATCGACGCCGGCGAGCCGATCGAGGTACGCGACCACGCGCCACTCAATGTCGGCGCCGCGCGCGTGAGAATCGGCGAACTGCAGCGTGTCCCGACCGGGGCGTCGCAGGTGAAGCGGTTCGGTCACGCCGCGCTGAAAACACCGTCGCTCGCCACGCTCGCCGGCTGGTATTCCGAAACGCTCGGCTTGCTCGCTTCGGACGACATCTACCTCAGCACGCCCGAGGAACCGATCGGACGGTTCATGCGTTGCGACCGCGGAGATCAGCCGACCGATCACCACACGTTGCTCATCATCGAGACGGGTGAGATCCGGCTCGGGCACTGCGCATGGGAGGTCGCCGACTTCGACGATCTCATGGCCGGCCACGATCACTTGCTTGCAGCGCAGCGTCAGCACTACTGGGGAATCGGGCGCCATGTGCTCGGCGGCCAGGTCTTCGACTACTGGAAGGACCCGCTGGGCTTCACGGTCGAACACTGGACCGACTCCGACCTGCTCACGGCCGACACGCCGGGCGGTTTCTACGGCCTCTTCGACCCGATCAACCAGTGGGGCCCGGCCCCGCCCGCGGACCTGGACTTCTGATGGATCTCGGGATCGCGGGACGCCGCGCGATCGTCGCCGCGTCGAGCGCGGGACTCGGCTTCGCGTGTGCGCAGTCGCTCGGGCGCGAAGGCGTACACGTGGTGATCAACGGGCGCGACCGGCGGCGCCTCGACGCCGCCGTAGCAAACCTGAGGGCCGAATCAACCGCCAGCGTGGAGTCCGTCGCGGGCGATATCGCCGACCCCGCGACTCGCGTCGCGCTCCTGGCCGCGTGTGCAGAGCCCGACATCCTCGTCACCAACAACGGAGGCCCGCCGCCCGGCCGGTTCCAGCAATGGGGGCGCGACGAGTGGATCTCCGCCGTCGACGCGAACATGCTCGCACCACTGCTGCTCATCCGCGACGTGCTCGACGGCATGGTCGAACGGCGCTTCGGCCGCATCGTCAACATCACCTCGGCCATGGTCACCGCTCCGTACGCCGCGATGGGGTTGTCGTCGGCCGCACGCGCGGGCCTCACGTCGGCAACGAAGGGACTGTCGCGCGAGGTCGCTTCCGCGAACGTCACGATCAACAACCTGCTGCCGGAACGCATCGACACCGGGCGGCAACGCCAGATGGCCGAACTCGCGGTCGCGATCAAGGGCATCACGATCGAAGAGGCATACGCGGAGATCGCCGCCACGATCGCCGCCGGCCGCCTCGGTCGCCCCGACGAAGTCGGCGACGCGTGCGCGTTCCTCTGCAGCGTGCAGGCCGGATACATCTCGGGCCAGAACCTGCACCTCGACGGCGGCTCCTACCAAGGTCTCTTGTGATGGAACACGTCGACATCGACGTCGACGTCCTTGTCGTGGGCGCCGGTCCCGTCGGGCTGACCGCCGCGTTGCTGCTCGAACGGCTCGGTTGCTCGGTACTGATCGTGGAACGCCGCGAAGGACCACAACGCGCACCGGCCGCCCACGCCGTCAACGCGCGCACCTTCGAGATCTGGCGCCAGATCGGCCTCGACGTCGACCACATCCGCGCACACGCGCAGGACCCGGCCGACGCCGGTGCGGTGCACTGGGTCACCAAGCTCGGCGGCGAGGTCATCGCGAGCCTGCCCTACGAACAGCAAGGTGACGAACAGCTCGCGGTCACGCCCACGCCGCTGCGCAACCTCTCCCAGCACCACCTCGAACCGTTGCTCGTCGCCGCGCTCGGCGAGGCCGGGGTCGATCCGCGCTACGAACACTGCTGGGACTCCGCGACTACCGACGATGCAGGCGTGATCTCGACGATCACCGGACCGCACGGCGCACTCCGGGTGTCGAGCCGATGGCTGCTCGCGTGCGACGGCGCGTCGAGCCCCGTGCGGCGAATGCTCGGTATCGAACCCGAAGGACCGCATCGGATCCAGAGCTTCGTGATGGTGCACTTCGCAGCCAACCTGCGAGACCTCGTCGGCGATCATCCGGGCGTGTTGTTCTGGATCTGCGACCCGGCGTCGGGCGGCACGTTCGTCGCGCACGACATCGACCGCGAATGGGTGTACATGTACGCGTACGACGCCGATGTGGAGGACGCCGCGTCGTACACGCCGGAGCGCTGCGAGCTGCTCGTGCGCGCCGCACTCGCCGACCCGGGCGTACCGCTCGCCATCGTCAACGTCGCGAGCTGGACGATGACCGCGCAGGTCGCGCCGCGTTTTCGCGACGGGCGCGTCTTTCTCGTCGGGGATGCTGCGCACCGGTTCCCCCCGACCGGAGGGCTCGGACTCAACACCGGCGTGCAGGACGCGCACAATCTTGCGTGGAAGCTCGCCGCGGTCGAGCACGGCAACGCCGGGCCCGACCTGCTCGAGTCCTATGAGTCTGAACGCCGACCGGTCGCGCTGCGCAACGCCGAGGTCAGCCTCACCAACGCGTTGCAGCTCATCGAAGTGCCGATCGCGCTGGGCGCCGATCCCGACGTCGAGGTATTCCGGGCGAACATGGCCGCGACACTCGCGGACGCCGACGGCCGCGCTGGCGTCGTCGCCGCCATCGAGAATCAGGCCACGCACTTCGACATGCTCGGACTGCAGCTCGGCTACTCCTACGAGCCTTCCGAAGAAGCGATTCCCGGTCAGTTCGACGACGGCATCGATCCGGTGCGCACGTATGTCCCGTCGAGTCGTCCCGGCGCACGGCTCCCGCACGGATGGATCAGACGCGCCGGCGCGGTCTGCTCGACGCTGGATCTGATCCCGCTCGATCGACCCGTGCTCATCGCCGGACCGACGTGCGAGATCGCCGACTGCGATCTGCGCGTCGGCATCGACGTCGACGACCCCGATGGCTGGTGGTCCGACATCCTCGCCATGCCCGACACCGGCGCGCTGCTTGTTCGTCCCGATCAACACATCGCCGCCCGATGGATGACGACGCCTCTCCATGACGCGATCTCGCGCTGGGAGCGACCGCGCCGGGCGTGAACGCCGCCCCGTCGAAGAAAGGTACCGATGTTCCGACTCGTCAATGTCAACGGACTCGCCGCACTCGAACGCGACGGCCGCTGGTACGACCTCGCCGAGCTGTCGGGCGACGCGACCCTCACGGATCCCGTCGCCGCCGTTGCCCGACATCGCGAGCTGCACGCGCTCAACGAACGCTGCCCGTCCGCGACCGCCGGAGGACTGATCGCCGAGGCCGTCCTCGGTGCGCCGATACCGCAGCCGCGTCAGGTATTCGGCATCGGCCTGAACTACCGCGACCACGCGGGCGAGTCGAACGTGCCGCTGCCACCCGCGCCGCTCACGTTCACCAAGTTCCCGAGCTGCATCGCCGGCCCGAATGCCGATGTCCCGCTCTCGGGCGACATGGTCGACTGGGAAGTCGAGATCGTCGCCGTGATCGGCGACCAGACGTCGCATGTCGGCGTCGCGGACGCGTGGAACGCCGTCGCCGGTCTCACGCTCGGCCAAGACATCTCCGATCGCGCGGTGCAGATGACCGGTATGCCTCCGCAGTTCTGCCTCGGCAAGAGTTTCGCCAATTACGGACCGACGGGCCCGGCACTCGTCTCGACCGACGCGTTCGACGACCCCAACGACATCGCGCTGTGGTGCGACGTCGCCGGCGAACGCATGCAAGCCGCGCGCACGATCGAGCTCATCTTCTCCATCCCCACACTCGTCGCGTACCTCTCGTCGATCTGTCCGCTCTTTCCCGGCGACCTGATCTTCACCGGCACTCCTTCCGGTGTCGGGATGGCAGGCGGCCGCTACCTCGCGCCGGGCGAAACCATCGTCTCGGGCGCCGACGTGATCGGCGAGCTCCGCAACACCTGCCGGCCCGGCACCGGCCCGCTCCCGCTTTGAGCACGGGCGACAACGCTCCCGGAGAACGTCGGAGAGGAACTGCACGTGCAACGTGAAACAACAGATGTCCTCGTGGTCGGGGCCGGACCCGCGGGCCTGATCGCCTCGGCGTTGCTGAGCCGGGCCGGGATCTCGTCGCTCACCGTCACGAAGTACGAGAGCACCGCGGAATCGCCCCGTGCCCATGTCGTGAACCAACGCACCAACGAGGTGTTCCGCGATCTCGGCATCGAGGAGCGGATCATGGCCAACGCCATGCCCCAGCACATGATGGCGATCCAGCCCTTCGCCACGTCCTTCGCGGGTCGAGAGATCGCTCGCATGACCTCCTTCGGTGGAGGCGACCGAGACCGCGACTATCGGGCCGCGAGTCCGACCGAGATGTGCAACGCGGGCCAACACGTCGTCGAGCCGATCCTGCTCGACGCGGTGCGCGAGGCCGGCGGCGACGTGCGCTTCGAACACGAGGTGGTCGCCGTCTCCCAGACTCCCGATGCACGCGACCGGCGGTCGTACGTGACCGGCGCGACGGCAGCGAGTACGAGATCGAAGCGAAGTACATCATCGGCTGCGACGGCGGACGCAGCCTCGTCGGGGAACAGGGCGGGTTCGCGTTCGAGGGCACCGCCGCGTTGGGCGACGCGATCACGGTGTGGATCGAGGCCGACCTGTCGAAGTACGCCGCGCACCGGACCGGCGCGCTGTTCTGGGTGTGCGGCCCGGGCAGCGACGACGTGTTCAGCGCGTGGACGTGTGTCCGGCCGTTCACGGAGTGGAGCACGATCTTCATCCAGCACGGGCTGGCCCCGATCGACCGTTCCGAAGCGACGGCGTTGGCGAAGGTTCGGGCCGCGATCGGCGATCCCGATGTGGACGTGCGGATCAAGAAGATCAGCTCGTGGCAGATCCACAACGTTGTTGCCGAGCGGTACCGCCACGGTCGGCTGTTTCTCGCCGGCGACGCCGCGCACCGTCACCCGCCCGCGAACGGGCTCGGCATGAACACTTCGATCCAAGACGCGTACAACCTCGTGTGGAAGCTCGCACTCGTGCTCAACGGGCGCGCCGGCGACGGACTTCTCGACACCTACCACGACGAACGCCGCCCGGAAGGGCGCAAGATCGTCGACCGCGCGATCCGAAGTGTCGGCGAGATGCTTCCGTTCATCGAGGCGCTCGGCTTCCGCGGCGACCAGACCTACGACGAGGCGATGGCAATCCTCGACCACCTTCACGGGCCCGATGGCGAAAACCGGCGCCAAGCGCTGCTGGCGGCGATGGACTTGCTCAACGGCCAGTTCAACGCCCACGGCGTCGAGATGGGTCAGCGCTACGAATCCGCGGCGGTCATCAACGACGGCACGCCGTACCCGACCGACGACCGGGATCCCGACCTCTACTACGTGCCGACGACACATCCCGGTGCGCACCTTCCCCACGTTTGGCTCGAGCGAGACACTGCACCCGTATCGACACTCGATCTCTGTGCCTACGACCGTTTCACGCTCATCACCGGCATCGACGGGCACGCGTGGAACGTCGCGGCGGCGAACGTCGCGGCGGAGCTGAACGTGCCGATCGACGCGGTCGTTGTCGGTCTCGGACAGCCCGAGAACGACGTGCTCGGAGCGTGGACCCGCTCCCGCGAGACCACCGACGGCGGATGCGTGTTGGTGCGCCCCGATCGATTCGTCGCATGGCGCAGCGCGAGCACGGTGACGAACCCGACATCGACGCTGCGCGAGGTCATGGCGCAGATCCTCGACCATCCGAAGTGAAAGGAGAACCTCGATGACCTATGACTGGGAACCCGAACAGCGCAACTTCCTCGATTCCCACCGATGGGCTGTGCTGGCCACCGGCCGCAAAGACGGTGCACCGCAACAATCGATGGTCGGCTACTTCGTCGACGACGACGGGCGACTCGTGCTGTCGGTCAAGTCGTACACCGCCAAGTGGCACAACGCGCTGCGTCAACCCAGCGTGAGCATCACCGTCCCCGACGGCCGCGAACACCTCGTCATCAATGGAGAAGCGGAACCCATAGCGGACGATCCGTTACGAGGCGAGCTGACGGCGACGTTCTTCAGCGTCATGCTCGGAACTCCTCCGGCTGATCCGTCGACCTTCGTCCCCAGCTTCGACGAGCAGCAGCGAACGGTGCTGCGCATCACGCCGACCCGCACGTTCTTCCACGCCTGACCCCGCCTACGCGTGACTCGTGCCGCGTCACGCGTCACGCGTCACACAGGAGCACTTCATGCACAACGATTCATCCCAACCCGCATCGGAAGAGACCATGGCCGCGGTGCTCGAAGGGCTGGCACGAGGACGCCACTGGGAGCTCTGGATCGTCGAAACGGCCCCCACCCCCGACTGGCCGGACCTGGCGCAAGGGTTCCCCGAACGGTTCGCCCAAGCGTTGCGCGCCCATCTGGATTGGCTCGAGCAACTGGAGGCCGACGGCACGCTCTTGCTCTCGGGCCCGGTCGACCAAGACCTCGCGCTCGGACGCGGCCTCACCGTGCTCCGCGCGTCGTCGCGCGCTGGCCGCCGAAGCGATCGTCGCCGACGAACCAATGGCGCGCGCCGGCTACCGAAACAACATCGTTCGCTCATGGACCGTCAACGAAGGCTCGATCACCATCCGCGTGGACTTGATGGCGAATTCGATTCGACTGAGCACATGACAAGCAGAACTTCATGACCGCCCCGGCCTTACGCATCGCAGCGTCGCGGCACGGTGCTGACCCTCGAGAATCAGGATCCGCCGCGGAACCGGATGACCTTCGAGTACATGGACGAGCTCGAACGTGCCGTGATCGCGCTGCGCGACGATCGCGAGGCGCGCGCGGTCGTGATCACCGCAGCCGGAGAAGAGCAGTTCAGCGTCGGGATGGACCTCGAACAGCTCGACAAGCCGCTCATCGCGACAATGTTCGGGTATGAGCCTGCCGCGCGAAGACGATCGACGGGCCCACCGCGCTCGCCATCGGCCTCGTCCACGAGCTCCACCCCATCGCAGAACTCAAAGCAAGAGCGGTCGAGCTCGCCGAGGAACTCATGGCGCAGCCACCGATCGCCGTCGCCGGCGTCTTGCGCGCCGTGGTCGGTGCCGAACACCTACCGCTCGAGGAAGCGCTGCGCATCGAACGCGACGCCGTCCGCCGATGCAGCAGCTCGGCAGACCGGATCGAAGGGACGGCCGCGTTTGGCGTCGCGCGTCGATTGTAGGGATGGAGCACGGTTGAGCGGGCCCCGACAGGAGCGCACCACCCGGACTCGGATCAGGGAATGTGCAGGCCGGAGATGCTTCGGGCCACGACGAAGCGCTGGATCTCCGAGGTCCCCTCGAAGATCGTGTAGATCTTCGAGTCGCGGTGCCACTGCTCTACGGGGTGTTCGCGCACGTAGCCGGCGCCGCCGAGGATCTGGATCGCATCCTCGGTCACCTTGACCGCCGTCTCGCCCGCATAGAGCTTCGACATCGAGCCTTCGCCCGCCTCGAAGTGCTTGCCACTGGACGCCATCCAGCAGGCGCGCCACACGAGCAGGCGCGCCGCGTCGATGTGCATCTTCATGTCGGCGAGCTTGAACGCGATCGCCTGGTTCATGATGATCGGGCGCCCGAACGCCTCGCGCTCCTTGGCGTAATCGAGCGTGTACTCGTACGCGGCCCGGGCGATACCGAGCGCCTGCGCACCCACCAGCGGACGCGACGCCTCGAACGTGCTCATCGCGGCTTGCACCGCGAGCTCTTGCCCTCTTTGGCGCGCGCGAGACGCGCGTCGAGCTTCTCCTTGCCGCCGAGCAGCAACGAGCCGGGGACGCGCACGTCGTCGAAGACGACCTCGGCCGTGTGCGACGCGCGGATGCCCATCTTCTTGAACTTCTTGCCCATGCTCAGGCCGGGAGTACCAGGGGGAACGATGAACGAGGCGTGGCCGCGACTCTTCAGCTCCGGCTCGACCGACGCGACCACGACGTGCGTGGTCGGCACGTGCGTGATGCCACCGTTGGTGATCCACGTCTTGGTGCCGTTGATCACCCACTCGTCCTTCGCTTCGTCGTAGACCGCGCGCGTGCGCAGCGACGAGACGTCAGAACCCGCGTCGGGCTCGCTCACGGCGAACGCAGCCATGTGGATGTCGTCGGCAGTACCGAAGCACTGCGGTACCCATTCCGCGATCTGCTCGGGCGTTCCACTACCGACGATGCCCGACACGCCGAGGCTCGTACCGAAGATCGCGAGCGTGATCCCCGCGTCACCCCAGCACAGCTCCTCGGATGCGACCGCGTACGTGAGACCCGTCTTGTCACTGAACGCCGAGGCAAGGAAGTCCCATGAGTACAGACCGATGCGCGCCGCCTCCTCGATGATCGGCCACGGCGTCTCTTCGCGCTCGTCCCATTCGGGACCGGCAGGCCGGACCACGTCGGCGGCGAAGTCGTGCACCCATTTCTGGATCTGCAGCTGATCCTCGTTGAGATCGAGCGAGAAGTCCGTCATGTCAGTCCCTTCGGCAGCCCGCGCCCTGCGATTTCGCGCGTTGTTCGGGTCGCGACAAGTTACCCACGAGTAACACGCAGCATACCCAAGGCGTCCCGCCCGGCGAGGCGGGGAGCCTCGACCGGGCTACCGGCCGGGCGGACCGCGGATCAAGTGCCCCGTCCGGACGACCGAAGTGATTGCTGCAGTGTCGCCGCCGAACCCGATCGGGATCCCGGCGAGATCCAGGGGGGACGCGGTTTGTCGCATCGAATGTTCGTCGCCGCGGTCCCAGCCCTGGCGCTGATCCTCCTTGCGGCCCCGGGAGTCGCGCACGCCGCGTCGACACCCAACGGCACCGAGTACCACCCGCTCACCTTTCCCGTGCAGGAGCCGGTGCACTACTTCGACGACTTCGGCGGTCCCCGCCAACACCCCGGCAACGATCTCATGGGCGCCAAGCTCGACCACGAGCTCGCCGCCAACGACGGGATCATCACCTTCGTGCGGGGAGATTCGAGCGGTCACTCCGGGAACATGCTCATCCTCACCGGGACCGACGGCTGGAAGTACTGGTACATCCACATCAACAACGACACGCCGGGGACCGACGACGGGAAGAACCCGGCGCGGTGGCGTTTCGCGCCCGGCATCGCCGAAGGCGTGCACGTGAAGCGCGGTCAGTTCATCGCGTACATGGGTGACAGCGGCGAAGCCGAGACGACCGATCCGCACCTGCATTTCGAGCTCCACCGTCCGGACGACACCCACATCGATCCGTACACGTCGTTGCGGCTCGCCCAAGGTGCAGGTGCAAACGGGCTGTGTGCGTACCCGACGAACCCCGCGCCTCATCCGAACGCGGGCGCCGGGCCCGGTTACTGGACGTTGGGCGCCGACGGCAGCGTCCTCGCGTTCGGCAGCGTCCCCCGGTTCGGGAACGCGCCGCCCACGACGAAAGCCGACCCCTACGTCGCGATCGCGTCGACGCCGTCGGGTGAGGGCTACTGGACCGTTTCGGTACACGGCACGGTGCACGCGTTCGGCGACGCGCACGACTACGGCGGTGCCGATCGTCTCGAGCTCAACCAGCCGGTGCTCGGCATCACACCGACCGCCGACGGCAAGGGCTACTGGTTGCTGGCGCGCGACGGCGGGATCTTCAGCTACGGCGACGCGCACTTCTACGGTTCGACGGGCGCGATGCAGCTGAACTCGCCGATCATCTCGATGGCCTCGACGACCGGCGGCAACGGTTACTGGCTCCTCGGGGCCGATGGGGGCGTCTTCACGTTCGGGAATGCCCACTTCTGGGGCTCGACCGGAGCGATGAAGCTTGCCGCTCCCGTGAGCTCGATGATCGCAACACCGACCGGCCGCGGCTACTTGCTGCTCGCGCGCGACGGCGGGCTGTTCAGCTTCGGCGACTCGGAGTTCCAGGGCTCGATTCCGGGGGCGGGTTGGTGTCCCGGACCGAGCGCGCTCGCGTTTGCACAGACGCCGGCGGCGGGCGGCTATTGGATGTTGTTGTCCGACGGCCAGGTGGTTCCGTTCGGCAACGCTATGGACTGGGGCCAACCGTCGACGACGCACGACCGCGCGGTCGCGCTCGCCGCCGCGCAGTAGCAGTCCCGACGCGGGTACGGCTCCGCGGGTCGCTTCACGCGCTCGAACCGGGAGTCTCGGCGCGCATCTCGAGCCCGGCCCAACGAGCCGCTCCGGGCGCGGGCCACAGCGGCCCGACGAGAAGGTTCCCGCGGTCACGGAGCTCTCGCAACGCGCGGGCCGCGACCGGAGGGTCGAGGTGGCCCGAGAAGTCGTCGATCACGCAGTGCAGGGGGCTGAGTGCGAGATGCCCGATCAGCACCGCGTCGAGATCGTCCGACGCGAGGTGCACGATCTGATGCCCGGGCGAGTGCCCACCCGTGTGGCGGATCGTCACGTCCGGGGTCACGACGTGACGGTCATCGACCGGCGTGACAACACCCTGGTCGTACAGCGCGACGATCGCGTCCGATCCTTGCGGGCGATACGCGCCCCCGTCGGTGATCGCGTCGTACTCGCGACGCGAGATCAGCACCTCCGCACCGGGGAAGAACGGCGTCCAGCCGTCGTCGCCGGCCCACGCGATCATGCCGATGCCGTCGATGTGCGAAGTGATGACTGCGTCGAACGACTCACGCGGGAAGCCCGCGTCGGCGAGCGCAGCGGCGACGCCGGCTTGATGGACCGCCGCGTCCGGCCCGGTACGAAGGATGTCGTCCGCGGCCTGCGCGGGATCGACGGCGATGCGGCGGCCCGCCGACTCGATCACCCAGATCGCCACGCCGACCCGAACCCGCGCTCGCTCGGCCCACGTCGGCCCGGCCCAGGCGATGCGCTCGACATCGCCGTCCCGGAGCCCGACGACCGCCGCGTCGACGAGCACGTCGGCGTACGGAACGCGCACCAACGACGCCGCACCCGTGGACGCCCGCGCCGATGCCATACGAGAAGCTTCCCACGACCGCACCACGCCGACCACGAAAAGTCGAGGACCCGGCCATCGCTCGGCTCACCGGTCCCCGAACCGCCAGGGCGCGGCTCGTCTCGCTGATGTCGATCGAGCGGGCCGGATGACCCTTGCCGTCGGTGATGTGACAGTCGTCACTGAACCTCACCTGGACCCGGGGCTTCGTCCGATGTTGTTCGCGGTTCGCCCCTCAGCGGACCCTCGGACATGGACGACAGGAACGGCCTTCGCTCGGACGCGGGGGTCGTTTCTGTTTCCACCCCGCTTTGTCCGATCCCGGGGCCAACCCCTAGCGTCGGCGACTCGTGAGTGACGGCGCGATGAGCTTCGGCTTCGGAGGACGCTCGGCGATCGTCGGTATCGGCGAGACCGACTACGTGCGCGGCGCGCGCCGTTCACGCCCGTCGAGATGATCCTGCAAGCAGCCGACACCGCCATCGCCGACGCCGGGCTCGCGCCCACCGACATCGACGGCATCATCCCGCCCCCGGGCTACACGACCAGCGAAGAGCTCGCGGCCAACCTGGGCATCGACACGCTGCGGCTCGCCACCACCGTCCACATGGGCGGCGCGAGCCCGGTCGCCTCCCTGCAACACGCGGCGCAGGCAGTCTCGTCGGGATTGGCCCGCAACGTGCTCGTGGCGTTCGGGTGGAACGGATATTCGGCGTTCCGGCCCCGTCCGGGCGTACCGCGACCACGGCGGGGCATGGATGCCAGCGCAGTCGGCGACGTCGTACTCGACTACTACCTGCCGTACGGCGCGCGTTCCGCCGCGCAGTTCTATTCGTGGATGGCGATGCGTCACAAGATGCTGTACGGCACCCGCGACACCGACACGGGCGAGGTCGCGGTCACCTTCCGCGCCCACGCGCAACACAACGCGCGGGCGCTCATGCGCGGCACGCCACTCACGATGGACGAGTACCTCGCCGCCCGTTGGGTGTCGGAGCCCTTTCGTCTCTACGACTGCTGTCTCGAGACCGACTGTGCGGCCGCGGTCGTCGTCAGCTCGACCGAACACGCCCGCGACCTGCGCCACGCCCCCGCCGTCATCCTCGCCGGGGCCGAGGGGCACCCCTACCCCGCCGACGACATCGCGAACCGCCCCGACATCTTCCGCATCGGGCTCTCCGACGCGGCGCCGCGCGCCCTCGGCGCCGCGGGTGTGCGCGCCGACGAGCTCGACTTCATGGAGATCTACGACTGCTTCACCTACGTGGTGCTCCTGCAGCTCGAGGCTCTCGGTCTCTGCGGGCTGGGCGAGGGGGGCGCGTTCGTCCGTGACGGAGTCCTCCGGCTCGACGGCGGCGCGATCCCTACCAACACGCACGGCGGGCTGCTCTCCCAGGGACACATGTGGGGCATGAACCATGTGGTGGAGGCGGTACGCCAACTTCGAGGCGACGCGGGCGCCGCACAGGTCGCCGGCGCCGAGATCGGCTGCGTCACCGGTTGGGGGGACTTCGGCGACGGCAGCATCGTGGTGCTGGGACGCGACACATGAGCGACCGCATCCTGCCGTCGACGATCGGGCTCAACGGTGAGTTCTACGCATTCCTCGCCCGCGGCGAGCTCCGCCTCCAGCGCTGCGCGTCGTGCGCAACCTGGCGTCACCCGCCCCGCTACCGGTGCGCGCACTGCGGCTCGCACGACGTCACCTGGGAAACGGCATCGGGCCGAGGGCATGTGTTCTCGTGGACCGTGACCCATCGCGCCGTTGATCCCGCGTTCACCCCTCCCTACGCGATCCTCGTCGTGGAGCTCGAGGAAGGCCCGCGCCTCGTCGCCAACCTGCGCGGGCTCGAACCATCCGAATTGGTGCTCGATCTCCCCGTCGTCGCCGAGATCGAACACGCTTCGGACACCGTCGGCTTCCTTTGGTTCAGGCCGGAATAGCCACCGCCGATCAGATGGTGCTGCGGAAGGATCCGCGGCGGAAGTGCTCCCGGGACGGGAGCAGGACTCAGGGACGAGGTGGCCATGGACGGCCGTCGCGCGCGCATCGTGTTGGGCGTCGGGAACGACGCCGCCCCCGAGGAGATCCGGCGCGCCTTCGCGCCCGTGCCCTCGTCACCCACCCCGACCGCGGCGGTGACCGCCACGATTTCGCCGAGCTGGTCGACGCGCTCGCGTCCATCGGTACTCCGATTGGCGACGGCCTCCCGGCGAAGCCGACGGAGCATCTGCCGAGCCTCCCGGCGACGCGTCCGCGCTTCGACGCCTACGACTCTCCTCGCCGTCCCGCCCCCCGCCGCGCGTTCGCCGACGTGTTGCAGGCGGCGACGGCGCGCCTCGGCTGAGTAGCGTCGCACGGCATGGAACCGTGGGAGCTGAGCGCGCGCGAAGCCGTGCGCCACACGATCGCGTCGTACACGTACTCGGCCGACAACGGGCGCTTCGACGACGTCGCCCGCCTCTTCGCCACCGACGGCGTGCTCGAGGTGCACGGTATCGGCGGCGCTCGCGCCGAGGGCCGCGACGCGATCCTCGGATTCTTTCGCGGGGTCGGCGGTGACGTCGTAACGACGGCGCCGCCGGGGCGCATGCAACACCATGTCTCGAGCGTGCGGGTCGCGGTCACGTCGCCCACCGAAGCGACGGCGACCAGCTACTTCACCGTGATGACCGGCGCCGGTGTCGACCACTGGGGCCGGTACAAGGACAGCTTCGTGCCGGAGGACGACGGTTGGGTCTTCGCGCACCGTCTGGTACGCACCGACGGGCGCACACCCGGCGGTTGGGCCGACAGCCGCTAACCACGCAACGGCGCTCGTGCCGGGTCGACCAACGGTTCCGACGTGGCCGGAGCGGGCTCGGAGCCGCACACACCGCTGTCTGCGGCGGGTGTCATGTGCGCGCGTTCTGCTCGGAATTTCCGTGTTGACATTATCTTGTTCTCGTGTATCTTGATCTCAAGATACACGGCAGCAAGATAAGCTGCTCGGGGAGGAGACCCACCATGGCAACAGCAACATTGATGGTTCGGCACCGGGTCAACGACTACGGCACCTGGCGCTCCGTCTACGAGAGCGTCGAGAACCTCCGCCAGCAGCACGGGTGCACGGCCGAAGAGGTCTTGGTCGACCCGGGCGACAAGCACGAGGTGTTCGTCCTGCACCGCTTCCCGACTCTCGAACAAGCCGAGGCGTTCGCCGGCAGCGACGACGCTGCGCGACGCGATGGGCCGCGCCGGCATTGCCGGGCCTCCCCGCATCGAGATTGCAGTCGAGGTCTGAGCTGAACGTGTCGAATCCCAGCCGGAAAGGTGGCGTCCGAGCACCGGGCGCCACCCCGGCGCGTCCGTCCGAAGTCGACGAGTTCGAACGCGAATACCCGGGGGCGTCGTGGCTCGCCAGCCAGGCGTTCCGGCAGCTCGAGGTCGTCGGCGCCAAGATCGAGACGGCCGTCGCGAGCATCGCGCGCCGCCACGGGCTCTCCCACGCCGCCCTCAACGCGCTCGCGGTCATCGAGGGAACTGGCGGTCCCGTCGCCACGGGCGAAATCAGCGCCCGGATGCACATCACCACCGGAACCATGACGACCGTGCTCGACACGCTCGAACGAAACGGCTACATCCGCCGCCTCGCCGACCCCGACGACCGACGACGAGTCCTGGTCGACATCACCCCCACCGCGCAATCTGTGCTCGACAAGATGCTGCCCGAAGTCCAACAAGTCGCGAACACCGTGATGAGCGTCCTTGACCCAAGAGCCCAACAGAGACTCGTCGACACACTGACCGAACTCATCGCCGCCATCGACCGCGTCCCTGAACACCTCCCGCCTCCCACGCCCCGCCAGACCCCCACCCAACTCCGCCGCGTCTGACGAGCCGGATACCGGCGGACGCGTAACGGTCAGGACGCGACGCGGTAACGGACGTACACGACGCCATTGCCGAATCGGCGCTCGTCGAGTAGGTCGAGGTCAGCGCGCGTGTCGCGAGGAAGCGACGGCTTGCCCGCACCGACGAATACGGGACAGATGAGCAACTGACACTCATCGACGAGCCCGGCCCTGAAAGCGTGCGCGGCGAGGTTCGCGCCTCCCACGGTCAGATCTTTGGCCGCGGAAGCCTTCAAGTCACGGATGGCGTCGGGCTCGAAGTTGCGCTCGAGCTGCGTCTTGGCGGTCGACACCTCGTGCAAGGTCGTGGAATAGACGACCTTGTCCGCAGACTGCCAGACGGAAGCGAAGTCGCTCCTGAGCTCCGACTCCGCGGCCACGGCCGGGTCGGTCTCCCAGACGGCCATCGTTTCGTACATGCGGCGGCCGTAGAGATAAGTGCCGCAGGAGCGCACGAGGTCAGTGATGAACGCGAAGACCTCGTCGTTGGGCGTGGTCCAGTCGAAATTGCCGTCCGAGTCTTCGATGTAGCCGTCCAGGGAGACGTTCGCGAGATAGATCAGCTTGGCCACGTCGCTGTACCTGCTCGGCGAAAGCCAGCTCGAGCTCGATCAACTTGTCGCCGCGCCCGGATGCCCACCCGCTCATCATGTCCGGCACGGGGCGGCGTACACCACCTCCCAGGCTGCGCAGGACGCGCGGCCGTGGTCCGGTTGGCGATCGGCAACCCGTACCCCCCGACCCGGCGGTCAGGGCCGCGCCGGGTATTGCAGCGCGGCGAGCAACTGACCGTGCAAGTTGGCGTTGGAGTACAGGCCACCGCCTCGATCGCCCGCATGCCCTCCGGTTCGATCGGTGAAACGGCCGCCCGCTTCCTCGACGAGAAGAATCCACGGCGCGTGATCCCAGATGTGGCAGCACTCGGCCAAGAACGCATCGACTTCGCCACGAACAAGGTCGACGAGCGCGAGGGGGCTTGCCGGAACGAGGGCCACACTCGGCGGGAGACGGGCTCTGGACTCATCGTCCAGAGCATCGAGACGGGCACCGGCCAACATCGAGGTGGTGCTGACTTCGAGGCGCTTCGATTCGGTCTCCCCGCGTGGCCAGGACGACTCGAAAGAACCGCCGCCTCGGGTCGCCCACCAGCAGCGTCGCAGCGCAGGAGCGGCGACTACCGCGATCTCGGTGCTCCCGGCGACCTCGAGCGCGATGTGAACCCGCCAGTTCGGGTCACGCCTGCTGAAGAACGACGTACCGTCAACCGGGTCGATGATCCAGACCCGATCGGACTCACCGAGTTGACCAAGTTCCTCACCGAGGAGCGCATCTTCGGGCCTCGCCGCGGACAACGTCCCGCGAATCAATCGCTCGACTGCCCGGTCGGCCTCTGTGACCGGAGTGCCGTCGGCCTTCGGCGTTGCCGAAACGCCGGACTCGAAGTACTCGAGCGCGAGGTCCGCCGCCAGGTCCGAAGCGTCGAACGCGACTTGCAAATCATCAGCGCTGTCCACGACCGACGACGCTACCGGCCCAGGTCCGCCCGCGAAGTGCCGGTCGAGAAGACGCCGGAACGCGCGCTCCGCATCGTCGCGACGGCCCCCACGATAGGGCCACGCGTTCTGGTCCGAGCAACGACGGACGAGGGTGCGAGATCGGCAGCGATGTATGCCGGTCCGATCGTGCGTGCCCACGGTCGCTCGCTCGTTTCCCTCAAGGCCGGATCGACGAAGTGCCGATGATCCGGACAAATCCGAAGTCCAAGGGGGACAAGATGATTGCTCGTGCTTCGACGCGCGGTTCGAACAGGCCGGCGGCGTTCGTCTCTGTGCTCGTCGTCGTTGCCGGACTGGCTCTGATCACGTCATTCGCGACCATCGCCGGAGCAGATGTCGCACATACCGGGTGTAACTCGGTCGCCGTGGGCGGGAGCTCCGGATGGTGCGGGCTCTACCCCGGCAACGCGACGGACAACGTTCGAGAACTCGGGCAGGTGAGCATCAACGCGGGCGGCACGATGCTGACCGTGCAGACCGCAGATGCGTCGACCGGCGTACTCCCGGCGACGTCCTTTGCCTGTCTGCTCTTCACGCCCCCATCGCAGATACTGCATCGACTGCAGGGGCAGCAGTGCGCGGCAGCAGGCGGGGTCTGGTTCCCGATCGCAGGCGGTTCCCAAACGATCGATCTGAGCGCATATCCGCAATTCCTCAACGCGCAGTTCACGGTCCAGGTCGCCGCGAATCAGGACGCCAAGAGCTCGAACGGCGATGCCTTCTACAACAACATCACGGCGGATAGCACCAGCGGAATATCGCCCGGTTGAAACACACGCCCGACCGACGCGATTGCAAACGGTCGTTCCCGACGACGCTGACCGGGTATCACGCGTTGTCGTAACAGCTGGGTTCGTCGCCCGTGATCGAGCGGGTCGGTGTGGAGGGCACCGGGGTGTACGGAGCTGGTCTGGCCGGCATCGGCGGCGTCCAGGATCACGGTCATCGAAGTTGATCATCCCAACCGTCGGGAAGGTCGTCGTAACGCCAAGTCCGATGAGCTCGACCCTCTTGTCAGCGGGCTGGGACGCCGATGTTCTCGCTATGACGCACGACCGGGGTGTACGGCGCAAACACGGTGGAACGGCGGCCCGGAGCAGCATGGGCCGGCGCAGCATGGGCCCGCGCATCATGATCCACGTCGTTGCGGGCGTCGTGACACTCGTTTCGTGGTGGGTCCTCTTGGCGATCATGGGGGTAGTCGACTGGGGCTCGAGTGTGTGCGGCACGGCCACGGCGGAACAGATTCACGACTATCGCGTCGAGTTGCTGAAGTACGGCCTGCTCGGAGCCGTGGTGCCGCTCGCCCTTGCCGCAGTGATCTGGCGTCTCGGCGAACGAGCGTGGCCGTGGGCGGTGCTGGCCGTGATTGCCGCGGTCTTCGCCGGCGTGACAGCCCTGCGCGCGCAAGTGTCGCAGTTCTGCTTCTGACGCACTCAGGGCGAGTCGCTGCGGTCGCGCGGCTGCGGGTCCCCGCGGGCTTCGGGTGCCTTGCGCTTGCGGAAGGGCCAACGTTCGCGCAGCTTCTTGCGCACATGCGCAGGCGCGCGGCGGGCTCGGTTCACCCCGGCGAGGCCGATCCCGATCCATTGCGCCATGGGAAGATGCTAAACGTCCCGGGGCGAGCAGATCGGCCGTTACCGTCGGGCGAGGCGCGTCGCCCGGGCGCAACGAAGCTGATACCCGGGATCGTTCCACGACCGGGCCCGGCATCCAGGCCGGGCGAATGTTGGCGGATACGGCGCTATGCGTACACCTCGATCGGCGGGCAACTGCAGAACACGTTGCGATCGCCGAACACGCCATCGATACGCCCGACCGGCACCCAGTACTTGGTGTGCCGCAGACTCGCGAGCGGGAACGCGCCGAGCGAGCGCGGGTAGGCGCGGTTCCAGTTGTCGGCGGTGACGTCTTCGGCCGTGTGCGGCGCGTGCACGAGCGGGTTGTCGTCTGCCGGCCATTCCTTCGACCCGACCCGCGTGATCTCGGATCTGATCGCGACCATCGCGTCGACGAACCGGTCGAGCTCACCGAGGTCTTCCGACTCGGTCGGTTCGATCATCAATGTGCCGGCCACCGGGAACGACATGGTCGGCGCGTGGAAGCCGTAGTCGATGAGACGCTTGGCGACATCGTCGACGGTGACACCCGTGTCGTGGGTGATCGGGCGGATGTCGATGATGCACTCGTGGGCAACGAGGCCGTTCGAACCGGTGTAGAGCACCGGGTAGTGCGGGGCGAGACGGTGCGCGAGGTAGTTCGCGTTGAGGATGGCGACGTGCGTGGCGCGGGTCAGGCCCGCTCCGCCCATCATCTGCACGTACATCCACGAGATGGGAAGGATGCCGGCCGACCCCCACGGCGCAGCGCTGATCGCGCCCACTCCGGTCTCGGGACCCGCTTCACTCCGCAACGGGTTGTTCGGCAGGAACGGCGCGAGATGCGACCGGACACCGATCGGACCCACGCCGGGGCCGCCGCCGCCGTGCGGGATGCAGAACGTCTTGTGCAGATTGAGGTGCGACACGTCGGCGCCGAACTTGCCGGGACGGGCGACTCCGACCAACGCGTTGAGGTTGGCGCCGTCGAGGTATACCTGACCACCGTGCTCGTGGACGAGCGCGCAGATGTCGCGGATCTGCTCCTCGTAGACGCCGTGCGTCGACGGATACGTCACCATCGAGCGCGCTGAGCGCATCGGCGTGCTCGACCGCCTTCGCCTTCAGGTCGTCGAGGTCGACATTGCCCTGATCGTCGCACGCGACCACGACGACCTTCATGCCCGCCATCGCCGCCGACGCCGCGTTGGTGCCGTGTGCCGACGCAGGAATCAGGCAGACGTCGCGACCGGAGTCACCCCGCGACGCGTGGTACTTCCGGATGGCCAACAGTCCTGCGTATTCGCCCTGCGAGCCTGCGTTCGGCTGCAAGGAGACCGCGTCGTATCCGGTGATCTCGGCGAGCCAGCGTTCGAGATCGTCGAAGAGCTCGATGTAGCCGCGTGCCTGCTCGATCGGGGCATACGGATGCATCCGAGCGAACTCCGGCCACGTGATCGGTTCCATCTCCGCGGTGGCATTGAGCTTCATCGTGCACGAGCCCAGAGGGATCATCGTGCGGTCGAGGGCGAGGTCACGATCCGCCAGGCGCCGCAGATACCGCAGCATCTGATGCTCGGAGCGGTGCGAGTTGAACGCGGGATGGCCGAGGTAGCCGGACATGCGCACGAGCCCGGGCGGGATCGCGTCGTCGGGATCGGAGGCGTCGATCGGGCCGTCGATCCCGAACGCCGCGAGGACCGCGTTGACCACCGCGATCGTCGTGGTCTCGTCGAGCGCGATGCCGAGCGTGTCGGCGTCGACGAACCGCAGATTGATATGCCGCGCAGCCGCGTCGGCGAGCACGTCGGCCGCTCGTCCCGGGACCCGTACCGTGAGCGTGTCGAAGAAGTGCTCGTGCACGACCTCGACCCCGCCCGAACGCAGTGCTTCGGCGAGTCCCGCCGCGAGCCCGTGCACCCGGCGCGCGATCGCGTGCAACCCGTCGGCGCCGTGGTACGAGGCATAGAGGCCGGCGATCACAGCGAGGAGGACCTGCGCCGTGCAGATGTTGCTCGTCGCCTTCTCACGGCGTATGTGCTGCTCGCGCGTCTGCAGGGTGAGCCGGAAAGCGGTTCGGCCCTGTGCGTCGATCGACACGCCCACCAGCCGGCCCGGCAGCGTGCGCCGGTGCTCGTTGCGTACCGCGAGGTACGCGGCGTGCGGGCCGCCGAAGCCGAGCGGCACGCCGAAGCGTTGCGTCGTGCCCACGACTGCGTCGGCACCCATCTCGCCGGGCGGCGTCACGAGCGCGAGCGCGAGGAGATCGGCCGCGACGCAGACGAGGGCACCGTGGGCATGCGCCTGTTCGATCACGGGCGTGAGGTCGCGCAACCTCCCGCTGCTCCCGGGGTACTGGACGAAGACTCCGAAGCACCCGACCGGTGGTTCGGTCGTGTGCGGATCGCCGACCACGACCTCGACACCGAGCGGCTCCGCGCGCGTGCGCACGACGTCGATCGTCTGCGGGTGCGCGTCGGAGTCGACGAGGAAGATTGTCCCGGCCTTCGGGTTGATGCGGTGCAACATCGCCATCGCCTCCGCCGCGGCGGTGCCCTCGTCGAGCAACGAGGCGTTGGCGAGATCCATGCCGGTGAGGTCGCTCACCATCGTCTGGAAGTTCAGCAATGCTTCGAGCCGGCCTTGGCTGATCTCGGGCTGGTACGGCGTGTACGCGGTGTACCAGGCCGGGTTCTCGAGCACGTTGCGCACGATGACCGGCGGCGTGATCGTGTCGTGGTAGCCGAGGCCGATCAGCGAGGTGAACACGTCGTTGCCGGCGGCGAGCTCTCGCAGGCGAGCGAGCGCCTCGGTCTCCGAGAGCGGCTCGGTCACCGAGAGGGGAACCGGCTCGCGGATCACCGACGGCACCGCCGCGGTGACGAGCTCGTCGAGCGAGCCGTAGCCCAACGTGGCGAGCATCGCCGTCAGGTCGTCGGCTCGGGGACCGACGTGACGGTCGGCAAACGACTCCAACCCGGGATCTTGGTTGGCCAGCGGCTCGGGCATGGCGGGAAACCTCTCGTTCCGCGTCGTGGATGCGAGCCGCACGGCCCGACTCCCCCTCTGTCGCGGAACTCCAGAGTTGCCTGACTCCGACGGTTCGGGTGCCTGAGAGATTCCGGGGAGTGGTTGCTCCTTCGGCGTCCGGCTCGCCCCTCGGAGCGTCCGGACTCTCCCGTCAGAGGTCGACGGCCTTGTCCACTCCACGGTAGCCGGTCCTCGTGCGCGAAGCTGCAGGGCGATGAGCCCCGAAACGACTCCCCCGCCGAGCGCCGACCACGACCACGACCACGACCACGACGAGGAGATGACGGAGGAAGAAGAGGCCCAGGCCGAGGCCGACGTCGCCCTCATGGCCCGTGCCCTCGCCGCCCTCGACGACGAGACCCTGCGCGGGGCGCTGGCCGAGATGAGCGAGAAGTCTCGCCTCGACGTCGCCGCCCAGCTCCAGTTGCCCCGGGCCACGATGCGCCTCGGCGACGCGCTGATCCCGCTCGTCCGCAGGAAGCTCCAGACCGCGGCGCCCGACCACCAGCTGCAGGTGCTCTTCGCGCTCGCTCAGCACGTCAACGACCAGACCATCGAAGCGCTCGGCCCGCGCTCGGAGGAACCGACCCGCGAGGATCTGATCGAGGTCCTGCCCGAGGTCATCGAAGAGCACGGCGTCACCCTCGTGACCCTCATGCTGGTGGGATACGCGGCGAGCGACGCGTTGTGCCGCCCCGTGATGCGCGAGTTGCTCGAGACCGACGACCGCTTCGTCGTCGGAGAGCCGATCGCGGTCGAGGCCAAGCCCGAGCTGGGCGCGCTCCCGGCGCCGGCGCTCGACAAGAAGGAGCTCGACGCCAAGCGAGAGCAGCGCCGGATCGCGAAAGAAGCCAAGCGCGGGCCGAGGTGCACGCACGCGAGGCGCGGATCGCGGCCCAGGAGAAGCGGCGCCAAGCCGTGCACCAGGCAAAGCGCAAGGCGCGCTAGGAGGTCGTGATGCTCGACACCGTCATTCGCGGAGGCAAGGTCGTCGACGGAACCGGTGCGCCCGCGCGCCGCGCCGACGTCGGAATTCGTGCCGGTGTCATCGTCGAGATCGGCAGGATCACCGAGGAAGCGGCGGAGACGATCGACGCCGACGGGCTCGTCGTCGCGCCTGGCTTCGTCGATCCGCATACGCACTACGACGCGCAGCTCTTCTGGGATCCTGCCGCCACACCGTCGAACCTCCACGGCGTGACGAGCATGATTGCAGGCAACTGCGGATTCACGCTCGCGCCGGTCAACCCCGAAGACGCCGACTACCTACGCCGCATGATGGCGAAGGTGGAGGGCATGCCGTTGCCCGCGCTCGAGACCGGCGTGCCGTGGTCGTGGAACTCCTTCGGCGAGTATCTCGACGCGGTCGACGACCGCGTCGGGATGAACGTCGGGTTCCTCGTCGGCCACTGCGCGCTGCGACGCAACGTGATGGGCAAGGAGGCGATCGGCAACGAGGCCACCCCCGAGCAACTCGCGGCGATGACCCGGCTGTTGGAAGAGTCGATCGCGGCGGGCGGTCTCGGCTTCTCCACCACGCTGTCGTTCACCCACTCCGACGGTGACGGTGAACCGGTCGGTTCGCGCTGGGCGTCTGACGAGGAAGTGCTCGAGCTGTGCCGCGCGGTCTCGAACCACGAGGGCACGACTCTCGAGTACGTGACGAGTGGATGCCTGCGCGGCTTCAGCGACGAGGAAGTCGACCAGATGGCCGCGATGACCCTCGCCGGCCGGCGACCGCTGAACTGGAACGTGTTGACCATCGACTCGCGCGAGCCGCAGCGCTACCACGACCAGGTCGGCGCGTGCGAGCACGCGGGGCACAGGGCGGCACCGCGATCGCTTTGACGATGCCCACGCTCGTCGAGATGAACATGTCGTTCCTCAACTTCTGCGCGCTGTTCATGCTGCCGGGATGGTCGGAGGTCATGAGCCTCCCGGTCCCGGAACGCATCGCGAAACTGCGCGACCCCGCCGTACGCAAGTGGATGAACGAGCGGGCCCACTCCCCCGAGGCCGGGGTGTTCTCCCGCCTCGCGTCGTGGGGTCGCTACCAGATCGGCGACACCTACTCGGCCGCGAACGACGGGCTCAAGGGTCGGGTCGTGGCCGATCTCGCCGAGCGCGCGAACACCGGAACGTTCGACACGCTGCTCGATCTCGTCATCAACGACGACCTGAGGACGATCCTTTGGCCGCTCCCCTCCGATGGCGACCTGAAGTCGTGGCAGATGCGAGCCGAGGCGTGGGATCACCCACTCGTGCTCGTCGGCGGGAGCGACGCCGGCGCGCATCTCGACCGCATGTGCGGCGCGCCGTACACCACCTCGTTCCTCGCCGACACGATCCGGGGCCGCCAACTCATCTCGCTCGAACGGTGCGTGCAGCTGATGACTCAGGCGCCCGCGCAGCTGTTCGGCCTGCGCGGCCGCGGTGAGCTACGCGAGGGCTTCCACGCCGACGTCGTGCTGTTCGACCCGGCGACGGTCGCGACCGACGAGGTGAAGCTCGTCAACGACCTCCCGGGCGGCACCGCCCGTTTGTTCGCCGACGCGATCGGCGTGCAGCGAGTCATCGTGAACGGCACGACGATCGTGAACCAGGGCACACAGACCGGCGCGCTGCCCGGCAAAGTCCTCCGCTCCGGCCGCGACACCTACACCGTACCGATCCCCGCCGACATGTAGTCCGGCGCGTCACGGCTGTGGCGCGTGGTATTGCACCGTCCACGTTCTCCCGCCGTCCGTCGTCGCGAGGATGCGCGGCGCGACGGTGGAGTCGCCGAGGACGATCCAGCCGCGATCGCCACTCACGAAGCTGACCGATTGAGGGGGGGCCTGCTGCGGCGGGCCATCGACCACTCGGTAGACGGGGCCTCGTACGTGTCCGTCGTCGCCGATGACCGCGATGCTCGTTGGGTTCTCGACCGGTCCGGTGAAACCGACGAAGGCAGCAGTGTGCTCGTCGATCACGCTGAACGGGCCCGGGGTACTGCCCGGACCTTCGGTTCCGGCGGGCGCGTTGGCAAGGAAGTGCTGTATCACCAACCGGCACGACCCGTTCGGCGGGCAGCGGTACCCGGCGTAGCCGTCACTCCCCATCCCGCGGTTGTTGCTGTCGAACAAGATCCACACGGCATTCGTCGGAGTGCACTGCATGTCGAGCGCGGTCCCGTTGGCAAAGCTCGGATCGACGACGTCGAGGCGGCGCGACCAGTGCGCGCCGCCGTCGGTCGTCACCGATACGGACATGCGGCTCGCGACCCAGCCGTGGAGCGAGTCCGCGAAGCACACCCGGTCGACCGGGCAGGGCGCGGGCACGTCCTGCCATGATCGACCACCGTCGAAGGTGGCGAGCAGCGAGCCGTCGGCAACGGCCCAGCCCCGTGCGGCGTTGACGAAGTGCACCATGTCGAAGGAGACATGCGTCGGCATCACGACCCAATGGCCGCCGCCGTCGCTGGTGACGTACAGCGAATGGGTCCCCACCACCCACACGTGCATCGCGTCGGTGGCGTCGACGTAGGAGACATCTTCGGACGCGCGGTGGAGCGGCTTCCAGTGCAGCCCATCGACGGTGCCGACGACCCAACGCGCAAGAACGGCAAACCCGCGCGGCGCCGAGACCATTTGGAGCCATGCCGAGCGACGACCCGAGCTCGGCCTGTCGGAACCGGACCTCGCCGGGCAGCCCGCTCCGACCCCCGACCCCGTCGTCGACCCCGTCGTCGGCCCTGTCGTCGGGGGAGCCGTCGCCGAAGTGGTCGTAACCGACCCGGTCGTCGGCGTCGGTGGGAGCACCTTCGACTTGCCGCTGCATCCCCCCGCGATCAGCACCGCGGCCAGAGCGCAGATCGGTACCCACCGCTTCGACACCACGGAAGCTTGACGCATACTTCCGCGCGAACGCGGCACTACGGGTTAGCCGAAGTGCGGGATGACGTGCTTGCCGAGGAGGTCGATCGTCTGCATCACGGCCTCGTGGCCGATCTTGTACGGATTGACCAGGCAGAGGAGCAGGTCGACGCCGGCGTCTTCGTATCTCTTGCACGCGTCGAGGCATTGCTCGGGAGTCCCGAGCACGCACGCGCCCGAGTCGACGAGATACTCCAACGACAACAGGTCGAGGGAACCGTCGTCGGAGTGCGCTTTCATGTCGGCCGCGTAGTCGTAGTTGCCGAGCGCCTGGTTGCGCTCCTCCATCCACTCGGCCACCTGGGCGATCTGGCGGGCCCCGACCTTCGGGTACCACTCGAACGACTCACGTGCGGCCGCCCATGCCTCGTCCTTTGACGGTGCGCACAACGCCATGGTGAACGTCGCCGCCTGGTTGTTGACGAACTTTCCGATCGGGTTCGAGCACTTGGCGACCGCGGCCCGATAGATGTCGATCTTCTTCTTCACGTCTTCGGGGGACACGCCCACCGCGAAGGAGCAGAGCCCGAGGCCCAGCTCCCCCATCTGCGCGTGGCCGTCGTCGCTCGTGGTCGCGCCCCAAATCGGCGGGTGCGGTTGCTGCAGGGGCTTGGGCTGGACCCGGCGGTCGGCGAGCGTCCAGTAGTCGCTGTCGATCGCGTAGCGCTCGTTCGTCCAGCATCCGACGACGTGCTGTATCGCCTCCCGCCACATGTCGCGCGTGTCCTTCGGATCGACCCCGAACCCCTCGAGCTCGATGCGGGTCGCCGACCGACCCGTGCCCATGTCGACCCGACCGTCGCTCAACAAGTCGAGCACGGCGACCGACTCCGCGGTGCGCACGGGATGGTTGTAGGGCTTGGGCATGAGCCGCACGCCGTACCCCAGGCGCATCGTGGTGGTGCGACTCGCGATGGCGCCGTAGAGCACCTCGGGATTCGAGCAGTGGGAGTACTCCTCGAGAAAGTGGTGCTCCACCGTCCAGAATGCGTGGAAGCCGGCCTGCTCACCGGCGATCGCCTGCTCGAGCGTGTCCTTGTAGGCGATGTGCTCGCTCTCGGGGCCCCACGGCCGGGCGACGGGAATCTCGTAGAAGAGCGCGAATTTCATACGACGGACGCTATGCGAATCCGCGCCGGTCCTGCAGGAACGGATATTCGGCGCGCACGGTCCGCACGCGCTCGGGATCGACGTCCGCGGTGATCGTCATCTCGGTGTCGCCGGCCTGCACGACCACGTCACCGAAGGGGTCGACGATCATCGAGTCACCGGAGTAGTGAAGGCGGCCGCCGTCGCCGACGCGGTTCACCCCGACCACGAACGCCTGGTTCTCGATAGCACGGGCTTGCAGCAGCGTCGTCCAGTGGTCCCGGCGAGCCGCGGGCCAGTTCGCGGGGACGACGTAGCAGTCGGTCCGTTCCGCGAGCGCCCAGAACTCGTCGGCGAATCGGAGGTCGTAACAGACGAAGAACGAACAGCGGAGGTCGTCGACGAGCACCGTCAGGAAGTCGGTGCCGGCGCAATAATGCTCGTCCTCACGCCCGTACGTGAAGGGATGGATCTTCGCGTATCGGTGCGTCGTTCCGTCGGGCGCCGCGAGCACCAGCTGGTTGAACGGTCGCGTGTTCGGTTCGGTCGTGGCCGGAACCGAGGCGCACAGCCACACGTCGTTGGCGCGAGCCTGGTCGACGAGGAACCGCACACTCGGACCGTCGTCGGGCTCCGCGATCCGGTCGGTCTTCATCGAGAAGCCGGTGGAGTACATCTCGCTGAGCACCACCAGGCGAGCACCTGCCGACGCCGCCCGCTCGATCATCGGCGCCAGCCGCTCGAAGTTGGTCTCCGGTTGTTCCCACGCGATGTCGTGCTGGATGGCGGCGATCCTCACGGCGCCAGGCTCTTCAATCGGGTGCACGCTTCGTCGAGCACCTCGATGCGCTTGCAGCACGCAAACCGAACGAGCGACGCGCCGGCCTCGACGTCGTCGTAGAACACGACGCTGGGAACCGCGACCACTCCGCACCGATGCGGGAGGGATCGACAGAACTCGAGGCCGTCGGTCTCGCCGAACGAACGGATGTCGACCGTGGCGAAGTACGTGCCTCGGGGCCGGAGCACCTCGAACCCGGCGGCGGCCAGGCCGGCACAGAGCCGGTCGCGTTTGTCGAGCATCTCCCGGCGGAAGTTGGTGAAGTAGGAGTCGGGAAGCTGGAGGCCGACCGCGATCGCGTACTGGAACGGCCCACTGCTCACATACGTGAGGAACTGCTTCGCGGTCTTCACCGCGAGCACGAGCGGCGGCGTCGCGCACACCCATCCGACCTTCCAGCCGGTGAACGAGAAGGTCTTACCGCCCGAGCCGATCGTCACCGTGCGGTCGCGCATGCCGGGGAGCGTGGCGAGGGGAATGTGCTCGCCTTCGTAGACGAGATGCTCGTACACCTCGTCGGTGACGACGATCAGATCATGCTCCTGCGCGATCTCCGACACCGTCTCGAGCTCGGCTCGGCTGAACACCTTGCCGGTCGGATTGTGGGGCGTGTTGAGCAGGATCAGCTTGGTACGCGCCGTGACGGCGGCGCGCAGCTCGTCGGGGTCGAAGGCATAGTCGGGAGCGCGCAGGGTAACGACCCTGCGCGGTCGCTCCCGCCATCGCGATGCACGCCGCGTAGGAGTCGTAGTACGGCTCGAAAGTGACCACCTCGTCGCCCGGCCCGCAGAGCCCGAGCAGCGCCGCCGCGATCGCCTCGGTGGCGCCCGCGGTGACGAGGATCTCCGCCGTCGGCGTCGTAGTCGAGCCCGTAGAACCGCTGCTGATGGGCCCGGATCGCGCGCCTCAGCTCCGGGATCCCGATGCCCGGTGGGTACTGGTTGTGGCCCGCTCGGATCGCGTCGATGGCGGCCTGCTTCACCGCGTCGGGGCCGTCGGTGTCGGGAAAGCCCTGCCCGAGATTGATCGCGCCGGTCGCGACGGCCAATGCCGACATCTCCGCGAAGATCGTCGTCCCGAACGGCTGCAACCGCTCGGTGAGAAACGGATTCACGCTGTGATCCTACGAGCCGGGTTCGCCAGGGGCGTCAGGTACGCGGGCGGAATCGGCGCCACGTGGCGGTCATCACCGCGCGGCTTGCCGTCGAACTCGAGCTCCGACCGCACCACGATCTCCGTCTCGTCGACCGTGACCGGTGAGGCCGTCAGCCGAAGGGGCGGGCCGAGAGGCGTCGGTCTCAGAAACCGCGTGTCGAAACCGGCCGTGATGAACGGCAGCGGCGCCCCCGGCGACACGTGCCACCCGCGTTGTGCGGCCTCCCACATCACGACGGCCGCGCCGTGGCAATCGAGCACGGTGGAGATGATCCCGCCGTTCAAGAACCCGAACCCGTTGTCGTGCTCCGGACGGGGCGTGAATTCGGCGACCGTCAGATCGTCGATGCGGTAGCTGCGCAGATGAAGGCCGTGCGGATTGGCGTGCCCGCAGCCGAAGCACGTCACCTCCGGATACAACGACTCCTGGATGGACATCCGGGTGCCCGGTAGGTCGTTCATGGCGCCGCGACATCCTTGCCGATCCACGGGCAGGTTCTCGACCGCCTTTTGCCCCGTGTTGGCTTCGCGCTCATCTCGCTCTTACTTCCGTCCCGGAACATGACGACGAAGACCCATGACGGGTGACAGATCGGCGGAAGAGATGTCCAGCGGAGCTGTGTGCGACGACCGGCAGGCGCGCGATCAGGTGATACTCGTCGCGGCGCCGGCCGAGGCCCACGCCTCCGAGCGCCGGCCGCTCTCGAAGCTCCGCGTCCTCGAGGTGGTCGGACGCAGGTCGCTGCCGTCACTGATCGAGGCAACCGTCGTCCCTTCCGTCCTCTTCTACGTGTTCCTGGTGACCGTCGGCCCGGTCGCCGCGATGCTCGCTGCGCTGGTTTGGGCGTACGGCTCGCTTCTGCGTCGTGTGGTCCGCCGGCAGCGCATCCCGGGAGTCCTGCAGCTCGCGGTCGCGGGATTGACGGTACGAACGTTCGTGGGCCTGCTCACCGGAACGTTCATGTACTTCCTGCAGCCCGTCGCGACCACGCTCGCACTCTCGTTGTTGTTCCTGGCCTCGCTGCGATTCGGGCGCCCCATGATCGCACGGATGGCGTCCGACTTCTGTCCGGTGGACTCCGAGATCAGCGGGCGCCCCGCCGTGGCCAGGCTGTTCACCGGCCTGACGTTGATGTGGGCGGGCGTGCACCTCGTGTCGGCCGGGACGACGTTCGCGATGCTCGTCAGTCTCCCGACGACCACGTTCGTCGCGTTGCGGTCGTTCGTCAGCCTTGCGATCACGATCAGCGCGGTCGTGTTCACCGTCTCGTGGGCGCTGCGGACGGCCCGCTCCGAGAACCTCGTCTTCGCGCCCGTGCAGGTCTGAGCTCGTCGACTCCGGTCGCCACGGCCACGCCCGCGTTCCATCCCGGCGCGCGCCCGCGCACGGGTGGGTGAATCCGCGCGACGTCGACTCCACCCCGTGCGAGCACCCACGACACCACCGAGTTCGAGTTCCACATCTCCCCGGTGTGGAACTCGTCCCGACCCCAAACCGGCGTCGGGATCGACGGCAGCACATCGAGGATCCGCTTCGCGACCACGACGTCGTCGGTCAGCCTCGCCGGGCTGGCGATCGCTTCGTCGATATCGGGTATCCGGCCCTCTCGCCAACGTCGGATCTCGTAACGGAAGAGGCGAAAGCGTCCGAGCCATCGCATACCGACGGGTCCGCCTGCCACCACTCCCCGGCGTTCGCCGTGGAGATCGGGGACCGTGGCCTGCTCGATCACGAACCGGCCTTCGGGAACGTCGATCACGAGTGCCGAGTGGTACAGGTCGAAGCGGGACCGCCGCCCGAGGAACGCCGACGCGGCCTCGTACACCTTGCCGCTGACCCTGACGACGTGCTCGCCCGCGCCCAAGGGGATCCAGTAGAGATCCACCGACACGTCGCGCTCAGTCACGCTCCGCTCCCCAGCGCTTCGAAGATCGCGTCGGGCGTCAGTGGCGTGTGGTCGATCGTCGCACCGACCAGCGCGCAGCGCGTCGGCCGACCGCGTTGAAGATCGCGGGCGGTGAGCCGATCGCGCCGCCCTCGCCCATCCCCTTGTGCCCGCCGGGTGTCGGCGCCGGCGTCTCGACGTGGCCGTACTCGATCTTCGGGCACCTCGGTCGCGGTCGGCAGCAGGTAGTCCATGAACGTCGTGGTCAGCGGGTTGCCGTCGTCGTCGTAGACGAAGTGCTCGTAGAGCACGCCGCCGATGCCCTGCACGACGCCGCCCGCGATCTGCCCCTCGACGACCATCGGGTTGATCATCACGCCGCAGTCCTCGCTCACGACGTAGCGCAGGATCGGCACGACGCCCGTCGTCGCGGTCGATCTCGACCGTGCACGCGTGGCACGCGTTCGACCACGAGAACGGCGGGGCCTTGAACGTGCGCCGTCGCCTCGAGGCCCGGCTCCATGCCCCGGGCAGGCACGCGCGGTTTCGAGGTGCGCGACGTGCGGCGACCTCGCTCCACGCGACCGAGCGCGTCGGGCGTGCCCCTGACCGCAGATCTGCGCCGTCGGCCATCTCGAGGTCCTCGGGCGCGGCCTCCAGCAGATGCGCGGCGATCTCGATGGCCTTGGCCCGGCACGATCGCACGCACGCGTTGCGGCACGAGCTGCCCGCGATCACCGCGGTGCCGCTGCCGCCGGTGCCCCGCCCGTACGGCGGTCACGGCGCTGTCGCCCTGCACGACGGTCACGTCGTCGATCGTCGACGCCGAGCTCCTCGGCCACGACCTGCGCCATCGTCGTCTCGATGCCCTGGCCGTGGCTGCCGGTGCCCAGCGACACCGTCGACCTGACCGCTCGGGTCGACGCGGACGACCGCGGTCTCGGTGCCCATCGGATCCATCATCCCGGTGCTCGGCTCGACGTACAGACCGAGGCCGATGCCGACGCAGCGGCCCTCCGTCGCGAACGCCGCTGCCTGCTCCTCGCGGAAGGCGTCGTAGCCGATGATCTCGCGCGGCCTGCTCGAGCGTCTCCGCCGGGCTGACCATGTCGATGCGGCAGATCCGGTCGGCATCGTGTACGGCAGGTCGGCGAGCTGCGATGACGTTGCGGCGCCGCAATTCGAGCGGGTCCATGCCGATCGCCGCGCGGCGGCGTCGACCATCTGCTCGCGGGCGACGGTCTCGAACATCCACGGGCCCGCGGTACGCGCCGCGGCCGCACGTGTTCGTCTAGACCGACCGCGTCGCGCAGCGCCGACGCGCCGGGCACCGGTAGGGGCCGGTGAACAGCAACGCCGACGAGCTGACCGGCGCCACCCGTCGCCCGACCGGGAACGACCCCGACGTCCTCGATGTGGTCGATGCACGTGCCCGAGCAGTGCGCCCGTCGTCGTCGAGCGCGAAGGTGCAGTCCGCGACGTCGGCGCGGGCGTGGTTCGCCGAGATGAGGTTCTCGCGTCGGTCCTCGATCCACTTCAACGGGCGGCCGAGCGCTGCGGGCCGCGCACGACGACCAGCTCCTCGCGTGGCGTGAAGAACTTCTGACCGAAGCCGCCGCCGACGTCGCGCGCCTCGACCCGGACGAGGTGCGCGGCACGCCGATGATCCGCGCCATCGCCTGCTGGCCTCGTGCGGATTCTGCGTGCGCATCCACGCGTGCAGCTGCGCCGACGGTCGGTTCCCACTCGACGACGATCCCGCGTGTCTCCATCGGCACAGGGTTGTGGCGCTGCTGGCGGAAGGCTGCGCTGCGACCGCGTGCGGTCGCCGTCGAGCAGCGCCTGCAGCTCGGGCGCGACCGGCGAACTCCATCTCCGGCCCGAGATTCGTACCGAGCTCGGGGTGCACGATCGGGCGCCGTCGCCGAGCGCGTGCTCGACGTCGACGACCGGCGGCTCGACGTCGATGTCGACCTCGACCAGCTCGGCTGCGTCTTCGGCGACGTAGCGACTCTCGGCCACGACGAGCACGATCGGCTCGCCCGACGAAGCGCACGTCGCCGTCGGCCAGCAGCCGCAGCGGCGCGCCGCCGCAGTCCCGAGCGGCGAGCGTCGGCTGCATCTCGCCGGCATGCGGGTTGAGGTCGGCCGCGGTGAGCACGGCCAGCGACGCCGTCGAGCGCCGCGGGCCTCGTCGACGTCGACTCGGGCGATGCGCCCGCGCGCGCACGTCGCTGCGGACGAACGTGCAGTGCAACATGCCCGGCAGCACGACGTCGTCGACGTAGCGACCGTGACCGGTGAGCAGGCGCGGGTCCTCGCGTCGCCTGACCGACTGGCCGACGAACCGGCCGGCGCGCTCGAGCTCGTCATGCCCGACCCCGGCGACGCCTACCGGCGGCCCGCGCGCACCGCGGCGATGATGCCCTGGTAGCCGGTGCAGCGGCACAGGTTGCCCGACAGCGCCTCCGCGGATCTCGGCCTCCGTCGGGTGCGGGTTCTCGCCGCAGCAGCGCGGTCACCGACACGACGAACCCCGGCGTGCAGAAGCCGCACTGCAGCCCGTGCTCGGTGCCGGAACGCCTCCTGCACCGGCGACAACGCGCCGTCGGTCCGCCGAGACCCTTCGACGGTGCGTGACCTCCGCGCCGTCGGCCTGCACCGCGAACATGCAGGCACGCCCGCACGGCCTCACCGTCGACCAGCACCGTGCACGCGCCGCACACGCCGTGCTCGCACCCGAGGTGGGTTCCCGTGAGCGCGCAGCTGCTCCCGCAGGAAGTCGGCCAGCGTCAGTGCGCGGCTCGACCATGCCGCGACCGGCGTCGCCGTTGACCGTCATCTCAACGGGCTATCACGTTGGTCCTCCCTAGGGCGCGGGTGACGCGCCCGTTCGACGAGATGGCGGCGCCGATACGCAGGCGTGTGGTCGCGCCGGCGTGCACGTCGGCGGGCTGGAGCAAGGTCGCGGACGGCGGCCGCGGCCACGTCGGCCGGCGGGTGCCCCGGCGAGCAGCGCCTCCTCCGCGACGCGCGGCGCGCACGGGATGTCGACCGACGCCGAAGAGCGCCGAGCCCGCGCCGTCGGTGCGCTCGACCGCGCAGGCGACGCCGGCGATGGCGAAGTCGCCGTGGCGGCGCGCGACCTCCTCGACCGCGAACCCGCCCGATCGCGGCCACACCGGGAAGCGCGCCGCGACGAGCAGCTCGTCGGGCTCTGCCGAGGTCGTCCACGTCCCGACGAAGAAGTCGTCGGCCGCGACCAGGCGGCTCGGCCGCCCGCGCCGGCCAGCTCGAGCTCGGCGTCGAGCGCGACCGCGACCGCGCGGGTACTCCGACGCCGGGTCCGCGTGCGCGAGCGAGCCGCCGACCGTTCCGCGGTTGCGGATCTGGAAGTGACCGATGAGCGGCGTGGCCACGCGCGAGCAGGGGAACCGCGCTCGCCAACCGCAGCGTCGCGCTCCATCACGCGCTGGCGGGTAGCGGCGTGCACGACCAGGGTGCCGTTGTCGCGCCGGAATCCCGCGAGCCCGGGGACCCGGTTGACGTCGACGAGATGCTCGAAGCGCGTCAGCCGCAGCGCCAACATGGGCACGAGGCTCTGCCCGCCCGCCAAGCACCTTGGCCTCGTCGCCGTGTTCGGCGAGCAAGGCCAGAACCTCGTCGATGGTCTCCGGCGCGTGGTACTCGAACGGCGCAGGTTTCATGAGCACCCGACGCTAGCTGCGCCCTGACACCTGCGTCAGGTTCGAGGCCGGGGCGGGCGCGCCGGACGATCCGACCGCCGCGGGGGCGGCCACCGCGGCACGATCGAACACCACGACGGCCGCGGCGACGACCGGGAACGACAACGACACGATCATTCCGAGCTTGTCGACGCCGGGCATGGCCATGGTCAGGTGTCGCAGGTGGTACACGAGATGCGGCACGGAATACGCGATCCACGAGGCCGCCGCGACCCGGCTGATCGCGCGCGTGCCGACGAAGATGGCACCGACCGTGAGCACCAACAGGGCCAGGTTGAGCGCACCGAAGTCGCGAATGAGGTGCTCGTTGTAACGCCCGTCCATCGCGACCCACCCCCGGCCGAGGGGAAAGTCGTCGTAGAAGGAGCGGGGGAAGAACTCGGCCTGTACGCCGAGGCCGAACGCGCTCGCCGCGAGGATCCACAGCAAGAGGCGCAGGCGCCCCGGCAATGAAGGTTCGACGCGCAGCTCTCGAGCGAGCTTGCTGTACCCGACCGACAAGTCGGGCGACGACGGGCGCCATCCGGTTGCGTCCCGAAAGGCCTGGTTCGAGACGCGTTGCGAAACGGCGAGGTAGCCGGCGCGCTTGGGTGTGGCCCACCTGGGCGCGTGCCACAGGCGTGACCGACCGACGGTGGCGGCGAGCGCGGTGCGCTGCTCCACGCGCGTCAGCGGGATGCTGTCGACGATGTCGTAGGTGCCAGACGGTGCGCCGAGCGCGGCGACCACGGCCGCTGCCGCGTCGTCGGCGTCGATCATCGGCGAGTACCCGGCGGGGCCGCCGACGTCGAGGACCACCCCGCGGCGCGCGGCTTCGAACGTCGCCCGGGCCTGGTCGCTGTCGGGCGCGTAGAACCGACCGAATCGCAGGACCACTCCCCGCCCGCCCGCGGCGCGAAAGCGCGCGACGTTCTCCTCGGCAGTCGCGATCGCACCGGTGAAGTCGGTCGAAGCGAGCGGCGTCGTGGAGGCGTCGATCCACTCCGAGCCGTGCTCGCCGTACATGAACGCGAGCGATTCCTGTACGAACACCGCGGCACCCGCGGCGATCGCGGCATCGACCAGATTCCCCGACGCGGTGCGGCGGATCCGTTCGTTCTCCTCCCACGCGCCGGCGCGACCCATCTGGGCGACGGGCGGAATCTTGGTCGCGACGTTCACGACCGCGTCGGAGCCCACGACCGCCTCGCGCAGCGCGCCGGCGTCGAAGAGGTCGACGCGCACCGGCCGAGCGCCGAGCGCTTCGAGCAGCGCGTCCTTCTCCGGCGACCTCGAGACGGCGGTCACGTGATGACCGGCGGCGACGAGCCGGGTTACCGCCGCGCCGGCCGACCACACCGGTCGCGCCCGCTACGAACACTCGCATGCTGCTCTCCTCCCGGCCGTCTAATCCGGATACTACATATCCGAGTTACGCGGGTCGAGGCGCACGGCAGAATGCACGACGGTGGCGTCGACCTCCGGGAGGGAGCAACGTGACGGACGGCCTCGCCGAGACTCCCGATCCGCCCTACTGGGCGGTCATCTTCTCGAACCGGCGCAACGAGCAGCCCGGCGACGACTACGACGAGACCGCGACCCGGATGGTGGCGCTGGCGGCTCGCCAACCCGGCTTTCTCGGCGTCGAGGAAGCGCGCGCCGCGATCGGCATCACCGTCTCGTACTGGGCCGACGAGGCCTCGATCGCCGCGTGGCGGCGCGACGCCGACCACGCCTTCGCGCAGTACGAGGGCCGGGCCCGCTGGTACGACGCGTACGAGCTCCGCGTCGCTCGGGTCGAACGCGTGCACAGCTTCGTGCGCGACGGCACATGAGCGTCACGCCACCCGAACGCGTCGACCTCGACAACGGGACCTACCTGCGCTTCGTGCAGGTAGCTGATGCCGACGCGGTCGCGCGTGCCGTCGGAGAGAGCCTCGAGCACCTGCGACCGTGGATGCCGTGGGCCGATGAGAAGTCGGCCGACCCCGGGTTCCAACGCGGCCGGCTCCGGGCCCAGCCCCATCAACGGGAGCGGGGGGACGAGTGGCAGTACGTCCTCTGCGCAGCGACCGACGACACACTCCTCGGCGCGTTCGGGCTGATGACGCGGCGCGGCCCCGGCACGCTCGAGATCGGCTATTGGCTCCACGTCGATGCCGGCGGCCGCGGGCGCGCCACTGCGGCCGCGCGGACCCTCACCGAGGTTGGACTCGAGCTCGACGGGATCGATCGGATGATCATCGTGTGCGACGAGGCGAACTCGCGCAGCGCCGCCGTCCCCCGACGGCTCGGATACACGCTCGAGCGCGTCGAGACACGCGCGCCCGAGGCGCCGGGCGAGACCGGACGCATGCAGTTCTGGATCGCCGAGCGCGTCGTTCGACCGACTACGCGGTGAACGGGACCGCCGCCTCGATCCGCGCCATGACCTCGCGATCGAGCAGCTTCGCGACCTCGAGCGCTTCCATGTTCTCGCGCACCTGCGCGGCCTTACTCGCACCGGTGATGACCGTGGAGACGCGCTTGTTCTTGGTGCACCACGCGAGCGCGAGCTGCGCCGGCGTGCACCCGAGGTCGTCAGCAACGATCTTCAACGCGCGCACCTTCTCGTTCGTCTTCGGATCGGTGAGCATGCCCTGCAGCCACTCGTAGCCGGGGAGCAGGGCGCGTGATCCCTCGGGCATACCGTCGAGGTATTTCCCACTGAGCACACCCGACCCGAGCGGGCTCCACACCGTGAGTCCCAGGCCGATGTCCTCGTAGAGGCGCGCGTACTCGAACTCGACCCGCATGCGGTGCAGGAGGTTGTACTGCGGCTGCTCGACGACGGGCTTGTGCAGATGATGACGCTCGGCGATCTCCCACGCGGCTCGGATCTCGTCCGGAGCCCACTCCGAGGTGCCCCAATAGAGCGCCTTGCCGCTCGACACGACGTCGCTCATAGCCCAGACGGTCTCCTCGACGGGCGTGTGGGGGTCGGCGCGGTGACAGAACAACAAGTCGACGAAGTCGAGGCCCATGCGGTCGAGCGAGCCGTCGATCGCCTGCATGAGGTACTTGCGATTCAGCGTGTTCTTCATGTTGGGCTCGTCGTGCAACCCGAAGAACACCTTGGTCGAGATCACATAGCTGTGGCGAGCCCATCCGAGCTTCGAGATCGCCTCGCCCATGATGCGTTCGGACTCACCCTCGGCGTACCCCTCGGCGTTGTCGAAGAAGTTGACGCCGGCTTGGTAGGCCGCGTCGAGGCATTCCATTGCGGTGTCGACGCCGAGCTGGTCGCGGAACGACACCCATGAGCCGAAGGACAACACACTGACCTGAAGGCCGCTGCGGCCGAGACGTCGATAATCCATGGAAGCGACCGTACCCTGGCCGACATGCTCCTCGCCGTCGTCGTCGAGACCTCCACCACGGTCGGCGCAACGCGGTCGCGCAAGGCGAAGATCGACGCGCTCGCGCAGTTGCTGCGAGCGTGCTCGACCGTCGAGCTTCCGATCGCGGTCTGCCTGCTCACGGGCGAACCCCGCCAGGGCCGCGTCGGCGTGGGCTGGTCGACCGTGGCCGCCGCCCGCGCCGACGCCGAGCCTTCGGCTGACCCGAAGGTGACCGTTGGCGAGCTCGACGCCACCATCGACCGGGTCGCCGCGACGACCGGGGCGGGTTCGGCCGGCGAACGTCGGGCGATGCTCGGCCGACTCTTCGCGCGGTACCACGGTGTCCGAGGCCGATTTCGTCGCGCGCCTCCTCACCGGTGAGCTCCGCCAGGGAGCACTCGCCGGACTCATGGCCGACGCCGTCGCCGCGGGCGACGTCTCGCCGGACTCGGTGCGCAGGGCCACCATGCTCGGTGGTGACCTCGCCGACGCCGCGCGGCGCGCCCTCGAGGGTGGTGCCGCTTCCCTCGCCGAAGTACACCTCGAGGTGCTCCGGCCGGTGCAACCGATGCTCGCAGCAACTGCCGCTTCGGTGACGGACGCGCTGGCCGCCACCGGGCTCGCGTCGGTGGAATGGAAGCTCGACGGCGCCCGTATCCAGGTCCATCGCCACGACGGCGACGTGCGGGTGTTCACGCGCAACCTCAACGACGTCACCGCGCGGCTCCCGGAGGTCGTCGAAGTCGTCCGGACGATTCCGGCCCGGAGCTTCGTGCTCGACGGCGAGGCGATCGGCCTCGCGCCCGGCGCGCTCCCGCGCCGCTTCCAGGACACGATGAGCCGCTTCGGCCGCGAGGACGCCACGAGTCACCCGCTGACGCTCGCGCCGTTCTTCTTCGACGTCATCCACCTCGACGGCGACGATCTGCTCGACCGGCCGCTTTCCGCGACGCGCTGCGATCCTCGGCGACCTGGTCGGGCAGTGGTGCATTCCAACCGTCCAGACCGACGACGCGACCGTGGCGGGCGCGTTCCTCGCCGACGCACTCGAGACCGGGCACGAAGGCGTGATGGTAAAGGCGCTCGACTCCCTCTACGAGGCCGGCCGCCGCGGATCGTCGTGGCGCAAGGTCAAGCCGGTCCGCACGCTCGATCTCGTCGTGCTCGCCGCGGAATGGGGGCACGGACGCCGCCGCGGTTGGCTGTCGAACCTGCATCTCGGGGCACGTGACCCCGAGACCGGTCGAGTTCGTGATGGTCGGCAAGACCTTCAAGGGCCTCACCGACGAGTTGCTCGCGTGGCAGACCGAGCGGTTGCAGGGAATTGCGACCGGTCGCGACGACTACACCGTGTTCGTCCGACCCGAGTTGGTCGTCGAGATCGCACTCGACGGCGTGCAGGTCTCGACGCGGTATCCAGGAGGCGTCGCGCTCCGCTTCGCCCGCGTGCGCGCCTACCGCCCGGACAAGTCGGCCCCCGACGCCGACACGGTCGACGCCGTCCGGATGCTGCTCGCCCCCTGACAGGAGGGGTTCAGGAGGCCGGCCCGGCGAGCTGGTTCATGTACTGGTTGAGATCGAAGTAGTCCCGCCAGCGGGCGATCTTGCCGTCGCGCACCTCGAACGTTCCCATGACCGGCAACTCGATCGTGACGTGGGGCAGGACGAACACGTCGACCCGCTCGGTCAGGACCGTGTTGGCGTCGGCCGCGATGTTCAGCACGCGGAACTCGATGCGCTCGACTCCCGTCGTGAACATCGCGAACGTGTCCTTGATCGCGTCCTTGCCGACCGCGGGATCCACGGGGATGTTGTGGTACACCGCGTCGTCGGTGAAGTAATCGACGATCTCGTCGACACTCGCCCCCTTCCCCCAGTCGTCGCAGAACCGCCGAATCAATTCGATCGCGTCGCTCATGACCGGCGACGATAATGACTGATCGTGGGCACGTCACTCTTCAGCCGCGGAACTGCTGTCGAATCCATCGGGACCGGCCGGTACGCAGCCGAGCTCGGCGAGCAGTGGAACTGCCCGATCGTCCCGCAGGGCGGCATCGTCGCGGCGACGGTCGCACGGGCGATGCAAGCGGCGCTCGACGACCCCGCGCAGTCGATGCGCACGCTCAACGCCGTGTTCGCGGGTCCGGTGCGCCACGGACCGGTCGAGATTGCAGTCGAAATGCTGCGGCGCGGCCGCTCCGTATCGCAGCTGCGGGCATCGTTGCGCAACCCGGGCGAATCCGCGGGCTTCGACGCGCTCGCGGTGTTCGGCGCCGAGCGCGAAGGCTTCACCTTCACCGATGCCCGCGTCCCCGAAGGCATTGTTCCCGCGGTCGAATGCCCGTCCTTTCGCGATCCCAACCCCGAAGGATTCGACGACGACCACCCCTGGTTCAACTTCTGGGAGCACGTCGAGGGCCGTCCCACGCTCGGTCACGCCCCGTGGGACGACTACGAGCCGACGTCGTCGCTCCGGGCGTCGTGGTACCGATTCGACGACCCGCCGCGAGCGGACGACGGAACCTGGGATCCGTACGCCCTCGTCGCGTTGTGCGACACGATGCCGGGCGCGGTCCAAGAACGGCTCGGGCCCACGCAACGCCGGCGCCGGTACCTTCCCCCGAGCGCCGACCTGACGGTACACATGCTCGGCTCGGCCCGGTCGGAATGGGTGCTCGGCGTCAACCGCGCCCGTCACGCCGGTGACGGCTACGCCTCGGCCGACATGGAGTTGTGGGACGTCGACGGCGGCGAGGCCCGGCTCGTCGCCTACGCGACCCAGACGATGGTGTTCAGTTTCCCGAAATGAGTACACCACCGTCCGAGATATCGGGACGCCCCCTTGCCACGAAGAGTGAGAGGGGTGTTCACTGGCGCACGGGGGCAGGGGCTGAGAGGCGGCCCTCGGCGGTGAGGGATTGCGAGGCTCGCCGGGGACTGCCCGCCCCTCCCCTCAAGAGACTGATCGGCGCTCCCCGATCCGTGTCTCGAGGGGAGGGTTGGCGGCCGAACCGCGGATCACGAGATCCGGCCGAGTTTGCCGCTCTCGTAGAGGTCCATCGACTCCAAAATCTCCTGCTTCGTGTTCATCACGAACGGGCCGTACCAGGCAACCGGCTCGTGGAGCGGCCGGCCGCCGAGCAGGATCACTTCGCTGACCTCGTCCGCCTCGACGACGACGGAGTCGCCCGCATCGCCGAGCACGACGAGTTCGTGCGCACCGACACGGCGCCCGTCGCCGCCGACGCGCGCCGCGCCCTGCACCACATAGGCGAGTGCGTTGTACTCGCCGGGCCAGGCGAGCGCGAGCTTGCCTCCGGCTTCGAGCGTCGCGTGCGCGTACACGATCGGTGTATGGGTATTGCCCGGGCCCGATTGGCCACCGAGATCACCGGCGATCAACCGCAGCAAGACGCGGCCGTCGGCGCTGCGCGGAGCGTCACCTTGTCACCGGTCAAGTCCTGGTACCGCGGCGGTGTCAGCTTGTCCGCGCGCGGCAGGTTGACCCACAGCTGGAGACCGTGCATCAGCCCGCCGTCGCGCAGCATTGCCGCGGTCGGCTCCTCGGAGTGCACGAGGCCTGAGCCCGCGGTCATCCACTGCGTGTCGCCACCGCGGAGCACGCCGCCGCCACCGGTGGAGTCGCGGTGTTCCATCTCGCCGTCGAACAGATACGTGACGGTCTCGAAGCCGCGGTGGGGGTGGTCGGGCGCGCCGACGGCCTCACCGGGGCCGTACCGGATCGGGCCCATCTCGTCGAGCATGAGGAACGGATCGGTCGCCTCGATGTCGGCGCCGGGCTGGGGGAACGGACGGTGGACGGGGAAGCCGGCACCTTCGAACGACGCCTGCGCGGCGACGATGCTCCGGATCGGCCTCGGCTGCCCGTGCGACTCCTCGAGCACCGCCAACAGGGAAGAATCGACAGGCGTGACGGCGGGCATGGGCCTGCTCCTCGTTCTCGGTCCCGGGCCCCGATCTCGGGTCCCGATTCCCGGTCTTACCTCTGGGACGTGGGCGACAACCTTTGCATCCGCAACTATATTCCCCGGAGGCCTTCGAGAACCTGCGGCTCGAACGCGTAAGCGAACATCGCCGCCGGTTCGATGCGGGCGTACGGAGGCGTGGTGGAGGCATACCACTCGTCCCAATCGGGATAGACCTCGTGGAGGTAGTCGAAGAAGTCCTGGTGCTCCGGGGAGCACACGTCGATCTCCACCGCCCGACCGTGCACGATCGTCGCGAACGTCTCGCCGATCGTGTGACACGCGCTCACCTGTGGCCGGCGCCGGAGATGCCGAAAGCGCAGCGACTCCTCGCCGGACCCGAAATGGAAGCGGCCCCGGAAGAACAAGCCGTCGACAGGGCTGACGCGTGGCTCGCACTGCGCCGTGACCGTGGCGAGGTCGAGCACCCGCACCCCGCGCAGCACCCGGACGAGATCCGAAGCCGCGACCCGGCGCTCGGGGGTGTGGATCGACCGCATATGGGAGCCGATGCGGGCATACGACGCATCGAGCAACTGCTGGAGCGCGGCAAGGTCGGCGGCCGTCTCGTGCACTCGAAAAGGCTAGCGACGGCGCCTCGGCGCCTCACCGACGACGCCGAGCCGGCGTCCCGACTCCGGGACGAGCGAGATTGCCCGGGTGCACCCGACAAGGCGTCCGCCCGCGGTACGGGTCCCGGGATCCGCGTCCCATGGGGGGCGATGTGCTATTGGCGTCGACGCGCTCTAGCGTTGCTCCCGCACCGACGCGAGAGGCCAGCCCGTGCGACACCGCCGCACTCGCTCTCAATGGTCGGGCGGAGTGATCGGGACGCTCATGGCCTGTGCACTCTGCGCCGGCGTAGCTGTGGCCTACGCCGACGGTGCGCGCTCGGAGCCGTTTCCGACGACCACCGCGTTGCAGACGCGTGGCGTGCCCGAGCCGCCGGCCGTGGCCGGGGCGACGGTGCACTTCGCCCCGACGCCGGGCTCCACCGCTGTCGCCCTCGACACGGCCGTCGTCGTGAGCGCCACGTCGGGCCGTCTTCTCTCGGTGACCGTCACCACGACGACCGGCATCCCCGTCGCGGGAACGCGCACGTCGTCGGCGGGATGGAGATCGAGCGGGACGTTGCAGCCGGGCACCGACTACCGCGCCTTGGCGATCGCGGCGAGCAATTCCGGCGTGCGCACGCAGTCCGTCTCCACGTTCCGCACGCTGACACCGAGTGGCAGCGTCTCGGCGACCATCTTCCCGAACGACCTCGTCGTCGGTGTCGCGCAACCGGTCGTGATCCGCTTCGACCACTACATCACCAACGCGTTCTCGCGCGCAGCCGCGCTCGCGCACTTCACGATCAAGGAGTCTCGTCCGGTTCCGGGCGGCTGGTACTGGTTCAGCAACGACGAGCTGCACTTCCGGCCGAAGTCGTTCTGGCCTACCGGAGAGAAGGTCACGGTCGTCTCGGACCTCGCCGGCTGGAACGCGGGCAACGGTCTCTGGGGAACCGGCACCGTGACGACGAGCTTCACCGTCGGGGACGCACACGTGTCGGTCGCCAACCTCGCCACCGACGTGATGACCGTGTCCGACAACGGCAAGATCGTCGGGCTCTACCCGTTCAGCGGAGGCAAGACCACTGATCCGTCGATGAACGGGGTCCACATCGTGCTCGACCGCGAGAGCGTCGTGCGCATGATCTCGTCGTCGAACGGGGTGCCCGTCAACTCACCCGACGGTTACGACGAGCTCGTCTACTCCGACGTGCACATCACCGACAGCGGCGAGTACGTGCACGCGGCACCGTGGTCGGTGAGCAGCCAGGGCCACGCCAACGTGTCGCACGGGTGCATCAACCTCAGCCCGGCCAACGTGTTGACGTTCTTCGGCTTCAGCCGTGTCGGCGACGTGGTCATCGTCACCGGCGGGCCCCGCCCACCGGCCCGGGGCGACCACGGGGTCATGGACTGGGACACCAGCTGGAACCAATGGACCCCGGGAACAGTGCAGGGCCCCGTCGTCGCGCATCCCCACGTCGTTCCCCGCCCCATCCGGGCCCGGTAGGCCACCCCGGCTGCGCAACTACGCTCGGGTCGCGGTCGTCCGCACCGGGGAGTGGCGCAGCGGTAGCGCACGTGCTTTGGGAGCACGAGGTCGGGGGTTCAAATCCCCCCTCCCCGACTCGCAAATGCCGTGGAGGCCTCGGGAGCCCCCGGATGATCCCGTGCCGAGTCCGGACGGTCGCCGCCGCGCCCGCCAAACGCGCCAGACTCGGCCGATGCGCGTCGGCGTGGTGATGCTCCCGACCGATCCGTGGCCGCAGACGCGAGCGTGGGCCCGGCACCTCGAGGCGCTCGGCTACGACCACCTCTGGACCTATGACCACGCGTCCTGGCGCCGCTACCGGGGCCGGCCGTGGTTCTCGGCGATCCCGTGGCTCACCGGATTGGCGGGCGCGACCGATCGGATCCGACTCGGCACGATGGTCGCGTCCCCGAACCTGCGGCATCCGCTCACGCTCGCGCAGGACGCGGTCACGCTCGATCACGTCTCCGGAGGACGATTCATACTCGGCGTCGGCGCGGGCGGCCCCGGCTTCGACTCCACCGTGTTCGGCGACGAGCCCCTCACCGCCCGCGAGCGCGTCGCCCGGCTCGGCGAGTTCGTCGAGCTCCTCGGTCTCTTGTTCGCGCACCCGACGGCGTCGTACGACGGCGACTATTACACCGTGGTCGAAGCTTGCATCCGGCCCGAGGCCGTGCAGGTACCACGCATTCCGATCGCGATCGCGGCCGGCGGCCCGAAGGCGCTGGCGCAGGTTGCGAAGTTCGCCGACGCGTGGATCACGTTCGGCGACACGATCTCGGGCGACCTGAGTACCTCGGGAACGGAACGCGTGGTCGTGGAGCAATGCCGCCGACTCGACGACGCGTGCGCGCACATCGGCCGCGACCCGGCGTCGGTCCAGCGCATCTTCATGAGCGGCAATACCGAGGACCGCCCGCTCGCGAGCACCGCCGCGTTCGACGACTTCGTCGGCCGCCACGCCGCGCTCGGCTTCACCGACGTCGTGTTCCACCACCCCCGCGCCGACGATCCCGCGTGGAACGAACCGGAATCGATCGTCGACGAGATCGCGACCGACGTACTCCCGCGTTCGGCGCGACTCGGCACCGTCAACCTCGATACCGGACGAGGAGGCCTAGTCCTTGCGGTACGGCCAGGTCCGGAACCAGCGCGTCCGGAGCCAGTAGCGACCACCGCTATAGGGCAGCTGCGTGACCACCTTGCCCGAGGCTGTCCGGAAGTAGTTGTGGCAGCCGGCCGTCCACACGGTTCCCGGCATCGCGGCCTGCAGACGGCGGTTGTACCGGTCCATCACACGCCTGCGCACGTCGAGCGCCCTGATGCGTCGGCGCGTCATCGTGCGCAGCGCGCCCATGATGTAGTTCACCTGGGCTTCGTGGATGAAGATGATCGAGTTCACGCCGTTGGTGTTCGGCCCGTAGAGCGTGAACAGATTCGGGTATCCCGACACCGTGAGACCGAGATAGGCCTCGGCGCCATCGCACCAATCATCGCGGAGGCGGCGACCGTCCCGCCCGTAGAAATCGACCGCACTCAAGTAGTCGTTGGCGCGAAAGCCGGTGCCGTAGATGATCGTGTCGACGACGTGCTCCTCGCCGTCGCCGGTACGTACACCTGCTTCGGTGATCTCGGTGATCGGTTCGGTCACCACGCGGACGTTCGGGCGGATGAGCGTCGGGAACCATTCGCGTGAGATCAGCGGTCGCTTGCAACCGACGGGATAGTCGGGCGTCAGCTTGGCGCGCAGGTCCGGATCGGTGATCTTGCGTTCGAGATACGACTTCGCGAGCGCGGTCATCATCACGGTCTGGTCGGCATCGGCGCGGAAGCTGGCCCGCTCGTACGTCCACCAGAGCTTCCACCGCGCGAGTCGGGCGGCGCCCGGGACGCGCGCGAACCTGCGCTGCTCGGCGGCGGTGAACGGCCGGTCGAAACGAGGTGTGATCCAGATCGGCGAACGTTGGAACACGGTCACGTGCTCGGCCGACGGCGCGATCGCGGGCACGTATTGCACCGCGCTCGCACCCGTGCCGATCGACGCGACCCGCTCCCCCTCGATCGACTTGGAGTGATCCCAGCGCGACGAATGGAACGCTCGACCCCGGAACCGCTCGGCGCCCGCGATCTCGGGCACCAGCGGAACGTTCAACATCCCGAGACCGCTCACGACGACGTCGGCAGTGAACGTCTCGTCGGACTCCGAGCGCAGGCTCCAGTGCTTCTCGTGCTCGTCCCAGCGCGCTTGCGCGATCCCGACGCCCGTGCGCAGGTGGGAGCGGAGGCCGTACTGGTCGGTGCAGCGTTCGAGGTACGCCAGGATCTCGGGTTGCGTCGCGTAGGTGCGACTCCACCAGGGATTCAGCTCGAAGGAGAACGAGTACAGGTGCGAGGGCACGTCACACGCCGCTCCCGGATACGTGTTGTACCGCCACGTTCCGCCCACGCCGTCGGACTTCTCGTAGATCGTGAAGTCGTAGCCGGCCCGTTTGAGCTTGATGCCCATCGCCAGGCCGCCCGCACCGGCACCGATGATCGCAACCGTTGGCCGCCGGCGCGGGGATCGCATCCGCAGACCCTACGAAACCCCTCGTCGGCCCGTCGAGATCGCCGACATGCGCAGCTCGAGATCGAGTCGGGCCACGGCGGCGCGGTACGCGGGCTCGACGGGATAGTCGGAGTGGACACGGATCGGCGGGTAGACGAAGTCGCCGGGCGCGACGGTGTCGGAGGGCGTGATCCTCACGTTCACCGGCCCGACCGGAGGACCGGGCGGTATGGCACCGCCGATGGGATCGGTGCTGCGATAGAGGTTCTGCCAGCGTCCGGGAAGGCGCCGCCCGAGCTCGGCGAAGGTCTCGCGGTCGAAGAAGGTCGGGAACCAACGCGCGTACAGACGTTGCAGGGGCGACCCGTACGTCAGGAATGCCACGCGGGCACGCACGTCGGCGCGGAGCTGAAGTGCCGCCGTCGCGGCGATGATCGATCCCTGGCTGTGCGCCGAGATGATGACGTCGTGGCGCTGCTCGACGTGCCACGTGGTCCTGTACACGAGCTCCGGGAGCGCCCGATCGGTGTAACAGGGCGGCCCCAACGGCTGGGCGTGGCGCGGCCAGAAGGTACTCAGGTCCCACAGGATCCCGACCTTGCGCCGCAAGCTCTCACTGCTTCGCGCGCGCAGAACCGTCGAGAGCAACACTGCGACGAAGCCGGTGATGATCCAGCTCCCGTACGCGGCGGCATGGGTCGCAATCCACGCGCTGTGATCGATCTCGAAGCGCGGCGTGAAGCGGTGACGGTCGATCTGCACGACGACGACGGTCATCGCGATCGCGACTCCGACCGAGACCAGCGCGGGACCGGCGACGAGCACGCCGACGCGATCGGTCAGCCCGGCACGCCATTCGGCGCGCCTGACGTCGCGCGCCCTCGCCGACTTCTCGGTGTCGCCGCCGGGCGGCGCGGGCTGACGACGTGCGAAACGGATCACGGCGCGTACCCCGTGACGCGAAGATCTCGTCGCCCACACCGTCGACCACACCAACCCGGCGACGAGCGCCGCGCCGGCGAAGACCACGATCAGGAGCACCGCGCCGCGCCGCCCAGGTCAGAGCGTTCGGAACTACGAGCGGCACCCGGCCGGCAGTGTGCGCTTTTGCGAGCGACGTCGTCGTTTGCCCGAGGTATTCGCCGACGCGCAAGTCGACACCCGCACTGAACATCGCACCGACGACGAGTGCGAGGCCACTGACGAGAGCGCCGCCCAGCCCCAACAACGCGACGCCGTGCGCGCGGTTCCTCGCGCGAGGTAGAGCGCCGAGCACCCCGATCACGAGCATGAGCGCCAGTTGGGAGATGAACAGCCAGACGATCACCGTCTCGACGCCCGGAAGGCCGGCACCGGCGGAGGTCTCGACGGCCGGATCCGCGACCAGCGCGACGACGAGGCCGGCAAACGTCGCGATGGACCCGACGAGCACGCCGACCGCGACGACGATTCGCCACGACCTCGTGTTGGTTCCGAGCCCGGCGGCGGCCGTCAGCGCGGCGATGCCCAAGAGCACGAACGCCACGCCGCCGACGACGTGTAGAGCAGGAGCGGAATCACGGGCCCGATACGCGATGCCGGCCGCGGCCGAGGCGGCGACGATGCTGAACGCCGCCGCGACATGCAGATGACGCAAGAACTCGCTCGGCTCACGGTCGTCCCAACGATCCGGGTCGTCCAAGCGGGTGCGACGGCCCGCGGTCGCGATGTCACCGACCGCACGTGGGCCCACGATCGCAAGCACCGCTGCTCGAGCCCTCCACGCGTCGCCGGGCCAGGAACCAGAGCAGCCCGATGGTCGCGAGCGGCAGCACGAGCGTCACCGCGACCCGCCGCGGTGCGCTCGCCACACCGCGCCAGCCCAGGAACTTGGTGGGCGTATGCGCGCTGATACACGCCGGGTTGTTGCCGCACTGCCAGGCCACCTCGTCGACGGCGGCGATGAACGTCGCGGTCACCAGCGTCAGCGTGAGCGACAGCGCGAACAGGCGCACGGCCGCGCCGTAGAAGCCCGAGACAACCCGGCCGCGCCCGGAGTTGCCGACGGCCGGGCGCATCGCGGCGGCGGTGTTGGCGAGCGCGAACGGCGCGAGCAACACCCACAGCGCCTGCACGGGCGACCCCGACGTCATCCCGCGCCACGAGTAGCCCTCGAGATGACGGGACCGGTCGCTCGCGGTCGCCCCCGGAACGGGCTCGTCGGGATCGGGAGCGTAGAACCCTGTCGTCGCGTCGCCGGCGCGCTGGGTCACGAAGTGCGCGTCGAGCATTCCCGCCGGGGGCGTCCCACTCACACCGTGGATACGCAACTCGACGAGCTCACGAGCTTCCGTGCCCGCGTCGCGGCCGACCGGCGATGCCTGCTCGGACAAGGCACCGGACGGTACTCGCCGAGGCCGTCGTCGACCACCATTGCCACGCTTCGGAACCGCCCGCGGGCGCACTCCTCGTCGTCCTCGGGCCGTTGCTGTCACCGACATGTCCGTGCACCTGACCTCGTGCCCGGCCCACCTCGTTTCCTCGATTCACGGACTTCGAGTACGAACCGCTTGTGACATGGGGCACCAGATGCCGATACCCGCTACCCGGGCCAGATTCGTCATGCGACTCTGGAACCTCCGCAAGCATCGGCAACCAGCTGGGAGCAAGGTCGTTATGCGTACCAAGTCACGTTCGAACGGCTACAACGGGCATAACTCCCAGAACGGCCAGGGCGGGAACCAGGGCCAGAGTCGCCAACCCGCCGGCATCGACGAGCTCACCGGCGTCTGGAACCGGGCCGGTTTCGTCGCCTCGGCGACGCCGATGTTCCGGTCGTGCCAGCGCCGAGGCGCACCGATCGGCTCGGTACTTCGACTTCTACCTCGATGACGCCACGGTCCCGGTGCCGGGCGACCCGACGGTCGATCGAGGGTTGATCGCGATGGGCGAGCTGATGCGCAAGGCGTTCCGGGCCTCCGACATCGTCGGACGGATCGATCCGATGCGCTTCGCGGTGCTGCTCCCCGACTGCACCGACGAGGCTCTCGCCGCGGTCGACGGCGTCCGCGCGCTCAACGACGACCCGACCTCGCGGCTCAAGCTCGCCGCGGGGATGGTCCGCAATGTCGAAGGCGGCACGCTGGACGACCTCATGTTCGCCGCGAACGCACGGACGAACCAGATGAAGAACCTCCCGCGTTAGCTCAGCTCGACGACGACGCCTTCCCATCCTCGTAGACGCAGCCCACCGGCGACGGTCTCGCCGTCGCGCGCACGGTTGGTACCGATCGCGATACCGACCGCGTACCGCGGCGATCTCGACCGCCTCGCCGGAGAGATTCACCGCGACGAGGTGACCCTCGCCGCGCCTCCAGACCCACGCGCCGCCGGGCGCCGGCAACGGCGTGTACTCACCCTGCGTGAGGTCCGGTACCTCCTTGCGCAGAGCGATGAGGTCGCGCGTCAGCGCGAGCAACGACGCCGGGTCATCGACCTGGTCCTCGACATTGCGATCCTTGTCGCCGATGGGCAGCCAGGGCTTGGTCGATGGGATCGTCGGCGGTCGCGGGCGGGTTGTCGCGCACGAGCGCGTCCTTGATCAAGATGTTGCACACGTCGATGCGGAAGCCGTCGACACCGCGGTCGAACCAGAAGCGCAGGATCTCGTCGAACGCGTCGCGCACGTCGTCGTTCCACCAGTTGAGGTCGGGTTGCTCCCGCAAGTGGTTGTGCATGGAGTACTGGCCGGTCGTCTCGTCGATCGTCCACGCCGGACCACCGAAGCTGCTGACCCAGTTGTTCGGGGGCGAACCGTCGGGCGCCGGGTCGGCCCACAGGTACCAGTCTCGATGCTCGGCCGATCTCGACGACCTCGCGTCGAGGAACCACGGGTGTTCCTCGCTCGTGTGGTTCGGGACGAAGTCGAGCAACACTCGTATGTCGCGGGCATGTGCCGCCTCGACGAGGGCATCGAACTCCGCGAGCGTTCCCATCTCGGGTTGCACCGCGCAATAGTCGGCGACGTCGTAGCCCCAATCGGCGTTGGGTGACACGGTGATCGGGCTCAGCCAGATGGCGTCGACGCCGAGCCGGTGGAGGTGTGCGAGGTGGTCGACGATCCCGCGCAGGTCACCGAATCCGTCCGCGTTCGAATCCGCGAACGAGAGTGGATAGATCTGGTAGAGCACCCCGGCCTGCCACCAGGGCGGGACCACTCCGGCGGCCGGGCTGGGCATCGGCCGAGACTACAGACGCAGGAATCATCCGGCGCTCGCCCGGGCATTGTATGCGGACGCATATATCTGTAGCCGTGGCTCCCATGAGCACCGACACGATCTGGGTCCGCCGGCCGACGGCGCCGCCCGCGGGCGACGTGCAGCGCGCCGACCTTCCGTCTCGAGCGAGCCGCTGGCCGGGCTCACGATCGGGCTCCGAACCGACCGGGCGTGGCGATCGTGGCAGCTGATCGCCGGCATCTGGGACGAGTACCTGCGCCGCGACGGCGCCCGCACGATCGCGGTCGAGACGGGCGCGCAGGTCGGCCAGCCCGCGTCGAGCGACCGCAAGCAGATCGACGAGCTCGCGACGCCAGGTCGACGCCGCGATCGTCGGCCTCGGCACCTGCGGTTCGTGCACGACGTTCACGATCAAGGACGCGGTCGCGGTCGCAGAGCACGAGAAGCCGGTCGTCGCGATCGTGTGCGAAGAGTTCACCGTGCACGCGCACAACGTCGCCCGCCACGTCGGCCACGGCGACCTGCAGCGTGCTGGTGCTGCCGTACCCGCTCGAGGCGCGTCCGACCGAAGAGCTGCGAGCAGATCGCGCGACGACTACTACCCGAAGGTGCTCGAGCTGCTGGGGGTGACCGCGTGACGCTCGCGAGCGAGCGCGTCGAGGTCCCGGCCGACCCGCGCGCGCAGTACGAGCTGTCGCTCGAAGAGCACTGGGGCGACGGCGTACCGCTGCTGCCCGGCGACCGACGACGCGATCGAGGCGCTGCTGGCCGCGTCGCCGTACCCGGCCGACCACGTGCTCTGCGTGCTGCCGCCGGTGAACGGCGTCGCGACCGTCGAGCTCGTCGCGATCAACGCGGCGATGGCGGGCGTCGAGCCGGCGGCGTTCGGCGTCGTGCTCGCCGCACTCGAAGCGCTCTCGGAACCGGAATGGAACGCGTTCGGCCTCACGACCACGACGTCGAGCGTGTTCCCGATGCTCATCGTGAACGGCCCGAGCCGCGACGACCTCGGGATCGACTACCGGGCGGGCTGCATGGGCGGCGCCGCCGGCCGCGGCTCGATGACGATCGGGCGCGCGGTCGCGCTCTGCCTGCGCAACATCGGCGGTCAGCGCGCGGGCGAGACCACCAAGTCGGTGTTCGGCCAGCCCGCGCGCTTCGGGTTCTGCATCGGCGAGTGGGAGGAGCGTTCCCCGTGGCCGTCGCTCGCGCAGCGCCGGGGCTTCGCCGCCGACGAGGACGTCGTCACGGTGCACGGCGGCAAGGGCACGTTCCCGATGGCCGACATCCACAACGACGACCCGCGCGACCTGCTCTACCTCATCGCCAAGAGCATGGCGTACCCGCTCGCGAACATGTTCCTCGGCAACGTCGAGAACGGCGAAGTCGTCGTCGCGTTCAACCCGATGTGGGCCGAGCGGTTCGGCGCCGCGTTCCCCGACATCGACGACCTGGCCGCGTTCCTCCGCGAGAACGTGTGGCAACCGATCGACCTGTGGCCTGACGCCGAACGCGGAAGCTGCTGCGCGACCGGGGCCGCGTCGACGCCGAGGGTCGAGTGCATCTCGTCGAGCGGCCCGACCAGATCGTGCCGATCGTGTGCGGCGGCCTCGGCAGCCTGCACGCGATCGCGCTGCCGAGCTTCGGCGAGAGCACGATGCAGAGCAAGCCCGTGGTGCGGCGGTCATGACGATGGACCCCGTCGCCGTGCAGCCGCGGTCGACGAGCTGGCCGGATTCCTGCGGGCCGACGGCGCCGATCTCCTCGTGCGCGAAGCCGACCCGAAGACGGCGCGCATCCACCTCGCGCTCGATGCTCGACGATGTCACGTGCGCCGACTGCGTGCTCCCGCCCGACGAGCTTCGCGTCACGCGTCGCCGACGCGCTGCAGCGCCGGATCCCGGGCGAGTTCGAGCTCGTGCTCGACGATCCCCGCCGCCGGCATGACCGAGCGCCCGACCGGGCGGCGCCGACGTCGGGTGATCCCGGCGACCGCTCGCCAGCTGGAGCGCGCTCGTCGCCGTCTACCAGGCGGTGCTCCACGACGTCGTCGCCGCGCTCGAGGAGTTCGCGGGCATGGACTCGGGGGTGTTCTCGACCCTCGCGTATCTCGCGCGCGCCGCCCAGCCGCACCGCATGGCGATGAGCGACCTGCAACAACGCTGATGCATCCGCGCTACAGCCAGCCCGGGTTCAGCCGGCTCGTGCAGCGCATGGAAGCCGACGGTCTCGTCGAGCGGCGTCCCGATCCCGACGACCGGCGCGCGACGACCGTCGTGTTGACCCGTGCCGGGCTTGCGCAGTTCCGCAACGCAGACGCGGTCTACGTCGACACGTTGAGGACCTCCTTCGGCCGGCATCTCGCGCCCGACGAACATCGCCGGCTCACCTCGATCCTCACTCGCCTGAGCTCCACATTGTCGATTGCCACGGAGGTCGACCGGTGACCGATCCCGCCACCGCGCCCGTTCCCGAGGGGGCGAGTGCATTCATGCAGGCAGCCGGTCTCCACGTCGACGACGTCGGGCCGACAGCCGTCACCGGATGGATCGACCTCGGACCCGAACACCATCAACCCTGGGGGCTCGTACACGGCGGCGTGTACACGACCGCGATCGAGAGCGCCGCGAGCATCGGTGCGTCGAAGGCCGCGTCGGAGCACGGTCTCGTCGCCGTCGGCGTCAACAACAACACCAACTTCGTGCGTTCGATGGTCACGGGCCGGGTCACGGTGCGCGCCGCGGCGCTTCAGCAAGGGCGCACGGCCCAACTGTGGGAGGTGCGCGTCACCGACGATGCCGACCGCCTGGTCGCGATCGGTCAGGTCCGACTCCAGAACGTGACGCCGCGCTCGTAACCGCGGGCGTGGGGTCGCCCTCGAGCACTGTTCGCCGACACGGCCGCCGCCTAGGCTGCCCGGGCGGCAGGTTCCGCACGCGGGTGTAGCTCAATGGCAGAGCCCCAGCCTTCCAAGCTGGCCATGCCGGTTCGATCCCGGTCACCCGCTCTCCGAGAAAGTCCTGGTCAAGGCACGTGTGCAGACCTTGACGAACGTCTGCACGGTCTAGGCGAGCAGCGTTTGTGCCCTCCACGTGCCCGAAGCAACGCGCCGACGACACCGGTTGCTCGACCGCCGACCGACCTGCGAGGGTCGGGCGTGTCGATGGAGCTGCACGTATTTGTCGCAAGCGCAGAGGTGCCCGGTCGAGAGAAGTGGCAGGAGCGTCTCGACGCGAGCAACTTCCCGACCGTTCTCGCCGAGGCTTTTGATCCTGCTGCGGACCGCGGTTTCGTGCCCGTGACCTTTGGCGGAGCAGCAACCGGATTCGAGTTCTCGTTGGGCGATGCTTCGTCGATCACGGCCGCGTACCCGCACGCCGTCCAACGAATCGGCGGCCGCGACTTGTGCGCCACATTCACGTGGTCGGGCGCAGTCGACGAGTTGGCCTCGGCGTTCTCCGCGGCCGCCTCACTCGCTGACCTCGCCGACGGTGTCTACTTCGATCCTCAAGACGACGAGTTCCTGCTCGGCTCCGAGGCAATTGCTCTTGGCGTGAGAGGTGATCGAGTCGCTGTAGCCCGCCCCGTCTGGGCTTCAGGCGTGCGAGAGCGTGAACTCGCTCGGGTCCTTTGTCGAGCCAGGCGGCGAGGGCTTCTTCGATCCGGCCTGCTGCTTCCACTTTCGTGCGGCCGTAGGTGTGGCAGCCGTCGAGGCTTTCGACGCGCACGAGCCACGATCCGTCGGCTGCATCGTGCTCGTAGATGGCGCGGAACGAACGCGCGTCGTCAGCCATTCGAAGCGTCCGCCAAGACTCGCTGGGAGTCGGGATCGTTGCGCGGGAGCACACGAAAGTGAACCATGCCGTCGTCGTCGACGGCGATGATTTCGGCGACGGCCCATGCCCGCTCAGAACCGGCGATCACCCGCGCCCCGGAGTCACGAGCGCCGGATCGCTCGCGTGATGGAGCGCCGACCAACCGAAGCCGTCGTCGTCCTCGTTGTTGAAGTCGGCCCACAGGTCGAGGCGAGGTGGCTTCGTCACGGTCCCTCCTGGTGGAACGGATTCGGATACACCCGGTGCGATGTGGCCAGGATACGACGGACAGGTTCGTCGAGATTCTCGTGGAGACGCTCCTCATAATGAACCGACAAACATCGTCGGCGACCCAGAGTGAGCAATCGGGGCGCGAGTTTCGCGGAACGCTGTCGGATCGTGCAACGCTGTCACACCCTGCAGTCATCATCGACGAAGTTGTTGATGGCGACGTGGATGTGGTTCAAGCTTCGCTGGAAGTCGACGCGTTGAGGGGGATCGCTGCATGGGCGACAAGAGCGGTATCGAATGGACCGAGGCAACGTGGAACCCGACCACGGGCTGCGACCGCACAAGCCCAGGCTGTGATCACTGCTACGCCATGACGCTCGCGGCAGGCTCAAGGCGATGGGGCAACCGAAGTACCAGAACGACGGCAGCGCCGCGAACGTCCGGCCCCGGTTTCGCGCTCACGATGCATGAAGACGCGTTGTCGATCCCAAGGAGTTGGTCGACGCCACGCACGATATTCGTGAACAGCATGAGCGATCTGTTCCACCCGAAGGTAACGGTTGACTTCATTCGACAGGTCTTCGACGTCATGGCGGAAACACCGCAGCACCAGTACCAAGTCCTCACCAAGCGTTCGAAACGGCTTGCTCAACTCGCCGACCGGCTGGAGTGGCCGGACAACGTGTGGATGGGTGTGAGCGTCGAGAACGCTCAGTACACATTCCGCATCGAACACCTGGCTCAGGTCCCCGCGGCCGTGCGTTTCCTCTCTTGCGAGCCACTCCTCGGCCCGCTCGACGACCTTGATTTAGCCTCAATTCATTGGGTTATTGCCGGCGGCGAAAGCGGGTTCAATGCGCGGCCGATGGATCCTTCGTGGGTCCGATCGATCCGCGATGAGTGCGCAGTTGCCGAGCGTCCCGTTCTTCTTCAAGCAATGGGGAGGACGCACGCCAAAGGCGCACGGGCGCAGTCTCGACGGCGCCGTCTACGACGAGATGCCCGAACGCGCCGTAGCGTGAGCTTGCGTGTCACGGCCGTGGGGGTTCTGGACCAAGTACAAGCTCGATTTGCTCGAGCGGTATCTGAACACGTTCACAACCACGACAAAGCTCAAGGCTACGAAGACGGTGTACCTGGATCTGTTCGGTGGCGAGCCCGAGAACTACGACCGTGTCACGAAGAATCCGATTGATCGATCGGCGCGAATCGTGCGCAACGTCGACGACCCACCGTTCACGCATCTCCGCTTCTTCGAGCTCGAGCCCAACGCAACGAAACTGAAGACCGCTCTCAACGCGGAGTACCCGGACCGCGATCTCATCGTGTATCCAGGCGACAGCAACGAGAGCATCCGTACCGCCCTTGCGGATCTCCGCAAGGTCGACGCCGCCTGGGCACCGACCTTTGCGTTCATCGACCCCAACGGTCCGCACTACACGTGGGCGACGCTCGGGGCCCTCGCCGAACACAAAGGCCCGAAGGCGAAGACGAAAGTTGAGCTCTGGATGCTCTTCCCTGACGCGCTCTTCGCGCGCTTGCTACCGACGAGCGGGGTCGTACGTGACGCCGACAACGCTGCGATCACCGCGATGTTCGGAACGCCGGATTGGCACGCAATCTGGCAGGCCAAGCTCGACGACGAGATCACGCCGACGGCCACGCGTGCGGAGTACGTCGAACTAATGCGGTGGCGGCTCGAGCATGAACTTGGCTATCGATGGACTCACCAGCTCGAGATCCGTAACGAAGCGAATCATCCGCTGTATCGCATGATCTTCGCCACGGATTCTCAGGCCGGCAACGACATCATGACTCACCTCTACGACCGCGCCGCCGAAGAGTTCCCGACGATGGCAGAAGCAGCGCGAGCCGTACGCAAGAGGATCGAGACTCGGGACTCCGGACAAGGCGATCTCTTCGAGGGCACCGAGGGCGTCTTCGACGAGGCGCTCGTGCCGCCAAAGCGCGACCGAGAGGGAAGAGAACAGCTCTACATCCACGAACCGCCCGACGCACCGCGCCGGCATGACGCGGAAACATGTGCCTATTGCACGAGGCAACTCGAAACGTAGCGAGCTTTCCGGTCGCGGCGATGGCGCGTCTACTTCCCGAAGGCTTCAGCTCTCCGGACAGCCCGGCGCCACAGCTGCCCCGAGCGCCGTGGCGTGGGAGTCAGCTCACTGAGCGGCACAGCAACAACGTCGAGCATCACGTACGTCAACCCTGAACCACGGTTGCAGGCGCCCATGGTACGGGCTCCGGCTCTTCCCACGTAATCCTGTCGTAAGCGCTGCCGGTGTAGCCCAGGCGATGAAGCAACATGAGTTCAAGGAACTGAATAGCCAGCAGACCCCCTTGAATCGCGGCCATCGGATCCGCGAACCGTTGCAATGGCTTCGGATGCACCGCGCCATTGCGAATCTCAGTGATCGAAGCAGGTCCGTCTAGTCGCTGCAGACCCTGGCCTGGCTCTGCTGCGGCGAACAGTTGAGGTGCGGCGGCGGGAACGTCTGTGTTGATTTCGGCGACGCTCAGAGCGAGCCGAAGCGAATCAGCAGCGCTCAACTTGCTGAACCCATCCTCACTGATGCCCATGTCACGCACGAGTCGCAGCCACGACATCAGTTCTAAACCGGCCTGCGCGAGAATGACCGTCGTTGCCGCATAGCCGCTTGAAACGCTCTGCGTGTACCAATCGATCGCTCGCGTGATCGCCCGTTGGTAGTCCGGGTTTGCCCACGAGTCGCTCAGACACCGGAGCGTGTCACCGCCGCTGACAGAAACAGGATGCCCGTCCACTTCGATTGGAAATCGAGGCAACCAACTCCACCGCCCGCGCCACGGAGACACTGTCGGAGATTGCCATGTCTCCCATACCGTCACGCCCTCGTGAACTCCCATCACCAGAATCGGGCCGGTTCGCTCACTTCTCAGTAGGGAAAGCCACCAGTACAGCTGACTGCACATCGCTTCAACGTCGGCGTACGGAACTGCGGCACCGTCCAAGCGGCGGATTCGACCTACGTGCGTTATCCCGAAGCCTCTTCGCTTGGTCAGCGCAGCTGCGAGATCTCCCGCGTGAGGTACAGCGTCCAGTTCGACGATCCACTGCGCTGTCGTTGCAGTTAGTCTGGCAGCCCGCGTGTTCCCGCCTGCCTGTGTTGCCTGCACCGGCGTTCCGACATAGTCGGGAAAGTTTGGAACGTGAAAGATGACCGAATCCGTCGCGGCGGGGTTGCCGACGAGGAGCTCCTCGGCAATCGATCCCTCGACCGTGCGCTGCAACTCGTCGCCGTCGTTGAACGTGTCGGTGATTCGCCAAGGCCGACCTTCGGCGCTGCCTCCCGTATCGAGCAACTCGACGCGGACCTGATCTCCGACATCACCTACATCGAGTGGCAAAGAAACCGAGACATTGAAACCAACGCGTGGGTATGGTTGCCACTCGAAGTGGATCGATCCCGTGCCCACGAAGGTGTTGGCGGCCCACGACAAGCCGAGCGCACCGTTGTAAAGCTCGATGCGGGCGCCGGGCTCGAGGGTTTCGTACTTTGCCGAAATCGCAACGTCGACCATTTTTCAACCGTAACAAGCCGTGGCACCCGAGTCGCTCGGCCCTGCAGACTCCGTTCTCCGTCACTCGACTATCTCGTTTGACACTCTCCCGGGCGCCGCCTCAATCAGGGCGCTCAGCGCGGAGGCGATCACCTCGTCGCGTTCGCGCGTGGCGTGCTGGTAGCGCAGGGCAGCGCGCGGTGAGGCGTGGCCCATGCGGTGCATCAGCTCGCGGGTGCTCGCACCGGTCGCGGCCGTGAGGGTGTTGCACGTGTGGCGCAGGTCGTGGAGGCGCAGACCGGGAACGCCGACCTTCTCCGTCGCCTTCTTCCAAACCGCCGACGAGTTCGACCGGCGCAGCCTCGCGCCTTTCGCGCCGACGAAGACGAGCGCGTCGTCGCGCTGCTCGACGTACCCGTCGAGATGGGCGGCAAGCTCGGGCACGAGCGCGGCCGGAATCGTGAACGTGCGGCGGCCGGCTTCGCTCTTGGGCGGACCGAGCTGCAGGGTTCCGTCGTCGCGCTGGACGAGAGCACGGCGGACGGTGATCGTGCCGGCGGCGATGTCGATGCAATCCCGCGTTAGCCCCGCGAGCTCGCCGAATCGGAGGCCGCCGAACGCGGCCGTGAGGACGAGCGCACGGAAGTGCGGCGGGACCGCGTCGGCCAACGCCCAGACCTGAGCCAGCGTCGCGACCGGGCGCTCGGCGCTGCGTTCGATCCCCGCGCCGACAATCGCACACGGATTCCTTGCGATGATGCCGTCGGCAACGGCGGTGTTCAGGATCGTCCGTAGGAGCCGGTAGCTCTTGGCCGGAGTCAGCGATCCCGGGCCGCTTCTCCGGACGAGCTGCGCGTACCAACGGCGCACGGTCCCGGCGCTGAGGGTGCCGATCTCGTGATCGCCGAGGGCCGGGACGATGTGGTGCTCGAGCAGAGACTCGTACAGATCGACGGTGCGGGGTCGCAGGTTGGCGCGGGTCTCGACCCAGCTCCGCGCGTACCCGTCGAGCGAAACGCGACCGGCGTCGGGATCGGTCCAAGTGCCTCTCGCGAACTCGGTCTCGATCTTCGCGAGCCACTGACTCGCTTCAGCTTTGGTCGAGAAGCTGCGGGGCGCACGATGGCGGACGCCGTCGGGCGACGTGTAGCGCGCTTGGTAGCGACCGGACGACAACGTACGAATAGAGCCGAACGTGCGGCGCCTGCTCATCGTTCGGCTCCCGTGCCGGTCGACGTGACGAGGCGCCTCAGCGGCGCGATCCGGAGCCAGCGGCGCGTGATCGGGCCGAGTCGAGCTCCGCGTCGATCATACGCAGCGGGTGCGTCAGTGAACACGGCGGTACGCGAGCCGCGGTGAGCCAGTCCGCGACGTCGGCGGGATCGAAGCGCACGAAGCGGCCGACCTTGACGTACGGAATCCGGCGCTCGGCGACCAACCTACGAACGTGTCGCTCGGTGACGCACAGACGTTCCGCCACCGCACCGATGTCCAACAACGTCGAGAGCTCGTCCACATCCGTGAATGGCGCGTCGAGTCGCGAAAACGCGACGAGAAACCTCGCGTCAAGCCGAGTTCACACACGTTGCATCACGATGCACGCAGGCTCGACGAAACGGTCGCCAAGATCGGCACAGATATGCCGGTTGCGCTAAGGGGCCGCGCGAGTAGGTGCCATCCACCGGTCGTCGGGTTGGCTCGGGTTTGATCCCGAGTGCGACCCAAACACGACGACACAGTGGAGGCCCCGTCATCATGCGCGCGCTCGAACCCGAAGTGGTAGATGCCGTCTGGGCAGCGATCGAACCGCTGATCCCACCGATTCCGGACCATCATCCGTTGGGCTGTCACCGGCCCCGAGTCGCGGATCGCCTGTGCTTTTGGGGGATCCTGATCCGACTCGTCACGGGCTGCTCGTGGGTCAGCGTCGAAGCGATCCTCGAACGGCAAGTATCCGACACCACGCTGCGATCACGACGCGACGAATGGATCGCGGCCGGCGTGTTCGACCAACTGCGCGTCGACGCGATCCATGCCTACGACCGAATCATCGGCCTGGACCTCACCGAAGTTGCCCTCGATGGCTCATTGCACAAAGCGCCCTGCGGTGGTGAAGGCACCGGAATCAACCCCACGGACCGGGCGAAACTCGGCTGGAAGTGGTCGATCGCGGTCGACGCCAACGGCATCCCGATCGGATGGGCGATTGACGGCGCCAACCGCAACGAGCTCAACCTTCTCGGCCCAACCCTTGACGATGTCGCACGAGCCGGACTGCTCGCCGACATCGACACCATGCATCTCGACCGCGGCTACGACTACCCCAAAACGCGTCGGCATCTCGCCAGCTACGGACTCGCCGATCTGAACATCCAACACCGAAAACCCAAAGGACCCACCGAGAGACGACCACTCGAACTCGGACTGCGATGGGTCGTCGAAGGCACCAACTCGTGGCTGTCGAACTACGGGCAACTCCGCCGCAACACCGACCGCCGAACACGACACCGACACGCGCAACTCTGCTTCGTCACCGCGCTCCTCATCACCGCCAAGCTCATCGACTGGCGCAACCGATGGAGCCCCGACTCACGCCCTAACCGCTAGACCCCTAAGCGCAACCGGCCGAGGTCTGCACGCCCTGGATGACCTTGCCTTCGGTCGTCGTGCGCGACCGCGGCACGGCTACCGCTCGCGGAGCCCTTATTCCTTCCGAACCCCGCGGCAAACCGCGACGCCGAAGCCGGCCATCAGCACCAGCGAAGCCACGAAGACGACCAGGAAGACGAGGAGCCCACCCGTGATCGGATCCAGCGCGAGCTCCCTTCCGAGGACATGGGTCGACCGAACTCGCGCAAGCGTAGGTGCCGAACAGTGGCGGCGCGTTTGTGCCCTCCCCGTGCCCTAACTATCGGGCACGGGTGGGCACGGGCGGTATTGGGCGGTCAACCGATATGTGCGTTGACCTGCACAAACGTCTGCACAAGAAGGTCGGGCGGCGCAGCCGCCCGACCTTCCAAGCTGGCCATGCCGGTTCGATCCCGGTCACCCGCTCTCCCGGGAAGCCCTTGATCGGCGAGCGTGAACAGACCTCGACGAGGTTTGCGAGCGCCGCGCCTCAGCCGTCGGGAGCGACCGAAGACGTGGTGGGCTCGCGCGCCTCGGCCTCCACGACGGAGTTGTCGTGGCCGCGGCGGAACTCCCGGGCCGCTTCACCCAACGACCGAGCAACCTTGGGCAGTCGAGTGGGCCCGAGCACCAACAGCGCCACGACCAGCACGATGAGCAACTCGGGTGCACCTAAGTCGGGCATGTTCGACCTCTCCTGTTCGCGCACTCCGCGGACACGGAGCTACGACGTCGGGCTCATCGCGCGGCGCATTCTCAACGGGACCGACGCGACCGGCACCACGACGAGGTCGTCGCCGTCGACATAGGCCTTCGTGAATCGCTCCCACCGCGCGTACGAGATCGTCCGCGCGATGTCGGCGTCGGGCGCGACCCTCACGAAGCGGTGACTGGCGGCGTCGATCAAGCAGCGCGTGGCGCCGCAATCGACGCAGAAGATGCCCCCCTCGAGCTCTCGAGCGACGCCTTGCAGTTGCTCGAGAGGGGCCGATCGGGATTCGCGCCCGGCACCTGAGCGCGCGAACCGTCCGGGAAACTGGGTGTCGGGAGACTGCTCGAGCCAGCGGGCACGGGTGGCCAGCTCGATCCCCAGGGAATGCACCGCCGTCCGAAGCGCCGTGCGATCGACGAAAGCCGCCAGGACGCCGCTCGTTCGAGTCGACATAAGCAGTCGCGTCGCATGCGCTCCCGTGCGGTCCATCGAGGCGCGATGCTCCACGGTCAGGGAGGCGTTGCGGCCGACTCGGATCACGGCCGCGGTGCCGTTGCCGCTGACGAAAGCGGGCATGCTCCGGCGGGCGCCGAACGCGAGCGGCACGTCCCAGTACACGTCGCCGTCCCGCTCGCGCGTGGCGGAATTCCACAACGCGAACTCCGACTCGGTCGTGAGCACGTGCCGCACGTTCTCGAGCGGTGCCGGCACGATGACTTCGGTGGCGAACTGCATGGTTGTACCTTCGCAAGCCCGTGCGACGGCTCCGCGCTCGGAATGTTGCGGTTCCGCGACAATCGGCCCCGTCTCGGGCTGGGAGGCGGATCCGGGCGGGGGTGGGGTGCGCGTCGGCCATCATGGACGCCGTGGCCCAGCGCCTCCTCGTCGTCGAAGACGAACGCCCGGTTCGCCAGATGCTCCGCCTCATGCTCGAGGACGAGGGCTTCGAGGTCGTCGAGGCCGTCGACGGCGAGACCGGCCTCGCCGCGATGGTCACCGACGAACCCGACCTGGTCCTCGTCGACCTCCGCCTGCCCGGGATGCACGGGCTCGAGGTCTGTCGCCGGATCCGCCAGAGCAGCGACGTCCCCATCATCATCGTGACAGCGCAGGTCGACAGTCACGACGTCGTCGCGGGACTCGAAGCCGGTGCCGACGACTACGTGACCAAACCCTTCGTGGGCAAGGAGCTCGCGGCGCGGATACGGGCCGCGCTGCGGCGTGCGATGGCGCTGCCTTCCGCCGGGGACGTGCACGTCTTCGACAACGTCGAGGTTCGACCGCGTGAAGGAATCGTCCGGCGCGCCGGCGAGACGGTGCATCTCACCAAGACCGAGTTCCGGCTTCTGTGTGAGTTCACACAGAACGAAGGCCTCGTGCTGTCGCGCGAGCAACTGCTCGCGAGCGTCTGGGGTTACGACTACCTCGGCGACAGCCGCCTCGTGGATGCTCATGTGCGCCGCCTCCGCACCAAGATCGAGGACGACCCCGCGAACCCGCGCTGGCTCTGCACCGTGCGCGGCCTCGGGTACCGGCTCGAACGACCCCCCGACCGCGAGGAACCCAATGGCTGAGCCGCGCCGACTGGGATTGCGCGCACGAGGGGCGGTGGCCTTCGCGGTGCTGGCGCTCCTGCTCTCGGCGAGCCTGTCCTTGTTGACCTATCAGCTCACGCGGTCGTACCTCATCAACCAGCGCCAGTCTCTCGCGCTGCGCCAGGCGCTCGTCAACGCTCGCGCGGTGAGCGACGCGCTGCGCTCCAAGACGCAGGACGTCCCCACGATCCTGACGTCACTGACGGCGAGCAGCGGCGATCAACCGATCGTGAGGGTCGGGGGTCAGTGGTACGCATCGTCGGTCGCGATCGGGCACGAGGACTTGCCCAGCTCGCTCCTGCGCATGACCGCGGACGGGCACGCGGCCCGCCAACGTACGCACATCAACGGAAAGCCGGTGCAGGTCGTCGGCGTTCCGCTCGGGGCGACCGATCGCGCGTACTTCGAGGTGTTCTCGTTCGCCGAGCTCGAACGCACGCTCTCGACACTCGCTTGGTCGTTGTTCGCGGCGGCATGTGCCACGACCGTGCTCGGGGCCGCCGTCGGTGGTTACGCGAGCCGCCGGGTCCTCAGACCGGTGGGGTTCTTCTCGATCGCGGCCGCCGAGATCACGCGTGGGCGTCTCGGCACCCGGCTCGACGCCCACGGCGACGCCGACCTCGCTCCGCTCGCGGCGTCGTTCAACGGAATGGCCGAAGCCTTGCAGCGCCGCATCGAGCAAGAAGTCCGGTTCGCGTCCGACGTCACCCACGAATTGCGCACGCCGTTGACCGCGATCTCGGCCGCGATCGACGTGCTCGAACGTTCGCGCCGACGACCGGACGCGTCCGGCCATCGACGTGCTGCGTTCGGAGGTGCGCTATTTCCAACAGCTGGTGCTCGACCTTCTCGAGATATCGCGCATGGACGCGGGTGCGGGCGACGCGGCCGCAGAAGCCGTGGGACCACCCGAGCTCGTTACCTCGGTGATGCGTCGCCTCGGGCACGACGACGTCGCGATCGACGTGATGCCTTCGACGCCCGCGACGATGCGCCTCGACAAACGACGCGTGGAACGGATCATCGCCAATCTCGTCGAGAATGCGGATCGCTATGCCGGAGGACCCGTCCGCGTCGAGCTGGCGGGCACGGATGGTCACGGTCTGCGCATCGCGGTCGAAGATGCCGGCCCCGGGATACCTGTCGAGGAACGGTCCACCGTCTTCGCTCGGTTCGCCCGAGGCTCGGGAAGCGCCGAGCAATCCGAACGAGGCAGCGGACTGGGCTTGGCGCTCGTGGAGGAGCACTGCCGGGTCCACGGCGGGCGTGTGTGGGTCGAAGATCGAGGCGGAGGGGGCGCGCGCTTCGTCGTGGAGGTGAGCGAACCATGAGCACGCGTACGCACCGGCTCGCGGCGGCGATCGCGATCGCCGCACTCTCGACATCGTGTGGCGTCAGCGGCCAGGGCAATGCCCGCCAGATCGCCGACGACGCGCTACCGGGCGGGCTCGTACCGGACCGGACGCCGACGACGACCACCACGGTCGGAATCGCCTCGGAACCCGTACGCCTCTACTTCGTGCGGGACAAGCACCTCGTCCAGGTGACCTCGGAGGTAACCGCACCGGCCGCGCTGAAGGCGGTCGTCGACACGCTCGTCAGCGGTCCACCCGCGACGAATGCGACCGGCCTCCGGACGGCGCTGTCGACCGAAGACCTGGTACGAAGCGTCACGCTGACACGCGGCCGCGTCCGCATCGATCTCACACCCACCTTCGAAGCGTTGCCGCCGAGCGACCAGATACTCGCGCTCGGCCAGCTCGTGCTCACGGTGACGGCGCGGCCCGGCGTCGGGCAAGCCGAGTTCACGCTCGACGGCAAACCCGTCGACGTCCCCCGGGGCAACGGTCTGCTGGTCTCCGGCTCGGTCGTGCGCGAGGACTACGCGAAGCTCCTGCTGCCGGGGTGAACGCAAAGCCCGGCGCCGGTCGCTCACGTGAGCCCGGGCAACTGACGACACTCGGCGCCTCGGTCCGAGCTAGCGCCGGGAGAATCCACCGTCGTCGGACAAGTACAGGATCTCGAACGTGACCAGATACGGCCCCGCGGGGTTCGCGGTGAGGCGCGTGATGCTTCGGCGGTTCACGCACGGCGCGGGGTTCGCGATCCCGCTCTCCGTTCCGATGCGCCACGCACGCCGGATCGCCGCGGCTCGCTTCTGTGCTGTCGTCCACGCCGGGTCGTCGGCACAGTCGGGAACCACGTGCCCGACCGCGGGCGGGTCGTAGTCGAAGTGTTTGTAGATCGTCGACCTCGCGTAGTCCCCGAGCGCGGCGAGCGGGTTCGGGTCCCGGAAGCTGAGGTCCAGCTCGATCGGGTGCGTCGGGTCGGAGTACCCGGGGAAGTTCGAGATGTAGGTTCCGGGCCCCGTGCACGCTCCGTTGCAGAACGACGCGCCCGGCGCCTGCGTCAATGTCACCGGTGCGCCGTTGCCCGAATTCGGCAACGTCAGCAGCGCCGGGTTCGATCCGCCCGTCCCGAGCGATCCCCCCGGGGGCACGTATCCCGATGCGGATCCCGGGGTGGCCGCCACGATCGCGGTGTCGAGGCTCGCGACGTTGTTCGAGCCCGGCGTCGCGGTCGCGGTGTCGGTGGCGACGCCCCCGGAAGGCACGACCGACTGGGTCTGGACGAGGAGCGTCACCGAGGCAGATCCCGACGGTGCGACGGTACCGATGTCGCAGGTCACGGTCGTCGCGCCGTTGCACGGTCCGGGCCCACTCGCCGAGACAAGAGTCGCTCCGGAAGGCAACGTGTCGGCTATCTGAACGTCGGCAACGGGTTCGAGCCCGTTGTTCTGCACCGCGATTCCGTATTGCACGTCGGAGCCGGCCGTGACCGTCGACGGTGAGCCGGTGACGGAGGTGATCAGGGAGATCGGGTAGCAGTTCCAGGAGTACGCGTCGTCGGGACTCGTCGGATGCGCGTAGGGAGTGAAGTTCGGGTACTGCGCGACGCACGCGTCGTTCATGCTCGGGGCAGGGCCTGCCGGCGCGATCGGCACCGTTCCGCCCGTACCCACGCACGCCCAGTTGCCGAACGCAAAACCGGGGCCGACGGTCGTTCCTTGCAGCAGGGTCGCCGGTGGAGTGTCACCTTGGCCGGTGAAGCCGAGACTCTGGCAGTACCCCGACACGTCGAGACCACCGGCCTGGAACCAACCTTCGTAGGTTCCGCTCACGCCCTGCAGCTGCCATGTTCCCGACATCGTGAATCCGTCGGGCGCAATCGTCCCGCCGAACGAGATCGCAGCGAACACGTCACCCATCTGGATCTGATTGCAGCTCACGTTGCCGGTGATCGGCAGATCGGTGGGGATCCCGGCGAGCATGGTCATGGTCCCCGTGAGCCCACCGCCGCCGAAGTCGAGATTCGCTGCCCACGGTCCCGTCGACGGGCCCGACGACGCGGTTCCCAACCAGTTCCAGGCGCCGGCACGCAAGGTCGGGCACGCGGGACCGGCCGCGTGGGCCGACGACGCTCCCGTCACGACGAACGCACCCGAGGTTGCGAGCACGACGACTGCGCTCAGCAGCCGCCGAAGGCGAGACGTGCTCGTCCGTCCGGTGCGTCGCGATCTGCGCATCATGTGCTCCCCGTCCGTGACGGCCGCGGCTCCGCACGCCGCGTGGTCTCCCCGCCGGCCGACGTGGCACGCTACCGGGAGGAAATCAGATTTCCATCCGTAGTGGGCTACGGAATCTCGAGTGCTGCAGGGTTCGGGTGCTGCGTTGCGTCGAGCCCACAGAGGGAAGTCCCGCAATGCCCCGACCTGTCGAGCGACCCGTCAACGGACCGGGAGAACGGTTCAGCGGCCGCGAGACCGAGCTCGGCCGGCTGGTCGGGGCGTGCCGGGCACCGGGGGGAGCCGGTGCGGTGATCACCGGTGGCGCGGGGGTCGGCAAGACCGCGCCTCGCCGGCGAGCTCGCGTCCAGGGTCGAACAGGCCGGTGGGCGCGTCGCCTGGGCGGGAGCGAGCGAGTCGAGTCGCCGGTTCCTCTTCGGCGCGCTGGTGGGCCTCGTCGGCAACCTCGATCCCGACGACTTCGTCGGCTCGGGACGGCGCTTCTTGGACGCGCTCACCGACGGCGCGGACGACACTCGTCGTCGTCGACGACGCACACATGCTCGATCACGCGTCCGCGACGATCGTGCACCAGCTCGCGCTCGCGTCCACCGGCGTCGCGCTCGTGATCGTGACACGCAACGACGCGGTACCTCCGCCCGCGATCGCGGCGCTCGTCAAACACGGCGCGCTCGATGTCGTGCCCGTCGAACCGCTCGACGACGATGCCGTCGCTTCCCTGTTGACGTCCTGGCTGGGCGCGCCGGTCGAGCGCACCACGGCCGCCCGGCTCGCCGCACTGTCCGGCGGCAACGCCTTCGTCCTGCGCGAGCTCGTCGACAGCGGTGTGACGTCGGCACGCCTCGCCGATCGTGGTGGGGTTTGGTCGTGGCGCGGCGACCTCCCGCACAACGTTCGTTTGCACGAGCTGGTAGCCGAGCACCTCGCGGACGCGTCCCAGGCCGCACGCGGGACTCTCGAGATCCTCGCTCTGGCGGAGCCTCTGGGGCTCAACGAGCTCGAGGCGGCGGCGAGCCCGAGCGCCGTGGCCGAGGCCGAGGCCCTCGGCCTCGTGGTCGTGGAACGGGCAGGGAACCGAACGGAGGTGCGCATCGCGCACCCGCTCTACGCCGAGGTCGTACGGGGTGGACTCGGCCGTGTTCGCACTGTCGAAACGCTCGAACGACTCGCCGCGGTCTTGTCGCAGGTCCCGGAACGGCGGAGCGTCGACCGCCTCAAGCGCGCGTTGATCCGCCTCGAGACCGGACGGCGGGAGCCGGACGATGCGGCCGCCTTCGCCGAGGCATCGCGCCAGGCGCGGCCCGATTACGCGCTGGCCGAACGGTTCGCCCGCGCGGCCGTCCAGCTCGGTGCAGGCTTCACGGCGCTCGACTATCTCGTCGACGCGTTGCTCTGGCAGGGCCGCATCGACGAGGCACGTGAGGTCGCGCAATCGCTCGGGACGGGATTGACCACCGAGGAACGCGAGTATTTCGCTCTCCGGTGGACACGGATGTTGTGGTGGATGACCGGAGATCGTCCCGCCGAGACTGCGAAGCCGGCGACGGCCGACATCAGTGGCCTCTCGACAGACGCGCGTCTCGCCGACGAGGCGCGCCGGGCCGCGATGGCCGCAGCCGGCGGCGAGGGTCCCGCCGTCGTCGAGTCCGCCCTCGCCGTGCTCGCGAGCGAGGAGTCGAGCGACGAGACCCGCTGTTGGGCAACGGGCGCGGTCATGATCGGCCTGGGAGGGCAAGGACACGTCGAGCGGGCGCTCGCGGCGCGGCGCCGCGTCGAGACAAGCCTGCGTCGCCTCACCGACTTCAACTACGAGCTACTCCTCTCGGTGCTCGAAGTGTGGCTGCGCCGGCTCTCCGGAGACCTGGAAGGCGCCCACGACGCGATCGACGGCCTTCGCCGGGCAGCGCTCGGCGCCACCGGATCCTCCAACGCGGGCCTGATCTTCCTGATCGACGCGGAGTGCGTCTTGGCCGAGGGCCGGGCGCGCCGGGCCGTGCCGGGGTTCCGCGACGCCGCGGCCGCGTTGGACGCGGTCGATTTCGGCGGGCTCGCCGTCACCGCGGACACGCGCCTCGCCGAAGCCTACGCGCTGACCGGTGATCCTGTGGCCGCGACTGCACAGTTGGCTGCCGCCGAAGCGCGCCGAAACCGCGGTTCTCGAAGTCTTCCGTCCCGAGCAGATGCTCTCCGAGGCTTGGGCGCGCACCGCGCTCGGCGACCGCAAGGCTGCGAGGCGCCTCCGCCAGGACGCCGCGGCGCTGGCCGACGCACAGGGCCAGCCGCTGGTCGCGGTCCACGTACACCACGCCGGGGTACGGACCGGAGACCACGCGGCCGCGTGCCGGCTGCTCGAGACTGCACCGTGCGTCGGCGGCACGTTTGCCTCGGCTGCCCGCGACCATGCCCGAGCCCTGCTGGACGGCGACGCGGCCGGCATGTCGAGTGCGGCGGAAGCCTTCGTGCGGATCGGAGCCCACGCGCAGGCCGCAGACGCGTTCGCTCAGGCATCGCGGCGCGCCGAGCACTGCGGTGCCGACGAGTTGGCCCGGCAGCTCACGACATCTGTGCTCGCAGAACAGCGAGCGGTGGGAGGTCTGGACACTCCTGCGATCCGCTCGATCGCAACCGGCATGGGACTGACGAGGCGTCAACAGCACGTCGCGCGCCTGGCGGCGACCGGGCGTTCGAACCGCGAGATCGCCGACGAGCTCGGGATCAGCATCCGCACGGTGGAAAGCCACCTCGACGCGGCGTTTCGCCGACTCGGCATCTCGACGCGCCACGCGTTGGCGTCGCGACTGCTGGGATCCCCCACCGTCGAGTGAACCGCCGAGCCGACCGCAAGGTGCCATCATCAACGACGAGATGAGTGCCACGGACGGAGCGACCAGGACGGTTCGGTGCTGATCGTCGACGATCAGCACCGGTTCCGCGCCGATGCGCGCGACTGCGGCGTGATAACCCAGGTGCTCGAACAGGACTTCGGGCCCGCCCTCGTCCGGGACCTGTGGCGACAACACCGAGACTGAGAGACGACCGAGAGTTCGACGCCGTCGTCGTGGGCGCCGGACCGAACGGTCTCGTCGCTGCGGCCACTCTCGCGCGGGCCGGGTGGCGCGTCCTGGTGCTGGAGGCCGCGTCCGAGATCGGCGGCGGCCTCCGCACGGAGCAGTTCACGCGGCCCGGCTTCGTGCACGACGTGTGTTCGGCGATCCATCCCCTCGGCGTGGCCTCTCCCGCGATGCGCTCGCTCTCCCTCGGCGCGCACGGGCTCGAGTGGATCCACCCCGACGCGCCCTCGCGCATCCGCTCGACGGTGGCCGCGCGGCCTTCCTCGAACGCAGCGTCGCCACCACCGCGGCCGGGCTCGGACGCGACTCGCACACATACCGACGTCTGTTCGGTCCGTTCGTCGACGCCGGTGACGCGTTGATCGCCGGGCTCATGTCTCCGCTCGACGTGCCGCCCCGACACCCGTTCGTCTTGGCGCGGTACGGCGCGGTCGGCGTGCGCTCCGCGACGAGCGTCGGACAGCGTTTCGAGACCGACGAAGCCGCCGCGTTGTTCGCCGGACTGGCCGGCCACGCCATCCTCGACCTCGGCGCGCCGATCACGGCCGGCTTCGGCCTCTTCCTCGGGGTGCTCGGGCACCACGTGGGCTGGCCGATGGCGAAAGGAGGTTCTGGCGCGATCGCGGCCGCCCTCGCGCGGATCGTCGTCGCGCACGGCGGAACCGTCCTGTGCGACAGCCCGGTCACGTCGCTCCGCCATATTCCGCGGCGCGGGCAACCCTGCTCGACCTCACCCCCCGTCAGGTCCTGGCGATCGACGACGGCCGCTTTCCGGCCCGCTACCGGCGCGCGCTCTCCCGCTTTCGCTACGGACCCGGAGTGTTCAAGGTCGACTGGGCGCTCGACGGACCGGTGCCCTGGACGAACCCCGAGATCGGGCGTGCCGCGACCGTGCATCTCGGCGGGACCGTCGCCGAGGTCACCGCGGCCGAGCACGACGTACAGCGAAACCTCCACCCCGATCGCCCGTTCACGCTGTTCGCCCAGCCGAGCCTGTTCGACGACACCCGAGCGCCGGCCGGCAAGCACACGGCGTGGGCCTACTGCCATGTGCCCGCGGGGTCGACCGTCGACATGACGGGCGCGATCGAAGCCCAGGTCGAGCGGTTCGCCCCGGGCTTCGGCGACCTCGTGCTCGGGCGACACACGATGGGTCCGGCCGCGATGGAGGCTCACGACGCGAACTACGTCGGCGGCGACATCAACGGCGGTGTCGCCGACCTGCGCCAGTTCTTCGGTCGTCCTCGCTTTTCACTGCACCCCTGGGCAACACCGGTGCGCGGTGTGTACCTCTGCTCGTCGTCGACCCCGCCGGGCGGCGGTGTGCATGGCATGTGCGGCTGGCACGCGGCCCGGGTCGCGCTCCGCCGCGAGGGTTGATCGCGGACCGCGACCAACCGAGTTCGGCTCGGGCCGGCGCCACGGCCTCGCGGGCGCGCCGGCGTTCCCACCCGTCCCGGCATCCGCTAGCGTTGACGTTGACGTTGACGTTGACGTCAATCATCGGAGGCACCCGATCATGGCCCTCACCGCCGAGGAACCCGTCGCTCCGAGGGCGAACGATCGTTACCGGTGGGTGGCACTTTCGAATACGACCCTCGGCGTGTTCATGGCGTCCCTCGATTCTTCGATCGTCCTCATCTCGCTGCCCGCGATCTTTCGCGGCATCCGACTCGATCCGCTGCAGCCCGCGAACGTCGGATACCTGCTCTGGATGCTGATGGGCTACCTCGTGGTCACCGCCGTGCTGGTAGTGACGTTCGGCCGGCTCGGCGACATGTACGGACGTGTCCGCATGTACAACGCAGGCTTCGCAGTGTTCAGCGCGGCGTCACTCGCGTTGTCGTTGTGTCCGTGGTACGGGTCGAAGGGCGCGATGTGGTTGATCATCTTCCGCGTCGTGCAGGGCATCGGCGGTGCGCTCCTCACCGCCAACTCGGCCGCGATTCTCACCGACGCGTTCCCCGCGACCCAGCGCGGGTTCGCGATCGGTGTGAGTGTCATCGCGGGCATGGCGGGCGCGTTCATCGGTCTCGTCGTCGGGGGTGTGCTCGCCGACGTCGACTGGCGCGCCGTGTTCTGGGTCAACGTCCCGATCGGCGTGTTCGGAACCGTGTGGGCCTACCTGAAGCTGCGGGAGGTCGGCGTACAGAAGAGGGCGCGCATCGACTGGTGGGGCAACGTCACCTTCGGCGCCGGACTCGTCATGATCCTCATCGGGCTGACCTACGGCCTGTTGCCCCATGGCGGCAGCAACATGGGCTGGACCGGACCGTGGGTGCTCTTCGAGCTCATCGGCGGTGCCGTGCTGTTGTTGGTGTTCGGCTGGATCGAGACTCGAGTCGAAGATCCGATGTTCCAACTCGACCTGTTCCGCATTCGCGCCTTCGCCATGGGCAATATCGCCGGTCTGTTGTCGTCGATCGGCCGCGGCGGCATGCAGTTCGTCCTGATCATCTGGCTGCAGGGCATCTGGCTCCCGCTCCACGGCTACAGCTTCGAGCGCACGCCGTTGTGGGCGGGCATCTACATGCTCCCGCTGACGGGAGGCTTCCTGCTCGCAGGCCCCGTCGCGGGCTGGCTCTCCGACCGGTACGGGGCCCGGCCGTTCGCGACGGGCGGCATGTTCGTCGCGGCCGCGAGCTTCGGTCTGCTCACGTTCTTGCCCGCCGACTTCTCGTTCCCGGTCTTCGCGGCGCTGCTATTGATGAACGGCATCGGCATGGGGCTGTTCGCGGCGCCGAACATGACAGGCATCATGAACAGCGTCCCGCCCGAGAACCGCGGCGCCGCCTCGGGCATGCGCGCCACGTTCCAGAACGGCGGGATGGTGCTGTCGGTCGGCGTGTTCTTCTCGCTGTTGATCGTGGGTCTTTCGGCGACCCTCCCGCACTCGATGTCGACGGCGTTGCGATCGAACGGGGTCGCCCCGGCCAAGGCCCGGGCGATCGCTGCCGCCCCGCCCGTGGGCAGCCTCTTCTCCGCGTTCCTCGGCTACAACCCGATGCAGAAGCTGCTCGGCAGCGCGTCGCAGGCCGGAGTCTCACAGTCGCAGTTCGCGCAGATCACGGGAAAGACGTTCTTCCCCCACTTGATCGCCGACCCGTTCATGCACGGGCTCCGGATCGCGTTCGTCGCGTCGTTGCTCATGTGTCTCGTCGCCGCCGCGGCGTCGTGGCTCCGGGGCGGGCGCTATGTCGCGAAGGATTCCGCGGGGGAGCCCGCGCCGGTCGGCCCCTTCGGTGCACCGACCGGACCCGGTCTGCACGGCGACGAGGCTCCGGAACCGGAAGAATGGGTGCCGGCATGACGAATACCGGGACCGAACCACTGTTCGCGATCGGTGAGGTCGCCAAGAACGCCAAGGTCACGACGCGCACGCTGCGCTATTACCAGGAGATGGGCCTCCTCCAGCCGTCGGATGTGACCCGGCGGGGCAACCGGCTCTATTCGGCCGCCGACATCGAACGGCTGCAGCGCATCCTCGAGCTCCGCGACGTGATGGGGTTCGATCTCGAGCGCATCCGTCTCATCTTGCAGACCGAGGATCGACTGGCCGAACTGCGAGCCGAGGCCCGGCGTGGCATCTCACCCACCCGGCGGCGCGAGATGGTGGGCGAAGCGATCGACCTCAACGCGCGACTGCAGCACGAGGTGAATCAGAAGCTCGGAATGCTCCAGGGGTTCCTCGCCGAGCTCCAGGCCAAGGCCAGCCGGTATCGCGACGTCCTGGCCGAGATCGGGCTCGAGACCGACGACGGCGTTCAGCCGTTGGTGTAGATCCGCGCGGGCGTCACGAAGACGGCGGTGCGGTGCTCGACCGCCATCACGCGGTCGTACTCGTCCCAATCGTCATGGGTGCCGCCGGCGCTGCGGAACACTTCGCGCAACACGAGCCGGAGCCGGTCGCGATCGAGATCCGCGAGCGGGTCGTCGGGTCCGAACAACTCGGCGCGGCCCTCCACGCTCACCCATGCCCACCCCGACTTCGCCACGAGGGTGGTCTGGGGCCGGCGCCGCAGATTCGCGAGCTTGCGCGAGCTACCGATCGCGACGAGCGCGACGACGGGCGACCCCGAAACCGGGTGAGCGAGAACACCCGCGTTCACGACCGACGCCTGCACGCTCGCGTCGTCGCGAACCGTCGTGACGACGCACAACCCGCCGTCGGCGCCCGCGAGCCGGGAGAAGTCATCGAGAGTGCTCATCAGCTCAACATAAGGCATGGCCGGAACCGGCTTGAGGTCATAGCACGGCGTGAGCCCTATTTGGTTCATGTGATAAACCGCTTCGGAGACAGGCACCATTCATAGACAGGGTCCGATGATCTTCGGGCACGGAGATTTACGGCATTGCAGCACGATGCCGGAGAAAGGTCGGAAGGAATGCCGCGGAAGTCAGCTGCAAAGAGCGAGGTCCGAGTGTCGGCATCGGTGGAGGCAGAAGAGGCGGTCACTCAGTATCTGGCCGGGATGGGAGCCCCGAAGCCGCGGGGTCGCCAGGCCCGCCCCAAGCCCGATTTCGAGACGGCCACCAAAGGCATCACCGATCCGCTGGCCAAGCTCGAGGCAATCAAGCAAGAACGCGAGCGAGTCGCCGACATCGTTGTTGGGAATGACGCCGAAGAGACCTTCGCGAAATACGCAAAGGTCTGGGCCAAGATTCACGGTTACAAGCGCGAGGACTTTGCGGCACTCGGTGTGCCTCGTCGGGTGCTCGACGCGGCGTTCGGCCGAGGATCATCGCGAGTCAAGCCCACGCCGACCCGCGCGCCGCGGGTCAGCCTCCGCGATCTCGCGGAGACGATCACGGCCAAGCCTGCCGGCACCTGGCTGACGGTCAACGGAATCATGCGCGAGGTCGGCGGGTCGCCCGCGACCGTCCGCAAGGTGCTCGACGAGCTCGCGGCCGCCGGCACCGTCACCGACCCGATCGACGACCCGAAGCATTCCGGCCGGGGCCGCGCCCCGAAGGTCTGGGAACGCAACTGACGCAGCGACCGCGCGCTCAGACGAGGGCGCCCGCGATGATGTCGCCGATTGCCTCGTGCTCGGTCAGGAAGCCGTCGTGGCCACCGATGGAGTCGATCACCTCGACCCCTTTGTTGCGCGGGATCAGATCGGCCAGCTCGTGTTGGAGGCGCAGCGGATAGAGACGATCGCTCGAGATGCCGGCGATCGTCACGTCGGCGTTCACGCGGCCGAGCGTGGACGCGACTCCTCCGCGACCACGCCCGACGTCGTGGTGGTTCATCGCCCGCGACAACACGACGTACGTGTTCGCGTCGAAGCGGTGCGCGAGCTTCTCGCCGTGGTACTCGAGGTACGACTCGATCGTGTACAGCCCGCCCTCGAACGGATGCTCGTCGTTCTGGTGCCCGCGGTTGAATCGCTGCTCGAGCTCGATCTCGGAGCGGTACGAGACCTGTCCCATACCGCGAGCGAGTGACAATCCCCGCCACGGACCGACGGATTTCTCGTAGTAGTCGCCACCGTGGAAATGCGCGTCGGCCTCGATGGCGCGGATCTGCAGCGAGCACAAGGCAATCTGTTCGGCGGTCGCCGCCGCGCCGCACGCGATGACGACGGCGCGCGGCACGCGATCCGCGATACTTCACAGCCCACTCGAGCGCTCGCTGACCGCCCATCGAACCACCGATCACCGAATACCAACACTCGATGCCGAGGTGGTCGGCGAGGGCTGCTTCCACGTCGACCTGGTCGCGGATCGTCGTGACCGGGAAGCGCGATCCGTACGCGCGACCCGTCTCGGGATCGATCGACGAGGGCCCGGTCGTGCCCTGACATCCACCAAGGATGTTCGGGCACACGACGAAGAAGCGATCGGTGTCGATCGCGCGCCCGGGACCGATGAGCGAATTCCACCACCCGAGTTGCGGGTGGCCCGGCTCGACCGGCCCCGCCGCATGACTGTCGAGCGTGAGCGCGTGCAGCAAGAGCAACGCGTTGGACCGGTCGGCGTTCAGCGTGCCCCAGGTCTCGAACGCGACCGAGACCGGCCCCAACGTCCCGCCCGCCCGCAACGCGACCGGAGTGTCGGTGAAGAGGGTCGCGAACTGGCGTCGACCGGGCGGATCACCCGGGCGCCAGGCGCCCGTGACGGGCGGATTGCTCATCGGCTACAACGACTTCGCCGCGCGGCAGGCCGGCGTCGAGGTCGGCGAGGATGTCGTCGAGCGTTTCGATGCCCACGGACAGCCGGACGAGACCGGGCGTCACACCCGTCGAGAGCAGCTCACCGACTTCGAGCTGACTGTGCGTCGTGCTGGCCGGATGGATCGCGAGGCTCCGGACGTCACCGACGTTCGCGAGGTGGCTGAACAGCTCGAGGCTGTCGATGAACCTCTTGCCCGCGTCGACGCCACCCTTCAGCTCGAACGCAACGATCGCGCCCTGGCCGTTGGGTAGGTACTTCTCGGCGCGCGTCTTCCACCGGCTCGACTTCAGCCCCGAGTAGGCAACACGATCGACCTCGTCGCGACCTTCGAGCCACTCGGCCACGGCGAGCGTGTTCTGCGAATGCCGTTCCATCCTCAGGCTCAATGTCTGCAGGCCCTGCAGGAAGAGGAACGAGTTGAAGGGGGCGATCGCGGAGCCGAGGTCGCGCATGGTACTGGAGACGGCATTTCAACACGTACATCGCGGGACGCAGCTCGGGCGGGAGCTCGGCGAAGACGAGCCCGTGGTAGCTCGGGTCGGGCTCGGTGAAGCCGGGGAAACGACCGCTGCCCGGGAAGTCGAACGAGCCACCGTCGACGATGACGCCGCCGATCGACGTGCCGTGACCGCCGATGAACTTCGTCGCGCTGTGCACGACCACGTCGGCGCCGACCTTCAGCGGGTTCAGCAACGCACGGGCTCGCGAGCGTGTTGTCGATGACGAGCGGGATCTTGTTGTCGTGCGCGACCTTGGAGACACCCTCGAAGTCGAAGACGTCGCCCTTCGGGTTGCCGATGCTCTCGCCGTAGAACGCTTTCGTGTTGGGGCGGATCGCACGCTCCCACGACGTGAGGTCGTCGGGGTCCTCGACGAAGGTCACCTCGATCCCGAGCTTGGGGAACGTGTAGTGGAGCTGGTTGTACGTGCCGCCGTACAGCGACGTGCTCGAGACGATGTGACCACCGTTCTCGGCGAGGTTCAGGAGCGCGATCGTCTGCGCGGCCTGACCGCTCGCGGTGGCGAGCGCGCCGACACCGCCCTCGAGCGACGTCATCCTCTGCTCGAAAGCGTCCTGGGTCGGGTTCATGATCCGGGTGTAGATCATCCCGAGCTCTTGCAGCCCGAAGAGCGCGGCCGTGTGCTCGGTGTCACGGAACACGAACGACGAGGTCTGGTAGATCGGTGTGACGCGGGCCCCGCTGGAGTCGGGCACCTCGGCGCCGGCGTGCACCAGTCGGGTCTCGAGACCCCAAGCTTCGTTCGACATGTTCGCTCGCCCTCCACGTGGGTCGGCTTCGGCTCGGGGCAACGGTAGGTCCCAATTCCCGACGAGTCCAGTAGGAAATAGAGCCGCATCGGGGCGCGCGCCGGGGTCCCCGGCGCGCACGAGAAGAATTTCGATTCACCGGTTTGCGCGTCGCGACCATCGGGTACCGGGTCATGGAGCCCGCTCGTACCGCCCCCCGCACGGTGCGGCCGGACTCCGCGCAGCACCGGTTGGGGAACGTCGAGGGTTGCCGCCCGGCCTCGACGTTCCCCCCGGCGCAGCAGTGTTCGTGCAATACCGTGCCGTTCATGGCCCGCCGCCGCGAGCTCGACGAGTACGCAGCCAAGCGCGACTTCGCCGCGACGCCCGAGCCGCCGCCTCGGTCGGGACCCGGCCCGCGCGGCGCCAGGCCACCGGGCGGCGACGGGCCACCGGGCGGCGCCGGCGCGCGTTTCGTCGTCCAAGAACACCATGCCCGAGCGCTGCACTGGGACTTGCGACTCGAGCGAGACGGCGTGCTCACCTCGTGGGCCGTTCCCAAGGGAATACCGGTCGACCCGAAACGGAACCACCTCGCAGTACGGACCGAGGACCATCCGCTCGAGTACCTGACCTTCACCGGCGAGATCCCGCCCGGCGAGTACGGCGGAGGATCGATGGGCGTATGGGACACCGGTACCTACGAGACGCACAAGTGGTCGGACAAGGAGGTCATGGTCACGTTCGCCGGCTCCCGGGTCCGCGGGAGGTATGTGCTGTTCCGCACTCGAGGAAACCAGTGGATGATCCACCGCATGGACCCGCCCGACGATCCCGAACGCACCACGCCCCCGAACGATCTGCGACCGATGTTGGCCACCCCGGCCGCCGAGGCGCCCCGAGGAGAAGGCTGGTCGTTCGAGCTGAAATGGGACGGCATCCGAGCCATCGGCTACGTCGACGGCGGACGGATCCGGCTCTTGAGTCGCAACGGCAACGACGTCACCCGCCGCTATCCCGAGCTCCGGCGGCTCGGCGAGACGCTCGGCGCGCGCGAGGTCGTCCTCGACGGCGAGATCGTCGCCTTCGACGAGTCCGGGCGTCCGAGCTTCGAGCTGTTGCAGCGGCGCATGCACGTCGAGAGTGAGGCCACCATCCGCAGGCTCGCACGGGAGATCCCGGTCACCTATGTGCTGTTCGATTTGCTCTGGCTCGACGGACGCTCGACGATGACGTTGCCGTACACCGAACGCCGTGCCCGGTTGTGCGAGCTCGCGCTCAACGGCGAGTCGTGGCAGACGCCACCGAACGAGGTCGGCGACGGCGGGACGACCATCGAGGTCAGTCGCCGTTTCGGCCTCGAGGGTGTCGTCGCCAAACGTGTCGACGGCCGCTACGAGGCGGGCCGGAGATCACGCGGTTGGCTGAAGGTGAAGAACCGGCTCCGCCAGGAATTCGTCGTCGGCGGGTGGCAGCCGGGCGAGAAGGGCCGCACCGGCAGCATCGGCTCGTTGCTCGTGGGCTACTACGACGGGGATCGTCTGCGATTCGCCGGGAAGGTGGGAAGCGGCCTGACCGGCGACGCCATCAGTGAGCTCGAACGACGATTCGAAGAGCACGGGCGCGCCGACAGCCCCTTCGCCGGGGGGCGGATCCCCAAGGGCGCCCGCTTCGTCGAACCGACGGTCGTGGTCGAGGTTCGATTCAGCGAGTGGACGAGCTCGGGCAACGTGCGCCATCCCACGTTCCTCGGCATCCGGACCGACAAGATTCCGTCGGACGTCGTGCGAGAGGCGCCGGAGCTCGCCTGATCGCCTCCCCTAGGCGTCGAGGCCGACCTCGGCCCAGACGGTCTTGCCGTCGTCGCGGCGCACGATCCCCCAACGCCGCGCAAGCGAGTCGACGATCTGCAGCCCGCGGCCGCCGAGGTCGTCGGGCCCGCGGTTCGCGCCGGGCCCGAAATCGCCGGGCCCGGAGCCGCCGTCGGACACCTCGATGCGCATCAGGTCGCCCTCGCTGCTGACGAGGACATCGATGGGGTCGGTGCCGTGCAGGACTGCGTTGGTCACGAGCTCGCTCAGGACGAGCAGCGCGACGCTCGCCCGGTCGGAGAGCTCGTTGTCAGCGGCGAACCGGCTCAACTGCCGGCGCGCCCGGGCCGGGCTGGCCGCTGTCTGCGGAAGCGAGATACGCAGGGTGGACACGGGCGGGCTTCTCTCCTCTTCCCCGTCGACTCTTCCCTATCGACCGCGACGGCCCGGCGATGACGTCGGGGACGCGTGCAGGGATACCCGTGGTGCAGCAAGAACAACCGAGTGACGCCCGGGAACCGGACGATCGTGACCGGATTGTCTGACGCGATTCGGGCATCGGGCGAAGGGCGGGTCGGCAGGAGAAACGAGCCGGGCGCCGTCAGGTGTGGTCGGCGACGGTGAACTCCACCCACACCCCGCTCAGCTCCAGTACGCGTCGGCATACCTCCGACGGCGCCCGCAACACGAGGTCGGCGCCACGATCGTGGGCACTCCGACGAGCCTTGAGCAACTCGCGCACCCCCGCGGAGTCGATGAACCCGACTCCCGACAGATCGACGACTGCCGTCGACGCCGCTTCGCCGATGAGATCTTCCAGGGCCTGCGCGAAGCGCACGGCCACCGACAGGTCGATCTCGCCCCCGACGACGAGGACGGGCCCGCCGTCGTCGTCGGCGCGCTCGAACACCGCTTCCCAACCGTTCACTGCTCTTCCCCGTCCATCCGGAGCACGATCACGGCGACGTCGTCGCGCGGATCGTCCGGCCCGTAGTCGGAGACCGCACCGACGACGGCGTCGGCGACGCCGTCGGCGTCGGGCCCCGCCGTGCGCACGGTCTCCAACAGTCGATCCTCGCCGAACAGCTCCTGGCCGTGGTGGTGGGCCTCGGTGACACCGTCGGTGTACATGACGACCGTGTCGCCGACGTCGAGGTCGACCACGTGCTGGCGGAACGTCATCGCGTGCATGGGGAGCCCGAGGAGGGGCCCGGCGCACTCGGCCAGCTCGACCGTGCCGTTCGCCGCGCCGTATCACCGGCGGTGGATGGCCCGCGGACGCGATCGTCAGCCGGGCACTCCCCGGAGCCGATTGACTCGGTTGCAAGAGCGCGCAGCAGACCGTGCAGAACTCACCGTGCCCTTCACCGTGCGCGAGGGTGTCGTGGAGTGCAGCCAACAATCGTCGTGGCGCACGTTGGCGCATCGCGACCGCTCGCAGCGTGTGGCGCGCGAGCCCGGCAATCGCGGCGGCTTCGGGACCTTTGCCGCTCACGTCGCCGAGCACCAACGTCCACGCGCTCCGACCGACCTGGAAGACGTCGTAGAAGTCACCCCCGACCTCGTTACCCCCGCCCGCGGCCCGGTAGCGCGCCGCAAGCTCGACGCGGGGAATCGAGGGCAGGGTCGGAGGGAGCAGACTCGATTGCAGCGCCCGGGCAACGTGGTCGCGCTCGGCGAACAACCGCGCGTTGTCGAGCGCGAGTCCGGCCCGGCGCGCGAGCTCCTCGGCGAGTAGGAGATCCTCGGCTCCGAATCGGCGGCCCGACCCGGCCGACACGAGCGTGAGCGCGCCGAGATTCCGGCCCCGCGGGTCAGCGGTACGCACATGTACGACGCGAAGCCGAGCGCCTTGACGACGCGGTAGTGCTCCTCGGAGCGTGTGGTGGCGCGGAGGAACTCGTCGTCGACGTCCGCGGCCATCTCCGGATCGGCCACCACGTACGACACTGGCCGCAGGGTGCGCACCGAAGGGATCGGGTGGGAAACGGGTCTCCAGCAGCTCGACGAGCGGCGCCTGCTCGGGATCGGCGTGCACCGCCGCACGCCGACGGATGCCGTCGTCGGCTGCCACGTCGATCAGGCAGAGGTCGGCGAGGAACGGGACACACAACTGAGCGAGTCGCTGGTAACTCTCGGGATAGTCGAGCGACCACGAGAGCAACGCGCTCGTCTCCGCCAAGAACCGCTGGTCCTCCTCGGCCCGGCGGACGCGTCGCGATCTCGCGCTCCGCCACGCGAAAGACGCCGCGATATCGAGCACGATGCCGGCCTGGCCCGCGATGTCCCCGACCATCTGCATGTCGACGACCGAGAAACGATCGGGCTCCTCGTCGGCGAACAGCATGCCGCCGATCAACGCGCCCGACCGTGAGCGAACGGGCGCGATGACACAACTGCGGAACTCCCGGGGACCGGGTCCCACGACGTCGTCGAGCATGCCGGCGCGGTGCTCCTCGTCGGCGAGATCACCGAAGTTCGTCGGCTTCGTCTCGACGAGCGCGCGGTGCACCGCGACCGCGCTCGTCGGGACGACGTGCCCGACGCAGGTCTTCGCGGTGCGGCCGGACACGGCGGCGACGGCGACCTCGCCTTCGTCGTCGTCGGCCACCTGCAAGAACACACCGTCCCTCGCTCCACAGAGCCGCCGCGCCGCGTCGGTGACGGTCTGCATGACGCTGTCGGTGTCGAGCTCCGACACGAGCGTCCGACCTACGTCACGCAGAATCTGCGCGAGCGCCAGCATCTGGCGGAGCTGTTGGTGGTTCGCCCGTTCGGCAGTCACGTCGAACGCGACGCTGATCACTCCCGTCACGGCGCCCATATCGTCGAAGACCGGCGAGCTGACCGCGTGCACCTCGACGATGCTGTCGTCCGGCCGGAGCACCGCGAAGTCGCCTTCCCAACTGCGGCCGTTCATGATGTCGGCGCCGATGCGCGACCTGAGCTCGGGTTGCAGCGGCTCGATCATCAAGCGCGACGAGTCGTCGCCGACCAGTTCTTCCGGCGTGCGACCGTAGAGGTGCCCGCAATATGGATTGGCGTACGAGACGACACCCTCGAGGTCGACGACCAGGATTGCGGCGTCGACGCGGTCGAGGATCTCGGGTCCGAGATCGATCAGCCGTCCTCGCGGCGCACGCTCCAACGCCGGCATGCTGTCAGTAAACCATGCGTCCGCCGCGGCGGACACCGCGGGGTCTCGCCCGGTCGCGAGCGGTTCGGTCAGCCGAGCTCGGTGCGACCCGACGGTGGGCCGAATCGACCGTCGGGTTGACGGCACGTGCGCAGGCCGCCGGACGAGGGCGTCGAGAGCGCGCCCGCAGTGGCCGACAGCGGGTACGGGACCGAGGACACGGGACGCGGCCCGACCGTCGAGCCGCGCCGAGCGATACGCGTCGAGAGACACGACGTTGTCGGCTTCGTGCGAAGCGCGCGCGCCGGGCCGGTTCTTGCGTGCGATCAGGGTCAACGTGAGCAACAACACTGCAAGCGAGAACACGGCGACGAACATGCGACTTACCTCCGAATCGAAATTTCGAGGTATAGGTCAGGTACCCGCTGCACGACTGCTCGAACCGCGACGCGTGGTTCCGACAGGCGGGCCGGTCGGGTATCTCGGGGGCTGGACCGGATGCGAAGAAGGTCATCATGGCCCGACGCTCCACGCCAATGCGAGAACGCCCGTCCGACGAGGTCTCGGAACCGGAGACCGCGCGGACGTAGTCGCGGAGGTCTCCGGAGGAATCTCTCCGCAAAACTGCTGGTAGTGGTGTCCTAACCTCACTCGAATGGGTGAGCTACCGCTCGTTCGAAGTCGTCACCGCGTCGGGGGACGCGTCGGGGGAATTGTCCCGATCGGCGAGTCGTGAGCGCCGGCGTGGGTATGGAGCAGACGCGAGAGACAGGGAAGGACTGACATGGGAATGGTTCGCAAGACATTGTCGATCGGAACGCTCGGACGAGTGTCGTGGCGGAGCAAGAAGGAGAAGCTCCGTCGAGCCGAGCAATCGCAGCGCCAGGCCGAGGCTTCCCTCGAAGCCGAGCACGCCGCCCGGCTGAACGCCGAGCACCGGGTCGCGATGGCCGAGAAGCGGGTGAAGCAGGCGACGGCCGCGGCCGCGCTCGCGGCCTGGCAGATGGAGCGCACGAAGAAGGCGGAAAAGGCGAAGAAGACGAAACGCCACAAGCGCAATGCCGAGACCATCGGAGAGCTGCGCGCAGGCGTCGAGCCCATCGTGCGCGGTGGGGTCGAGAGCGCTCGGACGGGGATCGAGTCGGCGCGTCGCGCAACTGCCGGCGCGGGGAAGCGTGGCCGCAAGGCCGGTCGCCGCGCCCGCAAGCAGGCGAAATCGTCGCTCACCCGCGCGGCCGCCACGGCGTCCGCGTCGGCCGTCACGGCACGGGACGCCGTCAAGGAGGCAGTGGCCGCCACCCGCGACGCGTGATCCCACGCGCGACGCTGTCCCGGACGGCCCCGGACGCCGGGTTTGACCTCGGCCTCGTTGCGGTACGTTGCGAAAACGGGCCCGATCGACGGGTCGGTTGCGATACCGCAATCGAAGGACGGCAATCGAAGGACAGAACGTGGACGAGCAGGCGGTCCAACCGGATCTCCAACCGGATCTCCAACCGGATCTCCAACCGGATCTCGACGTGTCGACGACCCGCAGCGGAGCTCGGGCGATCATCGCGGTCGCCGGCGAGCTCGACGCCTACTCGACACCGAGGCTCGATGCAGAGATCTCCCGGATCACCGACCGCGGTGTCTCCGACGTCGTGCTCGACCTCTCGGAGACGACGTTCCTCGACTCGTTCGGGCTCCGTGCGCTGCTCTTCGCCCAGCGCTTCGTCGCCGATCGGGGTGCCCGCCTGTCGTTGTGCGCGCCGAGCAACTCGGTCGCGCGCCTGCTCGCCATTGCCGGCCTCACCGACCAGTTCGCCGTGGAGTCCTAGGCCATGGACGCGACGACCTCGTTCGAAGAAGCCGTCAAGCTCAGCGTTCCGGCGTCGCTCGAGTACGTACGCATCGTGCGGCTCACGGGCTCCGGCATCGCCAGCCGCCTGGGCTTCGACGTGGAAGAGATCGAGAACTTCCGGGTCGCGCTCGACGAGCTCGCGAGCATGGCCATCGACGTGGCGTCGGGAGGCGAGCTGGAGATCACCTTCTTCACGACGGAGACGGAGTTGCGCGTCGAAGGCCGCGCCCCGATCGCGGACGGCGTCGAGGTGACGGTCGAATCCCTGACCGCGCAGATCTTGAAAGCCGTGATCGACGACTACTCGCTGGGGGTCGACGCCGGACACGTCTGCTTCTCGTGCGTGACCCACCGGCCACCTTCCTGAGATGGCGCTCTCCGCGCGCGAGCGCGCTGAGTCGCGGGCGAAGTTCGCCGAGTTCGCCAAGACCCGCGATCGCAAGCTGCGCAACGAGCTGATCGAAGCCCACAAATCCCTGGCGTCACATCTGGCACGCCGGTACGCGAACCGGGGCGAGCCCTTCGACGACCTGTTGCAGGTTGCGTACCTGGGCATGCTGAAGGCGGTCGAACGCTTCGATCCCGCGCGCAACCTGGAGTTCTCGACCTACGCGACGGTCACGGTCGAAGGCGAATTGAAGCGGCACTTCCGGGACAAGACCTGGTCGGTACCGCGTCCCCCGCCGACCACAGGAGTTGCACCTGCGGCTCGGCAATGTGATCAACGAACTCTCACAACGTCTCGCGCGGGCACCGCGGGTCCCCGAAGTCGCGGCGGAGCTGGGCGTGTCGGAGGAGGAGGTCCTCGAAGCGATGGAGGTCGGTGGCGCGTACCGCTCTTCGTCTCTCGACACGCGCCCGGGCGAAGGATCGGAACCGACGGCGATCGAACGCCGCCTCGGTACCGAGGACGCGGGATTCGACATCGCCGAGCATCGTGTGCTGCTCGACGCGGTCCTGTCCGATCTGTCCGAACGCGAACGCCTGATCGTCGAGCTTCGCTTCTTCCACGACAAGACCCAGACCGAGATCGCCGAACAGGTCGGTATCAGTCAGATGCACGTGTCGCGGCTGTTGGCGCGCACGCTGATCCAACTGCGCGAACGGCTCGAGACCCTCGACGCCTGATCCGGGTCCGCACTGCTAGTGCTCGTGCGTCGAATGCGCCGGGACAGCTTCGGCGTGCTCGTGGGCTTCATCGAGGCACGCATGGCACTCGACCTCGATTGTCGAATGCTGGATCCCGAACCGCGATCGCAGCATCGCCTTGAGATCGCCGGCGCGGAGTTGCGCGTCGTGCAGGCTGAGGGGTCCGCCGAGTACGACGTGCGCCGACAGGGCCGCCTGCTCGCTGCCGGTGGTCCAGAGATGGAGATGGTGCACGGCCTCGACACCCGGCCCCGACGACAGCGCCTCGCGGACCTCGCCGACGTCGAGATTCGCAGGCACGGACTCGAGCAACACGCGATTGGCGTCCCGCAGCAGCCGCCAGGCGGCGCCGATCACGAGCAAGGAGATGACGATCGACGCGGCGGGATCGAGCCAATCGGTCCCGAAGATCGCGACGCCCGCCGCCGCAACGATCACGCCGAGCGAGCCGAGCGCGTCAGCAAACAGGTGCCAGAACGCGCCCCGCAGGTTCATGTTGGCGTGCGCGTGACGGAACAGGACCGAGGCGCTCGCGATGTTGACGATCAGGCCGATCGTCCCGACGACGAGGACGCCCGACGCACTCAACTCGTGAGGCGAACCGAACCGGCGGACGGCTTCGACCATGACGACGACCGCCCCCGCGAACAGCAACAGGCCGTTGCCCTGCGCGACGAGCACTTCGGTGCGCCCGAAACCGAACGTGTGGCGTTCTGTCGGCGGCCGGTGGGTGATGCGAAGCGCCGCGTACGCGGCACCGAGCACGACGACGTCGGTCGCCATATGCGCGGCATCGGCGAGGAGCGCGAGCGACCCGAACACGAACCCGCCCGCCACTTCGACGCCAAGGAAGAGGGCGTTCGCCGCGAGTGCGAACGCCAGGGCGCGACCACGGGAGTGTCCCAGACTGTCGATCCCGGAATTCTATGTTGGCGAAGCCCTAGGGATGTCCGGGACCAAGACGCTCCGCCCGAGCGGCTTCACGGCGAAACATCTCCTCGACATCGTCGTGCAGCTTCGCCTCCGTGGGCGGCCAACCGTTCGGGCTGACCCGACCGTCGATGCTCGACAGCTCGACGGGTCGGCGTTCGTTCGACGCCTGGTACACCGCGAAGCACAGCTGCAGAGCCCGCGTCCGCGAGGGCGGGATCGAGATCGGGGGCCTCACCGGCGAGCAGGCTGTCGACGAACGCCGTCGCGGATCGTCGAAACGAGCCGTCGTACGACCCGTCGAGCTCGGCGAAGGACGTCTGGCGCCCGTCCTCCTCGTACAAGACGACGGGCGGAAGGCTCAGATGCAGGTTGCCGCACAGGCGCGTCACCCATATGAACCCGCGCGTGCCCTGGATCTCGAAGAACTCGTCGGCGCCGTAGTAGTCGCTGCGAATGAACATGTCGGGGGCGTACGACACCTCCATCATGCCGAGCAGGTCGTCGCGGTCGTATTCGAACAGTGCGACCGTGGGTGCCTCGAAGAACAGCGGTCCCTGGCGGACAACGGACTGCACGCTGTGGATGTCGGTGTCGACCAGCCACAGCGCCATCGCGTACTTGTGCATCACGTCGTCGAAGAGGTGGCCGCCGGGACTCTCCGAGTTGAAGCGCCACGTGTACCCGTGCGGGTCGAGAGCGGCCTGGAAGCGCGACTCGGTGCGTCCGACGACCGTCTTGATACGGACGACCGTCGGTATGCCGATCGCCCCGTCGCGGACGAGATCGCGCGCCTTGCGCAGCGGCGGGTAGTGACAGCAGTTCTCCGTGACACGGAAGACCCGACCCGACTCCCGTGCCGCATCCATCATCCGCCGGGCGTCGCCGACGTCGTTCGCGATCGGTTTCTGGCACGACACGTGCTTGCCCGCACGCAGCGCGGCGATGGTGTGCTCGGCATGCAACGGCGTCGGGCTCAAAATCTCGACGGCGTCGATGTCGTCGTCGGTCAGCAGCTCCTCGAGCTCGAGGTACCCGCGCTCGACTCCCCACTCCGACATCCGCCGCTCGAGCACCTCGGGGCGGGGATCGCACACCGCCACGACGTCGCAGTGCTCGTGTTCCAGGTAGCCGGGCACATTGAGCGTGGCGATGTTGCCCGTGCCCACGATTCCCATCCGTACGCGATCGACAGCCATCGCGCCACTCTCGCACAGTCCGACGAAAATGCGCTCGCCGGGCCCTCGGGCGCATCTACGGTTCCGGCATGCAGATCACCCCGACCGACCGCACCAAGGTGCGCAGACTGCCCGCGCGAGCGCGCTACGAGCGGGACATCGTCAACGCCGTGATCGACGAAGCGCTGGCGTGTCACGTCGGTTTCGCGATCGATGGTCGGCCCTTCGTGATCCCGACCATTCACGCACGGATCGACAACCAGCTGTACGTGCACGGTGCGGTCGCGAACCACATGCTCCGAGCGTTGGCGGGAGGTATCGAGACCTGCGTGACCGTCACGCTCGTCGACGGCCTGGTGCTCGCCCGGTCGCAGTTCCACCATTCCATGAACTATCGCTCGGTCATGGTGTTCGGCATTTCGACATTCGTCGACGACGCCGACGAGAAGCGCGCCGCACTCCACGCGCTCGTCGAGCACGTCGTCCCCGGTCGCTGCGCCGACGCCCGCCCACCGTCGGACTCCGAGCTGCGCGCGACTTCGGTGCTGCGACTGCCGATCGACGAGGCCTCGGCGAAGGTGCGAACCGGCGGACCCGTCGACGACGAGGAGGATCTCGGCCTTCCCATCTGGGCAGGCGAACTGCCCATCGCGCCGGCGTACGGTGTACCGATCGCCGCCCCGGACGTCTTGGTCGGCGTACCCGGTTACGTGAGCGACTACCGGCGTCCGTAGCCCGGTCTCGTGGCCTGAGATCGGTCGGGCGCGTTGCCGGCCGATCCGGATGAGCAGTACGTTCGATCGCTTTCGCCTTCGCCGATCCCCAGGAGCTGCACGATGGCGGCATTGCGCACGCCCGACGAACGGTTCACAGGTCTGCCCGGCTTTCCGTTTGCGCCGCATTACCTGGAGGTATCCGGGGGCGATGTGGAGGGCTACGGCACGAGCGGGAAGCTCCGCGTGCACTACCTGGACGAAGGACCGGAGACGGGGCCGGTCGTGGTGCTCATGCACGGCGAACCGTCGTGGTGCTTCTTGTATCGCAAGATGATTCCGGTGCTCACCGCGGCGGGCCTTCGCTGCATCGCGCCGGACCTCGTCGGCTTCGGCCGATCCGACAAGCCGAGCGAACGAAGCGACTACACCTACGCCCGCCATGTCGAGTGGATGCGCGCCGCGCTGTTCGACCGGCTCGACCTGCACGACGTCACGCTCGTCGGCCAGGACTGGGGCGGGCTCGTCGGATTGCGCTTGGTGGGCGAGCACCCCGACCGGTTCGCACGGGTCGTCACCGCGAACACGTTCCTGCCCACCGGCGACACCCCGCCCGGGGAAGCCTTCGTCGCGTGGCAGCGGTTCTCCCAGACCGTCGAGGACTTCGCGGTCGGCTTCATCGTGAGCACGGGCTGTCACACCACGCCCGACGCTGCGGTCGTCGGCGCCTACGACGCGCCGTTCCCCGACGACTCGTACAAAGCCGGGGCGCGCCAGTTCCCGATGCTCGTACCGACCGCTCCGGACGATCCGGCGTCGATCGCGAACCGCAAGGCGTGGGACACCCTGCGAACGTGGAAGAAGCCTTTCCTCACCGCGTTCTCCGACCAGGACCCCATCACCCGAGGGGGCGACGGTGCGTTCCGACGTGAAGTCCCGGGTTGCGCCGGGCAGCCCCACACGACCATCGAGGGCGGCGGCCACTTCCTCCAAGAGGACAGGGGCGAAGCACTCGCGAAGGTGATCGCCGACTGGTTGTCGTGAGCGACCGGCGCTGGTGAACGACGAGAACCGGGCCGTGAACGACGAGAACTGGCCCGTGAACGACGAGAACCGGCCCGTGAACGACGAGAACCGGCCCGTGAACGACGAGAACCGGCCCGTGAACGACGAGAACCGACGCGACGTGTTCGCGCTCCTCGACGAAGTGCAAGCCGTTGCACGTTCCGGTCTCCACTTCAGCGACAACCCCTTCGATCGCGAGCGTTACACGAAGCTGCTCACAGCCGCCGAGCTCGGTTACGTGAAACACACGACGCTCGGCCACGCCGCCGTGCACGATCGATTCGCGTCCGACATCGGATACGTGACGGCGAAGGTCGGTGCCGACGCCGCGGTCTTCGACGAGCGCGACCGCATCCTGCTCGTACGTCGCGTCGACGACGGGAAGTGGGGTCTCGTCGCCGGCTGGGTCGACCCGAACGAGTCGCCCGCGCGCACCGTCGTGCGGGAGCTCGCCGAAGAGGCCGGCCTGCAGGCGCGCGTCGAGCGACTCGTCGGCGTGTTCTACCGACCGGCCCACGCCGGCGAGCTCCCGCACGGAACGGTGTCGGTCGTCTACCTCTGCTCGATCACCGGAGGTCGGCTCCGGCCCCAGCTCCACGAGGTAACCGAAGTCGCGTGGCGCTCCGTCGACGACGTCGCCGGCACCGAATGGCACCACCACCACGGTGCCCTCGCCCGCGCCGCGCGCGACGCGCACTGGCGCATGCGCGCGGGCGTCTGAGGTGGTGTAAGGGGGAGGCGGTGCTACTCGTCGGCGAGGCCGGCGGCGTCGCAACCGCCCGCGGCGCGTTGCTCGTCGACATCGATGGCCGAAAGCGCCGACGCGAGAGCGGCGAGCTGGTCGGCCCGGAGGCGGTCGACGAAGTGCTCGCGCACGCCCCGAACGTGGGTGGGCGCGGCGTTCGTGAGTGCCTTCAAGCCGAGCGGCGTGAGGACGGCGTTCGAGCCCCGCCGATCGCTCGGGCACCGTCGCCGTTCGACGAACCCGCTCTTCACGAGCCCGTCGATGCGACGGGTGATGCCGCTGGGCGACAGGTGCAGCCTCGCCGCCAGCTCGCTCATCCGGACCGCGTGGTCGGGACCGGCCGAGAGGAAGTGGAGCACCTCGTAGTCGCCCAGGCTCATGCCCCGCTCGGCCTGCAGCTCGTTGTCGAGCATCGCCAGGATTCCCGTCGAGGCCTGGACGAACCGCTGCCAGGCGTCCATCTCCGGCGCGGAGAGCCACGGAGCTTCGGGCTCGCTCATCGTTCGATCCTAACTTGAGGCTCCGGGAATGTTCTTGCGCCCACAAGCATTGTGCATATCGTTGCGATAGCAAACACTGCGCCTGCCACGAATCCACAGAGGAGCCCACCATGGCCAGTACCACTGCCAAGACCGACACCTTCGTCCCCGCCGCGGGCGAGTACACCCTCGACCAGAGCCACTCTCACGTGTCCTTCAGCGCCCGTCACCTCATGGTCACCAAGGTCCGCGGACGCTTCCCCGTCACCGCCGGCAAGCTCGTGATCGCCACCGATCCGACGGAGTCGTCGGTCGAGGCGACCATCGACGTCGCCGGGGTCGACAGCGGCGACCCCAAGCGCGATGAGCACCTGCGCTCGGCCGACTTCTTCGATGTCGAGAAGTACCCGTCCATCACCTTCCGTTCCACCAAGGTCACGGACAAGGGCGACGGCGAGTTCACGCTCGAAGGCGAGCTGACCGTCGCCGGCAACACCCACCCGGTCATTCTCCGGGGTGAATATCTCGGGACACAAGCGTCGCCGTGGGGTGACACCCGCATCGGCTTCAGCGCCGAGACCGAGGTGAGCCGCAAGGAGTGGGGGCTCGAGTGGAACGTCGCGCTCGAGACCGGCGGTGTGCTGGTCGGCGACCGGGTCAAGCTCATCATCGACGCCGAATGGGTCAAGGCCTGAGGCGCAATGCACATGCCGCGGCGGCAAGGGCACACCCGCTTCGTCCGGGAATACCCTTGCCGCCATGGTTGGCAGCCCCGGCATCCGGCTCAACTGGCGCAAGAGTGAGACGCACGGCCTCGAAGCCGACCCGGATCCGCGCCCGATCCGGTACACGCTCTTTTCCACCGACGATCATCTCGTCGAGCCGGCCGGCATGTTCGACGGCCGGCTTCCGGCACGCCTCCAGGAGCTCGCGCCCAGGGTCGTCGAGACCGAGGAAGGCCACGAGGTGTGGCATTTCGACGGTCAGGTGTTCTTTCAAGTCGGGTTGAACGCGGTCGTCGGCCGCAAGCGCGAAGACTGGAAGGTCGAGCCGACACGCTTCGAGGAGATGCGCCCGGGCTGTTACGACGTCGATGCGCGCATCCGCGACATGGACATCAACGGCGTCTGGGCATCGGTGAACTTTCCCTCGCAGGTCACCGGCTTCTGCGGCCGCGTGTTCTCGCGGTGCAGCGATCCGGAGTTGGGCCTCGCGGTGACGCGCGCGTGGAACGACTGGTTCCACGACGAGTGGTTCTCCAAGTACCCGGACCGGATCGTCCCGATGGGCATCACGTTCCTCGGAGATCCGGACGAGGCCGCGCGGGAGATCCGGCGCAATGCCGGGCGCGGATTCACCGCGGTGACGCTCCCCGAGATGCCGCACCGCATCGGCATGGAACCGATCTTCTCGGACTGGTGGGACCCGATCCTCGCTGCCTGCGCGGACACGGAGACCGTGGTCTGCCTGCACGTCGGCTCGACGGGTGTGGCCGACATGCCGGCCGGCTCGCCGATGGTGCCGCTCGGAGCCACGCTCTTCGGTCAACTCTCGCTGAGCGCGTGCGCGGAATGGCTCTGGTCGCCGTACCCGGTCCGGTACCCCGGCCTGCGGATCATCATGAGCGAGGGCGGGATCGGCTGGGTCGCCATGTTGCACGACCGGCTCGAGAACATCGTGGACCGCTCCGGCTACGGCGATTACTTCCCGGGGGCCCTGCGTCCCGCCGAAGTGCTGCGCCGCAACTTCTGGTTCTCGACGATCGATGATCCGTCCACCCTGAGCACCCGCTACACGATCGGAGTCGAGAACATCACCTTCGAATCCGACTATCCGCACGGCGACGGCACGTGGCCCGACACCCAACAGGTCTTCGGCGACGTGTTCGGCGGTCTTCCTGCCGACGAGATCGCCAAGATCAGCCACGAGAACGCAGCCGCGCTCTTCCGCCACCCGCTCCCGCCCCCGGGCAACCCACACGCGATCGGACTCCGCGGATGAGCCCGATCTCCTACCGAGGAGCGCACGTCGGGCTCGAGATCGTGACCCTCGGTGGGGCCGATTCCTACGTCGCGGCTCCCCCCGCCGGCCAAGAGGCGGCACTGGTGCTGTTGGAGGGCGAGGTCGCGTTCGAGGGTGAGCCCGCCAAGCGCACGTCGGTGTTCGACCAGCGCGTGACCGTGGTCTATCTCCCACCCGGCTCGTCGATCGAGATCGAAGCCAGCAGCAACGCCGAGCTCGCGTTCGTGACCACGCTCGGATACGAGCTCGCGGCGAGCGGTCAGGAACGGGTGGTCGTGCATCCCGACGGAGTCGTCGTACAACCGCGCGGCAGACCCGGATGGCAGCGTGATGTCCACGACGTGATCGACGACGCGGTTCCCGCCCGTCACCTCCTTGTCGGCGAGACGTTCAACGAGCCCGGGCAGTGGTCTTCGTTCCCACCTCACAAGCACGACGGTGGCGACGGCGAGAACGCGCTCGAAGAGGTGTATTACTACCGGTTCGACCGGCCCGACGGCTTCGGGTTCCAGGGTTTGTACGAGTCGAACGGCCGGGCCGAAGCCGTGTTCTTGAAGCACGGCAGCATCGTCGGCATCCCGCGCGGATATCACCCGGTGTGCGCGGCGCCCGGGTACCGCCTGTACTACCTGTGGGCGCTCGTCGGCGAGCCGCGCCAGCTCGCGATGCACGAAGACCCTGTGCACCGCTGGCTGCACACGGGGTAGCGGCCGTCATTCGGCGAGTCGGGGCTGCACCTGCGACGCGACGAGCTCGAGTGACTGCCACGCGATCCTCGGGAGGTATCCCCCCGCACAGCGGATGCATCGCGAGCGAACCGTGTGTGCGCACGAGCTCGACGCACTCGGCGGGGGTCACGACCGTATACACGTCGTTGCGACGCAGCTCGTCGACCGTCGTGGCAGTGTCGAGCGCGACCGAGTCCATCTTGGCGTCGAGCTGCCATTGGGCGTAGCTCCGCGCGTCGTGCAGCAGGTGTTCGCCGATGAGGGCCCACGTCCGATCGGGATCCTCCGAGACGAACACGTTCAACGGACCGGTCCCGGGGCTGATGACGAACCCGGGGGGGAGACCCAACCGCTCGCGCTCCGACTCGTATTCGGCGACGAGACCGTCCGAGCGCAGCTGCGGGAAGAACGGCAGATCGAGCCGGGCCGCGCGCCGGGCCGCGGCGCGAGACCCTCCGCCGTAACACAACATCGGGTGCGGCTGGGAGTACGGCGTCGGTCGCACCTGGATGAGCCGGCCCTCGTGCTCGAACGGTTCGCCCGTCCACGCCCGCTTCATCAGAGCGATCGCGGCCTCCACGTCGCGGGCGCGATCGCCGTAACTCTTCCCGAGCGACGAGTACTCCGCCGGTCGGTAGCCGATGCCCGCGACGTAGGAGACCCGACCCCGGCTGATGTGGTCGAGGACGGCGATGTCCTCCGCCAGCTTCACCGGGTCGTACAGCGGCACCAACAGCGCGGCGACACTGATCGCGATCTGGTGCGTCCGAGCTGCGATCGCCGACGCCATGACCAGTGGGGACGGGAGATAGCCGTCGTCAGTGGCGTGATGCTCGGAAACGGCGATGGCCGTGAAGCCGTGGTCCTCGCTCCACGCCGCCATGTCGAGTGCGGCCGCGTAGAGGTCCACGACCGGCGCACCGAACGCGGGTGCGCGCAGGTCGAAACGCAGAACGAACGTTCCCAACATCGTCGTCATCGGGTCCTCCCCGGATTCGCGGCGCATCCGTCGAAGCGATCGGGCGGGCGGACGGTGCGGTACTCCTCGACGATCGGTGCAAGCTCGGTCGGCGTGGCGCCGTGCATGATGACACCGTCGACCCCGAGGTCGAACTGGTGCAGGACCCGCGCCGCGCACCGCTTCGCGTCGCCCGTCGCCGCGGGTTCGAGCCACTCGTCGGGCAGCAGGGTCGCCACGTGTTCGAGCGTCGCGGTATCGGCCTTGGTGTCGAGCGCCCCCGGAAAGGTCGACACGACGTCGTCCGCACGGAAGCGCGCGAGCACTTCCGGGTCCCAGCCGTTGGTCTCGACCAGCAGGTCGCCGTAACCCTGTAGGTAGGTGGCGAGCCGTCCCACCGTCTTCTTCAACCGCAGCGGTTCGGGGAGGTGGTCGCCGATCGTCGCGTAACACGACCAGATGCGCACCGATGCGGGATCCCGTCCGGCCTCCTCGGCCGCTCGTCGCACGGCCGCGACGCACCGCTCGACCGTTTCGTCCGTGAAGAACGTATGCAACACCACCGCGTCGAAGCAGCGCCCGGCGAGCGCCAGCGAATTGGCCCGAACGCGACGAACAGCAAGGGAATGTCCTCGTCGAAGGAGGCGTCGAGATGCAGCACCGGGAACGTGCCCGCAGGTCCGTCGTGGCCGAACACGACCTCGCCCTTCCAGAGCCGCCGCATCAGGCCGACGAAGTCCTCGATCTGCGCGGTCGTGATGCGCGGGATGCCGTACGCGTCGAACAGGGGCGCGATCCCTCGCCCGAGCCCGAGCGTGAACCGGCCCCCCGTGAGACGGTGCATCGTGGTCGCGTGCGCGGCAGTCACGATCGGGTGCCGCGTGTTGTGATTCGTCGCCGCCGTCGCGACGCCGAGCGTCGATGAGGTCGCGCCGACCGCGCCCGAGAGGGTGAACGCCTCCTTGATGTTGAACCGTTCCGAGATGAACGTCGAACCGAGCCCGAGGGCCTCGCCCGCGGCGACTTCCTCGATCAGCTCGACCGGCGACTGCGGCGCTCCCGCGAGGACATAGAACCCGAGCTCGTTCAACTGAGGCTGGATCACCGGTGCAGTATCGCCCGAACACCGAGCGTCCCGGTAGCTTGCAACCGGGTACTCGAGCAGGGATCGTTCATGTCGTCGTTTTCCGTACACCGGTCGAGCTCGGCAAAATCCGGCCCTCCGACCGACCCGCCGCGACCGCCGACCGGCCGCAAGCCGGCGCCACCCTGGATGCACACGCTCTGGATCGCCGGCCTCGTGGTGACGTTGATCTTGTTGTTCCTGCCCAGCTCGAAGCCCGCGACGACGAACCTGGCATTCAGTGATTGGAAGGCCAAGGTCGACGCCGACCAGGTGTCGACGGCGGTCATCGACACGTCCGGGAAGGTGACCGGCGTCCTCACCGACAAGAACAAGACGCACTACCAGTCGCGCATCCCCGCCGGCTCAAGGACGATGCGCTCACGGCCGAGCTGATCGCACACAAGGTGACGGTGAGCGGCACGTCGAGCTCCACCAGTCTCTGGAGCATCATCGGCGGCCTGGCGCCCCTGCTCCTACTCCTGGGCGCGTACTTCTACATCAGCCGTCGCGCGACCCGGCAGCTCGCGGGTGGCGTGATCGGCATCGGCCGGTCCAAGGCCAAGGTGTACGACCGAGGACCGGCCCTAAGACCCGCTTCGCCGACGTCGCCGGCTACGAAGGCGCCAAGCACGAGATCAGCGAGGTCGTCGACTTCCTGAAGCAACCCCGATCGCTACACAGCGGGCCGGCGCGGTCGTGCCGCGCGGCGTGCTCATGGTCGGCCCGCCGGGCACCGGCAAGACGCTGCTCGCGCGCGCCGTGGCCGGGCGAGGCCGACGTGCCCTTCTTCTGCCTGACCGGCTCGAGCTTCGTCGAGATGTTCGTCGGCGTCGGCGCCGCCCGGGTGCGCGACCTGTTCGCCGAGGCCCGCAAGCGGCGCCCGCGATCGTCTTCATCGACGAGGTCGACGCGATCGGCCAGCGCCGCGCGGGTCGGGCGCCGTCGTCTCCAACGACGAGCGGGAGCAGACGCTCAACCAGCTGCTCGCGGAGATGGACGGCTTCGATCCCACCATCGGGCGTCGTCGTGCTCGCCGCGACGAACCGGCCGGAGACCTCGATCCCGCGCTGCTGCGGCCCGGCCGCTTCGATCGCCAGGTGGAGATCCCGCTGCCTAACCTGATCGAGCGCAAGGCCATCCTGGCGGTCCACACCACGCGACAAGAGCTCGGCGCCGAACGTCGACCTCGACGTGGTCGCGCGCGGCACGCCCGGGCTTCTCCGGCGCCGACCTCGCCAACCTGGTGAACGAGGCGGCCATCTTGGCGGTCCGCGACAACAGGGACATGATTACGGCCGCCGACTTCGCCGAGGCACGCGACCGCATCCTGCTCGGCCGGAGGGAGGCGACTCGAACGCGCTCCTGCCCGAGGAGAAGTACGCCGTGGCCGTGCACGAGTCGGGTCACGCGCTGGTAGCGGCGCCTCTCCAAGCACGCCGACCCGGTGGCCAAGGTGACGATCCTGCCCGCCGGGCAGACGCTCGGCGTCACCGAGCAGCTCCCGCTGGTGGACGGCACCTCTACGGCGAGAGCTACCTGTACGGACTCCCTCGCCGTCCGCCTGGGCGGACGGGCGGCGGAGCTCGCTCGTGCTCGGCGAGGGCTCGACGGGCGCGTCGAACGACCTCGCCGGCGCGACCGACCTGGCGACCAAGATGGTCCGCGAGTACGGCATGAGCGAGCGGCTCGGGCCCGTCGGCTTCGCGAGCGGATCGCCCATGTATCTGGGTAGCGAACAGGTGCACGGCCGCGCGTACGCGGAGGCAACGCAGCGTGTCATCGACGAGGAGGTGTCGGATCTCCTGCGGGAAGCCGAGAAGCGCGCCCTCGCGCTGCTCACCGACCACCGAGACGCGCTCGACCGGCTCGTCGTCGATCTGGTCGCGCACGAGACCGTCGACGGCGATGCGGTCGCCGCGGCGCTGAAGGGCGAAACCGGTGCGACCGGGCCCGCCGAGAGCGGCGGCCCCCTGCGGACTCCGCAGTTCCAGTCGCGCTCGACTCCGCCGGTCCGCTGAACCGGCCCGCGCCCGGAGCTACGCCGACTCGGCAACTTCGTGCAGGAACTCGCCGGCACCGGAGGTGGCTCGGGCGCGTCGGCGACGCTCGATCGGCTCCGGCTCGACCGCGGCGGGTTGGCGCGCCAACCATTCCGACATCCACTCCCGGGCCACCCGTTCGGTCACGAACTGCGGACGGGGACCGTCGCCCTGACGCCATTCCCACACCGTCTGGTCACTGTCGGTCTGGTAGCTGACGAGGTCGAAACCGAGCCGGGCCGCCTCGAGGAGCAACGTGTCGGGCACATCGACCTGATCGGCAGGTTCTTCGCCGCCAACACCTTGGCGAGACCACGGCATGGCTCGTGCATACCCGCCGGCCCCCGCCCGAAAACCCGCCTCTCGCCGTCGCCGGCCGGGACGGGTTCGCGTTCACTGCACCCGCCTCAGCACGAGGAGCGACCGCGCTTCGGCCGTGACCTCGGCTCGGGCCGAGAACTCGGCGCCCTCGCCCGTCCCCGACGTCGACACTTCGATCTGCCAGCGACGACCGAAGCGTCGGGTCGGCAGCACGAACGCGGTCGGCTCGTGGTGCGCGTTGAAGATGACGAGAAAGGAGTCGTCGCGCAACGGCTCACCCTCGGCGGTGACGGCACGCAGCGCGTTCCCGTTGAGGAACACGCCGAGGCGTCCGCTCCCGCGCGCGTCCCATTCGCGGCGGGCCATGCGCCGACCGTCGGGGCGGAACCAGAACACGTCGGGCGAGGCCGTTCTCGTCGGGCTCCCCGGCGAAGAAGGTCGTGCGCCGGAACACGGGATGGTCGTCGCGGAGCTTGACCATCCGCCGGGTGAAGTCCCGCAACGACTCGTGCGTCGGCTCGTGGTCCCAGCGCGTACCAGGAGATCTCGTTGTCCTGGCAATAGGCGTTGTTGTTGCCGCTGCTGGGTCCGGCCGAACTCGTCGCCGCCGAGCAGCATCGGCACGCCCTGCGAGAGCAGCAGCGTCGCGATGAAGTTGCGCTGCTGGCGACCGCGGAGGGCGTTGACCCCGGGATCGTCGGTCGGGCCCTCGGCGCCGCAGTTCCAGCTGCGGTTGTCGTCGGTCCCGTCGCGGTTCTCCTCGCAGGTTCGCCTCGTTGTGCTTGTCGTTGTAGGAGACGAGGTCGGCGAGCGTGAAGCCGTCGTGCGCGGTCACGAAGTTGATCGACGCAAAGGGACGCCGACCGTCACGCTGGTACAGGTCGGCCGAGCCGGCGAAGCGCTCGGTGAAGTCACCGATGCGGGCCTCGCCCCGCCAGAAGTCGCGGACGACGTCGCGGTACAGCCCGTTCCACTCCGTCCAGAGCACGGGAAAGTTGCCAACCTGGTACCCGCCCTCGCCGATGTCCCAGGGCTCGGCGATCAACTTCACCTGGGACAGGATCGGATCCTGGTAGATGATGTCGAAGAAGGCGGAAAGACGGTCGACCTCGTGGAATTCGCGAGCAAGCGCAGCGGCCAGATCGAACCGGAAGCCGTCCACGTGACAGTTGCCGACGAAGTAGCGCAGTGAGTCCATGATCAGGCGCAACACGCTGGGGTGCACCGGATTGAGGCTGTTCCCGGTCCCGGTGTAGTCGACGTAGTACCGGGGGTCCTCGGCCGAGAGCCGGTAGTACGACGGGTTGTCGATGCCACGGAACGCGAGCATCGGGCCCAGATGATTGCCCTCGGCGGTGTGGTTGTAGACGACGTCGAGGATCACCTCCATGCCGGCGCGGTGAAGGGCCTTCACCATGCCCTTGAACTCGCGCAGCTGCTCGCCTCGCGCACCTGTGGCCGAGTAGAGCGAGTGCGGCGCGAAATAGCCGATGGAGCTGTAACCCCAGTAGTTCGTGAGTCCCTTCTCGATGAGGTACGCCTCGTCGGCGACGTGATGCACGGGGAGCAGCTCGACCGCGGTGACGCCGAGGTCGCGCAGGTACTCGATCGCCACCTCGGAGGCCAGACCGGCGTAAGTGCCGCGCAGGTCCTCGCGCACCCGCTCGTTCAGCCGGGTGAAGCCCTTCACGTGGGTCTCGTAGATCACGGTCTCCGACCACGGGCGATTCAGCGGACGGTCACCCTCCCAGTCGAAGGTCTCGTCGATGACGACACCCTTCGGCATCGCTTCGACGTCGTCCTCGTCGTCGACCTCGAGGTCGCCGTCGCCACCCGGCACATACGGCAACACGTTGGCGACCTTGTAGCGCACCGGACCGTCGATGGCCTTGGCGTACGGGTCGACCAGCAGCTTCGCGGCGTTGAAGCGCAACCCGCGGCTCGGTTCGTACGGACCCCGTACCCGGTATCCGTACCGCTGGCCCGGTCCGATCCCGGGCAGGTAGCAGTGCCAGACGAAGGCGGTCCGCTCGCCGACGTCGACCCGGGTCTCCACGTCGTCGTCGTCGAACAGGCACAGCTCGACTCCCAGCGCGTTCTCGGAGAACAACGAGAAGTTGGTACCCCGACCGTCGTAGGTGGCACCCAGTGGAAACGGCCTCCCCGGCCAAACCTGCAACACGTCGATGATCCCCATGATCGAGTCCGGAACCGTCGATTCTGACAGTCCGCCGGGCTCGGCCGCGCATGGCCGGCGCCGAGCCGTCCTCGAGCGTGCTGAGCGGACCGGCGGACCCGTCCACGAATCACCCGGGCCGCCTCCGGTGTCGCGGGCTCGTAATCCCGCATTCACCGCCGCGCAATCCCGCGGATACGGGCGTCGACATCCGATGTAATTGCGACGAACGTCCCGAGTAGTCCCGAACTCCACTGGGTATCTCCCGGGGTGTCGTCGCGGGCGGGCGTTCGGGCAATGCGAGATCTGTGTGTCCAGGTAATTCGCGAACGGTGTCGGTGCCCCGGTCTGCTCGGCCGGGTCGGGCGACATCTGCTGCGCGTCAGCGAGGAGTTGGTGTTGCGGGTGCCGAATCAGCGGGAACGGGTTGCGATCGAGCACGTGAGTCCCGACGTGGAGCACGGGCGCTTCGCGGTCAAACGCATCATCGACGAGGTGGTCGTCGTCGAAGCCGACGCGTTCACCTACGGGCACGACGAGATAGCAGTTCGGCTCGATCACCGCCGGCGCGGCAAGCACCGCTGGCAGTCGACCTGGATGCGCCCCCTCGGCAACGACCGCTGGCAGGGTGAGTTCACGGTCGACCGGATCGGTGAGCTCAGGTTCCGCGTGGTGGCCTGGCGCGACCCCGTCGCGACCTGGTGTCACGGCATCGTCGCGAAGTTCGACGCCGGCCTCGACGTCGAGCTCGAACGTGAGGAAGGCGCACAGCTCGCCGAAACCGTCGCCAAACAGGCTCGCGGACAGGACACCAACGAGCTCCTGGCGTGGGCGACGCGCCTGCGGACGGCGTTCGACGCGACTGTGCGCAGCGAGCTCGACGACTTCGTGGCGTGCCGCGCGCGGTACTCGATCCCGACGACGGCTGCGTCTTCGAGACGACCTCGGTGATCCGCGTCGAGCGGCCGCTCGCCGGTTGCGCGGCGTGGTACGAGTTGTTCCCGCGTTCGGCATCACCAGATCCGGGGCGCCCCGGCACGCTCATCGACGTGATCGACCGACTCGACACGATCGCGGAGATGGGCTTCGACGTCTTGTACCTGCCGCCGATCCACCCGATCGGTTTCGCGCACCGCAAGGGCGCGAACAACACGACAGTCGCCCAACCGACGACCCCGGGAGCCCGTGGGCGATCGGCAGCGCCGACGGCGGGCATAACGCCATCCATCCATCCCTCGGGACCTTCGCCGACTTCGACCGTCTCGTGACGGCCGCGCAGTCGAAGGGAATCGAGATCGCGCTGGATCTCGCCTTCCAGGCCGCTCCCGACCACCCCTGGGTCCGGGAGCATCCGGCTTGGTTCCGCCACCGCCCCGACGGTTCGTTGCCTACGCCGAGAACCCGCCGAAGAACTACGAGGACATCGTCCCCTTCGACTTCGACTCCGAGGACCGGGTCGCGCTCTGGGCCGCCCTGCTGGGCGTGGTGCGCTTCTGGATGGCCCGGGCGTGCGCGTGTTCCGCGTCGACAACCCCCACACGAAGCCGTTCGGCTTCTGGGAGTGGCTGCTCGCGCGAGCTGCGCGAGGACGATCCCGACGTGATCTTCCTCGCGGAGGCGTTCACCCGGCCACGCGTCATGGAACAGCTCGCAAAGGTCGGCTTCACCCAGTCGTACACGTACTTCACCTGGCGAAACTCGAAACACGAGCTCACGGAGTACTTCACCGAGCTCACAACCCCACCGCTCTCCGACTACTTCCGCCCGAACGTGTGGCCGAACACTCCTGACATCCTGCACGAAGCCCTGCAGTACGGGACCCGGGGCACCTTCATCGCCCGCGCCGTGCTCGCGGCGGGCTGTCGGCGGTGTACGGCGTGTACGGACCGGTCTTCGAGCTGCAGGAGCACACCGCGCGCGAACCGGGCTCGGAGGAGTACCTCGATTCCGAGAAGTACCAGATCCGCCATTGGGACATCGACCGCCCCGACAGCCTCCGATACTTCATCGCCCGTCTGAACGAGATTCGCCGCGCCCATCCCGCGCTGCAGCGCAACGACACGCTCCGCTTCCACGGCGTCGACAACGACCAGCTGGTCTGCTGGACCAAGACCACGGCCACCGATCGGATGCTCTTCGTGGTCAACCTCGACCCTCGGCAGGTGCAGTCGGGGATGACCTCGCTCGACCTGCCGTGCCTCGGAGTGGCGGTGGGACGAGGCGTACGTCGTACGCGACCTGTTGACCGGTGTGTCGTACAACTGGAACGGGCCGCACAACTTCGTGCAACTCGATCCGGCCTCGGTACCGGCCCATGTCTTCACGCTCGAACCCACGAATGCCGGCGCGTCATGACCGAGGACGCGATCGACGAGTCGGATCGATTGCGGCGCAGCAGCCCTTTGCTGTTGTCGGACCCCACCTGGTACCGCGACGCGGTCATCTACCAGCTGCACGTTCGCGCTTTTGCCGACAGCGACGGCGACGGCATCGGCGACTTTCGCGGGCTCACCCGCAAGCTCGACTACCTCCAAGACCTCGGGATCACCGCGATCTGGCTGCTGCCCTTCTACCCGTCGCCGTTGCGCGACGAGGGCTACGACATCTCCGACTACCGCGGCATCAACCCGTCGTACGGGAACCTGCGCCAGTTCCGCCGGTTCCTCGACGAGGCGCACCGGCGCGAGCTGCGCGTCATCACCGAGGTCGTCCTGAACCACACCTCGGACCAGCACCCGTGGTTCCAGCGGGCCCGCAGCGCCCGGCCCGGGTAGCCGCTACCGCAACTGCTACGTGTGGAGCGACGACTCGACGCGCTACGACGACGCCCGCATCATCTTCCGTGACTTCGAACGTTCCAACTGGTCGTGGGACGACGCGGCCGCGCAGTACTACTGGCACCGTTTCTACGCGCATCAACCGGACCTCAACTTCGACAACCCGGAGGTGCGGCGTGGATGCTGCGTACCATCGAGTTCTGGCTCGAGTTGGGCGTCGACGGTTTGCGGCTCGACGCGATCCCCTACCTCTTCGAGCGCGAGGGTACGAACTGCGAGAACCTCCAGGAGACCCACGACTTCTTGAAGGAGATCCGGCGCTCGATCGACGCGCGCTTCGCCGATCGCATGCTCCTGGCCGAAGCGAACCAGTGGCCCGAGGACGCGGCCGCCTACTTCGGTGACGCGCGATGAATGCCACATGGCGTTCCACTTCCCGCTGATGCCGCGGTTGTTCATGGCGCCTCCGGATGGAAGACCGGTTCCCGATCGTCGACATCTTGCGCCAGACCCCGCAACCCCCCGACGGTTGCCAGTGGGCGGTGTTCCTGCGCAACCACGACGAGCTCACGCTCGAGATGGTCACCGACGAGGAGCGCGACTACATGTACCAGCGCGTACGCCCGCGACCCGCGTCATGCGGGTCAACCTCGGAATCCGGAGGCGACTCGCGCCGCTGCTGCAGAACCACCGCCACAAGATCGAGCTGATGTACGCGCTCCTGTGCTCGCTGCCGGGCACGCCTATCCTCTACTACGGCGACGAGATCGGCATGGGCGACAACGTCTACCTCGGCGACCGCGACTCGGTCCGCACGCCGATGCAGTGGAGCGCGGACCGGAACGCGGGCTTCTCCGAGGCGAACCCGCAGCGCCTGTACCTGCCCATGATCATCGACCCCGAGTACCAGCTACGAGAGCGTGAACGTCGACGCCCAGCTCGACAATCCCGACTCGCTCTTGTGGTGGGTACGGCGCCTCATCGCGCTCCGCCGGCGCAATCCGGTGTTCGCGCACGGTTCGATCGAGCTGCTCTCGCCCGAGAACCACCGAGTGCTCGCGTTCTTGCGGCGCGACGAAGGCGGCCAGGTGCTCGTCGTCGCCAACCTCTCGCGGTACGCGCAGTACGTCGAGCTCGATCTCCACGAATTCCGTGGCGCGCACCCGGTCGAGCTGTTCGGCCAGACGTCGTTCCCGGCGATCGGCGACCTCCCGTACCTGCTGACCCTCGGCCCGCACGCGTTCTACTGGCTCGCGCTGGAACCGGTCGAGGCACAAGACGCGACCTCGCCGTCGATCCCGCTCGTCTCGGTGAAGAGCTCGTGGACCGAGCTGTTCGGGACGGACCGGCGTTCGCCACTCGATGCGGCGCTGCCTCGCCTCTTGAATGCAAGCCGTTGGTTCGGGGCCAAGGGGCGCAAGATCACGAGCGCGCGAGTGGCCGACTGGGTCGACGTCGCGATGTCGCACTACTGGACGCCGCAAGAAGAGATGCCCACGCCGGGATCGGCGCGCATGGCCTTCGTGCGGGTGGAGTACGCCGACGGCGATCCCGAGACCTACGAGCTCCCGCTCGCGTTCGTCCCCGGCACCGCCGGGCTGCGCATGGCCGACGACAACCACCCGGGCGCGTTGTTGAAGGTCGGATCGGCATCGGGGCCATTGGGCGTCGTCGTCGACGCGCACTGGCTGCCGGGCTACGGCCGGGCCCTCACCCGGTTCATGCAACGACGGCGCCGCTCTCGGGGAGAGCTCGGTTCGCTCGCGGGCGTCACCTTCGGATCCGACCTCGGCCGGATGCAGGACATCGACGAGCTGCCCGTCTCGGTGCTCGGTCGCGAGCAGTCGAACACGTCGTTGCAGTTCGACGAACGCTTGATGCTCAAGTCGGTCCGGCGACTCGAGCCGGGACTCAGCCCGGAGGTCGAGCTCGGCGCGCTGCTCACCCGGGTCGGCTTCCGCTTCGCGCCCCCGTTGCTCGGCACCGTGGAGTACCGCATGTCCGACGGCAACTCGGCCACGGCGGCGGTGCTGCACGAATACGTGCCGAACGAAGGCGACGCGTACTCGTGGTACCGCGACGCGCTCGGGCGATTCTTCGACGGCGTCCTGAGTCAACCGGAGGTCGGCACCGTCGGCAAGGACACCGCGACGAACCGCCATCCACTCGAACTGCTCGACACCGAGCCGCCCATGGAGTTCGAGTTGGCCGCGGGCGAGATCCTGCCCTCGGTCGAGCTGCTCGGCCGGCGAACCGCCGACCTCCACCTCGTCCTCGCGTCGGTGCCCGACGACGGCGCATTCACGCCCGAGCCTCTCAACTTGCTCGTGCAGCGATCCACCTATCAGTCGATGCGCAACACCGCGGTCCGCACGCTCCGAACGCTCGAACGAACCCACCACCAGCTTCCGCCCGGTTGCGCCGAGGAAGCCACCTATGTCATCGCGCACGCCGACGAGTTGCTCGACCGGCTCCGCGCGCTGCTCAGCGCCCGGGGCGGAGCGCGTATCCGCGTCCACGGTGATCTTCACCTCGGACAGGTGCTCTCGACGGGAAACGACTTCCTGTTCATCGACTTCGAGGGTGAGCCCGCGCTCCCGATCAGCCAGCGGCGGATCAAGCGGTCGCCGTTGCGTGACGTCGCCGGCATGTTGCGTTCTTTCGACTACGCGGCCCGCTCGACGATTCCCGATGCCGTGGCCCGCGGCCAGGTGCGGAGCGAGGAGCGCGCGCAGGAGCTGCTCGCGGCGCGTGGCGAGGAATGGGTCACCTGGGTGACGGCCTCGTACCTCCGCGGCTATCTCGACGTGATCAGCGAGGCCGACCTCGTGCCCAAGGACCTCCATACGCGCCGAGTCCAACTCGACGCGCACCTGATCGAAAAGGCCCTCTACGAGATCCGCTACGAGCTCCACCATCGGCCCGACTGGGTCGGGATCCCGATCGTGGGCCTCAAACGCCTGCTGCAGGCAGAGCCCCTCGAGGAGCCTGTGTGAACAATCCCGTGAGCGACCGGGCGCGGCGCCAGTTGCACGCCCTCGCTCGGTCGAAGGGCGTCGAGGTCCGTTGGCGTGCGCAGGACGGCTCGATGCAAACCTGTTCCGACGACACACTGATCGCGATCCTCCAGATGTTCCGGGTCGACATCCACCGACCCGAGGACGCCATTCGCGCGCGCGGGAACTGCGGCGCGAGCAGCGCGAGACGATCATCGAACCGGTCGTCGTCGCGTGGGACGGAGCCGCCCCGATCGTGCCGATACGACTCCCCGCAGGGATTGACAACGACTACACGATCGTGGTCACGACCGACGACGACGAAGAGTGCGGTTGGACGGGACGCGAGCTCACGCACCTCGCGGTGCCGGCCGCGACGCCTGACGGCGCCGGTAGCGAGATCGCCGTCGAGCTGCCCCGAGGCTTCGCGCCGGGTCGTCACCGACTGCGGGTGGAGATCGCGTCCCGAACTGCCGACGCGACGATCATCGCGGCACCGTCGCGCATCCCCCGCCCGCGACCACCGGCGTGGGGCGTGTTTGCACCCGTGTACGCGTTGCACGACCGCACGGCATCCGGGATCGGTGACCTGGGCACGCTCGAACGACTGGGGCAGTGGGTCGCCGGTCGGGGCGGCACCGTGATCGGGACGTTGCCGATGCTCGCGATGTTCACGGGTCACGGTAAGGAGCCCTGTGACCCGAGCCCGTACGCGCCGGTGAGCCGACGGTTCTGGAACGAGCTCTACCTCGACCTCACCTCGATGCCCGAGATCTCCGGCCCGGGCGACCTGCCCGCACCCCCGACCGCACGGCTGCTCGACCTGCGCGGCTCGCGGCGGCTCGCCGCCCGTTGCTCGAAGCCGCGGCGACCGAGGTGCGCGACACAGCCCGTCGGCGTGACGATCTCGAGCACTGGCTCGCGGCGCGTCCCGACGCGCGCGGTACGCCGAATTCCGCGCCGCGGTCGAAGGCAGTGGTCGCGAGGGTGTTGCGTTCCATGAGTACGTGCAATGGTCGATGGCGGGCCAACTTGCCGGCCTCGCCCGATCCCTCGACGCACGAGGTCAGTCGCTGTACATCGATCTGCCGGTCGGGACACACCGCGACGGCTACGACGTCGCGGTCCGGCCCGACCTGTTCGTGCGCGACGGATCGGTCGGCGCGCCGCCCGACGACTTCCAACCCGCGGGGCAGGACTGGGGGTTCCCGCCGCTCGATCCGGTCGCCGACCGCGCCGACGGGCATGCATACCTCGCGGCCTGCCTCGGCGAACAGCTGCAGTACGCGCGGATCATCCGGCTCGACCACGTGATGGGTCTGCACCGGCTCTGGATGGTTCCGCTCGGCGTGTCCGCGACCGAAGGTGCGTACGTGCACTATCCCGCCGAGGAGCACTGGGCGACGATCTGCCTCGCTGCGCATCGTCACGGCGCGACGATCGTCGGCGAGAATCTCGGGACGGTCCCGCCGCGCCACCGACCAAGCCATGCGACGACACCGCGCGCTCGGGATGTGGGTCGCCGAGTTCCGGTTCCCCGGCGAGGCCGCCGCCGCGACCGACGTCGTGGAACCGCCCGCCGTCGCCGAGCTTGCCTGCATCGACACGCACGACACCCCGACGTTCGCGGCCTGGTGGCGCGACCTCGAAGCCGTACCGCGCACGCGGCTCCTCGCAACCCTGCGCGCCGCCGGCGACCTCGACGAGGGGCCTGATCAACCGATCGACGCGGCGACGGCGCTCGCCTCCCTCCTCTCATGGCTCGGTCGGAGCCGGGCCCCGCTCGTACTCGCATCGCTGGAGGACCTCTGGTTGGAGTCCGTTCCGCAGAACGTGCCGGGCGCAGGCGCGGACGTCGCCACCTTTCGCCAACGAGCTGCGCACGGGATCGAGGAGCTCGACCGGCTCCCGTCGGTCACCCACGCGCTCGACCGCCTCGATCTCGCGCGCAGGAGCATCGCATGACCTCGTTGACCACCGAGGACCTCTATCTCTTCAACGAAGGACGTCACTACCGTCTCTACGAGCGTCTCGGAGCGCACGCCACCGACGACGGTCGCTTCCAGTTCGCGGTGTGGGCGCCGAATGCGACGACGGTGTCGGTGATCGGCGACCGCAACGGTTGGCACGCCGGTATGCATGTGCTGACACCCGTCGGTTCGAGTGGCATCTGGGCCGGGACGTTCGACCAATGGGCCCTGGGCGATCACTACAAGTTCCTCATCGAGGCCGGGGCCGGCTACGTCGTAGCGAAGGCCGACCCGTTCGCGTTCGGCACCGAACGCGGCGGCGGAACGGCGTCGGTGCTCGCCGACCTGTCGTACGACTGGAACGACGAGTCGTGGATCCGGTCCCGCGGCGACCGGCAGCGACACGACTCACCCGTGTCGATCTACGAGTTGCACCTGGGCTCGTGGATGCGCGGCGCATGACGGCTACCGCTCTCCTACCGAGAGGTCGCGCCGCTCCTGGCGCAGTATGCGAGCGATCAGGGTTTCACCCACGTCGAGCTGCTGCCCATCATGGAGCATCCGTTCTTCGGTTCGTGGGGCTACCAGACCACGGCGTACTTCGCGCCTACCTCGCGGTTCGGCTCCCCGACCGACTTCATGGCGCTCGTCGACACGCTGCACCAGCACGGCGTCGGCGTCATCCTCGACTGGGTACCGTCGCACTTCCCCCCGGACGAGTACGGCCTCGCCTACTTCGACGGCACCCACCTCTACGAGCACGCCGACCCGCGCCAGGGATTCCACCCCGACTGGGGAACGCTACGTGTTCAACTACGGCCGGCACGAGGTGCGCTAGCTTCCTCGTGAGCAGCGCTCGCTTCTGGCTCGACCGCTACCACGCCGACGGCCTGCGGGTCGACGCGGTCGCCTCGATGCTCTACCTCGACTACTCGCGCGAAGCCGGGCGAGTGGATCCCGAACGAGCTTCGGTGGCCGGGAGAACCTGGGGCCGTGTCGTTCCTGCAGGAGATGAACGAAGCGGTCTACCGGTCGTTCCCCGACGTACAGACATACGCCGAGGAGTCGACCGCCTGGCCCATGCGTCTCGCGGCCGACCTACGTCGGCGGTCTCGGATTCGGCATGAAGTGGGACATGGGGTGGATGCACGACACGCTCGAGTACTTCGCGCGCGACCCGATCCACCGCGCGCCACCACCACGACGAGCTCACCTTCCGCGCCGTCTACGCGTTCAGCGAGAACTACGTGCTGCCGCTGTCCCACGACGAGGTCGTGCACGGAAAGGGCTCGCTGCTGGCGAAGATGCCGGGCGACCCATGGCAGCAGCTCGCCAACCTGCGACTCCTGCTCGGCTACGATTGGGCGCAGCCGGGGAAGAAGCTGCTCTTCATGGGTGGCGAGCTGGCGCAGGGGGCGAATGGGACCACGACGGTAGGTCGACTGGGACTCTGGAACACCTCCCGCCCACGCCGGGCTCGCGCGCTGGGTCGGCCGACCTCAACCGCGCGCTACCGCGCCCACCCCGCCCGCACCAGCTCGACTCCGACCCCGATGGCTTTCGCTGGACCGTCGCCGACGACGGCGACAACAGCACGCTGACGTTCCTCCGCCACGGACGCGACGGATCCCCGCTGTTGTTCGTGGCGCTAATTTCACGCCGGTCGCCGCCACGACTACGCGCCTCCGGTTCCGCGCGGCGGCTACTGGCGCGAGCTCTTGAACAGCGACGCCCAGCACTACGGCGGGACGGGCACGGGAACGTGGGCGGGGTCGAGGCGACGCCGGTGCCGGCGCACGGACGACCGGTCTCACTCACCTTGACACTCCCGCCGCTCTGCCCGTCTTCTTCAAGCCCGACGAACCGCGGCCGCGACACGAGGTCGGAGCGACGGCGGCTGACGCGCACGGGGCGCATGCCGGCGGGCGGGGTTCTTCCGGTCTGGGCGCCCGGGCGGCGCGCGTCGAGGTCGTGCTCGCAAGGCCGGAGCCCCGCGCGCTCGCCCTCGCGCCGCGGCGACGAGCTCCGGCTATCACAGCGGCTTCGGTCCCCGGCTCGGCCCCGGCGCGCGCTATCTCTACCGCTGGACGGCGGACCCGAGCTCCCCGACCCCGCCTCCCGCTCTCAGCCCGAGCGGCGTGCACGGCCCGTTCGAGGTGGTCGACCCGCGGCCTTCCCGCGTGGTCCGACGCGGCTGGCGCGGGTCGGCGCTGGCCGCTACGTCTGCTACGAGCTGCATGTCGGCACGTTCACGCCCGACGGGACGTTCGACGCGCGATCGTCCCCGACTGGACGCGCTCGCGGCGCTCGGCGTCACCGCGATCGAGCTGATGCCGGTGGCGCAATTCCCGGGGAACGCAACTGGGGCTACGACGGCGTCTTCCCGTTCGCCGCGCAGTCCAGCTACGGCGGCCCGGCGGCCTGCGCGCGGCTCGTCGACGCCTGCCACGCGCGCGGCCTCGCGGTCGCGCTCGACGTCGTCTACAACCATCTCGGCCCGGAGGGGAACTACCTGGCGAGTTCGGGCCGTACTTCACCGATCGCTACCGGACTCCGTGGGGTCCGGCGCTCAACTTCGACGGTGCCGGGAGCGACGAGGTCCGCCGCTACTTCATCGACAACGCGTTGCTACTGGGTCGAAGACTTCCACGTCGACGCCTTGCGCCTCGACGCCATCCATGCGATCGCCGACACCGCAGCGCGTCCCCTTCCTGGAGGAGCTGACCGAGGCCGTGGACGAGCCGCCGCGGCTCGGCCGCCGAGCCGTGCACGTGATCGCGGAGAGCGCACCAAACGACGCTCGACGCGTGTCCGGCCACGCATCGGAGGGCGGCACGGGCTGGACGCGCAGTGGAACGACGACTTCCACCACGCGCTGCACGCCTGCTGACCGGCGAACGCTCCGGCTACTATCGTCGACTTCGGCGAGCCTCGGCAGCTCGCACGCGCGTACACGGAAGCTTCGTGCTACGGCGGCCGTACTCGCGCGTTCCGCCGCCGCCGCCATGGCAGCTCGGCGCGCGGGCTTCCCGGCGACCGCTTCGTGGTCTTCGACCAGAACCACGACCAGATCGGGAACCGCCGCCCGGGCGAGCGGCTCTCGAGCCTGGTCGGTCTTCGAGGCGCTCAAGCTCGCGGCCGGCGCCGTCTCCTCGGCGCCCTTCCTCCCGCTCCTCTTCATGGGCGAGGAGTACGGCGAGACCAACCCGTTCCCTACTTCGTGTGCACGGCGACCCGGAGCTCGTCGAGGCGGTACGCCGGGGTCGGGCCGACGAGTTCGGCCCGTCATCCGACGCGCCCGACCCCCAGTCGGAAGCAACCTTCGAATCGGCCAAGCTCGACTGGACGAAACGGGAGCAAGAACCTCACGCGGCGTTGCTGAGCTGGTATCGCGCACTGATGCAACTGCGTGCCGAACGACCTGCTCTGGCGCGGCTCGATACGAAGTCGGTGCGTACCGACGTGTTCGAGGAACAGCGCGCGATCGTCGTCTTGCGCCAATCCGACACCGATTCCGTCGCCGTCGTGCTCGCGTTCGATGACGACACCCGCGAGATCGACTTGACCATTCCCGGCGGACCCTGGAGCGTGCTGCTCGACACCCATGCCGACGAACGCCACGCCATCACGTTGCTCGGCGCCAACTATCCCGTGACAGTCCAGCTCCCGGCGCGCTCGGCACTCGTGCTCGGTACATGACACCGCGGCCTGCCCCCGTGTCCACGTACCGGCTGCAGCTCAACCGCGAGTTCGACCTCTCCGCCGCGACCGGCCTCGTCCCGTACCTGTACCGGCTCGGCGTCGACTGGATCTATCTCTCGCCGATCTTCGCGGCGCAGCCCGGCAGCACTCACGGCTACGACGTCATCGATCCGACCCGGGTGAACCCCGAGCTCGGCGGACGACCGGCGCTCGACACGCTCGCGCCGCGCCGCCCACGTCGCCGGCATGCGCATCCTGATCGACATCGTGCCGAACCACGAGGCGGCTACCGCCGAGAACACCCGCTGGCAGGAGGCGCTCCAGACCCACGAACCGGGTTGGTTCGACGTCGACTGGCCGCATGGTCGACCGCGATACCGGCGCTTCTTCGACGTCGACGGACTCGTCGCCGTGCGGGTCGAGGACGAGCCGGTCTTCCGGGCCTCGCACGCGCTCGTCTTCGAGCTCTTGGAGCTCGGCATCGTCGACGGGCTGCGCGTCGACCACGTCGACGGTCTGGCCGATCCCGGCACGTACCTCGATCGACTCGACCGGACCACCGGCGGGGTGTTCACGGTCGTCGAGAAGATCCTCGCTCGCGACGAGCGCCTGCCGGACTGGCCCGTCGCCGGGACCACGGGATACGAGATGGGCGACGCCCTGACCGCGCTGTGCGTCGACCCCGACGGCCGGGCTCGGCTCGAGCGGGCGTTGTTCGCCGAGAACGGTGGCGCGTCGTTCGCGGTGGTCGAGCACGAGAGCAAGGCGCTGGTTCTCGACGAGATCTTCCGGCCCGAGTGGTCACGCGTGTGCGATCTGCTCGACGACGACGCGCTCGCTCCGGCGTTGCGCCGGCTGACACTCGACCTCGACGTATATCGCACCTACGCCGACACCCCCGACGATTGCCTGCGATTGGAGCGTGCGAGCGCGTCCATCCAGCCTACGAGCGCGCGGGCGTTGCACGACCTTCTGCTCGTCGAGCCGGCGACGGAGCTCGCCGACGCGCTGGCGCCAGCTCACCGGTCCCGTGATGGCGAAGGGCCACGAGGACACCGCGTGCTACCGGTTCCCGGCGCTGCTCGCCCAGAACGAGGTCGGGGGCGACCCGGGCGCGGACGCGCGCGAGATGCAGTGCCGCGGTTCCACGCGCTCGCGCGCGGGCTACTCGGGATTGATCGCGACGAGTACGCACGACACGAAACGCAGCGAAGACGTGCGAGCACGACTCTGTGTGTTGTCCGAACGTAGTGTCGAATTCGAACACGGTCTCCGGCGTTGGCGCGATCTGGTCGATCCGGCACCCGACGTGACCGCGATCGAGTCGCGCTTCGTAGCCCAGACATTGCTGGGCGCGTGGCCCCTCACCGATGCCGAGCTGCCCGCCTTCACAACGCGCGTCCAGGCGTACCTGACCAAGGCACTTCGCGAAGCGAAACAGTCGACGAGCTGGACGCGCCCCGACGAGGACCACGAACGTCGCGTGATCGCCTGCGCACTCCGTTCGATAAGAGGCGATGCTGTGCGCCACGCGTTCGGCACGCTCGTCGATGACGTCATGTTCTTCGGAGCTCTCGGCTCGCTGGCAGTACTGACGTGGAAGCTCGGTCTACCGGGAACGCCGGACGTCTACCGCGGCTGCGAGCTGTGGGATTTCTCCCTCGTCGATCCCGACAACCGCCGGCCCGTCGATTTCGACCTGCGCCGCGACGTACTCGACAGAATCGCCGACGACGACCCCGACGGCCTCTTGACCGACTGGCGGTCCGGCGCGATCAAGATGCACGTGACCGCCCGGGGACTCCGTGCACGGCGCGACTATCCCGACCTCTTCCTCCGAGGCGACTACATCCCCCTCGACGCGCCTCCCGGAGTCCTTGCGTACGCCCGTCAGCTCGACGGCGCGTGGGCGGTCGCGATCGCGCCGAGGCTCGTCGCGGCGACGACACCATGCGGCCGATGGCCCATCGGACGCGAAGTATGGGGCGACGCCACCGTCACGTTGCCCGACACCGACCGCACGACGATCGCGTTGGCCGAAGCTCTCGACCGACTCCCGGTGGCACTCGTCGTCATGCCCCGAACCGGTCGCTGACGCCCGCGCTCTCCAACGCCGCCAACAGCGCCGCGGGCGCACGCTCGAGCGAGACGGGGAGCCCCCTGCGGCTCGCGTTCCGGGTGAGCCACACGAGCATGCCGACCGTGGAATCGTCGACGACGGCGATCGCGGAACAGTCGACCTCGATCCCGGCGTGCGCGTGCTCGATCACCCGGCTCGCGTTGGTCGTGAACTCGAGCCGGGTCGTGAAGTCCAGCCGGTCCGGGAGCACCAGACGATCGCCCACGGTCGTTCCCTTCTCGATCGAGTCGTGCCGAGACAGAACGGGGCCGCGTTCGTCGAACCCGAACGCTCGTCACGATACAAGGCCGATCCGCGGGACCATGCGCCATCGGCGAACGAGTAGTCTCCCCTTGTCACGAGTCGGCCACTTTCCTCGAAACGTGGGGCAGCGACTGGCGTCCTCTACAGGAGCCGCATGCAACCCACCAATCCTCTCGAGGGAGTGTCAGGTCTCGCGCACGTGGTCGTGCCGAACGAGGATCTGGACGCGACCCTGCAGCGGGTCGCGGACCTCGCTCGCAGCGAGGTCGACGACTGCGACATGGCCGGCATCACGCTGTTGCGCGACGGTGCGCCCGTGACCGCGGTGTTCACCGACCCGCAAGCGCCCGAGATCGACTCGGCGCAGTACTCGGCCGGGAGCGGCCCCTGCCTCGACGCGTTCCATACCGGCACGGTGCTGCAGATCGCCGACACGAGCAGTGATCCGCGATGGCCCGCCTTCTGCGCGCGGGCCGCGACCGCCGGCGTCCGGAGCACGTTGTCGTTGCCGCTGGTCGCGGGCGACACTTCCCTCGGCGCGCTCAACCTGTATTCGTACAAGATCTCCGGATTCTCCGATCACTCGACTGCGCTCGTGTTTGCGGCTCAGGCCGCGGTCGTCCTCGCGAACTCACAGGCGTACTGGGCAGCACATCAGTTGTCGACGCAGCTCGAAAACGCGCTCGCATCGAGAGCGTCGATCGAACAGGCCAAGGGCATCCTCATGGCGACGCACCGCTGCACCGCCGACGAGGCATTCGAAATGCTACGTACTCAGTCGAACAACACGAACCGCAAGTTCCGCGAGGTCGCGGCGGCCGTGATCGCAGGAGTCGAAGTGTCGGCCGACGCGGCCGGCGACTCCGAGTCCTGATTCCACGCGTCGCGCTACCAGAAGCCGTGGATGGGGCCGAGGAAGTAGAACGCCACGAAACCGATCGTGTTGTTGAAGCCGTGGGCCAGCACCGCTGCCCACACGGTCTTGAACCGGTAACGCACAACGCTGAAGGCGATCGCATCGACCGCCGTGGCAACGACCCCGACGATTCCCTGCTCCGTATGGGCGATGCCGAACAACAGCGAAGACGCCAAGACCGCAATGACGATCGCGACGCGACCTGAACCGAAGAGTTGCGCCATGCGCGTCTGCAGGTATCCCCGATAGGCCGCTTCCTCGCCGATCGCGGCAAGCGTCCAGCTGAGCAGGAGGAGACCGACAAGCATCCCGGCGTTGCCCTGAAGGTCCCTGAAGTCACTGAAGTCCTGCACCTTGCCGCTGATGTGGTCGGCGATCGGAATCACGACACTCAGTTGGAACAATGACCAGCCCGCGGCGAACGCGAGCATCTTGATCACGAGATGGCTACGGCTGCTTGCGCGGTGGAAGCCCACAGAGCTGAAGCCCTGTCGCCTCACGAGCAGGGAGATGCTCGCGAGCACCAGCAGGACGAACGTGGGGATGAGGAGGTCGAGAACCACGGCAGCCGACGCAACAACGACTTCGAGCGCGGTCACGATGGTCCAGAACTCTCGGTGGCGATGGCGCGGCGCAAGATCCGCGATCGCAAGCGCGCCGTCCGGCGCCGTGATCATCCCAGGACCTCCCGAACGACGAAACCTTCGCGCCTCATGAGATCACGGGGCACACACCCGGGATACCCGCCGAAATGCCCTGATGCACCGGCCTTTGGGCCCGGAGCGATCCGTTCAGCTGAGCGTGACCGACACAGTGGCTCGAGCGCACGCGCCCTCGGTGTCGCACACCTGGTAGACGATCGTGAACAGACCTGTGGCGTCGGGTTCGCTGTAGGTGAGAAGGTCCCGACCGCCGGTCGCCTTGATGGTGACAGAACCGAGCTTCGTGCCGGGTCCGGTCGGTCCGCCGACGATGGTGACGCTGAGCGGGTCGAGATCCCGGTCAGGGTCGCTGTCGTTCGCCAGGACATCGATGTTGACGGTCTTGTTCTTGGGGTTCGTCCTCGCGTCGTCGACCGCGATCGGTGCGTCCGGCACGGTGGCCGGTGACGTCGTCGGCACGGCCGGGGACGTGGTCGGTGTGTCAGGCATCGCGGCCGGGGACGTCACCGGAGACGTTGCGGCAGACGTGGTCGGCGCGTCCGGTGACGGGAACGAGGGAGGCGGTGACGACGATGCCGGCGCGCTTTGGGTGGTACCGGTCGAGCTGTTCGGCGTCGGTAGGGACTTGGCCGCGTTGTGGGAGCCGGCGCGTCGTAGCGCGGTCGTGTCGGGAGCATCACCGCGCGCCACGATCGGAAGGTTGTCGCCGGGCCCAGGGGTGGCGGCGACGCCGGTGACGACTTCGCGCGCCGTCCGAATCGCGTGAGCGTTCGTGGCCGCCGCGCCACTCGGCACACCGGCCACGACCGCGGTGACGGTCGCAACCGCAACGACGGCGGCCTGCCCGGCGAGCGCGGCGACGTCGCCGGCGCGGGTCAGCGCGCGCAGCGCCGGGAATTCGGCCATCCAGGCAAACGGCCCGATCGCGGTACGCAGATCGCCGAGTGAGATGTTCAAGAACGCACGCACGACCGAGGGGTCGAAATGCGCGCCCGCGCAACGAGTGAGCTCCTTACGGGCTTCGGTCGCAGGTATGGCTTGCTTGTAGGAGCGGGTCGCGGTCATCACTTCGAACGCGTCGGCAACCGCGACGATCCGACCCGCGAGGGAGATGTCTTCGTGAGCGAGCCCGAGTGGATAGCCGCTCCCGTCCCACTTCTCGTGATGTTGCGTGATCGCGAGCACCCATTCACCGAGCCACTCTCTCAGCGGGTCGGCGAGCGGCCCGCCTGCGGCCGGATGGGTCTTGAGCTGTTCCCACTCTCGCTCGTTCGGTGCGCCGCGCTTGTTGAGGATCGCCGGGTCGACCGTCAACTTGCCGACGTCATGCAGCAGCGCCGCCCACCGCAACCGCTCTCGCTGGGCGACCGGAAGATGCAACTCCTCACCGAGCAACTCCGCGAATGCCCGGACCCGTTCGCAGTGTCCTCGTGTCCGGCGGTCGTGGTTGTTGACCCTCGCGACGAGCGCGAGCAGTCGCTCGGCACCTCGCGTCGGCGTATCGGAACTTCCCGCGGCACGGGCCTCATCCACCCGGCGTTGCAGCGACTTCGTGCTCCCGGCGAGTCGGGCGGTCACCAACCGAGACGGCGCACGATCCGGGAAGACGAGCGTCATACCCAGCAACGACTTGAGCGGGACCGCCCGGCGACACAGCCGATGAGTCGCGGCCGACGCCGCGAAGGACGCGGCCAACATCGACACCCACCACAACACCCGCGCGCCCTTCTCGTGCGGTTCGCCGACGACGTTTCCTGCCAGCAACGCTGTCATTGCGCCCGCAATGATCGGCAGGAGCACCAACGTCAACCCGAGCACGCGCACCAGGCCCGGACGAGCCGCCCACCGCCGATCCTGATCACCGGCGGGGTCGCGGCCGGGACCAGCCTGATCCACCTCGTCCTCACGGACCGCGCGCCGACGTAGCCCCGACATGAGGCGCGTATCGACCTGTCCGTCGACCCACCTGAGGGTCGTGACCCCCACTGCCGCGGAAGCTGTCCGGACCCCCACTGCCGCGGAAGCTACGGTTCGCCCGCCGCGAAGCGCCCGAGAGGAGGTCCGGCAATGCCGTTACGAAACCAGCAGCGCAAAGCCTTGCGCAGCCATCGAGTACCTGCGTGGTGGTCGGACGCGAAGCTCGGCATCTTCGTGCACTGGACACCGGCGTCGGTTCCCGCATTCGCACCCGTCGACGTGGACATCGGCGAGCTGGTGCAGTCGGGCAAACGCGACGCGCTCGCGTGGTGCCCGTATGCCGAGTGGTACGAGAACTCCTTGCGGTTTCCCGACAGTCCCGTCACCCTCCATCACCGCGAGGTCTACGGCGAGCGCCCATACGCGCAGTTCGCCGCTGATTGGGAAGCCGGCCTGGACCAGTGGGACGCGCAGGAATGGGCAACGCGTTTCGCTGCGACCGGCGCGCGGTACGTCGTATTCGTGAGCAAGCACATGGACGGCTACTGCATGTGGCCCACGAATGTCCCCAATCCCCACCGCCCCGGCTGGAACTGCCGCCGCGATGTGGTCGGCGAACTGAGCGAGGCCGTGCGTGGCGCCGGTATGCGCTTCGGGATCTACTACTCGGGCGGCCTCGACTCGACGTTCAACGATCGGCCGATCGGATCAGTCGCCGACATGCTCGACGCGATCCCCCGCGGCGCCTATCCGGCATACGCCGAGGCCCAGATCCGCGAGCTCATCGCGCGGTATCGCCCGAGCGTGCTGTGGAACGACATCGCCTGGCCCACCGAAGGCAAACAGCTCTGGCCGCTCTTCGAGCACTACTACGCACAGATCCCCGACGGGGTCGTCAACGACCGGTGGATGCCGTGGAGCCCGCTGCTCGCCGCGGCAAGATCCCCGCTCGTGCGCCGTGCGATCGACGCGGGAGTCCAACACCAAGCCAAACGCGACGCCGGCGTCGTCCCACCGAAACCTCCCCACTTCGATGTGCGCACCCCGGAATATGTCGTCTTCGACGATGTGCAGCGAAACCCGTGGGAATGCGTGCGCGGTATGGACCAGAGCTTCGGTCACAACGCCTGCTCCCGTCCCGAGCACTTCCTCGGGCGGGACGAACTGCTGTGGATGTTCACGGACATCGTCGCCAAGGGTGGCAACCTGCTCCTCAACGTCGGTCCCCGTGGGGTCGACGCGCAGATACCGGACGAACAGCTCACCCGACTCGCATGGCTCGGCCAATGGGTCACACCGAACACGGCTGCGATCACCGCGAGTCGGCCGTGGGTCACTCCCGGCACCGCGACCGCCGACGGCCGCCCCGTCCGGTACACCTCGAAAGGCGACACCGTCTACGCGTTCGTGCAGGATGCGACGGGTTCGATCGTGCTCCCCGACGTTGCCGCCACCCCGACGACCGAGATCACCACTGTCCAGGGAACACCGCTGACGTGGCACGACTCACCATTGGGCATCGAAATCGACATACCCCCGCCGACGGATCCCGACCCGACAGTCGTCGCGCTCGGTCATGTCGCCGCGCGTCCCCTTCCCGAAGCCCGGCGGTAGCGAGCCGGACCCGGCGCCGCCGGATCCGCCCACCCCCGAAGGGACAGCTCCGGCGCGTCCGTCGACAGCGTCACCAACCTCCTCGCGCTCACGAGTGGGCCCGCATGCCGACTTCGAAGGCATCGAGATCGATCCTCGCCGCGCGGCGCTGGTACTCCGTCATCGAATAGGGCCACTGCGTGACGATGCGACCGCTCGGGGAGCGGTAATAGTTGGGGCAACCGGCCTGCCACACGCGGATGCCTGCGATCGCGGCCTGCACATCCTCGTTGTATCGCCGCATGGCTTCGGGCGTGACGTCGACCCAGGCGATGCCGTCAGCGGCCAACCGCCGCACGTGCGCGAGGACGTGCTCGACTTGGGCCTCGATCATGGTGAGGATCGAGCCGTTGTTGGTGTTCGGGCCGTAGAGCATGAACAGGTTCGGAAAGCCGGACGTCGTGATACCCAGGTACGCGAGCGGCCCGTCGTTCCACGCGTCCTCGATGCGGCGACCGTCGCGGCCGGTCACGTCGATCGCGTCGAGGTACTTCGTGGTCGCAAAGCCGGTGGCGACGACAATCGTGTCGACCGCTCGCTCGGTGCCGTCGGCAGTCACGATGCCGCGCTGGGCTGATGCGCGCGATCGGTTCGGTGACGAGCTCCAAGTTCGGCTCGTTGAACGCGGGGAAGTACAAGTTCGAGAACAAGGGGCGCTTGCAGCCGAATGGGTGCGTCGGTCGGAGCTTGCGCCGCACGCCCGGATCGCGCACGACCTCGATGGCAGCGAGGCCCAGGGCCTCACGCTCGGCCAGCATCTTCGGATCGGAGAACGTCATGCCGAGGTTCATGTTGCGCTCGACTTCGGCGCGGAACGCGAGCAGCGGCGCGGGATCGGACCGGAAGCCGTCGAGCTGCTCGGGCGTGTAGGGGTCGTCGATCTTCGGGAGCACCCAGTTCGGCGTGCGCTGGACGAGATGCACTCGGCGTGCGGACTTCACGATCTCGGGTACGAACTGCACCGCGCTGGCCGCGCTGCCGATCACCGCGACGCGATCTCCGCTCAAGTCGTGGCTCCAGTCCCATTGCGCGGAATGCCACAGCGCGCCCGCGAACGAGTCGAGGCCCTCGATGTCGGGCCAGTGCAAGTCGTTGAACATCCCGATCGCGCTCGACGATCACGCCGGCCTCGATGGCGCGGCCGGAATCGAGGGTGAGCGTCCAGGTCGCGGTCGTCGGGTTCCAGCGCGCGCCGGTGACGCCGTCGCCCAACCGGCAATGAGGACGCAATCCATACGTGTCGGCGATGCCTTGCATGTAGGCGAGGATCTCCGGCTGGGTGCCGTACGGTTTCGACCAGTCGGTCTTGAACTCGAACGAGAACGAGTAGAGCGCTGACGGCACGTCGCATTCGCAGCCCGGATAGCGGTTCCGGTTCCACGTGCCGCCGACGTCGGCGGCGCGTTCGAGGATCACGAAGTCGTCGTAACCCTCGTCGACGAGCCGCTTCCCCATACACAGACCGCCGGGCCCGGCCCCGATGATCGCGATGCGCGTGCACGTGCGAGCCCACGGGCGCGCCTATCGGCTCAGGTCGGTGATGACCGCCCGGCCCAGGTACTTGCCCGCTTCGAGCTCCTCGAAGATCTCGGGTACGTCCGACAGCGTGCCCACCCTCGACACGTGTGTCTTCACGCACCCGCGCGCCGCGAGGTCGACGAGCTCGCGCATCTCCTGCACCGTGCCGACCGCGGAGTAGATGATCGTGGGATCCGCGCGGAACAACTGCCACGGGTTCCACTGGATGTCACCGTCGCTCGATGGCGGGATCCCGACCGCGACGAACAGACCGCCGCGCCGCAACATCTGCAAGCCGAGCTCGAAGCCGGAGAGACGGGCTGCGAACACGAGCGCGGCGTCGACCCCGCCCAGCTCCACGGCCAACGCGGCGGGCGTGGTCGGCACTCACCACGTGCGCGGCACCGAGCGACCGGACGAACTCGAGGCGTTCCTCGCCGACATCCACGCCGACGACCTGGTATCCGAACGTGTTCGCGATCTGCACCGCGTAGTGCCCGAGGCCGCCGGCGGCGCCCACCACCGCGATGGTCCGGCCGGGCGCGACCCCGTGCGCGATGAGCTTGCGGAGGGCGCTGAACGCGGTGAGACCGCCACACGCGAGCGGCGCCTCTTCGTCGGCGAGCTCGTCCGGCACGCGCACGAGTGCAGGGGCCCACACACACATCTGTTCGGCAAACGTGCCCATCAAGCCCTTCGACTGCGCGCACAGCCGGGGGCGGCCGCTCAGGCAGTAGTCGCATGCGCCGCACCAATAGCCGCCCATACCCCCGAGACCGAGGATGACGCGATCGCCGACCGAGACGTTGCGCTCGGCACCCGGTCCGAGCGCCTCCACGACACCGATCGCCTCGTGGCCGAGTGTGCCGCTGCGGGGCACGCCGACCCAGTCGCCACGCGGGATGTGGAGGTCGGAGTGGCACACTCCCGACGCGGCGATGCGCACACGCGCCTCGTCCGCCGCAGGCTCGGGCACCGCAACGTCGCGGACGTGCACCTCACCGTCCTCGAGTCGGACCGCCTTCATCGTGCTCCCTCCGCGCTGCGTCCAGGGCCTTCGCAAGGAACGGCCCGCCAGGCGCGGACCGTACATCAGAACCGGCGTCATCGTCACCGCCGCTCGCGAAAGGGCGCGGCAGCGACCGCGCGAACCGCGGTCCCGCGACACTCTTTGCCTGCGCGTTACTCGCCTCTCAGCTTGCACGCGAGGGCGACTCCGGATCATGGGTGCATGAGTCGGCCGGTTGCGGCACGAATATGTCTCAGCGCGCTGGCCGGGCTGATCGCGTGTGGCTGCGCGTCCGGAGGTAGGGCCAACGGTTCGTCGGCCGGCACCGGATCTCCGCCTTCGACATCGAAGGCAAGGTCGAAGGCGATGTCGACACCGGCAACCGCACCTGTCCGGTCCACGACGACAACGACGGTTGCTGTCGAGCAACCCGGTTGGACGACAGTCAGTCGGGGAACGAGTGGCATTGTCATCGACGCGCGCACAGTCGTCTTCCCGGACGGCGCTCGCGTGATCATCACCCGCTTTCGCGTGGGTCGCACCCGGTTCGCGCTCCATGTCGGAAGCCAGGATCCGCCGACCCCGCCGAAAGCGATACATCCGAACGCCGGCCCGACCGTGAGTAGCGCCGAACGTCCCCACCTGCTGGCCGCGTTCAACGGCGGATTCAAGATCGCCTCCGGCAGCGGCGGCTTCGAGCTCGACGGCCAAGTCCTGCGAAGCATGACCATCGGCGCGGCGACCTTCGCGATCGACAAGAACGGTTCGGGCCACGTCGGTGTATGGGGCCGGGACCTTCCCAGCCCGGGAGAGCAGATCGTGAGCGTCCGTCAGAATCTCGGTCTGCTGGTACGCGACGGTCAGCTCGGCGCGAACATCCACCAGGTACGCACGTGGGGTGCCACGTACAAGGGCGAGAGCATGGTCGCCCGCAGCGGGCTCGGTGAAGATCCTCACGGCAACATCCTCTATGCCGCGAGCATGTCCGCGCTCGCCGATCGACGTCGCGACCGCGTTCGTCGATGCCGGCGCGACGAACGCGATGGAGCTCGACATCAATCCCGAGTGGGTGCAGCTGAGCCTGAGCCCTCGTCCCGGCGGCCCCCTGTTTCCGGGCGTCCCCGGTCAACATCGCCCCGCCGACCAGTACATCGTGGGCTGGACCCGCGACTTCGTCACGGTCCTGACCACCTACTGAACCGCGGTCCGGCGTGCCCGTGGCGGACGGCGTGGCGGCGACGGGGCGAGCGCGGCGGGTGGCATGCGTGACAAGATGGTGACGGCGCGTGACGCTCGGGGGGGCACATGCAACGCACGGCTTCGGATCTGCTCGGGCTCGTCGTTGGTGACGCTGTGCCCGGGCCGGTCGTGCGCGACGACGGGCGCGTGGGTCCCGCGGTGCCGTTGGGTCGCCGGGTTCGGTTGCCGGGGCGGGGCACCACCTTCGTGCGGGAGATCGCGGGACCGCCCGGGGCGTCGACCCTCGTGCTCCTCCACGGGTTCATGGCGAGCGGCGGACTGAACTGGTTTCGTACTTTCGACGCGCTGAGCCGCGAGTTTCGTGTGGTTGCGCCCGACTTGCGCGGCCATGCTCGTGGCATCCGGTCCCGTCGGCACGTCCGTCTCGCCGACTGCGCCGATGACGTTGCCGCGCTCGTGGAAGAGCTGGGCGCGGGCAAGGTGATCGCCGCGGGCTACTCGATGGGCGGCCCCGTCGCGCAACTGCTGTGGCGGCGCCACCCTGACAAGGTCGCGGGCCTGGTCCTGTGCGCGACCGCTCCCGCCTTCTCGGTGGAGTCCCAGCGCGTGACCGAGGCGTCCCTCGCGACGCTCGCAGGGCTCACCCGGGTGGCCGGCCATCTCGCCGCCGTCCCCGCCGCGGGCGCGAACGTGCTGCGTCGCGTGCGCGCGGAGCGACCCGCCGGCTTCTTGGCCTGGGCCGCGGGCGAGATGCGCCGTCACGACCTGCGCATGCTCACCGAATCCGCCCGCAGCATGATCCGGTTCGACTCTCGCCGTTGGCTCGGCGACATCGACGTGCCGACCGCAGTGCTGCGCACCAACCGCGATCATCTCGTCGACCCGGCGCTCCAGACCGCGCTCGTCACCGGCATCCGAGGTGCGCGCCTCGTCGAACACGACCACGGCCACACCGCGTGCGCGCGCACGAGCTTTATCGTGCCGATGCTCGATGCCTGCCGCGACGTCGCGTGGCGAGCCAACGCATAGACCGATCACATCCTGATTCGCGCCGGAATTCACGGCCAGTGAGCCGGGGCTTCCTCGGCTCCACCGCGCGCGCGCTCGCCGGGCCGCTAGCCGACAATCGGGAATCGGCGCTCGGCGGCGAGCCGGGTGAGACTTGCCTGCATCGTGTCGGTGAGTTCCTCGTAGCAACGGCGGACGATGATTTCGTCCTGCGCGGCGTCCGGGCCGTATTTCGGCGACCAGTCGATCGGGTCGCCCAACTCGACGGTGATCTTCGACGGGAGTGGCCAGGTCGGAATCCCGCCCGGAACGACGCCGAAGGGCGGCCCGAACACGAGAGGCATCACCTTGATCCGGAACCGTCGGTCGAACCCGAGCAGCTTGGCGACGCGTTCTCCCCCCGCGAGAACAACGACCGTCTCGTGAGCACCGACCGAAACCGCCGGTACGACGGGCACCTGCGTCCGCAGGGCGAGACGGACGACACCGGCACGATCGCCGAACGTGATGCGGTTCCGCTGCCACCAAGGCCGGAAGACCTCGTAGTCACCGCCGGGGTAGTCGATCAGGATCCCGCCGCCGCGGAGGATCGCCTCCGCGTCGGCCGGTCCGGCCTCGACCGCGCCGGCCCGGGCCATCACCGGACCCAGACCGGGAAGCCCCAGAAAGAAGGAGTGGAAGAGCGCGTAGACGGGCTCTTCCTCGCCCCGTTCGCGCCACCACGCGGTCAAGAGCACCGGAAGGTCCGGCGGCGTCTGACCGCCCGAATGGTTCCCCACCACCAGGAACGGCCCTCGCGGTGGCAGCCGCTCGAACCCGCGCACCTCCGAGCGAAAGTACGAGGCAAAACACTCGAGCATCGGTCGGACCGTGCGCAGGAACGCCGGATCGCGCGCGGACCCGACCCTGGCGTCTGCGGAGTGACGGCTACCCACTCGTCCACTATGCACCAGTGACCAAGGTGCCGGTGGCCCGCGGAGCAAGTGAGCTTGGAGCCGAGCGTGCGAGCGGATGTCTCCTCGTGAGTGCCGAGTGGGTCCTTCGACCCTTGACTGGCACAGAGGGGCCGGTCGACCATCTGGCCGTGACCTACAACCTGGCCGAGCTGTTCGAGCGCGTCGCCGACGCCGTGCCGGAGCGTGAGGCAGTGGTGACGCCGGATGTGCGGCGCACCTACGCGCAGCTCGACGCGCGGGCCAACCGGCTCGCTCACGCGTTCGCGACTCGCGGCATCGGTCCCGGAGACCATGTCGGGCTGCAGCTGCACAACGGGGCCGAGTACGTCGAGAGCATGCTCGCCGCGTACAAGCTCCGCGCAGTGCCGGTGAACGTGAATTACCGGTATGTGGACTCCGAGCTCGCGTACCTCTACGAGAACGCCGATCTCGTCGCCTTGGTGTACCACCGGACGTTCGCGCCTCGCATCAGATCGGCCCTCGGGCGTGCTCCCGTCGCGGGACCTCTGTTCGTCGTCGACGATGGTGACAGCGAGGTGATCGACGGTTCCCTCGGATTCGAGGAGGTTCTCGCGGCGGCATCGTCCGAACGCGACTTCACCGGACGCTCGGGCGACGACTTGTACATCGCGTACACCGGCGGCACGACGGGCATGCCCAAAGGTGTGGTGTGGCGCCACGAGGACATCTTCTTCGCGGCGATGGGGGGCGGTGATCCGACAACCCTCGAGGGCCCGATCTCGCATCCCGACGAGATCGTCGACCGAGTGCTGGAGACCGGCGCAGTGATGTTGCTGTTGCCCCCGCTGATGCACGTCGAGCGCGCAATGGGGCGCGTTCTCGATTCTCTACGGCGGCGGCACGGTCGTGCTCGCCTCGGCGGGAAGCCTCGACCCGCACGAAGTGTGGTCGCTCGTCGGTAAGGAACACGCAAACATTCTCACTCTCGTGGGCGATGCAATGGCGCGGCCGCTTCTGGACGTGTTCGCTCGCGATCCGTCGCGCTACGACGTGTCCTCGTTGTTGGTGTTCGCGTCGGGAGGCGCGGTGTTGTCGGACTCGACGAAGGCACAGGTCGCCGCGCTGCTTCCCGATGTGATCACGATCGACGGATTCGGTTCGACCGAGACCGGCGTGAGCGGATCGCGGGCCCGCATGCCCGGTGCCGACGTCGAAACCGGCACGCGGTTCACGCTCGACGACCACAGCGCCGTGCTCGACGACCAGCTGCGCCCGGTCGCGCCGGGCTCGGGTGTGGTCGGACGGCTCGCCCGCCGCGGCCGGGTGCCACTGGGCTACTACAAGGATCCGGGAACGAGCGCGACCACCTTCGTCGAGATCGACCAGGTCCGCTGGGCTCTGACCGGCGACGCCGCAACCGTCGACGCCGACGGCACGGTTGTGTTGCTCGGCCGCGGCTCGATGAGCATCAACAGCGGCGGCGAGAAGGTGTATCCCGAGGAAGTCGAAGCGGTCGTGAAGAACCACCCCAGCGTCTATGACGCAGTCGTGGTGGGCATGCCCCACGAACGGTGGGGAGAGCAGGTTGCAGTGGTTGTTGCTCCGCGCCGCGGCGCGACCGTGACGCTCGATGAGCTTCGGGCATACTGTCGCGACCTTCTCGCCGGCTACAAGCTGCCGCGCACGCTGTGCGTCGTCGAAACGATCGCGCGTGGCCCGAATGGCAAGGCCGACTACCAGTGGGCACGCGAACGCGCGCTCGCATCGGGGAGATGAGGTTCGGTACATGCACCGCCTCGCGGGCGCCGACAGCCTGTTCATCTTCAACGAGAATCACGCCCGCCATCAGCACACGCTGAAGATCGCGATCATCGATCCGGCCGGCGCCGACACGCCCGTCACCTACCCCGCGCTCCGCGACCAGATCCGCGAGGCGCTCCCGCTGCTCGAACCCTTTCGCTGGCGGCTGGTGCGTGTGCCATTCGACCTCGGCCATCCGTACTGGATCGACGCGCCCGACCTCGACCTCGACTATCACGTGCAGCGGGTCGCGGTGCCGGCGCCCGGTGGGCCGCGCGAGTTCTCGGAGGTCGTCTCCCGGATCGCGAGCATCGGGCTCGAGCGCGACCGGCCACTCTGGCAGGTGTGGTTCGTCGAAGGCCTGGCCGACGGCCAGGTCGCCTACGTCACGAAGGTGCACCACGCGCTCGCCGACGGCATGGCGAGCGAACGGCTGCTCGTACAAGCTTTCGCGGATCGACGCGATCACACACCGATGGGCGCGGATGAAGCACTTGCATCCGAATCACCACCGGGTTGGTGGCGGCTGCTCGGGCTCGGGCTCGTCGATGTGATGCGCATGCTGGCCGCACTCCCCGTCCTGGTGTTGCGCACCGCGCGGCGTGGCGCGGCGCGGCCGCGCGCACTCGCGCGCGGTCGCGGTGTTCCGGGCACGAAACCATTCGCCGGTCCACACACGCGCTTCGACGAGCCACTCACGCCGCACCGTTGGTTCGCCTACGAGACATTCGACCTGACGCAGATCAAGAAGGTGGGCCACGCGTTCGGCGCAAGCGTGAACGACGTGATGATCGCGATGGCTGGCGGCGCGTTGCGCACCTATCTTCGAGCGCACGGCGAACTACCCGACGATTCGCTCACGGCGGCAGTGCCGGTCTCGGTGCGAAGGCCCGACGAGCAGAGCACATGGGGCAATCGCATTACGACCTGGTACGTGACGCTGGCGACCAGCGAGGAGAATCCAGGCACGCGCTACAGCTGATCACGCGCAGCACGCGCCTCGCGCGCGCCGAGATGGAGGCCACCGACCCGAGAATGCAACACGCGTGGGCGGAATACTGGCGGCTGTTCCGGCTCGTCACCCTCGGCGTACCCAAGGTCGCACGCCCGTTCGTCGGCCGTCCGAGCTACAACGCGATCGTGTCGAGCGTGCCCGGTCCCACGGTGCCCGTCTATCGCCACGGCGCCCGGCTCGTGCACATGATCTCGATGGGTCCCCTCGTCGAAGGCATCGGCGTCAACTTCACGGGCTGGAGCTACGCCGGGGAGATGGCAATCGCCGTGATGGCCTGTCGTGAGTCCGCGCCCGATATCTGGGACCTCGCCGGGGCGCTGCGTACGAGCCTCGACGAGCTCATCGCGACAGCCGAGACACACCAACCCTCGACCGACGCGTCCTGACGGCCACCAGGTGCCGGGCGGGCGTCGAGCCCGCGGGGGCGTCCGGCGCGAGGACCGGGGAGGCCACAGGGCCGGCCCGGCGGTACCCGCGAACGAGCGAGCGAACCTGCGCCACCCAGATTGGGACTTCCGGCCGTGGACGAAGAGCCGGGCCGGGAAGAGCGTGGGGCTGTGCAACGTGTAGCGAGTGTCGGGCGCCGGGTCTGGACCATCGGAGCCGATCTCGCGGACGCCGCGAGTCGGACGGTCGGCTACGCGCGGAAGCTGGGGCACGAACCCGATGCCAACGGCGTGTGGGGGCGCCTCGGACTGGCAGCCGCGGCCGCGGCTGACGAGCTGCTGCTCGCAACGTTCCGTCAGTTGCGAGCACCCACCAGCGACGACGGCTTGGAGGCGACTCTCGAAGAATCGGCGGGACTCGTCACGTACCTCGATCGAAGCGGCGTGCTGGCCGCGCCGGAGACGTTTCACCATGCGCCGCCGCCGGCAGTGATGAAGGTCAAGATGCGGCGCGTCGGGCGTACGCGCTTCGGACACGCGACGTTCCCGAGCCCTTACCACCCCGACCCCGACCTACCGGGCTCGACGCGCTTCGCGCAGGCTACCGACAACCATGTCGTGCACGCATGGATGCTCCGCCAGACTGTGCGCGCCCCGTGGGTGGTGTGCCTGCACGGTGCGGGCATGGGTGACCCGCTGGCCGACATGTTCGCGTTTCGCGCCGCGCACCTGCACAGCTGCGGGTTCAACGTCGCCATCCCGGTGCTGCCCCACCACGGTCCAAGGGGCGCGGGACGCTTCGAAGTCGCGTTCCCGACCGACGACCCCGCAGTCAACTTCCATGCCGCCGTGCAAGCGATCGCCGACGTGCGAGCGTTGCTTGCCCACATCGCCACGTGTGAAGAACCGGCAGTGCTCTTCGGCATCTCGTTGGGCGCGTACGTCGCGGCGGCGGTTGCCGCGCTCGAACCGACGCTCGCGGGCGTGATCGTCGGCGTCCCGGTGGTCGACATCTCGGATCTGATGCGAACCCACGCACCATCGCGCTTTCTCCACCATCCGCGGTTCGATGACTTCTGCACGATCGCACAGCAACTCGAAGGCGTCACCTCGGCGCTCGGGTTGCCCGCCGCGACGCAGAGCCCGAAGGCACGCTCGATCTTTGCGGGGCGCGCCGATCGCCTCGTTCGACCGACACAAGTGCGCCGGCTCATCGAACACTGGGACAATCCCGATGTCTGCTGGTACGCGGGCGGCCACATGGGCTTCCTCACGGCGCGTTCGGTCCACCGCCACATTTCCCGCGCCCTCGTCGACTCCGACGTCGGCCAAGAGCGTGAAGGGCGACTGGCCGCGGTCGTGTGACTCCACCTCGATGGCGAATTGCAACCGGCGGCAGCTCAGGTGGGCCCCGGTGCCCGTGCGTCCGAGGCGCGGACTTTCGACCATCCGAGGTGCGGGCTGACGGCTCTGGTGGTGGGGCTCGGATTTCGGGATCATGATGTCGGAGTGCCCGGCACGAAAGGCGCATGTGGGGGGTCAGTTGAGACATCGGGTCGGTGCAACTGTTCTCGCCGTGTCGTGCCTCGTCGCGGCGTGCGGCTCGCGCGAGAGCGGTCCGCCGCCGCTGAGCAGCTCGGGGGGCGTCGTGGTCGGTCCGACGACGCCGACCACAGCCGAAGCCGGCGGCAGCGGGAACGTGGGCACGCTCCGAGCTGCGTGTGGGTCCGGGCATCGCGCGAGCGGCGCCACGGATCGGGGTGTGACCGACACGACGATCACTATCGGTGTCATCTCTGACAAGTCGGGCGTGGTCGCGGTCCCGACGGCCGGTATCGACGGTTCGGTCGAGGCGTTCGTCCAGTTCTGCAACAGCCTCGGCGGGATCAACGGGCGCCGCCTGCTGTTGAAGCATTACGACTCGAAGATTCTCAACGAGGCTGACGCGATGCGACAGGCGTGCGACGACGACATCTTCGCACTCGTCGGCTCGGGCTCCGTACAAGACGATCAAGGCGCGCTGACCATGGTGCAGTGCAAGCTGGTCGAGGTCGCGGCGTACACCGCGACCTACGCCAAGGGATTGTCGCCGCGAGTGTTCGCGCCCGTACCCAATCCGGGCACGTCGTATGCGGTGGGACCCGGCAAGTTCATCGCCCAACGGTTCCCCGACGCGGTGAAGAAGGCGGCGATCCTGTGGCCGAATCTGCCGGTCGGGCGCACACAGGCGGCGCGTGAGCGAGACGCGTATACCAAGGAAGCCGGTTTCGACTTCGTGTCTTCGAATCCCACCGACGTGTTGGTGCAGAACTGGAGCCCCATCGTGAGTGCGCTGAAGAACCGGGGCGTCGAATGGATCACCGACGTGACGACCCTGTCGGAGCTCGAGCACCTCCTGCAGGCGATGAGCGACGCCGGATGGAGGCCGACGGTCGTGGATCTGGGACAGCAGTACTACGACCAGAGCCTCCCGGGGAAGCCGGGCACCGAGGGCGCTCTCGTCCTCAGCAACACCGTCCCCTTCGAGGAGGCCTCCCGCAGCCCCGCGCTCCAGGTGTACCTGCAGTGGCTGAAGAAGGCGTCGCCCCACACGCCCCCGACCACGCTCGGCGTGCAGGCGTTCTCGGCGGGTCTGCTCTTCGCGGCAGCTGCCGGCGCGTTGGGGTCCGACCTCACCCGCGACGGACTGATCGCCCAATTGCACAAGATCAAGCAGTGGGACGGCGGGGGCCTACAGGCACCGGCGGATCCGGGTGACAACCAGGGCCTGCGCTGCTTCCTCTACATGCAGGTGAAGGGGAACAAGTTCGTGCGCTACTGGCCGGCGACGCCAACCTCGGGCACGAACGGCTTCGATTGCAGTCCCGCCAATACGACGCAGTTGACCAAGACCTACGAACCACTCCCGGCGGGCTTCGGATGATCGGCGAGCTCTTCCGCTACACGATCTTCGGTCTCGCGTTCGCCGGTGTCTATTTCATCGCGGCGAGCGGGCTCGTCGTGACGTACACCGCATCGGGCATCTTCAACTTCGCGCACGGCGCGGTGGCGATGATCGGGGCGTTCACGTATTGGGAGCTTCGCGTCAATGACCACTGGGCAGCTCCGTTCGCGTTCGCGGCGGTGTTGATCGTCGAGGCACCGGTCATGGGCCTGGTGATCGAGCGCGTCGATCATGCGGAATCTCGGCGGCGCGGCCACGATCACGAACACCGTCGTCACGATTGGTCTGCTCGTGACTCTGCTGGGTATCGGTTCGGTGGTGTGGGCGCCGGCCAAGTTCGCGGTGACGCCGTCACTTCCGCGGTTCTATCAAGCCGACGTTCTGAACGTGGCGGGAGCTCCGATCCCTTGGCATTACCTCATCGTGCTCGCGATCTCGGGGGCGGTGGCGTTCGGGTTGCGGGTACTCCTGGCGGGCACCCGCGTCGGCATCGCAATGCGGGCCGTCGTCGATGACCGGAATCTCGCGCGGCTGAACGGTGAGAATCCCGCGGTGGCGTCGGCGGTCAGCTGGATCATCGGCTGCATGCTTGCAGCGCTCGCCGGAATCCTGCTCGCGCCGATCCTCGCGCTGGATGTGGCCCGTCTCACCCTGCTCGTGGTCAGCGCGTATGCCGTCGCCGTAGTCGGCCGTTTGCGCAGCTTCCCGTTGACCGCGCTCGGGGCGGTGATTCTCGGCTTGACTCTGAGCTACTTCGACTGGGGTCTCGGCAAGATGCAGCACGTGCCGGTGTGGGTGCAGAGCATCCACGACTCGTTGCCGTTCATTCTGCTGTTCGCCGTGCTGTTGGCGCTCCCGCAGGACCGCCCCCGACGCGCAGCAGTGTCGCGCCCGTGCGGCGCGTCGGTTGTGCCGGCGATGCGCACGGCCATAGTGGCCGGCGTCGTGTTCGTCGTCGGAGCCTGGTTGGTGGAGACCCTCATGCACGGAGCCGTCCTGCGAGCCGCCGGGCAGGGCCTCGCGCTCGCGATCGTCATGCTGTCGCTCGTGTTGTTGACCGGCTACGCGGGCCAGATCTCGTTGGCTCAACTCGCCTTCGCCGGACTCGGTGTGCTCGCCGCGTCGTGGTTGCCGGGCCAACTCGGCGCGTCGCCCCTGGGGTTGCTCGTCGCTGCGGGGTTCGCGGGTTTGACGGGCGCACTGATCGCGGTTCCGCTCTTGCGTTTGCACGATCTCTACCTCGCGCTCGGCACGATGGCGTTTGCTTTGGTGATCGAACAGAACGTCCTGGGACAAATCCCGGGTTTCGCGACCGACAGCAAGGCGCTGGTTCGATGGCACCCACTCGCCGGCGACAAGGCGTACTTCGTCGCGATTGCCGCGACGTTCGTGGTCCTCGCATGGTTCGTCGTCGCGTTGCGGCGCGGCGAGTTCGGCCGCCGGCTCCAGGCGATGAAGGACAGCCCGGCCGCGTGCACGACCGTCGGACTCGACTTGACCCGGACCAAGGTGCAGGCCTTCGCTCTCGCGGCAGCGATCGCGGGTATTGGCGGGTTCCTCCTGGCCGGGTGGAAGGGAACCGTCGGCAAAGACGACTTCAGCCTGCTTACCGGGACCCTGTCGGCCCTCCCCGTGTTACTGCTCGTCGTCGTGGGCGGGATCAATTCGGTGTCGGGTGCGATGATCGGTGCTCTGTTGCTCGTCGCCATGCCGCAGGTCGGCGCCGACTACCCGTCACTCGGCAATGTGATGATCCTGTTGCCCGGCCTGGTCGGCATCACCTTGGCTCGCAACCCCGACGGCATCGCGCGCGACGTGCGTCGAGATCTCGCGCCGCGCTGATCGCACGGTGGAGAGCTCACATGTCGGGCTCAGCGTCGTCCCCGGCCACACTGGATCCCCGAGCTGGTCGGCGTGCGCGGTCCCGTCACGACTTCGGAACTGCGCGCCCTCGAAACAGGGTTGGGCTTCACCACCGAGGAATGCAGTGGCCCTGTTTGAGGCGCGCGGGCTCAGCGTTCGCTTTGGTGGTCACAACGCGGTGACCGAGGTCGACGTCGACGTCGAGCAGGGTTCCATCACGGGCCTCATCGGTCCGAACGGCGCGGGCAAGACCACGATCTTCAACGCGATCACGGGCCTGCAAGAGATCAGCGCCGGCACGCTCACGCTCGATGGACGAGACATCACCCACGACGACGCCGCGCGCGGCGGGCGCGGCTCGGCATCTCACGCACGTTTCAGCAGTTGGAGATATTCGGCAGTCTCAGCGTACGCGAGAACATCTTGGTCGCGGCCGAGATCCGGCGTCGATGGGCTCACGATCTACGTGGGGATCCCCACCGCGATGCGGACGTCATCCTCGATCGCGTCGGCCTGCGCGTCGTGGCCGATGAACGAGCCGACGCGCTTCCGACCGGTCTGGCCCGCCTCTGCGAGGTAGGCCGCGCGCTCGCCGTACAACCTCGTCTGCTCCTGCTCGACGAGCCGGCCTCGGGACTCAGCGACCGCGAGACCGAGACGTTCGCCGAGTTGCTCCACACGCTCGCCGCTCAAGGGACGGCGGTCCTCCTCGTCGAGCACGACGTCGGGCTCGTCATGGATGTGTGCGACTCGATCCATGTGCTGGACTACGGCGTACTCATCTCGGTCGGAGCGCCGGAAGAGATCCGTCGCGACCAAGCCGTGCTCGACGCTTACCTCGGCGACGGGTCGACGCCGACGCACCACATCTCGGAGCGGCCGCGCCCCGCCGACCCCCGCCCGGAACGACCAGAGCCCCCCAGCCGGGCGGAGAGCGCGCCGCCTGTGCTCGAGCTTCGTCGCGTCACCGCCGCTTACGGAAAGATCGAGGTGCTGCACGGCATCGACCTTGTCGTGCGCGCCGGGCCAGGTAGTCGCGCTGCTCGGACCGAACGGCGCGGGGAAGAGCACCGCCATCAAGGTCGCCAGCGGGCAGATGCCCCTGACCAGCGGCTGCGTGCACCTCGGTGGGCGTCACGTCAACGGCGCGGCCGGCGACGCACTCTCCCGAGTCGGACTGTGCGCCGTCCCCGAAGGACAGGGCGTATTCCCGAACCTCACCGTCCGCGAGAACCTCGTCATGGCCACCTACCTCGGCGTTCCCCTCGGACCGGTCGAAGAACGTACCTACGCGCTCTTTCCTCGCCTGAAGCAGCACCGTTCGCAGCTGGCCGGAACGTTGTCCGGAGGCGAGCAACGAATGCTGGCGCTGGCCCGGGCTCTCGTGACCGAACCGGCCGTCGTGCTGCTGGACGAAATGTCGATGGGCCTCGCGCCGCTCATCGTCGACGAGCTGTACGGACTGGTCGCCGAGGTCTCCAAGAACGGGGTGTCGATCCTCGTCGTCGAACAGTTCGCCCGCACCGTGCTCGACATCGCCGACTCCGCGATCCTGATGGTCCAAGGCCGGATCGCGGCGGCCGGCCGCCCCGCGGACATCGAAACGCAACTCTCGTCCGCCTACCTGGGAGCGAACCTATGACCGAGAACGAACAGGACGTCTCGTCGGCGCGGGGCCCGGACGGCTCGGCAACCGCCTCTGGTCCGGCCATGGAATTCCTGGCCGGCGTCTACGCACTACAGATCCCGAGCCGGACCGAGCGGCGTGAGCGCAGGTTCTACGTTGGCGGAATCCTCATCGTGGGCGTGGGCTTCGCCATCATCGGCCTCGGCTGGTGGGGCGCGTCGGGCACGAAGTACGTGTACCAGGAAATGCCCTACGTCATCTCGGGCGGCATCTTCGGGGCCGCGCTGGTAGTCGTCGGCGCCATCCTGTTCGCCCGGTACTCGGCCGCCCGGCTCGTGCGCTTCTGGCTTGCCCGCCTCCTCGCCGACCAACAGATCCAAACCGACCGCGTCGTCGAGGCCGTCACGGCCCTCTCCGAAGCGCTCCAGGCGCAAACCGACCCGCGCAACGAGGCGCCCCACTAGCGCGCGACTTCCAACCCGGGATCGCGCGACCCATGCCCCCCACGCCTGCGGGCTGCGGTTCAGCGTGCGAGCGTGCCTGCGAGCCGGGCGTCGACGTGGCCGGTGGCCGCGAGCCAGCGGATCGAGTCGGCGAGTGTCGCCTCGACGGGCCGCCAGTGGAGGTCGAGAGCAGTGCGGGTCGCCTCGTCCTCGTAGGGTCCGGCGCGAGTGACCATCACCATGGCCTCGTAGCTGAGCGGATATTCGAACGGGATCACACGCTTCACGACGTCCGCGACGCGACCGGCCAGCCGCACGGTCCTCGGCGGAAGCGGTACGCGTGCTCGGCGTACGCCGGTGACACGCACGATGGCAGCGTGCAGTTCCGACCACGACAAGAACGTGCCGCCAAGCATCCGGCGCGCCGGCATCGTTGCATGCAAGGAACGTTCGACCGCCGATGCCACGTCGCGAACGTCGATGATCGCCGTACCCGACGTCGTGCGCGGTGGGGTGCGCAACCACTCGATCAGTCCTCGGTGCGTCGCGCTGACGTTCGGTGGATCCGGCCCGAGCACACCCGAGGGGTACACGATGACGATCGGCGCGCCATCCGCCTGGAGACCCCGCACCAGCCGTTCCGCGGCGACCTTGGAATGTGCGTAGCCGCTTCGCGCGGTGGTGAGTGGCGTGTCGACGGTGACTCGTGACCGATTGGTCGTGAATACGGACACGCTCGAGACGTAGACGGCTGCGATGCCGCGCTCGGCGGCACTTCCCATGACGTGAGTCGTGCCGCCGACGTTCGTCGCGTAGACATCATCGGCGTCGCGCTCGGCAAGGGAAACACGAGCCGCGGCATGCACGACCGCGGTGCAACCATCGAGCGACCGTTGCACCGTGGCCCGGTCGGTGACGTCACCGACGACGACGTCCAGATCAGCAAGCGCGCGCAACGCCGGCACACTGCCGAGTCTTGGCCGCGTCGCGCACCAACACCCGCACATGATGACCACGCGCGGCGAGATGGGCGACCGTATGCGAACCGACAAAACCCGTCGCGCCCGTCACGAGCACGGTCATCGGTCACCCCTCGTCGCCGAAGGCGCCGAGCACGACTCGGCGCGGCGCATGGATGCTTCGAACCAAATTCTTCGACGACAGTAGCGTCGTGGCTACGACGCGCTGCGAGCGTCGTGGTCGCCGACGACTTGGGTCGTGGCGCCGAGGCCGAACGCGTCCTCGACCGCGGCCGGCACTCCCATCCCCGCGACCGTCATGAGCTCGGCGAGCGCAGCAGGGATCGCGTCGGCAATAGCCCACGGGTCCTCGATCAGGTCGGGGTCGACGTGAAGGCCGAAGTCGACACGGTCGCCGAATGTGTAGAGCGTGATGTTGAGACCCATCTGGTCGAGCAGGACGCTGGCCGAGAAGATGCCGGTCAGGCGAGCACCGCACATGTACATGGCCATCGGCGGGCCCGGGACGTTCGACACGATCGTGTTCATCATTCCCGGTATGTAGCCGAGCACGTGCGCCTCGTAGGCGAGGCGCAGGAGCGCCGCGAGTACGAACGGTGGCGCGGTGTCGGCGAGCGATCCCACCGGATTCGCGCGCATCGCTTCGTGCACGCCTTTGGCCGTCCTGGTATGGCTGACGATCGCTCGCAGGCGTTCCTCGGGATCGGCGATGTTCGTGGCGAGCGGCACCACGAGGTATGAGCAATTGGTTGTCGAGCGAGGTATCCCCTTCGGCGCGCGTTGACACGGGGATACCAACGGTCAGCGATCGTTCCGGTAGCTCGCCGCGCTCGCGTAGGTAGATGCGAAGCGCGCCCGAGCACAGCGCGAGCGCGATGTCGTTGAGCTTGACGTCGAAGTGACGGCGCAGCGCCTTGACGTCGGCGATGGCAACGCTGCTGAACGCCATCGCACGACGCGGCCCGATCGACGCGTTGAACGACGTCTTCGGCGCCGACAGCATCGTGCGCACGTCGGGTGCCTGATTCCCCGCACCCAGATGTCGCGCCACCCCGAGGCCGCGCCGCGCCAGGCGCAAGCCGTACCGGGCCGCGCGCAACGGAGCCGAGGCGCTCGGGACCAGAGCGTCGAGCAGCAAGCGCACGTCGCTGGGCGGCGGTTGGGGCGGCGGCATCTCGGGGATGTCCGCCAGTTCGGGCGATGGAGACATGTCCAAGAGCAGGGAGGCGAGCACACCACCGGCGCCGCCGTCGAGCAGGCAGTGGTGGAACTTCATCAGCACGCCGACGCGACCGTTGACGAGCCCGTCCAGATACCACATCTCCCACAACGGGTACCGACGATCGAGCTGTCGGCTCATGATCGGCGACACGGCCGCGGCCGTCTCACGCGGACCGCCCGGAGCCCCGACCGTGGCGCGGTGGATGTGTCGGCGCAGGTCGAAGGTGAGATCGTCGATCCACACTGCGCGATCGAGACCGAGCGGGACCTCCTTCAACTTCCAGGTGAGCTTCGGCACCAACGGCAACCGCCGTGCGATGCTGCCATAGAGCGCGTCGAACCCGAACGCGGGCGCTCCGCTCGGATCCACGATCGCCAGACCACCGACGTGCTGGTGCCACGTCGGTGTCTCGCCTGCGAGGAAAAGTGAGTCGGTCCCCGATAACCGTTGGACCACGAGAACTCCTCTCACCGCTGGGCTTTCACCACGATCATGACGCGTACACGACCGGTGCGAGAGGGACGAAGGTCACAATCGCGGCGTGGAATCCAGCCGTTCCGACATCGTTCGGCACATGCGCGCGGCACATTCGTTCGGCACAACCGCGCGGCACAACGGTCACTACAGTGCTCAGGCGGATGACGGTTCCCCTCCCCGCCCCTGGTTCTGCCTCTCGCTCGCGGCGTGAGGAAGCAGGCGTGCCGCGTGTGAGGGTCACAGCGGCCGTACGGGCCCACATCGCGGCCGACGAGGCGACGCTCGCCACCTTCCGTCGGCTGCGCAAACCGCCCGGCGACGACGACTTGGACCGCATCGTCGAAGAGGTCGACCTCGCTCGCGACCACTTCGCCCGCGCCGGGTGGCTCGACGATCCGGGCTCGTACCATCGTGCTCCCGAACCACTGACCCAGCCTGAGCTGCGGCCGTCGCGGGCCGCGCAACTCCGAGTCGAGCGAATGAAGTTCTCGAGCGGTTGGGCACCTCCGGCCGACGTGCCCGGTCGGGAACGCTGGCTCTCGTACCAGGCGAACACCCTCGGTCGCGCCACGGTGCTTCGTCACCGCGACGAATCGCGCCCATGGGTCGTGTGCATCCACGGCACCGGGATGGGACGCGATGCCGACCTGCGATCATTCCGCGCACGACACCTGTTCGAGGATCTCGGATGCAATGTCGTGTTGCCGATCCTGCCGCTCCACGGCCCACGCCGCGAACCGAAAAGGTCGACCGCCCAGTTTCCCTCGATCGATCCTCTCGACAACGTGCACGGACTGGCCCAGGCGGCGCACGACGTGCGCCGCATTCTCGGGTGGATCCGCATGCAATCCCCGAGCGCGATCGCGGTGCAAGGAGTCTCACTCGGCGGGTACGTCGCCGCGCTCGTCGCCGGCCTCGCAGAACCGCTCGACTGCGTGATCGCAATCATCCCGGCGACGGACTTCCCCACCCTGTTCCGCAGCCAGACCCCGCCTCGCATGACCCGGCGGCTCACGCCGATACTCGAGCCTGCGACCGCGCTGCACCGGGTCGTGTCGCCGCTGGAGTTCGCACCGAGCACGGCGCGGGGCGCGTCGCTACATCGTCGCGGGGCTCGTCGACCGACTCATCGATCCCGTCGATCAGGTCGCCCCGCTCTGGCGCCACTGGGACCGACCCGACATCCACTGGTATCCCGGCGGTCACATCGGCTACATCGTCCGCCGCGACGTTCGCCGCTACGTCGACGACGCGCTGATGCGCAGTGGGGTCGCCCGCCCGGACGGCCCGGCCCCAGCGGGTAGGTAGCTACGACGCGTCACTCAGGGCGCTCGCGCCCGGGTCCGGGCGCGGCTGTCGGTGGCGTCCAGCGGATGGGGAGGTGGGCCGGTCCCCAGATCCCGAAGGTTTCCGGTTTCCATGTGACCGGCCCCGCGAGCTCGAGGTCGGGGAACCGGTCGGCGAGAAGCGTCAGGGCTTCTTGGAGCTCGGCGCGGGCGAGGTGGGCGCCGAGACAGTGATGGATGCCGGACCCGAATGTCATGTGCGGCGTTGTCGTCTCACGGGTGATATCGAAGTGATCCGGCTCGGAGAAGATGTCGGGGTCACGGTTCGCGCCGGCCAGGGAGACGCCGACGAGTGTGCCCGCCGGGAAGCACACACCGCGGTATTCGATGTCTTCGGATGCGACGCGCATGGTTCCTTGCACGGCACCGAGGTAGCGCATCGTTTCTTCGACGACCCGGGGCGCGAGCTCGGGCTGGTCGACGAACCGGCACCATTGCTCGGGATACGCGCCGAGGAGCGCGACGCAACAGGCGAGCTGGTTGCGGGTGGTGTCCGTCCCGGCCATCAGCACTGCTTCGGCGAGCATGACCAGCTCGTCGGTCGAGAGCCGATCACCGGCTTCTTCGACTGCGATGAGCGCGCTCAACAAATCCGAGCCGGGCTGGTTGCGGCGCCGGTCGACCAGGGCACGTACGTAGGTTTCGAGTTCGGCAAATGCGTGTTGGATCGCGGGGAGGTCCTCGGCGAGGTTCTGGTTGAAGATCCGGAAGATGTCGGTCGCCCAGCGCGAGAACAGCTGCCAGTCGTTGTCGGGGGCGCCGAGCAGTTCGCAGATGATCGGGATCGGATACGGCTCACACACCTCCCCCACGAGGTCACAGCTGCCCGCGGGCGCAACCGCGTCGACGAGCTCACGGATCACGGTACGCATGAATGGCCGCAAACGGTCGGCCGCGGCCGGTGTGAACGCGGGCGCAACCAAGCGACGGAGGCGGGCGTGCTCGTCACCCTCCATCGACAGGATCGATCGGCCGCGCGTCTCCAAATGACTGCCGTCGACTCCCTGCATCTGCGGGATCAACGACAGTGCCGAGTGGAACCGCCGGTCGCGCAGGATCGCAACGATGTCGTCGTAGCGGGTCAGCGCGTAACCGAGCGCGGTGCGGGCGAGCCAATGCTGACCACGCGCCGCCGCGATCACCGCGAGACGCTGCTCGCGATCGATCCCGATCGTGTCACACGACGGAAGATCGAGCTCATGGACCGAGATCGCGACCACACCACTCCCTCACGCAGTCGGAGCACCACCCGCGACACGACGCTACCGCCCCACCCGAACCCGGCCACCGGGATCGTCCGGGGGGCCCGGCCTTCCGAGCCATAGGGAAGCGTCGCCCGTCTGCGCGAACGTCACCAGCGCTGGCGGGCCTCCTCCGCGAAGCCCTGCAGTCCCGCGAAATCGAGTGCAAGACCATCATCGGTCCGGAGCCGTCCCGACCACGTGCCGAACACCTGATGCGTCTCGCTCTTCAGATCGGGGCCGGCATCCACGTTGGAGTACTTGTCGAACCGCGGCGTCAGAACGACATCGAGCTGACCTCCGGGATCGACAACCCGCCATTGCCCCATCGGATCGTCCCAGTCGTAATCCCAGAGAAGCTCCGAACCCAGCTTGGTGAGCCGGCCATCGACGATCACGCCGTTCTCCGTGAAGCCCGTCCCCTCGGTCCATTTCGCTCCCACCTGCAGACCCACGACGTGGTCATCACAACGCCCCGCTCCCCCACCCCAGTTCCAGGTGATGTCGGCCGGCCATCGACCGCGACCGACGTCGAGCACCCCCCACGACTCGGGCCCGTCGGGTCCGCCGATCGTCCACCGCCGCTCACCCACCGCCAACTCGCCGACGGCCGGCCGGGCCTGCTGCTTCGAGGTGAAGTTGAACAACTCGTCGCTCCACGGGATGACGACATTGAGCGACTCATGACCGGCAGGGAGCTCGACCGTCACGTCGAGCCGACCGGCACGACCATCCGGCTCCCGCCACGCGGCGACGAGATGGGTGCCGGCCTCGTCGTCGGAGATGCACAGATCGAGACCGTCGCGATTCACGGCCAAGGGCGCGGTTCCCGGGAGTTCGGGAAGCTCCATGCTCTCGGCGGGAACCACGATCGCGTGACCGCCCGATTCGCCCGACACCAGATCGACCCAGTACACGTCGGCCAGACCGAAACGGTCGATGTCGGAGTACACCGATGTGACCACGAGATCACCTGCGAGGATCGCCCAGTAGTCCCACCGCTTGTTCACACCGACCCGACCATGCAAGTTCGCGCGATGCAGCGGGCGTCGCGACCAGCCGCGGGCCGCGGGGTTCAGCAACGAGCCGTCGGCCGTGCACAACTCGACCGCCCCGGTCAGCTCCCGCTCGTGCGTCGCCATCTCGCCTGTCTACCCGATAGCGGATCGAGCCGATAGCGGATCGAGGCCGCCCGCCATGACGGCGAGGACGGGCTGCGCGGGGCGCGCGGGGCGCGCAGCGAACTGTTCCTCCGGGTTTGGCCAGTACGCTCGAAATCGTGCTGAGATTCCTCACTGCAGGCGAATCGCACGGGCGCGCCATCGCCGTGATCGTCGAGGGCCTACCTGCGGGTCTGTCGATCACGGCAGAGGAGATCGCCGAGGAGCTCGCCCGCAGACGCCTCGGCTTCGGCCGCGGGCCCCGGCAACGGTTCGAGCGCGACGAACTGCTGCTTCTCGGTGGCGTTCGTCACGGCCGCACGCTGGGTTCGCCCCTGTTCATCGAGATCCCGAACCTCGAGTGGCCGAAGTGGGAAAGCGAGATGGCACCCGAGCCGGGCGCGACGGACAGGCCACTCACCAAGCCCCGCCCCGGCCACGCCGACCTCGCCGGCATGCAGAAGTACCGTTTCGACGATCGCGCGCGATGTTCTCGAGCGCGCGTCGGCACGCGAAACGGCGGCGAGGGTCGCGGCCGGCGCAGTCGCCAAAGCTCTCGTGCGCCACATCGGCATCGAGATCTGCTCACACGTCGTCCAGCTCGGACCGGCACGCGCCAAGTCGGGTCTGCGGCCGACCCCTGCAGATCGCGACGTCGTCGATGCATCGCCGGTGCGGTGCTTCGACCGCGACGCCGAGGCCGAGATGGTCGCCGCGATCAAAGCGGCCGCGAAAGACGGGGATTCCCTCGGCGGCGTCATAGAGGTGCTCGCGTTCGGCGCGCCCGTGGGCCTCGGAAGTCACGTGCACTGGGACCGCAAGCTCGACGCGCGCCTCGCGCAGGCACTCATGAGCATCCAGGCCGTCAAGGGCGTCGAGATCGGCGATGGCTTCGAGATCGCGGGACGGCGCGGCTCGCAGGCCCACGACGCGATCTCCTGGGACGCACACGCGCGTCGCTACACCCGTGGCTCTACGCTCGCAGGCGGGATCGAAGGCGGGATGTCCACCGGCGAGGTCATCGTCGCCCACGTGGCGATGAAGCCGCTCGCCACGCTCAACCGCCCCGTGCTGAAGACCGTCGACGTGAACACGAAAGAAGAATCCGTTTCGTTCAAGGAACGGACCGACGTCACCGCCGTGCCCGCCATGGCCGTCGTCGCCGAGACAATGCTCGCCCTCGTGCTCGCCGACGAGGCGCTGCGCAAGTTCGGCGGGGACTCGATCGACGAGTTCGTGGGCAATTGGCGCAACGCATCACGCGCGGTCGAGGAGTAGCTCCGCCGTCTCGTCGTGGTCGTCCTATTTGATGAACAAGCGAATCGCGACCACAACTCCGAACGCCACGATCAGGAGGCGCAGACGCGCCGGGTCGGAGCCGGCGTGCGAACGCTCCGCCGACTCGTCCGCCCACAAGACTCATCGAGGCCATCAGCGCGACGAGCGACCACACGACCGGGCCGAAGAACGCGAACGCGACCAGCGCAACAGAGTTGATCAGCACGGAGAGCAGCACCTTCAATCCATTGAGCCGCTGCAGCTCGTCGGCGATGAACAAGGCGAGCAGCGCGAGCAGGATCATCCCGAGCCCGGCGCCGAAGTACGCGCCGTACGCACCCGCCACGAACGAACCCGCGTGCACGACCACGGAACGATCGCCCTTGTGCGCACCGGGGAGGCGGTGGACGTGGCGCTGCAGCTGTGGCTGGAACCCGAGCAGCAGGCAGCCCGCGAGCACGAGATACGGCACCGCGACGCGAAACACCGACGCGGGGGTGAGCAACAGGATCGCCGCTCCCGCGACGGCGCCCGCGCCGGACGACGCCGCGAGCAACAAGAAGCGAGAGCGCTGCCCCCGCAGCTCGTCTCGGTACGCGATCGCGCCGCCGACGTAGCCGGGCCAGAGCGCCACCGTGCTCGTCACGTTGGCGGATACCGCCGGGTATCCGAACGCAAGCAGCGCGGGGAACGAGACGAGCGATCCCCCACCCCCCACCGCGTTCACGAAGCCCGCCACGAACGCGGCGACGCCGAGGACCACGAGCTTCAACACTCCTTCTCGTTCCCTTCCGTGCTGGACTGACTGTCAGACCATAGACGCCATGGGCCGCCGCGCCAACGATCCGGTTTCGCCACTCCGATTCCTTGTGCTTGTGCCCGCAACCTGAGGGGCCGTGAGCGGATCTGCGCCGCCGAATACTGTGCTCGCAGCACATTCACTCACGTGGCTCCGGGCAGTACGATGCCCGGGCGTCCAACGGACGCGAAGGGAGAGCCATGTCAGTCACCGACGACGGTCTCTTGTCGGATCGCTCGGCCGAGCGCAGAAACCGGCAGGTCACCGAGACTGCCGGGCTCGTCGACTCGCCGTTGCCGACGCCGATGCTCCAGCCGTTCGAGGTCTACGACCAGGACCTCTTCGACATCGAGATGGTGCGCGTGTTCGCCGCGCTCGTGGGTGTGGCTGGGCGACACCGAAGACCTGCGCGAACCGGGCGATTTCATCACCGCCATGATCGGATACCAACCGGTGGTCGTGATCCGTCAGGACGACGGCTCCGTCAAGGGATTCCTCAACAACTGCCGCCACCGCGCTTCCGGGCTCGCGTTCGATCCCGCGGGCAACTGCGGAAAGACGCTCACCTGCCCGTACCACAACTGGGCGTACGCGATCGACGGCCGGCTCGTGGGCATCCCGGACGAGCCACGCATGTATCCCGAAGGCTTCCCGAAGGAGCAGTACGGCCTGGTTCCGATCCGCATCGAGGTGGCTTGGAACAAGCTCGTGTTCGGCTGCCTGTCGCACCGCGCCCCCTCGTTTCGCGAGTGGATCGCGCCGCTCGCAGAGCGCTACGACCGCTACGGCTTCGAGAACTTCGAGCGCTTTCACCGCGACCTCGACGAGACGTACCCGATCAACTGGAAGGCGTTCTGCGAGAACTCGAACGACGACTACCACGTCCGTTTCGTGCACCGACGCCTGAACGATCGCCGTCGCCAGATGGATACGATCGTGCGCTTCGAGGGCCGCACGTGCAGCGGGTACAAACCGCACAAGCTCGATGTCGACGACCCTGCCGGCGGCCGTGCCGATCTCCCCGAAGAGCAGTTGAAGGGCCACTACGCCGATTTCATCTATCCCAATCTCACGCCGCTTCCCTACCCGACGCAGCTGATCCTCGTGCGCGCCGACCCGATCGCACCCGATCGCACCCGGTTGTTCTCACGCATCTACGGCGTCGACAAGACGATCGAATACCAAGATGAACAGCTCGAGATCCTCGCGAAGACCAACGAGGAGGACACCAACATGGTGACCGAGCTGATGCGCAACCTGCGCTCGCCCTTCTATCGTGTCGGCCCGCCCAGCACCTGGGAAGGCCGGGCGGCGCACTTCATGCGCACCGTCCGCGACGACGTCGCGACGCCCCTGCCGGCCGACGAATTCCGAGAGAGGAGCGCCGGATGATCACTCAGCCGCGCTGGACCCACATCGCACTGCCGGTCAGCGATCTCGAACGGTCGATCGAGTTCTATACGAAGATCACGCCGCTCGTCGTCGTCGCGCGCAACGAGGACGAGACCGGCCGGGGTGCCTGGCTCTCGAACGACAAGCAGGTCGAGGATCCGTTCGTCTTGGTGATCGCCGAGTTCGTCCCCGACATGGCGCGCCAGTTCGGCCAGACGCCGGGCGAGCCGCACCCCACGCTCGCACCCTTCGCCCACATCGGCGTCGAGTTGCCGAACAAGGAGGACGTCGACGCGATGGCCGACCGCGCCCGCGAGATCGGTGCCCTTATGTGGGAGCCGAAGCAGATGGCACCTCACATCGGCTACATCTGTGCCGTCAAGGACCCGGACGGCAACGTGATCGAGTTCTCCTGGAACCAGAAGGTGTACTCGACCATCCGAGAGCTCTGGGGCGCGCACAAGTGAGCACGCGCGGGGAAACCCGCGCGGTCGTCGAGCGTTATATCGCCTCGCTCAACACGCACGATCCCGACGCGGTCGCCGCATGCGTCACACGCGGCTTCCACAACGAGCACACCTCGGCGATCGGGCACTCGTTGCGCGGCCGTGACACGTACCGCGAGCGGCTCCCGCAGTTCCTCTCGCGATTCACCGAACTCCACTACGAGGTCGAGGACTGGATCGTCGACGGCGACCGGGCAGCGATCCCCTACACGATGACGTGCAGGTACGTCACCGACGAGGGCCCGCCGCACCCGGTCACGATCCGCGGAATCTTCCGCCTCGAGGTGTCCGACGGCGGCATCTCGCACCGAGTCGACTACTGGGACAGCGCGGAGTTCGTTCGCCAAACGGAAGGATCGCAGTGAAAGAAGCACATCCGAGCTCGGCGGTCGCGGCCGGCAAGACCCGACGGTTCCGCCGGGTCGTCCGCAGCGACGGTCACGCGTGTCTCGTCGCCATCGACCACGCCGCGTACATGGGCGCGGGCCCGCCGCTCGACGCGATGCAGGCGATCGCGGCCGGACGTCCGGACGCCGTCCTCGCGACCTGGAACGTTGCACGCGCACACGCGGAGACTTTTGCCGATTGCGGGCTCGTGCTCCGCGTCGACGGCGGTACCTCGGAGATGGGCGAGTTCGCCGCAGGCGACGTGTCGGGGATCTTGCACCGTGCCGAGGATGCAATGGCGATCGGCGCCGACGCGGTAGTCGTGCTGGTGTTCCCCGGAGCGCCCGACGAGGAGCATTCGCTGCTCCGGCTCGCGCGCCTCGCGTCGGAGTGCGAGCAGCTCGGCCTTCCGGTGATGGCCGAGGCGATCCCCGGCGGCTGGGCAAAGGCTGTGGACTGGACGACCGAGAACGTCTCGCACGCCGCGCGCGTCGCAGTGGAGCTCGGCGCCGACATCGTGAAAACCGTGTGCCCGGGCCCCCCCGAGGAGTTCGCCGCCGTCGTGGAGGCGTGTCCCGCGCCGGTGGTCGCGCTGGGCGGGCCCAAGCTCGATTCGGAAGACGACGTCGTGGCGCTCGCCCGGGGAGTCGTCGCGGCCGGCGCGGCCGGTATCGCCTTCGGGCGCAACGTCTGGGGCTCCCCCGACCCCGCCGCGCTCGTCGCGCGGTTGCGCGCCGCCGTGCATGGAGCCTGAGCTCGCCGCGATTGTCGACACGCTCGTCCCCGGCGCGGGCGTCGGCGCCTCGTACGTGCGCGCACGACTGACCCCCGCCGAGGTCGCCGATATCACCCGCCTCGGTGACGTCGCCCCGGGGACAGCGTTGTGCACGCGGCTGCGCGCGCTCGCCTGGGAAGCGCTGTTCACCGTCGGCGACGGGTCACGCGCGCTTCGGCGCGCCGCGGCATCCGAAACAGCGCGAGTGATCGTCCACGACCGGGTGCCGGTGTGCGTGGTCGGCCTCGGCGCGGCCGGAGGCACCATCGCGTCGCGGATCGCGGCACGCGGAGTACACGTCGTCGGCCTCGAAACCGGCCCCCCGGTGGATCGCTCGCGCTTCACCGACGACGAGGTCGCACACGTCGCCGAGCGCACGCTGATGCACGTCGAGCCCGAGGTGCTCGTCCTCGACGACGGACCGCCGATCGTCGCACCATGGGTCAGCGCACGGACGCGGCGTCGGGGGTCCGCACGTCTGGACGGGATTCGCCTACCGCTTCGACCGTTCCGACTTCGACGGGTGGCCGATCACGCTCGAGGAGCTCACACCGTGGTACGAGCAGGCGGAGCGACACATGGCGGTCGGCCCGCCGGCGTGGAGGAGCCCCGGCGGCGATCGTCTCGCCGACGCGGCACGCCGGCTCGGCTGGCACTCGTACCGGCCACCCGCCGCGATCACGGCCGCCTGCGACCGGTGCGGCACGTGCACCTTCTACGGGTGTCACACCGGCGCGAAGTTCTCGACGCTCGACCTGCTCGCCGCGGTGGAGGTGCGCCCGGACGCGACCGTCGTCGAGATCGCGCGTGACGGTGAGCGCCCATCGGGCGTCCGCTACCTGGATGCCCGCGGCGAGACCCACGAGCAACCGGCCGACGTCGTCGTGCTGGCGTGCAACGGACCCTACGTCGCCGCGGCTGCTCTTGCTCTCGGGTCTCGGCAACGACACCGTCGGCCGGTACGCGACCTTCCATACCGGCGCGTTCGCGTACGGCGTCTACGACGAGGTCCTGGATGCCGGCGCGTATCCCGCGCAACACGTCGGGATCGATGACTTCGCCGAGAACCGGTGCCCCGTCTCCCGGCGCGGTGCCCTCCTCCACGGCGGGATGCCCGCCGCCTTCACCGGCGGCCCGCTTGCGTTTCGCGCGCCGCGCTCGGCGACACGATCCCGCTCCCCGAGGGCGTACCCTCACAGCGGCGACGGGCTGCTCCGGTTCGCCGCGCACGCGTACCGGCGGCATCAGGCGGTGTACGTGTTGGGCGAGGACCTCACCCGACGGAGAACCGCGTCGGACTCGACCCGACCGTGCGCGACTCGTTCGGCCTCCCGGCGCTGCGGATCGAGTACCGCCCGCACCCCGAGGACGAGGCACAGGTGGCATTCATGCTCGATCGTGCGGTCGAGTGGCTCGAGCAGTCGGGCGCACACGAGATCGCGGTCGCGCCCTCGAGAATCCCGGGCGGGATCTTCGCCGGTCACGCGCTCGGCACGACGCGTATGGGCAGCGACCCGGCGACGTCGGTCGCGAGCGATGTCGGGCTCGTCCACGGGACGGACAACCTCTTCGTGGCGGGCGGCGGACTGTTCGTCACGGCGTCGGCGCGCAACCCCGCGCTGACGATCGTGGCGCTCGCACTGCGTGCGGTCGACGCGGATCGCGACCGCAGCCGCGTCGCCCAGCGCGCCGGCTAGACGAATTCGTCTTCCGCGAGCGGGGTCGCGACGTCGCGGCGCACCAGGCGATCGATGTGCAACGCGCGGGTCTCCCACTTCGACGGCGGACCGACTGAGTACAGCGGCGACCGCAGATTGTCCATGCAGCGCGTCACGATGTTCGTATCCTCGATGTTCGTGTCCTCGAGGTTCTGCAACGAGCGTTCCTCGTCGTCGCGCGTCTTGCCGAGGCCGTATACACGCGAGAACAACCGGGTCCGGTCGGGCGCGATGGGGTCGGCGCGCACCATCCACAGTTCTGTCGGGCTCGGCAACGGACTGAGATTCGGGTACACCGCGTCGGCGTAGAAGCCCTCGAGGTCCTTCTTCGGCAGGTCGGTGCGGCCCCCGCTGCCGTCGAACGTTTCCGACGACGGCTTGTACCCGCTGCACGTGTAACCCTCGACGTGAAACGTCGTCTCGAGACGCTTGATCATGAAGTCGAGACGAGCATGGACGAACCGCACGTGATAATCGTCGTTCGAGTTCTCCATGAACGCCTTCCAGTTGATCGGGTAGACGCCGTCGAGATCACGGTGAAAGCGCGTGAAGCGTCCGAACCCGTATCGCTCGTAGCGTTCGAGCAGCGGAGCCCACCACTCCTCGAGCGACACTTGCTTGCGCGACAGGCAACCGAACACCAGCTTGTCGAAGAGGACGCCGACCCGGATCTCGACGAGTCCGTAGTCGCGCATGTCGAAATCACGCCCGTACATCCGGCGTCGATCGGGCACACTGATCGAGCGCGCCGTCGTGGGCGTACGACCACGCGTGATACGGGCAGGTGAACGACTTCGGGCAGGACCCGACCGCCTCGAGCGCGACGGGAGATGCCCGATGCCGAGCACACGTTGAGGAACCCCTTCAACGATCCGTCGTCCTGGCGGACGACCATCACCGGCTGCGTTCCGATCGTGCCCGTGAGGTAGTCGCCGGGCCGGCGCAGGTCGTCGGTGTCGCCCAGCCAGACCCATGACCGCGCGAATACCCGCAACATCTCCAGGTCGAACAGCTCGCGGTCGTAGACCTCCTCCGGCTGGAGCAGGTCGGTGGGCAACGGGCCATCTCCCGGACGGCGAAAATGGTCGCGACTCGCGCGCCGTTCCGTGATGCGGGCCGCGAGCAGCTCGTCGGTGCTTGCCATCATGACCTCCTGCGGCGCGACGTCGCGTCGTCGAGCACGGGCGATCTCCAACCGGCGTCGTCGGGATTGACGTTGGTACCGGGCGGCACGATCGAGTCGATCATGTCGAGCACGTCGTCGTCGAGCCGAACGTCGCTGCCGGCCAACACCTCTCGGAGCTGCGCGGGCGTACGGGGACCGATGATCGCCGAGGTCACAGCGAGGTGTGCGAGGACGAAGGCGTGCGCCATGTGCACGAGGCTCACGCCCGCCGACTCGGCGACCTTCGTCAGCTGTTCGACCAGGACGGTCTTGCGCTCGTGCGCAGGTCCGTTGAGGTCGAAGTGATCGGGCTCGCGCACGGCACGCGACCCGGTCGGTGCGGCGCCCTTCGCGTACTTCCCGCTCAGCCATCCGCCGTTCAGCGGCGCCCAGACGAGCACGCCGATCCCGAAGCGCGTACACGTGGGCAACACCGAGCCTTCGATCCCGCGTGCCAGCATCGAGTACGGAGGCTGCTCGGTCGAGAAGCGTTCCCGACCGCGCCGTTCGGCCACCCACTGTGCCTCGACGAGCAGCTCGGCCGGGAACGTCGACGTCCCGATCGCGCGGACCTTCCCGGCCCGAACGAGGTCGCTGAGCGCTCCGAGGGTCTCGTCGATGTCGGTCGCCGGATCGGGCCGGTGGATCTGGTACAGATCGAGCCAGTCGGTGCCCAGCCGGCGCAGGCTGTCGTCGACGGCACGCACGATCCATCGCCGAGAGTTGCCGCGCATGTTCGGATCGTCGCCCATCGGGTTGTTGCACTTCGTCGCGAGCACAACTTGGTCACGCCGACCGCGCAACGCGCGCCCGACGATCTCTTCGGAGACGCCGTGGTCGTACACGTCGGCCGTATCGACGAAGTTGATCCCGGCGTCGAGGGCCGCATGCGTCATCGCGATGCATTCGTCGGCGTCGGGATTGCCCCAGGTGCCGAACATCATCGTGCCAAGGCAGAAGGTGCTCACCTGCATCCCGGTCCGTCCGAGGGTTCGGTACTCCATCATCAGCCCTTCGCGGCGAGACGCAGGCGGTCGCGCAGGTACTCGAGGATCTGGATGTGCTTTTCGGTGTCGATCTCCATCAACCGCACCATGAGGGGCCACAAGGTGTCGGACCGTGCCGGCTTCAGGTCCTTCCTCAGGCGGCGCAGCTCGGCTTGATCGTCGCGTTCGGCCGCGAGGAAGCGTTCAGTCGGTTCGAGCAGCGCGCGTGCGGTCTCGGGGCTCGACCTGGGCGCCGCGGGAAGCGCGTGGTCGTCGGCCCCAGCGCGCCGCGCCGCTCATCGACTCGAAGAGCGCGTGGTGGCGGCGCTCGTCGTCGAGTATCAGGCGGACGAGGAAGGCGACTGCCTCGTCGTCGACCTGGCCCACGAGCTCCTCGTAGTGCGTGAGGAAGGCCGCCTCCTCACGTACGTGAGAGCTGAACTGGTGGCTGACCCGCGCCCACCACTCGCCACTTGCGTCATCGACGCTCATACGGATCCCCTTTGGCGGTCGGAGTACTGCTCGTACGTGTAGCGGGGTAGCTCGAACATCGATCGTGGTGTCACGTGGGTGAACCACGGGAAGCCCATGCGACCGATCGCGTCGACCGCGCGAGGGTCGACGCGGAAGTTCTCCGAACAGATCGACTCGTCCATAACGGCGCAGACGACCTCGCCGAGCACGATGGCCACCTCCGAGAACCGCACGGACGGATGGCCGACGTCCACGACCCGGTGCACCCGGCACTCGAGATGCGCCGGCGACTCGCGAATCGAAGGCGCCGAGACCTTCTGTGACGGCATGACGGTCCAGGGCACGGAGTCGAGCTCGCTGACCTCGCGTGGGAATTCGATCCCCGCGGTCTCGATGTGATCGCGCAATGCGCCGGTGGTCACGTTGACGACGAAGTCGCCGGACTGCATCGCGTTCTCGAACGTGTGCTTCGGCCGGCCGTCGGATTCGCGCAGGCCCATCGTGACCGCGACGAGCATGGGGGCACCCGTGACGGGCATGTAGTAGCTGAACGGCGCGACGTTCACGTGCCCGTGAGCGTCGGCGGTGGAGATCATCGCGATCGGGCGCGGTACGACCAGTTGGGACAGCAGTCCCTGCGCCGCCACAGGGTCGTCGACGTCGGGATCGAAGACGATCACTCGCGATTCACACCTTGGGCCACTTGGCTCGGTCGGGAAGGCCGGATCGAGCGACGATCGCCTCACCGGCGCGCTGGGCCCGCCGGTACAGATCGGCTTCGTCGACCGTCGTCAGGCGGTACGAGTCGACGACAGTGCGTCCGTCGACGAGCACGGTGTGCACGCCGCGGCCGTCGGCCGACCACACGAGCTGGTTCGCGACGTTGAGCAGCGGGGTCCACTCGGGACGGTCGCGGTCGTGGAGAACGAGGTCGGCCCGCTTGCCCGGCTCCAACGAACCAATCTCCCCATCGGAAAGGAGCGCGCGCGCACCGCCGAGCGTCGCCATCTCGTAGGCGACCTCGGCCGGGAACATCGTGGGGTCGCGCCGCGCGTCCTTGAACAAACCGGCAACCAGGTATGTCGCGCGCATCATGTCGGCATAGTTGGCGGCGTTGTTGCCGTCGGTACCGATGGTGAGGTTCACGCCCGCGGCGTACATCTCCGGCATCTTCCCGATCTGGGTCACCCCGTAGGCAACCTTCAGCGCGGTCGTCGGGCAGTGCGCGACGCTGCACCGGTGCCGCGCCAGAACGCGATCTCGTTGTCGTCGACGTGCACACAGTGCACGAGCACGACGTTCGGACCCAGCACACCGAGCTCGGCCAGGTGCTCGATCGGCCGCTGCCCGTACTGCGCCAGGAACCCCTCGGGGTCCATGGCCGCGGGCGACATGTGGAAGTTGAGACCCGTCTCGTAGCGGTCGGCCGCCTCTTTGGCCGCGCGCCAGAGCGGGTCGCTGCACGTCGTGTGGCCGACGATCATCGACCACGCCTGGATCCGCCCGTCGGCAACCGTGCGGTGGTTTCGCAGGGTGTGGTCGAGGTTCTCGATCGCCTCGTCGGTCGTCTGGTGGTAGACGTCCGGCTCGGGCGGGAGGTCCCAGACCCACTTGCCGACGCGGCCCGCGGATACCGATCTCGACCAGGCCGTCGACCACGGCGTCCACGAAGCGCACCGTGCCGGCCTCGAGGAACGACGTGCAGCCCGACTTGAGCAGCTCGGCCGAGGCAAGCTGGCCCGACAGCCGTTCCTCGTCCTCGGTATAGGCGGCATACAGCGGCACCAGCCACTGGAACACGTTCTCCTCGAAAGGCGTGTCGTCGGGCACGTAGCCACGCGTCAGGGGCTCCCCCGTGATGTGGAGATGCGTGTTCACCATGCCCGGCGTCACGACGAAGCGCGAACCACCGACGCGCGTGCGGGCGTCGAAGCGCTCCGACAGGTCGTCGCGCTTGCCAACCGCGACGATGTCGCGGCCGCGAACCGCCACCGCACCGTCGAGGATCACCTCGCGGCGCGGGTTCATCGTCACCACGTGAGAACCTTCGACGAGGACATCGACCGGTTCGGGCATCAGCCCAGCACCTGCTCGACCGAGAACTCGAGCTGGTTGCCGTCGGGGTCGCGCACGATGCAGATGTAGCCGACGACCGGGTTCATGTAGCGCGGGCCGAGCACGAGGATGCCATCGGTCTCGGCAAGCTTCGCGATCCGGTCGACCTCCTCGCGGCTGCCGACCGACAGTCCGAGGTGGCTGATCGACGTCAAGAAGCCGTACTCCTCCTTGATGTCGCCGGTGATCTGCGACGGTAGCGAGCCGCAGATCAGCACCAGAACGAACCGCGCCGCCTCTTCGGTCTTGTCGCGGGTGTTCGCGAGCCAGGCCGTCCGTAGGCCGGTCGCTTCTTCGTATCGCTCGTGGATCATCTCGAGCGTCGTGTACTTGCGATAGAACGCGAGCATGTCGTCGAGGTTGCGCACGGGGAGCGCAATATGCGTGAACAGGGAATCGGGTGGTGCTTGTGTCGTGGTCATGTGTCTCCTCTGGCCTTGTGGCCGATCATCACCTCTTGAAACGGCACCGGTCGGAACAGCTCGACGTCGACGAGACCCGCGTCGGCGAGCCAGCCGCGGTAGTCGGCGTAGGTGAACGTCGCGCCCGCCTCGGTCGCGGACATCATCGTCACGCCCAGCAAGAGCGCGTTGAGCGGTCCGCGGCGGTCGTCAGCGACGAAGTAGTCGGCGACGACGAGGCGCCCACCGGGCCGAAGCGCGGGGTGGCCCGCGCCACGAGGCTGCGCGCCCGGGCCGGACCCTCGGCCCGCAGGACATGGGCGAGGATCACCACGTCGAAACGTGCCTCGGGTAACGAGATCTCGTGATAGTCGCCGAGGAGCATCGCGCAGCGGTCGGTGAGGCCCGCGGCGTCGATAACCTCGGCGGCGAGCTGTGCGACGGACGCAAGATCGTTGACGACCGCACGGGCACCGGGATTCGCTTCGAGGAACGCGACCGTCCACGGCGCGGCGCCCGCGCCCAGATCGCACACCTGCTCGACCGGACCCATCGACTCGGCGAGGCGCGTCGCGGCGGTGTGCTGGGTCGGGAACGTCGCCCGCACCAGCATGCGATAGAAGTCCTCGTCGACGACGGTCGGGGGCGTGCCGCCGCGCACCGTGCCGGCGAGCGCAGGCCAGTTCTCCCACGGTCCCGGCGAATGCAACACCAGGTCGCGCATCGAACGCGGGCGCCCGTGCACGAGGAACGTGTCGCTGTCGACGGTCAAGGCGTACTCGTCGCCGCGCCGCTCGAGCAGCCCCTCGCCGACCAGCGCGTCGCAGAGCACCTCCAGCCGGCCGGGCGCGGCACCGACCTCCGCCGCGAGCGCCGCGGCGTCGCGCGGGCCCGAGCTCAACGCGTCGAACACGCCGAGCTCCACGGCGGCGACGGTGACGAAGTAGGCACTCAGCCCGTTGATGACGCGCCAGATCGCGCTCGGGTCCACCGCTCGCGGCGTCATGTCGCTCACGGGAGGAGCAGCACCTTTCCGATCACGTCGCCGTCTTCCATCTTGCGCTGCGCGTCGGCGACCTGCGCGAGCGGGAACTCCGCATCGATGACCGCTTCGAACCCCGCCGTCCAGTAGTACTCGAGCATCTCGGCGAACTCAGCGTACGAATACGGATCGGCGCCGAGCAGTTTGATGCCGAAGTGGTAAGCGTAGGGAAGGTTGATCGTCGCCTCGACGCCGGTCGTGCTCCCGCAGAACACGAGCCGGCCCCTCGGGCGCAACGCGAACATGGAAGCCTGGAACAACGCCGGGCCGACGTGGTCGAACACCATGTCGACGCCGCGGCCCCCGGTTGCCGCTCGAGCGACACTCGCGATGTCACCCGAGCGGTTGTTCACAGTCACGTCGGCGCCGAGCTTGCGCGCGCGAACTCGAGCTTGCGCTCCGACCCCGCGGAGGCGATGACCCGGGCGCCGATCTTCTTGGCGAGCTGGATCGCGGCCGTGCTCACACCGCTTCCCGCGGCGTGGATCATCACCCACTCGCCGATGCGGAGCTCCCCGGTGACCACGAGAGCGTGCCACGCGGTCGACCAGATCGTGGGGATCGTCACGGCCTCCTCGTACGAGACGCCCTCGGGGATCGCATAGACGTGGCTGGCCGGGACGGCGAGCAGCTCGGCGTACCCGCCCGGCGCGTTCCCTCCGATCACGACCACCTCGGTGCAGTAGGCGTCGTCGCCGGCGCGGCACGCCGCGCACTCTCCGCAATGCAGCGCGGGGTTCACGATGACACGCGTCCCCACCCCGACGCCCTCGACCGCCGACCCGATTTCGATCACCTCACCGACCACGTCCATTCCGGCGATGTGCGGAAGCGCGAATCCGGGCAACAACGGTGGGCCCGAACGCTGCAGCACGTCGAGGCGGTTCAAGGCCGTCGCGTGGACCCGCAACAGCACATCGCGCGGACCGGGGCGCGGGTCGGCAACCTCGGCAATCTCCAGCACCTCGGGTCCGCCGTGACTGCGATGCAAAGCTGCGCGCATCGATCCTCCTAGGTCGCGCCGCGCTCGAACGGCTGTGCGAGTGCAAGGGGTTGGCGCGCCTGCTTGGCGAAGAAGCACATCGCCAGGATCGCGAGCAGGTACGGCGACGCGATCAGGAGCTGCGGATTGAGGTTGTAGTTCAGCGCGGGGAGCGCGAGGCGCAACGCGTCGGCACCACCGAACAGCAGGCACCCACCGACCGTCCCACGCAGGGTCCAGCCGCCGAAGATCACCGCCGCGATGACGATGAAGCCGCGCCCGGCAGTCATGTTCGAGTTGAAGGTGCCGACCTCGCCGACGGCGAGGTACGCACCGCCGAGCCCCGAGAGCAGCCCGCACCACATCAACCCTTGCCGCCGCCGCTTGTTCACGTGGATTCCCGTCACGTCGGCGGCCTTCGGGTTCTCGCCCACCGAGCGCATCTCGAGCCCCCATCGGCTGCGCTGCACGATCCACCAGACCAGCGGCACGAGCGGATAGATGATGAACGTGGGCCAGCGCATCGAGAACATGGCCTTCCCGATGATCGGGATGTGCGACAGGACCGGGATCGTGAGGATCCCGACCTGTTTGGGCGTCATGTCGACCGACGCGAGGAGGAAGTTCGTAAGACCGAGCGCGAGCACATTCAGCGTGAGGCCGACCACGAAAGTGTTGACCTGGAGGCGGTGGCTGAAGGTGCCGTGCAACACGCCCACCACGAGGCCAACCCCCATGCCCCAGAGCAGTCCGAGCCCGGCGTTGCCCATGACCGAGGAGCCGACGGCCGCTGCGTAAGCACCCGAGAGCATCATCGCCTCGACCGAGATGTTGAGCGTGCCCGACCGCTCGGCGACGTACTCGCCGAGCGCGGCGAGCAGTAACGGAATCGTCAACCTCATCGCGCTGGCCAGGATCGTGGCGAGCTCGTGACTCATGCTGCCTCCGCCTCTGTGACGGGCGCCTGCGCGGAGGCGACCGCCTTCGAACGCGCCTCACGAAAGCGCCGGAGTTGCGTCACCGCCGGCGGAAACACGACCGCCAGCACGACGAGCGCCTGCACGATGCCGACAAGGTCGGTCGGGACCCCGGTCGTGGCGAGGAAACCCCCGCCCGCCTCGATCGCGCCGAACAAGAATGCGACCACGATCGCGACGTACGCGTTGTTCCGAGCGACCAGTGCAACGAGCAAGCCGTCCCACCCGATGTTGTTCGAGATCGTCGGGGTGATGCGGTACGCCTGGCCCGTCAACACGACACCCCCCGCGAGACCCGCGCACGCGCCCGACACCATGATTGCGACGCTGCCGAGCAACGCGGCGCGCACGCCCACCCGCTTGGCGGTCACGGGGTTCAGCCCCAGCATGCGGATCAGGAATCCCCACTTCGTCCGAGCCATGAAGATGCCCACGAGCGCGCTGAGCCCGAGCGCAATGAGCAGGCCGGTCCCGAAGTTGAAGTGCGGATACTCGCCGATGTGCGGGAGCTGCACCCTCGACGAGAGCTGATCCGACTCGGTGAGCGTCGCGCCGCCGGTGGCGGTCTCCTGCAACAGGCTCGGCGAGCTCAGCGCGTACGACAGGAGCTGACCGGCGACGAAGATCAACAGCAACGAGCTGATGACCACGTCGATCCCACGCCAAAAGCGCAGCAGCGCGGCATACGCCGGCCCAGATCGCGCCCCCGCGGCGCCGGCGAGCAAGGCGAGCACCAACACGCCCGGACCCGAGGGGTGCATCTTCAGGGCCACGAACGCCGCGCACATCGCGCCGATCGTGAGCTGACCCTCCTGGCCGATGTTGAAGTGGCCCGCGCGCACGCACACGATCGTGCCGATCGCGACGATCAACAGCGGCGCGGCGTTGTCGAGCGTGTACCCGAGCGAACCGAAGCCCTTCAGGCTGCCGTCGTACATCGCCGTGAACACCTTCGAGGGCGAACCGTGCGTGAGCGAGACGAGTACCGCCGAGAGTACGAGCGCGACGCCGATCGAGGCGACGTAGAGCCCGACCTGCACCGCGACCGGGCGGATCCACGTGAGGAACCCGACGCGCGGGGAGTCGGAGGCGTCCGGAGCCGCAGCCGGCGCGTTCGCCGTCGTGGGGCTCATACGGCCTGTCCCCCCATCATGAGTCCGAGTCGCTCGAGATCGACCTCTGCGCGGGCCATCTCGCCGACGATCCGCCCGCGGTGTATGACCGCGATCCGGTCCGACAACTCGATGATCTCCTCGAGCTCCGTCGAGATGAGGAGCACGCCGACGCCGGCGGCGGCGACGTCGCGGATGCGAGCGGTCATGTACTCGATGGCACCGACGTCGAGGCCGCGCGTCGGCTGTGCCGCTACCAATACCACCGGAGAACGGGACAGCTCACGCGCAAGGACGACTCGCTGCTGGTTGCCACCCGACAACGACCGGAACGGCGCGTCGAGCGACGACGTCGTGATGTCGAATTCCTCGACCAGCCGGCGAGCGTGCGCGTGGGCCCGGCGCCGGTCGACGAAGCCGGCGCGCGTCACCGAATCGACGTCACCGAGCACGAGGTTCTCGGCGACCGTCATGTCCATCACGCAGCCCGACACGTGACGGTCCTCGGGAATCACCCCGATCCCCGCCGCGACATCGCCCCCGCGTGGCCGGCCGGGACGATCTTTCCCTGCGCCACGACCCGACCCGACTCGAGCTCGAGCAGGCTCGACAGGAGATCACCTACTGCCTTTTGCCCGTTGCCCTCGACCCCGGCAAGCCCGAGTATCTCGCCGCGGCGCAGCTCGATCGAGAAGCCGTCGAGCAGCGTGCGACCGTCGGGCCCAACCGCCCGCGCGTCCTCGACGGAGAGCAGAGATGCTGCGGCCGGCACCGTCGACGCCCGATCGGGCGTCGCACCCGGCTCGTCGCCGATCTCGATGTGGCCCAGCGCGGCACCGACCGAGCGCAACGACACGTCGCGTCCGATCATCTCGCGGGCGAGCTCGGTGACGTCGGTGTCGGCGGTACGGCGGCGCGCGACAACGCGGCCGTTGCGCATGATCGTCACGCAGTCGGTGGCGTGCAGCACCTCGTCGAGCTTGTGGCTGATCAACAGCACCGCACGATCTTCTTGCTGCACGACCTGGCGGAGCACCCGGAACAGCTCGAGCGACTCCGCGGCGGTGAGCACCGAGGTGGGCTCGTCGAGGATGAAGACGTCAGGATCGCGGATTAGGCACTTCAAGATCTCGACGCGCTGGCGTTGCCCCGTTGTGAGCTCGTCGACGCGCGGCAAGCGGATCGACGTCGAGGACGTACCGCTCGGCGACCTCCGTGATCCGCCGAACGGTCCGGCGCTTGTCGATCCATCCCTTGTCGCCGAGGGTGAGGTTCTCCCACACGGTCAAGGGCCCGACGAGGCTGAAGTGCTGGTGCACCATCGCGAGGCCCAGACGCGCGGCCTCGGTGGGGTCGCGCACCGCCACCGGGCGACCGTTCACGAGTATCTGTCCCGCGTCGGGCGCCACGAGACCCAAAAAGACGTTCATCAAGGTGGTCTTGCCCGCGCCGTTCTGACCGAGGATCCCGTGGATCTCGCCGCGCATGGCACGCAGGCCGACCGCGTCACACGCGACGGTGGGGCCGAATCGTTTCGTGATGGAACGGGCTTCGAGTGCGGGAGCGGGGGAGGTGCCGGGCACCTCCCCCGCGACCACCGCAACCGCAGGGGGTTGCTGCATCAGCGTGCTACGACTTGGACGGGTCGTATCCGTGGTAGTCGTTGAGTCCGCTCAGCTGACCGGTGTTGACCTTTCCGGAACCGACGTCGGCGATCAACTTGTCGATCGTCGTTTGCTGGTCACCGGTGGGGTTGCAGATCTTCACCGTGGGCACCGGGTCCTTGCCCATGTGGAAGGTCAAGGCGTTCCCGACCTTCAGCGTCCCCTCCTTGAACGGCTTCAGCGCCGTCGCGAAGTACGAGCCCGGGTCGAAGATCACCGAGATCGCGAACTTCGGGCTCGGAATCGCACAGTTGTCGGTACCGGGCGTGAGCACCGGGACGTTGTCCTTCGCGGCCGCACCTGCGACCGCGAACGTCGCACCTCCGAGGTACGGGTACACGATACCGACGCCTTGCGCCTTCATCGCGTTGTACGCCTCGACGGCCTTGGCCGAGTCGTTGAAGTCACCGGTGTACGTGACGACGGTCGACTCGTCGGGAACCTCCGACTTGATCCCGGCTTCCCAAGCCTTCGCGAAGTCGGTCGTGAAGCTCGCCTGCGGTCCGGTGATGAAGCCGGCCTTCTTCGCACCCGAGTCCTTCATCAACAGACCGGCCGCGACGCCCGAGACGTATGCGGACTGGCTCTCGATGTCGTTGGTCTGCACGAAGTACGGCGTCTGGTTCACTCCCTGACCGCCGGCGACGTACCACACGGTGTCCTTGCAGACGGCCTCTTGCGCCACCGGGATGGCGTCCTTCAGCTCACTTGCCGCGATGGCGACCATGTCCGGGTGCTGCTGGCACATGTTGCGCGCCGCCTGCGCGGCCTGCGAGTCGGCGACCTTGTCGACGGTGACAACCTGCCAACCGTTGTCCTTGGCGAACGAATTCGCCTGGTCGACGAAGCTCTCGTAGTAACCCTTGTCGTGAGTGTCACCAGGACTGATGACGCCGAGCACGACCTTGCCGTCTTGGTTGACGTCGGGCTCGTGGGTCGGCAGGTACCCGGTCTTGGCGTCGCCGGGCCAACCCCACGGACCGGTCGCCGACCCCTTCACCGTCGTTGTCGTCCCGCTCGTCGTACTGGTCTTGCTGCTGCTGCCGCACGCGGCAGCGACCAACGCGAGCGCTGCGACCGTGACCGCAGAGACTCGCATTCTCCCGCTGATCATGTTGAATCCCCTCTGTTTCATTTCCCGCCGGGCGGCGATGTCGGAGGTGCTGACTCTCACTTGTGCGCTTCGGGCTGTGCGCCCCATTGGATGATCTGTACGTAGTTGCCATCGGGATCCGCGACGGTGCCGATCAGCCCAAAGGGCATCTGCTCGACCTTGCGCACCCAGGTGACGCCGAGTTGCTCGAGATGTCCTTCGAGCCCACGACAATCCTCCACATCGAGGTTGATCACGACGCGAGCAGGCTCCTTCGTGGCCCCGTGTACCTCGCTGTGTTCCTCGACGAAGAGCTGCACGGGGCCGAATTCGAACGCACCCATGTCGTTCTCACCGGCACCGAACGCCTTGCGATACCACTCCTTCATTTGGTCGACGTTGGACGACCCGATAAGCAAGCTTCCGATCGACGGAGCCATGACTTCGAACCTCCCTCCCCTATTCGTTGGTCTCGAACGGCCAGTGGGCACGGTATCGCTGCACCAGCCAACGGTTGAACTGCGGCAGTGTCCCTTCCTGCCACGAGTAGCGGCCACGCGGAGCGAAGCGCGATCGCAATCCCCGCTGCACCATCGTGTCCGCGTACACGTCTTGCACGTTGAAGTTGTCGACCCCAGCCTGGGCCGCCGCGAAGAGCTCGTCGAACAGCGGCACCTCGAGCTGGGAGGGATCGAAGCAGTACCCGATGTCGATCGCGATCTCGCCGGCTCCCTGCGGGCGGACGATGAAGTACGCGACCTCGTCGGGGACGACCGCGATCGCGAGCGTCGGGGGGACGAGAGCGAAGATGCCACGCGTGCGTTCCTCTTCGGTGAGGTTGGGAAACACCGGCAGCAGGCACTTCATCGTGGGGTTGAACGAACCATCGATCTGGGTGAAGTGCTGGACGCGCGAGATGTGGCGCATGTCGTCGCGCCAGTCGAAGAAGTCGCTCATGCCGCTCGGAGCGAACGTCTGGAGTGGCTCGTGCAGGCGGCTCGCGTGGTACGGGTCGTTGAAGTTCTCGAGCATGACCTTCCAGTTCCACGGAAGGTCCGCCAGGGTCTTGCTCGGGATCGTGACCGCGTGATCGAGCGCGTAGCTCTCCAGCACCGTCGCGAGCTCGGTCAGGCCCGGCGCGAGCGGAGGGACCGCCGGGTCGAGCGACGTGAAGACGAACCCGTTCCAGATCTCGACCGGGAGCGACGGCAATCCGTGTTCCGCCTTGTCGAAGCCCACGGCGCGCTCCATCGCGGGCGCCCCGAGCAGCCGCCCGTCGGGGGCGTAGCTCCAATGGTGGTACGGGCAGCGGAAGGTCGAGCAGTTGCCCCCGCCCTGCGCGACGACCATGCCGCGGTGCCGGCAGACCGCGCTCAGCACGCGCACCTCGTTCGTCTTGTCGCGCGTGACGAGCAACGGCTCACCCGCGATGTCGAACGAGTACCAGTCGCCGGGCTCCTTCACCTGGTCGACCCGGCCCACGCACAGCCACTCGTGACGGAAGATCGCGTCGAGCTCGAAGGCGAAGAACGCCTCCGACGTGTACAGCTCGGGCGGCAGGAGACACGCTTCGTCGACGTCGCGGGTCGACGGCTCGAAGCTCTCCAGGAGGTCGGGGGAGAGGACGGCCTTCATGCGCGCGCACCTGCGGGCGGCTGTGTGAGCAAGAACTTGCGGATCTTGCCTACCGACGTGCGCGGCAGCTCGTCGACGACGACGACCCGCGCCGGACGCTTCGACTTCGCCAGTCGCGCCGTGCACCATCTCGAGAGCTCCTCGACGACAATCTCGGGGCGGCCGGGCTGCTGTACGACGAACGCGACCGGCACCTCGTCGCGGATCGCGTCGGGCTCGCCCACGACCGCGACCTCGAGCACCGAAGGATGCAACGCGAGCACCGCCTCGACCTCGACCACCGAGACGTTCTCGCCCGCGACCTTCAGCACGTCGCTGTCGCGCCCGTCGAAGTAGAAGTAGCCGTCGGCATCGCAGTCCGCGCGGTCGCCGGTAACGAACCAGTCGCCGTCGAAGGAGCGGCTCGTCGTCTCGGGATCGTCGAGGTAGCCGTCGAAGAGCGTGATGCCGCGAACGCCGCGGACCAGGAGATCACCCACCTCGTCTTCGGGCGCGCGTACGCGGACCTCACACCCGAGCGTCGGCACGCCCATCGAATGAGAGATTGAGTTGGTCGCGGGGTTCGTCAATACCGCCGGCATCGTCTCGGTCATGCCATAGAGCTGGCGGGGCCGGCACCCGAGCAACCGGGAGAGCTCGGCGTACTGGTCGTCGTTGACGTTCTGCGCGTACCAGCAGTGCACGAGCTGCACACCGTCGACGGGCGTGTTGCCGCGCGCCAGGATCATGCGCATCGGCGCCGCGAACAAGCTCGCGTGCGTTGCCCGGTGGCGCGCCGCCTGGCCGAGGAACCCGCTGGCGGAGAACCCGTGCACGAGCGCCACGCTCGCGCCGACCGCGATCGCCGACGCGAAGGAGTAGTACTGGGCATTGGCGTGGAACATCGGTAGCACGACGAGCTGACGATCGCCCGCCCGCAGGCCGGCGGCGGCGGCCATCACCTGGCCCGCGAACGCGTAGTTGGCCTGTGTGACGACAACGCCTTTCGGCGCCGATGTCGTCCCGCTCGTGAACATCACCGCCGCACGGTCGCGAGGCCGGACGAGCGCGACGTCGCTCCAATCGACCGCGGCGCCGGCGAGCAGTGCGAGCGCGGGGTCGGCCTCGTCGACCTCGACGACTTCGTACCGGCCCGCCACGGCGTCGCGGTACACAGCCCCTCGATCGGCCCCGCACACTCCGACGGCCGGGCTCGTCCGGGCTACGTGGGCGGCGAGCTCGGGTGCGGTCGACTGGGGGTCGCTCGGGACGACCCAGGCACCGAGTTGGATCGCCGCGATCCACGTTGCGACGAAAGCCGGGGAGTTGGCGAGCACCAGGTGCACCGCCCGACCCGGCTCGACGCCGCGTTGGCGCAATCCCCCGGCGACGCGCGCGACGAGAGCGTCGAACTCGCCGTACGTCCACGTCGTGACGTCGCCGCGGGCGTCTTCGAAGACGAGGAAGGTCGCGTCGCGACACGACGCGACGGCGTCGCGCCAGCGCCCGGCGAACGTCGCGCGATCGATACGCGCTCACCCAGTCACCCGTTCGTCGGCTCCGTAGCCTCCGCCACCGGGCAGCTCGAGGCGCACGACGTCGCCCGAGTGCAGCTCGATGCGCTTTTGCGTGCGAACGGGCTCGTCGTTGACGACGAACGAGCCGGACGCACCGGCCGACCCGCCGAATAACCCGAGCGGCGGGCACGTCAGGCGGCTCGTGACCGCGTTGAGCGTCCAGTCGCGATCGTTGTCGACCGTGAACTCGATCACCTGGCCCAACCCGCCCTGCTCCGAGCCCGCGCCACCGGAGCCGGGGCGCAGCTCCTTGCGCAAGAAGACCAGCGGCGCGGTTGACTCGACGACCTCGATCGGCACCGCCGCGACGCCGGTGGGATACGCCGTAGCCGACAGTCCCGGCTTGTGCGCACGCGCTCCGACACCGCCGGCGTAGTTGAACATCGATGTGATGAACGGACGTCCGTCGTTCGCGCGTCCCGCTCACCTGGCACGTCCAGACCGCGCCGGCACCTTCGGCCATCACGCTCTCGGGGATCACCTCGGCGAGCGCAGCGAGCAGCGGCATCGGCAAGAACATCCCGACAACGTGGCGCGCGGTGCACGGAGCGGGCGAGACGGCATTGACGATGCTCCCCACGGGCGCCTCGACGCGGATCGGGGCGAGGCTCCCGAAGTTGTTGGGCACGTCGGGATTCAAGACGCTTCGGATCGTGAAGGTGGTGTACGCGTGCGTGTAGTTCTTCACGACGTTGATACCAGCCGGGCTCGCGCCGGACGAGCCGGCATAGTCGACGAGGATCTCCCCATTCTCCGGGTCGATTGTTACGGCGACGTGAATCTCGATCTTCGATCCGTCCGCGAGATCGAGCGTCGACTGCGCGCGGTAGGTCCCGCCGGGCAGCGCGCGGATCGCCCTCCGCGTGGCCTCTTCCGACCGACGGATGATCTCGTCGGCGAGGTCTTCGACGTCGCCGAGCCCGTGCGTGTCGAGTAGCTGGTCGAGCCTCGCCGCGCCGATTTCACCCGAGGCCATCTGCGCGTGCAGGTCGCCGGCCATGTGCTCGGGCTGTCGCACGTTCGACAAGATGAACTTCCACACGTCGTCGTTGCGCTCGCCGCGTCGCATGAGCTTGCAGATCGGGATCCACAGGCCCTCCTCGAACACGTCGCGCGCACCCGCGCCGATGCCGTACCCGCCGACGTCGGTGTGGTGGATCGTCGAGCCGAAGAAGGCAACGATACGGCCCGCACGCCACGCGGGCACGAGCACGGTGACGTCGAGCAGCTGCCCGGCCGTCTTGTACGGGTCGTTCGTGATGAGGACGTCGCCCGGCTCGATGCGTTCGAGCGGATACTCCTCGAGCATCGCACCGGCCGCGACCGCCAGCGAGTTGATGTGCCCCGGGGTCCCGGTGACCGCCTGCGCGACCATGCGCCCGCGGCGGTCGAACAGGGCGTTCGCGAGGTCGCCGGCCTCGCGAACGATCGGGCTGAACGCCGAGCGCTGGAGCGCCCGTGCCTGCTCGTTGACCGTGCTGATGAGGCTCTGCCACAGGACCTCGAGCTCAATGGCGTCCATCAGTTGCCCCCGGTCTGCGCGGCTTCGCGGATCGCGATCACCGAGCCGTCCTCGTTCACCGTCGCCGTCCAGCCCGGGCGCAGCACCGCCGTCGTCTCGCGCTCCTCCAGGAGCGCCGGGCCGACGACGCGCGCACCGGGGCCGAGCGCGAGGCGGTCGTACACCGGCGTCGGCACCGGCTCACGGTGACGCGCGAAGCGCACCGGCCGCGACCCCTTCGGCGACACGGCTGAGCCTGCGGCGCTCGGCGCGAGCGAGACCCGAGGTGCGGGCGCGTACGCAGAGATCCTCCACGTCACGACCTCGACCGGCACACCCGGGATGGTCATGCCGTAGACGGCCTTGTACTGGCGGGCGAAGCCGGACCGGACCGTCTCGGGGTCGCCCGGCCAGGTCTCGCCCTCGCCGAGCGACACCGTGATCTCGTTTCCCTGCCCCGCGTACCGCGCGTCGATCGCGTACCGGAAGACGACGTCATCCGCGGGCACGCCCGCGCTCGACAAGACGGATCTTCCCTCGGCACGCATCTCGTCGAGCAGCGCCTCGCGCTCGTCGTCGGAGACCTGGTCGAGGTTGCGCACGTAGCTGCGCGCAAGATCGATGCGCACCGGTGTTACGAGTGCGCCGAACGCAGAGAGCACGCTGGCGTTGGCGGGGAACACGACTTGCGGAGCGTCGAGCAGCTCAGCGACACCGCACACGTGCACAGGACCCGCGCCGCCGAAGGCGATCAGCGGCGTCCCGCGCACGTCGGCACCGCGCTCGACGGCGTGGATGCGCGTCGCGGCGGCCATGTTCTGGTTCACGAGCTCGTGCACACCTCCGGCGGTGTCGAAGACGGTCGCGTCGAGGCTCTCGGCCACCTTGCCCACCGCGCGCTCGGCGGCCTGCGCGTCGAGCGGCATGTCGCCCCCGAGGAAGAACTCGGGGTCGAGCATGCCGAGCAGCAGGTCGGCGTCGGTGACGGTCGGCTGGGTGCCACCGCGGGCGTACGACGCGGGCCCGGGCTCGGCGCCCGCGGAGTCGGGCCCGACCTTGAGGAGCCCGAGCTGGTCGACACGAGCGATGCTCCCGCCGCCCGCGCCGATCTCGACGAGGTCGACGGACGGCACGATGACCGGGAACCCGGAACCCTTCTTGAACCGATAAACGCGCGCGACCTCGAAGTCGTTCGTGAGCTCGGGCTCCGCTCCCTCGATGAGGCACGACTTCGCCGTCGTGCCTCCCATGTCGAAGCACAGCAACCGGTCGAGCCCGAGCCGCTTGGCATGCCACGCGCCTGCGAGCGAACCGGCCGCCGGGCCGGACTCGACCATGCGGATCGGGTTGCGGGCCGCGACGTCGGCCGAGACGACGCCACCGTTCGACAACATGATCAGGAGCCGACCGCCGAAGCCGAGCTCGGCGAGCCAGCGCTGGAACTCTTCGAGGTACGGTCCGACCACCGGCATCGTGCACGCGTTGCACGCGGTCGTGACCATCCGGGGGTACTCGCGGATCTGGGGAGCGACCTCGTTCGACGCCGAGACCGGCACGCCGAGTCGCGCCGCGAGCGCGCTCGCGACCCTGCGCTCGTTCGTCGGGTTCGCGTAACTGTGCAGCAGGCACACCGCGACCGCCTCGACCCCGGTGCCGGCAATCTCGTCGCCCAGGCGGGCGATATCGGCGTCGGACGGATCGCGCAGGATCACTCCTTCGGCCGAAGTGCGCTCGTCGATCTCGAACGTGAGCGCGCGCGGGATCGGCGGTTCGGGGAACTCGATCTGCAGGTCGTACATGTCGTAGCGGTGCTCGTTACGGATGAGCAACGTGTCGGCGAAGCCGGCATTGGTGACGAGCGCGGCGCGGGCGGTCTTGCCCTCGATCAGCGCGTTCGTCACGAGCGTGGTCGCGTGCACGATCGGGGCCTCGACGTCGGCCGGCGCGATCCCCGCCTTCGCCAGCGCCGCGAGCACCCCTTGCTTGACCCCTTCGAGCGGTCGCGACGGCGTGCTCAGAGTCTTGTCGACGACGACACGGCCGCTCGCACCGTCGAGCAGGACGACGTCGGTGAACGTTCCGCCGATGTCGACGGCCAGCCGCCAGTCCGAGTCAGCCATCGCGGTACTCCTCGCGCACCGGAGCGAAGATGTCGAGGATCCAGGTGTCACCGTGTTGCGGGTCGGCAATGAACGTGCTGTCGCCGTGCGGCATGTTCCGGGGGGCACGGTAGATGTCGCCCGGGCCGAGGGTGATCCGCTCCTCGCCGCCGATCCGGAAGTCGAGCTTCCCGGCGATGATGAGCCCGAACTGCTCGTTGTTCGGGTGACCGTCGTACGGGGTGCGCGGCGTCGACGGGTCGATGCGCCAAAAGCACAAGCTCATGTCGTCACCGTTGAAGATGCGCCTGCGCATCCCGGGTTTCACCGTACGGAACTGCGAGTCGTCGAATCGCCAGATCTCCGGTTTGTCGCTCACATCGTCTCCACTCGTCACACCATCTTCGAGATCATCTGGTCCTCGACCTGGTCGAGATGCCGCTCCGCCGCCTCGGTGACGAAGGCCCAGTCACGGTCGGCGATGCCCTGCGCGATGGCCTTGTGGGCTTCCGACGCGTTGCGGATGATCTCGCTCACCGCAGCGCGATTCGATCGTGCGCTCAGGAGCTCCTCGAAGTCCTGCGACTGGAAGAGCGATTCGAGGACCTTGCCGTACAACTCCGCGAGCGTGGCGTTGCCGCACGCCACGCGCGACCGTCTCGTGGAAGTCGCGGTCGCGCTCACGGAAGACGTCAAGCTTCATGTCCGGCTCGAAGGTCGACGCGATCGCGACGATGCGCGCGCGGTCCTCGTCGCTGGCGTGACACGTCGCGAGGCGGGCGATCGGGATCTCGACGATCTGACGGACCTCGAACAGCTCACGCACGTGTCGCTTCCGGCGGTCGTGGAGATCGAACTGCACCTCGGGCAGGTGCTCGACGACGTACGAACGGTTCGCCCGCCGCTCGAGCAGACCGAGCGAGACGAGGCCCTGGATCGCTTCGCGCACCGAGGTGCGCGCGACGCCGAACTGCTCGCACAGCGCGCGTTCGGACGGCAACTGGCTGCCCGGCGCGAGCTCACGGGTGTGGATGCGCGCGGCAATCGCCTCACGTACCTCTTCGGAGACCGTGCGCCGGGCGACGGGCTCGAAACGGATGTCGCTCGTCACGCGGTCGTCCGCTCGTCATCGGTGAGGAGCCCGGCGAACCGGGCGCGCTCGGTGTCGAGGTCGAGGGGACGGATGATCGCCTCGTGCTCCTCGTCGCCCCAGAAGCGGGCCGGCACGAGCCACATGACCTCGAACTCGAGGCCGTCGGGGTCGACTGCGTACAGGCTCTTGTTCGCGCCGTGGTCACTCTGACCGACGAGCGCGCCCGCGCTCACGAGGCGCTCGCGAATCTGCGCGAGCGCCTCGAGGGACGGTACCTCCCACGCGATGTGGTACATGCCGACGGTGTCGCGCCCGGCGGTCGAGGCCAACGCGTGCTCGCCGATCGTGAAGAACGCGATGTCGTGATGGTTCTTCGACGCGCCGCCTCGCATGAACACGAAGCGACCTCCCGCGGTCTTCGATGACCGGCACGAACCCCAGCACTTCGCGGTAGAAGCCGGCCGTGCGCCGCGCATCGCGCACATAGAGCACGGCATGATTCATTCCTGTGATGCCCATGGGGGAACCCCCAGGTCCAGCGGGTGGCGGCGGAAGCGTCCGCCATTCGGTCTGTCGGACTGTTGGACTGACCATCAGACAGCTGGCAACATAGCGCCGCGCCCGGGGTTCGTCAACGACTCCGCGGCGGGCGATCCGGGAGCCGACGAGGAGGGCACGGCATGGCTCGAAGAGTCCCGTTCGTGACGGTGCACGGGGCCCGCGGGATGGTGACCTGCCCCGACGCCGCGGCGAGCCACGCCGGGGTGGCGATGCTGCGAGCGGGTGGAAGCGCGGCAGATGCGGCAATTGCCGCGAACGCGGTGCTCTCGGTCACCACGCAGCACATGTGCGGCGTCGGCGGCGACCTGCTCGCCCTCGCGCACACACCCGACGCCCCGCCCGTCGCGCTCAACGCCTCGGGCGCGCGGGTTCGGGCGCCGACCCCGAACGGCTGCGCGCCGAGGGCGCCTCGCACATGCCCTTCCGCGGCGACATCCGTTCAGTGCCGGTTCCGGGCTGCGTCGACGGCTGGTGCGCGATGCACGAACGGTTCGGACGCCTCGCGCTCGCCGACGTGCTCGCGCCCGCGATCGTGCACCGCGCACGCGACGGCTTCGCGGCCGCGCCGCTCCTCGCGCGGCGTGGCCGAGCTCGTTGCCGGCTCGAGCGACGACTACCCGGCCGGGCTGCGCGAGGGGGAAACCGTGCGTCGACCGGGCCTCGCGGCGCTCGGGGCGATCGCGAGCTCCGGGCGGGCCGGCTGGTATACGGGCGAGTTCGGCGAGCGGCTCGTCGAGCTGGGCCACGGTGAGTACGCCGAGAGCGACCTGCTCTCCCCCCTCGCGCAGTGGGTGACACCGCTGTGCGCGCGTGTGGGAGCACGACGTGTGGAGCGCGCCGCCGAACTCGCAGGGCTACATCACGCTCGTCGCCGCCTCGATCGCACAGGCGCTCGACCCACCGCGTGACCCGGCCGACGCGCGCTGGGCGCACCTGCTCGTCGAAGCGGCGAAGCAGGCCGGCTACGACCGCCCCGAGCTGTTGCACGAGCACGCCGACGGCGACGCCCTCATCGCACCGTCACGGATCGCGGAGCGGGTCGCGGCGATCGACCGCGATCGCGCGTCGTCACTGTCGCCGCCTGCCTTCCCGGGTGGGACGATCCACTGCAACGCGACCGACGCGGACGGGCTCGCGATCTCGCTGACGCAGTCGAACGCGGCCGGCTTCGGCGCGCACATCGTGGTCCCGGAGCTGGGGGTGTTCTTGCACAACCGGGGCATCGGCTTCTCGCTCGCACCGGGACATCCCGCCGAGTACGGGCCCGGTCGGCGGCCGCCGCACACCTTGTGCCCGACGCTCGTGACCACGCCCGCAGGTGAGCTGCGCGCCGCACTCGGCACGATGGGTGCCGACAGCCAGCCCATGATCTTGCTCCAGCTGCTCGCGGTGGCTGCTGCACGGCGGTGAGGACCCGGCCACGGCCGTGGCCGCGGCGCGCTGGATCCTTGCCGCGCCGTCGACGGCGACGTTCAGCGTGTGGGATGACCCCGGCGTGCTGCGCGTGCGGGTCGAAGGCGACGCGCCCGCGTCATGGATCGGCGGCCTGCGAGACCGCGGGCACGACGTCGAGGTCATCGAACCGTTCGCGTACGTCGCCGGCCACGCCCACGTCATCACCCACGCCGGCGGGATGTTCGAAGCGGCCGCCGATCCGCGCTGCCTCACCGGCGCCGCGGTCGCGTGCTCAGGGCGCGAAGTCGCGCTTGCGAATCAGACAGTGCACACCTTTGACCTGGTCGACGACCTGCGAGACCTCGAAGTCGGCCGCCGCGCTCAGGTAGGCGTAGGCGAGATGACGTTCCATCCCCTGCGTCGACTCGAGAAACGTGATCGCGCGGCGCACCGCGTCGCGCAGTGCTTCGTCGAGATCCTCGTCGAGTCCGATGGCGATCCAGTGCTCGTCCGTCTCCGCGAACGGAGCCCGCACGAGACCGACCGCGCGGCGCGCGCCGGCGTCCTTCAGGACCGTGAGCCGCACCTCGGCGCGCAGCGAGCCCTCGAGCGCCGTCAGGCACACCTCGCCATTGCCTTGCGCGAAGTGCGGATCGCCCGTGTAGAACCCGGCCCCGTCGACCTGCACCGGCAGGTACAGCGTCGTGCCCGCCTGCAGCGCGGCGATGTCGATGTTGCCGCCGTGGCATCCCGGCGGCGTCGAGTTGCACTCCTCGTCGGTGTCCGTCGCGACCCCCATGATCCCGAGGAACGGCGCCAGCGGGAACCGCGCCCGACGGTCGTCGCCGAAGGGGATGACGCAGCGCTCGCCCTCGACGACGCGTGAAAACCCAGACCGGTCCGGCTTGCTCGGGGAACTCGCCCGCGAGCGCGCCGAAGCCGTGACGGTTCGAGATCACGCCGTAGGGCACCCGAAGCCGGGTGCCGAGCACGTCGACGCGCAGCAGGTCGCCAGGCTCGGCCCCGTCGACCGCGATCGGCCCGGTGACGACGTGCGGCCCGAGATCGGGATCGTGCGACAGGACCGCCGCGATCTCGATCGCGTCCGCGAGCACGTCGTGTTCAGCCACACCGTGCTCGCCGAACCACCATGCCGGGCCGGGCGCGAACTCTTCGAGGATCCCTTCGTGCGACACCGTGTCGATCGTGACCACGTCGCCCGACGCGACCCGCAGCACCGGAGCGCTCGCGCGGCGGGCAAGGAGCCCCAGCGGACGGTGTCCGGCGTGGATCGCAGATAGTGGGCGCCGTCGACCGGTCCTTCGCCGGGCTGGAGGATCATCCGAACATCTTGCCCGACACCGGTACGGCGTAGGTTTCGACCATGTTGCATTCGCGACAATCGCGTCCGTGACGGACCCCGCGCAGCTCCGCCGGGAGCTCGAGGCACTCGCGCTCGGCGGAAGCGGCTTCGAGGCGATCCTGGCCCGGCTCGCCGCGGTCTCCCAACGGACCGTGCGACTCGTCGCCGTGCACGGCGGTCTGCTCGCGAGCAGCGAAAACGACGCCGTGCGCGCCGCTGCGAGCGTGCCCGCGTCCGGGGTGCCCGCCTCGGCGAGCCTCGATCGCGGCGTGGAGCCGGGGGCAGTACAGATCGCGCTCGCGAGCGACGATCCGGTCGAGATCGTCTGCACCGACGGCATGGCGGTCTGCGCGGTGCCGCTTCGCGCCGGGACGCGCCGCATCGGCCTGCTCTCGATGCAGGCGCCTGTGCGCGAACGGGAGCTCGCGTTACTGCGAGCGGCCGTTGTGCCGGTCGCGATCGAGGCGGTGCGGCGCGACGCCGAGACCGCCGCCGCCGCGGAGCGGGCAAGTCATCTCGTCGACGAGCTGCGCTTCGGCTCCTTCCGCGACCCCGACCTGTTGCTGCGCGCCGCGCACCGCTTCGGGCTCGCTCTGGACCGCCCGCACGCCGGCGCCGTCTTCGCGTACGACGGATCGAACCTCCGAGTGTGGGAGACGGCGATCCGCTGGGTCGAGATGCCGGTACACGAAGAACGCGGGCGCGGCTGGACGATCGTGTCGGGAGACGTTCCCGCCCAGATCCGTCGGATCCGCGCTCGGCTCGAGGGCATCGTGGGCGACGGGACGGTCCTCGCCGCGTCGGGGTCGCTCGTCGCCACACCGGTGGAGACGGCCCGCTCGTTTCGCGAGGCGGAGATCGCGCTCGCGCTGTTGCGCAACCGGGACGGCGAGCGCGTGCTCTCGAACGACCAGCTCGGGCTGCAAGCGCTGCTGCTCTCCGTGCCGCGCGAGCGGCTCGACCGGTACGCGAAGGCGACGCTCGGGCCCCTCTGACGCGCCCGGAGCTCGTCCAGACGCTGGCAGCGTGGTACGAGACCGGCGCGAGCCGAGCAGGCGTGGCGGCCCGCCTCGACATCCACCGAAACTCGGTCGGCTACCGAATGACGCGCATCCGCGAGCTGCTCGGCGCCGACCCGGCCGACCAGAAGACCGCACGCGGCCTGCAAGCGGCACTCGACGCGCGCGAGGTGCTGGCCGCTCTCACCAGCATGGACGCCGACGAGTCGTTGTCCTAGCCGTGTTCGACAGCAGCGCGCGACGGCGCGGTCTGAATGTTCACCGCCTTCAACGTCGTGTAGGCCTCGACGCCGGTCCTGCTGAAGCCGCTCGCCTTGCCGCGGCTCACCCCTGCCGCCGTTCATCTCCGGTGCGAAGTGGCAGTTCACGTTCACCTCGCCCACGACGAGGCGGTCCGCGAGACGGAAGGCGCGCTCGACGTCACGCGTGAACACTGTCGGCGTTCAGGCCGTAGGGCGTGCCGTTGGCGAGCTCAACCGCGGCGTCCTCGCCGCTGAACGGCACCGACACGAGGACGGGCCCGAACACCTCGTGCTGCGCGACCTCCGAAGCGGCGCGCACGTTCCCGAGCACCGTCGGTGCGACGAATGCGTCGCCCAAGCCGTCCGGAACAGATCCCGACCCGACCACCGTCGCGTCGCCCTCGGCGCAGCGCGCGGTCGACGAATCCGCGCACACGATCCGCGTGCGCCCTCGTGACGAGAGGACCGATGAACGTCTCGGGGTCGAGCGCGTCGCCGATCGGCAGGCCCGCGGCCGCGCCGGCGACACCGCGCACGACATCGTCGTACACGGACTCCTCGACGAGGAGTCGGCTCCCGGCGACGCACACCTCCCCCATATTCACGAACGCCGCCATCATCGCCCAGCCCACCGCCGCATCGAGGTCGGCGTCGGCGAACACGATCACGGGCGACTTCCCGCCGAGCTCGAGATGCACGGGGGTGAGGTTGCCGCGCCGCGACCTCCATCACCCGCCTACCCGTCTCGACGCTCCCGGTGAGGCTCACGAGATCGACGCGAGAGTCGCCGACCAGCTGTTCCCCGATCGTCTCGCCCGGGCCAAGCACGACGTTGAAGACACCGGGCGGCAGACCCGCGTCGTCGAGCACGCGTGCGAGCTCGCACACGGTCACGACCGCCTCCTCGGGCGGCTTCGCGACGATCGAGCAACCGGCCGCGAGCGCGGCCGCGATCCGCTGGCTCCCCGTCATCAGCGGACCGTTCCACGGCAGCAGCTCGGCCACGACACCCGCCGGATCGCGCAACCGCATCGTCAGCACCTCGGGCCCGCCGCCCGGCATCAGCTCCGGCGGGAACGCCGACCGCCGCACGTCGCCGTGCAGATCACGCGCGCGCCCCGGCGGCATAGGCGAACGCCGTCGCCGCTTCGTAGCAATCGTAGACGAGCGCTCCACCGACGGCCTTGCCCGTGTCGAGAGCCTCGAGGGCAGCGAACCGCTCACGATCGGTGCGCAACCGCCGGGCGACCTCCTCGAGAACCTCCGCACGCCCGCCGGGGGACATGCGGCGCCAGATGCCGCGATCGAAGGTGTCGCCGCGCGGCCGCGACCGCGGCGTCGCACTCGGCGCCGGTCGCTTCCGCCCATTCGCCGACCGTCTCGCCGGTCGAGGGATCCACGATCGGGTGCCGGCGCCCGTCGCCGCGTCCTCCGCCCCCAATCCACTGAGCGTACGGATCGGCACGAAGCCAAGCTGGGTCGATGCGCGTTCTCATGCGGGCATCGTCGCGCGCGAGCGGACCCGCCGCCGATTGTGCCCCGAGCCCGATGGCCCATCGTGACGGGGACCGTATGCTGACCCCCACGATGTCCGCATTGGCAAGCCAGCCCAACGTCGACCTTCTCGTCACCGGTGGCGACGTCGTCACGATGAACCCCGCACGAGAGGTGCTCGCCGGGGGAACCGTCGCGATCGCGCGAGAATCGCATCGTCGCGGTCGGGCGCACGTCCGAGCTGCGCGCCGCCCATCCCGACGCCGACGAGCTGGACGCGTCCGGTTGCGTCGTGACCCCCGGCTACGTCAACGCGCACGAGCACCTGACGGGTGATCCACTCGCCCGCAGCTGCATCCCCGACCTGCTTCCGGCCGGCGCGTCGATCTTCGAGTGGTCGGTGCCGCTCCACGGCGCGCACACGGGTGACGACGACGAGCTCTCGGCGTCGCTCGCGGCGGCCGAGGCACTGCACTACGGCGTGACGACGCTGATCGAAGCCGGCACCGTTGCCCACCCCGACCGGGTCGCGAAGGCCATGATGCGCGCCGGCGTACGCGGCACCATCGGCACCTGGGGCTGGGATGTCGAAGAGGGCCCGTTCGCCGCGCCCGCCGACGGAGGTGCTCGAGCGTCAGCGCGCGGTGTGCGAGGCATGGCCGCGAGGTGGACGCGTCGAAGGGTGGGTCACGCTCGTCGGGCACAGCCTGGCCTCCGACGAGCTGCTCGTCGGCGCCGCGCAACCTGGCGCGCGACGTCGGCACCGGCATGACGATGCATCTCTCGCCGACGTCGTCGGATCCGGAGGTCTATCTCGGACGCTTCGGCGAGCGGCCGATCGTGCACCTGGATCGGCTCGGCGTGCTCGGCGACCATCTCCTCGTCGGCCACGGTGTCTGGCTCGACGACGACGAGGTGGAGCTCGCTCTTGTCGTCGCGGACCGCGATCGCGTACTGCCCGTGGGCCTATCTCCGTCTCGGGCAGGGTGTGTGCCGCGCCGGCCGGCACGCCGAGATCGTCGAGCGCGGCGGTCGGGTCGCGCTCGGCTGCGACGCGTCGAACGCGGCCGACATCGCCGACATCCTGCGCACCGCGGCCGCGGCCGCCGGCATGGCGCGCGACACGAGGATCGAACCAACAGCGCTTCGGTGCCGACGACCGCCTTCGAGCTCGCGACGATCCGCGGTGCCGAGGCGATCGGCATGGCAGACCGGATCGGCTCCCTCGAACCCGGGAAGCTCGCCGACCTCGTCGTGCACGACACGACCGCGATCAACTTCACCCCACCGGGAGATCTCGCGCCGCATCTCGTGTGGGGCACCGACGGCCGGACTGTGCGCGACGTCGTCGTCGACGGCGAGATCGTCCTGCGCGACCGCCGGTGCACGCACGTCGACGACGACCAGTTGCGCGCCGAGGCCGGCGCCGCGCAGCCGAGCACTGCTCGCTCGCGCCGGCCTCGACGCCGCTCGACGTGGCCGGTCGTCGAGGCGAGATGACGAGATCGACGATCTCGAGGAGGACGCCGTGAAGGTCGCCGTCATCACCGGTCCGGGTTCGGTGGAGCTGCGCGACGAACCGCGGCCGACCGTCGCCGACGACGAGGTCCTCGTCGAGGTCGGCGCGTGCGGTCTGTGCACCATGGAACGCCGGCTCTTCGCCGGCGACAAGCGCGTCTACCCCGTCGCGCCGGGCCACGAGGTAGCCGGGCGCGTCGTCGACGCCGGGCGGCGCGGTGCGCGAGCTCCCGGGCTCGCCGCGCGTCGGCGAGAACTCGTGACCGTCGACCTCCTCACGCGCTGCGGGACGTGCAGCACGTGCCGGCGGGGCGCAGCGCGCTCTGCAAGCAGCCGCAGGGGGCGCGCTCTCGGACGGGACGATCTCGATGGGAGCGGGTCTCGCCGACTACGTGCGCGTCCCGGCCGCGCCAGGCGTACGCGGTGGGCAACACGCCCGTCGCACACGCGTCGATGGGCGAGCCGCTCGCGTGCGTGTCGCACTCGCTGCGCCTCGGCGGCTTCCGGGCCGACGATCGGGTCGCGGTCATCGGAGCCGGGTTCATGGGCCGCTTGCACCTCGCGTTGTGCCCGCCGCCTCGGCGCCGCGTCGGTCGGCATGATCGACGTGAGCGAGGCGCGACTGGCCGAGGCCGACGCCGCGGGCGCGGCCTGGACCGCCACCCCCGCCGGCGCCGCCGAGCGGGCTGGCGCCGCCGACCTCGTATTCGTCACCGCGGGCGCACCCGGCGCGGTGGAGCTCGCGGTGGAGCTCGCCGACGACGGCGGCGACCGTGGTGCTCTACGGCGCGTTCCCGAAGGAACTTCAGACGCCGATCAGCCCCGACGCGATCCACCATCACGGCTCGCGATCATCGGCGTCTACAGCCAAGAGCCGGCCGACTGGCGTGCGTCGGCCGGGTACTTGCGGTCGGGGACGCTCGCCTCCGACCTCGACTCGCTCGTCACCGCCCGTTTCGGCCTCGACGACGTCTCCCGGGCCTTCGAGCTCGCGACCAACACTCCTGTCTATCGGGTGCTCGTCGGCCGATGACCGCCCGTCCCGCCCGTCGGCGTCGACCTCGGGAGCACGGCCGCGCGTGCCGTCGCGCTCGACGACCGACGGCACGGTCCTCGGCGGGCGCACAGTCGCTACCGAGCACACCGCGGCATGGCCGGTCGGCCGCGCCGACCCGCAGACCTGGCTCGTACGCGCTCGACGCGGGCGCTCGCCCGGCTCGGCCGCGACGTTCCCGCGGCGGCGCGGCCCGGCCGCGGCTCGCGGTCGGCGGCCGAGCCCGACGACGATCCCGTCGCACGGCGACGCCCCGGCCCGTGCAGGCGCACCCGGCCGGCGCCACGCTCGACCCCCACAGCCAACACGCCGAGCAGCACGCGGTGCTGCGCGGCGCGAGCTGGCGACGACGTCACGCCCGCACAGCTGTGGGATTGGATCACTGGGCCGGCTCGGCGCCCCGCGCGCCTAGCGGCCGCTGGCCCGGCGACCCGGAGCTGCCCGGTTACGGTCCCGTCGTCGCGACCGGGCACGGCGTACGGCGAGGCCGACGGCTCCCACCCGGCACCCCGCCGGGACCGCCGCTGGTACCGGGCGCGCAGGACGCCTACCTCGCGTTCTGGGCCGGCGGGCATCGACGAGCGCCGGCCGCGGCTCGATCCGGGCGGCCGCACCGGCGGGCTCGGCGTCGCGGTCGCCCCCGGGCGCCGGCCGCCCGACATGTTCGGCCTGCCCGCGGCCGGCGCGCGGCATCGACATCGTCGGTGGGCCGATCAGCGCTCACGGCTTGATGCTCGAGTGGTGGTCGAACATGACCGGCCGCGTAGCGTCGAGGAGCTGCTCTCCGCTGGCCGCCGGCGTCCCCGCCGGCGCGTGCGGCGTGCACGCGCTCCCCTACCTGGAAGGCGAGCGGGCGCCCGCGCTGGGACCGCGACCTGCGCGCCGAGATTGGTAGGGCTGTCGTCGGCGCACGGACCGGCCGAGGTCACGCGTGCGTTGCTCGAGGCGGCCGCGTACGGGCATCGCGCACATCGCCCGCGAGCCTCGCGGCACACGACATCCCCACCGACGTCGTCGGTCGTCGGCGGCTCGCCCGCGCGCAGCCCGCTGTGGTCCGGCATCAAGGCCGCGGTGCTCGAGGTGCCCGTCGAGGTGCCCGAGCACCCGGAGCTCGCGGCGTACGGTGCCGCGCTCGCGGCGGGCGCGGCCGTCGGCTGGTGGCCGAAGCCGGGTGCCGGCACGGCGGGCGACTGGCCACGCCCGCCGACCCGGGTCGTCGATCCGGAGCCGTGCGGCGAGTACAGAATCGGCTATGAGCGGTTCATCGAGCTGGGCGACGAAGCCGTACGCCGTCTCGCGCGCCGGCGCACCCAGGAGGAACAATGCCCAACCCACTGATCTTCGTCGACATCCCGTCGCCCGACCCCGAAGCCAGCTCGCAGTTCTACGCGCAGCTGTTCGGCTGGGAGTTCAACCGCCGTCCGGCGGCGAATTCCACGAGATCCTGCCCGGTATCAAACCGAATCTCGGGATCCACAAGGAGAGCGCGCCGATCACGGGCCCGATCCCGCGGATCTACGTCATGGTCGACGACCCGCCCGAGTACCTCGCGCGCGCGGTCGAGATGGGCGCGACGAAGTTGTGGGACGAGGTTCACTGGGCAGAGTTCGACGGCCGTCACGCTGCGTTCCGCGACCCGTGGGGCAACGAGGTCGTGTTGTGGCGCGACAAGGGTTCGTACAAGCCCGGCGGACCATCACGCGGCTGAGCCCGCACGAAAGGAGACGCACATGAACACGCTCGTCTTCGTCGACCTCCCCGTCGATGACCCGGTCGCCGCGCAGAAGTTCTACGAGGACCTCTTCGGCTGGACGATCAACCCTCGCCCGGCCGGCGACTTCCACCAGATCGTTCCCGGCGAAGGGCTTCACATCGGCTTGTTCAGCACCAGCACGCAGACCCCCGACCCGAAGCCGTCGCCGGCGGCCGAACGTCAGGGTCTGCAACCGCGCACGTACATCCTCGTTGACGACGCCCCGCAGGTGTACCTCGACAAGGCCGTCGCGCTCGGCGCCACCGAGCTGTGGGGTGAGGCCTGGTGGGGCGAATTCAACGGCTACCACGCCGCGTTCCGCGACCCGTGGGGGAACCAGATCTTGTTGTGGGAGGCGAAGGACAAGCGCGAGGAACGTCTCGCGAAGTGACCGAGGCGATCGAGCCGGAGCGATTGCGCTCTTTTCTCGTCGAGCTGTTCCGAGCGTATGGCACACCCGACGAGAACGCGTACGCGGTCGTCGATCACCTCGTCGACGCGAGCCTCGTCGGACTGCACTCGCACGGCATCATCCGCGTCCCCGACTACCTCGACGCGATCGCGTCCGGGTCGGTCGATCCCGCGGCGACGCCGTCCGTCGTCGACGATGACGGGTCCGTCCTGGTCGTCGACGCGCACGGGTGCTTCGGGCAGGTCGCGGGCGCCTTCGTCGTCGAGGCCGTCAGCGCGTCGCGCCGAGGGGTCGGGGGTCGGCGTCGTGTCGCTCCGAAAGGCCGGCCATCTCGGCCGGATCGGCGTGTACGTCGAGGCGTTGGCACGCAACGGGTTCGTGGCGCTCGCGTTCTGCTCGGTCCCGACTCGATTCCACAACGTGGCGTGGTTCGGGACGCGCGACGGCCGGCTCGGGACGAACCCGATCGTGTACGCCTTCCCCACGACCACCGATCCGGTGGTCGCCGACTTCTCCACCAGCGCCGTCCCCGAGGGGCGGGTCCGCTTCCTCCGCAACCAGGGGCTCGACGTACCCACCGGCGTCCTGCGCGACGCGCGAGGGCGCCGCCGACGACCGACCCGAACACGCTGTACACATCGCCTCCCGGGGCATTGCAGCCGCTCGGCGCCGAGCTCGGGCATAAGGGCAGCGCGATCGGCATGCTCGTCGAAGCGATGGGCACTCTGCTCGCGGGGAGGAAGCCGACGCCCCTGACCGCGACAACAACCTCACGGTGATCGCATTCCGCGCGCCGGGCGGTTTCGGCGGCGCGCGAGCGACCCGGCTCGTCGACTACGTGCACGCGGCCACGCCCATCGATCCGAGCCGGCCGCCGATGGTGCCGGGAGAGCCCGAGGCCGTCGCGCGGCGACACGCCGGTCGGGTGCTCGTGGACGCCACCACGTGGGCCGGCATAGCCGAGCGCCGCCGCGAGCCGCGGCGTGCCGCTCCCCGCTCAGCCGTAGGGGCCGGCAGGCGACGGCGCGGCGCCCGCTTTCGCATCCGCGTCGCGTGCGATCGCGAGCTCGGCACGCGCGACGCTCCGCAACAGCGCGGCATCGGTCGCGATCGTGCACATCGCGGAGCCCGCGTCGGCGTACGCGCGCGCCTGGGCCCCACCGCCCGTGTGGATGCCCGCCGCGATGCCGCTGCGCTCGCAGGCCTGCCGAACCGTCTCGATCGCTGCCGGCGTGCTCGGTCGAGCCCATGGCGGCGAGGCTGCCACACATGCTCACGGAGAGATCAGCGGGCCCGATGTAGATCCCGTCGACACCCGGCGTCGAGCAGATGGCGTCCGCCGCCTCGACCGCGTGGACCGACTCGATCATCACCAAGCACAGCACACTGCGATTGACCGCGACCGGATCGTCGCCGAGCAACAGCCCCGAACGCACGGGTCCGAAGCTGCGTACGCCCTCGGGCGCGTACCGGCAGGCCGCGACGGCTGCCTCCGCATCGGCGCGCGAGTTCACCATGGGTACGACCACTGCCTCGGCGCCGGCGTCGAACGCCTTGCCCGGCCACGGCGTGTGGTTGAACGGGACGCGTACGATCGGCGACGCCCCGGTGCCACGCAACGCCTGGACGAGCTGCCATCCGAGCTCGAAGTCGGACAAGCCGTGCTGCAAGTCGACGCACACGTAGTCGAAACCGGACGATCCGAGGAGCTCCGCGCCGAAGGACGATCCCATCGTGCACCATCCGCCGAATGCCGTCGTGCCTCCGGACAAACGCTCACGAAGATTCGTCATGGCCATTGAGTGTAGGTTGCGACCGTGCGACTGACTCCGCACGAACAAGAGCGACTCCTTGTCGCGGTGGCCGCGATGGTTGCGCGCGATCGACGGAGCGCGAGGCGTGAAGCTGAACTATCCGGAAGCGGTCGCGCTGCTCACGAGCTTCGTTCACGAAGGCTGCCCGCGACGGCCGTACCGTCGTCGAGCTGATGCAGGCGGGCCGCGAGGTGCTCACGCCGCGACGACGTGATGGACGGGATCGCCGAGATGGTCGACGAAGTGCAGGTCGAAGCGACGTTCCCCGACGGGACGAAGCTCGTCACGCTGCACCAGCCGATCCCGTGAGGCATACGGTGAGACCCCGGCGAGATCCTGACCGGCACCGAGCCCGTGGTGATCAACGCGGGGCGCGACGTCGTGACGCTCATCGTGCGCAACACCGGCGACCGGCCCGTGCAGGTCGGGTCGCACTACCACTTCGCGGAGGTCAACCCCGCGCTCGCCTTCGACCGCGCCGCCGCACGCGGCCGTCGCCTCGACATCGCCGCCGGCACGAGCGTCCGCTTCGAGCCCGGCATCGAACGGCAGGTCGACCTGGTGCCGTTCGCCGGCGCGCAGGTCGCGGCCGGCTTCCGGGGCGAGTTCGGCGGCCCGGCGCCACCCGGATCGATCGGCGCGGAGTCCGGCGATGCGTGAGATCGACCGCGATCGCTACGCCGCTGCTGTACGGGCCCACGACGCGGCGACCGGATCCGCCTCGCCGACACCGACCTGCTGATCGAGGTCGAGCGCGACCGACTGCGCGCGGGTGGCGACGAGGTCGTCTTCGGCGGCGGGAAGGTCGTCCGCGAATCGATGGGCCAGTCGACCCGGCACCCGCGCCCAAGGAACACCCGATCTCGTGATCACCGGCGCGGTCGTGCTCGACCACTGGGGCATCGTCAAGACCGACGTCGGCGTGCGAGACGGCCGGATCGTCGCGCTGGGCAAGGCGGGCAATCCCGACACGATGGACGGCGTCGACCCGCGTCTCGTGATCGGGCCCTCGACCGAGATCATTGCCGGGAACGGCAAGATCCTCACCGCGGGCGCGATCGACTGCCACGTGCACTTCGTGTGCCCGCAGATCGTCGACGAGGCCCTCGCCGCGGGCATCAACGACGCTCGTCGGCGGCGGGACCGGCCCGGCCGAGGGGACGAAGGCGACGACGGTCACTCCAGGGGCTTGGTACCTCGCGCGCATGCTCGAAGCGCTCGACGACGTTCCGGTGAACGTCGCGCTCCTCGGCAAGGGCAACACCGTGTCGGAAGAAGGCCTGCGCGAGCAAGTGCGCGCCGGCGCCGCGGGACTGAAGCTGCACGAGGATTGGGGTCGACGCCCGCGGCGATCGACGCGTGTCTTCGGATCTGCGACGAGACGGGTGTGCAGGCGGCGATCCACACCGACACGCTGAACGAGGCGGGCTACGTGCAGAGCACCCTCGCCGCGATCGCGGGCCGGACGATCCACGCATATCACACCGAGGGCGCGGGCGGCGGGCACGCGCCCGACATCATCACCGGTCGCGTCGCACCTCAACGTCTTGCCCTCGTCGACGAACCCCACTCGACCGCACACGCGCAACACGATCGCCGAGCACCTCGACATGTTGATGGTGTGTCACCACCTGAACCCGGCGATCCCCGAGGATCTCGCGTTCGCCGAGAGCCGCATCCGCCCCTCGACGATCGCGGCGGAGGACGTGTTGCACGACATGGGTGCGATCTCGATGATCGGTTCCGACTCGCAGGCGATGGGTCGCGTCGGCGAGGTCGTGGTCCGCACCTGGCAGACGGCACACGTGATGAAGCGTCGGCGCGGGGCGTTGCCGGGCGACGGAGCGAACGACAACCGCGCGCGCCCGCCGCTACGTCGCGAAGTACACGATCGCGCCCGCGGTCGCCCACGGGCTCGACGGCGAGATCGGCTCCGTCGAGGTCGGCAAGCTTGCCGATCTTGTGCTCTGGGAGCCTGCGTTCTTCGGCGTGCGCCCGCATGCGGTGCTGAAGGGCGGAATGATCGCGTACGCGGCCATGGGTGACGCCAACGCGTCGATTCCTACGCCCCAACCCGTGTTCCCACGACCGATGTTCGGCGCCGCGGCGAAGCCGGCATGGGCCACAAGCGTGCACTTCGTCGCGCCCGCGGCGATCGCGGACGGCCTGGCCGACCGCGTCGCGGTCCGGCGACGACTCGTGCCCGTCGCCGACGTGCGCCACCTGACCAAGACCGACCTCCCCGAGAACGACGCGCTCCCCGACATCCGCGTCGACGCCGACACCTTCACGGTCACCGTCGACGGCGAGACCATCGAACCGCACCCGGTCGACGAGCTCCCCATGGCGCAGCGCTACTACCTGTTCTGATGACGCTCGCCGCCCTGCTCGTGCTCGCCGACGGTCGCATGCCCGCCGGGACGCACGCGCACTCCGCGGGCATCGAGACGTTCGCCCGTCGCGGCGAGGTGCACGACCTCGCGTCGCTTCGCAGCTTCCTCCGGGGACGGCTCTCGAGCGTCGGCTACACCGACGCCACGGTCGCGGCGGCCGTCGTCCTCGACGCGCATGCACGGACCGCCCGATCTTGACCGTCTCGACGCCGAGGCGAACGCGCGGCGTCGTCTCACCTGCGCTACGAGCAGTGTCCGCGGACGCTCGGCCGACGCCTCACCCGCACCGCGAGCCGCTGCTGGCCCGATCCCGTATTCGCTCTCGTCGCCGCGGTGCACCCCGACGGTCCGCATCAACCCGTCGCGCTCGGCGCCGCCGGCGTCGCCGCGAAGCTCGACGCCGCTGCCGTCGCGGTCGCGGCCCTGCACGCGAGCCTTATGACGCCCGCGACTGCTGCCGTTCGCCTGCTCGGCCTCGACCCGGTCGCCGTCCACGCGCTGATCGCCTCGTTCGCGCCCGACGTGGAGCGCGTCGGCGACGACCACGGTCGCCGACGTGCGCCGACCGCGGGCCTCGAAAACGCGCCCGCACCCGGTGCGCCGCGCAGCGAGATTGCCGCGCAACTACACGCTCTTCAGGAGGTCCGACTCTTTGCGTCCTAACCACGACCACGACCACGACCACGGCCACGACCACGACCACGACCACGGCCACGACCACGCCGACGCGCACCCGCCCCGCGAGCGCGACCACACGTTGCGCGTCGGCATCGGCGGACCGGTCGGAACCGGCAAGACCGCGCTCGTCGCCGCGCTGTGCCGCGCGCTCGCGGGTGAGGTGCGCGTCGGCGTCGTCACGAACGACATCTACACGACCGAGGACGCCGACTTCCTCCGGCGAAACGCCGTGCTGCCCGACCGATTGATCCGCGCGGTCGAAACCGGGTGCTGCCCGCACACCGCGATCCGCGATGACATCTCCGCGAATGAGGACGCTATCGAGCGCCTCGAACACGACGAAGGTCCGCTCGACCTGGTGCTGCTCGAGAGCGGCGGCGACAACCTCACCGCAGTGTTCAGCCGCGGCGTTGGTCGACCGCCAGATCTTCGTGCTCGACGTCGCGGGCGGCGACAAGGTGCCGCGCAAGGGCGGCCCCGGCGTCAGCACCGCCGATCTGCTCGTGATCAACAAGACCGACCTGGCGCCGTTCGTCGGCGCCGACTTGGGCGTGATGACCCGCGACGCGGCCATCGTGCGCGAGGGACGGCCCACGTTGCTCTGCTCGCTGCGCGAAGACTCACAGGCCACCGACGTGGCCAACTGGGTGCGCGCGCAGCTGCCGTGAGGGCGCGTGCCCGCCTCGCCGTCAACGGCGTAATGCGCGTGCTCGAGTCGGATCCGCCGCTCGCGTTGCGCGCCACGCCCGACGGCGTGTTCGTAGTCGGTGCGGCCGCGTCGCCCGTGGGCGGCGACGATCTCGCGCTCGAGATCGCGGTCGCCCGTGGCGCGTGTTGCACCGTGCGCACGAGCGCGGCGTCGGTCGCTCTCCCGGGGGCGTCGGGGGCGGAGAGTCGCATGACGGTGAACGCGAACGTCGGTTGCGGGGGTCACCTCTCGTGGAAGCCCGAACCGCTGATCGCAGCGGCCCGTTGCCGTCACACCTCCGCGGCCGAGATCGATCTTGCGCCCTCGGCGACAATGGTCTGGCGCGAGGAGATCGTGCTCGGTCGCTACGGCGAGGAGGCGGGGGCGTGCACGGTCCGGTCGCGGGTTCGGCGCGCCGGCCGGCCGCTGCTCATCCACGACATCGTGTTGGGCGGGTCGTGCGCGTCGCCGAGCGTCCTCGGTGACCGCGCGCGCGGTCGGGATGCTGCTCGTGGTCGGACCGCACGCACGGTCGATCACGACACACGACACCGCGCTCGACACGGCCGAGACGGGCGTGTTCGCGATCGACGACGACGTCGTCTTGGTCACGGCGCTCGGCCGGGACGCACGCGACGTGCGTGCCGCGCTCGACACGCTCGACCGGAACGCGGCGAACCACCCCCGGTAAGCTCGCTGCCGTGAACCGCATCACCGAGGGTCAGGCGATTCCGACGCTGCCGAATGGCGCGGTCGTCGCCGTAGGCACGTTCGACGGCGTGCACCGCGGTCACCAAGCCGTGCTCGCCGAGGTGCGCGATCAGGCCGACGAACTAGGTGTTCCCGGGTCGCGATCACCTTCGACCGTCACCCGGCCACGGTGGTGCGCCCCGAATCGGCCCCGAGGCTGCTCACCTCGCTCTCCCAGAAGCTCGAACTCATCGAACGGTGCGGCATCGACCACACGCACGTGCTGCGCTTCGACGAGGACCGTCTCCTCGAGACGCCGGAGGAGTTCCTGCTCGAGATCGTCGTCGGCACCTGGCACGCGCGCGTCGCCGTCGCCGGCGAGAACTTCCATTTCGGTCACCGGCGCCGCGGCGACGCCACCGTCCTCGAGGAGGCCGGCGCGCGGCTCGGCTTCAAGGTGTCGACGGTGCAGCTCGTGCACGACGACGAGCTCGACGCACCCGTCTCGTCCAACGCGATCCGCAACGCCCTCACCCACACTGACATCGCAGGCGCGACGCGGCTGCTCGGTCGCCTGTACGAACTCCATGGAGTCGTCGAACCCGGCGACAAGCGCGGTCGCACGATCGGATTCCCGACCGCGAACGTCGCCGTTGCCGGCGACCTCCAACTCCCGGGCGACGGCGTGTACGCCGGGTGGTACGAGCGACCCGATGGCTCGGTTCACAAGACGGCGGTGAACATCGGTCGCCGGCCGACGTTCTATTTCGAGAACGGGCTCCTGCTCGTCGAAGCGCACCTCCTCGACTTCGACGACGACCTTTACGGTGAGCACGCGAAGGTACGGCTCGAGAGCTGGTTGCGGGGCGAGGCGCGATTCGGCTCCATCGACGACCTCGCGAATCAGCTCAGGCGCGACGTCGAGAAGGCTCGGCGCATCCTCACGTAGCAGGCGCGAGGAACTGCACCGTCGCGGCGCTGGTAGGCGCCGGCGGCGGTTCGAGCTCGAGGGGGCCCGCCGCGGGAACCGTCACCGTGACGCGTGATCCCCCGACCTCGGCCACGTAACGGCCGGGTGCGGGAAGGCAGATCCGGCCCGTAACGGTCATCAAGCCGTGCTCGATCGGTCCGCGCACCTCGTGGGGCCGCCCGAGGATCGCGTTCGCGCCCACGACGTCGCCGCGGCGCAGCAGCTCGCGGACGTGGGTCGACGAATAGGGCACACCCGCGTCGCCGTCCGGGGGCGCGACCAGTCCGAGGCCGATCGTCTCGAACCCGAGCTCCGCGCCCATGCGCTGCAGGAGCGGCACGTCGCCGTGGCGGCGGTACCCGAAATGGAAGTCGGCACCCACGACGACGAGCCGCGCCCGCAAAGCACTTGCAAGTGACTCCGCAACGAATCGCTCCGCCGGCTCTTTGCTGCGTATCGCGTCGAAAGGGAGTACGAGACATTCGTCGACCGCAGCTGTCGCTTCGAGCAGTTCGAGCTTCTGTTCGAGCGTCGTCAGCTGCATGGGCGCGGAGTCGGGGCGCACGACCTCGGCAGGATGGCGATCGAACGTAAGGACCGTAGCCGAGAGATCACGCGCCGTTGCGAGCTCGTGCACGAGGCGCAACACCGCCTGGTGACCGAGGTGGACACCATCGAACGCGCCGATCGTCACCGCGCGGCCTCGCGAACCCGTCGGCACCTCGGTCGAATCGCCATAGATTCTCACGACGGGTCCTCATCGGATTTCACGACCACCACGGGCGTCACACCGTGACCTCGCGAAGTACCGACAACGGCCGCGAGCGTGGGCAACACACGTGTCGGCCGAGCAAGCGAGCTCGTATTACCTGCCCCTCGCACTTCGTGGCGCTCCCAGGCCGACCCGCCTCTCATGATCGTGAGACCGTACCTGGTAAGGCTCGGTCGACACTGAACAGATGTGATCGGGCATCCTCGTTCGGTGGAAGAGGCTCCGGCTGCCCGCTCCTGTTCGTCACTGGACTCGCGCACCGTTCACCGCAACGAGACCCGCTCCGCCAAGAAGCAAACGGTCTGACGAGCTTCGAGTTGCAGTGTCAATCAAATTGACATCCTTGCTTCGGCGACAAAGGCGTCGGTGACGCGCTGAAGAACGACACGCGACGGGACTCGGCGGGGACTGACCACACGAAGACATCTCGCTGCGGGTCTCTTGCGGGTGACCATCGGGGTGTTCGGCATGCCCTCGGCTACACATGATCCGCTGCAAAGCAGCGAATCATGTGTAGCGGCATCACTTTCGGCACTGTCAAGCCCCGGTACCCGTCTGGTCGCCGCACGGTGGGCCTCCCGGTCGGTTCACACCGCGGCGGGCGTCATCGTGACCGAAGGTCCGAGCGCCCCGAGCGCGACCACACGGTCCGCGTACTCGGTTCCGGCCGAGTTGTGCGAGATCAGGAGAACCGTGCGGCCCTCGGACGCCCTGAGCAGGTCGCCTATGAGTGCCGCGGCGGCGTCCGGTTCGATGTTCGCAGTCGGTTCGTCGAGCACGATGACGGGCCGGTCGGCGAGCAATTCGCGTGCGAGCGCCAGCCGCTGCGCCTCGCCTCCCGACACCGCGGCGGCGCCGACCCCGACTTGCGTCGCAAGTCCTTCCGGGAGCGCGTTCACCCAACCGTCGAGGCGAACGACGCGGCAGACCGCGCGAACGTGGCGTCGCACGGCGCCACGTTGTCGCGCCCGTGGTGCTCGACGGATACCGCGACTGAAACCGCGACCAGCGCGACCCGACAAGACTCGCGAGCACCTCGAGCACGAACGCCGAGAGGAACGCGGTGCGCAGCGTCCGCATCGTCGCGCGAGTGCCCGGCCCAGGCCATTCCGAACTGGAACTCCTGGACGATGCCGGTGACGACACCCATCGCGAAGTTGACGAGGAAGAACTTCCCCCAGAACTTCGTCTGGCGGAGCCAGCGCTCGTCGCCAGTCCGGCACCACGCGGTCTGGAGGACGGCCACGACGAGCGACAGCCCGATCGTCAGCGGGACGAAGAGGAAGTGGTAGATCGTCGTGATCCCGAACTGCCAGCGTGCGACGTCGAGAACGGGCATTGGTCACCTCGGGCGGAAGGCGGAACCCGAGCATCGTGCGGGGGTCGCGGTTGCGGCGGAAGAGCCGATGGTCCCGGCGTCGGCCGGCCTATCGCCCCCATCGGCGCGGAGCTCTTCGATCTCGAACAACGATCGGATCGCGGTCCGCGGAGATCGGCGAAGTTCCCGGCGGACGGAGCACAGCGTCAGTCCGCGGCTCCCCAGCGGTGACCCCAGTAGCTCGCCGCGGTGATCTCCGTCGCCACCCACGCATCGGCGTCGACCAGGCGTCCGCCCGTGCCGTACTCCACGTCGAATCCGCCGGGCGTCCCCACGTAGAACGAGACCATGTGGTCGTTGGTGTGACGTCCGAGCGAAGCCGAGATCGGGGCGTCGAGGCCCCGGCAGCGATCGAGGCCCCGCCCGACCGCGTCGAGATCGTCGACCTCGACCATGAGGTGCACGATGCCGCTCGGCACCGGCCCTTCGAACAGAGCGAGGCTGTGGTGCCGGGGGTTGCAGCCGAGGAATCGGATCCACGCGTCGCCCTTTTCGGGGTCGCGCCCGGGGATGATCCCGCCGGGCAGGCGCAAGGAGTCACGGTGCTGGAACCCGAGCACCTGCTCGTAGAACCCCATCGCCGCGTCCATCTCCGGCTCCGGCAGCACCACGTGGCCGAGACCGAGGTCCCCCGCCACGAAGCGGGTGCCGGCTCTCGGCGCGAGCGAACGGTGATCGAGGGCCGGTCCGGCGTAGATCTCCAGGTGGGTGCCACCGGGGTCGTCGACGTGCACCAACGCCTCGACCCGCCGGTCGGTCAGCTCCTCGGGAGCCGCGCGGCGGACCTCGACACCGGCGTCGTCGAGCGCGGCGGCGACCCGGGCCAGGCCCCGGAGCCCGGACGCCTCCCAACCGACGGCCGCGAGCCGGTCGGCATCGGACGCGGTGATGACGAGCCTCGCGCGATCGCTCGTCGATCCGGACCCGCAGCGCGCGGTCCCCATCCCGGTCGACCTCCATGTCGAGGCCGTCGGCGAGGAAGCGCTCCCACGCGTCGAGATCGGTCGCGTCCAGTCTCAGGTAGCCGAGTGCGTAGATGTCCATGAGTGCTCCCTTCAGCCCGCCGCTCGTCCCGTGCCCGCCACGAGCCTGTCGCCGGGCAGCGCGCGGTCGCCGTAGAGCCGAGCCTGGTACCGCCGCATGCCGGCCAGCCACCGGTCGATGTCGCCCGCCTTCTGCGCCACGTACCTGGCGACCTCGGGGTGCGGCAGCACCCAGAAGCGCTCGTCGGCGATGGCCTCGATGCACTGCCGGGCGACGTCGTCGGCCTCCAGCACCGCATCGGAGGACGACACCCCGAGGGGCCCGTCGCCGGCGGGGTCCGCGACGCGAGCGTCGGGGCTGTTCGCGGTGATGTTGGTCCGCACCGCCTGCGGGCACAGGACCGACACCCGGATGCCCTGGTGGTGATGGGTGATGGAGAGCCACTCGGCCAGGGCCACCGCGGCGTGCTTGGTGATCGTGTAGCCGAGCGAGCCGACCTGGGTGAGCAGACCTGCCGCCGAGGCGGTGTTGAGCAGGTAGCCCTGGCCCCGAGCGATCATCGACGGCAGCACGGCTCGCGCCGCGTGCACGTGCGCGAGGACGTGCACCTCCCACAGCGCCTGGAGCACCTCGTCGGGCTCCTCGACCCCACCTTGGGTCACGAAGCCGGCGTTCGAGCAGAACAGGTCGATCACCCCGTGGGCCGACTCCGTCGAGTGCACCAGGTCCACGATGGCGGCCTCGTCGCGGACGTCGAGCGTCGCCGCGCTCCCGCCGACGGACTGCGCCACCGCCTCGGCCGCATCACCGTCGCGATCGGCCACCACGACGTGGCGGGCGCCGGCCTCGGTCGCCGCCACGGCCAACGCCGCCCCGATGCCGGAGCCGCCGCCGGTGACCACCACGACCCTGTCGACCAGATCCATGGCTGGACCCTACGCACCGGCGCAACCGGCGCTCCGCCCCGCATCCCGCCCATCGGGACAAGCGCGCCGGCGGCTCCGGTCCGCTACTGGGCGGCGCGGCCGGCCGCCCGGATCGCCGCGACCAGGTTCTGGGGTTCGTACGGGGCCGCTCGCCCCGGCCGGTAGGTGACCGCGAGCAGCCGACCGGAATACGGGAACGACCCGTGGCGCTCGTACACGCTCCACGAGACCGGGGAGCGGCGGTCGATCCCGACATCGATGCCCTGGAACGGCGCGACGCCCAACAGCATCTGCGCGCCCGGCATGGCTGCGAGGGTGGAGCCGTCGACGCCGAGCTCGAAGTCCCACGTGAATCCGGCGCCGGCTACGGCGCGGAAACTGACCGTGCGCGGTCCGGCGGCGAGATGCCCGGCGTCGAGCTGGAACATCTCGCCGTAGTGGTTGTACGCGAAGTGCAGCTCCCCCTGCTCGACGTAGATCACGTAGCCGCCACCCTGGTCGCCGTGGGCGACGAGAACCCCTTCGTCGTCGAGCCCGTGGTCGAGCTCGATGTCGATGGTGAAGTCGCGAAAGGCGATGAGCTGCTGGGACCGGTACCGCTCGAGGCTCGGCGTGCCCGGCAGCAGGCGGACCTCGCGGTGAAAGGCCTCGTCGTCGGGTCGCCGCAGGAGCTGCAGCAGACCGGTGCCGTCGTCGAGAGGGAAGACCTGATTGTCGCGCGCCGCCGACTCCCACGCCTCGGCGAGCTCCTGCACCTTGTCGGGGCGGGCTGAAGCGAGGTCGACGACCTCGGTCGGGTCCGCCACGATGTCGTACAGCTCCCACTCGCGGTCGTCGTAGGGCGTGCCCCGCTGGTGGAGCGCCACCAGCTTCCACCCGTCCCGGTAGAAGCTGCGGTTCCCGAAGCACTCGGAGTACTGCTCGAGGTGCGTGCTCGCCGCGCCGCCGTGTGAGATGGCGGCGGCGAAGCTGGAACCGTCGCGGCCCTCGCGGGCCGGGAGCCCGACCAGGTCGAGAATCGTGGGATACAGATCGGTCACGTACTGGTACTGGTGGCGAAGGGTGCCCCGGTCGCCCGCGGGGATCCCGCAGGGCCACGACACCACGAGCGGGACGCGCACCCCGCCGGCGTGGGTCGTCGACTTGTACAGGCGGAACGGGGTGTTCGACGCCATCCCCCACCCGCGTGGGTAGTGCACGAGCGTCTGCGGGCCGCCGATCAGCTCGGGGTCCCGGTCGACGTCGAGGTTCCACCCGGCCATGGCCCCGAACCCACCGAACCTCTTGAAATAGCTGCGCGAGCCCGTCGGACCCCCCTCCTCGGTGGCTCCGTTGTCGGAGGTGAACACGACCATGGTGTCGTCAAGGTCACCCAGGGCGGCGATGGCGTCGAGCAGGCGGGCGAGGTTCTGGTCGACGTTGTCGACCATCGCCGCGTACACCTCCATGTAGCGGGCGAAGAGGGCCCGCTCCTCGCCGGTGTGCTCGGCCCACGCCTGCACGTCGTGGCCGGCCTCGTGATTTCGGGGCGGGAGCGGTGTCCCGGCGGGGAAGAGCCCGAGCTCCACCTGCCGGGCGAAGCGCTCCTCTCGCAGGACGTCCCAGCCGGCGTCGTAGCGACCGCGGTGGCGGGCGAGATCGGATGCCTTGGCGTGGAGCGGCCCGTGGACCGCGCCGTGCGCGAGGTAGACGAAGAACGGGCGCGTCGCGTCGTGGGCGCGCAGCTCCTTCAGGTAGCGGATGGCCTGGTCGGTGATGTCGTCGGTGAAGTAGTAGCCCTCGGGATACTCGTCGACGTCGACCGGCGAGTTGTCCCGAACCAGGTAGTGGGGCTGGTGGAGGTTCGTCCACCCCTCCAGCACCCCGTAATAACGCTCGAACCCACGCTGGACCGGCCACGAGTCGCGCGGTGCTCCACCGTGCATGGCGCTGTCCCGGGTCAAGTGCCACTTGCCGACCGCATAGGTGGCGTAGCCCGCGGCGCGCAGCGCCTCCGGGAGGGTCTCGACCGACGGGTCGATCTCCATCGTCCAGCCGGGGAAGCCGGGGTCGAAGTTGGCGACGCCTGCGAACCCGGCCCGGTGCGGGTTCAGCCCGGTCTGGATCGCCGCTCGCGCGGGCGAGCACAGCGGCGCGGTGTGGTAGTTCGTGAACCGGATGCCGTCCGCCGCGAGCCGATCGAGCGTCGGAGTCGGGATCTCGGATCCATAGGGACCGGTGTCGCTGAAGCCCATGTCGTCGAGCAGGACGAGAACGACGTTGGGGCTCCCCTCCGGCGGGCGGACGGGGGACGGCCACCACGGCGTCGACTCGCCCACCGTGCGTCCGACCACACCGTCGAAGCGCGCGTTCCCGTTCGTCATCGTCGAGCATCTCCCGGTGAAGTGGAAGCGGTGGGTCCGTAGTCCGACCTGCGGCCCCCGGTCATTGCCGCTGGAAGCGCTCGCTCCAGATCGCCGCCGCCGCGTTGCGGACGAGCGGCGCGACGGCATGGAGATCGATGCGGGTCACCGGTCCACTGACCGACACGGCGGCGATGGCCCGGCCGCTGCCGCGGAGCGGGGCGGCCACGCACGCCAGGCCCTCGTAGGACTCCTGGTGATCGAAGGCGAGCCCGGTCTCGGCGATGCGCTCGAGCTCCAGCTCGAGCGCCCGGGAGGTGGTGAGCGTACGGGACGTCCGCGCCGGGAGCTCCTGAGCCAACACGTCGGCCGCGGCCGCGTCGTCGAACGCGAGCATCGCCTTGCCGAGAGCGGTGCAGTAGGCGGGCTGGCGCCCACCCTGACGGGTGGGGAGACGCAAGCCCCGCATGGGGATCCGCTCCAGGTACACGACGTCGGGGCCGTCGAGGATCGCCATCTGCACGGCGAGCCCGGTGGCCACCGACAGCGCATGCAGATGTGGGTTGGCGAGGTCCGAGAGGCGGCTGCGGCGCGAGGCCAGGCCGCCGATCTCGAACAAGCGCATGCCGATCCGGTAGCCGGAGACCTCCCGCTCGATCCACCCGATGGCGACGAGCTGGTCGACCATCCGGTGCACCGTGGACTTGGGCAGCCCGGTCCGCTCGGTCAGCTCGTGCAACGTGAGCGCATGGTCGGCACGGTCGAACGCACCGATGACGCAGTCGACCCGTCCCAACACCGATCGACGTGAACCCTCCTCGCGATCGGAGGGCAACTCGAGCAACCCGGCACCAGACTCGTGCTGACTGCACTCCGGCTGACTGCACTGGGGCCGACTGCACTGGGGCTGACTGCACTCGGGATGCGCGTCGAGCTGTGGTTCGCGCACGATGTTCGTTCCTCCCCAAGGGCGCCGAACGACCAACGACGGTACCACGGCACCCCGGCCGCGTGGCCGGGGATCGCGACCGGTCAAGACCCCGGGAACCCGATGTCATTTCCGGCTCAACCGACGGTCACCCCGGTCGCCTTCTCGGCGTGCAACTCGAGCGCCACGTCGATGATCTGGTCCTCCTGACCACCGACCAGACGCCGTTCGCCACATCGCAAGAGGATCTCCGCACCGGAGACCCCGTAGCGCTCGGCCGCCCGGTAGGCATGGCGCAGGAAGCTCGAGTACACACCCGCGTAACCCATGATCAGACTCATCCGGTCGAGCACGCACTCGCCGTCCATCACCGGTCGCACCACCTCCTCGGCGACGTCGAAGATCTCGAGCGGGTCGATGCCCGTGCGGATCCCGAGGCGGTCGAGCACGGCCGCCAGCGCCTCGGTCGGCGTGTTGCCCGATCCGGCCCCGAACGACCGAGTGCAGCCGTCGACCTGGACGGCTCCGGCGCGGATCGCCAACACGGTGTTGGCCACCCCGAGCGAGAGGTTCTGGTGCCCGTGGAACCCGACCTGCGCGTCTTCGCCGAGCTCGGCGACGAGTGCCGAGCACGCGGTCGCTGACCTCGTCGAGGATCAGCGCGCCGGCGGAGTCGACGACATAGACGCACTGGCTCCCGGCGTCGGCCATCACCCGCGCCTGGGCGGCGAGGACCTCGGCCGGCCGGGTGTGGCTCATCATCAAGAACCCGACCGTCTCGAGGCCGAGCTCCCGGGCGATGGCGAAGTGCTGGCAGGCGATGTCTGCCTCGGTGCAGTGCGTCGCGATCCGCACGACCGACACCCCGAGGTCTCGACACGCCCGGATGTCGTCCATCGTCCCCACCCCGGGGAGCATCAACGCGGCGATGCGGGAGCGCCCGGCCGCGGCCTCCACCGCGCTCTGCATGAGCACCCGTTCGTCGACCGCGGAGAACCCGTAGTTGTAGGACGAGCCCGAGAGGCCGTCGCCGTGGCTGACCTCGATGACGGGGACACCCGCGCCGGCCAGCCCGCCGACCACCCGGCGGACATCCTCCACGGTGAAGCAGTGCTCCTTGGCGTGGGAGCCGTCTCGCAGCGACGAGTCGGTGACCCGCACGTCCAAGTCGTCGGAATACGGCATCTCAGCGCTCCTGGGGGACGAGCGACCGGGCGATCGTGTCGCCCACGCGAGCGGCGGCCGCCGTCATGATGTCGAGGTTGCCCGAATACGGCGGGAGGAAGTCGCCGGCGCCCTCGACCTCCACGAAGATGGCGACCCGCCCCCGCCCGTCAGGGGTTACCTCCCGCTCGAGCTGGGGCTCGGTGAGGAGCCGGTAGCCGGGGACGTACTCCTGCACCTCCGCCGCGACGGCCTCGATCGAGGCCGTCACCGCGCCGACGTCGGCGTCGGGCTCGAGCGAGCAGAAGATGGTGTCCCGCATGGTCAGCGGCGGCTCGGCCGGGTTGAGGATGATGATCGCCTTGCCGCGCTCGGCACCACCGAGCTCTTCGACCGCGGAGGCGGTCGTCCGCGTGAACTCGTCGATGTTGTTCCGGGTGCCGGGCCCGGCCGAGCGGGACGCAACGGTGGCCACGATCTCCGCGTAGGCGACCCGGGTCACCCGGGACACGGCGTGGACCATCGGGATGGTCGCCTGGCCGCCGCAGGTCACCATGTTCACGTTCGGCTCGCCGAGGTGGCGGTCGAGGTTCACCGGAGGGATCACGTACGGGCCCCGGGCGGCAGGGGTCAGGTCGATCGCACGGATCCCCGCCTCCTCGTAGCGCGCCGCGTTGCGAACGTGCACGTGGGCTGACGTGGCCTCGAAGACGATGTCGGGAAGCTCGGCCCTCGACAGGAGCCAGTCCACGCCCTCGGCCGACGCCTCGAGGCCGAGGTCCCGGGCCCGGCGCAGGCCCTCGCTGTCGGGGTCGATCCCCACGACGTAGCGCAGCTCGAGGGCGTCGGACCGTAGGAGCTTGTACACGAGGTCGGTGCCGATGTTCCCCGACCCGACGATGGCAGCAGATGGGCGCGCGCTCACGGCGTCGATCCTCACGACCGCGTCGGCCGGGCGCACCTGACCGTGCCGGAGAACGGGACGGTCGACCGCCCGGCGGACTCCAACGGGATCACCCGTCGTCCAGGGCGCCGGCGCCGGGGGTGCCGTCGCCGGGAGTAAACGTCGCCCGCACCGAGCCGATGCCGCTGATGCTCGCCTCGTAGGTCAGGCCGGGCCGCGCCGGGACCAGCGGTCCGAGGCTCCCGGACAGCACCAGCTCCCCGGCCCGCAGCGGCTCTCCCCGTTCGGCGACCGCGTTCGCCAACCACACCACCGCGTTCAAGGGGTGCCCGAGGCAGGCCGCGCCGGTGCCGGAGCTCACGACCTCCCCGCCGGCGGTGAGAGCCATCTCGCACGCCCGCAGGTCGTCGATGTCACGCAGCGAGCGAGGCGATCCACCCGTGACGAACAGTCCGGACGAGGCGTTGTCGGCCACCGTGTCGAAGATCGTGATGTCCCAGTCCGCGATCCGGCTGTCGACCACCTCGATCGCGGGCAGGACGAACTCGATCGCCCCCAGCAGCTCCGGAGCGGTGACGTCGTGGTCGGGCAGGTCCACGCTCAGCACGAAGGCCACCTCGGCCTCGACGCGGGGCTGGAGGAGATCGCCGAAGGGGATCGGCTGGGAGTCGCCGTAGGCCATGTCGGCGAACAGCACCCCGAAGTCCGGGGTGTCCACCTGCATCTGCCGCTGCACCGCGGGCGAGGTGAGGCCGATCTTGCGCCCCACCCGACGACGTCCAACCGAGCCGCGTGCGTGCACGATCTTCTGGACCTCGTAGCCGTCGTCGAGGCCGCCGTCGGGGAGGAGCTCGCGAACCGGTCCACACGGGCGCTTCCGCCGGGCCGCGTCGAGGAGGCGCTCGGCGGCCGCCTCGTGGGCGGACCGCCGCTCGGATCCGGCGGTCGCGGGTTCGCCACCGGCGCGGCCGCGGTCGGCTCCGGGCACGGCGCGCTCAGCCCCGGTCGCGCAAGAGGAAGGAGAGCACCACGCTCTCGAACTCGTCCTTGCGCTCGATCATCGCCCAGTGCCCGCAGTCGGGGAACACATGGAGCTCACATCGAGGAATGAGCCGCAGCGGCGCGATGGCACCGTCGAGCGGGGTGACACGGTCGTCGCGGCCCCAGGTCAGCAGCGTCGGCGCCTGGATCTTGACCAGGTTCCCGAGCGTTGCCGGGTTTCCCAGCATCAGCGGCCGGAGCACCTCGAGCATCTTTGTGCTGTAGATGCTGCGGATCGCGACGAGGGCCTCCGGGTCGCTCGCCGCCACCCATCGGGCCTCCACGAACTCCTCGGTGAGCACGGCAGGATCGAACACCATCGAGCGCATCCATCGCAGGAGCCGGTCGCGGGTGGGGTCCTCCACGAACTCGACGAGCCGGATGATCCCTTCGGGGGGCAAGGGGCTGAAGAACGGCACCCCGACGCCACCCAGCGTCACCAATCGGCTCACCCGCTCGGGGTTCGTCGCCGCGAGGCCGGCCACCACCCCGCCACCGAGCGAGTTGCCCAGCATCGCGAGGCGGTCGATACCCAGCCCGTCGAGGAACGCCAGCACCGCGCCCGGCGCGTGCAGGACCGGGCTCCCGTCCACAGGGTGGCTCCTGCCGAACCCCGGCAGGTCCAACACGAGGGTCCGGAAGTGCCGGGCGAAGAGCGCGAGGTTGCCGCTGAAGTTGGCCCACCCGCTCACCCCGGGCCCCGAACCGTGCAGGAGCAGCAGCGGGGGGCCGTCGCCGGCCTCGTGGTAGTGGAGCTCGCCGTCGGTGGTGGCGAGCGTCCGGCTGGTCCCGTCTGCGGTGAGCGCGGTGGTCATCGATGTCCTCAGAACGTGACGGCGGCCGGGCCCGTCGGCTTCTCGCCCATGAGCATCCCCGCGGCGTCGTCGTACACCGGACCGGGGACGAACACGGCGTGGTTCATGCCGGCGTGCATCGAGCGCCAGAACCGCTGGACAGGCTTGTCGAGCCGGACGGCATTGCCCCCACAGCAGGTGAAAGCCCGGTCGGCCGCGTCGACGGCCCGCCACGCGACCCGCACCTGGTCGCGCCGCATGGCGACGCGGTCGGCCATGGTCACGTCGTGCCCTTCGGCAAGCCGCTCGTAGAGCTCGCCCACGTCGTAGAGCATCTGGGTGCGCGCCCCGCGCAGATCGGCGGCCGCCTCACCGAGCGTCCGGCGCGTGTGAGGGTCGCTCACCTGCGCCACGCCGACCGCGTTCACTCGGCCGGCCTGGTACCCGAGGGCGTGCTCGAGGACGCCCTCCGCGATCCCCAGCAGGCCGGCGGCGACCGAGCACGGGAAGATCGTCGACCAGGGCATGCGGTAGAGGGGCTGGGTACGACCGGACTCGACCGCCGCCCGGCCGTCCATCACCTTCACCGCGTCGATCGTGCGGTAGCCGGGGACGAAGGCGCCGCGCACGATCACGTCCTTGCTGCCGGAGCCCTCGAGTCCCATGACCTTCCACGAGTCGGGGTCGATCTCGTAGTCGGCGCGCGGCAGCATGACGTGGACCATGAACGGCACCCCGCCGCTCCCGCCACCAGGAACCATCGCGCCCAACACGACCCAGTCGCACAGGTCGGTCCCGGAGGAGAAGCTCCACCGGCCCTCCACCGTGTAGCCACCGTCGACGGGCACCGCGGTGCCCATCGGCGCGTACGGGGAGGCCACCCAGGTGTCGGGGTCGTCTCCCCACACCTCCGCCTGGAGCCGCTCGTCGCCGAGCGCGAGCTCCCAGGGGTGGACGCCGACCACCCCGCAGACCCATCCGGCCGACGGGCACGAGTGGCCGACCTCCATCACCGCGGCCAGGAAGTCGCGAGGGTCGGCCTCGTAGCCTCCGAACTCGGCCGGCTGGAGCATCCGGACGATCCCGATGTCCTTCAGGCGCTTGGCGACATCGTCGGGGAGCCTCCCGAGGTCGTCGGCCTCCTTCGACCGATCTGCGAGCTCGCTGCTCGCCTGCCCGATCCGCTCGAACACCTCGTGCTCCACGATGCAGCTCCTCCGGGATCGGACCGGTCCCGCTCCGCCGGCGCGCGAAGCGGCTCGCGAGGGCACTGTACGAGTGGGGCATCTCCCGCGCTGCCCCTCGGTCCCGCGCAGTGGGACGGGACTTTCTCCCCCGGGCGCACGAAGAGGACAGAATGCCGAGGATGAGCGGCGTCAACCCCACCGCCGGGTTCGGCGGAACCATCGGCCGCACGGTCGCGGAATCCGAGCCGTGGTGGCCCGAGCCGGTGCATCCGGGCGAGCACGCGCCGAACGTCATCGTGATCCTCTTCGACGATCTCGGGTTCTCCCACTTCGGCTGCTACGGGTCCGACCTCCCGACCCCCAACATCGATCGGTTGGCCGCCGGGGGGATCCGCTACAGCAACTTCCACGTCACGCCGCTGTGCTCGCCCACGCGCGCCGCGCTCCTCACCGGCCGGAACCACCACACCGTCGGCATGCGGGCAATCTCCAACTTCAACACCGGCTTCCCCCACATGCGGGGTCGCATCACCCCGCAAGCGGCCACGATGGCCGAGGTGCTCCGAGGCGTGGGCTACGCGACCTTCATGGTGGGCAAGTGGCACCTCTGCCCGATGGACGAGGCCTCCGCGGCCGGGCCCTTCGACAACTGGCCGCTCCAACGGGGCTTCGACCGCTTCTACGGCTTCCTCGACGGCGAGACCGACCAGTTCACGCCCGATCTCACCTACGACAACCACCGGATCGACCCGCCCCGCACGCCGGAGGAGGGCTACCACCTCACCGAGGACCTGGTCGACAAGACCCTCGAGTTCATCAACGACTCGGTGTCTATCCGCCCCGACCGGCCGTTCTTCACCTACTTCGCGCTGGGGGCGACCCACGCGCCGCACCAGGCGCCGGCCGAGTACCTCGCCCGGCACCGGGGCCGCTACGACGACGGCTGGGACGAGGCCCGTCGCCGCTGGTTCGCCCGCCAGCAGGAGATGGGCGTGATCCCGGCCGGCACCGACCTCGCGCCGCGCAACCCCGGGGTCGACCCGTGGGACGAGCTCCCCGAGGCGCAGCGCCGCCTGGCCGCGCGGCTCCAGGAGGCCTTCGCCGCGTTCCTCGAGCACGCCGACGACCAGCTCGGGCGGCTCGTGGACGGGCTCGAGCGGATGGGGCTCCTCGACGACACCGTCGTCGTCCTGCTCTCCGACAACGGTGCCAGTCGCGAGGGCGGCCCCTTCGGCGTGCTGCACGAGATGAAGTTCTTCAACCTCCTCTTCGAGTCGCCGGAGGAGGCGGTCGAGCGCCTCGACGACATCGGCGGACCGCGCAGTCACGCCAACTATCCGTGGGGTTGGGCCCAGGCCGGCAACACGCCGTTCAAGTGGTACAAGTCGAACACCCACGAGGGCGGGGTGCACGTGCCGTGCATCGTCCACTGGCCGAAGGGGATCGACGACGCCGGCGGGATCCGCCGCCAGTTCCATTACGTCACCGACATCGCGCCCACGATCTACGAGCTCGTCGGGGTCGAGGCGCCCGACACCTATCGCGGTGTCCCCCAACTTCCCGTCACCGGCACCTCGATGGCGTACACGTTCGATCCCGCGGCGGCCGCCGCGCCGAGCCGGCACACCGTGCAGTACTTCGAGATGATGGGCCATCGGGGCATGTACGTCGGCGGCTGGAAGGCGGTCACGCACCACAGCGTTGGCACGCCGTTCGACGAGGACGTCTGGGAGCTCTACGACCTCACGACCGACCCGTCCGAGTGCCGCGACCTGGCCGCCGAGCAGCCCGAGCGGTTGGCCGCGCTCGTCGACCGGTGGTGGGAGGAGGCCGAGACCTCCGGCGTGCTGCCCCTCGACGACCGCATGGTCGAGCTGTTCGCCTCGCGGTTCGCCGAGCACACCCCCCACCGACCCGATCGCCGCTACGCCTACCGGCCGCCGATGTCGTACCTGCCGGCGCAGACGTCGGCCGCCATCGCGGGTCGCAGCTGGGACCTCGCCGCCACGGTCGAGCGGGCGGGCGGGGAAGGCGGGGTGCTCTACGCCCTCGGCAACGGGAACGCCGGATTGGCGGTGTTCGTCCAGAACGAACGTCTGGTGTTCGACTACAACGCGTTCGGTGATCACACCGTGATCGAGTCGGAGGTGCCCCTGCCGACCGGGCCCTGCGTGCTCGGGGTGCGCTTCCGCCGCACCGGCGCCGGTGCCACCGCCACCGTCCTCGTCGACGACCAGCCCGTCGGGTCGGCCGAGATCCCGTTCGTCATGCGGGTGATCTCGAGTGTCGGGAGCAGCGTCGGCTACGACCATGGCATGCCGGTGAGCGACCGCTACGACCACACCTTCCCGTTCGAGGGCGTACTGCACGCCGTCGACATCACGCTGTCGAGCGGGTCGCGCCACCACGAACGCGACGTCGCCGCCGCCGATGGACGTTCGGCGATGGGGCGGCAGTGATCCTCACGCCAGGCTCCTCGACTTCATCACCCCCCGGAGCGGAGTGGAAGTAGCGGGTCCGCCACGCGCCGATGTGGCGCTGAAAACGCGACGGGGATCGGTGCGACCGAAGCTGGACGTCAGGCCGCGGTGCCGGTCGGGGTTTGGATGCCGTGGCTGCTCGCGAAACCTTCGATTGCCCGCACGAGTCCGTACTGCCCCAGCCGGGTCGACAGGCGACGAGCATCCCCGAGCCGTGCGGCTACCGCTCTCGCGTCGCAGCCCGACGCGAACGACGCGCGCGCGAGTTCGAACTGCGTGCGCGCGACCAATGGCCGCGCGTCGATGGATCGGTGGACGGCGAGCGCCCGCTCGAGATGGCTGCACGCGAGGTCGCTTCGCCCCGCGACGAGCGCCAGAATGCCGAGCGACTTCTCGGCCGAGCACCACAGGACGTACCCGTCGCCGAGCACGATGCAACGGTCGGAGAACGGGGCAAGCAACTCGTAACACTCGGTCGCGGCCGTCGCGTCGCCGAGTGCCGAACAGGTCTCGGCCAGCGCACCCATGAGGAAGAGCCAATCCTGGTCGCGGCGCAGCGCATCGAGGCCGTCGACGGTGAGTACCGCGACCTGCTCGCGCGCTTCGTCGTAGAGCCCGAGCTCGGTGAGGATGACCGAGAGGCCCGCTCGCCACGCGGGCACCTGAGGGAATTCGCGCGACGAAGTCGCGTCCCGCGTCGAGCATCTCGGCCGCGCGTCCCTGCTCGATCCGCAGCGTGCACAGCTGGCCCGCGAAACCCTGGATCGCGTGCTGGAAGACCTCGGGCGCGACATTCATGCCCTCGTTCACGAGGCGCTCGGTCTCGTCGAACGCGCCGCGCGCGAGCGCTCGTCCACCGCGAATCGCGAGCGCCCACACCCGGTGATGCGGATTGCGATAGGTCGACGTCAGGAGTTCGAACCGCGCCACCGCCTCGTCGAGCGCATCCGATGCGCCGAGCTCCAGCTCGGCAACGATGCTCCAACCCTCGGCCGCCATGACGAGCTCGGCGTCGCCGGCCGCGGCGGCGAGATCCCGAAGCTCGCGCGCAGTCTGCAGTCGTTCGGCCGAGTTCTCCGGTCGCCAGAGCAGGCGGAGCCGCCCGTTCAGCGCGTCGGCGAGAGCCGTGGCGTCGCCGAGGCGTCGCGCCATCCGGAGTGCGTCGTCGGCAATCTCGGTACGGAGCTCGGCGTTGTCACTGAAGTAGAGCTCTTCGGCAAGTCGCGCGAGCAGCCGAACCCGCTCCGGCGTCTCGTCTCCCTCGGTGGAATCGAGGGCTTCGCGCGACAAGCTCGACGAGCCAGTCCGAAACCGTTCCGTAGTCGGACCAGAGGTGGCGCATCGAGCTCCCGCTGATGCCGAGCGCCAGCCTGGTCAGTCGGCCGGGGTCCCGCATTCGCCGGTAGACCGCGGCAACCTGCTCGAAGTCGTGCTTGGCTCGCGCGCGCTCGCCCGAGGCGTACAGCGCGCGTGCGCGCGCGAACATCAGGTCGGCCCGGGTACCGATGTCGTCCGGGTCGTCGCGCCGATCGAGCAGCCGGAGTGCGGCGTCGAAGTGTGAATACGCCTCCTCGTACGCGAGATCCTCCAACGCCGCGTTTCCCGCGCGGAGGCCGAAGGCGATCGACTTCCTCGTCCCCTCGCTCGAGTTCGCGCCGGCAAAGTGGTGGGCGCACTGCGCGAGCTGGTCGGCGTCGCCGCGGTCGAGCCGACGCGCCATCGCCTCGCCGACCGACTCGTGGAGCTGCGCTCGCCGTGTCGCCGCAATGCTGTCGTACAGCGCCTGCCGAACGAGGCCGTGAGTGAACGCAAACGTGCGCCCGCTCTCGTCGGCGGGTCGCACGACCGCCGCGGCGCCGACCTCCTCGAGCAGCGCTCGCAGGGCGGCCCGGTCACAACCCATCACGTCGGCGACAACGTCGGGATCGAACTCGGTTCCCACCACCGCGGCGATCTCGATCGAGGTTCGGGCGGCCGTGCGCAGCCGGGCGACGCGACCTTCGATAAGCGTCACGACGCGGAGCGGGAGATCGAGGACATCAAGAGCCTCGGTGTCGCGCCGCTCTGTCTCGTCGAGATGACGCAGGAGCTCGGTGACGAAGAAGGGATTGCCTTCCGTGCGCGCCTGCACGGCCGCATCGAACGCGGTGGAGGTCGGTTCGATCACGATGTTCGCGATCAGACGGCTCACGTCGCCACCGTCGAGTCCGCGCAACTCGTGACTCGCCCCGAATCCCTCCCGGGTCAAGGCCTCGACAACGTGGACGAGGGGATCGGCGTCTCCGAGCTCCGTTGTCCGCACGGTCGCCAGGACGAGGACGCACGCCGGCGGCGCGGTGCGAAGGAACTGCGCGAGCAACGCGAGAGTCGAGCGGTCGGCAAACTGGAGGTCGTCGAACACGAGGAGCACGGGCGCGTCATCGGCAATTCGCGCCAGTGCGCACGCAGCGGCGTCGAACAGGTCGTGCCGGGCAGCCTCGGGATCGTTCCGCAACCTCATCGCGTCCGACAGCTCGACGAGCTCCCACAACGAGGTTGCCCCCGAGACCTCACCGATCGCGGGCGAGAGCGCGTGCGCGAACGGCTCGAAGGGGCGCGTGACCTGCTCGGTGCATCGGGCCCAGAGCACGCGCGTGCCGCCCCGATGACATCGCTCGGCGAACTCGGATGCGAGACGCGTCTTGCCGATGCCCGGCTCACCGCGCAACACGGCAAGTCGCGGGACGCCTCGGCACGCCTGGTACCACTGGTTGCCCAACCACGCGAGCTCCTCGGTGCGGCCGACGAACGGCGGGCCCCCGGCCGGGGGGATCGCGGGAGCCGGAAGCGCAGTCGCTCGACGCGGGTTGCCGATCGCCACGAGCTCGAGGTCGGGGGCGTGGTCGAGGATGGATTGCTCGAGGCGCTGCAGTTCCGGGCTGGGGTCGACACCGAGCTGGTCTCGAAGCGCGAGGCGCAGGGTGCGGTATGTCTCGAGCGCGTCGCGTTGGCGCCGAGCCCGGTACAGCGCCACCATGAGATGGCCGACCGCCTGCTCGCGCAGTGGGTACTCGCGCACGATGGGTTGCAGCATCGTGACCGCCTCTGACACGCGGCCACATGCCAATGATGCGCCCGCGTATTCCTGTCTGACGTCGATCCACAGCTCGTCGAGTCGGGTCGCTTCGACCTGCGCGAAGCACTCCGACGCGAACTCGACGAGCGCGGGCCCGCGCCACAGTTCCAATGCCTGACGGAGCATCTCGCATGCGACGGCGTGGTGTTCGAGCGACGCGGCGCGACGGGCTTCGGTCACTCGCGACTCGAAGCGGGCAACGTCGTAGCCGTCCGGATCGACGTCGAGCACGTATCCGGCCGGCAGCGTCCGCAGCGGGCCGTCCCGCGGACCGTCGCCTGCGAGGTGAAGCGCGCGGCGCAGGCGCACGATGTGGGCCTGCAGCGTGTTCGCGGCGGTTCGGGGCGGCTCCCCCCGCCACAGCAGTTCGGCGATGCGGTCGGCCGCGAGCGTCTGATTCGCGTGCACGAGCAAGAGCGCCAGGAGCGCGCGCTGCCTTGGCCCGCGGATCTCGAGCTCGGCCGAGTCGCGCCGCACGACCAACGGGCCCAGGATCCCGAACTCGGTCACGCGATGTCCTTCGGTCGCAACCGGCCACGACCGGACCATGGTGGACCAGACGATCCGCCTGCTTCAAGCGCGCTGTCAGCGCGAGGGCGAAGGATGCACCGAGAGCTGGCGGGTCGGTGGGACGAGGAGCGTCGACGATGCACAGAGGCGACGGCGGTCGGCGCAGTACCTTCGGAGGCGTCGTGCTGGCGGCCCTCGCCGTGGTGCTCTCGTCCTGCGGGGGAAAAAGCGGGGGCGGAACCGCGACGGGCGCGGCGACGAGCGCGGCGGCGAGCACCGTCGTCGTTTCGACGAGCACCGCGCCAGCACCGCCGTCGACGTCGTCGGGAAGTGCCGCGGCCGAGACGTGTGTGAACCAGGATCCGAGCGCGGCGGTGCCGCCGATCCCGAAGCTCACCAGCCCGAAGACCGCCGCGCACGGTTCCTACGGTTTCACCGTCGAGTACCCGTCCGATTGGTACGACGGCACCGATCAGGAGACCGTCACCGCGGGGGGTGTCCTCGACCCGACGACCCTCGGCGAGGCGGGGATCCAGCCGACGGACACGCTCATGAACCTGAGCGTCGCGTCGAAGACCAACTACCCGGGGCTCACCGTGTACCGGTTCGCGAACGTCGTCGACACCACCGATGCCGTCGCGGGTCGCATGGCCGCGCAGATGCAGGGCTCCGGCGCCCAGACCAGTCCCCTCGAGAGCTGGTGCCTCGACGGCGCTCCGGCCCGGGGGTTCCTCGCGCAGTCGTCGAGCGGCTCGCTCCAAGAATCGTGGTTCGCGTTCCACGGCGGCGCGCTGTACTACGCCTTCTTCTTGGGCAAGGCCGACGGCACCCAAACGACACAAGACACGCTCGTCCTCGGCTTCGCCTCGGTCCTGACGACGTGGAAATGGTCCTGACCGTAGGTCGTGGTCTCGGTTGAGCGGGTCGAACGGCAATCGCTTTCGCCACGCCGTCTTTGCCGTGGTCGCGGTGTCGGGTCTCCTGAGCGTGTGCGCTGACGGCGGAGCCACGAAGTCGTCCACGACAACCGTTCCCCGGGCGATCGTCCCGCCCCCGGGGTTCGACCGTCTCGGCGCCGTCGCGACGGCGCGTGCGCTCGGAGACCCCGCCCAGGTGGATGCCGGGGTGTGGTCGGTGCTGAGCCATCTCGGCATCGGCGTCTACTCCGATCAGGGCCGGCGGCTCCTCGCGGGTTCCGAGCGCGGCCCGGAGCGACTTCTGGATCTCCGACACCGCCGTTCCCGTGCTGGAACGGATGGCATCGGCGCCGACGATCCGCTTCGCACAGTACGCCGACTACCTGCACGCGCACGGCGCCAAGCAGTCGGAGTCGGAGCTCCTGAGCGCCTACGCGCGTGCGTACGCCGCCCACCCGACTGCGTTCCTCGCCCAACTGCTCACTGCTCTCCCCGTTCGGTTCGCCGCCGAACTGCGCATCTCACCGCTGGTGGAGTGGTTGCTGTTGGTCGACACCGTCGTGCCCCCCAACGGCGCGCGGCTGTCACGAGCCGAGCAGGCCACGTGTCCGTTGCGGGGCGACGGCCGCGCCGCGGGCTGGGGCATCGCCGGAAGCGCGCTGCCGGGCGTAGGCGCGGCGTTCGCGAACCAAGGTGCGCTCGCGACCGAGGCCCTGCTGATCGCCAACGCGGCGCGGGTCGACGTCTACCCGGACCCCGGCGAGGTCCACGAGGGGCACGACGGACCCGGCGCGGTCGAGACCCTGCACGTCAACGCGCAGCTCGGTGTGACTCCCTACCCGTCCGGTTGCCTGAGCGGCGGATGGGCGATCAATTCCGCCACTGTGCTCTCGAACATGCTGCTCGACTGGCAGATCGACCCGCCCGAAGCCATGCAACACGGATCACTCGTCTTCAACGCTCCCACCGACGGCGTTCCGCAACCCGACGCACACCCCAACCTCGGGAAGTCGGTGACGACGGTGAACGGATCGAGCAAAGTCGCCTTCCAGACCATCGAGGAACCGTCGCATGGCCGAGGCGGTCGCCACACCCTCAACGTCCGCGCGATCGTCAACGCCGACGTGAGAGCCGCGCTCGCTGCCCGCGGCGTCGACCCGTCGCTGCTGCAGTACATGCCCGCGCTACCGACCGTAGCGGTCGCACGGTTCGTGGTCAGCTGGCACGACGACACCGAGCTCTGGACCGGAACGTTGCACGCGAGCCGGACGTACACCGATTCGGCGGGGACGACTTCGCATGCGAAGTGGACCGGCACCGCTTCGTTCACGGTCGACGCGATGGGCACGGTCTCCGGGACATTCGAGTTCACCGGCAGCATCACGTTCGTCACGCTGTTCGGCACGAACACGGTGTCCGATGCCGGGTCCTGGCGACTTTCGGGCAAACGCACGGACAACAATCTGACCATCGACAGCGTGGTGTTCGGAACGGGCCGCGGAGGCTTCTACTTCGACGAGGTCGTCCCGAACATCCCGTTCACGATCCCCTTGGCGAGCGCAACCCGTATCGACGCCGCCCCGACGCCGATGCTCCCGGGCGGGACTCTGCAGGTCGCGCTCACCTGTCAGACCTGCGCCAAGTAGCAACCGCGCCCCTCGAACCCGCGGACGATCTCCGCGGCGGCCCCGGGTCGGTGAAGCCGCGTTCGAGGGCGTACGCGACGTGGTGGTTGCAGTGGCCGTCGCGCCCTCGCTTGGCTGCGAGCGTCGGCCCTGATCAGGTACGCCCCGGACTCATCCCCCCCAACTCGCAGTGACGAGCGAACATCTCGGTCGCCTTTCGCGCCACCGCGTCGGGCGGCGACATGAGGCGGACCGGGCCGTGCGTCCGGCTGGGAAGGAGAACGGTCGCCCGACCGGGCGCGGTCACGACTCCCCGCTGATTCGTGGCGCGGAACTCGATGTCGACAGAGAACCGACCGTTCACCTCCCCCTTGGCGACGACCTCGCCGGTGATGATCTGCGTGTCCCCGATGTAGTTGAACTTGCGCACCTCGTCGCTCTGACGCGTGATCCAACCGTCGTCACCGATCCAGTCGGTGAGATAGTGCGTGAGCCAGCACTCGCGCATGACTCCGTAGTCGTACGCCATCGGATTTCCGATGGCGCGCGCCCAGGCGGAATCCCAATGCACCCGTTGCGCGACATCGGGGATCCCGTACTCGTTCTTCACGTAGAACTTCGGTATGCGCTGACGATTCTTGTAACCGATCCGCGACGCCGACGGAGCGTAGGGAACGAAGCCGTACCCGCCCGAGTGGAACACGATGATCTCGGTCTCGGTGAGAGGGCCTTTCGCCATCTTCGGGAGCACGTCTCCGACGTTGACGTCTTCCCACCAGCGTGGCTCGGCACCGCGGGGGCCCTCTTCGGCGTACACAGCGTCGATCTCCGCGATGTCGGCGTCGGAGTACACCGTCGGTTCGATCTGGGCATACTTGCCTCGGTCGTGCGCGGTCTTGCGCTCTGCATAGATCGCGAGCAGGCGCAGGATCGCCACCACCTCCCCGCGCTGATTGAGCTTGACCGTTCGATGCACCTGGATCACGGACCGATCGGCGAACTCCGAGCGTTTCTCCTCTACCGACTCGAGACCCTGGTAGCTGTACAACGTGTCGCCGGGATAGACCGGCCGGTACCAGTCACTCGAGCCGCCCGACACGAACACGTGGATGCCTCGGAACGACGGGCCTCGTAAGCCGTCCGGGGCGCGGTCGCCCTTCATCGGGGCATTGAGGATCGTCGTCATCGACGGTGACGCGATCTGCGAACCCCACCGCGTACTGCACCCGTACAAGGATTCGTGCCAGAGAGGATTGTCGTCGCCCACTGCGCGCGTGTAGTTGCGAATCGCGTCGGGCGTGGCGACCGTCAACTGCTCTCGAGAGCGGTTGGGGGTCTCGACACCGACAAGTGCTCTCGCAGCTTCGATGTCACGGTCCTGGAGCTTGTACTTCGTCGCCTCTTCGAACTCGCTCTGGGTGTCCGTCACGCGAGGTTCCTTCCGTCGTCGCCACGATGTTCTCTGCGTTCCAGGCATCGGTAGAGCTGCTCCACGAGCCTTGCGCCGAGGAACGGCATGGCCTGGTTCTCGAGGTGGTTGCGCACGAACGCGACGCCGACGCCGCCGACGGGATCGGCAAAGCCGATTTGACCGCCGGCGCCCATGTGGCCGAAGGCTTCGTCGTTCGGCCCGTGCTGGCGCGGGAGGCCGGGAACCACCGCGGTGATTCCCGTGTGTATCCGATCGCCCATCGGGTCGGGACGCGCATTACCGTGTCCTTGCCGCACACCTGTTGCTCACTGAAGCGTGCCACGGACGCACGGGAGACCAGCTCCTCACCCGACGCGAGCGCGGCATAGATGCGTGCCAGCCCTCGCGCGGTTCCGGTCGCGCCGATCGCGCCGATCTCGGCGTTCAGGACTGCCGGGGTATTCATGAACGAAGCGAATCGCGGCACGCCTTGCGCGTCGGAGAAGAGGCTTCCGTCGGGGCCGGCGAGCACCGATCGGCCCGCCAACGAATCCGGGTCGATCGCGGTCAACCTGTCGCGTCGCGGGCGGGTCCGCGGTGTCCACTCGATCACCCGCGCGACGTGGGCCAGCTCTTCGGACGGAGTCCCGATCCGGCACTCGGCGCCGAGCGGTTGCGCGACCTCGCGGCCGAAGTACGTGCCGAGGCTCGCACCCGCGACCCGCCGGACGAGCTCTCCCACGAGCCAACCGAACGTCAGGCCGTGGTATCCGTGGGCGGAGCCCGGCTCCCAGGCCGGCGGCGCCGCTGCGATCGCCTCGGCAATCGCGATCGTGTCGTCCCATCCCGCACCATCCCACGACATGAAGCTGTCGGCGTCGGGGACTGCGATCGCACCGGACTGATGGCTCAGCAACTGCCGCACGAGCGTGTGTTCCTTGCCGGCCGCGCCGAACTCGGGCCAGTACTCCACGACCGGAGCATCGACGTCGAGATCGCCGCGGTCGTACAGCAGGTGCGCGCACATCGTGCTGAGACCTTTCGTCGCCGACATGATGACGGCGGTGGTGTCTCGCGACCAGGGAACGCCGGGCGCCGTGTAACCGCTCCAAACGTCGATCACGAGCTCCCCGTCGACATAGGCGGCGAGGGCTCCTCCGCCGGCACCGAGATCGGTCGTGCGTTCCCGATCGCCGACGACGACCCGGGCACCGCCGGCCAAAAGGTCGGCGACGGGTTCGAATCCCGGCGCGACGAAGCCGGCGACCTCGGTCATATCGATCGGAGCGCGTCGTTGACGGGAGGCCACCAGTCCTTGCTCCAGCAGGAGACGGTGATGCGGTCGACGAGACCGCCGTACCGGCGAGCGACTTCCGAAGCGAGCGTGGCGGGCATCGCGATAATCGCAAGGGAGTCGAGCATCTCGTCGTCGACGAGACGCGACATCTCCTCCCACGCTCCGCGCTTCGAGCACGCGTAGAGCTCGGTTTGGAGACCGCCCCATCCGTGCAGCTCCAGCACCGGTCTGTACGCGGGCGTCGACGCGTAGTACGCGAGATGCCGGCGCATTCCCGCCCGTACTTTCGGCATCTGGTCGTCGCTCTCGGCGATGGCGACGAAACCCGGACACGTGACCTCGATGTCGGCCCGGGTCCGGCCCGCCTTGTCGAGTCCACGTTGCAGCGCCGGCAATGTGACCTCGCGCAGATAGCGCGGGACTCGAGACTCCGTGGGTTATCACTCCGTCGGCGACCTCTCCGGCGACCTCGGTCATCCGTTCACCGACCGCGGCGAGAAACACGCGCGGCTCGCCGAACTCGTGCGGGCGAGGCGCGAACACCGGCGTCATGAGCGTATGCGTGTAGAACTCGCCCTGGAAGTCGAGCCGGACGCCGTCGTTCCACGACGCCCACACTGCACGTAGCGCGAGCACGAACTCACGCATACGCGCGGCGGGCCGGGACCACTCGCTGCTGAACCGCCGCTCGATGTGGGCACGCACCTGCGAGCCCAGTCCGAGGATCAGACGACCGCCGGAGAAGTCCTGTAGCTGGTGCGCGGTGTACGCCATGCTCATCGGGTTGCGCGGGAACGCGATCGCGACCGCGGTACCGATGGATATCCGACCCGAATGCTCGGCCGCGAGCGTGAGCGACAGAAACGGATCGTTGACCGTCTCCGCGGACCAGACGCAGTCGAGACCCGCTTCCTCGGCCGCCGCGGTTCGTTTCGGGATCACAGCGAGATTGGTTCCGATCCCGGTATCGATCTTCATGCGCGGGCTGCATCCTTCCGTCGCCGCGAAGGCGTGGGAGCAGAGCACTTCACCGCGGGCACATCGACAGAGAGCCGCAGCGGGATCCCGACCTGCACGAACCGCCCTGCTGCGGGATGGCGAACCGTCGCGAGCAGGTCGCAGTCGCGCACCTGCCGGTCGTCAGGCACCGCGCACGGGTGCACGCTGATCTCGACGGGCACGCCGTGGGCTCGTAGAAGTGCATATGTCGCCTCGGTAGTCATGCGAGCGACGACCGACTCGATCGCAGCTGCAGAGATTTCGGCTACCCCGAGCGCGGCGACGAGCGCGGCTTCCTGCGCGGCAGTCACCGCGGCAAACGACGACCCAACCATCCTTCGCCTGATACAGGCGACATCCGGGCGTGGGACCGCGGAGCTCTGCTCCGACCGCGTCCTTCCGGCTGCCGTCCCGAGCGATCTCGGCCACCTGCTCCGATTGAAAGACGGTGGCAGTCATCATGAGGGAAGCCTCGACCGAGGTGACCGCCGTACCCCGGGCCCGAGCCAGCAGTGCGAGGACAGCCCCGGCGGCGAGGTGGATCCCGGTGCAGTAATCGTTGGCCGTGAAGTTCGTCGGTTGCGGTCGGCCGCCACCCTGTGTCATCTCCATGCCGGTCGCGGCCTGCACCACATAGTCGAACGACGGGCGCGAGGCGAGCGGGCCGCACAAACCGAAGCCTTTCGCTCGGGCGTACACAAGGCTCGGATTCACCGCGCGCATGTCGTGCTCGCCGAGACCGAATCGCTCCCACGTCCCGACGACCGCGTTCTCGACGACGACATCGGCCGCGCCGACCAGCTCGAGCAGGCGCTCGCGGTCTTCGTCGCGACGAAGGTCGAGCGTGAGTCCTCGTTTCGAACGGTTGGCGTCGACGTAGATGTTGGGCAGCACGGGCATGAGCTGGTATGCGCCTTCACCACCGGGTGGCTCGACCTTGACCACATCGGCGCCGAGCTCCCCGAGGAGTCGGGCGGCCAACGGACCCGCCCAGAAGCTCGACAGGTCGATGACCCGGTGGCCGCCGAGCGCTCCCGGCGCTGAACCATGGCGGCCCCTCACCGGCCGCGTCGGACCTTGCGATCGGAGGCGAATCGGTGGGCCGACGAGGCGCACGCGTCCGAGATCCGGACTGTCGACCGGCTCGAAGAGCTCGTTGTCTCGTGCTTGATCGTGTTCGAGCCACTCCTCGAGCGTGTTGCACTTCGACACGGCCGCCGGCGCCGCGAGCAGTTCCTTCTCCCACTCATCCGCTGTTCGTCCGGCGAATCGGAGCGCGAGGTCATCGAGCACGGCATCGGACCACGCCCGATCCGCGAGCTTTGCCAGCGAGGCCGGATCCGAGAAGTCGAGGCCGCTGGCGCCGTCGGGGTCGAGACCCACGAGCCGGCACAGCTCGCGCCAACGCTCGGTGCCGCTGAGATTGATCTGCACGCCCCGCCCGTCGAGCGTCTCGTACATGTGCAGCATGGGCGTATGTGCTTCACGGCCGACACCGAAGCGGTGGTTCGCCCGGTGAAAGATCGGGCCCGCGTTCAAGAACAACAGCGCTTCGAACAAGGATGTCTCGACGTGTTGGCCGTAACCCGTCGTCTCACGCTTCACCAACGCGGCACCGGTACCGAGCACGGCCAGCAGCGCAGCGGCGATGCTCGCCATCGGAAACGGAAGCCATATGGGACGCGCCGCGGTGAACAGTCCCTGCTGCGCTCCCGCGGGGCGTGCACGAGCGGTTCCCAACCGGGATCGTCGCGAGACGGGCCATCGCTCCCGTAGGCCGAGATCGAACATGTCACGAGTTCGGGTTGCCGAACGCGCAGGTCGTGGAGGTCCAGGCCGAGCCGCGCGAGTGCACCGGGCCGGAGGTTCTCGATCACTGCGTCGGCACCGCGAATGAGCTCGAGCGCCTCGGCGCGGCCATCGGCCGATGCAAGATCGAGCACGACCGAGGTCTTGCCGCGGTTCCAGGCGGCAAAACGCGCCGCATCCTTGCGATACGGATCGCCCCCGGGTCGCTCGATCTTGACGACCTCCGCACCCTGATCTGCGAACAGCGTTGCCGCGAACGGCGCCGCTATGTATTGGCCGATCTCGACGACCCGGAGACCGGCGAGCGTGGGTTCACGATTCACGTTGCGTACCGACTTTCAACAAGCGGAACGGAACATCGACATCGACTTCCATCTCGCGGGGAAGACCGAGCACCCGTTCTGCGATCACGTTCCTGACGATCTCGTTGGTTCCGCCGCCGATCGAAGCCGAACGGGCGTTGAGCAGCTGATCGGACCACTGCGAGCCTCGGACCGCTCCCGACTCCCACGCGACGCCACCGGCGCCCGCGATGTCGACGGCCACCGATGCGGCGTCCTGCACCAGGCGGGCCATCGCCAACTTGAGAATCGACGCTTCACCACCCGAGCCACCGCCCGCGCGCCGATTCGCCTCCAGATGGCCCGCAAGGTGACGGAGGACCATCTGCCGGATGCGGAGATCCGCCAGCCGCTGACGGATCTCGGGTCGCGACGTAGATCGCGGCTCGAGCCTCCGACACGAGCGCGGTGATGCCGCCGCGCCCACCCCCACCCGAACCCATGCCCCCGAGGGCCTTGCGTTCGAAGGCGAGCATCGTCCGCGCCACTCGCCAGCCGTCGTCCACGGCGCCGATGACGTTCCCGACGGGCACCGACACGCCGTCGAGAAAGACCTCACTGAAGTGGGAGTCGCCCGTCATCTGGCGCAACGGCCGGACCGACACGCCGGGGTCGTGCATGTCGACCACGAACATGGTGATGCCGTCCCGCTTGGTGCGCTCCGGGTTGGTCCGGGCCAGGCACGCCGCAAAGTCGCTGTGTTCGGCCCCCGAGGTCCACACCTTCTGCCCGTCGAGTATCCACCCATCGCCGTCGCGGACGCGCCCGCGTCTGCACACCGGCGAGGTCGGAGCCGGCTCCGGGCTCGCTGAAGAGTTCGCACCACACGTGTTCGCCCCGGAGGAGCGGCGGGATCATCGAACGCTTCTGGTCCTCCGATGCGTGCACGAGCATCGTGGGCCCGCACATGCCGAGCCCGACCTCGAGCACCTTGGGCGGTAGTTGGAACGCCGCCGCCTCGCGATCAAAGCATCGCTGGAAGCGACGGGAGAGCCCGCGTCCCGCGTATTCCTCGGGCCAGGTGATCCCGGCGAACCCGGCCTCGGCCAGGCGCCGCTGATACTCCTTCGCCCGCGTCACCCCGTTCCCGGTCGCGCGAGTCGGCGCGCCCTTGCGCGGCAGCGTCGCTTCGAGAAACGCTCGAGCCTCGACGCGGAATTGCTCCTCGTCGACGACGTCCGGCACCGGTCAGGACCTGACGGCTCGCGTGATCATGCCGATGCGACCGAAGCCGGGATCGCGCGGGGCTTGCCGAGTGCGAGCAACGCGCCCAAGGCCATGTTCTTCATCACGCCCGCCAGTCGGTCGCGATCGACGCTGGTGTTCGACGACGACACCGAACGCAGCAATCCGTCGACCATCAGGACCGCGGCGCGTGCTTCCTCGTCGGTGAGGCCGGGGCGAACCTCGCACAGCAGGTGCACCCACTCCGCCATCGTCACACGATCGGTACGCGCGAGTTGCCGGCGCGCGTCGTCGTCGAGCAGGCGTAGCTCTTGGTAGAAGACTCCTCGCAGGTTGCCGTTCTCGAGTTGCAACGCGACGGCCGCGTCGATGAGGCGCTCGAGCGTCACGAGAGGCGGTCCGCCCGCGTTCAACACGTCGTCGACCGTGCGACGCCACGTTGTGGCGGCCTCTTCGATCAAGACGGTGAGCAGTTCGTGCTTGCTCGAGAAGTACCGGTAGATGGCCGGGCCGCTGACCCCGGCGACGGCGCCGATCTCGTCGAGGCTGGTCGCGCGGAAACCCTGCTCGCGGAAGAGATCCGTGGCGGCCGCAATGATCGCCGCCCGGCGCTGGGCGCCCTTCTTCGTCTTGGTCGCCGTCTTGTCGGTCGCCGTCTTGTTCGGACCGTCCATGCCCCGATGTTAGCAGAAAATAACGAATCTGAACCAGAGGTCTTGACGAACACGGGCTAAACGTCCCATAGTCGCACCAGAAAGTTTAGTGATGATTAGCAAATTGCCGGGAGGGTCGAGGCATGGAGTTCGGGCTGTTCATGGAGCTGTCGGTTCCCCGCCCCTGGACACCCGGGTCCGAGCGCCAGGTCTACGAGAACGCACTCGAGCAGGTTCGCCTCGCCGACGAGCTCGGGTTCGACTACGTGTGGGCGGTCGAGCACCACTTCCTCGAGGAGTACTCGCATTGCTCCGCGCCCGACCTGTTCCTGACCGCGTCCGCGATGCAGACCAAGCGCATCCGGGTGGGTCACGGGGTCGTGGCCTGCGTCCCGCAGTACCAGAGCCCGATCCGCATTGCCGAGCGCGCCGCCGTTCTCGACATCCTCTCGGGCGGGCGGGTAGAGCTCGGCACCGGACGGTCGGCTACGTGGACCGAGCTCGGAGGCTTCGGGGCCAACCCGGACGAGACGAAGAAGACGTGGGACGAGTTCGTCCGGGTGATCCCGAAGATGTGGATGCAGGAACGCTTCAGCTGGCAGGGACGCGCGTTCTCGATGCCGGAACGCGCCGTGCTGCCGAAGCCGGTCCAAAGACCCCACCCGCCCATGTGGGTGGCGGTCACCTCGCCCGGTACCGAGCTCGATGCCGCCGATCGCGGCCTCGGCTGCCTCGGTCTCGCACCGGGGGGCTTCGCGGAATCCGAGCGCAAGGTGAAGATCTACCGGTCCCACGTCGAGAACTGTGACCCGGTCGGTTCCTTCGTCAACGACAAGGTGTCGACGATCAACTTCCTCTCGTGCGCCGAGGACGGTGACCGCGCTCGTCGCGGCGGGAATCCGAGTTGCGAGCATCTTCAGCTACATGGCCTCGCAACTCCTGTCGGCCAAGGAGGTCCTCCCGACGCGCTCGTACCCGTCGGAGGGACTGTTGCCCGCGTTGCGGCGCGAGTCGGGCGGTCCGGGCGATGCCGCCCAAGGTTTCAAAGGAGTCACGATGGGCACCCCCGACGACGTTGCCGGAGCGATCCGCAAGTGGGAATCCGTCGGGTACGACGGAATCAACTTCTTCGCCAACTTCATGGAGATACTCCCTCAGCAGCAGGTCCTCGACAGCCTCCGGCTGTTCGCCGAGGAGGTCATGCCTCAGTTCAAGCGAGGACCGAGCGCGCGTGCAACCGACAGTGGCGCAATTGCGGTGGCAGGCGACTGATGCCGCTCGCGGGCTCGCTCGACATTCGCGTCCTTCTCGAAGGTGCGCCGACGGTCACGCTCGATGGCCGGGAGGTTCGCATCGACAACGTCGAGATCCTGCAGGTGCTCTACGAGATCGAAGCGCGTGACATCGAAGCTCTCGTTCCGCCCGCACTCAATCCCGACGATTCCGCCCGTCGTCAGCTTTCTCGCGTACCGCGCCGTCGAAAGCCCGTTCGGTCCCTTTTCGATGGTGCAGGCCCGCGTCCACCGCGCGCGCGGCCGTCCGTCCCCGCGTTTCTCGTCTCCGCAGTTTGTGACAATCCGACCGCGGCCGAAGCGTTGTCGACCTCTTGGGGATTCCGCATCCTGCCCGGCACGATCCGCATGGTTCGATTCCACGACCGGGTGAACTGCAGCGTCGACGTCGACCGGCGCACCATTCTGCAGCTCGCGCTCGTCGACCCCGAACCGATCACGGGACACGACATCCAGTACGCGCCGGGCATGCACCTCGCTCGTGTCCAGGACGACAAAGGCATACGACCCCGGCTCGTCCAGGTCGACACCGAGTACGAATTCCGTCGGGCCGATCGCGGCCGACCGGAGCTCGGGACCTTCGACGCCGCCGCGTGGGGCGACGAGCGGCTGGTACCCACGCAGCCGGTCTCGGCGAGTTGCACCACGTGCGATGTGATCATCACCCCGGTTCGTTACATCTGCAATCCGGATATCCCGGCCGCCGAAGGAACTCAGAACGTCGAGCAATCAGCCGCGAACGAGCCCGAACCCGGCACCGCCTAGTTCCGACCGTTCGGGCGATCGAGGGGAGCAACGCATGAAGCAGGTGCCGAGTGCTGACCGACGCACGTCGGCCCGAGCAGCACGAGTGGGCGTGGTGTGTGCCGTCTCGGCGGCGTTGGCGCTCGGCGCGTGCAGCTCGAGCTCGAGCAGCGCCAAGAGCACGACCACCACGACGAAGTCGGCAACGTCGACGACCGCCGCACCGCGCGACCAGTCACTCGGGATCGGCGTCACTGCAACGACGATCAAGGTCGGCGTCGCCCTGGTCGACTTCACGGCGATCGAGCAGTTCACCGACCTCGTCCGATCCGAGGCGGAACAGAAGCAGATCTACGGTATCTACATCAACGACATCAACGCGCACGGTGGGATCAACGGTCGCAAGATCGTGCCCGTGTACAAGTTCTATTCGCCTCTGGGTTCGGCCGGCATCCTCGCTCTGTGCACGTCGTTCACGCAGGACGACAAGGTCTACGCGGTCATCGGGACGTTCGTCGACTTCTCCGGCGACGCACAACAATGCATCGCGAAACAAGAGCATCGCGTGCTGATGACCTTCAACCTGACTCAGGCCATCATCGACAAGGCTCCGGCCGGTCTCATCGTCACGCCCGGTTTGATCCCCGAGCGATCCGCATCGATCCTGATCCAACTCCTGACCAAGGAGAAGATGCTCGACGGCAAGACCGTCGCCGTACTGGGCGACACGACGGAGACGGCAGTGGTGAAGAAGACGATCACTCCCACGCTGAAGAAGGCCGGCGTCAAGACCGGTACCGCGGCGATCCTCAACGTCGGTACGACGGGCGACTTCACCGTCGCGGAGACGCAGCTCAACAGCTTCATCGAGCGCTGGAAGGCGGAGCACGTCGACACGGTGTTCCTCTCGGGCGACCTCTCGTCGAGCAAGGTCTTCGTGCAGCAGGTCAAGAAGACGTTTCCGAATATCGAGCTCATTGGCGACAACACCGACGTGCTCAGCCAGGCTCAGCAGCTGCAACAAGCCGGCGTCCGACCCAACCCCTACGAGGGAGTCATCACCGCGGGCGGCCTGACCGCAAAGGAGTACGACTCCAGCTCGAACTGGAAGTACTGCGCCGCGATCTACAAGGCAGCGACCAACCAGGTCGCCCCTGACGCCGAGCACACGCTCAAGCTGGCGAACGGCAAGATCAACGACGTCAACGGCACGATCAGCGACGCCTGCCAAGTCATGTCGATGTTCCACGACATCGCGCAGCGGGTGGGCCCCTACCTGAACAACACCAATTGGATCGACACCGTCAACAACTTCGGCGCCATCACGGACCGCGGTTCCGGACCGCACGCGTCGCTGCACACGGGGAAGTACTCGGCCGACGACAACTGGCGCCTACAAGCCTACGATTCGTCACTCGGGAACACCGGTCTGTGGAAGCCGATCACACCACTCGAGGACATCCCCGGCAATTAGGGGTACCCCGCGAAGCGCGCGACGACGAGCAAACGTCGATATCAGGAGTTGCCCCGCGCTTCGCGGGGAAGACCGAGCCCGCGTTCGGCGATGAGGTTGCGCATGATCTCATTCGACCCACCCGCAATCGTCAACGCGCGGGCGTACAAGAACGCGTCCTGCCAGTAGCCGTCGTCGAAGGCGAACTCGTCGCCCGCCACGAGCGCCCCGCGTGGTCCTTGCAAACCCAGGGCGTACTCGCTCATCTCGAGATTGAGCTCGCTGAACCAGATCTTGGTCATAGGAGCGTCGGCGGCGCCGAGCTTCGACTCCGCCGCTCTCGTCGCCACCGTGTAACCCAGGTAGCGCTGGATGCGCGACCGCGCCACGAAACGCGCGATGTCCTGGCGGACCGCCGCATCCCGGATGGCCGGTTGTCCATGTCGGTGCGCGGCGCGGGCGACGTGCACGAGGCGGGCGACCGCTCCACCGCTCCCACCCGCTCCGACACCACCGCGTTCCTCCGCCAGGCTTGCACTCGCGACCTGCCAGCCTTGGCCGGGGGCCCCGATCATGTTCGCGGCAGGCACGATGACGTCGTCGAGAAAGACCTCGTTGAAGTCGCTGGTGCCCGTGATCTCACGCAGCGGGCGAGTCGTGACACCGGGGCTGTGCATGTCGAGGATGAACGCGCTGATCCCGGCCCGTCCCGGCGCCGGTTCCGTCCGTGCGAGGAGGTAGCCGTAGTCGGCGAATTGCAGCCCACGTGCTCCACACCTTCTGACCGTTCACCACGAAGTGGTTCTCCACCCGCTCGGCGCGGGTCTTCAACGACCCGAGGTCGCTGCCGGCGTCGGGCTCGCTGAAGAGCTGCGTCCAGATGTGCTCGCCGTTCGCGATGCGCGGCAGGTAGGTGTCTTTCTGCTCGGCGGTGCCGAAGCGGGCGATCGCCGCGCCGACCAAGGGGTTTCCGAGCACAGAGGGAATGCCGCTACGGCCGAGCTCCTCCGCGAGCACACGATGCTCGAAGCGATCCGTGACGCCGACACCCGTGCCGTATCGGTCGGCCACGAAACCGGCGTCGTGCAGCGCTCGTACCCAGCGCCGCAGCGCAACCACGTCATCTGGGAACTCGGGTGCGCGCAGCCCAACACCGGGCTTCCACCGCAGTTGGGGCCGATGCTCGGCGATGAACGCGCTCAGACTCGCCCGGAAATCGTCGTACGCCGGCGGAACTCCCGGGACGTCGATATCCATCAGACTGTCTCTGACCTTCGCGCCGCGACCCGTGGTTCCGGTGTACGGGACTCGGTGAGAAGGCAGAGACGTTCACGATGCCACCACGGCTCGCCGTACAGGGCCTGCTCCGACTTCACCCGCCGCAGGTAGAGGTGGGTGTCGTGCTCCCAGGTGAATCCGACGCCGCCGTGCAGTTGCAACGATTCGCCGCAGAGGTGCGCGATCGCCTCCCGCACGTACGACCCCGCAACCGCGACCGCCTCGTCGCAGTCTTCACGGTTGTCGGCCAACGCCAACGCGGCGTAGCGGGTCGCCGCTCGTGCTCCTTCGAGCTCGATGAGCATGTCGGCCATGCGGTGCTTGAGCGCCTGGAAGCTCCCGATCGGGCGGCCGAACTGTACGCGCTCCTTCGCGTACTGGACCGTGCGCTCGAGCAACGCCTCGCCCGCGCCCACGACCTCGGCCGATTGCACGACGGTCGCCAGTTGCAACGCGCGCTCGATCGCGGCCGCGGCCGGACCCGAACCCACGACCAGGTTCGCGGCGGGCACGGCGACGTCGTCGAACCGGACCTCGCACAGATCCCGGGTGATGTCGATGCCCCGCATCGCCCGTACGTACAGACCCTCCGACGGTGGCACGACGATCGCGAGCGCAGGCCCCCGAGGCCCGGCACAGCACACGAGAAGCAGGTCGGCGACGCTCGCGCCGACGACGAAGCGGGTGATCCCGTCGAGGCGCAAGTCGGTCGATGCTCCGGAGCGATCGGGTCCGGTGGGCCCCTCGGTGAGCTCGACGGCAATGTCGTCGAGCTCGGCCGAACCGGAGCTCGTCAGGCACCACGCGGCCGAGAGCTCTCCCCGGACGATCGAAGCGAGATACCGCTGCTGGAGCTCGGGGCTCCCCTCCCGCGCCAAGAGGTCGGCGACCACGTTCGTCGCGAGCACCGGACCGGGATAGAGCTCTCGACCCAACTCTTCGGCGACGGCCGCGAGATCAACATGCGGTTGATCCGTCAGACTGCCGCCGCCGTGTTGCTCGGGAACGAGGAATGCGGTCCAACCGAGCGCGGCGCCGAGACGCCACACCTCACGATCGAACCGGTCGGGCGCGTCCAGCCCGGCGCGCACCGCGGCGATCGGACACCGGTCCCGTAGGAATCGGCGCGTCGAGTCCCGTAGCAGCTCCTGATCCTCGGAGTAGGCGAACTGCACGCTGGTTGCCTCGGCGGTCCGGCGACGTTTGAGTACACTCTATAGCGTGGACTGCAAATCCATCGAGTTCGATGTCGATGACGACCACGTCGCAACCATCACCCTGAACCGACCGAACGCGCTCAACTCCTGGAACGACGAGATGGCCGCCGAGATCTCGTGGGCCTGGAAGTCGATACGCGACGACAATCGCGTACACGCGGTGGTGTTGCAAGCGAACGGCGATCGCGCGTTCTGTACCGGCGCCGACGTGAAGAACGGCGCGACCTGGTTCTTCAAGGACAATGTCTGGAATACGTTCGACCCGGGCATGACCCTTGCGCCCAAGTCGCATCATCGGTGCTGGAAACCGGTCGTCGCCGCGGTGCACGGTCTGGCCGCGGGTGGTGCGCAGTACTTCCTGAACGAGTCCGACATCATCATCGCGTCCGACGACGCGACCTTCTTCGATCCGCATGCCAACAGCGGCATCGTGTCGGCGCTGGAACCGATCGGGATGCTCGCCCGCGGCGTTCCGCTCGGCGACGTCCTGCGGTGGGCCCTCATGGGCACGGAGGAGCGCATCACGGCCGACACCGCGCTCCGGCTCGGTCTGGTCACAGAAGTCGTTCCGCGCGCCGAGCTTCGTACGCGGGCGCACGAGATCGCAGCCTCGATCGCAGCCCGGAATCCGATCGCGACCCAAGGGACGGTGCGCGCGATATGGGAGTCGCTCGACATGAGCCGGTCGATGGCACTACAGAACGGGATGGCGTACACGCACATCGGGAACCGTCCCAAACTCGGCGCGCTCCCGCACCGGAACGCGGCGCCCACCTATCGCTGACGCGTTCCGGCTCCGCCGCGGCTCATTCCCGAGTACGAACCGGGAAGGGATACCGTTTGGCGGTGTTGCCCGCCCGCGAAGAAGCGCTCCTCGAGCACGCGCCTCGCTCGGTTGCCGCTGACCGACCAGACCGGATCGAAGCTCGCGGCGATCGTCGCCGCCCAGATCCTCGCCGACGTCATGGCCAAGGGCTGGCCGGTCGGTGAGGTGTTCGGCTCGGAGTCCGAGCTGCTCGAGCGCTACGAAGTGAGCCGGGCGGTCTTTCGGGAGGCGGTTCGACTCGTCGAGCATCAACAAGTTGCCCGTATGCGGCGCGGCCCGGGCGGCGGGCTGGTCGTCAGCGAGCCGACGGTCGACGCGATCACCGATGCCGCGGTGCTCTATCTCAACCGCGTCGACGCCCGCCTCGACGAGGTGTTCGAAGCCCGTCTCATCCTGGAACAGATCGTGGCGGGCCTCGTCGCGACGCGGTTGGACGAGTCCGATCTCCTACGGCTGCGCCGGTTCGTCGATGCCGAGGCGCGGGGTGAGGTTCGCGATCACCGCGCGCTTCATTCGCTCCTTGCCTCGATGACCCGCAATCCCGCGCTCGAGCTGTTCGTCGACATCCTGAATCGCGTGACGTTGCTCTACTTCAACAACGCGAAGGTGCTCGCAACGGCGACGCTCGGTCAATCGGCACACGCCCACTCCCGCATCGCCGATGCCGTGATCTCCGGCGACGCCGGCCTGGCCCAGCGACGGATGCGGACCCATCTCGAAGCCGAGGCCGCGTTCCTCAGGCGGCGACGCTCCACGCATCAGGTGCTCGACGTATCGGTGGCCACGGCCGGACCCGTGGGAAACAAAGGCGCCGAGCGCGTGGCGCGGAGCATCTTCCGCGACATCGTGGAGCGAGGACTGCAGACGCGAGACCTGCTCGGCTCCGAGACCGATCTGACCGAGCAGTACGGGGTGAGTCGGGCCGTGTTCCGCGAGGCCGTTCGCATCCTCGAGCATCATCAGATCGCGAACATGCGCCGAGGGCCGGGCGGCGGACTCTTCGTGTCTCCACCGAGCGCTGCCGCCGTCACCGATGTCGTCGCGATCTTCCTCGCGCGCGGTGGGGTCGACATCCGAAATCTCACGGAGGTCCGCGTCCGCGTCGAATTGGCGCTGGTCGACCTCCTGATCGACCGGATGAGCAAGCCGCGAGCGAAGCAGCTCCGGGACGCACTGCATGCGGATGCGGACTCGGATGCCGACTTCGTCGTAGCCGCGCACGACCTCCACGCGACCATCGCGTCGCTCGCCGGCAACCGAGCGCTGGAGCTCGTCTCCCTCGTGCTGATCCGGCTCACCCGCCTCTCACAGGTCGAGCACGGCGAGCGCGCCCGGCGCGCGATCCGCCCCGAGGTCGTTCGGGCTCACGCCGCGATCGTCGATGCGATCATCGCCGGCGATCACGAGCTCGCGCGGCACCGAATGACCCGCCATCTCACCGTGCTGGGGAAGCACCTCACCTGACCGCGCCCAGAAAAGAGGTTACTCTTCTCCGACGGTGGCCGGCTCTCGACCGCGGCGAAAGGAACGATCGATGACCGACGCGACGGCCACCTACGAGTCGGGGATGCTGATCGACCGCCAGCCCGTCGAACCGACGTCGTTCGTCCATGTCGGTCCCGAAGCGACCATTTCGCGAGAGGAGATATTCGGCCCCGTGCTCGCGGTCATCCCGGGCGGCGACGAGCACGATGCGGTGCGCATCGCGAACAACTCGAAGTACGGGTTGTCGGGCACGGTCGAGACCGCGAGCAATGACCGGGCGATGCCGTTAGCGCGCCGGATGCGGACAGGCACCCTTTGCGTGCACGGCGGCTCGTGGTTCCAACCCGACGTCCCGGACAGCGGCCACACGCAGAGCGAGATCGGCCGGGAGAACGGCGAAGCGGGATACGAGGAGCGCCTCGAGCTCGAGGCCATCGGCCCGCGCGGCGCGGCCACGGGCAGATGACGACGACTGCGAGTGGTGTCGCATTGCCGACCGACCTCGTCGAGTGGATCGAGACGGTCGGCGGGGGCCGGCTTACGCACGCCGACCGCATTCCGGGCGGCGCCCGCAAGGAAGCCTGGTTCGTCGACGTCACTCGCGCCGACGACCGTATCAACGAGCTGTTCCTGCGCTACGACCGATCGGACCCTGTCGCGCGCGCCGACCCGTGGACGCTGCACCGCGAGGCGACCGTGTACCTCGCGTTGCAGGACACCGACGTGCCGGTGCCGCGCGTGCTCGCTGTCCATCCGACCCGTCAGGCCATGCTGTCGGTTCGGCTACCCGGCGACAGCAGGTTCTCCCGGATCCTGGATTCCGAGGAGCGCATCGACACCGCCCGCGACTTCATCACCAAGCTTGCGGCCCTCCACCGCCTGGATCCGGCGAACCTCGAGCTCCCGGCCTTTCCGAAGGCGCGGACCGCTCGCGAGGCCGTCGGCCACGAGCTCGACACGCTCGACCGCATCCTCGCACAACGCGGCGGCGATCCCGATCCGGCACTCGCGTTCACGCTCGACTGGCTGCGGCGGAACATCCCCGACTACGGCGGGTCGACAGTGCTCGTGCAGGGCGACACCGGACCCGGCAACTTCATGTTCGAGCGCGGTCGAGTCGTCGCGATCGTCGACTGGGAGCTCGCGCACCTCGGCGACCCAATGGACGACATCGCCTGGTTGTCGTTACGCGCGACCCAGGAACCGTTTCCCGATCTTCCCGCGCGTCTGCGGGAGTACGAGGCTCTGTCCGGGCACCGGATCGACGAGCCGCGGGTCCACTATTACCGCGTCATGGCGGAAGCGAAGTTGCAGGTGATGGCGCATCGGGGAGCCGGCGCCGGCGCGCAGCCGAAGGCACACGCCCAGTCGGGAGCTGCCGGCGACGCGCAGTCGGGAGCCGGGTCAGCTGCTCGTGCCGACGTCGGCAACCGCATGATCTACGGCCTCTTGCACCGTCGTTTGTGGTTCGAGGCGCTGGCGGGCGCAGTCGGGCTCGACCTCACTCCGGCGGAGGAACCAACCAGTGCGTCGGCCTCCGATCACGACTGGATGTTCGGAGCCGTACTCGATCAGCTCCGCGACGTGATCGTGCCCCGAACCGCAGATCCGCTGGCGCGCGTGCGGGCCAAGGGCGTCGCCCGGATGGTGAAGTACCTCCAACAGGTGAACGCGTACGGGAGTTTCTACGAGGCGTGCGAGCTCGACGACCTCGCCCGGCTCCTCGGCGATCGGCCCGCATCGACGGCGATCGGACGCGCCGCGGCCGCCGACGCCGCTCGCAAACGCACGGTGACCGACAAGGAGTATCTGAGGTATCTCTGGCGGCGGGTCGCACGAGAGACCGAGCTCGCGCGGCCGGCGATGGGCGTGTTGGCCGATCGCCACTGGCCCGAGCTCAGGTAGAGGCCGACGGTGGCGGAGTCTCCCGATATCAGTGTCGGTTTCGGCGACATCGCCGCCATCGCGGCGACCCGCCGTTACCCCACGTTCACGCCGGCCGACGACGACTTCCACGACGAGGTGATGACCGAACGCTGGTGGGAGTCGGAGACCAACTGGTTCTCGTGGAACGTCCCCGAGCGCCATATGGCCGGGTGGGTCTACAACCAAGCTCGCCCGAACGCCCGCCTCTGCAACGGCGGCGTGTGGCTCTGGGACGACACCGCCTCGCTCGCCTGGGACCTGCCGTACCACACGCACTACGCGGGATTGCGGCTCGTCGATCGGGCGGAGCGCGACATGCGCGATTTCACGTGGCCGACCGGCGTGCACGTCAAGGCTCTGGAGCCGCTGACGCGATACGCAATCGACTACGACGACACTCCCGAGCTCGAGATCCATCTCGAGTTCGACGCGATCATGGAACCCAACCCGCACCCCATCGGCGTCGCTCCGTTCGTGAAGGGCACGCACTTCGATCAAGCGGGCCACGTCACCGGCGAGATGGTGTTGCGAGGCGAGCGCATCGCCGTCGACTGTTACTCCGTGCGTGATCGCTCCTGGGGACCACGCCCGATGGGACGCCCGAAGCGGCGCGCGGCCGAGACCCGCCGCGAGCCGGGCGGCATCGGATATTCGTTCGGCGTCGCGGGACCGCGTGACGTGTGGCTCGCGTACTCGCTTCCCCGCCTCGACGGGGATCCACTCTCGTGCGGCTTCCTGTTGCGCGATGGCAAGTACGCGCACGTCGTCTACGGCAACCGGAGCATCGATGTCGATCCCGACACGGGTTGGCCCGTCAGCATCGCGGTGGAAGCGATCGACGACGCCGGACGCACGCTCACGGTCTCCGGCGAAGCCGCGAGCCGGCACTGGCGCGGTCACGGCGGCGACACCTTGTTCCATTGGCGGTGGGACGGCTTGGACGGATGGGGCGAAGACCAGTCGTACTTCTCGCGCGCGGTATTGGAGTCGAACAAGGCGCGGCGCAGCCGGTCGCCCGGTCAGCGGGTGACGAGCAGGCAACCGGCGATCGGTCCACCGCCGTTGGTCACCACCGCGACCTCCGGTTGGCGAGCGACCTGGCGGACGCCGGCATCACCCCGGAGCTGTAGGCACGCCTCGTGCAACACCCAGTAACCGTGCATACGGCCGGCCGAGAGCTGACCTCCGTAGGTGTTGACGGGCAACTCCCCGTCGAGCGCTATGCGCGTCGCGCCGTCGACGAACGGGCCGGCTTCTCCGTCACCGCACAATCCCAACGCCTCGAGCCACGCGAACGTCAAGAACGTGAATCCGTCGTACAGCTCTGCGATGTCGACGTCGGCGGGTCCGAGATCGGTGCGACTCCACATCTGCGCCGCCGCGTCGACGGAAGCCATCTTCGGGTAGTCGGGACGATGGAGCCAACCACCCGTGCCTGCGGAACCTCCCATCGCATCGACATGCACGGGATGCTGCGGGCAGTCGGTCGAATGATCGATCGACGAGATTACGAAGGCGATCGACCCGTCAACCGGTACGTCGCAGTCGAGCAGCCCGAAGGGCGTGGAGATCGGGCGCGCACCGAGATAGTCGTCCATCGTCATCGGCTCTTGGTATACGGCCAAGGGGTTGCGCGCGGCGTTTCGACGACTGTTGATCGCGAGCCAACCAAGCTGCTCCTTGGTGGTGCCGTACAGATGCATGTGGCGCCGGCAGTGCATGGCCAACCAGTTCGCCGCGGAGTACGCGTGATATGTCAACAGCGGTGTCATGTCACCCATGACGTTGCCCAGCACCGCCGCGCCTTGGGAAGGTACAGCCGCCGGTCGCGCCGTGTCGGGCGCGATCGAACCTCCCATCATCTGCACGGTGCGATACACGAGGACGTGGCGGGCCCGTCCGCTCGCGACCCGCGAGACACGCACCCATCACCGGCGCGAGCAGACCACCCGAATCGAAACCGCCGCCCGCGTAGCCGGGTTCGATCCCGAGCCTGGTCACCGCATCGGCGAGCGGGGTCTCACCCAACGTCGCAACGCCGTCGATTTCGGCCGGATGCAACCCCGCGTCGGCGATCGCCGCCCGCGCTGATTCGAGCGTCAGTTCGAGACCCGGAACACCTGTGCGGCGCCCGATCCGCGAGATCCCGATACCCGACACGATCGCACGCTTCTCCGGAGCATCGATCACGACGTTCTCTCCTCGTTCCACCCTGTGTCGGGGTGCGACGGATCTACAGTGACGACCGTGAAGAGTCGCACGATCGAGGCGGGCGCGCCGCGCATCCTTCCTTCACTCACCGAACGGAACGGCGCGTTCTGGCTCGGCGGAGCGAACGAACAGCTGCTGATCCAACGCTGCCAAGCGTGCCGGCGCTGGTCGCACCCCGCCGTCGAGCACTGCCCCGAGTGCAATGGCGCGTTGGAGACAGAACCCGTCAGTGGCAACGGCACCATCTTCACCTTCACGGAGAACTTCCAGCAGTTTCACCCCGACGCGCCGCCGCCGTACGTGATCGCGATCGTCGAGCTCGACGAGCAGCCCGACCTCCGCCTGCCGACGAACATCGTCAATGCGGATCCCGCAGCCCTCAGGTGCGGCATGCCGGTACGCGTGCTGTTCGAGCAGCATGCCGACGTCTTCGTACCCGTGTTCGAACCCGTTCCGGAATAGTCGGCCTGGTCGGCCGCAACGTTCACAGTGTCCTCTTCTGTGCCGCCGCGCGCATCCATCGACGCACTGCGTCGCGGTGCTCCTCGGTGTGCGCCGAGCGCACCATCCGCTCGGCCTCCAGAGGAAGCGCTTCCCGCAAGGTGAGGCGCGTCGCCTGTTCCACGTTCTCCTTGAAATAGCGCTGAGCCGTTTGAGGTCCGTTCGCGATCGTGCACGCCCACGCGAACGCGGCGTTGGGGAGCTCGGTGTCCGGAACGACGCGATCGAAGAGCCCGAGCTCGAGCGCGACCGCGGCGTCGAGCGTCTCGTCGTCCGCCAGAACGCGAAGGGCTCGGGCCGGGCCGAGCAGGCGGGAGAGGAACCAGGTGCCGCCAAAATCGCCGCTGAACGCGAGCGGGCCCCACCCCGGCACGAGTCGGGCCGACTCGGCCGCGATGCGGAAATCTGCTGCCAGGGCAATAGCGAGACCGGCACCCACGGCCGCACCCGGGAGCGCCGCGATCGAGATCTTCGGTCCTTCGTGCAACATCACGACCATGCGCGCCGACTCGGTCAGCATGGCTGTCGCCGCGGCGACCGACGGCGACCACGCCTGCGACCGCTCGGCCGACTCCCGACCGGCGCGCACGTCGCCTCCGGCACAGAACGCCGTGCCGGCGGCGGTCAGGAGGATGCAACCGACATCGGGGTCGGCGAAGAAGCGGTCGAGCAGGAGCGGCACGGCGTCGTACATGTCGGGATGCAACGCATTGCGCCGCTCCGGGCGGTTCAAGGTGATGATCCCGACGCGCTCACGCACCGTCGCGCGCACCGTCTCGGTGCCGGTCTCGATCTCGGTCACCCCGACTCCTCTCAACCAGCCGTCGCTCGATTCAGGGTACTCAATTCCGGTAACGTTCCGGCATGAGTCCCGGCCAGGAGCCGCATCCTTGGAGCCAGCGGTTGGGCGTGTGGTGGATCGCGGAGGACCATCCCGATCTCCCGGCAATCGCCGCGTCGCCGTCGGGCGTCACCCTGTCGTTCGCCGAGCTCGCCGGCCGCGCACACCAGCTCGTGCACGCGCTGAGAAGCCGGGGGCTCCGTCCGGGCGACACGATCGCCTATTGCCTGCCGAACGACGTCGACGTCGTGGTGTGGCAACTCGCGACGCAAGAGAGTGGACTCCGGTCGATCGCGCTCGAATCCGAGTGCATCCACCGCAGAGATTCGGCGCATCGTCGAACATTCCAGGTCGGTCGGTCTGGTCCTGCATCACCGCTTCGCCGATCGGGTCCCGGAATCGACCGAGTCGATCGATCTTCGCGTTGCGATCTCCGTGGGAAGCGCCGCTAACAGGATCTCGGGCTTCGAGCCTCAAGAAGACCTCGTTGCCGGTCATCCCATGACGGTCCCTCACGATCGTCGGCTCGGTGGATCCATCAGCTACTCATCCGGTACGACGGGCGAACCGAAAGGGATCATCCGGCCGTTGCCCGACGTCGATCCGGCAGTCGCTGCTGACGCGATCAAGTCGTTCGGGCACGCGTTCCGTTTCCTGCCGCTGGAAGGCGCACACCTGGTGTCGGCGGGAATGCACCACGGCGGGTGCCAGGGCTTCTACCACGGGGCGCTCAATGTCGGGCAGGCGCTCGTAATCCAAGGAAAGTTCGATCCCGAGGAGTCGTTGCGGCTGATCGAGGAGCATCGCGTCACCACGGGGTACATGGTGCCGACGCAGTTCGTCCGCTTCCTCAAGCTCCCACCCGATATACGCGATCGTTACGACCACTCGAGCCTGCAGTCGATCGTGCACTCGGCTGCACCGTGTCCGCTCGAGATCAAACGCCAGATGCTCGACTGGTGGGGACCGGTCGTGTGGGAAACGTACGGGGGCATGGAAGGTGCGGCGACGATTGCCAAGCCGCATCGTTGGCTCGAGAAGCCCGGCACGGTCGGGCGCGCGATCGCAGGCACGAGGGTCCGGATACTCGACGATGCCGGCAATGACCTCCGACCGCACGAGATCGGCAACGTGTATCTCGAGTCGCCCGGTGCGGCCTTCGAATATCGCGACGATCCGGAAGCGACGGCAGCAGCATTTCACGGCAAGGCGTTCACGATCGGCGACATCGGTTATCTCGACGACGACGGCTATTTGTTCTTGTGCGATCGGGCACGCGACGTCATCATCAGCGGAGGCGTCAACATCTATCCGGCCGAGGTTGAAGCCGCGCTCGTCTCTCATCCCGCCGTAGCCGACGCCGCGGTGATCGGCATACCCGACGCCGAGTGGGGCGAACAGGTGAAGGCGATCGTCGAGGTCGTCGACGGTACCGACGCAGACGATGAGCTGGTCGAGCTCCTGCAGTCGTGGTGTCGCGGTCGGCTCGCGCGCTACAAGTGCCCGCGCTCGATCGACTATCGGGACAAGCTTCCGCGCCGCGAGGACGGCAAGCTGCTGAAGCGACTCCTACGCGACGAGTACTGGGCCGGAACCGGCCGGAAGTTGTGACGGGAGAGACATGAGTGCATCCGCCGAGAGCGACGACACCTCCACAGACACGCAGCCCGGTGCCGCCGATGCCTTCATGGCCGAGCTGTTCGACCTCGCCGTACCCCAACCGAAGTATCGGGCACTGCTGGCGGCAGGCGCTGTGCATCGGCCGAACGACGGCTTCGTGGTGGCCGCGAGCCGCGCCGCGGTCGAGGAAACCCTTCGAGATCCGGCTCGCTTCTCGGCCGAAGGGTTGGTCAACCTCGGAAATGTCCGCCCTCTGATCCCGTTGAGCATCGATCCCCCACTGCACCTGAAGTATCGCAGGATTCTCGATCCGTTGTTCGCTCCGAGAAAGATGGCGGCTCTCGAGGACGACATCACCGCGCCGCGTCAACCACTTCATCGACACGTTCGTCGAGCGGGGTGCCTGCCACTTCACCAACGAGTTCGCGATTCCGTTCCCGTCGGCGGTGTTCCTCGGGCTGATGGGTCTGCCGTGGGAGGAGCTCGACACCCTCCTCCGACTGAAGGACGGAATCATGCGACCTGGCGGAGAGCGCGGCGATCCCGACGCGAGCGCGGCGATCCAACGCCGAACCGGCCAGGAGATCTACGCGTATTTCGAGGCAATACTCGACGAACGTCTACGTCAGCCCCGGGCCGACATCCTCTCCGAATTCCTCACGTTCGAGATCGACGGCGAGCGACTCACCCGCGAGGAAATCCTCGACATCTGTTTCCTGTTCCTCATCGCGGGACTCGATACGGTCACCGACACACTGACGTGCTCGTTCGCGTATCTCGCCGGGCACCCTGATCACCGCCGTCAAGTGGTCGATGATCCCGGACTGATTCCCGCCGCCGTGGAGGAACTGCTTCGGTGGGAGACACCCGTGCCCAACGTCTTTCGCCTCGCGACCGGAGAAACGGAGATCAGTGGTTGCCCGGTCGGCGCGGGCGCGTTCGTAGCAGTGAACCTGGGCTCGGCCAACGTCGACGAGAGCGAGTACCCCGACGTGTTCGAGGTGCGATTCGATCGCGAGAACAATCGCCACCTCGCGTTCGGTGGAGGCGTGCACCGTTGCCTCGGCTCCCATCTTGCTCGCCGCGAACTGCGCGTCGCGATGCGGGAATGGCATCGCCGGATTCCCGACTACGCGATGAAGCCCGGCATCGAGCTCCACTATCCGGTCGGGCTCCGCTCGGTAGAGAATCTCGAGCTGGTCTGGCCGCGGGCATGATCGCCGCGGATAGCCCGGTCACTCCATCGCGTCGGTGAGAGCACGCGCAAATTGCGTGCGCACCGGAAGTGCGAGTCGAGCCCCGAGTGCGCGGTGAGGAGGTCTCGTTTGGCGCCGGTGCGGAAGAGATGGCCGCCGGTCCGGCTCGCCATGAACCCGCCGAGGGCGGTGAGCACGCGGTAGTAGCTGATCGCACGGGGATCGGCATCAGCGGGCGAGCCGCCCGCGGCCACGTACGCGTCGACGAACTCCTGCCACGGCATCAAGACGGCGATCGCGTTCCACGCAGCCGCCAACTCCCGCGCCGGCGGACCGAGAGTTGCCGCTTCCCAGTCGACCAACGCGGTTACCCGGCCGCCATCGACGAGCATGTTGTGAAAGCCGAAGTCGCCCTGCAGGAGGCACAGCCGCGAACGCGGGAACCACGTCAGATACGTGGTCGAGGAGCCATCGCCGGGCCAACGGAACGGTGACGCACGGCGGACCGGTGACCTCGGCGATACGCGTCGAGATGCCTTCGACCATGCCGTGGACCGCTTCCTCGGTCACGACCGAGCGGACCGGGTCGAGACTCGTCTGCGAGAGACGCTCGAGGGGCAACGAGTGCAGACGCGCCAGGCTCGCGGCAAGATGCATACCTATCTCGCGTCGCCAACTTGCGGGAGCGGCAAGGTCCGGAAAGAACTCGCCGGCCTTGTGACCACCGACGCACTCCATCACGAGGAAGGTCCCGCCGCCGAGAGCTTCGGTCGCCCGCTCCGCGAACAGCGGCTCGGGAACGGGGACGCCCCCGTAATCATGGACCGCCTTGATCACCGCGTACTCGTCGGCGGCTTCGGTCTGCAGCAGGCCGATCGGCCGATCCTTGCGGAGGATCACCTCGTGCGGAAGTTCCGTGGTCCCGGAGAGCGAGACCAAGATGGTCTCCTTCGAGCGACCACCGGGAACAACCGACAATGCCTCGACGACCACGTGGGGAGATCGGGCGAGGCGTCCGCGGAGATACATCGCGAGCCGTTCCTTGGTAACCGAGCACTCTTCGACCGGCAGCGCGTCGACGCCATTCACCGTATACGTCAGTGCGTTTCGCGAAGCATCCCGCGCTTCGAGAAATCCTCGCTCGGTTTTCACCAACGCGCGCACCAGCCCGCGCGTCGTCGGAGTCGGGGCTCTCCGAGGCACGCGCGACCGCGTCCGCGGCCTGCTGACGGAGCTCGTGAAAGCGAATGGGATCCACAACAGGCCGATCCGAGCCGGCGTCAGGGCCCAGGAGCTGCTCGAACTCACCACCGAACTTCGCGTCAGCTTCGGACCCTGCTCTTCCTCGACGATCAGCTCGACGAGAATGCGATCGACGATGCCGGCCGCGTCGATGGCTCGCGGACTCGTCAGCTCGGGCTCGAACACGCTCCGGATGGTGTCGCGGAACTGATGGAAGTACAACGCCCGTTCGTCGCCCGGCGGATTCATGCGATCCTCACAGCCACGCGTCTCACCGCATCGGATGCGTGACGCCATTCGTCAGCGTGTCGGCGAGTACGAAGCTCGGCGGAGTCCTCCCGTTTCGGGGGTTGTTGTTGACCTCGAGAAATCCCCAACCGCCCGATTCGCCATCGACCGAGACGTCCCCGACGGATTCCCACCCGAAGCGGGTGCGGGTCGCACCGATCATCCCGCCGATCGTCTCGATGCGGACGCAGGTCGTCTCCCCCGTCGCAAGGTGGTAACGAACCTCCGCCGACGGGCAGCGCATGGAGTCGTCGTCGAGGTGCACCAGCATCTCCGCGCGATCGACGGCGACCGTCTCACCAGAACGAATCAACGCGCCATGACGGACGAAGCTTCCGGTGACGCCGACCATCGAGCCGTAGCGAAATTGCAACGCATCGCCGAACGAACCTCCGAAGCTCCGGCTCGAGAGAAAGCTGTCCCAACGTCTTACCCCCCACGAGTGGTCACGCCACGCGGGCGCGTCGATCGTCGATGTTCGCCCGTCGAGGGTGACTGTGCCCCGCACGCGGCAGTAGACGTGAAAGTTGTTCGAGAAGATCGCTCCGGTCGACCCCGCCGAACCTGCGAACGCATGCGCGTTGGCTTCGGTGAGCGTCGCCGCATCGTCGTCGATCTCGAAGCCGACCCGACACCCATCGCCGTCCAGATCGAAGCGCAGCTTCTCGCCGTCGTGGAAGAGCCGCTGCGGCCCGCCGGCGAGTCCGTGCTCGGCGAACGGGCGCAGCGGGAGGTCTTCGTCGTTGTGCCGGAACCGGGTCCCGTCGTCGCTGTACACGCCGCACCAGAGATTGGCCGTGCCCCGGTTCACTTCGATGCCGATTCGGTGGTTACCGCCCAGCCCCGCACGAGCGTCGCGCCAGGAGAGGTAGACGCTCTCCTGCCAATCGGCGTCGTCGCTCGCCGGGTGCAGACCTTCGTTCTTCGCACTCAACGCCATCGATTTGAGGATACTCATTCTGGGAAGCGCGAGCCATCGTCCAGTGAGCACCTCGCCGGTCTCCACCACTGTCTTCAGCTCCGCGATCACGCGCGGCCGCCCGCTCCTCGGGGGAACAAGTCGAATCCGGTGTGCGAGCACAATGTTTGCGCATCTTGGCGTGCCCGCAAACTCGGATACCCGAAACGCACGGCGGCCACGGTGTCACCGGTCGCAGGTGTCGAACCTCCGACCTTCGGGTTCTGAGCCGGCCCGGTGCCCTCACCTCCGGTCCCGTATCGTGCGGTGCAGTACCGCTGACGACGCCGTTCGGGCGGCGGTCGTGACGTCGCCTCCCGACGCGGGCGTTGCCGTCGGCGAACGGATGGATCAGGTCCGCCACGTCCCGTACGCATCTACGATCTCAAAGTGACCGAGCAGAACCAAAGGCTTTCGACAGGTTCTCTCGCGTGTGCGCGAAGGTGCGGTGGAGGCTCGCCGTCATCCGCGCGAGATCGCGCGATGAGGCTGTACCACGCCACGTCGCGCGCCATGGCCGAACGCATCAAGGCCGAGGGATTTCACAGTCATGAGGTCCTCTACGGCGAACATCCGGCAACCGGCGGCAACTGGTTGAAGGACGACCCTGAGACGGGTTCGACGCTGGGTCTGGTTCTGATGTCGATTGAGATTCCCGATGACGAACTCGCCGACCAACCGACTCGGGATCAGCGTTTGCTCGAGAGTCAGCGAACCAACGACTACTACGTTGGCGCCGAGACCCTGAATCGACACCTCGAGAGTATTCAGATCGAGTCGTAGGAGCTGCCCGGCCCGCGAGTGGTCGCGCGCGAAATGCAGCGCGCCGCGCCACCGTGCGGGAGCGGGAGCCTCGCAGTGACGGCGCTGCATTTGCTCGGTTGTCGGCGGATGGGGCTACCGAGCCGGTTGATTGGTCAACAGATTGATTTGCCGGGTTCTCGTGGGGTGCCTCGCCGGTGGTTCGGTGCGACACTTCGGTGGTGGTGGTCTTGCGTGAACCGCGGTTGGAGGGAAGTTACCGGCTGGGCCGAGGCCGACGTATCGGTTTCGCCGAGTACGGTCGTGCCGACGGTCGGGTGGTGTTTTGGTTTCATGGCACGCCAGGCGGGAGCCGCCAGATCGCCCCGTCGGCGCGGATCGCCGCAGACCAGCTCGGCATTCGGTTGATTGCGCTGGATCGTCCGGGCATCGGCTACTCGAGCGCGCATCTGTATCGCAATGTCGCCGGATGGGCCGAGGACGTCGCCACGATTGCCGATCGACTCGGCGTTGGTCGCTTCGCGTGTGTCGGTCTTTCGGGTGGTGGACCATACGTGCTGGCGTGCGCAGCACGAGATCCGCAGCGCATGGTCGCGGGTGCCGTGCTGGGCGGGGTCGCTCCTACGGTCGGCGACGAGGCGATCAGCGGCGGTGTGGTCGGACTCGCGCGTCGTTTCGCTCCGCTGCTCGAACTCACCCGCGGCGCAGTCGGACGTGCACTGCACCGTGTGGTTCGCCTCGCCCTGCCCGTGCGGTCGCAAGTGTTCGACGCGTATATCGCGATGTCGCCCGAGGGCGATCAGCGCTTGTTCCACGAGCCGGAGATGAAGGCGATGTTCCTCGATGACATCGTGCGAGGAACTCGTCGTCAAACCCAGGCACCGGTGCTCGATCTCGTGCTGTTCACCCGCGATTGGGGCTTCACGCTGGGTGACATCACCGTGCCGATTCGGTTCTGGCAGGGCGATGCCGACAACATCGTCCCGATGGCGCACGCTGAGCACATGACTTCCCTGATCCGCGACGCCCAGCTTCGAATACGACTCGGTGAAAGCCACCTCGGTGCTCTCGCTGCTGCCGACGAGGTCTTCGAGTCGATCCTCGACCTCTGGCCGACCACACCGGCTGAAGTGCCCGACGCGTCCGCCCACGACACACGAGCCTGAACCCCAACGTTGAAACGGCGCCAGCGCCTGGCGCCAAGGCATCCCAGGACATTCGCCGGGTCGGAGACGCGATATCAGGCCGATCAGTTGTCCGTGCCTGCAATCGCAAACCGCACCGATTGCCGGTAGGGGCGCGTGACGCCAGGAGCGCGTCCGCACATGACGCTCACCCGGTGGCGCTCTGGCGGCGTGCGCGACCCGGGCGCGCCGCAAGTGTCTGCGGTCGGAACGTCTGTCGGCGACTGCGCGTCGCGCTTCGCTCCCCTACTTCGGGGTTCCTTCTCGATGACGCAGTTCAGCTCTTGATCGCCGGATGTGCTCGGGCCCGCGCTCACGCCGGTTGCCAACACACAGCGCGTCCTGCAACCATTCGCCAATGGCGAAACACGAGGTCACGCTCAGGTTGAACCAGGGGATAACCATCGAGCAGGTGGACGCTACGTTCCCGGTGTGGAGTGACGGCGAACGTTTGGGTCGCTTGCGAATCAGCAAGGGTTCGGTCGATTGGCAACCGGCGCACGGTCAGATGGTGTATCGGCTCAGCTGGGAGAAGTTCGCCGACATGATGGTGAACAACGGCCGAAAGACAACGGCTGAGAGGTGACGGTCGGCAGTACCAACCCGCACCGAGGCCCGTTCCGAGCACCGCCCCATCGAACACGCCGTCGTCGATGCGGGTGTCGGCGAAGCCCATGAAGGCCGACTGACGGCGGTTCGGCTACAACACAAGCACTGATGATGACGACGACTGCTCGCTCCGACGAGGAGGAACTGTGCGTGAACACGGGCTTGGCGGCGAGCAGATCCTCGCCGATCTGGCGCTGCGACAGAGCCGCGAGCCGTCGGTGCACGGCGCCCGCCTGTTCGGCCTCGTCTACCCGTCCGGACGGCCCGACCTCGAGGCGCTCATCGAGGAGGTCAACCGCCGGTACCTGTTCGGGAATGCCCTGAACCCGTTCAAGTTCGCGGAGCTCGCCGCACTCGAGCGAGAAGTCATCGACGGTGTCGGCGCGCTGCTGCACGCCCCCGACGACGGGGGCGGCGCGATGACGTCGGGCGGAACCGAGTCGATCCTGATGTCGATGCTCGTCAGCCGCGAGCGCGCCCGCGCCCGCGGGGTCGAGCGGCCGCAGATCGTCGCACCGACTTCAGCTCACCCGGCCTATGCGAAGGCTGCGCACTACTTCGGCATGGACCTCGTACGAGTGCCGCTCGACGCCGACTTCCGCGCCGACGTGCGGGCCGCGCGCGAGTTGATCGGACCCTCGACCGCGGTGGTCGTCGCCTCCGCGTTCAACTACCCCTTCGGGATCATGGATCCCGTCGAGCAGATGGCCGCGCTCGCGGCCGAGCACGGCATCGGATGCCACGTCGACGCGTGCATCGGCGGGTTCGTGCTGCCGTTTCTCGAACGGCTCGGATTCGAGGTGCCGGCGTGGGATTTCCGCGTCGAGGGCGTCACGGAGATCTCCGCCGACGTGCACAAGTACGGGTACTGCCCGAAGGGTGCTTCGGTGATCCTGCACCGCGACCCCGACTGGTTCGCGCACCAGGTGTTCCTCTACGACCGGTGGCCCGCGGGCCTGTACGGATCACCGGCCATGGCCGGGGCCCGCCCGGCCGCGCCGATCGCAACCGCGTGGGCCGCCATCAACTATCTCGGTGCCGAGGGGTACACGGAGCTCACGCGCGACCTGATGCAGACCACCGCGAAGGTGCGGGACGGGATCGTGGCAATCGACGGCCTCGAGATCGTCGGTGATCCGATCGGGCCCGTGCTGTCGTTTCGATCGGCAACAATCGATCTCGACGCCGTTGCCGACGTGATGGACGACCGGGACTGGAACCTCAATCGCAATACCGAGCCACGCGGCTTGCACCTCATGCTCTCACCCGCACACGGCCCGGTGGCCGACGAGCTGCTTTCCGATCTCCGCGACGCGGTCGACCACCATGGCGAGTCGCGCGGCGTCGAGGCCAGATACTCCTGATCGTTCGCCGCGACCCGGCGTCCAGGCCCTGTACGACGAGTGGGCAGCACTCACCGCGTGGGTCGCCGGGCCCAGTCGGCGAGACCCTCGAGACCTGGATCGAAGGCATCGGCACGATCTGCAATCGCTTCGTCGCTCCGGCGCAGTGATGCTGCCCGCATGCAGGCAGTCGATTGCGAGATGATCCACCAATGCGGAACACACGGCTCGGCCCCTTTGCAGACGTGAGTCGCTTGACCCTCGGTGGGGGCGGGCTCGGGCAGATCTGGGGTGACTCGAGCGATGCGGAAGCCGTCGCGACCGTGCATGCCGCCCTGGCCGCTGGGATCAACATGATCGACACTGCCCCGTCGTACGGGGCCTGCGAAGCGGTCATCGCATCGGCGCTGTGCGGCGCGGTGCCTGCCGGCGTTCGTATCACGACGAAGTGTCAGCTCGGGACCGTCGGGGTCGGGTCCGTGGCGGCGAAGCTCGAGGAGTCGCTCGACGCGAGCCTCGACGCCATGCGCATCGATCGTGTCGACCTCTACTTTCTGCACAGCAACATCTGCGAAGACGACACTGTCTACGCGCACGGCAACGAGTACCGCGCCGCGTTCGCGACGCCCTGGAGCCAGTACGTCGAAGAAGTCGTTCCGGCCTTCGCAGACCTCGAGCGTCGCGGACGCATCGGCGCATGGGGCATCACCGGCGTCGGCGTTCCCTCGACCATCCTCAAGGCACTCGAACACGAGGTGAAGCCGAGCGTCGTGCAGGCCGTGACCAACCTGTTGGATTCGCCCGGCGGCATCCGGAGATACTCCGAAGCGCCGCGCCCGCGCGCCATCATCGCCGCGGCCAACGCGCACGATGTCGGGGTCATGGGTATCCGCGCCGTACAAGCCGGCGCGCTCACCGCCGAGCTCGACCGAGTCGTCAAAGCCAGTCATCCCGATGCCGTCGACTACCGAAGAGCCGCGCCCTTCCGGGCCCTGTGCGCCGAACTGGGAACCGACCCCGCGTTGGTCGCGCACCGATACGCCCTCGACATGGACGGCGTCGATACCGTCGTGCTCGGAGTCAAGAACCGAGCTGAGCTCGCAGGATGCCTGGAGGCCGAGGCGCTCGGGCGCCTGCCGCCGGACCTGCGGGCGAAGATCGACGGGCTGGGCCTGACCAGCGTGTGAGCACGAAGAGGTGACGAACGACCTCGATACGGCCGAAAGTCCCTAGTCGCCGCGCCCGTCGGAAGATCGATGCTCTGGATCGCGCTCGCCCCGCCGCTCCCCCTTTGCGGAGCGAGCGCTCCGAAGACTCGTCAGAACGGAGGCTGAAGGCGTAAGACCACATCGGTACGTGAAAGCGGCTCCGGGAAGGAGATGGTGTATGGGAGAGGAAAGCCCACCGGATCACGACCGGTCGGTCTCCTGGTAACGCGCACGACCCTCCGACCGATACGGCTACGGCCGGCACGCTGACGGTTCGACACGCGCTCGACGGCCAGATCGACCAAAACTCGAAAGAAGACGTCCCGGCGACCCTGAGCCGGGACGTCTTCCTGATTCACGAACTTGGGCTTCGTTCAGGCGTTGGCCCGCCACGCGTCGTCACCGGGCCCACGGCCATCGCATTGACACGGATCCGCGGTGCGAGATCACGCGCCGCGAGCCGCGTGTAGTGCGCGAGCCGCGGCTTTCGCCGCTCCGTACGCGAGATATCGCCGTCCGCTCACGCGCCCCATGATGGTCGAGATGTTGACGACTGTGCCGCCTCCACTTTCGAGCATGAGCGGGACCGCGGCGCAGCAGCGCGCGTGCGCGGTCGCGACGTTGCAGTGGAAGGCCTCCTCCAGGTAATCGGGGTCGGGTCGACGAACGCGTTGGGGATCGCGCCGCCGACATTGTTGATGACGATGTCGACACGATCGAATCTCTCGTGCGCGGCGGTCGCGAGCCACGCGACGTTGTCAAGATCAGACAGATCCGCCCCGGCACGGCGCCCCCTCCGGGCAGTGGTACATCAACACCCCCGCGGGCATCGCGCAGAGCCGACGCCGGTGTCACCCCGGCCCGGGCGACGGCTTGTCTTCCCCGATACCTAATGAATTTGTCAGGCAGCAATACTGTCGAGTAAAAGATATCGCATGCGCGTCCGCGTCACCCGCGGGCAAGGGCCGGGGAGCGGACGTGACAGAACCGATCCAGGACGTGAAGGCCGAGTTCTTCCGGGCGATGGCGCATCCGGCGCGCATCCGGGTACTCGAGTCGTTGTGCGTCGGTGAGCGCTCGGTGAGCGAACTGATCGACGAGTTGGGTTTGGAGGGCTCGCACGTGTCGCAACAGCTCGGTGTGTTGCGGCGCGCGAACCTGGTGCGCAGCCGCAAGGAGGGCACGAAGGTGATCTACTCGCTTGCGGATCGGCGGATCGCCAAGGTGTTGCAGCTCTCGAAGGAGATCTTGCTCACTTATCTGACCGAGGCCGCCGGTCTGTTGGGGCACGACCGGCGATGAACCTCTTCCGCAAGATGCGCACGGTCGGGCGCGTAGCCGAGACGCGGGTAGCGCGGGCCGATGGGCCGCAGCCGGAGGCGGCTCGGCAGCTGCGCGGCTCGCTGCAGATCCGTGAGGTCGACGCAGGGTCGTGCAACGGTTGCGAGCTCGAGATCGCTTCGGCGTTCGGGCCGCACTATGACGCGGAGCGGTACGGCTGCCGGCTGGTCGCGTCCCCTCGTCATGCGGATGCGCTGTTGGTGACGGGGCCGGTGACGCACAACATGGCGACGCCGTTACGCAAGACCTACGACGCGGTTGCAGCACCGAAGCTGGTCGTCGCGCTCGGCGACTGCGCCTGTGACTGCGGCGTGTTCAAAGGCGGTTACGGCGTCGCAGGCGCGGTACGAGACGTCGTGCCGGTCGACACGGAGATCCGCGGCTGTCCGCCCGATCCGGAGACGATCGTTGCCGAACTGCGACGCTTGACGGGCCGTTGAGTCTCGCCGCGGCAGCGCTCGGGGCCGCAGGAAGTGCTGCGGTCGCCGGCAGCGCGGCCGGGTTCTTGCTCCCGCGAAGAGTTCGGGTCGTCATCGCGAGCGCGTGCACCGTGAGCGCGGGCGCTGCCGCCGCCGCTGCTGCGATACGGGTGCTGGCGACCGGCGAGCCCGTTACAGCTCGTTGGCGCGACGTGTTGCCACTCGGTGGGGTAAACGTCGATCTCGATCCGCTGGGTGCATGGTTCATGCTCGCGGCCGCGGTCTTGATCGTCGCGGCGGCCGTTTACGCGATCGGATACTGCGACCACGACCTGTCGAGCCGACCCGTGCAGGGCATGTTCCCGCTGTTCGCGGCAACGCTGGTATTCGTTCCCGCGGCGGGGAGTGTGTCGACCTTCTTGGTGCTGTGGGAGCTCATGGCGATGACCTCGCTCGTGCTCGTCGCGGCCGAACATCGAGAGCGACCGGCGGTTCGGAGCGCGACAGTTTGGTACGGCGTCATGACACATCTCGGCTTCGTCGTCATCCTGTTTGCGTTCGGTCTCGCTGCTTCCGCGGCCGGAGGAGAATCGTTCGCCGCGATCCGGAGCGGCGCGCACTCGTTCTCGGCCGGCCGCGCGTCGGTGATCTTCGTGTTGGCGGTGGTCGGATTCGGTGCGAAGGCCGGGGTGGTACCGCTGCATGTGTGGTTGCCGCGCGCGCATCCGGAGGCGCCGAGTCACGTGTCGGCGCTGATGTCGGGGGCGATGGTCACGCTCGGTATCTACGGGGTCGTGCGCGTCGGCGTCGACCTACTGGGCGGCGGTCCGCGCTGGTGGGGAGTGCTGGTGCTGGCGCTCGGGGCAGTTTCGGCCCTGTTCGGGATCTTGCACGCGCTCGTCGCGCGCGACGTCAAGGTCTTGCTCGCCTACTCGACCACCGAGAATGTCGGGCTGATGCTCGTGGGCGTCGGTACCGCGATGCTGCTCACCGCGGAACACGAACCGGCGTTGGCGGGCGTCGCGCTCGCGGCGGCGCTCCTCTACGTCTTCAATCACGCACTGTTCAAGGGCCTGCTTTTCCTGGCGGCCGGTTCCGTGGTCCGCGCGACCGGGACCGCGCGATCTCGATCAACTCGGCGGTTTGACGCGTCGGCTCCCGGTCACCGTCGTGCTGTTCGGCGTCGGGGCCATCGCCATCGTCGGGTTGCCCCCGCTCAACGGCTTCGTGAGCGAGTGGGCGCTGTTCCAGGTGCTCGTACAGGCGGGCAGTCATGCACCGGCGGTGCTCGGGCTGGCGATGCCCATCGCGGTCGGCGTCGTCGCGCTCACCGCCGGACTCGCCGCGGCGACGTTCGTGAAGGTGATCGGGACCGGCATGCTGGCGCTGCCGCGATCGAACGCAGCCGAACACGCGGTCGAGTCGCCCGCCCCGATGCTGGCCGGGATGGCGGTACTCGCGTCGGGCTGCCTCGCGCTCGGCCTGTTCCCGTGGCTGGTCGCGTCCGGGCTCGCGCGCGGGCGGTACGGGCCGCGGGAAGCCCCACCAGCCCGCTCGGCAACGGTGTTACGCAACTGCGCCTCACCGGAGTGCGCGGCGTCATCTCTCCCGTGTTCCTCGCGGTCGCGTTGTTCGCGGGAGTGACCGCCGTCGGTCTGGTCGGGCGAGCCCTCGGCGTCACCCGCGCTCGCCGGCGGGCCGAGAACTGGGGTTGCGGACGGGTACTGCAGACCGCGCGGATGGAGTACACCGCGACATCGTTCGCCGAACCTCTGCAACGGGTCTTCGACGACGTGCTCCATCCCGACCACGACATCGACGTGAGCCACGCCGACGAGTCGCGGTGGTATGTCGATGCCGTTCGCTATCGCACGCAACGTCACCGATGCCGTCGATCAGCGCGTCTATCGGCCGGTGCTGCGGCTCGTGCGCGCCTGGGGCGACATCGCGCGTGGCCTCCAGAACGGCAGCCTGCACCGCTATCTCGCCTACGGGTTCGTTGGCCTGCTGGTCGTGGTCTTGGTGGCGCGATGACGCTTGGCGGTGTCGTCGTCGTCATCGTGCAGGTCGCGTTCGTCGTCGGCTGCGCGCCGCTCGGTGTCGGGTTGTTCCGCACTGTTCGCGCGCGCCTCGAGGGTCGGGTCGGGCCACCGATCGTCCAGCCGTGGCGGGACTTGCGCAAGCTGTGGGCGAAGGAACGGATCGCGCCCGAGCACACCAAGCTGGGTCTTCTCGGCGGCTCCGATCCTGCTCGTCGTCGAGCGTCGCTCGTCATCGCGATGATCCTCCCGCTCGCTTCGACCGCGTCGCCCCTCGATCATGTGGGCGATCTCTTTGCGGTGGTGTCGCTGTTCCTTGTCGGCACTTTCGTGCTCGCGCTGGCCGGACTCGACCCCGGCACCGCGTTCGGTGGCATGGGAGCGAGTCGCGAGATGACGGTTGCCGCCTTGGCCGAACCGACGCTGCTGCTCGCGGTATTCGCGATCTCGGGCCGAGCCGGATCGTCGAACCTGGCGTCGATCGTCACCGCGACGCTGCACGCGCCGCGCACCGTAGTGTCGTTGCCGAGTCTGCTCGCGCTCGTTGCACTCGCAATCGCGGCGCTCGCCGAGTGCGGCCGTATGCCGGTCGACAACCCGAGCACGCACCTCGAGTTGACGATGATCCACGAGGCGATGGTGCTCGAGTACGCGGGACCTGATCTCGCGCTCGTCGAGCTCGCCGCCGTCGATGCGGTTGTTGCTGTTCGCGACGTTGCTCGCCAACCTGTTCGTACCGTTCGGCATCGCGACGACCACCGCGTTGTCGGCGGTCGCGATCGGCGCGGCCGTCCTCGTCGTCAAGCTCGCGTTCGTCGGGGTCGTGCTCGCCACGTTCGAGGTCTTTACGTCGCCAAGATCCGGCTGTTCCGCGTACCGGAGCTGCTGGCAGTGTCGTTCGTTGTCGCCTTCTTGGCCGTCACCGCGTCGTCGTTCCTCGACATGAGCCTTCCCACCGACACGTATCTACCAATTGCTCGGCCTCACCGGCGGCGTCGTGCTGGTCGCCGCCGTCCTGGCTCTGTGGCGCCGCAGCTTGCGAGCGATCGTGCGGATCCTGGCCGGGCAAGGCGCGGCGGTCGCGACCGTGGCGCTCGCTCGTCGGTATCCACCGTGGCGAGGCCGGTGATCTGGTCGTCGCCGGCTTGTTCGTCGTGGTGAAGGTCGTCATCATCCCGGCCGTACTGCTGCGGGTTGTGCGCGACGCGCCCGAGCAGCGCGACACCCAACCCGTTGATCAACGTGGCCACGATGTTGCTCGGCGCCGCAGTGCTCACGGTGCTGCGCTCGCCGCAACGCGTGGTCTCGTCGGACTCGACTCGTCGCCGGAAGCCGCTCTCCTGCCCGCGGGGTTCGCGGTCGTGCTCATCGCGTTCTTCGGGCTCGTCGTACGCCGCAATGCGGTCGCACAGGTCGTCGGGTTCCTGTTGCTCGAGAACGGCATCGCCGTCGTCGCGCTCCTCGCGTCAGCCGGGATCTCGCTGACGGTCGAGCTCGGGGTCGCGCTCGACCTGCTGCTGGCCGTGCTCGTGCTGCAGGTCCTGACGACTCGGATGCAGGCCAAGTTCGGCGGCCTCGAGCTCGATCACCTGAACGAGCTGGCCGACTGATGCTGCTCTTACTCCTCGTCGTTCCCGTCGTTCCCGCAGCCGCGACCGCCGCACTCGGGTGGCGCCGATCGGTTGCCTGGTCCCATCTCGCATCAGCCGTCGTGCTGTTCGCGCTGGCAATCTGGCTCGCCGTCCGTGTGCTCGCGGAGACGACAGTCCGTTTCGCCGATGGGACGCTACGCGCCGACGCGCTCGCCGGGTTCATGGTCCTCCTCATCGCGGGCATAGCGCTCCTCGCAATGTGGTCCGCGATCGGATACATCGACACCGAGCTCGCCCTCGGTCACACCAACCTGGCTGCGGCGCGACTCTTCGGACTGTTGTTGCCATTGTTCGTCGCCTCGATGCTGCTCGCGGTGCTCGCCGCTAACCTCGGCGGTCATATGGGTCGCCATCGAAGGAACGACCGTCGCGACGGCGTTCCTCGTTGGACACCGCCGGAACCGCGCCTCACTGGAAGCGTCGTGGAAGTACGTGATCATCGGCTCGGTCGGGATCGTGCTCGCGTTTCTCGGGACCATTGTGCTCGCCTACGCGACCCGTGCGCGCCGGTGCACAGCACCCGACGCTCAACTGGGACACGCTCACCTCGTCGCGTGCGCATCTCGACCCCGCGGCCGCTCGGCTCGCCGCGGTCCCTGCTGCTCTGGGCTACGGCACCAAGATCGGGCTCGCGCCCATGCACACCTGGCTACCCGATGCGCACAGCCAAGCCCCCGCGCCGGTCTCCGCGCTGATGTCGGGCGTGTTGCTCTCCGTCGCATTCTCGGTGCTGTTACGGCTCAAGGTCGTCATCGACGCCGCGGCCGGACGCGACTCCTGCGCGGGCTGCTCATCGCCACGGCGTTGCTCTCGCTCCTCGTCGCCGCGTCACTCATGATCGGCCAACGCGATGCCAAACGGCTCCTCGCCTACTCGAGCATCGAGCACATGGGCCTCATCGCATTCGCGGCCGCGGTCGGCACCCGTCTGGCCATCGGCGCGCTGCTCCTGCACGTGCTCGCGCATGCGCTCGGCAAGACCGTGGCGTTCCTGGCGTCCGGTGAATCTGCCCTCGTCGACGGCACGACCCGGATCGCCGAGCTGCGCGGTCTCCTCACGCGGCGACCGGTGCTCGGAGGTTGCACCGCGCTCGCGTTCGTCGCGCTCCTGGGCCTTCCACCGTTCGGGCTCTTCGCCAGCGAGCTCGCGATCGCGCGCGCCGGGATTCGCGGCCGACCTGGGCTGGGAGACCGCCGCCGTGTACTTGGTCCTGCTCGTTGCCACCGCCGCATTGCTGTTCCACGGACAACGGTTCCTGCTCGGCACGTCCGAAACCGTCCCCCCTCGCCCGCGCGCGCCCCGGGCAACACTCGGGGCCGCTCGTCGTGGGGCTAGTCGCCCTCGCCGCGTCGGCGTCACCATCTGGCCGATCCAGCGCCTCCTCGACGCCGCCGCTCGGACGGTGACCGGATGACGCCGGCCCCGGCGCAGCACCCTCGAGTACCGCGATGACGACTCGCGCCGCGGCAGTTCTCGGCGCTCACCCGCGAGGGCTATCGCCTCGCGCTCGTCGCCGGCCACGACGACGACTCCGCGTTGCGCATCGTCTACCTGCTCACCCTACCCGGCACCGACGCACGGGTCGAGCTCGTGGCACGCGTCGACCGCTCGGCACCCTAAGCTCCCGAGCCTGGCGGCGCTGTCGTTTCCCGCCGGCCGGTTCGAACGCGAACTCGCCGATCTCTTCGGGATCCTACCCGTCGGCCACCCGCTCCTCCGCCGCCTCGTGCATCACCAGCACTGGCCCGACCGCTGGCATCCCCTGCGGCACGACTCCGGCCCGACACCGCTGATCGACGAGACCCGCGACCCGTTCCCGTTTGTCAAAGTCGAAGGTCACGGCGTGTACGAGATCCCGGTCGGCCCGGTGCACGCCGGCCTGATCGAACCCGGACACTTCCGCTTCTCGGTCGTCGGCGAAACCATCATCACCATGAAGGCTCGCCTCTGGTTCGTCCACAAAGGGCATCGAGAAGCTCTTCGAGGACCGCCACTACACCGCCGGCATCGAGCTCGCCGAACGCATCTCCGGCGACACTGCCGTCGGTCACAACCTCGCCTTCTGCCTCGCAGTCGAAGACGCTCTCGGCGTCACCGTCCCCGCCGCCGGACAATACCGGCGAGCACTACTGCTCGAGCTCGAACGGCTCTACAACCACGCCGCCGACATCGGCGCTCTCGCAAACGACGTCGGCTACGGCGTTCTGCACGCGCACGCCTTGCGCATCCGCGAACAGCTCTTGCGCATCAACCGGCGCGTTACGGGGCATCGCCTCCTACGCGGCGGCGTCGTGCTCGGCGGCGCCCACGTGCGCGAGCTTCCCGATCTCACGGAGCTCGCGACCATCGCCGACGACCTGACCGAGGTCGCACAGCTCGCGCTCTCGAATTCGACGGTCGTCGACCGATTCGCCGGGACATCGATCCTGAGCAAGGAAGCGGCGACCGAGCTCGGTGTCCTCGGACCGGTCGCACGCGCGTCCGGCGTCGATATCGACGCTCGCCGCGACCACCCATTCATCGACCTCGAGGGCGCGCACCGAATCATCGTCCAGGATGCGGGAGACGTCCGGGCACGCTTTTGTGTCCGCCGCGACGAGTTCGTCGCATCGATCGAGCTCATCGGCTGGCTCCTGGACCAACTCGGCCGTCGGCAACACGAACCCGCGATCGTTCCGCTCCCCGCGGCGGGGCGAGCCGTCTCCGGCGTAGGGATCGCGGAGGGATGGCGGGGAACCATCACGCACCGCGTCGAGATCGCACCCGGCGGGCCGCTCACGCGAGTCAAGATCGTGGACCCGTCCTTCTTCAACTGGCCCGCCCTGCCCATCGCGCTCGCCGATACGATCGTCCCCGACTTCCCCCTCACGAACAAGAGCTTCAACCTCTCGTACGCCGGCAACGACCTCTGACGGACCGACGAGCAAGGGTCGAAGGGCAACTTCGGAGAGCCGGCCGCTCGCCCGTGTCCGCTCGCCTCGATTCCGGATTCAATCACGTCCGACATAGATCTCGAACCCGAGCACCTCGATCGTGCGCGAGTGCAGACCTCGGCGCGCGAGCCGTCGAGCTTCTGGCTGGCGCGCCGCTCGACGATCGCAACGTCGATCCCTGCCGACGCCGGCTCGCCCGCCAACATCAACCCCGTAGGACCTCCGCCGGCGATCACCACCGCGTGTTCGATCCTCAGTCACGGTGAGCACGTTTGGGTCGCTTGCAGCAAGCCCCTTCCCTCGCGTTACGCTTCTCTCGGCGGCAACGGTTCACGCTCGTTCCGACCGTCCTCGATGTCTCGAGACGTCGGCACCTCGCCTGCAAGCACCCACGCAGAAGGCCCGGTGCCGTCACTTCCTCTCGCTCATTCGTCCGTTGTCGTTGAGAAGCTCGGTGGGTCGGAGAGATTCAACGAGCTCGTCGGAGCGCTCCGAGTGCGAACAATGATGCGGGGACGATGGCGATGTGCATGCTCGCGAGGAACAGTGTGCTCGTGGTGTCGAACCCTGCAGGAAGGGTCATCAACCCGATCGTCGCGACCGCGAGCACGGTCGCGACGACCTGTGCAGTTGTGATCATGGCCGGCCAGGTGCGCGACAGCCACGCGACCAGAGCTAGGCCGACGACCAGCGGGACGACTGACATGGTCGAGACCGCCGCCACGTCGACATGGATCGTCTTGTGGTGCTGGGTGTATGTGAACGCGCCGCCGAACGCGCGACCGATCGCATAGATCAAGAGGTTGGCGGCGAGCGCGCCGCCTGCCGCGAGAGCGATCACGGTGATGCGTTTGGTGCGGACGGCCAGGCCGGTACTCGTAGCGGGAATGGCCATGGTGGGTCCGGTGCCCGAGGTCACTCGCTGCCGGCGAGGAAGGAACCGAGGTTGTCGAGTATCCCTGCGGTGCCTTCCTCTCTGCCTTCGACGGTGTCGAGGCCGTCGAGGTGCACACCCTGTTCGGTGTAGGTAAGACGTGTCCCATCGCCGTCAGGCTCCACCGCGATCGTGGTGAGAGAGGTGGAGATGTGTCGTTCATCGACCCACATGTCGTAAGCGAAGACCACTCGCTGCTCGTCGACAATGTCGGTGTACGTGGATACGAACCGTGAGGTGGGTCCGCCGTGCCATTGGCCGTATTCGACGCCGTGTCCGCCAACGCGGAAGTCGTGCGACTTCTCGCGAACGTCGAACTCCGAGCCGCCGCCGAACCAATGGTCTCGCGCGTCGTTGTCGGAAAGCGCGTGCCACACCGCGCTCGACCGGTACCGGGTAGCTGCGTTCGATGACGAACGTCGCGTGGATTTCGCTGCGCTCGATGATGTCACTCATGTTCGTTTCTCCTTTTCGGTATTGGTCAGGAAGGTGCCGAGACGGTCGAGCCGACGCTCGGCAGGAAGCCGCTGACTGCCGATCCACTCCGCCGCGGGTGTCAGCGCCTCGGTAGCCAGTTGGTACGTGCGGACCCGGCCGGCCTTGGTCGACGTGACGATCCCGGCGGTCTCGAGCACACCGAGGTGCTGAACGATCGTCGGCAACGACATGTCGAACGGGCGGGCGAGCTCGCTCACCGACGCGGGACCCCGGGCGAGGCGCTCGACCATCGCGCGCCGGCTGCGGTCGCCGAGCGTGTGGAACATCCGATCGAGCGAATCATTATACTTAGGCACTCACCTAAGTATTAGCCACCCGCGGTTACGTGTCAAGGCCTCGGGAGGCTGAAGGCTGCCCGCTCATCGATACGAGCCGACACGACACAACGACCGCCGGCGCGCGTCGCCGCGGAACTGCCGTGAGTCGTCCTCGCGTACGCGAGAAGACGAACGGGACGATGTATCGAACGGGCGAATCGCCCGGCCCCCGTTCGCGTTGACTTCCCGACAAACCGTCGAAGCCGATCGGCCAATCCCGTCGGTGATTCTCGGGACCGACAGACCACCGGCTAGGCGACGAGGAATCTCTTCGCGCTCGGTGATCGAGGAGCGACGGGCACCGACCGCCGATCGGAAGAACACCAGGCGTGGCCGGTAGCTGGTTGGTCTTCCGCGCCCTGCCGTTCCATGCGATACTCCGCGGGTTGTTGCTCTCGAGCGAGAGGATTGACGATGGATGCTGCGCTCGGTCGTCGTCTTTTTGCCGAGCTCTTGGGGACGGCGCTCTTGGTGATCGTCGGCGTTGGGGTTGCGACGCTGTCGTTCGGGTTCAAGTTCGCAGGGTCGAGTGTCTCGGCGGGCGTCGTGACGACGGCGTTCGCGTTCGGGCTCGCACTGCTCATCTTGGCTTACACGATCGGCCCAATTTCCGGTTGCCACGTCAACCCGGCCGTCACGATGGGCTTCTTGGTAGCGCGACGAATGTCGGTCGGCGATGCCGTGGGCTATTGGGTCGCACAGTTCCTCGGAGGACTCGCAGGCGCCATAGCGCTGTGGGGCATCTTCGAAGGCGCGAGCGGTTACACCAAGTCCGTCGGGCTCGGCACCGACGGATGGGGCAAGCACTCGATGATCGGCCTCAACCTGGGCGGCGCGTTTGCGGCCGAAGTCGTGCTGACCTTCGTCTTCGTTCTCGTCGTGTTGGGCGCGACGAGTCGGATCGCCACGCCCGGCGCTGCGGGCCTGGCGATCGGTCTCGCGCTCGCCGCCGTTCACCTCGTCGGCATCTCGCTGACTGGCACCTCGGTCAACCCCGCCCGCAGCGTCGGTCCCGCGCTCGTCGTCCGCGGCGACGCGCTCAGCCAGGTCTGGCTCTTCATTGTCGCCCCGCTCCTCGGCGGTGCGCTGGCCGCGCTTGCATATTGGGCGCTGTTCCCTTCCGAAACAGAACTCGTCGAAGTCGACGTACTCGTCGAGGAGATCATCACCTAACCTCGCTTGCAGCCGACCTCAGCGGCAAGGTGTGAATGTGACGGCTCCCGACCGGGGCGCTCCCGGACGTTGCGCGCTGAAAGAGGTCGGGTTCGGAACGTCTCGAACGCGACGATCGCTACCCCGGGGGCTGTTCGCCTCGCCGAGACCGCGGCGCGGACGGGTTCGTGCTCTACGTGGTCGTCCGTCGAGCTCGGTCGTGCAGCCGTCCCTTTCGCTCACGCGAAGCCGATTCCCGGAAGCCGGGCACCAGACGATCGAGATCGATCCGGTCGTGACCGGGGACCGCTCGCCCTCACCACCATCGTTCCCCGCGGGTGATGCGCGCGCGTGGCGCGGGCCGCGTACAACGATCCCGATCGCACCCCTGCTTGCCGTCCGGTCGCACCCACCCTTATGAACCAGCCACACGAACCAGGACCCGGCTCGCTGCTCGACCGACGCGTCGAGCTGTACGCCACGATCCTGCTCGCGCTCGCGACGCTGCTGACCGCGATGACGAGGCCAATTGCGCGTCCGCCGCGACGTCTACTCCGGTCCCGTCCCGCGCCGTCCGGCGATCAACAAGACCACTGACGGCACCACGCGTGACGCTTGCAGATGCACGCCCATTTGCGTGCTCAGTATTCGATGTCGAGCGCGTAGCGCAGCGCTCGGTCGAGGTCGGCACGGGTTTGCACGTCGAGATGACCAACGGGTCGATCGTCGAGTGACGCGAGCGCGATCGTGATCAGGTTGTCGCAACTGATGACGCTCGGCGCCGGCAAACCCTCTGCAGTCCCGACCTCCACCTCGGAGCGGATCCCGCGAATGGTTCGCGTGATCGGCGCGCAGGTGATCGCAGTCAGCACTGCCAGCGCCGCGTCGCGGTGAGCACACAAACGGGCTGGCGACCGGCAGGCGGACCGAGATCGGCCCACACAACGTCGCCGCGGGCTACCACTCCGGCGCGGTGTGTGCGCCAAGCCGAGTCGCGGCGGCCACGACGGCGGGATCCTGGGGGACTCGCCGGTACGACGCCTGGAGCTCGCGGTCGGCTGCAGCCAACTCGGAAGCCTCGAGCACCGCGGCCGCGCCCCGCCGCAGGAGGTCCGAACGGCTCGTGCCCTGCTGGTCGGCCAAGCGATCCAGCCGCTCGACGAGCTCGTCATCGAGTTGCACGAGGACTTCCCTTCTCGCCACGACCATATGGTAGCACATATGGTCCGTCCCGTTCGCCCCGGCTACCAGCCATTCGCGTCGACGTGTCGCATCAGGTTCGTCTTGCGTCGGTGCGTTGCGCGGATCCGCTCGACGAACGACGCGAACGTGTCCCGACGTTCCGGACGGACTTGGAGCGATTCAAGGTGTGCCATGAGCTTCACCGCGTCACGGTATCCCCCATCGTTCTTCTTGCCGATGAGGGCTTCGACCTCGCGTTCGTAGATCGGGATCGCGTCATCGGGATGCTCGGATTCGCGGGCGCGTGCGAGTTGCATCCAGAGTCGCTGATCGCAGTCCCGTTCGGTCGCGGCCCGCCACGCGTCGTCGACGCGGCCTTCGAACGACAACACTTCGATAGTCGTCGCGCTCAGGTGCTGCACGTGCGCCTCCGAGCCGGCTGCTTCCGCGCCGCCGAGTGCATGCTGCAGCGACGTGAGCGCGTCGGCCCGCCAACGCTCACTGTCGCCGGCCACATCGGCCTCTCGGACGAGACGGCGATACGAGTCGAGCGAGGGTCTGTGTTCGAAAGCGATCCAGAACACGTCCAGCGCCGCCGCGGTGTCGCCACGATCGCGGTGTAACTGGGCGAGCAACTCGCGGAACGGCGCCAGCTGCCACGTTCGGTCGGCATGGACGGCGAGACCCTGCTCGCACCAGCGGATCGCATCGTCGATGCGGCCGGTCTCCGCGAGCAGCCCGGCGATCTCGGCGTAGTCGTCGGGGAGACCCAGGTCGTTCGCTTTGACTGCGATCAGCTCGTCGGGATCGCGAGCCGCGAGCGCGACCCCGACTCGCGCGTTGCGAACCCGGAACCGTTCGTGCGACCAATCCTCACCCGGCACCAGCGCCGCGAATCGCGGTTCGATCAGCCGGCGGTACTCGTCGATACCAGCGGGACCCAGCGCGCTCGCGTACACAAGCGCAGCTCGGTGGAACGTGTCGGGCTCCCCCGCAAGCTCCAACTTCACGAGCCGCCGCGCGAAGCGCGACCGAATCAAGCCGCGCTTCGGTGCACGCCCGCACGTGCAAGTCGCCGAGCCGAACCGAGATCGCGGTGATCCACCCGTCCGAGTCGTCGACATGTTGGATCGCCCTCTCCGCCCGGGTGTGCGCGTACTCAACCAGCTCGACAACCTCGATCGCGAAACCCGCGTCGAGGAGTTCCTCCAGCTCGTCGAGGGCTATGTTCACACCAAACGCCCACTCCGGCGCCTCGCTGTAGTCGACAAAGCGGCCGCTGCCGAACGCGCGTTTCACACGCTGCCGCCGTTCGCGAACATCGATCGTGGCACCCGCCGCAGCCGCAGCCCTCACGGTAAGGCGTTCACGGAACGACTCGTCCCGGCCGGCCTGCTCGACCACCAGCTCAACGAGCCGCGCCCGATCGAGGGATTCCAGATAGGCGCCGACCTCGTCGATTACGGCGAATGCCCGATTGGACGATTCGGCAAGCTCGCCCGCCATGACAAGTGCGACCGCGACACAGTGCTTACAAAACATTCGCTCCGCACCGACCGGACAATCACATGACCAGCGCGGCGCATCGTGCGAACCCGAGAGCGTGACACGGTATGGATGCGAACCGCGTACAACCGCGTTCAAGGAACCGTCCGCGACCTCGAGTCGCTCCACCCGGCCATCCAACGCATACGCCACACCACGCGCCAGCGAACCCTCGTCGGCCAACTCGTCGGCGAGCTCACGCCACCAATCGAAAACCGCACCGTCGTCGCCGCACGCCGGATCGTCGCGCGCCACCTTCTTGGCCACGCGACGAGTGTGCCGAATACCCCCGCCGCTCGCAATCCGCGACACACGACCTTCGGGTTGACGACCCGATGCGATTTCGGTGAAGTGCATCGTCGGCGCCGCTCACGCCCTCGACTCGCGATACAGAACGACACGCTACGGGAGCAACCGGGACCGGACAACAAGAACATGCCGCGCTCCGTGACGAAGAGGCGCGACCTTCGGGTTGTGCGGCACCACGCTCACGACGCGAATTCGCGATGTCGGCACCATTTTCGGCACCACACGCAGCAGGCCCGGCGCTTGCGCACCGGGCCTCACCTGCAATTTCGTTGGTGGCGGCGGCAGCATTTGAACCTGCGACCTTCGGGTTATGAGCCGACCCAGTGCCGTACCTTCTGGTCCCGTTTGCTGCTGTGCAGTACCGCTGACGAGGCGATACGCGCGACGTTCGTGACGTCTTCTCCCGTCCAGTCCCTCCCAGTACGGCGATCAACGGCACCACGCGCGATGCACATCGAAGGGACGCGTCGCGTGGTCAATCACCGGACCTCGCTATCTATCGAAGAGAGTCACCACACCTCCATGCTCACCGGTGATGGGGCTGAGCCCGAATCCGACTTCGCTGGACGCGGGTAGGCGGACGCGGCGCTTCATCGGAATGTGAGCCGCCAAGAGCTCCACCCAACTTGGCGAATGCGAGGCTGAGGAGCGGCAACCAAATAAGGCCGAGCAGGAGAGCCGTGTCGCTGTTCTCGCTCATCGCGTACCCGGTAATCGTGGCGTAGTGGGTGCGGTAGTTCGCGTAGTGGGCGGGGTTGAGCGTGTCGCGATAAGCGCTGATGACGGCGGGGTCGTGTGTGATCCAGCTCGTGGCCGCGAGCGTGACGGTCAAGAGTCCGACGATCAGGACGAACCCTGCGATGATCCCGGTCCAGAGCCCGGCGTCTCGCGCGCCACGAGAATCGCCGCCGAGGCGAGCGACCCGGTACGCGGCCGCTGTCGAGACGATCGCGAGCGAGAGCCAAGAGACGGCCGTCGCGACGGCGGCCTGTCGCGTTCCAAGAGCCGTAGTTGCGAGCGGTGTACTCGCCACCAGCACGATGACGCCGACGAGCAGGCCGCCGGCGACGCCGTAGCGACGGCCGGCGACCGCGCGTGGACCGGAAGCCCGGACGAGTCGCAGGGCGATCAGCGCGTACGCGACGACCAGCGTGATGCCGAGCGCCGTCGCGCAGCTCGTATAGACGACGCCGCGGCCGCCCGTCGACGGGTTCGCCGCGACTTGGTGCTGGCCGTAGAGCGCGAGCACGAGGACCGCGGTGCCGGTCGCGAGAATCGCGAACTGCGACCGCTTGGAGTGCGCGCCCGACCGCGGCGGGAGAAGCGCGACGCGCACGCACCCGAGGGTGAATCGGGCGCGGGCCAGGCGGCCATCGATGTGCGCGAGTTCCGCGCTCATGGCCAGACCCCAGGCGCGCCGGTCTTCCGGTAAACATCTACGAACGACCGCGAGCACGACTTGGGCCCCACCGCGATGTTCCGCCATCACCCGCGACTTCCGTCGACACTCACGAAGTACCTCGCAGCCGCATCGCGCCTGATCGTTGCCGCTGAACGCGCGCCGGCTCGAGCGTCGCGGTCAACGCGCAGCCGTCGGCGGTGAGCCGGTACAGGTGGCGGGGCGGGCGCCCCGCGGGAGCGTCGGACTCCCACTCCGCTTCCAGTAGGTCGCGATCCGCGAGGCGCATGAGAATCGGATACAGGGCACCGGACTGGAGGCCGGTCTCGCGCAGCAGGTCGTAGCCGTGCCGCCAGCACGACGGGTCCGCCGCGAGGGCGAGCAACACTTTCACCGTCTGCGGAGAAGGGCGTCGAGATCGGGTCACGCGGTAACTATATCTATGTAGACTTGACTGCGCAATGGCTCAGAGCAGGATTGATTCCAGGGTCGCCGCCATGCGCACCCCGACGGCCACCGATGAAAGACCCTGCACGATCAACAGCGAAGCCTCGCCCACGCGCTGAGTCGCGATCCACGAGAAGGAGACCGAGAGCGCGAACAAGGAGCGCCAACACCCGCGCGGAAACCGCACGACGATACGGACGGTACGCGCGTGACACGACTACACGCCCGGGCGAAAGCAAACGAAGCGGCGAACTACTTAAGCCAAGGCAGCAGTTTGACGCGCCGATCCACGCGCAAATTCCTATTGAGGATCTCGCGCAGTGCGGAAGTGCCGCGCCGCTCGATCTGAGCTTGCATGAGACAGCACGATCTCAGGGTCGGAGATGCGTCGTCGCGCTGATCGGCGTCGCGCTCGGTGCAATCATCCGGCACGCCGCCGGAGCTGTCGTCGCCCTCCCAGCGCTGATCTACATGCAACCAGCGCGCGGCGGAACTCTCGCCGTCGAGTCCGAGCATGGTCGGCAAGACCCGTGGGCGAGCGAGCATGAGTGCCCCGGCGGCCGCGCAGTGCCGACCCGACATGCCGCGCGCTCGTTCGAGCGGCATCGATCCCCTCTCGCCCGACACGCACTGCCTCCCTGATGCCAACGCGGGCATCGCCGCGCCGCCCGCGTATCCTGTCCAATCAGCCGCGGATGTCTTAGGCATACGAGCAGCTCCCGTGCGATAGCAATGCACGAGACCAATCGACGATGCGGGCGTGGCCCCGAACGTCGCGACCGTGGCGTTCGCGATCGCGCCCATCGTTTCGGTAGGTCGTCGACGCTGACATTCAGACGCTGCAGGAGGTATCGCGCGTGAAGAGGCACTGTTCGTTGATGGTTGCGGGCGCGGGGTTGACGTTCGTGACAGCCCGTGTTGTACGTGGGTATCAGCAAGACGCCAAAGCTGCCCGCCGCAGGCTCGACGCCGTCGACAAGAAGAGCGTCCCCACCAGCTTCGGTGACGTGGAGTACGCGGAGTCTGGCTCTGGAGAGCCGCTACTCGTGATCCACGGCATCTTCGGTGGCCGAGATGCCGGCATCGTTTCCTTCGGCGGCATTCTCCCGAATCGGCGGGTCATCGCGCCGTCCCGGTTCGGCTACCTCGGATCAACCATGCCCACGGACGCGACACCCGAACTGCAGGCAGACGCGTTCGCCGAGCTCCTCGATCACCTCGCCATCCACAGAATCGACGTGATCGCCTACTCGGCCGGCGCCACCTCGGCGCTGCAACTCGCGCTGCGTCACCCCGACCGGGTGGCCCATCTGGTGATCATGTCCGGGAACCTGCCCGGCCCGGCCGCGGCAGCGACGCCGCCGACAATCCTCAAGCTGCTGTTCCGCAGCGACATCCTCATGTGGCTCGCCAAGGTCACGGCCCGACCCGCGCTCATGGGCCTCGTCGGTGGCGTGCCCAGGGACTTCCCGTTCACCGAAGATCAGCGCACCACGGTCACCATGATGATCGACAGCATCTTCCCCGTCCGCGACCGGACCACCGGCGTGCTCTTCGACGCCTTCCACTCGAACCCCGCCGTCAACAACTACCCGCTCGAAACCATCCGGGTCCCGGCGTTATTCGTCCACTCGGCGGACGACACACTCGCCTCCTACGAGGCAGCCCAGGCCGCCACCGACCGGATTCCCGGAGCGCGGCTCGTCACCCACGCAAGCGGCGGGCACCTCATGCTCGGCCAGGATGCGGCGACGCGCGCCGAACTCGAAGGCTTCCTTGCTCAACCGCGCGGTCTCGAGACCATTACCACTGAGTAAGACCGAATCCCAGAATCCGATCCCTGACTCCGCGCCCCGGGTAGTACCGGAGATCCCAGTACGCCGAGAAGCGTCATCGACTGGTTGGACGCTCGGGTCGTCGCTCGGCATCGGATTTCACGATCCGCAGCGTCAGTTGGCGGATCAGCGCGCTGAATGGGCCCACGAGCAACCAGTAGCGAGCGAAGCGGCGGAGGCTCGTGGGGTCCGTGGCAGCCGTCCGTGTCTCAGTCGTGATCAGTGCGCGCTCGCTGCCATAGGGCACCACCCTGATGTTGAAGGCGACCTTGACGTACCCAGGAGTGTCGAACGCGGCGAATCCATCAGCATCGAGCTGCAGCGCAGGCTTGTCGTCGGTAACCGCTTTCCACGGTTGCACGACAGTGCCGAACGCGATCTCTTGGCCGGGCCGTTCTCCGAGGAGAACGAACCCGGCACGGCCCATGTCGGTGAGGGTCAACGGCGGGCGCGCGACTTCCCCTCGTTGCCCTTTGAGAAACCGCCGCATCCGATTGGGAAAGCTGCGCAGGTCCAGAAGCACTCGTATGACCGCGGACCGGGACAGGTCGCTCCGCCGAATGGACTGCCAGGTGACGTCCGTGTCTGCGTCGACGATGACGGCGTGCGTCTCTGTCACGTCGTACTGGGGAAGGTAGAGGTCCAGAACCATCGGATCGGTCTCGGATTGCACGCCAACCTCCATACGATTGGAACGTCGGGCGCCTCATCGCCGCCAGTACCCCACCGCTCGAACTACCGACGGGACTGCGGGAAGAGCGGCTCGCTTCACATTGTGCGTGCACAACGTGATCTCACCAGAGCCAAAGGCCCCACTTGCCGGACGGATGGTTCAGAGCCCGCCATCGCCGCACGGCAGGCAAGCGGGCCCTTCGGCCCTGGGCGGATCGCCACCCTGCGCTCACGATGAATCGGGAGGTGGACCCATGTCGACACTCGTGACGTACGCCAGCAAGCACGGAGCCACCCAGGGGATCGCCGAACGAATCGCGACCACGCTGAACGCGGCCGGACATGAAGCAGAGGCACGTCCCGTAGAGGCCGTGGGCGACCTGACCGGCTACGACGCGTTCGTGGTCGGGAGTGCCGTCTACGGCACGAACTGGCAGAAGGAGGCCACGGCGTTCGTCCGGCGAAACCGCGACGCGCTGGCCAGCAAGCCGGTCTGGCTGTTCAGTAGCGGCCCGCTGGGCACCGAGGCCACCGACGCGCAAGGGCGGGACCTGACGGTCGCGGCCGAGCCCAAACAGATCGCCGAGTTCCGGGAAGGCATCCGGTCCAAGGAACATCGCGTGTTCTTCGGAGCGCTAGACCCGACCAAGCTCGGGTTCTCCGAACGGACGATGAGGAAACTACCGGCCGCCCGCGCACTGCTCCCAGAGGGCGACTTCCGCGACTGGACCGAGATTGACGCCTGGGCAAACAGCATCGCCCGCGACCTAGCCGAGAACACGAACTGGATCGGCGTACGAACCCGCGCATCACAACCCCGAACGCGCGCCCCAGAAGGGCAACCCCCGCATGAACAGCCGCGCGGACCGAGTACGCCCTGATCGACCAGATCCACCATTCACGGCACCACGCTCGACGCAGAACGAGACGAGACGCGCGTCGGTGCTCAGCGTCCGATCGCCGATCGGCGTCGGATCTCTTATCCGTAGTGCCTCGCGTTGGGCCAGGCGCGAGCCCAACTGATCTTCTGGTTTCGGCAGATCCAGATCGGCGCGTCGCGCTCCTCGGTCCAGACACGGTGGCCGGTGTCGACCGTCCCCGCCGAAGTCACCGTCGAGAAGATCGTCGTCAGGTATTCGCGGGAGAGGTTCACGGCGATGGTTGTCGCGCCATCGGTCGCGTCGGACGGACCCCACCACCAGTACGAGTTGTGGCCGCTGATCGCGTGGGGAAGCCCGTAGCGCTTCCCGTAGAGGTCGACCGCGCCTGCTGCTCCGTAGTCGCCGGTGAAGACGACGACATGGGCGCGTTCGGAAGCGGGCAACTTAGCGACCACGGCGCCGAGCTGTTGGGCGACATGATCCCATCCGACCGTCGCACTCAGGTCCTTGTTGATGTTCGATTCCCAGTCTCCCCTCGGCAGGGTGCTGACGGGAAGGACCGGCAGCGTGAGTGGAATCGCGGCGACGGCGCCGATGACGAACCACCACCCGTAGCGTCGTGGTGACCGTCGAGTCGTGACGAGTCGTTCCTCCAGCCAGAGCCCGCCGCCGGCGAAGAGTACGAAATACATGCCACCCAGGTAGTACGGCTTCGCACCCGAGGCGACATCGACGATCAGCAGTGTGATGTAGGTCAGGCCGAGAGGTCGAGCGAATTGGTGTCGTAGCAATCGGCGCAGGCCGGCGAACCACAAGGGAAGAAGTATCGGCCCAACCACAATGAGCTGGGCAGGCACGAAGGCGATCGACGCGCCGATGGTCGAGTTCTCTTGGTGGAGGCTCCGCAACATTGCAACTGCGGCCCACTCATGATGCGCGTTCCAAAGCAGATTCGGCATCCAGATCGCGACGGCTATCGCGGCGCCTGCGCACAGCCATCCACTGCGAATCATGCGTCCCCGATGTGTGGCGACGAGACCCACGACGAGTCCGAACGCAAGGAATGCGACGTTGAATTTGTTGAGCAAGCCGATTCCGGCGACGGTCCCGATCGCAATCCACCAGCGCTCGTCCCCGGTGCGAAGCAGGTGAACCACGAGGAAGGTGATCCCAGACCAGAAGAACAGATCGAACGCTGCGGTCGACAGCAGGTGAAGCGTGCCGAGCACCTGGGGCGAGGTGGCGGCCGCGAGCGCCGTGAACAATTGCGCTCGCTTTCCACCGCCGAGTTCGCGAGAGGTCGCCGCGGTGAGCACGATCGTCACGCCTCCGAAGACCGCCGGCAGAATCCGCAACCCGACGGCTGATGTCCCGAACACGTTCACCGCGACGCGCTGCTACGGCCGGGACGAACGGCGGCTGGTCGACATATCCCCATGCAAGATGGCGCGCGCAAGCGAGGAAGTACAGCTCGTCGCGATGGAGGCCGTAGCGGGCCGCGACGGCCATCTCGAGCGCGACGAAGGCTGCCGCGATCGCGACGACCGGTCCGAGATACAGGCGGGGCAAGCCGCGGGCGTGGACCGATCCGGAGTCGGAGCCAGCTGCGGGCACGGTCGACGTGGTCATGACGTCCCGGGGACGAATGCATCGCACAGCAGCTCGACGATCGTCGTGCGGGCGCGTTCGTCGTCGTAGACCTTTGCATCCCGGTCTTCGCGACGATGCCACGCAAACCAGGTAATCGTCTCGAGAAGCATGCGCGCGGCGACCGCGGTGTCTGCCGTCGCCCGAAGGTGTCCCGAACCGGCGCGCATGTCGAGGTAGCGCGTCAGCTGCGCGAGATAACCGGGTCGTCCGCGTTGGAAGTAGAGCACTTCGAGTTCGGGTAAGTCAGCCGCCGAACGTTCAATCACCGCGAGCAATGGCCACACACTTTCGATCGTCGCGTACCACTCTTCGATAATTGCCGTCAGTTCCACCCGAACATCACTCGGCGCATCCAACTCGAGCGCAGCACGCAACCGAGGCGTCGCGGTCGCCTTGCGCAAACCCTGCCCGATCAGCTTCACGGTGTCTGCCATCGCCGGCGTGGCGAGAGGACGACCCGAGTCTTCGCGGTCGAGTCGACCGAAGCCGTGCGCGAAGACGAGATGGAACAACGCCTCTTTACTCTCGACGTAGGAGTACATCGCCCCGGCCGAGACGCCCGCCTCGACCGCAACGTTGGCCATCTGCGTGCGTCGGTAGCCGACCCGACCGAACTCTCGAGTCGCAGCCCGCGCGATGTCGGCGAGACGGTCGGGGCGAGACGGTCGCTTCATCGTCTCCAGTATTGACTGAACCGTTCATTCAGTCAAGGAGGAAGGAATATTGGCTGTGCCGGGACGACAACCACGAACGCAGTCGTTCTCCGGTTCCTCGACACCGTTCTCCGAGACGGCAGCCAACACCATCCGCGGCCACCTTGATCCGCGGCCTGCCCAGATCGGCGAAGTGAACGGCTGACACCCGGCGGCGCGACTGCGGCGCGTTCGACTGCACCGCCGAGGTGGGAGTGAAGCGCGTGTCCGCTCGGCGGGCTATCTACCCGAGGTTCACGTCAACAACGGCGGAACGCACATCGTTCGAGTCGTCGATCCCGTACAGAACGACACACAGCGGGAGTAGACGGGAGCCGATGGGACGAACGGGTCGATACGCGGATCCGGCGGTAGCCGGCGATGCGTTCGCCGTCTCGGCAGGCTTCGAACACGGTTCGAATGACACGAAGGCTACCTCGCGGCGATAGAACGCTCACTGACTCGCCGCGGTTCCCGAGACCCGGCCGAAAGCAGGTGACTGATGACGATCCCGACACCCACGTCCGATGAGTCGACGCCGCGCCATGAACGGTTGGACGGCACCGTTGCCTTGGTGACCGGCGCATCGAGTGGGATCGGCGCGGCCACGGCTCTGGCTCTCGCCGCGGACGGCGCGGCTGTGGCGCTTGCGGCTCGCCGAACGGACCGACTCGAAGCCGTTGCGGCCGTAGTCCGCGACCCGCGGAGGCACCGCATTGGTGTTGGAGTGCGACGTCACCGACGAGACCCAGACCGCGGATGCCGTCACACAGACGGTCATTCAATTCGGGCGCCTGGACACGCTGGTGAACAACGCCGGCGTGATGCTGCTCGGCCCCGTCGTCGACGCCCCACTCTCCGAGTGGAAACAGATGGTCGAGCTCAACATCCTCGGTCTTCTCTACTGCACCCATGCAGCACTGCCCCACCTGATCCGAGCGGCCGACGACGGCCCTCGACACGTCGCCGACATCGTCAACATCAGCTCAGTCGCTGGCCGCTTCGCCCGTAACGGCAACGCCGTGTACAACCTCACCAAGTTCGGCGTCGGCGCCTTCAGCGAGTCGCTCCGCCAAGAAATCACCAAACGCTACGTGCGCGTCTCGTTGATCGAGCCCGGCGCAACCGCGACCGAGCTCTCCAGCCACAACCGCGCCGAGATCCTTGCCAGCATTCGGTCGCAGTTCGGCCAGACAATGGAAGCCGACGACATCGCCGACGCGATCACCTACATCGTCACCCGGCGACGAGAGGTCATGGTCAACGAAGTTCTGATCCGCCCCACGGAACAGGAGCGCTGAGACCGCAACGCAGAAGGCCCGGCGCTTTCGCACCGGGCCTGACCTGCAACTGCAAATGGTGGCGGGAGTAGGATTTGAACCTACGACCTTCGGGTTATGAGCCGGCCCAGTGTCGCGACCTCTAGTCCCGTCTACTCCCCTGCAGCAGGGCTCACCAGGCAACTCACGCGACGTTCGTGACGTCTACTCCCGCCCTGCCCCGTGCTGTCCGGGGATGAACGGCACCATTCACGGCACCACGTGCGATGCACAACACTGCGTCGATGCACCGAGTGCAAGCCCACGGAGAGGTGTCCTGGTACAGCAACCGCCGCACGGTGTCTCCGGAGCATCACTTGCCTTGCGCTGACGACCGTCCGCGTGCACATCGTTCGAGTTTTCGAACCCGTACAAAACGGCATGCAACGGGAGTAGGCGGTAACAGACGCCACGCACCCGATTGTTCTCGGTGCTCATTCCTGGAGCAGGTCCAGATGGTCGCGCGTGAATGCGATGAACGCCGCTGCCGCGGGGGCGAGTGTGCGCTGGGCGGACCAAATGAGCACCGATGTTCGCGTGAACCTCGGCGCGCTGATGTCAAGCACGGTGACTGTGGGTCCGGGGCTGGCGAGTGATGAGCGCGGCAGGATCGTGATGCCGAGTCCGGCGGCAACGTAGGCGCGGGCGGCGCTCATCTCTCCGGTTTCGAGAGTGATGCGGGGTCGGAACCCGGCCTCGGCGCAAGCGTCGAGAACGATCTCGCGTACCGCGGAGCCGGGGAGGTGGGTGATGAACGGCTCTTCTGCGAGTTCGGCGAGGCGCACGCGCCGACGGCGCGCGAACGCGTGCGTGGGCGCGACGGCGAGGGCGAAGGGTTCGGTGAGGAAGGGGATGACCTCGAGTTCGCCCACGGCGAGGCGGGGGCGTTGCACCACCATGGCCGCGTCGAGGGTGCCGTTGCGCACGCCGGCGACCATGTCGTCGGTCACGATCTCGGTGACGGCGACGTTGACACCGGGGTAGCGGGCCCGGAACGCCGAGAGTAGGTCCGGTAGTCCGATGTGCATTGATTGCCAGCCGCCCAGGCGTATGCGTCCGGCGACTTGTCCCGAGGAGGAGCGGGCTTCGTCGAGTGCGACATCGACGTCGTCGAGGATTCGCTCGGCGCGTTCGAGGAGCGCCGCGCCCGCGGCTGTGAGGGTGACCGAGTGATGCGCCCGGTCGAACAGCTGCACACCGAGGTCCCGTTCGAGCTTGCGTACCTGCTGCGACACGGCCGGTTGGGCCACAAAGAGTTCGTCCGCGGCGCGGGTGAAGTGGCGGTGACGGGCGACGGCCGCGAAGTAGCGCAACTGGCGCAGCTCGATCATAAGCGTTTCTTATCACGAAGAGATCAGGCATGTCTTAGACATCTGGCTGATTCGGGTTGATCCTCATGACAACGAACCGCAACCTCCACAGGAGCTTCAATGACCGCCACCAAGCTCGCCGACGACCGGGCCGACATCGTCTGGTTGCTCGTCATTAACTACACAGCCCCCCTCGAACGCATCGACGCACTCCTGCCGGCTCACGTCCGGTTCCTCGACCGGTACTTCGCCTCCGGCTCCTTCCTCGCCTCGGGTCCCCAGCACCCGCGCCTCGGTGGCGTCATCGTCGCTCACGCTCCAGATCGCGACCACCTCGACCAGATCGTCGCCCGCGACCCGTTCGTCCAGGCCGGCGCCGCGACCTACAACGTCGTCCCGTTCACCCCGACACACGGACCGCTCGCGGCGGCGCTCCTCGACGGACAACCCGACCAGTTCTGACTCCACCTTCGCGCCGCGACCCCACACCCCTGTCGCCCATCAACTCACGACATCCAGCGCAAAGGAGCACACGATGACCACCACCCCCGAGACCTCCGCCAAGCCCATGCCGAAGCTGTGGGCCAAGCTCCCGATCCGCACCGGGAACGCCATCCAGCTCGCCGGCATCGCCGCGGGCGCCGCGCTCCTCGTGACCGCCGCGCACCTCCGCGGCCTCGTCGGCGTGCGGGTCGGACTACTCGGCGGCGGCTGGCTCGCCATCTACCTGTGCAGCCACGCCGTCGCGCACGTCGCCGTCGGCCGCATGGTCGGCATCCGGTTCCGCGCCTACGGCGTGCGGGGCACCGACCATCCCGAGAACTACCCGCCCGGCGTCCGCCAGGTCATGAGCGCGCTGCCAATGTGGTCGGCACTCACCGAGCGAGACTCGATGCGCCAAGCCGAGCCCTGGGCGAAGGCCGCGATGTTCTCGGCCGGCGAAACGTCCACCACGATCATGTCGATCGCATCCGCGGCGTACGCCGCCCACGCCGGCATTCCCGGCGGGCACGCGTTGCTGACCAGCAGCATTGTGTGGGCGATCGCCGCGACGATCACGGTCGCGGTAGTCGCCAAAGGCGATTACACCAAGGCGATGCGTGCACTCGGATGGCGCAAGCCCACCACAGCCAAGAACGCGCCGGTGACACACGAGCGCACGACAGGACCGCACCGGCGCGGCCCTCGAGGCAACGAGCTCCGCAACGCGGTCATCGGCTGGACGCTCGTCAACCTCGCGCTCATCATCGTGTGGGCAGCCCACGGTGCCGGATTCCCGTGGTTCGCATTCGTGACCGTCCCCTCAGTATTTGGTGTGAGCAGCTGGGCCCGCCAAGGTCGCCGCGAGGCGGTCGCCCCATGACGAACCCCAACTACTCCACGTTCCTCGGCACTGCGACCCAGCTCCAACGCTGGCGCGACTTCCTCGCACACCTCACCGCCTACGGCACCTTCAACCTTGTCTTCATCATCATCTGGCTCGTGACGAGAGGACCGTTCTGGCCCACGTTCCCGCTCATCGGATGGGGCCTCGGACTCACGTTCCAACACCACGCCAACACCCTGACCAGCCCGATCACCGAAGAGCAGATCCGCGAACGGATCAGACGACCGCTAGAGAGTGCGGAGGACCGCCGTCCCTGACCGAGGCGGCAAGGGCCGGTCATGGGCGAGCCCTTGACACGGTCGGCTAAGTAGCTTAGCTTATCAGCTATTGTTACTAGCCTACCCGGCCGAAGGGAGCCTCCAATGACCGCCACCATCACTCTCCAAGGAACCGCCACCACCGAGCGCAGCAGCCGCAACTGGCCGAAGATCGCCGGCCTCACCTACGTCGGCGCCTGGGTCGTCGGCCTCACCGCCTTCGGCGTCGGCCCGGCCGCGACGCGTCGGACACCGAGATCGCCCGCTACTTCGCCGACCATCGCGTCATGAGCACGATCCAGTCGCTGCTCATCCACGGCGTCGCCGCTCTCGCGCTCTTCGGGGTACTCCTGGCGGTGCAGCGCGCCGGCCGCTCGACCCGCATGGCCTACGGGGCCGGCCTCATCGCCATCGGCTTGTCGCTGGTGCAGTGCGTCCTCGACATGTACCGCAGCGTCGTTTCAACCGGGTCCACAACCGCGACGCTCGTCCACACGATCGACCGCATCGACGGGTTCAAGATGTTCGCCTTCGCAGTGATGATCGCCGCGAGCATCAACGTGTTCCGCTCGACCCGGATGATCGGCAAGAAGATGACGATCGCCGGCAAGGTCGCCGTCCCCGCACTCGTCGTGTCCGGCATCGCGTACGCCACCGCGACCACCGCCCTGTTGGTCTCCGCCGAGCTGTCGCTCGTGCTGCTGCTCGTCTGGGTCGGCTACACCGGTGTCGCCGCCGGACGCCAGAGCCACTGATGCCCCGCGCCGGACTCACCACCGAGCGGGTCGTCACCGAAGCTGCCGACGTCGCCGACGAGGTGGGGCTCGAGCAGCTCACCCTCGCCGCTGTCGCCCAACGATTCGGTGTCGCACTCCCCTCGCTCTACAAGCACATCGAAGGACTCGACGGACTGCAGCGAGACCTGGCCGTCCTCGGCATGCAGCACCTGGCCGCCGCCATGACCAGGGCGGCGGTCGGCCGTTCCGGCAAAGACGCGCTCGAAGCGGTTGCTCACGCCTACCGCACGTTCGCGAAGGAACGGCCCGGTCTCTACTCCGCGACCATGCGAGCACCGAGCCCCGACGATCAGGAACACACCGCTGTGAGCCGAGACGCGCTCGATGTCGCGATCGCGGTCATGCACGGCTACGGCATCGAAGGCGTCAACGCCGTGCACGCCATTCGCATGTACCGCTCGGCGCTGCACGGCTTCGTCGCCCAAGAAGCGAGCGGCGCGTTCGGTATGGCGGAGAGCGTCGAAGAGTCGTTCCGGCTGATGATTGACGCCCTCGACATCGCCTTCACGAACTGGTCCACGTTGCGATGAAGGCGCTCGCAGCCGTCCGGTTCCTCCTCGAGCCCGCAGCCGAGTTCGCTGCGATTCGCATCACAGCAGAGGGCCTTGCGTCCGCCGCACGCGATCCGCGACAGAAACGTTGATCGGGAGCGCATACCTGTATTGCCATGTTCGGCGAAGGGTTTCGCCAACTTGCCGCCGCGGGCATTGGTTTGCACGACACCCTCACCAGACACGCGTAGGCGCGATTGCCGTTGGCTCTTGCCGTTCGTCGGAAGTGTTGGGGTTGGACCGAATGTCGCGGATCGGTTGGCGGTTGATCACGCTCAGTCCGCCAACCAGGAGCCGTGGAACCCGTACGGGACGCGCGCCGGGAGGTGGACGGTGGCAACGGGCGCGGCCTCGACGTCGTCGATGTCGAGGATGACGAGGTCGCTCGTGTCGCTGCCGGCGTCGTAGACGTAGGCGAGGAGCCAGCCGGGACCGCCGGGTTGGTCGTCGGCGGGCGCGAACACCGCTTCGCTGGGGACGCGACCTGGGTCGAGTTCGTGGGTGGTGGCGCCGCCGGTCTCGAGGTCGTAGACGGTGAGCGCACCATTGCCGTGCCGGGTGTCGCGGGAAGGCATGGTGGTGACCCAGCCCCGCCTCGCCGGCAGGCTGATCTGGCGATCGTCGACGCGGGGGAACTCGCACGGTCGGTCGTCGAGTTGCGACTCGGTGACCGTCCCCGCGGCGAGGTCGATCGCCCAACGCCACAGCGTTGCGGGGTTGTCCCCTTGCGCCCACACCTCGCGATAGCGGACGACGTCGATGGTGATTGTCCGTCCGTCGTCGTGGGCGTTCACGGGGTGGAACACGTAGCAGGGGTCGACCTCGAACCAGCGCACGTTGCCGTGGGGGTCGTCGCGGCGAAGTACGCCGAGCCGTGCGCCGTACGTAGTGTCGAACCGGTAGGGCATGGTGCCGGCGAGCGCTCGATCGAGGTCGAAGACGGCGGGCAGGTCCATGAAGATCACGAATCGTTCGGTGAGGTTGAAGTCGTGCATCATCGTCGAGCCCGGCACGTCGACCTCGCGGCTGACGACGAGCTGCCCGGCCGCGTCGGCGACGTGGTAGGTGAGGTAAGGAGGGGTGAACCCGTAGCCGAAGAAGTACATCTCCTCGGTGGCGGGGCAGATTTTCGGGTGGGCGGTCATCGCTGTGCGGAGCTGCCCGCCGAAGTCGTACGGGCCGAGGGTCTCGAGCTCGGCTGTCATCTCATAGGGGAAGGAACTCTCGTCGAGGGCCAGGATGCGGCCTGCGTGGCGGACCACGTGGGTGTTCGCCTTGCCGGCGGCGAAGTCGCGGCTTCCTCCTGCGTCGAAGATCGTGGCGCCGTCGCGCAGCGACGTCGTCTCGACGTAGCGGTTGCGGTACCAGCGCGCCTGACCTTGCTCGAGGCGGATGCCGTGCACCATGCCGTCGCCGAAGAACCAGTGCGGTGAGCTACCGGAGTGCGGGTTGGGTCCGTTGCGGAGGAACGAGCCGTGCAGCTCCGCGGGCAGGTCGCCGGTGACGGGGAGGTCGAATGCGCTGACCTCGGTCGCGACGGGCGCGTAGTTGCCGGCGAGGTGGAACGGGGCGGTGGTCGAATCGGTCGCGGTCATCGTTGGTGTCCTTTCGGATTCGGTGCGACGAACAGACGATCAGGCCGCCGCGAAGCGGGCGCGTACCCGCTCGCGGTACGCGGCGGTGAACTTCACCGGGATGATGAAGCCGAGGATCTCCGCGGTGACCCACACGGGCGCGGCGTGCGGGGCAACGGCGAGGACGGTCGCGCAGACCGCGGCGGTGGTGAGGAAGCTCGCCGCCCACACGGTGGTGATGGTGACGTTCGCGTCGACGAAGGTCGGGAGATCCCACAGCTCGCGGGCGGTGGTCCGCTTGGCGATGGTGAGCGTGAAGGGGCGGCCGCGTACCAGTGACGCAACCGACGCTAGGCCGAGCGCGGCCAGGGAGAGCGCCGGGGTGAAGCGATGCAGCATCGAGTCGGGTTGGAGAAGGCTGAGGATGCTCAACCCGGCAAAGAACACAAGGGTGGTCAGCGTGAGGTCGTCGGCGGCGCCGTGCCGGCGGCGCTGGTCGGTGACGGCCCGCCCGGCGACGACGATGGCGGCGATAGCGGCAACACGCCAGTCAGTGACGCTCGAGACCGCGGCGTACACGATCCAGGGGGCGAAGCTCCGCAGGTAGGGCATGGTTCACTCCTTCAGACATGTCATTAGTGACAGGTCAATATTGAAACAGGACTCGACTGACATGTCAAGAGTGGAATATCATCGGCGCATGAGCCTCCGCCACGCCCTCCTCGGCCTGCTCGCCGATCACCCCGGCAGCGGCTGGGACCTCCTGAAACAATTCGAGTCGTCGCTCGCCTTCGTATGGCCGGCCACCCAAAGCCAGCTCTACACCGAACTGGGCCGAATGACCGATGACGAGCTCGTCGACGTCACCGCCGCCGGCGCCCGCGGACGCAAGGAGTACGCCATCACCGCCACCGGCCGCGCCGAGCTGGCCCGCTGGATCACCGACATCGAGCCTGACCGGAACCGACGCAACGACGCTCTCCTGCGCGTCTTCTTCCTGTGGGCCGTCGATCCCACCGCGGCGCGCGACTACCTCGAACGCGAAGCCGACGTCTACCGCCGGTTCCATGACCGGCTCACCGCCGTCGATGAGCAAACGCATTGGGACGAGACCAAGTTCGACCGCTTCAGTCGCCTCGCGCTCGAGAACGGCCTGCGCGTCACCGCGGCAAACGAAGAGTGGGCCCACTGGGCCGCCGCCCAGCTCGACACGCAGCCAGTCACTTCGAAGCAACCGACCGACCGCGGTCAGGACCCAGTTCACAGCCGGTAGAGGTCCTCGCCGGGATGGACGACGAACTCCGGCACCGGCTCGACATCGACGTCGTCGAAGCGGGCGCGTACATCCGTTGGCGCGATCCCCTCAGCGTCCGCGGGCCATCTCGACCGCCGTTCGTCGTTACCAGATCGCGCAGAGACGGCGGATTGATCTGATGCGCCCCAACCCAAGCTGCAAGGCGTCCTAAACGCGCGCCCGCGAAGAGCGCGACTCGGTGTCCCAGTACGCGGGTAGATAACACAGCTGCCACTCGAACTCAGCCGCGTTCCCGACGGAGAGGTCCGCGGTGCCCTGCGCACTGTTCGGGTTGACGACCCCGGCGCCGCACTCCCCACCTGCGGTGACGCGCCGGTTCTACCGATGTCTTCCACCGGCCGCGCATCGCGCCGGCCCGGAAACGGAGGACATCATGCAGGGTTACGTGGTCCGCAAAGGTGGACGCTTCTACGCAGTGATCTACGAGGGCATCGACCCGATCACCGGACGTGAGCGACGGCGATGGCATCCCGCCGGCACCGATCGCACTGCTGCCGAAGCGATCGCGAGCAAGCTGGCCGAGCGTGCAGGTCAGGGCGGCCGCGAGCGCGCCAGCCTCACACTCGCCGTGTACCTGACCCAGCGGTGACTGCCGTCCAAACAGCTCTCACTCCGGATCAGCACCTACGACTTCTACCGGCGCATCATCGACCTCCACGTGCTGCCGCGCATCGGTCTTGTTCTGCTACGGCACCTCGTCCCGATCACTTCGAGCGGCTCTACGCCGAGCTGCTCGACGACGGTCACGCCGACGGCCACGGTGGGCTGCACAACAAGACCGTCGTCGAGGTCCACATGGTGCTGCGCCGCGCGCTCGACGACGCCGTACGCCGCGGGCTGCTCCTTGCCAACCCGTTGCACATCGCACACGCACCGAAGCGGCGGCCGCTGTCGAGCAACACCTCGAGCGTGTGGAACGCCCAGCAGCTACGGGCGTTCCTGACCTCCACGAGCGCGGACCGGTCGCACGCGGCGTTATGGGTGACGGCGAACACCGGGATGCGGCGTGGCGAGGTGCTCGGGTTGCGATGGGGCGACGTCGATTTCGACACCGCGTGCCTCTCGGTTACCCGCTCGCTCGTCTCCGTCGACTACGAGCTGCACGAGACCCGCGGCAAGTCCCGCACCGCGCGCCGGTGCATCAACCTCGACCCCGCCACCATCGACGTCCTGCACCGCTGGCGCGACCAACGCGTCCACAGGAACGCCGATTTCGACGCCGGCAACTCCGACGGGCCGCGTGTTCAGCCGGCCCGACGGCACACCGACTCACCCGCATCTCCTGTCGGACACGTTCAAGCGTCTCGTCGCGCGATCCGGTCTGCCGCGCATCCGCTTCCACGACCTCCGCCACACCCACGCCACCCTGCTGTTGAAGGCCGGCGTCCCGATCAAAGTCGTCAGCGAACGCCTCGGGCACTCCACCCCTGGGTTCACAATGGCCACCTATCAGCACGTCATCCCCGGCATGCAGGAGGAAGCGGCGCACACGTTCGCCGGCATCCTCGAAGCCTGCGCCGATCTACCGGCTTCTTCCCGGTAGAAGTGCCGGTAGAAGCACTCCAGACGCGCAGAGGCCCCGCACTCGGCGGGGCCTCTGACCAGCATTTCGTTGGTGGCGGGGGCAGGATTTGAACCTGCGACCTTCGGGTTATGAGGGATGACGAGGGAAAACGCGCGACGTTCGTGACGTCTACTCCCGTCGCGTCCCACCCAGTCCGGCAACAAACGGCACCATTCACGGCACCACGCGCGATGCACGCGCGCCGCGCTCAGTACGCGATGTCGAGCGCGTAGCGCAGCGTGCCCTTTCGCGGTCGGCGCGGGCGAGTGTGAGCGAACAACGTCCGGTGGACTCGGTCAGCCGTCGGTGCGCATCGTTGACACCTTGAGGCGCTCGTCCCAATAGGCCAACTCCTCCGACAGCGCGAGCGGCACGCTGCGGGCCAAGCGCTCGTGCACGCTCGGATCGATGAAGCGGAGCAGCATCTCATCGGGGCTGACCGGCTCGCCCGTTTCGGCCCGTGCCAGTCGCTCAAGTCCGAGCACTCCGGCCGTTCCCGATCCGGGATCCATCGTCGCGAATGCGGCCAACAATTGCGCAGCGCGGTCCGAGCGCTGCTCCTCGAGCGCCAGCCAGGCGAATGCCACGATGAACTGGGACTCGTCGTAGATCTGAGATCCCAGCGGCCGCCAACGGGCGAGCTCCATGATCTCGGCGGCGCGCCGTTCGATCGGCGCGTCCATCGCGATCGCCGCGGCGACACCCACCCGGAGTTGGGAGTAGTGCGCCACGCCCAGCGCAAGCGCTTCGGTCAGCTCCGTGTCGCGCGGGAGGCCTCCGGTGTACTCCGTCCACAGCAGGTGAGCCAGCGCCGCGTCGTACGCACCCGACCCTGGTGCCGCCCACCGCATCGCGAGGTGTGCAGCGTCGTGGGCGCCGGCAAAGTCCGGAATGGAAAGCAGCGCCATCGAGCGCGCGAGGGCGATGAGCGCCGTGCCGGAGTCGTGACGCCGGTCAACCGTCTCGATCAGCGCGGGTATCAAGGTGTCGGTCTCGACGATCACGGAGACGGGATCGGGGACGGCTGACCCCATCAGCCGGTACGCGTCGAACAGCCGTCGGCTCGGATCGTCGCCGGGCAGATCGGCGAGTGCGTCGTTCGCCGTCTGCACCATGTCGGCCAACTGGAACGTGAACGTCTGGAGCCACATCTGGGCAACCCACGACGCGGTTCGTCCGGCTCGGCTCAGCGCGGCGTGACGCGATCGGAGCTCGCGGACTTCGGCGAGCATCCGGTGATGCGCGCCCGGCTCATCGGGTGAGGTCGCCGATACGTAGATGAACGCCGCGGACTCGATGCGTTCGGCTCGATGAGCAATCGAGGCGGCGGATCGCCGGGTCGTTGCCTCGAGCGTGTTGCGTTCGTTCCAATCGCAGTAATCCTCGCTGAACGCGACATAGTCACGAGCAATCTCGTCGTGATCGGGGACAAGGGCCGATTCGAGCGCCAGCTGCGCGGCCTCAAATTCTCCGTTGTGTTCGAGTTGCCGGCGGCCGAAGGCGCGCATCGACTCGAGCATCCCGAATCCACGCGTCGTACGACCACCGACGACCCCGTGGATCAATGATTTGCCGAGGAGCGATTCGAGGCGGTCGGCCGCCGCGAGGGGATCGAGTCCGAGTAAACGAGCAGCCGTGTCCAACGTGACGGGGCCCGCGCACACGGCGAGCGTTCGGAAAGCCCGTTGCTCCTCGGGACCGAGGAGGTCGTACGACCACGCGATCGCAGCCTCGAGACTCTGCTGACGCGGGTCGCGCCGGCGCAGGCCGACGAGCAGCCGGAACCGCTCGTCGAGCTTCGACAAGATCTGTGCGGGCGTGAGCGCTCTGATGCGCGCCGCGGCGAGTTCGATCGCGAGCGGAAGCCCGTCGAGTCTCGTGACGATCTCGGTGATCGTGGTGAGTTCGGTGTCGTCGAAGTCCAAGGTGTGGTCCACGGCGAGTGCTCGCTCGACGAACAACTGCACCGCCGCCGAGGAACGTGAGTCGGTCCGCAACGGAGGAAGCGGCACGACGTGCTCGGCGTCGATGTCCATCACCACGCGGGACGTTGCGAGTACCGACACGTTCACGACCTCGACCAGGAGCCGACCGATGAACTCGGCAACCTCGTCGACGACGTGCTCACAGTTGTCCACGACGATCAACGCCGGTGCACCCGCAAGCTCGGTGAACAGGTGTCGCTCCGGAGAACGCTCGGGAAGTACCGCTCGGGCCACGCCGTCGACGAACGCCGACACCACGGAGCCGGAGTCGGCCACCTTCGTCAGATCAACGAAGAAGGTGCCTCCGGGGAATCGAGCGCGTGAGCGTTCTGATGCCTCGATTGCGACCCGAGTCTTGCCGGTGCCGCCCGGGCCGAACAGGGTGACAAGTCGTCCCGAGCGGATCACTTCACGAACCAGATCAACGTCACCCTCGCGCCCGATCAGCCGCGTGCGTTGCTGTGGGAGCGTCGAGCGGAAATCGCCGAGCGACGCAAGTGGCTCGTGATCGGTCTCGAAGCCCGGCACGTCGACCTGGTGCAGCGACCACCGACCATCCAAGTCGCGCAGACGATGCTCGCCGAGCGGTCGCATCGGGTGGGCCGTTCGTCCGGCGACCTCGTCCGACACCACGATCTGACCGCCGTGACCGACGCTCATGATGCGTGCGGCTTCGTTCAGCGCCGGACCGTAGAAGTTCTGATTGCGCTCCTGCGCATCCCCCATGTGGATGCCGATACGAATTGCAAGACCACCATCGACCGTCCATGGGTGCGCGAGGGTGAGCTGCTGGAGCTTGACCGCCGCGGTGACCGCCGCGTCGGGTGTCGAGAAGACCACACCAAACGAATCGCCGGCGCTCGAGAAGATTCGACCACCACATTCACCGAACACTGCGCTACACAAGTCGTCGTGCACGGCGAGATCCACGCGCATCCTGTCGGCTTGCTCCGCCCACAGCCCCGTAGATCCGACGATGTCGGTGAAGAGGAAGACCCCCGGCGTCTGACTCGTCACGATCACAACGTAGCGAGCCTGCTTGTGCGAAACACTGGCCCATTCCGCACTACACGCAGAAGGCCCGGCGCTTGCGCACCGGGCCTCACCTGCAATTTCGTTGGTGGCGGGGCAGGATTTGAACGTGCGACCTTCGGGTTATGAGGACCTCTTCTTCCATCTAGTGCCGTGCAGTACGGATGACGAGGCGATTCGCGCCGCCGACCTGACGTCGACTCCCGTCCTGTCCCACCCAGTCCGGCAATGAACGGCACCATTCACGGCACCACGCGCGATGCAGAACTATGCGTCGCACCGAGTGGTCAGGAGACGGTCTTGCCGGGGAGGTGGCGGTATTTCGCGACGGATCCGGGCAGGATCACGAAGTGCACCCGTCCGTCGTCGTCTTGGGCGTTGAGGTCAGCGACCAGAGGCCGATCTTGTCGGTGTGATCCTTCGTGTCAGACCTCATGATGCGGGTGCAGAATCGCGTTGCGCTCGCAAGCGCAAATGAGCGGATCGAGGAGAAGGTGTACGGTCGCCGGTGACACCACAAGAGCCCTGACGTGTTGGGTCGGTCGGACGAGCTGACCGAGGTAGCGATGCTCCAGACCCTGGCACCGCCAACAGCGACTCCGGAGGTCTGCCATGAGGCGCGCGCGTACCACGGTCCCGCGACCCGCGAAGACGTCGCACCTGCTCACTAGCACGACCCGCTACTGGCTCTCCGACGAACACCCGGTCCTGGCGGTCAGCTCCGTGATGATCCGGCGGATGCTGAACGGCATCCGCGGCCGCGCCGAACGGCGCGTCGAACCGTCGGTGCCCGCATGAAAAGCCGAGAGGACTACGAGATCGTCGAGCCGTCATCGCCTCATGACGATGACGTCGACGTTCGACGAACCGCTGCGGCACGACGGGCTTCCTGGCGCGCCCGTCTTCGCAACAGCCGCGACCGTTTGACCCGCCTCCTTCAGCCACTGTGGAGGACTCGGTGGATCGGTGCCCTCGTCGCGGTCGGCACTGCTGCTGTCTGGGCGGTCGTCGCGGGCTGGTGGACGCCTCGCAGTCCACTCACGACCGGCCAGGCGCTCTGGTCGATTGCCATCAGCTTCATCGTCGGCCTCTCCGCCGGACTGGTCACGCGGTCGCGGTGGGCGATCCTGGTTGCCCCGGTCGTGTTCGCTGCACTGTTCGAGCTGACGAGAATGGGCACCAGCGGACCCACCGTCGACACGATCGCGACCAGCACCTACGGCCTGTACGCGTTCGTGGTCGGTCGTGGTTTCCACGCCTTGATCTCCCTGTTCCCCATGGCGTTCGGCGCCGTCGTCGGTGCCGGCCTCGCCCGCCAGATCGAACCGCGGTCAGAGCCATCCTCGCAGCGCCGACGCTGGCCGCGACATCTACGCCGCGGTGTCGCGATCGTCGCCGCGGTCGGACTCGTCGCGTTCACCGCCCTCCTGGCCCGACCCGCCAGCACCGCGCCCATCCGAGACGCGAACGGCAAGACCATCCCCGGCTCGATCGCCGAGCTCACCACCGTCGACATCAACGGACACCGACTGGCGATGATGATCCGCGGTGTCAGTATCCACAATCCGGTACTGCTGTTCCTCGCCGGTGGGCCGGGTGGCTCCGAGATGGGCGCGATGCGCAAACACCTCCCCGCACTCGAACGACACTTCACCGTCGTCACCTGGGACCAACGCGGCAGCGGCAAGTCCTACGACACACTCGACCCCACCGACACCTACACCCTCAAGAGCGCAATCGGCGACACGATCGCCGTCACCAACTACCTCCGCGACCGCTTCGGCCAGGACAGGATCTATCTCCTCGGCCAATCGTGGGGCACCACCCTCGGCGTCCTCGCGGTCCAAGATCGACCCGAGCTGTACCGAGCCTTCATCGGCACCGGCCAGATGGTGAGCCAACTCGCAACCGACCAAATCTTCTACACAGACACCCTCGCCTGGGCCCGCAAGACCGGCAACCACGGCCTCGCCGACCAACTCACCAAGATTGGCCCACCCCCATACGCCCGGATGCTCGACTACGAAACGGCACTCTCCCACGAACACGACGTCTACCCCTATGACCACACCGGCAACTCCGAAGGCGTAGGAGGATTCTCGGAGAACTTCTTCGTCTCCGAGTACGCCCTGATCGACCAGATCCATCTCCTCGGCGCATTCATGGACACCTTCAGCGTCCTCTATCCCCAACTCCAGAACATCGACTTCCGCCGAACCGCGACGAGCTTCACGATCCCGATGTTCTTCGTCGAGGGCGCCCACGAAGCCGGCGGCCGGGCCCAACCCTTCGCACAGTGGTATCCAATGATCCACGCGCCAATCAAAGACCTCACGGTGCTCGACACCTCCGGACACCGACCCCTATGGGAACAGCCCAACGAGTTCGTCGACTACATGGTCAACACGGTCCTCGCACAAACAGAGAAGACGCCCTGACCATCGACCTTGCGTACGTGCGCGCCGAGTGGCGGGATCGCGGAGTCGGTGATGTCACCAACTCCGCGTCGTGCAACGACTGTGAGAGGACAACTTCAATACACATCTCGGTCGCGCGCAGCCTCAGATTGCAACGCGACGCGGACCTTCGGGTTATCGACCCGATGAGATTTCGGCATCGTTCATCGTCGACGCCGCTCGGAACATCGACTCGCGGTACAGAACGACACGCGACGGGAGCAACCGGGACAGGACGACACGAACATGTCGCGCTCCGTGGCGAACACGCGCGACCTTCGGGTTGTACGGCACCACGCTCACGACGCGAATTTCGCGATGTCGGCACCATTTTCGGCACCACACGCAGAAGGCCCGGTGCTTTCGCACCGGGCCTACCTGCAATTTCGTTGGTGGCGGGGGCAGGATTTGAACCTGCGACCTTCGGGTTATGAGCCGGCCCAGTGCCGTGACCTTCTGGTCCCGTCTACTCCCGTGCAGTACGGATGACAAGGCGATTCGCGCCGACGTTCGTGACGTCTACTCCCGTCCTGTCCCGCCCACTCCGAGCATGAACGGCACCAATGGCGGCACCACGCGCGATGCAGAACTGTGCGTCGCCGCATCGAAAGCGAGATCACGGAGAGTCGGCATGGAACGGCATTCGCAGCGGGGATTGCACAGTCGCCACCAGCTTGCACGATGATGACGGTCGTGCGATCCGCCATGTCGGGATTACACAAAGAACTGACATGCCCCCATATCGTCTGCTCCGTCCTGTCCCGGGCAGCGCGGCGATGACCGGCAGAATTCACGGCACCACACGCGATGCGTATGGATGCACCGCGCTCAGTACTCGATGTCGAGCGCGTAGATGAACATTGCGAACGCGTCGGGGCGTTCGAGCCGACCTTCACGAGCTTGACCGCGTCTCGATAGCCGGCGGCGCTCTTCTTGTCGATGAGGGCTTCGACCTCGCGTTCGTGGATCCGGATCGCGTCTTCGGGATGATCAGGTTCACGAGCCCGGGCGAGTTGCATCCACAGTGGCTGGTCGCAGTCGCGCTCAGTCGCGAACCGCCCTATCGGCGTGGGCCTTCGAACAACCCACTTTGATGATCGAGGTCACGCCTTCGAAGGAGCCCGGTCACACCAGGGCAACGCTCCGGTGACGCGTGTCGAGTGACACTCCCACGGCGTCGAGAATTGGTCGGCTCGGGAGCTCTCTTTCGTGCTCGCGCGCCCGAAAGCGCAGTCGAGAGGGCCGTCCAGTTCTGCCACACCGGACATGAGGAGTTGTCGTGGGTAAGCCCCGGACCACACCGCCCGAGGGCTCCGCGCCGCCTTCGGAACCGGCGCCGTCGGCGTCCGGCAGGTCGCGTCCGCTGCTGGAGTGTCGTCGCGGGACTCTTGATCGTGACGGGAATCGTCGCGTCGGTAGGGATCGCAAATGCCGTGGCTCGCCGGGATGCCGCGGACTCGCGTCGATGTTTTCGAAAAGTCGTCGACCGCTGTCGCCTCGACGCTGCAACTGGGCATCCAGCATGAGGAGGATCTCGTCATCAACGCGAGCGCGTTCGTGCTCGCGAATCCCAACGCGTCGAATGCCGAGTTCGAGCAATGGACGACCGATGCACGAGTGTTGAGGCGCTTTCCGGAGCTGCTTGGGATAGGCGCATCGGTGATCGTCCCCGCGTCCGAGTTGCCGGCCTTCGCAGCGCGTGTCGTAGCCCAGGGGCCGGGTCTCGTGGGCCCTGACAAGTCGTTCGCCGTCGTTCCGCCGGGGAAGCGTCCGTTCTACTGCCTCGAAACGCTCGAGGTGTACCGGGGCGCGGCGATCGTGCTCCCGATGGACGTGGACCTCTGTGCCACCGCAGATTCCCGGGTCCCGCTCCTTGCCGCTCGTGACTCCGGACAGGGGAGCTACGTGCCGTACACGTCCGGGGGTCAGACGACGCTCGGGGTCGTGACACCCATCTATGCGGGCGGTGGTGTGCCGACGACCGTCGACGCGCGCCGGAAGGCGTTCTCGGGGTGGGTTGGCACGTTGCTCGCCCCGAGCCTCGTGTTGGACAGAGCAATGCGAGACCACCCGGGCTTGTCGGTGTCGATGCGCTACCACCTCAATTCGTCGACCGCCGCGTTCACGAGGGGCGAGGCGCCACGAGGGGCCGAGACCATGTCGATCGATCTCCACAACGGGTGGACGATCGAGACGGCCGGCGCGGTGTCCGGCGCGGGGCTCGTCTCCGATCGAAACGCGCTGTCGGTGATGCTCGCGGGTCTGACCCTCACGGGTCTGATGGCTGCCCTCGTGATCGTGCTCGGGACCGGTCGCGCGCGGGCAATGCGGATGGTTGGCGAGCGCACGAACGAGTTGCAGCATCAGGCGCTGCACGACACGTTGACCGGTCTGCCGAACCGGGCGTTGATCATGGACCGTATCGATCGCCTACTGGCACGCGGTCGCCGAAACGGGACGGCCGGCGCGGCCCTCTTCATCGATCTGGACGACTTCAAGAACGTCAACGACTCCCTCGGTCATGCCGCCGGCGACCGGCTGCTCGTGGATGTGGCAGCCCGGTTGACGAGCACGTCGCGCGAGTCCGACACCGTCGGACGGATGGGAGGCGACGAATTCGTCATGCTCATCGACGGCGGACAACTCGGCGTTGCCCCGGAGCTCGTCGCACAACGACTCCTGGACGTGATGCGCGCGCGCCATTCGATCTCGGCGGCACGACGACGCCCTTGATTGTCACCACGAGTATCGGCATCGCCGTCGGAGACCGGCCGAACGCCGGCGACTTGTTACGCGATGCAGATGTGGCGCTGTATCAGGCGAAGGCAGCCGGGAGGAATCGGTACGCAGTGTTCGAACCGGAAATGGAAACCGAGATCGTTCGCCGCATCGAACTCGAGTTCGAGCTGCGAAGCGCACTCGATCGCCGTCAGTTCCGTCTCGTGTACCAGCCGATCTACAACCTCGACGATCTCTCCGTCGTCGCGGTCGAGGCCCTGCTGCGATGGGACCACCCGAAACTCGGCGCCGTTCAACCTGACGAGTTCATCCCCGTCCTTGAAACAACCGGGCAGATCCAAGAAGTCGGACGCTGGGTGCTCTTCCACGCATGCGAACAGATGGCCACGTGGCACGCCCGGGGCGACACCCTCGACCTCTCCGTCAACGTCTCGGGCCGTCAGCTCGACGACGAGACCATCATCGAACAGATCCGCGAAGCACTCGATACGAGCGGCCTCGCTGCCACCTCGTTGATCATCGAAGTGACCGAAACCACACTGATGCACAACGTCGAGGCCACCGCACGATGGCTCCGCAGCATCAAAGAGCTGGGCGTCCGGATCGCCGTCGACGACTTTGGAACCGGTTACTCCTCGCTCGGCTACCTCCAGCAATTCCCCGTCGATTGCCTCAAGCTCGACCGCAGCTTCACCAACGCGATCACGACCTCACCCGAATCGAACGCCTACGTCAACACCCTCGTGCGACTGGGCAAGGATCTGGGTCTCAAGATCCTCGCCGAGGGCGTTGAAACGACCGGAGAAATGGACCATCTCCGCGCCCAGCACGTCGATGAGGCCCAAGGCTTCCTGCTCTCCGTGCCGCTCGATCCGGAGACCCTCGAGGCGACGTTCCTCGAACCGCGCCGCTCGGCGATCCGTAGCGGCAACACCTCGACCTAGGTTCACCACCGTTCGCCCTGACAGACCCTCGAGCGAACTCGATCGCGCGGACAGCGCGAACGAGCCTCGACGCGCGACCGCAGCCGTTGCGAGACCGCGCTCAGGATCGGCGGAAAGCGTGTTCGCTCGAGTGACCGCTGCGCGCGCCGAGTCAAGGGCCGAACCGCCCCGCACGCACGAACCGCGCGTGACCTTCGGGTTATCGACCCGATGCGATTTCGGCGACTGTTCATCGTCGGACGCCGACCACGCCATCGGCTCGCGGTACAGAACGACACCGCGACGGGAGCAACCGGGACACGACAACACGAACATGCCGCTCTCCGTGGCGAAAACGCGGCGACCTTCGGGTTGTGCGGCACCACGCTCACGACGCGAACTCCGCGATGTCGGCACCATTTTCGGCACCACACGCAGAAGGCCCGGCGCTTACGCACCGGGCCTGACCTGCATTTCGTTGGTGGCGGGGGCAGGATTTGAACCTGCGACCTTCGGGTTATGAGCCGGCCCAGCGTCCTACCTTCTGGTCCCGTCTACTCCCGTGCAGTACGGCTGACGAGGCGATTCGCGACTCGGTCGTGACGTCTACTCCCGTCCTGTCCCGTCCAGTACGGCGATGAACGGCACCATTCACGGCACCACGCGCGATGCAGGCGGCGCCTCGGAGGCAAGCGACCGTTCGCGCCCGTGTCGTTCATCCCGCGGCCCCGACCAGTCCAGGCGCGCGCCACCGATTGCCCGGCCATGTGCGGTTCAGCTGTCGGCCGCGTAAGGAGTCGTGTGGATGATCTAAGGAGAGTTCCCGATTCGGCGCCGTCCCCCGGCGGCGCAAGCTCGTTCCCGAGCCGCTTGGTCACAGAGTCACCGACTCGCCAAGCGGTCTCGGGAGGACCCATGGCCACCACGACAATCACTCAGCCTGCGTCATTCCACCGATTGCGCCCGGCGTTGCGTTTTGCAGTGCTCGCGATCATCGCTGTAGCGATCCTCGTCGCCACCTTCGTCGTCGCTCGGGTATCGGCGCCCACGCATACGGTCCGCACGGTCGTCACCGTGACGGCGCCCGCCGCGACCGCAGCCGACGGCTGCCGCGTTCACGCCGGCCCCTGCTGAGCGAGAGCCAAAGAAAGATGGTCCCGGTCGAGGCCGTCGTTGTGACGATGGGGTTGTGATGCGCGACGCTGATGCTGTGGTCGGACAGTCGAAGGCGGGGAGCTTGGTCGGTCGGGTCGAGGAGCTTGCGCTCCTCGACCGGCTGTTGAGCGCGACGCACGAGAGGCGTGCCGCGGGTCGCGTTCGTCACGGGTGAAGCCGGGATGGGCAAATCCTTTCTCGTCGCCGAGTTGCGCCGACGAGCGGAGACGGGGGGGGCCCTCGTTGCGACCGGCTACACACCATTCGAGGGAGCGACCCTTCCCTACGGCAGCGTCGTCGGGCTTGTGCGTGACGTTGCTCGCAAACTCGACCCGCATCTGACGGCCGAGGTGCTCGCCCCGGTGCAGCAGTTGTTGCTCGGCTCGTCAGACGAGCAGACAGGCGATGGGCAGCTCGCCCGGATTCAGCTCTTCGATGCCGTGTTGCGCATGGTCGAAGGTCTCGCGGCCGAGTGCCCGTTGGTACTCGTGCTCGAGGATCTGCACTGGGCGGATACCGGGACCGTCGAGCTCCTCGACTACCTGGTGCGCAATGTCGACGACCAGGCGGTACTGATCGTCGGGACGTGGCGTTCCGACGAAGTCACGCAGCGGCCCGCGGTGCGGCGGCTATTGGCCGAGCTGCGCCGCCACGACTCGGTGACGATGCTCGACCTCGAGGGACTGAACCGAGACGACGTCGCCGCGCTGATCGCACACTTCGCCGATGAGCGGCCGTCGTGGACAGTCGTGGACGCGATTCACAATCGCTCCGGGGGCAACCCGCTGTTCGTGGAGGAACTGGTCCACGCGAGCGACGCGCACGGGCTTCCGCCGGTCCTGCGCGATCTTCTGACCGGCCGCATCGAGCAACTCCCCGCCGATGCGCGAGCGCTCGTCGCGGCTGCCGCGGTCCTGGGCGTCAGCTCGGATCATCGCCTACTGGCGTGGGTTGTCGACCTGGACGCGGACGCGCTCGACCGCGCGCTCGTCGGCGCAGTGCGCGACGGCGTTCTGATCGCCGACGGAGTGTCGGGAGTCGTTCGCTTTCGGCACGCGCTCCTACAGGAAGCGGCGCACGCGGAGCTCTTTCCCGCGGAGCGGGTCCGGCTGCACCACCGCGCCGCGGAAGCGCTCGAGAACGACCCGACGCTCGCGGCCGCTGGTCCCGGTTACACGCCGGCCGGTCTCGCGGAACACCGGTTCGCGGCGGGCGAGTGGGCGGCCGCATGCGTGGCTTCCATCGCGGCGGCGCAAGCCTCAATGCGTCTGTACTCGATGCACGCCGCTCACGCGCGACCTGCAACGCGTGGTCGACGCGCATCGCCACGCCGCGGGCACATGTGTGCATCCCAGCATCGACGACGCCGACCTCTACCAGATGGCGGCCAACGCCGCATTTCTCGTCGGGGAACTGGAATCAGTCCTCGCGCTCACCGACGCCGCACTCGACGCGATGAATCCCGCGCCGTCAGACAATCGTGCGGTGGCGTGCTGGTTGCTGCAGGCCCGGACGACGAGCTCGCTCGGCCGCCGCGTACGCGGCGCTGGCTGCCATCACGGCCGCGGAGAGCCGGGTCGCCGACATGTCAGCGGGCCCGGAGGCGGCCGCAGTCGTCACCATGCACGCCCGGCTCCTGATGGCGGCGGGCCGATCCGTCGAAAGTATCGCTCGCTGCGAAGAGGCCCTCGTCCTCGCGCGGCCGCGAACATGCCTCTCACCGAAGGTCACATTCTCGCGACCCTCGGTCCCGTTCTCGCCGAGGTCGGCGAGTCCGACCGGGCGCTCGAGACGATGCGTGCCGCCGTCGTCGTGGCCGAGGAGGTCGGCGACGCCGACCTGATAATGCGGGCGTATACCAACCTGACGCACGTCATGTATTACGCGGGTGAACTCGACGAGCTGGTCGCGGTGGCGACTGATGCGATGAATGACAGCAGCCCGCTCGGAACTGTTCGGCTCGGCGGCGCCGGGAACAACGCGGCCGAGGGTTTCATCATGCTCGGACGCTGGGCCGAGGCCGCGCGACTGATCGCCCTGATGGAGGGTAAGGCCAGCGCCGCGTGCACGAGCGACACCCTCAACGAGGCGATGCTGGCAATCAGGCTCGGGGATCTCGATTCGGCCGAGACTGCACTCCTACGACCCGCACCCACCGATCCACAGTCGTGCGCGCAGCGGCTCCTTCTGGTCGCAGAGGTCGCACTCGATCGGGGTCGCCCCGAAGATGCCGCCGCGGCGGTCGATGAAGCCATGGGTGCTGTTGCGGGCATCGACGCGTGGTTCGAGGTGCTCTCCTGCCACGCGGTCGGACTGCAGGCCCTCGTCGAGCAGGCCGCACCCGCAGGACGATCGGGCCGGCGCGGCAACGTCGATGCGGCGAAGACGGCGCGGCTGGCGAACCTCATGCTCGAGGACGTCGAGCGCTTGATCGACGACACGAACGAAGGCGCGCTGCGGGCCTCGCCGTGGGTCGCCGCGCTGGTCGCGCAGTGTCGAGCCGAGGCGACGCGCCCTTCGCAGCTCGGATCCGAGCGCGTGGGTGAGCGCGGCTGAGGCGTGGGCCGCATTGGGTGCTCCGTTCCACCGGGCGACGTGTCGGTTGCGCGAAGCCGAAGCGCGCTTCGCGCTCCGCGATGATCGGCGTGCCGCGTCGGAGGCGCTCACTGACGCGTGGCGCACCGCCCGACGCCTCGGTGCCGCGACGCTGACGGCCCGGTGCGAACAACTCGGGGAGCGAGCGCGTGTCGTGCTCGATGATCCGCACGACGACAACGCGTCGCCGAGCCGACGCGTCGCGGCGGACCTCGGTCTGACGGCCCGAGAGGTTGAAGTCCTCGGACTCCTCGCGGGTCGGCGCACCGACGCGCACATCGCCGACCAGCTCTTCATCTCCAAGAAGACCGCCAGCGTCCACGTCTCCAACATCCTGCGCAAGCTCGATGCCCGCGACCGCTACCACGCCGGTGACATCGGTCGAGCCGCAGGACTGGACATGACCACCTGACTCCCATCGGCCTTGACGGCGATCGGAGTTCAGGCGGTCGGCCTGCGAACGCGAATCCGGGCGGGACAACCGGCACGAGCGCAACGAGCGACGCCGGCTACCGCATTGAATCACCGTGGCAGCGACCATCGGGTTGTCGGCCCGATGCGATGTCGGCGACATTCATCGTTGGCTCCACTTACGCCTTTCAGTCGCGGTGCAGAACGACACACGCGACGGGAGCAACCGGGACAGGACGACACGAAGATGCCGCGCTCCGTGGCGAACACGCGCGACCTTCGGGTTGTGCGCCACCACGCTCACGACGCGAGTTCGCGATGTCGGCACCATTTTCGGCACCACATGCAGAAGGCCCGGTGCTTGCGCACCGGGCCTACCTGCAATTTCGTTGGTGGCGGGGGCAGGATTTGAACCTGCGACCTTCGGGTTATGAGCCCGACGAGCTACCAGACTGCTCCACCCCGCGGCGGACCAGACATAGTACGCAACCTGCCACGAGTGGCCAAGTCGACACCGTCCGGCTCGTCGACCGGGCTCAGCTCCCGGGCAGGAAACTCTGTCGGCCCTCGACGTCCTCGCCACGGACCGCGTCGTACGGATCCCGGAGGTCGCCGTAGTAACCGAGCGCGTACGCCCCTCGCCGATAGCCGGCCAGCCGGGCCAGATCCTCGGGGAGCTCGCGCGCCACCGCGGGCGGGCAGGCGAGGTACTGGTTCTCCTCCTGGCGCAACCACGACAACGTGTAACCGACGTTGATCCCGCGGCGCGCGTGTTGCGACCGGTTCGCACCACCACCGTGGTACAGCGATCCGAGGTAGAGGAGCACCGAGCCCTTCGCCATCTCCGCGGGAACCGTCTCGTCGACGCTCGGCCGCAGCTTGTCGTCCCACTGATGGCTGCCGGGGATCACACGCGTCGTGCCGTTCTCCTCGGTGAAGTCGTTCATGGCCCACATCGTGTGACACTCGACCTCGAATCCGCTCGGGAACGGGAAGAAGTCGAACGCCCATTGGTCACGATGCACGAACTGCGCGGGTTCGCCCGGCCCGATCTCGATGACCTGGGTGAGATGCAGCTGGTAGCTCGTCGCGTGATCGCCGAGCACGCGGTCGAGCGTCGCGATCGCGATCGGGTGGGCGGCGAGCGCGCGGAACTCGCGTGAACGCGCCAGGAGAGATCCGGTCCGGCGCGTGTTCAAGCCCGTGAACTCGTCTCCGCCGACGGGAGTCGCTCCCATGAACGGTTCGAGCTCGACTCCGATGCGATCCATCTGCGCGTCGGGGACGAGCCGCTCGATGACGACACACCCCGCCTCACGCAAAGCCGCTTCGACATCGTCGATCCCGGTATCGGCCCCCACCCTCGGAACTTCCATCGTCATCTCGCATCCACTCGGCCGCCGACCGTCGGCAAACGGGAACGCTACCTCCCGAGTGGACTGCGAGAGCCCGGCTCATCGACGGGGACCAGGTAGGCGCTGACGCGGCTCATGAGCTCCCGCGGACTGAACGGCTTGAGGATGTAGTCGTTCGCACCCAGGGTGAAACCGCGCTCGGTATCAGCCTCTTGCGCCTTGGCGGTGAGCATGATCACGGCCAACTCGCGCGTCGCCTCGGTGGCACGGAGTTGCTCGAGCACGTCGAACCCGGAGAGTCCCGGCATCATCACGTCGAGGATCAGCAGATCGGGCAAGGCTTCGGGAACGAGCCGGAGCGCGTCCTGCCCATTGGTTGCGCTCAACACTGTGTGTCCGTTCTGCGCGAGCTTGTATTCGACGAGACCCCGGACGTCGGGATCGTCGTCGACGATGAAGACGAGACTCATGAAGGGCTCCGATCGTCGATGCTGATCATGACGGCACTGATCACGACGGCATCGACGCTTGCGACGGCGTCGCTGCTCGCACGTCGACGACGCGAGCGGGTTGACGGTTGCTCGTCCCGCTTCGCGTCGCCGGCGGTCGGGAGGGAAGGCGCATCGTGAAAGTGCTCCCTTGCCCTTGCACCGAGACAGCACCGACAGTGCCGTGGTGGCGGTCGACGATCTCTTTGACGATGTACAACCCGAGACCAGTGCCGAGGGTCTCACGCCGTGGCGCCGCCTTGGAGTTGAAGAACCGGGAAAAGAGCTCACCCTGCTCGACGGAAGGAACGCCGATTCCGGTATCGCGCACCGCGATCACGATTTCCGAGCCTTCGGAGCGCGCCGAGATGTCGACACGGCCACCGGACGGTGTGAACTTGACGGCGTTGGTCGCCAGGTTGTGCAGCGCTCGCTCGAGCTGGCGTTCGTCGGCGACGAGCTCGAGATCCGGCTCGACGTTCACCTCGAGATCGAGCCCCGCGTCGGTCGCCGACAGCGTGACCGCGTCGCGCACGCGGCGAACGACGTCCTCCACGTCGACCGGCGCCAGGTTGGGCTCGAACGTACCGGCTTCGATACGCGACATGGTGAGCAGGTTCGAGATGAGGACCAGCAGCTTTTCGGCGTTGCGCTCGACCACACCGAGTATCCGTCGCTGCTCGTCCGTCACGACCTCGGCGGACTCGTCGGTGAGGAGCTCGATATAGCCGAGCACGCTCGCGAGAGGTCCGCGTAGCTCACGCGAGACCTCCGACAAGAAGTCGTTCTTCGAACGGTCGAGCACGGCGAGACGGTCCGTCATCCGTGCCTGCAACTCGAACGCGAGCGAGTGGTCGAGAGCGCGTCCGATCTCGCGTGCGAATCCCTCCATCAACGTCACCTCGCTTTCCGACCAGGCTCGCGGCTCCCGCTGCTCACTCGCGACGAGCACGCCCGCAACCCGCGACCCGACCACGATCGGGTACTTCAGCGCGGCCCGCACACCGAGCTCACCGAACGCCTCACGTTGCTCGATGCTGAACCGTGCCTCGTCACGCGTGTCGCGGATCACGACCGCGCGGCGATCCTCGGTGACACCGATCAGGTGGATCAACGGGTACAGCTCACGGTCCGGTGCCACCGGGCGCAACGAAGTGACCTCGTCGGAACGACGCCATTCCGCGGCCAGTCGACCCTCTTCGGCGCCGTCGAGGCGTATGTGCACGCGGTCGACCTCGAGGGCGTCGCCGACGACCTCGACCGCCCGCTGCACGACATGGTCGAGGTCGAGGGACGCGTGCACCACCTCCGAGAGCTCGCGCCGGACCCGCTGATCCTTCGTCCGTTCGATCTCGACGACCTGCAACCGTGCGAGCTCGCGCACCATCGTGTTCACCGACTCGCCCACGAACTGGATCTCGGCCGCGGCGCCTTCGAGGCTCACCCGCACGTCGAGGTCGCCGGACGTAATCGCCGCGAGCGCGGCGTCGAGCACGTCGAGGGGCTGTTCCACGGCCCGAGCGCTGCGCCGGCTCAACAGCAGCGCGAGCACCACCAGCGCGATGCCGACGAACACGAGCTCGACCGCGAATCCCGATCGCCGGGCCGCGGAGGTGGGTACGAGCACGACGACGAGGGCGGTCGCAGTGAGCGCGAACAGGGCGATGCCGGCGACGAGCTCGAAGCTGCGGGCCAGGGCGGTGCTGAGGCGCGGGGCGTCGGCGGGCGAACGCAGGACGGAGGTCTTGCCCTCGTCCGCGAGAACGGGACGACCCTGGACGCCGACGGCGGGCACCCGGCCACGATCTTCCCGGCCCGTCACCGCTGCGTCACACCTCGAGTCCGCCTCGTACCATCGACTCGTGCGAACGACCGATCAGCTCGCCGACGCGACCCGAGCCGCCCGGGCGCTGCTGCGATCCGGGATCCTGCGCCCGGAGCGACCCGATCGCATCCGTCGCCTCGTCCAGGCCGTCCGCCACTGGGGCACCGGGCTGCCCGCCGTGTTCGCGATCGGAGCGGCCCGCCATGGCGATCTCCCCGCGCTCATCGACGAACGCGGTCCGCTCAGCTTCACCGAGCTCGACGCCCGCGCCGAGGCGATCGCGCGCGGGCTTGATCGAGATGGACGTGCGGGCGGGTGACACCGTCGCCGTTCTCTGTCGGAACCATCGCTACTTCTTCGAGATCACCGGTGCCCTGGCCAAGCTCGGCGCGAACGCGCTCTTCCTCAACACGGGGTTCGCCGGACCCCAGATCGCCGAGGTCCTCGCACGAGAGCGCGCCGTGGTGCTGGTGCACGACGACGAGTTCGCCCCGCTCGTCGCCGAGGCCGGTGTCGAGCATCGCCTTCGCGCGTGGGTCGACGACACGGATCCGACCAGGGCCGCCTCGCGCCCGAACGACGCCCGCACGATCGACGATCTCGCCGCCCGGCACGCTCACGGCCCCCACCTGAATCGGCCCGCGGTCGCGGGCCGCACGATCATCCTCACCTCGGGTACCACCGGACCTCCCAAGGGCGCGATGGTCGCGGGGACACCCCACGTCGGCGCCGGGCTCGCGTTGCTCGAACGCCTCCCTTACCGCGCCCACGAGAAGATGGTCATCGCGGCGCCGTGCTTCCACGCATGGGGATTCGCCAACGCGACGACGAGCCTGTTGCTGGGCGACACGATGGTGCTCGCCCGCGAATTCGACCCCGAGGGGGCTCTCGCACTGATCGCTCGACACCGCGCCGAGGTCTTCGTCGCGGTCCCGGTGATGCTGATCCGCATCATGGAGCTGCCAGTTGCTGTGCGGACGCGCTTCGACACGTCGTCGCTGCGCTTCGTCCCGCTCTCCGGATCGGCCCTACCCGGCGATCTCGCCACCCGCTTCATGGACGCCTTCGGCGACGTCGTCCACAACCTGTACGGCTCGACCGAGGTCGGGTCCGTCTCGGTCGCGACGCCGGCCGACCTGCGCTGCGCGCCGACAACCGCCGGACGCCCTCCCCGGGGGACGCTCGTACGCCTGCTCGACGACGACGGCCGCGAGGTCCCGCCGAACGCGACCGGCCGCATCTTCGTACGCGGCCCGCTGAGCTTCTCGGGCTACACCGACGGCCGCTCCAAATCCGTCATCGACGGGTTCATGCACACGGGCGACACGGGACACTTCGACCGGGACGGGCGTCTGTTCGTCGACGGTCGCGACGACGAGATGATCGTCTCCGGCGGCGAGAACGTGTTCCCGCGCGAAGTCGAGGACGTGATCGCCCGTCACCCCGACGTCGTCGAAGCCGCCGTCATCGGCATCCCCGATCCCGAGTTCGGCGCCCGACTCAAGGCGTTCGTGGTCCCCCGCGCCGGCGCCGATCTCGACGCCGAGACCGTGCGCTCCTTCGTCCGCGCCAAGCTCGCCCGCTTCAAAGTTCCCCGCGAGGTCGAGTTCGTCGACGACCTCCCGCGGAACTCCACCGGCAAGGTCCTGCGTCACGACCTCGAGCCCCACTGACCCCACACTCACCCACAACACCCCGCCCCACCCGCCACAACAGATGTGCGAGTTTTCCGTGCCTGGCGCGGATTTCTCGCACATCTGTTGTGGCGGGGGCGGGTGGGGGACGGGAGAAACGTCAGGTGGGGCGGGCGAGCAAGAGGGACTGCGTGTACGCGGTGAGCGTGTTGTTGTCGACGTACACGTGCTGGGTGCCCGCGTGTATGTCGCGAAAGCACCGCTGCAGGACACCGCCATTGCGGAGCGCGGTAGTACCCGCCCATGTGTAGGCGAATCGGGTCGCATCGGCGGCAACCCGGGTCGCGTAGGTCGTCGCCTGGCGCATCCGCTGTTGCTCGACCAGGGTCGGGGCATCGCCTTCAACGGCCGTCGCCTCCGCGGCACCGAAGACGTCGAAGACGTACGCCCGCGCCGCGCGTAGGGCAGCGTCGTGCAGCGCGAAGTCGTGTTGGAACAGCTGCTCGTCCGCGACAGGCGTGAACGCGCCCATTCGCTGTTTGGTCGGAACGAGCTCGAGCAGCTCGTCGAGCGCCCGCATGCCGACTCCCAGCGCGAAACCGGCGTGGCCCGACGCCACGATGCCGAACAAGCCGAGGTTGTAGGTCGGCCCGCCGCGCCGCGGTGTCGCCGCCAGCAGCGGGAACGAGAACCCCTCGCCGACGAACTGATCCTCGACGGAGTAGTCATAGCTGCCGGTGCCCGCCAGCCCGAGCACGTCCCAGTTGCCGTGCAACGCGACCTGCTCCGGCCGGAGGAACACGACGCGGAACGCCGGCAGTCCCGAGGCGTCGCTCATACCTTCACCCTCGGCGTCGACTTCTTGGGTCCCCGCGGCGAACCAGGTTGCGTGCGCGCAGCCCGACCCGAACTGGTACTTGCCGCTCACCATGAAGCCGTCGTCGGTGGCCCGGGCCGATCCGACCGGACCGAACATCCCGGCGTGGATCCCACGGCTCTCGCCGTTGAACATCGCCTTGGCCGCGTCGTCGCTCGTGTAGATCGCGGCGAAGGCGGAGGAGGTCGCGTTCGCCATTGCCGACCAGCCTGTCGAACCGTCGGCGTACGAGAGCTCCTCGAACACCGCGAGCGCCTCCTCGATGCCGACTTCGGCGCCGCCCAGCTCGCGCGGCACGAGGATCCAGAACAGCTCCGCCTCGGCGAGCGCGTCGACGACGGTGTCGGTGGTCGACCCCTCCGCTTCAGCCTGCGCGGCGTCGTGCTCGATCAACGTGCGCAAGTCCCGCGCTCGGTTCACGAGCGGCGTGACCGGCGAGCTCATGCCTGCGAACCCCGGGACGCAGCGATCGACGATCCTGTCGACTTGCTCGTGCGTTCGTGCACAACCGCTCCTCGTTCGACGTCGGGCGTTTGGGCAATCTAGGCCCGGCGCCGCGTACGGGGAGCGGTCGGAACTACGACGTGGGCGCCGCTGTCGTCGGGCTGGAGGTGCTCGGCCCGCCGCCCGCGCCACCGAAGGGACCGGCATTGCTGCCCGAACCCGGGCCGTGGCCTCGGGCCCGGCCGCCGAAACCGAATCCACCCGCCGGGACCTTCGGGAAGCCGTTGTTCACGAGATTCGTGATCTCGGTCTTGAGGGAGGCCTTGAGCTTGTCGGCCCGGTCCTTGTCGAGGTGTCCGGCCGTCACGGCCTGGTCGATCCGCTTCGAGGCATCCGTGACCAAGGTGTTGATGAGGCCGTTCACGTCGACGTTCTTGGACTTGGCGATCTGCGCGATCGTCTGGCCCTTGGCGAGGTCGGCCTTCAGATCGGCCGGCGCGATCCCGAGCGCCGCGGCCACCTGGTCGAGGGCGACACCTCCGAACCGACCGAACGCCCGACCGAACGGCGGACCGCCGAGACGGGGGCCTCCGGGCGCGAACTTCGGCCACGGCTGGTTGACGATGTCGCTGATACGGGTGTGATCGGCGTTGGACATCGCCGTGATCACAGTGTTGATGTCGACCTTTTGCGCTTTGGCGACGTCGGCGATCGTCGTCTTGCCGTCGCTCAACTTCGTCATCAGCTGCTGGGAAGTCAGGTTGAGCGCCTTCGCGGCCGCGTCGATCAGCGCGGAATCGCGCAGCGGGCGGTTCGCCGCGGCGGTGCCGGTTGCCGCGGTGGCGGTCGCGCTGGTGGGGAACTGCTGGGCACCCGACAGACCGGGCACGCCGATGATGGCGCCTCCGATACCCCCGACCGCTACTGCTCCCGCCACCGCGATACCCGTGACCATGCGACTTCGCACCATTTGCGTTCCTTCCAGAGGTTCCGAATGGTCATCGTCGGTCAGCAGGCTGAGATCGGCCTGGGAGGGGCACGGCATTCGCCTGCGAATTACCTGGTCAATACATGCTTTCCTCGCTCAGGGCGTTCACAGCGTTCACACAACTCCAGGCGCGAGCATCAAAGGGTGGCTGATACACGAGTCCTCGTCGTCGACGACGAGGCGAACATCACCGACCTCGTCGCGACGGCTTTGCGCTACGAAGGATTCGACGTCGAGGTCGCAAGCACCGGCTCCGACGCCCTCAGGGCAGCCGCGGCCTTCCGCCCGGATCTCATGGTGCTCGACATCATGCTCCCCGACCGAGACGGGTTCGCCGTCGTCCAACGGCTACGCGCCGACGGGCACCACGTCCCCGTCGTGTTCCTCACGGCGCGCGACTCGACCGAGGAGAAGGTGAAGGGACTGACGGTCGGGGGCGACGACTACGTCACCAAGCCCTTCAGTCTCGAAGAGCTCGTGGCCCGCGTCCGGGCCGTGCTGCGCCGGACGGGCGCGATCAACGGCGACGGAACCGCCCGTCTCATCTTCGCCGACCTGGAGCTCGACGACGACACCCACGAGGTGTGGCGCGGCCGTACCCGGATCGAGCTCACGCCGACCGAGTACAAGCTCCTGCGCTACCTGATGCTCAACGCGCGCCGGGCCCTGTCGAAGTCGCAGATCCTCGACCACGTCTGGGAATACGACTTCGACGGCGACGCCAACGTCGTGGAGACCTACATCAGCTATCTGCGCAAGAAGATCGACAAGCTCGGTCCCCCGCTGATCCATACCATTCGGGGTGTTGGCTACACGTTGCGGACTCCCCCCGAAGGCTGACGTCCCGTGACGCTGCGCGTCCGGCTCCTGCTCGGACTGGTCGTGCTCACCGCGATCGGCCTCGCAGTCGCAGGTGCCGTCACGTACCGCCAGACCCGCGCCGACCTGTTGGACCGGGTCGACCACCAGCTGGCATCGGCCGCCCAGTCGCCGGACCTGTTCTTCTCGGCGTTCGCCCAGAGCGGGGACGACAGCACGAGCGCGCGCTCCTCCCGCCGGGTACCTGGGCACAAGTTCGCTCGGCGGATACCGGAGCGATACTCGCGACGAATCCGGGCGTGATCAAAGAGCGGAGTCCCGTGCTGCCGGCCACGCTCAAGGCCGGCACGACGTTCACGGTCAGATCGCCCCACTACCGGGTCGCCGTCGCACCACCGCAGTTCTTCCGTGTCGTCACCGCGGTCGGTCCCCGACAGACCGTGCAAGCGTCACTCATCGTCGCCATCCCGCTGGCCGACGTCGACCACACCCTGCATCACCTCCTCTTCGTGGAATTCGTCGTCACGCTCGCCGTGCTCGTCGTCCTGGCGATCCTTGCGTGGTGGGTGATCAAGCTCGGACTGCGCCCGCTCGAGCAGATGGAGGAGACGGCCGGCGCGATCGCAGCGGGCGACCTCTCCCGACGCGTCGACGTGGTCGACGAACACACCGAGGTCGGACGGCTCGGGCTCGCGCTCAACGAGATGATGCAACAGATCGAGACCGCGTTCGCCGCCCGCGCCGCATCGGAAGTCCGCCTGCGTCGGTTCGTCGGTGACGCGTCGCACGAGTTGCGCACCCCGCTCACCTCGATCCGCGGATACGCAGAGCTGTTCCGGCGTGGCGCCGCCGATCGCCCGGAAGATCTTGCCAAGGCCATGCGCCGGATCGAGGAAGAGTCCGACCGGATGGGGTCCCTCGTCGACGACTTGTTGCTGTTGGCTCGCCTCGATCAGGGTCGACCCCTCGAACAACAGCCGGTCGATCTCACGCGCATTCGCGCGCGACGCGGTCGACGACGCTCGCGCGGTCGCCCCCGCCCGACCGATCGACTATGCACCCAACGGCGCGGTGTTCGTCCCCGGCGACGAGCTCCGGTTGCGTCAGGTGATGGGAAACCTGTTGCAGAACGCGAACCGCCATACGCCATCGGGCACCCCCGTCCATGTGCGCGTCCTGGACTCGGCCGACGAAGCCGTCATCGAGGTGGCAGACGAAGGCCCCGGCATGGCGACCGAGGACGCCAACCGTGTGTTCGAGCGGTTCTGGCGTTCCGACCCGTCGCGCACACGTTCGAGCGGAGGCGCCGGCCTCGGGCTCGCGATCGTCGCGGCCATCGCGGGCGCGCACGGGGGCCGGGCCGAGGTGCGGAGCACGCCCGGTCACGGCTCGACCTTCCGGGTGTATCTCCCGCACCGCGCGCCATCCGTTCCGGGCGACCTCACCCACGATCTGCCGGCGCGAAACGACGCGACTGCGGCGCCCACGATCCCGCTTGCCGACCTCGACGAGCCCTGATCCCGGTCACGCGACAGGGTGGAACGGCTAGACGCGAACGACGAGCTTCCCGAGGTGATCGCCCGCGAACAGGCGCACCAGCGCCTCGGGAGCGCGGTCGATGCCTTCGAGCTCGTGCACCCGCGCTTTGATGCTGCCCTCCGCGAGCCAGCCCGCGAGCCGGCTCGCGGCCTCGGCGTAGTGGTCCCAGTAGTCGAGGGTGTTGAAGCCTTCCATCCGCGCTCGCTTGCCCATCAGGTAGCGCACGTTGTGAAGCGCGGGCGGAGGCCCGTCGATGTTGTAGGTGGAGATGTCCCCGCACAGCACGACACGCGCGTTCATGGCCAAACGGCGGAGCACCGTGTCGAGAAGCTCGCCCCCGACGTTGTCGAAGAACACGTCGACACCCTTGGGTGCGAGCTCCTTCAGTCGGCTCGCCACGTCCTCGCGCTTGTAGTCGATGCACGCGTCGAATCCAAGCTCCTCGACGACCCACGCGCACTTCTCCGGCGAGCCCGCGATCCCGATCACGCGCGCGCCCTGCATCTTCGCGATCTGGCCCGCGACCGATCCGACACTGCTCGCAGCCGCGGACACGCAGAACACCTCACCCGGTTGCGGCTTGGCGACTTCGAGCACGCCCACGTACGCGGTGATGCCGACGTGTCCGAGCACACCCAGGACGTCGAGGAGCTCGACGCCCTCGGGGACCATCGTGATCGGCGGGAAGGGATTCGACTCGACGACGCAGTACTGCTGCCAGCCGGTCAGGTGCATGAACGCGCGCCCGAGTGGATACTCGTCGGGATTGTTGGTCTCGACGACCACACCGACGCCGTTCGATCGCACCGGCTCACCGATCGCCACGCCGGCCATGTAGTTGCCACGCTCGTTGATCCACCCGCGGATCGTGGGGTCGATGCCGAGATAGCGCACCTCGAGCAACGCTTCGCCTTCACCGAGCTCCGGGACGGGGACCTCGGTCGTCGCGAAGCACGACTCGGTCACCATGCCGACCGGCCGCTGCGCGAGCACCACCTGGCGATTGACGCGAGAGGAAGCCACGAGCGCAGAAGCTAGCGGCCGCGCGTAGCCTGACGCCCGTGCTGCCCCTCGACGTCGACGACCTCACCGCCGCCTGGTTCACGACCGCACTCGGGCGCGATGTGCGCAGCGCCGAGGTTCTCGACCGAAGCTCCGGCACCACCGGCCGGGCGCGGGTCGCGTTGACCGGTGAGCCGGGTGTCCCGCCGACCGTGTTCGTCAAGCTCGCGCCGTTCGACGAACACCAGCGCAAGTTCGTGACGTCCGTGGGGATGGGTGTCGCGGAGGCCCGCTTCTACCGCGACCTCGCGGCCCGAGGTCCCGGTGCGCGTCCCCCAGGTCTGGTTCTCCGACACCGACACCGACCCGATACCGATGGGGGCGAGCGCTACGCGATGGTGCTCGAAGACCTCGTCGCGAGCGGCTGCCGGTTCCCCCACCCGACCGACGACGACATTGCCTGGCGCGCCAACGACATCGTCGAGAACCTCGCGGCGCTGCACGCGCGCTATTGGGAGTCGCCGCGCTTCGACGAAGGCGGCGACCTCGCCTGGCTCGCGTCCAAGGGCACGGGCGGCGGCGGGGGCGGGGCCGTGTTCGTCAAGATGGCGGTCGACAAGCTGGGCGGCCAGTTGCCCGAGGAGTTCCACCGCCTGGCCGACATCTACCTCGCCCGCAACGACGACATCGCGGCGCTGTGGAACTCCGGGCCCCGGACCTTCGTGCACGGCGACCCCCACATGGGCAACCTCTTCGTCGACACGGTCGACGGGAACCGCACCGGATTCCTCGACTGGGCGGTGATCGGCCGTTCGCCCGGGCTGCGCGACGTCGCCTACGTCCTGTGCAACTCGGTCCCGGCCGCGGTGCGGGCCACCGACGAACGCGGTTGGGTGGAGCGCTACTGCGAGCTGCTCGCCGAGCACGACCCCGCCATCGCGCTCGATCCGGACGCGGCGTGGGAGCAGTACCGACTGTTCGCCGTCTACTCGTGGGTATCCGCGACCTCCACCGCCGGGATGGGCTCGAAGTGGCAACCCCTGCACATCGGTCTCGGCGGCACGAAGCGGGCGACCGCGGCCTGCACCGAGCTGGGATGCATCGAGTTGCTCGAGCGCCTCCTCGGGTGACAGCTCGGGTGACGGCTCCGCTCCTCCTGCCGTAGGGTGCCCGGCAGGCAATCTCGAAAGGGGCCACCTATGTCGGTGTACGACGTTCCGCTCAACTCGCTCGACGGCAAGGCCGGTGTCCTCGCCGGCGAGAAGGGCAAGGTCACGTTGCTCGTCAACGTCGCGTCCTTCTGCGGCCTGACGCCTCAGTACGAAGGCCTCGAGAAGCTCCACGAGCGTTTCGGCGCACAAGGCTTCGAGGTCGTCGGTATCCCCTGCAACCAGTTCGGGGCGCAGGAGCCGGGGACGGCCGACGAGATCAAGACGTTCTGCAGCACCAACTACAGCGTGACGTTCCCGCTTTCGGAGAAGATCGAGGTGAACGGCGACGGCCGCCACGAGCTCTACCAGCAGCTCACGCCGAAGGCCGATGCCGAAGGCCACACCGGCGACATCCGTTGGAACTTCGAGAAGTTCCTGATCGGTCGCGACGGCGAGGTCATCCAGCGCTTCTCGCCGATGGTCGAGCCCGAGAACGCCGACATCGTCAATGCCATCGAGAAGGCGCTCGCCAACTAGCCGGACCTCCCGAACGGGGCAACACGTGATCCTCGATCAGTTCCGCCTCGACGGTCGAGTCGCGATCGTCACCGGCGCAGGCAAAGGCATCGGCGCGGGGTGCGCACGGGCGTTGGCGGAAGCAGGCGCCGACGTCGTGTGCGCGGCGCGCACCCAATCCGACATCGACGCGGTGGCAGCCGAGGTACGCGATCTCGGCCGGCGTTCGCTCGCGATCGCGACCGACGTCACCGTGACACATCAGCTCGAAGCGCTGGTGGCGCGCAGCGTGGCCGAGCTCGGGCGCATCGACATCCTGGTGAACAACGCCGGCGGCTCGTTGCCCCGCGCATTCATGGCGACGAGCGAGCGGTCGTTCGAGATGGCGTTGCGCTTCAACGTGACGTCCGCGTTCCTGCTGAGCAAGCTCGTCGTCCCGCAGATGGTCGCGGCCGGCGGCGGCGCGATCGTCAACATCTCGTCGCGCTCGGCGAGCATGGTGCAACCGTGCTTCACCGCATACTCGACGGCCAAGGCCGCCTTGTCGATGATGACGCGCGCGATGGCACCCGAGCTCGCCCCGAAGATCCGCGTCAACGCGATCGAGGTCGGCGGCATCGAGACCGAGGCTCTGGCGCATGTGCTCTCCGACGAGACGGTGCGCGCCCAGCTCGAAGGGAACACCCCGATGCAGCGTGTGGGCGTACCGGCCGATATCGCGGCGGCAGTCGTCTACCTCAGCGCGCCGGCGTCATCGTTCGTTACCGGCAAGATCTTCGAGGTCGACGGTGGTGTCGAGGCGCCCGCGTTCACGATCCCGTTCGAACGCCTCTGACGCGGCTCAGCGAACCGCCGCCCGCCCCGCGAGCAGCGGGAGGTCGAGGTAGGTCTTGATGCCGGGTTCGGCGTCGCAGACATAGGGGATGGCGTTCACGCAGTGCTGGGCCGGGGGGATGAGCCCGATCTCGGGATGCTCGCCGATGACCGGAGGGTGCAGGCCGTGAAAGATGCACTTCACCGGCGGCTCGGCCTCGAACTCGACCTCGAAGCGCTGTTCACCGAGCGTCCACGGCTGATCGAGGTTCTCCGAACCCATCAGCCAGTTCACCCGGACGGTCATCACCGGTTCGCCGCCGACCGTCCCCTGCCAGGTGAAGCGTTGCGCGGCGACGGTGCCCTTCTCGATGACGCCGACGGGCGTGTCCATGTCGGCCGTCGCCACCGCCCACTCGTGCTTCGAGGCCTTTTCGGGGTCGAGCGTCCAACCGAGCTCGGCGGCAACCATGTCGATCGACTGCATGAACCCGTGGCCGAGGATCTCGATCATCGGGCTCTTGGATGCCGCCTCGGGGTCCTTGCCGAACAACATCACCTCACGCACGACCATGTCGGTCGGGTAGTTGCGGATGTCGGAGAACTCCTCCGCTCGCACGTGGCGAATGTCGCGACACAGCGCCGACAACATGAGTGGGAACCGTTCGGTGATGCCTCCGGGATTGATGCCGGTGCCGTGCAGCGTGACCTTGCCGGTGAGGCACGCGGCCTGCAGCGCGGCGACCCCGGGGGTGTCGGCCGGGTAGATCCAGCCGACCGGCGTGACCACGTTCTTCCCGGACTCGAGCAACCGGATCACGTCGCGAGTGCTCGCCATCACCGGCGCGTACACGACGACGTCGGCGTCGAGCGCGCAGATCTCGTCGAGCGAGCTCGTCGCCTTCACGCCGATCGGGTCGATGTCGCAGAGCTCGCCGACGTCGCGGCCGACCTTGTCGGGACTGTGCACCCAGCATCCGACGAGCTCGAGCTCGGGATGGGCGAGCACGCCCTTGATCGCTTCCTTGCCGAGCAACCCCGTTGCCCACTGGACGACGCGATAAGTCATGAGATGCTGCTCCCGGTCATGCGATGATTCTGTCCGAATGGCACAGGACACGCACCATTGGCGGGACTGGCACCTGGCTTACGACCGGGCCGACAGCCCCCTCGCGCAACGGCTCTCGATCGTGCAGCGATGCATCGAGACTGCGCTCGACGCTTCGCCTCCCGGTCGGATCCGCGTCGTCAGCATGTGCGCGGGCGAAGGCCGCGACCTGCTCGGCGTCCTCGGTCGCCATCCGCGCCGGAATGATGTGCGCGGCCGTCTGGTCGAGCTGGATCCCGGCCTCGCCGCCACCGCGCGCCAGCACGCTCCCGGCGGGATCGACGTGCGGGTCGCCAACGCCGGAACGACCTCGGCGTATACGGGCGCGGTTCCAGCCGACCTCGTGCTCGTGTGCGGAGTGTTCGGCAACGTCACGCACGCCGACATGATGAACACGATCGATCTCGCGCCCACCCTGTGCGCACCCGGGGCGACCGTGATCTGGACGCGCCATCGCCGCCGTCCCGACGCGACACCGGCGGTACGGGAACGCTTCGGCGGGAACGGATTCGACGAAGTCGCCTTCTACGCGCCCGAACACTCCATGTTCGCGGTCGGCGTACACCGACTCGTGGCGTCGCCGCGACCGTTCGCGCCGGACATCCGCCTGTTCGACTTCGTCGGCTACAAGGCCCTCGACGCCGACGCGTGTCGCGAGTGCGGATTCAGCTACGCGGTCGGTCGGGCCGAGATCGCACCCTGGCTCCGCTCGGACGCTCACGCGTTCGTCGCCAAGCTTCGCGCCTTCGACGACACGGCCGTGCGGACTCGCCCCGAGCCCGACGTGTGGTCACCCCTCGAATACGCGTGCCACGTCCGCGACCTGCTCGGCGTGCAGACCGAGCGGGTCGCGCTGATGCAGCGCGAGATCGACCCGGTCTTGGTTCCGATGAGACGCGAAGAACGGGCGGTCGAGGATCGCTACAACGAACAGGATCCGAACACGGTGGCGGACTCGCTGATCGCGGCGGCGGAGAAGTTCGCGGACACGCTCGACTCGCTCGACGACACCGGCTGGAACCGCACCGGCGTGTACAACTATCCCGAACGCGCGCTCAGAACCGCGGAGTGGATCGGGATCCACACCGGCCACGAGCTCCTCCACCACCGCGGCGACCTCGGATGACCTTCGCTCAGGTGACGATCGGCACCTTGGCGTAGCCGCGCACGGTGCTGGTGTGCACCATCTCGAGGTTGTCGTGATCGACGGTCCACGACGGAAACCGCTTGAACGTCTCCTCGAGCGCGATACGTCCTTCGAGCCGTGCGAGCGCGGCACCGAGGCAGAAGTGGATGCCGTAACCGAACGCGACGTGGCGACTCATGTCGCGCTCGACGTTGATCACATCGGGGTCTTCCCACATCCGCTCGTCGCGGTCCGCGGCGCCGGTCAGCAGCGCGACCTTCGAAGCGGCCGGAATCGTCGACCCGCCGATCTCGACCTCACGCGTCACCCACCGACCCTGGATCGCCGACGGTGCCTCCCAGCGCAGGATCTCCTCGACCGCGTTCGGGATCAAGCCCGGGTTCGCCGCGAGCTTGGCGCGCTGATCGGGGAACCGATCGAGCCCGACCGCCGACCACCCGAGGAACCGGGCAACGGTTTCGTTGCCGGCGCCGGAGATCAGACCCATGAACGCGTGGATCTCGTCGTCCGAGAGGTGCCGGGTGGAACCGTCGGCTTCTTCGAGATCGGCCATCATGAGCTCGCTCATGATGTCGTCGCGTGGTCGGCGCCGGCGATCGTCGATGATCGCCTGCCAGTAATCGTGGATCAAGCGCTGGATGCCGTCCATCCTCGCACCCATCATCTCGCCCGGGTCGATGTGCAGCGTCGCGTCGGACCACTCGCGCAGCTGGGCCTCGTCCTCCTCCGGCGCACCGAGCAACGCGGAGATCACCATGACCGGTAGCCGGGCCCCGAAGTCGGCGACATAGTCGAAAGCACCCTGGCCCGCGCCCGAGAACTCGTCGAGGAACCCTCCCGCGAGCGTGCGGATTCGGGGTTCGAGCGTCGCCATGTGCCGGGGGGTGAAGGCCCGACTGACGAGCTTGCGGTAGCGCGTGTGTTGGGGCGGATCCATGAAGATCATCATCGTCGTCATGAACGGATCCGGATCCGGTCCCATCATCTCCAACACCGTCGTGTGAGCGGAGCTGAAGGTGACGGGATCGAGATGTGCCTGCAGCACGTCGTCGAATCGGCTCAGCGCGTAGAAGTCGTGCTGCGCGTTGTAGTAGACGGGCGCTTCGTCGCGGAGCCGCTTCCAGATCGGGTGGGGATCGGCATCGATCGCGTAGTCGTACGGGTCGTAGACAAGAGGGGTGGGAGTCGCAACCATGCCGCGACGGTACTGCTACGCGACTTCCGGTGTCGCCTGGTGGGTCGCCCAGGCCCGGTACAGCTCGGCGTAATGTCCGTCGAGCGCGACGAGCTCGTCATGCGTCCCGAGCTCGGCGAGCCGACCGTCGTACACCACGCCGACGCGGTCGGCCCGGGCTGCGGTGGACAGACGGTGCGCCACCACGACGACGGTGCGACCGTGCATCAGACGCTCGAGGGCGGCCTCGACGGCATGCTCGGTGCCGGGATCGAGGTTCGACGTGGCCTCGTCGAGGATCAGGACCGACGGATCGGCCAGCGCGGCGCGTGTGAGGGACACGAGCTGGCGCTCGCCGGCCGACAACCGCGACCCGCGCTCACGCACCTCGGTCTCGAGTCCCTCGGGGAACGCCGCGAAACGGTCGAGCAGACCGAGCACCCGCAGCGCATCCTCGACCTCGGCGTCGGTGGCCTCGGGCCGCCCGACGCGCACGTTGTCGCGCAACGTTCCCGCGAAGAGAAAACCTTCTTGCGGGACGACGATCACGCGGCGGCGCAACGAGACGAACTCGGCGTCCCTCAGGTCGGTACCGCCGACGCGCACTGTTCCTTCGACGGGGTCGTAGAAGCGGGCGATCAGCTTGGCGAGGGTCGACTTCCCGGCTCCGGTCGGGCCGACCAGGGCGATCCGTTCGCCGTCGGCAATCTGCAGCGAGACGTCGTGCAGCACCGGCTCGTTGGCACCGTACGCGAACGTGACGTGGTCGACATCGACCGCGCCCGAGGTCGGCAGGTCGATCGCGGCTTGGCGCTGGCGGACAGTCGGGCGGGTGTCGAGCACGCCGAAGATCTTGGCCAGCGCCGCGGCCGACGACTGCACGGTGTTGTACAACTGGCTCAACTGGTTGATCGGCTCGAACAGGCTGTTCAGCCACAACACGAACGCGGCAACCGTGCCGACCGTGACAACGCCCCGCGTCGTCAACCAACCGCCGTAGCCGATGATCACCGCGGTTCCGACGACACCCGCGTACTCGATGATCGGAAAGTACTTCGAGGAGATGCGAACCGTGTGCATGTTCGCGTGATACTGGTCCTCGTTCGTCCGGTGGAACTTGCGCGTGAACGCGTCCTCACGGCCGAATGCCTGCACGACCCGCACACCCTCGAGGCTCTCCTGCAGCGTGCTGAGGTTCGTCGAGATCGAGTCGCGCACCTCGAGGTAGGCCTTGTTCGACACCCGCCGGAACCAGCGGCTCCCGAAGAACACGGGCGGCACGATCACCAGGATTCCGAGCGCGAGCTGCCACGAGACGATGAGCACGACCGTGACGGCACCGACGAACACGAAGGTGTTCTGCACGAACAGCACGAGCCCCTGCGAGACGAGCTCCTCCATCGCGTCGATGTCGGAGGTCATGCGAGCGACGATCCGGCCGGTCTTCTCCGTCTCGAAGTAGTCGAGCGAGAGGCTCATCATGTGCCCGAAGAGGCGGTTGCGGAGATCCCTCAAGAACCCTTCCCCGACCCGGGCGACGACCACGATCGCGATCCGACCGAGCACGAAGCCGGCGAAGGCGACCGCCAGATAGGCCAGCACGGTGTGGTCGAGCGAGCTCGCGCTGCCCGAGGGATGGCGCACGCTCGGCAGGCCCGAGTCGATGCCGTGCTTGACCAGCAACGGGCCGGCGAGCAGCGTCGCCGCCTGCGCCATCAGCACGACGACCGCGACCATGATCAGGGCGCGCCACGGACGCAGCATGCGCAGGAGTCGGCGCACCACCCGCGTCGCCTCGTCACGGGACAATGTCTCCTCGGGAACGTTGTCACCCCACCAGCCCATTAGTCGCCCACCCCCGGGAGGTCGAGCAGCTCCTCGTCGTCCACGACGCCGGGCTCCGGGTCGAGCGCGGCGCGCGCGAGCACCTCGCGGTACGCCGGCGATGTCGCGAGAAGGCGATCGTGCGTGCCGTCGGCGACGACCTTGCCGCCGTCGAGCAGCACGACCCGATCGGCGAGCGCGATCGTCGCCGGGCGGTGAGCGATGATGATCGTCGTGCGGCCACGCATCACCTCGGCGAGCGCGGCCCTGATCTCGTGCTCCTTCGACGGATCGACCGAGGACGTCGCGTCGTCGAGGATCAAGACGCGGGGGTCGGCGAGCACCGCCCGCGCGATGGCGATCCGCTGGCGCTGGCCACCCGAGAGCGAGTACCCGTGTTCGCCGATGATCGCGTCGTAACCCTCGGGGAGCTCGCGGATGAACTCGTCCGCGCCCGCGAGCCGCGCGGCGCGCGACGACCGCTTCGTTCGGCGCCTCGGGATCCGCGAACGCGATGTTGTTCCGCACGCTGTCGGAGAAGAGGAACGTGTCTTCGAACACGAGTCCGACCGACCGGCGCACCTCGCTCAGCCGGACGTCACGCACGTCGGCGCCGTCGATCCGCACGTGGCCCGCGTGCACGTCGTAGAAGCGCGGGATGAGGCGGGCGATCGTGGTCTTACCCGACGCCGTCGCACCGACGAGGGCAACGGCTTCGCCGCCCTCGATCGTGAGGTCGAGCCCGTCGAGGACTGCGGGACCCCGCCCGTAGCCGAACGTCACCCGTTCGAAGCGCACCGACCCCGGACCGTCAGGCAGGGCTCGGGCATGGGGGACGTCCCGGACCGCGGGATCGGTCGCGAGGATCGAGTCGATACGTCCCGCGGCCGCCGCCGAACGGGGCAGCTGGCCCACGAGCATGCCGATCATGCGGAGCGGCCAGATGAGCATCACGACGAAGAGGTTGGCCGAGACGATGTCGCCGACCGTCAAGTGATGGTCGAGCACCTGATGCCCGCCGTACCAGAGGATGCCGACGAGCCCGAGCGCGGGCAAGAGGTCGATGAGCGGCATGAAGCCCGCGCGCAGTCGGGCGCCGTCCATCGCTCGGTCGTAGACGCTGTCGGCTTCGGTCGAGAGCCGCGAGCGCTGGAGGCGCTCCACTCCGAAGCCCTTCACCACGCGCACTCCGGTGATGCTCTCCTCGACGACACCCGAGACGTCGGACAACTCCTTTTGGAGCTGCATCCCGACGGGGTACATGCGGTGGTTGAACCGGGTGGCGGAGAAGTTGAGCAGCGGCAACAGGCCGAGCGCGAACAGCGCGAGCCCGGGACTGCGGAGCAAGAGGATCACCACGACGGCGGACATCTGGATCGTGCTGGCGATCGTCAGCGGGATGAGCAGGATGACGTTGTTGATCTGTTGGATGTCGGTGTTCGCGTACGCCATCAGCTCACCGGTCTGGGCCTGGTCGTGGAACGCGAAGTGCAGGCGTTGGAGATGGGCGACGAGCCGCATCCTGATGTCGGTCTCCACCCTCCACGCGAGGCCGAACGCGGCGTAGCGCCGGAGCCCGGTGCCGACCGCCTGCACCGCTCCCACGCCGACAATCGCGCCCGTCAGCGCCAGAGTGATCCCGGTTCGCCCGCGGGCGATGCCGTGGTCGATCGCGCCACCCGCGAGCAGGGGGACGGTGACCCGCGCCGCCGCCCAGACGAGCCCGGCGACGATACCGAGGACCATGAGCTTCGGGTGGACGCGGATCGTCTCTTTCATCAGACGCCAGCCCTGCTTGCGGGTCTGCGCGCCCTCCACCTTGGCGGCCTGTCGCTCGGCGGCCGCTTGCTGTTTCGTCTCGCCGTCGTCTGCCACCTCGATCGAGGCTATCAGCGCGACTGTGACGTTCCCGTCAGGTTTTTGGGCCCCCGCGCGTCAGATCGGGAAGAGCTCCGACACCATCTCGGCGAGAACCGTCCGGGACTCGTCGCGCGGCGAGATCGCCGGCGAAGATCATGACGGGAGCGCCGGTATCGCCGTGGATCGCGGCGGCGACCGCGCCGAGCCGCGCGAAGCCGTCGCCGACGAGCACGGCGGTCGCGCCCGCCTCGCACATCGCTCGCGCGACGGCTGCGCCGGCATCGGTATGCGCCTGCGGGACGATCACGACCCGCCCGGCCAAGTCGTTCGTGTGGTCATGCACGCGGCTTCGGGACCCCGGTGTCGTCGAGACGCTTGCGGGCTTCCGCTTCGCGCAACACATCGATGATCTCGTCGCCGACCAGCTCGGACCGGGCGAGCAGCTCGTCGCGCAGCGCGATGACGAGGTGCCGGTTGTCGTCGAGCATGGTCTGCACGTCGGCTTTGGCCTGGGTGAGCAGCTTCTCGAGCGCCGCGCGCGCGTCTTCGTTGCCGAGCACCTTGGCGACGATGCCCTGCGACAGCGGCCCGGCCTCGACCGCGTCGTACGAGACGAGCGAACCGGCCATGCCGTAGGAACCGACCATCTGCGCGGCGATACGCGTGGCGTGCATCAGGTCACTCGACGGCCCGGTACCCGACTCACCGAAGAAGAGCTCTTCGGCGCTCATACCCCCGAACGCGATCTTCATCATCCCGAGCAGCTCGGAGCGCGTACGTGTGAAGCGTTCCTCGCCATCGCTGTGCGAGAGCAATCCGAGCGCGTCGCGTCGCTTGATGATCGACAACACCTCGAGCTTGCGATTCTGACCGACGAGGTATGCCACCGTGGCGTGGCCCGACTCGTGCGTCGCGATCGTGCGCCGTTCTTCGTCGGTGTACTCGACCGGCTGCTTCAGGCCGATCTCCTCGGTCATCTTCGCCTGCTGCACGTCCGTCCAGTCCATCGCGGTCCGACCGTCGCGTAGCGCCCACACGAGACCCTCGTCGAAGATGTGCTCGATCATCACCGGCGTGTACCCGAAGGTCATCGCCGCGAGCGCGTCCCGTCGCTCCTCCTTGTCGAGCTCGGGCGCGTGGGCCTTGCGATCGAGGTAGTAATCGATGATGTCTCGCCGGCCGGAACGGCTCGGTAGGTCGAAGTGGATCGAGCGATCGAAGCGGCCCGGCCGGAGAAGCGCGGGATCGAGATCCGCCGCCCGATTCGTCGCCGCGATCAGCAGCACGTTCGTCGGGGCCGGCGCACGTTTTCGGATGCGGCGGTGCGCCGGCAGGAAACGATTGAGCCCGTCGATCCACCAGCCCGTGAGCTTGTGGCTTCCGGTGGGCGTGTCGAACGACTGCATCTGGATGAGGAGCTCGTTGACGACTCCCGAGATCCCTTCGTTCATGTTGCGCTCGATGCGGCGGCCGTGCGGCGCGGCTCCGAAGGCAGCGGAGCCGTCGCCGTAGGGAGCGGAGCGCATGCCACTGCGCGCGCCGGCGATCGCGTCGATCTCCTCGATGAAGCCGATCGCGCCACCCTCCTCGGCCGCGGCCTTGCGCAACTCCTTGAAGTAGTTGCGTATCTTGCGCCCGGTGGCTCCGTAGTACTGCGATTGGAACGCGGTCGACGACACGAACAGGAACGGGACACCGGCTTCGTGCGCCATCGCCTTGGCCATGTAGGTCTTGCCGGTTCCGGGGGGTCCTTCGAAGAGCACGCCTTTGCGTGGATTGCCCCCCATGACCTGGCGAAAGGTCTGGTAACCGAGGAACAGGTTCAACGTCTTGACGACTTCGTCCTTCACCGGGCCGAGCCCGACGACGTCGTCGAGCGTCGTGTTGATCTCGCTCGCGTCGTAGCGCACGTGCGGCGACTTCCCCATCGACATCATGGGTATGACCAACACGAGGCAGAGCACGACGATCAAGCCCACCGGCAACAGGATCTGGACCGCCTCCGGACCGAAGTGCGGGAGACCGGGGCTGATGAGGTTGTTCGTCAGGATCCGGTAGTAGAGGTAACCCGTGAGCGGTACGAGCAACAACAAGAGGCGCCAGAGGCGCCCGCGCCGGGTCGCCTCCCGGATCCGGCTGACGTCGAGAGTGTGGGCGAGCACCTCGGCACCACCCATCCCCGCCAAGGTCGCGGCGTCGGAGGTCGTTCGGTTGTCGCTCTGTTCCAATCGGCGAAGACGCACGCCCCAACCCCCCGCGATAGCCCCTGACCACGGAGCGTAGCGGTGTCGGCGCGTTTCGTACAGACCGGCTCCACTCGAATGACACAGATGATCCTGAGGTTCACCAGAGTTGGCCGGGGTGGCGGCGCCGGTGCCCGGTTTAGGCTGCGCCGGTGAATCAGCCGGTCGAAGCGGTCGAGGCCCGGACCGATCGGGTGGCCCAGGGGACGGTCGGAATCGCACTGCTCGCCGGATTCGTGTTCAGGGTCCCCTGGCTCGTACCCGGCGTCGCGCTCGTCGTGGCCGTCGGCGCTCTCGGCGGACCCAGGGCGAACGCGCTCCATCTCGCCTTCGAGCGCGCGATTGCCCCGCGACTGCCCTCGCCCGGGGGAGTCGCGGTCGAACCGCGGTCGCGGGGCCGACGGTGCGCGCCCAGGACGCGCTGGCGGCCGCGATCCTCCTGGCCGCGACGTCTCGCGTTCGTCTTCGGGATCGGGCTCATCGGCTGGCTTCTGGCGATCGTCGAGGCCGTGATCGCGATCATCGCGGCGACAACGCGCGTGCACGTGGCCGACCGGCTGCGGCGACACCGCCGGTAACGGGTCTAGATGTCGAAACGCCCGTAGCCGCCGCGGTAGAAGAGCAAGGGCTTGCCCTCCGACGCGTAGCCGAGCTCGAGCGACCCGCCCGACGACGATGACGTGATCGCCGGCATCGTGTTCGGCGACGGTCTCGCAATCGACGAAGGCGATCGCCTCGTCGAGGAGCGGGGCACCCGTGCGCCCCGTCGTGTACGAGAGATGCGCGAAGCGATCGGCCCCCTTCTGTGCGAAGAGGCGGCAGATCTCCTCGCCGTCCTCGTCCAGGATGTTCGCCGCCCATCTCTGCGCGGCTCTGGATACGCGGCCACGTCGAGGACGACTTCGCCGCGCAGAACAGCACGAGCGGAGGATCGAGCGAGACCGACGTGAACGAATTGCAGGCCATGCCGACCGGTTCGTCACCGTCGATCGCGGTGACGATCGCGACACCCGTCGCGTAGTGGCCGACGACCGTCCGAATCGCCGCGGCGTCGGGGGCAAGGATCTGTTTGCGGGCAGGGCTCATGCAGCTCCCGGCCGGGCCGGCGCGAGGATCGATCTCGAGCCCCTCGTAGCTCGCGGTGACCTCGGGGGCCCCGACGCGCGCCGCGGACTCGGCCGTGCGCTGCTCGATGGCGTCGAGCTCGTCGTCGCCATGGGCGGGATCGTGGTGGAACAGCACGAGCCTGCGGGCGCCGGCTTCGCGGGCGACGTCGACGGCGTACTCGGTCGTGCAGTGCCCCCAGTGCCGCTTCGGCTGCGAACTCCGCGGTCGTGTGCTGGGCGTCGTGGATCAAGATGTCGACGCCGTCGCACAGCTCCAGCACCGGGTCGGGGATGTAGTCGTCGGTGTGCTTCGGGGTGCAGCCCGGACCGTGGTCGGGGAGGTACGCGACCGAGACGACCGCCGATGTCGACACGAAATCCCAGCGTCGGGCCGATGTGGCGCACCCACCGTCGACGCGCACCTTCGCCGCTCCGATGGCGAAGTCGTCGTCGCCGGTGTCGTGGAACCGCACGTCGCCGGTCAAGCTGGCTCGGGCACGATCGGGAAGAACGGCGGCCGCATCATCTCTGCGAACACCTCACCGAGGGGTCCGGTCTCCTGGCGGGGTCCGTAGACGTCGAGCGTCGCCCCCTCGCCGTGCAGCGGGGAGAAGAACGGCAGCCCCTGCACGTGATCCCAGTGCAGGTGCGACAAGCAGCACCGATCCGTGGAACTCCCCCGTGCAACGCCGAGCGTAGGGACGCAGCCCGGTGCCGAGATCGAGCAGGATCGGAGGCGCGTCGTCGGTCTCGAGCACGACGCACGACGAATGGCCGCCGAAGCGCGCGTACGTCCGGCCCGGCGCACGGCGTCGAACCCCGGACTCCGTTGAACACGACGCGTATCCCCCCGGACATCGTCGGGAGGATAGCCACGCTCTGCGGGACGTTGAACAGCCGGCCCCGCCCGGGCCGACGTCGCGTACCGACCGGGCCCAGCCGTACACTCGGCGCGTCGGAGGGAGCCCGACGGTGGCGGTCGACGCGCGAGCGCACGAACACGCATCTCGGAACCGACGGCGACGTCATCGTGACCGAAGGCCTCACGAAGGTCTTCGACGGCCGCGGCGGCGCCGCTGCGCGCGGTCGAGAACCTCGACCTTGCGGGTCCACCGGGGCGAGATCTTCGGGCTGCTCGGCCCGAACGGCGCCGGGAAGACGACCACCGTCGGCATGCTGACGACCCGGGTCATCCCCACTGAGGGCCGCGCCCTCGTCGGCGGCATCGACGTGGTCGCGCCGGCCGCGACGGCGCCAAGCAGGTCATCGGCGTGGTCCCGCAGACCAACACGCTCGACCGCGCGCTCGACGTCGTCGGAGAACCTGTACTTCCACGGCCGCTATTTCGGGATGGGCGCCCGGCAAGCGCACGAGCGCACACGGGCGAGCTGCTCGAACAGTTCCGGCTCGCCGACCGCGTCGACCGCGAACGTGAACGAGCTGTCGGGCGGCATGGCCCAGCGGCTCATGGTCGCCCGGGCGATCATGCACGACCCCGACGTGCTGTTCCTCGACGAGCCGACGTCGGGTCTCGACCCGCAGAGCCGACTCGCGCTCTGGGACGTCATCGGCGAGCTGCACGCGCGGGGCCAGACGATCGTGCTCACGACGCACTACATGGAGGAGGCCGACCAGCTGTGCGAGCGGGTCGCGATCATCGACCACGGCCGCTTGCTCGCCCTCGACACCCCCGCCGCGCTCAAGACGGTCGATCGGCGCCGACACCGAGATCCGGCTGCACGCGGCCGGCGACCTCGACGCGCTCGCCCGCGAGCTCGAGACACGATGCCCGGCGTCGACTCCGCCCGCGTCGTCGACGGCACCGTCTACGTGTACCTGCGAGCAGGCGGCGCCACGCTGCCCGAGATCATCACGCTACGCCGACCGCAAGGGATTCGCGGTGCACGACGTCGGGGTCACAGAGACGACGCTCGAGACCGTCTTCATCGATCTCACCGGGAGGGAGCTACGTGAGTAGCGCCGCCGTCACCACGCCCGAGGAGTCCGCGACCCCGCGGGTCGTCGCGGCGGTCGTCCGGAACGCGTTCGGGGCGCTGTTGCTGCGCGACCTCGCGGTGCTCCGCAAGGAGATCTGGATGTTCCTCGGCCGCACCGTGATGCAGCCGCTGCTGCTCATCTTCGTCTTCGCGTACGTGTTCCCGAAGATCGGCCAGGCGATCGGCGGCCAGGCGGGCGCGGCCCGCTTCTCGACGCTGCTGGTCGGCGGTGTCATCGCGAGCTCGATGATCTTCCAGGGCGTCCAGGCGGTCGCGCTGCCGCTCGTACAGGACTTCGGTTACACACGCGAGATCGAGGACCGCGTGCTCGCGCCGATGCCGGTGTGGGCCGTCGCGCTCGAGAAGGTCGCCTCGGGCGCGATCCAGGCGGTCATCGCGGCCCTCGTCGTGTTCGTGCTCGCCACCTTCATCCCGGCGACACCGGTGCACCTGAGCATCCACTGGATCTACCTGATCACCCTGCTCCCGCTCGCCGCGCTGATGAGCGCCGCGCTCGGCCTCACGATCGGGACGCGCGTCGAGCCCCGGCAGGTGCCGCTCATCTTCAGCCTGCTCGTGATCCCCATGACCTTCCTCGGCGCGGTCTACTACCCGTGGCAGAGCCTGTCGCCGCTCGCCTGGCTGAAGTGGAGCGTGCTCGTCAACCCGCTCATCTACCTGAGTGAAGGGCATGCGGCTGTCCCTCACGAACGGCGTGCCGCACATGCAGGCCTGGGCGGTCTACGTCGCGCTCGTCGGCTTCACCGCCGTCTTCTCGAAGCTCGGGATCGACGGCTTCGAACGGCGCGTCCTGAGCTGAACTCGGCGTCGGCCCGGTCGCGCGCGGCGGCCTCGACCGCCGACGAGCGCGGTCGCGCAACTGATCGATCCATTCCCCCTCGTGATCGCGCACGAGCCGCACGCACCACGCGAGCGCGTCCGAGCGCGATCGGGCGACGCCCGCGCCCACGAGCGTGTCGAGGGTTTGACGCTCCCGCATCCGCAGCCGCGTCATCACCGGCACGCGAGTGCGGTGAACGTCTTCTGCTCGTCGCCGCACCTCGCCCCCCACGCGACCTTGCGGCCGGTGCCGATCTCGGCCTCGTCGGCGATGCGCATCCGCTGTTCGCGCGTCTCCTCCCGGAAGCGCTGGATCACGGGCCCGGCGGGCCGCGGCGATGGCAGCCTCGTCGGCGCCGTCGGGATAGTCCGGTTCGGCGATCGTGCCCACCACGAGGATCTCCTCGCGATCCGAGTGACCGTCGGCGGGCCGGTGAACCACTCGTCGGGAAGTCGGCCGGCGAACCAGCCCTCGAGCCTAGCCGTGCTCTCCGTTGCTGCCATGACTTCATTACATCATTACATCACCAGGAGCGCAAGCGGGGCCGCGCCGACGCCGGGAGCAGACGCGACGACGCCCCCAGCCGGGGGTACGGAAGGGGGCGGCGTCATTCGGGACTTCGGGGCTTGGGAGGGCAATTCCTTGTCCCACCGGAACCATACGGAGGGTGGCGTCGCGACAGCGTGACGCGACGACGCCCCCGTGCGGGGGCGGGGGCGTCGTCAAGAGATGTCCCATTCCCTGGCGGGGATCGGGGGCTCATCTCGCGATGCTGAAAGTACTCAGGTGTAGGGCCCATGGCAAGCACCGGCGAAAGCAGGATGAAAGTGGCGGGCGGAGCCCGTCAGGTGCTCGAGGCCGCGCGCAGTCGCTCGGCGTACTCAGCCGCCTCGGCCTCATCGAGTACTTCTGCCGGGGCCAGAAGAAGCCACGCAAACCGTCGCCCTTGGTACGCGGCACCACGTGCACGTGCACGTGCGGAACGGCCTGACTGACGACGTTGTTCTCCGCGATCCACGACCCCTGCGCACCGAGACCTGCGACGACGGCGCTCGCGCAACGCTGCACGACGACGAACAGCGAGGTGAGGAGCTGCGTGGGCAAATCGGGCAGCGTCACGATGTGCGCCCGGGGCACGACGAGCACGTGTCCTTTGAACACCGGACGAATATCGAGGAAGGCGACGACGTCGGGCTCGTCGACCACGATGTGAGCGGGCGCGTCGCCCGCGGCGATCGCGCAGAACAGGCAGGCGGCGCGATCGGGCATCGCGTTACGGCGCGACGACGGGCCGGTCGGTGGCGTAGCGGTAGAGGAACGCGAGCGCCAATGCCGAGACCGCCTCGGTGACGAACGCGCCGACGACGAACCCGACGACGCCGAGCACACCGACGACGAACGACAACAGGACCGAGAAGGCGAGCCCCTTCTCCGTGACCGCTTCGCGCCCGCGCGCGCAGGGACGCGCCGATACCCATGCCCTGATCGATGAAGAAATACGGCGCGAGACCGAAGAACGCGAGGAAGAGCACGCCGGGGATCACACACAGAACCAGGCCGATGCCCTCGGCGAGCCGCGAACACCACGGAGAACGCGATCCATTCGGGCCAGCGGTCGTATCGGAACGCCTCCCGCACATCGGCGGTCCCACCCGCCGTGATCGTCAGCGCCAGCCGGCGTACCCCAACGCGGCGATCGCGCCGAGCACGATCCCGCTGATCTGGAAGAGAAAACGCCGGGCGGCGGAGTCGATCAACGCCTTGCCGAGCAGCGCGACGACGAGCTCGGCCGAGAGCGGCACCACGACGATGAGCAGCAGGGGGCGGGCGTTGTTGCGGAAGGCCGACCAGCCGTAGCGAATCGCCGCGAACCCGTCGTGCTCGGCGTCGGGTCCGACCGGGCCTCGACCGTGAGAGGCGCTCACTCCGGACGAGCTCACTCGGGCGAGGTGTACGGCCGCTGCCGCGGCTTCGCGGCCGCACGCTTGGGCACCATCACGCTACGCCGGAAGTAGCAGACCTCTTCGCCGCGCTGGTTGAAGCCCCACGACTCGACGGTGACAACGCCGCGGTCGGGCTTGCTCTTCGACTCCTTCTTTTCGAGCACCCTCGTCTCGGCGTAGATCGTGTCGCCGTGGAACGTCGGCTTCTTGTGCTGGAGCGTCTCCACCTCGAGGTTGGCGATCGCGACCCCGCTCACGTCGGCCACCGACATGCCGAGCACGAGCCAGTAGACGAGGTTGCCCACCACGACGTTCTTGCCGAACTGCGTCTGCGTCTCGGCGAACCACGCATCGATGTGCAGCGGATGGTGGTTCATCGTGATCATGCAGAAGAGATGGTCGTCGTCTTCGGTGATCGTCTTGCCCGGCCAGTGCTTGTAGACGTCGCCGAGCTCGAAGTCTTCGAAGTAGCGGCCGAACGGGCGCTCGTAGACGGTCATGGAACGAGGCTACCGAGGCACCTGACCGGACGCGCGCGAGCAGGACCCGCGTGCGATCACGAGCCGCTGGATCTCGTTGGTGCCCTCACCGATCAGCATGAGCGGCGCGTCGCGGTAGTAGCGCTCGACCGGCACCTCGGTCGTGTAGCCGACGCCGCCGTGGATGCGCATCGCGTCCGTCGCGATCTCGAACGCCGTCTCGCTCGCGAACAGCTTGGCCATGCCCGGCCTCCACGTCGGCCCGCTGCCCGGCCTGCTTGCGCTCGGCGGCGTTGCGCGTCAGCAGCCGCGCCGCTTCGAGCTTGGTTGCCATGTCGGCGAGCTTGAGCTGGATCGCCTGGTGCTCGGCGATCGCCTTGCCCATCGTCCGCCGCTCCTGCGCGTAGCTCGATCGCCGCGTCGAACGCGGCGCGGGCGACGCCGACGGCACGCGCGGCGATGTTGATGCGACCGACCTCGAGTGCGCCGAGGATGTACCCGAGCCCGCGGCCCTCGTCGCCGAGGAGTGAATCGGCCGGGATGCGGTGACCGTCGTAGACCATCTCGACGGTCTCGATGCCCTTGTAGCCGAGCTTGCCGATGTTGCGGCTCACGGTGATGCCGCCGCTCGTGGGACCGGGTTCCTTCTCGACGATGAAGCAGCGAGATCCCCTCATCGGTGCGCGCCGCGAGCGCGACGATGCCGGCCCGTTCACCGTTGGTGACCCACATCTTCGTACCGTGATCACGTACTCGTCGCCGTCGCGCGTCGCGCCCGGCACGAGAGATTGCGCGTGTCGCTGCCCGCGTCGGACTCCGAAAGCGAGAGGCAACCGCGCAGCTCGCCGGTCACCAGGCGCGGCAGCCACCGCTGCTTCTGCTCCTCGCTCCCGTGGTGGACGAGGATGTATGCCGCGATCGTGTGCGTGTTGACGATCCCCGACAGCGACATCCATCCGTAGGCCAGCTCCTCGACCACCCCGATGTAGGTGAGGAGGTCGAGGCCGAGGCCGCCGTACTCCTCGGGGATGGTGATCCCGAACAAGCCGAGCGCCTTCATCTGCTCGACGATCGCGTCGGGGAACTCGTCGGCGTGCTCGAGCTCGACGCGACCGGGATCACCTCGCGGGCGATGAACCGGCGGACGGTTTCGATCAGCTCCCGGCGAATCTCGGGATCGGTTGCATGCGCAGTCGCAGAAGTCATGGCGCGCACGCTACGCGCCGCGGTCTTCCTCGCCGACCGGCGGGCGAGGACCGGCGGCGCCGCCGCGGCCGGTACCTTCTCCAGCGGATGATGAGCCACCAAACACTCCAAGGGTTCAGCCGTCCGACGCCGTGCGGGGCCGGCGTCGAACCGGGCGACGTTGCGCCGGGTGTTCACCTGCATCCAGCCGTACCGCCGGATGCTCATCGCCTTCGTCGTGGCCGTGATCATCGACTCGATCGTCGTGGCGATACCCCGCTACTGCTGAAGGCCCTGATCGACCACGCGATCCCGCAACACCACGACCGCCACCTCGTGCTGCTCCTCGCCCTGACCGCAATCGGGTTGGCGTTCGCCGACGCGATGCTCTCGCTGCCCAGCGCTACTTCTCGTCGAGAATCGGTGAGGGCCTCATCTACGACCTGCGGGTCAAGCTCTTCGATCACGTGCAACGCATGCCGCTCGCCTTCTTCACCCGCACGCAAACGGGCGCGCTGCAGTCACGACTGAACAACGACGTGGTCGGCGCGCAACAGGCGGTCACGACCACGCTCGGGACTGTCGCTGTCGAACGTGATCCACCTGGTCGTGACCTGACGATCATGCTCCGGCTGAGTGGCGGCTCACGCTGCTCACGCTCGCTAGTGCTCCCGGCGTTCATCTACCCGGCCCGGCTGCATCGGGCCGCGCATGCAGAAGCTGCACGCGTGAGGGCATGCAGCTCAACGCGGAGATGAACAACCTCACCGCCGAACGCTTCAACGTCGCCGGCGCGATGCTCGCGAAGCTCTTCGGACGCCGCGACGAGGAACGCGACCTGTTCGCGACCGCGGGCGGGCCGGGTGCGCAACATCGGCGTCGCACCGCGATCTACGGCCGGTCCTCTTCGTCGCCCTGGGTCTCGTCGCCGCGCTCGGCACCGCGATCGTGTACTTCGTCGGCGGCAACCTCGCGGTCTCCGGCACGATCACGACCGGGACACTCGCCGCGTTCGCCACCTACGTCGCCCTGATCTACCAGCCGCTCGCACAGCTCACGAACTCACGCGTCGACATCCTCACCGCGCTCGTGTCGTTCGAGCGTGTGTTCGAGGTGCTCGACTTTCCCGCATCCATCGCCGACCGGCCCGGCGCGATCGACCTCGTCGAGCCCGAAGGACGCATCGAGTTCGACCACGTGTGGTTCCGTCATCCGCCCGGCAACGAGATCTCGCTCGAGTCGCTCGAGACACCCGGTACGCCGGGCGGCGACGATCCGAGCGACTGGACCCTGCGCGACGTCTCGCTCGTTGTCGAGCCGGGCGAGACGGTGGCGCTCGTCGGACCGTCGGGGGCGGGCAAGACGACGATCGCGATGCTCGTGCCCCGCATCTACGAGGCCGACCAAGGCGCGGTACGCATCGACGGACACGACGTGCGGGACCTCACCCTCGACTCGGTGCACGCCGCGATCGGCCTGGTTCCGCAGGATCCGCACCTCTTCCACGACACGCATCCGCGCCAACCTGCTGCTTCGCCGACCCTGACGCGACCGACGCCGAGCTCAAAGGCGCTGGAGCGTGCCCGGATCTGGGACCTCGTCGCCTCGCTGCCCGACGGCCTCGACACCGTCGTCGGCGAACGCGGCTACCGGATGTCGGGAGGCGAGAAGCAGCGCCTCGCGATTGCGCGCCTGCTGCTTGAAGAATCCGGCGATCGTGATCCTCGACGAGGCGACCTCGCATCTCGACTCCGAGTCGGAGCTCGCGATCCAGCAGGCCTTCGACGAGGCGCTGCGCGACCGGACCGCGATCGTGATCGCCCACCGACTGTCGACGATCGTCGACGCCGACCGCATCCTGGTCGTCGACGCCGGCCGGATCGTCGAGTCCGGAACACACACGAGCTGCTCGCACGGGGCGGCCTCTACGCCGAGCTGTACCGGACGCAGATGGGGCGGCCGCAGGCGACGAGCGACGACGGACCGCGTAGTCCGCCGTAAACAGCGTCCCACTACCATCTCCCGGCGATCCATCGATGACTCGAAAGCACCCCCTCCGACACGTCCACACCCGGCGCACACTGCCGTCGCGACGCGTCTCACCGCGCACCGGAGCTGTCGGACGCGGCTCGTGGTCGTCGTCGTCGTCATCGCGATCGCGCGGCGTCGCCGGCGACGGCGCGTGCGCAGCTCAACAAGACATCGGCGGCGCCCACTCCGCGGCTCAAGCGCAGACGAAGAACGGCACCGGTCCGGATCCGCAGGGACCCTGGTACCGCCCGGCGATCCGCCAGCACGCGCCACGGCGCGCTCAACCACGATCATCCGATGCAGCTCTGGATCGGCGGTGACTCGCTCGCGGGCTCCTTCGGCCCGGCGCTCGGCGATCGCGTCGGCGCGACCGGCATCGTGAGACCGTCATCGACTACAAGGTGTCGAGCGGATTGTGGAGCACGACATCCGCAACTGGTCCCAACACGCACGAGCAGATGACGTCGGACAATCCCGACGCGGTCGTGTTCATCGTCGGCGCGAACGACGCATCGATCTCAACGGCACCTACGACCGAACAACGACGGCATCCCCGACTGGGAGGCGACTACCGCGAGCGGATCGACACCATGATGGATCTTCGTCGGCGGGCCACCACCGCACCGTGTTCTGGCTCGGGCCGCCGACGCTCGGCACCCGGCACTCAACAGGGGCGCCAACGGCTCGGCCGCGTCATGCGCTCGGAAGCCGCGAAGCGCGCGCCGGACGTCGTGTACGTCGACACCTACCGCCTGTTCTCCGACAAGAACGGCGACTACTCACGATCCCTCCCGACGGGAACGGCGAGGTCATCACGTGCTGCGAATCTCCGACGGCGTGCACTTCAGCGTCGCACGGCGCGAACTATCTTGCCCGCAGTCGTCTTCCAGTTGCTCGACCGGCGCTGGCACGTCGCCGCGCAGGCCGACCCGTCCCAGCCGATCGCATACAGATCGCCAAGGGGAGCACCGACTCGTACCGGGGTTGGCCACACGCCCGACGTCCCGTCGCAATCGTCGTACACGACCTCGACGGCGGCGGAGACGACCACCACGCTCTCGGCGCCGGTCACCACGACGACGATCTCGGTGGCCACGACAGACGAGCAAACCCGTATCGACGACGACGGTCGCCATCACCAGACGACGAAGCCGAAGCCGACGACAACCCCGCCGACGACACGACTGGCCGCTCCGCCGCGACCCCGGTCGGCACTGGCCTCCTCGGGAACCGCCGATCGGTATCCTGCCGCGCATGCGCGACGAGCCGCGTGCCGCAGCCGCGGCCGTCGAACTGGCCGGCGCCGTTGTCGACTCCGCCGCCCGTCGCCTCGCCGGCCTCTCCCGAGAGCGGAAAGCTCTCGGTGGCCGCACTCGACGAGCATCAGGTGGTCGCCTACGACCTCGCCCACGCAGCCGCCGCCGTCGGAGGCCCCCGCGGTCATGGCCCGGTACGCCGAGCACGGCGAGGTCGAGTCGATGCTGGCCCGCGCTTACATCGCCGACGCGGTGCCGACGTCGTCGACCCGGTGCTCGGCCGCAGCGCCCTCTGGGGCGTCGAACCCGGCCGCCCTCGCCGACGCACGCCGTTCGTCGCCGAGCACCGCGTCGCCCGCGTTCCTCGAACACGCTCGCCGACCACTGCGCGAAGCACGGCACCGGGCCCGAACCATCTGTCGGACGACTTCGAGCTCGTCGCCGACACGTTCCGCCGCTTCGCGGACGACAAGATCCGGCCCGGTCGCCGAGCACGTCCACCGCACGAACGCCGACGTGCCCGAGGACATCATCTGCGGGCCTCGCCGAGATCGGCGGCTTCGGCCTCTCGGTGCCGGAGGAGTACGACGGGTTCGCAACCGGCGGCGAGTCCGACTACATGGGCATGGTCGTCGCGACCGAAGAGCTCTCACGCGGGCTCGCTCGGTATCGGCGGCTCGCTCGTCACCCGGCCCGAGATCCTCACCCGGGCACTGGTCGCCGGAGGCACCGAAGAACAGAAGCGATCGTGGCTCCCGCGCATCGCGAGCGGCGAGGTGATGGTCGGGATCATGGTGACCGAGCCCGACTACGGCTCCGACGTCGCCGGCGTGAAGGTCGCCGCGACGCCCGACCGGCGGCGGCTGGCTCGTGAACGGCGTGAAGACCTGGGCCACGTTCGCCGGCCGCGCCGACGTGCTGATGTTGCTCGCCCGCACCGACCCCGACCGATCGAAGCCGCACCGAGGGCTCTCGATCCTGATCGTCGAGAAGCCGCCGCGCCGCCGGTCACTCGTTCGCGTTCGACGACGGCCGGGGCGGGAAGATCGAGGGCCGCGCGATCGACACGATCGGCTACCGGGGCATGCACTCCTACGAAGTCGCATTCGACAACTGGTTCGTGCCCGCCGAGAACCTCGTCGGCGGCGAGGCCGGCCTCGGCCAGGGCTTCTATTTCCAGATGGCGGGCTTCGAGAACGGCCGCCTGCAAACCGCAGCCCGCGCCGTCGGCCTGATGCAGGCGGCGTTCGAAGCGGGCATCGCCTACGCGCAGGAACGCAAGGTGTTCGGCAGCCCGGTGTTCGAGTACCAGCTGTCGAAGGCGAAGCTCGCGCGCATGGCGTTCCTCATCCAGGCCGGCCGGCAGTTCTCCTACGACGTCGCCCGCAAGATGGCGGCGGGCGAAGGAACCCTCGAAGCGTCGATGGTGAAGGCGTACGTCTGCCGTGCGGCCGAGTGGGTAACCCGAGAAGCCATGCAGTTGCACGGCGGGATGGGCTACGCCGAGGAATTTCCCGTGTCGCGTTTCTTCGTCGACGCGCGCGTGCTCTCCATCTTCGAAGGCGCCGACGAGACGTTGTGCCTACGCGTCATCGCCCGTCGCCTGTGCGAGAACGCCCTCGCAGCCTCGTAGTTACGCGCTGCGGGACATTCCGGCGCGCTCGCCGCGCATGACGAACTTGTTCGCCATCTTGCGGCTGGCTTCGTCGATCATCTCGTCGCCGAACATCACCGCGCCCTTGCGGTCGCCCTCGGTCGTCGCCTTCTCGTACGCGTCGAGAATGTCGAAGGCGCGGTCGAACTGCTCCTGGGTCGGCGTGAAGACCTCGTTGATCACCTTGACCTGATCCGGGTGCAGCGCCCACTTGCCGTCGAACCCGAGGATGCGCGGGCGCATCGTGTACTCGCGCAGGGCGTCGAGCTCACGGATCTTGAGAAAGGGTCCGTCGATCACCTGCAAGCCGTTCGCCCGGCCGGCCATCAGGATTTTCGAGAACACGTAGTGGAAGTGGTCGCCGGGGTATTCGGCGATCTGCACACCACCGGTCAGTACCGGCATCTCGGTGGACGCCGCGAAGTCGGCCGGACCGAAGATGATCGTCTCCAGCCGGTCCGAGGCCGCGCAGATCTCCTCGACGTTGATCAAGCCCCGAGCCGTCTCGATCTGGGCCTCGATACCGACCCGCGCCGAGCGCCCCGTCGACTTCTCGATCTGCGTCAACAGCATGTCGAGCGCCTGTACCTGTGCCGCCGACTCGACCTTCGGCAACATCAGCTCGTCGAGGCGCTCGGATGCGCCTTCGACGATGGCGATGACGTCGCGGTACGTCCACTCCGTGTCCCACGCGTTGACGCGCACGCACAAGACGGTGTCGCCCCAGTCGTAGTCGTTGATCGCCTTGACGATCTTGTCGCGCGCCGCCGGCTTCTCCATCGGGGCGACCGCGTCCTCGAGGTCGAGGAACACCATGTCGGCGCCGAGGTTGGGGCCTTTGGCGAGCATCTTCTCGCTCGAGCCCGGGATCGACAGACACGAACGGCGCGGCAGGTTACGACTGCGTTCTGACATGGCCGAAGGGTACCGTGCCCCCATGGTGACGATCCCAACCCGCACCCTCCATGAGCTGGCCGAAGGCGTGTGGGTCTGGCTCCAGCCGGGGGGCGAATCGGGCGTCAGCAACGCCGGCGTCGTCGCCGACGACGACGGCCTGACGGTCATCGACACGCTCATGGTCCGTTCACAGTGGGAGCCGTTCGCCGAGGCCGTCGCCAAGCTCGGCCGCCCCGTTCGGCGTCTCCTCCTCACGCACGCGCACGTCGACCACGTCGGCGGCACCCGCGCCTTCCCGATGGCCGCGGTCATCGGGTCGCCCCAGACGAGCGAGCTCCTCGACGGCGAGATGCCGGTCGAGGCGTACAAGTCGTTCATGCCCGCGTTCACCAAGGAGTTCGACGAGCTGGCCGAGATCGGTACCCGACCGGTCACGCACCTCGTCACCGACGCGGCCGAGCTCACACCGCGCATCGAGGTACTTCCCGCGACCGGTCACACCGAGGGCGACGTGATGGCTCTCGTCGCCGATGTCGATGTCTTGTTCGCCGGAGACCTCTGTTTCTTCGGCGTGACTCCGCTCGCGTTCCAAGGCGACTGCAAGATGTGGGCCGACGTGCTCGACGCCGTCGCCGAGTTGGCCGACACCATCGTGCCCGGGCACGGACCTGTCGGCGGCGAGACCGACGTACGTGAGCTCCAGCAGTACCTGCGCTACTGCGTCGCCGGAGCGATCCCGCCCGGGCCGTGGGATCAGTGGCCCGAGCGCGACCCGCACGACGCGATCAACATCGAGAGGTCACAACTCCTCGCACAAGGCCGAGACGAGATCCCGCCCGCAATGCTGCGAGCGCTCGGAGCCTGAACCGGCTCCTTCGGCCCGGGCGCGCGTCAGGAACGTTCAGCCCAGGCGCTCGTGCAGGAACGTCACGGTGTCCGCCCAGCATCCCGCCGAGAGGTCCGGGTCGTAGGTGCCGAACACGTTGGCGTCGTTCGTGAACGCGTGGCCCGCGCCCGCGTGCACCTCGAACACGACGTCCTTGCCCATCTCGCGAAGTTGTTTCTCCAACGCCTTCACCGCCTCGGCCGGGAAGAAGTCGTCGTTGTCGCCGTAGTGGCCGCGCACGGGTGCGGTCAGGCCCGACCAGTCGGGGCCTCCCTCGCCGAGCGGAGCGCCGTAATAGGGAGCGACGGCCCCGACCTTGTCGCCCTCTCGAGCCGCGAGCACCAACGACAACATTCCGCCCATGCAGTAGCCGACGACACCGACTTTGTCGGCGCGCACCGCGTGGATGGGCGAGCAGATAGTCGACGGCGGCGCCCATGTCGCGCGCCGCACGATCGGCCGGCAACGTCGACATGAGGTGGCTTGCCTTGTCCATCTCGGTGTGCTCGGCGATGTCGCCGTGGTAGAGGTCCGGCGCCGAGCGCGACGAATCCCTCGGCGGCGAGGTGATCGCACACCTGCCGGATCTGGGGGACGAGTCCCCACCATTCCTGCACGACGATCACCCCGGGGCCGCTGCCCGAGTCGGGCACCGCGAGGTACCCGTCGGCCGTGTCGCCGTTGCTCGTGAACCTGACCGTTTCGCCCATGAGGGCCGAGCCTAAACGGCAACGTTCCCGAGCCGGGCGCGCCCCGCGAGTAGCTTCGGCAACCGTGCGGACGCAGCGAAGCAGCGCCGGAGGGCGCACCGCAGCCGGGGAGCGATAGGCGTGGCGAAGAACCCTGATCCGTTGTTGGCGATCACGAGCTATCGCGGGAAGACGCGCACGCTCGACGATTGGGCGACCGTCTTCAACCTGGCGATCGTGGTGCTGCCGGACCGGCCCGAGGGAGCACAGTTCATGAGCATCGTCGAGCGTGTCTTCGGAACCTTCGGCGACAGCGACGTACGCACCATCGTCTGCGTGCCCACGACCCCGGCGATCACGAAGCGAATCCTCGGTGACGACATCGACAAGTGGCTCGTGTGGTGCGATCCCGAGCGGACCTTCGTGGAGAGCCTCGGCCTGGAGCGCCTGCCCGCATTCGTGCACCTGCGCCAGGACACCTCCCTCGTCAGCGCGGCCCAGGGCTGGAGCCCGAGCGAGTGGCAGAAGGTGGCCGACGAGCTCGCCCGTCACGAGCACTGGAGCTCGCCGATCGTGTCGGGACGGGGCGACCCCCGGCCGACACCCGGGTGGCCGATCGCCAGTTGAACCACCGAGGCCCTGCTCGATGCAGTGCCCTGACCTGGTCAAATGGTGCGGATGTGACACTTGGGGTGCCCGCTTGACTAGGGTCTTGGCCCATGTCGCGGCGGAGCGTTAGCCCCACCCGCGGTGGCGGGATCCCCCACGTCCGCCGCCTGGCAGCGCTGGGCCTCTCGCTCGGTCTGGCTGTCGGCCTGACCGCAATTGCAGGTCCTGCGGGTGCTACCCCCCAGGGCGACCTGGCTTCCAAGACCGCTCAGGCCAAACAGCTCGCGGCCGAGATCGACGCCAACAGCACCCGCGCCGACATCCTGGACGAGCAGTACCTGCAGGCCCGGGACGCGGTGGCGGCGGCGAACCGCCAGATCGCCTCGGCCGAGGCCGGGATCGCGGCGGCCCGCCGCCAGGAATCGACCTTGCGGGCCCGGCTGGGCGGTCGGGCCGCGATGCTCTACATGGGCGCGGGCACGAGCGATCCCCTCGGTATCGACGCCTCCAGCGTCCAGGAGCTCGGCTCACGCGCGAAGTACAGCGCAGCAGCGGCCGAGACCGACGATCGCATGATCAGCCAGCTGACGGTCCTCGACGAGCAGCTGCAGATCCAGACCCGCGACCTGCAGACGCAAAAGGTCGACGGCCAGAAGCGCCAACGGGAAGCCGACAACGCCCGCAACCAGGTCGAGCAGGCGAACAACAAGCTGCAACAGCTCCTCAGCTCGACGAAGTCCGACATCAAGTCGCTCGCGGCCAAGATCGAACAAGAACGCGCAGCCGCCGCGGCCGCCGCCGAGAAGGCGCGTATCCAAGCTCAGATCGCCGCCCAGCAGGCCGCCGCCGCGCAAGCGTCCAACACAGGCGGGCGGTCGAGCTCGGCGCTCGGCGTCGACACCGGTATCGCACCCGCGAACCTGCCTGCCCCGAGCGGTGGCGCCGCCGCCGCCATCGCGTACGCGCGGGCGCAGATCGGCAAGCCCTACGTCTACGCGGGCGCCGGACCCGGTGCGTTCGACTGCTCCGGCCTCACCATGATGGCGTGGGCACGCGGCGGCGTGGGCATGTCACACGGATCCCAATCGCAATGGGACTCGTTCCCGAAGGTGCCCATCTCCGCTCTCCAACCCGGTGATCTCGTGTTCTTCGGTTCCTCGGGGCCGTCGAACCACCACGTCGGCCTCTACATCGGTGGTGGCACGATGATCGAGGCGCCGCACTCGGGCGCGTACGTGCGGTACTCGAGCATCTACCGACCCGACCTCGTCTCGACCGGGTCCCGGCCCTAGGGTCCCGGGAGCCCCTAGGGGTCGTCGCCGCGAGGCGGCTCGCACCGCTGACCGAAACGCAGCCGAGGAGGAACGGTGGCCGAAGCGAAGGAAAAATGGGACGAGGTCGGCGAGCGGTTCAACCGCCTCGGTCGTCAGCTGAAGGATCGGTTCGAGGCCAACGCGGCATTCGGCACCGACGAGCAGGAGAAGGTGAACGACGCGCTGCGCCAGCTCGGCGACGCGCTCGACGCCGGCTTCACGACGATCGGCGACACGTTGCGCGATCCTGCGATACGCGACGAGATGAAGACCGCCGGGACGTCGATCGCGGATGCGATCGCGGCAACGCTGCGCGACGTCTCCGACGCGATCAAGCGGCACTGAACGCGAAACGGCTCCCGCGCACGACGCGACGCTCGAAGAGAGCAGGCGAGGCGTGTCACGGAATGACGAGCATCCCGAGCTCGGCTTCCAGCTGAGGCCGAGCCTTGAGCCCGAGTGACTTGCGCTCGAGCCGACCGTTGCGGAACAAGCCGATCAGCGGGATGCTCTGCACGTCGTACTGCTGAGCGAGCGCGGGCTCGTCGTCGATGTTGACCTTCACGACCTTGTACGACGACGTGCGCATTGCCGCGATCGTCTCGACGATCGGCGAGACCTGGCGGCAGGGCTGACACCACGGCGCCCAGAAGTCGACGATCACCGGCAGCTCGCTGCGCAACACCTCTCGCTCCCACTGGGCGGTCGTCACCGACGGCACCAGCTCGATCGGGTCGTCGGGGACGGGTTCGTCGGGGCGCTCGCCCGAGATGACCCGACCCAGCCAATCGTGTGCATCGCGGAGCCCTTCGATCGCGACCTGGTGCTCCATCGGGTACTCGCGGTACACGGTCGGCGATCCCGAAATCGCGGCAGATCACGCGCGAGGTCGCGTGATCGCTGCACCGGGATGAGCGGGTCGTCGGTGCCGTGCTGAACGAGCACCGGAACCGATCGGGCACCGTCGTCGATCGGTCCGGTCATCGCCGCCGGGCTCATGGCGAGCACGCCGGACGGGTACACGCGTGGGCGAGCGTCGGGAGCCGAGTACAGGCCGAGCGCGAGCGCGAGCCCTCCACCCTGGGAGAAGCCCGCGAACAGCGCCTGGGCGCGCTCGAACCCGAGCATCTCGCACTGCTGGTCGACCAGCGCGTCGAGCTCTTCGAGCGCGGTCACGAACTGTTGGGTCAGATCGTTCGCGTCGGCGCCCGTCATGTCGTACCACATGTATCCGGGTGTGCCCGGCGCCTGCATCGGCGCCCGGGGCATGACCGCGGCGAACAGCCCGTCGGGATCGAGATACGGCAAGAGCCCGCCCAGATCCTGTTCGTCGGCCCCGTAACCGTGGACCAACACCAGGAGTCGTTGCGCGGACGATCCTTTGATCGTGTTCGTGACCAGCGCCATGGCCGCAGATTACGCCAGCGCGATCGGGCCGGAATCCCGTCGAGAGCTCGGCTAGCCGTCTCGGGCGTCACGGCGCCGCTGTTGGCTCGGCGAACGCTCCGGCGCGAGCGTGTGGGCGGCGGCGACGAGCGCGAGGTGCGTGAACGCCTGCGGGAAATTCCCCAAGAAGCGCTGCTTCTCGGGATCGAACTCCTCGGACAACAGGCCCACGTCGTTCGCGAGCAGGAGCAGCCGCTCGAACAGTTCCTCCGCCTCGTCGCGTTGCCCGGCAAGGGCGAGTGCTTCGACCAGCCAGAAGCTGCAGGGCAGAAAGACCCCCTCGGACCCTCCGATGCCGTCGACCGAGTCGGTATCGGACTTGTAGCGGAGCACGAGGCCGTCGCGGGTGAGCTCTCGTCGTATCAGGGCGATCGTGGACCGGACGCGTGGGTCGTCACCGGGCAGGAACCCCACCAGCGGGATCATCAACACCGACGCGTCGAGCTCCTTCGACTCGAAGCACTGCGTGAAGGCACCTTGCTCCGGGTCGAAACCCTGCCCGCAGACCTGCTCGTGAATTTCGGCACGCACCTCGCGCCAGAGCTCGACCGGCCCCGCGTAGCCCGCTTGTTCCACCATCGCGATCCGCGCGATCGAACGCGACCCAGCACAGGACTTTGGAATGGGTGAAGTGCCGGCGGGGACCCCGCACCTCCCAGATACCCTCGTCGGGTTCGCGCCACCGATGCTCCAAGACCTCGAGCAACAGCAACACGAGCGACCACGTGTTCTCACTCGGTGGCGTGCCCGCTCTCGTGGCCTGCCAGAGCACGTCGAGGAGCTCGCCGTACACGTCGAGCTGGAGCTGGGAGTGGGCTCCGTTCCCGGTGCGGACCGGAACAGAGCCCTCGTAGCCCGGAAGCCAAGCCAGCTCGAGCTCGGTCAGACGCCGTTCGCCGGCGACGCCGTACATCGTCTGCAGGGTCTCCGGGTCACCTGCGGCGGCACGCAGGAGCCATTCGCGCCACCGCAGCGCCTCGTGTTGGAAACCGCCGATCAGCAGCGCTTCGAGGGTCAGGGTCGCGTCACGCACCCAACAGAAGCGGTAGTCCCAGTTGCGTGTCCCGCCGACGGTCTCCGGCAAGGACGTGGTCGGCGCGGCGACGATGCCACCCGTGGGCTCGAAGGTCAAGGCCTCCAGCGTGAGCAGTGAACGCAGCACCGGCTCACGCCACTCGCCGGTGTACTGACAGCGCGCCGACCAGCGGCGCCAGTGCGCCGTGGTGTCGTCGATCAGCGCGGCCGCGTCGGTGGGAACCCGGCGCGGTTCTTGGGAGGGAAACCACCCGAGCACGAACGGAACCTGTTCACCGGCGGCCACCGTGAACTCGGCGACCGAGGAATTCTCGCGTCCGTGGAGGTGCACGGGCGTGAACAGCTCCAGACCCTCCGGTCCCGCGACCGCGCGCCAGCGCCCGTCGACGCGCCGCACCCACGGGACGATCGCGCCGTAGTCGAACCTCACGATGAGCTCGACCGCCATCTCGACGGTTCCCTCGACGCCCTCGACGAGACGTACGAGCATCGGGCGAGAGTGGCCGAGGGCGAGACAGTCGACGACCCGGACGCGGCCCGTCGCGGTCGTGTGCTCGGTCTCCAGCACCATCGTTCCCGGCCGGTAGCGGCGAATGGTGCCGGAGCCGTCGGCGCCCGGGGAGCCGCCGGGCGAGGAGCCGCGCCCCGAAGACTCGCGGCCGGAGGTCGCGGACGGAGCGATGGAGAACCGGCCGTGCTCGGGCGTGCCGAGCAACGCGGCGAAGCAGGCCGAGGCGTCGAATCTCGGCGAGCACCACCAATCGACGGAACCGCCGCGGGACACGAGCGCGGCGGTGCGGCGGTCACCCAAGAGTGCGTAATCCTCGAGCAGCGGCACTGCGGGGAAACTAGTCGCCGACGAAGTAGGTTCCAGGCGGATGACGACGGAGACCAGCCCGCCCACGCTCGCCGGCCCGCACACCTACGTGGGTGTCGACGTCGGCGGATCGGGCGTCAAGGCCGCGTCGGTCGATCTGGGCTCGGGTCAGGCCACAGGCAGGCTGCGCGTCGAGACACCGCAGCCGGCAACGCCCGAAGCGATCGCCTCGACGATCGCCGGGCTCGTACGGCACTTCCCCGGAACGGGCGCAATCGGCTGCACCATGCCGGCCGTCGTCGTGAACGGCGAGGTACGCACCGCGACCAACATCGACAAGTCGTGGGTCGGAGTGCATGCCGCAACCGTTGTCTCGCGTGCCACCGATCGACCGTGCGTCGTGCTCAACGACGCCGACGCCGCGGGCGTCGCCGAGGCGCGGTTCGGCGCGGCCCGCGCGGCACCGTGGGCTCGTCGCGATGGTGACCGTGGGTACGGGCGTCGGCACGGCACTCATGAACGACGGCGCGCTGATCCCCAACAGCGAGCTCGGTCACCTCTACATCGGCGATCACCTCGTCGACACGTGGGTGTCCGACGCGACCCGCGACGCCGAGTCGCTGTCGTGGAAGCGATGGACCCGCCGCCTCGACCGCTACCTCACGCAATTGCACGCCCTCGTCTGGCCGGAGCTGATCGTGATCGGCGGTGGGATCGTGAAGCACGCCGACAAGTTTCTCGATCGCGTCGATCCGGGATGTGAAGTACGCATCGCCGAGCTCGGGAACCTGGCCGGGATCGTCGGTGCCGCGCTCGCAGCGCGCGAGCACGTTGCCGCAGTCAACCCGTGACCGCGCGCTCAGGACGCTGAGAAAGGAGTCGAGATGCAGCTCGGGATGATCGGACTCGGGCGTATGGGGAACAACCTCGTACGCCGGTCGATGGCGGCTGGTCACGAATGCGTGGTGTTCGACCGTGACACCGCCGCGGTCGATGCGTTGGTCGCCGCCGGCGCCGTCGCCGCGACGTCGGTCGCCGACATGGCGAGCAAACTCGCGCCACCGCGGGCTATTTGGCTCATGGTGCCTGCGGGAGTGACGGGCGGGGTCGTCGACGACACCGCCGCGCACCTCGAGGCGGGTGACGCGATCATCGACGGCGGCAACTCGCACTACGTCGACGACATCGCGCGCGCCCGGGCGCTTGCATCGCGCGGCATCGATTTCATCGACTGCGGCACGAGTGGTGGAGTATTCGGGTTGGAGCGCGGGTTTTGCCTCATGATCGGCGGCCCCGAGGGAGCCGTGCAACGCCTCGACCCGATCTTTCGCGCGCTGGCGCCCGGGCTCGGCACGATCGACCGCACACCAGGTCGGAGCGGGGACGCCGCGCCGGAGGAGATGGGGTACCTCCACTGTGGCCCGTCGGGCGCCGGGCACTTCGTGAAGATGGTCCACAACGGGGTCGAGTACGCCCTCATGGCCGCGTACGCGGAGGGACTCACGATCCTGCATCATGCCAACGTGGGCTCGCAGTCACAGACGGCGGACGCCGAGACCGCACCGCTGGCGCACCCGGACCTCTACCAGTACGACCTGGACATCCCCAAAGTGTCCGAAGTGTGGCGACGCGGCAGCGTCGTCGCGTCGTGGCTGCTCGATCTCACTGCGGCGGCACTGCAGGAGTCACCCGGTCTCGCCGAGTTCAGCGGACGAGTCAGCGACTCCGGCGAGGGGCGTTGGACTCTGATGGCCGCGATCGACGAGGGCGTCCCCGCGCCGGTGATCGCGACCGCGCTGATGGACCGCTTCATCTCCCAGGGCAGCGCGGAGTACACGAACAAGATGCTTTCGGCGATGCGCAAGCAGTTCGGCGGCCACGACGAGAAGCCCGGGGCCGGTTCCGGCTAGGCCCGGGCGTCCCAGTCGGGGCGCCACGGCATGTCGCTGCGACCGCCGGTGTCGGTCTTCACCGCGAGCACCTGGAAGATGTGGGTGCGCTCCGCCTCGAAGTTCTTCGCCGACGCCGCCATGTAGAGCCGCCACACCCGGGCCCGCCCCGGACCCACGAGCCGAACCGCTTCGTCCCAGTTGGCCTCGAGGTTCGCGACCCAATGGCGCAGCGTCAAGTCGTAGTGCTCGCGCAACCCCTCGACGTGGCGAGCTTCGAAGCCGGCCTTCTGAATCCGCGCCACGACCGATCCGACCTCGTGCAGCTCACCGTCGGGAAAGACGTAGCGGTCGATGAAGCCCCGATGCGCGAACGCAGCGCCGCGCACCCGGTCGCCGCGCGATGCCGTGGTTGAGCAGCCGTCCGCGCGGGCCCAACAGGCCGTAGAGGCGCGTGAAGTACTCGTCGAGCTTGGACGCGCCCACGTGCTCGAACATGCCGATCGAGCTGATCGCGTCGAACGGGCCGTCGGCGATGTCCCGGTAGTCCTGCACCCGGATCTCGACCCGGCCATCGAGACCGGCCTCCCGCACCGCGGCACGCGCCCCCTCGGCTTGCCGATTCGAGACGGTCACACCGACCGCGCGCACGCCGTGCTCACGCGCCGCGTGCATGACCATGCCGCCCCAGCCGCAACCGACGTCGAGCAGGCGCATACCCGGTTGCAGGCCGAGCTTGCGACTCACCAACTGGTACTTGGCGGCCTGCGCGGCTTCGAGCGTCGTGCCGGGCCCGGAGAACACCGCGCACGAGTACGTCATCGACGGACCGAGGATCAGCCGGTAGAAATCGTTGGAAACGTCATAGTGGTGGGCGATCGCCGCGGCGTCGCGCTCGCGGCTGTGGCGACGCCCGCGCACGTGAATCTCCTCCGCGGGTGGCGGCAACGGCCGCAGCCCGTCCACGCCCGCCGTCGCGCGAGCAGCAACCACTCACGCGGGGTCACCTTCACATCGGGCAGGTTGTCACGCAACGAGAGGGCTTCGAAGATGTCGCCGTCGACATCGATCTCGCCCGCCACGTACGCCCGTGCGAACCCGATCTCTCCGGGCCCGGTCAACACGTAGCGGAGCGCCTTCGGAGATCGTACGACGATGCGCGTGGTGCCCGACTCGGGCCCGAGCCGGCTGCCGTCGTAGCACTCGATCGGGATGGGAACGTCGGACCCGAGGAACCCTGCGATCGCGGCTGCGAGGCCGAACGGAGCCCGGGTGGGCCGGGCGCCGACACTCGCGGCGCCGACACTCGAACGGCTGACGGAATGTTCCTGCACCTGCACGGGCCACCTCCTGACGGCGACAGTTCTCGTGCTCTTCCCCAAGCGCGGTCTTGGGGAAATCGTTCCCGATCACGGGCGCGGTTGCAAGGTCTGTTCGTTCGGGAACGACTCAGGACGTCGGGTTCTGGAGTGGCCTCCAGTAGTGACCGGACCCCAGGAAACGGTGCTGTCCGGCCGGTCCGTCGCTCCCGGCGACGTAGTCCTCGGGAGCGCCCCGCTGCCACGCCTTGAGGACGGGGTCGACGATCCGCCATGACCACTCGACCTCGTCGAAACGCAGGAACGGCGTGTGGTCACCCTCCAAGACATCGAGCAACAACGACTCGTACGCACTGGCCTCGCGGTCGGTCCCCGATGCGTAGTCGGCCCGGAGGACCGACTCACGCGCTTCGAGCTCCAAGCCCGGTTGTTTGGTGCGGACGACGAGCTCGGTTGCCTCGGACGGGCTCATACGGAACACGAGCCAGTTCGGATCGGCGTGTTCGAGGGGCGTGTGCCGGAACAGGCGCGTCGGGGGCTCCCGGAACCGGAACACGACCTCGTGCGCCTTGGCCGCGAGACGCTTGCCCGAGCGGAGCAGCACCGGGATCCCCTCCCAACGCCACGTGTCGACCTGCAAGCGGACCGCCGCGAACGTGTCGGTGTGCGACGCGGGATCGACGCCCGGCTCCGCGCGATACGCGATCCGGGGTTCACCGTCGACGAGGCCGGCCGTGTACTGGCCGCGCACCGCGTCGACCTCGGCGTCCAGCGCATGGATCGACTTCAACACCTCGACCTTGTGGTCGCGGATCATCTCCGCGTCCCACAGGGACGGAGGCTCCATCGTCGCGAACGTGAGCATCTGGATCAGGTGGTTCTGCACCATGTCGCGCAGCGCGCCGATGCCGTCGTAGTAGCGCGAGCGCCCCTCGACGCCCAGGGTCTCGGCCACGGTGATCTGGATCTCGTCGACGTGGTTCGAATTCAGCACCGGCTCGATGAACCGGTTCGCGAACCGGAACACGAGCATGTTCTGCACGGTCTCCTTGCCGAGGAAGTGGTCGATCCGGAAGATCTGCTCCTCGCGCCAATGGCTGTGCAACTGTTGGTTCAGCGCCAGCGCAGTCTCGAGGTCCGTACCGAACGGCTTCTCGATCACGAGTCGGCGGAAACCGTTCGTCTCATCGGCGAGTCCGGCCTTGGCAATCTTCTCGGCCGCGTCGGCGAACACACCCGGCGGCAGCGCGAGATAGAAGATGGCCGGACCGTCGAGCGCGGCCTTCAGGCTGCGGAGCGCGGAGACGGAGAGATCACCGCCGTGGAACTCGATGCGATCGACGAACCGGTCGAAATACTTCTTGTCGACGTCGACCTCGCTCATGTCGATGGCGGCGCGCAGGTTCTCGTGGAACTGCTCGGTCGTCCACTCCTGGCGGGCGTATCCGATGATCTTCAGGTCTTCCAGTCGCTCGCGGAACTCGAGCGACAGCAGCGCCGGGAACAGGAGCCGGGCAGCCAGGTCGCCCGAGGCGCCGAGAACAACCAGTGTCGGTTCGTTGCTCACGGGTCACTCCTCGTGTTCACAGCAGGTCTCGATTGGTCAGGCTACGGAAGGCAAGGTAACCGGGAATGATCGGCAGCCAGAACGTGGCGAGCCGGAACGCGAGGACGCCGGCCACCGCGGGTCCGCTGGCGACACCGACGCCGGTGAGACCGGCGATCAGGGCCGCCTCGACGGCGCCCACCTTGCCGGGAGTGGGCGACGCCGACGCGACGGCGCTGCCGCCGAGGTAGACGGCGGTGACGTCGAGCCACGACGCACGGGCGTGAAAGGCCGCGAGGGCGAACCCGAGCGCGACCACGTACGACCCCAACACGACGATCGCGCCGCCGAGCATCTGCAACGCCTTGGTCGGTCGGCGCATGATCGCGACGAGGTCCCGGGTGGTCCGTTCGGTGGGCAACACGATGTGCTTGCGCCCGAACGACGTCTCGAGCACGACGCCCACCACCGACGACAGCACCGCGATCACGACCAGCAACGTCCAACCGCCGGGAAGATGCACGCGCGGGAGGCCCGTATGACTCACCAGCGTCGCGCTCGACGCGAGCGCGACGACGTGGACCACGAATCCGACGGTCCCGTTCAGTGCCACCGCGCCTATCGCGTCGCCCTTCGAGACGCCGCTGCGCTCGAGGTACCGGACGTTCACGCCCATGCCTCCGAGCCCGGCGGGAGTGATCTTGTTGCTGAAGCTGCTCGCGAGCTGCGTGACGAACGTACGACCGAACGCGAGCGGGGCGAGCACGGCCCCCGAGAGCGAGAGGGCCGCGGCCAAGAAGGTGACACTCGCGGTCACGAGCGCAAGGACGAGCCAACCGATCTCGGCGTGCCGGGCGGCGTCGAGCGTCTGGTGGACCTCGCCGAACTGAGGCAGCAAGAGGTAGGTCGCGGCGAGCAGGCATGCGAGCGTGAGCACGGAGCGGAGCCGGATACGCGCTGAGTGGTTGGAGTTTGACGTGTTCCGCGCCGACGGCGTCGGCTGCACGGTTGCGTACGTCATCGAGGAGTCCGCGACGGCGGCGCAACGCACGTCGGGTCGTCGTCGCCAACGCGAGTGGCTGGAGGAGTGGCAACGCCGCCGTCACGGCGGCCTTGCCGAGGGTGGCGACCGCCGGATCGACGGCCCGGGCAACACCGACCACCAACGCGAGCGACGCGAGGAGCTCGGCCACATCCTGCGCCAGCGCCCGATCGCTCGCGCCCGCCTCGGCGTAGCCGAAGTCGACGATCCACGGTTGCCCATGCGCATCGAGCATCACGTTCTGCAGGCTCAGGTGGCGATGAGCGATCCGGCCCGCCTGCAAGCACGCGACCTCCTTCCACAGCGCAGCAACGGTCGAATCGTCGAGGGCCTGCTCGCCACCCTCGCCGATGACACGCCCGTCGATGCTCTCCAGCACGAGCACGCTCGCGCCGCCATGCTCGGACGCGATCGTGATCGGTCGCGCCGCGTGCACGCCCACGTTCGCGGCGAGCGCGGCGAGGAGCGCTTCGTGCTCGACGCGCTGCTCCGCCGTGGCGAACGGGGTCTCGTCCTCGACATGGCGAAAGGCGATGTAGCGACCGACCGAGGCGAGGGCGTCGGCGTCGCGCCGGTCGCGGTCGATTGCCTTGACGAAGACCGCCGTACCGTCGCTGGCGACGCCGACATAGGGCGCTGCATCGCGGCCGTGATCCTCGATCCGAGTGAGCTCCCCCACCGGGCAATGACCCGCGGAAAGCACACGACGCACGGTGTTCGTGTCGATCGCCCGGCTCGGCGTGCCGATCGCGAGGTTCACGACGGCACCCACCGCCGAGCCGAAAGCGAACCCGCCGACGACGTCCAACGGCGTATGGGCGCCGACGTAGACGCGCGCGATCGCGACGAGCACCGCGGCCGCCCAGGCGCTGCGCCGGGCCGGCCGGGGAAGATAAGGGACCGCCGCCGCCACGAGTGCGGCCGCGACCGTGGTATGACCCGACGGGTAGCCGAACCCGGTGATGCGCGGGCCCCGAACGACCACGTGGGTGAGGAGCTCGAGTGGGCGCCCGCGCTGCACCCACTCCCGCAGGAAGTGCGCGCCGAGAGCGCCGAGACCGCTCGCCAGCGCGACCGAAAGCGCCATCCACCACTTCCGTAAGGCAAGCGCCGCTACCACCACTGCGACGACCGCCGCGAAGGTCCCGAGCTGCATGACCGTCTCGAACGGGACGCGGAACGCGTCGGGAAGGTCGTTCACGAATCGGAACGTGTCGACCTCGAACGTGCTCGGCGCCCGCATGCGCGCCACACCGACGCCCGCGACGAACACACCGGTACCGAGGCCGAGACGAAGCAGGTCGGCCGGATGACGCTCGCGTGCGCTCAAGCTCGCATGTGACGCGCAAGGTCACCGAACAAGAGTGGATCGAAGACGCGCTCGGTGAACTCCCAGCTCCCGTCGACGTACGCGAACCGGTCGCGGTACACGCCCCCGAGAATCGGGTGCAGACCCAGATTCGTCACCTGGAGCACCGTGAAATAGCTACGTGCCGTTGCTGACGGCACGTCGACGCGCACCGTGACGTTGGTGAGCTGATGCATCGTGCGCGGGGTGCCGTCCTCGTACAGGATCACCGGTTCGTACAGCGTTCGGGCCTCGACCGAACCGCGTCGGACTCGATCGTTGCGAGTCGAGCGGAGCTCGGCGTGCCGGAACAGCGCGGCGACCCCGTCGAGATCGCCGTCGTCGAGCCGGAACCCGTACTCGTGAATGAGCGCCGTGATCTCGAGGACGTGTCGCGCCGTCGCCTCGTCCACGGGAAGGTTGCTCACAACCCGATGGGCATCCGGGCGTAGCCGCGGACGTTGCCGGAGTGCACGCGCTCGAGCCCCGCTTCGTCGACCTCGTAGCCGGGATGGCGAGCGAGAAACTCTTCCAGGCTCACACGCATCTCCAGGCGAGCGAGCGCGGCCCCGAGGCACACGTGGATGCCGTGGCCGAACGCGAGGTGGTGTGTCGGCCACTCGCGATCGATGTCGTACTCGTCGGCGCGATCCCACACCCGTTCGTCACGGTTCCCGGAGCCGAGCAACAGCAAGACCTTGCTGCCTTCGGTCATGGTCTGGCCGTACATCTCGACACGGGAGGTGAGAGTGCGCGCCATCACCTGCGTCGAGCCGTCGTAACGAAGGATCTCTTCGACTGCATCGGGAATGCGACCGGGATCGGCGATCACCTTCGATCGCTCGTTCGGGAACCGTTGCAGCGCGAGCAGGCAGTTGCCCAAGAGCTTGGTCGTGGTCTCGTTCCCCGCGATGATCAACAAGAAGAGGAAACCGACCACCTGGTCGTCACTGAGACGCTCGCCTTCGGCCTCGGCGGCCACCGAACGCGGCGGCAAGGTCGTCGGCGCCCGGATCGGAGCGTCGCTCGGCCACGAACACGCGGAAGTACTTGTAGAGCTGATACGCGGCATCGACGCCGGCGGGCGTGACATCCATCTGGCCCTCTTCGCGATGCAACAGCGCGTCCACTCCATTTGAACGCTTTCCTATCGCCGTCGGGAACTCCAGCAACCGCGAGATTGACGTCCATGGGGAGCGGTGCGGCGTAGTCGACGATCAGATCAGGCGTCTCGCGCTCCCGGAATCCGTCGCAGGTAGTCCGTCGACAGCGCTCGTATTGTGGGTTCGAGATCGGCAACGCGCGGGGCGTGAACGCGGGTCTACCAGCCGCCGCAGAGCCGTGTGCTCCGGAGGATCGGCGGTCAACATCATCGGTAACGGGTTTCCCTCCTCGAGGGTGATACCGAAGCGCGAACAGAACGTCTCCGGATCGTGCAACGCGGCGCACGACGTCGTCGTAGCGCGAAAGCGCCCCAGAATCCGAGCTCCGGGTCGCGATAACACGGAGCCTCGTCCCGCAGTTGCCGGTACACGGAGAAGGGGTCGTCGTGGAACTCGTAGCTGAACGGGTTGAACCGAACCACCCGCGAAGGCTAACCAAGGGGCATGACCACACCTGTCGACCTCGGATCCCGCTTCCTCCGCTGGGAGGAGCGAGGCGCGACTGCTTGGGTCACCATCGACCGCCCCGAACGCCGAACGCGTTGACCTCGAATATGTACTTTGGCATCCGGCGGGCCGTCGACAGGGTCAACGCGTCCCGAAACCTCCACGCGCTGGCGGTGACCGGCACCGGCGACGTCTTCGCTCCCGGCGGCGAGCTCGGAGGTCAACACGACGACGGCGACGTCAACATCGGTGAACTTCTCGGTACCGGAGCGGTCCCCTTCGACTCCGATCCGCGACTCTCGCAAACCCGTTATCGCCGCGGTCAACGGGCTCTGCATGGGGGGTGGACTGCTGATCACGATGCTCTCCGATGTCGCGATCGCGAGCGAGCGAGCCGTGTTCGGCGCCCCCGAGCTCAGGCGAGGCGTGGCGGACGCTTATCACGCGGCGATCCTCCCCGAGCACGTCGGCATCGCGCTCGCCCGCGACATGTTGTTCACGGGCCGGCGGCTCACGGCTCACGAGGCGGAGCAGCACGGGCTCATCGCACGGGTCGTACCGCACGAGCAGCTCGTCGCGACCACCGATGAAGTCGTTCGTGAGCTGATGCATGCCGCACCGCGGGCACGGGTCGCGCTGAAGCGCCTGATGAACGCGCGCTTACGGGGCGATCGACAGGATCACGTTCGAAGAGTCGGTGCACGGCGACGAGGTCGTCGAGGGCTTCCGAGCATTCATCGAAAAGCGGCCACCGGCATGGGTTCCGCAAGCCGCGGGTCCGAAGGCCGCGCGTGACGACCGGTATTCTCGGGCGCGTGGCCGATCGCGGACGGTGGTTGCTCCTCGCCCCCGAGGGTCGCATGACACTCGCGGTCGTGTACTGCATCGCGGCCGCGATCTCGATCGTGACCTACGCGATCGTGCGGAGCCCGCTCTACGGCGCCGGACAGCTCGTGCTCACGGGCTTGGGCCTGCGCTGGGCGCTCTGGTGCCTACGCCGCACCTGAAGCCGGTGCGCCGCCCATCATCCGCTCCTCGGAGTTCGCGAAGCTGGACGATGCCAGCGAGGATGGCGAGGATCGAGACCACGACTGCGAGGATCTGGAAAGGCGTGCGCGCCCGACGTGTTCGTCGAGGAGAAACAGACCGAACAACGAGCCGGAGATGACGCTCATCGACTCGATGGAGCCGACTGCAGCACCGAGCGCGCCCGTCTGCAACGCGCTCTGCGCCACGATCACTCCCCCGATCGCCGAGACGGCGAGCGTGTACGGCTCCCAGTGCGGCACGAACGCGAAGATTCCCTGCCCCGAAGTAGTGCACGAGCGCTTTCGTCAACAGCGCAGAGACGCCGAACGCGATGCCTGCCGCGACCCCGAGGAACGCGGCGCGAGGTCGGCCCCGGGTCGCTCGTCCCAGGGCCATGCAGATGAGGACGGCGCCGATCGCGCTCGGGCCTGCGATCAACCACTCGCGGGCGCGGGCGAGCTGGCGCCCGCCGGTCGGAGACACCTCGTACAAGAACAGGGCGAGCCCGCCCGACAAGACGCCTGCCGCGATCCAGTCGTAGCGCAGGACCGGGCGGTGCATGAACCGTGAGCCGATGAACAGCGACATGAGAATGCCCGTGGCGAGGATCGGCTCCACGAACACGACGGTCGCGAGCCCGAGCGCGGCCGCGTGACAGATGTAGCCGCCGAAGTCGGAGAGCAACCCGAGAAGCCACCGAGGCTCTTTGATCAGCCGCAAGAGGAGGCCCGGTCTCATGGCCAGCTCATCGGGAACCTTCTCGGCCTCGATGAGCTCGAGCACATTGCTGATCGCGTAGAACAAGGCCGTCGCGAGCGCGAGCGCAGTGGCAATTGCGACGCGGGAGGACATGGGCTCAGTCTCTCACCGTGTGATGAGCCCGCCGTCGACGACCAGAGAATCACCGTTGACATAGCCGGCGTCGTCGGAGCACAGCCAAACGACGGCCTGGGCGATCTCGCGTGGAGTCGCCATGCGCTTCATGGGGAGTCGCCGGAGCATCCGCTCGCCGCGGTCGGGCATGCCGTCGAGATACGCACGCATCGGTCCCGTCTCGGTCTGGCCGGGGAGCACCGCGTTCACCCGGATGCCGGCGCCGGCGTACTCCTGTGCGGCTTGTTTGGTCAGACCGAGCACACCGTGTTTCGCCGCGGTGTACTGCGGTTGACCGGGCGCAGGCACCAGACCCGCGCCCGACGACATGTTGACGATCGCACCGCCGCGCCCTTGCGTCAGCATGCGTCGCAGCTCGTGCTGCATACAGAAGAACACACCGCTCAGGTCGACGTCGAGAGTGCGCTGCCAATCGTCGTAGGAGTGATCGACGAACGGCTTGGGATCGGGCGCGACCCCGGCGATGTTGCATGCCCAGTCGAGACCGCCGAACGACTCCACTGCGAAGCGCACCATGACCTCGACCGACGACGGGTCGGCGACATCGACGGCGAATGCGGCGGCGGACTCCCCGATCTCGGTCGCGACACTGGTCGCGGCGGCGACGTTCACGTCGGCCACCACCACCTGGGTGCCTCGCTCGGCGAGCAATTGTGCCGTCGCTCGTCCGATCCCGCTTCCCGCCCCGGTCACCAACCCGACGGTCACGCCCATCCCCTTGCCCGTAGGTACGATCCGGACCTCACGACGAGCCCGTTGCCGTCGGCGGGATCACACGTTGCCAGCCCCAGCGCCGCGGTCGCCATTGTCTCGACCGGCTCGCACCACTCCGGCGGCAGGTCCATCACCGCGCTGGCCCCTTCGGTCGCGACAGCGCGCTCGGGAGCGAGCGCATTGACGCGGATTCCCGATCCGGCCAACTCCGTCGCCAACGAGACCGTGAGGCGATCGAGCGCGGCTTTGCTCGGCGCATAGGTCGACGAGCGCGCCTGCTGCGGGCTGTCGAGCTGACTCGTATCGACGATCGCACTGGTGATGTTGACGATCCAACCCGCACCCCGCTCGCGCATGGCGGGCACGACGGCCTTCGTGAGCAGGTACGGCGTGATGACGTTTACCTCGTACGCGACGCGCAGACGTCGCTCCGAAGTTTCGTCGAGGCTGAGATAGAAGCACGCAGCCGCATTGTTCACGAGTACGTCGATCGGCCCGAGGGCCTCGGCCGCGCCGCGCCGCGATCGCAGGCCGATCGCGGCGCGGGTCGGACAGGTCGGACACGATGGGGAACGCGATCCCGCCCGCGGCGGCGATGGCGTCGGCCGTCTCCCGGAGCGAGCCGGCCAGGTGACCACCCGAGCCCGGTTCGAGACTCCGGGCGACGATCGCCACCGAGGCTCCCTCGGCGGCGAACCGTTTCGCGATGGCGGCGCCGATCCCGCGGGACGCCCCGGTGACGAGGGCTACCCGACCGGCAAGTGCATCACCCATGGCTGCTGGACAATAGTGGTGGTCATGCTCGACATGATCATCCGTGGTGGAACGGTCGTCGACGGTACGGGCGCACCCGGCCGCATCGCCGACGTAGGCATCAGCAACGGCCGCATCACGACGATCGGCCCGATCGACGCGAGCGAGGCGGCGACACGGACGATCGACGCGGACGGGAAGGTCGTCGCGCCGGGCTTCATCGACATCCACACCCACTATGACGCCCAGGTGTTCTGGGACACGACGCTCTCGCCCTCGCCGCTTCACGGCGTCACCACCGTCATCGGCGGCAACTGCGGTTTCACCATCGCCCCGCTCGGCCCCGAGCACGGCGACTACCTGATGCGCGATGCTCGCCCGCGTCGAGGGCATGCCGCTCGCCGCGCTGGCCGCAGGGCGTGCCGTGGGACTGGCAGAGCTTCGGCGAGTATCTCGACCGCATCGACGGCACGCTCGCGCCCGAACGCCGGCTTCCTCGTCGGCCACTCGACCATCCGCCGGCGTCGCGATGGGCGAGCGGGCCATCGCAAGGCGAGGCGACGGCAGCGGAGCTCGACGCGATGCAGGCGCTGCTCGCGCCAGCCTCGCCGCGGGCGCGCTGGGCTTCTCGTCGAGTTGGGCCCGCACCCACAACGACGCGGCCGGCGACATCCGGTGCCTTCGCGCTACGCGAGTGCGGACGAGATCGTCGCCCTGTGCAGCGTCGTCGGGAACCACCCCGGCACGACACTCGAGTTCATCCCGAGCGTCGGCAGGTTCGAGGAATTCGCGCCCGACCTGCTCACGCGTATGTCGCTTGCGGCGAACCGTCCGGTCAACTGGAACGTGTTGTTCGTGGGCAAGGGCAGCGAGGCGATCACCGAGCACAACCTCGCGGCATCCGACTACGCGGCCGAGCGCGGCGCCCCGTCATCGCGCTCGACGGTTCCGTTCTCTCCCTCACCCGCATCTGCTTCGACAGCGGCTTCCTGCTCGACACCATTCACGGATGGGGCAAGCCGATGGCTCTCCCCCACGACGAGAAGAAGGCAATGCTCGCCTCGCCCGACGGGCGCGACGTGCTTCGCCAAGCCGGCGCGGCAGCCCACCACGGGGTTCAACGTGTCGAACTGGGGCATCTACGTCATCAACGAGACGTTCGCACCGGAGAACAAGCGGTGGGAGGGCAAGTCGGTCGCCGAGATCGCCAAGGCGCGCGATGTCGACGCGTTCGACGCGTCTGTGCGACATCGTCGTAGCCGACGATCTCATGACCGGGCTCGTTCCCGATCAGCCCCGACGACGACGAGACCTGGCAGATCCGCATGAAGGTCTGGCGCGACGATCGTACCGTCGTCGGTGCGAGCGACGCCGGCGCGCACCTCGACCTGCTGGCCACGTTCAACTACTCGACCGTGATGCTCGGCGGACCCGTCGCGAGCGCGGGCTGATGGCCGATCGAGGAGGCCGTCCACCTCCTCACCGACGTGCCCGCCCGCCTGTACGGCCTCACCGAGCGCGGCCGCCTGCAGGAGGGCTGGCACGCCGACGTCGTGGTGATCGATCCGGAAACGGTGGGGACCCAGGAGGTCCGGATGCGTTTCGACCTGCCGACGGGAGCGCCGCGCCTCTACGGGAGGCTGACGGCATCGATCACGTGATCGTGAACGGCACCGAGATCGTCGATCACGGCGTGTTCACCGACGCCCGTCCGGGAACGTTGTTGCGTTCCGGACGAGACACCGAGACCGTCTCCGTTCCCGGCGGCGCCCGACACGGCTGACCCGGGACTCGTGACCATGGCATCACGGCGGTTCTTCGATCGGCTGCGCCGGCGCGGGCTACGGGGTGCGCCGAAACATCCCGCACTCGATCTCGCACCAGGCCTTCCGGAACGGGACGCAGCCCGGTTGCGCGATGTGATCAGCGAGCTGTTGGGGCTGCACGACACGATGACCCAGCGTGCCGAAGCTGCCGCCGTGGCCGACGCGTACGTCGCGCTGTCGGATGACGGCCGTCGGAACTACCTACGGCTGCTCGCGGTCGACTTCTGGACCGACGCCGCAGTCGTCGAGCACGCGATCGACGACCTCCGACGGGGCTCCGATCGGCGCGGCGTGGAACGGCGGCTGCGAGAGGCGTTGGTACCACCGGCGAGCCGGTTGCTGCGCCTGCTGAGCGGACTCGAAGGCGGCGTCAAGTTCCTCGTCGACCTCCGCGCCGACGTGCTGCGAGTTGCGAACGGCGACGCCGAGCTCGCCGATCTCGATCGAGAGCTGAAGGCGCAACTGGCAACGCTGTTCGACGTGGGACTGCTCGAACTGCGCCGGATCACATGGGATGCACCCGCAGCACTGTTGGAGAAGCTCATCGCGTACGAGGCGGTGCACGCGATCGGGTCGTGGGACGACCTCAAGAACAGGCTCAACTCGGACCGCCGGTGCTTCGGGTTCTTCCATCCGGCGATGCCCGACGAACCGCTCGTGTTCGTGGAGATCGCCCTGACCACCGGCATGGCGACCGAGCTGGCGCCCCTGCTCGACACCCGCGCCCCCGAGCTCGATCTCGAGCGCGCAGACACCGCGGTGTTCTATTCGATCTCGAACTGCCAGCCGGGCCTCGCGGGCGTGAACCTCGGAACCGCGCTGATCAAGCAAGTCGTGGAAGCGTTGCGCCTCGACCTCCCCCAGTTGCATCGCTTCGTGACCCTTTCGCCGATCCCCGGCTTTCGGCCATGGATGGAGCGCGAGCTCTCGGCCGACGGTCCGACGCTGCGGGGGAGCGGGAGTTGCTGCCGGCCGAACCCGGCGCGTGTCCTCGCGTGGCTCTCCGATGCCGAGTGGGACACAGACGAAGCCATCCGCCCGGCGCTGCTCGCGCTGTGCGCCCGCTACATCGCCGCCGTGCCCGAGGGCCGTTCGACCGATCCCGTCGCGAACTTCCATCTCTCGAACGGGGCGAGCGTGGAACGCATCGACTGGATGGCCGATCCCTCGCCGACCGGCCGCGAGCGTTCGTTCGGCCTGATGGCCAACTACCTGTACGAGGTCGACCACATCCCCGAGCTCGCCGAAGCGTACGCGACCCGAGGCGAGGTGCCGATGTCGACCGAGGTGCGAGACCTGCTCGAGCAATAGCCGAAGGTCCGGGAGTGTCCGCGCGGGGCCGCGCCGGTGCGGGAGGGATCTAAGGTGGCGACCGTGTCGTGTGACGAAGCAGCCCGATTGGCCGAGACGAGCCTGACCAAGTTCATGGAGTCGATGGCGGCGGCCGCGAACCCCGGCTCCGGTCGGCACGAGATCGGGGTCCACCACGTGCAGGGCTGGATCCTCGACTACGACGGGAACATCGGAGGCGCCGAGATACAAGCAGTCATCGGCGTCGACGGTGTCATCCATGCGCTGGCGCGAACCACGCTCGCTGCGCACGCTCAATCTGTCTGCGTCGGAGTGGGTCCTGCGCAACGTCGACGACGCCGACGCGATGGCGAGCGCGACGAGGTTCGGCGATCACCTCGCGCGGCTGCTCGCTTTCGACGGGGTCGGTGGTGACGCTGCGAGTGGCGAACAACCGCAATGGGGTCCGCTGCTCGACGGGTGAACGTTCCCTGTGCACGGAATCTCGGGTGGCGCCTCGAAGCGCAGTCCGCCTGCACGTCGGCTCGGGAGCAGCTACCGTTTCGATGACGCGCCGCTGTGGAGTGGTCGCGGACCATCACGGAGGCCACGGCCGATGCCCGACATCACTGTCTCTGCCGACGACGTCGACCGTTTGGCGGCCAAGCTCGATCAGATCGGAACGCAACTCGATTCCGATGAGAAGGCGTTGCTGCTCGCCGTGTTCCAGCTGGCGGGAGAGCAGATCGCCACGCACACCGCTGCGGCTCCCGAGGACGAGGTGTCGGGGTTCCAGATGGGCGACGCGATGCAACCGTTCGGCCTGAGTTACTCGAGCATTCCTTCCGGGGCGCTCGGGCAGGGCTTCAGGGGTTCGTTCTCGAGCGGCCGTGCCGCCGGAATCCGGAACCCGAACATCGCGGCCGACACGATCGGTGTCGGGGTCGGCGTCTCCTGGAGGTAGCTGCGATCACCCCAGATGGGGAAAGAACCGCAGCGCCGTGAAGGCGACGCACGGTAGGGCCGCGCCGAACACCCAGACGAAGCGATCGAGGCCCATCACGACTGCCGTGGTGACGTGGAACGCGCCCGCGATCGCGACGTACGCACAGATACCGACGGGACCTCCGAAGAGCAGCACCCACGCCGCGCACTCGAACCCCAGCATCGAGGACGCGAGCACCGGCGCGAGTCCTGCCTGGAGCAGAAGCGCAGACGCGGGGTTCCGCCCGAACATCTCGCTGCGGAGCGTGTCCGCCATCGCCCTTCCGTTGCGCCAGTCCTTGTCGCGGACCTTGACCACCCCCGCGGTGAGGTACGCAAGGATGCACTCGGCACCGATGAACACGAGTGCGATCTCGCCGCTCCGGGTCCCCGCGGTCAACTCGTACCAGAGCAATCCGGCGAGCACGATCAGCCGCATCTGGTCGGCGCCCTCGAACCCGAACCGATCGCGCCCGTAGTGATAGGCCCGGGCAACCAGCACGGTCGCAAGTGCGGGTACCAGCAGGCGCGAGCTCCGCCCGGCCACGAGGACGCAGGCGGCCAGGACCTCGACCCCGGCAAGTACGGCAACGACCTGCGCGGAGAAGGCGATCTCGGCGATGGTTCGAGAGCCCACCTGCCGTGACCCGACGTGATGCGATCTCCCGATGGTCTCCCATCCGAGCATGCCGTGGCGTGCATACGCGGCCTGGTCCCCCACCTGTTGCAAGACGTTCACCAACGAGCCCAGACCCACGAGGACCGTCGCCACACGAGCGGCGGTCGCGGCGTCGGAAAGACTGCGGAACGACTCGAGGCCGAGAACGTGCCCGTTCACGATCCGACCGGGACCTCGCGCGGTGGCGCCGTCGGCAGCTTCACCAAGAACGGTCGAGAGACGAACCACGGCACGGCGTCTCCCCCACCCGGGGTCAGGGGAACGCGTTCGATCATCATCTGCATGCGGCCGCCCGGGCCGAGGGCCACCCTCGGTGTCGCGGCAGACCCACGCCAGGAGCAGCTTGTACGCGACGGTGCTCGGCATGAAGTTCTTGCTGAATCGGAGCCACTTGGGAAGCGCACACATGCGCGCGCATGCATCCCACAGCTCCTTGTTGACCCGCATCTCGGGATTCCAGATCCACTGGCGCCACAGCGGCGCGTGGGGGAACTCGACGACCTCCCACTCGCCGGAGCCCGACCTTGGCGGAGTCGCGTCTCGTGTCCTTTCGTCGGAGTCGTCGTAGCGGACGGAGATCCGGAACTCACCCTCGTCGAAGTTGTACTTGAAGAACCACCATCGAGGGATGAACGTGAAGTTCTCCAACCAGAACGCACGGGGGCGAATCGGGCGGAACTGCTTCACGACCGACAGCACGAACCAGGTCCCGAACCCGACGCAGCCGACTACGAACACCAGCATGGTCACTCGGCCGCGGGTCGGCCGTCAGGCCGGTAGGTCCGACGGCTCGATGACCAAGTTCGAGTCGCGACCCGGGATCGCCAGGGAGAGGAAGAGGTTCCCGTCACGGATCATGAGGAGTCGGGCGACGAACTCGTCGAGAATCTCTTCCAGATCGGCCACCCCGACGGCATCGGCGAACTCCTCGGCCAGCGACGACAGGGCCCGCGGCATCGCCATGCACGCGAGGTAGATCCTCGCCAGGAGCCCGTCGAAGGTGTGCGTGCCCGTGAGCTCGGGCCACCGACGGTCCTCGATCTGGATGAACGAGAGGCCGCGCCAGATCCGCAGCGAGGGTCGCGACTCGGGCTCCAACCACATCTTCTGCCATTGCGATACCAGCGTGCGTGTCTCGACGAAGATCGGATGGTCGTTCGGGAGCGTGTCTTGCGGACTGCCGTCGAAGTAGAACGCGAGCTGGTCGGTGTCGTAACGCCCGGGGTACGCGTAGCGGTACAGCGCGTTCGGACGGAGATCCGGCACCGGGTACCGATCCCGCTGTTCGAAGATCGGGCTGAACCTCTCCAACACGATCCTCCCACATCCCGTCGGCGGGTGGAGGTGCACGATGCTTCGGAGCACCGCCAACTGTTCGACGTAGTTCTCGACCCGCTCACCCGGGAATCCCCACAGCAGGTTCCAGCTGGCGTCGATCTTGTTCATCTCCGCGAGCCGCAAGAAGTTCACGTTCGTCGAACCGCGAACGCCCTTCTTCATGAGTGCGAGCACGGCCGATGACAGCGATTCGATGCCCGGTTGTACCGCGACCACACCGGCGTCGGCGAGCATCCTCACCTCGCCGGGCGCGAGGTTCGACTTGACCTCGAAGAACATCTTGTAGTCGGTGTCGGTTGCTGCCAGATCGGCGAACATGCCGTCGGCATAGTCACGTTGCGCGATGTTGTCGACGGCATTGAGATGGAAGGAGCGGTACCGCGCGGACTGTTCCGCGATCTCGCGGACCGTCCGCGCGTGCGACTTCTTGCGGTACTTGATCGTGTCGCCGTTCAATGCGCAGAACGTGCAGGTGACCCGCTCGCCCCACCAACAGCCGCGAGAGCTCTCGAACGGGATCCAGACCGGGCGGCGGGGCGACCACTCGGTCACGCCGAGCCGGTCTGCCCGCTCGAAGTAGTCGTCGTACGTCGGTACCGGCACCTCGTCGAGGTCTTCGACCAAGGCCGACGCGACGGGCTCGGGCACCCGGCCCTCGGCGTCGCGGTACAGCAGGCCGGGCAGACCCGTCGGGTCGTCACCGGTTGCCAAGGCACGAAGGAAAGCCGGAAAGCTCGCCTCGGCCTCGCCGGTCACGGCCCAATCGATCTCGGGCGTGCTCCGCACCATCTCCGGTCCCATCGCGCCGTCGAAGTTCGACCCGCCGAAGATCGTCACGGCGTCCACATGCTTGGCCTTGACTGCCCGGGCCAGCGCGATCGAGGCACAGTTCTGCTGGAACGTGCACGTGAACCCGACGAGGTCGTACCGGTCCCATGCGACCTCGTCGGCCAGGCACGCGATGTAGTCGGGAAGGACGTGAGCGCGCAGCTCGATCAGATCATCGTCGGTCACTCCTGCCCGTTCCTGGATCTGTCGAATGCCCTCGGGCGCGTGCTCGAGAAACGAATGCGTCGGATCCGGGTGATCGGCGCCGAAGGCTGCAGGACCGAACAACCAGTCGCCGATTCCACACGTCGGATAGTCCGCGATCGCGTCGAAGCACTCACGGCCGATCCGGGCCACCAGGTCGAGCTCGAACTGGTAGTTGTCCGCGGCATGTCCCTGCTCTTTGGAGATGGCTTGCAGGGTCCCGAGTTGGATCGACGGGGAGTCACAGGGCCGAAAGGGCATCGAGACGAGCGCGATGCGGAGGGGCTTCCCGTCGGCCGATGCGCGCGCCCCTCCCCGAACCGCGTGGCGGGAACGGGGCGCTGCCACCGACGTCCATCCATCGTTGTCTGCCGCGACGTCCACCCCGGTCGCCCCTCCCATCGCCGTGAGCGCCGGAGACTCCGACGCGACCACGCTTCAGCTCGTGGAGATGCCCGACACCGTGACGTTGGTGGCCGCGATACCGGGATTCACGCGGCCGATCACGCTCGAGAACGAGTTCTCGAACATCCGCCCCATGCCGTAGTTCACGACCGGCGCCTGCAACCGGTTGAACGACGTCGAGAACCCGAAACCTTCCACCTCGCCACCCTCACCGATGACCTTCGCGGTGACGTCCATCGCACCGGCGAGAAGCGCCTTCTCGCCCGGCGTCAGATCGAGCGCGTCGAGCTTGTCGCCCAGTGCCTTGATGTCGTCGAGTGTGATGCTCTGTTCTTCCATTTCCCGCTCCCCGTTGACGAGCTTGACCTGCCGGCGGTCACCGCGCAGGGTGGATTCTTTCGTCGCGATTGCTCCGGTCGATCGGCGGCGAGCGCCCGGAGCGAGCTGTCTGTCAGCTCGTCGAGACGCTGGACACCGTGATGTTCGTGGCCGCGATACCGGGGTTCACCCGGCCGATCACGCTCGAGAACGAATTCTCGAACAACCGCCCCATGCCGGCGTTCACGACCGGCGCCTGCAACCGGTTGAACGACGTCGAGAACCCGAAACCTTCCACCTCGCCACCCTCACCGATGACCTTCGCGGTGACGTCCATCGCCGCGGCAAGGAGTGCCTTCTCACCCGGGCTCAGATCGACCGCGTCGAGCTTGTCGCCCAACGCCTTGATGTCGTCCAGTGTGATGCTCTGCTCTTCCATTCCCGCTCCCCGTTGACGAAACCGTTGACCAAACCGTTGACGAACTCGACCCGACCCGGGCACCCGACAGCTGGAACCCGTCACTACTTAGTAGGCGTGTGTCACTTGTGGTTACACGGCCCGCCCGTCGGCGCGCCGGCTCACGACCCCGGATCACGTCGAAAGCCGCGAGGATGTCGAGCGCGCCCTCTCGACGGGCGCGACTGCTGTACCAGTCAGCGAAATGGCGGCAACGGTCCCGTGCCGGGCCGCGCCGGGACGGCCAGACTCAAAAAGAGGTTGCCGTCGCGGTGCATCAAACCCCGCGCGACGAACTCGTCGAGGACTGATTCGACCTCCTCGACCGGGGACGGAAGCCCCAGCGCCCCCTTCACGTTCGCGGCGGTTCGCGCGCGGCGTCGGAGCACGCGAGATAGATCGACGCCAGCGGATCCTCGAAGGTGTGGATCCCCGCCCCGGTCGCGGTGCGCGTATCGTCGATCTGAACGAACCCGGGAGCAGACCACATGTCGAGGCCGGGCACGTCCTCGCCGGCCCAGGCCTCGATCCAAGCCCCGACGAGCTCGCACGTCTCCTCGTACGCCTCGCCGCCGAGCGTGCCTTCGAGCTCGTAGTCGAAGAAATACGCGAGATCGTCGAGGTTCACCTCTTCGGGATATACGAGCGTGTAGCTCGCCTCGGGACGCACGGACTTCGCCGGGAACGCGTCTCGATCGGTGAAGATCGGGCTGAAGCGCTCCATCCAGATGCGGCCCGCGCCCCGCGGCGGGGGTAGGTGGAGCAGGTGCGGTAACAGCGTCGCCTGGTCGCGGTAGTCGAGTTCGGTCTCCCCGGGAAACCCGTAGAGCAGGTTCCAGCCGACCGTCACCCCGTAGTACCGGCACCATCGGAGCAGGTTGATGTTCTGGGACGATCGCGTTCCCTTGCGCATGAGACGCAGCACGGGCGAGCTGAGTGACTCGATACCGGGTTGTATGCGCCTGACGCCCGCGGTGGGCGAGCAGCTCCACCTGGTCGCGACCCAGGTCGGCCTTCACCTCGTAGAACAAGCGGTAGCTCGAGCGGTCCGCGACGAGCGCGGGAAAGAGCGTCTCGAGGTACCCCGTGTCGACGATGTTGTCGACGGCCTCGAAGTCGAAGGTGTGACAGCGTCGGGCGAGCTCGGCCAGCTCCCACCTCACCCGATCCGGGGACTTGGCACGAAACGCCATCGTCTCGCCGTTCAGCCCGCAGAACGTGCAGTGTCGCTTCGCCCCCCACCAACACCCGCGCGAGCTCTCGAAGGGCACGTCGATGGTTCGGCGTGCGCCGCGCGCCAACACACCCAGCGTCTCGGCGCGGTCGAAGAACTCCTCGAACTCGGGGACGGGAAGCTCGTCGAGTCGATCGAACGGTGTCGCGGCACGCGCCGGCGCCACCTCGCCGTGGCGCCGGCACAGGACGCCGCCCACTGCGCCGGGATCGCCGCCCTCGGTCAACGCAACGAGGAAATCGACAAATGCAACATCGGCCTCGCCCGTGATCGCGTAGTCGATCACGGGCGTCGACCGCACCAGCTCGGGTCCCATGGCGCCGTCCAGGTTGGCGCCACCGAACACGACGACGAGACCGGGAAACCTTTCCTTCAGGCGGGTGGCCATCGCGATCGAAGCGACGTTCTGCGCGAAGGTCGAGGTGAACCCCACGACGCGGTAGCGCTCCCAGGGCACCTTCTCGAGCATCAGGTCGAGGTACGCGGGGACGACCTCGTGGCGCAGCTCGCGGAGACGCCCGATCGCCGCCTCGAGCTTGTCCGGCTCGGCCACGAGAGCGGGGGCGAAGTCGTCGAGAAACCGATCCTTCGCGTCGGGAGCCCGGTCGCCGTACGCCGCGAGCGAGAAGAGCCACTCGCCGACCGCGTGGCCGCGATGTTGAGAGATCGACTCGTACAAAGCCTCGTCCATGAGGGCCGCGAGCTCCAGGTTCAAGTGGGCGGTGTCGCCGGGAAACCCGTGGGATCGGGCGATGGCCGACAACAGACCGATCTGCAATGACGGCCTGGTGATGGAGACGAAGGGCATCGACACGAGCAACACCGGCCACGCGGCTCGCGCCGCGGCGACATCGGGCGCCAGCGTCGACGGGTTCCCCGTGACCGGCCGGCGCAGCGGTACGTCGATCACACCGTGGGGCCGAGGTAGGCGGCGGGCGCCGGTGCGGTCCGGGCGAAGGCACACTCGAAACCGGCAGTGCCCATGCGCGCAGCGTACGCGATCCGGGATCGCCCGTCAGGTGGCGGGAGTAGCTTCGCCCGCCTATGGAGAAACTCGTCTATCTCATCTGGGCGCGCCCGTCGATCGACCCGGCGGCGCTGCGCGAGCGTTTCTTGAACGAGGTCGCGCCCGCGCTGCTCGCGCTGAACCCCCGCGCCGTCCAGATGGATCTCGACGACGAATACGCGCAGATGGAGTCGATGGTGCCCGTACCCGGCGACGAATTGCCGGTGCGCGCTTGTGTCTCGATCTGGCTCGACGCGCACGACCAACGCGAACCCTACGAAGCAATCCTGCGCGTGGCCGGCACCCGCGTCGCCGGCTACCTCGTGACGGAGTCGATGTTCCGCGAATACGGCGACAACCAGCATGCAAAGGCGCGCGACTGGCCGGACGGAGCTCGCTCACCGGGGATCATCACGCTCACGATCTTCGACAAGCCCGTCGGCGTCGACGACGAGACGTTCTACGGTCACTGGTACAGCCACCAGTCGACGATGTCCGAGGACATGCAGCCCCGGGCGCGGTACGTGCGCAACGCGGTAGCACGCTCGCTCACCCCGGGCGCGCCCCGCTACCGGGCGATCGTCGAAGAGTCCTGGCCGAGTGTCGAGCACGTGACCAACCTGCACACGTTCTTCGGCGCGACCTCGAACGAGGAGCTCGGGGAGAACATCCGGGTCATGCTCGACAGCACCAAGCTTCTGTACGACCCCGCGACGATGCGCAACTACCCATTGAGCGAGTACATCATCAAGAGCTGAGAGCTACCCGCCGAATTCGACCCGTTCGTACTCGAGCAGCCTCTCGTAGTTCGCATGGAGCTCGGCCCGGCGGCCGCTGTCGTGCGCGAGGTTGACGACCTCGTGCGGGTCGGCATGCAGGTCGTACCACTCGTGTTCCTGGTCCGCGAAGTCGGCGTCGACGTCGAACAGCTTGTGCCCGGGGTCCTTGCCCCAAAGACCGGTGCCGGGCTTGCCGCCGCCCACCCCGTAGTAGCGGGCGTACTTCGTCTTCCCGTCGAAGAACCCGCGGATCGTGTACCGTGTGTGGTTGATCTCGTCGGTATGAGCAGTGTCGTGCGCGAAGAGCACGTGATCACGCACGCTCGCCGACGGGTCCGCGAGCACGGTCCCCAGATCGACGCCCTTCAACGACGGTTGCGTGGCCGGGTCGGTGCCCGCGAGTGCACAGATCGTCGATGCGAGGTCGACGTGGGTTGCGAGCGCGTCCGATTGCGAACCCGCTTGCGTGACGCCGGGAACCCGCACGTAACACGGGACGTGCATGATCTCCTCGTACACGAACGGTCCCTTGGAGCGAAGGCCGTGCGAACCACACATGTCGCCGTGGTCGGACGTGAAGATCACGATCGTGTCCTCGTACGCGCCCGACTGCTCGAGCGCACCGAGCACCGTGCCGAGCGACTCGTCGGCCATCTGCTGCAGCTTCACGTAGTAGTCGAGATGGCGCAGCCACGACTTCGTGTCACTCGGGTCGATGTAGCCCCAGAGCCCGTGTTGCTGATCCCACCGCCACTGGCGTTGCGCGGCCGGCTTGTCGAGCAGGTCGTCGCCAAAGTTCGGGGGCAGCTCATCGCACACTTCGTCGTAGGAGGCGTCGAACACGGGAAGGACGTCGTCCTCCTTCCACTTCGCCCACTCGAGCACCGTACGGGCGCGTCGCACCTCTTCGGGATGGCGCCGGTCATAGCCGGGCTGGTCGATCGGGAACCACATCACGTCGTGCGGGTTCACCAGCGCGACGGTGAGGAACCACGGCTGCGACGTGCTCGCGGCGTTGTCGCGCAGCCATGACGCCGCGTTGGCCGCGATGATCGGGTCGAAGTGCACTCCGGTCCCGGCCCATCCCATGAAATGCCGGTCGTTGCCCTCCCAGTCGGCGAACCCGTACGCGGTCATGTCGGGCGAAGCGTCCTGGGACAGGTGCCACTTCCCGATGTAGCTCGACCGGTAGCCGGCGTTCCTCAGTATCGAGCCGATGGTCGGCACCGATGGATCGAGCTCTTTGTGCTCGGGCATGATCACGTTGTCGACCACGCCGTGCTGAGCGATGTACTGGCCGGTGAACAGCGACGCGCGCGACGGCGAGCACGGGGAGCTGTGGGTGTAATAGCGCGTGAGCTCGAGCCCTTCGGCGCGCAGGCGGTCGCGCCACGGCAGCGTCACGCTCGGCGGGAGCCAGCCGCGCTGGCGCTCCTGATCGGACACCACCAAGAGGATGTTGGGTGTTTTGACGTTCCGCGTTTCCATCAGCCTGTCAACACTGCACGGCGCGCAGGCAACTCCGCCAGTTGGGCTGCTCAGCCGGCGAAGCCGTCGAGCAGACCGGTGAGACCGCTCGGGTGGTGCTCGCCGAACGCGAGCTGCTCCAGTACACCGAGCCCGACCCTGTCGCCCCAGCGGGCCCGCATGACCTGTTGGATGTGAATGTTCCACGGCTCGACGTTGTCGAGCTCGCCGACCGGGAATGCCTCGGAGCCCACCGCGAGCTCACCGTGCCAGTGACCGTGACCCCACTCGGGGTGCGTGTAGCCCAGCCCGCGCATGCGAAAGGTGAGCAAGGGCTCGAGCTCGATGCGTTCCTCGGTGTTGTCGTGGCGCAGCAAACGCAGCGTCGCCCCGTCCGATCTGCGTAAGCCTCTCGCCCACCGAACCTCATGGGTCGCGCCCGCAAGGTGATGGACGCGATCGTCGGCGTTCCACGTGGGATCACCCGGAGCGAGGACATCGAGCACCGCTTGACTGCCGACCCACCGATCCCCGTTGGCCCGCTCGAAGCAGAGGAAGTGCGTGCAGCAGTCGTCCCAGTTGATCGGTGCCCACAGGAAGAAGATCTGCGGGAGCGTCACCTCGGGCGCGGCCGGGGTGGGAGCACCGACCGGTCGCACACCCCACGACCGGTCCTTGGTCCCGTACACGCGATCGAGCGCGAGCTCGTGTCCCGCCACCGCGATCCGCCCCGACCAGGTACCCCATTGCGTCATGCGGGTCGAGTCCATGACGGTCTTCGTCCCCGCGGTGAGCGTCTGGCGCGGCTCCTCCAGCGCGACCGAGCGCGCGGTGAAGGTGACATCGGCGTCGATACCCAGATCGGCAGCGTCGGCCCGCACCCGCGTGACCCGCAACGGTTCCACGATCTCGATCGTCAACGGACCGATTCGGGTCTCGCCCCGGTCGGCCGGGATGCGCCCCGACGCGAACACCGAACGCTGCACGCCGTCGTGCACCACCGAGAACGCACCGTCGATGATGCCGCGGTTCGGGTACACGGCCATTCCCGCGGCGAAGTAGTAGTCCTCGGTGTAACCGTTGAACCAGAACCGGTCGTAGTGATTCGGGTCGCCGGTCGCGGGATGCGCGAGGGGCAACGGTGTCTGGTGGATCGGATAGTCGTCGAACGGCGTCAGCACGTTCGCGAAGCTACTGCCGGGACCGACGGGTCGCGTCCCGGCTATCCGTCGAGCGCGTCGAACTCGGAGCGGATGCGCGCCAGCGCGTCGGGCGCGGCGTCGGCATCGCGGGCGAAGGCCTTCAGGGTGACGATCACGTCGGTCGCCCCCGCCGCGATCAGGTCGGGGACCGACGCCATGCTGGCAGCGAGATCCGGACGATTGCCGTCGCCCGTCGCCATACGCAGCGGTGCCTGCACCTCCAACGTCGAGGGGTCGCGACCCGCCGCCGTCCACGCCTCGCGGATCCGGGCGACGCCCGCGGCGATGCCGTCGACGCTCTCACCCATGATCGGGATCCAGCCGTCACCGTGCACGACGAGCCGCGCGAGGTTGCGCGGGTGCAACGTACCTGCGATCCAGATCGGCACTCCGCCCGGTTGCAGCGGCTTCGGTTCGCAGTAGACGTCGCGGAACGAAAGGGTCGGGGTGTGGAGCGCCGCAGGCGTATCACTCCACAAGGAGCGGCACGCGGCCAAGGTGTCGTCGAGGAGTTGGCCGCGTCGGTCGAAGTCCCGGCCCTGCGCGTCGTACTCCTCACGTTGCCAACCGGTCCCGACCCCGAGGTCGACGCCGCCCCCCGGACAGCTGGTCGAGGGTGGCGACCTGCTTGGCGAGGAACGCCGCCGGGCGCAACGGTGCGATCAGAATGCCCGTCGCCAGCCGTACCTGTGCGGTGACCGCCGCGATCGCGGTCAACACCGTCAACGGCTCGAGCCACGGCGCGTCGGGCGGGACCGGGAACTTCCCCCAGACGTAGTTCTCCGTGTGCGGGCCCATGACCACGTGATCGACGACGACGACGCGATCGATGCCGGCATCTTCCGCGGCGCGTCCCAGATCGACGAACCGCCGCCATTCGCCCGAGGCGAAGGTATTGCCGAAATTGGGGAGACCTACTGTGAGCGTGGGCAATCCGACCGACACCGTCAGGCCCGCTCGATCCTGAGCCGGTGTGCGATGTCGCGAGACGACGAACCGACCCGGAGCTCGAACTCACCCGGTTCGGCGGTCCACGCGTGGCTCGCGACGTCCCAGAACGAGAAGGCACGGTCGTCGAGCGGCAAGGCCACCTCACGCGACTCGCCTGGATCGAGCCACACCTTCGAGAACGCCTTCAGCTCCTGACGCGGGCGCGCGACCGTCGCTTCGATGTCGCGTACGTAGCACTGCACCGTCTCGGCACCCCGCGTCGCACCCGTGTTGGCGACGCAAACGTGCACGACAGCACCGTCCCAGGTCGGCGCACCGATATCGAACGTGGTGTAGGAGAGCCCGTGACCGAAACAGAATCGCGGTTCGATGGCCCGGGTGTCGTACCAGCGGTAGCCGACGAAGACGCCCTCTCCGTAGCGAACCGCGCCCCGCTCGCCGGGATAGTTCGTGAACGCAGGCGTGTCCTCGATCCGCCCAGGGATCGTGGTCGGCAACTTCCCCGAGGGTGATACGTCGCCCGACACGATGTCGGCGAGCGCGTTTCCCCACTCCTCTCCGGGGAACCAGGCCTGCACGATCGCGGCGACGTCGTCGGCCCACGGCATGCCGACAGGCGACGCGGCGTTGATCACGACGACGGTGCGAGGATTCGCCTCGGCCAGCGCGCGCACCAGCTCGTCCTGGGGCGGCGGCAACGCCATCGACTCACGGTCGTTGCCTTCGGTCTCCCAGTCGTTGTCGGTGCCGACGACGCACACGACTGCATCAGCCCGGCGAGCCAGCGCTACCGCCCGTTCCATGAGGTCGGGTGGCGCGGGGGGCCGGCAGCCGATCTCGAGGCCACCGAGACCACCCGGCGGCACGAACTCGACCGCGAGCGTGTGCGGTTCGCCGGCGGCCAAGCTGATCGTGCCGCTCACCTCCGAGCTGCCGAAGCCCATGAACGCGTCGCTTCGACCGCTCGGGTTCCAGTTGTCGACGATCACCTCGCCGTCGATCATGAGCTTCGCCCGCCCAACTTGGACGAGCGAGAAGGTCCACTCGCCCGACTCCGGCGCGACCACGGTGCCGCGAGCGATCAGTGAGAAATCGTCGGGCACCGCATGACCGACCGGGCCGATGAAGGTGAACAGCCCGCGCGCCGATTGCTCGACGTACACCGGGTCGCCCGCTCGTTCACGGCCGGCGAAGTACTCGACCGCGAGCGCGTCCTGCAGCACCGGCGCCTCGAGGATGGGTGTCCGCTTGAAGCTGTAACACCCTCGCTCGTGCGCGACATCGACACCCGCGGCGTCGAAGCGCCCGCGCAAACCGGCGAGCGGAGACACGGCCGGGTGCGGTGTGACCCGAGCGCTCCCTCCGCCCTGGATCACGGTGGCGTCGGCATTCGGACCGATCACCGCGAGGGTGGCGATACCGGACGCGAGCGGCAAGGCATCGCTCTCGTTGCGCAACAGGACGAAGCTCTCGCCCGCGGCGCGACGCACGATCGCTCGGTCGATGCGGTCGTCGATGCATTCCTCCGGTTGCGGACTGCCTTCCTCGAACCGTCCGGTGCGTTCGATCAACGACAGGACCCGGTGGACCTTCCGGTCGAGAACCGCCTCCCGCACCTGTCCGTCCCGCACCGCGGCCGCGAGCTTCTCGCCGAAGAACTGGGGTGGGCCCGGCATCTCGAGATCGAGGCCCGCGTTCGCCGCGACCGCCGTGCTGTGGGTGCCGTACCAGTCGGACATCACGAGCCCGTCGAACCCCCATTCTTCGCGCAGAATCCTGATCAGCTCGGCGTGCTCGCTGCAGTACTGACCGTTGACGCGGTTGTACGCGGTCATCAACGCCCACGTTCCGGCCTCTTTTACCGCGGCCTCGAACGGTACGAGCGAGATCTCCCGGAGAGTGCGTTCGTCGACCTCGGAGCTGATCGTCATACGTTCGAACTCGGAGTCGTTCGCGACGAAGTGCTTCACCGTGCACGCGACGCCTTGCGACTGCACGCCGGTGATGTACGCGACCGCCGTCCGGGCCGACAGAAACGGGTCCTCCGAGTAGCACTCGAAATTCCGCCCGGCAAGAGGATGGCGATGGATGTTGACCGTCGGAGCCGAGAGCGCGTGCGCCTGCTTGCGCTTCGCCTCGACGCCGAGCCGCTTGCCGACCTCGTGCACGAGCTCCGGGTTCCACGTCGCGCCGAGCGCAGTGCCGCACGGGAAACTCACCGACGGCCGGCCCGACCACTGCTCACCCCGCGCCCCGCTCGGACCGTCGGTCACCTTGAGCGGCGGGATCCCCAGTCGCTCCACACCCGGGCCGTGCCACAGGTCGACAGCTCCGACCAGGGCGCCCTTCTCGTCGAGGGTCAGCTCGCCGATCAGCTTCTCGATGCGCTCGCTCATGGCGGGAATCCTCTGCCACGATGCGTTGATGGAACAACTTCATGGCAAAGTCGCGGTCGTGACCGGCGCCGGGAGCGGCATCGGCCGAGCGCTCGTACGGCGTTGCGCATCCGAGCAGATGCGGGTCGTCGCTGCCGACATCGAAGGTGCGGCCCTGGCCGAAACCGTCGACGGCCTCACCGAGGTGAGCAGCTTCGTCGTCGACGTCGCCAGGTTCGAAGACGTCGACGCCCTCGCCGAGCACGCGTACGAGACCTTCGGATCGACCGACGTCCTCTGCAACATCGCGGGCGTATTCGCGGGCGGACTGATGTGGGAGCGCCCGCCCTCCGACTACTCCTGGACGCTCGACGTCAACCTCTGGGGAATCCTCAATGCCATTCGCGCCTTCGTCCCGCGCATGATCGCGGCGGGAACTCCCGCGCACATCGTCAACACGACATCGATGGCCGGCATGTGCACGAACGCGTTCTCGGGGCCCTACACCGTGTCGAAATTCGCGGCGCAGGCCGCGACCGAATGCCTCGCCCACGACCTACGAGCCGTCGACGCTCCGATCACGGTCTCCGCCGTCGTACCCGCGGCGGTCGACACCCGTATCGCGACGTCGAGCCGCAACCGGCCGACCCACCTCGCGGCGGCCCGAACCGAAGATGCGGCCTTCGTCGAGCAGGCCCTCACGGACCTCACGACGACGCTCGGGGCGCCCCCCGAAGAAGTCGCCGGCATCATCATCGACGCAATCCGAACCGAGCAGTTCCTCGTCCCGACCAAACCGAGCTACGCCGATCAGCTCCGCATCCGCTACGACGCGCTGGCCCGCCGCGAGCTACCGCCGATGCCCGACTTCGACTGACCTGGATCGGATCTCGTCAGATCTCCGACGACGGAACCCAGGTCGCGTGGAAGCCGTACGGCACGCGTCGCGGGAGCGCGACCCTCGCCATCGGTCCCGCGGCGACGTCGCGTGCGTCGAGGACGACCAGCGACGACGTTCCGGTCGATCGGTCGAAGACGTAGCTCATCAGCACACCTTCGCCCTCTTCGGGCCCGGTCGCGACGAAGAGCATCTCCCCCGCGGCGATCTGCGCGCCCGGGTCCCAGCGCGGTCTCGGCGCCGGTGCGCGCGTCGCTGTGCACCGTGCCCGCGAACACGACGTCGTTCGTCGCGGGCCTCGTCTCGACCCGCCAGCCGTGCCGGTACGGGCGACCGGTATAACGCCGGTCGATCGAGGGCAGGTCGGCATCGAGGTCCGACCGGACCTCGTCGCGAAAGGTGAGGTGCGCGGCGCCGGTGTTGACCCTCCAGCGGTGGAGGCGCGGCGGCGGTCCGAGCGCGGAACCGGCCTCGAACACGGTGGGCATCCGGCAGACGTCGACGACGACCTCGTCGCCCTCGCGCCAGGCATTCATCCCATGGAACACGTAACACGGGTCGATCTCCACCCATCGGATCGCAGACGCCGGACCCCCGAGCGGCATGACGCCGATCCGCGACCCGTAGGCCGGCTTCCACACGTAAGGCATCACGGTCGAGTGCGGTTCGGTGACCATCTTGACCGCGAGGTCGAAGTCGAAGAGCACGGGCATCTCCCAGAACACGACATCGCTTTCGGTGATCGCGAAGTCGTGGATCATGGTCGAAGCCTTGACCGACACCGGTTGGCTCGAAACGAGAACGCCGTCTCGATCGGCGACGTGATACTCGAGATAGGGCTCGGTGAAGTTGTAACCGAAGAAGTGCATCGCACCCGTCGCCGGATCGATCTTCGGGTGCGCGGTCATGTTGCCCTCGAGCCGACCCGCGTAGTCGTACGCCCCGACCGTGGAAAGGTCTCTTGATCGGAGCTCGTACGGAAGGCCGATCTCACCCAGCGTCAACAACTTGCCGGCGTGGTGGACCACCGAGACGTTGGAGAGTCCCGCCGCGCCCCCCGGCGCGGCTTTGGCCGCGAGCCCGCCCCCCACGGTGAGGAGTGTCGTCCTCACGTACCGATTGCGATACCACGAGGCCTTGCCGCCGCCGAGCATCACGCCGTGCACCATGCCGTCGCCGAGGAACCAGTGCGGCGACCAACCGGGCTTCGGGTTGGAGCCGTTGCGGACGTACAAGCCCGAGAGGTCCCGCGGCAACGACCCTTCGACCGTGAGGTCCAGGGTCTCGGTCTCGCCCGACACGGGGGCGAAGTCGCCCCGCAGCCACCAGGGCTTCGACATGTCGACCGCGGTTGTCGACGTCAGAGGCGCCGGTAGCGTCGTCGGACCGACGCCGACGGAGCCGGCGCGGCCAGTGCTGCCACTACAGGCGGCCAGGAGTCCCGCGCCGCCGAACCCGGCCGTCACGAGGGCACCCAGCCGCAACATCGTGCGCCGGTCGATCTCGCCCAAACCTTCGTCCATCCGGCGCATGCTGCACGAGAACGCACCCGAGCGCCACCCGCACGCGGATCGATGGTCGCGCGCGGATCAACCCAGGAGACGCTTGACGGCACGGGACCGGTACTTCGGGTCGCGACCGCGCGACTCGGCCCGGTCGACCGACTCCACGAGCTTGCGCGACGCGTTCACGCCGAGCCAGCGCAGGGGCTCCGGCTCCCAGCGTGGTGATCGGTGCCCGACCCACGGGAGGTGAACCAACTCGGTGTCGCGAGCCAGGACAAGATCTGCGATGGTCCGGCCCGCGAGATTCGTCGTGCTCACTCCGTCACCCACGTATCCACCGGCCCACGCGATTCGGGTGGCGGGATCGAACCCGACCGACGGATACCAGTCGCGCGGGACGGCGACCGCGCCGCCCCACCGATGCGTGATCGCAGCGTCGCCGAGCGCGGGGAACAAGGACCGCAGCGTTTGATGCAACATGTCGAACACGCGTGGATCGTGGTCGAACTCGGGCCGGATCCGTGAGCCGAAGTGATACGGCGTGCCGCGACCACCGAAGGCGAATCGGTTGTCGGCGGTGCGCTGGCCGTAGATGATCATGTGGCGGAAATCGGCAAAGGTCGGCCGGGTCGCGAGCCCCGCCTGCGCCCAAAACGATTCCGGAAGCGGTTCGGTCGCGATCATCAACGAGTACACCGGGGCAACCGAACGTCGCCGGCCGGCAAACTCGGTTCCGAATGCTTCTGTCGCCCGGACGGCGACATCGGCGTGTACGGTGCCGTGCGACGTCCGCAGCTGCCCCGGCTCGATCGAGCGCACGGCTGTGTGTTCGTAGATCGTCACGCCGAGTCGTTCGACTGCGGTCGCGAGACCGTGCACCAACTTGGCCGGATGAATGGCCGCGCAATGCGGCGTGAACACCGCGCCGAGGTTCGGCCGGCAACCGATGACCTCGTTCGACTCGTCCGCTGTCAGCTCGCGATAATCGTCGGCGCCTAAACCCCATCCCCGGTGATCGTCCATCTCGTCGCGCAACCGACGCAAGTGCGCGGGAAGCGTCGCCACTTGGATCGTGCCACCGCGCGTCCAGTCGCAGTCGATCTCGTCCTCGCGCACGACGCGTTCGATCTCGTCGAGCGTCCGGAACATCGCGCGTTGCATGGCAACCACCGCGTCCCGGCCGTAGCGGCGCGCCGTCACCTCGCGGCTGCCGGCGAACAGGGCGGAACACCATCCTCCGTTCCGGCCCGAGGCACCGAAGCCCACGACCTCCCGTTCGACCACGACGATGCGCAGCGCTGGATCGGCCCGCTTGAGCGCGTACGCGGTCCACAGTCCCGTATAGCCACCGCCTGCGATCGCAACGTCGACGGCGATGTCGCGATCGAGCGCGGGACGCCGTCCGATCGCAGTGGCCGGTACGGTCGAGTGCCACAGACTCACGGCGGGAGCAACGGGCATGCCCGGAAGTATGCTCCGCGCATGATCCGCTCGGAAACGCGTGAGCACGTCGTCATCGTCACGATCGACAACCCGCCGGTCAACGCGCTGCCGGTGGCCGGTTGGTTCCAGCTCGCCGACGCCATACGTTCGGCCGGCCGCGACCCGTGACACCCGTGTCGTCATCCTCCGGGCCGAAGGCAAGGGCTTCCAGGCCGGCGTCGACATCAAAGAGCTCGCCGCAGATCCCACGAATGAATCGCTGATCGGGGTGAATCGGGGTTGCTACGAGGCCTTCGGCGCCGTCTACGACTGCGAGGTTCCCGTCATTGCGGCGGTGCAGGGATTCTGCATGGGTGGCGGCGTCGGCCTCGCGGGCAACGCCGACATCGTGGTCGCTTCCGACGACGCGACGTTCGGTCTCCCCGAAGTCGACCGTGGCGCTCTCGGCGTCGCAACCCACCTGGCCCGCTTCGTTCCGCAGCACAAGTTGCGCGCGATGTTCCTCACCGGCACGACCATCAGCTCGCAACAGCTCCTCGCGTACGGCACCGTCGAGCGGGTCGTGCCACGCGACCGAGCTGCTCGACGCCGCGCTCGAGATTGCTGCGTGATCACGAAGAAGAGCCCGATCGTGATGCGCCGGGCCAAGGAGTCGCTGAACATCATCGACCCGGTCGACGTGAAGCGCTCGTACCGGTTCGAGCAAGGCTTCACGTTCGAGCTGAATTTGTGGGGCGACAGCGACGAGCTCCGCCAGGCATTCGTCGACAAGCGCGACGCCGACCTCGACTGACTTGCCAACCTTGTTTCGGGCGGTGATCTTCGACCTCGGTGGGGTCGTGTTCCCTTCGCCGTTCGAAGCCTTCGACGCGTACGACCATGGCAACGACCTGAAGAAGGGCACGATGCGCGCCCTGATTCGCAAGAGCAGCGAGTCGGGTGCGTGGGCGGCGCTCGAGCGGGGCGAGCTGAGCATGGACGACTTCGTCGTCGCGCTCGAAGCCGAAGCGCTCACCGCCGGCTTTCAGCTCGACGCCGCGCCCGTCTCATGGGTCTGATCGGAGCTTCGCTCGGCCCCCGGCCCGAGATGACCCGCGCCATCGAGCAGATACGCGCCGCGGGACTCCGCACGGCCGCACTGACGAACAATTGGTCGGGTGAGCGGAGTCGGTCCTCGGCCACGGGACTTCACGAGACCGGACTGTTCGACGTGATCGTCGAGTCGGCCGTGGAAGGGCTGCGCAAGCCCGATCCGCGGATCTACGCACTGGCGCTCGCCCGGCTCGACGTGCTCGCATCACAGACAGTGTTCCTCGACGATCTCGGCATGAACCTCAAACCCGCCCGCGATATGGGCATGGCGACGATCAAGGTCGTTGATCCCGACGAGGCCCTGACCGAGCTCGGAGCGATCCTCGGGGTCCCACTCCGATGAGGCAGCTCTGAGATGGAGCTGCTCTGGGTGCGACACGGCGAACCGCAACGCGTCGCGCCCGGAAGTGGCGTACCGGCCGACCCGCCCCTCACCGAGCGCGGGCGCGAGCAGGCCGGCGCGCCTTGCCGAGTGGCTCGCATCGGAACCGGTCGACGCGGTGCTGTCGAGCCCCCAGCGGCGCGCGCTCGAGACGGCGCGGCCGGTTGCGCTCGCTCACGGTCTCGACGTACAGATCACGCCTGGCCTGATCGAGTACGACGCCCAATCCGATAGCTACATACCCATGGAGGAGCTGCGGGCAACCGGAGATCCACACCTGGCGGCGATGTACGAGGGCCATTGGGAGGAGTTCGGTGCCGAGCCTGCCGATGCGTTCCGTGCCCGCATCGCCGCCGCCGTCGACGAGATCGTCGAGTCGCACCGAGGCCGGCACGTCGTCGCCGTGTGTCACGGCGGTGTCATCAATGTCCCGTTCGCGATCGCGCTCGGGCTCGATCGCCATCTCTGGTTCGAGCCGCACTATTCGTCGCTATCACGCATGATCGCGTCGCGCACGGGCGCACGCACCGTCGCGTCGCTCAATGAACGTGCGCACCTCGATGGCAGGAGGGATAGGGAATGAACGTCGATATCGAACACGTCGATCGTGTCACGGTCGTAACGATCAACCGGCCGGGCGTACGCAACGCCGTCGACCGCGGCACCGCAGGCGACCTCGCCGACGCCTTCCGGGCGTTCGATGCCGACGACGCGAGCGACGTCGCCGTACTGACGGGTGGCGGAGGAACGTTCTGCGCCGGCGCCGACCTGAAGGCGATCGGCGTCGACGGTGGCAACACCGTGAGACCCGAGGGTGACGGCCCGATGGGCCCCACCCGCATGTTGCTGTCGAAGCCGGTGATCGCCGCGGTCGAAGGTTTCGCAGTCGCGGGCGGGCTCGAGCTGGCGCTGTGGTGCGACCTGCGCGTCGCGGCACGTGACGCGGTCTTCGGTGTCTTCTGCCGGCGTTGGGGTGTACCACTCGTGGACGGGGGCACGATTCGACTTCCTCGTCTCATCGGGCATTCCCACGCTCTCGATCTCATCCTCACAGGGCGGGGCGTGAGCGGTGACGAAGCCGTGCGCATGGGGCTCGTCGAACCGGGTGACCGAGCCCGGCCAAGCGCGAGGACGCCACGCGATCGACCTTGCAACCCAGCTCAGCCGCGCTGCCGCAGGATCTGCCTCCGTGAAGACCGCGCTGGTCGAGCTACGAGCAATGGGCTCTCGGTCTCGACGACGCGATCCTCGTCGAGCTCGAGCACGGCATGCGCGTACTTCGCTCGGGCGAGTCGTTCTCGGGCAGCGTCGCGGTGTCGCGGCCGGCGCGGGCCGCCACGGCGCGGCCGCACCACCCTCGGCCGAGAAGTCGCCTTCGTGAACCGGTTCACGACGCGCCCCGGAGGCCCCGGTTCCGGCCGACGTAAACACCACGTGAACCACGGGCCTTCATGGCCGCGAACGACTGGATCGTCCGGCATTCGTCCTACGATTCCACTGTGGCCACAGAACGAACCGTCGGCGATCTCATGAGTCGGCCCGTCGTCACCGCCCGGCCCGCGGAATCGGTGGCACTCACGGCTCAGCGCATGCGTGACCACAAGGTCGGCTCCGTCGTCGTGGTGGATCGACGACGACCGCGCGATCGGCATCCTGACCGACGCGACCTGTCCGCTTCGCCGCCGCGGGCTCGGATGCGTCGACTGCCGGTCGCCGGATGGATGACGGCCGACCCCGACGCGGTCGGCCCGGACGTCGAGGCGCCGGCCGCGTTCGCGAGCCTCGCGGAGCACGGCTACCGCCACATCCCGGTCGTCGACGGCGGAACCGCTCGCTCGTGTCGGCATCGTGTCGATGCGCGACCTCATGCGCGTCGCGCAGATCCAGCCGGCCGGACGCCCAGGCGCACGAGGTGCCGAAGGGCCTCGAAGGCGTCGTCGTCGCCGAGACGATCGTCGGCGACGTGCCGCGGTCTCGAGGGCTTCTACCACTACCGCCAGTACAACGCCGGTCGACCTCGCGGAGACAGCGCACGCTCGAAGACGTCTGGCACCTCATGTTCGAAGGGCGACTGCCGACGACGCTCGGCGAACGCGCGGCGTTCGCCGCCGAGATCGCGGCCCTGCCGCGTCATCCCGGCCGCAGTGCCGGAGGTGCTGCCCGAGAGTCGCCCGTGCAGGTGAGGTCATCGCGCCGCTCGACATGCTGCGCACCACGCTCTCGCTGTTCGGCGCCTCGCTCGGCTTCCGCCCGTCGCTCGACGTCGACCACGAGGAGCTTCGCGACAGGCGATGCAGACGTGCGCCGTCGTGCCCGACGCTGCTTACTGGCGCTCTACCGGCTCCGCAGCGGCCTCGAGCCCGTCGCCCCGCGCGCCGACCTCGCCTACGCGGCGAACTACCTCTTCATGATGCGGGGCGAAGTGCCCGAGCCCGAGCACGCGGCCGCGGTCGAGCAGTACCTCATCACGACTGTCGACCACGGGTTCAACGCGTCGACGTTCACCGCACGCGTCATCACCTCGACGGGTGCCGACCTCGGCTGCCGCGGTCGTCGGCGCGATCGGTGCGCTCTCGGGCCCGTTGCACGGCGGCGCACCCGAGCCGAGCGCTCGACATGCTCGACGACATCGGCACGATCGACAAGGCCGAGCCCGTGGCTGCGCGACGCGGTCGAGCGCGGCGACCGGCTCATGGGCTTCGGCCACCGCGTGTACAAGACCGACGACCCGCGTTCGGTGATGCTCCGCAGCGTCGCCGAGCGACTCGGCGGCGACAAGGTCGAGCTCGCCGAAGACGATCGAGCGGCACGCGGTCGAGGTGCTCGCCGAGCTCAAGCCGGGCCGGCAGCTCTACACCAACGTCGAGTTCTACGCGGGCATCGTGATGGACACGCTGCGGGCATGCCGCGCGAGATGTTCACGCCGACCTTCGCGTCGAGCCGGGTGATCGGGTGGTGCGCACACGTCCTCGAGCAGGCCGCCGACAACCGCCTCATCCGCCCGAGCGCCCAGTACGTCGGCCCCCCGCCACCGCGGCCGGTTCCGACGATCGGCTAGAGACGCCGGAGTCTCGCGGAGGATCTCCGGAAGCTGTTCCCGGATAGATCGTGTCAGCGGGTCGCGAGGAGCTCACCCGCGCGACCACCAGCGGTGCCCCAGCACCGTGCGCCGCTCGACCTCACTCCAACCAGCGTCGTCGAGCACGAAACGGTCACAGCGAACACAGAAGAACTGTTCGCTCTGGCGGTAGTGCAAGCCCTCGAAGTCGAAGCGGGCAACCCGGCGGAACACGACGTCCCCGAGATCACCGACGACGAGCCCGGTCTCCTCCGCAACCTCCCGGCGCGCGGCCGCTTCCGGAGTCTCGCCGTCGTCGATGCCCCCGCCGGGAGTGAACCACCAGGTCCCCGCATCCGGCCGAGCCGGATCACGACCCCGTAGCAGGAGCACCGCGCCCTCACCGTCGACGAGGAGCACCGCCGCGGCGACACGATCCGTGATGTGAACGGGACTCGACAGATCGCCGGACAAGGCGGCCATCCTCGCGCACGTCGAGAGGGTGAAAGGCTGGTGACGATGACGGGTTCCGAGCCAAGTCGTGACGCCCGGCGCACGCGGCGCCAGCCGCCGCCCTTCCGGCGGGTCCATGTTCTGCGGACCCGACAGTTGAGCCCGCGGATGGTGCCGCGTCACACTGAGCGGCCCCGAGCTCGAGGGATTCGTCGTGGACGAACTCGCTGCGAGCGTGCGACTGCTGATCCCGCCTGCGTCGACGGGTGAGCTCGTGGTTCCCGAATGGAACGGCAACGAGTTCCTCCTCGCCGACGGGAGGCGGCCGACGATCCGCACCTTCACGCCCCGCCGCGTCGACCCCGCCACCCGCCAGCTCGACATCGACGCCGTCGTCCACGGCAACGGCCCCGCCTCGGCGTGGGCGCAGCGAGCCGAACCGGGCCTTCCGGCCGCCGTCTCCGGGCCCGGTCGCGGCTACACGATCGATCGCGCCGCGCCCGCGTTTCTCCTGGCCGGCGACGAGACGGCCCTGCCCGCGCTGAGCCAGCTGCTCGAAGCAATCCCACCGGAGACACCAACGCACGTGCTCGTCGAAGTTGCGAGCGCGCGCAGGCGCGGATCACGCTGCCTGCGCACCCCCACCGCGGACGTCGAGTGGTTCGAGCTCGCGCAAGGGGCCGCGCCCGGCGATGCGCTCACTGCCGCGGTCCGCTCGGCCGAGCTCCCGCCCGGCGTGCACGTGTGGGCCGCGGGCGAAGCCGCCGGCGTGCAGCGCATCCGTCGGTACCTCTTCGATGAATGTCTGCTCACCGCGATCTCAGACCACGATTCGGGGATATTGGAAGCACGGGCGCGGCGGGAGCGGGCGAGGACTGACGCATCGGCAGGCACTCGGACGCGCGTCGTGCTTTCCCGTACCGGAATCTCTCCCGCGTGCGGATTGGCGGAACCGCGAATACAGTCTGTGCCGACTGGACGACCGGGGGCCTCATGTCCGATCGGTTGCATTGGCACCCCACATCAACGGCAGGCTCGGTGGTCTCGTCGAGAGACTCATGGTGATCTTCTCTCTGTTCTTTCTCGCCTTCTTCGGACTCTGGGCGTTCTCGATCGTCTTTTGGATCCTCAAGATCGTGGAGGTCGTCCGCATTCCGGACTTCCAGTACCGGGCCGCGCAGACCGAGAAGATCGTGTGGGTTCTCGTGGTCGTTCTGGCGGGTGTCATCGGTGCGCTCATCTGGCAATTCGCCAAGCGCGAGGAGGTCGTCGCCGCCCAGGGACGGCTCCCGCTGCCTCCACCGGGCTGGTATCCGGAACCCACGACCGGTGTACCGCGGTGGTGGGACGGCAGTCGCTGGACCTAGGTCGATCCGACACGCGCTTCTGCAGGCCGACGCCTGGTCACGACGTACCACGAACCAGAAGCTGAAGATGGCGTTCCAACGGAACCGCCAATACCCGATCACGGGAACGAGGATCACCGCGACGAACAACAGCACCGAGACGAAGTAGCCGAGGTTGAACGAGATCGCCGTGAGGTCTCCGACGGCAGTGCCGAGCGCGAAGTCGTCACCTCCGCGGCCCAGTAGAAGAGCTCGCGTCGGGCCGTGTCGATGCTGTGAATCGAGGGTGTCTTCTCCGCCCGCTGCCAGACGACGAACACTGCGACGAGCACGACTGCGTACAGGCCGTCGAGGCGACGTAGGGAACGTGCAGGCCGACGTGCAGCACGTCGGCCGCCATGGTTCCGAATATCCCCACCATCACGACCGCGAGCCAGTACGTCCACGCGACAGAGCGGCGCATCGAGAACTGCAGCGCGAGCGCCACCCCGAAGCCGGCAAAGCCGAAGAGCACGGCTGGAACGGGATGCAGCTCGTGGACGAGGAAGTCCGACGACGATTCGCCGATCGCGGTCGAGAGGCCTTTGGCGATCCAGAAGTAGACGGTGATCTCCGGCACCCGCAACGCGGGCGGCGATCCCTCCCCGTTGCCGTCAGCCATCGCCACCCTCGGAATCCGACGTGGGTGCCGGATGCGGCACGAAAACCCACAGGACTACCGGCAGCCGGTGGGTCGCGCGATCCGCGTCGGGAGCTCGCCATGATGAGTGCACGCTGCGCGAGCGCAGGTCAAGGCGCGGTGAATCGCGGTCATTGCCGGGATCATCGCTCCCACACTCGTCGCGATCGACCGTTCCACTCGGTTAGCTGGTTCAGAGCGGCTTCTGTATCGCCCGGTTCTAGGAGGCGTCGGCAGGCGGGTGTCTGAGCAGCGTGTTACCAGTGGCGTACACGAGCCCGTGGTAGACGAGGGTCAGCAGACCCAGGGCCACCCCGGCGGCGTGTCGGCCGACCGTGTAGAACGCGACGGCCGCGAGCAGCGAGATGGCCAGCTCCTCTACGAGACGCAGGTGCTCACCGAAGTGGCGGGCTCGGCGGAAGTTGACGGCGCCCCAGATTCCGAAGCCGACCAACGGCGAGCCGATGCCCAAGCCGGCACCCGGTGCTGATCGGGTGCTACAGCGGCTCGTCGAAGTCGGGCATTCCTTCGCGCCGAGACTCGTCGATGGCGGCACAACGTCGACACACGCGAAGGTGCGAACTCCGGTCGCTCCTCGGGAGGCTCACCACCGCCTGTCCGCAATACGCCCGGCCGGCAACCACGCTCAGCCGGTGCAGGCGACACGGAGTCTCGCCCTCGACGATGCCGTAAGCAGGATGTCCGAGTCGCATGGACGCCACGGTATGACGAGAGGATCACGAACTGCAATGGGGCGAGGCAGACTCCGTCCCGATTGGCACCCCCGTCCGGGCCGGGTGCAATCCCCGCCGCGTCCGGGCGGTTCGACGTCAACCGACCACCCCACCACACGCCGACGTTGCTCGGCGAGCCGTCCTACTCGGCCCCGTCGACGCAGACCGTGCTGCGGTTTCCGATCTTGTCGAGCGGAATCGTGTGGTAGGTGCCGTCGCGGCACGTGACCGCGGCGTTGTCGTGACTGAAGACACCCTCGGGCGAGTCGTAGCCGGGCACGACCCACGTGTGAAGCATCCACTGCGTCTTCTTCAAGAGGGTGCCCTTCACGCGGCTGGCACATCGCCTGCGTGACGGTGGTGTCCGCCCCGTACGGCGTGTCGATCGCGCCGTTCGCGCCGGTCACGATGCATACGTCGGTGTGGTAGTGCCAGATGTCGTTCGTACCTGCAAATCCCTGCGGGATGCGCATCGTGGCCGAGTAATACATCAGTCCCGCAACGCGGGAGTCCGGCTTCGTCCCGTCGTAAATCAATGACACGGGATGCATCACTGCCGCGTCATCGAGAACTCCGATCCCCGCGAAACCGCTTCCACCACCGAAGTTGAAATAGTGAGCGCCGAGCCCGGGCGCGAATGGCCCGGCGCGGCGCCAACCCGCCGCCTCGGCGTCCTTCACGGTCGGATACTGCATCGCGACCAGGCGAGCAATGCTCAACTGGCGCTGCAGCAGCAGCCGCGTGGCGGGATCGAGCGGCTGCTCGAAGACATTCGTTTCCGCCTGATGTCCGTTGTCGAGCTTCGAGAACCCGCGATCGTCGATGGTGATCGGTGTTGCCACGGGCTGCACCGGCGCGTTGACCGTTCGCACGACCGTCTTGGTGGTACTCCGCGATGCCCCCACCCCGTATGCAACGGCGGCAGCGACCACGACGACCGCCGCGACACCGGAGACCAACGCGACCCGCCAGGAGGGCTTCCGCCTCCGAGCGACGTCAACTCCCTCGACCCCCGTCGTACGCTCCAACGTCTGCATCTCGCCCCCCGGGTTTGCCCGATACGCGAGCCTAAGCGCAAAAACACGGGGGCGCACCCTTTGCCGCGTGACGTGTACGCCGACCGCGACTTCGTTCGTCGGTATGCCGGCGCGAGCCGCTCCGGTCGTGCAAAACCTACGCGCGCCGAAGGAAATAGACGATCAGGACGATCAGGAGAATCACCACGAGCGTGCCAACACCGATGTACATAGCAATTCACCCTTCCGGATCGCGACCGCGGGCCGCGTCGTGCACTCGACGCGCTTCCCGCCCCGCCGGAGCTTGTCCCGTGCCTTCGACCAGACGCATCCGCGACTACTTGCCCTGCGCCACGTCCTTCGTCTTGTCGATCATCTCTTCGATCTTGTCCTTGGCCTTGTCGATCACCTCTTCAGCCTTGTCCTTCGCGTCGCCAAGCTTCTCTTTGACCTCACCGGCACGCCGATCGGCCTTGCCTTCGAACTCGAGGTCCTTGTCGCCGACGAGACCTCCGACGACCTCCTTGGCCTGACCCTTCACCTGATCACTCTTTGCACTCATCGAGCATCACCTCACCGTCGAGAGAACCGCGGACCGCGACCCGGAAGGCCACGAGCACGATCCCATCGTCACTGAAGTACCTCGCGCCTGGCCAGAGTCGATAGTCCTCGGCCCTCCGGCAACCGTCAGAAGACGTGGGCGGTTCGTGGGACTCGCCGGCAGCGCGGCGTCACTCTCCGCCGGGATTGGCTCGTCAGGAGCCGCAGGGGGTGTTGAGGTCCCATCGCCATGCCGTATCGCCGCTCCGCGTGGAGTACCCGTATTCAACGATGTGATGGCCGTTGACGAGCCAACCCGTGGCCGTTGCTCCAGTCTCGAGCGTCGGCAGATCGCCGAAGGACCCGTCGAGCATCAGGACATCTGACCGGCGATCGAGAACACGAATGCTCCGGTAGGTCGCCGCGGGCACGGCAAACGACGGCGGCGCGTTCGGATCTACTCGCAAGAGTCCCGCAAAGGGTGCCGCCAGCCGCCGGAGGGGATTCGGTAGGTCGCCATGGATTGCGATGAGTTGGCGGCCGGAATACACAACAGTGCCGATCGCGACATCGTCAGCGCCATCGCGATCTTGATCACCAACCGCGGCCGGGAAGCCGTTGCGCTCGCCGCCTTGTTTCTGAAGGTCGGGCAGGACCACGCCGACCGTGGACGGATCGTAGGTACCCGGCGCGAGTGTCCCGAGAACGATGAAGGTCTCGTAATCCCCGACGACCTGGACGAGAAGGTCCACGAGACCATCACCGTCGAAATCCCCGAACCCCCGCAACACGACCGCTGAACGGTCGCTGTCGGAACGCAGCGTGACCGTACCCCGAGGACCGCTCTTTACGACGGAGGACCCGACAATCCGGATCGTGTCGCCACGGCCGTCGTCAATCCCTGTGCGCGCGTCCCGCGCATCCAAGTAGTCGATGCTCTGTCCGCCCACCGCGGGAAGCCCGTAATACGACTGGGACGCGTGCGCGATCGGATGGTGCAGACATCCCGGTGCGGGAACCGCCGTACTCGTCGTCGCCGGCCGCGCGACATTCACCACGCGCGTCGCGGAGCCTGAAGAGCACGCCGCAGCGACCACACTGGCCAACACCAGACCGACGCCGCGGCGCACACGCTCATAGTGCCGTGTGGGCTCAGCGAATGAAAGGAACGCGGCGAGGCGACTACCTCGGCGTCGACGAACCCGACGGCTCATAACTCGAATCCGGAAGGCGCTTCATCCCGCCGACGCCGCGCAGGGGTACGTCCCGGACGTCACGCTCGCGCACTTTCGCTCAGCCCCCGCATGGTGGGCGCCAGAAGCTCGGTACCAACACTGGCCGACTGGCATGTGAACGTCGAGGTGCTCGCAGTGACTTCGAAACCTTGACGCAGGCGGAATGACAGTGATGTGATTTCGAGCGTGGCGAGGCGCCGTGGCCGACCCGAGGAGCAAGCGATGGACAACTCGCTGGACAAAGCCCTGGTGCGCATGATTCTCGAACACGCCGAGGACTATCCATGGGTGACGCAGGAGATCGGGCTCCTCGGCCTGCGCCTGGACGACAGGCGGGAGTACCGACTCCACGTGTGGGACCCGAGCTCGATAGTCGGGGAACCTCCGATCCACGACCATCCATTCGACTTCACCTCCACCGTCATCGCAGGCGAGTTGACCAACACTCGCTACCAGGAAGATCGTCTCGGTATCGAGTACCGCCGCGTGCGCTACACGCTTCCGAACGAGAATGACCGCAGAAGCGACACCGTCCGACTTTCGGGAATGGCGACGACGCTCACGGCGGGGGATCAATACCACCAGTTTGCTCATGAGCTGCACAACAGTGGGCAGCTCCCGGGCACGGTCACGATCATCCGGCGGACGGGCACGAGAGACGTGTCCGAGCTGACAGTGTGTAACCGTGACGAAGCCGGCTGGATCTCGGGCCAGTCGCGTCCTGCCGCTCCTGCTGACGTGAAACGGATCACAGCGACGGCGCTGGAACTGTTCTAGTGCCGTGGGCTCGTACTGGCGATCCTTCGAGCACTTGGAGGGATTCACCAAGAACACCGATGACCCTCAGGCATCCGGCACGAGACATACGTCGTTGGCCGCGACGCCATAGCTGCCGGCGGGGCGCACGGTCGTCGACCCTGTATCGGAGAAGTCGACTCGTCTGGTTGAGATGACGAGGGACCTTCGGCGCAGCGGTGTGGTCGTGTTGCCCTACCGACCCATAGACAATCGGGATATTGAAGATAGAGAATACGGTGTTTGCGGCTTGGTCCGAACGAACCTCTCAGAGGGAGCGACCGTGACTCCTGCCGATCCGACAGCCGAAGTGTTGATCATCGATAACGCGACGGTCGACCGCGAGGGCGAAGAGGCTCTCGTTCGCGGCCAAGCCGGCCTGAAGGTCTGCGCGAAGACAGAGACCCTCGAACAAGCCCTCACCTTGGAGGTACAACCCGCAGTCGTGATACTCGGACTCGTCTCCGGCGGCCCGTTCAACCTAACGGCGATCGAGAGACTCAAAGCCCGATTCCCGGATGCCAGAATCGTCGTTCTCGCCCACATGATCGAACTCGCGGCCGTCCGGACTGCGCTCGCCGCCGGAGTCGACGGATACTTGTCGAAGGCAGCACCACCCGCAGTTCTCGTACGCGCGGTACGCGCGGTCGCAGGCGGTGATCGGTACCTCGATCCGGAAATCGGCGTCGCTCTCGCCACTGAACACGATCAAGATCGTTCAGTCCCAGTCATCGGCGAACTCACCCCGTCCGAGACCGAGGTGCTGCGTCAGATTGCACTCGGACACACCAACGCCGAGATCGCAGAGTTGCTTGCGAACAGCCTGAGAACCATCGAAACCCATCGCGCCCACATCCAACGCAAGCTCGATGCGCGCACTCGCGCCGCACTTGTACGCGTTGCTCTGGATGCCGGGCTCGTCGCACCCGCAGACCACGAACGAGGCGAAATATGATCCCGGCCATGCGCAGCTCGCGTCGCTGGACGAACTCGGCGTGAGCCCGCCCGAGCCCGCGCCGGTCCCCGCTCGAGTCCTCGGTTCGAGCGAACCGTCCGTCCAAGTAGTCACTGCTCTTTAGCTACCGGTTAGTAGCGTCTATCGTGTGCGCGGTGATCGAGATGCCGCGCGATGTACGGGTCAGCATCGTCGTCGGACATGCAACCGGCGTGATCGCCCAGGCGTGCGATTGCGGCCTGATCGACGCGTTCGACCGGCTCCAAGCCCAAGCAGAAGCGATGGAACAGAGCCTCGAACACACGGCGTTGGACGTGCTCGACGGCATCATCCGATTCGGTCGGTAGAAGCGACGGTCTACGCGCTGCCAACATCATCCCTGCCGACCGACGCGCTGGCGGTCCGCGTGGTCGACCGTTGGTGTGTCGGACAGCAAGCGCGAAGCTGACCACATGACATTTCCCTGATCCGAAGCATCGGTCGGGGTCGTGACGAAGCCGAGTCCGCGCTCGGTCACGGCGACCGTCGGTCGTCTGCGGCGACTCATCGCGGACAAGGGCCTGAAGCTGTTCGCGGTCATTGACCACAGCGGCGAAGCCCACCGCGCAGGACTCAGGATGCCCGACACGAAGCTGGTCATTTTCGGAAGCCCAACCGCGGGGACGCCGGTCGTGCTCGCGGCACCGCTGGCCGCCCTCGACCTACCGCTCGAGCTGCTCGTCTGGGAGGACCCGGCGGGATCCGTCTGGGCGAGCTACAACTCGCCGTCATACCTCGCCGAACGGCATCATCTCCCTGACGAGATGCCGACGCGTCTCGAACCAATCGAGACGATCAGCGATGCCCTCGGGGCCAATACATAGCCGCAGCCGATCGGGCATCCTGTGCGGTCTACATCCCGCGTCCGAGGAGGCCACGAGGGTGTCATCGTTCCGGCTCGCGACCGTTTGCATCGATTGCGCTGACGCCCATGCCATGGCGGAGTTCTACGGCCGCATTCTCGGATGGGAGGTCACGGCGAGCGAGTCGGAGTGGGTGCTTCTGCGCGACCCGGTTGGCGGGACCGGGTTGTCATTCCAGGCTGAGGCCGCTTACCGCGAACCAACATGGCCTGAGCAGCGAACCGGTCAGGACAAGATGCTCCACCTCGACATTCAGGTGGACGACCTCGACACTGCGGTCGAGTACGCCATCGCGTCAGGCGCACGCCTTGCCGACTACCAACCGCAAGACCGTGTGCGGGTGATGCTCGACCCTGCGGGTCACCCATTCTGTCTCTTTCGTGACTGAGATCCGCTGCGCCAACCTGCGCGTGGAGCTGCCGATCGGCACTCGACGTCGTGGCACTCAGCGGCTCGGGAAGAAGGTCAACCGCGGTGCCCGGGGAGGGACTCGAACCCTCACGCCCCGAAGGGCCGGCGGGTTTAAGCCGCCTACGTCTGCCGATTACGCCACCCGGGCGGGTGCCGCAACGGTAAACCACCTCTGCGATGCGGGTGACCGCTCCGGCCCGACAACTCGGACGGCCCGGTGACCCCTCAGGCCGCCGCCGCCGACTCCGGGCCGATCAGCCCGGGGGCCGGGGTGCCCACCGATTCGAGCAGCGACGACCGGACGCGGCCCGCGGCATCGCCCGACAACCCGTTCGCCACGAGCACCCCTTCGACCATGTCGACGACGACATCGGCTGTGGCACGCGACCGCAACCGGACTGCGACCACCGGGCCACCCGGGAGCCGACGGATCGTACGCGGGACTCCGGGACGGCGCGGTGGCGTGCGGAATGCGGGCGCCACCAACCCGGCCGCGCGCGCGGCCGATCCGATTTGCCGGGCGAGCTCGGCGAATCGGATCGGGGGTGCGGCATCCATCAGCCGCATTGAACACGCGAGGTGAGACAAAATCCGGTGCTGGTGAGCCGCGGCCTTCGGTACATAGGCTTCGGTGGTGGCCGACGGACCCGATCGCGCAGCTGAACGAGCACTCGATCTCGCGGCCGCGACCCGTCCCGACGTCGACCTCACCGGAGTGGACACGGGCGTCGACACGGCGATCGGACGTGAGCTCGTCGCCGGTGACGTCGGCCCGCCGCCGAGCCGAGTCCGGACCCCGGAGTGCGCCGCTCCGACGTCGACCGCTGGGGCCGTAGCGAGCACCTCCGCGCGCTCACCCGGCGCGCTCTTCGACCCGATCTACAAGCACTGGTTCCGCGTCGAGTGGGAGGACTTCGACCACTTGCCCGACAACGGCGGCGCGCTGCTCGTCGCCAACCACGCGGGCGCGATCCCTCCCGACGCACCTTCGATCATGCACGGCATCGAGAAGGATCTCGGACGCCCTGTCTACGGGCTCGCCGAGAACCTCTTCCGCTCGATGCCCGTGGTCGGCACGCTGTGGTCGCGCAGCGGTGGCGTCGCCGCGCATCCCGACAACGCGTACCGGCTGCTCCACGACGAGGACCAGCTCGTGCTCGTGTTCCCCGAGGGCACGAAGGCGCACGGGCAAGCTCTACGCCGATCGCTACCAGCTCCGCCGGTTCGGGCGCGGCGGTTTCGTCGAGATCGCGATGCGTGCCGGCGTACCGGTGATCCCGATCGCAGTCATGGGCGCCGAGGAGGCGATGCCGATCGTGTTCAAGAGTGCCGCGTGTCGCAAAGCTGCTCAGCCTGCCCTACTTCCCGATCACCGCGAACATGCTCGCCTTCGGGCCCGCCGGAGCTCGTCGCGTACCTCCCCGCGAAGTTCCGCATCCGCGTGCTGCCGCCCGTCCACTTCGACGTCGCACCCAACCAGGAGCGCTACTCGCGGAGCCGCGTGATGGAGGAGTCCGAGCGCATCCGGCGGACGGTGCAGGAAGCGCTCTACGACATGCTGCGCGAACCGCCGCAGCATCTGGTTCGGGTAGCGAGGCCGAGACCCGATGGGAATGCGCGCCCTCGTCACCGGCCTGTCGACCTACTGGGGCGGCCGCGTCGCGCAGGCGCTCGAACAGCGCACCGACGTCGATGTCGTCGTCGGCGTCGACAGTCGGGATCCCCGCACTCCCCTCGAACGCACCGAGTTCGTGCGCACCGACTCCTCGCACTCGATCCTGTCGCGCATCGTGCGTGCCACGCAGGTCGACACGATCGTGCACACGCACCTCGTCGTCGACTCGACGCGGACAACAAGCCGGATGCTGCACGAGATCAACGTCATCGGCACGATGAATCTCCTCGCAGCGGCGGGTGCGCCCGGGAGCCCCGTGCGCAAGGTCGTGCTGAAGAGCTCGGGCCTCGTGTACGGCGCGGGCAAATGCGACCCGTACTTCTTCCGTGAGGAGATGACGCGCACCGGCCCCGGCGACCACCCCCGTCGAGCGTTCGCTGCTCGAGGTCGAGGCGTTCGTGCGCGACTTCGCCGACGACAACCCTCACGTGACGTCAGCCTGTTGCGTTTCGCCAATGTGCTCGGCGTCGACATCGACACGCCGTTCACGCCGCGCTTCGGCGTCCGGTCGGTGCCCGAGATCCTCGGATTCGACCCACGGCTGCAGTTCGTGCACGAAGACGACGTCGTCGGCGCGCTGATGTATGCGATCGACAACGACATTCCCGGCGTCTACAACGTCGCTGCCGACGGCATGCTCCCGTGGAGCGAGGTGTGCGCGATCGTCGGCAAGCGACGAGCCCCACTGCCGTTCGCGTTCACGAACCTCGCGGCCGAGCCGGCGCCGCCTCTTCGCCTCTGGGACCTGCCACCGGAGGCGATGGACCTGCTGCGCTTCGGCCGATCGCATCGACAACACGCGCTACAAGCGCGCGGGGTTCCGTTACGCATACACGACCGCTACGACGGTCGAGGCCTTCTCGCAGGCGCTTGCGGCTCGCGGGCACGATCGGCAACTCTCGCGTCCTACCGGTACGAACGCGAGGTCGAAGACTTCTTCCGTCACTCGCCTGCCGTCGTCCGCCCGGACTGACCCGGCTTAGGGTTGGCCAGATGGAACACGTACGAGTCGACGAGAACGGTGGTGTCGCGGTCGTCACGCTCGTCGACGTCGAGCGTCGCAACGCGATGACCGCTCGGATGGTCGAGGAGATCGTCGCGACGTTCGACACGCTGGAGGCCGATGGTTCGACCGCCGCCGTCGTCGTCACCGGCGAGCCTCCCGCGTTCTGTTCCGGCGCCGACGTGGCGAGCCTCGGCGAGCTCGCCCGGGCGGAGACCGACGCAGAACGACGGTCGGTCACGTCGATCTACGAGGGTTTCCTGCGAGTGCTTGCGGTCCCCGCTACCGACGATCGCCGCGGTCAACGGTGCCGCCGTGGGAGCGGGCATGAACCTCGCACTCGCGTGTGACGTCAGGCTCGCCGGTACGTCTGCTCGGCTTCGACACGCCGCTTTGTGAAGATCGGACTCCACCCGGGCGGCGGTCACGTCTGGATGCTCGAACGGGCCGTCGGTCCGCAGTCCGCTGCCGCGATGGTGCTGTTCGGCGTCGCCGTCGACGGCCCCCGGGCCGCCGAGATCGGTCTGGCGTGGTCGTGCCATCCCGACGACGAGCTGCTCGACGCCGCCCGCGCGCTCGCGGCCGGCGCTACTCGCGCGCCCGTGGGGCTGCTCGACATGGTCAAGGCGACGTTGCGCGAGGCGCCCTGGCAGCCCGACTTCGAAGAGCCGCGGTCGCGACCGAGGTGTCTCGCCAGGCGTGGTCGCTCGGTCAAGGCTGGTTCCCGTCGAGGTAGCACCTCGCGTCGACGATGCTCGTTCAGCGATTCACGAACTCGACGACCAGCTCGTGGCCACGCTCGCGCCACTCCTCCACTGTCATCGCGTAACGGATGTGATCCTCGTAGCACGCCCTGGATCTGCAGGAACCGCACGGCGGTGCCCTCGTCGCGCAGCCCGAGCTTTTCGGCGACCCGCCGGCTCGACGCGTTGCGCGGCACGATCGCGGCTTCGAGCCGGTGCAGCCGCAGCACGTCGAACGCGTACTGCATGATCAGGACGACGCCCTCGGGCACGTACCCGCTGCCGCCGAGCGCCTCGTCGACCCAGTACCCGACGTAGCCCATCTGGAACGGGCCGCGCTGCACGCTCCCGAGGCTGACCTCGCCCGCGAACCGCCCGTCGAGCAGGAACAGCCCGAAGCCGTACGCGGCGTCGAAGTGGCGCTGACGATCCCAGGCCCCGCAACGCGACCGGAACGCCTCGAGGTCGAGCGCCGGATCCACGCTGCCCGCGTTCGGGTCCGGGCTCCCATCGCTCGAGCCAGACGCGGCACCGCAGCCGCACCTCGCGCCACGCCTCCCAGTCGTCGGGGCGCAAGGGTCGGAGCATCACCCGCGAACCGATGAGCTCGGTCATGACAACGGCTCGCCGTCACACTGCGTCCCTGATCGCGTCGAGCGTCGCCGGATCCTCGAGACCCGACAGGTCGCCGGCGTCGGCGCCGGTGACGACGGCACGAATCGCGCGCCGCAGCACCTTGGCGCTCCGCGTCTTCGGCAGCGCACTCGTGAAACGCACCTCTGCCGGCTTGAACGACGGACCGAGCGCGCCGACGACGCGGTCGCGACGATCTCGGTCCGAACGCAGGGCGTCGCCGGGTCGCACGCCGGGCCCGACGACCGACGAACACCCAGAGCACCTCGCCCTTCACCTCGTCGGGCACGCCGACCGCGGCCGCCTCCAGGACACCGAGGGTGGGCGACCACCACCGTCTCGACCTCGGCGGGACCGAGCCGCTTGCCCGCGACCTTGATGGTGTCGTCGGAGCGACCGTGCAGGAACCATTGGCCGTCGGCGGACGACGCTCGCGAAGTCGCCGTGCCACCACACGTCGGGCCACCGCGACCAGTACGTCTCGAGATAGCGCTCCGGATCGCGGAACAGCCCGCGCGTCATTCCCGGCCACGGCTCTCGTGCACACCAGCTCGCCGACCTCACCGCGCACGGGCTGACCGTCGTCGTCGAACACGTCGACCGCCATGCCGAGGGCGGGACCGCCGAGCGAGCATGCCGACATCGGCGCGACGACGTGTGGCGACAAGAAGCACGCCCCGACCTCGGTCCCGCCCGAGATGTTGATGATCGGGCACCGGCCGCCGCCCACGACGTCGAAGTACCACCGCCAGGGCGCCTCGTTCCACGGCTCGCCGGTCGAGGCGAGCACCCGCAACGACGTGAGATCGTGCGCGAGCACCGGACGCGTCGCCGTGGGCCATCGAGCGCACGGATCAGCGTGGGCGACACGCCGAGCACGTTGACGCGATGGCGTTCGACGAACTCCCACAGCCGGTCCGGGCCCGGATAGTCGGGCGCACCGTCGTACATCACCAGCGTGCCGCCGTTGCGAGTGTGCCGACGATCTCCCACGGCCCCATGATCCAGCCGATGTCGGTGAGCCAGAAGAGCCGCTCGCCCGCGCGCAGGTCGGTCTGGAACGCGACCTCCTCGGCGACCTTCACGGTGAAGCCGCCGTGCACGTGCACCGCACCCTTGGGCCGGCCGGTCGTGCCGCTCGTGTACGCGACGAACAGCGGGTGCTCGCTGTCGACCTCGACGGCATCGATGCGCTCGGGCCGGCCGCGGACAGGTCGGCGAGCGCGACGTCGCGACCGAGGGTCCATCGGCACGTCGGTTCGACCCAGACCGGGGCACGACCACAACCGTGTGCACGGTCGGCGACCCGCACCACGGCGGCGTCGGCCATCTCCTTCATCGGCACTGCCTTGCCCCGGCGGGTGAATCCGTCGGCTGTGACCAGGGCGACCGCGCCCGCGTCCTCGAGGCGAACCGCGACCGCTGTCGGCGCCGTAGCCGGAGAAGATCGGCAAGAAGACCGCGCCGAGCTTTGCGACGGCGAAGAGGGCCGCGACGGTTTCCGGCACCATCGGCAGGAACAGGCCGACCGCGTCGCCGGCTTCACGCCCGCGATCGGCCAGGCCCGGACGCGATCTGGTCCGTGAGCGTCCGCAGCTCGGCCCACGTCAGCGTCCGCGACCTCGCCCTCCTCGCCCTCCCAGACGACGGCGGGGTTGCTCGGAGGTCGAGGTGATCGTAGGCACATCGATCGACGCACGTTGCGCATTGCAACGACCGCCGACGAACCACTTCGCCCACGGGATGCCGCGCGGAGTCATCGAGCACCCGCTCGTAGGGACGCGAGAACCGGATCCCGAGAAAGCGCACGACCGCGTCCCAGAACCACTCGGGCTCGTCGATCGAGCGCTGCAGCAGCGTCGGGAAATCGGCGACGCCCTCGGCCGCCATGAACCGGGCCACGTTGCTCTCGCGCAGCAGATCGGCATCGGGACGCCAAACGATGGCAGGAGCGGTCATCGGCGGGGAATCTACCCGTGCCGCGAGCCGGTCGGCGGCCGGATAACGTGCCCGGCATGACCGCCGCGACGGACGACAACCAGCTGGTGTGGATCGACCTCGAGATGACCGGCCTCGAGATCGACCGCGACGTCATCGTCGAGATCGCGTGCATCGTCACCGACTCCGACCTGCACGCCTCGACGACGGCATCCAGATCGTCGTGCACGCCGACGACGACGTGCTCGCGCAGATGGGCGACTTCGTCCACGAAGATGCACACCAAGTCGGGGTTGCTCCCCGGGATCGAGCGCTCCGACGTGACCGTCGCCGAGGCCGCCCAGCAGCCGTGCTCGACTACGTACGCGGGCACGTGAACCGGCGGCGGCATCGGCGCCGCTGTGCGGCAACAGCATCGGCACCGACCGCCGATTCCTGGTCGCTACATGCACGATCTCGACACTACCTCCACTACCGCAGCATCGACGTGTCGTCGCTCAAGGAGCTGTGCCGGCGGTGGAACCCCGGGTGTACGCAAGCGCCCCAACAAGTCCGAGCACCACCGCGCCCTCGACGACATCCGCGAGTCGATCGAAGAGCTCCGCTTCTACCGTGAGCAGCTGTTCATCCCCGCCGCGACCCACCCCGCCGCACCTTCGGTGTCCTCGCAGTGATGTCGGCGATTGCGGCCTCCGCGAGCGCCACGCCCTCCGTCACCGAGTCCTTGGCCCGATAGAGCGCGATATCAGCGGCTCTCAGCAGCGACTCCGCGTCGAGCGCCGAGTCGGGGAACACCGCAACGCCGATGGCCGCGGTCAGACCCCAATCAGCGGGAAGGAGGGCATTGCAGCGCCACGCGATGTGGTCGCGCATGTCTTCGGCGAGGCGAAGGGCGTGGAGTGCGTCGGGCACGGGCGCGACGACGACGAACTCGTCGCCGCCGAGTCGGACCAGCTCGTCATATCCGCGTGTTCGATCCCGGAGCGCGTCGGCACAGGCGACGATCACCGCGTCACCGGTCTCGTGGCCGAGCTCGTCGTTGACCGCCTTGAAGCGGTCGAGGTCCAACAGGAGCAGCGCGACGCGTTCTCCGTACCGATCCGCCCTACTGAGGTGCTGCTCGAGCGCGCGTTGCAGGCGGCGCCGGTTGCCGAGACCGGTGAGCGGCTCGGTCTCTGCCTGCTCGCGGAAGGCGCGTGTGCTCGCAATCCGGTCGAGCGACTGCGCGAGATGTTCCATGACGCCCTCGATGGCGCCCTCGTCCGGCGTCGACTCGTCGACCGAGCGGATGCGCGCTGTCGAGGCGACCGGCGCCGCCGACGTCGAGTGTGACGCTGTCGACGGAATGCGGGCGACCGTCGTACTCCCAGAAGCCGGACCGAATGCGCAGTGGAGGTCCGACCGCCCCGTGATCGATGGAGAGCTCCGACGCGACGACGCCCGGGAACGACGCCAGCGCCAGCGCGAGGTCCTCCAGCCCGTCGACGATCTGCTCGTCCACGAGCTGCGACGCCACCCTCGACGCGGTCGCCGTCGCGGCCTCACGTCGCAGCTCCTCGAAGTGCACGACGCGGACGACTCCCTGCGCGATCTGTTCTGCGACCTGCCCGAAGAAGTGGTCCCCGGAGCCGAGATCCGCTTTGGGCTCGCCCGCGACGAGCCGGCCGAGCGTGGCGCCACCCGCGATCAATGGGTACACGTCGCCGCCGGACGAGACGTCTCCCGCGTGGACTTCGATCGACCCGAAACCGGGCATTGCGATGGTTGCGGACACACCGCGCACGGGGTACATCTGCGCAACGACGTCGACCGCGTACTGCAGGTAGCTGGCCGGATCGACGCGCGTGGTGTCGATCTTCGCCAGCTCGAGCAGGCACGCGCCCTCGAGCAGCTCGACGAGAAGGCCGCGGTCGGTACCGGCTTCTTGCAGACGCGCCAGGCTCCGAGCCTGGATGCCGTCCAGACGCGAGAAGGTCTGCTCGCGCTCCATCATGCGTCGACCCCGAGCGTGTCGGCGATGCGTTCGAGCTGGAGATCGACCTCGCGTGTCACCACGTCGAAGTCGTCCGGACGCAGGCGTATCGCGAGCAACAACCGGTCGATGTCCGGAGTCGTCGGGTACCCGGGCATGGGCGAGTGCTCGAGCGCGACCGCTTCGGCCACCCGCAACACGCGCCCGAGCGCGTGTCGCGGTTCTTCGACACCGTGCTGGTGGAGCGCGACAGCCTCGACGAACGGCTCCGGGAATCCCCACGCGTCGAGCGCGGCTGCACCTTCGTCGGCGTGGGTCACGCCGAACGCTGCGAGCTCGACGGCGACCTGCTCGGTCACCGTCGCGGCATCGGTCGCGACCTCGAACGCGACGGCGTCACGCCGGTGCAAGAGCACCGCGCCGAGGTCGTGGAGCAGGCCGGCCGAGAATGCGTCGGCGGTCGACAGACCCACCTTGCCCGCGATGACCGAAGCTGCCGACGCCGTGGTGATCGTGTGCCGCCAGAAGCCGTCGGGCCCGAGCTCGGCGCGACCGTCGAGGAGGCTGCACGCGGCGCTGACGGCGAGCGCGCGCACCGTGTCGAAGCCGAGCATCACGGTGGCGTGGCGTGTGCTCGAGACGCGGCGCGGCGAGCCGTAGAACGGACTGTTGGCGAGGCGTATGACCCGGGCCGCGAGCGCGGGATCGGTCTCCACGACGCGCGCGACGTCGGCCGCGCCCGTCCTCGGGTTCGAGACGATGCGCAGGACCTGCTCCGCGGCCGCGGGTTGGGCCGAGAGTGCCAGTAGCTCCTGGGTATAGCGACTCACCGACGTGTTTGTCGGCGGGTAGCGCGGTCCACCCAAGGGGCTCCTACAAGAGAGTGCCCAAAGCCCCGAGCAGCGTGACGACACTGCGCTCGCGCGCCGAATGCCCCATTAGCCCGATGCGCCAGCCCCTGCCCGCGAGCTCGCCCAGCCCGCCACCCACCTCGATCCCGAACCGCCCTCGGAGCTCGGCACGCAGCTTGGCGTCGTCGACGCCGTCCGGCAGCCACACGGAGGTCAGCTGCGGCAGCCTTCGCTCGAGCGCGAAAGGTCGGAAGCCCATGTCGGGGAGCGCCTCTTGCAACAACTCTCCGACGTAGCGGTGACGGGCGTGCGCGGCCTCGAGCCCTTCGTCGAGCACCACGCCCAACCCTGCGTGCAGCGCATAGAGCATCGAGATCGGCGCGGTGTGGTGATATCGGCGGGCGGTGCCGACGTAGTCGGCCAACAGACCGAGATCGAGATACCACGACTGCGCGGGCCGGGTCCGGCTCCGGACGCGCTCGACCGCGCGTGGCGAGAGGCTCAACGGCGACAGGCCGGGCGGGACGCCGAGGCACTTCTGGGTGCCGGAGTAGACCGCATCGATCCCCCAACCGTCGACCTCGACCGGAATGCCACCGAGCGAGGTGACCGCATCGACCAACAGCAACGTGTCGGTCTCTTGCAGCACGGCGAGTGGCGCGATGTCGTTCTCGATCCCCGTCGACGTCTCCGCGTGCACGACCGCGAGCACCCGGGCGTGCGCGTTCGCCCGTCGGGCATCGAGAAGTTGTTGCGGATCGATCGCCCGGCCCCATGGCGCGTCGACCCGCACCACCTCGGCGCCGCAACGCCGCGCGACCTCGCACATGCGTTCGCCGAACACACCGTTGACACCGATGACAACCGTGTCGCCCGGCTCGAGCAGGTTGACGAAACACGCCTCCATGCCCGCCGAGCCGGTGCCGCTGATCGGCAGGGTCAGAGCGTTCTCGGTGCGCAAGACGGTCCGCAGTCGGTCGGCGATCTCGTCGAGCACCGACAAGAACTCGGGGTCGAGGTGCCCGAGCACCGGGCGCTGGAACGCTTCCATGACCTCGGGATACGGGTTCGACGGCCCGGGCCCGAGCAGGAGTTGATCGGAATGCGCCACGCCCGGAGACTAGTAACCGGCGGGGCGCGACCCGGTTCGCGGTCGCCCGGCGCGCCTTACGCGGCTTCGAACCCCGCCAGGCAGGGCAGGCGGTGCCAACCCTTGCCGAGCACGTGCAGCGCGTCGTCGATTCCGGGATGGTCGCCGACAACCATGCCCCGCGCGAGTTGTGCCGCGGCACGTGCGACACAGGTGATGTCGCTGTCGGGCAGTGATACCTGTTCGCGCTGTGCGATCTCCTGCACCTTCGTCGCCGCCGCGAGCGATGCCACCGCGGCATCGTGCAGGCGACGCGTGTGCCGCAGCGTCTGCTCGATGATGAGCATCGCCCGGGCGCTCGCTCCCTCGTCCGCGGCCGATACGCGCACCTGGTGCAGATCGGAAGCGATGCGACGCACATCGTCGACCGTGAGAGCGGTCAGCGCCGATCCGAACTCCTTCACATCCACACCCGTTACCTCGGCTATTTGCCGGATAAGTGAAGCGCGGCCTACGGGTCGCCCCGGCCCTGCGCCCTCAGGCGGTATCGCGGGCAAGGCCATCGAGGATGTCGGCTTCGGAGACGAGCAACGAGTCGAATCCCCAGTGCCGCAGCACGCTCACCACCACGATCGCGCCGCCGACGATGACGTCGACCCGGCCCGGTTCGAGTCCGGGGTTGTGCCGGCGTTGCTCGACGGGTTCGGTGGCAAGCGTCCGGAACACCTCTTCGGCCGCGGCACGGGTCAGCCGGAAGTGATCGATCAGGTCGCTGCGGGACGCGTCGACACCGAGCTCGATCGCAGCGAGTGTCCACACGGTGCCCGCGGTACCGATGAGCGTCGGCGCGTTCCACGACGCCGGCATGGTTCGGGCGACGTCGGCGAGCTGATCGCGCACGACCGACACGGCCTGGCTCAGTTCTTCCGGCCTGGGCGGATCGGAATGAAGGAACTGCTCGGTAAGGCGCACGCAGCCGACATCGACGGAGCACAAACCTTCGGGTTCGTCGGTGCCGACGATCAATTCCGTCGAACCGCCGCCGACATCGACCACGAGATACGGCGCGGGTTCGGAAAGGTTCGCAGTTGCTCCGATGAACTCGAGGCGCGCTTCGGCGACACCTTCGAGCAACTCGGGACGAGCGCCGAGGATCTGTTCGGCCGGATCGAACAGCGCGTCCCGGTTGCTCGAGTCACGCGCCGCGCTCGTCGCCGTCGCCCGCACCCGCTCGGCACCGAGATCGTCGATGACGGCGCGGTACTCCCCCAGCGCGGCGAGGGTGCGCTCGATCGCGTCGGAATGCATCGCCCGATCGCGATCCACCCCCTGACCGAGGCGTGTGATCTGGGTACGTCGCTCGACGGTCACGAGCTTCGCGTCGCGACCGAAACCATCGACGTCGGCGACGAGCAGGCGGGTCGAGTTGGTGCCCATGTCGATCGCGGCGACGCGCGTCATCGCAGGTTCTCCTCCACCCAGCGACCGACGGGATCATCGCCACCCGCAAGGTGGTACGCGTAGTGCGCGTGCAGGCATTTCACGCCCCGAGCCGTGCCCCCGACACCACCGCTCGGGCGCGGCCCGGCGTGGTCCGGCGCCAGAGCAGCATCGCGCTCCTCCGCGTAGCGCGAGTGCGCGGAGCCGAGATCGGTCGGCTCGACGGCGGCCTCCGCCGCGCGCACGCCGCCCGCTGACTCGAGCCGGGCGACCCGCAACGAGAGGTCAGGGTCGACAAGCCAGTACCGCGTCGGCATCGGCGTACCGTCGTCGAGGAGCGGCGCGTTGCGAATCACTGCGGGGTCGCCGTTCGCGCTACGCACGACAACCTCGAACCCAGCCCGTGGCTCGCGACCGAGCAACCTCGTCAATTTGGCGACGTCATCACGGCGCGGCTGGTCACGAAGCGCCTGATCGGGGCGGGAATCGTCACTCTGGTGGCTCGCGGACGGCAAGCCGGTCGTCGGCACCGCGCAAGTCTACGAAGCCGCGGACGAGATACGCCGACGCGTACACCCCGACGCGCCGTTCCGCCAAAACCGGTCAGGGAAGACCGGTCAGGGAAGAGTGGTCGTGCTCGTCCCGGACGGAGTCGCCGGGCCCGGCACCAGGTCGTAGACCTTTTCCCCCGGGAACACGAGATGGAACTGCTCGCGGGCCATCCGCTCGATCGCGGCAGGAGTCTGGAGCTGAATGGCCTGCGCCTGGAGCTTGTCGTTCTGTTCGCGCAGCACGTTGACGTCGTGCTGCGCCGACGACACCTGACGCCGTTGCGCGAGGTACGAGCGCGTAGGAAACACGAACACGAACAGGATCGCGACGAGCGCGAGCGCGGCGAGCGCGAGGCGGACCCGGGCGCCGCGACTCATCCGCGCGCTGTCCGGCCGGGGGTCTCGACACCGAAGGCGCGGTGGCCCAGGTACTCGGCGCCTTCGCCGAGGTCCTGCTCGATTCGCAGCAGCTGGTTGTACTTGGCGACCCGATCGCTCCGGGCGGGCGCTCCCGTCTTGATCTGACCGCAGTTCGTCGCGACGGCAAGGTCGGCGATCGTCGCGTCCTCGGTCTCACCGCTGCGGTGACTCATGACGCATGTGTATGCACCCCGGCCCGCGAGTTGCATCGTGTCGAGCGTCGCCGTGAGCGATCCGATCTGGTTGACCTTGATCAGGATCGAGTTCGCGACACCCGTCTCGATGCCCCGAGCGAGACGCTCGGTGTTCGTGACGAACACGTCGTCGCCGACCAGTTGGACGTCGGCGCCGAGGCGAGCAGTGAGCGTGGCCCAGCCGTCCCAGTCGTCTTCGGCCATGCCGTCCTCGATCGAGACGATCGGGTACCGACTGCTGAGGTCGGCCAGGTACTCGGCGAACTCGACGCTTGCGAAGTTGCGCTTCTCGCCGGCGAGCACGTACGAACCCGACTCGAAGATCTCGGACGCGGCGACATCGAGCCCGAGCGCGATCTCCGAGCCGGGTTGGTAGCCGGCCTTCTCGATGGCGGCGAGCAACAGCTTCAGCGCTTCTTCGTTCGACGGCAGATCCGGCGCGAACCCACCTTCGTCACCGAGCCCAGTCGACAGACCGCGGTCGCGCAGCAACCCGCGCAAGGCGTGGTACGTCTCGGCGCCCCACCGGAGCGCCTCGGCGAAGCTCACGGCGCCGACCGGCAACAGCATGAACTCCTGGATGTCGACGTTGCTGTCGGCGTGGGCCCCGCCGTTCAAGACGTTCATCTGCGGCACCGGCAGCACGTGCGCATTGGTGCCGCCGATGTATCGGTAGAGCGGGAGACCGCACTCCTCGGCGACGGCCTTCGCCGCGGCAAGTGAAACGCCGAGGATCGCGTTGGCGCCGAGCCGGCTCGAGTTGTCGGTCCCGTCGAGCGCGAAGAGGAGACCGTCGAGACCACGCTGGTCGGCGGCGTCGAGGCCGACGACGGCGTCGCGAATCTCGCCGTTCACGTGCCCGACCGCGTCCAGCACGCCCTTGCCGCCGAAGCGGGCGCCGCCGTCGCGAAGCTCGACCGCCTCGTGCGCACCGGTACTGGCGCCGCTCGGGACCGCGGCCCGACCTCGGGCGCCGGACAACAACTCCACCTCGACCTCGACGGTCGGGTTGCCGCGGGAATCGAGGATCTCCCGACCGGCGACGTCGTCAATGGTGCTCACGAGAACTCCTGGGGCGTGTGGGGGAAAAATCTAGACGCTCCCACACTCCGCGTGGCAGCGAACGCACGTTCGGTGTCGCGTAGGTCGGCCCGGTCGCGACGATTCGTCGAACGAATCCTCGACAGACCAATCACCGAGAACGATGCCTCGGGAGGGGAGCTGACGATCAATTCCCTGGTGGCGGGCTCGGAGGGTCGGGTGACTGCGTCGAGGCCACCGGAGGCACGACGGAAGCCGCCGGCGCCGGCACCGGGGCCATGGGGCCCGGAAACGGAGCACCCGAGACCGAGCGGAAGATGTCGAGGAGCTCGATCGGGATCGGGAAGATGATCGTGGAGTTCCGCTCCACCGAGATCTCGGCCATCGTCTGCAGCGTCCGGAGCTGCATCGCGCCCGGGCTCGAGGCCATCATCGCCGCCGCTTGTCCGAGCTTCTCCGACGCCTGCATCTCGCCCTCGGCCGCGATCACCTTCGCCCGACGCTCCCGCTCGGCCTCGGCCTGGCGGGCCATCGCCCGCTGCATCTGCTCGGGTAGCCCGACGTCGCGGATCTCCACCAACTCGACCTCGACGCCCCACGACTCGGTCTGTTGGTCGAGCGCGATCTTCAGCTCCTGGTTGATCCGATCGCGCTCGCCGAGCAGCTGATCCAGCTCGTGGCGACCGATGATCGACCGCAGCGACGTCTGCGCAACCAACTGCGCCGCGTTGAACCAGTTCTGGATCTTGATGACCGAGGCGACCGGGTCCCTGACCCGGAAATACGCGACGGCGTCGACCGCGACCGTCACGTTGTCCTTGGTGATCACCTGCTGTGACGCGACCGGGACCGCCTGGGTCTGCAGGTTGACCCGGATGATGCGGCTGATGTACGGCGGCACGACGAATATGCCCGGTCCCCGGGGCCCGCGGCACCGCCCGAACACGAACAACACCCCGCGCTCGTACTCCTGTACGACCCGGACGCCCGAAGCGACGAGCCACACGAACACCACCACGAGCACGACCCCGAAGACGCCCACGACTGCCACGCGGGCATTCTCCCACTATCTCCGCGCGCTCGGCGCGACGTCGCGCTCCATTCGTGCGCCCTACCCGCGAGCGCGGGCGCGATCCCAAAGGCCGCGCACCACCGAGGCGTCGGCGGTGGTGAGGTCGACGCGTCCCTCGGACGCGAGCGCTTCCATGCGGGCGAAGCGGTCCCGGAACCGGCGGGCCCACGCGTTCAGCGCGGACTCACCGTCGAGACCGTTGCGGGCGCCGGCCGCGGCGATCGCCGCGAGCGCCTGCCCGAGCGCCTCGTCGTCGTCCGGGACGGCTCCGGTCTCGGCGCTCACGTCCGGGGTGAGGCCGATCGACGCCGCCTTGCGCAACAGCTTCTGCACGTACACCAGCGACGGCAGCCCCGGCGTGATGCCCTCGACCAGCGAGGTGTGACCTTTCTCGCCCTTCTTGATCTGCTCCCAGTTCGTCACGACCTCGTCGGGGGTGCCGGCCTCGACCGTCCCGAACACGTGCGGGTGACGGCGGACGAGCTTGGCGTGGACGCCGCGGGCGACGTCGGCGATCGAGAAGGCGCCTGCCTCCGATGCGAGCACCGAGTGGATCATCACCTGGAAGAGAAGATCCCCGAGCTCGTCCTCGAGAGCGTCGTACGCACCGGCGGGAATGTCACCACCCGGCGCGTCGACCGGCAGCTCGTCGATCGCGGCGGCGACCTCGTACGCCTCTTCGAGCACGTGGCGGCGCAGGGAGTGGTGCGTCTGGGCGGCATCCCACGGGCAGCCGCCCGGGCCACGGAGCCGCTCGGTCAGCGCGAGTAGGCGGGCGAGCTCACCGGCAACCGACACGTTGCCGGTGTCGACGAACACCGACGTGAGATGGTCGGGCTCGACCCGCCGGTCGAGGTCGGCCAACGGGATCCGCACCAACCGCTCTTCGGGCAGCCCGAGACCCTGCAGCACGACGACCTCGTGCTCGGACGGAAGCACTTCGAGCAGCGCGAGCTTCACGTCGGACAGCACGAAACGGGTATCGCACTGCGCGAGCAACATCGCGCCCGCGAACCCGGCGGAGTCGACCGCGAACGTGCGGGCGTCGATGACGCGTGCGCCCGTCATGGGATCGATGCCGAGCCGGTTCCACGCGAGGTCGGCGAAGGAGAGCCCGGGAACGATGTCGATGTCGATGCCGACGCCGCGCAGCAGCGCGACCGTCCGTTCGGCGACCGACGGACTGCCCGGGACCGCGTACGCGACCTCGCCGTGCTCGTGAGCGGCTTCGACGACGCGCGCCGCGATCGCCGCGTACACGGTGTCGAAATCGTCGCCACTGTCATAGAGCAGGTCGAGCGGCTCGAGCGTGAGGCCCTCTCGGCCGAGCTCCTCGACCGCCGGGTGCCGCGCGGTGCGGACGAAGCGCACCGGTATCCGTTGCAGCGCCGCGCGCGCCGCGGGCAACAGCAGATCGATGCCGGCCGGACCCAGCCCGACCACGACGACCCGGGGTCGGCTCACCCTCCGGCGGGAAGGGTCGTGGTCGTCGAGGTCGCGGGCGCGCACACGGCCGAGCTCTCCCGACAAGTGCGAACCGCGGGTGCGGTCGGGGGCAACACGACGAGCGCGGTGCCGCCGGTCGAGTCGGTCGTCTTGCCCCACGTGCCGTAGCGGGGGTTGACCCACACCTTCAGGCCATCGAGACGCGCGGTCAGCACCGAGCTCGCGGCCTGGGTCAGCGACTGTGCGTACGACTTGTCACCGTTTGCGTCCCAGGGACGGACGAGAATGAGGTGATAGCCGAACTGCGTCTTCACCGGCCCGGCGACCACGTCGAGGGGCGCGGCGTCGGCCGCGTTCTGGAACTCCGCCACGAACTCGTTCGGCGTGAGGCAGCCGAGACCGCCCCCCTGCTTCGCCGAACCCGTGTCGGTCGACTGTGCCTTCGCCACCGCGGCGAAGCTCTGCCCGGCCTTGATGAGGGCCAACGCGGCGTCGGCCTGGGCCTTGGTCTTCAACAGGATGTGCGAGACGAACCGGCCCGAAGGACATGTCTGGTAGTAGCGATAGATGGCGATCAGCCGGGCATCGGCGGCGAGCACCTTCGACGTGAACGACTTCGGAAAACCGGCGAAGACCGCGGCGCTACCGAAGCGGGTGTTCTCGTCGGCGGTGGCGCTGGCCGAGTCGGTGGATTGCACCGTGACATGAGCGCTCTGCGCCTCGGCGTCGACGGCAGTCTGGCGAATCAGGGTGGTCAACCACTGGCTCGACAGGCCCGGATCAGTGCTCGCCTTCCCGTTGAGTTGGGTGTAGCCGTTCGACTTCAACAAATCGACGAACTTCGGATTCGAGAGCATGTCGTCGAGCTGGGAGGTGAATTCGTTCTGCGTGATGTGGACCGTGTGGGTACCGCGATCGTCGCGGAACGTCACGGTTGCCGCGTCCTGAGTCCTGCTCGAGCAGCCGCCGAGACCGAGACCGACCGCACCGATGGCAAGAGGAGCTGCAAGGCGACGCAATCGGCTGGGCAAACGGCTGGGCAAACGGCTGTGCAAACGGCTGTGCAATCGGCTGGCCATCATCGGGCGGATGGTACCTGCGCCGCTTCCGGCTGCACGGTCCGTGCGCCGTCGTCGACCGTGGCAGGACTGATCGCGTCGAACAACCTGAGTAACGCCTGGGCGATCGAGAGCTCGCCCGACGCCGTCACCGGGACCACGACCGCGTCGGCCAGGATCTGAGCCCCCGCGATCATCCGCTGCAGTCGGACCTCCTGCGACTTGAGCAGGTGCCAGCCGTCGAGGCGGGCGCGACCCTTCTGCACCGCAACCGCTCGAATACCGAGCCGGAGGCACGCGGCACGCAGCCGGGCGACGTCGAGCAACGCCAGGGCCGGGCCGGGCGGCGGGCCGTAGCGGTCCTCCCACTCGTTGCGGACATCGTCGACGTCGGCCGGCGTGACCACGGCCGCGAGTCGCCGGTACGCCTCCATGCGCACGTCGTCACGCGCGAGGTAGCTCTCGGGCAGGTGCGCCGTCACGGGGAGGTCGATCTGCACCTCGGCCGGATGCTCACGAACCTCGCCGGTCAGCTCTCCGACCGCCTCGGTGACCATCTCGACGTAGAGATCGAAACCGACCGCGGCAATGTGGCCGGACTGCTCGGCGCCCAACAGGTTCCCCGCGCCGCGGATCTCGAGGTCGCGCATCGCGATCTTGAAGCCGGAACCGAGGTCGGTGAACTCCCCGATCGTCTTCAGGCGCTCGTAGGCTTGCTCGCTCAGCGAACGGTCGGGCGGGTACAGCAGGTACGCGTACGCGCGCTGCCCGCGGCGCCCGACGCGACCACGCAGTTGGTAGAGCTGCGACAGCCCGAGCATGTCCGCACGATCGACGACGAGCGTGTTCACCGTCGGCATGTCCAGCCCACTCTCGACGATCGTCGTGCACACGAGCACGTCGTACTCGTGATCCCAGAACTTCTGGACCACGCGCTCGAGCCGGTTCTCGTCGAGTTGACCGTGCGCGATCGCGACGCGCGCCTCGGGCACGAGCCGCTTGATGTCGTCGGCGACGTGCGCGATGTCGTGCACGCGGTTGTGCACGAACAAGACCTGGCCCTCGCGCAGCATCTCGCGCCGGATCGCTTCCGACACTGCGCGCTGGTCGAGCTCGCCCACGTACGTGAGGATGGGCTGGCGATCCTCCGGGGGTGTGTTGACGAGCGACAGATCGCGGATCCCGGTGAGCGACATCTCGAGCGTGCGCGGGATCGGGGTGGCGGTGAGCGTCAGGACGTCGACGTCCGCACGGAACTCCTTGATCCGTTCCTTGTGCTGGACCCCGAATCGTTGCTCCTCGTCGACGATGAGGAGCCCGATGTCCTTGAACGCGATGTCGGCGCCGAGCAGCCGGTGCGTACCGATGACGATGTCGACCGTGCCGTCGTTCAGGCCCTTCACGACGTCGCTCTGTTCCTTCGCGGTCAAAAAGCGCGACAGCACCTCGACGCGCACCGGGTAATTCGCGAACCGCTCTCGGAAGGTCTGCCCGTGCTGACTTGCCAGGAGTGTGGTCGGCACGAGGATCGCAACCTGCTTGCCGTCGAACACGGCCTTGGCCGCCGCCCGCAACGCGACCTCGGTCTTCCCGTAGCCGACGTCGCCGCAGATGAGGCGGTCCATCGGGACGGCGCGTTCCATGTCGGCTTTGGTCTCGACGATCGCCTTCGCCTGGTCGGGCGTCTCCTCGTACGGGAACGCCTCTTCGATCTGATGCTGGAACGGCGTGTCGGGCCCGAACCCATGGCCCTCGGTCGCGAGCCGGCGGCGGTAGAGAACGACGAGCTCGCCGGCGATGTCGCGCACCGCCTTGCGCACCTTGGCCCGGGTCTTGTCCCAGTCGGCACCGCCCATCTTGGACAGCTTCGGTTCCTCGCCGCCGGTGTACTTGCGAATCAGACCGATGTCCTCCGAGTCGACGTAGACCCGGTCGCCGCCCTTGAACTCGACCACGAGTCGGTCGCGTGTGACGCCGAACATCTCCTTGGTCTCCATGCCGCGGTAGCGGCCGACGCCGTGCACGCGGTGCACGACGAAGTCACCGACGGTCAGCCCTTCGTAGTGATCGAGCCCTTTGCGGGCACCGCGCGCACGCCGGTGCACCCGTCGGCGACCGGTGAGGTCGGCTTCGGCGACGAACGCGACCTGTTGCACCGGCAACACCGCGCCCCGATCGAGCGGCGCGACGACGATGTGGATGCCGGGCGTGTGCAACACCGCACCCGCGTCGGGGACGTCGGTGATCCGGTCGACGAGCACGCCCTCGTCGGAGAGGATCTGCTCGATCCGGTCCGCGCTCCCGCTGCCCTCTGCCGCGATGAACACCTTGTAGCCATCGCGCTTGAGCGCGTTGAGCCGCTGCGCGAGCGCGCCGGCGTCGCCGACCACGGGATCGAACGCGCTCGCAGCCAGAATCGGCGTGTCCGGCGAGTCGGGTACCGCGAGCACGGGGACCGGCTGTGCCTTCGTGTGCGCGAGCAGTCGATCGAACGGCAACGACAGACGCGGCGTATCGGCCTCGGCGAGCTGCGCGCCCCACGTCGTCGCGAGCGCTTGTGCGAGCGCGGCCTCCTCGTCGAGCAACTCCTGGGCGCGGTCTCGGAGCCGCCGGGGCTCGATGATCGCGACGAGCGCCGACGCGGGCAACAGGTCGGGCAGCAGCCGCTCGTCGGAGGTGAGCCACGGCAGCCACGACTCCATGCCGTCGAAGGAGTTGCCCTCCGCGAGCCGCTCCCACTGCTCCCGACCCCACGGCTGGGTCTGCAACAACTCGCGGGCGCGGGCCCTGACCTCATCGGTCGGCAACAACTCGCGCACCGGGAAGATCCAGGACTCGGAGATCTCACCGGTCGAGCGTTGATCGGCCACGGAGAAGTGCGACAGGCGATCGACCTCGTCGCCCCACAGGTCGATGCGCACCGGGTGGTCCGCGGTCGCCGGGTACACGTCGACGATCGACCCACGCACCGCGACCTCGCCGCGCGCCTCCACCTGGTACTCGCGCCGGTAGCCGAGGCCGACGAGCCTGGCCGACGAGCTCGTCACGATCGAGCTGCGCGCCCTTGTGCACGACGACGGGCTCGACGTCTTCGACGTGCGGGCCGAGCCGCTGCACCAGTGCACGGACCGGCGCGACGATCGCGCGAGGAAGGTGCCGGCCGCCGACACGCAAGCGCCAGATGACCCGCAATCGCCGGCCCATGGTCTCGGTCGCCGGCGATACCCGCTCGAACGGGAGGGTCTCCCACGCGGGGAACAGCTCGACCTCGTCGTCGCCCAGGAACTCACGCAGGTCGGACGCGATCCGTTCGGCTTCGGCACCCGTGGGCACGGCCACGACGACCGGCCGCCGGGCGGTCGACCGGGCGAGAGTGGCCGCGAACAACGCACGCGCGGGCTCGGGAACCGAGACGGCGCGCGGCGAGCCCTCCGGTCGCGGCGGCGACCGCCGGATCTTCGGCGAAGAGGGTGGTGAGCCCGGCGAGGGTCGGAGGCATGAGCGCGCGTTCTACCCGGGAACGCGGACGCGCCCCGGGCGTCGCCCAGCGTAGACCGTGCGCCGCGAGCGGGAGTCGTCGGAGTCCACGCGCGCGCGGCGGCGTCAGTCGGGGTCGCCGCTCCGCGCGTTGTACCGGTTCATCGCGGCCTGTACGCCGTCGTTCACGATGCACTCGACGGCATCGGCGGCCTCCTCGATCGTCACGTTCATCGACTCGCGCTCGTGCTTGGAGACGCGCGACAGCACGTGATCGGCGCCCTGCTCTTTCGACGGGGGCTTGCCGACCCCGATGCGCACCCGCATGAACTCGTCGGTGTGCAGGTGTTGTTTGATCGAGCGCAGACCGTTGTGACCGGCGAGGCCCCCGCCGACCTTCACCCGAAGGACGGCCGGCTGCAGATCGAGCTCGTCGTGCACGATCACGATCTGCTCGGGCGCGATCCCGAGCCGGCGCATCAGGCCTGCGACAGCCTCACCCGAGTCGTTCATGTAGGTGAGCGGAATCGCGAGCGCGACCCGTTTGGAACCGATCCGGGCCTCGTCGCTGCGGGCCCGCCCCTTCGATCCGTGCAACTTGGCGCCGTGTCGGCGGGCGAGCAGCTCGACGACTTCGGCCCCGACGTTGTGACGGGTCCGCGCGTACTCGTCGCCGGGATTGCCGAGCCCGACCACCAGGAGGTCGACGGGCATGGGGACCAGCTACTCCGCCGGCGCAGCCTCGGCCGGCGCGGCGCCGCCCTCGGCGGTCGCGGCCTCGGCGCCCTCGGCCTCGGCCCCTTCGGCCACCTCGGCGACACGCGGCGCCGAGACCTGCGCGACGAGCTCGTCGGCGTTCTGCAGCACGGTGACACCGTTCGGGACGGTGAGGTCGCGGACGTAGACCTGTCCGCCGATCTCGAGCGCGCTGACGTCGTGCTCGATCGACGGCGGGAAGTCCGCAGGTTTGGCCTCGACCGTGAGCGTGTGCACGAGCTGTTCGAGCACACCGCCGCGGACCGCGCCCTCGGCTTCGCCGGTGAGGTGCACGGGGATCTCGGCCTGGATCGTCTGGTCGGCGCGCACACGCACGAAGTCGACGTGGATCACGTTGCCCTTGACCGGGTGCCGCTGGAGCTCACGTGCGATCGCGAGCTCCTCGGTTCCGTCGATGCTCAAGGTGATCAGCGTGTTCATGCCGCTGCCGCCCGAGAGGATGTGGACGAGCTCGCGCTGCGAGACGGCAACGGAGACGTTCTCGTCGCCGAGGCCGTACACGACAGCAGGGACGAGCCCCTCCCGACGGATGCGGCCGGCCGGGCCCTTGCCGGCAGCAGGCCGGCGTTCTGCGATGAGCGTGGCATCAGCCATGGCGCGTCGTTCCTCGTGAGACGAAAAGGTGAACGGGACAGTCTCGCACAACCCCGACCAGCCGTGGGAATCCCCTAGATCTGGTTCCAGTCGGCCGTGTCGGGGATCTGCGCCGGCGGGGTGCCTACGACGACGGCGATCTCCTTGTGGTCACTGAGCGGGATCGTCGTCGGGTCCCCCGAGAACTTGGTGCCGTTCACGTAGATCGCGACCGCCTTGGCCGGCGCGCAGTACGTGGCGAAACAGGTCGCCGTCAGCCGCACGTTCCACTCGACGAACAGCTGCCCGAGGGTGTTGTCCTTTCGGGTCGCCGATTCGGTGTGCAGGATCCCGGTGATGTCGTGCGTGTGCAGCGGGGAGATGCAGGCCTGACTGCACGGAACCGCGATCCCCCCGTACGAGGGCTTGCCGTCGGTCGAGAACGTGTGCACACCCGGATTCTCGATGTCGATGCCGAGCCCGGCGGGCACCGTGATGGGTTTGGCGTCGAGGAACACGTCGAGATGCGAATGCACGTGGTACTGCAGTTGCTCCGCGGTCTCCGGGACGAGCCCGGCGGCGCGAGCGCGCGCCATGGAGTCGCTCGGCGCCGGATAGGGCTCGGGATTCGAGGCCGACGGCGGTGGAGCGGTGATGGCGCTGGTTGCCGAGCCGGACTTCGAGGAGCCCCCGCACGCCGCGAGCGCGGCGACCATCACGATCGTTGCGCAAACCGAGAGGAACGCTCGTGGATCCACGAGTCGCGACGCCATTACATGTTGTCGCCGCCGAAGAGCTCGCTCACCGAGCCATCTTCGAACACGGCATCGATCGCTTCGGCGAGCAGCGGCGCGATCGAGAGCACGCGGCAGGTTGTCGAAGCGCTTGTCGTCGGAGATCGGCACCGTGTTGGTGACGACGACCTCGCGCACGGGACCGTTCTTCAGCCGGTCGACCGCAGGGCCCGAGAGCAACCCGTGGGTCGCCGCGATGTAGACCTCGGTCGCGCCCCGGTCGATGAGCAGGTTGGCCGCGCTGACGACCGTGCCCGCGGTGTCGATCATGTCGTCGACGATGATGCACGTGCGGCCTTCGATGTCACCGACGACCTCGGTCGCGACCGCGACGTTGTGCGTGCCCTTGGGTCGACGCTTGTCGATGAACGCGATGTCGGCGTTCGAGCCGGTCGGCGAACCGGCGGGCGAGCTTGCCGCCGCCCGCGTCGGGAGCGACGATCACCGCGTCGCCGGCAACGTTGCGCTTCAGGTACTCGGCGATCACCGGGACCGCGGTGAGGTGGTCGACCGGGAAGTCGAAGAAGCCCTGGATCTGGCCGGTGTGCAGGTCGACGGTGACGACGCGGTCGGCGCCGGCCGCGGTGAACATGTCGGCGACGAGCCGCGCGGTGATCGGCTCGCGACCCTCGGCTTTGCGGTCCTGGCGCGCGTAGCCGTAGAACGGACACACCGCGGTGATGCGCTTCGCCGACGCGCGCTTCGCCGCGTCGATCATGATCAGCTGCTCCATCAACAGGTCGTTGATCGAGCCGCCGTGCGTCTGGAACACGAACACGTCGGCGCTGCGGATGTTCTCGCCGTACCGGCAGTAGATCTCGCCGTTCGCGAACGTCGAGAGGACGCACTCGCCGAGCGGGATCTTGCAGGTGCTCGGCGACCTCGTTCGACAGTTGCGTGTGACCGCGACCCGCAACGAGAATCAAGCGCTTCTTGGTGAGCACTTCCATCAGCCGCCATCCTCGCGCGTCGGCCGCATGTCGCGCGCCGGGTTACCGCGCACATGCCGGCCGGGCGCCACGTCGTGGGTCACGACCGACCCGGCGCCCGTGTCGGCATCCGTCACCGAGCTCGATCGGCGCGACGAGCGAGGTGTGGACGCCGGTGTGGACGCCGTCGCCGATCTTGGTCCGGTGCTTGTTCTCGCCGTCGTAGTTGGCGGTGATCGTGCTGGCGCCGAGATTCACGCCCGACCCCGACGTCGGCGTCGCCGACGTAGGAGAGGTGCGGAACCTTGGTTCCTTCGCCGATCTCGGAGTTCTTGATCTCGACGTACGTGCCCGACCTTGACGCCCGTGGCCAGGCGGGTACCCGGCCGGACGAACGCGAACGGCCCGACCTCGCAGTCGTCGCCGATCTCGCACTCCCGGGCGACGGTGTTCGACATGCGCACGCTCTCGCCGACCACGACGTCGGTGAGGCGGCAGTCAGGCCCGATGACCGACCCGGCGCCGACCACCGTGCGGCCCTCGAGGATCGTGCCCGGGCAGGAGGCGCACATCGGCCTCGAGCTCCACGCGCCGCGTCGACGTAGGTGCGCGCGGGATCGACCATCGTGACCCCGGCGCGCATCCAGACCCGGTTGATGCGCGCGACGCAACTCGGCTTCGGCGTCGGCGAGCTCGGCCCGGTCGTTGACCATGATCGCCTCGCCCGGATCGTCGGCCTCGAGCGCCACCACGTTGTGCCCGGCGCCGCCGCAGCACCGCGATCGCGTCGGTCAGGTAGTACTCGCCCTGCGCGTTCTCGGGGCTCAGCCGCCGCAGCGCCGGCGCGAGCAGGCCGCGGCGGAAGCAGTAGATCGACGTGTTGATCTCGTCGATCTCGCGTTCTCCTCGGGTCGCGTCGGCGTGCTCGACGACGCGGGCGACCCGCCCGTCCTTGCCCCGCACGACCCGACCGAGCCCGTCGGGTCGGCGACGGTCGCGGTGAGGATCGGCGGCGGCCGCATCCTGCACCCGGTGCTCGGTCGCAAGACGCGCGATCGTCTCGGCGCGCACGAGCGGCGCGTCGCTCGGGAGCACGAGGATGTCGTCCTCGGCATCGAGGTCGTCGAAGACCGTGAGCGCGACGCTCACCGCGTCGCCGGTGCCTCGCTGCACCCGCTGCTCGACGAACTCGACGGGCACCTCGGTGACGAGTTGGTCCTGCAGCGTCTTCGTCACCCGTTCGCGCCGCGTGGCCGACGACGACGACGATCCGTTCGAGCGGCAGCTCGGCGAGCGCGTCGACGACGTGCAGCACCATCGGCCGACCGCACAGCGGATGCAGGACCTTCGGCGTCGCCGAACGCATCCGCGTCCCTTCCCCGGCGGCGAGGACCACTGCGCTAGGGGTCGGTACTGCCTCATTGACGTCCACGCCTTCCCATCTTCTCCTAGGGCTCGGGGGCGAGGGTTCGAACCTCGACTCAGGACTCCAAAGGACCTTGTGCTGCCGTTACACCACCCCCGAAACGCATCGACGTTAGCGGCCGCTGCGCGGGCGTTCCGCGCGGCTTCTGGTAGCGTCGCCCTTCGTCATGGGCTCCCTGATCAAGAAGCGCCGCAAGCGCATGCGCAAGAAGAAGCACAAGAAGCTGCTGAAGAAGACCCGCTGGCAGCGTCGTCAGCAGGGCAAGTAGGCAGCGGCCGCCCCATCGGGGCGGCCGTTTCGCGTTCACGACCGGATCTGCACGCCCGACGACGACCGTCGAGCCAGCCACACCGATCCGGCGACCGCCGCCGCGACGCGGCCGCGTCGGCCTCGGCCTCGGCGGTCCTCGAACACGACCGCGTACGACGATCCGCTGCCGGCGAGCATCGCCGGCGCGCCCGCCGGCGGCCTCGACCTCGCGCCTGAACGCGGCGAGGCGCGGCTCCACGTGCTCGGCCGCGGCGCTCCGAGGTCGTTCGACCTCGCGGCCCGCGGCCCACCGAGCGTCGTCCCACGCCCGATACACCGCGGCGGTCGCGCAACCGAACGGCGGCGTCGCGACGACGATCGCAGCGACGGCGGAAGCGCGACGGGTTCCAAGCTCGTCGCCGATGCCGCCGCACGCGCGCGAACCCTCCGCGCAGGCAGAAGGGCACGTCGGCGCCGAGCGCACGCCGCGATGCGCCGGATCGCCGTCGAGCGCGACGCAGCGACCGCGGCCGCGTCGGCCGAGCCTCCGCCGAGCCCGGCGCCCGTCGGGATGCCCTTGTCGAGCTCGATCGTCCACGTTCGCGCCGCACGCGTCGGCCGGCGCGCCAAGCGCGAGGTTCGAGTCGTCGGCGCGGCACACCCGCCGCGAACGGCCTGCACGGTCACCGACGTGCGTGCGACGCGCGGCCGCAGGACGAGCGCGTCGTGCGGCTCGCTCACCGAAACCATCATCGCGTCGAGCTCGTGGTAACCGTCGGCGCGCGTCCGCAGTGATGTGCAGCGACAGCGTGAGCTTCGCGTACGCCTCGACCGGCATCGGAGCGGCCGGTCGCCACGGCATCGGCGAGCCCCGCCCACTCCGGCGAGCTACAAGCGTCTCGGCCCGCGCCGGCGGATCGATGCCCGGCAACCGCGAACTCGCTCGCGCGTCGATCGCGACCGTGCCAGCGTGTTGCGCAGCGTCTTGCGCCGGGTCGCGAACCCGGCGCGGACGAGCTCGAACATGCGCTCGACGTCGCCGCACCTGCACGGGCGGCGCGTCGTGGCGCACCAACCGCACGAGCGCGCTCTCGACCTTGGGCTTCGGGACGAAGACGTTCGGCGACACCGTGCCCACGACCTCGGCGGTGGCGTAGTACGCGACCTTCACCGACACCGCGCCGTACGCGCTCGTCGCCCGACACCGGCCGCGAGCCGCTCACCGACCTCGCGCTGCACCATCACGAGCAACGCGCTCGATCATCGGCGCCGATTCCAGCGCGTCGCATCACGACCGGTGTCGCGACGTTGTACGGAAGGTTCGCCACCATCACCCACCGGCTCGCCGTCGCCGAGTCGAGCTCGTTCCAGTCGACGCTGCAGCGCGTCGTCGTTGCACGATCTCGACGTCGCGTGCCGGCCGACCACCTCGCTCGAGCGACGGCGGCGAGCCGGCGATCGAGCTCGACCGCGCACACGCGCACGCCCGCGTCGGCCAGCGCAACGCGTCAGCGATCCGAGCCCGGGCCGACCTCGACGACGCGATCACCCGGCTGCACGCCGCGAGCCGCACGATCCGGCGGGCGGTGTTGGTGTCGGCGAGGAAGTTCTGGCCGAGCGCCTTGCGACGGCCGGACCCCGTGGCGGCTCGAGGAGCTCGCTGGATCTCGCTCGGCGTCACCGCTCGACGCCGAACACACGCGCCGGCGTTCGCCGCGTCGATCTCGGCGATCTCCTCCGGCTCGACACCCCGTGCCGCGCGCGAGCGCGGCGCCGACCGTCGACGACGAACGCGGGCTCGTTGGGCTTGCCCCGGTACGGCTCCGGGCGTGAGGAACGGCTGATCGGTCTCGACGAGGATGCGATCGGCGGGCGTGAGCGGGCCGCCTCGCGCAGCGTCGTCCGCCTACTTGAACGAGACGATGCCGCTGAACGACAGGTAGCAGCCGCGATCGAGCGCCGCCCGCGCTTCGTCGGGACCACCGGTGAAGCAGTGGAAGATCGTGCGCTCGGGGACGCCCTCGTCGTCGAGGACACGGAACGTGTCGTCCCACGCGTCGCGGGAGTGGATCACGAGCGGCTTCCCGGTGCTGCTTCGCGAGCCGGATCTGGAACCGGAAGGCGGTCTCCTGCTCGTCGCGCGGCGAGTGCTCGTAGTAGAGATCGAACCCGCACTCGCCGATCGCGACGCACCGCGTCGGACACCGCGAGCGGCTCGAGCAGGCCCCACTCCGACGGCGAGCTTCGACGCGTCGTGCGGGTGCAGACCCGACCGTCGCGTACACGTCGGGGTGCCGGTCGGCGAGCGTCGAGCGGCCTGCTCCGACGTCTCGAGATCGGTCCCGACGCAGACCATCCACTCGACGCCCGCGGCACGCGCGCTCGCTCGGCGTGGTCGTCGGCCGCCTCTCGAGCTGCAGGTGGCAATGGGAGTCGACCCACACGCGTGCTCACTCGCCTCCTTGCGCGGGAACAGCGGCTCACCCTTTTCCAGCTTCGCACCCGGCGGGCAGCCGGCCCCATCGCCGCGGCCGGGCAGCCGCTGATCCTCGGGCCGGCCCGCCAGGCCGAGGCGGCGCCACAGCTCGGCCGCGGCATTGGGGATCACCGGCGACGCGAGCAGCGCGACGATGCGCAACGACTTCGAGACAGTCGCCCAGCACTCGCGCGACCGCTTCGACATCGCCCTGCTTGTTGAGCTCCCACGGGCTTGGAGTCCTCGATGAACGCGTTCGTCGCGCGGATGAGATCCCACACCGCGCCGAAGCCGGTCGCGAAGTCGAGCCGGCTCATCGCGTCGGACAAGGCGGCGAACGCGTGTCGCGGCGACCTCGCGCAACGGCCCGTCGGCCCGCGTGCCGGGCACGACGCCGCCGCAATAGTTCATCGCCATGTTGAGCACGCGGTTCGCGAGGTTGCCGAAGTTGTTCGCGAGATCGGCGTTGTAGCGCTGGACCATCGCTTCGTACGAGAAGTCGCCGTCGGGACCGAAGCGCTGGTCGGCCATGAAGTGGTAGCGGAACCCGTCGACGCCGAAGTCGGCGACGAGATCGGCCGGGCGCGATCTGGTTGGTCCGCGTCTTGCTCATCTTCTCGCCGCCGACGAGCAACCATCCGTGCGCGAACACGCACTCGCGGCGGTTCGAGCCCGGCCGCCATCAGCATCGCCGGCCAGTAGACGGCGTGGAAGCGCAGGATGTCCTTGCCGACGAGGTGGTAGTCGACGGGCCACCACTTCGCGAAGCGTGCCTCGTCGCTCGCGTAGCCGACCGCGGTGCAGTAGTTGAACAAGCGCGTCGGCCCACACATACGCCACGTGCTTCGGTGTCCCACGGAAGGGGCACACCCCAGTCGATCGACGTGCGGCTCATCGAGAAGTCCTGCAGCCCGCCGCGGATGAACCCGAGCACCTCGTTCATCCGCGACTCGGGCTGCACGGCGTCGGGATGCGCGGCGTAGTGCTCGAGGAGCCGGTCGGTGTAGCGCGAGAGCTTGAAGAAGTAGTTCTGCTCGATGACGTGCTCGACGGGCGGGTCGTGGATCGGGCAGTTGCCGTCGACCGAGCTCGTCCTCGGAGTAGTACGCCTCGCACGAGACGCAGTACAGACCCTCGTAGGTGCCGAGCTCGATGTCGCCGGCGTCGTAGATCTTCTGCAGGAACTCCTGCACGGCCCGGTAGTGGCGCGGCTCGGTGGTGCGGATGAAGTCGTCGTACGCGATGTCGAGCGCTGTCCCACGTCTCTCGGAAGTCGCCGGCCGTCTCGTCGACCAGCTCGAGTCGGCGTGACTCCCCTTGCCTCGGCCGCCCGCTGCATCTTCAGGCCGTGCTCGTCGGTGCCGGTCAGGAAGAAGACCTCGTCGCCGAGCAGCCGGTCGCCAGCGGGTGAGCACGTCGCCCGCGACCGTCGTGTACGCGTGCCCGATATGGGGGACGTCGTTGACGTAGTAGATGGGGGTCGTGACGTAGAAGCGGGTCATGGCGACCTTATTCTGCCCGACACGACCGGTCTACCGGTCAGCCGGTTTTCGGGCGCGGCCCTGCGGCTCAGCCCTTCACCTCGACGACGTCGCCGGGCCGAGCTTCCAGCGGTCGAAGCTCCCGCAGCTGCGCTTCGATCGCGAACGCGGATGCCAAACACGCAGCGCGAGACGCGCCGGGGAGGCAGACAGGTGACGTGCAGCACCATCCCGGCGCGGTCGCAGAACGCGACGTCGATCGGGAACCGCATGCGGAACGTGTGCACCTGCCGGCACGGGCGCAGCACCAACACACCCTCGAAGTCGTCGCGGCCGATGAGCCCCCGCGTGCGCTGCTCGCCGGGAGTCCGCCACCTCGGCCGCCGCCAGCACGTCGTCATCGCGAACCAGCCAGGGCATGAGATTCCGATCCCTAGACGTTGAACCGGATCTCGAGCACGTCACCGTCTTGGACTTCGTATTCCTTGCCCTCGACGCGCATCTTCTCCACCTCGCGGGCCTTCGCCCACGAGCCGATCTCGAGCAGCTCCTGCCAGTCGATCACCTCGGCCCGGATGAACCCGCGTTGCAGGTCGCTGTGGATCACCCCCGCGCACTCGGGCGCCTTGGCACCGGCGCGGAACGTCCACGCGCGCGACTCGTCCTCTCCGGTGGTGAAGAACGTTCGCCGGCCGAGCAGGTGGTAGGCCGCGTGCGCGACGGTGTCGAGCGCGGAGGCGGCGAGGCCGTACGTCTCACGCATCTCGGCGCGGTCTTCGGGAGCGCACGCCGGCGATCTCGGCTTCGATGTCGATCGGTACCGCGAGCGCGTCGTCGCCGGGCGGCAGCCGCCGCGTCGTCGACCTCCTCGCCCGTGTTCAGCACGACCAGTAACGGCTTCGTCGTGAGGCAGAACACCGGCGCGAGCCGCGCGAGCTCCTCCGGGGTCGAGTCCGACCCGCGACGGATCGGCGTGCCGTCGGAGAGCAGCAGCGTGCGCCCGTCTCGAGCACCTCGACCTCGGCCGAGATCTCCTTGTCGCCGCTCTTGGCGGCGCGCCGCTGCCGGTTGATGCCGCTGCTCGACACTGTCGAGATCGGCCATCACGAACTCGAGCTCGAGCGCCTCGAGATCGCCTGCCGGATCGGCGGTCGACCCCACCGTCGGCGAATGCGCGCAGCACCACCAGGATCGCGTCGCAGTTGCGCAGCGCGCCGAGCACCTTCGCGCCGAGACCTTCGCCGGGTTTCGCCCCCGGCGGCAGCGCGAGGTGCACCAGCTCGAAGCCCGCCGCCACCATCTTTCTTCGACTTGCCGACATCGCAGCCAGGCGGTCGAGCAGGCGCTCGTCGGGAACGCTCGCCATGCCGACCGCCGCCTCGTACTCGCTGGGCACGGCGAGGCCGGTCAGCGCGCTGAACAACCGGTTGGCGCCGGCGCCGGTGAATCCGACGAGCCCGAGGTTCTCCATCGAGGCGCAGGCTACCGATCAGCTAGCCTGCATCCCCCTATGAGCAAGAAGACCGAAGAGGCGCGCGATCCCAAAGCAAGAAGCAACAAGGCAAGCTCAAGGCACGCCGGAACAAGGCCAACCGACGGCAAGCGCCCGCGCCGGCCGCTAACCCGCCGGTTGCGGCTCGGATTGCCTCGCCTGAGCCAGCGGGCCCCTTTTCCACCGCGGCGCGCGGGCACGTCGTTGCACCACCCCGATCACCAGGCTCGCGATCGTGGTCGCCGCCAGCTCCTCGCGCCAGGCCTCGTCGGCACGGGTGAACGACCCGGTGGATGCCGCACGGCCTCGTGTACTCGCTTCGCGGGGAGCGCCGTCGGGTCCGCGGCGCCGGATCTCCGTGCAGCGGAACGCCGACTCTTCGCCGTCGATCGCCTCGACGACGTCGAGCACGCGTGATCTCGGCCGAGGCGGCCGGGCCAGACGGTAACCGCCCCGTGCGCCCTTCACCGTCTCGAGCACGCCCGCGCCCGCGAGCGCCTGGAGGTGCTTGGCCAGGTAGGCCGACGGCACGCCGTGGTACTCGGCGAGCTTGACGGCCGGGAGCGCGGCATCGGCGGGCAGCGCGGCGAGCAGCGTGCAGACGTGCACACCCCACTCGACGCCGTCGGACAGCCTCACAACCCGGATAGTAGCTGTCCGAGAAGAGGCTCTCCCCGGTGACCGGCGAATCTCGAGTGCCGTTCGCGATCTCGTCGGTACCATGCTCGTCGCCATGGCCACGGTCGACGAAGTCGAGCTCCTGCCCGACGCCGACCAGCACAAGCTGCTGTCGGCGACGCTCGAGCGGGTCAACCGCACGAGCAACGCGGCGCGTGCCGCGGCGCTCCAGACGCAACGCGTTCGAAGGTCCGCCGCTGCGCGAGATCGTGAAGGCCGAGTCGACAAAGCGAAGCTGCCCGAGCTCCTCGTTCGCCCCGTCGCCGACCGAGTCGAGGACTCGCTTCGCCGGCGAGCGGGCAAGCAACAGAAGTTCTCGCAGTACCAGTCGCTCGCGCTGCCGCCGTCGGCGTTCAAGTGGGGCGCATCCGACCGCGTCACGATGCTGACCGCGTCGGGCCGGCGCACGATCTCGGTCCGCGTCGACCGCAGCCGGGGCGATCTCCGTCCGCCGCTCGCGGGCCGGCCCGCTGCGCTCGTCTACCGCAACGGCGAGTTCGAGCTCTGGGCCACCGACGTCGAGCGGAAGTCCGGAAGACGACTGAGCAACCGCGCCGTCAACACGCACGGCCGTCAAGACGCACGGTCGTCGAGACGGCGCACGTGCATCGGCAGGTTCCCCGCCGGCTCGACCAGCAGCGCCTGCACGCCACGGCCGATGACGCCGTGCTCGTCGTGCAGGCGTGTCTCCGCCATGCCGACACCGTGGGGCTGGGCCCACGCACCCGACTCGAGACAGACCCACTCGCCCATCGGATGCCGGTGCACGTGCACGGTGAGCTCCGGGTTGATCGCGCTCGCGTTCGTCAAGCGCACGGGATTCGACACGCCGCTGCCGAAATCCGCCGCCGCCGCGACCCGCCCGATCGGCGAGATGCGGCTCGCCCGCGATGACCGGACACCGCAGCCGGAACCATGCGACGCCGGGTCCCGGTTCGGATCCAGTTCCCGCACGACGAGGCGGACGTCGTGCACGTTCCAGAAGCCGATCGCGCCCTCGCCGAACGGGAACGTCTGGCGCGCCGGCCGCATCGGAACGGTGGCGGCGCGGCGACGGAGGTGTGCACCGAGCCCCTGCGTGTCGACCTCGTCGGTGCGCATGCGCAGCACGGTCGCCCGCGCGACCTCTTGGTCACCGTCGTCGAGGAGCATGGCCTCGATCCACTGCACCTTGCGGCCCGGCCGGATGCGTGCGCACGCGGAGCTCGAGCGGCGCGAGCGGCACCGGACGCATCAGCTCGACGGTCAGGCGAGCGACGAAGTCGGCCGGCCCAGGATCGTGCATCTCGCACACCGACGCGAACAGCGCGCTCGGCGCGCCACCGTGGAGCGCTTTGGGGCTCCAGGGACCACGGGCGAGCGGGGTCGGGACGAACCGCGACCCATCCCGCTCGAAGAGTGCGCCGTAACGCGTGACCGGGTCGAGGACCTCGTCGGGATCAGCAGGCACCGGGGCAACCTAGCGATTGCTGAGCCGAGCACTCTCGCCGTCGTCGCCGTCACCACCGCGTTTCCAGAACTGCCACCGCTTCCGGCCCCCGCCCCGGCGCAGGTCCCGCAATGCAGCGGGCTCGGCCGCTTCGACGATCATCTCCGCATCGTCGAGCAGATCCTGGATGTCCTCTGGCGTTTCGTCAGGCTCGGGCTCGAGCGCGGGACGGGTGAGCGAACCCGCGACGAAGGTCCCGTCGATCAACGTCTGTTCGTAGTGGGCGCAGCTCTCCGGGCAGCGCCACGGAGCTTCGGGCGCGAGGTCGAGCACGCAGAACCGCGCGACCTCACCGCTCGGATACGTCCGACTCTCGAAGTGCCGGCAGTCCTCATGCATCGCCACACCCTGAGTGTGCCAGACCCAACCCCCCGAAAGTCCACCAACAGTTGGGCGGAAAAACAGCGCCCAGCGCGGAAAACTCGCTCAACAGTTGGGCGGGAAAACAGCGCCCAGCGCGGAAGACTCGCTCAACAGTTGGGGGAGGGGGGTGGGGGGGCGCCCTTCCAGGGGGAAAGACGGCGAAGGTAGGCCAACATGGCCGCCGACGTCTCGCGGGGGCGTTCCTGTTGGGTCCAGTGCCCGCAGTCCTCGATGACGACGCGTTCGAGGTCGGGCACGCGTTCCTCCATGCCGGCGGTCATCGCCGGAGTGAGCACGGGGTCGTTCGCCGCGGAGATCATCAGGCAGGGCACGTCGACGGTCCGATCCGCGATGTCGGCGGTCAGCTCCCAGTTCCTGTCCATGTTCCGGTAGTACTCGATCGGCGGTGTCAGCGCGCCGACGGGACGGAACGCGTCCTTGTAGACGTCGAGCACCTCGGCCGGGAACGCTTCGGGATTTTGCGTCGTCGCGCCGAAGATCATCTCGACGAAGTCGTCGGTGCCGCGCCCCCACGTGCCCAGCACCCACTCCGCCACTCCCGGTGTCTGGAATTGGATGATGTAGATCGGCGTGTCGACGAAGATCTGGCGGAGTAGCTGGACCGGCGGCATCACCGAGCGCGGGAGATCGGGCGTGTTCACCCCGATCACACCTGCGATCCGCTCGGGATACCGCCGGGCCATGATCCACACGAGAATGCCGCCCCAGTCGTGGCCGGCGATCACGGCACGCTCGCAGCCGGCGTCGTCGAGCACGCCGATCAGACACGCGTTGATCCACTCGCAGTCGTAGATCACGTCGGGCTTGTCACTGCGCCCGTAGCCGGGCAGATCGGGCGCGATCACGTGGAATCCCGACGCGCCCAGCGCCGAGACCTGGTGACGCCACGAATAGGCGAGCTCGGGGAATCCGTGCAGCAACAGCACCACGGGACCGTCGGCCGGTCCGGCTTCCAGGCAGAACAGGCGGATGCCGTTGGTGATGACGTACCGGCTGCGCACACATCGGACCCTAACGGGAACCAGCGGGACGACTCGCGTCGTCGGAACCGGGGATCAACCGACGAAGGGGACCCGATGCCCACACTCGACGAGACGGCACTCACGAACCGGCGGCCGGCGAAGACCGTGCTGACCAAGACCGTGCTGACCAAGAACCGTGCTGACCAAGAACGTGCTGACCAAGACGATGATCGGCGGGGTCGCGGCGCTCGCCGTCGTCGGCCTTGCCGCATGCGGCGGCGGGAGCTCGAAACCGGCGGCATCGGCAACCCTCGCCGCGACGAACACCGCCACGAATAACGGGCCGACGATCAACGTGGCCGGTCACGGCGAGGTCGAGGGCACGCCCGACGTCATGACCGTCACCATGGGTGTACAAACGAGCGATCCGTCCGCGCAGGCCGCTCTGCAGCGCAACAACGAGCGCGGCGACCGCGCTCATCAACGCGCTGAAGGCGCAAGGCGTCGCGGCGAAGGACATCCAGACCGTCGACCTCAACGTGTCGCCTACCTTCGACAAGAACTTCCGCGTGACGGGTTACTCGGCCTCGAACACGGTGACCGCCAAGCTCCGCGACCTGTCCAAGGCCGGCGAGGTCATCGACGCCGCCGCGTTGACGGCGGGCCAAGACGTTCGGCTCCAGGGTGTGTCGTTCTCGATCGACAACACGAGCTCACTCGTCGCCAAGGCCCGGGCCGACGCGATCAAAGACGCCCTCGCGCAGGGCAAACAGCTGTCGAGCGCGGCCGGCGTAAAGCTCGGAGCGATCCGCACCATCGACGACACCGGGAGTCAGATCCCGCCGGGCGAGACGTTCGCGACCAGCGGCCTGCTCAAGAACTCGGCCGCGTCGGTTCCGGTGGAGCCGGGCTCCCAGCAGCTGAGCGTCGACGTCGTCGTGGTCTTCGACATCGCTTCGTAGTCGGAGAGCGATTCGCAGCCGAAGAATCGGAGCGGGCGAAATGCGTCGCGGCGAGATGCGCCGCGGCGAAAATGCGTCGCCTCGAATTGACGCCGCTGTCGAAAAGGGCCGTTTCTCCCGGAGACGCCGCCGCCGAGCGGGAGTACCGTCACCATCGTCCGACGTCGTCTCGGGGGAGAGCAATGGCGGAAGTGGAGCGCTTCGCTCAACACATGAGCGACGAGGACGCGCTCATGTGGAATATCGAGAAGGACCCCATCCTGCGGTCAACGATCGTCGCGGTCGCGATCTTCGACTCGGTCCCCGACTGGGATCGGCTCCGCTGCCGGATCGAACACTCGACGCACTTCATCCCCCGACTCCGCCAGCGCGTCGTGTCGGCGCCCTTTCGCCTCGCGCCGCCGCGGTGGATGGCGGAGCCGGCGTTCGATCTCGACTTTCATCTCCGCCGCGCCCGGCTCCCCAAGCCCGCGACGATGCGCACGTTGTTCGACGCGCTGCAGCCGATCGCGACCTCGAGCTTCGATCGTGCCCGCCCGCTCTGGGAGTTCACGCTGTTCGAAGGCCTGCACGGACCCGACGGAAAAGCCGCCGCCTTCGCGATGAAGGTCCACCACTCCGTGACCGACGGAGTCGGCGGCATGGAGTTGCTCGCACATTTCGTCGACCTGGTACCCGACGCACCGGAGCGCCCTGATCAAGAGGTACCGGCCGCGATCGTGCCGGACGACGCCCGCACACAAGATGTCGTGCGTTACGCCTTCCAGCACTCGCGCCGGCGCGCGCTGGGAATCGCACAGCGCGTCCCGATGAGCCTCGCCTACGCGGTCGGACACGCGATCTCCGATCCGCTGGGCACCGCGTCGCAGGCCCTGCGCACGACGCGATCGATCGCGCGCACGCTTGCACCGGCAACGAGCCCGATGTCGACGGTCATGCGAGGCCGCGGTATGGGACGACGGCTCGAAGTGTTCGACGTCCCGCTCGACGACATGAAGCGAGTGGCCAAGACAACCGAAGGAAGCGTCAACGACGTCTTCGTGGCGGCGGTGGTCGGTGGCACCCGGCGCTACCACGAGCGTCACGGAGCTGCACCCTTCGAACTACGGATGACGTTACCCATCAACCTGCGCCAGGGCACCGACGACGCCGGCGGGAATCGCTTCGCGCCGGCCCGCTTCCCCGTGCCCGCGTCCATCGACGATCCCCGCGCGCGCATTGCCGCCGTCGGTGCACTCGTGAAGGAATGGCGGGCGGAGCCTGCGCTGCAGATGACGAGCACGCTCGCCGGCATACTGAATCGGCTCCCCACCGCCACGACGACGGCGCTCTTCGGCGGGATGCTCAAGTGCTGCGACTTCGTCACTACGAACGTTCCCGGAGCACCCGTTCCGGTCTATGTCGTCGGGCGCCAGGGTGGTGCGGCTGTATGCGTTCGCCCCGCCCGTGGGCGCGGCCTTCAACATTGCGCTCATCTCGCACTGCGACACCTGTTGCGTCGGGCTCGTGGTCGATACCGAGGCGGTTCCCGATCCCGACGTGCTGCTCGGTTGCCTGCGGGAAGGCTTCGACGAGGTTCTGGCACTCGCTGACCCCTAGCATCGAGGGCATGGCCACCGATGATCTGAAGCTTCCCCCGAGTTGTTGCCGAGCGACGGGCGATTCGGATCGGGGCCGTCCAAGGTCCGCGACGAGGCCGTGACCGCGCTGGCCGAGGTCGCGCACGGCTATCTCGGCACCAGCCACCGCCAAAAGGGCGTGCGCTCGGTCGTCGGCGACGTACCGGGCCGGGCTCGCGCGAGTTGTTCTCCCTCCCGACGGATACGAGGTCCTGCTCGGCATCGGCGGCTCCACGCTGTTCTGGGACGCGGCCGTCCTTCGGCCTGGTCGAGCGACGCAGCACGCACGTCGTGATCGGCGAGTTCTCCTCGAAGTTCGCCGCAGTCACGAACGGCCGCGCCTCACCTCGACGATCCGCAGGTCTTCGAGACCGCGCCCGGCGAGTCGCCGGTGCTGCCCGATCGGGTCGAGGGCGACGTCTACGCGTACCCGCACAACGAGACCTCGACCGGCGTCAGCATCGCCGTGCACCGCCCCGCCGGCGACGCGCTCGTCGTGGTCGACGGCACCTCGGCCGCAGGTGGCATGCGGGTCGATCCCGCGCGCGTTCGACGTCTACTACTTCGCGCCGCAGAAGTGCTTCGCGAGCGACGGCGGTCTCTGGCTCGCGCTGTGCTCACCGCGCTGCGATCGACCGCATCGAACGGATCAAGGGCACGACGTTGGGTTCCGGCCACGCTCGACCTGTCGATCGCGGTCGACAACTCCCGTCTCGACCAGACCTACAACACGCCCGCGCTCGCCACGCTCTTCCTCCTCGACCAGCAGCTGCACTGGATGCTCGACAACGGCGGGCTCGACGTTCGCGGCCGGGCGCTGCGACCGTTCGGCCGCGACCGTCTACGGCTGGGCCGACGGCGCACCGGCACGCGACCCCGTTCGTCAAGGATGCCGCGCACCGCAGCCCGGTCACCGCGACGATCGACTTCGACGACGCGGTCGACGCCGCCGGCGGTCGCGGCCGCGCTGCGCGGCGAACGGCATCGTCGACGTCGAGCCGTACCGCAAGCTCGGCCGCAACCAGCTGCGGATCGCGCTGTTCCCCGCGATCGAGCCCGACGACGTCGCGACCCTCACCCGCGCGATCGACTTCCTGCTGGAGCGCATGGCAGTCTGACCGGATGCTGCTCCTGCACGAGGTCCACACCGTTGTCGGGCGTCACGAAGACGAATTCGAAGACGCGTTCCGCAACGGGTTGGATGCCCGCGCTCGCCGCCGACGACGACGCCCGGCTGCTGTACTACCTGAAGCTCGCGCACGGCACCGGTCGCGCGTACCACCACACGTCACGATCACCGCGCTCGCGCGACGGCGCCGCGTACGAACGGCTCGCGCGCGCGCATCCAACCCGGCGACCTCCGCGGTTGGGCCGCAGACGCCGACGGCATGCGCCACGAGGTGAAGGGCAAGCTGCTGCTACCCGTCGAGTGGTCGCCGATGCGGCGACCTCGATCTCGGCGACGGTTCCGACCGACGGTCGCGAGCACGACGCCGTGCTCTACATGGAAGACAGCGCGTGGCCGTACGAGGGCAAGCTCGACGACTACCTCGAAAAGGCGCGCACGCACTACGCGCCCAGCCTCGAGCAGCGCTCGGAGCGCTCGCTGCTCACGTTGCTCGCGGTGTTCCAGGCCGCGCTCGGGCGCGCCGCGCCGGCGCGAGGTCATGCTCTGGCAGCGCGTCGACTTCCCCGAGCGACTGCCCGGCGCTCTTCACCCGCGAGCTCCCGGCCCAGGTGAAGGGCCCGGGCACATGGATGCACGACGCGCTCGAGGTCCGCGACGACTGGGAGAGCCGGCTGCTCCGCAGCGTGTGCGTGGTCGCCGCTCGGCTAGATCGATTCCGGGAGCCGGGCTCAGGAGAACTTGCTCGGGTAGGGCCCGTCGGATGCGTGTGCCACCGAGCCTGCCCCCGAGATTCGGGCACTCGCCGCTGAAGACGCCCCAGCTGCACGTCAAGACCGGTGCACGACCCACGCGTGCACCATCCACACGTCCGTGAGCAGCGTCTTGCGGCCACCGAGCGCCGCACACTCCTGACGGGTCGACTCCTCGCCCGCGACGACGACGCCGCCCTTGAGGCACAGTCCGCCGTTGCGTTGTGCTGGTGCCAACGGTCGTTGGGTCCCGCGAAGCCCGGCGGCGGACCGTTGCCGTGCCACACGAGGTAGCTGAGCCCGACGATCTTGGAGTCGGGGCTCGTACCCGCGAAAAGGAGCTCGGACGGGTGCGCCGGGATCGAAGTGCGACGCGACGCCGACGTTCGTGTAGTGCGCGCCGATGCACGGGACGTACACCGTCGACATTGCGTAGCCCGCTGCGACTGCCTGCTTCACCGTCGGGAACTCGGTGATCACGGACTTGGCCGCCGCGAGCTGTACGGCGAGCGTCGCCTGTTCGGCTTTCGTGAGCGGAAGCTGCGGCACCGGCACCGCGCCCACCGTGCTCTTCGGCCTCGACCGCGGCCGCGCTCGTCACCTCGGCGCTCCCGCCGCCGCCCGCGCCGACCTCTCCCGGCGACAACGCGAGTCGGGCGCCGCCTCCTCGCACGGCGTCTTCGCGGCGACCGTCGCGGCCGTGATCGCGGTCGTCGGCGTGGTCTTGGCCGCCGTCGACGGCGTGCTCGACGCGCGGCCTTCCCGCTGGAGCCGCTGCAGCCGGCCACTATCAGGGCGAGTGCGACCAACGCCGACCCGGTCCCGATCACCGACATACCGGCCCCAGACCGCCCAATGCCAGACCGCAAAATGCCAGACCGCATCCGAGACGTCACTGGCCGAGATGTCATTGGCTCCCCCGAGGCGATTGTGCGGACCATCGTAGGACCTGCACGGCGCCCGGGCATCTCCCGGGCTATCTCGGCGCGGCCAGGCCCGTCTCGACGAGCAGCACCCGGCGCGGCCCGGGCCGGAAGGCGTCGGCCTCGCCCGGGCGGCGCCACGAGCGAACCCGGCGCCACCGCTTCCGGACGGCGACGACGCCACGAACGGTCAGCAGCACGGCGACCGCGCCGACGGCCGCGACACCCGTGTGCGCGATCCGACCGTCGAAGAGCTGCACGACGCCGCCGCGAACGACGCCCACAGTGCGATGACGAACAGCCGGCGCGGCCTCATGAGTCCCCTCCCTCTCCGGTCGGGTCCATATCGGACAGATCGTCACCGACCTGAGCTCGCGCGCGGCTGCAGACGCTACGGCGTCACGCACTTCGCGGCACGGCTCGCGATCCCGGTCGTGCGGCGCCATTCGCGCAGCTGGTTCTGGTCGAGCCCGTTCGTGAGATAACAGAACGACAGACCGGTCGCGGGATCAGCCCAGGCGATCTGGCCGCCCGCGCCGTTGTGCCCGAACGCGCCCGGCCGACACGGTGTGGCCCATTCCGCGCAGCGGCGGACCGGCCGTCGTCACCCGCTATCACCAGGCCCAGCGAACGGTTCGCGGGCGTTCCCAGGTAGTCGGGCAGATCGTTGCGCACGTCCGCGGTGACGTCGGCGAGGACCTCCGGCTTCCAGATGCCGGCCGGATCGTGCAGTAACGCCTGGTAGTAGAGACACAGGTCGGCGGCGTCCGTCACGCCTCCGCCTCCGGGCACACCGACGGCGCGGACTTCGGGCCGGTTGAACGTCATGAGGGCATCGGCCGTCACTTCGCTCAACGGAAGGGCACGCACACCGATCGCGGCCTCCAGCTCGTCGGGCGACGTCGGTTCGCCCGTGAGCACGAGGTCGTTGATGTCGCCCTGGTGCTCGGCCGGCACGCCGATCTGCAGAGCCGCGAGACCAAGACGATCGAGTATCTGCCCGCGGACGAACTCGCGAAAGTCGGTGCCGCTACAACGCTCGATGATCTCGGCGAGCACCCAGTGCGCGCTGGTGGGGTGGTACTCGTACCGCGTGCCCGGCTCCCAGTTGAGCCGCCAGCTCGAAAAGCGTTGCAGGCGCCGGTCGCGATCGTCCCAGTCGAGAGCGGCAAAGGGCGCCCGCGGGAATCCCGAAGTGTGGAGCATCACCTGCGCGACGGTGATCTCGTCCTTGCCGTTGGGCGCGAACTCGGGGATCAGCGCGGCGACGGGGAGCGTGACGTCGAGCAGTCCCTCACCCATCAGGATCCATACCGCGCCGGCGACGACGGCCTTGGTCGCCGAAAACATCACGTAGCGCGACTCCACGGGAGGGCCACCGAACGCTCGCCGGACGGCGACCCGGCCATTGCGCGCCATCGCGAGCTGGCACGACGGCAGTATCCCGGTGTCGACATCGTTCTGCACACGGTCGAACAGGTCTTGGAGCGCGACGGGATCGATACCGAGCGATCCCGCATCGGCGACGGGTCTGCGGTCGAAGGGCACGTTCGCCATGGTGGCCGCGGATGTTACGAGGTTTGCGGCCACCGGCGACAGCGGCAGAGACTGCACGCCATGGACTTCAACGACACACCCGAGGAAGCCGCCTGGCGCGAGGAATTCCACGCGTGGCTCGAGGAGAACGCGCCGAAGGTCACCGGCGCGCTCCCGGAGCACGAGCTGGAGATCGGCGGCGGCGACTACCTGGCACGGGCCAAGCGGTGGCAGGCCATGAAGTTCGACGCCGGGCTCGCCCGCATCACGTGGGAGCCCGAGTTCGGAGGACGCAACGGCACGAACGTCGAGCAAATCATCTTCAGCCAGGAAGAGGGCAAGTACGCGTTGCCGAACGAGGCTTTCATCATTGGCCTCGGCATGATCGCGCCGACCCTGCGCGCGGTCGGTACCGAAGCACAGAAGGACCGTTACCTGACGAAGTTGCTGCGAGGCGAGGAGATCTGGTCGCAGCTCTTCAGCGAACCGGGCGCCGGCTCCGACGTCGCGTCGCTCTCCACGACTGCGACGCGCGACGGTGACGAGTGGGTCATCAACGGACAAAAGGTATGGACGTCGGGGGCGCAGTTCTCCGACTTTGGCGAGATCGTGTGTCGCACGAACCCCGACGCGGAGAAGCACAAGGGCATCACCGCGTTCATCGTCGACCTGCGCGCACCTGGCGTCACGATCAAGCCGTTGAAGCAGATGAACGGCGGCGCCGGATTCAACGAGGTGTTCTTCGACGACGTACGCGTGCCGCACGAGAACGTGCTCGGTGACGTCAACGAGGGTTGGACGGTGGCGATCACCACGCTGATGAACGAGCGTGTCGCGATCGGATCCGGCGGTGGCGGCGGTGGGCGGGGCACGGTGCACAACGTCATCGCGCTCGCGCAGCAACGCGGACTCGGCAATGACCCGCGTGTCCGCCAGCAGATCGCCGACCTCTATACCAAGAGCCGCATCCAGAAGTTCCTGTCGATGCGCACTCTCACTGCCGCGACCAAGGGCAAGGTCCCGGGTCCGGAAGGATCGATCGGCAAGCTGCTCGGCGGTCGCATGATGACCGAGCTCGGCGAGCTCACGGTGTCGATTGCAGGTGCCGACGCCATCGCCGGGGAACTGGGCTACTCCCAGGCGCTCCTGGGCGCGCCCGCAGGGCACATCGCCGGCGGGTCCGACGAGGTCATGAAGAACATCATCGGCGAACGCGTGCTCGGCCTTCCGGGCGAGCCCCGGCCCGACAAGGGCGTCGCGTGGCGCGACGTTCCCCGCTGAGCCCGGACCCAGAAGCCCGGAGACGACTCGAGCTTCGGGCAATCACTCAAGATTCGGCGACGATTCTGCCGTTACCCGAAGTTGTCAGTCGCGAGCACACGCTGAGGGACGCACTACAGCACGTACCAACCGTTGGTTCGTGTGATCGCCATCTCGTTCATCGAGGCGGGCGGAAAGGTTCCCCGACATGCGCGCATTGCTTCGTAGCGGACGCGGACGACGCGCCGCGACACTCACGGTCGTCGTCATGACCGGCACGGCGGCCCTCATCGTGGGTCTCGGCACCGCGTCGGGCGCCGGCGCCGCGAGCTCACACCGACACGAGTCGCACCCGGCGCCCGCACACGTGCCCGAGTGCGCGCGACCCGGCGAAGGATCGGCGCTACCACCACGCCCGACCTCACCATCACGTGCCACGGTGCCGGCCCGGGACTCCGCGAACCACGACGCCGACGACACGACCCTCGACCACCACGATGCCCGTCACGACCACCATGCCCGTCACGACCACCGTGCCCGTCACGACCACCGTGCCCGTCACGACCACCGTGCCCGTCACGACCACCGTGCCCGTCACGACCACCGTGCCCGTCACGACGACAATGCCCGTCACGACCACCACCGGTCAGCCCGCGCAGAATCCCTGCCTGGGCGTCATCATCAACGGCGCCTGCATCATCATGATCTGACCGACATCGGGGTGACGAGCCGCGTGACGGCGGCGCCCGTCGCGCGGCGGGATCAGCTCGGGGGATGCGCCTCCGAAGGCGCCGCGTCGTCCGGGGATCCGTAGCCCCTACCGGCGGCGGCTTCGCGGGCGGCGGGTTCGTCTCCGACAGCGGCACCGGAGCGCAAGCCCTGCAATCCGTCGACCGACACGCGACCCCCGGTGCCGAGCGTCCGCATGAGCGTCGCGGCCAACCCCTCGATCGCGCCGCCACCGCCGGCGACCAGCACCTCGGGCACCACGGTGATGTGACCGTCGGCGACCGCGTTCGCGACCGCGACGAGCGCGGTCGCGCTCTGACCGAGTGCTTCGGTCTGGGCCTGGAATCCCGCCGCACGGGCGAGGCCGAGCGCTTCGGTGGCCTTGGCCTCGGCCAGCCCGATCGCCTGGGTCTTCGACGCCTCCGCCTCACCTGTCAGGCGTACGAACGCCGCTTCGCCACGAGCTTGCGCTTCTCGGGCCTGGGCTTCGTTGTTCTTGATCTCGATGCCGACCGCCGACTGTGCGAGCTGCGCCTGCATGTCTGCGGTGCCCTTGGCCTTCTCGCGCTCGACGCGGGCGACCTCGGCTCGCTCTTCTTCGGCGTAGGTGGTCTTCTCCTGGTTCGCGATCTCCCGCTTGGTGAGCACCTCGACGAGCTCGGCGGGGAAGTCGACGTCTTGTATGTACACGCCGCGCGTCTCGACGTCGTACGCGGCGAGATACGTGCGGATCGCGTCCAGCGCGCTCGCCTGGACCTGTGGTCGGGTCTCGATGAAGCGCACGGCCTCGAGGTTCTGAATGGTGTTCCGGAAGTGGTTGCCGACCGCCGCCTGCAGAACCTCGTTCACGAGGTTCTGCATCGTGCCGACCATCGAGATGACCTTCGGCGCGCGTGTCGGGCACGTGGATCTGCACCTGGAGGTCGATCTTGAACACAAATCCTTCCCGGCTCTTGGCCTCGATCGGCGACAGATGCGCGTCGAGGTTGTGCGCGGTCGACACCGCCTCTGCCCAGTTCAACGTCAGGATCGACGTGGGGACGATCTCGGCGGCGTACACGCGCGGGTTGATCGGGTACTTCCCGGTGCGCAGTGGCTCGCTCCATATTCCGCGGTGGCCGGGATGCACGATCGAGCCGAACTTGAACTCCTCCCCCGACGTGTCCAGCGTCGGCAACCCGACGTACGCCTTGATGACGGCGACCTCGCCTTGGTTGACGATCAGCATCGGGACCATCTCGACGCGCGTCAGGAACGGGTTCAACAGATACGCGCCGTACAGGAGCGGATCGTGTTGCAGCCCGATATGACCACCTGCGTCGAGGAACCGCTGGAAGTCCTGGTAGTTGTTGTGCAGATCGTTCTTCGAACCCATCAGCACTTCGATGACCTCGGAGTCCTGCGGTGCCTGAGATCCGTGCTCCATGCCCGCGATGTCGTCGTAGCCGCCCAGGCGGCTCGCGATGTCCCCCGACGGCAGCGGCGGACCTTCGAGCGTCGTGACGATGCCGATCATGTCCTGTGGGCCTCGCGGCGCGATGACCACGACCTGCAGCTGTTCGGGCGTGAGGCCGAACGACTCGGGTCGCAGCACGCCGCCGGTCGCCTTCGCCCGCGCCGACACGTCGGGTGAAACCGGAAGTCCGTAAACCTTGCGCGAGGTGACGACCAGGAACGCGACCGGGTGGATGGGCACCAACGTGCCGGGCGTCAACACCGGGCGTTGCACACCCTTTTGGCCTCCGCCCGAAATGAACTTCTCGAGTGACGAGAAGTTCTCGAAGTCGGGCTTGTAGACGGCGCTCTTGGCGCCGATCGGCAGCGGGTTCCCGACCTGCGCGATCACGACGCCGATCTCGCCCGCGGGCACCTGTACCCACGGGAACTTCCTCACCCCGAACACCGGCCACAGCTTGAACCGCAGGCCCGGGGTCAACAGCTCGGCCTGGTAGCCGGCCTCGCCCCGCAGCGCGATCGGGTTGTCGTTCGGCAGCTTCTTGAAGGAAAAGCGCTTCTGGACGAGCCCGACCTCGGTGGGGCCGATGGTGTGAAACGACCGCACCGCGACGAGCGCGAGACACGACGACGACAACGATCAACACGGCGATGGCGACAGACACTTCGGTTGCCTCCTCTGCGCGCCTGTCCCGTCCGGCTGGCGCGGGTGAGCAGGCGGCGACCTCAGCGGGCCGGGCTCATTATGGACGCGGTCAAGAGCTCAGCGCGGGAAGACGGATCCGCAGGCCGGTCGGGCTCAGGCCCCGCTCCAGCACGACATGATCGTCTCGGCCACGTTGATCGCGACATCGCCGCGCGACGCGGGCGGCACTCCGAAGCTCGCCGGAAGCTTCGTGATGTCGACGAGCAGCACCTTGTAGTCCTTGCGCACCACGACGGAGCCGTCTTGCACCTGGAACGCGCCCTGACTGATGACGAGCGTCCTGGTCTTGTGCAACTTCGTCGCGAGGGAGTTGAAGTACGCCGTTGTCTCGTCCGCGTTGGACACCTCTTTGACCGACAGGGTCATCGCCGCTCCGGCCGGGTAGTGGTAGGTGCACGAGTAGACGTGGTCGACCCACGTGGGTGCCAGCGGCGCGATCGTCTTCACACCCGTCGCGCTGTCGTAGATCTCGGTTGCCGCCTCCGGTTCGCAGACCATCTTCGCCGAGGCCGAGGGCGTGCTCGACGCCGGCTCGGCGACGTGCACCGTAGAACCAGGGGTCGTCGGGCTCACGGTTGCCTTCGAAGACCCACCCCCGCAGGCGGAGAGCACGAGAGCGAGCGACGCGGGAATCAGGACGAGCACACGAATACGCACGACTGCGAGCGTACAGAGTCTCCGAAGGCGACGGCACTCGCGAGGTGCCCGGCGCGGGCGCACATGCGCGCGGCGATAACCTGCTCCGGGTGCGCCGGTTGGTCGTGTTCGCGCTCGCTGCGGCCGTCGCGACGGCCGCAGCCCTGATCACCGGCGTCACGGCGGCATCCGCGCACATCTGCCCGGTCGCAGCCGAGATCCCCGTCGGCCGGCAGGCGACCGTCGACGTGGGGATCACGGTGGAGGACGCGACCGTCTCCGATGTCGAGATCGGCGTCCCCGCCGGGCTCCGTCTGGACCGCATCGACGCCAAGGCCGGATGGACGTTCACCCGGACGGGCTCGACGGTCCGCTACCGAGGGGGGCCGATCCAGGCGTTCTCGTGCGAGTACTTCTCCATCGGCGTGTCCGCTCCCGCGAAGGGGTCGTGGGGCATCACCGTGACCCAGCGCGACGCGGCAGGGACGGTCGTGGCCAACGCGGTGCCGAACCCGAGCAGCCCGACGGACCGAGCGCTCGACCAGTTCGTCTACGCGGGCGTGAAGCCACCGTCCCCGCCGTCGAGCTCGCACCATCTGTCGGCGACGACCATCATCGGAATCGCGCTCGCCGGCCTCGGGGTGCTGATGTTCGCCGGACTGCGCGTCCGGGCGCTGCGGGCGCGGCGCGAGGAAGGCCCGGGTCGAGACGACGGACACGGCGAGGACGAGGACGATCGCGAAGCGGAGTTGCGATCGCGCCTCGAACGGTTCAAGAAGGGGACGCCGGACCCTCGACCACCGGCGTAGGGACCGTGTTCTCGGAAACGAACGGCGCCAGCCGGGCGATCACGGTGGCGTCACCGGTGATCGTGAGCAACGACTGCGCCGTCGCCTCGTCGAGATCGAGGGTTCCGGCGAGCAGCCGCAGCATGACCGCGAAGGGCGCCCGGACGGCGGCCGCTTCGGGCGTGACCGCGCCGCGGATCGCGCCAAGTCCCGCTCTCGTCGGTGCCCGCCGGGCACCGACCGAACGGTCCCCGGCGGCCGAGACGGTACGGGTGAGTGACCAGGTGGCGGCTTCGGGTCGGTCGGTCACGACGAACGCGACGGATCCCGGCGCGAACGCATCGGAGACCGGCTCGGCCCGCACCGCCAACTCCCGCAACGCGACCTCGAGCACCTCGTCGGCGTCGAGCTCGGAAACGATCCGGTCGAGCTCGGCATCGGAGAGCCCGCCCACGAGCAATGACAGCCACCGTCCCCCCGAATCGGGCTCGGCCGTGGCGCGATTTCGCAGCATGCGGATCAGCGCTCCCACGGCGAGTCCGGCGCCTATACCCAACGCGATCACGACCTCGATCCGCGTGAGCCACGCCGGCCCGGCGTCGGGGACCTGCGACTTCCACAGCGCGGACAGGTCCGTGACACCGCCGATCAACGCGATGAGCAGTCCGACGAACACGACGCCGTACAACGCCTCGGCCCGGCGCCGCAGCAGGGTGACGATCGTGGGGACCGCGGCGATCCACACCGCGATCGAGACGAAGCTGCCGCCCAGGAATTGCACCGCCTTGGCGAGGTTGTCTCCGGGCCGGGGGATCTCGAAGCCGATCGCGTGTGCCATGTCCGACACCACGATCAAGACGATGAGGACCGCGAGGAGCCGCCACCATCGCGCCATCACCGACGCGACGACGCCGAGCACGAACAGCAGTGCGATGACCGGGATCCACGGCAGACCGCTCGGACCCGGAACCCAATCGAGCGCCACGGATATCGCGACCCGCCGACCGTTGTACAAGTACACGACGTTTTGTTGGGAGAGGTGGTAGAAGCTGCCCGGCGACTGGGCGACGGGGGGTGGCGGTTGCGGGCTCATCCAGTGAATGCGGTGGTCGTGCCAGCGCGCCGAATGGCCCGAAGAGATCTTCTTCCACTGGGGCACGGCGGTGGGAGACGTGTCGACTCCCACCGGCACCGTCGCCCCGAGCCGAGTTCGGTTGATATAGGTGGCCTGCGAGTGCAGGTTCTCGAACACGCCCTTCGGCCCGATGCGAAGATACGGCTCACCTTCGTAGCCGAGGACGGTGATCTCGGTCGACGTGCGATTCGTGATCTCGAACTTGTTCCCGAGGTCGACGACGCGGGCGCTGACGCCAGGAATCCTCGGCGAGATCGCGACGATGTGGCTGCGATAATTCGTCGGGCGGGGACCGCTGATCGTGTGCGCCGATGCCGGCCCCGCACTCAGTACGATCAGCACGATCGCAGACGCCGCGACCGCGACGGCGCGGAAAAGGGCCCATCGGTACACAGCGCAACGTTACGGCGCGCGCCCTCGGTATCGGGGACCGGCCCGGACCGGGGCGGATGGACCGCGCGTCCTAGTGTGACATGCAGATGAGAGCAGGGCGTCTGGCTCGGTTCTGCGTCGTGTCGGCCCTCTCGGGGATCATTCTCGTGGCGTTGGCGGCACCGGCGTGGGCCCACGCCATCTTGAAGAATACCGACCCACCCAAAGACGGCGTCGTCGCCGTCTCGCCGGCACAGTTGTCGTTGACGTACAACGAGAACGTCGAGGTTTCCTTCGGCGCCATCCGCGTCTACACGTGCGCGGGCAAGCGCCTCACCACCGGAGCGCCGCGTCACGCGACCACCAGCGACCACACGGTCGTGCTCTCGCTTCCCAAGCTCTCCGACGGCGTGTACCTCGTCTCGTGGCGGGTCATCTCCGCCGACTCACATCCGGTGAACGGCACGTACTCCTTCCGAGTCGGCGCGGGAGCCGCTCCGAGTGTGAGCGGGTGCGCGACCGAGACCACCGCCAAGAGCAGCTCGGCGGTCGGCGTGATCTTCGGTACCGTGCGCGCCGGGGTGTTCGGCGGGCTGGCGCTGCTGATCGGCAGCGGTGTGTTCCTGGTGCTCATCGCGGGCGGACGAGCGCGGCGCGGGTCACGCGCCGCACGATGTGGGTCGGATGGATCGTGCTCACCGTGACGACGATCGCGGCGCTCATGCTGCAGGGCCCCTACGCCGCCGGTTCGGGAATCGGCGACGCGGTCAAGTGGCAGGTGGTCCGCGAGGTGCTCAACACCCGCTTCGGCCATGTGACCGAAGTCCGGCTGATGCTGCTCGGGGCGGCGCTGGTGCCGCTCTCGTTCACCGGACCCCTCGTCCGCAGCCGTCGGGTCGCGCGGTGGTGGTCGATCACCGCCGTGATCGTCGCCGTCGGGCTGGCGGCGACGCCGGGATACGCGGGACACGCCGCGACCGGCGACTTCACGATCTTCGCGGTCCCACTCGACACCTTGCACGTACTCGCGATGAGCGTCTGGCTCGGCGGGTTGGTCGTGCTCTTGCTCGCCGCGATGGGCGGGGGTTTCAGCGGCGGTCTGCGACGCGCGCTGAGCACGTTCTCCCGAATCGCGTTCTGGTGCGTGGTCGTGCTCGTCCTGAGCGGCGTGTTCGCGTCGTGGCGACAGGTCGGCTTCGCGATTCGCGGTTATACCCATACGAGCTACGGCAACATCTTGTTGGTGAAGCTCGCGATCGTGGTTGGGCTCCTCGGACTCGCCGCCGTGAGCCGTTCCATCGTCCGCAGGCGCAGGGCCGCGCCCCTCGACGCGCCCGACAGCGCGATCGCCGCCATCGACGAGCGGACCATCGTCGGTCTGCGGCGGTCGGTCGCGGGTGAGGTCGCGCTGGGCCTGGCGGTACTCGCCGTCACCGCGATGCTCGTCAACGCGCAGCCGGCGCGCAGCGTGCTCACACCGGGGTTGTTCTCGGGTTCGGTCAACGCCGGTTCCGGTGCGAGAGCGCGATGACGATCCAGGTCATCGTGGACCCTGCGCACGTGGGCCTGAACCAGATTCATGTCTACACACTCACGCCGAAGGGCGCCGACCTCAACGTGCGGGGGATGACGGCCAAGCTCGTCGACGGCACGACCTCGGTGCCGGCCGGGCTCGTTCGTGCCGGGCCGAACCACTTCCTCACGAATGGCGCCGCCATTCCGACTGCAGGCAAGTACCAGATGTTGATCGAGGTCGAGCAGGTCATCGACGGAAGTCTCGTCGACACCGCGGCCGTGCTGAGCGTCCCGATCGGCTAGCGGCTCGCGTCGATCGGCCGGCGACTGCCGCCGTTCGACGGCCTACTTCTGGTCGCGGAGTGCCTGGATGAGTTGCTCGGTCTGCTCGCGCTGTTCGTACACGAGGCGGATGATCCAGTAGCGCAGATACCTCGTGATCGAGTTGCGCAGCCAGATCACGACTCCGACGACCGCGATGCCGATCCCGATCAGGGCGAAGATCTGGGAGCGCAGCGCGCTCGACGGCGTCGGCGTTGTCGAGCGCGTTCCACCACGAGATGATCGCAACGACGAAGCCCAGGATCGTCAGCCCGATGCCCCACTGCGCCCCGAGCCGCTCGGGGTTGGCCCCACCGCCGGTCACCTTGAGCTTGGCAACCTCGCTCTCGAACTGTGACAAACGCGACGACGACATCGTGCCGCTCGCATCGGTGCTCTCGTCGTTCATGACTCGCAACTCCTCATCGGGATGAATCGACCGCCGGGCCCGCGTGATCGGCGCCAAGATACGCGTCCGAGAGCTCGCCCGCGATGCTCGCCGGCGGACCCGTGTGCATCAGCCGACCGTGCAGCATGATCCCGGCACGGTCTGCGAGGCCGAGGATCTCGTGCGCGAACTGCTCGACGATCAGGATCGACAGACCCGACGCCGCGATGCGGCGCACGTGCTCGTACAGCTCCTCGACGATGATCGGGGCGAGTCCCATCGACAGCTCGTCGATGAGCAGCACGGCCGGCTCGGTCGCGAGCGCGCGAGCCATCGAGAGCATCTGCTGCTCGCCACCCGACATGCGTGCCGGCGGTCTGCCGGCGCCGCTCGCCGAGGCGCGGGAACTGTGCGAACGCGAGTTCGAGCACGTCCTGGTACGAGTGACCGGTGTACGTGGCCATCCTCAGGTTCTCGACGACCGTGAGGTTGGGAAAGATCCCCCGCCCCTCGGGGATGAGACACACGCCCGCCCGTGCGAGCGCGTCGGGTGGCACTCCCGTCACATCGCGTCCACAAAGGAGGACACCGCCTGAGCTCGGCGTGATCTGACCGGAGGCAACCGCGAGGGTCGTCGACTTGCCGGCACCGTTCGGGCCGAGCAGCGCGAACACCTCGCCCGGCAAGAGGTCGAGATCGATCCCGTGCAGCACGTCGATCCGGCCGTACCCAGCGCGCACCGCCGCGAGCTGGAGCACCGGCACCGTTACCGAAGCCGCGGGCTGGCGCAGGTTGGAAACCGACGTCATGACGCCGTCTTCGCGGTGCCAAGATACGCGCGCTGCACCGAGGGGTTCGCCTGGATCTCGGTCGGACTTCCCTGCGCGATGACCCGACCGAAGTCGAGCACGCTGATGTGCGCGCACGCTTCCATCACAAGGGGCATGTCGTGCTCGACCAGGAGCACCGCGAGCCCATCCGCGGTGAGGTCGTGCAGCAAGGCACCGAGAGCATCGGTTTCCTGCTCGTCGAGGCCCGACGACGGCTCGTCGAGGAGCAGCACCTTGGGTTCGGTCGCGAGAGCCCGCGCGAGCTCGACGAGACGGGCGCTGCCGGTCGGAAGCGCTTCGACACGAGTGTCGGCGACGGCTGTGATCCCGACGCGCTCGAGCAGCTCCTCGGCCACAGATGCACAGTCGTAGCGGGAGTCGGCCCAGCGCCGGCGCATCTCGAGCGCGACCAGCACGTTCTCGCGGGCGGTGAGACTGCCGAAGGCCTCGAGGCGTTGAAACGTGCGAGCGATGCCGAGCCGGGCGCGGATGTAGGGACGCTTCTTGGTGACCTCGGCGCCGTCGAGCACGATGCGCCCGCGACTCGGCGCCTGCAATCCCGTGATGACGTTGAACAAGGTGGTCTTGCCCGCGCCGTTGGGGCCGATCAGACCGGTCACGCAACCGGCCGGGACGACGAACGACGCGTCGTCGACCGCGAGGAGACCACCGAACTGCACGGTGACGCCGTCGACCTCGAGCAGCCCCATGTCATCCGCTCCTTGCGACCGCGGCGCCGCGCGGGACGTCGGCACTGATGCCCAGACCACGATCGACGAGCAAGACGTCGGACTCCCGGAAGGGGCGTTGGAGACCCAGCTCGCCGACTTCGGGTTCTGCTGCCGCCGCAACCATCTCCTCGTAGTCCCGGCGCGCGTCGTGGCGCCATGGGAGGAGCCGGGCGAAGCCCTCGCCGATCGGGACCACTGCTCCGGAAGGGTTCTGGATGATCCCGAGTACCGCGAGCCCGGGGGCGAGATAGGTGATCCCGATCCAGAGCGAGATGTGCCAGTCGCTCTGGACGATGACCAGGACCAGACCGAAGATTCCGGCGAACAACGCTCCCGCGACGAATCCGACGCCACCGATGACCAGCGCGAGCACGATGGGAAGGCCGCTCAGCGCTTCGAAACCGGTGGAGCCGCTGAGCTTGCCGGCTGACATCGCCAAGAACGCGCCCGCGAATCCGGCGATGCCTGCCGAGATCGCGAACACTGCGAGCTTGGTCTCGAGAACGTTCACACCGACAGTGACCGACGCCGCCTCGCTGTCGCGCAGCGCCACGAGTCGGCGCCCGAACGCACTACGTCTGAGCGCGACGATGCCGATACCGCAGAGCCCGAACACCACCGTCACCAGGATGAGGAACGACTTCGGCGAGGAGAAGTCGATCCCGAGCAGGTGCACCCGCGCCACCTCGCGCTCACCGGGGCCCACCGCGAACGGCTGCGAGAAGAAGACCTCCTCGACCATGGCCGCGAACGCAAGCGTCGCCAGCGCGAGGTACAGACCCTGCAGGCGCATTGCCGGGAACGCCAGGAGCGCGCCGACCGGGACCGTCACCAATGCCGCGAGAAACACGGCCCAGATGCTGCCGTGCGCGCCGCCGAGGCGCGCGTAGGCGACCGCTCCGATGCCGGCGAACGCGAGAGGCGCCAGGGAAACCTGCCCGGCCCAACCGGTGAGCGGCACGAGTGACAACGCGACGAGTGCCGTGCACATACCGAGCGTGACGCGATTGACGTTGGTGGGGTCCGTGCTCGACAAGAACGTGGTCAGCACGACCATTCCCACGACGAGCACTGCCATGCCGATCGCCGTGTCACGCACCGACGAGACTCGCTCGACCCGGCGCACCGCGTTGATGCGGGCGAACTGGATCTCGGCTCGCGGCAGGAGCATCAAGACGATGAACAGCATGATCGTCGGGAGCGCCTCGGGCACGTTCGTCCAACGATCGGAGAACCTGAGGAACGACCCCATCCACTGTGTCGACAACGCCAGGATGAGCGCGCCGAGATAGGTGAGCGGCAAGCTCCGCAACCGGCCGACGACCGCGGCCGCGAACGCGGTGATGACAAGGAGCGTCAACACGGTCGGCGACATGTCGGCGGTCTCGGGCGCCAAGAGGATGCCCGCGAGCGCGGCCAGCGAGCAGCCCATCCCCCAGGCGACGCTGGACAGCACCGTGGACCGGGCACCTCCGAGCGCGGCAAGCTCGCGATTGTCGACGACCGCGCGCATCGCGACGCCGACCCGCGTCCGGAACAAGAGGATGCGCAGACCGATAGCGAGGACGATCGCCACGATGATCGTGATGAACCGGTGCCACGTGAGCAGGACCTGGCCTATGTGGAAACCCCTGCCTGCGAACAAGAACGGCATCGAGTGCGCGTTCTGCTGGTTCCAGATCATGTTCGCGAGCCCGATCAGGGCGAACATCAAGCCCACCGTGACCATGAGCTGGACCACGAGGGGCTTGCCCTGGACGTGCCGCATGACAGCACGGTCGAGCAGCACCCCGAACAGCGGCGCGACCACGAGCACCACCAACGGCAACACGATCAGCTGGGGCAAGCCGCGGTCGACCGTGAGCTCCCAGTCGACGTACGCGAAGAACATGCCGATCGCACCCTGGGCGAAGTTGAACACGCCCGTCGTCGTGTAGACGACGACGAGCCCGCTCGCAGCCATCGCGATAATGCCCGCAACCGGGAGCGCCACCACGATCAGATTGGTCAAGCTCGTCCCGTTGACCGCGTTCCCCGCCCACGCGGCCTTGCTGACCAAGACAACGAACGCGATCGTGCCCGCCCACACGAGCAGGTTCGACCACCGTTGCGACAAGCCAGCTCTCCTTCGCGCGGTCTACGACGAGCTTGCGCTAGCCGTGGTACTCCTTGGCGGGATCGATGGTGAGGGCCAGCGCCGGCTTGCCGTTGTCGCAGTCGAACGTGCCCGGCTTCACCGGGTCGACGCGCACGAACTTACCGTTCTGGACCTGCAAGCCGACGAGGCAGAGGCGACCAACCCGGTTGCCGACGTCGATCTTCGGCGTCATCCCGTTCGAGTCGAAATCGTGCAGGTTGTGGATCGCGGTCAGGATGTCGGCCCGCGTGGATCGTGTTGGGGTTGCCGTTGTTCGCCTTGATCGAGTCGTTGACCGCGCGGGCGAAGATCTCACCGGCGACCCACGCCTGGGCACCGAAGCCATCGGGGCTCTTGTCGTACTTGAGGAAGGCGTCGAGATCGGCGTTCGAGCCCTTGTCCTCGAAGGGCAGGAAGTTCAACCAGACGTACTGTCCCTCGACCGCGCTGCCACCCGACTGGATCAGCCGCTTGTCATAGCACTGCACCGAGCAGTCCCAGACCTTGACCGTGTTGACGCCCTGCACCTGCGCCTCCTTGCGCATGAGCACGGTGCCCAGGTAATCGAGTCCGTTGCGGGCGTAGGTCGAGCTGTGAGTCTTGATGGCCTGGGCGACCTCGGTGTAGGCCGTCTGGATGTCGGTACCGCTCTTGCCGAACTCGGCGTCGCTCTTGATGCCCATCTGGTTCTCGGCCCGGAAGATCGGCATGGTCGACGCGATCGTCGACGCGGTGTCCTTCGGGACGACGAACACCCCGTGCAACGCGTTCGCGCCGTACTTGTTGAAGTAGTAGTCGTACTGCGTGTACCCGACGTGGAAGGTGCGCACGCCGGACCCGCTGTACGGGCACGACGAGCCGGTCGGCAGCGTCGCGAACGAGACGGGCGAGCACTGCTGCGCCACGTCGGTCTGCAGCTCGGCCAGGTCGGGAAGGCCGGTCGCCTTGCCGGCCTTGTCCTTGCAGTTGTTCATGGCGGCCACGTTCTGGAAGAACAGTGCCGTCGTACCGACCAGGGCGACCGAGTCGCCGCACGCGGCGGCGACCGCGTTGTTGGCATCGGTCGGGCTGAGCTTGGAGTCGGCCGTCTTGACCACGACCTTGCGGCAGGCGAGCCCACCCTGGGAGTTGATGTAGTCACCCCAGGCCTTCACCCCGTTCCACGAACCCTTGAACAGGCCGGGCCGGAAGCCGTTGTCGACGTCGGCCACCACGGTGACCGTAATCGTCGACGCGGTGACCCCGATCTCGGGCGCCGTGAGCGGCGTCGTCTTGCATGCGCTCGTCGGCGGAGCGGTTGTCGTCGGACCGCCGAGCCCGCCTCCCCCGCTGCTACTGCTCTTGCTGCTGCCACCCCCACATGCGGTGACAACGAGCACTAGAGCCGTCGCGAGGACGCACCAACGCAGCCGCATATCTCTCCCCCGAGTCGCTGAACGGGCCGAAGCGTACGGACATTGTGCACCGCTGTCGATCCGGAATCAGACCGGCCGTTCGCGAACGTTCAGCAAGCGGGGCGGCGCACGCACCTCCCAGGGCCTCGTACGCTCCCACGAACCCCGCGAGTGCCGACGAGGTTGCCCGTCGCGTCCAAAGACGCGACGATTCGGGTAAGTGGCCGTCACCATCCCTGCGCAGCGATATACCGCGAGCACGTTCGCCGCCCTCGAGAACGAGCGTCTCTGGCCGAGCGTGTGGCAGCTCGCGTGCTCGACGGACCACGTCGCCAACGCGGGCGACTTCCACGAGGTCCGGATCGGACCACTCTCGGTGCTGCTGGTCCGGGGCGACGACTTCCGGCTTCGAGCGTTCCAGAACGCGTGCCGTCACCGGGGAAGCGCGCTGTGCGAAGGCACCGGGAGCGCGCTGTCCGAGATCCGCTGCCCGTTTCACCGCTGGAGCTACGACCTGTGCGGACAACTCCGGGAAGTGCCGTCCCGGAGGGAGTTCGGCGCGCTCGACCACGGCGCGGGTACCGCAGGCTCGGCCGGGATCGGCCTGATCCCCGTCCAGGTCGACACGTGGGGCCCACTCGTCTTCGTGAACTTCGCCGCCGACGCCGAGCCGCTCGACGAGTTCCTGGGCGCAGTACCCGGCGACTGCGAATGGGCGCGGATCGAAGAGTTCCGTTGCGGGGCGTCGGTGTCGATCCCGGCCCCCTGCAACTGGAAGACCCTCATCGACGGGTTCAGCGAGACCTACCACGTCCAGGGGATCCACCCCGAGATGCTGCCCATGTGCGACGACGTGCACGGGCCCCAACGGGTCTGGGAACGCCACGGCAAGCTCCAACAGTCGTACGGGTTGCCCTCCCCCCGCCTCCGTGACCGCCCCGACGACCAGCGTGTGTGGGAGGCCTTCGTCGAGGTCATGGGGGTGCGCGTCGGCAACCATGCCCAGCGCGACGCGGGACCGGCGCCTGCGGTCGCGCCGGGCGGGACCATGCGGGGCGCGATCGCCGAGATCGTACGGGAGCGAGGTGTCGACGCCGGACACGAGTGGTTCGCCGGGCTCGACGAGACGCATCTGCTCGACATGACGCAATACAACCTGTTCCCGAACGTCACGGTCCTGGTGTTCGCGGACATGCTGCAGGTCGTGCGAGCCCGCCCCGGCGCAACACCGGACGACGCGTTCATGGACGCCTTCTCGTTCGATCGCGTCCCGCCGGACGACCCCCGCCCCCGCTCCAAGCCCTTCGACATCGACCTGTCGCCCGACGACGAGCTCCCGATCGGTCTGATCCTGAATCAGGACTTCGCCAACCTCGCACGCAGCCAGCGCGGCCTGCACCAACCCGGCATCACCGAGTTGCTGGTCTCGCCTACCGAGGAATGCCGCATCGTCAACATGCACCGGAACCTCGAGCACTACCTCGGCATCAGCCCCAGCCAGATCGGCGCCCTGTGAATCGGCGCAGGCGCGAACCGCGCTCGATCTAGACGATGACGCAGCGGGTGCCCGTGTAGATCGTGGGCATGCACTTGTTGCAGTGGATGCAGAGCGACTCGCGTCGCGGGTCCTTTTGCATCTCCCGGAGGAGCTCGGGCTCGCGGAGCAGCGCCCGGCCCATCTGGACGAACGCGAATCCTTCGTCGAGCGCGTTCGTGACGGTGTCGAGACGGTTGATGCCACCGAGAAGCACGAGTGGCATCGAGAGCGCGGCACGGAACTGGCGGGCGTAGGGCAGGAAGTACGCCTCCTCGAAGGGGTACTCCTTGAAGAACATTCCTCCGGCGAGCTTGATGCCTGCTTTCATCACGCCGGGGAACATCTCTGCCATCTCCGCGATGGGAGCCTCGCCCCGGAACAGGTACATCGGGTTCTCGAACGAGCTCCCGCCGGTGAGTGTCAGCGCGTCGAGCGCGCCGTCTGCCTCGAGCATGCGCGCGAACTCGATACTCTCGTTCAACCAGAAGCCGCCCCGTACACCGTCGGCCATATTGATCTTGGCCGTGACGGCGATATCGCGCCCGCGGCCGCGCGCGCACCGTCCGCACGACCTCGAGCGCGAACCGGGCGCGGTTCTCGAGGCTGCCGCCGAACTCGTCGGCACGCTTGTTCAGCCGCGGCGACAAGAACGCGCTCAGCAGGTATCCGTGCCCGATGTGCACCTCGATCGCGTCGAAGCCCGCCTCGCGCAGCACCCGTGCGCCGTGCGCGTACTGCTCGACGATCGTGGCGATCTCGGAGGTCGTGACGGCGCGGGTGCGGCGCATGCCGAGGGGGCTGAACACGCGTGACGGGGCGACCGCGGGCGACCTCGTCCCCATCGGGTTCGCGACGGGTCCCGCGTGACCGATCTGCGCCGCGATCGCGGCTCCTTCACCATGGACCGCCTCGGTGAGGGCGCGCAGTCCGGAAACGACGTCGGGGTTGTCGAGCACGATCTGATGACCATCGGTAGACCCGGCGCGGGTGACCGCGCAGTACGCCACCGTCGTCATGCCGACGCCACCCGCCGCGAAGCGACGGTGGAACTCTATGAGCTCAGGCGTGACGACGCGTTTCGGCGTACGTCCTTCGAAGGTGGCGGCCTTGATGATCCGGTTGCGGATCGAGATCGGACCGAGCCGGGCCGGAGCGAAGGGATCGGACTCTCGCATGCCCGGACCGTACTCTCGACGCGCCACAATGGCGGCGTGGATCTCAACGACTTCTATGACGCCGACCCTCGTCGCCGCGCATCCGAAGAGTCTCGAATTCGGATCCGATTGGACCGACGGGGGCGCCCGCACCCAGGTGTCGTGGATCGCGGCGACCGGTGAGCTCTATGCGATGCGGGACCCCCTCGGAGCGCTGGTGACCGATGTCATCGGCGACACCAGGGCCAGCCCGGTCGCCGACACCGATCTCGTGGTCGAGGTGCTCGGGACGGTGGCGGGCCGAACCGCCGTCGAAGCCGTGATGAGCGGTTGGGAGGACGCCATGGGTGCGGGTGGCGACAGTCTCGCGTGGGTCCGCGACCGGATCTCCCACGCGGCCGCCGAGATGAGCGACCCACCGGCGCAGCCGTCGCGGGATCTTCCCTCCAACTGACCGGCCTCACTTCGAGCGACCGGCCTCAGCCGGGTCGGTCGATCGGCCGGGACGCGAGCTCGCGCCGCAGCACCTTGCCGACCTCGCTGCGAGGCAGCGCGTCGAGCCGGTGGAACGCGATCGGAACCTTGTAGGGCGCCAGGTGCGCGCGACAGGTCGCGACGAGGTCGGCGTCGGTCACCGGCGCGGTGGTAACGATGTACGCGACCGGGACTTCGCCGAGCCGCTCGTCCGGGGCGCCGACGACCGCGGCCTGCGCGACACCGGGAACGAGTCGCAACACCTCTTCGACGTGTTCGGGGAAGACCTTGTTTCCACCACGATTGATGACGTCGCCCGCTCGGCCTTCGATCCACACGAAGCCGTCCGCGTCGATGCGGGCCAAGTCTCCGGTATCGATGAACCCGTCGGCGTCGACGCGCGTCGACGCGATGCCGACCGCGGTAGACGGAGGGCGTACGAGCAACGGACCGATGGTGCCGGATGGGTCGTCGTCGCGCTGAACGTCGTCCGACTCACCTCCGATCGGACCGATCTTGATCGAGACGCCGGGATGGGGGCGGCCGACCGCGCCCAACTTCTCGGGGTGCGCGCGAGCGTCAGCCGCCGTCCAACCGATGACTTCGCCGATCTCGGCCTGGCCGTAGCCGTTCAGGACGACCACGCCGAACTTCTCGGTGAATCGGCGCGCCTGGAGCGGGGAGAGCGGCGCGGTGATGCTGCGCACGTACACCAGCGGAGCGAGATCGACGACGTCGGGTGCATCGCTCAGCATCGCCAACGCGGCCGGCGGGAGGACGGTCGATCGGATCGCGAACCGCGCGACGAGCGCCGCGAACTCGACCGGGTCGAAACCGTCCATGACGACGATCTCGGCGCCGGCCCGGAGCCCGAACAAGACGTTGTAGATCCCGGCGTTCAACGCGAGCGAGACCGGGACGAGATTCGGCGACGGACGCCTCGTCCGGCCACCCCCGGTCGAACCGCGCAGAGGACCGAGGACGCGATCGAGCAACTCGAGGTAGCTCGTGTGCGTGTGCAGAACCGGCTTCGGCGCGCCCGTCGTGCCCGACGTCCACGTCACGAACGCGACATCGTCGGCGTAGACCGCGGGTTCCCGGGAGCCCGCGATCGGCTCCAGCCCGCCCGCGCTGAGCAGTGCCACCGGCCGGGTGGCGTCGAGCGCGTGCTGGCGCTCGCTCGAGGGAGAGCGCGCGGTTGACCGGCACGAACACGGCGCCGGCCAGCCACACCCCGAACATCGCGACGATCGCACCGGGCCCGTTGGGCAGCTGAACGCCCACCGCCCGGCCGGGCGCCACCCCCGCCGCCCGCAGGGCGTCGGCGAGGGATCGGGCCGCGGCCCGGGCCTCGCCCGCGGTCATCGACTCGGTCGCCCCGTGCAACAGCGGGTCGTCGTCGGCGAAGGGATGATCGACGAGCAATCTCGTGAGCGTCACTACGCTGACCTGGCCTTTCTCGATGCACGGACCGACCGCCGCTCCTGATGGCCCCCGGGGCGGCAGGCGGCCCTTTCCGAGAGTACGCGCAGCGCTCGCCTAGGCTGTCGGTGCAGCTGTGTGGAGATCTCGGCCTCGCACCGCCATTCTTCCACCACCGGCTGACGACACTTTCGATCATCTTGCGAGCGCGCGCCGGCGGGCCCTGCGCTCTCGCCGCCGGATGAGGAGACGACTATGGCAACACGACGTACCACCTCGAACAAGCGGGAACGCGAACGTTCCAAGCAGGCCAAGGCCACTGCGAAGCGTGAACGCAGACTCGACAAGTCACCCGACACCGACGTGGAGACGATCGAGTTCGACGAGAACTCGGCCACGACCGAAGAGCTCATCGAACGCATCGCCGCAATGCACGAGCAGTACGACGCCGGGCAGATCACGTTCGAGGCTTTCGACGAAGAGAAAGCCGAGCTCATGACGCTTCTCACCGCGCGCCTGTCCGAATAACGTCACGACGCCTAGTCTTCGGACTGCAATCTCTACCGAGACACCTCGCGTCAAGGAGCGGCGTGAATCAATCGCTAGGCGATATCGAGGTGCGCTCGACGCGAGCCGGTCTCGACGCGCTCCGGACCGGATCGGTGGTCACCGAATCGGCCCCGTCGATGCAGCGCGGACCGGACGACAAGCTCAACGTCGTCTCGTCGCTGACGTTCTTCCTCCTGCACCTGCTGCCGTTCCTCGCGTTCTTCACCGGCGTGACGCGCACGGCGCTCGTCCTGCTCGTCGTCACCTTCTCGACACGGATGTTCTTCATCACCGCCGGCTATCACCGCTACTTCTCACACAAGTCGTACCGGCTGAACCGGTTCTGGCAGTTCGCGCTCGCATTCGGTGGAACCATGGCGTCGCAGAAGGGACCCCTGTGGTGGGCGGCCCATCACCGCAACCACCACCGGTTCTCCGACACCGAGCGCGACGTGCACTCGCCCAAGCGTGGATTCTGGTGGAGCCATGTCGGCTGGATTCTGTGCGACAAGTACAACCAGGCCGACATGTCGCAGATCCGCGACTTCTCCAAGTACCCCGAACTACGTTTCGTCAACAAGCACGACTGGATCGGTCCGTGGGTCCTGGCCCTGGCCTGCCTGGCGGTCGGGGGCTGGAGCGGCCTGGTAATCGGGTTCTTCCTGTCGACCGTGTTGCTCTGGCATGTGACGTTCACGGTCAACTCGGTTGCCCACGTGATGGGACGACGGGCCTACGAGACCACCGACACCAGCCGCAACACCTTGCTGGTGGCATTGGCGACCGGCGGCGAGGGATGGCACAACAACCACCACCGCTACCCGTGGGCGGCACGCCAGGGATTCCGGTGGTGGCAGATCGACGCGACGTACTACGTGCTGCGCGGCCTCAGCTGGATCGGCATCGTCCACGACTTGCGGCCGGTGCCGCCGGCGGTCATCGAAGAAGCGCGCGCCGCCAAGGCCCGACGTCGAGATTCGGGTACTTCTCGCTAGTCGACTCGACGAGCGCCGCCGTCCAGACCGGGTGGCCGGGAGGCGGGAACCCGAACAGCTCGAGATCACGCGGTGTCGACATCTCGACGAACTGCACCCACGCCGGATGGGTCGCGTTCGACTGCGCGCTGTGATAGCCGATCCAATCCGTGCCCGCGACTTTGTAGCTGACGTTCAAGAAGAAGCGATGGCTTCCCGGCCGCTCGAGATCCGTACCGCGGTGAAAGACGTCCGGCCGGTACACCAGCAAGGATCCGCGCACACCGATCGCGGATCGTTCGGCACCGTACAGCGCAGGATCCTCATCGGGCATGAACATCGAGTTCGTCGAACGACCGACCGAGTCCTGGAGCCGGACGAGGCTCGTCGGGGCCGTTCCTTCGTCGACGTCGGTCAGGTAGAGGAACGACTCCACGTGCCACCACGGCGATTCCATGCGCGGCGGCAGGAACGAGTGGTTGCGGTCGGTGTGCATCGGCTGCTCGAAGTTCGCGTCACCGGCGTACTTGGCACTGACCTGGTTCTGGTAGACCCGCAGATCGGTGCTCTCGAGCGCGCGTTCCATGAAGTCGACGATCGACGGGTGCGCGCGAGAGACGACTGAGCGCGCCGCTTCCGTAGTACGGGAACTGCTTGGCGAAGCGATGTTGCTCGGGCCGGAACGCGGGACCGGTCGCGCGCATGTCGGGATAGCCGCGGCGGAGATCGGCGGTGCTACGTCCCGGTGGCCAGTTCGCCTCGGGATCGGCGTGGAACTTCTCGGGCGCGGGGAACACATAACGGAGATCCTCGACCGCGGCATCGATGTCGTCCGTGGCGACAAGTCCCTCGAGCACGACCCAGCCGTCCTCCTTCCAGGCCGCGACCTCGTCGTCGCGGGCGACCCTCCCGTGCATTCGTGCCTCCATATTTCGTGCATCGCCGGAAGCCGGCTCGAAACCGGCGCATACCTTGCCACGGCGCATTACCCTCGACCGCATGGCCGACAAGTCACCCAAGAAGTCGAACAGCAAGAAAGCCGGGAAGACCTTGAAGGAGAAGCGCGCCGACAAGCAGGCCAAGCGCGACGACAAACCCCGGGGTCTCGGGAACTGAGGCTCGGGAACTGAGGCTCGGGAACTGAGGCTCGGGAACTGAGGCTCGTGAACTGGGCGGCGGGAAGTCAGTCTCGGGGACCGGGCCTCGCGAGCTACAGGCGAGAGTCGGCTCAGGTGAGGAGGCGGCGCGGATGGCGGCCGTCGACGTACCCGAGGAATGGTGGGTACACGTTGTAGCCGAGCAACTCCTGTAATCGCTCGGGCAGCGTTCGCACGACATCTCGCGGTACGGCGAGCACGTGATTCTCAACGGGTCGGATCCATGACACTGCGTAGTGGAGCACGACGCCGATCCGGGGCCGTCGCGTCGCGTTGGCCCCGCCACCGTGCCAGAGACTGCCTACGTACATCATCGCCGACCCCGCGGGCATCGTCACGGCAAGGGTCTCGGTGTCGGGTCCGGGCCGTTCGTCGACCCATCGGTGACTGCCGGGGACCACGCGTGTCGCTCCGTTCTCGGTGGTGAAATCGTCGAACGGCCACATCACGTTGAGCACCAGCTCCGCGTGGGGTCGAGGCACGGGATAGATCGCGTCGTCCGGATGCAACGGTTGCGCGCGTTCTCCCGGACCGATCTCGATCGCCGTCGGCGTGCTCAACTGGGCCGGCCCGAGCACGCGGTCGAGGGCGTCGAGCACAACCGGATGCGTCGCCAACGCATCCAACGCACGCGTCTTGGCGAAGAGTGCGTAGACGCGGCGAGTGCGACGACCCTCGAAATCGTCACGGCCGAACGGGGTTGCGTCGAACAACGGCCGGAGCTCATCTCGGATCTCGGTCGCAGCGGTCACGCCGATCGCGTTCTCGACCACGCAGTACCCGTCGTCGTCGAGTGTCGCCGGAGGCATCGCGCTCCTTCCGAGTGGGGTGGTATCGTCAGGCTAACCCTCCACAAGGGAATGTCAACGGGAGGTCGTAACCCGGCATGGTGGATGCGAATCGCGCGTCGACGAACCGCGCGTCGACGAACCGCGCGTCGACTTCGGCCTCGTGGCCGACGCTGAACGCGACTCAGGCGTCGCTGCTGGGCTTTCTCCACGAAGGTCCCGCCACCGGATGGGACCTGATCGAAGAGGTGAAGCGGGGACTCGCCCGATTCTGGAACGTGACCTCGAGTCACGTGTATCGCGAGTTGAAGACGCTCGAAGCGCGCCGGCTGGTGCGAGCGGGCAAGCCCGGAGCGCGCGACACGCAGCCGTTCGCGATCACCGCGGCGGGACGGCGAGCGTTCACGGAATGGATCAACCAGGAACCGGCATCCGAGCAGATCCGTATTCCGCTGCTCGTCACGCTTTGGTTCGCCAAACATCTGGACCAAGAGACGCTCGCCGCGTTCGTCGCGAACCATCGGGTCGAACACGAACGACGTCTCTCGGAGTACCACGATCTCGTCGCGGCGATGGATGACCAGTCGTCGATCGATCCGAACGTTCGCGCCGTCGTGGAGTTCGGGATCGCGTACGAGGAAGCGTTCGCGGGCTGGTTGGCGAACCTTTCGCCGAGCATCGCGCGCACCGAGATGCCCGCGTTCCGCTGCGCCCGGGCGCGTGTACCGTCGCGTGGGTGCTGACCGGGAGACGAGGTAGTCGGCGCACCGTGTTTTGCGCGCTCACGCTCGCGGTAAGCGGTCTCGTTGCTCCGCTCGCGAGCTGGTCCGCCGGGTCGGCAATGGGAACGACACCGCAGACGATCGCGTTCGCACCGATCCCCGACCGGACGCTGCTCGATCCCGCGCTGGTCCTGAGCGCAGGCTCGACCTCGGGGTTGGACGTTGCCTTCAAGTCCCTCACCGGAGACGTGTGCTCGATAGACCCACGAGACGGCAAGACGCTCTCGCCCGAGATCGAAGGCGTGTGCACGGTCGAAGCCGACCAAGGGGGCAACGAGACCTTCGCTCCCGCCCCGCCGGTGCTTCAGAGCTTCAACGTCACGAAGGCAACACAGACGATCACGTTCGCGCCACTGCCCGACGTTCCGTTGAGCGCGGGAGTAGTGCAGGTGAGTGCGACGACGTCCAGGCACGGCAAGGTCGTGTTCACTGCCGGACCGGGATCCGTTTGCGCGACGGACGACACCTACGGAGAAATCAAGCTCGTCGGCGCGGGAACGTGCACGGTGAATGCCGACCAGCCCGGAACGACGCTCGTCGCCCCGGCACCGACCGTGTCGCGGAGCTTCGGCGTGGGCAGGACCGCACAGGCCATCACGTTTGCCGTCATACCCGGCCACTCCGTGCTCGACCCGCCGATCACGCTCACGGCTTCGGCGTCGTCGCTGCTTCCCGTCACCTTCACGGTGCCGTCGACCACATCGGTGTGTACGGCCGGCGGCCCCAACGGCGCCACCGTCACGCTGCATTCCGCCGGAACATGCTCGGTGGAGGCCGATCAGGCCGGCAACGACAGCTTCAGCGCCGCCCCGGCGATCACCCAATCCTTCAACGTGACGCTCGCCCCGCAGACGATCACGTTCGCCGCGCTCACGAGCAAGACGGTCCTGCAGACTCCGGTCTCGGTTGGCGCGACGGCGTCGTCGGGTCTCGCGGTCGTCGTCACGACGACTACCCCGGGAGTCTGCACGGCGGGCGGAACGAACGGCACCACGATCACGCTCGTCGGCGCCGGGACCTGCACCGTCGCGGCGGATCAGGCCGGCAACGCAACTTACGCGCCGGCCGACACCGCGTTCCAGAGCTTCAGCGTCACCAAGGTCGACCAGACGATCACGTTCGGGCCGATCGCCGACCACTCGCTCGAACAGACGCCGGTCTCGCTCGGCGCGACCGCGTCATCGACGCTGCCCGTCGTGTTCACCTCGATCAACACGGCCGTCTGCACCGTGACCGGGACCGGCATCACGCTCCTCGTCACGGGTACGTGCACGATCGAGGCGGACCAAAGTGGCAATGGCACCTACAACCGCGCGCCCGCGGTGCAACAGAGCTTCACCATCACGAAGGTCGACCAGACGATCGACTTCCCGCCGCTTTCCGACGTCGCGATCAACGCCTCGATCACCGCGACCGCGACCGCGACGTCCGGCCTCCCGGTGACGTTCTCGACGAGCACACCCAGCGCGTGCAGTTCGACGGGCACCAACGGCTCGGTCATCACTCGATTGACATCGGGGACCTGCACGGTCGAGGCCGATCAACCGGGAGACGCGACGTACAACGCCGCTCCCGCCGCCAGTCGGACGCTCGGAGCCGTGAAGACGAATCAGACGATCACCTTCGCCGCGGTCCCGAACACGACCCTCGGGCACTCCCCGGTGACCGTCTCGGCGACCGCGTCGTCGCACCTGGTCGTCACCTTCACGACCACGACACCATCGGTGTGCAGGACCGGTGGACCGAGCGGCGCCGAGATCACGCTGCTGCGGGCCGGAACGTGCGCGGTGCGAGCGACCCAGCTCGGCAACGGCACCTACGCACCGGCCCCCGCGGTCACTCGCCAGTTCACGATTGCGGAGCCGGTTGTCACGGCATCCGAGTCGGGATACTGGATGCTCGGGGCCGACGGACACGTCTACGCGTTCGGGAGCGCTCCCAACTTCGGGAGCGCGTCGGATCCGGCAGTGGCGCTCGCAGCCCGGCGCGACGGCGCGGGCTATTGGGTCGTCGACCGAGCCGGGAACGTCCACGCCTTCGGCCGCGCCGCCTACTTCGGAGGCCATCCCCCGGTCTTGTCCGGCGAGAGCGTCTCAACCCTGTCCGCCACCCCGAGCGGCAACGGCTATTGGCTCTTCACCACGCGCGGCCGAGCGTTCCCGTACGGCGACGCGCACTTCTTCGGCGACCTGCGAGCAGTCCACCTCAACGGCCCGGTCATCGCGTCCGTCGCGACCCCCACGGGACACGGGTACTACATGGTCGCATCCGACGGTGGCGTGTTCAGCTTCGGCGACGCGCGCTTCCACGGCTCGATGGGCGGGACGCATCTCAACCGTCCCATCGTCGGGTTGTCGCCGACCCCCGACAACCGCGGCTATTGGCTCGTCGGCTCCGACGGCGGGGTGTTCGCGTTCGGGGCACCGTTTCGCGGCTCGCTCGGCAACACGGTGTTGAACGAGCCCGTGAACGGGCTGGTCGCGTACGGGAACGGCTACCTGATGGTGGCGTCCGACGGCGGGGTCTTCGACTTCTCGAACAAGAAGTTCGTCGGGAGCCTCGGCAACAACCCGCCGGCCGCACCGATCGTCGGTATCGCCACCAACGGCGCCGCGTGATCGTCTACCGCCGCCTCGGCGTTGCCGTAGCGTAGGCCGCGTCGCGCGCCGAAGTCGAGGTGGTCGGATCATGAACGGTGAAGGCAAGGTCGCGTTGGTCACCGGCGCGAGCCGAGGGATCGGCAAGGCCATCGCGGTCCACCTCGCGCGCGCCGGCTTCGACGTCGCCGCATCGGCGCGCACTCTGCACGAGGGCGAGGCGCGCGAGCACTCCTCGACCGTGCGGAAGTCGGACACGTCTCCACTCCCCGGCTCCCTCGACGTGACTGCCGAGCTGATCGAAAGAGAGGGTCGCCGCGCGCTTCCCGTCGTGATGGACCTCACGGATCGCACGACACTGGCGCCCGGGGTCGGCGCGGTCCTCGACGCCTGGGGTCGCATCGACGTGCTCGTGAACAACGGCCGCTACATCGGGCCCGGTCACATGGACCAGCTGCTCGACACTCCCGTCGAACTGCTCGACCTGCACCTCGAAGCGAACGTCATGGCGCCGATCATCTTGACGAAGCTCGTGCTGCCGCAGATGCTCGAACGCGGCGACGGCTACGTCGTGGTCATCACGTCCGGAGCCGGCGCGTCGGATCCACCCGCACCCGCGGGAAGCGGCGGTTGGGGCCTCGGCTATGCAATGTCGAAGGGAGCAGTCCACCGCCTCGCCGGCATCCTGGCGGTCGAGCTCGGCGACCGCGGCATCATCGGGTTCAACCTGCACCCCGGTTTCGTCGCCACCGAGCGCATCCTCATCGACATGGCGCCGTTCGGGTTCGACGCCAGTGCCGGCGCGCCGCCGGACGTGATCGGCGCGGCGGCCGCGTGGCTCGTCACCGAACCCGAGGCCCGCGCGCTCAACGGCACATGGATCGAGGGTCAGGAGCTCTGCGCCGAGCACAACCTCGTGTCCGGTTGGCCGGCATGAGTGCAGCCGACGTCGTACGCGGTCGGCCTGCTCGACGCCGGACAGCTCGCCGCGCTGCGCGCGTGGACCGAAGAGGTCGAGGCCTGGCCCACCGGTTCGCACCTCTGGGGTCACTACGCCGAGCACACGGCGAGCGGGCCTCGCATCTGTCGTACCGAGAACGTGTCCGCGTGCCACACCGGCATCGCCGCGCTCGTCGCGGGACCGCTCGCCGACTGCGCCGCGGCCGCGCTGGGCGAACCCGTGACGGCCTTCAAGGACAAGGTCAACTACAAGCAACCGGGCGGCGCCGGTTTCAGCCCCCACCAGGACAAGGTCGCCTATCCCGGCGTCGGCCGGGTGATGTCGATTCTCGTCGCCGTCGACGACTGCAGCATCGAGTCGGGTTGTCTCTGGCTCGCCGGCGATGTGCACGAAGTGCTCGCCGTCGACGACCGCGGTGTCGTGGACGCCGACGCGGCCGGAGCCCTCGACTGGTTCTCCGCCGAGCTCGTAGCGGGCGACGCAGTGTGCATCGACGGTCTCGCTCCGCACTACAGCGAGGCGAACCGTGGCAACTCGCCCCGGCGCGTGCTGGTTGCGAGCTACGCGCCGACGAGCGAGCAGTACACGCGGGCGCACTACTACGCCGAGCGGGCGGCGCGAATGCGCAGCGAGACCGAACGCGACGGCCGCTTCCGCATCAGCACCCTCGCCGACTTCGACGGCGCCGAGGTCTCGACCCAGTCGGTCACCGACCGCTGCACGCACCCCTGACACCAGCTCGCTCCCGTGGGGCGGGCGATCGTCGGCTCACCGACCGGCGAGCTACTGACCGGTCGTGGGGTTCCAGTTGCGGAAGTAGTCGGGATTGCGCCGGGCCTTCATCGACGCGTAGCGCGCGTCGAGTGGCTCGTCGGTGCTCGGGTTGATCCAGAACTGGTCGGCGAGCACGGCATCGAGGACTCGCCCGGCGACCTCGTCCAACGGCGTCACAGGAAGCGGCGAACCCGCTGCCTCCATCTGCTGTTCGAACTCCTCGAAGGTCGGGTACGCAGCCGTGCGCGGCACGGTCTTCGCGTATTCGTCGGGCCGCGTACGCCACGCCTCCCACAGCTTCGTGCGCAACCAGTTCGGGCCCGGATACAGCACCGAGCACGACAGCTTGGTGTTCTGCGTGTGCAGTTGGTAGTAGAGGAGCTCGGTGAGCGTCGTGACAGCACTCTTCGACGTCGCGTAGATCGCGGCATCACCCATCGGCGCGATGCCTCCGTTCCCCGAAGACGTGTTCACGATGTGTCCTTCGTCGCCACCTGCGATCATCCGGGGCACGAACGCCTTGATCCCCCACGCCACGCCGCACACGTTCACGTCGAGGCACCAACGCCAGTCGTTCTCCTCCGACTCCCAGAGCATCGTCTGACCACCCGGGCCGATTCCGGCGTTGTTGCACACCAGGTGCACGGCGCCGAACGTGCGAACCGTCTCGGCCGCGAGGTGCTCGACCGACTCGAGCTTCGTCACGTCGGTAACGCATCCTGCGACGGGGAGTCCTTCGCCCCGAAGGGTCTCGGCGGCTTCCGCGAGCGGGCCAGGCTGGATGTCGGCCAGCATCACCGACATGCCGTGCTCGGCGAAGTGACGACCCATCGCCAAACCTATGCCGTTGGCGCCGCCGGTCACGACCGCGACCTTTCCGTCGACCGTTCGCACGATTGCCTCCCTACCGCCGTCCGCGATCCCGTGGAAGAATCCCGATCATGACGATTCGATACGGCGCCCGTCCACCCGAGCAGCAACGCAACCGCGAGGTCGAAGCCACCTCCGCGAAGATCTGGTCGACGGCGGTCACCGTCGTGTGGGAGACAGATCCCGACGCGATCAGAGCCGTCCTGCCGCCTCCGCTGGAACCGTCCGAGCCGTTGGCTCGGATCCGCTTCGCGACGGTGAACATGGGAACCGGCATCCCGATCTTCGGCGCGGGTTGGTTCGGCGTGCGCGCCCGCCACGGCCGAGTCGAGGGTGAGTACGCGCTCTTCATGCCGATGACGACCGAACAGGCAACCGTCGGCGGCCGGGAGACCTACGGTGAGCCCAAGAAGATCGGTGGCGTTTCGATCGACGTCGACGGCGATCACATCCACGCGCGTTTCGATCGCATGGGCTTCCCGCTCGCGGTCCTCGACGGAACGCTCGGCGCCCCGATCGACATCCCTGCGCGCGACAAGGTCGACTTCTACTTCAAGATCAGCCCCTCCCCCGACGGCAAGGGCTTCGACACCGAGCCCGCACTCGTGCACGTGCGTCGGCACGAAGAGGCCCGCGACGGGCGCGCCCTCGACGCGAGCTTGACGCTGCACGACTCTCCGATCGACCCGATCGCCGACATCCCGATCGGTCGCGTGGTTTCGATGCAGTACGCGCAGGTCGCAACGACGCAAGAAGGCGAAGTGGTCGAGCGCGTCCCGGCCGACTGGCTGCTTCCGTACGTGCATCAGCGCTACGACGACCTGTCGGTGCTGGGGGCAGAGGACAAGACGTGACCGACCGCTACACCATCATCTCGGCCGATGCCCACGCGGGGCTGCCCTGCGAGGAGTACCGCCCGTACCTCGACCCGCGGTATCTGCGCCAGTTCGACGAGTTCCTCGCCGAGCGTCGGGCAAACCGCGACGAGCAGATGGTTCTGAACTACGACTACATCACGAACTGGGAGACCGACCACGAGGAAGGGCTGCGCGGCGCGTACGACTCCGCGCAACGTGACAAGGAGATGGACGCCGACGGCGTGGCCGCCGAGGTCATCTTCCCGGATGCCGACGCGATCACCGGCATGGAGTCGCCGCCGTTCGGCGCCGGTCTCTCGGCCGGCATGATCGAAGATCCGGAGCTCGCCTTCGTGGGCGCCCGCGCGCACAACCGCTTCCTGGTGGAGCTGTGCTCGGAGAGCCCCGAGCGCCGGGCCGGCATCGGGCTCGTGCCGATCTGTCACGACATCGATCGCGCGGTTGGCGAGATCGAGTGGCTCGCCGACAAGCCCGGCATCGGTGGGATCATGGTGCCCACGATGTGGCGAGCGCACGCGCCGTACAACGACCCGTCGTACGACCCGGTGTGGGCAGCCTGCCAGGCCGCCGGACTTCCGGTTCACACCCATTCCGGGGAAGCACCCCGCGAAGAGATGAACGAGTTCATCGGCATCTATCTCGCGGAAGTGGTCTTCTGGACACACCGTCCCATCGCGCACCTGTTGTTCAGTGGCGCCTTCGAACGGTTCCCGGGTTTGAAGTTCGTGGTCACCGAAGGAGCCTGCTACTGGGTCGCCGACATGAAATGGAAGTGGGACCAGTATCTCGGCGGCGGGCACACGACGAAGAAGATGGCCGCGCTGATGAAGGGCATCCTTTCGAAGCTGCCGTCCGAGTACTTCGGCACCAACATCTTCGTGGGCGCGTCGACGATGTCGAAGGAGGAGATCCGGCGCCGTCACGCGATCGGCTGCGACGTCGCGATGTGGGGCACCGACTATCCGCATCCCGAGGGAACCTGGCCCCACACGATCGAACGGTTGCGCAGCGACTTCGGCGACGTCCCGGTGGCTGACACCCGACAGCTGCTCGGTGAGACCGCGGCGAAGTGCTACGGGTTCGATCTCGACGCACTACGCCCGATCGCGGAGCGCGTCGGACCCACACCGAAGGATCTCGGCCAGGACCCGGCGCTCGTGACCACCCCGCAGCAGATCCGCGCCGCCGAGTGGTGGAAGGACGAGTACCACGTGGCCTGGAACGGCTGAACCAAAGCGGTTACCAGGCCTTGATGACCTGCTCGGCGTCGAACGCGTTGCAGGTGGAGTCCGACGGATAGTCGGCCGGATCGAGCGGAACCGAGACCTCGCCGACGGTCGGACCTACTTCGTCGCCGATGGCTCGCAGCCTCTCGAGATCGAATCCGTACACGTCGGCCGCCGTGGTCTCGAGCATCATCCGCGTCTCAGCCGGTGGGCACGGCGCGAAGGCAGCGCGCAGTGCTTCGGTCGTGTACGGGTACGAGCCTTCGGAATGCGGATAGTCGGCACCCCACATGATGCGGTCGACACCGACGTCGTAGCGCAACACGCTCTCCGACGGACGAAGAAAGCTGGCGCCGACCCAGAAGTTCCGACGGAAGTACTCGCTGGGGGTCAGCGACATTCCCTTGGCGACGGCACCGAAGAAGACCGCCTCCGCGGCACCACCGTGCGTCATCCGCCGGTGGAACCAGTCCAGCGTGTCGATGCCGCGCGGGATCCACGACATTCCCTGCTCGGTCAACACGATCCTCAGCTTCGGATGCCGTTCGAGCACGCCGCCGAAGATCAAATGCCAGACCGCGCGGTGGGAGAACCACGCAAGCTCGATCAGCATGATCGCCCACGCGGCCTCGTGCTCACCGAAGTCCGGGAGGCCGCTGCCACTGTGCACGTTCAGCACGACGTCGTTGGACTCGCAGTAGTCCCAGAGTGGTTCGTATCGCGCCTCCCACAACGGAGGGATCTCCGAGTTGGGCGGCACGTTCGGCAACAAGATGCCGCCGAACACCTCCACGTGCTCCTTCGCCCACTTCACCTCACCGAGCGCGTCGTCGACATCGTTCAAGAAGACCTGCGCGAGGCCGGCGCGCCGGCCGGGTGCGGCGGCGCAGAAGTCGGCCATCCACCGGTTGTGCGCCTGCAATCCGGCCCAGCGGCGTTCGTAGTCGGCGGCCGTCGGTTCGAGCGCGGTGAGGTTGCCTTGTGCGAAGAAGGGCGGGACGGTGTTCGGAAACAACACTTCGGCCACGACGCCTTGCGACTCGGTCTCCTTCAGCCGTCGCTCACTGTCCCAGTTTCGGTACGCCGTCGGAGCGAGCAGGTCGGCGTACGGATTGACGTACGCGTCGGCCCAGGCGTCGAAGTCGTCGTGCCAGCGCGACGCAAGGTACGGCTTGTACGCGCGCATCTCGGCGCCGGCGTGCCCGTCGACCGAGATGATGGTGTACCTACTCGTGGGCTCCAAGGCTCGATCGCGCACGTTCACTCCCCCGGACGCATTCCCCCGGACGGCTTCCGGGGAGACGCTACCCGCGCAAGCTACCGCTCGCCGTGGGGCTCGATGCGAGCGAGCTGATCGAACCAATCGGCGTCGAGCATCGCGAGATGGAACTCGAGGACGTCGACCACCTGCAGGGGCGCGCCCGAACCACGAGCGCTCGGGACGGGCAGCGTCCAGGACTCCACCGCGAGGCCGGCGGCGATGGCCGGGAGCGCGAGTGCAGCCGACGTGTAGCCGATGAACATGAGGTCGCACTCCGAACAGCGCGCTCGGTACGACCACGTCTGGTCGTCGAGACAGTTGCGGACGACGACCCGGCTCGCGCGGACTCGCACGACCCCGCACGCGGGACAGGTGACTCTCACCCAGTGCGTCGGCGGGTCGGCGGGATCATCCCCGATGCCGGTGCCGTCGATGACCGGGTCGTAGATGCCAGTCGGCCCGACCGCGGCGACGTGGGCGGTGTCGGTCGAGGTCCCGTTCGAGCGCGGATGTGACCGATGCTGCGCTCGCGAATGACGTGCCGTCATGACAGTGCCTCCAGTCGGCTGGCTCGCCCGGGTTCGCGGGTGGCGCACCGAGCGTGCCCGACGGGCGTGACGTCGCTGTGACCTGGGTGTGAACCGGTTGTCAGCTCGTCGCCGGGGCGAGCAGGGCCTCGGCGCCCTGTCTCAGGATCTCCTTCGGACGGACGGACTGGGCCACCGCGTCGTCGAAGGAGATCCGCCCGGCCCCGACGAGATCGTTGAGCGCCGATTCGAGCGTGATCATCCCCTCGTCGCGACCGCTGCGGATCACGTTTCGGAGTTGATGGGTGCGGCCCTCCCGGATCAGGTTCCGTACTGCGTCGTTCGCGACGAGGAGCTCGAACGCGGCGACGAGACCGCCGCCCGTCCTCGGCAAGAGACGCTGCGAAACGACCGCGGCCAGCGACGCCGCGAGTTGCACTCGTATCTGGGTCTGACGTTCAGGCGGAAATACGTCGGAGATCCGATCGAGCGATTGCGAAGCGTCGTTCGTGTGCAAGGTGGCGAAGACGAGGTGACCGGTCTCCGCGAGCGTGAGCGCGAACTGAATCGTCTCCGGATCGCGCATCTCGCCCACCAGGATCACGTCGGGGTCTTCGCGCAATGCCGAGCGGAGGGCACGCGCGAACGACGGTGTGTCGATGCCGACTTGCCTCTGGTCGACCGCCGCGACCCGGTGTTGATGGACGTACTCGATCGGATCCTCGATGGTGAGTATGTGCACGGGGCGGCGGACGTTGATGTATTCGATCAACGAGGCGAGCGTCGTCGACTTCCCGGAACCGGTCGGGCCGGTCACGAGCACGAAACCCTGCTTGAAGTCGCACGCGGCCGCGAGCATCTCGGGAATGCCGATCTCGGCCGGAGAAGGGACGGCGAGTGGTATCGCACGGACCGACATGGCGAGCTCCCCGCTGCGGAAGAAACAGTTTGCCGCGGAACCGGTGCGTGCCCGCGTACGCGAACGAGAGATCGAGATCGCGCTCGTCGTGGAGCCGTTCGATCAGCTCGTCCGAGAGAAGACCCCCGATCATCTCCGCACAGTCCTGGGCGCGCAGCGTCGGCGCGGCCTTGATGGGGGTCAGGCGCCCGTCGACCCGGACCCGTGCGGGCGAGCCCGGCGTGATGAGCAGGTCGGTGCCTTTGAGCCGGATCACCTCCTTGAGATAGATCTCGATGGCATCGACGCTCACGTCTGTCACAGTCATGAATTTCGGCCTTCTCGTTGCCGGGGCTTCGGGAGAGGACCCCCCTCCCGAAGCAACCGGGCACCGTTTACGGGCAGATGAGGGACTTGTAGACGCCCGTAGCGGGCGTGTACGAGGCCAACTGCGTAGGACTCGAGGATGCCGACCCCGTGCCGGACGACAGGAGATTCGCGGCTTGGAGTTGGGTGATCAGGAGTGCTGCCGTGGGCCCCGGCGGGTACGACGTGCTGCCGTTGTTCGCGTAGTAGGCCTGGGTGGCGGTGTTGATCGTCCGCACCTCGATCTGGCACGCGCTCGACTTGCTCGTGTTGGTGATCCCGCCGACGGCGAACACCACGACTGCGGCGAGGACGCCGAGGATCACGATGACCACGAGGAGCTCGACGAGGGTGAACCCTCTTTGGATCAGGTTCTTGTCTTCGAAATTGACACGACTAATTCGCACTTTGTGACTTCCTCCTGGAGGGGCAGCTGGGTTGCTGCAGAGAGACGAACTTGCGGGATGTCGACTCGTCGCCGACGGATCATCGGAGACACGGGTCAGGGTTCGGCGCCGTGGCGCATCACCTCCTCGCCGGGAGAGCGCGCGCACAACGTCACTTGAGATTCACCATGTTGGGCGCGGAGTAGATGCCGTACATGGCCTGCACGAGCGCGATCGCGACGAACCCCACAACGAGGCCCATGGCCACGATGACGGCGGGCTCGAACAACGTCGTGAGCTTCTTGAGCTTGTGTTCGAGTTCCTTGGAGTAGTAGTCGGAGGCGTTCTCGAGCTGTACGTCGAGCGTTCCGGTGTTCTCACCGACGCGCATCATCTGGATCGCCGCCTCCGGAAAGAGCCCGGTGTCGGCAATGGGGCCGGCCAGACCTTCGCCCTCGAGCATGCGCACCTGGGCGTCCTGCAGACCTTCCTCGAAGACGCTGTTGTCGGCACCCGTATCGCGGCTGCCATCGCGTCGGGAAGCGGAACCCCGGCGCGCGACATCGCGCCGAGAATCCGAGTCGACGCGCTCGACGACCGAGTACAAGACGATGACCTTGACGAGCGGAAGACGCAAGCGTCACGCGGTTGCGGACGCGGCGTCCCCTCTCCGTCTTCATCAGCCAGCCGCCCATCGCGCCGACGATGCCGAAGAAGAGGAGGTAGACGAACCAGTAGTGCTTCGTGAAGTTGGCCATGCCGATGAGGATCCGGGTGGTCAGCGGCAACTTGGCGCCGAGACCGCTGAAGAACGTCGCGAACTTCGGGAGGACCCAGACCGCGAGCACCGACACGGTGACGCCCGCCATGACGAGAACGACCATCGGATACGCGAGTGCCTGGTTGATGCGGCTGCGGGTCTCGAGATCCCGCTCGAGGTAATTGGAGACCTGCACGAGTGCGAGATCGAGCCGGCCCGTCATCTCCGCGGCCTTGATGATTCCGAGGTAATAGGGCGGAAACAGATCGGCATTGCGCGCGAGCGCGTCGGAGAACTGTGTCCCCTGCGCGATCGCCTCGCTCGCCTCGGCGAGCACCTCTTGCCAGTGCCGGTTGGTGCTGCCCTTGGCGATCACGTGCAGCCCGTCGGTGAGCGGGATACCGGCGGCCACGAACGCGGCCATCTGCCGGGAGAAGTTCATGATCTCGGCCCGCTTCACCCGCTGTTTCGTGATCTCGATCGAGAACAGGCCCTTGCGGGCCCGCTTGATCTTTTGGACCTCGAGGTTGCGGACGAGCAGCTCGTCGCGGGCGAAGTTCTCGCTGAGCGCGTCGAGCTCGTCTTTGACCTTGGTGCCGTCGGCGGAGATCGCCGTATATCGAAATCGTGACATGTGAGTCCTTCGACCTAGAGCACGTACACGGTGCGGAGCACCTCGGCGACGGTGGTCACGTTGGTCTCGATGAGGTTGACGGCCTGGTCGCGAAGCGTCCGCATTCCCTCCGCCTCCGCGGCTTGGCGCAACGCCGCGAGCGATCCCTGCCGCGACGACGAGCTCCTTCAACGTCGTCGTTGATCGGGAGCACCTCGTAGACGCCGACCCGGTCGTAGTAGCCGGTCTGGCCGCACTCGTTGCAGCCGTTCCCTTTCACGAAGTCGCTCTTGTCCAGCCGCCCTCCGGCGACCTCGTAGAACGCGAGCTCCTCCGCGCTCGGCGTATAGGGCCTTACGCAGGACGCGCAGATCTTGCGAATGAGACGTTGACCGACGACGCCGAGCAATGACGAGGCGACGATGAACGGCTCGATTCCCATGTCCATGAACCGATGGAGCGCGCTCGTCGCGTCCGTCGCGTGCAACGACGACATCACGAAGTGTCCCGTCATGGCCGCCTGCACCGCGATGCGGGCCGTCTCGACGTCGCGGATCTCGCCGACCAGGATCGCATCCGGGTCCTGACGCAGGATCGACCGCAGCCCCGTGGCGAACGTCACGCCGGCGAGTGGGTTGATCTGGATCTGGTTGATCGAGGGGAAGACGTACTCGACCGGATCCTCGATCGTCATGACGTTGATCTCTTCGCGATCGATCTCCGCCAAGGTCGCGTACAGGGTCGTCGTCTTGCCCGAACCCGTCGGGCCCGCGCAGATCACCATGCCGTAGGGCGAACGGATCAACCGGTCGTACTCGGCGTAGCTCTCGTCCGACATGCCGAGCTCGCGCGAGGGTCAACAGCGCCCGGGTACGGTCGAGGAGACGCATCACGCACTTCTCACCGAACACGGTCGCGGTGGTCGACACGCGTACGTCGAGCGAGTGTCCTTCGACCGTGAGCTCGATCTGACCGTCCTGCGGGCGGCGCCGCTCGACGATGTTCATGTCGGCCATGACCTTGATCCGGCTCACGAGCGGCGTGGCCATCGAAACGGGCAGCGACAGCACCTCGTGCAACGCACCGTCGGTACGGACCGCGCACGCGGACACGTTCCTGCTGCGGCTCGATGTGCACGTCGGAGGCACGGTCGCGCACGGCCTGCTCGAAGATGAGATTGACCACTTTGACGATGGGTGCGTTGGCGTCGACCTCGATCTCGGGACCGCTCTGGCCCGTCAGACGGCCGCGCTCCTCGGATCGCTCCCGAAACTCCTTCAGCGCTCCGCTGATCTCGGCCTGATTGAGGTACGCACGGTCGATCGCATAGGCGATGTCGGCCGCCGGCGCGACGAGGAGTCGGACCGGAGCGTGCAGGAGCTCGATCAGTCTCGCTTGAAGCTCATGATCGAGCGGGTCGGCGATCGCGACCTCGATTCGGCCGCCGACCTTGCGCAGCGGCAGCGCGGTGAGGGTGCGCGCCTGGTCCTCGGTGAGCAGACCGACGATGGCGACGTCGGGGCGGGCGCGCGAGATGTCCACGGCGTCCAGTCCGGTCTGCTCGGCGAGCGCGGAGCTGAGGACTCGTTCCGAGATGACACCGAGTTCGACGAGGATCTCACCCAGCCGCTTGCCGCCCGAGGTCTGCGCGCCGAGCGCGTCGCGCAGCTGTTGGCCGGAAAGATCGCCGCGCTCGACGAGGAGCGCGCCGAGCGGCGTGAGCTCGGCGTCGACAGGCGCCTCGACGATGCCGAGATCATCCACAGACTCGTCGCCGATCACTTTCAACTCGCCGTTCATGACGTCACCGGATGGTCGAGGGATCGCTGGCACCCTGAGTGTCCGCTCGCGGCGCGTGACGAAGCCGTGACGGCTCCGCAACGGTCACTCTCCGGCCGGCGCCGACGCGCTCGGTTGCCAGTCAGCGGGAGAGCATGATGTCGACGGCGGAGTTCGGGGCGGCGGATCCGAAGAACCTCGCGGTCCCGAACGAGGCGACGGAACCGTCGAGCCCCAGGAGGTAATACCCGTCGTTCGAGGCGACCGCGCGCATGCGGACGGTCGGCGCCGGGGAGCCACCGACCAGATTGCGGATGCCGGGCAGGCTCCCTTCGTACGGCACGCCGAAGGCGAAGATGCCGCCGTCGGAGGCAACGAGCCAGTAGCCCTTCCCGCTGGTCGCGGCAGCCATCGACACCACGGGCGCGGCAAGCTTCATGGCGCCGGTCGAGCCGCGGAAACGGGCATCGCCGAAGGAGAAGACGCCGCCGTCGGCCGCGACGAACCAGTACCCGTGACCCGACCTCGTCAGCGCGAGGTCCAGCACGCGCGCGTTGAGACGGAGTCCGCCGGTGGATCCGTAGAAGCGAGCATCACCGAAGGTGAAGATGCCGCCGTCGGCCGCCAAAAGGATGTATCCCTGACCTGAAGGGGTCGGTGCCATACCGACGATCGGCGCGTTGAGCGCGACGGCGTTCATCCCTCCGTAGTAACGCGCGTCGCCGAACGACCACACCGCCCCATTCGCGCCGACCAACCAGTACCCGCGGCCGGTCGCGGTACGCGACGACGCGACGACATGCGATGCGCCGAAGATCGCGTTCCCGTAGAGACGTGCGTCGCCGTACCCGCGCACGGTGCCGTCGGTACCGACGATCCAGTAGCCGGTCCCCTTCGTGCCGTAGTCCGTCGACTTCGGTGCGGCCGCGAGCACTGCGGCCGCGGGGTTGATCAGACCATGACCAAACTGCGTGTCGACACCGCGAGGGCCGGCATCGGTCGCGGTCGACTCGAGTATCGACGTCACCGCCGCGGGTGAGAGCGAACGGTTCTCGGAGATGATCAAGGCGGCTTCCGCAGATGCGTATGGCGTCGCCATCGACGTGCCGCTCACAACCGCGTAGCTGTTCGAGGACGACGACCACGTCGACAAGATGTTGGTACCGGGGGCGCTGATGTCGACGTAGTTGCCTACGTTCGAGAACGAAGCACGCGTGAGGCGCTGGTCGAACGCGCCCACCGCGACAGCTTGGGGATACGCCGCCGGGTACACGGCCGCATTGCCATTCGCGCCGTTGTTGCCGGCCGCGGCAAGAACGATCGCTCCCTTCTGCAACGCGTATTCGATCGCGATCTGCATTCCCCGCGACGGGCCCCCGCCAAGGCTCACGTTGATCACGCGGGCGCCGCGGTCGGCCGCAAAGATGATGCCGGCCGCCACATTCGACGAGACACCGTTGCCGTTCGCGTCGAGCACGCGCACCGGGAGGATCCGAACGTCGGGTGCCGCGCCGACGATGCCCCTCCGGTTGTTCACGCGGGCGGCGATGACGCCGGCGACATGCGTGCCATGACCGTCGGGGTCGTACCGGCCATCTCGTCCGGAGTCGATGTAGTCGATACCCGGGAGCACGACGGAGCCAAGGTCTTCATGCGCGGCGTCGACTCCGGTATCGATGACTGCGACCGTGACACCGGAACCCCGCGTCGCCGACCATGTTCGCTCGAACGAGGTCGAGTTCAGGGCCCACTGCTGCGCGCGCAACGGATCGTTCTCACCCGCGGTCGCCAACGCCGACTCGGGAACGTCCTCTTCGACGCTCAACACCGTGACCCCCGACTTGAGGACGGCGTTCGGCCGCAGTCCGGCCGCCGCCGCCCCCCGCACGACGCGGACCGAACCGTCCGGCCCGCGCACCAACGACCAGAGCGACGCCACCTTCGGGCCCGGCGCCGTCGCGGTGGGTGTGGCGCTCGGCGACGCGCTCGACGCGGCGTTCGAGGGAGCGACGTGGCTCGCGGCGGTGTTCTCGAACGGAGACCGCCGCCCGCCGCTCGCGAGATTGGCGACCACGAAGCCGGCGACGGCGATCGCACCCGCGGCGATTGCCGCGAGCAGAGCCACCGACCTGCGGTGGTTTGCGGCCTGGTGACGGCTCATGACTCGTGCTCCGATACGAACGGTCCGGCCGTGGGGAAACGACCTCCCGTGGCATGGGTCCACTCTGACCTCGGAGCGTGACGCCACCGTCACAGAAGCGCCCAGCGCGTTCGCTCGTGCGCCATACGTGCGGGCTTCTCCCTGCCATTTTGCGGGTGCAAACGGATTCGGAACCGGGCGGCGCCCCCTTACATTGGGGTCGCGTCTCGTCGAGACCCCGCGACTCGCTCATTTCCGTTCACACGGCAAGGAGCAACGCCGAATGGCGCAGATCATTCGCGGGGACCGAGTGCAAGAAGACGCGCCGGACACGGTCGGGGCGCGCCGCCTCGTCGCTCTGCTGTCGAGCATGCGCGACCTCATGTTCGTCCGCGACGAGCGCGGGACCCTCACCTACTGCAGCCCATCGGTGTTCGAAGCACTGGGATACCGGCCCGCGGACCTCGTGGGCACACCGGCGCGCGATCTCCTCCACGCCGTCGACGATGACGGCAACAACAACGGCGGCGACGGCGATGCCCCTTCCCGCCGGATGGCCGGCGCCGCGCCCAGGCCCCCCTTCGAGGTCCGGATACGCGACCGTTCCGGCGAGTGGCACTGGTTCGAGGCGATCGAGTCCGATCTTCTCGACGATCCCGCCGTCTTGGGCGTCGTGACGACCGCGCGAGACGTCACCGCGCGCAAAGCCGAAAACGTGTTGCTCCTCGAACGCAGCCGGCGTGACCCTCTCACCGATCTCGCGAACCGTCGCTCGCTGCTCGAGCAGCTCGAGATCGCGCTCGCGCGCGCCACTCGCAGGCGGGAGGCCGTCGCGGTGTTCTTCTGCGATCTCGATGACTTCAAGCTCGTCAACGACCGATACGGGCACAACTACGGCGACCATGTGCTGATCGAGGTCGCGCGGCGGCTCGAGAACCTACAACGCAAGTCGGATACCGTGGCCCGCCTCGGTGGCGACGAGTTCGTCGTGGTGTGCGACGGTCTGCACGATGCCGACGAGTCGGCAGATATCGCGTCGCGGCTCCACCACGCCATCGCGGAGCCGATCGTGTTCGACGGTCGTGAGTGCATGATCACCGCGAGCATCGGGATCGTGACCGTCGACGGCAGCTCGGGCGAGGGCCGCGATCCGACGGCGATGCTTCACAACGCGGACGCGGCCATGTACCGCGCCAAACACCAAGGGCGTGCGCGCTGGCACCGCTTCGACGATGCCCTCGTGCGCGAGGCCACCCGCCGCTTCGAGCTCGAGGCCGAGATGGCTCCCGCGCTCGAGCGCGGTGAGTTCGTCCTGCGTTATGAACCGATCCACGAGCTCGTGGGCCGATCGATCGTCGGTGTCGAAGCCTTCCTGGGGTGGGAACACCCGACTCGCGGATTCCTGCAGCCGGAGGAATTCCTCGAGATCGCCGAGCAGACCGGGATGATCGTGCCCATCGGCGCCTGGGCGATGCGAGCCGCGTGTGCCCAAGCCCGACGTTGGGCGGACGCGGGTTGGCCGGGTTGGATGTCGGTGAACGTCTCCGGCCGCGAGCTGGCAGAGCCGACACTCGCCGCGTCGGTCGAGACGATCCTCGCCGAGACACGCGTCGCGCCCGACCGACTGTGGCTCGAGTTGAGCGAGAACGTGTTCTCACGAGCCGGCTCGCCCGCAACCGCCGAGCTGAGGGCCCTCCAGACCGTCGGCGTGCACATCGGCGTCGACAATTTCGGCACCGCGCACACGCCGCTGCCAAGGCTGCAACAGATGCCGACCGACTTCGTGAAGATCGACCAGACCTTCGTGTCGGACCTCACCGCTGGCGGCGACATCCATCCCGCGGGCTGCAACATGGTCGCCGCGCTCGTATCGGTCGGCACGACGCTCGGTCTCTCGGTGATCGCCGAGGGCATTCGGTCAGAAGCCGAGACGTCGCTCCTCGTCGAATGCGGATGCCAGTACGGCCAGGGCGAGATGCTTGCGCGGTCAGCGCCCGCCGCGTCTCGTCCGGTGCGACGGTCGTGACACGCCACGAAGCCGGGTCGCTCGGCGAGAACCGTGCGTCGCGGCGCGCGCCATGGTCGGGCACCCATGTCAGCCTCGAGGTCGATCGCGAAGGGCGCATCCTGAGCTCACGCCCGCGTGCTCTCGACCCGTTCGGTCGCCGGGCCTCCGACGTCGTGGGCAAGTACGCGAGCGACCTCTTCGCGGCCGACGACATGCTGACCGCCCGCGCGCTCGTGCACCGCGCCAATCGCGATGGCTCTGCCGAGCCCATCCGGCTCCGATTCCGCGGTGGCGACGACAGCGAGATCGTGGCCCGGGTCTCGGCTCACCGGATCGGCGCGAAGCTGAACGTCCGCATCCGGGCCTGCGACGACGCCGAGCAGGAGACCTATCGCGCCGACGCGGGCCGGCGAGCGCGCTTCGACGCGCTGACCAGTTTGCCCAACCGACTCCTGCTCCTCGAGCGTTCACAGACGGCATTGCGCGCGGGTGCGTGCGCGCTGGCGCTGCTCGACATCGACCGGTTCCGTCAGCTCTGCAGCGGGGTCGGAACCCGGATCGGCGACCGGATCCTGGTCGAGGTCGGTGACCGGCTGATCGCGGCCGGTGGTTCGGACGGGATCGTCGGGCTGTGGGGCGGTCAGTTCGCGGTGTTGGTGCCGAGTCGGCGGACACCGGACGAGGTCGGCGCTCTCATCGCGCGGATACACGACGCCGTCACGGCTCCGTTCGCGGCCAACGGCGAACCGATCGAGCTGAGCGCGTGCCTCGGTGTCGCCACCGCGCCCCGGGCGCAGACCCGGAGCGACTCTTCGCCGACGCCGAGGTCGCGCTTGCAGAGGCGAAGTCGCTCGGCCACGCGCGTAGCGCCGTATTCGATCCCGCCTTCCGGCGCCGCGCCGTTCGTCAGATGGAATTGCAGAGCGATCTCTCCCGAGCCGTTGACGGCCACGAGCTCCGCCTCGTCTTCCAACCGATCGTGGAGCTCGAAGCCGAAAAGATCGTGGGGTACGAGGCTCTCGTCCGGTGGCAACACCCCAATCGAGGATTGCTCGCACCCGGTGACTTCCTCGGGATCGCGCAACGCACGGGCACGGGCGCGGCCATCGACGACTGGGTGCTCATCGACGCCTGCCGTCAAGGTGCCGACTGGGCACGCGGCGGGAACCTGAGCTCGATCTGCGTGAACGTGACACCGGAGCGTTTCGCGCTCGCCGGCTTCGTCGATCGCGTCGAGCAGGCGCTCGTGGCCGGCGGCCTCGATCCCGCGCGTCTCGTGCTCGAGATCACCGAGTGGAGCATCCTCGCCGACCTCGCCGCCGCTCGCGACACTCTCGACGCACTCAAGCGGCTCGGAGTCCGTGTCGCGCTCGACGACTACGGCACCGGTTACTCATCTCTTGCCGATGTCGCCGCGCTGCCGGTCGACGAGATCAAGATCGACGCGAGCTTCGTCGCCGGTCTCGGAACCGACCGTGCCCGGACGGCGATCGTGCACGCGATCGTCGGCCTCGGCCATGCCCTCGATATCGCCGTCGTGGCCGAGGGAGTCGAGACCGTCGCGCAAGCATGTGCACTTCGCACGCTCGGCTGCCAGTTCGGACAGGGATTTCACTTTGGACGCCCGGCGCGACGCCGGCGCGACGCCCGGCACTCACCGCGAGGACAGCATGACCAATCAACTCGACATCGCCTTCGTACAGGGAGCGGGCCGAGACCTCACGCTCGGAGTGCTCGGCAGCTTCCAATTCCGCGCCGGTGACGAGGCCTCGTCGCTACCGAGCGGATCCCAACGCCTGCTCGCGCTGCTCGCGCTACGAGATCGTTCGGTGACGCGACTCATGATCGCCGGCACGTTGTGGCCCGATTCCACCGAGCAGCACGCGTCCGCGAGCCTTCGCTCGGCTCTCACGCGGCTGCGGGGCCAGGCGCGCGCGGCAGTCGACGTCGCCGACCTCGACCTCAACCTCTCGCCGAGCGTCACCGTCGACATCCGCGAATCGAAGCGGTTCGCGCACCGGCTGTTGGAGCCGAACACCCCCAGCCTTGCCCCCGAGACGACGGCCGCCGCGATCATGTCACTGTCGGCCGACCTGCTCCCGGACTGGTACGAGGATTGGGTTCTGGTCGAGACCGCCGAGTGGCGCCAGCTCCGCCTGCACGCGCTCGAGGCAATGGCCGACAAGCTCGCAGCGGAGGGTCGTTGGGCCGAGGCGATCTCCGCGGCGCAGGCCGCGATACGCGGTGAGCCGCTCCGGGAGACGTCGCACGCGGCGCTGATCCGGGTCTTTCTCGCCGAAGGCAACCAGACCGAAGCGCTCGGCCAGTTCGAGCGCTACCGGACGTTGCTCAACACCGAGCTCAACCTCGACCCGACGCCGAACATCTCCGAGCTCGTCACTCGCATAGGCCGCCGAAGCACGGATCACTAGATCGAGAACGGCGACGAGCCGGCGTCATTGACCGACGAGCACCCGCTCCAGCTCGGGCCGGATCTCGAACAGGATCTGGCTGACCCGCGACTCGGAGATGCCGAGCTCGGCTCCGATCTCGTCCATCTTCACCCCGGCCATCCGCTGCGAGATGATCCAGCGAGTGCGCTCCGGCATGCGGTTCGTCGCGTACAAGAACGCGTCGGCCACCTCGACTTCTGCGAACGCGGGGTCGCCTTCTCCGACCGATTCGAGTCGGAGGTCGAGCACGTCTGCGTCGTTGATGTTCGAACGGCGCTCGTAGTTCTTGCCGTCGGGCCGACCGGACCGACGGCGCATCGCGTCGATCAGCCGGAACTTCAGGTTGCGGTTCACGTACTTGAGCCACGGTGATGCCGGCCGGTAGCTGTCGGCGAGGTTCAACAGGCCGGCGAGGGCCTCCGCCTCGATCTCGTCCCGCAGTCCGAAGATCCCGTGATCTCGGCAATACGTGTTCACGATCAACTTCGCCAGGGGGATCGCCTCTTCGACCAAGGCGTTGCGGCGGGCGACATCGGCGGACGGGAGCGGACGCGCCGAGTGGAGTGGTTCGGTGATGTCGGGAGTGACGCTCGGGATCGGGGCGGTTACTGCGTTCATGTCAACGAGGCCTTCGGCGCGGGTTCGGGACGCTCGCTGGGTGCGAGCCGTGCCATCACCGTCGTCGACCACCTGTGACGGGTGCGTGACCTACTCGTCACACTCTGTCGTAAGCGGCGATGACGCCGTCGTGAGGCGCGATTCGGCCGTCACGAGGCGTGGCCGTCACGAGGCGTGGTCGTCACGAGGCGTGGTCCGGGCCGGTCCGCCCGCCGCCCGCTCAGACGTACTTGCTGCAGTCGTAGCGCGCCTGCGCGACGACCTTGCCGTTGTCCACGTAACGGACGACGACGAACTTCGCCGGCCGGACGACCGGCCGCAGGAGCGCGGGCGGCTCGCACGCTGCCTTCAGCCTGCTACTCGGCAACTTGCCGAGCGCGATCGCGGCCGCGGCCGCTTCGGCCGCCCCGGCGCCCGGCACGCCGACGACATCGACGTTCAGGGTCGCGTCCGGCTTGCGCAGCGGGGAACCGGTGTATTGCGGGCGGAACCAGATCGGGAGCAACGCCCAGAGGTACAGGAGTCCCGGGATCAGGATCGCGAACCTCACGAGCCGCTTCACGGCGGCCAGTGTCGCATCCGGGAGCCCGCGTTTGGTGGCAAACGCGCTCTGCCCGCCCGACCTCCCTACAGTTGGCGGCGATGAAGGGCGACGCGAACCGCCGCGCCGGCCAGCGGCCTGCGACCAGCATCGGAGCCCTGACGCGCAGGGATCGATACCGCGAAGCGGCGCTGAGGCGCAAGATCACCGACGCCTACGACGAGGTCTCGTTCACCGCGTCCACGCGCCGCCGGCGCCGCCACCGACGGGCGGCCCACCGTCACGAACGAGCCCTCCTCGCCCAGCGCCGCCGGCCCCAGAGCCTGCTGGTGGCCTCCGCGTTCGTGCTCGCCGCAGCCCTCGTCGCGATCGTGGCAACCGAGACATCCTCGTCGCTCGCGCTGGTCACAGCCGCCCTGCTGTTCATCGACTGGCAAGTCATCCGCCGGCGGCGGCGACTCCTGCGCCGCGCCTGAGAAGCACCCCGAGGCACCGGCCGACCCGCGGGACCTCGGCCGGGCCCGGCATTCACGCGATCGGTGACCGGCGGCGTTGGCGGCGGAGCGTGCGTCGTTCCCGTTCGCTCAACCCACCCCACACTCCGTGCGCGACCTTGAACCGGAGCGCGAAATCAAGACATTCTGCTCTGACCGGGCAGCCCGCGCACACCTCCTTGGCGTCGCGCACCGATTCACCTCGGGCCGGGAAGAAGTCGACCTCGCTTGCGCAGTGCACGCATGCCGCGAGCGCCTGCCATGCCGGCGCCGGTTCGTCGGTCGCGAGTACGGGTAACGCGAGGTGGGGGTCCGTACGCGATCGCATGCAGGCGATTGTCCGCCGGGAAGCCTGTGCGAAAAAAGGGGACAAGGGTGTGAGTTACCTGTTGATAACCGATCCCGCCATCCACAATGGCCGCCACCAGGACCGAAGCCGGATGCACGCCGGATGCCGCCCTCCACACTTTCCTCACCTCGTTCACAGGTCTCTTTCAAGGACGGCGTGGATACTGCGCGACAGGTCTCGGATCTCGGTCGGTTCTTTCGCACCCCGCCCCGCAGGGAACCGACCGAGGCCGAGCACCCGTCGAGCCGTCCGAATCCCCGCCCGCCCGAACTCGAGAGATAGCGAGCCGTGCCGCAGATTCCCGACGAATACGCGTGGATGCTCCATGGAAGCTGTCGCGGCGCGGACACTCGCGAGTTCTTCCCGTCCAACGGCCTCGGAGTCGAAGCTGCGCAACAGATCTGCCGTGCCTGCCCGGTCCGGGACGAGTGTCTCGAATACGCGCTGCACAACCACATCGAACAAGGTGTCTGGGGTGGTGCGTCCGAGCGGGAACGGCGTCGGATCCTCCGCCGCCGCCGCCGGGCGGGCGCGCTCGGTACGTAGGACCTCAAGTCCCGCGCTCGCCGGTGACCTGATCAGGAGATGACGCCGATTTGAGCGAGCACGCGTCCGAAGCCGCGGGGCTCGGCGATCGTGCGTGCCTTGCGGAGCAATCGCTCGATCTCCGACGCGTCGGCCGGACGTCCACGAGCGTGCAAGACACGCGCGCTCAAGACCATCGAACCGGCGATCCAGAACGGCGCCGCCATCCGCTCACCGATCGACGTGGCTTGCGCGAAATGTTCGAGCGCGCGATCGCCGCGCCCAACGCGCCGTCGACGCAGCCCAGCCAATAGTGCGCCGGACCGAGTACCGCGCCGCCGGCGCCGAACACCACAACGTGATCGGCGCACGGCGTCAGGAGCTCGTCGACGAGCTCCAGAAGCGACCGATCCCGGGCCGACGCGGCCACTCCCGCGAAGAGGGCCAATGCTGCGAGCCAGAACACGTCACGCGGCAAGGCATCGCCGTCGGGACCGAGCGTGTCGCGAGCGATGATCGCGGCACGGTCGAGCTGACCCATCTCCGCGCACGCGATCGCGACGAGCGCCGATCCGGCGCGGAAGACCGATCCCGCGCTCCCACCGCCGACGAGGCGCAGGTTGGATATCTCCTCGCCGAGGCGCGCCTGCTCGAACCGCACCACGAACCGCTGGAGGATGTACGCGCCGGTCGCGGTCTGCTCGACCTCACGACCGCGCAGCTCGGCGCCCCGGGCAAGTTGCTCGGCGACGACGAGATCACCGTGCAGGATCGCCTGCGTCGCGCGCAGCGCCGCCGCCCAGTAGACGTCCCGCGGACTCCCGAATTCCGCTGCCGTCCTCTCGTACTCGTCGAGACCCGCGTCGAACTCGGCCACCATCGCGTTCTCGATCAGATCAGACAGCAGGGAACGATGGATCAACAGTCGCAGATCACGAGGTCCGCCGTCCGAGACGAGCCGCTCGAATGCCCCGGACGCGATCTGTAGACGTTCGCGGCGAGCTTCGGGACGGTGTGTGTACCACCGGTGGAGCGCGAGCTGCGCGGTGGCGTGCGCGCCCAGGTCGTCGAGGGGCTCGGCCAGCGCCACCGCATCCCGCGCCAGCGCGCCCTCGCGGTCGGGATCGCTGTAATAGAGATCGGACGCGATGCCGTTGAGGATCTCGACCCGGCGTACGGGATCGTCGCCCAGACCGGCGAGTGCCTCCTCGAGGAGGGGCAACGCGGCGGGCGTGTACTCGTCGCCTTTGCTCCACGGGCCGTCGGCCGCGAGCGCGACGTCGGCAAGGAGCGCGGCATCGGATGCGAGCCTCGCCTGTTCGGCCGCGGCCACGAGTGTGTCGCGTGCGAGCACGAGCCGGCCGTCGTTCGCGTACGCGCGACCCAGTGCGAGCAACACGCGCCCGTGCTCGGAAGGACTCGCGCGGCGGCCTGCTCCGAGGTCTACTGCCTGTTCGTACCAACGAGCCGCCTCCGTGAACGCGAAGCGCGCCGCCGCGTCGTCGCCTGCCCGCTCGGCCCAGATAACGGCTCTGTCCGCCACACCCAGCGGCGCCGCCTCACCGAAGTGCCGGGCCAGATCGACACAGCGACGCGGTGTCACGACGCCGGAGCACTCGAGCGCGGCGCCGGCGCGCTGATGGAGGCGCATCCGACAGGTGGGATCGATCGCCGCGTACACGGCGCTCCGAGCGAGCATGTGCGGGAACACGTACATGTCGACATCGCCGACGTCCTCGACGAGCAGACGGGCGGCCAGGCTCTCCTCCAGCGCATCGAACACGACGTCGTTCGATACCCCGCACATCGCGGCCAGGAGCTCGATGGACACATCACGCCCCAGTACCGCGGCGGCGTCGAGAACCTCCCGCCCGCGCGTGCTCAGTCGGTCGAGGCGGCGATGGAGAAGCGTGCGCACCCCGGCCGGAGCGATCGTCGCCAGCGTCTGCGCAAGACCGCACTCGCCGTCGACTTTGGCGGGTTCCTCGTCGAGCTCTCGGAGCAGCTCACGGAGGAAGTACGGATTGCCGCCCGTGATCTCGTGCAACGATCCCGCCGCGTCGATGATCGCCGACATCGTCTCGGGAGGAGCGGCAGAACGGATGAGCGCGCGCACCTCGTGCTCTCCGAACCCTTCGAGGGGCAACGTCGTCGTGTTCGCGCGCGGCGCGAGCCGTTCGATCAGCTCGGCGCGCTCGGCGGTCAGCTCGTCGTCACGCAAGGTCGCGACAACCAACAGCCCGTCGAGCCTGGGATCGCGTTGCAGGTAACGCAAGAGGGCGAGCGTCGGACGGTCCGCCCAGTGGAGATCCTCGATGATGAGCACGGTCGGCGAGTCGGCCAGACGTTCGAGCGTGGAAGCGATCGCGTCGTACAGGTGTAGGTGCGCTCCGGGCACGCTGACCTCGGACACACCGCCGACCAACTGCTCCGGGGCCAGCTCCGCCAACAGCAGACCGAGTACCGCGGGCAATTCGGCGCGGCCGGCGTCATCCAAGCCCTGTACGAGTGCGCGCAAGATCTCTGCGACCGGTTGATAGTCGGCGGTCGAATCCGGATCGCAGGAGCCGATCAGGGGCGACACACCGTCGTGGCGAAGTCGCGCGCAGTACTCCTCGACCAGCGTCGACTTGCCGATCCCGGGCGGTCCGACCACGAGAGCAGAACGACGACGACCGGCGCGAGCGTCGTCGCACAGCTCCACCAGACGTCGGAGCTCGTTGCGGCGGCCGATGAAACGGACGCTCGACCAGCCGCGATGCGGCATCAGCTGCACCTTCGTGCGCGGCGCGACGAAGTCGAGGCTCGGCCGCTGCAGCAGCACGTCCTCCTCGAGCCGGCGCAAGCCCGGGGAGGGCGTCAGTCCGAGCTCGTCGTCGAGCCGCTGCGCCAAGACGGCGTACACGCGGAGCGCATCGGCCTGTCGGCCGTTGCGATAGAGCGCTCGCATGAGGCTCGCGGTGAGCTTCTCCCGCAGGGGATGCTCCTTGACCGCCGCGGTGAGCGAGTCGATCGCGAGCGCGTGCTCGCCCAACGCGAGCCGGACGTCGGCGAGCTCCTCCACGGCGACGATGCGCAGCTCTTCGAGACGCGCGATCTCACCCCTCGCGGCGCTCAGGTCGCGGGCGTCGGCGAGCGCCGGCCCCCGCCAGAGGTCGAGTGCTTCGGTCAGGAGCGGGACCGCCGCCGAGGGCTCGCCGTCGGAATTCGGCTTCGCGGGCCAGGACGATGAGACGTTCGAACCGCTGCACGTCGAGCTCGTCCGGCTCGATGCGCAGGAGGTAGCCGTGCGGACCCGCCGGCAACCGCCCGCTCGGCGTCGCCGGGTCGCGGTCGAGCTCGAGCACCTGACGGATCCGGGCGACGTGCACCCGCAGCGCGGTCGCCGCGCTCGGTGGCGGCTCGCCGTCCCACAGCTCCTCGATCAGTTCCTCGGCGGGCACGGGCCGGTTCGGGCGCATCGCAAACAGGACCAAGAGCTGGCGCGGCTTGGCCCCGGGAAGCGAGACCGGCGATCCGCCGTGGCGGACCTCGGTCGGACCGAGTATTCGAAGCTCCACAAGGCGGCCCCGCGCGTTTGCAGCCGGAACCGAAGGTACACCCCCGGCCCGGCAGGCCCCGATGGGCTGCGCTTTTACACCCCTTTTACGGGACTCCCGTAAGAAGCGTCCAACGAACCGGGTGATTTCCCACACACGCGGGCTCTCGGTCGTCACCCGACACAGAGTCCAGATCGGCGACGCCAATGGTGCCCAGCAACTCCCTCGTCATGGCCGCGAACACGTCGCTCGGAAACAAGGATTTCCGCGACAGCGTGCGGCAGATGCACGCCGAGGGCTATCCCCTCGTCGACATGGTCGAGGCGCTCGGTCTCGAAGACGACATGACCGACCGCATCCGGGCGATCCTCGTCGGCCTGCCCGACGACGTGATCGTGGGCATCCGCAAGGCCACGCTCGACATGCTCGATTCCGGCAACTTCGTGATGCCCCTCCAGTGCTCCGTGACTGACAGTGAGCTCGAAGCCGGTGTCGCCGTCGGTGTCGACGTCCACGCCGAAGGGGGCGCCCAGACGATCGTCGTCCGTCCGATCGCAAAGAGCTGACCGTGGCACACCCCGGCACCACCGCCGAGCCCACCGATCTGCGCAACGACCGCGAGGTGCAAGAAACCATGGACCGCGAGGTGCAAGAAACCATGCAGCCGAACCCTCGAGCGACCCTGCAGGGTGGCCCGCGCACCATCTCCCTCGTTCCCGCGACGAACCCGATCCGCGTGCTGCTCGTCGACGACAAGGTCATCATGCGCGAAGGCGTGCGCGCGCTCCTCGAGCAGGAGCCGGGTCTCGACGTCGTCGCCCAGGCCGCGTCGGTCGCCGAGGCGATCGGGCTCGACGTCCGGCCCGACGTCGTGGTCACCGATCTCGCGCTCCCCGACGCCCGCGGGAACGCCGTCGTCGACGGCCTGCGCCGCCGGTTCCCCCGCGCGGCGATCTTCGTGCTGATCGACCGCGAACAATCGCTGGCCGACGAGATCGTGACCGGCTCGCACGACAGCGGCATACGCGGGTACGCGTTGAAGACCGCGACGGCGCGGGAGTTCGTCTCGGGGCTGCGCACCGTCGCACAAGGCGTGCCATACGTGCAGCCTTCGTTGCGGCCGGGATTCGCCGGCCGTGACCCGGCACCGGCTGATCGTGTCGGCACCGGCCGCGGCGCGAGCGGTTCGCAGGCACCGTGCGTCGGGCGTCCGCGGGCGATCGACTCGCTCACCGAGAAGGAGCGCGACGTCTTGCAGCTGCTCGTGCTCGGGCACACCAACAACGAGATCGCGACGCTGTCCGCAGTGAGCCTGCGCACCGTCGAAGCGCGCCGGGCGCGGGTCCTGCAGAAGCTCGGCGTCAGGACGCGCGCGGAGCTCGTCCGCGCGGTCCGTCAGGTGGGCTGAGCGGATTCCTCGCTCGGGCGTTTCCGGGCGTCCGAGAAGAGCACACCACGACCTGCGCGACCGATCGCAAGAGATCGCCCGCAGGGTGGGCCGTACGATCGAGCCCTCTCGCGGTGATCGTGTTCGCCACCCGATCTTCTCGCACGGTACGTTGCGCCCGAGCCGGTCGGCCGGCCTCGACCCGAGGGAGCGCGTCGCGTGGAACCGATCAAGATCGGATGGTTGGGTTCCGCGCTCGACGGGCCCGACGGCGGCTATGACCGGATCCACCGACTCGCATTCGAAGAAGCGGAAGCCGAAGGCCTGCTCGACCGACCCGTCGAATTCGTGCTGCACCCCGAGAACGGCCTTCCCGGAGGATCGGCCAAGAACGCCACCGACGGCTTCCGCTATCTGGTCGACCAAGGGTGTATCGGCGTCGCCGGCGCGTACAGCTCCGACAACGCCATCACCGTCGGGCCACTCGCGAACGAGTTGCAGGTACCGCTCATCAGTTGGTGCGGAACGGAGCGCCTGCAGGGCGAATACTGCTTCCGGCTCGGCAACGGCGATTGCGGCGGCGACGCCGCGCTCGTCGTGGCGTGGCTCGAGCGCAACGGCCACGAGCGCGTGGCCGTGCTCAGCGAGATCTCGCCGAACGGCGAGGAGTACTTCCGGTTCTTCCGCCAAGAGTGTCGTCGCCGCGGCGTGAGCATCGCCGCGGTCGAGACAGTGAGCCAGAGCCCCCGGCACCTGGCGACGAATCTCGCGAGCCTGCGCCGCGTCGATCCCGACGCGCTGGTGTACATGGGCTACGGCATGCTCGCCGCGAAGGGCCTGTTGCGCGCGGCGCTCGACGAGCTCGGATGGGACCCGCCGCGCATCATGGGGACGGCCTTCATGTTCTATCTGATGGGCTTCGACAAGTTCGAAGGTTGGGTGGGAGTCGACCAGTTCGATCCGCGCAACCCGCTCGTTGCCGGATTCCGCGAACGGTTCGTCGCACGGTACGCCCAAGACCCGCCCCTGTGGCCGAACGCGATCCCGGTCCTCGCTTACGACACCGCGGGGTACTGGTCGAGGGGCTCTTCCGCGCTCCGATCCTCTCGGGGCCCGGTCTCAAGGCCGGGCTCGAGGCGATCCGGTTCCTGTCGAGCACGACCGGGGCGCGCGCACGCACATCGCGTGCTCGCCGTACGAGCACGGCATGTTCCGCGGCGATTGGCTGCTCTACGGTCGTGTGCGCGACGGCGCACTCGAGTTCGAAGGACTCTTCGAGGCGTCACCGACCTCGGACAGGCGGTAGGGAGGCCCGAGGTCGCGCTCGCCCCGGGCTCGGCCGAGTCCTACCCGGACGCGAACCGGCGGTCAGGTGATCCGGCGAGGTTTCGCCGAGATCGACTCGCTGCTGCGTGCGATCGCCCGGCGAATGACCGGGTCCTCACGACTGAACCGGCTCGCATCGCGCACGGCGCGGATCTCGCGCAGTGCACCGAATGCCTCATCGAGCTCGCGCTCGACGACCTTCAGACGATTCTGGTCGGCCGGCGTGAGGCCGAAGCTCTGGCCCGAACGCGTGAAGAGCGCGGTCCGTTCGGTCGCCAGGCGGGCGAGGTTGCGTTCGATACTGCCGCGATCGGTATTCATACCGAGACTCCCAGCTCTCGTAGCTCACACGGAATGCAGCACAAGACGTGCGACTCGAGCACCGCTGCGCGGGAAGTCCGAGAAGAGTCCGGAACGAGTTTCCCGGATGCGCTCCGACGTGAAGGCAAGCGCACCGTGATGTTACTCGACCTCACTGCCGGGTCCGGACGGAGCGATGGCCCGTTCGACGGGGGCGGGCGCCCACATCGGGCGCGTCGGTGGCGGCGGGCGCCGCCGCGTCGACCTCCGAGGAGACCCGGTAGAGACGTTCACCGTCGACGGCGCCGTAGTACGTGTCGCCGGTGCGGTGGGCCAGTGTCCGACCCGATTCCGCGGCCACGAGCCAACCGTGCGACTCGTGCGCCCAGACCCGGTCGTCGCCCTCTCTGAAGAAGTCGCGCCGACCCGGGGCGTGGGCGACGAGCTCGTCACTGTCTGCTGAGTAGAGATAGCGCATGCGACCTCGATACTAGCAGGACAATGCCGGAATCAAACTGCTACTATTGGACCCGTGGCGCAGTGGAGCTTCCTGACCAACCACGCCCGAGCGCTCCTGTGCATCGCACACGACCCGGGACTCCGACTCCGTGACATGGCCGCCGAGCTCGGAGTCACCGAACGCAGTGCGTACGCGATCGTCGCCGATCTCACCGACGCCGGATACGTGTTGAAGGAACGCGACGGGCGTCGGAACCGCTACTCGATCCAACACCACATGCCGCTCCCGGACTCGACCGAACGGCAACGAACGATCGGTGAAGTGCTGCACCTCCTCGCCGGCACGCCGCGCGCCCGAGCCTCTCGAAGGTGACGGCCGGCGGCGGTGGCGGAGCTCGACACTCACGAGCCGCGAAACCGCCTGCGGACAAGGGAGACGACCGCGAACGAATAGACTCGAGCCAGGCTTCTTCGCCGGGCAGAGGGTTCGCCGACCGGGGCTTGGATCGGTCGCACCTCGCATGGACAGCTCGCATGGATAGCTCGCTCGCCCTGCTCGTCGACGAAATCGTCGAGGCACGCGCCACCGAGATCGAACGACCGATGCTGATCGCCGCACCCGCGGGAGAACGTTCGGCCGACTGCGCGCTGTCCAAGCTCCGCGTGCTCGAGGCAGTCGGGCGGCGGTCGCTTCCGTCGCTCATCGAGGCGACCGTCGTTCCCGCGGTCCTGTTCTACATATTCTTCACGACGCTCGGACCGACACCGGCGATGCTCTCGGTCCTGGTGTGGTCGTACGGCGCGGTCGTCCGGCGTCTGCTCATGGGACACGGCGTCCCCGGCATACTCCAGCTCGCGGTGATCGGACTCACCGTGCGCACCGTGGTCGGCATCCTGAGCGGCACGTTCATGTACTTCCTGCAACCGGTGGCCACCACGGTTGCGCTCGCGTTGGTGTTCTTCGGCTCACTGATGTTCGGTCGTCCGATGATCGCGCGCATGGCCTGCGATTTCTGCCCGCTCGCGCCCGAGATCTCGACCCGGCCCGGGGTCGTACGGCTCTTCAGCGGCCTGACCTTGTTGTGGGCGGGCGTGCATCTCCTGAGCGCGGCGACGACCTTCACCTTGCTGGTCAGCCTGCCTACGACCACGTTCGTCGCCGTGAAGAGTCTGGTCAGCCTGGCGATCACGATCAGTGCAGTTGTCCTCACCGTGTCGTGGTCGATCCGCACCGCCCGCGCCGAGGACCTCGTGTTCGCGCGCGTGACTCGCTGAGCGCGCACACCTAAGTTCGGACTTCCATGAGAAGTCTCCAGGTGCAGTTCACCATCGACGACCTTGCCCGCGGCGAGACGATCGTCTCGGGCCTCCTCCGCGATCGCCTGGTCGCGTGCGCGCAGACGATCGGTCCCGTGACCAGTCGATACTGGTGGAAGGGAAACATCGACCGGTCCGAGGAATGGCTGTTCGTCTGCAAGACGACATCGGAGCGGATCGACGCCGCCGTCGATCGCATACAGGCGGAACATCCCTACGAAGTGCCCGAGATCATCGCCGGCGAGATCGTCACCGCGTTCGCGCCGTATGCCGATTGGATCGCGGCCGAGACTCGATCGCGACCGGACGCCACCCGAGCGTAGACGGCGACGTGCGCGTCGATCATCGCAGCGCCGTCGCAAGGATGCGGCGAGCCGCGCCGTGGTCCCGCGGCGAAAGCCACCACCTCGACGCGCCACGGTCGCTCGTCGCACAAGGGCTCGGTCCCCGAGCCCCGAATCAGACGACCCGCGTCGCGAACACGGCCAATCGGTGATCGTGGGTACCGAGGCCGGTGTCGAAGGTTCCCGCACACGTGACAAGAGTGAGATCCGCGAGCCCGTCCTTGGCCCGCTGCGGAGTCGTGCCCGCGACCGGACCGATGCCGTACATCTGCTCGAGCACGTCGGGTTGCCTCGTCTGCGCGAGCGTGAACGAGGCCGAAGAGCTGACCCGGAAGCGAACGTCGAGACCGCTGCGGGTGTCGTGCGCGACGATGAGATCGCCCGCGTGCAACCGGTCGAGGTGAGCGAACACGCCCGACGTCCCCCGAGGCCCGTTGATGTGACCCGCGATCAACGCGGTGCTGACGACGCCCGGGACTGCACTTCCCGATACCAGAAGGCCTCTCCCCACACCGGGTCGTGGGCCGGGCCTTCGGGCGCGTCCATCACGTCGGCGGTCGTCACGCCCACACCGAGGACCTGGGCGTCGACCGCGATCGACGGGATCCGGAGCTGCAGGGGAACCGGGACCGGCCGCGCTCGGATGTCGAGGCCCGGCGCGTAGAGGGCGGCGGGTACGGGCGGATCCTCGACCGGCCGCGTCGCCTTCGGGTGCGCCGACGCCGAGGTCGTCGTGACGATCGACGGCCGCGTCGACGGGCGTGGCGCGACGACCGCTTCACCCGACGAGTGCGCGCACCCCGCGAACAACGCCGCCGCCGTCAGCACCGAGATGGAAAGGACCGGCCGGGTGGAAGCAGTCCACCTCATTTGGAACGGCGACGGGTCACCGATCGGCCCGTGCCGCGCGGTGCATGCGGTGACGCCGCTCCACCAGCACGCCGAGCGCGGCGGCACCCCCGGCACCGACCATCAACACGGCCGGCCACGGGAACTCGTGGGCGGGAAGCGGCGCGACACCCGTCACCGGCGGGCCGACGACGCCGACCGTGAGACCGAGCGTCGTCGTCGTCGAACCGGTGCCGGGCAGTGTCGTGCCGGGTGTGACCGCCGGGGGAAGCCGCCGCCGGGGAGCGTCGGCCCGGGCGTCGTCGCTCCGGGACTGCCCGCGGGCGTGGTGGTCGTCGGAGTCGCCGCAGCCGTCGCACACGTCGGAGTGGTGAAGTGATCGTTGATCAAGGTGACCGCACCGTTGCGGGCGAGGGCACGGCCGTGCACGGTCACGTTGTCCTGCATGCTGATCGAGGTGAGCGCAAAGATGTTGCCCACGAACGTCGAGCCGCTGCCGAGGGTCGCCGAGCTCAGCACCTGCCAGTAGACGTTGCATTCCTGGGCACCGTTGATGAGGCTCACGACGCTGCCCGAGCCGGTGATGAGCGAGGAGTCGGTCTGGAAGATCCACACCGTGTCCGGATTGCCCTGCGCGTTGAGGGTGAGCGTGCCGGTCAGGCTGAGCGGGCCCTTCGCGGTCGCCGCGTAGACGCCGCCGACGAGGGTGCGCCCGGACAGATCGGCCGGGGTCGTCGCGGTGAGGGTCGGCCGCAGGTGTGCATCGTCGTAGGCGGTGGTCAGGTCGAGCTGCGCGTTCGCGGCGCCCCCGATGTCCTCGACGCCGGGCGCGAGCACGAGTCCCGGAGGGAAGCCGGTGATCGAGGGAGTCGGCGAGGTGCCGAGATTCTGATGCATCGTGGTGTTGCCGACGTTGGTGACGCCCGCACCCGCGAGCACGGAGTAGTTGCCGGCGGTCCCGAGCGGGACCTTGGCCACGATGGCGGCGCTCGCCGAGTTGGCGAACATCAGGAGAAAAGCGCTGACAAGGCTGACGACGACAAGCGTCGCGCCACCTCGGCGCGACGAAGACGACGGATTGCTGCATCGGAGCTCGTTTCGTCAGAGTCCTGGACACCGCCGACCGGCGCCCGAAGATCCCATCGTCAATTCCAGAGCCCGGATTGGTGAGAATTCTTGTGGTGAGAGTTGGATTCGTCGGATCGTCGTGACGCAGTCGTGACGCGTCCTGCTGACGCGCGCCCGGTTCAGCTCGGGGTCAAGAACCCCGCGGCCGCGAGCGCCCGCTGTCCGGACCCGCTCGCGATCTCGTCGACGAACGCCTCCGCGCCGGCCAGGTTCCTCGACGCTTTCACCGCCGCGATCGGATACGTCGCACGGACGTTCTGGTCGGAAGGAATCGTGATCCCCTCCACCTTGTCGCCCGCCGACTTCACGTCGCTGACGTAGACGACCACCGCGTCGGCGTCGCCCAGGATCAGCTTCGCGAGCGTCGCCTTGACGTCGAGCTCGTTCGAGGCCGGCTTCGGCGCGGGGAGCCCGGCCTTGGTGAACGCCTGGCGGGCATACTTGCCGGCCGGCACCGAGGTGTCCGCGAGCACCAAGGTGATGCCCGGCTTCTCCAGGTCGGCCAGGCCGGCAATGTGCTTCGGATTCCCGGGCGCGACCGCGATCTCGAGGAGGTTCTCCGCGAAGACCTTCGGTGTCTCGACCAGGCCGGCCTCGACCAGCGTGTCCATGTGCGACGTGTCGGCCGAAGCAAACACGTCGGCAGGCGCACCCTGTTGGATCTGGGTGACGAGCGCCTGCGAACCGGCGAAGTTGTAGGTGAGCGACAGCGCCGGGTCGGCTGCCTCCAGGGTCGCCTTCTCCCGGTTGAACGCGCCGGTGAGCGACGCCGCCGCGAACACGGTGAGCGTCCCACCCAATTTCGGGGCGCCGACCGGCTTCGAGGTTCCCGTCGGCGACGAAGAGCGCGACGAGGAGCGCGACGAGGGTCCGGATGACCCGCCGTCGCTCCCGCACGCTGCCACCACGAGCACGAACATCAGGGCGACACCAGCCGCGGCACGGCGACCAACGCCAGACATAGGACCCCCGGAGCTCCGCCGGTGCAATCGTCGGCACGGCGCGTGCCGCTGGATAGTCGAACTGAGACTAGTGGCACACTAGCGTCCGGCATGGGCAACGTCTCGGAGGTATGAGCATGAAGGTGCACGACAGGCTGTTCATCGGCGGTGAGTGGGTGTATCCGGCGACCGAGGACGTCATCGAGGTGATCTCGCCGGTCACCGAGGAAGTCATCGCGACCGTCCCCGACGCCTCGCCCGCCGACGTCGACCGTGCAGTCGCGTCCGCACGCTCCGCCTTCGACGACGGCGACTGGCCCCGCCTGGCACCCGAGGACCGGATCGCCGCGGTGCAACGCTTCGCCGACGCCTACATGGGTCGCCTCGGCGACATGGCCGAGATCATCACGGCCGAGATGGGTTCGCCGATCACGTTCTCGAACCTGGGACAGGCGCCCGCGGCGTGGATGATGCTCAACACCTTCATCGGTCTCGCCCAGCAGTTCCCCTGGGAAGACGTCCGCACCGGCATGCTCGGCACCGACGTCATCGTCCGGTCGGAGCCCGTCGGCGTGGTCGCGGGCATCGTGCCCTGGAACGTTCCCCAGTTCGTCACGATGGCCAAGCTCGGTCCGGCGCTCCTGACCGGCTGCACGATCATCATCAAGCCCGCTCCCGAGACTCCGCTCGACGCGTACCTCATGGCCGAGTTGCTCGAGGAGGCCGGCATCCCGAAGGGTGTCGTCGTCGATCCTCCCCGCGGGACGCGAGGTCGGTGAACACCTCGTGCGCCACCCGGGCATCGACAAGGTCGCGTTCACCGGATCGACCGCGGCCGGCCGGCGCATCGCGGCCATCTGTGGCGAGCAGTTGAAGCGCGTGAGTCTCGAGCTCGGAGGCAAGTCGGCCGCCATCATCCTCGATGACGCCGACCTCGCCGCCACGGTCGAGGGCTTGAAGATGGCTTCGCTCATGAACAACGGGCAGGCGTGCGTCGCCCAGACGCGCATCTTGGCGAGCAAGTCGCGCTACGACGAGGTCGTCGACGCGATCACGACCATGGTCGGCGACCTTTCGGTCGGCGATCCCGCGGAGACGACCACCGACATCGGTCCGCTCGTTGCCAAGCGCCAACAGGATCGCGTCGAGAAGTACATCGCGCTCGGTCAGGAAGAAGGCGCGAGAGTCACCGTCGGCGGGAACGGCCTACCGGCAGGCATCGACCGCGGCTGGTACGTGCAACCGACGGTGTTCGCCAACGCCACGAACGACATGCGGATCGCGCGCGAGGAGATCTTCGGGCCCGTGCTCGCTGTCATCGCCTACGACGACGTGCGTGATGCCGTCCGCATCGCCAACGACAGCGAGTACGGCCTCGCCGGTTCGGTCTGGACCAACGACGTCGAGCAGGGCATGGACATCGCCCACAGAGTGCGCACCGGAACCTACGCGGTCAACCAGTACACGATGGACTTCGTCGCACCTTTCGGCGGGTACAAGGCCTCCGGGGTGGGTCGCGAATTCGGCAAGGAAGGCATCGAGCACTACGTCGAGCTCAAGACGATCATCCCGCCGGGCGGCGGTATCGGCGCCGCGAGCTGACCGGGGGCGTCACTCCGGACGGATGAGGCCGATGTCGTAGAGCACCCGGTCGAGGAGATCTCCGGACTCGATCGTGCCGTAGCGAAGCGGATGCGCGTCGTCGACACACGTCGGCAGCGGCGCGAGCGAGAACCAGGGCGCCGGATGGCAGAACTGCACGACCGAGTACCGATCGGTCGGCGTCTGCTCATCCGCGACGACGCGGTGCGTCCCCGCGGGAATGCGGCCGTTGCTCAGGCGTGCGAGCATGATCCCCGAGTTGACGACCACGTGACCTTCGGGAGGCACGACGTCGTGCCAACCCTCGGACGTTTGCAGTTGGAGACCACGGCTCGTGGCGCGCGGGAGCGCGGTCACGAGGTTGATGTCCGTGTGCGCGTCGGCCCACACGTGGCCGCCGCTCGGCGCCGATGACATCGCGGGGTAGTGGATCGCGCGCGTGAGGTGCGAACCGTCGGCGAGGATGTCGTCGAAGTAGCCGGCGGCGACGCCGAGGCCGGCCGCGACGATGCGCAAGAAGCGCGCCTGGAGATCGACGAGACGGTCGTGGAACGCGACGAGCACTCGACCGATCCCGGGGACCACGGTCTCGGGAAACCTCTGGTCGAGGTACCGGTGCGGATACCGGGCGCGGAAGGGATGGTGACGCGGAACCTCGGTTCCCCAGTTCAGCATCTCTTTCCAGTCGGCGAGGTGGCTCGTGGCGGCCGTCTCGACGAGGAGGCCGGTGTAGCCGGTCTGACCGTGGCTCTCGGGCACGCGCCACCGGTCTTTCTCCCCGACCGGGAGCGCGAAGAACTGTCGCAGCATGCCGTAGGCGTCGTCCATCAGATCGGGTGGGATGTCGTGGCTGGTGAAGACGAACCCGGTACCCAGGCTGCGCATGACACCGTCGACGACCGCGCGGCGCTGTCCGTCGCTCCCCCGCTCGAACGCGAGCAGATCGACATCGAGCACATCGGTCACGAGCGAGGATCTACCTGGCCGCCGGCCGGCGCGCAGATACGCGTGTACATCTCCGGCCGCCGGTAGCGATCGAAATCGAAGACGGTGTGCTTGTAGTCGTTGCAGAGATCGAGATCGCACGCCGCGACGACCACCTCGTCGTCGTTCGTCGTCGCGCGCGCGACGACCTCACCCGACGGTGCGATGATCTGGCTGTCGGCCAACCCGTCCACGCCCTCTTCGAGACCGCCCTTGGCGACCCCGACGATCCACGTGCCGTTCTCGTAGGCGCCGGCAGCCATCACGAGGTTGTTGTGGAACGCGGCGAGCCGATCCTGACCGGGGTCGGGCGTGTAGTGGATCGGCGTGTTGTAACCGATACAGATCAGCTCCACCCCCTGGAGACCGAGCACCCGATACGTCTCCGACCAGCGCCTGTCGTTGCAGATCGCGATCCCAATGCGCCCCCCGAAGCCGTCGTGCACGGCAAACGACTCGGGGCCGGGCTCGAAGTACTTGCGCTCGAGATGCTGGAACGGTCGCCACGCCTCCGGCTTCTCGTGGCCCGGGAGGTGAACCTTTCGGTACTTCGCGACGACGCTGTCCGTCGCGCTCGACGAGGATCGCGGTGTTGTACCGATGACCGTCGGGCGTCAGCTCCGCATAGCCGAGATGGAAGCCGACACCGAGCCGCAACGCCTCGTCGAACAGCGGTTGGGTCTGCGGTCCCGGCATCTCCCGCTCGAAGAACGCCACGACATCGGAGTCGGGCAGGTCCCAGCGGGGGAAGAAGGACGTCAGCGCGAGCTCCGGGAACACGACGAGCTCGGCACCCCGACCGGCCGCTTCCCGCAGCATCGCGATGATCCGGTCGACTACGCGCTCGCGCGCCTCGGCGCGCGCCACCGGGCCCATCTGCGCGGCCGCGATCGGTGAGGAGGCGGCTCATGGTTGTTCGGTCGCGAGGCGTACGAGCACGTGCAACAGTACGTTGGCGCCCGCCTCCAGGTCGGCGTCGGTCGTGAGCTCGGCCGGGTTGTGGCTGATGCCGTGCACGCTGGGGACGAACATCATCGCCGGCCGGGCACATCCGGGCGAGCATCTGCGCATCGTGGCCGGCGCCGGACGGCATCCGCTGCGTCGGCAGGCCGAGGCGCGCCGCGGTCGACTTCCTCGACCAGCTCGATCACCCGACGTCGAACTCGACCGGCTCGAAGCGGGCCAGGGATCGGCGCGTGATCGTCACCCCCTCGGCGGCGGCGACCGCCGTCGCAGAACGCGCGCAAGCGCCTCCTCGGCCCGGCGCAGCAGCGTCTCGTCGGTGTTGCGCAGGTCGACCGTGAGCAGTCGCCTGCCCCGGCGACGACGTTGACGAGATTCGGGACGCAGCTCGATGCGCCCGACGGTCGCCACCTGCGGCGGCGCCGAACCGCCGCGGCCAGGTCGCGCACGCCGGTGACGATCCGCGCCGCCGCGTAGCCCGGCGTCGTGGCGCAGCGACATCGGCGTCGTGCCGGCGTGGTTCGACTGCCCGGTGATGGTGAGCTCGGTCCAGGAGATGCCCTGCACGCCGGTCACGACGCCGATCGTGCAGCCGCGCGGCCTCGAGCACCGGACCCTGCTCGATGTGCAGCTCGACGAACGCGTGCGGCGGACGGGCCGGGCACGGCGTGGCGCCCGGCGTAGCCGATGCGCACCAGCTCGTCGCCGAGGCGAGCGCGCCGTCGATCGGCGGTGATCGTGAGCGCCTCCTCCAGCGGCAGTCCGCCCGCGTAGACGAGGCGCCGAGCATGTCGGGGGCGAAGCGGCCCCCTCCTCGTCGGTGAAGAACGCGACCGCGAACGGGCCGATCGAGTGCGATGCCGCGGTGATGAGCGTCTCGATGACCTCGATGCCCGGCGAGCACGCCGAGGTCGCCGTCGAAACGGCCGCCGGTACGCGACGGTGTCGATGTGGCTGCCGGTCATCACGGGTGCGGCCGTACCGTCCGGCCGGCCAGGTGCCGACGACGTTGCCGATCTCGTCGATATCCACCCGCAGCCCGAGGTCGCGCATCCAACTGAGCACGAGATCGCGTCCGCGCCGGTCGTCGTCGCTGAGGGCGAGCCGCGCCGAACCCCCACCGTCGATCGCACCGATCTCGGCGAGCGCGTCGATCCGGGATCGGAGTCGTGCGAACGAGATCGCCAGCCCGTCGACGGGAGCTGTCGTCATCGCGTCCCTTCCGGCGTGTCTCCGGGCACGAGGTCGCGCGGCCGGACCGGCACACGCGTGCACGGCGCGCCCGTCGCCGAGCGGATCGCGGCGACGATGGCCGGCGTCGACGAGATGGTCGGCGGCTCCCCCACGCCTTTGGCGCCGAAGGGCGCGCCGGGTTCGGGTTCCTCGATCAGCGTGGCATCGACCGTCGGCGCATCGAGCGCGGTCGGGATGAGGTAGTCGGTGAAGCTCGCGTTCCGCACCTTGCCGCCGTCGACGATGAGCTCTTCCATCACCGCCAGACCGACGCCCTGCGCGATACCGCCCTCGATCTGCCCGGTCACCTGCAAGGGGTTGAGCACGCGGCCCGACGTCCTGCGCGGTAGCGAGATGGACGACCCGCACCAGCCCGAGATCGGGATCGACGTCGACGACCGCACGGTGCGCGGCGCACGCGAACGAGACGTGCGCGTCGCCCTGGCCGTCGGCGTCGAGCGGGTGCGTCAGGCGGTGGTGGTACTCCTCGGTCACGTCGACCGGCGTTCGCGCGGTGAGCGCGGCCACGTCGAGCCGGCCGGGCCCTGCTCGGGACTCGAGCTCGGCGCGCAGCGGCGCGGCAAGCCTTCTCGACCGCGCCGCCCGACATGATCGTCTGGCGGCTCGCCGAGGTCGATCCCGCGGAGCCGATCGCCGTGTCGGCCGGTGCGACGATGACGTCGTCGACACCGAGCACCGTGCGGGCGATCTGCTGGGCCAGCGTGACGAATCCCTGCCCGACCTCGGCGGCCGCGCAGGTGATGGTGACGACGCCGGCGTCGAGCAGGCGGCAGCGGGCCATCGAGCCGTCCATGTAGCCCTCGGCGTACATGAGGTTCTTGAACCCGACCGCGAATCCGACACCTCGGCGGACGTCGCCCTCGTCGGCGGTCCGCCCGGCGCCACCCGGCCGGGCCAACGAGCCGCCGTCGAGGGCCGGTCCCGGCAGCGGCAGAGCCGCGCAGGCGCGGATGACGTCGGCCACCGGCAGGCGTGCCCTCGATGCGCTGGCCGGTGAGCAGCTCGTCGCCGGGCGCGAGCGCGTTGCGCAGTCGTAGCTCGACCGGATCGAGCCCGCACGCGTCGGCCAGACAGGTCCATCTGCGCCTCGTGGGCGAAACACGACCTGCACCGACGCCGAACCCGCGCATCGCGCCGCAGGGCGGGTTGTTGGTACGGACCCCGAACGCCTCGACCAGCGCGTTGGGCACCCGGTACGGGCCCGCCGGCGAAGCAGGCGGCGTTGGCCGTCGACGTGGTAGCTCGACGAGCGGTACGCGCCTCCGTCGAGCACGATGCGCGATTCGAAGGTGACGATCTCGCCGTCGGGCGCGCGCCGAGTGGCGCATCCAGATGCGGCCGGGATGGCGGTGGACGTGCCCGAAGAACGACTCCGCGCGCGAGTACACGATCTTCACGGGCCGCCCGTGCGCACCGCGAGCAGGCAGGCGTGGACGTGCAGGCTCACGTCTTCGCGCGCGCCGAAGGCCCCGCCGACGCCGCCGAGGCTGAGCCGCACGAGCTCGGGGGCCAGTCCCAGGCACTCCGCCACCTGATCGCGGTCGTTGTGCAGCCACTGCGTCGACACGACGAGATCGACCCCGCCGTCGCTCGGCCGGCGTCGCGAGCCCCGCCTCGGGACCCATGAACGCCTGGTCCTGCATCCCGATCTCGTAGGTGCCCTCCACGACGACCGGCCCCATGCGGCCTGGACATCGCCCGCGCGGATCACGGAGGTCGCGGAACACGTTGCCATCGGGATGGATGCCGGCGCGGCGTCGCCGCGAGTCCGCGGGTCGGCCAGCGGATCGAGCGACTCGTAGTCGACGACGATGGCGGCGCACGCCCGCCGCGGCGGTGTCGGGGTGGTCGGCGGCGACGACGGCGATCGGCTCGCCGACGTAGCGGATGACGTCGCGGGCCAGTACCGGTTGGTCGCGCCGCTCGAGGCCGTACCGGTTGCACCGGAACGTCGTCGGCGGTCAGCACCGCGTGCACGCCCGGTGATCGCGAGCGCGGGCGCGATGTCGATTGCGCGGATACGCGCCGACGGGTGCGGCGAACGCAGTGCCTGACCCCAGAGCATGCCGTCGGCCCACAGGTCGCCGCGCGAACGCGAACTCGCCCCGGACCTTGGCGATGCCGTCGGGGCGGGTCGCCCGCTGCGCCGATGCCGCCGCGCGACGCGGGTACCGGTGTCGACGGCGCTCATCGGCCGCATCCCTGCGGCCGGCGACGGCGACCTCGCACCGCTTCCAGGATCCGGCCGTAGCCGGTGCAACGGCACAGGTTCCCGCTAGATCGCCTCGCGCACCTCAGGTCGCTCGGCGTCGGGACTCGCGTTCCAGCAGCGTCGTGCACCGCCATGACAAGCCCGGGTGTGCAGAAGCCGCACTGCACCGCGCCCGTCTCGACGAAGGCGCTGCTGCACGTCGGTGAGCGCGCCGCGTTCTTGCGGTTGCAGTCCCTCGATCGTGATGATCTCGGCGCCGACGGCCGCGCGCCGCGAGCACGAGGCACGCGCACACCAGCGCCCCGTCGACGAGCACCGAGCACGAGCCGCACTCGCCCTGCTCGCAGCCGGCCTTCGCGCCCGGGAACCCGAGGCGCTCGCGCAGCACGTACAGGAGGCTCTCGCCGAGCCACGCGTCGTCAACGGCGTGGTCCTTCGCCGTTGACGTGCAGCCGACGTACATCTCGCTCGTCACGCGACACCCTCGCGAGGGCGCGGCCGGCAATGACCCCCACCGCGTGGCGCCGGTATTCGGCGGTCCCCCGGTGGTCGTCGATGGGCCGCGGCCTCGGCTGCGACCCGAACGACCGAACTCGGCAGTCGTCGGCGACCACACGTCGAGGCCGCCGCCACGCCAGCGCCCGCGTCGGCAGCCATGCCCGCGTCGGGTGCGCGCAGCGGCGTCGGTCCGACCGACCCGAGCCCGACGCCGACCGAACGCGCGTCGAGGTCGACGACGAGCGCGAGCGAGGCGACGGCGATGACCATCGCGTTGCGCACGCCCGACCTTCAGGTAGTCCTGGGGACCGCGCCGCACGGGCACCCATACCGAGACGACCAGCTCGCCGCGTCGGCGAGCGCGTGCGCTTGGGCCCGACGAAGAACTCCGAGATCGGCACGATCCGGCGCCGCGGTCGACCGAGGCGACCTCGACGGTCGCGCCGAGCGCGACCAGCACCGGCAGCGTGTCACCGGCGGGCGACGCGGTGGCGAGGTTGCCGCCGATCGTCGCCGCGTTGCGGATCTGCGGCGACCCGACGGTGCGTCCCGCGTAGCGCGAGGGCGGGCACGAGCTCGGCGACGACACCGTGCTCCAAGTCGCGCGAACGGTGTCGCGGCCCCGATCACGAGGGTCGCGCCGACCACCCGGACGCCTGCGAGCTCGGCGAACGTGGCCGATCGCCACGACGTCCGCCAGGGCCCGGCGGCCGTCGTTGACCTCGACCATCAGATCCGTGCCGCCCGCGAGGACAGTCGCGTCAGGGTGATCGGCGAGCGCCGCGAGGGCGGTTTCCAGGGAGTCGGGAACGATGACGGGCATGGCCTGCACAGGTTCTGCTCCAATTCAACAAACTGTCAATGCAGGCTCATGAAGACAGTGTCAATACGGCGACACCGGCGTGAACACCGGCGTGAACACCGGCGGGAAAGCAGGCGTGAACCAGGCGTGAACCCGGCCGCGAACGCGTCATTCGGGGCGAATGACCTGCATCGACACCCGGGTGGCGCCGGCTCCCATCGCGGCCCGGGTCAGCGCCTCGGCCGCGGCCAGGACCTCCTCGTCGCCGCCCTCGACCGAGCTCCCGAACGGCCCGAAGTCGACCGTGAGCCCGACCGCTCGGGCCGCATCGACCGCGGCGCGCACGTGCGGGCCGGGCGCGCCGTCGACGAAGGGCTCGACCGTGAATTCGATACGCAACGGCATCGCGATGCACCCTAACGCCGTGCTGCTGCGCGGCGGGACCGTCCTCGACCTCGACGGCGAGCGCCGCGCCGACCTGCGCATCGGCCGCGACGGTCGCATCGCCGAGGTCGGGCCCGAGCTCGTCCCGGAGCCGGGCGAACCGGTCACCGAGTGCGCAGGGCGGCTGCTCGTTCCCGGTGGCGTCGACGTGCACACGCATCTGCACCTACCGGTCGGCCGACTGCAGGTCAGCGACGACTTCCTCACGGGGACCGTCGCCGCCGCGATCGGCGGAACCACGACGATCATCGACTACGTCACTGCCTATCGGGGCGAGGACCCGATGGATGCTCTCACGACCTGGCGTCACTGGGCCGAGCCCGCCTGCATCGACTACGGGCTGCACATGACCTTCACCGAGCAGGTATCCGAACACGCAGTCGCGCAATGCGTCGAAGCCGGCATCACCTCGTTCAAGCTGTACATGGCGTACCCCGAGCTCCTCGAGGTCGACGACGACGTGATCGCCGAGATCATGCGGATCACGCGCAGACACGGCGCGTTCGTCGCCCTGCACTGCGAGAACGGCGGCGCCATCGAGGCACTGCGACGTCAGGCTGTGGCCGAGGGCCGTACCGGTGTGCTCGAACACGCGCGACGCGGCCGGCGGCGCTCGAGGCCGAAGCCGTCACGCGCGTGGCCACGCTGGCCGAACGCGCGGAGACCAGCGTGTACGTCGTCCACCTCTCGTCGGCCCCGGCGCTCGCCGCGGTGCGCGCGGCGCGCGAGCGCGGCGTCGACGTCGTGGCGGAGACCTGCCCGCAGTACCTGTACCTGGACACGGCGCGCCTGACCGATCCCGACGGCGCGTCGTATGTGTGCACGCCGCCGCTACGAGACCCCTGGCACGTCGAGGAGCTCTGGAACGGCATCGCGACCGGCGCGATCCAAACGGTCGCGACCGACCACTGCCCGTTCACCGTCGCCGACCGCCGTGCGGGCACGCGCGACCGTCGCGAGGGATACGCCGACTTCACGGAGATCCCGGTGGAATGCCCGGCATCGAGACCCGCATGGGACTCATCTGGGAAGCCGTGACCGCCGGCCGCATCAGCCGCGCCGATTGGGTCCGCCTGTGCGCCGAGGCCCCGGCCCGAACCTTCGGGCTGTGGCCCGCGAAGGGAAACCTGCGGGTCGGCGCCGACGCCGACGTGGTCGTCTGGGACCCTGCTCGTGATCAGTCCCTCGATGCGGAGGCCCTGCACATGGCGGTCGACCACTCGCCTTATCACGGCATGACGGTCACGGGCTGGCCGGAATCGGTGTTCGCACGCGGTGACCTCGTCGCTCGCGACGGCCGCTACGTGGGAGAACCGGCTCGGGGTCGGTACGTGAGGCGTACTACGCGCAGTTAGGTCTGGATCTCGCCAAAGCCGAGGGCCCGCAGCGCCGACCGACGACAGCGCCCACCGACGACAGCGCCCGCGCCGACGTCGGCCGAACGGGCAACCGGGTGCCAGAAACGCGCGGCCGGCTCGGAAAAGGTCCGGTCGTCGTGCATGACGTCATCCGTCCGCATTGAGGTAGTTGTAGATCGTGAATCGGCTCACACCCATGGCATCGGCCACGGTCTCGACCGAGCGGCGCAAGGCGAACGCGCCGCGCTCGTCGAGCATCCGCACCGCGAGCTGTTTGTGTTCGCGCGGTCATCTCGGCGAGCGGCTCACCCAGCTCCTGCTCCACCGCAGCCATCATGCGTTCGAGCGTGCCCTGCATTCCCGGCAGGCGCAGACCCCCGACGAGCGCGCCCTCCCATTGCAGCGGCACGTCGCCGGGACGCATTTGCCTGGTGCCGACCAGCTCCGCACCGAGTGCTTCGGCGACCGGCTCCAGCGCGCGCAGGAGGGGATGACGTGCCGCTGCCATTGCCGGGAGCGTAATGGCGCCGCTCGTGACGGCTGTGTGAACACCGGCCGGCCGAGTTGACAGGTTTTCCCGTCCCCGGAACGCTGGCACCGTGACCACACTCATCCGCAACGGCATCGTGTTTCCCATGGTCCCCGCCATCAACGTTGCCCTCGACCCGGGTTCGGTGCTGATCGTCGACGACCGGATCGCCGCAGTCGGAACGGTCGAAGAGGTCGATGCCGACCCGCGTGCCGCCGGCGCGGAGGTCGTCGACGCCGGCGGTCACGCGGTGCTTCCCGGGCTGCACAACTGTCACCTGCATTCCGGGCTGCTGCGCGGCACGGCGGAGTCGATGTCGCTGTGGGATTGGCTCAAGGCGTACGTGGATCCCGCGCACAAGGCGCTGACGCCCGAAATCGCCCGAGCCGCGTCGATGCAGTGCTACGCCGAGGGGCTGCTCGCGGGCACGACCTCGGTGATGGACATGTGGCGATTCATGGAGGGTTCCGCGGAGGTCGCGGCACAGCTCGGCGTGCGCGCCACGCTCGTCCCGTACGTGGCCGACGAGGAAGGCTTCGACTTCTTCGAGAGCATCGAGTCGAACCGCCGGCTCCTCGAATCGCACGCGACCGCAGCGGACGGACGCGTCCGCACGTGGGTCGGGCTCGAGCACCTCATGTACTGCACGAAGGAGTGCTTCGCCCAGGCGATCGAGCTCATGGACGAGTACGGGACCGGTCTGCACACCCACTCGTCGGAGTCGATCTGGGAGGTCGAGGAGTCGTTGAAGCGTTGGGGGCGGCGCCCGATCGAGGTGTTCTACGACCGCGGGATCCTCGGGCCGCGGACCGTCGTCGCCCACTGCGTGTGGCTCTCCGACCGGGAGATCGAGCTCCTCGCCCAGACCGACACGGCCGTCGCTCACTGCCCGACGTCCAACATGAAGCTCGCGTCGGGGCCCGCCCGCATCGGCGACCTGCGGCGGGCGGGGGTCCGCGTCGGGATCGGCAGCGACGGCGAGAAGGAGAACAACAACCTCGACCTCATCGAGGAGATGAAAGTCGCCTCCCTCCTGCAGAAGGTCACGACGCTCGACCCCACGACCGGTGACCCGTGGGACGTCTTGGCGCTCGCGACCTCGGGCGGCGCGGCCGCGCTCGGTCTCGGCGACATCACGGGAAGCCTCGAAGCGGGCAAGCGGGCCGACATCGTGACGGTGTCGCTGCACGGCCTGCACACCACGCCCGTCATGCACGGCGCCCTCTTCAACGTCGCCGCTCACCTCGTGTTCTCCTCGAGCGGCCACGACGTGCGCGACGTGTGGGTCGACGGCCGTCCCCTCCTGCGCGCGGGCCGGCCTCTCACGTTCGACGTCGAGCGCGTCGCGCGCCGACGTGCAGGCTGCGGCGGAGGAGCTGTTCGAGCGGCGCGCCAAGGTCCTCGAGTCGATGTGAGTTGCCGGCTGCTCCGGGGCTGCGACCTGGTCGCCACGTTCGACGAAGCCGCCGGCGGCGGCCCGGGCGGCGGCGGCACGGGTCGGGAGCTGAGCGGCGCGGACGTGCTCGTCGACGACCTCCGACGATCCGTTGCTGTTCGGCCCGAACCTGCTCGAGGAGTACGAGCTCGTGCGGAGCGCCTTCGGGTTCGACGACGCGACTCTCGCGCACATCGCGACGTGCTCGATCGATGCCTCGGCAGCGCCGGCCGCGGCGAAGCAACGCAGCCGCGCTGCTCATCGCCGCGTGGCTGACCTCGAGCAGCTGAACGGGCTCAGGCGAGCAGGGCGGTCGTGACGACCTCGCCCGTCGTCCCGTCGATGAGGCCGACGTCGGTCACGTGGGGCCCGGGGAGGCAGGCGAGCGACGAGAGCATCACCTGGAACAGCGGCTGGGTGAGCGTCGGGGCGAACAGGCCGATCTCGATGGCGGCATCCTGCACCGCCTTCTGCGCGGCGGCGAGCTCCCCGGCGGGAAGCGGCGAGAGAATTCCCCGCGATCGGCAGTGCGACGCGGGCGAGCACCTCTCCGTCGCGCACGACCGCCAGCCCACCGCCCGACTCGATCACGGTGTTCGCGGCCGTCGCCATGTCATGGGGGTCACGGCCGAACACGACGAGGTTGTGGGTGTCGTGTGCGACGGTCGTGGCGATGGCGCCGGTCCAGTTCCCCCAACCCGACAACAGCGCCGAGTAGGGCGTCGGGGTGGTCCGTCCGTGGCGGTGCACCGTCACTTGGACGATGTCACCGGCGGGAACCTCGACGATCCCGTCGCGGACGGTCACCTCGCTCTCGTCCCAGCGGGTCATGACCGCGTCGGCGATCACGCGCATGCGGTGGGCCCCGTCGGGCGCGTCGAGTCGCAACACCATGTCGGACGGTTCCACGCTCGCAAGCTTCATCGTGTCGAGTGGCGGATCGCTCGGTGCCTCGATCACCTCGACGACCATCTCGCCGCCCGAGGCCACGAGCCGGCCATCGGTGATGACGTGCTCGGCCACGAACCCGACCAGGTCCTCGAGCACGACGATGTCGGCACGGCGACCGGCGGAGACGAGACCGAGATCGGCGCGCTGCAGCCGGTACGCGCCGTTGTACGTCGCGATGCGCAGGGCCAGCACCGGATCGAGGCCGTAGGCGACGAGACGGCGGAGCAGATGGTCGACGCCGCCGTCGTTGAGCAGCGTCAGCGCGAACAGGTCGTCGGTCGCGGCGACCAGATGAGTAGGCGTGATCGGCAGGCTGTTCAGCTCGGCCACGATGCCGGGAAGGATCGGGTCGATCATCCCGCGCAGCTCGACGGTCATGCCCGCCCGCAGCTTCTCCAGACAGTCGGGCTCGGTGAAGACCTCGTGGTCCGACGTCATTCCCGCCGCGAGGTATGCCTGGAGCACCGGACCGGTCAGCCCCGCGGCGTGCCCGGAGACGAGCTTGCCGCTCTCGATCCCGGCGGCCACGACGTCGACCATGCGTTCGGCGCTGCCGAGCACGCCGATCATGTCCATGACCTCGGCGAGCCCCCCGACCTCGTCCCACGACAGCATCTCGGTGATCTCGGGACCGTAGAGGTCGGCGCCCGAGAGCTCGAGGCCCGGTTGCGGCGGGACGCACGAGGGCGCTTGCACGATGAAGCGGACCGGCAGGCCACGACTCGCCTCGACCGCGTAGCGCACCCCCATGACCCCGGCCACGTTGGCGAGCTCGTGCGGATCGACGAAGACCGTGGTGGTTCCCCGTGGGCAGACCGCGCCTGTGTACCCGCCGGGCGTGAGCATCGACGACTCGAAGTGCACGTGCATGTCGATGAAACCCGGCGCGACGAAACGGCCGGCGCAGTCGATCACGTCGAGAGCGTCGGTACGCGAACCCCGGTCGTGCACACTCGCAACCAGTTGCCCGACGATGCCCACGTCGGCGGCCCGGAGCTCACCGCAGCCGACGTCGACGACCGTGCCGCCCGCGAGCAGCAGGTCGAACGGCTCCCGGCCCTGGGCGGCGGCCACCGCTCGCGCCCGAACCGACGGTTCCACGGGATCGTTACGCATCGCTCACTCCTGTCGTCGACGCGCGTCGCGCCTCGGCCGCGGCGACGAGCTCGCCGAGTATCCGGCGCAGCTCGATCGTCATCCGGTCGGCCTTCACGTGCACTTCTCTGGTGAGATCGAGCGGCAACCGACGATCGCGATAGCGCTCCTGCAGGAGCGGGCGGACACCCTCCGCCACACCGGGATCTTCCCGGTTCGGGAACGGGTGGCGGCTGTGCACGTTCATGCCGTATCCCTGCCGCCCGACACCGAAGTCGAAGGTCGCCGACTCCGGCGTACCGATCGTCGCCGCGTGCACGAACGGGAAGTGCGCCATGTCGAGGAAGTTGTCGATCATCAGCCCGGCGCCGACGTTGGCGGAGATGGGATCGAGAGCACCGTGCACGAACGCGGGATCGTCGGCCTCGGGAACGTCGAGCAACTCGGTGAGCGGCGGCTCGGGGGCGAGGAAGACCATGCCGTGCCGTTCCTCGAGCCCGGCCGGGACGGTCGCGACCGCCCGGGGCGGGACGTGCTCGGACTCACCGAGTGCCGGGATCTCGCGGCAGGATCCGGCGGCGTCGAAACACCAGCCGTGGTAGCCGCAGCGCAGGAAGGGCCCGTCGACCGTTCCGGCCGACAGCGGAGCGAGACGGTGCGGGCACCGATCGACGAACGCGGCCGGCGCGGACCCGCCGTTCCCGTCGGGGAGGCAGACCTGCACCCAATCGACACCCAACAACGTCGTCGTGCGAGGCGTGTCCGTGACCTCGACACTGCGGGCCACGGCGTGCCACGCCTGCCGGAGCGCCGGATCCGTGTTCGCGAGCATGCCCGCGACCGGCGAAGTCACCGAGCGAGCTCCTTGTCGAGCGCGGCGATCTCGTCGTCGAAGACACGATGCAACGCGGCCCGCTCGGCATCGTCGAGCCAGGCGGCGTCGACGCCGTTGCGTACGAGTTGTTTCGCCGTCTCCGGTGGGTACTCGTTCTGACCCACGAAATCGACGTACTCCTTGCCGATGTCGGTGCGGAACATCGTGGGGTCGTCGGAGTTGAGGTGCACGAGCAGGCCCGCCTTCATCATCGCGTTGATGGGATGCGTCGTGAGATCGGGCCAGCCGTAGACAACAGCGGTCGAGGTGGGACAACACGTGAAGTGGATCCCGTCCTCGACGCAGCGCTCGACCACCGCGTCGTCTTCGAGGATGTGATATCCGTGATCGATGCGCTCGCACCCGAGCAGATCGAGAACAGGTCGAGATGTTCTTGGGCGGTCCGTCCTCGGCCGTGTGGCTCGTGAGCCGAAGGCCCGCCTCGCCCGCGGTTCGGAACGCCTCGAAGAAGCGTTCGGGCGGATCGGGTGCTTCCGCCGTGTCCATGCCGAGGCCGATGACCTCGTCCCGACGGTTCGCGAGGACCTCGGTGACCATCTGGTGGGCCATCGCGGGCGAGTCCTGGCGGTAGACGTCTGCGATCAGGCGGCAGCGCACACCGAAGTCGGTCTCGGCCGCCCGGCAACCGTCGATCAACCCGTCGATGATCGTCGACATCGCCACGCCGCGCGTGGTGTGCAACGTCGGGTTGAAGAACATCTCGCGGTACTTCAGGTTGCCGAGCCTGGCACCGTCCTCGAGCGACTCGTACGCGATCCGCGGAAGTCATTCCGGTCGATCACCGTCGAATTGACCAGACGGAAGATCTCGAGGAACTCATAGATCGTCTCGTAGTCGTAGATGCGGTCGACATCGGAGGTCGGGAGCGCGATGTCGTGCTCGGCCGCGAGGTCGGCAACGGTCTGCGGGCGCAGGGTGCCCTCGACATGACAGTGCAGCTCGACCTTCGGAAGGCGGCGCAGGTACTCGGCGTATTCCATCGGGGGCTCCTCACAGGGGGAAGTCGTCACAAGGGGGGCGATCGCACGGCTGGGGTCATCACACGGTGGACGACAACCGCGACGCGGACAACACACGATGCAGGGAATCGGGTCCTTCCCCGGACGCATCGGCCAGTTCCCGCAGCCACCGCCGGTGCTCGATCGATACGTGATCGGTACGCACGGACAGCTCGAAACCCGGTTCGAGCACCAACTCCGGGGGATTCTGATTGCACACGACAGGCTCGTCTTCATCGAGGATGATCTGCTGGAAAGCAAGATAGGGCGCGTCGTCGCCGTGGAGGTCGTCATCTCGCGAGACGAACCAGAACGCGCGACACGTCTGGTCGTCGAGCGGCGACGCCGTCATCCAGAGCCGCCGGCGTGCACCCGACTCCGAGTGAAACTCGATGTCGACCGTGCACGGCATGGCATCCGGTACACCGAATGACCGAACAACGCTTCGCGTTCGGGCTGCATCGCGGGCGGGTCGTAGTGAAGTCGCAGCTCGCCGTCGACGCGGCGGACGGCGGGAATGGGAGGTACCGGTTCGTTCGCGCCGGCCCGACGTGCCGTCGTGCACCCACGCGAAGGGTGCGAGGTCGACGAAGTTCTCGACCCGTCGTAACGCCGAGGTCGGCCACGTGTACGGCTCTCCCATGAGGACGGGCATCGACGTGTCGTCCCAGGCGGGCTGGGCCGGGATCGTCGTGCCCGCGGAACCGTCGAGGCGCACCCACACCAGGTCGTAGGCCATCGCGACCTCGAAGGTCTGCAGGCACGGACCGACGGGAAGCGGGCCGTCGGGTACGGCGGGGATCTCGACGCACTCCCCGGCGGTCGAGTAGCGCCAGCCGTGGTACGCGCACCGGATCGAGCCGGCCTCCGCCAACCCCACCGACAGCCGGGTCGAACGGTGCGGGCAACGGTCGGCCGCCGCCATCACGGCGGCGCCGACATCGGCGATAGCAAGCTCGCCGCCCAGGAGCCGGACGGCGAGCGGGTGGGGCGCGGCCTGTTCCATCTCCGCGCGCGTGCACACCGGATGCCGGAAGTACTCGAGCATGCGCAGACGCTCACGCGTCCCAACCCCCGAACGCGTCGATCATCTGCTCCACATCGGCCCCGAGCGGGTAGAGCACGGGGCACGTGCACCCGGCATCGACGTACTCGGCGACCTTGGCCCGGCACTCCTCGGGAGTTCCCGACGCGGTGATCAGCTGCACGACGTCGTCGGGAACCAGCTTCGACGCGGCGACCACCTCGTCGTGCGTCGCCGGCCAGGTGAGCACCGCGCCGATCTCGTCGAGCAGGCTCGGGCGAGACGCCCGACGCCTTCATGATGTGCGGTTGCTGGCCGAGGTACTGCGTGACGAGCAGACGGGCCGCGTCGAGCGCCGCGTCCCGATCGTCGTCCATGGAGCACACGACGAGCTGCGGACGATCGATGTCGTCGACGTGGCGCCCGGCCTTGGTCGCCCCCTCGGCGAGTGCGGCGACCGCGGTGCGCGTTGTACGCGGGCGAAACGAGGTAGTTGAGCAGCGCGCCGTCGGCGATCTCGCCCGCGAGTCGCATCATCTGCATACCGGTGGCGCCGATGACGATCGGGACGTTCTTCGGCCGGCGTTCCTGGTGCACGTAGTCGAGCTCGACCCCGTCCAGATGCACGAACTCGCCGTCGAAGGTGACGGTCTCCCCGCGAGGAGGGCGCGTACCGCCGTCACGATCTCGCGCATCGCCGCGCAGCGGCCGTTCGCGCGAGACCCCGACCTTCGCGGCGAGCGGATCCCACCACGCTCCGATGCCGAGGATCACCCGACCTGGCGCGAGGTCGTCGAGGGTCGAAAAGGTCGCCGCGAGGAACGCGGGATTGCGGACCCACATGCTGACGACACCGGAACCGAGCTTGATGCGATCGGTCGCGCTCCGAATGCGGCCATCGGGATCGTCGCCTCGCGCACGAGCCGGCTCTCCGCCTGCCACACCGCCTCGAAGCCGGCCGCCTCGGCAGCCCGCGCGAAACGCATCCCGTCGCGAATGGGATGCGCGTCCTGCAGGTACAACGCCACCCGGCCCATGCTCAGACCTCTCCCAACCGCGCGTGGAGGCGCACCGCTTGTTCGGCGGCCCGGGCACGCACTTCCACCGCGTCGACCCGGGTCGGACCGTTCTCGTCGAGCACCGTCTCACCGCCGATGTCGACGCGCCTCGGGCGGACGCCGGGCGTGTACGCGAGATGCCAGGGGTCCATCGGCTCGTACGTCCACAGCACCACGTCGTCGAGAACATCCGGCACGAGATCGGATCCGGTCGTGAGCCACGACCACACGAGCTCGGGCGAGGTCGTGACGACGTCGGCGCGGGCCAGGGCGAAGGCGAGCCGGAACTCTTCCAGCATGTCGGCGCCGATCCCGTCGGTTCCCAGCGCGACATGCTCGAATCGGGCCGGGTAGCCGTACCCGACCGCGTTGTTCAGGTTGGAACGCGGGTTGTGCACCACGGTGCCGGGCAGGGCCCGGTCGAGGTGCACGGCGTGAGCGAGGATCCAACGCTCGTCGGCCCGGCCGTCGAAGCGTTCGCCCGCGCCGACGTCGACCCGGTCCTCGGCGACGTGCACGTGCACCCCGACGCCGAGGTCGGAGGCGAGGCCGCAGACCGCGTCGAGGGTCTCGTCGGAAAGGGTGAACGACGCGTGCGCGCCCACCAGGCCACGCCCGCCGGCGCGCAGGAACCGCTCGTTCTCGGCCAGTCCGGCTTTGGCTCCGTCGGCGCCGTTGCGGTCGGTGACCTCGTAACAGCACGACACCCGCACGCCGACCTCGGCGCAGGCCTGCGCGATCACGTCGAGGCTGCCCTCGGGCGCGCTCGGGCTCGAGTGGTGGTCGATGATCGCCGTCGTCCCCGCTTCGAGCGCTTCGAGCGCCCCGAGCATCGCACTCCAGCGCAACATCTCATGGTCGAGCGCGCGATCGACACGCCACCACACCTGCTCCAGGATCTCCGGGAACGTGCGCGGTGTGCGCGCCGGCGCCGGCATCCCGCGCGCCAACGCGGAATAGAGGTGCGTATGCGAACAGACGAGCCCCGCTGTGGTCGCGCTCATCGGGTCCGGTTCCATCAGCTCCGGCGCATCGGCAGCACCGAACGCCACTCGCCATCCAGGTCGTGCAGCGCGCCCGCGACCGCGCCTGCGGTCGGCACGAGCCCGATCTCGCCCACACCCTTGATTCCGTACGGGGCACGGGGTTGGGGCTCCTCGACGAGGATCACCTCGATCGGAGGCACGTCCTTCGCGCGGATGACACCGAGCGCGCGCAGGGTCATGTGGGTCGGGCGAGCGTCGTCATCGCACGGGAACTCCTCGCTCAGGGCATAGCCGAGCCCCATGTGCACCGCGCCCTCGATCTGGCCGACGCACTGCAAGGGATTGACGGCGCGGCCCACGTCGTGCACGGCGACGACGCGCTCGATGTCACCGCTCTCCCGATCGATCACGACGAGCTGGGCCGCGTACCCGAACGCGGAGTGGATCACGGGATGTTCCACGCCCGACGACATCGCGCTCGTCCAGTCGACCCGGTATTCGCCCGGATAGTCGACCCCGATCCGACAGCCATCCGCGCGAGCCGCGCGGCACGCGTCGGCAACCGCGCCCGCACCCATCAGGGTCCCGCGCGAGCCGGTGGTCTGCCCGGCGCCGAGCTCGCGCGTCGTGTCGACGATCACGCGCACACGTTCCGGTTCGACCCCGAGCTCCTCGATCGCGACCTGTGCCGCCACCGTGTGCACGCCTTGACCCATCTCCGTCCAGCAATGCCGCACCTCGACGGTGCCGTCGGGTTGGAAACGGACCACCGCACGCACGATCTCGAGGAAACCGTTGCCCAGACCGGAGTTCTTGAGCCCGAGACCGAGGCCGACCGCACGGCCCGACGCGACGGCGGTGTCGTAGGCGGGTTTGATCGCCTCCAGGCACCGCTTGGCGCCCCGGCAGCCGTCGTCCATGATCTGGCCCGGGCCCCAGACGTCGCCCGGGTCGATCACGTTGCGGTGCCGGATCTCCCAGCCGCTGATTCCCACCATCTCGGCGAGGCGGTCGAGCGCGCCCTCCATCGCGAACTGGGCCTGATTCGCACCGAAGCCGCGGAACGCGCCGCACACCGAGTTGTTGGTCCGCGCCGCGAACGCTTCCACGTCGATCGCGGGAAGGCGGTACGGACCGCTCGCATGTCCGGCCGCGCGCTCGAGCACCTTCATGCCCACCGAGGCGTAGGGACCGGAGTCGCCGACCATGCGCGCCCGCAGGGCGGTCAGCGTTCCGTCGGCGTCGCAGCCCACGGTCAGATCGATCCGGATCGGATGACGCTTGGCGTGGATGAACAGCGACTCCTCACGCGACAACGTGCACTTGACCGGCGAACCGAGGAGATAGGCGGCCAGCGCGGTCTGGGCCTGGTTCGCCATGTCCTCCTTGCCCCCGAAGGCGCCTCCGTTCGAGACCAACACGGTCGTGATGCGTTGCGGGTCGATGCCGAGCACCGACGCCGATTGGTCGCGGTCGTCCCACACGCCTTGACCGCCGGAATACATCGTGAACCGTCCGTCGCCGTCGGGCACGACCAACGTCGACTCCGGTTCCAGGAATGCGTGCTCGATCCGTTGCGTCTGGAAGACCTCGTGGGCGACGTGCACGCTCGCGTCGAGTGCGGCATCGACGTCGCCGCGCGCGTACACCGAACGCGACAACATGTTGCCGTCGAGCCCCCACACCGCGTCCTCGTCATCGGTGAGCGCGGCAACGGGATCGGAGATCGTGCGCAGGACGCGGTACTCGACCTCGACCAACTCCGCCGCCCGGCGCGCGGTGATCCGGTCGTTCGCGACGACGAACGCGAGCACGTCACCGAGGTACGACGTACGGCCGCCCTCGGGAATGAACACGGGCCAGTCCTTGTGGATCAGACCGACGCGCAACTCACCGGGTACGTCGGCGGCCGTGAACACGCGCACCACACCGGGAACGGCTTGCGCCGCGCTCGTGTCGATCCGCAGCACGTCGGCTCGCGCGTGGGAGGCCAGGTGGAGCGCGCCGTGCAGCAGTCCCGGTGGGCGCAGGTCATCGATGTAGGCCTTGTCGCCCAGCGCGAGATCGAAGCCCTGATACCTGCTCCCGCTCGTCCCGATGCCACCGAGTGGTTCGAGCGGGAGATTCTCGCCCTTGGCGAGCAACTCGACCGCGTCGAGGATCTTCACGTACCCCGTGCACCGGCAGAGGTGCGCACCCAGGTGACGTGCCGCCGTCTCCCGGTCGAGATCCCCGCCCTTGCGCTCGAGCAGCGACGCGACCCGGACGAGGATTCCCGGGGTGCAAAAGCCGCACTGGAGCGCGCCGGTAGCTGCGAAGGCGGATGCCATCCGAGCGCGCGCTTCTTCGGGAAATCCCTCGAGAGTCGTGATCGCGCAGCCCGCGACCCTCTCCAAGGACAGGTTGCAGCTGACGACAGCCTTGCCGTCGACGAGCACGGTGCAACACCCGCATTGGCCCGACGGCGAACATCCGTCTTTGGGTGAACACACACCGAGCTCCTCGCGGAGCGCCGCGAGGAGGTGCGGGTGGTCGTCGGAGACGCAAACCTCCGAACCGTTGACGGTGAACGAAACCATTGCGGCTAGCGTCCTCTCCCGTTCAACAAAATGTCAACGCGAGATGCGTTGCATTCGCGTGAAATCGCCTCCAGGCTCGGGTTCGATGCGACCAGCTGCACCCACGATTCTCCTCAATCCGGGCCGACGGCACTCGAGCATCGGGTCCGGGCCGGACTCCGAACCGGCGCGGTTGCATCGACGGTTGCCCGGCTACGGGCCGACCCGCGTGGTCGACGCACCTGCGCTCGCGGCCGAGCTCGGCTTGGCCCGGGTGTCCGTGAAGGACGAATCGCACCGTCTCGGACTGCCGTCGTTCAAGATCCTGGGCGCCTCCTGGGCGGTGTACCGGTTGCTCGTCGACCGCCTCGGGCGCGAACCCGAGTGGTCGACCCTCGACGAGCTCCGGGCTGCGCTCGCGCCGCTGGGATCGCTGACCCTGGTCGCGGCAACCGACGGCAATCACGGTCGCGCCGTCGCCCACGTGGCACGACTGCTCGGCTACAACTCCCGCATCCTCGTGCCCGCGGGCACCGCCCGCGGCGCGCATCGAAGCCATCGAAGGGGAAGGCGCGCCGGTCACGGTCGTCGACGGAACCTACGACGATGCGGTGCGGGCGTCCGCCGATCTCGCGGCCGCCGACGTGCTCGTCGTCTCGGACACCTCATGGGACGGCTACACCGAAGTACCCCGGACGGTCATCGAGGGGTACGCGACGATCTTCGCAGAGATCGACGACCAGCTCGCGGGTTCTCCGCCCGAGGTCATCGTCGTCCCGATGGGCGTCGGTGCGCTCGCGGCCGCGGTCGTGCGTTACTTCGCCGCGGACGCGACGATCGTGGTCGTCGAACCGGAGTCGGCCGCCTGCGGACTCCGTTCGGCCGAGGCCGGCGAGCCCGTCCCGGTGCCCGGGCCCCACGACTCGATCATGGCCGGGCTGAACTGCGGGAACGTCTCGGTGATCGTGTGGCCGACGGTCTCGGCGGGCGCCGACGTGTTCGTGGCCATCGACGACGACGCCGCCGAGCGGGCGATGCGCGATCTCGCGGCGATCGGCGTGGTCGCAGGCGAGACGGGCGCGGCATCGCTGGCCGGGCTGCGGGCGGTGGTCGAGGCCGGGGTCGAGGGCATCGCCGGGCGCCGGGTGCTCGTGCTCTGCACCGAGGGCGCCACCGATCCCGCCGCGTACCGTCGCATCGTGGGGCAGACCCCATGAGCCCGTTCGGGATTCCCGGCCGGATTCCTCGAAACGGAGCTGTGAGTCAGTCTCCGAACAGCGACCGGACGCAGCGGCGGAAGCGGTCGACGTCGACACCGAGCGCGATCCGCCAGGGCGCGAATCCTTCCGCCGACGACTGCTCCGAGCCTTCGAGAGCGGCGAAGTACGGCGCCCGGAAATCGACGACGGTCGCACCCCACGCGGCCCCGCCCGCGCAATCGACAGCCAACGGCAACACCGGGGCGTCGTCGATGATCTCCGGTTGTGCAACCGCGAGCACCGCGAGCAGATCGTGACACGGAGTATCGGGAGTCGTGAACGTGGACCCGAACTCGCGGTAAAAGCCCAAAGGTGCATCGACGAACGCCGCGGCCGGGGTTCGTCGTTGCGCGAGCAACTCGAACTCGTCCGGGCGCAACGTCGCCGCGAGCGTGACGTCGAGCCCGACGAGCAAGGGCGGCCGCACCCACGGCGCGAGCACCGTCCGCTGGGCCGCGATCGGGTCGTGCGCGACGTTTGCCTCGCCGTCGGCGAGCGCGTTGCCGCCGCGACGCGCGGAACCGCCCATCACAACGAGCTCGGCCAACCCGCCGCGAACTCCGGATGATCGTGCACGAGCACACCGATGTTCGTGAGCGGGCCCAAGGTGACGAGGGTCAGCTCGCCCGGGTGTTCGCGGACGAGGCGCGCCAACAACGAGACGGCCGGTTCGTCGACCGGTTCAGCCGGCGCGGGGAGACCCGCGGCGTTGCCGAGCCCGTCGTCACCGTGAATGAACGTGGCCGGACGGAGGTCGGGCGCCGGCAGCAGCGGGCCGCGCGCACCGACCGCTACCGGGACCTCGTCGCGGCCCGCCGCGTGCACCACCCGCAGCACGCTCGCCACCGCGGTGTCCACGGCCACATTGCCCCAGACGACCGTGATCGCGAGCACGTCGAGCGTCGGATCGGTCAGCGCCCACCACAAGGCGACAGCGTCGTCGACGCCACCGTCGGTGTCGATGACTACCGGGCGGGCCACGCCGGGCGTGCCTCAGGCGTCGCAGTTGTCGGCGGCCACGACCGGGCCGTTGCACGACCACGGGAAGTTGATCCACTTGTCGGTGTACGACCACACGTACTCCGGCGAGATGATCGACCACGACTTGTGATACAGAACCGCCGTGCGGGCTTCGGCGACGTGTTCGGAGATCTCGCGACGCACGAGCTCGAGGGTCTTTCCGGTATCGGCAACGTCGTCGGCAATCAGCACGCGCAGCCCGCGGATGTCGACCACGTCGAGGGTAGGCGGGAGCACGACGGGAACGTCGAGACGGCGATCGACGCTCGTGTAGAACTCGACGTTCATCGCGAAGCAGTTCTTCACCGCGAGCGCGTACGCCAGTGCACCGGCGACGGTGAGCCCGCCGCGCGCGATGGCGAGCACGACATCGGGCCGGAAGCCGTCTTGGGCAATCGTCGTCGCGAGCTCCCGGGTCGCGGTCCCGAAGAGGTCCCAGGTAAGGATCTCGCGCTCGGGCACCTCGGTGGTCGCGACCGCGCCCACACCTCGGTGGTCGAGCCGGTCGCTCTGGTCGGTACCGTCGGTGAGATCGATTTCCGCCACGACCGACACGCTAGCGAGGTGCGGATGACGAGGTGCGAATGATCGAGCACGCGATCGACGGCGGCACGCTCGAGCCGACCCGGCTCGGTGTCGCCGTGAACGAACTCTGCGATGCCCTCGACGAGATCGACGCCGCCGGTTGGTATCCCGTCATCGAGGTGCTGCGGCCTTGGTCGCGGCACAACCCGCAGATCACCGGCGAGTTCGCGCGGCCGCGAACCATCCGCTGGTACCTCGAACGCGAGCTCGCCGCCCTGCTGCAACTCGGGGCGACAGTCACCGTGCGCGCCTCCCGCCCCGCCACCCCACTCGACGACCCGTCGCTGCTCCGGGCACTCGACGAGGTCGCCTGGGAGATGCGCGCGAAGAAGCTCTTCTTGTTCGCTCCGGAGCGGATGGCACTGTCGATGGAGCGTCTCGCGCACTACTGCGGGACGCCGGCCGAGTCGTTCCAGCGCTACGTGCTCTTCACGAACTACCGGATGCACGTGGAGGAATTCCGTGCCCACTTCCCCGACGCACAGGGCCCGCAGCGCCCCGACGTGCAGATGCCGGCCTGGCACCAGCGCACGCCCGACCAGAGCGGCGTCACGATCATCGACATCGGCGTGGGCCCGTCGAACGCGAAGACCGTGACCGACCACATCGCCGTGCTCCGCCCCGATGCGATGCTGATGATCGGGCACTGCGCGGGCCTGCGCAACCATCAAGACATCGGCGACTACGTGCTCGCGACGTCGTATCTCCGCGACGACCACATCCTCGACCACGCGCTGCCGACGACGATCCCCGTCATCCCGAACCACCGGTTGAACTCGTATCTCCTCGACGCGCTCGACAGCCATCGGGCGCGCTACCGGATCGGAACCGTCCTCACCACGGCCAACCGCAACTGGGAGCTCGAGATCAGGGCGATGGAGCAGACGTTCGAGCAGTCCCGGGCCGTCGCGGTCGACATGGAGTCGGCAACGATCGCCGCCAACGGCTTCCGCTACCGCATCCCGAGTGCGACGCTCCTGGCCATCTCGGACAAACCGCTGCACGGGTCGCCGAAGCTCCCGGACCAGGCCAAGGCCTTCTACGACACGAGCCGGCGCGCCCACCTGGAGATCGCGCTCGAGTGCGTCGACCGGGTCCGGCGCGAGCATCCCGCCGGCATCCCCAACGCCGACATCCGCAGCCCCGGCGAGCCGCTCTTCGGCGCGCCGGCAGTGGAGAAGGAGGAACCCGCATGAGCCCGGCCCATCGCGGCGACCACACGTCCGACGAGATCTCCGTCAACCCGCTCTTCGCTCGTCGAAGCGAACACGCGATCCCGCGCTGGCGTATCCCCGACGACGAGATGCTCCCCGATACCGCGTACCAGATCATTCACGACGAGCTCTTCCTCGACGGCAACGCGCGGCAGAACTTCGCCACCTTCGTCACGACGTGGATGGAGCCCGAGGCGACCAAGCTGTACCTGGAGTCGTTCGACAAGAACATGATCGACAAGGACGAGTATCCGCAGACGGCTGCGATCGAGGAACGGTGCGTGCACATCCTCGCTGATCTGTGGAACGCGCCCGAACCGCGCGCCGCCATTGGCACGTCGGCCATCGGTTCGTCCGAAGCGTGCATGCTGGCCGGCCTCGCGTTCAAGCGTCGATGGCAGATCGCTCGACGCGCGGCGAAGCAGTCGACGGAATCACCGAATATCGTCTTCAGCTCGGGCGTCCAGGTGGTGTGGGAGAAGTTCGCGAACTACTTCGAGGTCGAGCCGCGCTACGTGCCGATCACGAAGGAGAAGCCGTTCCTGACCGTCGACGGGATGCTCGCCGCCGTAGACGAGAACACGATCGGCGTCGTCCCGATCCTGGGCGTCACCTACAACGGCGTGTACGAGCCGGTGAAGGAGCTGGCAGACGCGCTCGACGACCTGCAGACCCGCACCGGCCTCGACGTTCCGCTCCACATCGACGGCGCCTCGGGCGGGTTCATCGCGCCGTTCCTCGACCCTCACCTCGAGTGGGACTTCCGGGTGCCACGCGTCCATTCGATCAGCGCGTCCGGGCACAAGTTCGGATTGGTCTATCCCGGTCTCGGTTGGGTCGTGTGGGCGAGACGCGAATACGTACCCGAGGAGCTCATCTTCCACGTGAGCTACCTCGGTGGCGACATGCCGACGCTCGCGTTGAACTTCTCCCGGCCGGGAGCGCAGGTGCTCTTGCAGTACTACAACTTCCTCCGACTCGGCCGCGAGGGATACCGGCGCGTGATGCAGGCTTCGAAGGACGCGGCTCGCTACCTCGCGGCGGAGTTGGTGAAAATCGACGCGTTCGAGGTACTCACCGACGGCTCCGACATGCCGCTCGTGACCTGGACCACGACCGGCGTCGAACGGAACTGGGACCTCCACGATCTCTCGGCCAAGTTGCGTGAGCGCGGTTGGCAGGTTCCCGCGTATCCGATGCCGGCCGACATCGAGGACACCACCGTGATGCGGGTCGTGTTCCGCAACGGTGTGTCGATCGACCTCACCCGGCTCCTGCTCGACGACCTCACGGCCGCGCTCGAGGCGCTCGACGCTCGGTCCGCGCCGACGCCGAAGTCGGAGACCGACGCCACGCCGTTCCACCACTGACTCGCCGGCACTGACTCGACCGCACGGACCCGACCGCACGGACCCGACCGCACGGACCCGACGGCACGGACCCCGGCCAGCCAGGCGCGGATCGACGGTTACGAGCTGCCGAGGCTGAAGCCGCCGATCGAGATCTTGTTGCCACCACCACCGCCGTCGGAGTCGCGCGGCAGGTACTGCGCGATCGCGGCAGCCAGATTCGCGAGCGGCATCGTCTGCAGGAAAACCTTGCCCGGACCGGTGAGCTTGGCGAGGAACAGCGCGTCGGCGCCGAACAACATGTTCTTGATCCCCTTCACCCTCTCGATCTCGAAGGTCATGCCCGCTTCGAACAGGCCGACGTGACCGGGGTGGACCTTCAGCACCTCCCCCGGGGGAAGGTCGTATTCGATCACCTCCCCGTCGAGCTCGATCCAGGCCGAGCCGGTCCCCGAGACGCGCTGCAGGATGAACCCTTCACCACCGAAGAACCCGGCGCTCAGCTTCTGCTGAAAGCCGATCTCCAAGGTGATACTCGGCAGCCCGCACAGATAGCCGCCGCGGTGCACCATGTACTGGTTGGTGCCGTCGAGCTCGATGGCCTTGATGTGCCCCGGCACCTTGGTGGCGAAGGCAACGAGACCTGACGCGCCGTTCGCGGTGTATTCCGTCATGAACAACGTGCCGCCTGCGACCGCGCGCTTCACCGCGCCGAACATGCCCTTGGCGCCGGCCTTACCCCCCGCGGCCGTATGCAATTCGATGCTGTTCGTCATCCACGACAGCTCGCCGCCTTCGGCGACGACCGACTCGCCGGGCTGGAGCGTCACCTCGAGCACCGGCATCGTTGTCCCGACGATCTTGTGTTCCATGTCCGAGCCTCCGGCGCCGCCGTCCGATCGCGAGTGTTCGATGGGATCGGCTCGCGGTTTCATCGACCATTCTCGCCCTGGTGCGAATCTACCCGGACGAACCGTCGTCTCGTGGCCCGAGATCAGCCCACAACGACCGCATGGTCGGCGCCAGCCGTCGCAATTCCTCGAGATGGACGGCACTCAATTGGCGGAGCCGGCGCCCACCGAGGCGGGTCAGCCGCAGCCGCACGATCCGGTGATCGTCAGGGTCGACGCGGCGCTCGACGAGTCCCGCCGTCTCGGCCCGATCGACGAGTCCGACGGCGCTGTGGTGACGGAGCAGCAGTGACTGCGCGACGTCACCGATCGTCGGTGCCTCCGGACCGTCACGGCCGCGGATCGCGAGCAGGAGTTGGTGCTGCGCGGGAGTGATCCCCACGTCCGCGGCCCGCTGTTCGCTCCAGTGCAGGAACTGCCGCAAACCGGTGCGCAGCTCGAGCAGGCGCCGGTAGTCGGTATCTCTCGGGCGCGCCCCGTCGGGGAACGAGCCGACCGCAATCGCGGCCGGGACCTGCTGTCGCGGCACTTTGATATCGTATCACGATATGTTTTCTCGGCGGTCTCTCGGCCGCTACCGCGATCGCAACCGGTCACGCGAGCTGTCGGGCCCGTCACGCGATTGGTTGGGAATGTCTCCTGCGCTGTTCGGCGCGTCGGTGCTCGTGGGCCTCGGGAGCGGAGCTGTCGGTGCGCTCTACCTGCTCGCGTTCCACATCCTGCAGCACCGCCTGTGGCCCGACCGGGTGAGCGCGTCCGTCGAGTTCGTCGTTCTCGGCGCGACAGGAGCAATCGTGGCCGCGATGGGCGCCCTGCTCGGTGATCCGGGCGACGTCGAACTGCTCGTCGACAACATCCACGTTTCGGGTACTTCCCCCGATGTCCGCTCGCTGCGATCGCTGATTCCGGCGTCACTGCTCACCATCTCCGCCGGCGGTGCGGCCGGGCCCGAAGCGCCCCTCGTCACGACGTGCGGAACCTTGGCCGGTTGGTTCGCGCGCTGTCGGCGGCTCCCCCTCGATGACGCGCGCTGCGTCGCGATCTCGGGCATGGCCGCCGCGTTCACGGTGCTGTTCGGCGCGCCGTTGGGGTCCGCACTCTTCGCGCTCGAGATCCCCCATCGCCGCGGGATGCAGTACACCGAAGCGCTGCTGCCCGCGATCATCGGCTCGCTGTCGGGCTACGGCTGCTACCTCGTCATCACGGGTGCCGATCTCGTCCCGACGTGGCACATTCCCGGCGTCGATGTGATTCACCGTGTCGACGTGTTGTGGGCCGTCGGCGCGGGAGCTGCCGGTGCACTGATCGCGGCCACCTTCATCCTCCTCACGCTCGGGCTGCGTCAGTTGTTCCGAGCGGCGCCGCGCGGGGCCCGGCCGGTCATCGGGGGCGTCGGGCTCGCCGCGCTCGCGTTGTGGTCGCCGTACGCCCTGACGTTCGGGGAGGCCCAGACGGCCGGCGTGCTCACGACCCGAATCGCAGCGAGCGTCCTCGCAGTCGCCGTGGTGGCGAAGCTGCTCGGCACCTCTCTCACGGTGTCGTCCGGATGGCCGGGCGGTTTCATCATCCCGTTGTTCTTCATCGGAGCGAGTGCCGGCGAGCTCGTACACCAAGCCTTCGGCGGATCTGTCGGTGTCGTGTGCGCAGCACTCATGGTCGCGGCGAACGTCGGGGTGACCAAGACTGTGTTGGGCTCCACGCTCATCGTGACCGAGATGGGCGGGCTCCGTCTCCTGCCCACCACGCTCGTCGCGGCGACGATCGCACTCGGGTTGACGAGTCGCGTGGGACTCATCGACAGCCAGCGCGAGCGGAGTTCGAGCGCCGAGACCGGCCGGTAGATTCCAGAGCACAGGATTCTCGGGGGAATGATCGTGGAAACCAGGTATCGGCGGATCGGTGCTGCGCTGCTCGGCGCTTGGTTGGTCGCAGTTGGCGCCGCGTGCTCGTCGTCGGCATCGAAGGCGTCGGCACCCACCGCGTCGTCGGCACCCACCGCGTCGTCGGCACCCACCGCGTCGTCAGGCGCCAACGCGACCACCGGGACGCCGACCACAGTCAGGCGGCCGAGGTGCGTTCCCCCTGATTCGGGCGCGGCGATCACCGCGAAACGGGTCGCCGGCACCTCGAGCGACTGGACACTCAGTTCCTTCGACGGCACCAAGATCCGTGTGCACTGGTTCCCGGCGCCCACCGCGACGCGAGGCCACCCCGATCCGACCATCTTGATGGGTCCGGGTTGGGGCGAGGCCGGCGACACCAACGTCTCGACGTCGAACACCGACCCGTTCGGCACGCTCGGGATCGGTTCGTTGCGAGCCGCCGGATACAACGTGTTGACCTGGGATCCGCGCGGCTTCGGCAAGTCGACGGGAACGGTCGAGATCGACAGTGCCGACTTCGAGGGTCGCGACGTCGAGTCGATGCTCGACTGGATCTCCACCCAACCGGGCGTGCTGCTCGACGGTGCGCGCGACCCGCGGGTCGGGATGGCGGGTGGTTCGTACGGCGGAGGCATTCAACTGGTCACCGCGGCCATCGACTGCCGGGTCGACGCGATCACGCCGATGATCGCGTGGAATTCGCTCACGACCAGTCTGTTCAAAGCGGACACGCCGAAGAACGGATGGTCGAGTCTGCTCAACGCCGCGACCGCCGGCCGATCGGTCGACCCCCACATCCCACATGCGTACACGGCGAGCACGACGACAGGTCTCATCGATCAGGCCGACCGCGACTTCTTCGCGAGCCGAGGCCCCGGCAATCTCGTCGAACGCATCAACATCCCCACACTCATCGTGCAGGGCACCGTCGACAACCTCTTCACACTTGCCGAGGGAATCACGAACTACCGCATCCTGCGCGATCGCGCTGTGCCCACCGCGATGCTCTGGTTCTGCGGCGGTCACGGCGTGTGTCTCACGAAACCCGGTGATCAGACCCGCGTCGGCCGGGCGGTGATGGACTGGCTGAACCGCTATGTGAAAAAGGACACCTCCGTGCACCTGGGGGCGAGGTTCGACTTCGTCGATCAGAACGGTACCGAGTACACCGCCGCCGACTACCCCGTGCCGACCCGTGCGCGCATCACCGCGAGCGGCTCGGGAACGCTTCGGTTCGCCGCCGGCGGCGGGTCGGGTCCGGCGCACGCCGCCACCGGGAGCAGCGACCCACTCGCCGGAATCGCGTTGGGAATCACTCCGGGCCGCGCCACGAACGCCGTGAACGTCGCCCTCGACTTCGCGGGGTCGGGGGTCGTTCTCGGCGCGCCGATGTTGACACTGTCGTACCGAGGCACCGCACCCGCGGCGCGCGCGACCGACACGTGTTTTCGCACAGTTGGTGGACGACTCGACTGGGCTCGTGCTCGGGAACCAGATAACTCCGATCGCGATCACGCTCGACGGATCGACGCATCGGCTGTCGACGCCCCTCGAAGTCGTCGCGTTCACGAGCGCCGCGGGCGCGCACCTCACGCTGCAACTCGTCGCCACCACGACTGCCTACGCGCAACCGCGCCTCGGGGGGACGGTCACGTTCGACACGATTCACCTCAGCCTGCCGGTCGCCGACCTGCTCCCGAAGTAACGCCCGTTCCGCGCCCGCCGCGGCGGTCGAACCAGTCGACGGCGGCACGAGTCGACGACGACGACGCGTCGGCGCCGAGCAGTCGAGCGTGTTCGTCGTCTCGGATGCTCCGGCCGCCGAGCAGGATCGGGGCGGTGGTCGAGGACCGGATCAGCGCGGATGGTCGAAGCCACGATCGCATCGTCGATGGGCGCCGAGACCACGATGCCCACACCCACGAGCCGTTGCAAACCCTTGATCGCCTCGGCGAACGACTCGGCCGGGGTGCTCCCGCCGAGATCGACGACCGAGAACCCCCGTCCGCGAAGGACGTCGGCGGCCAACGCCGAGGCGAGTCCGTGATGATCGCCCGAGGGAGCGCCGAGGACCGCCAGGCCCGCGCGACCGGGGCGGACGAACAAGGGTCCGAGCCGGCCGACGAGGCGATACACGACCGCGCTCGCGCGATGCTCTTCGGCGACGCTGATGCGCCCGGCCACCCAACCGTCGCCGACGAGGGCCAACGCGGGGCCGAGCACGTCGAGGTAGAGATCCTCCGGGGAGCACGAGGACGCGAGGAGTAGCTGCGTGATGCGCCACGCCTCCACCTCGTCTCCCCGTACGAGAAGCTCGCTCAACCGGACCCGGTCGGGGCCACGATTCGCCTGCTCACCGCGACGCGACCGACCGGGAGCGCGCCGCTTCCCGATCTCGTCGAGGCTCGACCGCCGGACATGCCAGCGGCTGTCGACCAGCGTCGCCGCGAGCTGACCGGTGCGCACGTACCGGTAGGCCGTCATGTAGTGCACGCCGAGAAGGTCGGCGGCCTCTTGCAGAGTCAGGTCGTCGCCACCGCCGTCGGGTGTCTCCATCACACCGCCGACAAGTGCCGGACGCGTCGGGTTTTCGCGGTAGGCAGGAGCCGGGGCCTCCAACCCGGCGCCGCGTAGGCGAACTGGCCGACGCTCATGTAGCGCTCGTCGAAGCCCGCCTCGCAGTAGGCGAAGTAGAACTCCCACAGCCGCGTGAAGCGATCATCGAAGCCGATGCGGCAGCAGCTCGTCGCGCCGGGCTGACCAGGTTCGCCCGCCAGCGGCGGAGCGTCTCGGCGTAGTGGACGCCGATGTCGTCGAGCCGCACGAGCGACAGTCCCCCGCCGACGTTGCGGCCGCGGTCGTCAGCGCGCCGACCGACGGCAGGCAACCGCCGGGGAAGATCGCGGCCTTGATGAAGTCGGTGTGGCGCTTCGTGCGGTCGAAGCTGCCGTCCGGGACGACGATCGCCTGCATGCCAACATCCCGGCGTCCGGTAGCAGGCCTCGCACGTGCTCGAAGAACGTGTCGTACTCCCGCCAGTCGACCGCCTCGATCATCTCGATCGCAACGACCTTGTCGAACGAGCCGTCGATGTCGCGGTAGTCGTCGACCGCACCGTGACGAGATCGTCGAGGCCCGGCGTCGTGCACCCGTCGCCCGCGCGTACTCGTACTGTTGCTCGGAGATCGTGGTCGTCGTCACCTGGCATCCGTAGTGATCGGGCGGCGTGGACCGCGAAACCGCCCCAGCCGGTGCCGATCTCGAGCACCCGGTCGCCCGGGCTCAGCTGCAGCATCGACGCGAGCCGGTCGAGCTTGCGCAGCGAGGCGGTCGGCGAGCGAGTCGTCGGGTGACTCGAAGATCGCGCAGGAGTACATCATCGTGTCGTCGAGCACGCGACGGAACAGCTCGTTACCGACGTCGTAGTGCGCGTGGATGTTGTCGCAGGTCGCGTTGCTTGTCGGCGGCACGCAGCCGCGCGATCGGGTCGACGACGGGCGGGCGACGCGGTGATCCGATCCCGGCACGCGGATGCGTGCGCGCGAGGTTCCGGTGCGCCAGCCGGAGAAAGCCGGCGAGGTCGTCGGTGTCCCACCAACCGTCGGCGTACGACTCGCCGAGCCCGACGCTACCGTCGCGCAGCACGCCGCGTAGCAGACGCGGGTCGTGCACGTCCAGGCGCGCGTCGATGCCGGAGCACCCGACCGGGAGCGGCTGGTCCCGAATCGCTCGGCGCCGCTCTCGTCGACGAGCTCGAGCGTCCCGCCGGTCATGCGGCCGAGTAGCGAGCCGACGACGCGCTGCGCAACAGAGTCAAACATGGTGGCGTTCCCGCCGTCGTCGACGCGCATCGTACGCTCCCGATCGGGACGGAGCGCCGGCCCGGATGACGGTGACACGGGAACCCGGCCGAGAAGATGCCGGACTGCCTTGCGGTAGATGCCTGCGCTGACACCCGCAGGGGCATCAACGGATACCGCACGAGGACGCCAACGGACGCGACGCCGGCTCGAGGGCGATCGCGTCGCAACGCGAGCTCCGCGTCGAAGATCACCGTCGCCGCCCCGTGTCGACCTCGATCTCGCAGGCGGAGGTCGGTCGCCGGGCGGCGTCCAGGTCACGTGGTAGTCGACGTCCATCGGGAGGAACGGCGAGACGTGCATCGCCTTCGGCGCGCACGCGTCTCGGCCGTCGCCCCGGCGCGTCGAAGACGTACCAGTGCCGTTCGCCCCACGGCGTGTTGGTGACCTCGAGCACGACGCGCGTCGAGCGCGTCGCCGCCGTCGGCGCCAGCAGTAGTAGACCGCCATCGGGTTGAGCAACCATCCGAAGGTGCGGAGGTGGGCGAGCAGGTAGATCGGGCCCGTCGGGCGGCGCCCGAGCCGGGTCTGCGACCAGGTCGCGCACTGCGTCACCCAGCGGGCCGATGCCGCCGTCGAAGAAGTCGTGGCGGCGGAAGCGCACCGGGCGCGACGCGGCGCGCCGACCACAGCGGAACCGCGATCGAGCGACCCGGGTAGCGCGTCGACGTCGAGGTACGCGAGGAAGAGCCGGGCGCGAACTCGCGCGACGACCGTCCCGGCGACGGTGGCGCACCGTGCCGGCGTAGATCGCCGCGGCCGGTCGCGGTCGGTCAGCATCGCCGCGACCGTTGCACTCCCGGCGCCGAGCGCGGCACCGTCGCCGTCATCGGGCAGCCGATCGCGCGGCGACCTCGAGCCCGCTCTGGACGCCGTCTTCGTGGAAGCCGTAGCCCCAGTACGCGCCGGCGAAGTAGATGCCCCGCGGACCTTGGATCTCGTGGCGCCGCCGCTGCGCGGCCATCGCGGCGGCGTCGAACACGGGATGCTGGTACTCGAACTCCGCGAGCACGTGCCGCTCGTCGATCGCGTCGCGTCCGGTTGAGCGTGACCAGCAGTGGCTCGCTGACTCTCGATCGACTGCAGCCGGTTCATCCAGTAGGTGACGGTGGCGCGCCGGCCGTCCGGGCTCGACGGCGTAGTTCCAGCTCGCCCGTGCACGCGGTTCGACGGCAGCAGCCGTTCGTCGGTGTGCAGGGTCGCCGTGTTGGGCTGATACCCGATCGCGCCGAGGATCGAACGCTCGGCCGGTGTCGGCGTCGCCGAGCATGCGCAGCGCCTGGTCGCTGTGGGTCGCGACGACGACCCGGTCGAACGACTCCGGGCCTTGCTCGGTGAGGACCTCGATGCACGAGCGGCCGTCGCTCGTCGACTGCTCGACCAGATTTCTGCACGGGACTCGAGAGCCGGATGCGCTCCGCGAAGGGCTGCGACCAGCGCGTCGACGTAGCGCCGAGACCCACCCGTGATCGTGCGCCACTGCGGACGGCCGCGCGATCGACAGCAGGCCGTGGTTGTGCATGAAGCGCGCGTAGGCGCGCATCGGGAACTCGAGCGAATGTCTCCGGGTCCGCCGACCAGATCGACGCACCGAACGGCACGAGGAACCTCCGGACGAACGTCTGCGAGTAACGACCGCGCCGCACGAACGCGGCGATCGACTCGTCGTCGGGAGCCTCCGACGTCCGGCGCGACGGAGCCGGAGGCGGTCGGCGCCCGACCAGTAGGGCTCGTCGCCGACCAGGCGCCGCGCCGCGCGGTTGAATCGGACGATGTCGGCAAGCAACCGCAGAACGGACGGGTCGAGGGCGTTGCGCCGCTGCGCGAAGATCGAATTCAGATTCGAAGCGCGGAACTCGAGACCGGACGCGACGTCGGACACACCGAAGCTCATCTCGCTCGGCTGCGTCGCCACGCCGAGCTCACGCAGCAGCGTGACGAACCCCGGATAGTTGCGCTCGTTGTAGACGATGAAGCCGGTGTCGACGGCGTGGTGCGCACCGTCGACCTCGACGTCGACGGTGTTTGCGTGACCTCCGATCCGCGTCGTCAGCCTCGAACACCGTGACCTCGTGCTCGCGCTGGACCCGGCGGGCCACGACGAGTCCGGCAATTCCCGTTCCGACGACGGCGATCTTCACGCGGCATCTCCCGACCCGGGACGAACCCGGGACCGCTCCGCGCACCACTTCCAGAGTCGTCGCGCGGTCGAGTCCGAGGTGCGCGTCCACGGCAACGGGCTCGTGGCGCGGCGGCGACGATCGAGCCAGAAGTCGCCGTTTCCTTCGAGGGGTTCCGGCGCGCCCGAGAGCCACACGATCGTGTCCGCACCCTCCTCCGGAGTGCGCAACAACGGCCGCATGACCGACCGAAAGCGTGGCAGCGACGCCTGGACACCCGGCGTATCGGCCCATCCGGGATGCATGGCGTGGAACGTGATCCCCTCGGCCTCGGGTCGCCGGGACCAGAGCGCGCTCAAGACCACTTGTGCCCGTTTCGCGTTGGCGTAGGTACGGGTTCCCTTGAACGGCGGGCGAGGGCGGGCAAGGTCGTCGACATCGAGTGCGTGCGTGTACATACCGCCCGACGAGACCGTGATCACGCGGGAGCCAGCCGTTCGCGCGAGGTGCGCCAACAGCAGTTCGGTGAGGAGGAACGGTGCGACAACGTGCACCTGAGCCGTGATCTCGATGCCATCGTCGGTGTATTGCAGGTCGTGCACGAGTGCGCCGGCGTTGTGCACGAGAACGTCGAGGCGCGATGTCTCGTCGATCACACGCGCCGCGCAGGCGCGCACGTCGGCGAGTCGAGCCAGGTCGGCGATGATCGTCGACACGTGCGCGCCCGGCGTCGACGACATGATCTCTTCGCGCGGCGACGGTGCGGCCCGCGTCCCGCCCGACGATCCACATCTCGGCCCCGCGTGCGGCCAGCGCATGCGCGGTGGCGAGCCCGAGACCACCGGTCGCGCCGGTCACTACCGCGACCCGACCCGAGAGATCGACGGGCGGCCGCGCGTCCCAGTGGAAGAGTGCGCGGCGGACATCGAAGCCGACTCGGCTGAAACCGCCGACGACTGTGAGCTCGAGCGCGGCGTCGGCCCCTCGGCGCGCGAGGTCGGCGACACTCACGACGCCAGCAGTGAGTTCAGGTGGGACCGGAGTCCCGCAGCCGCACGGTCCCCGATGCGGCGGAACACGAATGCGAGGAAAGGATCCGCGTGCCGCAAGAGACCCTTGCCTTCCAGCACCGCCTCGTACAGGACGAGCGCACCCGAGTCATCCGCACCCGAGTCATCCGCACCCGGGGCGGCAACGGTGATCGTGTCCGTCGAGCGGATGGACGCCGTCTCGGCACGCAACACGATGCGTCCGCGCGGATCGAAACCCACGACCTCGTATTCGAGCGGCATCGAGCGCCCGAGGAACCCGACGTCGAGCCGGAACCGGGATCCGAGCGCGACGGGTTCGTCGGTGAGCATCGTGCCTGTCGAGACGCCGGGATCCCACTGCGCCGCTCGATCGAAGCGGCTGAGGTAGGCGAACACCGTCCGGGGATCGGACGGGCTGTGGATGCGTGCGCGGTAACTGGCCATGAGAGAGGTCCCTTCCGACCTCCCCTGTTTAGCACTAAATATCCCGGAACTTCGATTCGGGCCCCGGATCGGGTCGTGAGCGCCGTGATCGTGACCGTCTCAGGCGAAGAGCTTCGGCACTGGATGACGCGCCTGCCGAGAATGGCCTCGGTGTCCGCGGACGGGTCGAGCCACTCGAGCAGGGCGGCGTCGTAGTCGCGGTAGTCGACGGTCGCGACGAGATTGGCATTCGCATCGAGCTTCGAGAGCGACGGAGGCTCGCCGTGACGACCTCCGTGGACTGGACTGCCCAGGACGAAGTGCGCGGCCGCGGTGCCGTGGTCGGTGCCCGACCCGTTCTCGGCGGCGCGGCGACCGAACTCCGACATGGTTGCGAGGACGACACGGTCCGACGCGTGCAGACTCTCGAGCGTGCTCAAGAAGCGCTTGACGGCCGCGTCGAGATCGGCCATGAGCGCCGGGTGCCTCTCCGCTTCGCCGGCGTGCGTGTCGAAGTCACCCTCGACGTGGATGTGGATCACGCGTGGATGGTCGGGAGCCACCGCCAGGCGCGCGGCGAGATCGAGCGCGTCGGCGAGTGCGTTACCCGGCGCCGCGGAGTCGCCGGTTGGCGCGGTGCCGAGATCGCGCGGCGACGCGGTCGCGGGCGGCGAGCGTCTCCCCGATCGCCCGTTGCATCGAACCGAGCAGGTCCGCCGATGGGTGCGCCGGGACGAACTCGGCCCAGGACTTCAACAACGCATCGCGCACGTCGGCGTCGACGCGTGCCGGTTGCAGACCGGTCGCGTTGCTGATCGACGTGGCGAACGACACCGCTCCGGCCAACATGGGCGAGGGCCCGGGACCGATGGCAACACCCGCGATCGGATCACCGGTGCCAACGGCGCGATCGAGGTACCGCCCGATCCATCCCGTCGACGTCTGCAGATCCGGATCGGCTGTCCACCACCGCTGCAACGACGCGAAGTGCGAAAGGTTCGGATTCGGGACTCCGATGCCCTCGACGATCGCGAGTCGCCCGGACCGGTACTCCTGTGCCAACGTCGTCAGCTTCGGCGACAGACCGATCGCCCCGTCGAGGTCGATCGGATCCTTCACCCCGAGAGTCGGGCGTAGCGAGCGGTACGCAGGCTCGGCGGGCACGACCATGTTCAGCCCGTCGTTTCCACCGGCGAGCTCGAGGAGGACGAGCGTGCGGGGCGGTGTCGGGCCGCCCGGAGTACGGCTTCGGGTCGTGGGGGTCGATCCGGTCGTAGGGGTCGATCCGGTCGTGGGATGCGAGTCGTGACCCGACCACATCGTGATGCCGTACCCGCCGGCGGCGGCAACGACGCCGGTCGCGCCGAGCCCCGCAAGGAATTCACGCCGGGAGATACGACGCGGGCTCATCGGATGCAGAACTCCGGCGAGCCCAGCGCGAGCAAGGTGCGTTGGTAGGGGTTCGAGCTGCGCGTGATCGCGTCGCGCGTCGTGGTCGAGGCGTCGAACACACCGAATCGCGCCAACACGTCCGAAGCCGGACCCGGAACGACTGCATCGACCGCGGCCGCGAGGTCGAACGAATGCAAGAGCTGCTGCGGCCCGAACAGGGCGGTACCGGCGGGATAGCCGGCTGGGCTCGGCGCGAAGAACGGGAGATAGCCGAGCGTCCGCAGCACGGTCAGGGCCGGGCGCACCTTCACGTTCGCGGTACCCGTCGCCTCCGCGAGGCCGACCAGCTTCTCCAACGGTGACCGCGCGATCGTGCGCACGGCCGCGTCGGAGACGAAGGCAGGTCGTTCGACGATGGCGTGCACCAGCGCGGTGATCGACCAGTCGGAGCGAAAACCGGCCGCGAGCGTGTCGACCGTGCCCCCGTCGGGCTGCAGACCGACGAGTGCGCGGTACAGCTTCGCCGCGACGAATCGGGCGGTCGCCGGTTGCGCGAGGATCACGTCGAGCGCGGCATCGAGGTCGAAATCGCCCGTGGCTCCGAGCAGGGTCTTGGTCCCGCGGTCGTGCCGGGGCGCCAGCAGAAACGAACCGAACTCGGGCACGCTCGCGGGAGCCGCCCTCTCGGTGGCCCGGTTGTACGGAAGCCGCGCGATCCACCCGGTGAACGAGCGGGCCGCGGCAACCACGTCGTCCTGCGAGTAGTGGTCGCGGCCGAGCGTGTGCAGCTCCATCACCTCACGTGCGAAGTTCTCGTTGCGCTGCTTGGCCGAGTTCTGGATGCCGTCGAGGAAGACCAGCATCGCCCCACTCTTGGCGACTGCATGCAGAAGCTCCGCGAACGACCCCGTCGCGTGCCGGCGGATCGTCGCGTGGTAGTCCCACACGAGATCCGCGGACCGCACCTTCTGCATGCCGATCGCGAAGTGATCGGTCCAGAACCAGACCAGGCGTTCGGCGATCATCTGCTCGGGAGCCGCCATGCGGCCGAACCACCACGTCAGCGCGTCGCCCATGCGGCGCAGCTCGGCCCCGACCCTCGGCTTGTCTGCGGCGGCCCGCGCCGCAAGCGCGGGTGGCACCGCGGCCGGGCCCGACAAATCGAGGGCGTGCGCCATGGCCGCGTCGACCGACGCCAGCGACGACGAGAGGTCCGGCTGCGCCCCCATCGAGAGGCGGCGCAGCACGTGTGCGACGCGTTCGCGCTCCGACACGGCCATACAACGATGTTCGGGGACAATTGTTATGGCTCCGTCAAGGCTGGACCAGGAGACAGTGGCGACACTTGACGGTCCTCCCCCCAGCACGTACAAACCCCAACACGCGACACCACGGATGATCCGCGTCGACAACAAGGGGGAAGACTTGTGATGCACCTATCGACGCGGTGGGTGGCGCAGCGTCGCGGTAGTCGCCCTGGTCGGGAGTCTCTCGGTCCTCGCGGGGTGCACCCGGTTCGGGGCGAGTCTCTCCCGACCCGAGGATCCCGTCGTGTTGGACGGCTCCGCAGTACCGAAGCTGATCGGGGCGACGATCCCGAGCGTCGTCGGGTTCGCGTGGGACGGGAAGGCATGGCAGCAGGTCCCGGTGCAGGTCGACGAACGCGACATCGTGAACCCGGGCAAGATCTTGCACTGGCCCACCGCGAACTGGCCGAAGAACGCCGACGGGACCGACTTCACGATCCTCGTGTACACCGCGCCGTCCACCCCCTCGGCCGGCTACACCAACTACCCGACGTACACGGGCTCCGACTCGAATCCGCTCTTCGACGCCAACGACCAGATCAGCTTCTTGTCGAACGACGCCGGCCAGAAGGCGCCGGCCGCGACCGCAGCTCCGCCGGACACGGTGAACGGCATTCGCGAAGAGGTCAAGGCGGTCGACCCACTCAACGCCGGCGACGTGGGCTACGTGTATCTCTTCGAGAGCAGCAACGCCGCGCTGAGCGGTGGTAGTGCCGGCACCACGGGCGTCCACTACGACTTCTCCCTCGACTCCGGCGACTACGCGGCCACCTACAAGATGGGTACCGGCTCGCCCGCCGAACAACGTCGCCGGGCAGAACCCGGAGCACTCGACCGTCACCACGGGCGCGTACACGCTCAGCTTCGGTGACCGGTGGTTGAACAACGGCGCGACGATCGCCGGCAGCACGACGAGCATGCTCGAGCGCGGACGGGTGCAGTTCGCGCCCGGGGTCTGCGGGCGCAGCGAGGACACCTTCGACGGCACGGCCACGAACCCCTACGAGGGTGCGTTCATCGTCAACATCAGCGGGCCGGTCCGGGCGATCCGTTCCTACATGGGCGCCAACAGCGGAACCTTCACCTCGGAGACCGACATCTTCTATCCCCAGCGAGAAGACTCCGTCACCGACCTGCGCGTCCACGCCATCCCGTCGATCATGGGCTTCGACGACTTCGCCACGGCAGTGACCGGCATGAAGTACTCCGACGACCAGAACACCGGTGTCCCGATCGACGGCGTCCCCGACGCGATCGTGGCCGGACATGGAGCGCCGTGGCAGATGGTCTCGGGACCGGTGGGGTCGATGGTCACGACCCACAGCATCTCCACCGACATCACGGGCCTGTCGCTGTCGACCTACTACCTCGACCAGAAGCCGGCTTCGCCGCTGCCCTGCACGGGAGACAACGCCGCCTGGGGCCAAAACGGCGTCCGCATCGACGGGCCCGGTGGCACGATCCCGTGCACCGACCCCACCCGCTCCGATTGCCCGGCGGGCGTCGTCAAGACCTTCCAAGCGACGCGCTACCGCTACTACCTGGGTCCCAATCTGCCCGGCGGGCTCGCACCCGTGTACGCGTCACGCGCGCTGTCGCCGTTCACGGTCACGGTCACCGAGCTCGGGTGACCGGAGCCGATTCGACACGTCGATCCGACACGTCGATCTGACACCATGGGCCCGTGCCGGCTCCCGCGACGACCTCGGACGGCGTGTGGACGCCGGCCCGGAGAGGGCTGACCCTCGGCCTGGTCTTCACGATCACGCTCGTCGGCTTCGAGGGACTCGCGATCGCGACGATCCTGAACGTCATCGACGACGACCTCCACGACATCGGTCTCATCGGTTGGGTGTTCAGCGCGTTCTTCCTCGGCAGCCTGTTCGGCGTCGTCGCCGCCGGTTACGACGCGGACCACAAAGGACCCGCGCGCCCGTTCGTCGTCGGGCTCGTGCTGTTCGCCGCCGGTCTCCTTGCCGGCGGTCTCGCGCCGAACATGATCGTACTGGTGATGGCTCGTTCCATTCAGGGCATCGGCGCGGGTGCGATACCGGCCGTCGTGTACGTGGCGATCGGACGCGCGTACCCGAGCTCGCTGCAGCCTCGCATGTTCGCCGTCGTTTCGAGCGCGTGGGTACTCCCAGGCCTGATCGGGCCGGCGATCAGCGGTGCCGTCGCGGAGACGTTCGGTTGGCGCTGGGTGTTCCTCGGCCTGCTCCCTCTCGTCGCGCTCGCGGCGGTGATGACCACGCGGGCCCTCATGGCGCTCGGACCGCCGGGGGGCGCCGAACCCGTCGACCGCCGCCTCGGCGCGTTGACGCTCGTAGCGGGCGCGGGCCTGGTCCTGGCGGGCGCGTCGTCACACTCGGCCGTCGCGACCCCGATGCTCGTCGTGGTGGGCTTCGTCGTCGGTGCGCGTGCATTCACACGACTCGTCCCGACCGGAACAGCTCGGTTCGAACGCGGCCTGCCGGCCGCGGTGGCGCTGCGGGGACTGACGACGTTCGCATTCTTCGGCACCGACGCCTACGTGTCGTTCACCGTGACCTCGGCGCGCCACGAGAGCATCGTGCTGGGCGGAATCGCGCTCACGGCCGCGACACTCACCTGGACGGCCGGCTCGTGGATCGCGGAACGCCGCGTGCGTGAGCTCGGGCCGCAGCGATTCGTTCGCATCGGCGTCTTGCTGATCGCCTGCGGAATCGGACTCATGATCGCGGTGGCAGAACAGGTCGTGCCGGCCGTGACCGCCGTCCTCGCTTGGGGTGTCGCCGGACTGGGGATGGGGATCTCGTATTCCCCCGTCTCGCTGGTCGTCCTCGCGGAGGCGCCCGTAGGCGGAGAAGGAACCGCGAGCGCGGCGCTGCAACTCTGCGACACGCTCGGCGTCGCGCTCGGTACCGGCGTTTCGGGTGCGGTCGTCGCGGCCGGCGCGTCGCTCGATTGGACTCGCGGCACTGCGTTGACGTTGGCATTCACCCTCTGCGCCGTGGTCGCGATCGCGACCGCCGGAGCTGCGATGCGACTGCCCTCGACGATCGAGTCACGGATCCGATAGCGCGGTCGCTCCTTCGCGCCGACGTCGGCCTGCGGTAGCGCAGGAACACGAACCCCTCCTCGTCGGCGATGGCGTGCACGAGCTCCCACGGCGCGGGGTCGGCGTCGAGCCCGTGCAGAACGCGCGACGACTCTCCACCGACGAGCCGTGGGGCGAGCGTGAGGAAGAACTCGTCGACGAGACCGAGCGACACCATCACGCCGGCCAACCGTGGTCCTCCCTCCATCATCACGACCCGACCCGCCAGTTGGGCCACGAGCTCGGCCAGGTCGACGCGCCCGCCCGTTCCCGCTCGTCGTGTCGGGATCCCCGCGGCCGCGGGTCCCGCGTCGTCGGGCAGAACGAGGGTCGCCCCGCCCGGCCCGAACAGCTCCGGGTTCCCGGACACGTCGGGCTTGCTCGCGACGACCAACATCTGCAGATCCGGAGAAGCCGGGGCGTGATAGCTCTCGGAGGCGGCGGTGCTCATGCCGACGAGCACGAAGTCGGCAAGCCCACGCAAGGCGGCGAAGACTGCGTGATCGTCGGTGTTGCCGAGAGCACCGGATCGACCGGCCAGCGAGGATCCGCCGTCGGCCGACGCGATCATGTTGAGCCGGACGAACGCCCGGTCGGCGGGCCGCGACGGCGGTAGCGCAACGTGCTCCGCGATCTCCGCGGCGGTCACGGGGCCGGGTTCGGTCGCGATCCGCATTGCCCCAAACGTAACGTGACTCGACCGTGGGACGAGGAAGTTTGACGCACGGTGCGGGCGCGTGGTCCGATGACTGCGCTCCGAGTGGGGGAAGTCCGGTCGAATTCCGGCGCTGACCCGCAACCGTAGGCAGAGCGCCCATCTCACGATGCCGTCTCTGCGAGCCGGGATACCCGCGAAGAGCAGCTCCGAAGACACCGTCGTGGTTTGCGGGAAGTGAGCGCTCGATCTCGATCGGGTTGTCCAAACCTGTTGCTGCGGCACGAACGGAAGGACACCCGATGAAAAGGGTCGTGACATTCTTCCTCGCTGCCGGTCTCGTGTTCGCCGTCGCGACTCCCGCGCCGGCTGCACCCGTGAGTAGCGATCCGGCAACCACCGCCGCCAAGGCCGCAGCTTCGTGGCTGGCGCAGCGCGTGAACGCGTCCGGGTTCATCCCCCTCTCCTCGAACGCGACCCAGGCGGACTTCTCGTCCTCCGTGCAGGCAGTCACCGCGCTCGCGGCCGCGGGTGTCGGAAAACCCCAGATATCGGCGCTACTGACGTACCTCGGCGATCACGTCGACGACTACGTCGGCTCGGGCGGCGCCGACGATCCCGGTGCGCTCGCGAATCTCATTCTGGGCGCGAAGCCGGCGGTGCAGACCCGGCTTCGTTCGGTTCCGCGCACACCGACCTCGTGGCTCGCTTGCTCGCGACCCAACAGTCGAGCGGCCTGTTCGGCACCGCCGCCGCGACCTACGACGGTGCGACGCGCGAAGGGCTGTCACTGCTCGCGTTGCACGCCGTCGGCGTCTCCAACGCCGACGGAGTGGCCTGGCTCGAGGACCAGCAGTGTGCGGACGGTTCGTTCAACGCGTTCCGCCCCGACACCGAGCGCGCCGTGCCCGGCCGTCGACCCGACCACCTTTGCCGGCTCCGACACGAACTCGACCGCGTTCGCGCTCTTGGGACTCGCGGACTCAGGGCGCGACCGCCGCCGCCGCCGATGCCGTCACCGCGCTCCACGCGGTGCGCAATGCCTCCGGCGGGTGGGGATTCGTGTCGCTGCGCAGTCAACCGACCGACGCGAACTCGACGGGTGTCGTGCTGGAAGCGCTGCGTACGGCGACCGGCGCCGCCGACGCCCGGGGCGTCTCCGCTCTGCTCGCGCTGCAGGTCGGTTGCACCGCCGCGGCCGCCGACCGAGGCGGCATCGCGTTCCAGCCCGACAACGGGAAGCTCGTCGCGAACCTGCTGGCGACCGTGCAGGCCACCCCGGCGCTGGCCGAGGTCGCGCTGCCGATCTCCCCGTCGAGCATCTCCGAAACGGTGCCGGCGCCCTGCCCGACGACGGCAACCACGACCTCGACCACGGTGGCGACCTCCGGATCGACCGTGACGACGGTCGCCACCGCGGGTTCGGCTGCTATTTCGTCGACCGTCGCGCCAATCGCGGCTGCGGAACTTCCGCGCACCGGGTCGTCGTCGGCTCCCGTCGTGTTCGTGGCGGCACTGCTGCTCGCGATCGGGGCGCTGTTCGTCGCCGGTAGCCCTCGGCGGCGTGCATGAAGAGACTCGCGGAGGTCCTCACGCTGACGGCTCTCGCTGCGTTCGCGATCGCGACCCCCCTGGGGGGACACGCCTTCGGACGTGCCTGCGCGGCGGGCAACGTGCACGTCGCGATCGTCGTCGATCTCGGCAGCGGAACAACCGTCAGTGCGGTATGTGTTCCGGTGAGCGATAACGAGAACGGCGGGGCATTACTGTCGGCGCGCGCGTCGATGTTGGGAACGCCCCAGCCGCGTGACGCCTCGTCGGGCCTGCTGTGCGCGATCGACGGCGTTCCCGCCACCGGATGTGGGGACGCACAGGACGGTCACTTCGCGTACTGGTCCTACTGGCACGGCCGCGCCGGGAGTTGGTCGTACTCGAACGCCGGGCCGGGCACCACAACCGTGACGCCCGCCGTCGTCGAGGGGTGGCGCTGGCAGCCCGCCGGCGCGGCGAACGCATCCGATCCTCCACCCCGCGCGCCGGCGTCGGCGACGGCCGTATGCCCCCCGCCCGCACCGTCGACGACCGCGCACCGCTCGCCGACCGTGGTCACTCCGACGACCGTCACCTCCACGGGCGGAACCGTGTCCGGCGCGCGGGCGCCGACGGCCGCTCCCGGAGTGACGGTGGCGTCCGTGGCTACGTCATCGCCGGCTACGGCGCGGGGCGTGGCGGAAACCACAACGCCGACGGCGCCGCCGATCACGAACCGACCGATCACCACGGTTGCCCGCGGCCTTTCGTCGACGACTGCACCGGACGGCTCGACGTCGTCGACGGTCGAGCTCGTACCGCTCGGTCTGTCGGCTCCCGCCGGTCCTCACTCGTCCGGAGGCGCTCCACTCGGCGCGATGTTCGCCGGACTCTTGGTGGTGGCTCTCGGCGGCGCCACGGCACTCGTCGCGCGCCGGCGCCGACGCACGGCTGCGTGACGCCCGGTTCGTCGCCGCGCGCGACCTTGCGCTCGAATGCCGCCAAACGGGGTGTCGGCGTACGCCGACCGTAACGGCAGAGTCACGACGCGTTCGTCACGATCGACAGATGATCGACCAACGTCGAGGCAGAAGCTCTCGCAGCATCACCGGCGGGCGGCTGGTTCGGCCTCACCGCTCGGCACCTGGCCGGACCCGGCTGAGCGTGTGCGTGCTGCTGGGCGCGGTCATGCTCCTGTGCCTCTCCTCGACCGGCCCCGCCGGCGCGGCTCCGCAGCCGTTCAGCCTGTCCCCGGCGTCGGGCCCGCCCGGCACGCTCGTGACCGTCCACGGCCGCGCATGCGCACCCGGACCGGTCGCGTCGGCGACCGCGGACTTCGTGCGGGTTTCCGCCAAGACACTGCCGGTCGCCTTCGACATCCCGGTCGCGCGCGACGGATCGTGGAGCGACCGGTTCACGGTTCCGGCGAACGCACGGAACTCGCGCGGTCCCGTCACGGCTGCGTGTTACCGCGACGGCGCGCGCTCGAGCGCCTACGTGTCCGCGAGCTTCGAGGTCGTGGGCGCCACGACTGCAGGCGACGCCGCGATCGGCACGGCGCCGAACGGCAACGCGGGCGGGGCCGCGAACGCGGCCGCGGTGGCCGCGGGCGCGCAACGTCCGCCGGCCCAAGGACCTACGACGACGACAACGACGCACAGGAGCACATGGATCTGGTGGCTTCTCCTCGCCGTCGTCGCCGGGGCCGCCACAACGTTCGTCGCTGGCGCGGCGACGACGCGTGCACGCATCGATCCGGCCGGTCGCGACGCCGAACTGACCGAGCCGCGGCGGCTGCTAGATCTCGAGCGGTTCCGAGACGAGCTGATCGATCAGTGAGGCAAGATCGCCCGAGGCGACTCCCTTGCGCAGCCGGCGCGCGAAGAAGAACGCCATCATGACCAGGCTGCCCATCGCCCCGGCGATCGAGCCGAGCTCCACCCGCAAGAACAGCTCGTGGCTCACGACGGCCGTCGTGGCAACGAAGGTGACGAGCCCGATCAGCCACGCGTACATCGTGAAGGCGTGGCCCGAGAGCGCGATCAGTGCTTGCGACATCGTGAGCGAGAGGATGAACAGCCCGCTGCCGGTCGCGAGCAGCGCGACGTCTCCCCGACCGAGGTTGAACTTCGCGCCGAAGAGCAGCCGGCCCGCCCACGGACCGGCGACGTAACCACCCACGACTCCCAACACACCGATGCCGACCACGACGAGAACGAGACGGCGCACACCGACCCGGAACTCGTCGTCGCGCCCGGCGCTGACCATCGAAGTGAGGCCCGGGAGCAGCGCGGCCTGCACGGCTTGGAACAACACGATCGGGATGCGCGACAAGAAGAGACCGACGATGAAGTCGGCAACGGCAGTGCGCTGATTCGACTTCGCGAGCGCCTGCGCGCCGATGAAGGGGGCGTACCCGAGCACCTGAGCGAACAGCGAGCCGCCGAGCAAGTAGCCGAGATTGGTCGAGATCTCGCGGTAGGGCGCGGGCGGTCCGGGCAGCATCAGGTCGTGACGACCGCGCAGCGCGATCGCGGTCGCCAGGAGCGGCGGAACGGCCAGACACAGCCCGAACCACACGGGATTCTTCGCACCGACCAGCGCCAGCGGGACGCACGGTGCGAGCCGCAACAACGCTTCGGCGGCCATGCTCACGCCGTACGCGCCGAAGTTGCCGGTTCCCGCGAACGCGCCTCGCGCCAGGTACTCGATGCCGAACGTGAACAGAGCCACCACGAGGCACAACACGAGTCCGGGATGGTCGGCGAACAGGCGCGACACGAGCGATGTCGTGAAGGCGGCGATCACCACGGCGACGGTCATCGCCATCGCGAAGGCGCCACCGAGCGCGCTTGCGCGCCGGACGATCGGGGCGCCGCCGAGACCGTGCACGCCGCGGGCCGCCATCGCGCGGCCGACCTCTTGCTCGAGTGGCAAGAAGATGCCCGGCGCCAGCACGAACACGACGACCCACAGGGTGTTCAGCGCCCCGTAGTCGAGCTTGTCGAGGTTGCGGAACGCGAGGATCTGGAAGGCGTAGGTCGCGATACCGGCGACGACGAGCCCCGCCCCGACGGCGAATGTTCCCTCGGGTAACGGTGCCCGGGCCGCGAGTCGCCGCCCGCGCTCGAGGCGCGACATCGGCGCTGAAGCACTCACCGAGCTTCCAAATCGATCATCGTTCTCCATCGCCGGCAACGATTCTGACTCGCGCGTGCCTTGCTCAGCTGTCGTCGTCGGAATCCAGGCGGCGACGCTACGCGACGCAGAGCAAATCGGGTCGATCCCGGAGGCGACGGGAAGAAAACACCACGACTTCTTCATTTCCGGACTTCTTCATTTCCGGACTTCTTCGTTCCCGACGGCCTCGACCTGAGAGGCCCACTCGCCAAGAGGCCCACTCGCCGATAGGCCGACACGTCGACGACCTGGACGGGCGCAGCGATGCACGCGCCTCGACGGTTGCACTCAGTGCGGCCCGGCGACCACCAAAGCGCCCGAACCGGAGCTGCGTCTCGTTTCGACAGCCGCTACCGTGGATATGACACGCGTGTCAGCTTGACGCCGCGCCGTAACCCAAAGGAAACACGTTGACTGTCGCCCCGCCGAGCGCCCCCACCGACCACTACACGATCATCTCGGCCGACTGCCACGGCGGCGGCTCGACCGCGGAGTATCGCGAGTATCTCGCGCCGCGGTATCACGAGGAGTACGACGCGTGGCGGGGCGCGTACAGGAACCCTTACCGCGACCTCCAGGGCGACGGCCGCACCCGCAACTGGGACGACGCGCGGCGCTGGAAGGACCTCGAGGCCGACGGCCAGGTCGCCGAGGTGCTGTTCCCCAACACGATCCCGCCGTTCTTCCCGACCGGAGTGGTGATCGCGCGCCCACCGACGAACGCCGAGTACGAGCTGCGTTGGGCGGGAATCCAGGCGCACAATCGATGGCTCGCCGATTTCTGCTCGCAGGCGCCCGATCGACGGGCCGGGATCGCGCAGATCTGCCTCAACAACGTCGACGACGCCGTCGCCGAGATCCACTGGGCACGCGAGCACGGTTTGCGCGGAGGCGTGCTGGTCCCGAATCTCCCGCCCGACCAGTTCGACGTCCCTCCCGTGTACGACCCGAGCTACGACCCGATCTGGGCGGCGTGTCAAGAGCTCGACATGCCGGTGAACAGCCACTCCGGTACCGGTCTGCCCGATCACGGCGACTACCCGTTCGCCCAGGTGCTGTGGGTCATCGAGACGCCCTACTTCGCGCACCGTCCCCTGTGGTTCATGATCATGGGCGGGATCTTCGAACGGTTCCCCACGTTGAAGTTCGTCATGACCGAGTCGGGCGCGGGTTGGGTACCGGAGACGATCCGCCAGCTCGACGGTCTGCACATGGCAATGTCGATGGGTCGGACCGGCGAGGTCGGGTTCGATCCCGCTTCCGCGCTCCCGATGAAGCCGAGCGAGTACTTCGCCGCGCAACTGCTGGATCGGCGCGAGCTTTCCGAGCCCCAGTGACGGCAGGGCGCGCACGAGGATCGGGATCGACAAGTACATGTGGGGCAGCGACTACCCGCACCACGAAGGCTCGACGCCGTTCTCCCGGGAGAGCATCCGGCGCGCGTTCTCCGACGTCGACCCCACCGAGCTCCACCGGATATTCGCGGTCAACGCGGCCGAGGTGTACGGCTTCGATCTCGAGAAGCTCGCGCCGCTCGCCGCGCGGCACGGACCGACCGTCGCCGAGCTCGCCGAGCCCTATGAGGGCATCCCCAAAGGCGCGACCAGCCCGTCGTTCTTCCAGAAGTGAAACGAGCCGGCGCCCCGAGGTGAACCGAGCCGGCTCCACGCGCCGCGCTCCGATTCGCTAGTCCGCGGCGAACTCGAGGAGCTGCGGCGCGAGCCGGGGCCAACCTTCGAAGAGACCGCCCGCGCCCCTCCTCGCGGCGTCACTGCGCTCGATCCACTCCCGGTCGCCCCACGGGGGCTCGACGAGTCGCGAGCTCGTGATGAGCGAGTGCAGCGCCTCCGAGGTCGCGCGGGTGTGGTACGGATCGCTCGCGCCGCTGCGGAAGACGAGAGTGGGCACGTCGAACGAGGCAAGTGCTTCGTCGGGAAGCCCTGGCAACGTCGCGCTCGGGTCAGGGCAGTACACGAGCATCCAACGCTCGAGCGTCTCGATGAATTGCTTGGGGTCGAGCTCCAGAAAGCGGCGGCGGTTCCCCGGATTGCGAGCCAGCACCTCGGCCCATTCGGAAAGCTCGACGACCGCCTCCATGCCTCCCTGCCACGCGGCACGGATCGATTCGCCGCAATACACGAGCGCGAGCGTCAACAGACCGAAGGGGCCGCCCGAGATCCACCAGACCGCGAGCTTCGACACGACGTCGCGGTGTCTCGCCGCGGCGAGAAGAACACGCGCGCGCCGCCCGATCCGCCGATGATGACCGCGGGCGCGAGGTCGAGCGCCCGCAGCAACCGGGCCAGGAAGTCGGCCTGCATCACCGACTCCGACGCACCGTCGAAACAGATGTCGGACTCGCCGGTGTTCGGCCGGTCCCAGATCAATGCGCGCTGCCCGTGCGCGACCAGGACCTCGGCCAGTTCACGGATGCCGGGAGACTCCTTGGTGAACCGCCCGCCGGGGGTGATGACCCAGGGCCGGCCTTCTCCGATGATCTCGTAGGCGATCGACGTGCCGTCGATGTCGATCATCGCCATGGCGTCGACTGTACAACGGGGTTTGGAGCGCGCGCCCGGGCGCGGCGAGACTGCAACCGATGACGAACGCCCCGCTGCCGACGCTCGACCACTGGGTCGACGGCGCGCCGAGACACGGAACCTCGGGACGCCACGGCGACGTCTTCGATCCCGCTACCGGCCGTCGCACCAAGCTGGTCGCGCTCGCGTCGGCTCGAGAGGTCGACGACGCCGTCGCCTCGGCTCGGGTCGCGTTCACGACCTGGCGGTCGTCGTCACTCGCGCAGCGATCGAAGGTCCTGTTCCGATTCCGGGACCTGCTCGACCAACGCACCGCCGAGCTCGCCGCGATCATCACCGCCGAGCACGGCAAGGTGTCGAGTGACGCGCAAGGCGAGGTCGCGCGCGGTCTCGAGATCGTCGAGTTCGCGTGCGGCGTGGGCCAACTACTGAAGGGCGATTTCTCCGAAGGAGCTTCCGCGCGCGTCGACGTGACCTCGATCCGACAGCCGCTCGGTGTCGTGGCGATCATCAGCCCGTTCAACTTCCCCGCGATGGTCCCGTGCTGGTTCTTTCCGATCGCGATCGCGGCCGGCAACACGGTCATTCTCAAGCCGAGCGAGAAGGATCCCTCGGCAGCCAACTGGCTCGCCGCGCTCTGGGCCGAAGCCGGGCTCCCGCCCGGCGTGTTCAACGTCGTGCACGGCGACAAGTTCGCGGTCGACCGACTGCTCGAACATCCCGACGTGCGCGCGGTGTCGTTCGTCGGCTCGACTCCGGTCAGCGCGCCACGTCTACGAGACGGGAACCCGTTTCGCCAAGCGCGTGCAAGCGCTCGGCGGCGCCAAGAACCACATGGTCGTGCTCCCCGACGCCGACCTCGACCTCGCGGCCGACGCCGCGGTCAACGCCGGGTTCGGCTCGGCGGGCGAACGATGCATGGCCATCTCCGCGGTTGTCGCCGTCGGCGGGACCGCCGACGCTCTCGTGGCCAAGATCGCCGAGCGCATCGCGGGGCTGACCGTCGGGGACGGCCGGTCGGGCACCGACATGGGACCACTGATCACCCGGGCTCATCTCGAGAAGGTGACGTCGTATCTCGACGCGGGCGTGAGGGCGGGGGCAACCCTCGTCGTCGACGGACGCGATCACGCCGTCAAAGGTGACGCATCGGGATTCTTCTTGGGACCGACGCTCTTCGATCACGTCGACGCCGAGATGTCGCTCTACTCGGACGAGATCTTCGGGCCCGTGTTGTCGGTCGTTCGGATGGCGACCTATGACGACGCGTTGGCGCTCGTGAACGCGAACCCCTACGGCAACGGTGCCGCGATCTTCACCAACGACGGCGGCGCCGCCCGGCGCTTCCAGAACGAGGTCGAGGTTGGGATGGTCGGGATCAACGTCCCCATCCCGGTGCCGGTCGCCTACTACAGCTTCGGCGGCTGGAAGAGCTCCCTCTTCGGTGACACGCACGCGTACGGCCGCGACGGGATCCACTTCTTCACCCGTGCCAAGGTGGTGACGAGCCGCTGGCTCGACCCGAGCCACGGCGGCCTGAATCTCGGTTTCCCACAGAACAGCTGACGCCCTCTACCGGCGAACCCGAAGAACAGCGAACGACGAGGAGCTCGACATGCCGCTTCCGATCGACGGGTTGAAGGTGATCGACGCCGACACGCACATGACCGAACGGCACGATCTCTGGACGAGCCGCGCGCCGGCCAAGTTCAAGGAACGCGTGCCGCACGTCATCCAGATCCAGGGTGCGGCGACGTGGGTCGTGGAGAGCGACGTCGTCCTCGGGCGGGCCGGCGCGGGCGGGGTCGTCGACAAGAACGGTCACAAGGGTCGATCGTTCGAGGGCCTCTACGAATGGGAGATCGAACAGGGACACGCCGCCGCGCACGACCCGGTCGCCCGTATGGGGCTCCTGGACGAGATCGGGATCTGGGCGCAAATCATCTTTCCCGGCGTTGTCGGACTCGGGGGCCAGACCCTCGGCGACCTCGTGCAGGACCGCGAGCTGCGCGACCTCTGCCTCGAGATCTTCAACGACGCGAATGCCGAGCTCCAGGCGGAGTCCAAGAACCGGTTGCTGCCGATGGCGATCCTGCCCGCGTGGGACGTCGACGCCTGCGTCCGGGAGGTCGAGCGGGCGAGGAACCTCGGTTTGCGCGGCGTCAACCTCACCTCGGACCCGCAGGATCTCGGGTCGCCCGATCTCGCAAGTCGCGCCTGGGACCCGGTCTGGGAAGCCTGCGCGTCGCTCGAGATGCCGGTGCACTTCCACATCGGCGCGAGCCTCACGACGATGAACTTCTTCGGCGCCTACCCCTGGGATTCGCACGACGACGACACCAAGCTCGCCATCGGTGGCGCGTTGCTCTTCATCGGGAACGCGCGTGTCGTCGTCAACATGATCTGTTCGGGGATGTTCGACCGGTACCCGGACCTCAAGGTCGTGTCGGTCGAGAGCGGCACCGGCTGGATACCGTTCATCTTGGAAGCGCTCGACTACGAGATGGACGAGAACGCACCGCAGGCCAAGGCGCGGATGTCGCTACTGCCGTCGGAGTATTTCAAGCAGAACATCTACGCCACGACGTGGTTCGAGCACCGAAACCTGGCTGCACTGATCGACTCGGTCGGCGAGGACAACATCATGTTCGAGACCGACTTCCCCCACCCGACGTGCCTTTACCCGGACCCGTTGAAGACCGCCGAACACAACCTGGCCGATCTGAGCCCGGCGGTACAACGCAAGATCCTCGGGGAGAACGCGGCAAAGCTCTACCGGCTCTGAGCCGCCGAGCTCTGCGTGATTGCGCCCCGGCGCGCCCCGTCACCGCGCTCGCGTCAGCCGCTGCAGCTCCCGCAGGTAGCGGAGATGTTTGCGGGTGTCCATCTGCAAGGTCGTGACGAGGACCCCGTCCAGGGAATACCTCCGCAGGGGGCGCAGTCGCCGGGCGAGCTTGCGGAGCTGTCGGAGATCGCGGCGCTCGAAGTTACGGAGGCGACGCAACGAACGACCGAGCGCGGCGCGCTCTCCGCTCGGCGTGATCCACGGGACCCGATCGGCGGGGTCGACGAACTCGACGCTGGCGCGGAACTTGTTCGCGAGCTCGCTCAACACCCTGTGATGACGTTCTTCGTCCTCGAGGATGAGTTGCGCGACGTACCGGACCGCGGGATCGGGCGAAGCCGCGAGCAGGCGATACTCGTCGAGTATCTCGGCTTCGCTGCCGAGATGATCGGTCAGCTGTCGCAGCACGGCCGCATCGAAGGCGCTCATCGGCTCGACTCTCACAGGTTCACCAGAGCGCACTCGGCCGTCGACGGGTAGAGGAATGGGTCCCGAATCCCACTTCGCACGCCGTGACTTCCGACCTTTCGTGCAACGCTTAGGGTTCTGCCCATGTTGCCCGTCACTTCGACGAGCGTTCGGCTCTTCCTCCACGTCCTCGCCGCGACCGTGTGGGTCGGCGGCCAGATCGCACTCGCCGGCGCGGTGCCCGTGGTGCGCCGGATCGGTGGGATCGAGACGGCACGCGCCGTCGCCCGCAGGTTCCAGCTCCTCGCGTGGCCGGCGTTCGGGATACTCGTGGTCACCGGCGTGTGGAACCTGGTCGCGGAGAAGGTCGGCAATCAGTCGAGCGCGTACCTGTCCACACTGCTGGTGAAACTGCTGCTCGTCGGAGTCTCGGGGATCGGCGCACTCGGGCACGTCCTGCTGACGCGGAGCCGTCCTGCACTCGGCGGGATGCTCGCCGGGCTGGGGCTCTTGGCGGCGATCGGTGCGGTCTTCTTCGGCGTATCCCTCGCGGTCAGCTGACACCGGGAGCGCGGACGGGCGGGTTCACGACGGACAGCCCACCAGCGGACCGCCGGTCTTCGGGTCGACGGGGACGAGTCCCGCATCGACCGCGTTCGGGATGGATGTCGTCGTGGTCGAGGTTGTCGTGCTCGACGTTGTCGTGGTCGAGGTCGGCGGCGGCGACGACAACGACAAGGACGACGACGTGGACGGGCGCGGACTCACCGACGACGTCGTGTTGCCCGCGCGTTCGATCGCTGCGAAACCGTGCTGGAGACGGCCGTAGTCGCGGCCGACGATGACCAAGACGTCGGCCCCGAGGGTGTTCTGCCTCGAGATCGCGGCGACCAGGTTGAGTGACCCGACCGCGGGCGCGACCGTGACCGCCTCGGCGTACTTGCCGGGCGCGTACCGGATCTGCGTCTGTAGGTAGTCGCCCCGGTCGGCGTCGGCGGGCGCGCCGACAACGTGGAACCCAGCCGCCCTGAAATCGTTCGCGGGACCGATCGCCGCGCCGGCAACTCCGGATCCGTTCACGATCCGGACCTCGACCTGAGCCGGGGGGAGCGGCTTGGGGAGCGGGGGCGACGCAGTCTTCCCGAAGTCCATCAGCCGCTGGGCGACCGTCAGCGCCGCGTCCGTCGCGACCAGGTGTTGGCTGAACGGGCCCGACGTGATCTCGGTGACCGGGAGCGTCTGCATCTGCACCTTCGACGGAGACAGTGTCCTGAATGTATTGACGAGCGCCTTCAACTCGTCGTACTTCAGCGTCGTGTCGCGCTTGAAGTTGCTCTGCACCGCGTGCAGCAAGGCGAAGAGCTTGGTCGGATCGGACGCGGTCTTGCTGATGGCGTACTGGCTGATCGTGCGCAGGAAGTACTGCTGGCGCGGAATGCGATCCAAATCGCTCCCCGTGGCGCTCCAACCTCGCCCGCCGCGGTACGCGCTCTCGGGGATACCCGGGTCGTAGTTCCACTGCCAGGGCGCGGGATTCGCGACATCGTCGGGGACGTAGTAGTGGCGAGATCGCGCGTACTCCAGCGCCATCGTCCCGTCGGCCGAAACGCACCCGGCCTTGTCGACGTTGAGCCCGCTGTACGGATCGTGTACGGGCGTGGGGAACCACAGGGGGATGTGCCCGATGGCGTTGACGACGTCTTCGAAGCCTTTGAAGTCGACCTCGATGTAGTGATTGATCTTGAGTGGCGGGAAGGCGCTCTGGAGCGTCGACACCACCAGATCCGCCCCGCCGAAGCTGAAGGCAGCGTTCAGCAGGTTGCGCCCGTGGCCGGGGATGTCGACAACCAGATCGCGAGGGAACGACACGAGGATTCCCGTTTTCGACGCCGGCTCGACGTGCAGCACCATCATCACGTCGGACCGCTGCCCTTGGACGTTCTGACCCGAAAACGCCGGGTCGCCGACCTGGCGGCTGTCCGAGCCGATCAACAGGTAGTTCGCGGGCTGGCCCGGATCGACGCGCACGAGACTGGGAACCGAGACGGTCCGACTCTGCTCGAACGTGTGGCGCGCGAACGCGTTCCCGGCGAGGAAGCCCGCCCCCGCGAGGACGGCGACGACCACGCACGCGATGAGGAACCGGCGGGCGAACGACAGGAGGGCGGCGGACGGCACCAAGCGAACGAGGACGCTAACGGAGCCCGGACGACGCGTCGGCGCGGCCCGTCGCCGGACACGGGCTCGGGGTCGACCGGCGGCGCGACCCGGGACCTTCGTCCCTACCGGCTTGCGGCGATCGAGACGCACAGTCAGTGGGACGCTGACCAACGGAGCGATCATGGAACCCACGCTCGCAAAACCGATCACGCCGGCGGTGTTCGTCGAATACCTCCGCGAGCACCGAGCGACGCGGTCGCTCGCCGACGAGATCGTGCAGGCCCTGCTCGTCCGCGGTCACTCCGGCCCCGTACAACCTGACGCGAACAACCGCGGATCGCTGCGCAGGGCGAGCTGAACCCACGCCGCGCGAGATCGTCGCCCGGCTCCCCGCCGACGAGACCTGAGCCCTGAGTCGCCCACCGCCGGCCTCGGAAGTCTTTGCCAAACCTTGACGTGAACGCTCCGCCTTCCCTACCGCGAGGATCCTTAGGGTTGACCCATGCCGAATCCGAGGGCCGGCTCGCCGCGGCGCGCGCCCGTCACACGCCCCAGCCGTCGTAGAGCATCACATCGGGTCCGGCGGCGGCGGACAGTCGCGGCCGCCATCGTCGCCTTGGTCGTCGTGCTGGCTTTCGCGCTCCACTCGGGCTCGTCGAATCACGGCACCGTCGCTGTCGACCACAACCCGGCCTCGACGCAGCACACGCCATCCCGACCACAAGTCGTCGTGCACCTCGACGCCGCGACCGCGGGCTGGCAACTCGCCTCACCGCTCTCGCGCGCCGTCGCCTTCTCCGATGGTTCGGGCATCATCGTCGCGGGCGGGCTGGACGCCGGACAGAACACCACGTCGACGGTGGTCCGCATCGACCCGGGATCGGGCGCGGCGACGTCGGTCGGATCACTGTCGGTGCCGGCGCACGACGCCGCGGGCGGAGTGATCGGCGGGCAGCGGTTCGTGTTCGGCGGCGGCGCGCAACACGTGAGCGACGTCGTGCAAGAACTGCAACCGAACGGCACGTCGACCGTTGTCGGCCATCTGCCCCGACCCCGCGCCGACCTCGCCGCCGCGACCATCGGATCGACCGTGTACCTCATCGGCGGCTACGACGGGACCAACGCGACCCGCGACGTCCTCGCCACGTCCGACGGCGTCGCGTTTCGGACGATCGCCCAGCTGCCGGTCGGGGTCCGTTACCCCGCGGTGGTCGCGGCCGGCGACAACGTGTACGTCTTCGGCGGTGAGCTCGGCGGCTCGGAGTCGAGCGCGGTCCAACAGATCAACGTGCGTACGGGGACCGCGCGCGTGATCGGCCAGCTCCCGAGCCCGCGCACCGAAGCCGCGGCTGTGTCGTTCGGAGGTTCGATCTACGTGCTGGGTGGCCTGGCCGGCGGCACCGCGTCGAGCGACATCCTCGGCTTCGATCCCGCGTCGGCGCGATTCTCGTCCGTCGGGCAACTCCCGACTCCCATGGCCGACACCGCGGTCGCAGCCGTCGGTCCGGCCGTCTACCTCGTCGGAGGTGAAGCAGCGAACATCTCGGCGAACGTCACCGTGCTCCGACGAGTCACCACATCAGCGGTGGCCGCGGCCGCGGCGACAGCTGCGGCGGCCGTTCGGCCGTTCGCGGGCCGTTTGCTGATCGCCGACCGCGGCAACAACCGCTTGATCGTCGTCGACGCGAACAAACAACGCTCGTGGGTCTATCCGTCGGCGTCGATGCCCGCGCCGCCCGGCGGCTTCTACTTCCCCGACGACGCGTTCTTCGCCGACCACGCACGGTCCATCGTCACCAACCAGGAGGAGAACCACACGATCGTCCGGATCGCGTTCCCGTCCGGCGCGCTGCAATGGACCTACGGCCGCCCCAAGGTCGCAGGTTCGAGCCCAGGCCTGCTGAACCAGCCCGACGACGCGTTCTTGCTCAAGGACGGGACGTACGTCGTCGCCGACGCCTTGAACTGTCGCATCTTGCACATCGGCGCGAACGCCCAACCGCTCTCGCAGATCGGCACGACGGGCAACTGCGTGCACGACCCGCCTCACAGCCTCGGCTATCCGAACGGCGACACGCCGCTCGCCGACGGCAACCTCTTGATCTCGGAGATCCACGGCTCGTGGATCAGCGAGTACACGATGTCCGGCGCGCTCGTCTGGACGGTGCACCTTCCCATCACCTACCCGTCCGACCCGCAACAGCTCGGACCGGATCTGTACCTCGTCTCCGACTACGCCCGGCCCGGCGGCATTCTCGAATTCACGCGCGAGGGTCGCATCGTGTGGACCTACCGGCCCACGAGTGGCGACGGGATGCTCGACCACCCGAGCCTGGCCGAACGTCTGCCGAACGGGTTGATCGCGGTCAACGACGACTACCGCCACCGCGTCGCCCTCATCGATCCCACGACCCGCGCCATCGTGTGGCAGTACGGGCAGACCGACGTACCCGGGACCGGGCCCGATCAGCTGAACACTCCCGACGGATTCGATCTCTTGCTCCCCGACAACTCGACACCCGGCCACCTGCAGACCGGTTGACCGCGCGGTTCGGACCCGACGCGGGGGCGATGCCCGCTCGTACGGTCAGTGCCTGGCGTCGATCTCGACGAAGTCGCGGGTTCCGGTGACGAGGTAGCGATCAGGTGGACGGACCATCGATCGAAGCAAGTTCGTGGGCTGCACCGTACCGGGGGTTGCGGACGCGAACGTTGTGAACGTCACCCACGAGGTGTTGATGTCGAGCTCCATCGCGCGCACGCTTCCCGCGCGGCGCAACAGCTCCGCGAGCGTCTCGACGTTGAGGCCCGGTCCGGCCGCGTATATGAGATTGCCGTGCGCGTCGACCCCGATCCCGGAACGCCACACGTAGATCTGGTTGCCGACGGTTCCACCCCAAAGACCGCTGTTCGCGTTCGCGAGTCCGGCGACGAGCGCGCCGTGATCGACGATCAGATCGAGGTTCTGGCGCACCGCCGCGATCGAGGGTGACATCGTCTCGTCGCGGCCCCAGATGCCCACGTCGACGCGGCCGTCGGCATAGGTGACGAGCGATCCGCGACCGGGTACGAGAGTCTTGACGGTGCGGCCCTCGGCGTAATACCCGCCGCGACTGTTGTCGAGACGGAACGCGCTGTTGAACGCCGCGACGACGTACGGGTAGTCGGCCGGTGCGATCTCCGCGCCGTGCACCCACGGACCGCGCCCGGGGACCTGGGTGCCGGCGTGGAGCGTCGCGCGCAGATGGCTCATGTCGAAATGGGCCACACCCGCGAGAAGGCTCGTGTGGATCGCGTCGGGCCGTAGATAGGTGACCCAGAGCACCGGCCGGCCGCCGACCGGACGGCCGCTCGGTTGCCAGACGCCTTCACCCGGGAGCGGGTTGGCGACCAGCGGCATCAGGCGCTTCGGCCCGACCGCCGCGGCCGGAACACGCGCGGTCGACGAGCGAACGCTCGATGCACCGGCCGGTTTCGGTGCGACGGGAATGCCGCCCTTCAAGCTTCCACCCGTGGGCGGTTGGTGGTGCGAGTACCACGTGCGCTCGACGAAGCTGACCATCCCGCCGAGCTGGTGGCCGCGTGCCCACTCGACCACGCGCACGCCGAGCGGATCCGTGTTCTGCGCGAGGAGCGTCCGGCCGAGGGACCACCCGGGAACGGCCAACGCCGCGACGAGCACTCCGACCACGACGAGCCGGCGCCGGCGCCGGCGCCGACGCGACTCGGGATCGCGGTGGTGACTTCCGGATGCGGGCGCGCCGGATCCGCCGTCGGGCGAAGCGGGCGGCGGGCTGTCGCGCTCGATTATCTCCTGGCGCATGTCTCTGGCGTCTTCGAAGTCGGGGCAGGGCTCACGGGCAGATGTCCGAGTGTGACCGCCCCAACCTCCGGGGCAGGTAAAGAAGCTCCGGCGGGACCTTCGGCGGGCAGGCTGCGGGGCCGGTTCGCGGCGAGTCGGATCGCACGAATCACGATGCGCCGGAAACGATCGGGGCGAAGCCGCTCGACGTCGAAGGCAACACCGCCGGGGCCGGGGCCGGTGCGGACGCGGGTTGGAAGAACCCGTCGCCGCCGTCGTCGGACTGGGTGTCGGCGCCCGAGGAACCGGGGTGTGACTCCGCCTCGGCGGCGCGGGCCTTCTTGGGGGCGGCGGTACTGCGTCCGGAGTGCGACGCGAGGCCGGCGAACAGGCCGGTCCCGGCGAGGGCGGCGGCCGCCGCCCAGTTCGTGATCGTGTGTACCCGCCGGAGTCCGACGTCACGATCCCGGCCGGAGAACGGCTTTGCCCTCATGAGGCAATCATCACCGCAAACCTTGTGAGCGACCTCGCAACGACATCTCGACCCGGTAAGCGTCAGGTTAGGAACACGCCAAGGGACGGGCCCCGACGGTCGGCCCCGCCTCCCGTCACGCCTTCGGTCAGGCGTGGAGACGCACGGTGGTCTTGCCCGCCCGGGCCGGGTGTGCGCTCACCAGTCGTTGCGTTCCCGGGTGGTCGAGTTGACCTGTCATCCAGGGCAGCGACCGGGAGAAGGACTCGTTCCACAGCCAGAAGGTGTGCCCGCCGGCGAGCACCGTCAGCTCGGTGGCGAGGTGATCCCGCTTCGACGCGACGAGGAGTCGCTGCATCTTGGCGAGGACGTGATCGCTGCGTCCCGCGGAGAACACGATCGCCGGCGAGTTCCCGCCGCGCCAGTGCGCCAGGATCCAGCGGGGGTCGTACGAGAGCTCGGCCTGCAACAGCTGATGCGAGGTGGTCCCCCAGAACAGGCGCTTGAGCCCGCCGGGAACCGACGGATGGTCGTCGCCGCTGAAGTCGCCGACCACGCGAAACAGATCGGGATGGCGAAGTCCCATCTGCAAGGCACACGACCCGCCCTCCGAGAGACCGGCGACAGCCCACGACGCTCCGTCGGCCCGCGCGCCGAACGCGTGCACCACCGCACGGCGCACGTCGACGGTGAGGTACGTCTCGGCGTTGCCCATCGGTCCGTTGACGCATTCGCTGTCGTGCCACCAATCGACACCGTTGACGTCGGGCATCACGAGTATCGGAGCAAAGCCGTGGTGCGCCCGGGCGTACGCGTCGGCGGAGAGATCCGCCCCTCCGCCCCGGGTCCAGTCGGCGGGCGAACCCGGCGAACCGTGGAGCAGCTCGATCACCGGGAGACGAGGATGCGGATCCTGGAACCAGACCGGCGGCAGGTAGATCTCACCGGTCCGAGCCCGAAAGTGCGAGACCGTGCCCGGCATCACGAACGAGATGACGACACCGCGCGGCGGGAGCGAACCGGCAACCTGGGTCGAGAGCTGTCGCCCGTACGCGTGCGCCGGTCCCAACCTCCGCTGATGGGCGCGTTCGAGGCGCAGGAAACCCGTGGCCGAGACCTGATCGGCGGCCGTGCGCCCGAGGAGCGTCCCCAGCGTCGGGAAGTAGTCGTAATGAGCGTTGATGCCGGCGGCGACGAACGCAACCACGACCGGTACGCACAGGACACACGCCCCCCAGCGGAAGAGCGGGCGCCGCAGCCACAGCCAGCTCGCCGTCATGGCGACGACGAAGACGAACACGATCCCGGCTCGAAACTGCCAGTCGACGATCGAGAGGTCGCGCACGCCGGCTCCGATCATACGAAGACGGCAGACGACGGCACTCGCGGGCACGATACCCGCCCGAAGAATGCACAAGATCCGGGTCTCGCCGTCCGCACGACGTCACGATCGTCGCCGCCGCTTGGCGTTGCCTGGGGGTCAGGTGCGGAAAAGGTTCGGCCCCGTCAGAACCCCGACGGTTGCTCGGACGTGGCCGCGACCGACCACCCGCAGCGGGCCCGGGCGGTTCGCTCGCGGCGGCCGGACCCGGCGTCGCTCCGTGCGGAGGTGTCGACGTCACCTGAGGAGCATGCTGGTGCAGTGCGAGACGGTCGCCCACCCTCGACTCCGCCGGGTCGCTTCGATCCCTGCGCGCCCGGAGCGTCGCCGTCGCAGCCGATCCCCCGGTGGCGTACACGCTCCCGGAACATCCTGCTCGCCGGCGGCGCGGTCGTCTCGCTCGTCGTCGCGTCGATCGTCGGTGCGATGGTGCTCGGAGGTTCTTCGACCCCGACCCAAGCGAGACCGAGGAGCCCAGCCGCCACGACGAGCTCGTCGTCTCCGCCGGCGACGACTCGGGCGACCTTGCCCACCAGGCCGACGACGAGACCGAGCACGCCGACGACGGCGGCACCGGTGCGGGCCGTGACGCCGCAGAAGCCCGACGCCGGCCCGCCGTGGCGCGTTCGCGACAACGACCCGCGTCTACACAGACTCGCAACGCTCGACTCCCGCGCGGCATCACGCCCGCGCATCCCGGTCGCGTGCTCCGAACGACCGTCCGCTGGCCGGTCACGCGCACCGGAACGCTCGCGCCGGGGCGGCACCCCCTCGTCGTGTTCGCTCACGGCTACGCGGTCGATTCCGCTACCTACGCCGGACTTCTCGACGACCTCGCCACCGCCGGCATCATCGTTGCCGCTCCCGAATTCCCGGGTGAGAGCGAGCGCGCTTTCCGGGCCGCCCAACGAGAGTGATCTGATCAACGAGCCCTGTGATCTGGAGTTCGTCGCGAGCTCGCTCGAGCAAGAACCTCCGGCGGCGCTCACCGGCGCGCTCGGCGGCGCGCCCCTGGTCTTCGCCGGTCACTCCGACGGCGCGACGGCGGCCGCGGCGGCGGGGTACTCGACGAAGCAGTGCGCGGGGCCGAGGCCGGTAGCGATCGTGGCACTGTCGCCCGACGACGTCGCCGTCGCGGGCGGTGAGCTCGGATCATCGCCCGTGCTGCTCGCCGCGACCGGGACGGACGACACCGTCAATCCGGTCGTGAACACCCTACGACTGTGGCTGCACGTTCCGCCGCCGGCCTTCTTGCTCACCGTGCAAGGCGGAACCCATCTCGGCACCTTCACCACAGATCCCGACCGGCCCGAAGTCGACGCGGTCATCATCGCTTTCGTCCTCGCGCACACCGTCGATCGCGCCACTCCGACCCGCATTGTCGCGACCGGCCGGCTGCACCTCTCCACGAGATGAGGAGCTCAGCGAGCCGACACCGAGCCGGTGACGGTCGTGCGAGCCGGGTTGAGGTTCAGCCGGAGCGTCAGGACCGCCGAGTTGCCCGTCGCGTCGCGCACCTTCGCAACGACGTCACCTCCGTTCAGCGAAACGATGGAGCCGCTGTACAGGACCGGCTGCGCCGCGGTTCCGAGCGTCGCAACGCCGTGATCCATCACGACACCGCCGCCGGCAACGGCATTGCCGACGATGCTCAGCCTGAGTCGGCCACCTCGGCGGGCGAGCACGACGTCGACGGTCACCGTCGCCGCGCCCCTCGCCGGTGGGCGACTGGCGAACCGTTCCCGCCAGCGTCGAATCGAACGGCGGGCGCACTCCCGGCATCGATGTCGTCGAGCCCTTCGGTGCTCCGCCCAGCAGGGCTGACGGAGTGCCCGCGCGCTGCGCCCACCCGGGCCGAGTCGGGAACGCGAAGGTCCACGCGAGCAATGCGACCAACAAGACGCCGGTCCCCGCTCCCAACTTCGCTCGACGAGCGATCGGGGTCTCGGTCGCCGTCATCAGCCGCCACGCGACGGCGGCGACGACCGCGGCGAGGCACCCCAGGCTCAGGTAGAGCGACCACCGGACCTTGGTGTCGGTACCGGTACCGAGGCCGTGCAGGAGCGCCACGGGCCAGCACGCGTACGCCGACCAGTGCACGATTCGCCACGATCGATAGCCCATCCGGGTGCGGAGCAGGCTCGTGACCGTCAGGGCGAGGAGGAGATCGACCGCGACCGTACCGAGGCCGAGCCACAAAGGACGGTACGGCGACTGGAACGGGATGACAACGTCGCGCCAGCCGATCGGTGCGAACGCGTCGGCGATGGCTGTGGCGATGTGCACGGCCAGGAACACGATCACGAGCAGGGACACGTTCTTGTGCAGGGCCGCGGTAACAAAGCGTGGGAAGCGAGGACTCGCCCACCGCGTCGCCTGCGTGATGCCGAGAACGAAACTCGAAGTCAGGAGTATGAGTGCGACGAACCCGGTCGCACGCGTGCTGTACCAGAGCGTCTGACTGCTCTGTAGAGCGATCATTCCGACGGCCAACCACCGAGGAACAAGACGCCGCCGTCGGGCTCGACCAACCGTGCCGGCAAACCTCGCTCGGCGAGCCACTGCGGCGCGGCGCCCGCGAGCACGATCGCAGCGGTGCTCGCGATGTTCGCTTCCACGCAGGACGACGCGGCAACGCTCACCGTCCGCCACGAATCGGCCGCGGGACAACCCGTCGACGGGTCGACGATGTGGTGCAAGGAACGACCACACGCGTCCACCGTCGGACCGATGTTCCCGAGGTGGCGAGCCCGCCGCCCTCGATCGTGACGTTCTGGCCGCCCGGTTCGTCGATCGGAGCACGATGGTCGTCGGCGATCTTCACGTGCCAGCCGCCCGGGCGCCCGGGCCCACCGACCGACAGGTCGCCTCCGAGTCCGACGACCACTCCCACGCCGGTGCGCTCGGCGGCCGCCGCGGCGGCGCGGTCGGCGCACCATGCCTTGGCGGTGGCGCCGAGATCGATCTCCACACCGTGCGGGACGCGCACGGTCGCACGCTTCCGATCGACATCGATGCGGTGCCAACCCGGCACCGCACGGACGATCCACGCGTAACGCCGGTCCGTCGACGTCGATGGCGCCGAAGTCGCGGTCGTAGCCGATGGATCGCATGGCGGAACCGACTGTCGGGTCGACGAGCCCGTTCGTCACCGCCGCGCCGTACAGCGCAACATCGAGAGCGTCGATGAGCCACGCCGAGACGGAGACGTGCTCGTTCGGATGGGTGTTCGCACGCGTACGACATCCGAATCGTCGCGGAAGCGACTGCACGCACGATCGACCTCGCCGATCACTCGCTCACACTCGGCACGTGCATCTGCGAGCGCGAAGCCGTCGGCGACTTGCACGACCGCGGTCGTCCCCAGCGCCGGGAAGCTCACTTGGTCGGGAGCCGAGATCACGACTGCCCCGAAACGATCACACCTCCGCCGCTCGAACCCGACGACTGCGGTTGAGGGACGTACATCACGGGCGGCAGCGTGTCGGGAGGAAGGGTCACCGGCGGTGCCGTCGCGGTCGGTGCCGTCGCCGGTCGGTGCCGTCGCGGTCGGTGCCGTCGCGGTCGGTGCCGTCGCGGTCGGTGCCGTCGCGGTCGGTGCCGTCGCCGTCGGTGCCGTCGCGGTCGGTGCCGTCCCGGGACGGCGGGAGACGGGTGCTACCGAGGGCGGAGCGGCGACCGAGACCGACTTCGATCGGACCGGCCGGGTGAGAGCGATGAGCGCCGTGAAACCACCGGACATCGCCACCGAACCGGCGACGACCGAGCAGCGTCAGTACCGAGACGCGGCGAAGCGCGCGATCTCTCTCGCGTATCCGTTGCATGCGATCATCATCGGACAGCGCGACTGGTTGAGCGACCTGAGCGGCAGGTAAAGGTACGACCAAGGTTCCCACCGCCGGTGTCGCCGTCACGACGCTCCGGACACGATCGGACCGAAGCCCCCCGTCTGCGCCGGGACCACCGTGGGCGCAACCGCAGGCGAGAACTGGTTCGTGCCGTCGTCCGCGCCGTTCGCAGACGTGGCATCCGAGGACTGGCCGGATGCCACCGAACCAGTCGTGCCCGCCCGGACTTTCGATCCGGAGACGGCATGACCCGACAACGACGCCAGCCCGGCGAAGAACCCGGTTCCCGCCAGTGCGCCGGCCAGACTCCAACGCGTGATCGCGCCGACCTTGCGCAGTCCGGCGTCACGGGTCGAGCGGGACAGCCGGTGGGTCGCGTGCGGGGTCGTCATGGCTCGATCATCGCCGCCGACGTTGTGAAGCCGCTTGGGGCGAGATGTGGACCGCCTGCGTTTCGGTCGAGCCCGAGCCGAGAACGTTCGCGGTGATCTCCGACGAAGGGGAAACGTTCCTACCGCGTCGTGCCCCCGTCCGTCGCAGATTGCGCTCGCCACGTGGCCGACGAGAGCGAGGTCGGCGACACCTGATCGGCAATCGATGAGTTGTCGCCACTTGCTCGCACACCGCGATGGTGCGCGATGCGCGCCGCGATGTTGTCCAGACGCGCGCCGGTGAGCTTCGAGCCCGCGTCTTGGAGCCCCTGCTTGATCGCGCCGACGAGGTCCTGCTCCGAGACACCTTTCCCGGCGGCGACGGCGGCGAGACTGCCGGACTGGCTGATGCCCGCGTTCAGTTGCCGGGCCGACATCGACAACACGCCCGTCATGTCGCCCATGACGCCCTGGAGTTGACCTTCGAACCGCCCTCCCGACACCGGACTCGCTCCCGAGACCGTGTCCGAAGGCATGGGCGCACCGACACCGGCGATGTTCATGATCGCTCCCTTCCGTCTTCGTCTCCATCGGATCGATGTCGCGAGCCGCGCAAGGACTTGCGAGAGTCTTGACCGAGCTCACAGGAACATCCCAGCGGGACCCGGCCCCGTCGCTTCCATGTCGGGCGAAGCGCAACAGCCGATCAGGACGAGATGGCATCCCGACGCGAAGCACGGCTCGAGGTGATGGGGACCTTCGCGCACGTGATCGCGATCGGCGACGAAAGCACCGGCCTCGTCGATCGCGCGTGCGCGCATCTCCGCCAGCTCGAGGCGAGGTGGAGCCGCTTCGACCCGGCCAGCGAGGTCAGCCGGCTGAACGCGAACAACGGACGGCCTCTCGTCGTTTCGGCGCCCACCGTCGCCCTGATTCAGCTCGGTCTCGAGGGTTGGCGCGTCACCGGCGGGCGATTCGACCCGACGGTTCTCGGCGACGTCGTGCGTTCCGGTTACGACCGTTCGTTTCGTGATATCACCCCCGAGACGGCGGACAACGCCGCTTCGTCGTTGCGGCGCGGTTGCGACGGGATCGAGGTCGATGCCGACTCCGGAACCGTTCGCCTTCCGTTCGGTGTGGGGATCGACCCAGGTGGCCTCGGCAAGGGGCTCGCGGCAGACCTCGTCGTCGACGCGCTCCTCGACGCCGGCGCCGGCGGTGCGTGCGTCAACGTCGGAGGCGACCTGCGAGTCGCGGGTGCGTCGCCGATCGGCGGGTGGGTCGTCGCGCTGGACGACCACCGGCGGGACGATGCTCGTTTATCGCTGACTCTGGTCGACGGGGCGATAGCGACGAGCGCGACGGTCTACCGATCGTGGCACCGCCGGGGGACGCGTCAGCACCATCTCATCGACCCGAACAGCGGTCGACCGATCGACAACGACATCGCGACAGTTTCGGTTGCCGCGGCGCGGGGATGGCAGGCAGACGTCCTCACCAAAGCGATCTACGTGGCCGGTGCCGCGCACGGACTCTCGCTGGCAGACGAGCTCGGGGCCGCCGCGATCGTCGCGACGTCCGAGGGTGGGGGGCGCGCGAACCGCGCTTGGCGGGACCTGGCGCGTCGAATCGAGCCGGCAGCCGCACACCGCGGGGACCCCGTGCTGCAATGATGTCGCCCTGGCATGTCGCCCTGGCATGTCGCCCGGGGATGTCGCCCCGGCATGCCCCGTCGAGGAGCACCACGTGAACGGGTACCGTCGTTTCGAGGAAAGAGTCGCGTTGATCACGGGCGCGGCATCGGGCATCGGTCGCGCCGTGTCCCTGCGTCTCGCCTCTGAGGGCGCGCGCGTCTTCGGCCACGATCTCGACCGAGACGGACTCGCCGAGACGGCTTCGCTCGTCGCGGGCGCAGGCGGAACGATGGAAACGCGTGCGGGCGACATCTCCCGGGTGACGGAGTGCCGCGCCGCGGTGGCGGCTTGCATCGAGACCTTCGGCCGTCTCGACGTCCTCGGCAACAACGCCGGCATCGCCCGGGCCGATCACGTCGTCGACGTCTCCGAGGAGCAATACCGCCAGATGATGGGCGTGAACGTCGACGGCTACTTCTTCACTGCTCAGGCCGCGATCCCGCATTTGCTCGAGACCGACGGCAACATCGTCAACGTCGCCTCCAATGCCGGCCTCATGGGGCAGGCCTACACGGTCGTGTATTGCATGACGAAGGGTGCGGTCGTCCAACTCACACGAGCGCTCGCGATGGAGTTCGTGAAGACCAACATGCGCGTCAACGCGATCGCTCCGAGCGGCATCCAAACCACGCTCTCGGAGAACTTCCACATCCCGGCCGACGTCGACGGCAGCCTGATGCGGCCGTACATGGGCTTTCGTCCGATGGGATCGCCCGACGACATCGCTGCGATGTTCGCGTTCGTCGCCTCCGACGAGGCGCGCAGCGTGCACGGCGCGATCCTTGCCGTCGATCGCGGGGTCACCGCGGGCTGAACCCCGGCGACCGGTCGTCGGGGTTGCCGCCCCGTTCGGCCGGGCGCGCTGGACGCCGGATCGGAGGACGACTACCTTCCGGCGAGAATGAGGTTTCCGCGCCATCCCCTCGCGGACCGCTCCTCCGCACCACGACCCGACGCGACGGACGGGCCCACGCGATGAACGCAGCGATCGAAGCGTTCCGGATCCGTGTCGACGACGCGGTCCTCGACGATCTGCGCGCCCGGCTCGCGCGGACCCGCTTCCCGGACCGCATCGACGACACGGGCTGGGACTACGGCATCCCGGTGGACTACCTGCACGAGCTGGTCGACTACTGGCGCGACGAGTACGACTGGCGCGCGCAGGAGGCCCGACTCAACGAGCTCGAACACTTCCGCACGCGCATCGACGGCCAGTCGATCCACTTCGTGCACGCGCGCTCGCCGCACGCGAGCGCGTTTCCGCTCCTCGTCACTCATGGATGGCCCGGGTCGGTGGTGGAGTTCCTGGAGGTCATCCCGCGCCTGACAGAACCGGAGAAGCACGGCGGTCGTGACGCCGACGCCTTTCATGTGATCGCGCCGTCACTGCCGGGCTACGGCTTCTCGGAACCGACGCGCACAACCGGGTGGGACGTGGCGCGCATCGCGCGGGCGTTCGTCGAGTTGGTGCGTCGACTCGGATACGCCCGCTACGGCGCGCAGGGCGGCGACTGGGCGCGCAGGTCGCGACGAGGATCGGTGCGTTCGATCCGGAGCATTGCGCGGCCATCCATCTCAACATGCCGATCGCGGATCGACCCGCCGATCCGGGCGCGCTCAGCGACGACGACAAGGCGGGCCTCGCTGCCATGCAACGCTTCCAGCGCGAGGAGTCCGGCTACGCGCACGAGCAGGCGACCAAGCCCCAGACGATCGGGGTCGCACTGAACGACTCACCGGCGGGCCTCCTCGGCTGGATCGTCGAGAAGTTCCGCGCGTGGAGCGACTGCGACGGCCACCCGGAGAACGTCTACACGCGCGACCAGCTGATCACGAACGTGATGGTCTATTGGGTGACGCAGACGATCACGTCCTCCGCCGCGCCTCTACTGGGAGAACGGGCACAGTGACGAGTCGCCCGAGCTCGTCGGCGTTCCTACGGGTGTCGCCCGCTACCCGAAAGAGGTGCTCCGTTTCCCGCGCTCGTGGGTGGAGCGCCGCTACAACGTGACGTACTGGGCCGACATGCCCCGCGGCGGCCACTTCGCCGCGATGGAGCAGCCCGCGCTGTTTGCCGAGGACCTGCAGACCTTCTTCCGGTCGGTGCGCTGAATCCGTCGGCGACCGGCAGGACGCTTGCGCCGGCGGACCATTTGGTGTCAGCATCGTCTGACATCAAATGGCGAAGCGACCCGGGAGCACTCGATGGGGCTGTTGGACGACACGGTGGCCGTCATCACCGGCGCGGGGTCGGGGATGGCCAGGGCCGCGGCCGAGGTCTTCGTACGAGAAGGCGCCAAGGTCGTCGCCGCCGATATCAGCGGGGCGCAGAACGACACCGCCGCGGCTCTCGGCGAGCACGTGCTCCCCGTGCACTGCGACGTCACCAACGAAGGCGACGTCGAGACGCTGGTCCGCACCGCGGTCGAGACGTTCGGCCGTCTCGACGCCTTTCTCAACGTCGCGGGCATCGCGGACGCCATGATGATCACCGACGTGACCACCGAGCACTACGACACGTTGATGAACGTCGACCTCCGCGGCGTGCTGCTCGGCACGAAGCACGCCGTCAAGGCGATGCTGGAGTCCGGTCGCGGCGGTGCGATCGTCAACTGGTCGTCTGTCGGCGGCCTCAACGGTTCGTACTTCACCGGCGTGTACTCGGCCGCCAAGGCCGGGGTCATCGCCATCACCAAGGCGGCTGCCGTCGAGTACGGCGCCCAGGGGATCCGCGTCAACTGCATCTGCCCGGGATTCATCTACACCGCGATGAGCGCCGGGGGCGAGAACATTCCGGGCATGCTCGAAAAGGCAGCGCTGAACCGCGGCGGTCAACCCCACGAGGTTGCCGAAGTCGCCGCCTTCCTTGCGTCGAACCGAGCCTCCTACGTCACCGGCGCCGTCATTCCCGTCGACGGCGGGTGGGCTGCGAAGCTCGCGTGAGCTCCGGTGCGAACGGACGGGCCCCGCTCATGACCCAACCCGATCCGGCCGGCTCGGCGCGCTACGTCGGCGCGCGGATCAACCGGGTCGAAGATGCGCGGTTGCTCACCGGCCGAGGCACCTACGTCGACGACATCTCCTTGCCGGGGATGCTCCACACATGCTTCGTGCGCAGTCCTCACGCGCACGCCGCGGTCCGGGGGATCGACGGGTCGGCCGCGCTCTCGCTCGCGGGGGTCCACTCGGTGTTCACGGCGGCCGACCTCAACCCCGGGGTCGAGCAGCAGTGGCACACATCGATCGGTCCGCAGAGCCCGGAGACACCGCGCCCACCTCTCGCCGAAGACGTGGTCCGCTTCGTCGGCGACCCGGTCGCACTGGTGGTCGCCGCGACCAGCGCACTCGCACAGGACGCGGCCGACCTCGTCGAGGTCGACTACGCACCCTTGCCCGCCGTCGTCGACTACACCGAAGCCGAGCGCGGAACCGTCCTCGTCCACGAGCTCCACGGCACGAACGTCGTGGGCGAGATCGCGGGTCTGCCCGCGGCCGCCCTCGAAGACGCTTTCGCCGCGGCCGACCACGTCTCCCGGGAAACGATCTACCAACAAGCGTGCGCGCCCGCGCCGATAGAAGGACGCGGCCTGATCGTCGACTACTCACGCGCAACGGGTGAGCTCACGATCTACGCGGCGACGCAGGCGCCTCACGAAGTGCGCCTCTTCTGCTCCCGCCTCCTCGGGATGCCGGAGCACCGCATCCGGGTCGTGATGCGAGACACGGGCGGCGGCTTCGGGCAAAAAGTGCTGGTCCAGCGGGACGAGATGTGCCTGATGCTGGCGGCTCCGAAGGTCGGGGCGCCGCTCAAGTGGGTGGAAGACCGGCGCGAGAACCTGCTCGCGGCGGGCAAGTCGCGCCGCGAGCACGGCACCGTCACGATGGCCTTCGACACCGCCGGCGCGATCAAGGCGGCGTACATCGACTTCGTGTCCGACGGTGGCGCCTATCCCACTCCGTGGCCGACCGGCCCCGCGGCGGCTGTCGGGATGCTGTTTCCCGGTCCCTACCGGGTACCCCGCGCGGGCTTTTCGACCAAGACCGTCTACACGAACACCGTGGGCCGTACGGCGTACCGAGGCCCGTGGCAATTCGAAACGCTGGCCCGCGAGGTGCTCCTCGACATCGCGGCGCGCGAGATGGGCATCGACCCGGTCGAACTGCGGAGGCGCAACCTGTTGCGCGCCGACGAGCTTCCGTACACGAACCCGAACGGCATGCCCTACGACCACATCTCGCCGATGGAGACGTTGGAGCAGGCGTTGGCGATGCTCGACTACGAGGCGTTCCGTGAGGAGCAGGCCGCGGCCCGCACCGTCGGCCGCTACCTCGGTGTCGGTGTGTCCAACTACGTCGAGCCGTCGACCCCGGGCCTCGGCTACTACGCAACCGAGGCCGCGACGATCCGCATCGAGCCCTCGGGCGCGATCAACGTGTACATCGCCGGCGGCTCGACCGGAAACAGCCTCGAGACCACCGTCGTCCAGCTCACCGCCGACGCGCTCGGTGCGAACATCGAGGACGTCAACACGATCCAGGGCGACACGGCTGTCACCGGTTTCGGTGCCGGCGCCGCCGGGAGTCGGAGCGCGTCGATGACCGCAGGTGCGATACGCGAGACCGCGACGATTCTGCGCGAACGCCTGCGCGCGATCGCCGCTCACGCGCTCGAAGCTGCCGTCGAGGACATCGAGCTGGCCGGCAGCCGAGCGAGCGTCCGCGGAACGCCGTCGATCGGCATCTCCTTGGGTGAGATCGCGGCGCTCGCGTACTTCGAGCCGTTCTCGCTCCCGCTCGGGGTCCCGGCCGGTCTCGAGGCGAGCGCGCGCGCTACACGGCCGAGGCACCCGTCATCTGGGTCAACGCCGCGCACGTCTGCACTTGCGAAGTCGACGTGGAAACGGGGCGGGTCACACTCTTGCGCTACATCGTGAGTGAGGACTGCGGACCCATGATCAACCCGAGCGTCGTCGAGGGCCAGATCGCCGGCGGCGTCGTGCAGGGCATCGGTGGTGCGCTCTATGAAGACCTCGTGTACGACGACGACGGCAACCCGCTCGCGACGACCTTCCTCGACTACCTGGTGCCGTCCGCGGCGGAGGTCCCGATGCTCGAGTTCGGCCACATCGAGACGCCGAGCCCGGGCCCGGGCGGTTACAAGGGTGTCGGTGAAGGGGGTGCGATCGGCGCGCCGCCGGCCGTCGTCAACTCGGTCGCCGACGCGCTCTCGCCGTTCGGCGTGAAGATCACGAGACTGCCCGCGAGTCCGGCTCGGATCGCGGCACTCCTGCAGGCGACGAATCGCGCGAGGTAACCGGTGACGGGTACGACGGAGGTCTCGTACGACCCCTACGACATCGAGATCAACGCCGACCCGTATCCGGCCTTCCGTCGACTGCGCGAGGAGTCACCGCTCTACTACAACCAGCGGTACGACTTCTTTGCCGTCAGCCGCTACGACGACGTCGAGCGCGGGCTCAAGGACCGCGACACGTACATCTCCGGGCGCGGTGCGATCCTCGAATTGATCAAAGCCGACCTCGAGATGCCACCCGGCGTGATCATCTTCGAGGATCCGCCGGTACACACCGTGCACCGAGGATTGCTGTCCCGCGTGTTCACCCCGAAGAAGATGAACGCGCTCGAACCGCTCGTGCGCGAGTTCTGCGCGGCAAGCCTCGACCCGCTCGTCGGCACGGGACGGTTCGACTTCGTGACCGATCTCGGCGCCCAGATGCCGATGCGCGTGATCGGCATGCTCCTCGGGATCCCGGAACAGGACCAGGCGACGATCCGCGATCACGTCGACGCCTCGCTGCGCACCGAGGCGGGCGAGCCCATGAGCAGCTCTCGTCGACGACATATTGAGCGGGGCGATCTTCGCCGACTACATCGACTGGCGCGCCCGGCATCCCTCGGACGACTTGATGACAGAGCTGTTGAACGCCGAGTTCGTCGACGAGACCGGTACGACGCGCCGGCTCACACGCGACGAGATCCTCACCTACGTGACGGTCATCGCCGGAGCCGGAAACGAGACGACGACTCGGTTGATCGGCTGGACCGGCAAAGTGCTCGCCGACCATCCCGACCAACGGCGCCAACTCGTCGAGGATCCGGCGCTCATCCCCAACGCCATCGAAGAGATACTCCGTTTCGAGCCACCGGCGCCCCACGTGGCGAGGTACGTCGTCACGCGAGGTCGAGCACTACGGCCGGACAGTGCCGGAGGGCAGCGTCATGTTGTTCCTCGTCGGATCGGCGAATCGCGACGATCGGCGGTTCGGCGACGGCGACCGCTTCGACATCCATCGCAACGTCGGTCAACACCTGACGTTCGGCTTCGGCACGCACTTTTGCCTCGGCGCGGCACTCGCCCGTCTCGAGGGCCGCGTCGCGCTCGAAGAGGTCCTGCAGCGGTTTCCCGAATGGGATGTCGACCGGGATGGCGCCAAGCTCTCCCCGACCTCGACCGTGCGCGGGTGGGAGACACTTCCGGTCGTCACGCCATGACGTTCGGCGAGCGCACGCAGCAACGGCGCGGCCAGGATCCGCAGCGCCGAAAGTACGACAGCCCCTTACGGCGCCGAGCGCGCGGCCGAGACACGTGAGCGCATCATCTCTGTCGGCGCCGACCTCCTCCACGGATTCCCCGTGTGGAACTTCGCGCGCGTTGACCGTCCGGTCCGTCGCGGCGCGGGCCGGCGTCACCGAGCGGACCGTGTATCGATACTTCCCCGGCGAACGCGAGTTGCGAGACGCCGTGCTCGCGCGCCTCGAGATCGACGCCGATGTCGTCCTCGAAGGGCTCACGCTCGAGGGCATCCGGGATCACACCGCGCGGATCCTGGAGTACGTGTCGTCGTTCCCGCTCGAGTCCCGCTCGCCCGACGACCCGACACTCATGGCCGCGCACGGGCGCCAACGCGCGGCGCTCATCGCCGCGGTGTCCGAGCGAGCCGACGCCTGGACGTGACGCCGACCGCGCGATCGCCGCCGCGATGTTGGACGTCCTGTGGAGCGTCGCATCCTACGAACGCCTCGTCGTCGATTGGGAGCTCGACCCGAAGGAGGCCATCGCCGGGCGCCACCTGGGTCATCGGGCTCGTCGAGGACGCCGTACGCAACGACCAGCGCCCACTCTCGCGAACGGAGCAGCGATGAACACATCTGATTTCGACTCGTTGGACTACTTCCGGACCCCGTCGATCTACCAGGATCCGTACCCGTACTACGAGTACGTCCGCGACGCACGGACCGGTCTGGCGCGAGCCACACTGGGGCGTGGTCCTGATCACCGGCTTCGAAGAAGCGATGGAGGTGTACAACGACCCCGCCATGTTCTCGTCGTGCAACACCGTGGCCGGACCGTTCGCGAAGTTCCCGGTTCCGTTGGAGGGAGACGACATCAGCGCGACAATCGAGCAGTACCGCGACGACCTGCCGTTCAGCGACCAACTGCCGTCGTTCGATCCGCCCAAGCACACCGCGCACCGGGGGCTGCTGCTGCGGCTGATCACGCCGAAACGCTTGAAGGAGAACGAGGAGTTCATGTGGCAGCTCGCCGATCGCCAGATCGACGGGTTCCTGGGCCACGGCGAGTGCGAGTTCGTCAGCGACTACGCGAAGCCCTTCACGCTCTTGGTGATCGCCGACCTGCTCGGCGTTCCGCAAGCCGACCACGACACGTTCCGCTCCGAGCTGCAAGGCGATCATCGCCCGACCCGGCAGTCCGGTGGCGGCCCGATGGCGCACAAGCCGTTGGAGTTCCTCTACGACCGGTTCACCGACTACATCGAGGAGCTCCGGCGCGAACCGCGTGCACGACGTCATGTCCGGCCTGACCACCGCGACCTACCCCGACGGGTCCATCCCCGATGTCCACGACGTGGCCCTCATCGCCGCGAACTTGTTCTCGGCGGGCGGGGAGACGACCGCACGACTCCTGGGGTCCGCAACTGCAACTGCTCGGAGAAGATCTCGATCTCCAGGGCATGCTGCGCGCCGAGCGGCACCGCATCCCGGACTTCATCGAGGAGATGGTGCGACTCGAGAGCCCGATCCAGGGCGAGTTCCGCCTCGCACGCTTCTCCACCACGGTCGGCGGTGTCGACATCCCGGCCGGCACGACGGTCATGGTGCACAACGGCGCCGCGAACCGCGATCCCGCGCCACTTCGAGGCGCCGGCCGAGCTTCGCCTCGACCGAACCGACGGCCGCCACCACCTGGGGTTCGGCTTCGGTATCCACACCTGTGTCGGCGCGCCGCTCGCCCGCGCCGAGGCACGCGTCAGCCTCGAACGCATCTTCGACCGCACGGCCGAGATCACCATCTCCGAGCGCGAGCACGGGCCCGCCGATGCTCGACGCTACGAGTACTCACCGATCTACATGCTGCGCGGCCTCGAGGCCCTGCACCTGGAGTTCACGGCGGCCGCGGTCGCCGGCGAGAAGGTCGCGCCACAGTGACACCACGCGACTTGCTCGATCCCGAGATCGCGACGATCGCCGCGATGGTTCCCTTCGACGAGCTGACGACCGAGATCCTGGCGACGCTGCGTACCGTGGTCACTCCCGGGGCACCGACGTCCGACGAGGTCGATCTGATCGAACGCGTCGCGCCCGGCGATCCGGACGTGCCGCTCCGGGTACACCGGGCGAAGGACGCGACCGGCTCCCGGGGGTGCATCTACTCGATGCACGGCGGCGGGTACGTGATCGGCTCCAACACGATGGACGATCCGCTCTTCGCCGACCTGTGCCCGAAGCTCGACTGTGTCGGTGTGTCGGTCGAGTACCGGCTCGCACCGGAGACGCCCTACCCGGGGCCGCTCGAGGATTGCTACCGCGGGCTGGTGTGGACCTACGAGCACGCCGACGAGCTCGGCATCGACGCCGAACGCATCGGCATCATGGGTGTCAGCGCCGGCGGTGGTCTGGCCGCGGCGCTCGCCCGGTTGGCCCGCGATCCGCGGCGAAGTTCCCGTCGCCTTCCAACTTCTCGACCAGCCGATGCTCGACGACCGCCAGATCACGCCGTCGAGCCGCCAGGACGGCCTCGCGGTGGAGTCGCGGCTCGAACAGCTTCGGATGGAAGGCGTACCTCGGCGATCTCTACGGTCGCGACGACGTGCCCGCCACCGCTGCGCCCGCGCGGGCCACCGACCTCTCCGGCCTACCGCCGGCGTTCGTATCGGTCGGTGCCGTCGACGGGTTCCGCGACGAGGACGTCGAGTACGCGCTCGCGGCTGAACCAGGCGGGCGTGCCCGACGGAGCTGCACGTCTACCCGGGCGGCTGCCACGGTTTCAACGTGCTCGCGCCCGATGCCGCGATCCTCGAAGCAGAGCAAGCACAACATGGAGGAGTGGTTGCGCGGCCGGCTCCGCCGCCATTGAGCCCCACGACTCACCCTCCGCGCCCGCCGAGCGGTCTCCGAAACTCGCCCCAGGACCTTGGTCAGCGCGCGGTACTGCAGGTTGCCGTAGGGCCACTGCGTCACGACCTTCCCGCTCGCCGACGTGAAGTAGTTGTTGCTCATGGTCCACGACGTACCCTCCATCCGGGCCTGCAGCCAGCGGTACCACCGCGACTCGAAGCCAGGCCTGACCTCGATGGAGGTGACGCGGTCCACGCATCATCCGCTTCATCGCGCGCACTGCGTACTCTGCCTGGCTCTCGAGCATGATCACGATCTCACCACCGTTGGTGCCCGGCCCGTAGAGCATGAAGAAGTTCGGAAAGCCCGGCACCGTCATGCCGAGAACACGCGCGGGTCCCCCGCCCAATGCTCCTGGAGAGTGCGGCCGCCTCGACCGGCGATGCGCAACCGGCTCAGGTAGTTCGTCGGCTGGAATCCGGTGGCCATGATGATGACGTCGACGGCGTGGTGTACCCCTTCGGTGTCGACGATGCCGTTGCGCGCGTCACCGACGCCACGGCGCGGGAGACCAACTCCACATTCTCCTTCTTCAGCGCGGGATAGAAGGTGCTGGCGAAGACGGGCCGCTTGCCGGGATAGGGGTACCTCGGTGTGACCGCCTCGCGTAGGTCGGGGCGGTCGGCGAACTGGCGGGCGATGTAGTCGAGGCAGAACTGCCGGCGCGCCTCGTTGGTCTTCGTGCCGGGCCGGTAGAGATGCCCACGCCACAGGCTCTTCTCGAGCATGTACTTCTGGCGCCAGCGCTCGCGGCCGGCGGCGCCCGCGGGCGAAGGAGGCACGCTCTTCGGCGGTGAGGTCCCGCTCGCCTTTGGGCATGATCCACGCGGGCTCCCGCTGGAACACGACAAGCTTCTTCACGATCGGCTGCAGCGCCGGCACGATCTGCGTGGCCGACGATCCGGTCCCGACGACGGCGACGACCTTGCCGGTCAGGTCGTGCTCGTGCTCGAACCGCGCCGTGTGGAACTTCGGCCCCGCGAAGTCGTCGAGCCCCGGCCAGGTGGGATAGCGGGGCACGTTGAGGAATCCGACCCCGCTCACGAGCACGTGACACTCCTCGACGGTCCCGTCGCCGAACTGGACCGTCCAGGCGTGCCGATCGTCGTCCCACGTCGCCGACTCGACGGTGACACCGAGCCGGAGGTGCGGCCGGAGCCCGAACTCGTCGACCGTCTCCTCGAGGTACCTCTGCAGCTCCGGTTGCCGCGCGTGCGTCCGGCTCCAGTCGTGCGGCTTGAACGAGAAGCAGTACAGATGCGAGCCGACGTCGACCTCGGCGCCCGGGTAGGTGTTGTCCCACCAGGTTCCACCGATCCCCGCCGACGACTCGTAGATCGTGAACGTGTCGATGCCGGCACGCTTCATCTTCACGCCCGCCGCGATGCCGCCGAACCCGGCGCCCACCACCACGACGCGCGGCGTGTCCGGCGTCGCGTTCATGCGATCTCGGGATGGGTGCCGGGACGCAGTCCCGCCGAGTCGAGCTGCGCCTCGTCGATCGCGGATCGGCGTGCCGTTGACCAGCACGTGCCGGACCCCGGTGGGCTCCTCGGCGGTGAGTCGCTCTGCGTCGGCCGGGAAGTCGCGGACGCGCCGCGTCGGGACCGGTGCCCACCGTCGTCGGGTCGAACACGCACACGTCGGCCGCAGTAGCCCTCGCGCAGGTAGCCGCGCCGCACGAAGCCGAACATGTCGGCAGGCTCGCCGGTCAGCTTCCGCACGGCGTGCTCGAGCGGCATCACCTTGCGATCGCGGACCCACGTGCCGAGCAGGTCGGTGGGAAGCGGCGCGTCGCACAGCTGGTCGATGTGCGCACCGGCATCCGAGAGGCCGAGCACGACGTGGTCGTGCGTGAGCAGACGGCCGACGGCGCCGACGTCATCGTTGGCGATGTACGCACGGAAGCGGGTCGTGAGGTCCTCCTCGACCGCGAGCTCGCACATCAGGTCGAGCGGGCTGCAGCCGCGTTCACGTGCGAGGTCGCTCACCCGCCGGCCCTGGAGCTCGGGGAAACGCTCGCGACTCGGAGACCTCGAACGTCTCCCAGCGCGGTTTCATGGGCGATTCCTCGAGGTCGGCAGCCGCCTCGCGCCCGCCACATCGGATCGCGGTACGCGGCGAGGCGCACGGCCCGGCTCACCTTCATCAGCTCGCCGAAGACCTTTCCGGTGTTGAGGCTGTACGCGTCGGCCATCGTGAACTGCATGGTGAGGGGCCGAGGCGTCACCTGCGGCCACACATTCGCACCGCGAGCCAAACCCTCCTCGTGCAACCGGACCGGCTCGAGGTGCTTGCCGCCCGGCGCCGCGAACAGCGGGTAGGTGAACGGGCCGCCCGACGCGCGGCTGCCACTCGTACACATTGGCGTAGCTGCACTGCTCGCCCGGGCGTGATGAGCACCACACCCTTGCCCGGCGTCGCCGGCCGCGAGGAACAGTGCCTCGACTTCGTCGGCGGCCGCGAAGCGGCTCGGCACGGGCTTGCCGTCGACGCCACGGTGCGCGAACGAGAAGCTGGTCGAAAATCCGGCGGCGCCCGCCGCGATTGCTTCGCGCACGAGGAAGCACATCCGGTCGATCTCGTCGGGTGTCGCCGCGCGCTCGTACGCGGCGTCGCCCATCACGTAGAGCCGCACCGCGGAGTGCCCGACATACGCCGTGAAGTTGACCAGCGTCCCCCTGCTTTCGACCAGGGCGAGATACTCGGGGAACGTCTCGAACTCCCACGCGACGCCCGCCATCAGTGTCGCCGGGTCCATGTCCTCGACGTTCTCGAGGGTCCGCACGATGAGGTCGTGGTGTTCGGGACGCGTCGGTGCGATGGAGAAACCGCAGTTGCCTGCCACGACGGTGGTGACGCCGTGGAAGACGACGGTCGCAGGGCGGGATCCCAGAAGACCTGCGCGTCGTAGTGGGTGTGGATGTCGATGAAGCCCGGCGCGACGGCGCAGCCCGACGCGTCGAGCTCGCGGGCGCCCTGCAGACCGGGGCCGATCTCGACGATCACACCGTCCGCGATCGCGACGTCGGCGGCGCGACCGGGTGTGCCCGCTACCGTCGAAGACCGTTCCTCCTCGGATCACGATGTCGGCAGTCATCTGTGGTTCCCTCTCACGAATAGATCATGAACTCGAGCAGGTTCCCGTCCGGGTCGCGTACGTAGACGCTCGACGCGTCCCGCCGCCGACCACCCTCGCGCGCCACCGGACCCTCTTCGACCGACGCTCCCGCATCGTCGAGACGGGCGTGCAGCGACTCCGGCGTTCCCTCCCACACGAAACAGAGATCGCCACACGGCGGGCACGCCTTCGGCGCCCGCAGCGTGAAGCCATCGCGTTGCCATATCGCCCGCCGATGGAAGTTGATCATCTGGTCACCGACGTACACCGAGACCACAGACGTGCGCTCCACCGCGTCGAACCCGAGCGCGCGGTAGAACGCGATCATCGCGTCGCTGTCCTGCATCGGAAGCGAGACGTGGTCGATGCCGGCCACACGATCACCGCTCATGGGGCTGCGACCTCCCGCGCCGCAGGTCCCGACGCGACGCTTCCCGAACATCCCGGCCCGCGGACCTGCGCCCGGCTACGCATACGGGAACCCGTACAAGCGCGCGCAGTTCGAGGCTGTGATCTTGCGGCGGTCCTCGACCGCCAGATTGCCCAGAGCCTCCTCGATTGCCCGGGCCGAATCCGGGAACGTGCTGTCCGTGTGTGGATAGTCGGAGGCCCACATGCACGACTCGGCGCCGAGCAGCGGGATGAACTGCTCCGCGAGCGGCTCTTCCTCGAACGTGGCCAGGACCTGGCGGCGGAAGAGCTCGCTCGGCGCGATGCTCGGCGAGTAGTCGAGCTTGTCGCGCAGCGAGCGCCACTCCATGTCCATTCTCGTCAAGAAGTACGGCATCCAGCCGACGCCCGACTCCGCCAGCACGAGCTTGAGACCGGGATGCCGCTCGAGCACCCCCGAGAACACCATCGTTGCGAGCGGTTCGTCGAGCTGCATCGGCAGCAACGTCGCGAACGCCGCCGATCGCCATTTTCCGATCTCGTAGCTGAGCTTCGACGAAGTACCGCCCCTGATGTGAAAGCTGATCGGCAGCCCGGTTTCCTCGGCGGCGGCCCAGAGCCGGTCCCAGGCCGGGTCGCCCACGTCGATGTCGAAGACGCCGACGATCGCGCCGCGGTGGCCGAGTGCCGCGCAACGCTGCAGCTCTCGGGCGGCAGCGTCGGGTGAGTGGCTGGGCAAGAACGCGAGCACACAGAGGCGATCGGGAGCGACCGCGTTGAACTCCTCGACCGCCCAATCGTTCCACGCTGCACAACAGGCGCTCTGCAGTGCGGGGTCCTTGATCGGGAAGCCCAGCGAGAGGGGTCCGTAGATCACGGACGCGGCGACGCCGTCGCGATCCAAGTCCTGCAACCGAAGGGCCGGTGTACCGGCGCGGTACCCGTCGTCTTCGATGCCGGCTCGCCCGATCGCGCTGAACTGCTTCACGAACTGCGCGTTGGCGGGCATCCCGCTGCGCCCCATCACCGCGTCCTCGCACACCCAGACCGATCCCTTGTCGCGCTTGACGACCCGCGGACCACGGTTCGCGTCGGCACCCGAGAGGCGCGACTCCCACAGGCCGGGCGGCACCGCTGACAGATCGAGGTGGTCGTCGCAGGAATAGATGGTTGCACCTTGATTCATGAATTCCCCTCGTCTACGGACGCGAGCGGGAGCAGCGCGCGTCACACGCCCTCGATCCAAGAGTCCGGGCGGAGGTCCACGCCGTGGCGTGAGAAGGTCGCATCGACCTCGCCGTAGCCACCGCCGACCTCCCGGCACCCGAAGCCGACGGCCGAGACCTGGAGCTCGGTCTGTCCGAACGGGCGGTACTCCATCACGTGTCCTTTCTCGGCGCCTGCGACGTCGCTAGGCCATGCGGTAGCGAACCGGCAGATGTTTGATACTGCCGTTGATCGTCGACCGCAGGCGTTCGATCGGGCCCGCCAGCTCGAACGAATCGAAGCGGGCGAGCAACTCGCGCAACATGACGTCGAGCTCGACACGCGCGCGAGGTGCGCTCCCATGCAGAAGTGCTCGCCGAAGCCGAACGCGAGGTGCGGGTTCGGCCTGCGGTCGAGGCGAAACGCGAACGGATCGTCGAACACGTCCTCGTCGCGGTTCGCCGATGCGAAGTACAGCGCGACCGGATCGCCGGCGTGGATCGTCATGCCGTGCATTTCCGAATCCTCCGTGGCGACGCGTGCGAAGTGTGTGATCGGGCTCACCCAGCGCAGGATCTCCTCGACCGCGTCGGGCATCAGCTCGGGATGCGCGCGCAGTTGCTCCCAGGTGCCGGGGTGCTCGCAGAAGGCGAGCACCCCGCCGCTGATCGCGTTGCGGGTGGTCTCGTTGCCGGCCTCGACCAGGACTTCGCAATACTCGAGGAGCTGCTCGGCCCCGAGCGGGACTCCGTCGAGATCAGCGTCGAGGAGCACGTTCAGCAGGTCGTCGCCGGACCGGGGCTTACGCCGACGCTCCTCGATCATGCGCTCGAAGTAGGCATGCAGCTCCGCCGCGCCCGCCGGAAGGTCTGGCCGGGCTTTTCGCCCGGTGGGCGGAACTCGGGATCATCCTTGCCGATGATCTCGTTGGTCCAGCGATACAACAGGTTCCAGTCGTCGCGCGGAACGCCGAGACTCCACGCCATGACGGCGAGCGGGAACGGCGCCGCGATGCGCTGCACGAAGTCGAACTCGCCCGGTTCGCCCGCGGTTGCCGCATCGTCGAGGACTCCGACCGCGATGCGTTCGATGTCAGCGCGCTTCTCGCGCACCGCGCTGCGGCGTGAAGCGCCCCATGACGACTCGGCGCACCTTCGCGTGCTTCGGAGGGTCGAGCAACACGACCATCTCCGACGGTGGCAGCGGCGGGCCACCTTCTCGCGGGAGCGTGACACCTTGCGCGCTCGAGAACCGCAACGGCTGCGCCGACATCTTCACGATGTCGGCGTGTTTCGTGATCGCCCAGAACGGCCGATGCCCGGCCGCCTCGATGTACGCGATGGGCGCCTCGGCCCGGAGCCGTGCCCACACGTCGTGTGGATAGCCGCGGCGCTCGAAGCGGCCGGGGTCGACGAGGTCGAGTGGATCGACGATGCTCATGCGGCTTCCACCGGCCGCGTTCCGGCGGGCGCCGATCCACGGTCGATCGCCGGTCGCCCGCACCCCGAGACCGGCGCCGGTTCGATCATCGAGCGTCCTCGGGGCGGGCCATGAGGTCCTTCACCGACATCGGCGGCGGACCGGCAGTCGTTCCGCCGTCGACCGGGAGCACGACTCCGGTGATCTGCGCCGCCCGGTCGCTCGCGAGGTAGAGCGCCGCTTCGGCGACGTCGCGCGGCGATCCCACACGCTGCAGCGGTTGCATCGCGCGCACGATCAGCGACTGGTCCATCGCGGCGTTGATGGCGGTCGGGATGTGCGCGGGCGCGATGCAGTTCACCCGGATGTCCTGTGCCGGCCAGCTCGACGGCGATCGAGCGAGTGAAGTGGATGACGGCCGCCTTCGTCGCCCGATACGCCATCACGCCCGAGCCGGCGTTGATCCCGCCGATCGACGTGGTGTTGACGATGACGCCGCCGCCGTGTGCCGCCATGTGACGCGCCGCGCGCTGACTCCCCACCATCACACCGAAGATGTTCACCGCCATGACGCGGTCGAAGTCGGCGAAGTCGTCGTCGAGGAACCGCTGGAACGAGCCGCCGATGCCGGCGTTGTTGCACATGACGTGGAGGCCGCCGAACCGCTCGACCGCGAGGTCGACGGCGGCTTGGACCTGATCCGCATCGGCAACGTCGGCCTGCGCGAACGCGACGCCGGGCGCCGAGCTGCCCGGCGAGCGCTTCACCGTCGGCGGCGTTCACATCGGCGATGACGACGTTCGCGCCTTCCTCGACGAAGCGCTCGACCATGGCGCGCCCCAGCCCGCTCGCGCCGCCGGTGACGACCGCGACCTTCCCCGCGAGCTCGCCACCCGCGCGCTGTGCGCTCACCCTGGCCCCTCTCGGCGCCTGCGGTGCCGAGCCGGACAGCCCCGCTGCTCACGCCTCTTCGATCCAGAAGTCGGGTGTAGTGTCGATGCCGTGACGGTCGAAGATCGCGTCGATCTCGGCAAGATCGTCGTCGCTGATCGCCCACCCGACCGCGCCCACGTTGTCCTCCACCTCGGCGACGCTGCGGCAACCGACGAGCGCGGTGCTCACGGCCGGGTGCGAGATCGCCCAGCGCAACGCGAGCTGCGGGAGGCTCTTGCCGTAGCGGCCTGCGACGCACCTTCAGCTCCTCGACCGCACGGACGTTGTCCTTGAACTTCTCGGGACCGAAGAGCGCGGCGAACATCTTGATCGCGCCCATGTTCCCCTGGCGGGAGCGCCAGTCGGCGCCGCCGAAGTCGTGATCCTCGGTGAACGTGCCCGTCAACATCCCGAATGCGAGTGATCCGTACGCCATGAAACCGATGCCCTGCTCTGTTCGCAGTAGGGCAGGATCTCGTGCTGCATGCGACGGTCGAACATGTTCCAGCCGTACTGGACGACGTCGACGCGGCGCACCGCCATGCAGGCCTCGATCTCCTCGCGCTTGAAGTTCGAGAGACCGACGAAGCGGACCTTGCCCTCGCGCACGATGTCGTCGAGCGCGCTCATCGTCTCCTCGAACGGCGTGTCTCACGATCGGGCCAGTGCACGAGGTACACGTCGACGTAGTCGGTGCCGAGGTTCTTCAGGCTCTTGTCGATCGACGCGATCACTCGCGCACGGCTGCTGTCGCGGATGTTCGGCTTGTCCTGGTAGTTCATGCCGAACTTCGTCACGATGATCGCCTCGTCGCGACGCCTCCCGAGCGCCTCGTCCGAGTGCGCGTTCGGACGCACCCATGCCGTAACCCTCGGCGGTGTCGAAGCAGTTGATGCCGAGATCGAGCGACCGGCTCGACTGCGCGCTCGAACTCCTCCGCCTCGATGTCGCCGTAGCCGCCCGCCGATCTCCCAGCAGCCGAAGCCGATGGCCGAGACGTCGAGCCCCGTCCGTCCGAATGGTCGATGTTCCATCGTGTCCCCTCTCGAGATCGTCGCTACACCGAGCGGTAGCGCAGTGGTAGATGCTTGATGCTTCCGTTGACCGCCGACTCCAGACGCATGACCGGACCCGCCAGCTCGAACCACGTCGAGGCGTCCGAGCAGGTGACGGAAGACGTCTCGACCTCGACACGCGCGAGGTGCGCGCCCATGCAGAAGTGCTCGCCGAAGCCGAAAGCGAGGTGAGGGTTCGGGTTGCGGTCGATGCGGAACGAGAACGGCTCCTCGAACACCTCCTCGTCGCGATTCGCCGACGCGAAGAAGAGCGCCAGCTGATCTCCGGCGCGGATCGTGACGCCGCGCGACCTCGCAGTCCTCGGTCGCGACACGCGTGAAGTGGCTGATCGGGCTGACCCAGCGCAGGATCTCCTCCACGGCGTCGGGCAGCAGCTCCGGATGCTGCGCGCAGCTTCGTCCCACTCATCCGGGTGCTCGCAGAATGCGAGCAGGCCGCCGCTGATCGCGTTGCGCGTCGTCTCGTTGCCGGCCTCGACGAGCAGCTCGCAGTACGCGACGAGCTGCTCGTCGGTGAGCGGCGCGCCGTCGACCGTGCCGCGGATGAGCTCGCTGACCAAGATCGTCCCGGGGATCACCGCGGCGCTCCTCGATCAGGCTGCCCGAAGTACGCGTGCAGCTCGCCCCGGACGCGCTTGATCGTCTGGCCCGGGCGTCTCGCCGGGGCGGCGGTACTCGGGATCGTCGTTGCCGATCACCTCGTTGCTCAAGCCGGAACAGCAGCTCCCAGTCGTCTCGGCGGTACGCCGAGGATCCACGCGATCACCGCGAGCGGGAACGGCGCGGCGACCCGCTCGACGAAGTCGCACTCGTCCGCTCGGCTCGCCGGTCACTGCTCCGTCGAGCGATCTCGGCGCCATCCGTTCGACGTCGCCCTGCCGGGCGCGCACCGCCTTCGGCGTGAAACGCGCGCTCACGACCCGGCGCATCGGCACGTGCTTGCGGCGGGTCGAGCAGCACGAGGATCTCCGGCGGCGGCACGTGCCGGCGCCCGGCGCGAGCGAGCGTGATGCCCTACGCGCTCGAGAAGCGCAGTCGGCTGCGACGCGACCTGCATGATGTCCGCGTGCTTCGTGATCGCCCAGAACGGCTCGTAGCCCGGGCGCCTCGACGTGCGCGACCGGCGCCTCGGCGTCGCAGCCGTGTCCACACGTCGTGCGGGTAGCCGTGGCGCGCGTAGCGCTCGGGATCGACGAGGTCGAGCGGGATCGACGAAGCCGGCCGGGGCGGGATCATCGCTCATCTCTCGCACTCCCTTCCGGTCGCTTCGCGGTCGTCTCCCTCGGCAGACCGAGAATCCGCTCGGCGATGATGTTGCGCTGGATCTCGCTCGTCCCGCCCATGATCGAGTTCGCGCGCGCGTCGACAGCAGGCGCGCGCGCCCACCGCCCCCGTCCGGCGCGTCGTCGCCTCGGCAAGCAGCGTCGCGCCGGGCCCGAGCACATCGGTCGCGGTTTCGACGAGACGCTGGCTCATCTCCGCCCAGAACAGCTTCACGATGCTCGACTCCGCGCCGATCTCCTCGCCGCGCGCGAGTCGAGCGAGTGTGCGCGCGTTGTGCAGACGAAAGATCTCGACGTCGATCCACGACTCGCGCGAGTCGCTGACGCACGACCGGATCCTCGGCGCATCCCCGACGCGCGCACGCCTTGGACCAACGCGTCGATCGCCACCTCGTGGAGCACCTGCTCCCGCCAGATGAACGAAGCGCCGCGCTCGTTGCGCGAGCGTCGTGTTCGCGACCCGCCAACCCTCGTTCTCCGGGCCGATGAGGTTGCTCGACCGGGACCTCGACGTCGTCGAGAAACGACCTCGTTGAACTCGTGCTCACCGGTCATCTGCCGCAGCGGACGCACCTCGACACCCTTGGCGTCCATCGGGATCGCCGAGCATGGAGATTCCCTTGTGCGCAGCGGCGTCCGGGTCCGTGCGCACCGAGCGCGATACCCAGGTCGGCGAACGTCGCGTATGACGACCAGACCTTCTGGCCCGGTGACGCGGTAGACACCGCCGCTCTTGCTCCGCTCGCGTCGAAAGGCCGGCGAGGTCACTGCCCGCGCCCGGCTCGCTGAACAGCTGGCACCACACGTCGTCGGCGCGCGAGGATCCTCGGCATCCACGCGCGCTCGCTGCGCCTCGGTACCGTGCGCCATCAGTGTCGGACCGACGAGCGTGACGCCGACGCGCCCGAGGATCGGCGGCGCGCCGGCGCGCGCGAGCTCCTCGTTGTAGATCGCGACCTGCGCGAGCGAGGCGGCGCGCCCGCCGTACTCGACGGGCCAGTGGATGCCGACCCAGCGCCCCGAGTGCAGCGTCCGCTGCCACTCGCGCAGCAACTCGCCTCGACCGCCGTCGCCGCGATCTCGACCGCGGGCGGCGCGTGCTCGGCAAGCCACGCCCGGAGCTCGATGCGGAACCTCTCGTCGCGAGACGACATCGTGATACTTGTCGACGGCTACGGCCGTCCCGCCGACCACGAGACAGTCTTGAGCTGGGTGTACTCCAGCAGGCCGTAGTCACCGAACTCGCGCCCGATGCCCGACTGCTTGTAACCACCGAAGGGGCCCCACATGTGCGGCCCGCCGCCGCCACCGTTGATGCTCACGGTCCCGGCGTGCACGCGCTGGGCGATCTCGTAGGCGCGCGTCGGGTCGGGATGCCACACCGACGCGGCAAGTCCGTAGCGGGTATCGTTGGCGATCCTGATCGCGTCCTCTTCGTCTTCGAACGGAATCACGACGCCGACCGGACCGAAGATCTCGTCCTCCGCGACCGTCATGGAGCTTTCCACGTCGGCGAACAGCGTCGGCTCGAAGTAGAAGCCTCGGTCCAGGTCCGCCGGACGATGCCCACCACACGCCAGGCGTGCGCCCTCCGCGGTTCCCGCCGCGACGTAGCGCTCGACCCGCGCGCGCTGCGATTCCCGGATCAGCGGCCCCATGCCCGTCTTCAAGTCGGCGGGATCGCCCGACCTTGATCCTTTCCAGGACGGCGGTCACGCCCTCGACGACCTCGTCGTACACGGCGCGATCGGCGAGGATGCGGGTAGGCAGCGCGCACCCCTGCCCGGCGTGAATCGTGAATCCCGTTGCCGCCGACATCGCGAACTTGGCGATGTCGGAGCCCTTGAACACGATGTTCGGCGACTTCCCGCCGAGCTCGAGCAGGACCTTCTTCAGCCCCTCGGCGGCCTGACCCATGATCTTCTTCCCGACCGCGTCGGAACCGGTGAAGCTGACCATGTCGACGCCCGGGTGCGTGGTGAGGCGCTCGCTCGCGGCGGGGTCGCCGGTCACGATGTTGAGCACCCCGCGGGGCAGATCGGCCTCGTCGGCGATCTCACCGAGCACGAACGCCTCGAGCGGCGTCATGGGCGAGGGCTTGAGCACCACGCAGTTGCCGACGGCCGATCGCGGGCACGATCTTCACGAGGTTCAGGTACAGGGGGAAGTTGAACGGCGTGATCGCGGCGACGACGCCGATCGGCTCTTTGAGGATGACGCCCTGACCGAGGCCCCGTGGGCTCGATTGGGGCGGGAGCGGCTCGAGGAAGGGGAAGCTCGCGGCCCGCTCGGCGAACCACGCCGCGTACCGCAGCGGGGTGTCGAACTGGAGGGCCATGGCGAAAGGACGCGCGCGACCCGCCTCCGCGACGATCAGGTCGACCAGCTCCGCGCGCCGGTCGATCACCGCCTGAGACGAAGCGCACGAGCAGGTCGGAACGCTCACGCGGCGACATGCGCGGCCACGGGCCCTCGTCGAAGGCCGCGCCGCGCCGCCGCGACTGCCGCGGTCGATGTCGGCGACCGACGCCTGGGGTACCCGAGCGATGACCTCCTCGGTCGCGGGGTTGACGACCGCGAGCTCGTCGTCGCTCGATGCCTCGACCCACTCGCCGTCGATGTAGAGCCGGCTCTGCTTGAGTTCGATCGCCATGTTGACTCGCTTTCCTTCGGAAGTTTCCCGCGTGTATCGACACCCAACCCTGTGCCGGGCCCTGCCGCACGTCCGGGTGCACCGAATCGACACGTGTCGCGCTCGTGAGAACGTACCTCTCGACTGGCGTGTATTCTTAGCGGAAACCTTATATGTCTGCAACTGAGCAGGATCAGAAGAGTATGATTCTCACCTGCAATAACAGGTCTCACCTTTCGAAACCGGATGCATCGAGCGGTGGCCCGATTTCGCGGTCGGGTACGGTCCCCTCGGTGAAAGCAGGATCTGACATGGGACGAGTCGAGGCCGCGGCCGAGACGAGCGAGCCCGCCTGGCGCGAACGCGCCGTCTCGCGCAGCGTGAATGCCGCCCGGTCCCGCGCCGAACAGCGGGTCGCAGCGCTTCCTCGACGCCGCGTTCGAGCTGATCGACGAGAAGGGCAGCACCGACTTCACGATCCAAGAGGTCATCGATCGCTCGAAACAGTCGCTACGCGGCTTCTACGAGTACTTCGACGGCAAGGACGAACTGGTCCTCGCGCTGTTCGAGGAGACCGTCCGCGAGGCGGGCGACGACATCCGGGCGACCGTCGGCGCACGACACCGATCCGCTCGGCCGGCTCCGCGCGTTCGCGATCCGACTCCATGAGTGGTGCGACCCCGAAGAGGCGCCCCGCAAACGGGGCACGCACCACCGTCGCGCCATCTCGGAGTTCTCGATGCATCTCGCCGTCAAGCATTCCGACGCGGGTGCGCGCGGCTCTCGCGCCGCTGTCGCGCTTCTTCCGCGAGCTCGTCGAGGCCGCGGACGACGCGGGCGCAATCAGCGTCGCCGACCCCCGGCGCGCCGCCGCGCTCATCCAGCAGACCTTGATGTACAGCTGGTTCAGCAATCGCCTCGTCGAGAACCCGAAGCGCGCGGCTCACCGCCGAGGAGACCTGGGAGTTCTGCCTCCGAGGTCTCGGCGGCTGATCCTCGGAACAGTCGCACAGCACGCCGAAGCACCGCGAACACAACAGGAGGGTGCACGTTGCGAACCGTCGTCGTAGGCGCATCGAGCGGGCTCGGTCGTTGTATCGGAATCGGGCTTGCCCAACGGGGTGCGCACGTCGCGCTCCTCGCGCGACGGCGTGAGCATCTCCGGGATGCGGCGAACGAAGCGGGACCTTCGACGCTCGCGATCCAATGCGACGTCACCGACGAGGACTCGATTCGATCCGCGATCACCGAAGCTGCGAGCGGCCTCGGTGGGATCGATGCCCTTGTGTACGCACCGGGTGTGGGTCACTTGGCGAAACTCGCCGACACCGACGCGGCGACCTGGCGGCGCACGTTCGACACGAACGTGACGGGCGCCGCGCTGGTGACGCGCGCCGCGATCGACGAGCTCACCGCGTCCGGAGGCGTCGCGGCGTACCTGTCGTCGGTCAGTGCGTCGCTCACGCCGCCCTGGCCGGGACTGGGCTCCTACGCGGTGAGCAAGGCGGCGCTCGACAAGCTGGTCGAGGCTTGGCGAGCGGAACATCCGCACGTCGGCTTCACCCGCGTCGTCGTGGGCGACTGCGGGGGCGGCGAGGGCGACGCGCAGAGCCAGTTCGCCACAGGTTGGGACATGGAGCTCGCGGCGGAGCTCTATCCCATCTGGTCGGCACGGAGTTACCTCAGTGGTTCGCTCATCGACGTCGAGCACCTCGTCACCGTCGTCGACGCCGTACTACGCGGCGGCGCGACGCTCTCGATCCCGTCCATCACCGTCGCGCCGCGCCCGCCCGCGCCGGGCACATGACATCGTCGCCGCCGGAGACGCCGGTGCCGCAACTCTCGGCCGCGCTCGTCTCGTACGCCGCCGAGGCGCCCGACGGCTGGGAGACGATGCTCGAGACCGCGCGCCTGTACGACCGCGTCGGGATCGACCGTCTCGTCGTCTCCGACCACGTCGTGTTCGGCGAACAGCTCGACGCCTACGGCCGCCCGGAGGTCGGGGGCCAACTCGGCGGCCGGCAACCGACCGGACCCGACGGGCACTGGCTGGAACCCATGACGGTGTTGAGCATCGTGGCGGGAATGACGAGCCGGGCACGCCTCGCGACCGGGATCCTGCTCGCCGCGCTCCGTCGCCCGGTCGTGCTCGCCAAGACGGCCGCGACCCTCGACGTGTTGTCCGGGGGTCGGCTCGACCTCGGAGTCGGCGTCGGCTGGCAGCGCGAAGAGTACGAAGCGGCGGGGCTCGACTTCGACGGGCGCGGTCGGCTGCTCGACCACACGCTCGAAGTGTGCACCGCGTTGTGGACCCAATCCGTCGCGAGCTACCGGTCCGCCGACCTCGGCTTCGAGCGCATCCACATGATGCCCAAGCCGCGCGCAGCCCGGCGGCGTACCGATCTGGGTGAGCGGGCGCATCAACGCCCGGGTCGTCGATCGACTGTGCCGCTTCGGGCTGCGGTGGATCCCGTGGGGCGACGATGCCGTCGAGATCGAACGCTCGATCCCCCGGATACGGGAGCGCATCGCCGCCGCGGGCGTCTCCCCCGAAGGCTTGCAGGTCGTCACCAACCTGCGCGTCTTCACCACCGCCGACGGCGACATCGACGTCGGGCGCACGATCGAACCGGTGCCGCGTCTGGTCACCGCGGGCGCGACCGACCTGCTCGCGCGGGTCGCGTCCGCGACGTCGACGACCGCATCGAAGCGGGCCTGCGCGAGCTCGTCGCCGCCTTTCGGACCGCAACGGGGCGGGAGCCCGCACCGTGACCGGAGACGCCCGCGGCGAAGTCCGCGCCGTCGTTCGGGACGAGCTGAGTCAGGGGTTCGAGCACAGATCGGTCCCCGCACCGGGAGAGGCGCCGCTCGTCGCTCCCGACGCGGCGGCCCTGCTGCGCGCCAACGCCGCCGACCGCGACCTCGCGGATCGACCGGCCATCCGGTTCGGCAATCAGGTGTGGAGCCACCGCGAGTACCTCGCCGAGTCGGTCCGATTCGCCAACCTGTTCCTCGAGCGCCTACCCGCTGACGCGCCTCGGCACGTCGCGGTGCTCCTCGACAACACGCCCGACTATCTCTTCGCGTTCGGCGGAACGGCACTCATCGGCGGCGCCGTCGTCGGCCTGAATCACACGCGCCGGGACGAACACCTCCTACGTGACGCCGAGCACACGCACTGCGGCCTCGTGATCACCGAGCCGAGACACGAAGCACTGCTCGCACCGATAGCCGACCGAATGGCGCCGATCCTCACGTCGACCCGATTTGCCGACGCCGACGATCCGGAGCCCGCGCTCGGCGCCGACCTCGGCACGGCGCTCGAGGGCGTGAGCAGCGACGATCCCGGAATCGAACCCAGCATCGACGCGATCTGGGCGCTGATCTTCACGTCGGGGACCTCGGATGCACCGAAGGCCGTGATCTGCTCGCAACGCCGGCTCCTCGTCACCGGCAAGCGGCTCTCGATGATCATGGGCATCGACCGCGACGACATCGGCTACGTCTGCATGCCGCTCTTCCACTCGAGCGCCGTCCAGGTGGGCTGGGCACCGTCGATCGTGGTCGGCGCCAGCATCGGACTCGGGCGCAGGTTCAGTGCCTCGCGCTGGCTCCCCGATGTGCGGCATTATCGCGCCACCTACTTCAACTACACGGGCAAGCCGCTCGCCTATCTCCTCGCACAACCCGAGCAGCCCGACGATCGCGACAACTCGTTGCGCGTCGCGTTCGGGAACGAAGGATCGCCGGAGGTCGTCGAACGGTTCGCGCGCCGGTTCGGCGTCGAGGTCATCGATGCGTACGGCGCGACCGAAGGCGGTATCGCCGTCAATCGCACCGCCGACGACCGGCCGGGAGCGCTCGGCCGGGCACCCGACAACATCAAGATCGTCGACGAGGACGGGACCGAGAAGGCAACCGCGATCTTCGACGCCGACGGGCGTCTCGGCAACGCCGACCAGTGCGTCGGCGAGATCGTGAACACAGCGGGCGTCGGACCGTTCGAGGGGTACTACAACAACCGCGAGGCCACCGCGCACACGACGCGCTTCGGCTGGTACTGGTCGGGTGACCTCGGGTACCTCGACGCCGACCGATGCCTCTACTTCGTGGGCCGTAACGCGGACTGGATACGTGTCGACGGCGAGAACTTCCCGGCCGGCCCGATCGAGGAAGCGCTGCGCGACGCGCCCGGTGTGATCCTCGCCTCCGTGTACGGCGTGCCCGACGACCAAGCGGGCGATCAGGTGATGGCCGGGCTCGTGCTGCAAGACGGCGCACCGCTCGATCTCGTCGCGTTCGCACGGTGGCTCGACGCGCAATCGGCTATCGGCCCCAAGTGGCGGCCGCGCTATCTCCGGGTACTCCGCGACGCTCCCACCACGGGCACGCACAAGATCGTGAAGCGGACCCTGGCCCATCAAAAGTTCCGTCCCGATCGCGTCGCCGGTGATCCGTTGTACGTGCGGGTGCGCGGCGACGACGATTACCGGCCCTTCGACAGTGCCGACGCCGAAGCACTGCTGCAATCGTTCCGTCGATACGGCCGCGAGCGCTTCTGGGACCTCTGAGGCCCTCGAACCTAGACTGGACACGTGCTCACCGCCGACACCAAGCTCATCTCCGTCGACGACCATGTGATCGAACCGCCCGGCGTGTTCGTCGATCACATCGCCCCGCGTTATCGCGAACAGGCGCCGCGCATCATCGAATCCGAGCCCGGAGTACAAGGCTGGGAGTGGGAAGGTCGCTTCTACCCGCTGCTGTTCCAGGGCAACGCGGATACCCGCCGCTTCCGCTCCGGCGAAGAGGGCAAGGGAGCCGACCTGTTCGCGCGCCACTACGACGACATGATCCCGGCCGCGTTCGACGTCCACGAGCGAGTCCGCGCCATGGACGACGACGGCGTGTGGGCAGAACTGCTCTTCCCGACCTTTCCTCGCTTCGGCGGCAACCGCTTCCTCGAGGCGGTCGATCGAGACCTCGCCCTGGCCTGCCTGCAGGCATGGAACGACTGGATGATCGACGAGTGGTGCGCCGCCTATCCGGATCGATTCATTCCCCAGACACTGATCCCGTTGTGGGACACCCAGCTCGCCGCGTGTGAGATCGAACGGTGCGCGGCGAAGGGCGCGAAGGGAATCATCTTCGTCGAGAACCCGTACCCGATCGGGCTGCCCTCGTTCCCCAGCGGTCACTGGGACCCGGTGTTCGCGGCCGCGGCCGACACGGGGCTTCCCCTGTCGATGCACATCGGGACTTCGTCCGGGTTGCTGTCGCCGTCGCCCGACGCGACGCCGTCCGTCGGCATCGCGCTGTGCGGTGTGAACTCGATGAGCGCGCTCGGCGATCTCATCTTCTCCGGCGCGCTCGAGAAGCACCCCAACTGCAAGATCGCGCTTTCCGAAGGCGGCGCGGGCTGGGTGCCGTACGTGCTCGAGCGCCTGGACTACACCTGGCAGCGGAGCCGTTACGAGGGGGTCAACTGCAGCCGGCTGCCCTCCGAGGTCTTCGCGCAACACTTCTGGGTCTGCATGGTCGCCGACCGTTACGCGGTGATCAACCGGCACCTCATCGGACTCGACAAGTTGATGTGGGAGTGCGACTTCCCTCACAACGACTCCAACTGGCCCGACAGCCGCAAGGTCCTCGCCGACGCGGTGCACGACATCCCCGACGACGACGCGCGCCAGATCGGCGAGCTCAACGCGCGTCGCCTCTACAACTTCTGGTAAGGCTCGGCCGCGGCGCGTGCCCGAGGGCAGGCCCGGAAGTCGGGAATCATCGTCGGCCGCGTAGCCGGAGCGACCGAGCAGGAAGTTGACGATCGGGGTCGCGGCGGGGAACGTCTCGGTGACACCCGCGCTGAAGTACCCGGAGTCGGTGATCATGATGGTGCCGGTGATCGCGACGGCGGCGTCGCTGCACAAGAACACCAACGGGTACGCCTGCTCGAGCGGGGTCGCGGCCTCGACGCCCACCTCGGCGCGGTAGTCGGAACCGAACCCGAGCCACATGTCCTTGTTCGCCTGCGCGAGCGGCGTGTCCGTCGGGCCGGGGCAGATCGCGTTGATACGGATTCCCCGGGTGAGGAGCGGCATCGCCTCGCGCGGCGACATAGGCGCAGATCGCTTGCTTGCTCCACATGTAGTCGGCTTTGCCGTGTTCTTGCGCCCATTGCGCCGCGGCGTCGAAGTCGGAGATGTCGAGGTACTCCTTCAGTTGCGGGAGGTTCGGCTCCCACCCGAGGCCGGCCGCCGAGGAGATGAAGCCGATCGCGGCGCCGCGGCGAGCAGGCCGCGCGCCAGGAGCAGGTCGATCAGGTACCGGTGACCGATGAAGTTGATCTTCTCGATGTTCGGAGTGCCGTCCGCGACACCCGCGGACGAGAACAGTGCGTCGACCGGCCCACCGCATGCGTCGACGGCCGCGTCGATCGAAGCTCGATCGGCGAGGTTGACATGAATCGCCTTGGCACCGGGAAGCGTGATGTCGGCGAAATCCATCGCCACGACCTCGGCACCGGCGTCTTGGACGAGCGCCGCGGTCGCCGCGCCCATACCGCTGGCACCACCGACCACGAGGGCTCGCTTGCCGTCGTAGCGAAAGGCGCTGAACAGGGTCATGTCCTCTTCTCCTTCTTCGCGCCGGAGCGCCGGTCGTTGTGATTCAGATCCTCGTGAGCAGCATGGCACCTGCGACGGGCCCGCCGCCGTTCGCGACGACGGCGACCTCGGGCCGACCCGCGACCTGGCGTTCGCCGCCTTCGCCGCGGAGTTGCACGAGGGCCTCGTGGAGGAACCCGAAGCCGTGCAGCCGACCGGCCGACGGCTGGCCACCGTGCGTGTTGACGGGGATCTCGCCCTCGAGCGCGATCCGCCGGCCGCCCTCGATGAAAGGCCCGCTCTCACCGTGCCCGCAGAAGCCGAGCGCCTCGAGCCACGCCATCGTGAGCCAGCTGAAGCCGTCGTACAACTCGGCGACGTCGACATCGTCGGGCGCCAGCTCGGTGCGCGACCACATGTGCGCCGCGGCGTCGCGCTGCCGGCATCGACGTCATGTCGTCCCACTGGTCCCACGACGGCCTGCCCCGCAGCGCGGTTCCGCGCCGTTTCCCCACCCAACAGTTGTGCGAGAAATCCGCGCCACGCGCCGGTCCCCCACCCAACAGTTGTGCGAGAAATCCGCGCCACGTGCCGTTTCCCCACCCAACAGTTGTGCGAGAAATCCGCGGCACGCGCCGTTTTCTCGCACAACGAGACGCACACCGGGGATCAGCCGAGTACGCCGACGGCGGCGCAGGCACCGCCGTCGACCAAGACGTCGACCCCGGTGACGAAGGCAGCCTCGTCGGAAAGAAGGAAGCACGCGACTGCGGCCAGCTCTTCGGGTCGCCCGGTCCGGTGCAGCGGGGTCATGTCCTCGAGCGTCTTCATCATCGGCTGCATCTCGTACTCCCGCCGGCCCATGGGCGTGTCGACCATGCCCGGCGACACGGAGCAGATGCGCGCCCCCCGCGCTCCGAACGCGGAGGCTTCCCGCCGGACCAGACGCTGCACGCCCCGCTTCGCCCACGCGTACGCGATGCCGGGGTCGGTCGCGGTCTCGCCCAGCGCCAAACGGTACGCCCCGAAGAACCCGTCGGCCGTCGGATCGTCGATGGCGATGTCGGCCGGCGCGTTGGGCTGCACGTTCAGGTAGGCGGCCATCGATGCGAAGCAGACGACAGCCGTGCCGGCGACCGCGACCGGGCGGACGGCGTGGATCAGGCGCGCGGTGCCGACGAGATCGACATCCAGGATGCGGCGCCAATCGCCCATGGTCGGTGAGATCCCGGCGACGTGAGCAACGCTGCGCAGGGCGCCACTCGCGGTGGCTCGCTCGACAAGGTGCTGCACCGCGGCGGCGTCGGTGACGTCGAGCACCGCCGCCTCGCACCGTGTCCCTCGCTCCGATATCTCGGCCGCGCTCGCCGTGACCCCGGCCTCGTCGACGTCCGCAAGGAGGAGGAGATCGACGGTTCCCGCGATCTTGTGCGCGCACGTGGCGCCGATACCGCTCCCGGCGCCGGTCACGATCGCCACCGATGTCATCGGAACTCCGTCAGCCGAGGAGGACCGGCCGTGGTGATCGGCGGGAGATCGACGGTCGAGAGGATGCCGGCGGGCGCCGCGCAGACGTAGGGGATCGCGTTCACCGGCCGGTTCGCGGTGTACGCCGGCGTGAACGACGCAAGATCGTCGAGCGGCACCGGAAACGTGAGATCGACGTCGAGCGGCGCGTCGCCCCGCACGCGCACCCGCCACCCCGTCGGGCGGAGATCCCATGGCGGGTCCACCTCGGTGGTGCAGTACCAGTTCGCGGTGAAGCGTACGACGTCGGCGCCTTGGAACTTCCCGGAGATGGTCGTCCGCTGCGCGGCGACCGATCCGGCCTCGAGGTCACCCGCGACGAGCGACGTCGTCCGGCGCGCCGCCGCGACATCACCGGTGCTCGTCCATTCGTCGACCGGCCGGCACGCGGCCTCGGCGATGAGAGCGAGCGATGGGCGGAACTCGTCGAGGAGGTACGCGGCGCGGTCTCGCGTCGAACGACGCGACCGGGTGCCCGAACCTCATCTGCTCGAAGAGCATGTGCGGCGAGTCGCGTCGCGACAAGTTCGGCGAACTCCTCGATCTCGATCGACTCGACCCGGCGCTGCAGCGACAGCAGCGCGAACGGCAACACCTCGGTGATGAACCCGGGGCTGCTTCCGGTCGCGTAGATCGACGAGCCTCCTCGCAGCGCACGCACCGCCCACGCCGCGCGCTCGCTCCTCGTCACCAACCGGTGCCCGTCGCCGAAGAGCTCACCTCGCGTCGTCACGATGTTCGTCCCGGATTCGAGCAACCCGACGACGTCGTCGATGTCGAGGACGCGGCGGCATGTACAAGACGCAGTCGGCACCGAAGCGCGCGTATCGCGCCTCGATCGTCGGTCGCGAGGATGCCGACGGGTCCCTCGCCGCAGAGCACGCCCGCGTCGACGCCGTTCTTCTCCGGGTCGTAGACGACGACGCCCGACGAGCTCGAGCTCCGGGTGCCGGATCACCTCGCGCAAGGCGCGGCTGCCGATGTTTCCGGTCGCCCACTGCGACGACCCGGTAACGCGGCGTCGCTCAACTTGCGGGCTCGGCGAAGGTCTTGAGCTCGAGGAACTCGTCGAGCCCGGCCGCTCCCATCTCGCGCCCGATTCCCGACTGCTTGTAGCCGCCGAACGGCGCGTCGGGTCCGTAGTAGACGCCGCCGTTGACGCTCATCGTGCCGGCGCGGATCCGCCGCGCGACCGCGAGCGCGCGTTCGCGGTCGGCGCTCATCACGGCACCCGAGAGCCCGAAGATCGAGTTGTTCGCGATCCGGACCGCGTCGTCGTCGCCGTCGTGGGGCAACACGACGAGCACCGGACCGAACAGCTCGTCCTGGGCGACCGCCGAGTTCTCGTCGGCGCCGACGAGCAGCGTCGGCTCGTAGAAGAACCCGCGGGGAAGGTGCTCGGGGATACGGCCCGCCGACCACGGCTTTGGCGCCCTCGGCGATCGCGCGATCGACGTAGCCCGCAACCTTCTCGCGCTGACGCGGCGCTGATGAGCGGGCCCATCATGTTCGCCGGGATCGGTCGGATCGCCGTACGGCACGCCGGCCAGCGTCGTGCGCGCCATGTCGACGACCTCGTCGTAGCGATCGCGGGGAACGACGAGGCGCGAGGTGATCGCGCAGCCCTGGCCCGAGTGGGAGATCGCGGCGTACGAGCAGAACATGGCCGCCATGCGCGACGTCGCCGTCGTCGAGGAGCACGAACGCCGACTTGCCGCCGAGCTCGAGGAACACGCGCTTCACGGTCGCGCTCGCCGGCGGCCATGATCTGGCGGCCGACGGGCGTCGAGCCGGTGAACGAGACGACGTCGACGTCGGGATGCGTCGTCAGCTCGGCGCCGACGGCGTTGTCGGACGAGCTGAGCACGTTCACGACGCCCGGCGGGATGTCGGTCGCCTCGGCGATGAGCTTGCCGAGCGCGAGCGTCGCCCACGGCGTGTCGGGCGCGCCCTTGAGCACGACCGTGCACCCGGCCGCGAGCGCCGGGCGCGAGCTTCGCGAGCGCGAGCTGGATCGGGTAGTTGTACGCCGTGATCGCGCCGACGACGCCGGCGGCCTCCTTCTCGATCCATCGGTGGTGGCGGCCGGCGAACGTGTCGCGCTCGCCGAGGTCCTCGACGAAGTCGTAGCCCTCGAGCGAGGTCGGCGTACCAGCTCCACGACGTCGATCGGGGCCTCGAGCTGCGGACCGCTCGTGCTCGAGACCGGCGCGCCGACCTCGTGCACGAGGATCTCGCGCAGCGGCTCGACGTTGTCGCGCAGGGCCTGGTGGAGCTGGCGGAGGCACCGCACGCGGAACGCGTGGTCGCGTGACCAGTCGCGTCGTGTCGAACGGCGCGCCGGGCCGCGCCGATCGCGCGCCGCGCGTCGTCGACGGTCGCGTCGGCGGCCACACCGAGGACCGCCTCGGTCGCGGGCGAGACGGTCTCGTAGGTCGCGCCGTCCGGCGGCCGGCGACCAGCTCGCCGTCGATCAGCAGCCGCTCTTCGTGCCAGGTCGTCACGGCTCGACGCTCCCCGGATGCGGCACCGGCCAGCCCGCACGTGCCTGGTCTCGATAGGACATTACGCTAGACGAGAATCTGCTCTCTCGCCAAGAGCATGCGGGATTCTCGAACGAAGGGGACGAGGATGCGACGAGCCCCGGCGCGGACGGGCGATCGCCGAGTTCCGCGCCGAGCTCCACGCGTGGCTCGACGCGCACCACGACGAGCTCGCGCCGCGGTATCGCCCCGCCCGGAACGCTCGACGAGCAGATCGCGCAGATGCAACGCGTGAAGTCGATCCTGTTCGACGCGGGCTGGATGCGCTACGGCTGGCCCGAGCGCGTCGGCGGCCTCGGCGGGTCGCCGATGCTCCGCACCGAGCTCGGCGCGGCGCTCGGCCGGCACGCGACCTCACCGACCCGGGCCTCTTCTCGCTCATCGAGGTGCTCGCGCCGACGCTCATCGACTTCGCGCCGCCCGCGCTCGCCGCCGAGGTCGTGCCCCGCCTGCTCTCGGGCGCCGAGATGTGGTGCCAGGGGTTCTCGGAGCCGGGCACCGGAAGCGACCTCGCGTCGCTGAGCTGCCGGGCCGCTGCCCGACGGCGACCCCGCCACCGCGTCGATCGTGGGTCGATCAACGGCCAGAAGGTGTGGACGAGCCTGGCGCAGTACTCGGATCGCTGCGTGCTGCTGACGCGAACCGGCCCGCCGGAGTCGCGCCACCGCGGCATCACCGCGTTCTTCGTCGACATGGACACGCCCGGGATCACCGTCGCGCCGATCGAGATGATCAACGGCGTGCGCGAGTTCGCCGAGGTGTTCTTCGACGACGTCGTCGTACCCGCCGACCGGATCCTCGGCGAGGTGAACGGCGGCTGGGCCGTCGCGATGAGCATCCTGCCCGTACGAGCGCTCGTCGTGCTTCTGGCAGCGCATCGCCTACCTCTACCGGCGCCTCGAGCAGGCTCGTCGAGGTCGCACCGGACGACGACCGAAACGCCGAGATCGTCGGCGACGCGTTCTTGCACCTCCACGCGCTCCGGGCCCGTTCGCGTGCGACCCAGCACCGGCTCGCCGCCGGCGCGACCCTCGGCGCGGAGACCTCGATCGACAAGGTCCTCGTCGCGACGGCCGAGCACGCGACCTACGACGCCGTGCGCCGGCTCCTGCCCGGCGTCGTCGAGATCGGCGACGAGCGCGGGCGGCGACGGTGTGGCGCAGCCGAGTACCTCTACTCGCGCGCGGCGACGATCTACGGCGGCACCGCCGAGGTGCAGCGCAACATCATCGCCCGGCGCCTGCTCGACCTCGGGGCCGACGAGTGATGGACGCGGCCGAACGCGCGCTGCTCGACGAGACGTCGGCGCGCGCGCTCGTCGGCCGACGCGGCGCGAGCGCCGACGCCGCGCTGGCCGATCTCGGATGGCTCGAGATGCTCGCCGCCGAGCCGCGCGACGCGATCGACATCGTGTTCAACGCGCTCGGCGCGGCGAACGCGCACCGCGACCGCGCTCGACGACGTGGTCGCGTCGGCGCTCGGCGCGACGCCGCGCGCCGACCTCGCCGTGCTGCTCCCGCGGTTCGGCGCGTGGGACGCGCCCGGCCGGCTCGACGGCGACGGTGCCACGCACTCGGCCTCGCGACCGCCGCGTCGCCACCGCGAGCCGAGTTGCTCGTGGTGTGCGCGCCGACGGTTCGGCGTCGCGGCCGTGAGCGTCCCGGCCGCGTCCGCCGACGTGCCGCGGTGCGCGGGCATCGACCCCGACGCCGGGTTGCACGATCGTGCGGGTGGACACGACGCGGCCGCGGGCGACGACGCTCGACGCCGCGCGCGTGGGACGCGGCGCGTCGCCGCCGGCCGGCGCGCGGTCGCGCACCAGATCGCCGGCGCGTGCCGAGCGATGCTCGACCTCGCCCGCACGCCACGCGTTGGACCGCGTCCAGTTCGGGCGCCCGATCGCGTCGTTCCAAGCCGTTCGCCACCGGCTCGCGGAAGCGCTCGTCGCGGTCGAGGCGCTCGACGCGACGCTGCTCGCGCGCGCGGCCGACGAGCCGAACGCGCTGCACCGCCGCGCTCGGCGAAGGCGACCGCCGGGCGCACGGCGCGCACGGTCGCCCGCACTGCCAGCAGGTGCTCGCCGGGATCGGCTTCACCACCGACCACCCGTTCCACCGGTTCCTCAAGCGGACGATGGTGCTCGACGGGCTCTTCGGCATCGGCCGACGAGATCGCCGTCGACGTCGGCCGGCACCTGCTCGCCGACGCGCCGCGTACCGACGCTCATCGAGCTCTGAAGAAGGAGCTGCCATGACCGACTTCGACGCGATCGACTTCTTCCGGGACAACGCGTTCGTCGCCGATCCGTACCCGTACTTCGAGCACCTGCGCGGCGCAGTGCCCGGTGCAGCGCGAGCCGCACCACGACGTGGTGATGGTCACCGGATACGAAGAGGCGATCGCGGTGTTCCACGACACCGCGACGTTCTCGTCGTGCAACTCGGTGACCGGACCGTTCCCCGGCTTCCCGGTCCCGCTCGACGGCGACGACGTCGAGCGCGCTCATCGAGCAGCACCGCGACGAGCTGCCGTTCAGCGACCAGCTCCCGACGCTCGACCCGCCGATGCACACCGCGCACCGCGCGCTGCTGATGCGGCTGATCACACCGAAGCGGCTGCAGCGAGAACGAGGAGTTCATGTGGCGGCTCGCCGATCGCCAGCTCGACGAGTTCATCGCCGGCGGGCGGTGCGAGTTCATCAGCGAGTTCGCGAGCCCGTTCGCGCTGCTCGTGATCGCCGATCTGCTCGGTGTGCCGGAGTCCGATCACGAGGTGTTCCGCGCCGAGCTCGGCGCCAAGCGCCCGGGCGCGTGCGTCGGCAGCACCGAACAGGCGATGACGCACAGTCCCGCTCGAGTTCCTGTACGCGCGGTTCACCGACTACGTCGAGGACCGGCGCGCGCAACCCGACCGACGACGTCTCACCGGGCTCGCGACCGCGACGTTCCCCGACGGTTCGCTGCCCGAGGTCATCGACGTCGTGCGGGTCGCCGCGAACCTGTTCGCCGCGGGCCAGGAAACGACCGTCCGCCTCCTCGGCGGGCGCGTTGCAGATGCTCGGGGAGCAGCCCGATCTCCAGGCAGCTCCTCCGCGCCGATCGCGACCGGATCCCGAACTTCGTCGAGGAGATGCTGCGGTTCGAGAGCCCGATCAAAGGCGACTTCCGCCTGTCACGCGTGCCGACGACCGTCGGCGGCGTCGACATCCCCGCCGGCACCACGGTGATGGTGCTCACCGGCGCGGCGAACCGCGACCCGCGCCGGTTCGAGCAGCCCGACGAGTTCCGGCCCGACCGCGCCGAACGCGCGCCAGCACATCGCGTTCGGGCACGGCGTGCACACGTGCCCGGGCGCGCCGCTCGCGCGGGCCGAGGGCGCGCGTCAGCATCGAACGCATCCTCGACCGCATGGCGCGACATCACGATCTCCGAGACCGAGCACGGCCCCGCCGGCGCGCGCCGCTACGACTACATGCCGACCTACATCCTGCGCGGCCTCACGCGGCTGCACCTCGAGTTCACGCCCGTCGGCTGGCGCGACGTGAGCTGCCGGGCCGCTCAGCGGTCGGCGCGTGCGGCCGAGGAAGCGGTCGACGTTCGCGCGCAGGTCGGGCGTGTCGAACGACTCGGTCTCGGCCGCCATCGCGAAGTCGATCGTGGCCAGCACAGCCCGCTCGACGTGCAGGTTCAGGACCCGCTTGGTCGCCTCGACCGCCTGCCGCGGCAGCGCGGCGATCTTGTGGGCGGCGGCGAGCGCGGCGGCGAGCACCTCGCCGTCGGGGCACACGTGGTTCGCGAGGCCGATCTCGGCCGCCCGCGCCGCGCTGATCCGGTCGCCGGTGAAGGCGTACTCCTTCGCCAGCAGCAGGCTCGTGTGCAGCGGCCAGATGAGCGGACCGCCGTCGGCGGCGACGAGGCCGACGGTCACGTGCGGGTCCGACAGGTACGCCGACTCGGCCATGTAGACGACGTCGGAGAGCGCGATGACGCTGCAGCCGAGACCGACGGCCGGCCCGTTGACCGCGGCGACGACGGGGACGCGGCAGCGGATCATGTTGAGCACGAGCTCGCGGCCCTCGGCGATCACGTCGTGTCGCAGCGCGCGGTCGTTCGCCATCCGGTCGAGGAGGTCGAAGTCGCCGCCGGCGGAGAACGCGCGCCCTTCGCCGGTGATGACCGCGACGCGCGCGTCGGGATCGGCGCTCAGCTGCGGGAAGAGGCGGGTCAGCCCGAGGTGCAGCTCTTCGTTGATCGCGTTGAGCTGCTCGGGGCGCGACGAGCCGCACGATGCGGACCGGGCCGTCGGCTTCGACGCGGACGACGTCGGGAAGGTCGTAGTCCATGCGGGGGCTCCTTGTGCGGGCGGGCGGGCTCAGGCCGTCGGAAGGCCGAGGATCCGAGTGGCGATGATGTTCTTCTGGATCTGCGATGTGCCACCCATGACGCTCTGGGCGCGGCTGTAGAGGTACATCTTCAGCGCCACGTCGTCGGCGTCGGTCGCGGCGTGCGTGCCCGACGACGGCGAGCGCTGCGTTCCCGACGGTCTGCTCGACCCACGTCATCAACAGCTTGTCGATCGATCCGCCGGGACCGTGCTCGACGCCGTCGAGCCGCTCCGAGAGCCGGCGGCACACGTGCAGCCGCAGCATCTCCGTCTGCACGTACGCCCACGCGACCGCCTCGCGCTGGTCGTGCGCGGAACGCCGACGGATCCGCACGCACGCGTCTGCTCGAGTTCCTTGACCGTCTTCGCGTAGCGCGCGACGTAGCCGAGCTCGCCCGGCTCGCGTTCGTGGCTCACGATCGTCATCGCGAGGCGCCAACCCTCGCCCGGCTCGCCGATCATGTTCGTCGGCCGGGACGCGCGCGTCGTCGAACAGCACCTGCCCGAACTCGTTGGTGATGCCGTTGATCATCCGCAGCGGCCGCTGCTCGACCCGCGGCTGGTGCATCGGCACCGCGAACGCCGACAGTCCCTTGTGCTTCGGCGACGTCGGGATCGGTGCGCGCGAGCAGCAGGCACCAGTCGGCGACGTCGGAGTAGCTGGTCCAGATCTTGTGGCCCGTCGATCACGTACTCGTCGCCGTCGCGCGTCGCGGTCGTGCGCAGCGACGCGAGGTCGGAGCCGGCGTCGGGCTCGCTGAACCCCTGGCACCAGCGCTCGCGCCCGCTGATCAGGCCGGGAAGGAAGCGCTCCTGGATCGCCTCGCTGCCGTGGGTGCGAGATGCCCTGCACGAGGTAGCCGAGGCTCGGGCGCGGCGGCGCGCCCGCGGCAGCGAGCTCCTCGTCGAGGATCACGTCGAAGACCGTCGGCAGGTCGTGACCGCCGAAACGCGAGGGCCAGCTCAGACCGAAGAAGCCGGCGTCGTAGAGCGCGGTGTGCCATTCGGCCTGGCGGGCCCAGTACTCGTCGTCGGTCGACGACGCCGGCAGAGCCGGGATTGTTGCTCGGCGAGCCAGCGCCCGCAGGCGCGCGCGGAACTCGGCTTCGGCCGGCGAGTCACGAAAGTCCATCGGCCGCCCCCAGACGCTCGCGCTGCGAGCTCGCGCAGCTGCACACCGTCGTCGCCGAACCACTGCGACGAGAGCAGCGCCCGACGCAGGTACACGTGCGCGACGCACTCCCACGTGTTGCCGATGCCGCCGTGGACCTGCACCGCGGTCTCGCAGACCGTGCGAGCCGCGCGCGCGCAGTAGGCCTTGGCGACCCGGCCGGCCGCGCAGGCTTCGGCGGGCGGGAGGTTGTCGACCGCCCACGACGCGTGCAGCGCGACGCTGAGCGAGCCCTCCATCAGGCAGCGCGCTTCGGCGAGCAGGTGCTGCACGGCCTGGAACGAGCCGATCGGGACGCCGTACTGCCGGCGCTCGGCCGCGTACGCGACCGTGACGTCGAGCACGCCGCGCATCGACGCCGACGAGGTCGGCGCTGGTGAGCGCCAGGCCGAGCGCGGCCCACTCGGCGAGGTCGTCGGGCGTGAGGAGCCGGGCCTGGTCCGCGATCGACCTGCACCGGCTGCGCCGGTCGGGACCGTCGCGGACGCACGGCGTGAGGTCGGTGCCGCGCCGCGCGCGGGCTGTCGACCGGCACCTGCCCGAGGCGGTAGCCGTCGCCTTCGGGAACCAGACACGTCGCCGACTCGATGCCGTCGTCGCCACTGTCGACGGCGTGGATCGGTGTCGTCGGTCGTCGGCATCCGGCACGACGGCCGCGCCGATGAGCGCGGGCGCGAACGCGACGACGGCGGCGTCGTCGCCGGCACGCCGGCACGGCGCGCGAGGTCTCGCGGCCAGGATCGGGTCCGGCGAACGGCGACGTCGGCCACCGCGCCCCCGAGCGCGTCGGCGACGATCGCGGCCTCGACGCCGCTCGCGAGCGGCGCCCCGCCCCCAGCGTCGTCGCGCAGCTCGAGCCAGCCCGCGTCGCGCACCGCCGCGGCGAGGCGCTTGCGCGCGGGTCGCGTCGTCGAGGTCGGCGACGGTCGCCGGCCCGAGCTGCCGCGCGAGCTGGCGGGCCGAGCGCCGCAGCTCCGCCTGCTCGGGCGTGTCCCGCGTATCCACTTGCGGAGAACCTAGTTCTACAGATTTGAGAATGCAATGCTCGCGGACACCGTCCCGGCCACGCCCGGTCGCCACACGGGAATCCTCAGACCGACAGGATCGACACGCCGGCGGTACCGGGCGCGCCGTAGAGCTGGGTGTAGCCGACCTTCGGGTTCGCCGGGCACCTGGCGGTCGCCGGCCCGGCCGCGGAGTTGGAGCACGACCTCGTGCACCTGCCGCAGGCCCGACGCGCCGATCGGCTCGCCGTTCGCGATCAGCCCGCCGTCGGTGTTGACCGGGAGCGGGCCGCCGATCTCGAGCGCGCCGTCGGCGACGAGCGCCTCCTGGTCGCCGTCGGCGCAGAAGCCGTTCTCGGCGAGGTGGATCACCTCCGCGCCGGCGTCGGTGTCCTGGAGCTGGATCACGTCGACGTCTTCGGGCCCGATGCCCGCCATCTCGTACGCGGCGACGCGACGCGTCGACGGTCGGCGCCGACGGTCTCCTCGATCGGGAGCCACGGGCTGTGCACCTCGAACGCGCCGAGCCGGCGGGTCCGCACGGTGGACGCGCGCAGGTAGATCGGCGTGTCGGTGTAACGGTGGGCGTGCTCGGCCCGGCACAGCACGACCGCGGCGGCGCCTTCGTCGGGACTGCAGAACATGTACTGCGTCAGCGGGTAGTTGAGCATCGGCGACGCGAGGATCTCCTCCTCGGAGAGCGCCTTGCGCCGGAACGCGTTCGGGTTCGACACGCCGTTGCGGTAGTTCTTCGCCGCGACCTCGCGCGAGCGTCTCGTGCGAGATCCCGTGATCGTGCATGTACTTGTTGATCTTCATGCCGAAGAACTTCGTCGTGACGAACTGGCCGACCTCGCCGTACCACGACGGGCAGCGCGTACAAGCGCGGGTCGGCGCTGAACGCGCCCGGGAGGTGCTTGTCCATGCCGACCGCGATGCCGAGATCGTGATCGCCGAGCCGGATCGTGTTCGGCGGCCAGGGTCGAGCGCGCTGGCCGCGGTCGCGCACCCGTTGTACACGTCGGTGAACGGGATGCCCGGTGAGCCCCAGCAGCGCCACGACCGCGTCCGGGTTGTCGACCTCGTAGCTGCCGCCGAACGCGAACTGGATGTCGCGCCACTCGACCCCCGCGTCGGCGAGCGCGCGCCGGATCGCGATCGCGCCCATCTCGATGCCGGTCACCCCCGGGAAGCGGCCGAACGGATGCAGTCCGACTCCGACGATCGCGACGTCCGATTCATGTCGCTCTCTCGCGCTGGTTCGGCGCGATGGCTCAGCCCACCGGTCGGAAGGCGAAGGTCACGACCTCGTTGCCGTCGTCGTCGGTGCGGAACGGGACCGAGCACCAGCTCCATCTCCATGCCGAGGTGCAGCACGTCGGGGTCGGACTTCGGTGAGGCGCGCCTCGACCTTCACCTCGTCGGCGAGTTCGACGTAGCCGACACCGAAGGGAACGAAGTCGCTGCCCGTCGGTCCCGAGTACGGCGGCGACGGCGGTGGGAATTCCTGGGTCGTCCACGCCCAGAGCCGGCCCCGCCGCGCCAGCAGGTGTTCGGCCATCTCGGTCGACGCGCAGCGCGGGCACGAGTCCTGCGCGGGAAAGGTGACGATCCCGCACTCGGCACACCGGCCCCCGATCAACTGCGGGGCATCGCTCGGGACCGGTGAAGATGCCCTCCGCGACGGGTACTCGCGCCATCAGGTACTCCATTCCTCGGGTTCCCACCACGGATACGCGCCGGGGAGATCGTCCGGAACACGCATCGAGAAGTCGGGTTCGCGGCGCTCGCGAAACGCCGCGACGCCCTCGCGGGCGTCCGGCGTCGCGGCCGCGGACAACAACAGCGCGGAGTCGACCCGGTGCGCGTCCGCCGGGCCGGCGACCGTCGTCATCCGCCAGACGAGCTGGCGCGTCGAGCGTGACCGACACCGGCGCGGTCCCGCTCACCAGGCTGCGCGCGTACTCCGTCGCGGCCGACACGACATCGTCGGCAATGCCGTGCACCAGACCGGCGGCCAGCGCGTCGGCGGCAGAGACGGTCCGCCCCGACATCAACCATTCGAGCGCGGTCGGAATGCCCACGAGCCGCGGCAGAAACCATGACGAGCAGGCCTCGGGGACGATCCCGAGCCGGGTGAACACGAAGCCGAACGTCGCGTCCGGCGCCGCGAACCGGGCGTCCATGGGGAGCGTCATCGATGCCCCGACGCCGACGGCGGGACCGTTCACCGCCGCGATCACCGGCTTGGTGCAATCGAAGATCCGCAACGCGACCACGCCGCCCGGGATCGCGTCCCGACCGCTTCCCCCCGGCAAACGTCCGCTCGCCCGAGCCCAGATCGGCGCCGGCGCAGAACCCTCGTCCCGACCCGGTCACCACCACCGCGCGCACGTCGAGATCCGCATCGACTCGGTCGAAGGCATCGCCGAGCTCGTGCTGCATCCGGTTGGTGAAGGCGTTGAGCCGCCGGGGGCGCTGCAACGTGATGCGGGCGATCCCGCCGTCGTCGGTCCCGTCGTAGGCGATCGTCTCGTACTCTGCGGTCACGACGACACCGGGCGCGCCCGAAGCTCGTCCTTGACGACCTTGCCCGTCGCGTTGACGGGCAGCGCGGCGAGGAACTCCACCGAAGCGGGGCACCTTGAAGTTCGCCATCTCGCGCGCGCGCCCAGTCGATGATCTCCGACGGCTCGATCGGCCCACCGGGCTCCAGGACGACGAAGGCCTTGCCGACCTCGCCGAGCCGGGAGTCGGGCACGCCGATCACCGCGGCCTGCGCGAACGCGCGGATGGCGCAGGAGCAGGTTCTCGATCTCGGCCGGATAGGCGTTGAACCCGCCGACGATGAACATGTCCTTGATGCGCCCCACGATGCGCAGGTACCCCTCGGGGTCGAGAGTTCCGAGGTCACCCGTGTGCAGCCATCCGTCGCCGTCGATCGCGACCGCCGTGGCTTCCGGATCGTCGAGATATCCGCAGCGTCACCGTCTCACCCCGCACCAACACCTCGCCGGTTTCCCCCGGACCGGTGTCGACACCCGCTTCGGTGACCGTCCGAACTTCGAACCCGGGCCAGGCGACGCCGACGGTGGTCGCGATGTGCTCGAAGTCGTCGTCGGGCCGGCTGCCGGTGACGGTGCCGGCTTCGGTGAGGCCGTACCCGGTGAGGATGCGCTCGAACGGCAGCTCCTGGCGCACGCGCCGGATGAGCTCTACGGGAATGTCGGCCGCACCCGTCACCGCGACGCGCAGGCTCGTGATGTCGCGGCCGGCGCGCTCGGGGTGGTCGAGCAACGAGTGGTAGATCGTCGGTGGGCCGGGGAGGACCGAGATCCGCTCGCGTTCGACGAGCTCGAGCACCACACCCGCGTCGAACACCGCGAGCGGCAAGATCGTCGCGCCCCGCATCAGGCACGCGAGGCACCCGGCCTTGTAGCCGAAGATGTGGAAGAAGGGGTTCGCGATGAGGTAGCGGTCGCCCGGGCGGAGGTCGGCCCAGTCGCACCAGTCGAGGTAGGCGCGCAACGTCTGGCCGTGTGTCATGACGACGCCCTTGGGATTCCCCGTCGTTCCCGAGGTGAAGACCACATCGCTGGGATCGTCGGGGCCTATCGGACGCGACGCGCGCGTCCAGCTCCGCGTCCGGCACCGAGCGCCCGCGCGCGACGAATTCGTCCCAACCGACGGACACCTCGTCGTCGTCACCCGAGAGCAAAATGGTCTGCTCGAGCGCGGGGAGCGCCACCCCGGAGCTTGCGAGCAGCGCCGGGTAGTCCGTGTCGAGGAACCCGCGCACCGTGAACAGTGCCCGCGCGCGGCTGCGAGCGAGGACGAAGGAAGCTTCGGCACCACGAAATCGCGTGTTGATCGGGACGAGCACCGCCGCCCGCGGTCGTCACGCCGAGCGCGGCGACGATCCACTCGAGTGAGTTCGGCGCCCAGACCGCGACGCGGTCGCCGCGATCGACACCCGACGCGAGCAGCGCCGCGCGCGGCGTCGTCGACCCGGCGCCGCAGCGTTGCGAAGTCGACGCGCCGATCGGCGTCGACGACCGCCTCGGCACCGCCGCGGCGGCGCGCCGCGTCCCGGATCATGGCGGGAATCGTCGGCCAGGTCACCTCGCTGCGCACCCCTCGACCCGTCACGACGGGACGTCTCCGGCGAGGGTGATGCGGTGCATCGTGCGCGTGGAGCCGTGGTAGTCGTTCACCGGGTTGTGCATCGTGCACCGGTTGTCCCACGAGCGCGACCGAGCCGACGCGCCACCGGAATCGGCACGTGAACTCCGGCCGTATCGAGTGCTCGAAGAGATATCCCAGCAGCGGTCGGCTCTCGTCCTCGGTCATGTCGACGAAACGGTGCGTGTCCGCGACGTTGACGTAGAGAGCCTTGCGACCGGTCTCGGGATGGGTGCGCACGACGGGATGCTCCGAGAGGTACTCGCGCTCGGTGGTGTTACCGGAGTCACGAATACGGTCCTCTCTCGTCTTCGACACGTCGGCGAGCGCCGAGCTGTTCACCGATCGCAGGTTCTCGAGAACACGTTGCATGCCGGGAGAGAGCGCGTCGTACGCCGCATACATGTTCGACCACATGGTGTCTCCCCCGTAGCGCGGCACCTCGCGAGCCAACAGCATCGTTGCCATCGGCGGGCATTCGAGGTACACGGTGTCGCTGTGCCATATGCCGCCGAAGTTCACGGTCTCGTGCGGCAGCTTCGAGACGGCGATGATGTCGGGGAACCCGTCGATGCCTCGCACGAACGGGTACTCCACGGGTTCCCCGATCCGGCGGGCGAACGCGAGGAACTCCGCCGGGAGCGAGGAACTGGTCGCGGAAGAACACGACGAGGTGCTCCAGCCACGCCCGGCGGATCTCGGCCACGGTTTCGTCGACCAGATCGGTCGCCAGATCGACGCCCGGTGATCTCGGCGCCGAGCGAGCCCGCGATCGGCAGCACCTCGATCGAGCGGTACGCGTCGGTGTTCATGGCTCCCTCCGCGGCGCCCGCACGTCGATCAGGTTGTCGTCACCGGAAAGGGCGTGCAACTGCCGCCGGAGGTCCACCTTGCGGACCTTGCCCGCAGCGGTGCGCGGGAACTCCTCGACGATCCGCAGCTCCTCGGGCCACTTCTGGCGGGCCAGGCCGATCCGCTCCAGCTCGGACGTGATGTCACCGAGGTCGGGTGCCGCGGCGCCGGGCGCGAGCCGGACGACGGCACACGCCCGCTCCCCGAAGCGCTCGTCGGGCACCGCGATCACCGCGACTTCGGCGACCTGCGGTAGCGCCGCCACGACCTCCTCGATCTCCGCGGCGGAGACGTTCTCGCCGCCGCGGATGATCACGTCCTTCACGCGGTCGGTGATCGTCAGGAATCCTTCTGCATCGACGACGCCCATGTCGCCGCTGCGATACCAGCCGTCGGCGTCGAAGGCGGCGGCGGTCAGCACGGGATCGGTGTAGCCGGCGCACAGATCGGGACCGCGCGACCAGATCTCGCCCGCTGCGCCCGGCTCGACCGGCGCGCCGTCGTCACCGAGGAGCCGGATTTCGACACCGGCCATCGGCGCACCGTCGGTGCGATGGCGCTTCTCCGGCGGATCGTCGAACGAGCCGCCGCTCACGGAGGGGTGCTCGGTCGACCCGTACGCGCGCACCAGCGCGATGCCGTGAGCGGCGGCCCGCTCCGCGAGCGCGACGGGTACCGGCGCCCCGCCCAGGCCGACGCGGCGGATGCGTCGCGCGTGCGCAGGAGTGAACGCCGGGTGGTCGAGGATGCTCGCCAGGAAGACGGACGCTCCGGTACCGGCACCGACATCCGCTTCGAGCATCACCTGGAGGACACGTCCCGGATCCCACCGATCGATCAGATGGATGTCCTCACCCATCTCCATCGGGGCGAGCACCGCGCCGAGCATGCCGGTCGCGTGAGTAATCGGCGAACCCATGAGGTTCGGCGATCCCGGTGTGATCCACGACCGCATGTGCACCAACTCGGCCAGCAGCGTGCGATGAGTGTGCAGCACACCCTTCGGGTCGCTGGTCGTCCCCGAGGTATACGCGAGCACGCAGACGTCGTCGCAGTTCGCGGTCCCGATCACCGCGGCAGGCGTCGCCGCGTCGACGACGTCCCACGCGACGCGCCGCACGCGTGCTTGCAGGTCCGCGCCGGGAGACCCGACCACGACATGCAGCTCGAGATCGCCCAGCTCCTCGGGCGCGGCGCCGTCGACGATGTCGATGTAGTCGACATGACCGTGCCGATCCGCCGACACGTAGGCGCGGGCGCGGCTCTGCCCCAGGATGAACCGCACCTCCTTGTGGCCGTAGATGTGGACGATCGGTACGAGGACATACCCGCCCATGGCCAGGCCGTAGAACGCGACGACCGCCTCTCGCCAGTTCGGCAGCTGGAACGCGACGACGTCACCGGGCCGGAGGCCGGCGTCGGCGAGGACCCGGAGCAACCGGAGTGCGTCGGCACGGATCTCGGCGTAGGTCCCGTGCCAGGGCCGAACCTCCGACCAGACGTTCACCGTGGCATCGGGAGCAGCGCGAAGAGACCGATCGACCAGGCCACCGAGTGTCTCGGAGGTCCACCAACCTCGCGCGACGTAGTGGTCCCGGAGCACGTCCGGCACCCGTCGCGCGGACCACCTGTCGTCGACCTCGGGGTCCCGAGCCGGCATCCCATCCCCCCTACTGACAACCGGAGAGAACCACACTAGCGAGTTTGGAGAGTGTGGTTATCATCAGGTCGAGCCCGCCGACCGGGGAACCGCTGATGCTGCCCGACCACGAATACCACCCCCTCGCGGTGGTCGACGTCATCGACGAAACCGCCGACACCCGCTCGTTCGTCCTCGCGATCCCACCGCCGCTCGAGCACGTGTTCGCGTACAGGGCGGGCCAGTTCTGCACGTTCCGGGCCACGATCGACGGTGAGTCGGTCGTGCGCTGCTACTCGATGTCGAGCTCACCCGACCGCGGCGATCCGTTCACGACGACGGTGAAGCGCGTCCCCGGGGGCCGCATGTCGAACTGGATGAACGACGAGATCTCTCCGGGCTCCACGATCGAGGTCATGCGGCCCACCGGGCTGTTCGTCCTGCGGGCGACGGATGCGCCCATCGTCGCGTACGCGGGCGGCAGCGGTATCACCCCGGTGATCTCCATCGTCAAGAGCGCGCTCGCCACGACAGGCCGCGCCGTACGCCTCGTGTACGCGAACCGCGAGCGCGACGCGGTGATCTTCGCGGACGAGCTGCGGCGGCTCGCCGGCACGTACGGTGACCGGCTCTCGGTCCATCATCATCTCGACTCCGAGCGAAGCTTCCTCGACGCCGAGCAGTCCGCGGCACTGGCGGGTGACCGGGCTCACGCCGACTTCTACGTCTGCGGTCCGGCTCCGTACATGGACACCGTCGAGGACGGTCTCGCGCAGCTCGGCGTCGCGCCGGGCAACGTGTTCATCGAACGGTTCGTCACCCCCGACGACGCACCGGTCCCCGACACGGCGGCGGTGACGGAATCGGTGGAGATCCGGATCGACAAACGCAAGCACGCGATCCTGTACAAGCCGGGCGACACCGTCCTCGAGACCACACGCCGGGGGGGTCTTCGTCCGCCCTTCTCGTGCGAGGCCGGGAATTGCGCCACCTGCATGGCGCATCTCGACAAGGGATCCGTCTCGATGCGGGTCAACAACGCGCTCGTCGGCCGAGGAGGTCGATGCGGGTTGGATCCTGACGTGCCAGTCGCTGCCGACCAGCGCGGACCTGCTCGTCGACTACGACGTCTGACTCTCGCTTCCGAGCGAGACGACGCACGGTACCGATGGTCGGCGCCGAGCGCGTCTGGGAAACTTGCCGCATGACCGAGTTCGAAGACACCGATCTCCGGGGCGCGCGGTTCCGCGAGGTGAATCTCACCGACGCGACATTTCAGGGCGTCAACCTGACGAACGTGCGGATCTCCGAAGCATGGTTGGTGAACGTCGACATCGACGGCATGTTCAACGGCCTGAGGGTCAACGGCGTCGACGTCACCGCGTACGTGAGCCACGAGCTCGCCCGCATCGATCCGCGGCGAGCACTCCTGGAGCCAGTGGATCCCGAAGGGATGCGCGCGGCCTGGAGCTTCGTCACGGCCACGTGGGACGCGACCATCGCCACGCGCGGAAGAGCTTTCCGAAGCGACGCTACACACGTCGGTCGACGGCGAGTTCTCGTTTGTGCAGACCTTGCGTCACTTGGTGTTCGCGATCGACAAGTGGTTCACCGCACCGATCCTCGGCGGTGATTTCGATCCGATGGGCCTGCCGAACACGGGCAGTCTGGACTTCCCCTGGCCCGGCATCGATCGTGACGCGGATCCGTCCTTCGCCGAGGTGCTCGCGGTGCGGCGCGATCGGGTGACCCGACTCTCGGAGTATCTCGCCGGCCTCCGGCCGGGAGATCTCCCCCAGACGCGCGAGGTACTCGAGAACGGCACCGCGCCGTTACAGGCGTGCCTGCACGTCGTCTTCGAAGAGGAGATGGCGCACCACGCGTACGCGACCCGCGATCTCGACCGGCTGGATCGCCCGTAGCGCACTGCCCACCGCGGCGACACCTCGAACCGCGTTCGGGTGGCACGACGAACTCCGCACCGGGCGAGCTCGCTGGGAGCTCCACGAGACCGCGCCCGCACCCGTCTCCGAGCGCGCCGGCTCAGCTCCAGGGCTGTGGCCTCAGAGCTCGGGACACAGCGACGCGAGCAACGCGAGGGTCCGGTCTCGCGAAGCGATGCGAGCCGCGCGGTCACTCCCCAAGGGCAGGACCCGAACCGACAGGTCCGTGGCGCCCGCATCGCGGAAGCTCCGCAACCGGGCGACGACCGCCGACTCGTCCCCGGCCGCGCAGAGGTCGCCGACATCGGTCGCGTCGCCGTGCTCGAGCAGTCGCTGATAGTTGGGCGAGTACTCGGCGTGCCCGAGGGCCTGGTTGGCCCACGAACGAGCCTCGCGCACTTCGTCGTTGCGGCAGAGCACGACGGGAACGCCGGCCACGATGCGCGGCGCGGGCCTTCCCGCCGCGGCCGCGGCGCTCGTGATGCGGGGCGCGACGTGCTCACCGATGGCGCGCTCGTCGGCCATCCACAGGATCGTTCCCGATGCCAGCTCTCCTGCGACGCGCAGCATCACCGGGGCCAGCGCGGCGAGGAGGATCGGCGTCGGGACGATGTCGGTGACATCGAGCGGATTGTGCACGCGATAGTCGTCGTTGTCGACGTCGACCGGCCCCGGGCCCGCGAACGCGGCGTTCAGGACCTCGAGATAGTTCCGCACGAGGCGGGCCGGTCGCTCGTACGGGAGTCCGAGCATGTCCGACACGATCCAGTGGTGCGACGGGCCGAGCCCGAGCGTGAAACGCCCCTCGCACACCGCCTGATTCGACAGCGCCTGCTGCGCCATGGCGACCGGATGACGGGTCTGCACGGGCATGACCGCCGTCGCCAGCTCGACGCTCGACGTCGCCCGACCCATCAGCGCGATCGCCGTCGAGCGCGTCGAAGTCGTTCGGAACCTGGGGAACCCAGATCGAGGTGAAGCCGGCCTTCTCGGCCGACTCGGCATCCGCGACGAGGCGAGCGACCTTGTCGCGATACCGCCCCTTCTCCGCGCCGATCATGAGGCCGATCCGCACGTGGCCCCCCTTCCTCCGACCCCCCTTCCTCCGAGAGGGGTCGAGCCGACCCTAACCAGGTTCCGATCCAGTGGCAATTACATTCTCTTTTTTTGAGAGTCAGCTTGCGCACAATTCGCGGATGCTCCATACTCGTGCCGACCGCGCAGGTGCGAAGGGGAACGCGAATGAGCCGGGTCGCCGTAGTGACAGGCGCCGCAGCCGGTATGGGTTTGGCAGTGGCGAAGCGGCTCGCGGCCGCCGGGAACCGGGTCGGGCTCCTCGATCTGGATGCTGTGGCAGTGAGCCACGCGGCCGACGAGCTACGAGCCTCGGGGGCGGGCGCGCTCGCGATCGCGGCGGACGTGGCCGATCGTGCCGCGGTCGACGAGGCGCTGGCCAAGGTGCGCACCGACCTCGGTCCGGTCGAGATCATGGTCACCGAGCGCGGGATTCGACGAGTTCCAGTCGTTCACCGATATCACCATCGAAGCCTGGGACCGCATGCTCGCGGTCAACCTCACCGGCACGTTCCATTGCCTGCAAGCCGCCATTCCCGACATGCTGGCCTCACACTTCGGCCGGATCGTCACGATCTCGTCGTCGAGCGCGCAGTCGGGTGCCGCGCGCATGGCGCACTACGTCGCGTCGAAGGGCGGCGTCGTCGGTCTCACCCGAGCGTTGGCGGTCGAGTACGCGCCCCACGGCATCACGGTCAACACGATCCCGCCCGGATTCATCGACACTCCGATGGCTCGCCGCGCCGAGGCGCGCGGTGACCTCCCTTCCATCGAGGCGGTCGCGGCCCGCACCCCCGTGCGGAGAGCCGGCACACCCGAAGACATTGCAGCTGCGTGCGCGTTTCTCTGCTCCGACGAGGCCGGATACATCACCGGCCAACTGCTGGGCGTGAACGGCGGCTGGTACGTGTGAGCGACACCCCGCCCCCCGCTCGGATGTCGCCTCGCGTCGCGCCCCTTCCCCGGGATCAGTGGGGGGAGGAAGTCCGAGACGCGCTCACCCGGGGATTCTCCGGCGAAATCGCGGCAAGGTTCCTCTCGTCCGGTTCGGACGTGATCCCGATGCCGAACGTGCTGGCAACGTTGATGCGCCATCCCGCGCTCGCGGGTCCCTTCCTCGGCTACAACAACGTGCTCCTGAACACTCCCACACTCGCGCCGCGCATGCGCGAGCTCATGGTGCTTCGCGTCGCCTGGCGCACTCGTGCTCGCTACGAGTGGGCGCAGCACGTGCGCCTGGCGGCACGACTCGGCATCACTCCCGACGAGATCGACGCGGTCCGCGCCGACGTGCGCGCGGCACAATGGGCACCGCTCGAGGCGGACCTGCTCGCCGCGGCCGACCAACTCATCGACGGCTATCACATCGACGACGAGACCTGGGGTCGCTTGGCGCAACAGCTCGACCAACGTCAGCTGATCGAGCTCGTCTTCGTCGTCGGCACCTATACGTGCCTTGCCATGGCGTTCAACAGCCTCGGGCTGCAGCTCGACGCGGACCTGGAAGACGTTGCCCCCGCATCACTTCGCGAATTCGAGGAGACGCAATGATCGGCTTCGAAAAGCCCGCCGAGGGCAGTTGGACCGCTCACTACCCGGAGCTCGGGACCGAGCCGATGTCGTACGAAGACTCGATCTCGCCGGAGTTCTATGCGCTCGAGCGCGAGGCGATCTTCAAGCGGTCCTGGCTGAACGTCGGACGGGTCGAACAGCTGGCGCGCGAAGGGAGCTACTTCACCAAGGAGCTCGCGTTCGCCAACACGTCGGTCGTGATCGTGCGCGACATGGACGGACAGGTGCGGGCCTTCCAGAACATCTGCCGGCACCGCGGCAACAAGCTCGTATGGACCGACTTCCCTCGGGAGGAGTCGAGCGGAAACTGCCGGCAGTTCGTGTGCAAGTACCACGGCTGGAAATACGATCTCGACGGCGCCTGCTCGTACGTACAGCAGGAGAGCGAGTTCTTCGACCTCGACAAGGCCGACTACGGCCTCGTCCCCGTGCACTGCGACGAGTGGGCGGGGTTCATCTTCATCAACCTCGAGCGAGAGCCGCGCCAGACGCTGACCGAGTTCCTCGGGCCCATGATCACCGCGATCGAGGGTTACCCCTTCGACCGGATGACCGAGCGCTTCTCGTACCGTGCGACCGTCGGCAGCAACTGGAAGCTCTTCATGGACGCGTTCCAGGAGTTCTACCACGCACCCATCCTGCACGCGAAGCAGTCACCGGTAGCGTCGCGACCCGAGGTGCAGGCCGCCGGCTTCGAGGGACTGCACTATGAGATCGAAGGTCCACACCGCATGGTGACGACCTACGGCGGTCAGGGCTGGAAGATGCCGCCCGAGATGCTCAAGCCGATGGAGACCGTCACCCGCAGCGGCCTGTTCGGGCCCTGGGACGCGCCCGACCTCGGACCCGACGCGCTGCCGTCGGGCGTCAACCCCGCGAACAAGAAGCCGTGGGGGCTCGACTCCTTCCAGGTCTGGCCAAACTTCGTGCTGCTGATCTGGGAACGGAATTGGTACTTGACGTACCACTACTGGCCGACGTCGCACAACACACACGTGTTCGAAGGCAACCTCTACTTCGTTCCCGCGACGAACGCACGCGAGCGTCTCGCGCAGGAGATGGCCGCCGTGACCTTCAAGGAGTACGCGCTCCAGGACGGAAACACGCTCGAAGCAACGCAGATCATGCTCGAGTCACGGGTCGTCACCTCCTTTCCCCTCAACGACCAGGAGATCCTGTGCCGCCACCTGCACAAGGTGGCGGCCGACTGGGTCGAGCGATACCAGCACGAACGCGCGGAGGTGACCCCATGACCGATCCCCTGTTGCCCGGCCAGTTCTCGGATCTCGAGCCGTTCGCGAAGACGTGGTGCCTGCCCACCGAGCGCGAGCGCTTCGCCCGACGGATGGCCACCTCGATGGACGAGATCCAGGCGTTCTACGACGCGTTCTTCCCCAGGGCACAAGCGGCGATCGAGTACTGCGAGCAGTACCCGCTCGACGACATGCCCGAGGACGCGCAACGGTTGCTGCAGCTCTTGTACTCACTCGTCATGGCGTCGTTCCCGGTGGAAGTCTGGCGCCAGCCGCACATCCCCGATTCCGGCGCCGCGTACCTCGACCTCCTGATCGAGCCCATCCCGTGAGCACGATCGTTCTTCGGGCTGATCGCTGGGTCGACGTCGACGCGGGGGAGGTTCGTTCGCCCGCGGTCATCGTCGTCGAAGACGAACGCATCGCGGCGGTGAACCCGTCCGAGCTCCCGAGCGGCGCGACCGAGATGGAGCTCGGCGACGTGACGTTGTTGCCCGGTCTCATGGACATGGAACTGAACATGCTGTTGGGCGGGCCCAGTGGCGGGAACCCGCGCAGTGACGTTCAGGACGATCCCGCGTTTCGCACGCTGCGGGGGACGCTCGCGTGCCGCACGACGCTGCTCGCGGGATTCACGACTGCGCGCAATCTCGGTCTGTTCGTCAAGACGGGGGGTACCTGCTCGACGTGGCCCTCGCCGCGCGCGATCGACAACGGCTGGATCGACGGCCCGCGCCTCGTGCCCGCCGGCCATGCGATCACACCCACCGGCGGCCACCTCGATCCGACGATGTTCCAACGGCTCGGACCCGACATCATGCCGCTCAGCGTGGAAGAGGGCATCGCCAACGGCGTACCCGAGGTACGCAAGGCCGTGCGCTACCAGATCAAGTACGGCGCCCGCGTCATCAAGATCTCGGCGTCGGGCGGCGTGATGTCGCACAGCGGCCTCGCGGGCGCGCAGCAGTACTCCGACGAAGAGCTGGCGGCCATCGTCGATGAGGCGCATCGCGCCGGACTCGAAGTCGCCGCGCACGCGCACGGCGACGCCGGCATCCGCGCCTGCATCCGCGCCGGCGTCGACTGCATCGAGCACGGATCGCTCGCGAGTGACGAGACGATTCAGATGATGGTCGACCACGGGACGTTCCTGGTGCCGACGAGCTACCTGTCCGAAGGGCTCGACGTCTCGCGCGCGGCGCCCGAGCTCCAGGCGAAAGCCGCCGAAGTATTCCCGCGGGCGCGCGCGATGTTGGGAAAGGCGATCGCGGCCGGCGTCAAGATCGCGTGCGGCACGGACGCGCCGGCGATCCCCCACGGCACCAACGCCAAGGAACTGTGGGCGATGGTCGACCGCGGCATGACCCCGATGCAGGCCTTGCGGGCCGCGACCGTCATGAGCGCCGAGCTCATCGATGTCGACGACCGCGGCCGCCTCGTTCGCGGGACTGCTCGCCGACATCATCGCGGTTCCCGGCGACCCTTCCGAGGACATCACGATGACCGAGGACGTGCGCTTCGTGATGAAGGGCGGCCGCATCTACAAGGGCGGCTGAGTCGCGGGGAGCGGGAGGACGCTCCGGGCGCGGGTTCTCACGATCGGTCGGCCCGCAGTGGCAGCTCGATTCGCGAATGTCGTTCTCATCCGAGAGCGCTGCTACCGTGCAAAAATGGAAATGGGTGCTCCACCATGACGGATGTCGAGACCCCGGGCGACGCGAACGAACCGGCCTGGCGAGAACGGGCCGTCTCCCGCAGCCTCAACGCCGCCCGGTCCCGGGCCGAGCAGCGCGTCCAACGCTTCTTGGACGCTGCCTTCTCGCTGATCGACGAGAAGGGGACGACCGAGTTCACGATCCAAGAGGTGATCGACCGATCGAAACAGTCCCTGCGCGGGTTCTACCAATACTTCGACGGCAAGGACGAGCTGCTCCTCGCGCTGTTCGAAGAGACGGTGCGGGAGGCGACCGACGACCTCCGGACCCTCGTCGACTCGACGTCCGAGCCCATGGAGCGACTCCGCGCGTTCACGGTCCGGCTGCACGAGTGGTGTGATCCGTCCGAGAAGCCGAGCAAGCGCTCCACCCACAACCGGCGACCGATCATGGAGTTCTCGGTGCAGCTCACTGTCGACCATTCCGAGCGTGTGAAAGCCGCGATGGCGCCGATCTCGCGGATGATGCGCGAGCTCGTCGACGAGGCGAACGCGAGCGGTGCGATCAACGTGACCGACACCCGCCGCGCGGCCGGCCTCGTACAACAGACCGTGATGTACAGCTGGTTCGGTAATCGGCTCGTCGACAACGCCCGCATGCGTCTCACCGGCGAAGCGACCTGGGAATTCTGCCTCCGCGGCCTCGGCGGCTGACGCTCGGGTCGGCCGACGTGCTCAGACCCGGTCGAGGTCGAGCATCCGGATCGCATTGCCGCGCAGCACCTTGTACCGCTGCTCCTCCGTGAGCGCCGCGGTCATGCGCTCCGACCTCCTCCACGCGCGAATGGCCACGTCGTGTCGGTGTGCGGGTAGTCGGTCTCGAAGCAGATGTTGTCCTCACCGACCTCGGCGATCGACGCGACACCGTGGAGGTCGTTCGTGAAGCACCCGAAGATGCGGCCGCGGTAGTACGTCGACGGCGGCTCCGGGATCGTCTGCTTCACGCCGGTCCAGCTCGAGTGGTACTCCCACACGTTGTCGGCGCGCTCGAGCGCGTACGGGATCCAGCCGATCTGTCCCTCGGAGTACGCCAGCTTCAGCGTGGGGAAACGCACGAGCACACCGGAGAAGAGGAAATCGCCGATCGACGCCATCGAGTTGTTGAACCCGAGCATGATCTCGGTCGACGGCGGGCGCGTCGGGCGATGCCGCAGGCATCTTCGACGACGACCCGATGTGCATGCACAACGTCGTGCTCGTCTCCTCGCACGTGGCAAACAGCGGATCCCAGTACCCGGTGTGGATGCTGGGCAGGCCGAGGTGGGGCGGGATCTCGCTGAAGCACACTGCCCGCGCGCCGCGGGCGGCGTTGCGCCGGACCTCGGCGACTGCGAGATCCACGTCCCACAAAGGGATCAGGCACAACGGGATCAGGTGGCCATCCGAGTCGGCGCACCAGTCTTCGATCATCCAGTCGTTGTACGCGCGGACACACTCGAGGCCGAGCTCGAGATCATTGCCCTCCTTGAACGTCTGGCCGCAAAAGCGAGGAAAGGTCGGGAAGGCGAGAGAGCCGTCGACCCCTGCGAGCGCGAGGTCGTCGACGCGCGCCTTCGGGTCGTAGCAGCCGGGCCGCATCTCGTCGTAGGTCAGCGCGCCCATGAACATCCTGGCGCGATCGAACCGGCGGACCTCACCTTCCGGCGTGGCGTCGAGAGGGATTGCGACGTGTCGCTTGTGCACGTAGATCAGGCGGTCCTCGTAGAGCCAGTAGTCACCCCAGTGCGCCGTCCTCGGTCATCTCCTGGTTGTAGGACGCTCCGGCCGTCGAGCGAGAATTCGCCCCAGCGCGCGCGCTCGACGCGGGTCCGCGCTCGCGCATGCGCGCAGGAAGGCGGTCCTGCCACACGTGAGGCGGCTCGACGACGTGGTCGTCGACACTGATGATCTTCGGAAGGTCCGTCATCGTGCGCCCTTCACTCGCCCTGCCCGCGAGCGGATCGTGCTGTCGCCCCGAATCGAAGTCGCCGCTCTTGCGCATGAACGTGGTGGCACGTCGCCGAATCCGCCACCCGTCCGGCGTCCGGACGTACTCGTCGCGGTACCAGCCGAGACGCATGGCGTGGGTCTGCTGATCGATGAACACGAAATGCTGCACTCCGGTGGCGTTGTCGCCGTCGATCTCGACCACGGGCATGTTCCCGATGAACTGACCGCGGGGTGCCGCGGCGAGAAGCGCCGGGAAACGTTCGAGTGTGTACGGCGTACCGAACGCGTTGTACTCGGCGTCGGGCGTGAACACGTCGAGCCAGCGGCCCTCCACGAACTGACTCGTGTAGGACATGTAGCGCGCACACAACGCGTGCAGCTCTACGAGATCAGAGATCCGGTGCATGTCGTCGACCATCGAGACCCCCGTGCTCCACGCTGCGGAATTGCTGCACTCATCCAGAGAGAATGGCATTATCGCAGGGACCGCGCAAGGCGGTTCGCACCCTCGCGTCAATGATCTACGAAGCCACGGAGCCGGGCACCGAGCCGGCGGCGCACCCGAGTCCTCGGGCCGTCACGGCACGTCATCGAGGGACGCGCGGGTCGAACTCGAGGTAGCAGACGGCTGACGCCACGCAGAATGTAGGTCGGCACGTACTCGTAACGGCGGGCGCCTTCGGGGCCGTGCTCCTTCTCGGAGACCCGGATGTTGTCGCACCCGGTCGAGCAATCGCTCGATGGTGATGCGGCCCTCGGCGCGCGCGAGCGGGGCGCCGGGACAGGTGTGGGCGCCGTGACCGAACGCGAGGTGCTGGCGACGCGTTGGCGCGCTCGACCTGGAAGTCGTCGGGGTGCTCGAAACGGCCGGGATCGCGGTTCGCGGCTCCGTTCACCACCATGAGCGTGGTGCCCGCCGGAATCTTGACGCCACCGAGCTCGGTCGTCACGCGCGCGAGCCGGAAGTCACCTTTCACCGGGCTCTCGATGCGCAGGCATTCCTCGACGAACTTCGGGATGTGCTCACGGTGCTCGCGCAGCCGGCCCTGGAGCTCCCGGTCGTCGCCGATACGTTGCAGCGCGGTGCCGAAGAGGCGAACGGTCGTTTCCTGGCCGGCGGCGAAGAGATTGGCGGCGATGCGCGCGACGTCGATGGCTTCAGGGATCGAGCCGTCGGGGAACGTCGCGGTCGCCATACCCGTCATCACGTCGTCGCGCGGATCGCGCCGGCGGTCCTCGATGTACGCGGTGAACTGCTCGTAGAGGAACTCGAGCGGGTTGTCCGCGAGCGCGTCGTCGCCCGTGCTGCCGACGGTGCCGGTCCGTCGCGCTCGGCCCGGCGCCGAGCCGCTCACGGAACAGCTCGTGATCGCTCTCCGGCACGCCGAGCAGGTCGGCGACGACGAGCATGGCGAACGGCTGGCCGTAACCCGCGGATGAACTCGCCGTCGCCGCGATCGATGAACTCGTCGATCTGGCGGTCGGCGAGCCGCCACATGAACTCTTCGTTCTCGCGCAGGCGCTTCGGCGTGATCAGGCGCATGAGCAGCGCACGGTGCGCGGTGTGGATCGGCGGGTCGAACGTGAGCAGCTGGTCGCTCATCGGGAGCTCGCTCACGGTGCTGCTCGATGAGCGGGGTGACGTCGTCGCCCTCGAGCGTCACGGGGAACCCGGGGAAGGGCCCGGTCGGCGAGTTGCACGACGAGAACGTGTCGGTGTCGTTGTACACCGCGACCGCTTCGTCGTACCCGGTCACCATCATCACGCCGTGATGGGGTTCGCGCCGCACCGGGCACTGCCCGCGCAGCCACTCGAAGTACGGGTACGGGTCGGCGACGAGCTCGTCGCCTCGGAAGAAGTCGATCGCGTCGTAGTCGGTCACAGGGCGATATCGATAGCAGGCGTTGTACCGGTCGGTCCAATAGGATCGGCCGCGTGGACTTCTCGCTCGCCGAGCCGGAACGCGACCTTGTCGCGCCTGTGCCGCGAGTTCGCGCAGAAGGAGATCGCGGCGCGTGCTCCCGCTGCGTGGGAGGAGGCGCGGTGCCCGACCGACCTGCTCCGCGAGATGGGCGCGCTGGGCCTGCTCGGCATGCTGATCCCCGAGCGATGGGGAGGCATCGGCATGTCGACCGTCGGCTTCGTCGCCGCGATGGAGCAGATCGGCCTGGCCGACCAGTCGGTGGCCGCCGCGTGGCAGGCGCACGTGACCATCGGCTCGTTGCCGCTGTACCTCTTCGGCTCCGACGCGCAGCGCGAGCGCTGGCTGCGCCCGCTTGGCCGAGGGACGCGTCCTCGGCGCGTTCGGTTTGACCGAGCCCGACGCCGGTTCCGACGCGCCGCGGCATCCGAACGCGGGCGCGTCCGGCGCGACGGCGGCTGGCTGATCAACGGCCGCAAGGCGTTCATCTCCAACGCCGGCACCGACATGTCGTTCGGCGTGACGCTGCTGGCCCGCACCGAGTCGGGCGAGGACCCGGCACCCGACGTTCGCGAGCTTCGTCGTCGAGAAGGACACCGCCGGCTTCACGATGGGCCCGAAGATGCGCGGCATCGGCTGGCGCGGTCTCGACACCCGCGAGCTGTACTTCGACGACGTCTGGGTCGCCGACGATCATCTCGTCGGCGATCCCGGCGATGGGGCTCAGCCAGTTCCTGCGCACGCTCGAGGTCGGGCGCATCTCGATCGCCGCGTTGTCGCTCAGCCTGACCCAGGCCGTGCTCGACCTGGCGATCGACTACGCGCACGGGCGCGTGCAGTTCGGCCAGCCCATCTCGAAGTTCCAGGCGATCCAGTTCAAGCTCGCCGACATCGCGACCGAGCTCGAGGCGGCACGGTGGCTCACGTATCGCGCCGCGTACCTGCGCGACGCCGGGCAGCCCTTCCTCAAGGAAGCGTCGATGGCGAAGCTGAAGGCCAGCCGCCTCGCGGTCTGCGGCGGCATCGGAAGCCGTGCAGATCCACGGCGGCCTCGGCTACATGCTCGACTCGCCGGTCGCCCGCTTCTACTGCGACGCCAAGGTGCTCGAGATCGGCGAAGGCACCAACGAGATCCAGCACGTCGTGATCGCCCGCGCCCTCGGCTGCTGAACGCTTCGCGCTCAGACGCGCGCGAGGCGGCGGATCGCCTCGGCGATGTCGTCGCGGTCGGGCAGCCACGCGCGTTCGAGCTCGGGCGCGTAGGGAGGCGGAGTCGGCGCCGCGCCGATGCGTTGGATCGGCGCGTCGAGATCCCAGAAGCCGTCGCGCGCGACCGTCGCGGCGATCTCGGCGCCGATGCCGAACGGGACGACGGCCTCGTGCGCGATCAAGAGCCGGCTCGTCTTGTGCACCGAGTCGAGGATCGGCGCCATGTCGAGCGGGGCGACGGTTCGCAGGTCGATCACCTCGACGGAGATGCCCTCGCCGCGAGACGCTCGGCGGCGGCGACCGCCTCGTGCACCATCCGCGAGACCGACACGACGGTGATGTCGCTTCCCGGTCGCACGACGGCCGACCGTGCCGATCGGGAGGATGTGGTCGGCCGGCGGCTGCGGGTCCCTTCATGCCGTAGAGCAACCGGTTCTCGATGAACACGACCGGGTTCGGGTCCTGGATCGCGGCGCGCAGCAACCCGTACGTGTCAGCCGGGGTCGACGGCATCACGACGGTCAACCCGGGGATGTGCGCGAGCAGCGCCTCGAGGCTCTGCGAGTGCTGGCTTCCCGACGAGCGGCCCGCGCCGAACTGGGTCCGCACGGTCAGCGCCATCTGCGCGGCGCCGCCGGTCATGAACGGCAACTTCGCGGCCTGGTTGAGCAGCTGGTCGAGACACACGCCGAGGAAGTCGAGATACATCAGCTCGACGACGGGACGCATGCCCGCCATCGCGGCGCCGACGCCGAGGCCGACGATCGCGCTCTCGGAGATGGGCGTGTCGCGGACGCGATCGCCGAAGCGGTCGTGCAGACCGCGCATCAGGCCGAACACGTTGCCGCCGGCCGCGACGTCGATCCCCGCGACGAACACACGCTCGTCGCCCGCGAGCTCGGCTTCGAGCGCGGCTCGGATCGCGTCCATCGTGCGGAACTCCGGCGCGTCGGCCGGCGGGGCCGGGCGGCTCGGGGCGTTCGGGTCGCGGCGCGGACGACGAAGTCGGTCAGCGTCGCAGCCGCCGGCGGCGACAAGCGCCGAGCCCGCCTCGACCGCGTCGTCGAGCTCGCGCGCGACCGACGCCTGCATGGATTCGAGCGCGTCGTCGGTGATGCCCGCCGACCGGAGCCGGCGCGCGCTGACGAGCAGCGGGTCGCGTGCCTTCCACTCCTCGAGCTCATCGGGCGATCGGTAGCGCTGCGGGTCGCCTTCGTAATGACCGTGCCAGCGGTAGGTGGTGGCCTCGACGACGACGGGACCGCGTCCCGGCGCGCGCCGCCTCGACGACCGACGCTCATCGCGGCCGCGGTCGCCACGACGTCGTTGCCGTCGACCGCGACGTAGTCGACGCCGTAGCCCGCCGGCGCGCTGTTCGAGCGGCGCCGCGTGCTGGGCCGCCGCCGGCGAGAACTCCGCGTAGCCGTTGTTCTCGCAGAAGAAGATCACCGGCAGCTGCCAGACCGCGGCGAGGTTGATCGCTTCGTGGAACGTGCCGTGCGCCGACCGCGCCGTCGCCGAAGAACGCCACCGCGACGCGTGCCGTCGCGTCGCAACTGCGCCGCGGTCGCCGCGCCCGCCGCGATCGGCAGGCCGGCAGCGACGATCCCGTTGGCGCCGAAGATGCCGATCGTCGGATCGGCGATGTGCATCGAACCGCCCGCGCCCGCGGTTCGTGCCCCCGTCCTTGCCCATCAGCTCGGCGAACATCCCGAGCGGGTCGAGACCCTTCGCGAGGCAGTGGCCGTGGCCGCGATGGGTCGACGTGATCACGTCGGTCGGGCCGAGTGGCCAACACGCGCCCACGGCCGAGGCCTCCTGCCCGATCGACAGGTGCACGAAGCCCGGGACCTCGCCGTCGCGGTAGAGCGCAGCGACGCGCTCCTCGAACCCGCGGATCACGAGCATCCGCCGGTGCATCTCGAGGAGGTCGGCGTCGCTGAACATGGACCGTGTATTGTACTGGTCGGTACAAATCGGGTGGGAAGCCCACCGCTGCGTGCGCGCCGAGCAACCGCGGACCAAGCACGGAACCACCACGGAACCAGCACGGAACAAGCAGGGAAGGGCGATGCCCGAGCAGATCGAGATCCCCGCGTCCTTCGCCGGTGCTGCGGACGTGACCGGGAAGCGTGTGGTGATCACCGGCGCCGGCCGGGGGCTCGGCCGGCTGCTCGCGCACGCGTTCTCGCAGGGCGGCGCGCGGGTGGCGCTGGTGGCGCGGACCGAGACCGACCTCAAAGCGGTCGCCGCGGAGCTCCCGGGGCCGTCCCTCGTGCTCTGCGGCGACGTGACCGACGGCGACGTTCAACGAGGCGGTCGCCGACGCCACCGTGGCCGAGTGGGGCGGCGTCGACGTGTGGATCTGCAACGCCGGGATCTCGCCCGTCCTCGCCGGACCGCTCGAGACCGACTCCGTCGGTCTGGCGCGAGATTCTCGACGTGAACCTCACCGGTGCGTTCCTCGGGCGCGCGCGCGGCCGCCCGGGTGATGCGCGCCGGCGGGCGGCTGATCTTCACCGGCTCGGTCCTGGGCGAACGGCCGCGCCGAGGCCTCATCGCGTACAGCGCCTCGAAGGCCGGTCTCGTCGGCATGGCGAAGGGTCTCGCACTCGATCTCGCGTCGTCGGGCATCACGGTGAACGTCGTCGCTCCGGGGTGGTTCGACTCGCCGTTGGCCGAGCGCTGGAAGAACGACCCCGAGCTCGGAGCCGGCGTGCTCGGGCACACCGCGCAACGGCGTTGGGGCGCATCCACCGACCTTGCCGGCGCCTATCAGTTCCTCGCCTCCGACGCGTCCGCGTTCGTCACCGGCACCGTGCTCAACGTCGACGGCGGGTATCTGCTCGTATGAGCCAACCTCGGCGGGTCATCGTGATCACCGGCGCGGGCGGAACGCTCGGGGCGGCGCTTGTCCGGGCAGTTCGCGGGCGAACCGGAGACCGACGTCGTGCTGAGCGACGTCAGCGCATCGTCGCTCGAAGCGACCGTGAACGGCGTTGCCGGAGCAGCGGGGCGCGGTCGAGACCCTGCGCGCCGACGTGAGCGAGATCACCGAGGTCGAAGCCGTCGTCGGCGTGGCGCGGGAGCGATTCGGCCGGCTCGACGTGCTGATCAGCAACGCGGGCGTGCTCTCCCCGAACGGTCGCATCCACAACCTCACGACCGAGGACTGGGAGCGGGCGTTCCGGGTCAACGTCCTCGGCGCGGTCAACGGCATCCGCGCCGCGGTGCCCGTCATGCGGGCCCAGCAGTCGGGCTCGATCGTCCTCACGGCGTCGGTCTCCGGTCTCACCGCGTGGTCACACGCGGCTCCCTACTGCGCGACGAAGGCCGCGGTGATCCAACTCGCGAAGGTCGCGGCGGTCGAGTACGCGCGCGACGGGATCCGGGTCAACTGCGTGTGCCCCGGAACGTTTCGTTCCGGCATCCACGCCGACCTCCCGCCCGAGGCGATCGACGCGATCGCGGCCAAGCACCCGCTCGGGCTCGGGACTGCTGCCGACCTCGTCGGCGCTTACTCGTACCTCGCCGGCGACGCGTCCCGCTGGACCACCGGATCCGCGATCGTCGTCGACGGCGGATACGCGGCGCCGTAGGAGTTGCGTCCATGAGTTCAGACCGGCTCGAGCCCCCGATGCATCCGGACATGAGCTGGCTCGCGGTGCTCGAGCACCACGCGCGCCGCACGCCGCACAAGCCGCTTGCCGTCTTCGGCGACCAGGTCGTCACCTATCGGGGAATGGCGGATCGGGCTGCGACGGTGGCGGCCGGACTCCGCGCGCGAGGAGTCGGTGCCGGAGACGTGGTCGGGCTGCTCTCGTACAACAGCATCGAGTTCCTGGTCACGATCTTCGCCGCCAACCACGCCGGTGCGATCGCGATGCCCGTCAACTGGCGGCTCGCGGCACCGGAGCTGCGCTTCATCCTCGAACACTCCGAAGCGCGCGCGCTCGTGTGCGACGACGACCTGCATCGAGCTCGCGAACGAAGCGACCGGCGATCTTGGCCGTGACCTCGTGCGCGTGTGTAGCTCGACCGAGGTTCACGAAGGCTGGGAACGCTTCTCCGATCTGGGCTCCGACTCCGCTCGCCGCGCCCGGGCTCACCTCCGGGGCGACGACATCCACCGGCTGATGTACACGTCCGGAACAACCGGCCGCCCGAAGGGCGTCATGATCACCCACGCCAACCTGGCTTGGAAGAACTACGCGCACATCACCGAGTTCGGATTCACCAGCGCCGACGTCGGTCTGGCTTGCGGCCCGCTCTATCATGTCGGTGCGCTCGACCTCGTCACCACGACGATGATCGCGGTGGGCGCGACCACCGATCATCCACCGCACCTTCGACGCCGAGCGCGTCGTCGACGAGATCGAGCGGTCCCGCGTGACCACGATGTGGACCGCTCCCGCGATGGTCCGCGCGATCCTCGAGCGTACCGGGAGATCGAACAGCGTGACCTGTCGTCGGTTCGGTTGATCATCGCCGGCGGGGAGAAGATGCCGATTCCGTTCATCGAACGCCTGCGCGCAACCTTCCCGTCCGCGTGGTTCGCCGATGCGTACGGCCTGACCGAGACCGTGTCGGGCGACACCTTCCTCGACCGCGACGAGCACGCGTGTCCAAGCTCGGAAGTGTCGGCCGGCCCGTGCCAGTACCTCGAGCTCGACATCTGGGACGAACACGGAGCCTCGGTGCCGCCGGGTGAGCGCGGCGAGGTCGTCCTGCGCGGCCCGAAGGTGTTCCAGGGCTACTGGCGGACCCCGACGCGACGACTGCAGCGTTCGCCGGCGGCTGGTTCCACACCGGCGACATCGGCCTGCAGGATGACGACGGATACCTCTACATCGTCGATCGACTCAAGGACATGATCGTGTCCGGCGGAGAGAACATCGCGAGCTCCGAGGTCGAGCGTGTGCTCTACGAGCACGGATCGGTGGTCGAAGCCGCCGTCGTCGGGCGTCCCGACGATCGATGGGGCGAGGTCCCGGTCGCCTACGTCGTGTCGAGCTCGACGGCATCGACGACTCCCGAGGAGCTCATCGAGCATTGCCGCGCGCAGCTCGCGCGCTTCAAGGTTCCGAAGCAGGTGATCCTCGTCGACGAGCTCCCGAGGAATCCTTCGGGCAAGGTCCTGAAGCGAGAGCTGCGGAACCGAACACCGTAAGGAGCGCGATCGCGGCGTCGACCGCGTCACCCGAGTTCGCCACCCGAGTTCGCCACCCGAGTTCGTCACCGGAGCACCTCAGATGTACATGCCGCCGTTGACACCGATGATCTGGCCGGTGATGTAGCTCCCGCCCTCGCCGCACAGGAAGGCACACGCGGAGGCGATGTCGGCGGCCGTCCCCGCCCGGCCGAGCGGCACCATCGGGCCGACGACGTCGACACCGGGAAAGTCACCTGCGGCTTCGGCGGCTCTTGCCATGGGCGTGTCGACGAGGCTCGGCGCGACGGTGTTCGCGGTGATCCCCCGGCGCGCGAGCTCGACGGCGAGCGCTTTGGTGAGAGCGATGACGCCGCCTTTGGACGCGGCATAGTGCGCCATGTCGGGTGCCCCCGATTGCGCGCTCGAGGACGAGATGGTGACGATGCGGCCCCATCCGGCGGCGAGCATGTCGGGCACGGCCGCCTGGACGCAGCGGAACGTACCGGTGAGGTTGACCGCGAGGATCCGGTCCCACAGCTCGGCCGTGATGTCGAGGAGCGGATCGAACGACTCGATCCCCGCGCTGGTGACGAGGATCTCGACGGGTCCGAGCTCGGCGCGAACTTGCGGCGAACGCGGCATCGACTGCACCGGTGTCGGCAACGTCGACCTCGACGCCGACGGCCCGGGCGCCCTCGGACTGCAGCTCGGCCGCCGCCTTCCGGGCCGCGGCGCCGTTCAGGTCGAGGACGGCGACGTGGTCGCCGCCGGCGGCGAGCCGGCCGGCGACACCGAGCCCGATGCCGGACGCCCCGCCGGTGACGACCGCGACACGGCTCACCGGACCGCCCTCGACGGGCGTGAACTCGAGGTGCAGCTCGGCGAGGCCGCGCAGCACCCAGGTCGGCGCATAGCCGAAGCGGCGCGCGCCCGGCGGGCCGTGGTGCTCCTCGGACAGCCGGATGTCGCGCATCCGGTCGAGGATGCGTTCGAGGCTGACCCGGCCCTCGGCGCGCGCCAACGGCGCGCCGGGACAGGAGTGGTTGCCCCGGCCGAAGGCGATGTGAGACTGGGCGTTGGGGCGGTCGATCCGGAACTCGGCGGGGCACTCGAACCGCCGCGGGTCGCGGTTGGCGGCGCCGTTCAGCAGCATGACGGGTGTGCCCGCCGCGACGTCGACGCCACCGACGGTCGCAGGTCGGCCGGGCGAGACGGAAGTCGGCTTTCACCGGGCTCTCGATACGGAGCACCTCTTCGAGGAAGTTCGGAATGAGGTCGCGGTCCGCCCGCAGGTCGTCTTGGAGCTCGGGGTGCTCGGCGAGGTACTTCAACGCGGCGGCGAGCAGGCGCGCGGTCGTCTCCTGACCGGCGGCGAACAAGAACGTGGCCGTTCGCACGACGTTGATGACCTCGGGCGTCGTCCCGTCCGGGTAGGTCGCGAGCGCGAGGTGGGTGAGCACGTCTTCGCGCGGCTCGCGCCGCCGGTCCTCGATGTAGTGCGCGAACCGATCGTCGAGCCACCCGAGCGCGTTCAGCTCGGGGTCGCTCTGCTCAGCCGGCGCCGATCTCGCCGGGATTGCGGCTCAGGCCGAACCATTCCCGGAACCGCCGGTGATCACTCTTCCGGCACTCCGAGCAGATCGGCGACGACGAGCATGGCGAAGGGCTGGGCGTACGCACTGATGAACTCGCAGTGGCCGCCGCCGATGAACTCGTCGAGCTGCTGATCGGCGAGGCGCCACATGAACTCCTCGTTGTCCTTGAGCCGCTTCGGCGTGATCAGCCGCATCAGCAGCGCTCGTTCCTGTGTGTGCGCGGGCGGGTCCATCGTGACCATGTGCTCGTGCATCGGCAGTTGGTCGCGGTAACGATCGATGATGGCGCCCACGTCGTCGCCCTCGAGCGGTACCGGGAACGTTGCGAACGGACCGACCACCGAATTGCACGAGGAGAACGTGTCGACGTCGCGGTAGACCTCGGTCGCCTCGTCGTAGCCGGTCACCGCCACCACCCCGTGACGGCCGAGCGGTACCACCGGACAGGTCGCGCGCAGCTGCTCGAAGTAGGGATACGGGTCCTCGACGAGCGACTCGTCGCTGAAGAAGTCCGACGTCTCCCAGTCGTCCGCCACCCGGTCCCCTCTCGCCACGCAACGTTGTGCGACTGCACAATGTTGTGCGACTGCCTAACACGGGTGGCCGCGCATGGCAAGGTGGTGCCGATGGCTTCGCGACGAAGAATCGGGGCGCACGGACTCGCTGACCGCGCGCCCGGCTGCTCGACGCGGCCGAGCAGCTGATCCTGGAGGAGGGCTACGCGGCGGTCACGTCACGGCGAGTAGGCCGAAGGGCCGGCCTCGAGCCCGCAACTGGTCCACTACTACTTCCGGACGATGGACGATCTCTTTCTCGAGGTGTTCCGTCGCCGCGCCGAGGAGGGCCTCGCGCAGTTCGAGCAGGCAATCGAGGTGCAGCCCTCGCTCCGCACGATCTGGAGCTCGTTGAACGCCGGACCCGGCTCGGCGTTCAACCTCGAGTTCGTCGCGCTCGCCAACCACCGCAAGGCGGTCGCGCGGAGATCGCGAGCTACGCCGAACGTTTCCGGACCATGCAGCTCGCGGCGATCTCGTCCATCCTCGCCGCGCGCGCGAACCGTTGCCGGACGGAATCACACCCGAGGTGGTCCTCGTGGCCATGGCGGGCGTTTCGCAGCTCATCGGTCTCGAGCGGGCGCTCGGTGTGAGCGGTGGCCACGACCGGGCACTCGCGTTCGTCGAGCAGTTCCTCGACCCCTCCGGCGGGAGGTCCGGCCGTTCGACGTAGGTCGCCGAACCGGACCTTCATGACCCAGGTGTGTCAGGCCAGGTGTGTCAGGCCAGGTGTGTCATAAATGCGCCGGACCAGGCGGTGAGGTCGGCGGGGACGTAGTAGCCGGTCTCGTCGTTGATCGTCGCCCAGTTCTCCGCGACGTCCTCCATCGTCGGGTGCGGCTCGGAGTGGACGTAACCCCTCGTCGAGGCGATGAAGATGCGCGCGAAGCGACCGGCAGCCGGCGGCGTAGATCTCGCCACTGACCGGGCAGTCCTCGTGGGCGAGGAAGGCGACCATCGGTGCGACGAGATCTGGCGCCATTTGCGGAGCAACGGCCTCGCCGCCCGCATCCCCGTCGTCCGCTTTCCGGCCCGCCATGCGCGTGACCGCCGCGGGTGCGATGAGGTTGACCTTGATGCCGTGCGCGGCGCCGGCGGTCGCGAGGCTGCGCGTGAGCCCGATGACGCCGGCCTTGGCGGTGGCGTAGGAGAGGTTGTCGGGCAGTCCGAACATCCCTGCGGACGTCGTCATGACGATGCGGCCGTACCCCTGTTCGACCATGTGCGGCCACGCGGCGCGGGTCGTGTTGAACGAGCCGCGCGACGTGCACGGCGAGGTGCCGCGCGAGATTGTCCGCGTCGGCTTCGGGAAAGCGCGCCCATCGGATGATGCCGGCGTTGTTGACCAGGATGTCGACGCGTCCGAACTGCTCGACCGCCGCATCCGACGAGCGCCTGGGCACCTGTCGCCGTCGCGACGTCGCTGTTGTCGGCGATCGCGACTCCGCCCGCGGCCGACGATCTCGGCGGCGACGGTCGACGCGGGTCTCGGCGTCGGCTCCGACGCCCGACATCGAGCCGCCGAGGTCGTTGACGACGACGCGCGCGCCCCGCTCGGCGAGCAGGAGTGCATGGGCCCGGCCGATACCGCGTCCCGCACCCGTGACGACCGCGACGCGCCCCTGGAAGCCGTGCTCGTTCACCCGTAGCCCTGCTGTGACGGTTGTACCGACCAGTCACTATAGTTTTGGGCTCGTGCGCTGGACCGTTGCAGCCGATGCCACCGCCGCCGCGAGCGACGAGCCCCGGCGCAGCGCGAAGTGGAAGGCGCGTCGCGACGTGATCGTCGACACCTCGGCGCCGGTCTTCGCGCGGCAGGGCTACCACGCCACGGGCATCGCGGAGCTGTGCGCGGTCAACGGTCTCGGCAAGGGCGCCTTCTATCACTACATCGAGTCGAAGGAGGAGCTCCTCGCCGCCATCCACGATCGGGTGATGGACGAGGTGATGCTCGGCGCCGCTCGCGTCGCGGAGGCGGGCGGGTCGCCGTCGGCGCGCTCGCCATGCTCGGCGACGAGCTGCTCGACGTCATCCACCGCTACCCGGACCACGTCTGGGTCTTCCTGCACGAGTTCCCCGCGCTCACCGACGTACCGCGCCGAGCAGTTCCGCGTGCGGCGGCGGGAGTACGAGCGACGGGTCGAGTCGGTCGTGCAGGACGGCATCGACACCGGCGAGTTCCGCGACGTCGACCCGAGGCTCACGGCTCTCGCGTGGCTCGGCATGCACAACTACACGTACCTGTGGCTGAAGCCGGGCGGTCCGCTTGTCGGCGCAGGACGTCGCTCAAGCCGTTCGCCGACATCTTCATCCGCGGGATCGCCACTCCCGACGGCTCACGGGCGCCGAGTAGTCGTCGGGTCGTACCGGACGTTTCGGCGGTGCAGCACGAGCGGGAACTACAACGAGCCCCCGGAACGGCTGCCAGCTGCGGCGCCTCGAACCCGAGGAGCCCCGCCGAGGGTGCCACCGACGAGGGCGGCCCGCTCGTCGGCAGGGAGATCGCCGAGCTGCTTTCGCGATCAGCTCTCGGCTCCCTCGGAACGTGCCTTCTGCGTGCGGGTAGTCGTTGCCCCACACGATCGTCGACAACCCGGTGACGTGCCGGCAGGCGACGGCCACCGGGTCGTCCTGGAACGACACGTGGAACTGGCGCCGCACGTACTCGCTCGGCATCAGCGGGTAGGGCCACTTGTCGTTCAGGCGGAACAGCTGCGCCATGCCCGGTTGGTCGTCGGCGGGGCGGTCGTCGTCCCAGTACCCGAGCCACCAGTCGGCGTCCTGGCCGATCCCGGTGACCCAGCACTTGTCCATGCTCCCCACCAGCGACGCCAACCAGTGGGCGTTGAACTCGATGAGCGCGAAGTGCAGGTCGGGGTAGCGCTCGGCGACGCCGCCGCCGATCAGCTCGCACATGACCTGCTGCGGGACGATCGGGCCGTAGACGCACTGCGTGATCATCCGCTTCGAGGCCGACTTCTCGGTCATCGGCTGGTTGACCTGCGCCGCCTGTTCCATGACGACCTTGAGCGTCGTCGCGGTCGCGTCGTCGACCTTCACGCCACCGGTCTGGGTGTGGATGAACACGTGCATGCCGTTGGCCTGCGCCGCCGCCCACACCGGGTCGAACGCCCGCGAGTAGTACGGCTGCGGCGGGGTCGCCGGGAGCAGGATCGCTCGGAACCCGCCGGCGGCGACGCGCTCGATCTCGGCGACCGCGTCGTCGATGTCGGTCAGCGGCACCGGAGCAGTGGGCGCCAACCGCGAGAAGTACGGCGCGAACCGCTCGATGACGTAGTCGTTGTACACGCGGGCGTGCGCCATCGACAGCTCGTGGTCGTCGGAGTAGAGCCCGAACAAGCGACAGGTTCGGGTGCATCACCTGGACGTCGACCCCGTCGAGGTCCATGTCGCTCGAGGATGTGCTCGGGATCGCCTTCCGGCATCCGCCCGCCGGTCTGGCGATACCGAGAGATCGTCCAGCCTTCGTACCCCGGCGTGTGCAACTGCCGGAAGATCCGGGCGCCGCCCTCGACGAGTGGCTCGATCTCGAAGTCCTCCTCCCACACGGCGCGGTCGCGCAGGTGCTTCGGGAGACGGGTGCGGAACAGGTCGGTGGGCTCGAGAAGGTGCCCGTCGGCGGAGACGACGAAGTCCTTCTGGGTCATCGTTGCGACCTTCCTGCGCGAAACACGCGGACGTGCTGCGACTCGACGTCGCGAGGTGACATCGACGATAAACCAACCGGTCGGTACAATACAACGCGCGGACGGTTGCGTCGGAAGGGGAGGAAGCCGTGACGAAGCGGTGGAAGCAGCGCCCGCCCGGCTCGACGTGGGGCGATTGGGGCGACGACGACGAGCTCGGCCGCATCAACCTGCTCACCCCCGAGAAGGTGCTCCAGGGCGTGCGCGAGGTCGAGGCCGGCATCAACTTCTGCCTCAGCCTGCCGCTCGACTACCCCGGCGGTACCGCGCTGAACCAGCGGCGCTACCCGCCGATGCTCGCGCCGACCGAGGACATGCGCGGCAATGCCGGCACGTTCTACAACGTCCACATGAGCGAGATGGACGAGTGGGGCGACCCGCGCTACGTCGACGTGTGGGCCGACGACGTCGTGACGCTCTCGCTGCAGTACTCGACGCAGTGGGACTCGCTCGCGCACGTCGGCGCCGAGTTCGACGCCGACGGCGACGGGATCGAGGAGCCGGTCTATTACAACGGTTACCGCGCCGGGGTCGACCTCGTCGGACCGAAGCCCGACGCCGCGGGCGACGGCGGCGAGCACCTCTGCTTCGCGCACCACCTCGGCCTGGAGCACATGGCCTACAACGGTGTGCAGGGGCGAGGCGTCCTCGTCGACTTGGCCCACCACCTCGGCCACGATTGGCGCGGAGTCGACCTGAAGACGCTCGAGGAGATCATGGCGGCCGACAAGTCGTGGTCGAGCCGGGCGACATGCTCGTGCTGCACACCGGGTTCGCGACCGAGATCCTGAAGTGGAACCGCGAACCCGATCCCGTGAAGATCCACGCCATGTGTACCTACCTCGACGGCGCGCGACGAGTCACTGCTGGAGTGGATCACCGAGTCACAGATCTCGGCGCTGGTCGCGGACAACTACGCGGTCGAGGGGCTCGTCGGGCGCGATCGCGACGAGAGCCGGCACTCGTTCCTCCCCATCCACCACCTGTGCCTCTTCCGGCTCGGCGTCCCGCTCGGAGAGATGTGGTATCTCCACGAGCTCGCGACATGGCTGCGCGAGCACGAGCGAAGCCGATTCCTGCTCACTGCGCCTCCGCTGCGCCTACCGGGCGCGGTGGGCTCGCCGGTGACTCCGGTCGCGACTGTCTGACGCGGTCGTTCCCGTCGGGTTCGACGAACGCGAAAGCCGGAACCCCTTGTACTCGTTCTTGCGAACTTTGGCGATCACCTTGAAGAGCTTGGGCCTTCCACCCGAGTTCAGGAGGTAGCGGCGCGGCTTTCCCGGGATGTTCGTCCCGAAGAAGTAGCTGCTCTCCCCGAACGGCGACATCGCCGCGCCGGTGTCGACCATGTTGGTCCACTCCTCTTCCGCGGCCGGATCGACTTCGATGGTGTCGTAGCCGTGCTCACGCAGGTACACGAGTGTGTCGGTGATGAAGTCGACCTGGTCGCCGTTGTACCGCGGATTGTTGCCGGCGGCGGCGTGCGGACCACCGGGGAAGAAAAAGTTCGGAAAGCCCGTGCGTCTGGACGCCGAGGAACGTCTTCGGGCCATCGGCCCAGTAGTCCTCGAGCGCGAGACCGTCCCGGCCGCGGATCCCCATGCGCATGAGCGCGCCGGTGCCGAAGTCGAACCCGGTCGCCCACACGACGATGTCGAACTCGCGTTCACCTTCGGCCGTCTCGATCCCGCTCGCGGTCATTCGCACGATCGGCGTCACTTTGAGATCGACGAGCGAGACGTTCGGGTTGTTGTAGACCTCGTAGTAGCCGGTCACGAAGGGAGGCCGCTTCTCGGCAAAGCGGTGGTCGTCCGGGATCAGCTTCCTCGCGGTTTCGGGATCCTCGACGATGCTGCGGATCTTCTCGGCGATGAACTCGCACCACTCGGCGTTCGCAGCCTCATCGAACAGCAAGTCGGTGTAGTGGCTGGTCAGCTTCGAGAAGCCGGGGCTGTTCCACATCTTCTCGTAGAAGGCGCGGCGCTCATTCCTCGAGTCGTCGAAAGTGGCCCGATCGTGCACGGGGTGAAGGAAGCCGCTCGGCGACGTGTTCAGTGTCTCGCGTATCGCTTCGAAGTCCGCCCGGAGTTGCGCCTGCTCTTCGGGTGTGATCGGTGCGTTGTTGAGCGGCGTACACCAGTTGGCCGTGCGCTGGTAGACGGTCAGGGACGCGACCGCTCCGGCAATGGACGGGATCACCTGCACGCCGCTCGATCCGGTCCCGATGACCGCCACGCGCTTGCCTGCGAAATCGACCGGCGTCGCCGGCCACAAGCCGGTGTGGAACGACTCGCCGCGAAAGTCGCCGCGGCCCGGCACGTCCGGGAAGTACGGCACCGACAAGACGCCGGTCGCGGCGACGAGGAAGCGCGTCCGGAGCTCGGCGCCGCCGGCGAGCACCACGGTCCATGTCCCCGAAGCCTCGTCGTACACGGCCGAGGTCACGGTCGCGCCGAATCGGATGTCGCGCCGGAGGTCGAAGCGGTCGACGACGTGGTTGATGTAGCGCTCGGTTTCCGGTTGTTGCGCGAAGTGCTCTTGCCACTCCCATTCGTCGAACAGGTCTTTCGAGAAGAGGTAGCCGTAGGTGTAACTCTCGGAGTCGAACCGCGTGCCCGGATAGCGGTTCCAGTACCACGTACCGCCCACGCCATCGCCGGCCTCGAGCAGCTTCACCGAGAACCCTGCTTCACGAGCGCGATACAGCTGGTAGATGCCGGTGATGCCGGCGCCGACGATCAGTACGTCGGTTACTTCGCTCACGTGCCTCTCCAGGGTGACCGTGCGCTTCACGCGAGACGTCGGCGCATTGTACCGACCGGTCGGTTACTATATCGTCGCCTCTCAGCGCATTCCGAGAGGGAAGGGGGCGTTGCGTGGCGATCGCGGATCGGAAGTGGTCGGCACTCCCGGTGCCCTTTGCGATCGAGCTCCCGGACCGCGTCCGCAAGGAGCGCTACTACGACTCGGACTTCTACCAGATGGAAGTCGAGTTGTTGTGGCCTCGTGTCTGGCAGATGGCGTGCCGGCTGGAAGAGATCCCACAGCCGCGGGATTTCGTCGAGTACGAGTTCCTCGATCAGTCGATCGTCGTGTTGCGTACCGACGACATGGGAGTCACGGCGTTCCAGAATGCCTGCCGCCATCGCGGCGTGAGGATCGCCGAGGGTCGGGGCACGTGCGAGCAAGAATTCACCTGCCCGTTCCACGGGTGGCGTTACGGGCCCGACGGCAAGAACACGGCAGTCACGCGGGCAAAGACCTTCGCGGAACACAACCTCCGCTCCGACGACCTCGACCTCACGCCCGTGCGGTGCGAGGTGTGGGGCGGCTGCGCATGGATCAACCTGGACGACGACGCCCCGCCGCTGCGGCAGTGCATCGAGCCGATCGCCACCGCCCTCGACGCGTGGAAGGTGGAGACCCTGCGAACCGAGTGGTGGTACGCGTGCCGTCTCCCGGTGAACTGGAAGCTTGCCGAAGAGGCGTTCGTCGAGCAGTACCACGTGGTGCAGACGCATCCGCAGCTCCGCATCCCCGGCCGGTACGCGCCACCCAAGGGCCCCTTCGACCCGCGTGCGTACATCGAAGCGGACATCCGATACCTGCGCACCATGAGCGACGGTATGGCGGGCATGGTCCACGCGAACGACGTGCGCATCGCCGAGGGCCTACGCCACATGGAGCTGCCCGCCGATCCGACGTTGGCGGTCGCGGCATGGAATCACGCGCTCAACGAAGCCGTCGTGAACTGGCATCGTGCCGCCGGCTCCGACGTCCCCGATCTCAACGATCTCGAGGCGCACGGGCTCAACGAGCCAATGGGTTACTGCTTCCCGCACTACTTCGTGTTGCCGATGTACAGCAGCGCCTCCTCGTACCGGTTCCGGCCGCTGGGACCGGAGGAAACGCTGATGGAGATCTGGTCGCTCACACGCTTCCCCGAGGGCACTGCTCCGGGGAAGCCCACGCCGCCCGAGCCGTGGGAGAGCGACGATCCGCGTTGGCCGCCGATTCCCGCGGAGGACTTCTCGAACCTGCCCCGGCAACAAAAAGGTCTCCACGCCCGGGGCTTCGAGTACATGCGCTTGTCCGAGCAGATGGAGGGCCACATCTCGAACTTCCACCGGACCATCGACGGCTACCTCGCGGGCCTCCCCGACGAGCAGCTACTCCCGGCGCTGCCGGCGGTCAACGTGAACCCGCTCGAGCGGCCCATTGTCGACATCCGCTTCTGAGCGCGGCCGGCGACCGTGGTCGGAGACCATGCCACGCGAGGCTCACCGCATGAGCGCCAAGACGACGTACGCAGAGGTGGTCGCGGGCGTCCGCGCCACCATCGCCGCCTATACCCATGCCTTGGACGACGGCCGGACCGACGACGTCGTCTCCACGTTCTGTGCCGACGGCGTCTGTGAGATACCGGGCATGGGTACCCACGTCGGCCACGATGCGCTGCGCGAGGCCTACTCTGCATGGAAACCGAGGCGGCCCCAGCGCCACCTCGTCGTCAACACGCTCGTCACCGACTGGAGCGATCACGAGGCGAACGCGATCAGCGACGTGATCTTCTTGCTGCAGGGTGACGCAGGCTGGGCGATTCAAGTCGTGGGCCGCTACGAGGACACGCTCCACCGCGACAACGGCGTATGGCGCTTCCACCGTCGCGCGGCCACGTTCGTTTCCTAGATCGGAGCAACGCGCGCCGGGCTACCCACCCGCTCGGCTATTCGAACAGATCGGGCTGCTCGCGGGTGATCATCGTCGTAGAGCGGCTGGAACGCGTGGTAACAGGCCTGCGGCGATCCGACCATCGAGTATGTCTTGCGCGCCGATCTCGGCGTCGATGAGCACCGGCGTTCCCGCGGCCTCGGCCAACAGCTGCGCCTGGCAGCTCCGCTCCATGGTGATGTACGACCACACCGCCGCGTCGACGCAATGGCCGACAGTCAACAGCCCGTGGTTGCGGAGGATCACGGCCTTGTTGGTGCCGAGGGCTTCGCTGATTCGCCTGCCCTCTTCGAGGTCGAGCACCACGCCGGTGAAGTCGTCGAACAGGGCATGATCCTCGAAGAACCCGCACGCGTCCTGCGTGATCGGATCGAGGAGACGGCCCAACGACGACCACGCCTTGCCGTGCAACGAGTGCGAGTGCGCGGCCGCGATCACGTCGGGACGCGCCGCATGCACCTGCGAGTGGATCGCGAAGGCGGCACGGTTGACCGTCGCGTCGCCTTCGACCACCGCACCGGTGTGGTCGACGCAGATCAGGTCCGAGACACGGATGTGCTTGAAGTTCATCCCGAAGGGATTGAGCCAGAAGCGGTCGAGGTGCTCGGGATCTCGCACGGTGATGTGGCCGGCGACGCCTTCGTCGAATCCGAACTTTCCGAACAGGCGGAACGACGCCGCGAGCCGTTGCTTGCGATGGAGGCGTTCCTCCTCCACGGAGTCGAACTTGGGAAGGAAGGCCAGCTCGCGGACCAGCGCGGTCATGACAAGATCCTAGACCCGCCCGCGCTGCCCAATCCTCTCGGATCGGACGGCCAAGTCTCGCGGTTTCCCACCCACGGCACCGTGAACGAGAGGCGCTCCGCTCATCCCGGTTGCTCATCCGACGCCGCCGGGTGCGAACGACTTGTAGACGGCCGTCTGGTCGGCGGGCTTGGACGTGTCGAGGCACGTGAACGGCTTGTCGGGTGGCGTGTCGAAGAGTACGAACTTGCCACCCTTGATCTGCATCACGGGCTGGCACTGTTCCTTCAGCCGCACCTCGGGGTGTTTCTGCGGATCGATGTGGCCGGTAGACCAGTCGATCGGCTGCACCAGCCCTTGAGCGGAGTAGGCCCGCTGGGCGTTGAGATAGTCGATCACAGTCTGTTGGGTGAACTCGGGGCCGGAGCCCTTCAAGCCGTCGACGAACTGCATGGCCGAGATCCAACCGAACTCGGTCAGCTCGACGGGATCGTTCGTGATCGCCTTGATGCCGGCCAGGTACGCCTTCGTCGCCGGCGACTGCGGCTGGGTCTCCCAGGGCGCGTAGAGCGGCTCGATGAACGTCCCCTCGAACAGCGCAGCGTTCTGGGAAGCGAAGTCGTGGTCGTACGCGTTGGGGAGGTTCTGGATCGTGTTCAGGCCCTGCTTCTTCATCTCCTTTTGCAGCTTGAGGACCTCGTTGGTGTCCATACACGTATTGACGTACTGGACTCCTGCATCCTTCATGTTCGCGACGTCTGCGGTCAGGTCGGCCGCGAACGGCAGCGAGTCGTCGAAGAACACCACCTTCACCTTGCCGTTGGTGTACTTCGTGTAGGAATCGCGTGTCCCGGTTGCGCAGAGCTTCGACTCCGCGGAGACGCCGTATCCAAGGATGCCGATCTTCGTGAAACCGTTCTTCACCGCGAGCCACGAGTTCAGGGGCCCGGGGCAGTCGAAGCAGATCGCGGGATTGCTCCCGAAGATGTTGCTGTGATCCGAGGTCGGCGTACTCGCCATCTCGGGGTCGATGTTCCAGATGAACGTCGGCATGTGCGCTTTGGCGAGCAGGTCGGCGCCGGTGAGCTGCTGAGTCGCTTCGAAGGTCGCGGAACGTGTTGTCGTCGGCGAGGCTCGACGTCGTCTGCTGGACGTTCTGCAAACCGACCACGTCGTCACGATCCGACGCGACGACGAGCTTGCGGCCGTAGATACCACCGGCGTCGTTGATGACTTTGAAGTAGGCGCGGATTCCGTCGATGTACTCGTGATACTTGCCACCGATCGGGTTCGTCTTCGCCGTGATGACCGCGACGCGGATGGTCGTGTCGGTCACGCCCTTGACGCCGGGTCGCGGCACGTTCTTGGTGAGGTCGGCGGCGCTCGCGGTGGTCTGGGGCGTATTGCTCGAAGGCAACGTCGTCGGACCGGCGCTCTGCGACTTGGAGTTCCCGCACGCGGCCACGACCAAAGCGAGCAGCACCGCACTCGCGAGCACCGGCCGTTTACGCATGTTTCCCCCCGGACGTCGATCTGGTCGTTGTGCACACCCGCGACGCGACTCGCGACGCACTCCCCGAGCCAGTTGCCTTACCGGCGCCGGCCCGATAGCGGGACACGCTAACGAGAACGGTTCTCTCATTCAAGAGCAGCCTCGTTCTCGCCTCTGGATACCGGGCTTCGGCAACCTGCGAGCGCCTCGGGTGCGCCCAGGACGGCTCGGCGCGGGCCCCATCATGACCGCCACACGATGTTGGTGATGATGGAGGGATGGTGATGATGGAGGAACCGCTGGCAGGAGGGCAGGCGTCGGTCGGGGTCGTTCGGGTGGGCGCGACCGTCCGCCGATGGCAGGCGCCGAATGCCGACTTCGCGCATGAACTTCTGCGTTACCTCGCGGCCGAGAGCTTCGGTGGCGCTCCGGTGTACCTCGGCGTCGACGAGCAAGGCCGAGAGATCCTGAGCCACGTCGAGGGATGGGTCCCGCACGATTTGGGATACGGGGCGTGGTCCGAAGGACAGCTGATCTCCGCCGTCAGGCTCCTACGACGGTTCCACGACGTCACGAGCGGGTCCCCGCTCGCCGGGATGCAAGAGGTCGTGCGCCACGGCGACGTGAACCCGACGAACATGGTTTGGCGCGACGGCACGCCACGTGTCCTCCTCGACTTCGACAATGCGCGGCCGGGCAACCGCATCGACGACGTGGCCTACATGGGTTGGACGTTCGTCATCGCCGGAGGCGACGACACGGGCTTGGCCGGTACTCGACTGCGCTCGAGGCGACTTCGGGTGATCTGCGATGCCTACGGGCTCTCCGATGCGGGTGCGCTGTTCGATGCGATGTCGACGCAACAAGGCGAAACGATTGCGCTCGTGCGCGCGCAGGCGGCGCTCCCTCGGAGCAAGCGAAGCGCGTCGGGAGCCGCGAGGGCAATCGCATCGATTCGAGCCGAGATGGACTGGCTTCGCCGCCACCGCGAGGAGCTGATCGACGAGATGAACGCAGAACCGCCGTTCGGGCACCGTCGCCGAGCGTGAACCGCCCCCCGGAATCCGACGACGAGCACAACCGGACGTGAACGGGGCCGCCTCCCGGTGTTCGGAAGCGGCCCCATTTCGTGTTGCCCGTGCAGGGTGCCGAAGCTCGGCCGTCGCCGACGCGGGCGTAACGCTCGACTACCCCCCGGTACCGGGCGGGCAGTAGCTGCCGCGCTGCCTGCCGAGCAGACCGGCGACCTTCTCGCGAACTCGACCGCCGGAGCGGTGTACTTCGGTGCTTCCTGCATGAACTCGTCCTCCCAACGACTCCGCCCCGGCCACGCCCGAGTAGCGCCGCCCCGCGGATGAGTACGAGCATACCGAAGCTGCCCGAGGGCCGACAATGACCATCGGACCGCGCGTAGCAGTAACGCGCCAGGGTCAGCTCACGCGGGTAGACCGTCACTGCACCGGCCCGATCGGTCGGAGTCAGAACCGGTGATGTTGGGGCGAAGGAGCGCACGACGGCTATGGGGCTACGGGGCGATGCGGCGATCGTCGGCTTCACCGAACGGCCTTCGGAGCGGCGCTTTCGCGGCATTCCGAGGTTCACGATCGAACAGTGGGCTGATCTGGCCGCGGCGGCCCTCGACGACGCCGGCATCGAAGCCCGTGAGGTCGACGGGATCGTGTGCGGTGGCGACATCATGGAGGCCGAGCACTTCGTGCCGGCCACGATCGCCGAGTATTGCGGTTGGCGCGTCAACCTCGCCGAGCGAGTCGATCTTGGCGGTGCCGGACCTGTCGGCGGCGTCTGGCGGGCGGCCGCCGCGATCGAGCTCGGGTTGTGCAACGTCGTGGTGATCGTGGCACCGGCACACGCATCGCCACGACCTCCGGGACCGCCGCCGTTCGACCCGCGGATCCTTTACGGCGCGTCCAGCAATGCGTATGGCTCGCCGCAGGCCGAGTTCGAGATCCCCTATGGGCACCTCGCGCAGAATGGCGGATTCGCCGGGTACGCGATGCGCTACCACGAGACGTACGGCTGGGACGAGCGCGCCCGTGCCAAGATCGTCGCCGACCAGCGCGTCAGCGCCGCGGTGAATCCGAATGCGGTGTTCTGCGGCAAGCCCGTCACGATCGACGACGTCTTGGCCTCGCCCATGATCTCCGATCCTTTACGTCTGTTCGAGATCGTGATGCCGTGTCACGGTGGCGCCGCCATCGTCCTGGCTTCTCGCGAGCGCGCCGCGAGATGCCGACACCGCTGCGCATTCGTGACCGGCTTCGGTGAGCACATCATGCACAAGACGCCGACGTACACACCTGACCTCACCCGCACGCCCATCGGTCCGGCCGCCGACCGTGCGTTCTCGATGGCCCGTATTGGTCGCAGCGACGTCGACATGGTGCAGCTCTACGACTGCTACTCGATCACTGCACTGCTGTCGATCGAGGATTCCGGATTCTGTGGCAAAGGTGAAGGGATGCAGTTCGTGCGCGAGCACGACCTGTCGTATCACGGTGACTTCCCGTGCAACACACACGGCGGCCAACTCGGTTGCGGCCAGTCGAGACTCGCCGGCGGCATGTCGCACGTCGTGGAAGCCGTCCGCCAAATCCAGGCGCGCGCCGGCGACCGCCAACTCGCGGCCCACGACACCGCCTACGTCTCCGGAACCGGCGGCGTCATGAGCGAACAGGCCGCGTTGATCCTGCAAGGGGCCTGATCATGGTCGACATACCGCCGGAGTTGCTCGCCCCGCCGCGGCCGGTCCCCACTCCGACCTCGGCACCGTTTTGGGACGCGCTCGAGCACGACCGCGTCCGTATCCAGCGGTGCGGTGCGTGCGGTGCTTGGGTGCACTACCCGCGCGTGCGCTGCCCCGAGTGCCTCTCCGACGAGCTCGGTTGGCACGAGGTGTCGGGGCACGGCCGGCTCCTCACGTGGTCCGTGGCCCGACGCCCGACCGCACCGATGTTCGCCGACGCCGTCCCCCAATGGCTCGGCGTCGTGGAACTAACCGAAGGTCCCCACCTCTCGACCACCCTGGTCGACGCGGCAACGCTCACCCTCCACGCCGGTATGCCGGTCGAACCCGTCTTCGACCACATCGCAGCCGGAATCACGTTGCTGCGCTACCGGCCCGTCGAGGTCGACTGACGCAAGACGAAACGGCAGACTGGATCAGCCGCTGGTCGAGATGACGCGGCGAGCACGTGCGGCGGTCCGCACCGTCGCGGGCCGTGTTTGGGGAGGAGATGATGGTCGTACAGCATCACCTCGGTTCGCGAATTCGCGCTGGCCATGATCTTGTTCACCGTTTTCGGCATGGTTGCAGCAGTTGGGCAGGCGACCGCAGGCGCGTCGTCGTCCCTCGCGTGGACGACAACACCGCATCCCCTGGACACCGTCTACGAAGGCACGTTCAACGCGGTGTCGTGCGCGAGCGCGAAGTTCTGTGTCGCCGCGGGCGACTACGTCGGGTACGCGCCGCCCGAAACGACCATGACCGAGGTCTGGAACGGGCGGAGCTGGTCGCTCGCTCCCCAGCTCGGTGTCGCGAATGCCGTGCTCAGCGGGGTGTCGTGTCCGAGCCGCAGGTTCTGTGCCGTCGTCGGCGGGCGCTACAACGAGCCTTACAACCCTTACGACCCGAGCCCGACGTTTGCCGTCTCGACACTCGCGGAGATATGGAACGGCAAGACCTGGACGCGACCCCCCACACCCAATACGCCCTTCTCGAACAACCAACTCAACAGCGTCTCGTGTCCGAATCGATGGTCCTGCGTGGCGGTCGGGTCCAGCTCCACGGCGTATGGCGGCAACCCGCGGGCGCTCATCGAGTCATGGAACGGCAAGGCGTGGTCGATTGCTACGAGCCCCGCAGTGGGCACCACGTCAAGTCTCTCGAGCGTGTCGTGCACCCGTCGCCGCTTCTGCCTCGCGCTCGGCGACTACGTCGACGCCTCGTCTGGGCATCACATCCTGGCGGAGCGGTGGGAAGGGAGCACCTGGGCCGTGACGACAAGCCCCGGCAGCGCCGGAAGCAGCGTGTCATGCGTGAGCGCTTCTTTCTGCATGGCGTCGGGTGGAGGGTTCGGCGGCGGGATCGAACGTTGGAACGGGTCGTCGTGGACGACGCTTCCGACGCCTCAACCGGCATTCCCATTCGCCGGGACCTTCGGTGACGTCTCGTGCACGAGCCGATTCTTCTGTATCGCCATCACTGACCTGCACGGACCGACGCCCAGCGCGGAGCACTCGGCCATTGTCGTGTGGAACGGTTCGGTCTGGTCATCGGCAGGCGGAAACCTTGTGGGTATCGGCCACCAGATCGGCGTCGCCGGACTGCTGCACAGCGCGTCGTGTGCGAGCCGCCGATTCTGTTTCGTCGTCGGTGGCTATAGCTACGCATTCCCGACCGCAAGCCCGATCGTCCTTGGCCGGTCGTAGCTCGAGAGGCGAGACATGCCCGCCCGGCGGTCCGTCTGATCGACGCCGGCAACCGCGCGTGGAGTTGCAGCCTCGGCCAAGCCCGCGGATCGTCGATCCGGAACGCGCTTCTCGGCATGCAGCTCGAGGTACTCGGAGCGGGCAACATGACCGGGTGACGACAGGAGCGCTCTCGTGAAGATCGTGATTGTCGGGGGCGGGAGCTTCCAATGGGTACCGACGCTGACGACCGACCTCGCGCTCACACCGTCGCTGCGCGGTGCCGAAGTCGTGCTGCAGGACATCGACGCTTCCCGCCTCGCGCGGTACTACGCCGGTTGTGGAGCACGTGAGCGATCTCACCGGCGCAGAGTTCGCGGTGCACGCCACCATCGATCGGCGGAAGGCGTTGCGGGGAGCGGACTTCGTGCTCGTGAACATCACGACCGGCGGCCTCGAGTCCATGGCGCTCGACCTCGACATCCCGTGGCGATACGGCATCCGTCAGCCGGGTGGCGACACGATGGGTCCCGGGGGCATCAATCGTGCTCTGCGAAACATCCCCGTGCTCGTCGGGATCGCGCGTGACATGGAGGACGTCTGCGCCGACGCGTGGCTGTTGAACCTCACGAATCCGATGACTGCCCTGTGCCGATCGGTGGCCAAGGCGACGTCCATCAGAACTGTCGGCCTGTGCCATGAGGTCACGAACTTCCGCGGCGTGCTCACGCTGCTCGCCGACGCGGACTGGGATGCGATCGACCTGTCGGTCACGGGCGTGAATCACGTGCCGATCGTCACTGCCATCGATCTCGGCGGCGGGCGCGACGGCATGGCGTTCCTCCGTGAGGTGGTCGACGGCAAGGTCGACCTCGATTTCGATCTCGGCTTCGACCTCGGCGACGACGAACACGAACGCCCGGGCAGCTTCGGCGAGGAACACATACCTCGGCACGCAACGAAGCGGTACTTCGTCGAAGAGTACGCCGCCGGTTTCGAGCTGTTCCGTCGTTTCGGCGTGTTCGTCGCGCCCGGGAACCGTCACACGCTCGAAGCCTTTCCGGCGATGCTTGCGCAGGACGCCGATTGGGGCGCGCGCTGGAACGTCCACTACACGACGATCGCCGAGCGCGAGCGCCACGATGGGCGCTACGCGGCCGATCTCGAAAAGCGGCTCGGCGACACCGAGCCGCCGCGACACCGGTCGCTGGAGATGGCGGCGCCCGTGATCGACTCTCTCGTCACCGGCCGCTCCCGAGTGTTCCCTCTGAACGTCCCGAACACCGGCCAGTGCGGCGACCTACCAGTCGATGCGGTGACCGAGAGCATGTGCGTCGTCGACGGCAATGGCGTGCACGGCCGAGCGCCGGTGCACGCACCACCGTTCCTTGCCGCATGGTTGAATCGCATCGTGGCCACGCAGGAGATGACGGTCGAAGCGGCACTCACCGGCGACCGAGACCTCGTGTACGCCGCGATGCTGCTCGACCCACACGCCGGCACGCTCGGACTCGCGACCATCGAACAGATGGCCGATGAGCTGCTGAGCGCCACCAGCCGCTGGCTCCCGCAGTTCTGACATCGGAACGACTCTCGTAACTCTCTGCCGGGCGCGATTCAGGTCAGGCTGCGAGCTGGCCGTCGAGGATCGTGACGACGCGGTCGCAGTAGTGCGTCATACGCGTGTCGTGGGTCACGATCACCGCCGCGATCCCGCGTCCTTTGACCTCGGTCCGGATGAGCTCCATCACGTGTTCGCCGAGCTTGGTGTCGAGTGCGGAGGTCGGCTCGTCGAAGAGGACGAGTTTCGGTTCGTTCATGAGTGCTCGGCCAATCGCGACCCGTTGGCGTTCGCCGCCGGAGAGCTCGGCGGGAACGCCGTGGGCGCGATGTGTGAGGCCGAGCTCCTCGAGCAGTTGATCGGCGCGGGCCCGTGCCCGCTTGCGCCCGGCGCGACCGACGCCGGTGAGCTCGGACATGACGAGCAGGTTCTCGCGTGCGGTCAAGAAGGGCACGAGGTTGACGGTCTGGAAGACGAATCCGACGCGTTCGCGGCGAAATCGGGTGAGCTGCTTGGGGTCGTAGCCGGTGATGTCTTCAGTCCCGACGACGACCGTGCCCGCGGTCGGGGTGAGAAGACCGCCGGCGATCGAGATGAGGGTGGTCTTCCCGGAGCCGGATGGTCCGACAAGTGCGACCATCTCGTCGTCGCCGATGGTCAGGGTCGCGTGATCGAGCGCGATGACGTCCTCGCCTCCGGATCGGTAGACCTTGCGGACGTTTGCGAGCGTGAGCGCGCTCATTGCTGCTCCTGAGGGTCAGTTGGACGCGCCGATGGCGGTCATCGGGTCGACACGGACGATGCGACGCAACGAGATACAGCCGCCGAGCGCGGCGGCGATGACGACCCCGAGGTAGGTAGAGGTCGCTCGCGACGATTGCAGGATCAAAGGGATCTTGGCGGGGAGGATGGCGGCGAGCCCGAGCGTGACGATCTCGCCGACGACGAACGCGACGGTCCCGATAACGAGGGCCTGGGTGATCAGCCCCGCGAGCAGCCGCGAGGTCTTCGCGCCGACCGCTTTCAGCACGCCGTAGAGGGCTGTGCGTTCGATGGTCAGCAGGACGAAGAAGAGCGCGACGACCAGACCGACGACGAGGAACGTCACGTCGATGATCCCGGCGAAGGTCGATTTCTGTTCGCGGGTGCCAGGCGACGAGAGCACTGCTTCGTTCTTGGTCAACGTCTTGGTCGTTCCCCTCGTGGCCGCGTCGATGTCGCGTGCGAGTTGCGCCGCGGGTGGCGTCCCGCGAACGACGAGCACTTCGAACGTGTCATTCGGAACGGCGGCGTCCGGTCGACTCGTCGCTTGAACCTTCCGCCACGTCGGTGGACTTACCCAGAGCGCGCCCTGCAGGAGGTAGTTCGTGTCGTGCACCCAGCCCTTGACGAGCACGGGCACCTGCTGGGGACCGACGCCCAGGGTTTGGCCGACGCGCACCCCGAAGGTCTCGAGGCGGCGGTCGGCCCACGCCTCGCCCTCGGGGAGCGGTGCCGGCACGTCGTTCGCCGCGATCTCGTAGCCGATGACAGCCGTGTCGGCGAGCGTGCGCTGTCCGGGCACGGTCGTGCCGGTGAGGGTAATGCCGAGACCGTTCACGGCGGTCACGCCGGGCACGTGGATAACGCGGGCGCGAGTCGGTGGATCGATGCGGGACCGGATGATGGAGTCGTTCGCGTCGGCTGAATACACGAGCACGTCGGCACGTTGTGCCCGGAGCGCGCCCGTGGACCCGAGGTAGAGGCCATCGAGCAGGCCGCCGAGAAAGAGCAACAGGACGACAAGAAGTGTGAGAACCGCGGTGGCGGTGATGAATCGGCGCGGCTGCCGACGAAGCTCACGCAACGCGAGGATCATTCGACGCCGCCGGGAATCGTCGCTTGGATCGGGTCGATGCGCAGAACCCGCCGGATCGCGCCGAGCGACGCGACGGTCGCAAGGACGAGGACGATGGCACCGGTCTGGAACAGTTGAGCGGCACCCAGACTCGCGCCGAGACTCGCGTTGCTCGCACCGAGCGCCGCGATGGTGAGTGCGGCACCCACGACGACTCCGCCGAGTACCACGAGCACGACCTGGACGAGCAACGACCGCGCAGCGCGCCACCACCGATCCCAATCGCGCGCAACAAGGTCAGGGCGCCCGCCTTTTGGACCGTCAGGATCAAGAAGAAAAGGCCCGCGACCACCACAACAACGAAGAAGCACAGGAACACGACCGTGCCGAGAGATTCGCTCACGCTCGCAACTCCCGGCGATTCCTTCACTGCCTGGGAACGCGTCAACGCCTCGACGCCGGGAACAGAACGGTTGATGGCGTCGCGGACCCCGGCCGAGCTCGATCCCGGCGCGACCGCGACCGCTACCGCCGACGGCCAGACGCTCGTCGCGCTCGGGTTGGCGTCGCGGCGCGCCCCGACATAGGTATCGAACGTCGTGAACATCGTCGGCAACACCGAGTAGTTGATGTCACGAGCCTGACCGACAATCGTGACAACCCGGCCACCGCGTACGAGCTGGACGCGGTCGCCGATCGCGAATCCCTCGGACGCGTTCCGCGAGCTCGCGACCGCTTCGAAACCCGACTGGGGCAGGCGACCCTCGGTGAGGGTGGTCGGGGCGCCCGGGTTGCCCGGCGTGTAACCGACAAGTACCGCGTCGCGCAGTTTGCCGTTCGCGCGCACGCTGAACGTCCCCTCGCCGAGTGCACCCGCCGCCGCCACCCCCGCACGCGAGCCACCTGGGCAACGGTCCCGGGAGGCACCACCGACCCTTCGAGGTTCTTGCGCGCCTGCTGCGAATACACGAGCACATCGGCCGACTGGTGATCGATCGCACCGATGAACTGACCGATCAGCGCCGCCGTCAGCGCCTGCACGAACAGGATCAGGAAGACCAACAAGCCGACAGCACCCGTGAGCAGCACAAAACGCCACCGAGCTTTGCGAATCTCTCCCAGGGCAAGGAACATGCACCAAGATCATCCCAGCACCGCCTCACCAAATCCCGCGGTGAAGGTGCCGCGATCGCCGACTCTCGGCAAGGCCGATCAGGCATGGCGAGCGGTGCGACATCCGAATCATGGCTCCGAACTGCGGAAACGTCGAAATCTCTCCCGCGCCGGAGGAGGCAACGGGACGGTAATCGAACCGCCAGATCGCCCCTGTCGCCGGTGCGCGCTGACGACCGGGTGGCTCGGTGTCCCCTGGAGCGGACGGATTCGACGGGGCCGGCGCGGCCAGGGTATGTAACCGCGAGCGCTGGCCCTCGTCAAACAACCAGTGATCGGGAGGAGGAACCCATGACTGACGAGAACGACGGCTCGGCCTGGGTGATCGAGCCTCCCGGCGACGACGCCGCGCAGATCTCGATCGACGTCACGAACGCAGACCTGACCCCGGAGACGCGTGCCGCGGTGGAAGCGCTCGTGCGAGCGCTCGAGCGATATCCGAGTTCCGAACAGCAAGACGTCGAGGGATTTCGGGCCGCGGGGTTCAGTTGCCCGAAGGAAACGGCGTGCTCGCCGCTCAGTATTCGGAATTGTTTCGCGAAGTCGATCATCGACTGCCGCGTCGTGCCCTGTCCGACCTACGACATCTTGGGGCAGGGATGACGACCGACGAGGGTTCGGGCTGGGTTGTCGAACCGCCGAGTGCCGACACGTCGCGGATCAGCATCAACGTTTCCGATACGAACCAACTCACACCAGAAGTGCGTGATGCCCTCGACGCGCTCGTGCGAGCGATGGAAGCGGCGCGATCCGGCGACGACGCTCAGGAAGAGGTCGAGGGGTTCCGCGCCCGCTGTCCGAGACGAACGACCTGTGACCCCCAGAGCTGGATCCCCTGCGAGGCCAAGACCATCATCGATTGCGTGATCAAGCCCTGTCCGAGGGCATTCATGGCTCTCTAGAGCAGACCGAAAAGCATCACGGGAGGTGCGATGAGCGATCAATCCGACGACAGCGGCTGGGTCGTGGAACCTAGTGTCGAGATTCAGATCGCGGTTGGCGCGGACGCGGAGCTGACGCCCGAGATCCGCGAGGCACTCGAGGGTTTGGTCCACGCGCTCGAGACCGAGCCGGAAGTCGGGGGGCTTCCGGCATGGGTGCCCTGCGCAGTGCAAGCCGCCCGGGTTCGGCACCTGCAATCCGAAAGGCGTATGCCAACCGCAGGTATGGATGCCATGCTTCAAGAAGGACATCTGCTCCGTGACGAACATCGCATGAAGGAATCCCGCTACAACGTGTGGGTCGACCGCGATGGCGCGCACTTCGTCTACAACGGCAGCAGCGGCGCGCTGTTGCGCGTGGGCGTGTCCGACTTCGACGGCCTGCGGGAGTTCCTCGCCGGCGATCCGCAGCCGGCGGTCCGACCCTCGCTCTTGGCCGAGTTGGCGAAGGGTCGGATGCTCGTCTCCGACGAGTTCGACGAAGTCGGAGCGCTGGAGAGCCTCTACCGGCTCACGCGCTACGACATGTCGCATTTCGGCTTGACGATCCTGACGAGCCTCGGCTGCAACTTCGACTGCCCCTACTGCTTCGAGGCCAAGCATCCCTCGATCATGAGCGTGGAGGTCCAGACCGCGTTGTTGGAGGTACTCGACGACCAGCTACCGCAGATCGCCAGCCTGGGCGTGATGTGGTTCGGAGGTGAGCCGCTCGTCGGCAAACGCCCGCTGCTCGCTCTGTCCGACGCGTTCATCGAGCGGTGCGACCGCCACGAGGTCGCGTATCAGGCCACGATGACCACGAACGGCTACCTGCTCGACGAAGAGACGTGCGAGCAACTCCGCGATCGCAAGGTCGTAGGAATCCAAGTGTGTCTCGACGGGCCGCCCGAGGTGCACGACCGGATGCGTCCGCTCGCCAACGGCAAGGGCACCTTCTGGCAGATCGTCGAGAACCTGCGCCACGCCGTCGACTACTTCAACATCTCGATCCGCATGAACGTCGACACCGAGAACATCGCCCACACCGAGGAACTGCTCGAGATCCTGTCCGCCGAGGGCTTGGCCGGCCGCTTGGCTGTCTACCCCGGTCAGATCGTCGGCGTGAACGACGGAAACCTGGCGCCGTCGTCGTCGTACAAGACCGCCTGCTTCACGACGAGCACCTTCGCCGCGGCCGAGACCGAGTTCACGGCGCTCACCTTGAAGTACGGCTTCGGTGCGCCGACGGTCCCGCAACGTTCGGGGGCGCCCTGCACGGCGGTCCGCGCCAACGAGCTCGTCGTCGGAAGTGAGGGCGAGCTCTACAAATGCTGGGACTCGGTCGGCAACCAGAACGAGGTGATCGGGCACATCTCCGACTACCGCAACACGAACGGACGCATGCAGCGTTGGCTGAAATACGACCCGTTCTCCGACCCCGAGTGCAAGGAGTGCATCGCGCTGCCCGTGTGCATGGGCGGTTGCGCGCACCACGGCATGGACATGATCCAGCACGAGAACCGGTGCGACACCTTCCGGTACAACCACCACGAGCGGGTATCACAATTCGTCGAGGTCGCGGCCGCCGACGCTCGTGCAGGCATCGTGCATACGGCGGAACTCGCGTGGCGTGGTCGATCGGCGCTGAACCACGGCGCTCGGCCCGCGGGCGGATCTCGCCTTCGACTGCGTCTGGTTTGCGGCGACGAGCCGGACATCCTTCGTCGTCGGGTGTGGCCACTGATCCGATGGTTCGAGCCGGTCGATTGAACCCGAACCCGCATCCATGCCGCCGAATCGCGGCATGCCGGTCGGCGTCGTCCGTCGGCATCGCCTACCACTCGAAAGGCGAGCCGGCACTGTCGTTGCCCGAGAGCGCAACCGAGGCGACTCCAACCTCGCTTCTACACACTGAACGAGAACGGCGCCGATCCCGAAGGCCGCGTTCGCCTGGAACCCTCGTAGGCACAGGTGTGCAGATCTGGGAACGAGCTGGTCGATGAACACCGATCGTGGTGGACTGGTGCAAGTCGAGCACGACGGTCGAGGGTTGTCGATGCACCGGTTGAGCGGGATGGATACGGCGTTCCTGTACCTGGAGACACCGACCTCGCACATGCACGTCCATGCCGTGATGGTCTTGGATCCCTCGACCGTCCCCGGCGGCTACTCATTCGAGAAGATCAAGGCGCATCTCGCGTCGCGGCTTCCGCTGCTGCCCGAGTTCCGCCGCCGGCTCGCGTTCGTTCCGTTCGATCTGCACCGACCGGTGTGGTTCGACGACCCGCATTTCGACTTCGACTACCACATTCGCCGGATCGCGGTGCCAACACCGGGGAGCATCGACCAAGTCGCCGATCTGGTCGGCGATATCGCGGGCCGCGCCCTCGATCGCTCGCGACCGCTGTGGGAGTTCTGGGTCATCGAGGGGGTCGAGCACGACGCGGTCGTAGTCGTGGCGCGAATGCACCATGCGACGATCGATGGGGTGACGGGTTCGAGCCTGGTCACCAGCATCTTGGATCTCGAGCCCGACCCCGCCGCGCGGGCGCACGCAAACGAATGGAAGCCCGAACACAAACCGTCAGATCTGGAACTGGTCGGACATGCGCTCCTCTCGCGGTTGCGTCGCCCGGCGCCGATCGCGGCGGTGTTGGCCGTGCCGGACCTGCTGCGCGGTTTGGCCGGCATCCTTCGGGTGCGGCGCGACGCGAGCCTGCCATCGGGCGGGACTCCCTTCGACACTCCCGCACACGCCGTGGAACGCACCGTTGACCTCCCACCGCAGGGTCGCGTTCGCGTCGGTCTCGCTCGACGAGGTGAAGTCGATCAAGAACGCGTTCGGAGTCACGGTGAACGACGTCGTCCTCGCGACCGCGACGGGCGCGCATCCGCAGTTACCTCCAACAGCTCGACGTTCTGCCGGACCGGCCGCTCCTCGCGGCGTGCCCGGTCTCGGTCCGAAACGAACAGACAGCCGACATCGACAGCGCCAACAAGGTCTCGGCCATGTTCGTGTCCCTCCCCACGCACCTCGACGACGTCGAGGCACGACTCGCGTACATCCGCGACACGACGCACGGGGCGAAGGAAGAACACCGCGCGCTCGGCGCGCGCACCATCATGGAGCTCGGCGAGCTCGCGGGTCCGCTCGTGTTCGGCCTCGCAAGTCGGCTGCTCGGCGGGCTCGCGCACCGCGGCACCGCCCCCATCAACCTCGTGATCTCCAACGTCCCCGGGCCTCCGTTTCCCCTCTACCTCGGCGGAGCCCGCGTCGTGTCCATGCTGCCCCTCGGACCGCCCATCGAAGGCGCCGGACTGAACATCACGGTCCTCAGCTACCTCGATCGGATCGACTGGGGGTTCATCGCGTGCCGCGAGCTCGTCCCCCGTCTCCGCGACATGGCCCACGCCGTCGAGGACGCCCACAACGAGCTCCTCAAGGCGGCCGCCCGGAACAGCCCGACCAAAGCGAAGAAACGACGGCCGACCGGCGATCGACGCTCGAAGCCGACGAAGCATCAGAAACCCTGACGCACGCCGCTCCGACACTTCACGATCTCGGACGCGGATTCGGGGCTCCGAAGAGCAGGTCGAGCGCGCGCGTTGGACTGACTTGTCGACGTCGCGGATGGTGCACCGGCCGAGCGCCCATGACCGCAGCCGGGTCACCATGACTGCGTTGGCGACGTCGACGATGGCGGCCGCCGTCTCGGGATCGGTCGACGACATCGCCGTGGTGAGCGTCGCGGTGTTCTGCGCGGCGAACTCGTCCCACAGCGCGCGCGCGTTCGTGTCGTTCGAGCTCTCGAGCACGATCTCGGCTCGCATCATCTGCGGGTAGCGTTCGAAGGCGCGAACGGCCCGGCGCATGAGCGCCCGCAGCCGGGTCTCGTCGTCGGCACCCGAGACGGCCCCGGCTCGTCCGGCGGTGGGGTAGCCCGACGCCCATTCGAGCGATCGCGGCGGCGTAGAGGTGCTCCTTCGAGGTGAAGTAGCGGTAGATCGTGGCCAGCGCCACGCCGGCCCGTTCGGCGACGTCGCGCATCTGGATCGCGTCGTACTCCCCGGTCTCGAGCAGGGTGATCGCGGCCTTGATGATGCGCTGCCGGCGTTCCTGTTGCCCGCGGGGGAGCGAGGCGGGGTTCGGCAGTACGGCGGTCATGCCCTTGATTATAGAACGAGATTCTGCTTATAGTTGGACCATGACTACCGATTCGGTTGCCCCCCGTTACACGCTCATCTCGTCGGACTGCCATGCGGGCGCGAACCACGAGACCTACCGCGAGTACCTCGACCCGAAGTTCCGTGACGACTTCGATGCGTGGCGGGGCAAGTACAAGAACCCGTGGAAGGACTTGCGCGACACCGACCTGCGCGTCCGCAACTGGGACGACGACCGGCGAGACGCCGACCAGCTCGCCGACGGGGTGGTGGGTGAGGTGATCTTCCCCAACACGGTCCCACCCTTCTATCCGGGGTTCGTGCTGTTCGCGGCGCCGCCCAAGCCCGACGAGTACGAGCACCGGCGCGCCGGCATCCACGCGCACAACCGCTGGCTCGTCGACTTCTGCGCGCGCAAGCCCGCGCAGCGCGCCGGCGTCGGTCAGTTCTTCCTGAACGACATCGACGACGCGATCGAAGACGTCACCTGGATCAAGGAGCACGGCCTCCGCGGCGGCGTCCTGCTGCCGACGGTCGCGCCCGACGTCACGTGGGTGAAGCCGCTCTACGACCCTGACCTACGACCGTCTGTGGGCCGTTCTGCAGGACCTCGAGATCCCGGTGCAGCTGCACGGCGGCACCGGCTCGCCGAACTACGGCAAGTTCGCATCGGTCCCGATGATCATGATCAGCGAGGTCGGGTTCTACGGCATCGCGGCCTTTCGTGCACATGCTCCTCTCGGGCGTGTTCGAGCGCTTTCCCCGCCTCAAGTTCGTCATGACCGAGAGCGCGGCTGTCGGCGGTCCCGCCGATGCTGAGCAGCTCGACGGAATCATCGCCAACGTGCGCAAGGGCGAGATCGGCGAGCTCAAGTACACCGCCGAGAACGCGCTACCGCGCTCGGCCACCGAGTACTTCGAGCAGAACTGCTGGGTCGGCGCCAGCTTCCCCGGGCCCCGAGGACTGGGAAGCCCGCAAGGTGCTCGCGCCCGGGCCGCTTCATGTGGGGCAGCGACTACCCGCACGACGAGGGCACCCCGCCCTATACCCGCGAGACGTTGCGAGCGGTGTTCAACAACGTCCCCGAGGTCGAGCTGCGCGACGTGCTGGCCGGCAACGCGGCCAGCTCTTCGACTTCGATCTCGACGCGCTCGCGCCGCTCGCGGCGCAGTACGGCCCCACGGTCGAGGAGACTCGCTCAGCCGCTCACCGATCTTCCCGAGAAGCCGAACGCCGCGCTGCTCAAGGCGGTGAAGCGCCCCGCCGCGTAACCGACGCCGCGCCGGGGCTCGTGCGATCCGAGGCCGGCCAGTCCCCCGGTTCGCAGTCACGACGGCTTCGCCTGTCCCTGATTGGTACCTCGGGGAGACCCGTTGCGAAACACTCGGCACGCGACACTGCCATTGGTCGACTGCGCAGCTGGACGCGGACGCACTCTTGCGGTCACGTCTTCGATCTGTCGAGCGCCGGAGTTGATCGGTCGTCGGTGAGGCGGCGTGAGAGTTCCTCGAGCGCGTCGCGGAGTTGCGAGAAGCGGCGCGGCCCGAGGAGTTCGGCAATGTGGTCTTCCGCGGCTCGAGCGTGTCGGGTGATGGCTGTTTGGAGGCGCCGTCCTTTGGCGGTGAGTCGGACCGCACGTGCGCGTCGCCCGTCCGCAGCGTCGGCGTGGCGGGTGATGTAACCGCAGCGTTCGAGGTGGCCCAGCAGATCGTTGATCGATTGTCGGGTGACCTGCAGTTGCTCGGCGAGTTCGGAGGGGCGTTGGCGGTCGAGCGTGGGATACCGGAACAGCGCGACGTGGGCGGCGTTCAGATCGTCGTAGCCCTCCGCCACCACGCCCGCGTAGATCTGGTCGCGGACCCATTGCCAACAGGGCCGCAGGAGCGCGCCGACGTACGGGGGGGAGCTCGGAGGATCACTGCTTGACATGTTTGTAAGGATACCTTACGATCCAATAGTAAGGAAACCTTATTGTTCTGCCGATGGGGCAGGAACGGCACGGTGCGGGCGTCGAAGACGGCGGGCGCACCTCTCACGAAGAAGGTGTGACCATGGGTTCAGCAGTCATCGACGGTCCCGACAACGCAAACGCGCGGGCGTGGTGGTTCCTCGACACGTTGGTGGTCGAGCATCGTTGCGCTCCCGACATGGAGACCATCGTGTTGGAGATGACGCTGCCAGTCGGTTCGGCCGCTCCGCTCCACGTGCACGATGACCTCGACGACACGTGGTACATCCTCGACGGTGAGATCATCGTGCGCTGCGCCGACGACGTCTCGATCGTCGGTCCCGGGCACTGGGTCTCGATGCCGCGAGGCGTGCCGCACACCTTCCGCGTCATCGGTGATCGCGACGCACGCATCCTGCTCGTGCACGACAATGCGACGTTCCGGGACCTGATCCGCGACGTCGGTTTCCCGGCCGAGGCACACATCGTGCCCCCGGCACCGGTCTTCCCGCCTATGGACGAGCTCGCGCGCATCGCCGCTTCACACGATCTGACGCCGGTCGGCCCGCCGATGAGCGACCAGGACGCCGCGGCCCTCCTCGCGGCTCGCTGAGCGACACGGCCGAAAGGTCATCCTTTCGCGGCATAGCGAAGAGGACGAGGGATGTTGGTAAAGAGCCTCGGGCACGTCGTGCTCAACGTTCGGGACCTCCGACGTTCGGAGGCGTTCTACGCGGGCGTCTTGGAGATGCCGATCATCTCGCGCATCTCGGACCCGATTGCGATGTCGTTCTTCACGCTCGGGAACCATCACGATTTCGCGCTGATCGAGGTCGGCGACGCCGCGCCGTCACCCCACGCGGGCGCCACCGGGCTTGCGCACATCGCGTTCAAGGTCGGTGATTCTCTTGATGAGTTCCGCCGCGTCGAAGCTGTGCTCGACGCGGCAGGCATTGCGACTCTCTCATGTGGCGGACCGCAGCGTTCACGAAGAGCCTGCATGTGGAGGATCCCGACGGACACGAGGTCGAGCTCTACATCGACACATCGGACGCGTGGACACGGCGCACGGTCAGCCAGTACCCACCGCACCACGACGCACCAGCGTCATGAGGATGATGAGGCCTGGGGCGGTTATCCCCCTGTAAGACGGCGCAGATCCGCGGAGAACGGGCGCCCGCATACGTGTGGGTCGGCCAGACGCAGCAACCATCACCGAAGTGCCGCAACGTGGGGCTCTCGACCACTAGCACCGGCGATTGATGGCGACGATCGCGTACGCTGCGCTTTGTGATCTGGGACACGATTTGGCCCGATGTTCTGGGGCAGGTGATCTGAGACACCTCGATGATGTCTCTGTGCGAATGCGTCCGAGCACTTACACCTCGTCGCGCTGATGAAGGGCCGAGGGCAAGCAGTGACGGATGAAGATGCCGAGATGATGGTCACCCCAGCACCGCCGTGCGCACAGCTGCGACGGGACTGAGCAATCTGCAACGCGAGCAGCGGCGGGTCGGTTCTGAGGCGTCGCCCATGGCGCCCATCTATCGGAGCAGCTCGGCCGCGCGCGAAGTCGCGACCAAAGGCCCGGCTCGTGTCTCGACCGAAGCGGGTGCCGGCCCGGGCCCCGAGCCGCAGCACCGACGCTCGCGGTTCTCATTTGGCGTGGTCCGATGCGCCGAATCCGTCGAAGATAAGCGACGAGTTCGAGTGAGGACCGTTGCCCGCGCGCAGACGAGGACGAGCGGCAAGTGCCGGACAACGGCGTCGGCAATCCATTTTCGTAGACCGCCCGGCGACACATGGCTCGAGTGGTCGATCACTTCCCGCGACGGGAGCAGAGAGCAGGACCGTCCTGGTACGACGCGCACTGTTCCGCCCCCGCGGCTTGTTCGGGAGGGCTTACTGGTATGCGGTTGCACCGTTTCACCGCTTCGTCTTTCGGCCGCTCGCCCTCAGCATCGAACGACGCGCGGCGATCGCACCGGGCGGGCAACCTCGCTCCGTTCGACGGTGACCTGCAGCGTCGATACCGTCGCGTGCCGCCACAGTCGATCGGAGTTCGAGATGACGACAACGCCGAAGATCGCGCTCGTCGGAGCGGGCGGGATGTCGTTCGGGCCCGCGATGGTCAACGACGTCGTCCACACGCCCGAGCTCCGCGGTGCGCGCCTCGTATTGCATGACGTCAACCCGGAACGACTCCAACGCGCCTACCAGTTCGCGGCGAAGCTCAACGCCTCAGCCGGCGCGCCCGTGATCTTGGACTACTCGACCGACCCGAGCGAGGCACTCGACGGCGCGGACTTCGTGCTGTCGAGCGCGGAGTTCGGCCGCTTCGAGTTCTGGAAGCAGGACTTTGCGATTCCCAACCGGTACGGCGCCCGCCAGATCAACGGCGAGAACGGCGGACCCGGCGCGGTGTTCCACTCGCTCCGCAGCATCAAGAACACACTCGGCATCTGCGAGAGCATCGAGAAGTACTGCCCGGACGCGTTCCTCATCAACCTCACGAACCCGATGAGCCGCGTCACGCTGGCCATCAACCGCGCGACCGCGGTGCGCAATGTCGGGATGTGTCACGAGATGCCCCTTGGGATCAACCGGCTGGCGCGGAGGCTGCGCGTGCCCCGGCGGGCCATCGAGGCGAAGGCGTCGGGCATCAACCACTTCACGTTCTTCACCGAGTTCCGGGACCGACGCACCGGGGAGGACCTGCTCCCTCGCATCCGTACGTACTTCGCCAAACCCGTCTTCGACTACTCGCCGCGAATCATCCGCGCCGCAAAGGCCCTTGATCGCATGCTGGTTGGTGCGACCTTCCTCGAGTTCAACTACCTACCTCTCGTCGTGCACCTGGTCCGCGAGTTCGGACTCGTGCCCTGCTCGGTCGACAGCCACATCGGCGAGTACGTGCCGTTCGCGCTCGACGTTGCCGAGTGGCAGCCGACGCCGCTCGACTTCCACGAGCCGATCATGCAGGTGGCGGAGCGAGCTGCGAGCTGGGCTGCGACGACGAAGATCCCGCTCCCGCTGCACGTCGCCGGTCACAGTCCCGAAGAGGTGGTGACGATCATCGCGGCGATGTGGACCGACACGCCCACCTGGGTCATGGCCACCAACGTGCCCAATCAGGGCTTCCTGCCGGACGTCGCCGACGGCGCGATCGTCGAAGTCGGCGCGACCGTCGACGGCCGTGGCGTGCACCCCGATCAGATGCCTGCGTTGCGCGAACCGCTAGCTGGGTGGATCGCCGCCCAGACGCATGTGCAGGACCTCGTCCTCGACTCGGCGATTACGGGAAACCCCGACCTCGCGCTGCAGGCCGTCATCGAAGACCCGTGTGCCCCGCCCGACGAGGCCGCGTGCCGAGCGATGTTCAACGAGCTCCGCTCGCTCCAAGCGGCGCATCTTCCGTTCTGACGCCTGGACGTCCTGTTTCGAACAACCCGACCGGTCGGCTGCCATCAGCCGTGGGCAGAACACCTAGTCACTGCTCGCTCCGACGTCAGCAACGACGCGCGCACTCACTGCGCTCGCCGGCTGGCGCTGGGCGCGACACCTCAAGGGACGCAACTCGAACCCACGCGCTGACCTGGGCGAACGTTGTCGAAACGACAACGGCAGTGGAGGTGATGGGACTTGAACCCACGACTTCTACGTTGCGAACGTTCCCGGTGCAATCGAGTGAGCAGCGGTTCGACGCGAAAGCGCAGGTAGAGAGGTACGAGCGGTGACCCGTGACATACCGCGACTGACCGCCATTTTCCTCCCGTTGTGGCACGACAGTGGCACGACATGCGCTCGAACGGCGCCATCCGCGGAGGCCACGCAGGCGTAGCGTAATGATCGACGCGTGGACGAGCCGGTACCCCGCCCGAAGGTATGGCGCCACCCGCGACTGTTGAGCGAGCACGCGTTCGACAAGCTCCGCTTGCTCGACTGCACCTTCGCCGAGTTCGACGCCGCGCTCGCCGATGCCGAGGTGATCGAGGAGCGCCAGCTCAGCCCGGCGGAGCTGAAGGAGCTCGTCCTCGTCATCGACTGGGTTCGGCCGCTGCACGTTGTCGTCGTCGTGGACGACGAGCACCAGGAGGAGCGGGTCGTGACCGTGTACGAGCCGGACCCGGATCTATGGTCGAACGACTACCGTAGGAGGCGCTGATGCGGTGCGAACGCTGCGACCAGGCCGCCCGAGTCTCCGTACGACGGGCCAAGACCGCCGAGCGCGACGGGCGGGTCGCTGTTGTCCTCGACGTCCCGATGGAAGAGTGCCCCGCGTGTGGCGAGCACTGGCTTGCGTGGGATGTCGCCGCGCGCCTCGACGAACTACTGACCTCGATGCTCACGAGTGACGTCGAAGTCGCAACCCGCCACTACGACCAACCGGACGACCGCACCGCTGCCTGACGGCGGGTGCGTCGCCCGTGGCCACTCGTGCCGGCGCTCGCGATTATTGACTCGCGCATATCGGCACGATGGGGACGCGTTTTGTGGCCGCTGGGGTGGATTATTAAGTCACCCCCGAGTACGGATTGACGCACGTCTGCCAGCAGCGCATATCGGCAGATATGGCGTTGGCTCCGAACGCCAGACGCTCAGGGGAGGCGGAGCGTGCTCACGGCCTTGTCGTACGCGAGCTTGGCGAACTTCGCCAGTTGCTCCGTGTTGGAGCTGAAGTCGCCGTAGCCGACGTAGACGAGCAGCGGCCCTCGCTGGGCCACCTCGATTTCGATGACGCCGCCCGTGATGCCGTCCTTGGTGGCCGTCAGTCGATAGCCGATGCTGCGGTCGCCGAGCGGTGGATCGATAACTGCCCGACCGCGTTGTCAATGCCGTCCTGCTTGAAGCTCGTGCACGCCGAAGCGTTGCTCACGTACTTGTCGAGCGCACGCCCGGCCGTCGCCACATCCGAGTATGCGAGCAACTGGTCACCGAACAAGGGGAGGTCCGATCCCTTTACGAAGTCCGCTTCCGCCGTCGCTACCGGCGGTACGGCCTTGTTCACCGAGTCCTTGTTGCACAAGCTCTTCTTGTCGGTGCTCGGAGGGGTGGTCGACCAGCCTGTCGGCAGGTCGGTGACCGCGAGCACGGCGGATGCGAGCTGCGCCTGAGTGAGCGCGGTGATCGGAGTGGTTGACGACGCGGCCGCGCTCGTCTCCGAGGACTGGACTGTGGTCGATGTGGCGGCCGACGCCGTCGCCGATTGAGACTTGCTGCTACTGCTACATCCAGCGGTGAGGAGGAGCGACACGGCAGTCGCAACTCCTAACGAGCGAACCACACGCGAGAACCGTTGGGGACCTTTGAATCGACATGCGGCTTCATATTGCCCAGTGAGTATGGGCGAGCGCTAGTTCGTGGGTCCACCATCATGATGTTGGTGTTCGGTACGTTCCGGCGTGGCTCGTTGTTCGGTCTGACTCGTTGGAAGCACTGAGGTTCGCTGGGTGCATGTCGGCCGGGCCGCGAGTCGAAAAAGGGGCACGCCCCGTTCCGGAGGGTGTCGAGTCGCTGTTAGCGCAGCGGCTCGTCCAACCTCTCCTTCCCGGACGTGCGTGCCACCCCTTGAACCGTTGAAGCAGAAGGGATGGCGATGACCATCGTAGAGACCACGCGCCCGGTCACGGGCGGAGTTGACACTCTGGGGTTGACCCGGTTTGCCGGACATCGTGGTTATGCCGCGTGAGCGGTCTTGTGGTTACGGATCTTGTTCTCGTAGGCGGCGGGCGTGCAATAGCCAAGCGCTGAGTGAAGCCGCCGCCGGTTGAAGAACACCTCGATGTAGTCGAACACGGCCCGCCGCGCGTGCGTGCGGGTCGGCAACGCTTGACGGTAGATGCACTCGAGTTTCAACGACGCGAAGAAGCTCTCCGCGACCGCGTTGTCCCAGCACTGCCGCGGACGCGACAGCGACTGGATCATCTCGTGCTCGGCGAGCAGGTCAGTGAACTCCTTGCTCGTGTATTGAGTTCCGCGATCGGAGTGGAACATCGCACCCGGCGCGGGACGACGGTTCTCGATCGCCATGCGCAACGCGTCGCAGACCAACTCGGCTCGCATGTGATCTGCCATCGCCCAGCCCGACCACCCGTCGAGAGGCGAGATCGATGACGGTCGCGAGTACGCCCACCTTCCCACGTCCGGACGTAAGTGATGTCACCGACATAGACGCGGTCAAGGTCGACCGTGCCCGGCCCGAACGACCGCTTCAGCAGATCGACCGCGACCACGTCGGGATCGGAGATGGTGGTCTTGACCCACCGCCGCCGGCACCGGCCGACCAGACCCGTTCGCGCGCATGATCCGCGCGACACGTTGCCGGACCGACGTGCACGCCGTCGTCGGCGTAACGGCCGATGCACCCGAGGCCACCCGTAGGTGCCACGGACTCCTCATGAATCGCTCGGATGCGTTCGCCGAGTGCTTCGTCGGCGAGTTGCCGGGTGGACGGGACGTGCTTGTGCCACTCGTAAAAGGCGGACCGGGAGACCTCGAGCAGCTCACACGCCGCTTCACCGTGTCGTGCTGCTCAGCCTTCTCCGCCTCGATGAACGGGAACACGTTCACCGGGTCTCCTTGGCGAAGAAAGCCGTCGCCCGCTTGAGGATGTCCACGTCCTCGCGACAACCGGCGGCTCTCCCGCGCAGCTGCGCCAGCTCTTCACGCTCCTCGTGGTCAGACCTTCGACATGACCATCGTCGACATCGGCCTGCTTCACCCACGCGCGCACCGCAGTCTCGGTCAGATCCAGATCACGCGCGACGCTCCCGACCGAGTTCCCCGGCTGGCGGACCAGCTCGACGACCTCAGCCTTGAACTCCTTGGTGAACGACCGACGACGGCGGGCCTTCTTCCGTCCCATCGTCTCCATATGTGGACATCCTCTCCGGGGTTACACCCCTGATCGTGGATGTCCGTCAAACCAGGTCAAGCCCACTCATGCGGATGTGCACGTCGCGGCGGCCGTCGACATGAACGGCGGCGTGCTGGGCGTTTGCTCGTTCGCGACGACACCGGCCGGCTTCGCCGAGTTGTACGGCTGGCTTTCGGGCTTCGGTCCCGTGGCTCGGGTCGGGGTGGAGGGAAACCGGCGTGTACGGTGCCGGGTTGGCGGGTGCCCATCTGCCGGGGCCGGGCCTGGTGGTGATCGAGGTCGATCGTCCCAACCGACAGGAGCGACGCCGGAACGGCAAGTCCGACGAGCTCGACGCGTCACGCCGCCCTGGGCGGCGTTGTCGGGCCGGGCGTCGGGGATCGCGAAGTCCGCCGATGGTGATGTCGAAGCGATCCGCGCGGTTGTTGGTCGTGCGTCGCTCGGGACGCAACGTACGCATCAAGTATTTGAATCAGATCCGCCATCTCGGTTTCACCGCTCCTGATGAACTGCGCGAACGGCTGCGGGGCGTGCATCGTGACCGGCTGGCGCGGACCGCAGCGGCGTTGCGACCCACCGCGGGTAGCGACACCGTTGTGTACGCGACGAAACTCGCAATCGTGACGTTGGGGATGTCGTGTGCTCGCGTC